>NZ_CP059557.1:2400000-4800000 GCF_022828475.1 Saccharopolyspora gloriosae | reverse complement strand
ACGACCACCGCGAGCCGTGTGGTGGTGCTCAACCTGATCCCACAACCGGGCGAAACCGCGGGGTTCTCCCCGGAACAACATCTCGACGTACTCTCGCAGCACGCACCCCGGCTGATCGTGGACGCTGTTCTCGCGGACGCCGGATCAGTGCCGACACCTGATCGGCTTCGTGCTGCGGCGACCGGGCTGGGTGCGCAAACTCTGCTCGACACAGTCGCCTCGCCCGCCTCGCCGGGCAGGCACGATCCCGAGGCGCTCGCGGCGAGTCTGACGGCCGCGTTGGAGAGGAGGACTGACCGGTGGCGATGACCGCGGCGGTCAAAGACGAACTGAGCCGGTTGCCGGTGACCAAGACCTGCTGCCGCAGATCCGAGGTCTCCTCACTGCTGCGGTTCGCGGGCGGGCTGCACATCGTCGCCGGCCGCGTCGTGGTGGAGGCCGAACTCGACAGCGGCTCCTCGGCGCGCAGGCTCCGCAAGGAAGTCCACGAACTGTTCGGGCACCACTCCGACGTCCACATGATCACCTCCGGTGGGCTGCGCAAAGGCACCCGGTACGTGGTGCGGGTGGTCAAGGACGGCGAGAGCTTGGCGCGCCAGACCGGCCTGCTCGATCCGCGGGGGCGCCCGGTGCGCGGACTGCCCGCGCACGTCGTCTCCGGCGGATCGTGCGATTCGGAGTCGGCGTGGCGCGGGGCGTTCCTCGCCCACGGGTCGCTCACCGAGCCCGGCCGTTCCTCGGCCCTGGAAGTGACCTGCCCCGGCCCGGAGGCGGCGCTCGCCCTGGTCGGGGCCGCTCGCAGGCTCGGCGTGCAGGCGAAGTCCCGCGAGGTCCGCGGCGCCGACCGCGTCGTGGTCCGCGACGGCGACGCCATCGGCGCGCTGCTGACCAAGCTCGGCGCGCATTCCAGCGTGCTGTCCTGGGAGGAGCGGCGGATGCGCCGCGAGGTGCGGGCCACCGCGAACCGGCTCGCGAACTTCGACGACGCGAACCTGCGCCGCTCCGCCCGCGCGGCGGTGGCGGCCGCGGCCCGCGTGCAGCGCGCGCTGGACCTGCTCGGGCCGACCGCTCCCGATCACCTGCTGGTGGCCGGTCGGCTCCGGCTCGCGCACCGGCAGGCCTCGCTGGAGGAGCTGGGACAGCTCGCGGACCCGCCGATGACCAAGGACGCGGTCGCGGGCCGCATAAGGCGTCTGCTGGCGATGGCCGACAAGCGAGCCAGGGAACTCAACCTCCCCGACACCGAATCCGCGGTCACCTCGGAACTCCTCGAAGCCGAGGTCTGATCTCGTCCCGGATTCCGCGGTGGAACGAACGGACCGCTCGCCCGTAGCAGGGCGAGCGGTCCGTCCGCTTTCTGTTGTCCGCCGCCTGATTCCGAGGTGCTCAGGTCACTTGTTGTAGACCGCGATGTAGTCGACGAGCATCGGGTGGCCGCCCTCGGTGGCCTCGGTCGGCGTGGTGATGCCGGAGTTCTTGTCCGGGAACTGGCCGCCGATCGCGACGTTGAGCAGCACGAAGTAGCCCTCGTGCGAAGTCATGTTCGTCCACGCCGTCGGATTCACGTCGGTTTCCTGCACCGAGTGGTACTGCTGGCCGTCCACGTACCAGCGGAGTTCCTCGACCTCACCGCTGCGGTCCCATTCGAACCGGTAGGTGTGGAACGCTTCCTGACAGGTGCTGTCCGGGCATTCGCGGCTGTTGACCAGGCCGTCGGTCTCCAGGCACGAACCGCCGGGGGAGACGTCGCAGTGCAGCACGCCGTACACGCGGTTCTCGGCGTTGACGTTCTCCATGATGTCGTACTCGCCGATGCCGGGCCAGCTCCACAGATCTTCGCGGTACGGCGACCCGAGAGCCCAGAACGCGGGCCAGTAGCCGAGCGCCTTGTCCGCGGCCACGTCCGGCATCTGGATGCGGCCCTCGATGCGCATCACCCCGCCCTCTTCGGCCTTGAAGTCGCCGCGCTGGGTCTCGATGCGCGAGGACGTCCAGTTGCCCGCGTCGTCCTTCTGCGGAGTGATCACCAGGTTTCCGTTGCCGTCCTGGCCCAGGTTGGCGGGATCGGCGGTGTAGTTCTGGATCTCTCCGGTGCCCCAGTTGTCGGGGCCGCCGGGGTAGCCGTGGCCGGTGTCGATCTTCCAGTCCTGGCCGGGAGGAGCACCGGCCTCGCCGGTGAAGTCGTCGCCGAAGCTGAGCGTCCAGCCCTCGTCCGGCGGCGGGACGTCCGCTCCGGCGGGGGCGTTGACCAGGCCGGTCAGGCCGATGCCCGCGGCGAGCGCGGCGGCGGCCACGCGGCCTCGCCGCCTCGACGCCCTCGCGCCTTCGTTGGTGTGCCTTCCGGGCAGCGCCATTCGGGGTCCTTCCTCCAGTCGAATCCGGCCGGGTGCCGGACTGCGCCGGACCGCTCCCGCGATCTCCGCGCCGGGACCGGTGCAGAGATGCCGATCACGGTCGACCCGAACATTCTTGAGAGCGCTCTCACGGCTGGTCAACCGGCGGATGTCGCACGTCGTGGCACCCGAAAGGCAGAACGTGCGGTTCGAGCGGGTGATCTCGTCCGAGTTCGCGGCGTCCTCGATCAAGATTCGCCTGAAAGCGGTGCGCCCGGCCGTCTGTGCAGTTGGCGAGGACCGATAGGGTGCGAATGAGTCCATCAACCGCTCACCCGTCGCGTCGAGGCGGCAGGGTCAGTAACCGAGGAGATAGGCGTGACCGTTCGCGTAGGCATCAACGGCTTCGGTCGCATCGGGCGGAACTTCTGGCGTGCGGCGACCGCCAGTGACCACGACATCGAAATCGTGGCCGCCAACGACCTGGGCGATGTCGCGACCATGGCCCACCTGCTCAAGTACGACAGCGTCCTCGGGCGCCTCGAGCAGGACGTGAAGGTCACCGGCGAGGGCATCGAGGTGGGCGGCAAGCCGATCAAGATCCTGGCCGAGCGTGACCCGGGCAACCTGCCCTGGGGCGACCTGGGCGTCGACGTGGTCGTCGAGTCCACCGGCTTCTTCACCAACGCCGCCGACGCCCGCAAGCACGTCGACGAAGGTGGCGCCAAGAAGGTCGTCATCTCCGCGCCCGCCAAGGGCGAGGACCTGACCGTGGTGCTCGGCGTCAACGACGACAAGTACGACGGCTCGCAGACGATCATCTCGAACGCCTCCTGCACCACGAACTGCCTGGCCCCCATGGTCAAGGTGCTCGACGACACCTTCGGCATCCAGCGCGGTCTGATGACCACGGTGCACGCCTACACCGCGGACCAGAACCTGCAGGACGGCCCGCACAAGGACCTGCGTCGCGCCCGCGGTGCCGCCATCAACGTGGTGCCCACCAGCACCGGTGCGGCCAAGGCCATCGGCCTGGTGCTGCCGGAGCTCAACGGCAAGCTCGACGGCTACGCCATGCGCGTGCCGGTGCCGACCGGTTCGGTCACCGACCTCACCGCCACCGTGGGCAAGGAGACCTCCGCCGAGGAGGTCAACGCCGCCTTCCGCGCCGCCGCGAGCGAGGGCAAGCTCAAGGGCGTGCTGCGCTACAGCGAGGACCCGATCGTCTCCAGCGACATCGTCACCGACCCGGCCTCGACCGTGTTCGACGCGCCGCTGACCAAGGTGATCGGCGACCAGGTCAAGATCGTCGGCTGGTACGACAACGAGTGGGGCTACTCCAACCGCCTCGCCGACCTCTCTGCCTTGGTCGGGTCGAAGCTTTCCTGACGGGCTCGTTCTGCTCTGAGCTCGGGTAGCGGAACCTCAGGTGTCCTCTCGCTGCGGGATCTTTTTCCCGAGTGGCTCCGCCACGAGGGAAAAAGCTGTCCTCGCGAGAGGACACCTGAGAACCCGCCGGTGGTCCGGCTGCGTACGTGGTCACTGCTCATCGGCTTCGCCGCTGACAGGACGATTGTCGGCAGGGGCCGGATGTCCGGACGGCGGGCTCATGAGTTCGGACGGTCGGAAGTTTGCTGAAGGTCCCGCATGAGCCGTGCTCGTGCGGGCCTTCTTTTTCATATGAGGAGCAGACGTGAACAACCTCGACGATCTGCTGTCCGAAGGAGTCCGGGGGCGGCGCGTGCTGGTGCGCGCCGACCTCAACGTTCCGCTGGACGGCGACAAGATCACCGACGACGGCCGGGTGCGGGCGTCGCTGCCGACGATCGAGAAGCTGGCCGGGGCGGGTGCGCGCGTCGTCGTGACCGCTCACCTCGGTCGCCCGAAGGGTGAGCCGGACCCGCAGTTCTCGCTGGCGCCGGTGGCTCGCAGGCTTGGAGAGCTGCTGGGCACCGAGGTCGCGGTGGCCGGTGACGTGACCGGAGACTCGGCCCGCTCAGTGGTGGACGGGCTGGCCGACGGTTCCGTGGCGCTGTTGGAGAACGTGCGCTTCGACGCCCGCGAGACCAGCAAGGACGAGGCCGAGCGCGGCGCGTTCGCCCGCGAACTGGCCGACCTGGTCGGCGACGGCGCGGCGTTCGTGTCCGACGGATTCGGCGTGGTGCACCGCAAGCAGGCCTCCGTCTACGACGTGGCGAAGCTGCTGCCCGGCTACGCGGGCGGTCTGGTGCTGTCCGAAGTGGACGTGCTGCGCACGCTCACCGGCGACCCGAAGCGCCCGTACGTGGTGGTGCTCGGCGGCTCCAAGGTCTCCGACAAGTTCGGCGTGATCGAGGCGCTGCTGCCGAAGGTGGACAAGCTGCTCATCGGCGGCGGCATGGCCTACACCTTCCTGGCCGCCCAAGGCCACCAGGTCGGCTCCTCGCTGCTGCAGAACGACCAGCTCGACGCGACCCGCGAGCTGCTGGCCAACCACGGCGACAAGCTGGTGCTGCCGGTGGACGTGGTGGCCGCCGACGCCTTCGCCGCCGACGCGCAGACCCAGGTGGTCGACGCCGACGCGATCCCCGAAGGCTGGATGGGCCTGGACATCGGGCCGCGCAGCGTGGAACTGTTCGCCGAGACCCTGCGCGCCGCCAAGACCGTGTTCTGGAACGGCCCGGCGGGCGTGTTCGAATTCGAGGCGTTCGCGGCGGGCACCCGCGGCGTGGCGCAGTCCATCGTCGATTCCGACGCGTTCAGCGTCGTCGGCGGCGGTGACTCGGCGGCCGCGGTGCGCAGCCTGGGCCTGCCCGAGGACGGCTTCTCGCACATCTCCACCGGTGGCGGCGCCTCGCTGGAGTTCCTGGAAGGCAAGAACCTGCCGGGCGTCGCGGTGTTGGAGGGGAACGACTGATGGCCAGAACTCCGCTGATCGCGGGCAACTGGAAGATGAACCTGAACCACCTCGAGGCGATCGCCCTGGTGCAGAAGGTCGCCTTCGCGTTGCCGGAGAAGTACTTCGCGAAGGTCGAGGTGGCGGTGATCCCGCCGTTCACCGACATCCGCAGCGTGCAGACCCTCATCGACGGCGACAAGCTGCTGCTCAAGCACGGCGCGCAGGACGTCTCCGAGCACGACTCCGGTGCCTACACCGGTGACGTGTCCGGGCCGATGCTGGCGAAGCTGGGCTGCACCTACGTCGTCGTCGGGCACTCCGAGCGCCGCGAGTACCACGCCGAGACCGACGAGGTCGTGAACCGCAAGGTGCGCGCCACGCTGAAGAACGGCATGTCGCCGATCCTGTGCGTGGGCGAGCAGCTCGACGTCCGCGAATCCGGCGGGCACGTCGAGCACTGCACCTCGCAGCTCATCAACGCGCTCAAGGGCCTCAAAGCCGAGCAGATCCGCCAGGTCGTGGTGGCCTACGAGCCGGTGTGGGCCATCGGTACCGGCAAGGTCGCCACCGCAGCCGACGCGCAGGAAGTGTGCGCGGCGCTGCGGGCGGCGTTGAACGAGAAGTACGGCAAGGAGATCGCCGACGAGGTCCGAGTGCTCTACGGCGGCTCGGTGAAGTCCAGCAACATCGGTGAGCTGATCGGCCAGACCGACGTGGACGGCGCGCTGGTCGGCGGTGCGAGCCTCAACGGCGACGAGTTCACCAAGCTCAGCGCCATGGCGGCCGGCGGCCCGCTGCCGTGATCGCGACCGGTCCGCACGGTGTCTCCGGATCGGCCGTGCGGACCGGTATCGTTACCACCCGTGCCCGCTCGGCGAGCGGGTTCTTTCCTGGCCGGAGCGACCGCATCACGATGGAACACCGGCGCTAAGGCGGACGGCGGTCCACCGGATGAACGCCACCCGGTACTCTCGGTGGCGAACCGCTGTGTGAACGAGGACGTGATGAATCTAATCCTGCAGATCGGCCTGATCCTGACGAGCGTGCTGCTGGTGCTGCTGGTCCTGCTGCACCGGGCCAAGGGCGGTGGGCTCTCCTCGCTCTTCGGCGGCGGCATGCAGTCGAGCCTGTCCGGTTCCAGCGTGGCGGAGAAGAACCTGGACCGGATCACGATCGTGGTCATCGCGGTCTGGGTGATCTGCATCATCGGTACCGGGCTGCTGATCAAGATCGGTTGACGGTCCGGCGAGCTGGCAGCGGTTGACCAACAGCGGCCGGCCCGTGGGCCGGTCCTCCGTGCGGCTTGGTGGGTGAGAGTGCATGACTGGCGGTAACGCGATCCGGGGCACGCGCGTCGGTGCGGGTCCGATGGGTGAGACGGAGCGAGGCGACTCGGCCCCGCGCAGGCGAGTCGACTACTGGTGCGCCAACGGCCACCACACGCGGCCGTTCTTCTCGATGGACGCCGAGGTGCCGGACGAGTGGGACTGCACTCGGTGTGGCCTGCCCGCGGGCCAGGACGAGCAGAACCCGCCGGAGGCGCGGCGCAACGAGCCGTACAAGAGCCACTTGGCGTACGTCAAGGAGCGGCGGAGCGACTCCGACGGCTTGGCGATCCTCGAAGAGGCGTTGACCAAGTTGAAGGAGCGCCAGGGGCGCTGACGATGTGTCCGCACGGGCGGGCCGGAGATCCTTCCGGTCCGCCCGTGCGCTGTTCCACGGCCTCCTGGGGCCGACATCGAGTTGTGCCCCGCGGCGACGCGGACTTAGCTTGGTCGCACCGCGCAACGGCGTCGTCGCAGGAAAGCAGGCCCGTATGGTGTCGTCCGAGGTTCACCAGCCCGCTGAATCGTGGGTGGACGTGCCGGGAGTGTCGGACCTCCCGAAGGGGGAGATCGTGACCACCCGCGTCGCCGGGGAATTCATCGCGGTCTGCAATGCGGACGGTGTGGTGCGCGCTTTTCGCGACGAATGCCCGCAGTGCGCGTTGCCCATCGGGGGCGGGCGGTTGCTGGGTGATCTGCTGTGGTGCGCCGGATGCGCGGAGCCTTTTGACGTGCCCGCCGGGGGAGTCGGCCGCAAGCGCGCACGGTTCCGGCTCGCCGCTAGGTCACTGACCGTTTCCGGCGGTACGGCGCGCATTGCTCTGTCCGCGTGATGTGTGCGCGATGTTCGATTCACGGGCCATACCGGTATGGAGAACCGTCCGGTTCTCTGCGACGATGAGATGATCTTTACCGCGTTGGGACGGATCCGCCGGAGTCCGCCTGGACGCCACACCTGGAGGTGGAAGAGACCATGCGCGGTGGGTACGCAGCAGCGGGCCGCGCCGGGGTGCGGGTGTCGGGCCCGGATTTCCCCGAGCCGACCGGCAAGACCGGACAGTCCTGTTCGGACGGTGCGGTGCCGAGGCAACGGGTCGCCGATGCGCTGGCCGAGCGCACGAGGAACTCGTTGGCACGGCGCAGGATTCTCGCGCTGAACCTGATGAGCTCCCCCGGTTCCGGGAAGACGACGCTGCTGGAGCGCACGCTGCGCGAACTGGGCGCGACGATGTCCATCTCGGTCATCGAGGGCGATCAGGAGACGCACCTGGACGCCGACCGGCTGCGCGTCGCGGGTTGCCGGGTGGTGCAGATCAACACCGGTTCCGGCGGGCACCTGGACGCCGACATGGTCGATGAGGGACTGCGCTCATTGCAGCCGGCCGGGCGTTCCCTGGTGTTCATCGAGAACATCGGAAATCTCGCCGCGCCCGCACTGTTCGATCTGGGAGAACATCATCGGGTGTTGATCGCCTCGGTCACCGAGGGCGAGGACAAACCGCTGAAATATCCGCACGTATTCCGCAGTACCGATCTGGTGTTGTTGAACAAGACGGATCTGCTGCCGTATCTGGATTTCGACGTCGAACGTTTCATCGCGCACGCGCAGCGGATCAATCCGCGGATCCGGGTGCTGCAGTTGTCCGCGAAACGCGGCGACGGTCTCGCCGAATGGTGCGGCTGGTTGCGCGCCAATCACGGCGACACCGCCGTTCCCGCCTAGAAGGGGCCGTTCGGCGGGCTGTGGCGTTGCTCGCGTGTGGGCTCGCGCCTGATGATCAGTCGATACGCTCTGCCGAATCATGGTTCGAGCGCGACGCCGCCCGCCACGGCAGCGGTGTCGCGCCGGAAACGATTCGGCGTCCGGGGCGGCCTCGCGGCGCCGAAGGCTCAGGCGAGGGAGACGTACATGGACCTGTCGACCGCTGACCTCGCGGACCGCGAAGGCCCGGCCATTCGCAGCTGTGACGTGCAGTTCCGGCAGTACGGAGGACGGGCCGAGTTTTTCGGGCGCATCCGCACGGTGACCTGCTTCCAGGACAACGCGCTGCTCAAGAAGATCCTCTCCGAGCCGGGAGAGGGCCAGGTCCTGGTGATCGACGGGGCGGCCTCGGTGCACACGGCGCTGGTAGGGGACCTGATCGCCGAGCTCGGCCGTTCCAACGGCTGGAACGGGATCGTCGTCAACGGCGCGGTGCGGGACACCGCGGTGCTGGCGGGCATGGACTTCGGGGTGAAGGCGCTCGGCTCCAATCCGCGCAAGAGTACGAAGAACGGTGATGGTGTCGTCGACGATCCGGTGGAGATCGGCGGCGTGCGCTTCGTACCGGGCGAATACCTGGTCAGCGATCACGACGGCGTGGTGGTGCTGACCGAGCCGTGATCGGGGTGGAACTCCGGACGGTGCCGTCCGGAGTTCCGTGCTGAACAGTTCGGTCGTCGGTTGGGCGGGCACCGGCTTTCGGCGCCCAAGAGCCGTTCGGGGACGTCGATCCGGTGCCGAATGCCCGACCCGGTTACCTGCGCGACATCTCAGCGGTACCTGATAACCGGCCGGAAACATGAACGTCGCGGGTTCGGCCACACCCGGTCACTACCGTCCGGGGAGTGGGAAATGTGGCCGGATGAGCGCCGTTCAAGAGACGCCCGGTCCCCGTGAACTCCGCGCCCGCCGCGCGGTGCGAGCGGTGACCGGACGCGGGGACGCCGGATTCGAGCGAGCGCTGGAGCCGCTGGTCGGTCGCACCCGGTGGGCGGCCGAGCACGACTGCCTGTTCCTCACCGGTGACCTGGACGACCTGTTCGTGACGGTCCTGCTCACCGCCTTCGCCGATCTCGTCGACACCGAGCAGGTGGCGCAGTCCGCGGCCGCCGCGCACTCCGCCGGGGTCGCTCCCGCCGTGCGCGCCGTGGCCGGTGAGGCGGGAGCCATCGCCTACGCGCGGCTGCCCGGCACCTACCACTCGTTGCAGCCGCACGACCTGCGTGAAGCCGACGTGCTCGGCGCGGTCGCCGCCGTGAAGCGCGCGCTGCACCGGGGGCCGGCGATGCCGCTGGATCGGGACGTGTTCGACGAGGCCGAGCAGTGGGCGGAGCTCGCGGCCGCGGAGGACGCGGAACTACCGGCGGACTTCACCTGGATGCGAGACCAGGTGCGCCGGATCGGTATGGCGCTGCGCGCGGCGGGCCGGGACGTGCGGCCCTGCCATCGGGACGGCAGCTCGTCGAACGTGCTGCTCGGACCGGGCAACGACGTGCAGCTGGTCGACTTCGACATCGCGGGCAACGCCGATCCGCACCACGACATCGCGACGATGCTGGTGGAGACCTGCCAGCTCGACGACGAGTGGCGGCGGGCCGCGGAGCTCATCGACGGGCGGCCCGACGAACAGCGGCTGGCGCGGTACCGGCTCAACGCGATCGCCGACGACCTGTCGATGGGGGCGTGGGCGCTGCTCGCCGGCGCTCGCGGAACGTCCGGGTTCACGAGGTACGGCCAGTGGCGGTTGCTGCGCTGCCGTTACGCCCTGCGGAACCGCCTGTTCGACACCTGGCTTCGGAGAGCCTGACCGTCGACCACCGAACATCAGGTGACCGGTCCCCTCCGCCCGGGAGGGGCAAAGCAGGCATTGACCTCGCCGGTCCCTCGGACTAAGCGATCCCTCCGGCCGAAGGAACGGAGGAGTCATCGGCTCACTGGCTTCTCGGGGTGGATATTCCCGTTGGCCGGTGGGCGGTCGTCTGAGGTGGGTTGAGTTGAGGCGCCTGGCCGGTCAGGTTCGGCGGTCGGTGATGTGCGGTGGGGCGGGGATGCCGGCGGCCAGGTCCGGGGCGGGGATCGGGGTTCCCCACTGCTGGTGCAGCGGCAGCACTCCCGCCCAGGCGCCCGTCGCGTATTCCGCCGGGTCGTCGGCGGGCGGGCCGGTGCGCGCCTTCACCGAGGCCTCGTTCAGCGGCAGCGCCAGCACCGTCACCGCCGCGAGCTCCTTCGCGTTCGGGACGCGGGCGTGCTCCCACGAACCGGGCGCGAGGTGTTCGGAGAGCACGCGCAGCCCGTGGTCCTTCTCCGCGGGATCCGTCACCACTCGCGGCCTGCCGTAGATCACGGCGCTGCGGTAGTTCATCGAGTGGTCGTTGAGGGTGCGCGAGTACACGACCGCGTCGAGCAAGGTGACGGTCACGCACACCTGCGGCTCATCGCCTGCGGCGAGCATGCTGCGCGCCCCGCTGGAACCGTGCAGGTAGAGCACGTCGCCGTCTCGGCCGAACCCGGTGGGCAACACCTGCGGGTGCCCGTCCAGAACCAGACCGAGATGGCAGATCAGGGCGGCGTCGAGGACTTCGTGCAGGCTCGTCCGGTCGGTGCCCGCCCGGTCCTTTCTGCGGCCCAGGGAGGTTCGGGCGGTGGCGGACAGCGGCGGAGCGGGGGAGGCGGTCGGTTCGGTCATGCCGACCATCCTCCGATTGGAAATGGCTATTCCCAAGGTCCAATTTGCGAAGATAATGAAAGGCCACTTTGGGTCGGCAAAAGAAACGGGCCGTCCGCCTCACGAGGAGGCGAACGGCCCGGATGTCACGCGACGCGGTCAGTTCCGGTGCGGAACCTGAGCCGCCGCGTCCGGATCCAGCAGCCACAACGTGCGATCCCGGCCGACGGCACCGGCAGCCGGAATGTCGTCCGACTCGGCGCCGCCGAGCGCTTCGGCCACCGGACCGGCCTTCGCGGCACCCGTCGTCATCAGCCACACCTCGACCGCCGAGCGGATCGCGGGCAGCGTCAGCGAGATCCGCGTCGGCGGCGGCTTCGGGCAGTCGTGCACGCCCACGACCGCCCGCTGCTCCTCCCGGACGTACGGCGTAGCGGGGAACAGCGAAGCCGTGTGCCCCTCCTCGCCGACGCCGAGCAGCAGCACGTCGAACCGCGGCGCCGGGAAATCGGCGGCGGGCTCGGCGGTCGTGGCCAGCAGCTCCGCGTAGTGCGCGGCGGCCGCGTCGGCGTCCGCGCCGAACTTGCCATCGGACGGTGCCATCGGGTGCACCCGGGCCGGGTCGATGCCCACGTGATCGAGCAGTGCCGTTCGGGCCTGGGTCTCGTTGCGCTCCGGGTCGCCATCCGGCAGGAACCGCTCATCGCCCCAGTACACGTCCACGTTCGCCCAGTCCACGGCGTCGCGGGCGGGGGAGAGCCGGACCTGTTCGAGCACGCCGATGCCGGTGCGGCCGCCGGTGAGCACCACCGATGCCGTCCCGTGCGCGGTCTGCGCGTCCACGATCCGGGTGATCAACCTGGCGGCGGCCGCCGCCGCCAGGACTTCGCCGTCGCGGTGCACGACGACTTGGTGCTTGGTCATGCGTCGCCTTCCGCCGTCTGCTCCGGAACCGAACCGTCCTGCTCGGCCTCGGGCGGTTCCGGGTCCGGTTCGTCGGTGCGCCGGATGCCGCCGAGGCCGCCCAGGGTGACCTCGTAGATCTCGTCCGGGTCGAGCCGCCGCAGCTCCTCGGCCAAGCAGTCCCGGACCTCGCGGCGGTGCAGCGCGATTTGCCGGTCCGGCTGGCCCGGCTGGGTCAACGTGCCGACCTTGCCGTCCGGGCGGACGATCTTGACCGAGCCGGAGGGCCGCCGCAGTTCCGCCGAGACGATGCCCGGTCCGCGCGAGTGCTCCACCCGCTGCACCGGCACCTCCAGGTAGGCGCCCAGCCACGCGGCCAGCAGATCCGTGGACGGCGAGCCCGCGGCGCCGGTGACGACCGCGCTGGTCACCGCCTCGTAAGGCGGCAGGTCCAGTGCCGCGGTCAGCATCGCGCGCCACGAGGTGAGCCGGGTCCACGACATGTCCGTGTCACCCTCCACATAGGACTTGACGCGGGACTGGAGGGACTTGATCGGGTCGGGGGCCGCGGCCGCGTCGGTGATCCGGCGGTGCGACAACAGCCCGATCGGGTCCTTCGCCGGGACCTCGGGCGCCTCGGTGGGCCACCAGGCCACGACCGGAGCGTCCGGCAGCAGCAACGGCACCACCGAACCGGCGCCCTCGTCGGCCAGCGCGCCGTAGAGGCGCAGCACCACGACCTCCGAGGCACCCGCGTCCCCGCCGATGCGGATCTGCGCGTCCAGCCGCGGCGCGGCCTCCTTCGAACCCCGTGCCACCACGATCACCCGCGCCGGATGTTCCCGGCTGGCGTCGTTGGCGGCCTGGATGGCCTTCTCGGTCTCCGTGCCGTCCCCGGTGACGATCACCAAGGTGAGGACTCGGCCGAGCGCGACCGCACCACCGGTCTCGCGCAGCTCGACCATCTTCTTGTTGACCTGCGAGGTGGTGGTCGAGGGCAGGTCGATGATCACGGTCGCCTCCAGACGCGTCCGGTGCGGGCCATCATGGCGTCCGCCGCGGGCGGACCCCACGTCCCGGCCTTGTAGTTCTCCGGCGCTCCGCGCGCCGCCCAGTAGTCCAGCACCGGGTCGAGGATCTTCCAGGACTGCTCGACCTCGGCGTTGACCGGGAACAGCGACGGCTCGCCCAGCAGCACGTCCAGGATCAGGCGCTCGTAGGCCTCCGGGGACGACTCGGTGAACGCGTGGCCGTAGCCGAAGTCCATCGTCACGTCCCGCACCTCCATCGAGGTGCCGGGGACCTTCGAACCGAAGCGCATCGTCACACCCTCATCCGGCTGAACCCGGATGACCAGGGCGTTCTGGCCCAGCTCCTCGGTCATGGTGTCGTCGAACGGCAGGTGCGGGGCGCGCTTGAACACCACGGCGATCTCCGTGACGCGTCGGCCCAGCCGCTTGCCGGTGCGCAGGTAGAACGGCACCCCGGCCCAACGCCGGCTCTCCACCTCGAGGGTGATCGCCGCGTAGGTCTCGGTGGTCGAGTCGTCCGAGAACCCGCCTTCCTCGTGCAGGCCCGGCACCAGCGAACCGCCCTGCCAGCCGCCGGTGTACTGCCCGCGCGCCGTCGTCTCGTCGAACGGGCCGACGGGCTTGGTCGCCGACAGCACCTTGAGCTTCTCCGCGCGCAGATCCTGCGGGGCGAAGCTCACCGGCTCCTCCATCGCGGTCAGCGCCATCAGCTGCAGCAGGTGGTTCTGGATGACGTCGCGGGCCGCGCCGATGCCGTCGTAGTACCCGGCCCGGCCGCCCAGCCCGATGTCCTCGGCCATCGTGATCTGCACGTGGTCGACGTAGTGGGCGTTCCACAACGGCTCGAACAGCTGGTTCGCGAAGCGCAGCGCCAGGATGTTCTGCACCGTCTCCTTGCCGAGGTAGTGGTCGATGCGGAACACCGAGTCCTCGGGGAACACCTCGTTGACGATCTTGTTGAGGTGCTGGGCGCTCTCCAGGTCGTGCCCGAACGGCTTCTCGATGACCACCCGGCGCCACTGATCGGGCGACTGGTCGGTCAGCCCGGAGCGGGACAGCTGGGTGAGCACCGTCGGGAACGCCGACGGCGGAACCGACAGGTAGAAGGCGTGGTTGCCGCCGGTGCCGCGTTCCTTGTCGAGCTGCTTGACGGTCTCGGCGAGCCGGTCGAACGCGTCCGGGTCGTCGAACGAGCCCGGCACGAAGCGGATGCCCTCCGCCAGCCGGTCCCAGACCGTCTGGTGGAACGGCGTGCGCGCGTGCTCCTTGACCGCCTCGTAGACGACCTGCATGAAGTCCTGGTCCTCCCAGTCCCGGCGAGCGAAGCCGGTCAGGGCGAACCCCGGCGGCAGCAGCCCCCGGTTGGCCAGGTCGTAGATCGCGGGCATCAGCTTCTTGCGGGACAGGTCCCCGGTCACGCCGAAGATCGTCAGGCCGGACGGCCCGGCGATCCGCGGCAGGCGCTTGTCGCGCGGATCCCGCAGCGGGTTGCGCGGCAGGTCTCGGGAGCTCACGCTCCACCCCTCTCGTCGTGCAGGTCCTGGACGGCCTTGACCAGTTCGACCAGGCCGGCGGCCCGGTCGGTCAGGTGCAGTCGCAGCACCGGGCGGTTGTGCTGCATCAGCACCTGCCCGTCGCCCAGCGCCTGCGCCCGTTGCAGGCTCGCCAGCGTGTAGGGCCGATCCGGGACGTCCAGGTCGTTCTCGGGTTCACCGGTGATCTGCAGGAACGCGCCGTTCTGGTGGCCGCCCTTGTGGTACTGGCCGGTGGAGTGCAGGAATCGCGGACCCCAGCCGAACGTGGTCTGCAACCCGGTGCGGCGGGCCAGCTCCGGGCGCAGCAGCGCGGCGGAGGCGTCGTCGAGGCGGTCCAGGTAGGCCTGCACCGCCAGGTAGCCGGTGCTCGGCGCGGACTTGACGAACGCGCGCAGCGCCTCGGCCACGGTGCCCACGCCCGCGCTGAACCAGTCGCCGGAGGCGTGGACCTCGATCTGTCCCGACACCAGCACCGGA
Organism: Saccharopolyspora gloriosae; assembly: GCF_022828475.1. Lineage (GTDB taxonomy): Bacteria > Actinomycetota > Actinomycetes > Mycobacteriales > Pseudonocardiaceae > Saccharopolyspora_C > Saccharopolyspora_C gloriosae_A. The sequence continues at coordinate 4,785,091 of NZ_CP059557.1, read as the reverse complement.
GTCACCACCGGACCGCCGGACGGGCCGTCGAGCAGGGCGCGGGCCGCCTTCTTCGCGGCCTCCACGTCGGGCTGGTCGAACGGGTTGATGCCGAGCAACTTCCCGGCCAGCGCCGTGGCGAACTCCCACAGCAGGAACTGCGCGCCCAGCGGGCCGGTCGTCACCAGCTGCGCGCCGTCGACGGCGCCACCGATGGCGATGGTCGTGGCGTCGCGGCCCGCGTCGGCGAAGCCGGGGGCTTCGGAGTTCTCCACGACGACCGGCAGCAGGCCGGTGCCCTGCTTGCCGGTGGACTCGGCGATCAGCTGCTCGGCCCAGTCGCCGAAGCCGGGGATGCCGGAGCCTCCGTCGGCGAGCACCAGCTTCTCGGCGCCGTGCTCGTGCGCCGCCGCCCAGGCCGCGGCCAGCCGAATCGCCGGGTTGCTCTCGGAATCGGCACTGACCAGTTCGAACGCGGTGGCCGCGTCATCGAGCAGGGTCGCGATGTCCGCACCGGCCAATCCGGCGGGGACCAGCCCGAACGCGGTCAGCGCCGAGTAGCGGCCACCCACGTTCGGGTCAGCGGTGAACACCCGCCGGTAACCGGCCTCCCGCGCGGCCGTCTCCATCGGTGACCCAGGGTCGGTGACCACCACGATGCGGGTAGCCGGATCGATTCCGTTCGCGGAAAAAGCGGCCTCGAAGATGCGGCGGTGGCTGTCGGTCTCGACGGTGTTGCCGGACTTCGACGACACGACCAGCACGGTGCGGTCCAGGTCGCCGGACAGGGCGTCGCCGACCTGCCCCGGGTCGGTGGTGTCCAGCACGGTCAGCGGCACGCCCGCGGTCGCGGCGATCACTTCGGGCGCCAGCGAGGAACCGCCCATTCCGGCGAGCACGACCCGGTCCACGCCGTCGGCGTGCAGCTCCGCGCGCAGCGCGTCGATCTCCGCGAGCAGCGGGCGGGAAGTCTCGTGCAGCGTGGTCCAGGAAAGCCGGATCGACGCCTCGCTCTCAGCGTCCGCGCCCCAGAGGGTGGCGTCGCCGGCCGCGAGGCCGCTCGCCGCCGCACCCGAGGTCAGCCGCTCGGCCAGCGGGCGAGCCTCCCCTGCCAGCCCCTCGTCTGCGATCTCGACTGAAGTTTCGGTTGCCATCTTCTTCCTCGTGTCTAGGCGATAGGCGGCGTTGACGGTGGGCGATCCGGCCTCCGCCGCAGGCGCACCCGATGAGCGTGGCTCACCGGTCACAGCACCCGGGGCACGCGAATTCCGTGGAATGTCGCGTGCCCCGGGCTGCGAGCGGGGCACACCCGCGGTGGAACAGCCGCTACTTGGCCTGGTCGAGCTGCTCGCGAACAGTGTCGAGCAGTTCCTCCCAGGATTTCTCGAACTTCTCGACGCCCTCGCGCTCCAGCACCGCGAACACGTCGTCGAGGTCGATTCCGGCGGCGGTCAGGTCGTCGAACACCTGCTGCGAGACGTCCTTCGTGCCGCTGACCTGGTCACCGTCCACCTGCGCGTGGTCGGCGGTGGCGAACAGCGTCGCCTCCGGCATGGTGTTCACCGTGTTCGGCGCCACCAGCTGGTCGACGTAGCGGGTGTCGGAGTACTCCGGGGACTTCACGCCGGTCGAGGCCCACAGCGCGCGCTGCGGCTTCGCGCCGGACGCGGCGAGCGCCTGGAACCGGTCGGAGGAGAAGACCTCCTCGTAGGCCGCGTAGGCCAGCCGGGCGTTGGCGATGGCCGCCTTGCCCTGCAGGTCCTGGCCGCCCTCGAGGCCCTCCAGCCGCTTGTCGATCTCGCTGTCCACGCGGGACACGAAAAACGATGCGACCGAGGCGATGGTGTTCAGCTCGTGGCCGTTGGCCTTGGCCTGCTCCAGACCGGCCAGGTACGCGTCCATCACGTCCCGGTAGCGGTCCACGGAGAAGATCAGCGTCACGTTCACGCTGACGCCCTCGGCCAGCACCCGGGTGATCGCGGGCAGGCCCTCGACCGTCGCCGGGATCTTGACCATCAGGTTCGGCCGGTCCACGGCCTTCCACAGCTCGAGCGCCTCGGCGACCGTGCGGTCGGTGTCGTGCGCCAGCCGCGGGTCCACCTCCAGCGAGACCCGGCCGTCGTCGCCCGCCTCGTAGACGTTGCGGAAGACGTCGGCGGCGTCGCGCACGTCCTTGGTGGTCAGCTCGCGGACGGTGTCGTCCACGCCGGCACCGCGGGCGGCGAGCTCACGTACCTGGTCGTTGTAGTCGGCCGCGTTCGACAGCGCCTTCGCGAAGATCGTGGGGTTGCTGGTGACGCCCACGACCGCGTAGTCGTTGATCAGCTCGGTCAGGTTGCCGGACGTGATCCGCTGGCGGGACAGGTCGTCCAGCCAGATCGCCACGCCCGCCTGGCTGAGCGCGGTGAGGTTCTGGTTGTTCGTCACTGGGATACCTCCACTCACGCGTGGGAGCGCGCGTTCTCCAGGCTTCGCCGCGCGGCATCGACGACCGCGTCGGTGGTGAAGCCGAACTTCTCGAACAGGGTCTTGTAGTCCGCCGACGCACCGAAGTGCTCGATCGAGACGTTCTCGCCGAGGTCACCGGTGAACCGGTGCCAGGACTGGGCGATCCCGGCCTCGACGGAGACGCGGGCGCGCACCGACGGGGGCAGCACCTGCTCGCGGTAGGCCTTGCCCTGCCGGTCGAACCACTCGACGCACGGCATCGACACCACACGAGTGGCAACGCCGTCGGCCTCCAGGATCTTCCTGGCCTCAACGGCCAGCTGGACCTCGGAACCCGTGGCGATGATCACCAGCTCCGGCGTGCCGGAGGACGCCTCGGCCAGCACGTAGCCGCCCTTGGCGACACCCTCGGAGTCGGTGCCCTCCAGCGTCGGCACGCCCTGGCGGGTTAGCGCCAGACCGGCGGGGGCGGTGGTGTCCTCCAGCACGGCCTTCCACGCGAACGAGGTCTCGTTCGCGTCCGCCGGGCGGACCACGGACAGGCCGGGGATGGCGCGCAGCGAGGACAGCTGCTCGATCGGCTGGTGCGTCGGGCCGTCCTCGCCCAGGCCGATCGAGTCGTGCGTCCACACGTAGATCGTCGGGGCCTTCATCAGCGCCGCGAGCCGCACCGCGGGCCGCATGTAGTCGCTGAAGATCAGGAAGGTGCCGCCGTAGGGGCGGGTGCCGCCGTGCAGCGCGATGCCGTTGAGGATCGAGCCCATGGCGTGCTCGCGAACGCCGAAGTGCAGCGTCCGGCCGTACGGCTGGGCCTTCCACGAGTTGGTGGAGATGTGCGCGGGGCCGAACGAGTCGACGCCCTTCATGGTGGTGTTGTTGCTCTCCGCCAGGTCGGCGGAACCGCCCCACAGCTCCGGCAGCACGTCGGCCAGCGCGGCCAGCACCTCACCGGAGGCCTTGCGGGTCGCGATGCCCTTGCCGTCGGCCTCCCACGTCGGCAGCTTCTCGTGCCAGCCGGCGGGCAGCTCGCGGACGCGGATGCGCTCCAGCAGCGCCTTGCGCTCCGGGTTCGCCGCGGCCCACTTGTCGTAGCGCTCCTGCCACTCGGCGTGCGCGGCCTGGCCGCGGTCGACGGCCTTGCGGGCGTGCGCGAGGACCTCGTCGGAGACCTCGAAGGTCTGCTCCGGGTCGAAGCCCAGCGCCTTCTTGATCTCGGAGACCTCGTCGCCGCCCAGCGCGGCGCCGTGCGCCTTGCCGGTGTTCATCTTGGTCGGCGCCGGGTAGCCGATCACCGTGCGCAGCACGATCAGCGTCGGCTGCTCGGGCTTGCCCTTGGCCGCGTCCAGCGCGTCGAGGATGCTGGACACGTCCTCGCCGCCGTCGACGGTCACCACGTGCCAGCCGTAGGCCTCGTAGCGCTTCGCGGTGTCCTCGGACAGCGCGATCTTGGTGTCGTCCTCGATGGAGATCTCGTTCGCGTCGTAGATCACCGTGAGGTTGCCCAGCTGCTGAGTGCCCGCCAGCGACGAAGCTTCGGAGGTGACGCCCTCCTCGATGTCGCCGTCGGAGGCGATCACGTAGATCTGGTGGTCGAACAGGCTCTCGCCCGGCGCCGACTCCGGATCCAGCAGACCGCGCTCGCGGCGGGCGGCGATGGCCATGCCGACGCCGTTGGCGAGACCCTGGCCCAGCGGGCCGGTGGTGGTCTCGATGCCGGGCGTGTGCCAGTACTCCGGGTGACCGGGGGTCTTGGAGTCCCAGGTGCGCAGCGCCTTGATGTCGTCCAGCTCCAGCCCGTACCCGGACAGGAACAGCTGGAGGTACAGCGTCAGGCTGGAGTGGCCCGCGGACAGCACGAAGCGGTCCCGGCCGATCCAGTCGGCGTCGGTGGGGTCGTGCCGCATGACGCGCTGGAACAGTGCGTAGGCGGCGGGGGCCAGGCTCATGGCGGTGCCTGGGTGCCCGCTGCCGCATTTCTCGACCGCGTCGGCGGCCAGCACCCGGACCGTGTCCACGGCGCGCTGGTCCAACTCGGTCCAGTCTGCGGGCAGTCGCTTGGTGGTCAAGCGGGCAAGATCGTCGGTGACGGACACGGACGCAGCTCCAAGTTTCAATCGAAGCGGTCCTTGCGGCTCCGGCGCGTCGCCCGCTGACCCGGACCGATTCGGACCGCAGTTATCCCTCGTCCAGCGGGCAGCCTAGTCGTGTCCCCGTGGGCACGCGGCGGCCCGCCTGAATTGATGCGGTCCCCCACCGGGGTGAGAGGATCGCGGGTCAGCCCGCCATCGGCGGCGGTGACCCCTCGCCGTTCGCGCATCGCGCCGCGGATCGCCGTCCGCGCAGCTCGTCGGCACCTGCTCGCACCCTCGTTCCCGGTGCTGCGGCACCGGCCGGGCAGCTGCCCGGCGCAGAGCCGTGCGCTGCGGTTCTCGCCGCGCGTGCGGCGAACCCCAACCGGAACAACGCCGTGCTGCGGACCTTCGTTCCCTGCACTGCGTGTCCGATGGCTCACCCCACGGTACCGGCGGGGCCGCGGCTCGGACACCACGCGGACGCAGGCCTGGGCAGGGACCCCTGCGGGCGGCCGTGGGGCGTAGCGCGCCTACTATTCATGAGCGGTCGGCCACCGTCGTTGCGGCCGGTCACCTGAGCTGACTAGGAGTCCCATGCCTTCGGTGCGCTTCGCTTCGGGCGGACACCCCGGCGCGGTCCCGGCCGCGCTCCCCGACGGTGCGATGCTCGGTGGCCCCCGAGCGGGAGCGGTCTCGTGACCACCGCCGAGACCGCCACGACAGAGCCCACGCGGTACGCGAAGCGTCCCGGCGAGCTGCTCAAGGCCTACCTCGGGCTGCTCAAGCCGCGCGTCATCGAACTGCTGCTGGTGACGACGATCCCGGCGATGCTGCTGGCCGAACGCGGCATCCCGTCGCCGTGGCTGGTGCTGTCCACGCTCATCGGCGGCACCATGGCCGCCGGCAGCGCGAACGCGCTCAACTGCGTGGCCGACGCCGACATCGACCAGGTCATGCAGCGCACCCGCGCTCGGCCGCTGGTGCGCCACTCCGTCTCCAACCGGCACGCGCTGATCTTCGGGATCGCGCTGGGCCTGGGGTCGTTCGGGTTCCTGTGGGCCACCACGAACCTGCTGGCGGCGGTGCTCGCGGTCGCCACGATCCTGTTCTACGTCCTGATCTACACCCTGGTGCTCAAGCGCCGCACCGCGCAGAACATCGTCTGGGGCGGGGCCGCCGGGTGCATGCCGGTCGTGATCGGCTGGGCCGGGGTGACCGGGCGGGTGGATTGGCCCGCGCTGGTCATGTTCGGGATCATCTTCTTCTGGACGCCGCCGCACACCTGGGCGCTGGCGGTGAAGTACAAGGCGGACTACGAGCGCGCAGGCGTGCCGATGCTGCCCGTCGTCGCCGAACCGTCCTACGTGTCCAGGCAGATCGTCGCCTACAGCTGGCTGATGGTGCTGTGGACGCTGCTGCTCGCTCCGGCCACCGGCTGGCTGTACACGGTGTTCGCCGTGGCCTCCGGAGCCTGGTTCCTGTGGCTGGCGCACCGCTTGCACTCCGCGACCAAGCGCGGCGAGCCGACGAAGCCGATGCGGCTGTTCCACATGTCCAACACGTACCTGATGATCGTGTGCGTGGCGCTCGCGGTGGACTCCGCGCTCGGCCTGCCGATCCTCGGCTGGCCCTGGATGTGACAACCCGGCGTCGTGCCCGTTCCGTCCCCGACGTGTGAGTGCGCCCGACCGTTTCCGTGAGACGGTGGGTGAAGATCACGGACGGAAGGATGGACGATGAGTGCGGAACTGCCCCCGCGGCAGCGGCGGGCATTGGAACGCCTCGTGGAGCGCGGCACGCTCACCGCCGAGCAGAGCGAAGCGGTGCGGGCCGAGCTGACGACCGAAACCGCCCCGCAGCGACCCGGCGGCCTCTGGGAAGTGCTCGGGTACGCGGGCGGCGCCCTGGTGCTGGGCGGAGCCTCGCTGCTGCTCGGGATGTCATGGGAGGACCTCTCCCAAGCCGCTCGGGTGGGGCTGCTGGCGGCCGCCACCGCGCTGCTCGTCGCGGCCGGGATCTTCATCGCCGGTTCGCCGCGCGCCGTGCGTGAGCTCGCCGCCGCCGAACCCTCCCGGCGCAGCCGCATCGTGGCCGTGTTGTTCGCGCTCGCCTCCGGGACCACGGCGATGGCCGTCGGCTCCGGGCTGGACCACTACGGGTCGCCGCACGTGTCGATGCTCGCCACCGGCGCGGGCGTGCTCGTGGCAGGCGCCGCCTGCGCGGTGCTGCCATCGGTGCCGGGATTGCTGGCGACCGGCGCCTTCGCCTGCGGATTCGTGTTGTCGGTCCCCGGCGAATGGTTCGGTGCCGAGCAGATCCACGAAATGGTGCTGCTGATCGCGCTCGGTGCGGCGTGGGCGGCGCTGAGCGCGAGCGGAGTGCTCGAACGGCCCTCCCGGGACCGCGCGGGCCGGATTCGCCGCGAGGTCGGCTACGGGATCGCCGCGGCCACCGCGCTGTTCGGTGCCCAGTGGACCGTCGTCGGCCACCAGTCGTGGAGCTACGCCACGACGTTCGTGCTGGCAGTGCTGTGCTTCGCGGCGTTCCTGCGGCTGCGCTCCACCGTGCTGCTGGTGTTCGGCGTGATCGGAGTGACGGTCGCCGTGCCCGAAGCCCTCTACCACTGGACCGGGGGAGCGCTGGGCGGTCCGTTGATCGTCCTGCTCGTGGGTGCGGTGCTACTGGCGACCGGCGGCTTCGGCTTGCGTCTGCGTAGTCGGCTTGGTTGATCGTTCCGGGGGTCGTTTTGCTTTGGTGGTCGGGTAGCGGAACCTCAGTTGGTCTCTCGCTGCGGGATCTTTTTCCCTAGTGGCTCCGCCCGAGGGAAAAAGCTGTCCTCGCGAGAGACCAACTGAGAACCCGCCGGTGGTCGTTTTTTGGACGTGGGCTATGCGCTTCGCGCATACAGGCACGGCTTCGCCGCGAGGACTCGGCTTCGCCGTAAGGACTCGGCTTCGCCGCCCTTCTTGGACTTTGCCGCCGGGATGCGCGGGTTTGTCGTTGACGGGCGGCGGAGCGTTGCCGTTGGTCAGGGGAGTAGCAGGAGTTTTCCGGTGCTGCGGCGGCCTTCCAGGTCTTCGTGGGCCTGGCGGGCCTGGTCGAGCGGGTAGGTGCCGCCGATTCGGACGTTGAGCTTGTTCGACTGGATCGCGTCGAAGATCTCGCCCGCTCGCCAGTTCAGCTCTTCGCGGTTCAGGATGTGGTGGGCCAGCGACGGGCGGGTGAGGAACACCGAGCCCGCCGAGTTCAGCCGCTGCGGGTCGACCGGCGGCACCGGGCCGCTGGAAGCGCCGAACAGCGCGAGCGTGCCGCGCGGGCGCAGCACCGAGAGGCTGCCGTCGAAGGTGTCCTTGCCGACGCCGTCGTAGGCCACGTCCACGCCCCGGCCGTCGGTGAGGTCGCGGACCTCCTCGGCCACGTCCACCTCGGTGTAGCGGATGATCTCGTCCGCTCCGGTGGCGCGGGCCAGCTCCCCTTCTCCGCGGTGGACACGGTGCCGATCACGTTGCCGCCGCGCGCCTTGATCAGCTGGGTGAGCAGCAGCCCGACGCCGCCCGCCGCCGCGTGCACCAGCGCGGTCTCGCCCGCTCGCACGGGGTGGGTGGAGGCGACGAGGAAGTGCGCGGTCATGCCCTGCAGCATCGCCGCGGCCGCCGTCCGATCCTCGACGCCTTCGGGACGCGCACCGCGTTGCGCGCCGGAACCACGGCGTGTTCGGCGTAGCCGCCGGGCGACATGGCCCAAGCGATCCGATCGCCGGGGGAGAACTCGGTGACGTCCGGGCCGACCTCGCGAACCGTGCCCGCGCCCTCCACGCCGGGGGTGAACGGCAGCGGCACCGTGTACAGCCCGCTGCGCTGGTAGGTGTCGATGAAGTTCACCCCGGCCGCGGCCACCTCCACCAGCAGCTCACCGGACTGCGGCGTCGGCTGGTCGAGCTCGGCGGACTCCAGCACTTCCGGTCCGCCATTGGCCGGTATCCGGATCGCGCGCATGCGTGCCTCCCTGCGTTCGTCGTTCGCGTCGGCGGCGGAACCGCCGATGTTCACTCTCGCAGCCTCGTGGCCGAGAGGTGGCCTGGGTAACGGTTGCACCCCCGCGGTCGGGGTCGTTGTCTAGGATCACCCGCATGGCAGCCGACAAGGACACCGAGCAGACCACCGGCCCCTCGCCGAAGGCGGTCGCCACGGCGAAGGCGTTCGCGCTGGCGCACGGCGGCTCCGCACGGGCCGTCGTGGAGAACATGGGCCAGGCGGGCGCTCGCCTCGTGCTGATCGGCGAGGACGGTTCGCTCGGTGACGTGCTCGTCGCCGACGTCGCCGCGGGCGAGGCCGTCGTCGAAGCCGTCGAGCAGCTCACCGCGGCCGAATGGGACGGCGAGACGACCGCCGCGCTGCAGATCGGCCCGGCGCACCGCCGCAAGATGGCCGGCTCCCGCGCCCGTTGAGGCCCGCCGCACGAGTCCTGCTCGCGAGCTGCGCGGAACTGCCGCGCTCCAACGCCGACGACACCGATCTGCCGGATGTGCTGGCCGAAGCCGGGATCACCGCGTCCTGGGCTCCCTGGGACGATCCGGCGGCGTCGTTCGGCACGGCGGACCTCGTGGTGCTGCGCAGCACCTGGGACTACCCGTGGCGGCGCAAGGAGTTCCTCACCTGGTGCGACTCGGTGCCCGCGTTGGCGAACCCGGCGGGGATCGCGCGCTGGAACACCGACAAGACCTACCTCGCCGACCTCGCCGAGCGCGGTGTCCCGGTCGTGCCGACCGAACTGATCCACCCCGGTGAGCCGCTGCGTTCGCCGTGGCAGGGCGTCGACTTCGTGCTCAAGCCCTCGGTGGGGGCGAGTTCGCGCGGCGCCGCGCGGTTCGCGTCGGGCGAGCTGGACGGCGCCGTCGCGCACCTGGCGGGACTGCACGCCGACGACCAGGTAGTGCTCGTGCAGCCCTACCAGCGCACCGTCGACCGGGATGGGGAGACGGCGCTGGTCTTCCTCGGCGGCACGTACTCGCACGCGTTCGTGAAGGGCGCGATGCTGCCGGATCCGGCAGCGCCGGGCACCGGGCCGGGGGAGCGCTTCGGCGTCGAGCCGGATCCGGCGCTGCGTCGTGCGGCCGAGGACGCGATGGACACCGCCGCCGCGCTGCACGGCCTGCGCCGTGCGGACCTGCTGTACGCGCGGGTCGACGTGGTGCGTGACGAGGACGGGTCGCCGCTGCTGCTCGAACTGGAACTCACCGAGCCGTCGCTCGGCTTCGGCCACGCCGATCCCGGCGCCAAGGCGCGCTTCGCCTCCGCCGTGCGCGCGGCCCTCGCCGCTTCTTGACCGACCTGCGCCGGAGTCCGATCCGGCGTTGCGAGCGTGTCAGGGTGGATTTGCGGCTCTCCGGCGTCTATGTTTTCAGCAACGGTTGAAGTCGATCAGTCGGAGGCACTGAGGTGACCGAGTACGCGCAGCGCACCGATCGTCCCGCGATGTCCGAGTGGATCGAACAGATGGCGGCGCACTTCGAGGCGAGCGAGGGCATGCCGCTGATCGCCGGGCGCATCCTCGCGTTCCTGCTGATCTGCGACCCGCCGGAGCGCACCGCCGCCGAACTCTCCCACGGGCTCAACGCCAGCAGTGGCTCCATCAGCACCAACGTCCGGCTGCTGCTGCGGCTCGGCGTCATCTCCAAGACGACCCGGCAAGGCCGGGAGGCGGCGCTGTACCGCGTCGAGGAACAGCGCTGGCCGGAACTGGTGCGGCACCGGATGCAGCAGGTCACCGGGCTCGAACAGCTCACCGAGGAAGGGCTGCGCATGTTCAGCGGCCAAGGTGAGCGCGCCCGCAGGCTGCGCACCGTGCACGAGTTCTACAAGTGGCTCGCCGGCGAGATGCCGGAGCTCTGGCGCCGCTGGGAACGCGAAGGCCGCCAACGCCACCGCCTCTGACCTCGCCAACGCGAGGTGAATGTCCCCTTCGCCCGGTGCGGGTTCTAGCGGTCCTTGCAACGCCTTGGATTTGAGGGGTTGTGGGGGTCGTGGTTGTTGCGGGGTTGAAGGCGTGGTTTTTCGAGGTGTTGGAGGGTGAAGGGGGCTGTATTGCGGGTGCTGCTCGGGTGGCCGGGGTGGCTCCTGCGACGGCGTTCGGGTGGGCGAAGAGGGCGGGTGTTCGTGGTCGTGGGAAACCGGGCAGGCGTGGGCATCCCGGCCGGGCGGTCTACGACGAGTTGCGTGGGTCCGGGGTGTCGAGGCGGGATGCTGCGGCACGGGTCGGGGTGCATGTGCGCACTGCCGCTGATTGGGATCGGGGGATCCGCAAGATCGGTGATGCCCGGGTGCACCCGGACGGGCACAGGATCGACTACAACACCGCTGTGACTAGTGGATCAGTGTTGTCGTTGGCGGTGGTCGAAGCTGAGCTGCACCCCCGGTTTTTGACGGTGACGGAACGGGAAACGATCGCTGACTTGTGGCGGCAGGGCGAGTCGTTGCGGGCGATCGGGCGTGTTTTGGGCCGGTCGCCCTCCACGGTCAAACGCGAGATCGACAACCGCAGCGTCGCCGGCGAATATCAGCCGCACCGGGCGCAGCGGGCATGGGCCGCCAGCCGCGCACGCCCGAAGGCCTCCAAACTCGCCCAACACGGCCCGTTACGCGACTACGTCACCGCCGGCCTGCAGCAACGATGGTCACCAGAGCAAATCTGTCACGCTCTGGTCACCGAGTTCCCCGACGACGAAGGCATGCGGGTGAGTCCCGAAACGATCTACCAAGCCATCTACATCCAGGCACGAGGCGGGTTACGGCGCGAACTCGCCGACGCGCTGCGCACCGGACGCACCCGCCGCGCACTACACCGCAGCCCCGAACAGCGCACGCCCCGATTCGACGACATGGTGATGATCTCCGAACGCCCACCACAGATCGAAGACCGGGCCGTGCCCGGCCACTGGGAAGGCGACCTGATCGTCGGCACCCGCAACGAAAGCGCGATCGTGACCCTGGTCGAACGCTCCACCCGCTACGTCCTGCTCGGACACCTGCCCGGCAGACACACCGCCGAAGCCGTCCGCGACGTCCTGATCCCCTGATCAAAACCCTGCCCGAACACCTCCGCGGCTCCCTGACCTGGGACCAAGGCTGCGAAATGGCCGCACACAAACAGTTCACCATCACCACCGGAGTCCCGGTCTACTTCTGCGACCCCCACTCACCCTGGCAACGCGGAACGAACGAGAACACCAACGGACTCCTGCGCCAATACTTCCCCAAAGGCACCGACCTCCGCATCCACAGCCCCGAAGACCTCGAACACGTCGCCCAACAACTCAACAACCGACCACGCAAAACACTCGGCTGGCACACCCCAGCCCAACGCCTCCGTGATCTACTCACCACCACATAAACCATCAGGCGTTGCGACCACCACAAGAATCCGCCCGGTGCTACCGGTCGAATGGAGCCGTTGACCTCATCGGCGACCTCAGGTGAATGGTCCGGAAAGACCGGGCTGAGGCGACATTCACCTGGAACGGTTCGATGGAGGTTGAGTCGAGAGCAGGCGTCAGGCAGGGACCGGATCCGCGGCCTCGGCGGCGGGAACTTCGGGGAGCTTGCCGCGATAGCGGGACTCGCCCCACAACAGCGCCGTCACGGCGATCACCAGCGTGGATCCGAGCACGTGCAGCACGACCATCGCCTCGGGCACGCCCAGCAGGTACTGCGCCGAGCCCAGCGCGCCCTGCGCCAGCACCAGCACGCACGCGGCGGTGTACGCCCGCAGCAGCGCCCGCGTCGGCCGCGCGCTGCGCAGCCACACGCCGAACACCGCCAGCAGGCAGACGTACGCCATCACCAGCAGGCCGTGCGCCTGCACCAAGGTCGTGACCGGCACGACGAGCCGGGGAGTCTCGGCGTCACCGGCGTGCGGCCCGGCCGCGGTCACCAGCGTGCCCGCGATCAGCATCGCGGCCGTCACCCCGGTCAGCGCGATCAGCAGCCGCCGCATGTTCTCGGGGATCACCGGAGTCGGGGCCTCGTCACCCTCGCTCGCCGCCTTGAACAGCAAGGCGGCCAGCCAGATCAGCACCGCCGAGGCCATGAAGTGGATCGACACGCTCCACCAGCTCAGATCCACCAGCACGGTGATGCCGCCGATGATCGCCTGCGCGACCACGCCGAGCGGCATGATCAGCGCCAGCCGCACCAGCCGCGGGCGGTGCGGGCGCACCTTCCACGCGGCGATCAGGCAGGCCAGCGCGACGAAGCCGACCAGGCCGGTGAGCGTGCGGTTGCCGAACTCGATCACCTGGTGCAGCCGGGCGACCTCGGGGTGCTCGATGGGCACCATGCTGCCGGGGAAGCACTGCGGCCAAGTGGGGCAGCCGAGACCGGAACCGGTCACCCGGACCACGGAGCCGGTCACCGAGATCAGGGCCTGGGTGATGAGAACGGCGAGCGCGAGCCAGCGCACCAAGCGGTGACTGGCCGCCGGAATCCGGGACAGCAACGACGGCATCGGCACGTGTCGATGGTAGGTGCCGCCCCGGAACGGGCGTGCGCCAGGTCGGGTGCGGCGGCTACTTCCGCGCGCCGCCCGCGAAGGCCGAGCCGGGGAAGGCACCGTTCTGCGCGACCAGCTTGCTCAGCTGCTTGCCGTGCGCGGCGAGGCGCTTCGCGTTCTCGGCGCCGAGATGCGCCCACGGCGCGGCCGCCAGCGCGTCGGTGCGCTGCTCGATGTGCTCCCGCAGCGCCGCGCCCTCGTCGGTGACGGCGCCGTCGGCGTCCACCAGTCCGCGTTCGCGCAGCGCGTCCTGGGCCTGCGCCCATTCCTCGTCGGACCAGCCGCGGCTGGCCTGGGCGAACTGGCGGGACAGGCCCGCTCCGGCGGAGTTCTGCAGCACCAGCGCGTGCAGGCCGCACAGCTCTGCTTCTTGCAGCGCCATCAGGTGCCCGTCGCCGCGGTGTTCGCGCAGCAGCGAGATGGCGTGCCAGAGCACGAGGTGCGGTTCCTGCGGCCACTCCAGGTCGGCGTGCCCGGCGTAGAGCGGGCGGGCCTCGGGGCGGCAGGCTTCGGTGGCGCGGCGGGCCAGCGCGGCGGCCTCGGCGAGCTCGTCGGAGGCGATGGCCTGCTCGCCGAGCAGCTTGCGCAGCGCGGTGTCGGCGGCGCGGAAGCGGGTTTCGATGACCGCGGCGGGGTCGGCGATGGACCACGCGTGCGGAATCACGTCGGCGATGATCCGCGGGTTGAAGTTGTAGAAGGTGGCCGCCACGACTCCGGCGCCGACGGCGCCCATCGGTGCGGCGCGGCCCGCGAAGTAGCGCATGGGGCGCGTGTCGAGTCCCAGCTCGGCGAACGCTTCGTCGGCGTCCGGGCTGAAGTAGATCAGTGCGTGCAGCGCTTCGAGCGACTTGTGGCAGGGGCGGGCCAGTTCGGCACCGGGCGTCACATCGGTGTGCGGCTCTGTCATGCCACCCACCCTACTTCCGGTAACCGTCAGGTTCGCTAATGAGTTCTTGTCAGATGGTCTGCGCAGCGGGGGCGGGGTGCGGAACCTCTGCGCCCCTTGCCGGTGCGGTCGTGATTCTCAAGTAGCGGCTCTGGAATCGCCCTCCTTGCGAGGAAGCCGCTGAGAGCCCGCCGACGGTCGGCCGGTTCAGGCCGAGACCGCTCATCGGGTCCGCCAAGAAAACGACCACAAGATCACTCCGCGCTGCCCACTGCGGCGGCGCGCTGCTCAGATCAGGTGAGGCGGGTCGTGCGGACCGCCAGCGAACCCGCCGCGGCCGCCCACAGCAGCAGCACCAGCACCGGTTGCCAGCCGGGTAGCGCCGCGTGCTCCAGGGTCGTCTCCAGCGCGGTCGCCAGCGCACCCGAGGGCAGCAGTTCGGCGGCCACGGCGACCGGACCGGGCAGATCACCGACCGGCAGCGCCAAGCCACCGGCCAGCAGCAGCACGAACCAGATCGCGTTCGCCACCGCCAGCACGATCTCCGCCCGGAACGCCCCGCCGACGAGCACTCCGGCCGCGCCGAACGCGATCGTGCCCAGCACCAGCACCGGGAGCGCGGCCAGCACGCCGAGCGGGTTCGGCGTCCAGCCCAGCAGCGCCGCGGTGATCCCCAGCAGCACGGCCTGCAACGCCACCACCAGCAGCGTCGCCAGCACCCGGCCGCTGATCAGCGTCCAGCGCGGCAGCGCCGTCGCCGAGAGCCGCTTGAGCACGCCGTAGCGGCGGTCGAAGCCGAGCGCGATGGCCTGCCCGGTGAACGCGGTGGACATCACCGCCAGCGCGAGGATCCGCGGCGCCACCGAGTCGACCCGCGGCTCCGGCACCGTGCCGATGTGCAGCGTGCTCAGCCCGATCAGCAGCGCCAGCGGAATGATCAGCGTGAGCAGTGCCTGCTCGCCGTGGCGGATGATGAGCAGCGCCTCGATGCGGGTGTGCGCGGCCAGCATCCGCAGCGCACGGCCCCGGCCGGGCGCGGGCGTGAACGTGCCCGCGGGAAACCGCCCCTCGGGGCGAGCACCCGGTCGCGGGCCGTCGCCGGCGCCCGATGGATCTTGGCGTGCGAGGTCCGGTCCGGCGGTGCCGGTTTCGGTCGCACCTGTGTCTGCGGCGCCACGGTTCACGAGCGCAACTCCCGTCCGGTCAGGTCGAGGAACACGTCCTCCAGGCTGCGCCTGCTCACCCGGAGCTCGTTGGCCAGCACGCCGTGCCGCGCGCACCACGCGGTGACGGCGGAGACCACCTGCGGGTCGATGGTGCCGCGGACCACGTACTGCCCGCGGCGCTGCTCGGTGGCCTCGTAGCCCTCCGGCAGCACGGTCAGCAGCAGGTCGAGGTCCAGCGCGGGTTCGGAGTGGAACTTCAGCTCCTGCCTGCCCTGCGAGTCGGCGGTGAGCTCGGCAGTGGTGCCGTCGGCGACGGCTCTGCCGTGGTCGACGATGACGACCCGGTCGGCGAGCGCCTCGGCCTCGTCCATCAGGTGCGTGGTCAGCAGCACGCCGACGCCGTCCCGGCGCAGCGCGGCGACCAGATCCCACACCAGGTGCCGGGCCTGCGGATCCAGTCCGGCGGTCGGTTCGTCGAGGAACACCAGCTCAGGGCGCCCGACCAGCGCGCACGCCAGCGACAACCGCTGCTGCTGCCCGCCGGAGAGCCGCTTGTACGGGGTGCGTCCGGCGGAGGCGAGCCCGAGCGTGTCCAGCAGCCAGCGCGGGTCGATCGGGTCGGCGGAGCAGGCCGCGATGAGGTCCAGCATCTCGGCCGCGCGCACTCCCGGGTACGCGCCGCCGCCCTGCGGCATGACGCCGATGCGGGGGCGCAGCCGTTCGCCTTGGGTGGCCGGGTCGAGCCCGAGCACGCGCACGGAGCCGCCGTCGGGCCGCTGGAAGCCCTCGCAGATCTCGACGGTGGTGGTCTTGCCCGCGCCGTTGGGGCCGAGCAGAGCGAGCACGCTGCCGCGCGGCATGCGCAGGTCCAGTCCGGCGACGGCCACGGTGTCGCCGAAGCGCTTGGTCAGCCCGCGCACGTCGAGTGCGGTGGCCGGGGCGTCGACCGCCTGGCCGTCCGGGGATGTGCTCGCGGCTTCCTTCACGACGTCCAAGCCTATGACGTGACGTGCTCGCTCTTCCGGGTGGGCAGCTCGCCCTTCCGGGTGGGCAGCAGCGGCGGAACCTTGCCGCGCATGAGCCACAGCAGGATGCCGAAGGCGATCAGCGAGGCGATGACGGCGAACGGGATCTGGTAGGCGCGCAGCAGGAAAGCGGCGCCCGTCGGCGGCACGACCAGCGCGACGATGGAGCAGATCGCGGCCGAGCCCAGCCGGAACCGGTGGTCGTTGGTGGACAGCGACAGCGGCACCACCATCCACAGCAGGTACCAGGGGTGCAGCACCGGGCCGAACACGGCGAGCGTGCCGAGGGTGATGCCCAGCGCGGCCAGCGGCTCGATGCGGCCCTTGAACGACAGCCACAGCAGCCGCAGGCAGACGCCGCCGGTGATGGCGTAGCCGAAGATCTTGGTGATGACCAGCATCGAGTTGGTGTGGTTGCCGAGCCCGAGCAGCATGCCGAGGCCGCCGCCGGTCATGCCGAACGCGGTCATCGGCGCCAGCCAGGTCTTGATCCGGTTCGGCACGTCGTAGGTCTCGATCCAGCCGAGACCCCATCCGCTGGTCACCGTGATGATCGTCATCGTGACGAGCAGCACCACGCCGAGCAGTGCGGCGACGCCGACCAGATCGCGCATTCGACCGCCGCGCCTGCGGGCCACGTAGATGCCGAAGAAGCCGAGCGCGACGAAACCGGGGGGTTTGATCGCGCCGCCGATGCTCAGCAGCACCCCGGCCGCGATCACGCCCAGCGGCTTGCGCCAGCGCAGTCCGAGTTCGATGGCGGCGAGCATGATGCCGACCAGCAGCGCCTCGTTGTGCGCGCCGCTGACCACGTGGAACAGCGTGATCGGGTTGGCCGCCGAGAGCCACAGCGCGGCGACCGGGTGCACGCCGCAGCGCGCGGCCAGCCGCGGGATCGCCCAGATCGCCAGCATCAGCCCGATGATCATCACGACGCGCCACAGCAGCACGCCGAACACCACGTCGTCCCCGATGACCCGGGCGATGTGCTGGCCGAACAGCAGGAACAGCGGGCCGTACGGTGAGGGCGTGTCCCGCCAGATGTTCGGCACGTTCGCGACCAGCGGGTGGTCCACGCCGAGCGCGGTGCCCGGCCCCAGCGAGTACGGGTTGATGCCGAGCGAGGCCACCGCGTTCTGCGCCAGATAGGTGTACATGTCGGTGCTGAACAGCGGCGGGGCGATGGCCAGCGGCAGGCCCCACATCACGACGGTGCGGTCCATCTGGGTGCGGCTGACCATGCGGTCCCGGCCGGGCCAGGACAGCTTGCCCAGCCACAGCCACGCGGTGACGACCATGAGCATGCCGAGCCAGGCGCACGCCATGGCGACGGTGGGGATGCGCGCGGGCAGGCCGAGCAGCCGCACCCCGATCAGCGGGTTGTCGACGGGCGCGGCACCTGCGCCGATCGCGCCGAAGGCCAGCACGAGCGAGCCGGTGGTGCCGAAGCGGCGGACGAGGTCGAGCTGGCGGCGTTCCGGCGCGTCCAGCGGCGCGGGCTGCCGGTCGGCGGGCGTGTCGCCCGCGTAGGCGGTGTCGGTGCTCGGAACAGCGGTGTCCGGCGCGTGCGCGGTCATGTCCGGAGCGCTTTCGGCCGTGCGGGGCGCCGTTTCCGCCTCGCCCGGTTCGCGGTCGCCCGGGGAGCCGTCGGATCCGGCGTCCTCGTGCCGCGCGCCGGATCGCGCGGGGTCGTCCCGTTCGGCTCCGTGCCGCTTGTTCGTTTCGCCTGCACCCACGACGCCGAAGCTTAGGGCAGTCGGTGATCGTGCTGTGCCGCCGTCGCACAACCGCCGGTCGGGGTGATCCGAGTCACGTTGATGGACCTGCGCTCTGGCGTGTCCGACCTAAATAGGTAACATCAGTGTTGTGAAAAACGCCGGAACCTCTTCACCGGCCGCGGCCGCCGACTCGGGTGCCGCGGCACCGGGTGCGGGCGGACCGTCCGGGGACGGGCGCACCCGGCATTCGGTCGCCCGCCTCCTGCTGGAACGCGGGCCGATCACCGCTGCGGCAGTGGCCGAGGAACTCGGGCTCAGTTCCGTCGCGGTGCGCAGGCACCTCGACGCGCTGGTCTCCGAGGGCGAGGCCTACACCAGGGAGTCCTCGGCGCGTCAGCGCAGGGGACGGGGCAGGCCCGCGAAGCTGTTCCTGTTGACCGAGGTCGGCAGGGCCAGGTTCGGGCACGCCTACGACGACCTGGCCGTGGCGGCGTTGCGGTTCATCGCCGAAACCGACGGTGAGCAGGCGGTGCGGGAGTTCGCGCGCAAGCGGATCTCCGCGCTGGTCGCTCACCACCGGGAGGCGCTGGCCGCCGCGCGGACCACGACCGAACGGGCCGAGGTCCTCGCCGGTGCGCTGACACGCGAGGGCTACGCTGCCTCGACGCGCAGCGTGGCCTCCGGTGAGCAGCTCTGCCAGCACCACTGCCCGGTGGCGCACGTCGCTGCGGACTTCCCGCAGCTGTGCGAAGCCGAGACGGAGGCTTTCGCCGAAGTCCTCGGTATCCACGTGCAGCGGTTGGCCACCATCGCCAACGGCGATGCGGCCTGCACTACGCACGTACCGCTCACGCGGTCCGCGCGAACCGCCGCGAACGGCCCGGAGACCGAACAGGTCCTTCCGGCGTCGGCTCCGGCCGCAACCGATCCGGCTGCCTCCGACCGGTCCCAGACCGGTGGGCAGCAGACCGCCCCGATTCATGACGGAGGGGAGTCCGTATGACTGCCGCTGCCGAGCAGCGCACACCCACCACGGTGCCGAACAACTCTGGCCAGCTCAGCCAAGAGGAGACCCTGGCGACCCTGGGCAACTACGAATACGGCTGGTCCGACAAGAACGACGCGGGCGAAGGCGCGCGCCGTGGGATCAACGAGGACGTGGTCCGGGAGATCTCGGCCAAGAAGAACGAGCCGGAGTGGATGCTCGAAGCACGGCTGAAGGCGCTGCGGCTGTTCGAGCGCAAGCCGATGCCGAACTGGGGCGCCGACCTCTCAGGCATCGACTTCGACAACATCAAGTACTTCGTGCGCTCCACCGAGGAGCAGGCCCAGAGCTGGGAGGACCTGCCCGAGGACATCAAGAACACCTACGACCGCCTGGGCATCCCGGAAGCGGAGAAGCAGCGGCTCGTCGCCGGTGTCGCCGCCCAGTACGAGTCCGAGGTGGTCTACCACAAGATCCGCGAGGACCTTGAGGAGAAGGGCGTCCAGTTCCTGGACACCGACACCGCGCTGCGCGAGCACCCGGAGACCTTCAAGGAGTACTTCGGCTCGGTCATCCCGGCCGGGGACAACAAGTTCTCCGCGCTGAACACCGCGACCTGGTCGGGCGGCTCGTTCATCTACGTGCCGAAGGGCGTGCACGTCGACATCCCGCTGCAGGCCTA
The DNA here is from genome assembly GCF_022828475.1 of Saccharopolyspora gloriosae. GTDB lineage: Bacteria > Actinomycetota > Actinomycetes > Mycobacteriales > Pseudonocardiaceae > Saccharopolyspora_C > Saccharopolyspora_C gloriosae_A. The sequence continues at coordinate 4,765,583 of NZ_CP059557.1, read as the reverse complement.
CTTCCGGATCAACACCGAGAACATGGGCCAGTTCGAGCGGACGCTGATCGTCGTCGACGAGGACGCCTACGTCCACTACGTCGAAGGCTGCACCGCCCCGATCTACTCCAGCGACTCGCTGCACTCGGCGGTCGTGGAGATCGTGGTCAAGAAGGGCGCTCGCTGCCGCTACACGACCATCCAGAACTGGTCGAACAACGTCTACAACCTGGTCACCAAGCGGGCCAAGGCCGAAGCGGGCGCGACCATGGAGTGGGTCGACGGCAACCTCGGCTCCAAGGTCACCATGAAGTACCCGTCGGTGTTCCTGATGGGCGAGCACGCCAAGGGCGAAGTGCTCTCGGTGGCGTTCGCCGGTGAGGGCCAGCACCAGGACGCGGGCGCGAAGATGGAGCACATGGCTCCGCACACCTCTTCGACGATCGTCTCCAAGTCGATCGCCCGCGGTGGTGGCCGCACCTCCTACCGGGGTCTGGTGAAGGTCGCCAAGCGCGCCAACCACTCGGCCTCCACGGTCAAGTGCGATGCGCTGCTGGTGGACACCATCAGCCGCTCGGACACATACCCCTACGTCGACGTGCGCGTCGACGACGTGTCCATGGGCCACGAGGCCACGGTCTCCAAGGTCAGCGACGACCAGCTGTTCTACCTGATGCAGCGCGGCCTGACCGAGGACGAGGCCATGGCGATGATCGTGCGCGGCTTCGTCGAGCCGATCGCGCGCGAACTGCCCATGGAGTACGCGCTGGAACTGAACCGCCTGATCGAGCTGCAGATGGAAGGGGCCGTCGGCTGACATGACGAGCACCACTGACACCGCCGACGCCCAGCACGGCCTGACCGAACACTCCCACGGGGAGCTGTGGTTCCGCAGTCGTCCCGCGGCCAGCGCTTCACCTCCTACGACGTCGAGGCCTTCGAGGTCCCCGGCGGTCGCGAGGAGGACTGGCGCTTCACGCCGACGAAGCGGCTCAAGGGCCTGCACGACGGCACCGCGAAGGCCACCGCCTCGCTGAACGTCGAGGTCGAGGCGAGTTCCGACGTGACCGTCGAGACCGTCGGGCGCGACGACGAGCGGCTCGGCAAGGGCGGCGTGCCCGCCGACCGCGTCGCCGCGCAGGCCTGGAGCTCCTTCGAGCAGGCCACCGTCATCACCATCCCGAAGGACGTGCAGCCGGCCGAGCCGGTCAGCGTCGTCGTGCAAGGCCCCGGCGAGGGCGAGACGGCGTTCGGGCACATCCAGATCCGCGCCGAGCGGTTCGCCGAAGCGGTCGTCGTCATCGACTACCGCGGCTCCGGCGTGCTGGGTGAGAACGTCGAGTTCGTCACCGACGACTCCGCCCGGCTGTCGGTCGTGTCCGTGCACGACTGGGCCGACGACGCCACGCAGGTCAGCTCCGAGCACGCCTACTTGGGCCGGGACGCGGTGTTCCGGCACCTGGCGGTGACCCTCGGCGGCGACCTGGTGCGGGTCAACACGACGATCACCTACGGCGACAAGGGCGGCGACGCCGAGCTGCTCGGCCTGTACTTCGCCGACGCCGGTCAGCACCTGGAACACCGGATGCTGGTCGACCACGCGCAGCCGAACTGCCGCAGCAACGTGCTCTACAAGGGCGCGCTGCAGGGCGACGGGGCGCACTCGGTGTGGATCGGCGACGTGCTGATCCGGGCCGCGGCCGAAGGCACCGAGACCTTCGAGCTCAACCGGAACCTGGTGCTCACCGAGGGCGCCCGCGCCGACTCGGTGCCGAACCTGGAGATCGAGACCGGCGAGATCGAGGGTGCCGGCCACGCCAGCGCCACCGGCCGGTTCGACGACGAGCAGCTGTTCTACCTCCAGGCTCGCGGCATTCCGAAGGAACAGGCCCGCCGACTGGTGGTGCGCGGTTTCTTCGGCGAGATCCTGCAGAAGATCACCGTGCCGTCGGTCCGGGAGCGGCTGGAGGCCGCGATCGAGGCCGAGCTGGCCGTCGTCGGCGCCTGACGCCGCCCCTAACTCGCTTTCTTTCCCCAAGTACCAGGAGAACACAGCACAATGGCCACCCTGGAGATCAAGGACCTGCACGGTTCCGTCCTCACCGAAGAGGGCGCCAAGCCGATCCTCAACGGCGTGAACCTCAAGATCGACACCGGTGAGATCCACGCGATCATGGGGCCGAACGGCTCCGGCAAGTCGACCTTGGCCTACGCCATCGCGGGTCACCCCAAGTACCAGATCGACTCCGGTTCGGTCCTGCTCGACGGCGAGGACGTGCTGGAGATGAGCGTGGACGAGCGCGCCCGCGCCGGCCTGTTCCTCGCCATGCAGTACCCGGTCGAGGTGCCCGGCGTGTCCATGTCGAACTTCCTGCGCAGCGCCGCCGGTGCCGTCCGCGGCGAGGCCCCGCAGGTTCGGCACTGGGTCAAGGAGGTCAAGAAGTCGATGACCGACCTCGACATCGACCCGTCCTTCGCCGAGCGCAGCGTCAACGAGGGCTTCTCCGGCGGCGAGAAGAAGCGCCACGAGATCCTGCAGCTCGACCTGCTGGACCCGAAGTTCGCGATCCTCGACGAGACCGACTCCGGTCTGGACGTCGACGCGCTGCGCGTCGTGGCCGAGGGCGTGAACCGCTACAAGGAAAAGGGCGACAAGGGCGTGCTGCTGATCACGCACTACACCCGGATCCTGAACCACATCACGCCGGACCACGTGCACGTGTTCGCCGGCGGCAAGGTCGTCGAGTCCGGCGGGCCGGAACTGGCCGACGAGCTCGAGAAGAACGGCTACGTGCGGTTCACCAGCAAGAAGGAGGCCGTCGCCCAGTCATGACCGCTCAGCCTCTCACCAGTGCCGGTGCGGCCGCGGGGCCGCTGGACGTCGCGGCGATCCGCTCCGACTTCCAGATCCTGGGCCGCACGATCCGCGATGATCGGCGCCTGGTGTATCTGGATTCGGGTGCGACTTCGCAGCGTCCGCGCCAGGTGCTCGACGCGGAGCGATCCTTCTTGGAGACCTCCAACGCGGCGGTGCACCGCGGTGCGCACCAGCTCGCGGAGGAGGCCACGGACGCGTACGAGGACGCCCGCGCCAAGATCGCCCGCTTCATCGGAGCGGGCGTGGACGAGGTGGTGTTCACCAAGAACGCCACCGAGGGCGTCAACCTCGTCGCGTACGCGATGAGCAACGCCGCGACGTCCGGCCCGGAAGCGGAGCGCTTCCGCATCGGGCCGGGCGACGAGGTCGTGGTGACCGAGATGGAGCACCACGCGAACCTCGTTCCGTGGCAGGAGCTGTGCAGGCGCACCGGGGCGACGCTGCGCTGGTTCGGCGTCACCGAGGACGGTCGGCTCGACCTGTCCGACGTGTCCGGCGTGATCAGCGAGCGCGCCAAGGTGGTCGCCGTCGCGCACCAGTCCAACGTGCTCGGCACGGTCAACCCGCTCGACGAGATCGTGGCGCGGGCGCACCAGGTCGGCGCGCTGGTCGTGCTCGACGCGTGCCAGTCCGTGCCGCACTCGCCGGTGGACTTCGCCGAGCTCGACGTGGACTTCGCGGTGTTCTCCGGGCACAAGATGCTCGGCCCCTCCGGGGTCGGGGTGCTCTACGGGCGCAACGAGTTGCTGCGCGCGATGCCGCCGTTCATCACCGGCGGCTCAATGATCGAAATGGTGCACATCGATCGCTCGACGTTCGCCGAGCCGCCGCAGCGGTTCGAGGCGGGCGTGCCGATGACCTCCCAGGTCGTCGGGCTGGGTGCGGCCGTGGACTACCTGTCGGTGGTCGGCATGGAACGCATCGCGGCGCATGAGAAGAAGCTCGCGGCGGCCGCGCTGGAGGAACTGTCGGCGATCGACGGGGTCCGCATCATCGGTCCCGCGAACACCGATGCCCGCGGCGCCACGGTGGCCTTCGTGGTCGACGGCGTGCATCCGCACGACGCCGGTCAGGTGCTGGACAGCCAGGGCGTCGAGGTGCGCGTCGGTCACCACTGCGCGTGGCCGCTGCACCGGACGTTCGGCGTGCCCGCCACGGTGCGCGCGAGCTTCTACCTCTACAACGATCTGGACGAGGTCCGGGCGCTCGGGGAAGCTGTGCGGGAGGCCCAGCGTTTCTTCGGTGTCGGGTGAACGGCTGAAGGACGTGTGATGCAGCTCGAACAGATGTACCAGGAGATCATCCTGGACCACTACCGCAACCCGCACGGGCACGGCCTGCGGGACCCGTTCGACGCGGAGTCCTCGCAGGTCAACCCGGTGTGCGGGGACGAGGTGACGTTGCGCGTCCGGTTGGCGGGCAACGGCCTCGACGCGATCATCGAGGACGTCTCCTACGAGGGGCAGGGCTGTTCGATCAGCCAGGCCTCGATCTCGGTGCTCACCGACCTGGTGGTCGGCAAGCCGGTGAAGGAGGCCATGCAGCGGCAGGCCGCCTTCAGCGAGCTCATGCAGGGCCGTGGCAAGGTGGAGCCCGACGAGGACGTCCTGGAGGACGGCATCGCGTTCGCCGGTGTGGCGCAATACCCGGCACGCGTGAAGTGCGCGTTGCTGGGGTGGATGGCTTTCAAGGACGCCGTTTCGCGCGTCGTCGACGAGGTGGGAGCGTCATGACAGACCAGACCCAGGTGCAGGACGAGGCGGCCGTGCAGGACGAGGCGGCCGCGGGCGAGGCCACTGACGTGGCGCGCGGCGCCGAGAACCTGCCGGAGCCCCCGGCCCCGGCGGCCGAACTCGCCGCGCTCGAAGACGTGGAAGAGGCGCTGCGCGACGTCGTGGATCCCGAGTTGGGGATCAACATCGTCGACCTCGGCCTCGTCTACGACGTCCGCGTCGAGCAGGACAACAGCGCCACGGTGGACATGACGCTGACCTCCGCGGCCTGCCCGCTGACCGACGTGATCGAGGAGCAGGCTCGCTCCGCGCTCACCGGCGGTCCCGGCGGCGGCGTGGTCAGCGACTTCCGCATCAATTGGGTGTGGATGCCGCCGTGGGGTCCGGAGAAGATCACCGAAGAAGGCCGCGAACAACTGCGGGCACTCGGCTTCACGGTCTGATCGTGCTCCTTCGGCTCGCCGTGCTCGGCGGGGCGGGTAGCGGAACCTCAGTGGCCTTCTCGCTGCGGGATCCCATTTCTGAGTCCCCTACTGGGCGAATGGGCCGTCCCCGGGGAAGGCCGCTGAGAACCCGCCGATGGTCGGGCCGCGTTGGTGGTCCCCGCTCAGCGGCCTCGCCGCTGACAAGACAACGGTGAAGTACTTCTCGTGAACGCGTAATCACTGATCGCCCCTGGTTCTGCCAGGGGCGATCAGTGTGTTCGGGGTCGGATTCGCGACGCCGCTGGTCAGCGGCCCGGGACGCGGGATTGGGCCTGCGGCAGGCCCGGGTCGGGGTCCTCGGTGGGGAAGCGCATCGCGGACGGATCGGCCGAACCCGAGCTCCGCGAGTGCGGTCCGCCGGACGGCGGTCCCGTGGCGGGCGGCGGACCGGACCCGGGCGCGAGACCGGGCGGCGGCATCGTCGCCGGACCCGGGAAGGACGGCGGGGGCGGCTGCTGCGGTTTGCCGCGCAGCACGTCGACGTGTTCCGAACCGGGACGCGACATCACCCAGCTGGAACCGGTCAACGCCTTCGCGTCCTGCTTGAGCGGCGCCAGCATCCGCGACACCTCGTCGTAGGAGGTCACGGTGCTCTGCGTGCACACCAGCGTCGCCAGCGACAACGTCACCGGCACCCCGCCGGCCTCCCGCTCCGGATCCAGCAGCAACTCCGAGAGCGGCACCAGATCGTCCAGGTCGGCCACCAGCAGGAAGTCGTCCCCGCCGACGTGTCCGACGGTCACCGAGGTCAGCGAGGTGGCGGCGTCGGTCAGCACCCGCCCGATGACCCGGATCAGGTCGTCGCCCGCGGAGAACCCGACGCTGTCGTTGACGGACTTGAACCCGTCGATGTCCAGCCAGCTCACCGCGAACACGTCACCGGCGGAGATCCGCCTGCCGACGTCCCTGGCGATGGCGTCGCTGCCGGGCAGCCGCGTCAGCGGGTTCAGCGCCGCGGCCTCCTCCACCTTCAGGTCGGCCATGCCGCGGATGAGGTGCCCGGCGCGCACGGCGCCCAGGCAGCGGCCTGCCTCGTCGACGACGATCGCGTCGTCGTACATCCGGTACTGATCGGAACGGGTGACCAGGCTCAACGCCTCTATCGCGGTGGTGGCCGTGGTGACCACCCGAGGTTCGTCGGCGAGCCGCGAGGCGGGCCGCTTCGCGTGCAGCGCGTGCCCGTAGGGGCCGGTGACGGCGAGCAGGAACCGGTTGCGGTCGATGGTGAACTGCGGGCGGTTGTGCTCGTCGACCAGCACCACGCCGCTGATCTCCGGGTGGTCGGCGAGGACGCCGCGCACCTTGTCCGCGGTCGCGTCCACCGACAGCAAGGTGGCGGGGGAGAGGAACTCGGTGACTCGCGGGCCGGCCGCGAGCGTGTTCACCGGCTGCCCGGACGGATCGGTGACCTCGGCAGCGACGCCCGGAACGGTGATCGTCGTCGGTGGCCTGCGCGCGGCCGGCGCCAGCAGGTTGCCCTGCACCAGCCGCACCCCGGTGCGGCGCAACGCGGACAGCTGCCGCTCGTTCTCCACGCCTTCGGCGACGAGGTCCGCGTCGGCGGCCTCGCACAGGTGCCGCACCGACTCCAGCACCGCTCGGCGCGGCGCGGAGTCCGGCAGACCGCGCACCACACCCCGGTCCAGCTTGACCATGCCGGGTTCCATGTCCGCGATCAGCGTCAGCGGCACATCGCCGTCCCCGACGCCGTCCACCGCGATCTGGAACCCGTCGGACTTGAGGGCGTGCACCCCTTCGACGAGCTGAGCCGGGTCCAGCCGCGCGAACGGCGGCCCGATCTCCAGCGTCACTTCCTGCGGGCGGCGCCCCACTTCGCGCAACCGGTCCAGCAGCAGTTCGAGGCGGGGCAGGTCGTGGGTGACGGTGCCGCCGAAGATGTTCACGTGCAGCGGTAACAGGGTCTCGTGGTCGGCGGCCGCGGTGACCGCCGACCGGGCCAGCTCGATGTCGAGTTCCGTGAGCTTGCGATGCCGAGCGGCCTCCCGGAACAGGTCATGGACGTCCCCACCGGTGGGCCGGGCGAGGGCTTCCACCGCCACGATGGCACCGGTCTTCACGTTGATCAGGGGCTGGAACGCGAAGCGCACTTCGTTGACCAGCGCGAGCACGGGGTCGATGCTGCCTGCACTCATGGCACTCCATCGAGCGGGTTCACGACCTGTTCACCGACATCTCAGCTGCTCCTCGCCTCGGGGCGGCGGGCTATGCCGAACGCCAACCTAGCGCGCTTACCGGGGCCGGGGCACCCAACTCGCCCACCCGTTGTGGGAACTCACACAACGTCCTGACGTGCTGTTCGCGACGCGAACGACATGTCAGAGGCCGCCGAAGCCGTGCTGCGCCTCGCCGCCACCGGGACCGAAACCGCCGGCCACCAGCCTGCGCCGAACCGACCAGGGGGAACGGCGGAAGAGCGTCGTCATCGCGGCGGCCGTTCGGGCCGGGTCGCGTTCGGCCGCCAGGAACGCGGCCTGGTCGGCTTCGGGCAGGGAGAAGAACGCCTCGAAGAACTCCGGCACCAGGCTCGGCGGGAACACGAGCAGCGACCGCAGCGCACGCCTGTGCAGTGCGTGCGTCGCCATCGCGCGCGGCGGCCAGAGGATCGACCAGGCGGCCTTCGCGGCCTTGGCCGGCCCCGCAGTGAGTCCCGCGCTCAACGCTCCCGCCACCCACGGCGCCTGCCGCAGCGCGGCGGCGACGCTGAAACCGCTGGCCGGATGCACCAGCCCGCCCGAGGCGCCGAACGGCACCACCCGGCCGGGCAGCGGGATCGGATCGTCCACCGGGAAGCGCACCCGCTCTTCGGGGGCGCCGTCGGGCACGGTGATCCCGGCCGCGGCGAGCCGGCCGTGCAATCGCCTGCGCAGCAGCGTCAACGGCATCGCGGGCCGCCGGGCCAGCGAGGTCTCCTCCAACAGCACCTGGCCGGTGCCGAACCGGACGCAGTACAGGAACGTCGGCCAGCCGCCGCGCGTGTCGGGAGCGGGACGCCAGTCCATGAACACTCCGCTGCCCACCGGGCACAGCGGTTCGGCCGTCGCGGCGTCCACCACGACTCCGACCGCGGACTGCTGTGCCGCGGGCCGGGGCGGGCGGCCCCCGGAGAGCACCCGCGCGGCGCCGCTGGCGTCGACGACGGCGGCCGCTGCGAGCCGCCTGCCGTCCTTGAGCTGCACCGTCGAACCGGTAGGACCGTGCTCGGCGCCCACGACGCGCCCGGTGATGTCGTGGACGTCGGGACGCCACAGGTGCTTCCACAGCGCGGTGTTGTCCAGCACCGCGTACGGCCTGGCCAGGTCGCGCGGGGAGGTGCCGAAGACGCGCATGGTGGCGGTCACGGAGGCGAGCGTCGAACGCGGCACCGCCGCGTCCAGCTCGTCGAGCCAGGAACTGTAGGTGTGCGGCCACCCCCGGCGCGGCGCCGGATCGATCACGGTCACGGCCAGGCCGGTGTCGGCGCACGCCGCGGCCACCGCTCGGCCCGCAGGCCCAGCCCCGACGATGAGCACGTCCACCACGCGAGCATCAGATCACGCCGGGTGCGGGTGCCGCCGCACGGCCGGACGCCGCTAACGTGCTGGGCATGCGAACCGATCCGCCGGTCCAGCGAACCTCCCGCCGCAGCGACGCCATCCGCAACGGCCGGCCGGCCTCGGACCTGGCGACGAGCCCGTTCCGGGCGGATCGGGACCGGGTGTCGAGTTCGGCGTTCTTCGCGCGCCTCGGCGGCGTGACGCAGGTCGTGAGCCCCAGCGGTTCCGGCATGCTGCTGCACAACCGGCTCACGCACAGCCTGAAGGTCGCGCAGGTGGCGCGGGCCATCGGCGAGCGGCTGCACGTGGATCCGGATGCGAAGGCGGCGATGGACGAGCTCGGCGGCTGCGACCTGGACGTCGTGGAGGCCGCCGGGCTGGGCCACGATCTCGGGCATCCGCCGTTCGGTCATCTCGGCGAGACCGTGCTGGATCGGATCGCGCGCGTCGAGTTCGGGTTGCCGGACGGGTTCGAAGGCAACGCGCAGTCGTTCCGCATCGTCAGTTCGATCGACGTGCGCGGCGATCCGGACGGTTCCGGGGACGGCCTCGACCTCACCGCGGCGGTGCGCGCCGCGTTGCTGAAGTACCCGTGGACGCGACTGCACCGCCCGTCCCCGCACCCGCGTGACCTGCGGGAGCCGCCGCGCGGCGCGTCCGAGCCGGACGAGGCGCCGGGCACCGGTTCGGCGAAGTTCTCCTGCTACGTCACCGAGCTCGACGACATGCGCGACTGCCGTTCGGCGTTCCGCGGCTTGGTGGACAGCTGGCAGCAGACCGTTGAGGCGTCGGTGATGGACACCGCCGACGACATCGCTTACGCCATCCACGACCTGGAGGACTTCCACCGGGTCGGCATCCTGCAGCACACGACCGTCTCGCATGAGCTCACCGAGTGGCTCGCCCACCAGGTGCAGCTCGCCGCGCTGGGCGATGCCGAGCTCGCCCGCACCGAGCACTTTCCGGGCCGGTCGCTGGAGCGGCTGCGGCGCAGGCTGCACGCGAAGGACTCCTGGATCGCCTCCGACGACGCTTTCACCCAGGCCGTGAAGAAGGTCGTCGAGGAGCTGGTGACGAAGCTGCTGCAGGTGCCGTTCGACCGTTCGAAGCAGGCCGAGCAGACGGTGGCGGTGTTCTCCGGCGAGTGGACTCGCAGGCTGGTCGAAGGCGTGCGGGTGGAGCGGCGGCCGACGGTGCGTTCGGGGCACGTGTCGCTCGGTCCGGAGCAGTGGCACGAGGTGCAGGTGCTGAAGTTCGTGCATCGCCGCTTCGTGCTGCAGCGCCCGGATCTGGCGTTGCACCAGCGCGGCCAGGACCGGTTGCTGACCAAGCTGGTCACGGCGCTGGACTCGTGGCTGATCGACCGCAGCGAGGCGGCCCGGCTGCCGCATCGGCTGCGCGACCTGTTCGACCGGGCGCACCAGGAGTTCGCCGACCTGCGCTCGGCCGATCCGGCCGCGTTGTCCCCGGGTGGTGAGCCGATCAGCGGCGCGGACCTGGACCGCCGAGCCCGCGGCCGCGCCGTGATCGACTTCATCGCCTCCCTCACCGACGACCAGGCGGCCTCCCTGCTGGAAGCCCTTTCCGGCCGGACCACCCGCCTGTTCTCGGAAATCTCAATCTGAGGTTCGGTCGAGCGGTGCGGCGGCGGTGTCCTCGGTGAGTCCCTTGCGGTACGTCTCCGCCAGCAGGTAGCTGGAGCCGAGGGAGATCAGGCACAGCACCACCACGTATCCGGCGATGGCCATCGACGACCCGGTCCAGCTGTAGAGGGCGGTGCAGATCATCGGCGCCAGCCCGCCGCCGAGGATCGCCGCGAGTTGGTAGGCGAGCGAGGCGCCGCTGTAGCGGAAGCGGGTGCTGAACAGCTCCGAGAAGTACGCCGACTGCGGTCCGTACACCGCGGTCCGGCACACCTGCACGACGATGCCGCCCATCAGGAACAGCATGATCGAACCGCTGTCCACCAGCAGGAAGTACGGCACCGCGAACACCGCCAGTCCGGCCATTCCCGCCATCGACATGCCCCGCCGCCCGATGCGGTCCGACAGCAGCCCGAAGGCCAGCATCAGTGGGATGTCGACGAAGCTCAACAGCGCGTTCGCGTTCAGGATCGACGTCCGTTCGTAGTCCAGCGAGGTCGTCGCGTAGGACACGATCCAGGTGGTCCCGACGTAGAAGGTGGCGTTGGTGGCCAGGAACGATCCCGCCGCGAGCGCCACGATTCGCGGATGCTCGCGCAGCACGTCGAGCACCGGGGTGCGCGAATGCGGCTCGCTGCGCGCGGCTTGCTCGAACACCGGGCTCTCGCTGATTCGCAGCCGGATGAAGAAGCCGATGACGATGAGCACCGCGCTGCACAGGAACGGCACCCGCCAGCCCCAGGCGAGGAATTCGGCGTCGCTGACGCTCGCGGACAGCGCGGAGAACGTGAGGTTGCCCAGCAGCAATCCGGCGGGCACCCCGATCTGCGGCCAGCTCCCGTAGAAGCCGCGGCGGTGGGCGGGGGCGTGTTCCACGGCCATCAGCGCCGCTCCGCCCCATTCCCCGCCGACGCCGAGGCCTTGAGCGAACCGCAGCAGCGTGAGCAGCAGCGGTGCGGCCACGCCGATGGTCTCGTAGGTCGGCAGCACGCCCATCAGCACGGTCGCGACGCCCATCAGCAGCAATGACAGGACCAGCACCGGTTTGCGGCCGTGCCGGTCGCCGAAGTGCGCGAACAGGACGCCGCCGAGCGGGCGGGCGATGAACCCGACCGCGAACGTCGCGAACGAGGCGAGGGTGCCCATCAACGGGTCGAACTCGGGGAAGAACAGTTTGTTGAACACCAGCGCCGCGGCGGTGCCGTAGATGAAGAAGTCGAACCATTCGATGGTCGTGCCGATGAGGCTGGCTAAAGCCACCCGGCGAGCCTGGGAGGAGGGAGAGGCCATCGCGGCGCACCCTTCGGAGTCGGTGTGTCCCAGATAACTAACGCTGTAAGTTGGTGCACGTTAACGAGGGGACAGTGGCCCGGCAAGGGTGCGGAAGGAAAAAAACCGGCGTCGCCGATGAACGGCGGTCGGCAGGGCTGTGCGGACGTGCTGGGATGGAGCCATGCGAGGCAGGCAACTGGCGGGCGGCGGACGCGCGGTTCCGGTGCCGCCGGATCGGCTGGCGGGTTGGTTCGAGCGATTCGGCACCCGCCACGGCGGCATCGAGCGCACCGAGCGCACCGAGCGGCGAGTGACGGTCACCGCCGTCGACGGTGCCGTCGCGGTGGTGGAGGTGCCGTTCGAGGAACTGCCCGGCCCGCACGGAGAAATCCCCGGACTCGCCGTCGACCCGCTGGTCGAGCACGTGAGCGTTCCGCGGCGGATCGGGCTGGTGCTGGTGCGTCTCGGCGCGCACAGCGTCGGCATCGCCCGCGGCGGTGTCGTTGAGGTGTCCACCACGGACCGCCACCTGGTGCACGGCCGGAACAAGGCGGGCGGGCAGTCCCAGCAGCGGTTCGCCCGGCGCCGCGTTGGCCAGGCGCGGCGCTCCCTGGAGTCCGCAGCCGCCGACGTAGCGCGAGTGCTGCTGCCCGAACGCGACCGGCTCGACGCCCTCGTGCTCGGCGGCGACCGCCGGGCGCTGGAGACGCTGCGCGCCGAACCACGGCTGCGCGACCTGCTGGCCACCGCCGAACCCCGCGTCCTCGACGTCCCCGAGCCACGCCGCTCGATCCTCGACGACGCCGCCGAACGCGCCATCGCGGTCGAGGTCCACATCCACGAACCGTGACCACCGAGCGCCGGCAGTCGTTGCAGTGCGGCCCATGCGCTGCGTGCTGTCAGCGGCGAAGCCGCCGAGCAGTGACCACCCAAGCAAGCCGACCACCGGCGGGTTCTCAGCTGCTTCCTCGCGCGGACGGCTTTTTCTCTCGTGGCGGAGCCACTTGGGGAAAAGGACCCCGCAGCGAGGAAGCAGCTGAGGTTCCGCTACTCGGATACCTATGCAGGCCGTGACGAACGGGCCAGGTGGCGGAGTGCACGCCGGTGGTGGGGAGGCGACCGGCTACACTGGATACGTGGTGAGCAAGCGCGCAACGAAGAAGTGCGCGGCGAAACTCCGCCTGCGAGGGCCGCGCACAACCGTCTCCGCTGATTAGCGGCGACGTTCTCGGCCCATCCGATTCCGGTCGTCACCGGCCTGCGGTGGGCTTTTTCGTGAACTCGCTCGACCACTACGTCTTCGGAGCCTTCCTTGATCTCTGCCTCGGGCCTTGAACTGCGCGCGGGTTCGCGCATCCTGCTCTCCGGCGCCACGCTGCGCGTGCAGCCAGGTGACCGCGTCGGCCTCGTCGGCCGCAACGGCGCGGGCAAGACGACCACGCTGCGCGTGCTCGCCGGTGAAGGCGAGCCGTACGCCGGTGAGCTCATCCGCCGCGGCGAGCTCGGCTATCTGCCGCAGGATCCCCGCGAAGGAGACCTGTCGGTGTCCGCGAAGGAGCGCGTGCTCTCCGCCCGCGGCCTCGACAAGATGCTGCGCGACATGGAGAAGGCGCAGACCGAGATGGCCGAGCTGGCCGACGACCGCCAGCGGGACAAGGCGATCAACCGCTACGGCAAGCTGGAGGAGCGGTTCTCCGCCCGCGGCGGCTACGCGGCCGAGAGCGAGGCCGGCCGGATCTGCTCCAACCTCGGGTTGGCCGAACGCATCCTCGAACAGCCGCTGCAAACGCTCTCCGGTGGCCAGCGCCGCCGCGTCGAGCTCGCCCGCATCCTGTTCGCCGCCTCCGAGGCGGGGCCGGGCGGCCGTTCGGCGACGACGCTGCTGCTCGACGAGCCGACGAACCACCTCGACGCGGACTCCATCAACTGGCTGCGCGAGTTCCTGCGCACCCACGACGGCGGTCTCGTGGTCATCAGCCACGACGTGGAGCTGCTGGCCGACGTGGTGAACAAGGTCTGGTTCCTCGACGCCGTTCGTGGTGAGGCCGACGTCTACAACATGGACTGGAAGCGCTACCAGGAGGCACGGGCCGCCGACGAGAAGCGCCGCCGCCGGGAACGAGCCAACGCCGAGAAGAAGGCCTCCGTGCTCATGGCGCAGGCCGACAAGATGCGCGCCAAGGCCACCAAGGCCGTCGCCGCGCAGAACATGGCCCGCCGCGCCGAGAAGCTCGTCAACGACCTGGAAGAGGAAACGGTCGACGACAAGGTCGCCAAGATCCGCTTCCCGGACCCCGCGCCCTGCGGGCGGACGCCGCTGACCGCGAGCGGCCTGTCGAAGTCCTACGGCTCGCTGGAGATCTTCAGCGGCGTGGACCTGGCGGTGGACCGGGGTGCCAAGGTCGTGGTGCTCGGGCTCAACGGTGCGGGCAAGACGACGCTGCTGCGCCTGCTCGGCGGCATGGAGGAGCCCGACGCGGGCGGCATGGTGCCCGGCCACGGTCTGCGCGTCGGCTACTACGCGCAGGAACACGAGACCCTCGACCACGACGCCAGCGTGTGGTCGAACATTCGCAGCGCCGCCCCCGACACCCCGGAACAGCAGCTGCGCACGCTGCTCGGGACGTTCCTATTCCGCGGTGAGCAGCTCGATCAGCCTGCGGGCACGCTCTCCGGCGGTGAGAAGACCCGGCTGGCGCTCGCAGGCCTCGTCTCCAGCGCGGCGAACGTGCTGCTGCTGGACGAACCGACGAACAACCTCGACCCCGCCAGCCGCGAACAGGTCCTTGATGCGCTGCGCAGTTTCAGCGGAGCGGTCGTTCTGGTCACGCATGATCCCGGCGCCGTGGAAGCATTGGAGCCGGAACGTGTGATCCTGTTGCCCGACGGGACCGAGGACCACTGGTCGGCTGATTACTTGGAGCTAGTGCAACTCGCCTGACGAGTGTTTTTTCGCACCCCTCGGCTCATGTAACGGATCACGACCTGCTGCGACGACCGGTCGTCACTGTCGGCGAGCGGCGACTGATCTCTCTCTGTAACAACGCTCTGAACAGCAAAAATGCCGTGAGATGGCGGTCTTCACCGCCGGATGTCGCGAGTTGGCTAGACCGATCGGTCGAGCGCATTCCGGTGATCGCAGCCTCTCGATCTCAACCGTTGGGCGATCTTTTTGCATGATCGCCTGGCGTTTACGGCCGTCCTGTTCGATCATTGCGACGACAGGGGTCGCGAGCGGCCCGACCTGTTCGGAGGGAAGGCGGGGACACTGTGGCTGACCTGAAGAAGGGTGCGCGAATTACAGGGAGCGCCCGGGACAAGCTTGCCAGTGACCTGAAGAAGAAATACGAGAAGGGAGCGAGCATTCGCGCCCTTGCCGAGGCGACCGGGCGTTCCTACGGGTTCGTGCACCGGGTGCTGAGCGAGTCGGGCGTGCAGCTGCGCGGCCGTGGGGGTGCAACGCGTACCAAGAAGAAGTGACTCGGCGGGCATGATCGGTTCGATGCGGTCCGTTTACGACCGGCGGGTAACGTCTTGCGCGATTCCTGCCCGGTCAACGCAGAACTGATGGAGGCCCGCTTGGAGCAGTCGAGGATGGACGCCGACCTTCTGGACCGTGGCGGTGTGGGGCTCACGGTCCAAGGTCGGCGTGCCACCATCACACTCGATCGCCCGGACAAGCTCAACGCTCAGACCCCGGTGACCTGGGCTGCGTTGCGCGAAATCGGCCAGTCCCTGGACCCGGAAGTGCGGGTCGTGGTGGTGCGCGGAGAGGGGCGCGCGTTCTCCGCCGGACTGGACAGACGGTTGTTCGGGGTCGATGACGTGGACGGGGCGCCCGGTCTGATCTCGCTGGTGCAACGTCCCACCGAAGAGGCCGACGCCGACATCGCCGCCTTCCAGCAGGGGTTCAGCTGGTTGCGGGAGCCGGATCGGGTCACCATCGCAGCCGTGCAGGGGCACGCCATCGGCGCGGGTTTCCAGCTGGCGCTGGCCTGCGACCTGCGAGTGCTGACCGAGGACGCGATGCTGCGGATGGCCGAGACCGGGTTGGGCCTGGTTCCGGACCTCGGCGGCACGCTGCCGTTGGTGCGTGCGGTCGGCTATGCGCGTGCGGTGGAGATCTGCGTGACCGGCCGGGACGTGACGGCCGATGAGGCGCAGCGGATCGGCCTGGCGAACTCGGTGGTCGCCGCCGACGACTTGGACTCGGCGGTGGATCGCCTGGTGGAGGCGGTGAGCGCGCCGCCGGAGGGGGCGGTGCGCGAAACACTGGCGCTGCTGGCCCAGGCCGACGAGGTCGTGGATCCGGAACAGCAGCTCGCCGCGGAACGGGCCGCGCAGATCCGCCGCATCGCGGAACTCGCAGGCCTGCTCGGGGGCTGAGCAGCCCGACGCGCTTGATCTTCACGCCGAAGCCGGTTCCGCTGTTCGCGGGACCGGCTTCGGCGGTTCCAGCTCAGGTCAGGCCCGGAACTCGGGCTCCGTAATGCGCGAGGTTGGCCTTGTTCGCCTCGTCGCCGCCGATGGTGTTGGCGCTGCGCCACACCGGAAGTTCCACGCCCTCCCGCTGCGCGGCGTCGTGCAGCTCCACCAGCAGCATGTTCCACAGGTAGGCGTTGGCCAGCGAGGACAGCGGCGCGGTGACCGGGGCGGCGGGCGGATAGCTGGCGTCACCGCCTGGCACCAGCGTGTCGAGCACGATTCCGGCCTGCGCCGCGAGCGTGGTGCCCGCACGCAGCGGAGCGTCCGCGCTTGCCAGCGGTGAGGTGACGGCGATGACGGTGGACCCGGCGGCGGAGGCGGTGGTGGCGAGCTCCACCGGGTACGGGTTCACCCCGGAGTTGGAGAAGACGACCAGTGCGTCCCGGCCGCCGCGGAACGCGGCCTGGTCGAGCACCTGCGCCGCGAGCCCACTGGTGCGTTCGGTGGCGGTGGAGGCGACCGCTCCGTGCAGCGGCAGCAGATCCGGGTGGTACAGCGGGCGCACCGCGGCGAGTCCGCCCGCTCGGTAGAAGGATTCCATGACCCCGGCCAGCGAGTGCCCGGCACCGGCGGTGAACACCAGTCCGTCCTCGCGCACGCAGTTGATCAGCGTTCGCGCCGCCTCGCGTAGCGCCGCCGCGTTGTGCTCGCCGATCTTGCGGAGGTGGGCGAGGGTCGGTTCGGCGTGGTGCGGGCCGGTCACGGTCGGTGTCCGCGCCGGATCGGGCGCGGTGGTGTCGGTTCGGCCGATGTCGGAAGTGTCGGGCATGCGCGGACTCCTGGATGCGGACTGCGGAACTCTGCCGGTCTATACCAATGACGGGCCAGACGGCAACTTTCGATTTCTTGGGGCTCGCCGTCGTGTTGATCGCGGTGCGGTGATCACTCTCGCTACAATGATTACTCTGTGGTGTCAGCCTCGCGGGCGGCTGCCGACGCGCGAGACCGGCACCAGGCAGAGACGTGTCGACGCAAGAGCACAGGGGTTGCATGCCGCAGCGTAGGAATCGTCGGGTCCAGCTCGCCGACGCCGCGATCGAAGTTCTGGCGCGGGAAGGGGGTCGCGGCCTGACTCATCGGGCGGTGGACCGCGAAGCCGGGTTCCCCGAGGGCACCACCAAGAATTACCACGCCAGTCGCGAGTCCCTGTACGTCGCGGTCGCCCGGCAGATGGCCGATCAGCACACGGCCGCGATGCGCCGGCTGCGCGAGGGGATGCCGGACGGAGTCTCCGCCGCGGATGTGCGCACGCTGTACGTGGCGATGCTGCACCGGATGGCGACCTCGGCCCGGTCGCAGTTCCTGGCCCTGTTCGAACTGCAGCTGGAGGGCGTGCGCAACCCGCAGGTCCGCGCCGCGCTCGGCGAGATGACCTTGGCCGGGGTGGACTCGGCGGTGACCTTGCACGCCGCGGTGGGCGAGCCGATCTCCGCTCGCGGTGGCGGCCTGCTCGAGGCGGGGATGATGGGCGTGGCGATGTCGATGCTGAGCCTGCCCGATGACGTGGCGGGCCGGATCGGCTTCGGCGATCCGGAGGCACTGGGCCGGTCGCTGCTCGGGATGGCCGCGGACGCGGAACCGGCCGACGGTCTGCTCCGGGGCCAAGCCAGCTGATCGCAGCCGTCCGCCGGGTCGTCGCGGGCACGCGGATCGACCGGCCCGGCGGATCTCGGCGAGGTGCCGATCAGGTTCCTGAACAGCTGTTATTCCGGTGCAGGCGAGGAAGCGGCCGCGCTGTGAGATCGCAAGATCACGACAGGTAGTCTTCGTTCCCCCGGTACCGCTGTCCGCGCGCGTCGAGCGGGTTGGCATCATGAGCGGCGGCGTGTCCATGCGAGAACAGCTGAATCGACTCCCGTGGGGTGCAACGAAGGCATGTCGAATCCGCCTCTGCAAGACGGTCCGGTCGAACCTCTGGCGGTCGTGTTCGCCCGCCTCACCGACGTTCCGCTGGACCAGGTGGACAAGCTGATCGAGTCCACCAACGCCGTCTACGGCGAGCTCAACAAGATCCACGGCCATCCGTACTGGGGCGAGCTGGTCCTGCACCAGGGCGCCGCGATCAAGGCCTTGCGGGAAGCGCGGGAATGCCTGGACGCGCTGCGCTCGGAGGCGGTGGGGGCGCGCAACACCGAACTCGGCGTCACCGTCGCCACCGCCGTCGTCGACGGCGAGCGCCACTACGCGACGACCTCCGACGACAAGGCCGCCCTGGTGGAGAAGGTGCTGCGGCCGCCGACAGCGGGAGCGGCCGCGCACCTGTACGTGTGGGACCGGCCGTACGAGAGCGACGAGATCGCGGGGCCGTACCAGCAGCTGCGGGTCGTGACCGATCCGGAGGCCGAGGTGGGCGTGCTCAACTACACCGAGGAGTCCGAGGAGGGCGACCTCACCTCCTGGCACAGCCACAACCAGGAGCCGCTGCCGGGGGCGCCGAAGCTGCGCTTCGACACGGGCAGCGCGCTGCTGTTCCCGAAGGACTCCGTGCTCGCCTTCCGCGCCCTGCGCGCCGGATTGCTGGAGTACGTCGTCGACGGTGCTCGTCCGGAAGCGGTGCGGTGGCAGCAGGCCCGCTGGGGCGAACACTGAATCCGGTCGTTTCACTCGCCGGGGATCGATTTCTCAAGTAGCCCTCGGGTCGGCGAAATCGTCGTCTTCGTGAGAAGGCCGCCAAGAATCTGACGATGGTCCGGCTGCGCAGGTGGTCACTGCTCGGTGGCTGCGCGGCTGACAAGACGCCTGATCGACGCGCGCGGTGAACCGGACGAGTTCCATGGGCGGAGTGATCGTGCAGGTGGGCGCCGTCCGATCCGGTGTTGCGTAACGGTTGGGTACACACTCCGTTAGCCGTCCTGCGGCACGGCCGGTGAAGCATTGACGAACCGCACCCGGGGATGGTTCTTTCTCCTCACTTCTGGAGAAGGGTGGGTGCTTCGTGGGCCGGAAAATCCTCGTTGCGCTGGTCGTCCTGGGCGGGTTGCTCATGCCGAACGCCGCCATCGCGCAGCCTTCGGCGGGTGGTGCGGCGAAGCTGCGGGTCGCGGTGCCGCAGCAGATCGACTCGCTCAACCCGTTCCTCGGGTACTCGCTGGCGGCCACGGACCTGTTCCGGCTGATCTACCCCACGCTGACCACCTACAGCCCGCAGGACTTCTCGGCCACGCCCGAGCTGGCGGAGCGCTGGGAGACCTCGCCGGACAAGCTGACCTGGACTTTCCACATCCGCCCCGGCGTGCAGTGGACCGACGGGCAGCCGGTGACGGCCCGCGACGCGGCCTACACCTACGACCGGATGATGCATGATCCCGCCGCGGCCACCGCGAACGGCAACTTCGTGGAGAACTTCGAATCGGTCTCGGCACCGGACGACGGCACGCTGGTGATCCGCACCAAGACTCCGCAGTCGACGATGCTGGCTATCGACGCGCCGATCGTGCCCGAGCACGTGTGGTCGAAGGTCGACGACGTCGCCGGGTTCGCCAACGACCGGATGCCGGTGGTGGGTTCCGGGCCGTTCGAACTCACCGAGTACGAGCCGGAGCAGTACGCCATGCTGCGCGCGAACCCGCGGTTCTGGCGGGGGCCGCCGAAGGTCTCCGAGTTGCAGTTCGTGCAGTTCAAGAACACCGACGCGTCGGTGCAGGCGCTGCGCAAGGGCGAAGTGGACGTCGCGCAGAAGCTCACTCCCGCGCAGTTCGACGCGCTGGCCGACGAGCCGGACGTCGAGCAGGTCAAGGGCCAGGGGCGCCGGTTCTTCGAAATGCTGATCAACCCGGGCGCGGCCAACAGCGCGGGCGCTCCCATCGGCACCGGGCATCCGGCGTTGCGGGACGTGCGAGTGCGCCGCGCGATCGATCAGGCCATCAACAAGCAGGCCCTGGTGGATCGGGTGCTCAACGGTTACGGGCAGGTCGGCGGCGGCTACCTGCCGCCGATCTTCGACGACTACCACTGGACGCCGCCGCAGCCGCGCGGATTCGACCCGGCCGCTGCCAACGCGCAGCTCGACGCGGCCGGCTATCGGCGCGGGCCGGACGGAATTCGCCGCACACCGCAGGGCGAGCCGTTGAACCTCGGGTTCATGCTGCACGCGAGCACCTCGGCGGACGCGCAGGTCGGTGAGTTCGTGAAGCGTTGGCTGGCCGACGTCGGCATCGCCGTCGAGCTGGAACCGGTCTCGGACAACCAGGTCAACGACCGCACCACCGCGGGTGACTTCGACCTGGCGATCTCCGGCTGGTCGGCGAACCCGGACCCGGACTACGTGCTGCGGTTGCAGACCTGCGGCTCCCGGCCGAGCCCCGAAGGCGGCGGTACGCCCGACTCGTTCCTGTGCGACCAGCAGTACGACGACCTCTACGCGCGGCAGCTCGGCGAGTTCGACCCGGCGAAGCGGATCGACCTGGTCAAGCAGGCGCAGCGGCGGTTCTACGACCAGGCGACCGCATCGGTGCTGTACTACCAGAACTCACTGGAGGCGCACCGCAGCGACCGCTACAGCGGCTTCACCACGCAGCCCGCCGCTGAGGGGGTCATCACCGGGCAGCAGGGCTATTGGGGTTACTACGGCGCGCAGCCCACCCCGGCCGCGATGAACTCGCAGGACACCGACTACGGAACGGTCGCGTGGGTGCTGGTCGGGATCGTGGTGATCGCCGGAGTGGTGATCCTGCTGGTGGTGCGGCACCGGCGAGCCACCGTCGACGAACGGGAGTGACGCATGGCCGACTCGACGGCCGAGGCCGAAGACCGCGCGGAGCACGTCCCATCCGGGCACGTCCGCTCCGGTGGCGGCTGGCCCGGCTACATCGCGCGCAAGCTCGGCGGCGGGCTGGTGAGCGTGTTCCTCGTGGCGGTGCTCGGGTTCTTCCTGTTCCGGGTGCTGCCCGGCGACCCGGTGCGCACCATGACGCGCGGCGCTCCGGTCTCGGCCGAGCAGATCGAGCAGTTGCGGCAGCGGTTCGGGCTGGATCAGCCCCTGTGGAAGCAGTTCCTGGACTTCCTCGGCGCGCTGCTGCGCGGTGACCTCGGCACCTCCTACACCTACAGCCGGCCGGTGGCGGAGCTGATCGCCGAGCGGTTCTGGCCGACGGTGCTGTTGGTGGGCACGGCGACGGTGCTGGCGGTCGTGCTCGGGCTGTGGATCGGAACGCGGGCGGCGTGGCGGCACGGCGGCGGGTTCGACAAGGCCTCGACTTCGATCGCGCTGACCTTGTGGTCGGTGCCGACGTTCTGGCTCGGGCTGATCGTGCTCATGGTGTTCGGCGTCGGGGTCGGCCCGATTCCCGGGTTGTTCCCGGTCGGCGGCATGTCTTCGCCGGACACCCCGGCGGAGCTGATCCCGCAGGTGCTGGACGTGGCGCGGCACCTGGTGCTGCCGTCGCTGACGATGGTCGCGGTGATCTACGCGCAGTACCTGATGGTGATGCGGTCCTCGCTGCTGGAGGAGATGGGCGCGGACTACCTCACCACGGCCCGCGCGAAGGGCCTGCGGGAGGACCTGGTGCGGCGCAGGCACGCGGTGCCGAACGCGCTGCTGCCGACCGTGACGTTGATCTTCCTGCACTTGGGGCTGGTGGTCGGCGGCGCGATCACGGTGGAGACGGTGTACTCGTGGCCCGGTCTGGGGCTGCTGACCTTCGAGGCGTTGCGCGTGCCGGACCTGCCGCTGCTGCAGGGCACGTTCATCGTGCTGGCGGGGAGTGTGATCGTGATGAACGTGGTGGCGGACCTGCTCTACCGGGTTCTGGACCCGAGGGTGCGTGCGGCATGACGGCCACCGAACCGGCTCCGCCGCGGGAAGCGGACGCTCCGAGCCCCGCGCAGCTCGTGCGGGCTCGGCGGCGGGCCGCGGCGGCCGAGTCCTGGCGGGTGTTCCGCGCCGATCGAGGCGGTCTGATCGGGCTGGTGCTGCTGGTGGTGATCGCCGCACTGGCGTTGCTGGCACCGCTGTTGACCGACCAGACCGGGCTGGACGTCACCAAGGTGACCGGCGAGGGATTGCAGCCGCCGAGTGCGGCGAACTGGCTGGGCACCGACGAGTCGGGCCGGTCGGTGCTGCTGCTGACCTGGTGGGGCGCGCGGGTGTCGCTGCTGGTGGGGCTGGCCGCGGCGGTGCTGTCGGTGGTGATCGGCACGGTCGTGGGCGTGCTCGCCGCGCACTTCGGCGGCTGGACCTCGACGCTGCTGATGCGGTTCACCGACTTCTTCCTGGTGCTGCCCGCGCTGGTGCTGGCCATCGCGTTGTCGACGGTGCTGGCGCGCGGGTTGCCGACGATCGTGCTCGCGATCGGCGTGACCTCGTGGCCGACGACGGCCCGGCTGGTGCGGGCGCAGACGCTGACCGTGGAGGCGCGGCCCTACATCGAGCGGGCGAAGGTGCTCGGCGGCGGGCATCGCCACGTCATCGGCAGGCACGTGCTGCCCGCGGTGCTGCCGCTGGTGTTCGCGAACACCACGTTGTCGGTGGCCAGCGCGATCATCATGGAGTCCACCCTGTCGTTCCTCGGACTCGGTGATCCGAGCCGGGTTTCGTGGGGTTCGATGCTGAAGTCGGCGATGGACACCGGCGCGGTCACCGGCGGCGCCTGGTGGTACCTGCTGCCGCCGGGCGTCGGGATCGTGCTGGTGGTGCTGAGCTTCACGCTGTGCGGAAGGGCGATGGAAGCGGTGTTCAACCCGAGGCTGCGGGGGAAGCGATGAGCCCGATCCTGACCCTGCGGGGTACGTCGATCTCCTACCGAGGCGCGGACGGTCCGGTGCCCGCAGTGCACGACGTGGACTTGGAGCTGGAGCCGGGGGACACGCTCGGCCTCGCCGGGGAGTCCGGCTGCGGCAAGACGACGCTGGCGATGTCGGTGCTGCGCCTGCTGCCGCGTTCGGCGGTGCTCGACGGCGAGGTGCTGCTCGACGGGAAGGACGTGCGGAGCCTGTCGTTCGGGCAGCTGCGCGCGGCCCGGTGGGCCACGGCGTCGGTGGTGTTCCAGGGCGCGATGCACGCGCTGAACCCGGTGCAGACCGTCGGTGCGCAGATCGCGGAGCCGATGCGGTTGCACGGCACGGCCTCCGGCGACCTGACCGGCCGGGTCGCGGAACTGCTGGAATCGGTGGAGCTGCCCGCGAGCCGCGCGGGCGCGTATCCGCACGAGCTCTCCGGCGGGCAGAAGCAGCGCGTGATGATCGCGATGGCGCTGGCCTGCGAACCGCGGCTGATCATCGCCGATGAGCCGACGACGGCGCTGGACGTGGTGGTGCAGGCCCAGGTGCTGGCGCTGCTGGGCCGGCTCGTCGCGGAGCGCGGGATCGCGCTGCTGATGATCAGCCACGACCTGTCGGTGCTCGCGTCGAGCTGTTCCCGGATCGCGGTGATGCAGGACGGCCGCATCGTCGAGCAGGGGTCGTCGCGCCAGGTCATGGGCTCCCCGGAGCACGAGCACAGCCGGGCGTTGGCCGAGGCGTTCCCCACCGTCGGCGACCCGAAGTTCCGCTTGGTCGGCTCTTCCCAGCGCACCGGGAAGGCGCTGCTGGCGGCGGAGGACGTGTCGGTGACCTTCCCGGCGCGCTCCGGACCGCCGGTGCGGGCGGTGCGCGTGGTGGACCTGGAGGTCGGTGCGGACGAGATCGTCGCGCTCGTCGGGCAGTCCGGATCGGGCAAGACGACGCTGGCGCGCACGCTGCTCGGCCTGCAACAGCCTACGTCGGGCGTGGTGCGGTTCGACGGGAAGGTGCTGCCCGCCACCAGCGCGGGCCTGCGCGAGTACCGGCGGCAGGTGCAGCTGGTACTGCAGGACCCGACCGGGGCGCTCAACCCGCGCAACACCGTCTACGAGGCGGTCGCGGAGGGCCTGCGCATCCACGGGGACGTCGCCGACGAGGCGGCGAAGGTGACCGAAGCGCTGGAGGCGGCGGAGCTGCGGCCCGCGTCGAAGTTCCTGTCCCGGTTCCCGCACGAGCTCTCCGGTGGGCAGCGGCAGCGCGTGGTGATCGCGGGGGCGTTGGTGCTGGCACCGAAGGTGCTAGTCGCGGACGAACCGGTGGCTTCGCTGGACGCGACGGTGCGCGGCGAGATCTTGGCGCTGCTGCTGCGATTGCGCGTCGAACGAGGACTGTCCACTTTGGTCATCACGCACGATCTGGGGCTGGCGTGGAACATCGCCGACCGGGTGGCGGTGATGTACCGGGGCGAGATCGTGGAGCTCGGCACCGTGGAGCAGGTCCTGCTCGACCCGCAGCACGAGTACACGAAGACACTGTTGGCCGCCGTGCCCTCGTTGGACCGGCGCCCGGCGAGCTGAGCGGGGGCTCTTCGCGGCGAGTGGAATTGTGCCAACGCGGCGGATGCGGCAGGTCAGTCCACCTCGTCCACGACGGCCGGATGGCCGGGGCGGTCGACGCGGATGACGTGGTCGGCGAGGCGTTCCGGGGCGACTTCGGCGCTGTAGCGGTCGAAGGCGGGCAGCGTCCACCGGTCGGCCTCGGCGGTGTGCCGCGCGAGCGAACCTCCCGGCAGCCACAGGTGCACCGTGCGGTCGAACGGCAGGCCCGCGCCGAGCAGCAGCGGACCGTCCACGAGCACCACGCCGCGCTCCGGCAGCCGCACCCGGTCGAGCCTGGGGGAGCGGTCGGTCGTGGCGTCCCACAGCGCGGGCAGCACCTCGCCGGTGCCGCCGTCGGCCAGCGGGTCGAGCACCTCGCGGCTCAGCCCGGCGAGGTCGAACCAGCTCTCGTAGAACGAATCCGGGTCGTCCCGTCCGTGCTCGAACCGCAGCGAAGCCGGGCGCACGTACCCGTCCATGCGCACCCGCACCACTTCGCGGCCGCGCACCCGCAGCGGTTCCACCAGCTCATCGGCGAAACGCGCCGTGCCCGCGGCCGCCGCCCCGTCCACGGCGACCCGGACCCACCGCCGCCGCTCCCCGTCGAGGACGTCGGCGAGCTCGCCCGTCAACTTCTCCGGAGTGATCGCCCGAACCCGCATCCCGCCGTTCTACCGGATGCACGACCACTGCCGTGCGACCGTCCGGGCGTGGGCCAAGGTCCTCGACACCGGCACCCGTACGCGAAACGCACTCCTTGCGGCGGCCGACATGGATCACCAGGCCTTCTCGGCCGATTGGTGGAGCGGCTCGGTGATCTCGGTGGTGAACTGCGGCCCCACCAGGTGCCGGGTGCATTCCTCCTGCTCGCCGGAAGGGCACGGGTTCCCGGCGCTGTCGAAGGAGCCGCTCTGGGTGTTGGCGCCGACGACCGTGCCGATACCGGTCTCCGCGGACAGTTCGGAGAACCGGGGTCCGCCGCTGGAGCCGCCGCCCATGACGCAGGACGGCCCCCATTGCCCTGGCGCCGCCGGGTTTTCGGGAGTACCGAGGTACTCCTTCGCCGGTCCCTGGCAGTAGGCGAGCCGCTCGCCGATGTATTCGGGCAGGCCGTCCCGCGCGGGATCCGAAGAGGCGCGGGGATATCCGAACGACGTCGCGGTGCCCTCGCCCGGCTCGTCGAAGCCGATGCGCTGGGCGGCGCCGATCGCGTCCTGGGCTCGCTGCCCGCGCTCGTTCGGATTGAGCACCACGGTGGCCTGGTCGTAGGCGCCGTAGATCTCGCCGTGCTGCTGGTCGTTGTCCAGCCAGGTCTCGTCGACGAAGCCGATCCGGCCGGTGAACCGGCCGTAGGGCTCTTGCCCATCGTGGTAGCCCGGGATGAACAGCACGTTGCGCGTCCACTGGTTGTCCTCGCCGAGCAGGTCCGTGGCGTTGACGCAGTGCCCGGCGGTGACGATCGTGCTGCGGTTGCCCGCCTCCACCACGGTCGCGGTGCAGCTGGCGTCCGTGCCGTGGTCGGTGAAGAAAAGTCGTCCCACGGTCGTGGGCAGGGCGTTGCGAATGGTCCACGGGGCGCCGTCCGGCCCGGCTTTGGGCGGGTTGTCCGACGAGGGCTCGGTGAGCGCGGCGATGCGCTCGGGGGTCCAGTAGTCCCGCACCGCCTGTTGTTCCGCCGCGCTGGTCGCCATGGGGTGCTCGGCGACGGAGGCGGCCGCGGCGGGCGTGGCGGTCAGCGATCCCGCTGCCAGCGCCGTGCACCCGACGACCAGGCCCTTCAACTTCGTGCTCATCATGCGACCAAGCTAGGCGGCGGATGTCAGGAACTTGTTAGCTTCCGCGGTCCGCTGGTGGCACGTACGGCGAAGGTCGGCCCTCCCGGCACCGCGCACAGGCAGGGCCGACCTGTGTGACAGCCGTCCGGACGGACGCCGACCGGCCTGCGCGCAGTGCCGTGCTGTGACACTCCAGAGCCGGGCACACCGGTCCGTCCGTGAGCTAGGAGCACGTCGGGCGCCGTGCCCTCCCTAGATGATCAACTTGTACCGGTCCGGCGGCCGGCGACGCCCATGATCGACCCCGAGCGGGCGGCTCCAGAGCGCTCGGAAGTTGAGCTGCTCCAGGGGTTTGCGCTGGTTTCGTGATCGCACGTCGGTGGCTCGGTTGGCCTGTGGCCAGGAATGGCCCGAGCCACGGCGGTCGCTACCTCGACGAGGAAATCGACGTCCTGGCAGGGCAGGCTCCGGACCTGTAGGACGCGTCGCAGCAGGCCCGCCGACAGCAACCGGCCTGCATCATCCTCGACGGCACGGTCATCACCACTGGCCGGTTGAGCGAGAGGACCGCCAGTGTGCGGGGAAGATCCATAGACCTGCGGTATTCCGGCAAGCCCACTGCCGTGGCGGCGACATCCAATCGCTCTCCGCCCCGAACGGGCAGCCGCTATGGATCTCCCAGCAGACCGAACACGACTTGCAATGAATCGGACCGCCTCAGCGCAGGGCCGGTTGCAGGATGCTCAAGCGCTGGGCCGCGGTGTCGAGTTCGGCGGCGACGCCCAGCGGCACGGTGCGCTGGGCGGCGCAGTGGCCGAAGCCGAGTTCCCACAGGACCGGGATGCCCAGGTCGCCGAGCAGGTTGCGCAGCACCGAGCGCACCTCGTCGAGCGGTCCGCACTCGCTCCAGGAGCCGAGCGCGATGCCGCTGGCGCGGTCGAACCAACCGGCGCGCAGCAGTTGTGTCAGGGCGCGGTCGAGCCGGTACGGGTCTTCGCCGACGTCTTCGAGCAGCGCGATTCCGCGGGCCGGTGGAACGGCCGCGTCGGGGGCGCCGAGCGAGGCGGCGAGCAGGCTCAGGTTGCCGCCGTAGGTGACGCCGTTGGCCCGGCCGGGCACCAGCGCCTCGGCGCCGCGCCTGGTCAGGATCGTCACCGATTCCGGAGTGAACAGGGTGCGGCGCAGGTGCTCCCTCGCGGGCGCGTCCTCGACGAAGGCGCCGGTCGCGATCATCGGGCCGAACACGGTGGCGACGCCGAGCCGGGAACCGAACGCGTCGTGCAGTGCGGTGACGTCGCTGGAACCGGCGAACACCTTGCTCTCGGCGGCGCCCATCGCCGCCCAGTCCAGGTGGTCGAGCACTCGCATGCTGCCGTAGCCGCCGCGGGCGCACAGGACGCCGTCGATTTCCGGATCGCACCAGGCCTGTTGCAGGTCAGCGGCCCGGTCGGCGTCGTTGCCCGCGAGGTACCGCAGCCTCGGGTGGCGTTCGCGCACGTGTTTGCCGGGGACGACTCGCAGGTCCCAGTCGCGCAGCAGGTCCAGGCCCGCATCGAGCTGGTCGGCGGGGACGGGACCGGCGGGGGCGACCACGGCGACCGCGTCACCGGCTCGCAGCCGTCGCGGCCGGCGTCGTTCACGGGAACTCATGGGATGGCTCCGTCCGGGAGGGCCGGATCGTGGGGGCCGCGATGCGGCCGGAGCCGAGCGTAGCGGTCCACCGGTGATCGGGACCGCAGCCCGCGGCGGCGTGTTCGCGTTCGGCGAACACGCCGCGCGAACGGCTCCACGCCCGCTTCAGCCGGTTTCCGCGCACCTGTTCGGTACCGACGGTGCTGCTGAGAGGGTGTGCCGGGTGCAACTGGGGACGGCTGCGCGGCCCACGGCCCGGGTGGCTTACTGTCGAAGGTGCCATGGCTCGTGTCATCCACGTCTTCCGCCAGCCCGACCGGTTCGTCGCAGGGACCGTCGGGGAACCCGGTGAGCGCACGTTCTACCTGCAGGCGTCCGAGGATGTCCGCACGGTCAGCGTGCAGCTGGAGAAACAGCAGGTCTCGGTCCTCGCCGAACGGATCGGTGCCCTCCTGGAGGAGGTGCAGCGCCGCTTCGACGCGGAACTGCCCGCGGAGCCGCCGGACGATCTCGTTGACGCCGACCCGCTGGCGGTGCCGGTGGAGGAGGAGTTCCGCGTCGGCACCATGGGGCTGGGCTGGGACGCCGAGACCGAGGCCGTCGTCGTCGAACTGCTCGCGGTCACCGAGGAGGAGATCGACGAGTCCGTGGTGCTCGACGACACCGAGGAAGGGCCGGACGCGGTCCGCGTCTTCCTCAGCCCGGCCGATGCCCGCGCGTTCGCGGAGCGGGCCGAGCGGGTCCTCAACGCCGGTCGCAAGCCGTGCCCGCTGTGCGGGGAGCCGCTGGACCCGGAGGGCCACATCTGCCCCAGGCAGAACGGTTACCGCCGCTCGGAGGAGGACTAGCCGCCCGTGCATCCCGATGATCCGGTCGTTCGCGAGGTCCTGGCACACGGCCGCATCGAGGTCGAGGGTCGGCTCGTGGAAGCCTCGAACGCCACGTTGTTCTGCTCCATCGAGCACAACGGCGCGGCCGCCGAGTGCGTGTACAAACCGGTTCGCGGGGAACGCCCGCTGTGGGACTTCCCGGACGGCACGCTGGCCGGACGGGAAGTCGGCTCGTTCCTGATCGCCGAGGCGCTGGGCTGGGACCTGATTCCGCCGACGCTGTTGCGGGACGGGCCGTTCGGGCCGGGCATGGTGCAGCTGTGGGTGGACACCGAAGAGGACTCGGAGCTCGTCGACCTGACCGCGCCTGCGGAGGTCCCGGACGGCTGGCGGGCGGTGTTGCGCGCGCACGACCACCGCGGTGACCCGGTGGTGCTGGCGCATTCCGATCATGAGGTGTTGCGGCGGCTCGCGGTGCTCGACATCGTGATCAACAACGCCGACCGCAAGGGCGGTCACGTGCTGCACTCGCCGCGTGGCGAGGTGTTCGGCGTGGACCACGGGGTGAGCCTGAACGCGGAGAACAAGCTGCGCACGGTCTTGTGGGGCTGGATCGGGGAGCGGTTGCCCGAGGACGCGCTCGAGGCGCTGAGCCGGTTCCGCGCCCTGCTGGAGGGCGAGCTCGCCGGTCGGCTGGCCGAGCACATCACGCCGAAGGAAGTGCAGGCCGTCGCGGAACGAGTGGACGCGCTGCTGGGCGCGGCGGAGTTCCCCGCCCCGTCCGGCGAGTGGCCCGCGATCCCGTGGCCCGCGTTCTGAGCGTCGGCCTCGGAAAAATCGGATGCGCCGGACATATCGCTACGCGATCATGCGGGCATGACCACAGACGGTGAGCGTTCGCTCGCCCGCGACCCGTTCCCGTTGCGCGGCCGGACGGCGCTGGTGACGGGCGTGAGTCGCAGGCAGGGCATCGGATTCGCGATCGCGTCCCGGATGGCGGCCTGGGGCGCGAGCGTGTTCCTGCACCACCACCGGCCGCACGACGTGGCGCAACCGTGGGGTGCCGACGATCTCGACGAGGTCCGCGCCGGCGTGGCCGGGCACCTGTCGAGCTCGGCGCGCATCGCCGACGCCGCCGGGGACCTGGCCGGCCCGGACGAACCGGCTCGGTTGGTGCGGCGGGCGGTGGACGAGTTCGGGCGGCTCGACGTGCTGGTGTGCAACCACGCCCGCAACGGGTCCGACGGCGCGCTGGGCGAGCTGGACGCGGCGAAGCTGGACGGGCATTGGGCGGTGAACACCCGCTCGTCGATCCTGCTCGCGCAGGAGTTCGCCGCCGTGCGCGGCGGGTCGCCCGGTGGGCGCGTGGTGTTCCTGACTTCGGGACAGCGCGCCGGTCCGATGCCCGAGATCGCCTACGCGGCGGCGAAGGGCGCGCTCGCCGAGATCACCCTGACCATCGCCGAACAGCTCGCCGACTCGGGCATCACGGTGAACACGGTGAACCCCGGCCCGGTGCAGACCGGCTATCTCACCGAGGAGCACTGGGCGACGATCGGCCACATGTTCCCGTTCGGCCGGTGGGGCGAGCCGGACGATCCGGCCCGGCTGATCACCTGGCTGTGCACCGACGAGGCCCGCTGGATCACCGGCCAGGTGATCGAATCCGAGGGCGGCTTCGCCCGCTACCGCCAGCGCTGAGGCCCCGTCACCCGGTCAGCCGCGCGGATCCCCTCAGTCCACGAGTGCCTGGTAGACGAGCTGGTGAAGCTGGGAGCGGATGGGGTGGGTGCCGGACGGGATGAGCTGGGTGAAGAACTGCACCGACAGGTCCTCGGCCGGGTCCACCCAGAACACCGTGCTGGCCATCCCGCCCCAGGACAGTTCGCCGGGAGTGGACACGACGTGCGAGGCGACCGGGTCTTCCACCACGGCGAAGCCGAGCCCGAAGCCCTTGCCCGCGTTGGAGACCTCGGAGAACGAGCCGTTGGCGATCTGGTCCAGGTGCGCGCCACCGGGCAGGTGGTTGCGGCCCATGTAGCGCAGCGTGCGGTCGCTGAGCAGCCGCACTCCGTCGAGCGCGCCGCCGCCGAGCAGCATGCCGGTGAAGCGGTGGTAGTCGTAGGCGGTGGACACGAGCCCGCCACCGCCGGACAGCGCTCGCGGCGCCCCGTCCGGCGGGGAGTTGCGCGGCACGGTGGCATTGCCCGCGGCGTCGGCGAGGTACAGCGACGCGAGCCGGTCCTTGTCCTGCGGTGCCACGCCGAAGCCGGTGTCGGTCATGCCGAGCGGTTCGAAGATGCGGGTGCGGAAGAACTCGTCGAGCCCCATCCCGGAAGCGACCTCCACGACGCGCCCCAGCACGTCGGTGGAGACGCCGTAGTTCCAGGAGCTGCCCGGTTCGAACAGCAGCGGCATCGACGCGTAGTCGTCGCACACCGCGGCGAGGTCTTGGTCGGGGGTGCCGTAGTCGTATCCGGTGCGCCGGTAGAGCTCGTCGACCGGGTGGATCCGGTTGAAGCCGTAGGTGAGCCCGGCGGTGTGGGTGAGCAGGTGCCAGATCCGCACCGGCTCGGTCGCGGGCCGCGTCTGCGGGGCTTTGGCGGGGCCACCGGTGTAGACGCGCTGGTCGGCGAACGATGGGATGAGCGTGCTGACCGGGTCGGTGAGCTCGAACGCGCCCTCCTCGTAGAGCATCATCGCCGCGACCGACGTGATCGGCTTCGTCATCGAGTAGATGCGGAAGATCGTGTCGTTCTCGATGGGCGCGGCGGTGGCCACGTCGCGATGCCCGTGGCTGCTCAGGTGCGCGATCCGGCCGCGGCGGGCGATGAGCACCTGCCAGCCGGGGAGCTTTCCGTCGGTGACGTAGGACGCGAAGTGGCGGTCGATGCGCTGAAGGCGTTCCGGGTCGAAGCCCGCCTGGACTGGATCGGTCTCGATCTGCAACGGGCTCACTGGATCCTTCTCCTCTGCCGGGGCCGTCCACCTTTCTACTCGTCGGTACGCTCGGTGTGCCAGTGGCGCCCGACACGTCGCGTGAACACCGTTTCCCAGTGCGCGGCCTG
The DNA here is from genome assembly GCF_022828475.1 of Saccharopolyspora gloriosae. Taxonomy (GTDB): domain Bacteria; phylum Actinomycetota; class Actinomycetes; order Mycobacteriales; family Pseudonocardiaceae; genus Saccharopolyspora_C; species Saccharopolyspora_C gloriosae_A. The sequence continues at coordinate 4,733,934 of NZ_CP059557.1, read as the reverse complement.
GGACGTTCGGCGTTCGAGACCGGAGCGTGCGCGCGGTTGCGTCGGCGGCTTCGGCGATGTCCCGGCGCGCGCCACGCGCGGGGAGATCGGCGACTTCCCGGCGTCCGGTGGGGGATGCCGAGCCGCTGATCACCGAGATCGGTCCCGCGATGCGGAAACCCGTTGGCACATCGGCGTTTCCGTTCCGTGACGTGTTCGCGGCCGTCGTGGGGAACGAGTAGCGTCGAACGGGTGACGAACTCTCGGACCCCACCCACCGGACTGCCCAGTACGGCGGGCGAGCTGCGTGTCAGCGGATACCTGCCGTACAGCGTGAAGGTCGAGGTGCGCCGCAACCTGCTGACCGCGCTGCGCTCCGGGAATCCCTTGTGGTCGGGCATCGTCGGCTTCGAGCGCACCGTGCTGCCGCAGCTGGAGCGCGCCTTGATCGCCGGCCACGACGTGGTGCTGCTCGGCGAGCGGGGACAGGGCAAAACGCGGCTGCTGCGCGGATTGACCGCACTGCTCGACGAATGGACGCCGGTGATTCCCGGCTCCGAACTCGACGAACACCCGCTGGAACCGATCACGCCCGTCTCGCTGCGCCGCGCCGCCGAGGAGGGCGACGCGTTGCCCGTCGAGTGGCGGCACCGCGGTGAACGCTACGTGGAGAAGCTGGCGACCCCGGACACCGCCGTCGGCGACCTCATCGGCGACGTGGATCCGGTGAAGGTCGCCGAGGGCCGATCGCTCGGCGACCCGGAGACCATCCACTTCGGACTGGTGCCGCGGGCGCACCGCGGCATCGTGACCATCAACGAGCTGCCCGACCTGGCCGAGCGGATCCAGGTGGCGCTGCTGAACGTGATGGAGGAGCGGGACATCCAGATCCGCGGCTACAGCCTGCGCCTGCCGCTGGACGTGCTGCTGGTCGCGACCGCGAACCCGGAGGACTACACCAACCGCGGCCGGATCATCACGCCGCTCAAGGACCGCTTCGGCGCGGAGATCCGCACGCACTACCCGTTCGACCTCGAAGACGAGATCTCCCTGATCCGCCAGGAAGCGCTCCTGGAGGCCGAGGTCGGGGACCACCTGCTGGAGGTGCTGGCCCGGTTCGTGGGGCACCTGCGGGAGTCCTCGGCGGTGGATCAACGTTCCGGCGTCTCGGCTCGGTTCGCGATCGCGGCGGCGGAGACCGTGGCGGCGGCGGCCGTGCACCGGGCGGCACTGACCGGGGAGGACCCGGCGGTGGCGCGGCCGGTGGATCTGGACGCGGTGCCCGCGGTGCTGCGCGGCAAGCTGGAGTTCGAGGCCGGCGAGGAGGGCCGCGAGGACGAGATCCTCGGCTACCTGCTGCGCCGATCGGTGGCCGACACCGCGCGCGGCCTGTTCGCCGGGCTGGACCTGCACTCGCTCGCCGATGCCGTCACCGGCGGTCACCAGGTCGCGACGGGGGAGCGCATCGCGGGCTCCGACGTGCTCACCGCGCTGCCGGAACTGCCGGTGCTGCACCAGGTCGCCGAACGGCTCGACGTGCGCGCCGGTGATCCGCCGGGCCGCATCGCGAGCGCGGTGGAGCTGGCGCTGGAATCCCTGTACCTGGCGAAGAAGCTCGCCAAGGACACCGAAGACCAGCGATCGGTGTACGGCTGATGACCGGCCGCGCTCGCCAGGGCTGCTTGAGAAATCGAGGTCACACGGCAGGGGGCAGCGAGAGAGCCGCTGAGGTTCCGCCACCTGACCCGCTACGCAGATGGTTCTGAAAGGACGCTGATGACCGGCCGCGCTCGCCGTTACCACTACGGGGCTTGGCACGGTGGTTCCGATCCGCTGGAGCCGCCGGTGGACCTGCGTTCCGCGCTCGATCAGATCGGCCGGGACGTGATGGAGGGAGCATCGCCGCGCTCGGCGCTGGAGGAGTTGCTGCGCACCGGGACGCGCGGCACCAGCGGCCTCGACGAGCTCACCCGCCGGTTGTGGCAGCGCCGCAGCGAATTGCAGCGTCGGCACAACCTGGACGGCACGGTGCAGGAGGTGCGCAGGTTGCTGGACCGCGCCCTCGACCAGGAGCGGCAGGCGCTGGCGGCGGAGGACGGCGAGGACGCGCGGTTCCGCGAACTGCAGCTGAGCGCGCTGCCACCGGACGCGGGCGGTTCGGTGCGCGAACTCGCCGAGTACGACTGGCGTTCGTCCGAGGCGCGGGAGACGTTCGAGGAGATCCAGCGGCTGCTGGGCGGCGAACTCCTGGAACAGCGCTTCAAAGGCATGAAGGACGCGTTGCAGGACACCACCCCGGAGGACGTCGAGCGGGTCCGCGCGATGCTAGACGACCTCTCGGAACTGCTGGCCGCGCACGCCCGCGGCGATGCCGATGTCCCGGAGCGGTTCGGCCGGTTCATGGCCGAGCACGGCGAGTTCTTCCCGGAGAACCCACGCGACGTGGATGAGCTGATCGACGCGCTGGCGGCTCGTTCGGCGGCCGCGCAGCGGATGCTGAACTCGATGAGCGAGCAGCAGCGCGCCGAGCTGGCCGAGCTCTCGCAGCAGGCGTTCGGTGATCCCCGCATCGGCCAGGCGCTCAACCGGATGGATCAGCAGCTGCGGTCGTTGCGGCCGGGTGCGGACTGGTCGGGTCGCGGCCGGTTCCGCGGTGATCAGCCGATGGGCTTGGCGGAGGCGACCGAGGCGATGGCCGAGCTCGGTGAGCTGGAGCAGCTCGCCGAGCAGCTGGGCCAGTCCTACCCGGGGGCGAGCCTGCAGGACATCGACCTGGAAGCACTGGAGCGGCAGCTCGGCGAGCGGGCCGTGGTGGACGCGCAGCGGCTCGCCGACATCGAGAAGCAGCTGCGGCAGCAGGGACTGCTGCAACGCGGTGCCGACGGGAACCTCCAGCTGAGCCCGCGGGCGATGCGCAGGCTGGGGGAGACCGCGCTGCAATCGGTGATCTCCCAGTTGCGTTCCCGCAAAGGCGAGCGCGACACCGACCGGGCGGGTGCGGCCGGGGAACTCACCGGCACGACCCGCCCGTGGGCTTATGGCGACACCGAACCGTGGGACGCGGGCCGCACGGTGCGCAACGCGGTGCTGCGGCGCGCGGCGGCCGGCCCCTCGGCGCCTCGGCTGGACATCGAGGACCTGGAGGTCGCCGAGACCGAGCAGCGTTCTCGCGCGGCCGTGGCGCTCTGCGTGGACACCTCGTGGTCGATGGTGCAGGACGGCCGCTGGGTGCCGATGAAGCGCACCGCGCTGGCGCTGAACCACCTGGTCAGCACCCGGTTCCGGTCGGACGCGCTGCAGCTGATCACCTTCGGCCGTCATGCGTCCACTGTGGACGTCGGTGAGCTGGCGGCGCTGGAGGGAACGTGGGAGCAGGGCACCAACCTGCACCACGCGCTGCTGCTGGCGGGACGGCACGTGCGGCGGAATCCGGACGCGCAGCCGGTGGTGCTGGTCGTCACCGACGGCGAGCCGACGGCGCATCTGGAAGCCGACGGCGAGGCCGTGTTCCAGTATCCGCCGACCCCGCGCACTCTCGGCGTCACACTGTCCGAAGTGGACTCGCTGCACCGGCTGGGCGCCACGTTGAGCGTGTTCATGCTCGGCGAGGACCCGCGCCTGGAGGCGTTCGTCGACATCCTCGCGCGCCGCGGCGGCGGCCGAGTCGTCGCTCCGAGCGCCGACGGCTTGGGCGCGGCGGTCGTCGGCGACTACCTCCGCACGAAACGTCGGCGGTGACGTCGTCGCGGATTCGACCGGCTGGAACGGGAACTCCGCCAGGTGAGCTCGTTCTGATCGGGGTGGCGGTGGCGGAAACATCGCGAGCGAACACCGAACTCGTTCGCCGAACCACAAGAACGTTGAACCGCTCTAGGTCAGGAGACCCATGCCTGTGGTGTTCGTGAACGGGAATCCCGAGACCGGCGAGGTGTGGGGACCGCTGTGCGCCGAGTTGGGCCGCTCGGACGTCGTTCGCCTGTCCCCGCCCGGATTCGGCGCTCCCATCCCGGACGGTTTCGGCTGCACTCTGGCGGACTACCGGGACTGGCTCGTAGCGGAGCTGGATGCTTTCGGCGAACCGGTCGACCTCGTCGGCCACGACCTGGGCGGAGCCGTCGTCGTAGCGGTGGCCATGACACGCCCCGACCTGCTGCGAACCTGGGCCAGCGATGCCGTGGGCCTGTTCGATCCGGAGTACGTCTGGCACGACCTCGCGCAGCAATGGCAGACACCTGAAGTCGGCGAGAGGTCGGCCGCGAAGTTGCTGGGCGGCACGCTCGACGAACGCACCGAGCGCATGGTCGCCAGGGGCATCGACCGGCCGGTCGCCGCACGGCTGGCGGCGGGCCAGGGACCGGAGATGATCCGGGCCATCCTCACCTTCTACCGCTCCGCGGTCCAGCCGGTCATGGCGGACTTCGGCCGGGAGCTCCCCGCCGCCGCGGCCCGTCCCGGCCTCGCCATCGTCGCCACCGACGACCACGTCGGAGGCTCGCAGGACATGCGCGGCCGATCCGCCGACAGAGCGGGAGCCCACGTCGCGACCCTCGGCGGCCTGGGGCACTGGTGGATGGTGCAGGACCCGGTCCGCGGCGCGGCAGCGCTCACCTCGTTCTGGTCTGAATCGGCCGCTTAGCTTCGAGCCGGGTTCATGCTCACGATTCGTCTTCGATGTCACCGAACTCAAGCTGGCGAGGGCGGTCGGGCTCGCCGTGCGGGAAGTCGAGATCTCGAATGAAACCTTGCTCGCCTGCGAACTGAACGATCACGTCGAAGTCCGAGCGGACCGACGACGGAATGTCATTGTCGACGACGATCAGTTGGAACTCTCCGTAGCGTGCGCCGATGACTTCGTGCCGCAGTGACAAGTAGTCGGTCAACCACCGGTACATGCGCTCGGCCAGATCCTGGTCGTGCGGGTTGTGGCCGAGGTTCTTTTGCGGTGAGTCCAAGATTAGAAATGTGGGAAGTTCGACCCTCGGGTCCTCCAGCGCGCACAGCAGCAAGGCGAGGCTGTAGGCCACCGATACTGCCGTGCGCGAGCCGCCACCGCGTTGCGCGAAGTCCTGTTCGTCGACCACCGGAACCAGCGTCGACCGGTCGACGCGAGCACGCCCACTCGCCCACGGGAGGTGGAATGCTGCAACGATTTGCAAGAACAGCGAGTCCAGTCGATCCAGTACTTCCGCTGGATCCACAACGAGTTCAGCGGCTGCCTGGCTACGGGCGTGTTCAAGGGTCGCCACCTCATCGCGGAGCTCCTCCACTTCCTCTTCTCGGGTGGCGAGTCGGGCATGAGGTTCCTGAGCCCGTTTCAACGCATCCATCTCAGTCAGGATCGAGCTCAATTCGGCTGCTGCGGCTGTAAGGGCATCAACGTGTGGTGCGATGCCATCGGCTGTGCGCTCGTCGAGGCGTCGTGCCGCTTCGTCGTGCTCGCGGCGGCACCGTTCGACATTGCGCTTCGCCGTGTCGCGATCACGCGCGTGCTTGTCACGGGCGCCGACCGCTGCTTGCCGAGCTTGTAGCAGCCTTGCTCGTTCAGAGCTGCGAGCGGTATCCGGCAGCGGTTCGGTACAAACCCCGCAATGACCGGCAGGCACGACGCGATGAGTGAGATCGCATCCGCACGCGCAGCACTTCGTCAGGTGCAGCTTGATCGCAGCCAATTGTTCTGGCTCTGCAAGTGCTGCGCCCAGCGCGCTGACCGAGTTGTCCATGGCCTCGATCTTCGCCACGCTGTCCCGGTGTAGTTGCTCCACGTTGGCGAATTCGTTCTCCGCGTTGGTGAGCTGAAGTTTCAACTTTCGCAGCTTCTGCCTGGCCTCGTCGGCGAATCCGGTCGCGTTGCGGGCATCGGCTTGGAGCGATTCCAACTTTCGCCGAGCAGCCGCTTCTTCTGTTCGCAAGCGTTCGGTGTCCTTGGCAAGGGCTTCCTGCGACGTGACGTCGGACTCTTGGAGGAACGTCCGCAACTCCTTGATCTTGTCCGTTCTCCTGTCGATCACATTGTTCTTGTCGTGCACCGAGGCGCTGAGCCGTTCGTATTCGGGGCTGGTCAGCCGCAACAGCATCTTCGCCACCGCGATCCTGTTCGCGTCGTCGGCACCACTGTGCGGGCGAACGATGAACCTGTCGATGTCCTCCTGTCGGATGTGCAGGTAGGGAAGCAAGTCAGTGGCGAACCCGAGCGTTTTGTTGCCGGAGGGGCGTACGGAGGCGAAGGCGTCGTCGAGTTCCAGGCGTTCGAGTAGCCAGCTTGAGAGGCTCTGCTCGTCAGCGACGGGTTTCACGGCGAAGGCACCGAGAGGATCACCACCCGGACCGGAGATCTTGACCCGGGAGGGAGACTTCCGGGAGCGTTCCAGCTGGTAGACCACGTTTCCGATCTGCAAGCGGACTCGGACCGCCGCTAAGCGGTCCTGCACCGCGCCTCTGAAGTGGGTGGTCCGGCCAAGCACGAAACCGATGCAATCCACCATCGAGGTTTTTCCCCGATCGATGGGGCCGGTGATGCCGATCAGGCGACCATTCAGGTTGTAAGCCTCCTGCCAGCCTCGGTGATCTTTGATCGACAGCTCGTGGATCCGCAGTGTTTTCCCCATCGCCCGCCTTTGGCTGCTGTGATCGTCCTGAGGTGACACTGCCGTGTCGGATCGATGCGTTGAACTGATCGGACCGGAAGATCATCCTTGTGCGACGCGAACATCACCTGAGCGTCGCAAGCGCACCGGAGTTGGGAGAGACGGTCAGCCTGTGAGCAGTTCGTGGGCGCGTTCCACGGCGCCGGACAGGCTGGTCGCGATCGGAACGCCCCGGTCGGCGAAGTGGCTCAAGTCGTGCAGGGCCGTCGGCCCGGAGTGGTAGACGACGCAGTGCGCGCCGACGGCCGCTGCGGCGGCGGTGTCGTCCACGGTGTCGCCGATGAGCACGACCTCGCGAGGGTCGGGATCGTCCAGCGCGGTCAGGTGGCGTTCGATGTGCGCCGCTTTGGTGTCGGGGACCGCGCCGGTTCGGCCCTGGAGGTGCCGGAACGAGCTTTCGATCCCGGCTCTGCGCACCGCCGGCAGCAGCACCTCGTGCGGGCACATCGACAGCAGCGACTGGGTTCCGCCCGCGCCCGTCCACGCGGCGAGGGCGAAGCGGGCGTCCTCGGCGAGCGACAGGTTCGGCAGCGCCAGGTCGTAGCACTCGTCGAACTTGCGCAGCAGCGCTTCCAGTTCTTCGGGGGCGAGCGCCCGGCCCGCGAGGCGGTCGCAGAACTTCGCGATCGGCCGGGTGAAGTGGCGTTGGTGGTCCTCGACGGTCACCCGGTGCCCGGCTTCGGCGAACGCGGCCGCGACGGAGTCGATCATGGCTTGCCCGTCGTCGAGCAGCGTGCCGTTCCAGTCCCACACGATGTGCCCGCCGAACTCCGCCATCAGCGCTCCCCTCGAACCGTTGTGCCGGTTCCGGGCCACCGCGCCGTCACGACACGCGGGGTGATCCGGATCCGGCACAGACCTTGCCGGTCGGGGGTTCTTCGCGGCCGTCCGCGAGACCGGATCATCCGGCTGCGCTCTCAAGATCACTCGGGTGGCGGACGCCTGCAACGGCGCGTGCTCAACACGAGGATCTTGAGTCGAACGGTCGGCGGCGGGGGCTCGCTAAGAGCGCCACCGCGAGCTCCAACGCGGTGCGGGAAATGTTCCCTTCGCCCGGACCCACTGGTCGAACGGTCCGTTCACCCCGTCGACCTCGTGGAGTGAACGGACCGTTCGACCAGTTCTGTTGGTCAGTTCGACCGGTCCTGTTGGGCGAACGAGGCGTTCACCTGAGGTGGTCGCCGAGTTGAGCGGTCAGCTCTTGGTGGCGCCGACCAGGGTGGCCGGGTCCTGGGCCTCTTCCTGGGCCATGGACTTGCGGACCGCGTTGATCTGGCGGCGGCCCCAGCTCTCCGACAGGCCGTAGCGCTTGCCGAGCTCGGCGGGCTTGACCGGCTGCTCCGCTTCCACGGACTTGCGGTAGTCGGCGCGGGCGGCGGAACGCTTGTCCCGGTCGCTCATCGGCTGGTCGGGGACCGGCGGCAGGGTCAGCGTCTGCTCGGAATCGCTGACGGGATTCGCGTCCTTCTTGCCGTCGGTGGAGTTCTTGGGTGCGTTGTCGCCGGACTTGGAGTTCGCGGTCTTCGCCGTGACCTCCGGCTTCGCCGAGGCGGTCTTCGCGGAGCCGGAGGTGGTCGAGCCGGTGGCGGAGGCGGTCGTCGTGGTGGACGGGCCGCTCTTGGCGGGCTTGCTCTGCGCCGTGGAATCGGACTCGGCCGACTCGGTCGCAGTGGACTTCTCGTCGGCGGAGACCTTGGGCAGTTCGAGCGTGACGGTGGCCGCCTCCGCGCCCTGAACGGTGGGCTCATCCTTGGCGGAGCCGGTCTTGGCGGCCTTCGCGGTCGAACCCTTCGCGGTCGTCTTCGCCGTGACCGGCGCCGTCTTCGCGGTCTCGGCCGGCTTGCTCGCCGAGTCCGCGGGCCGGGTCTCCGAGGACCGGGGCTCGGAGGATTGGTGATCCGAGGTTCGAGATTCGGAGGGCTGGGCCTCGTCGTTCACGTCGTTGCGCGCGGTCTTGAGGTCCGCGTCGGCGGAATCCGTCGTGGACGTGCCGGTCCGAGCGGACACCGTGCTGGTCGCGGTGGCCGCGGCGCTCGCGCCGACCTTCTCGCGGACCGGAGGCGCGACGGACTCGGTCACCGGCTCCTCGCGAGAAGCGGCGGGTGCGGAGTCACGTGCCGCGTACGGGCGCGGAGTCGGGTCGGCAACCGCAGCGGCGGCACCGGAGGATTTCGCCTCCTGCTCGGCGGGTCGGGACACGGTCGTGGCCGACTCCGAGTCGCCGGTGCGGGAGCGGTCCGCCGCGACGGTGTCGTCCGAGTTCGACTCCGGCCGATCCGCGGGAGAATCGACGGCGCGGAGGTCCGCGTTCGCACGCTCGTTGGCGAGCTGCTCCTCCTCCGCGTGGGCCGCCGCCTTGAGAGCGGCGGCGCGGCGGGTGCCGGGCGGGGCGAGCGTGCCGAGACCGGCGATCTCCTCAACGGGAATGTCGATGACCTGCTTGCGGAACGCGTCGCTCGTGCTGCGGCGATCCACCATCCAGCGCAGCACCAGCAGCCCCGGCCGCAGCCGGAAGCCGCGCATGCCGTGCTTGGCCTCGTAGTCGGCGCGCAGCTCCAGCAGCACCACGTCGAACACCGCGACGGCCGCGATGGGCAGCCCGGCCGCGACGATCTGCGCCTCGTGGCTCGGCTGGTGGATCCAGTTGATCCAGGAGCTGACCCCGGTGAACGCCCACATCAGGATTCGGCCGCGCACCGCCGAGCGGCCGTTGATCGATGAGCGGTAGGTCATCAAGGTGCACGCGAACGCGGCGCCGTCGAAGGTGGCGGGCACCAGCCACGCCGACCAGTAGGTGAACCCGGCCATTGACTGCATGCCGTACTCGTGCAGGCCGACGAAGCTCGCGCCCCAGCCCATCACCGCGGCCATCGCCACGAAGATCAGCGCGGCGATCGACAGCGAACGACTGCCCCGATCGCTCGATGCGCCGGGATACCCGTCCGCACTCGTTTCCGGGCTGTTCATCGGGCGCTCGCTGCTCTTGGCGGCGTCATGCACGGGGGTTCCTCCAGGTTCGCGTGACAGCACGCTCGGCAGTGCCGGATAGTAACTTGACCATCACCTGGACGAATGACCGGCCGGTGTTTTTGTGCTACAGGGCGGCCCGATATGGATGCATTGTGCAATTTTGATCATCCATTTGCGACGATCCGTGCACACCGCGATCAGCGGGCGGAGAGGAAAACTCGCGATCGCCTCCGGACTCACGAATTCCCGGTGGATTACCGCCCCGGATTTCCTCGTGACCAGGGCCGTCCTGGGGCCGTCCGGGCCGGTGCTTCTCACGATGTGTAACAGGGCGGCATCGTGTCGGCCGGGACGTTTAAGGTCGAGTGCATGCATACCTGGTCGTCGGTCCCCGTGCCCCAGGTGCCGGGCACACCCCGTCCCCTCAGGCTTTTCGACACCGCCACCGGTGAGGTCCGGCCCACCAATCCCGGCCCGGTGGCGCGGATGTACGTCTGCGGCATCACCCCTTACGACGCCACGCACCTCGGTCACGCCGCCACCTACCTGGCGTTCGACCTGGTGCACCGCCTGTGGCTCGACAACGGGCACGAAGTGCACTACGTGCAGAACGTCACCGACATCGACGACCCGCTGCTCGAACGCGCCGACCGGGACAACGAGGACTGGATGGTCCTGGGCATGCGCGAGACCGCGCTGTTCCGCGAGGACATGACCGCGCTGCGCGTGCTGCCGCCGCGGGAGTTCATCGGCGCCGTGGAAGCGATGCCCGAGATCATCGAAGCCGTCGGAAAGCTGCTCGCCTCCGGGGCGGCCTACCGGGTCGACGACGAATACCCCGACATCTACTACCGCCACGACACCACCGGCCGGTTCGGCTACGAGTCGAACTACGGGGCCGAGGACATGCTCCGCTTCTTCGCCGAACGCGGCGGCGACCCGGACCGCGCGGGCAAGGAACACCCGCTGGACGCGCTGCTGTGGCGGGCCGCCCGGCCCGGCGAACCGTCCTGGGAATCCGAGCTCGGACCGGGCAGGCCCGGCTGGCACCTGGAATGTTCCGTGATCGCGCTGAACCGGCTGCGGATGGCCTTCGACGTGCAAGGCGGTGGCTCCGACCTGGCCTTCCCGCACCACGAGTACAGCGCCGCGCACGCCGAGGCGCTGACCGGCGAATCGCCGTTCGCGCGGCACTACTGTCACGCGGGCATGGTCGGCCTCGACGGCGAGAAGATGTCCAAGTCCAAGGGCAACCTGGTGTTCGTGTCGCGGCTGCGCGGCGACCGAGTGGACCCGATGGCGGTGCGGATCGCACTGCTCGACGCGCACTACCGCACGGACCGCTCCTGGACGGCCGATGCGCTCACCACCGGAACGGCTCGGCTGGCGCGGTGGCGCGAAGCCGCCGCCCTGACCGCGGGACCCGCGGCCGCGACGGCGATCGCTGGGCTCCGCGACCGCCTCGCCGACGACCTAGACACCGAGGGAGCACTGCGCGCCGTGGACACCTGGGCGGCCGAGGCGCTCACCGAAGGTGGTGCCGATGAAGCGGCACCCGGTGAGATCAAGGCCGCCGTCGATGCCCTCCTGGGCGTGCAGCTGTGAGCTGACCCCGAACGCCGAACGCCCTCCGAGCCGAGCTCGGAGGGCGTTCTCGTGGGACGGTGATCCGGGTCAGCCCGGGCCGGGACCCAACGGTCCCTTGCCTCCCGGGCCGCGACGGCGCAGGTAGCGCTCGAACTCAGCGGCGATCGCGTCACCACTGGTCTCGGTGAGCTTCACCTCGGCGTCGCCGCGTTCCTCCAGTGCACGGACGTAGTTGCGGACGTCCTCGTCCTCCTCGGCCATCTCGCTGACCGTGGTCTCCCATTCCTCCGCCTGATCCGGCAGGTTGCCCAACGGCACCTCCAAGTCCAGCGCGTCCTCCACCCGGTGCAGCAGCGCCAGCGTGGCCTTCGGCGACGGCGGCTGCGACACGTAGTGCGGCACCGCCGCCCAGAACGAGATCGCCGGAATGCCGGAGCGCACGCACGAGTCCTGGAAGATCCCCACGATGCCCGTCGGCCCCTCGTAGGTGGAACGTTCCAGTCCGTAGCGGGTGGCGGAGTCCTCGTCGTAAGCCGTGCCCGTCACCGGAACCGGACGCGTATGCGGCGAATCCGCCAGCAGCGCGCCCAACGACACCACGGTGCGCACCCCGGCCTTGTCCAGATGTTCGAGCAGTTCCGCGCAGAACGCGTTCCAGCGCATGTTCGGCTCTATCCCGTGCACCAGCACCACGTCGTGTTCGGCGCCCGGCGGGCGGCACACCGACAGCCGCGTCGTCGGCCAGCTCACCTTGCGGGTCACGCCGTCCACCAGCTTCACCGTGGGACGGGAGACCTGGAAGTCGTAGTACGGATCCGGGTCGATCTCAGCCAGCGGTGAGGCGTCCCAAGTGAGTTCGAGGTGCTCGATCGCGGAGCTTGCGGCGTCACCCGCATCGTTCCAACCTTCGAAACCGATCACGGCGATCGGGTCGGTCGGCCCGGCGGGTTTCCCTTCGGTCGATGTCCCTTCGGTCGGATTCCCCTCGGTCCGGTCCACCTGGTCTGCGGAGCGTGGTTCGCGATCGTTCACCGCGTCAGCCTACGACCTATGGACGACGCGAGCGCCCGACATCCCGGATGGGTTCGGAACCCGCAGGGGAGGGATCGGCCACGTTCGCTGTGAGCGGCCCGAGAGCCTTTGCTGTACTGGACGCGTGCGAGAGATGAACACGCCGAGACCAGGGCGCGATGACTGACGCCCGCCCCGCCGCCGTCCTGTTCGACATGGACGGCACGCTGGTCGACTCCGAAAAGCTGTGGACGATCTCGCTGAGCGACTACGCGACGTATCGCGGCGGCGAACTCAGCATCGCCACCCGCGAAGCCATGGTCGGGTCGAACATGAGCACCAGCATGCGGATGCTGCTGGCCGACCTGGATCTCCCCGCCGACGCGGCCGCCGTCGCTGAAGCCGCCGACTGGGTGGAGGCGCGCAGCACCGAACTGTTCCGGCAGGGCCTGCCCTGGCGGCCCGGCGCCCAGGAGGCGCTGGCGGCGGTGCGTTCGCTCGGCATCCCGGCGGCGCTGGTGACCTCGACGATCCGGTCGCTGGCCGAGATCGCGCTCGACACCCTCGGGCGCGACTCCTTCGACGTCACCGTCTGCGGAGACGAAGTGGACGGTCGCAACAAGCCCGACCCCGAGCCCTACCTGCGGGCCGCCCGGATGCTCGCCGTCGACCCGCGGCGATGCGTCGCCGTGGAGGACTCGCCGACCGGCGTGGCCGCCGCCGTGGCGGCGGGCTGCACCGTGATCGCCGTGCCCTGCGAAGTGCCGCTGGAGCCGGGGGAGCGGCGAGTGGTGCTGGATTCCCTCGAAGAGCTCGACACCGGCTCGCTCGGCTCGTTGCTGCCCGGGGCGTTCACGTGACCCACCCCGGGACCCGCGTCGGCGCCCGGTCCGCCGGATGCAAGGATCGAAACCCGTGAAGACCTTCGACGAGCTGTTCAGCGAGCTCCAGGAACGTGCCCGAACCCGGCCGGAAGGGTCCGCGACCGTCGCCGCGCTCGACGCCGGGGTGCACGCCCAGGGCAAGAAGGTCATCGAAGAAGCCGGCGAGGTATGGCTCGCCGCCGAGCACGAGTCGGATGAGGCGCTGGCCGAAGAGATCTCGCAGCTGCTGTACCGCCTCCAAGTGATCATGCTCGCCCGTGGTTTGAACCCGGCGGACGTTTACCGGTATCTGTGACCGGCTCCCGGCCTTGTCGTGGCCGGGAGGGCCGGAGCATGAGCCGGGGCCTTTGTGCACGGCTTGCGCCACTTGCTGTAAAGGTGCGCCGCGAACTGCACGGGATTGCTGTTCGGCCGCGTCGGCTGATGCCGGATTTATGGCTGTTTCGTCCTATTTGTGCTGGTTGGGGCGGGGAGTCGAGACGAGTGAATCCGTATTCGGGGGGCTTCACACACCGATCACTCGGTCATAATGGGAGTGATCTTGAAGCTATGACGCGGGGGTGAGGGACATGGCCGTTGTGCTGCCGGGAGAGGCCGCTCCTCGATGGGAACTGCTGGCCGGGATGCCGTGCTGGATCGAGCTGGCCACCACCGATGTGGAACAGGCCTGCGAGTTCTACGCCGGACTGTTCGGCTGGGAGTACAAAACGCACCAAGATGACGAAGCAGGCGAGCACATCGTCGCCTCGCGAGACGGATTTCCCGTCGCCAGCATCCGCCGCGCCGCCGGAGACCACTCCGTGTGGCGGCTGTTCCTCGCCACCCAGGACGTCGACTCCGCCATCCGGCAAGCTGAGGACGACGGCGCCCGGATCGCCGTGCCGACCTCCGACGTGCCCGGACTCGGCCGCAAAGCCGTGCTCGTCGGCCCCTCCGACGCGGAGTTCGGGCTGCTCACGCCCGCCGAGTCCTGGCAGTTCGACGTAGGCCTGCCCGGCACGCTCATGTGGGCCGAACTCGTCACGATCAAAGCCCAGGCCGCGGACAACTTCTTCCACAACCTCTTCGGCTACACCGCCGAACAATTCGGCGCGGAAAACCGCTCCAACTACGCCGTCTGGTACCTCGCAGGTGAATCAGTGCTGGCCAGAGTCAGCATGATCCGCGACTACATCACCCCCGGCACCAGGCCGCACTGGCTGCTGTACCTCGGCGCCGACGCCGACGAAGGCATCGACGAACTCGTCCACCGGGCCATCGGACTCGGCGGGCGCGTACGGGTCGATCCCTACGGATCCAGCATCGGACGGGTCGCGGTGCTGCGAGATCCCACTGGGGCGCGGTTTGCGGTCGTTGATGACACGCAAGCCACAGACTGGTTCGACAGCGCCGCCAATTTTGATCCTTATGATGATTGAATTCGTGGGCTCGTTTGGCTTTGGTGGTCGGGTGGCGGAACCTCAGTTGGTCTCTCGCTGCGGGATCTTTTTCCCTAGTGGCTCCGCCACGAGGGAAAAAGCTGTCCTCGCGAGAGACCAACTGAGAACCCGCGGGTGAGCGGCTTTTCGACGTGGGCTATGCGCTTCGCGCATACAAGCACGGCTTCGCCGCCAGGCACGGCCTTCGGCCGTAAGGCACGGCTTCGCCGCCAGGCACGGCCTTCGGCCGTAAGGCACGGCTTCGCCGCCAGGCAGGGTTGCTTCGGTTCGCCCTTTGTGGGACTGGTCCGCCAGCTGCGCGGCTTCGGCGCTAGGTGTCAGAGCGGGGTTACCAGCAGGGCTTGGGCGGAGCGGCCTACGGAGCCGTGGTGGTCGTGGATGGTGCTGGTGGCGAGGCCGCCGCCGTCGGGGCCGATTGTGGTTTCGGCGTCCAGGCCCACCCATTCGCCGGTCGGTTCTCGGTGGAGGTGGACCGTGAGGTCCGTGTTCGAGAAGGACCACTCCGACATGCTCGCCCTGCGGGACAGGCCGCTGGAGGAGTCGACGACCGTGAACAGCCGTTGCAGCGGGCTCGGCTGCTCCGTCGCCAGCAGCGGGATCCGCTGCCGCGCCCACATCTGGGCCTGCCCGGTCGCCGCCGGTCCCGCGCGCCACTCCATCGCCGCCGCATAGCCGCGGTCCCAGCCGTCGATGTCCGGCACCATCGGCCAGGACTCCGGATCACCGCTCAGCGGCTCCCGTTCCCCGCCGGAAATCGGAGAGCTGTCCCCGCGGACCATTCGCCACGCGCGGGCCGTCGCGCACACCCGTCCGCCCGCCGAAAGCTCCGCCGAGATCAGCTGCACGGAGCGGCCCGGCCGCAGCACCTCGCTGCGCACGGTGAGCTCGTCCACCGGGACCGGGCCGAGCACGTCGACGCTCACCCGCCGGATCGCGGTGCCCGCGGCGGGCTCGCAGCGCTCCAACTCGCGCACGAGCAGGGCGGCGACCGGGCCGAGATGTTGGGCCTTGTCCGACCAAGGACCGGCGGTGTGCCCGGTGGCCAGGAACGTTCCCTCGCCCAGCGCCTCGTAGAACGCGGCCTGCTCGTCCACGGATTCCTCCTCTGCTCGCTGCGTCAACGCATTCGGCCGAGTTCGCCCTGAGCGAACACGGCCGGACGGGTGATGTTCAGTCCGTGCGGTCCAGCACCGACTCCGGGCCGGGATCCGGTTCCGGCCAGCCCGGATACGGCGGGGGAGTCCCACCGAACTCCGGGCAGTGCGCCTTGTGATCGCAGTAGTTGCACAACTTGCTGGGGTTCGGGCGGAAATCACCGGTGCGCCCGGCGCGCAGGATCGCCTGCCAGATCGCCTCCAGCGTCTTCTCGAAACGGACCAGCTCGGCCTCGTCCGGCGTGTACGCCAACGACTGCTTGTCCGACAGGTACATCAGCAGCAACTGGCGGGGGATCTCGCCGCGAGTGCGCCACAGCACCAGGGCGTAGAACTTCATCTGGAACAGCGCCTTCGCCTCGCCGATGGCCCGCGGCGCCGCGCCCGTCTTGTAGTCGACCAGCCGGATCTCCCCGGTCGGTGCCACATCGACCCGGTCGATGAAGCCGCGCAGCAGCACCCCCGAATCGAGTTCGGTCTCCACCCGCAGCTCGCACGCCTCCGGTTCCAGGCGGCGCGGATCCTCCAGTTCGAAGTACGAGTCCAGCAGTCGCGTCGCCGACTTCAGCCAGGTCTCCAGCTCCGGATCCTCCGGACCGTCGAACAACGCGCTCAGCTCGGGCTGCTCGGCCAGCAGCTCCCGCCAAGCCGGTTCCAGCAGTTCACGGGCGTGCTCGACGTCCCGCTGCGCGGTCGGCAGCGCGAACATCCGCTCCAGCACCGAATGCACCACGGTGCCGCGCACCTGCGCCCGCGTCGGCGTCTCCGGCAACCGGTCCACCGCGCGGAAGCGGTACAGCAGCGGGCACTGCTTGAAATCGCCCGCGCGCGACGGCGACAACGCCGGTCGCCGCCTGCCTGCGGGCAGACTCGCACCGTCCGAGCCGCCCGCCGCGCCGTCGGCCGCGGCGAGATCTGGACGCGATGGGTCGCTGGTCCGGGCCGGTTCCACCATGCCCGCACCCTAGAACAGACTGCCGACAAGATCCGCGGGCGTGGCGTATCACCGGCGATTCACGCGGCCCGCTCTACCCTGTGGCCCATGCCCGCCAACACAGCTCGCGGCCGACCTGCTCCACCGGACAACGGGCTGCTGCTGTGCCGGGTGGCCGGCGTACCGGTGCTGCTGTCGCCGTCGTGGTGGGTCGGAGCCGCGTTCATCGTGCTCCTCTACACACCGCTGGTCACCCGGATCCTGCCCGACGTCAGCGTGTGGACCAGTGCGTTCATCGCCGCCGTGTTCACGGTGCTGCTGGCGGCCTCGGTGCTGCTGCACGAACTCGGGCATTGCCTGGTGGCGGTGCGCCTGGGACTGCCGGTGCGCCGGGTGCGGCTGTTCCTGCTGGGCGGCATCTCCGAGATCAGCCGGACTCCCGCGACCCCGGCCCAGGAAGGCATGGTCGCCGCGGCGGGACCCGCGGTGTCGGTGCTGCTGGCCGCGGTCACCGGGCTCGGCTGGTTCGCGATGCCCTCGGGCGGCGCGATCTGGCTGCTCATCGCGCAGACCTGCGTGGCGAACCTCGCGGTGGCCGTGTTCAACCTGCTGCCGGGGCTCCCGCTGGACGGCGGCCGGATGCTGCGGTCACTGCTGTGGGCCGTCACGGGACGCAGGAACGCGGGCACCACCGCGGGCGTCGTCGGAGCGGGCCTCGTCGCCGCCGCACTGCTGGTGTGGGCGTTGCTGGGACTGCTCCACGACGTCGACGACCAGTGGCTGCGGCTGCTGGCCTGCGTGTTCATGGTGTGGTTCGTCATCGCGGGCGCCACGGCCGAGCACAAGGCGGAACAACGCCGGAGCAGGCCCGTGCGGGTCTCGCTCACCGAGATCATGCGCCCGGTGCTGCAACTGCCCGCGGAGAGCCCCGTCGGAGACGCGCTGGTCGCCGCCGCCGGACGAGGCGTGGTGCTGGTGCGAGCCGACGGCATCGCAGTGGGACTGCTCGACCAGTCCGCCGCCGAACGCCTCGCCACCAGCGCGCCCCAGGACCCCGCCGAACGCGCCGCCGAACCCGTCGGCCCGGACACCATCCTGCTGGAGGGCGAGCCGGGCGAGGCCGTCCTGGAACGGGTGCGTACCGTACTGGCCTGGCAGTTCCTCGTCATCGACACCGACGGCAGGCCCTGCGGGGTGCTGCGCCGGGAGGACCTGCGCAGCGCGCTCAGATCCCGCAACCGCGAACGGTGAGCACGAGCGAGGAGCCGCCGGGCCTTCTGCGACGATGGTCCGCCTTACCCGCCGTGCCGCGGCGCCACCACGCACTTCCGTGACGTTCGGCGTGGACGCGCCGGCGGTTCCCCTGCCGAACGCGTACATGGAGGCCTGAAGCACGTGAGCACCGTCAGCGGTGAGTTCCAGCCCGGCGACCGGGTTCAGCTGACCGATCCGAAGGGGCGGCACTACACGGTCGTCCTGGAAACCGGCGGCGAATACCACACCCACCGGGGCGCGCTGGCGCACGACGAGCTCATCGGCCGCCCTGAGGGGTCGGTGGTGACCTCGGCGGGCGGTACCTCGTTCCTGGCGGTGCGGCCGCTGCTGTCCGACTACGTGCTGTCCATGCCGCGCGGTGCCCAGGTGATCTACCCGAAGGACGCCGCGCAGATCCTCATGTGGGGCGACATCCGGCCCGGTGCGCGAGTGCTGGAAGCGGGTGCGGGTTCCGGTGCGCTGACCTGCTCGCTGCTGCGCGCGGTGGGTGACCAGGGCAGCGTCACGTCCTACGAGGTCCGCGCCGACCACGCCGAGCACGCCGAGCGCAACGTGCGCAAGTTCTTCGGCGAGGTCCCGGAGAACTGGACGATGCGGGTCAAGGACCTCGCGGACTACGACGAAGGCCAGGTCGACCGCGTCGTGCTGGACATGCTCTCGCCGTGGGACGTGCTCGACACCGTGTTCGCGAACCTGATCCCCGGCGGCGTCCTGGTCGTCTACGTGGCCACCACGACCCAGCTCTCGAAGGTCACCGAGGCGCTGCGGGAACAGCAGTGCTGGACCGAGCCGCAGGCGTGGGAAACGCTGATCCGCCCGTGGCACGTGGTGGGCCTGGCCGTCCGCCCCGAGCACCGAATGGTCGCGCACACGGCGTTCCTGCTGGTCACCCGCCGACTCGCCGACGGCGTGACGCCGCCGCGCCCCCAACGCAGGCCCAGCAAGGGCTGAGCACCCCGGTGGCACCGCAACTCCAGCGGTGCCACCGGCCGCAAGACGAGCTCTTGATCAGTGCCCCCTGCCGGCGAGGAAGCGCTGAGGTTCGGCTACCCGACTCTGCGCAGGCCAATCGGAACAAGACTCACTGGTCGAGCTTGCACACTTTCCACTCGTCGTCTTCGACGGTGAGCAGGATGGTCTGGTCGACGGGCATGGTGGCGCCGCCGAGGGTGTAGGTGCCGTGGAGCTTCGCGCGGGCCTGTTCGCCCTGTTCGGTGATCTGCCCGAGCTGCACCTGGAACTCGCCGCTGGCGAGCTGCTGGAACTGCGTGTCGAGCTCTCCCCGGTTGGCCGCGCACAGCTGCGGGCCGAGCGAGCCGAAGTCCCCGGCGTTGACCTTGTCGACGAGTCCTTGGGCGACCGGCCGAGCAGCACCGGGGTCGCCGCCGCCGAACAGGAAGATGCCGCCGACCACCGCCCCGGCCAGGACCAGCACTCCGACGCCGCCGAGGATCCAGACCAGCGGAGACCGCCGCTCCGGCTCGTCATCGTCGAACTCGCCGGGCTCCTGGATCCACGCGCCCGCCCCGAATTCGCCGCCCCAGTTCGGCGGCGGCGGGACCTGCTGGCCGAACTGCCGGCCGCCGAACGGGTCCTGGCCCGCCGCCGGCGGGAAGGGCTGCTGGCCGGGCTGCGCCGGGACTCCGGTGATGGGGCCTTGCGGCCATCCGGCGTGCTGGTTGCCGTAAAAGTTGGGCTGCTGCTGCGGTGGTGGCCCGCCGGGGGTCGGAGCGCCGTCCGCCGGGTTCCCGGCCGGCGACCGGTCCCACCCGCCCGGTCCGGGCTGTTGCGGCGGATAGGTCATGGATGTTCCTCCCCCAAGTTCTGTGCTCTGGCCGCACCGAGGTGCGGTCGCCCCAAGTGCGGCGGGCGTAAGTACATCAGAGCGTTATCTGACGCATGTCAGGAGTAGACCTTTCCGGCTGTCCTGTGCCACATGGGTGAGATGCCCGACATGAGGATCTCGTCGCCGCACGTTTCGTCTGCGGAAAACCCTTGTTGTTCCAAATGATGGGAGAAGTCGGACACGCCGAGGGCGTCGGCACCGCAACGACACCCGGTTGTCAGCTCACCGACACTCGGATGCCGACATTCGGTACCGAATGCGGTGGCTGAACGGAAAACCCGTGGTCGTACCGCCGGTTTCGGCGACGACGCAACGGGCCGGAAACACCGAATGGACCATGATCGTGAGCACACCGTGTTCACCGTCCACTCCCACCACGCCCGGGCGGGCCATCGAGGACGTTCGAGTCATGGGTATTCGCCGAATTTTGTGGCACGCTAGGCGATCCGGCGCGCAATCACGACGCCGCCGTCGTCGGTGATCGCCGGTACCGTGGTGGTACGAGCACGGGAGGAGGGTGCCGATATGCAGCACGACCGTCCCGGCAGCCGGCCTGAGGAGGGCGGCGAGCAGCAGCCCGGCGGGCAAGCCGAGCTCAACGGCCAGATTCGTCTGCTCCAAGACGAAGTGGCGTTGCTGCGCCGAAAGCTCAACGAGTCCCCCCAGCAGGCCCGGTTGCTGGAAAAGCGGCTGGCCGAGGCATCCGAGCGCGTGAGCCAGCTCACCGAACGGAACGCCAAACTCACCGAGACCCTGAAGGAAGCGCGCGGCCAGCTGATGGCCCTGCGCGAGGAGGTCGACCGCCTGGCCCAACCTCCGAGCGGATACGGAACTTTCCTGTGCCGCTACGAGGACGGCACGGTCGATGTATTCACCTCCGGTCGCAAGATGCGGGTCGCCGTATCGCCGAACGTCGAGGCCGAAGAGCTCAAGCTGGGCCAGTCCGTCCGGCTCAACGAGGCGCTGACCGTCGTGGAAGCGGGCGCCTTCGAGCAGATCGGCGAGGTGTGCACCTTCCGGGAGATCCTGCCCCCGAGCCTCACCGACAGCGTGGGCACGAACCGTGCGCTGGTACTCGGCCACACCGATGAGGAACGGGTCGTGTGGCTGACCGATCCGCTGGTGGAGGCCGGGCTCAAGTCCGGTGACTCCGTGCTGGTGGACAGCAAAGCGGGTTATGCCTACGACACGGTGCCCAAGGCCGAGGTCGAGGACCTTGTGCTCGAAGAGGTCCCGGACGTCGGTTACCTGGACATCGGTGGCCTCAGCGGCCAGATCGAGCAGATCCGGGACGCCGTGGAGCTCCCGTTCCTGCACTCCGACCTCTACGTGCAGTACCAGCTGCAACCTCCCAAGGGAGTGCTGCTCTACGGGCCGCCCGGCTGCGGTAAGACGCTCATCGCGAAGGCGGTGGCGAACTCGCTGGCCAAGAAGGTCGCCGCGTCGCGCGGTGATGACGACGGGCAGGCCAAGTCCTACTTCCTGAACATCAAGGGTCCCGAACTGCTGAACAAGTTCGTGGGCGAGACCGAGCGGCACATCCGGCTCATCTTCCAGCGAGCCAGGGAGAAGGCCTCCGAAGGCACGCCGGTGATCGTGTTCTTCGACGAGATGGACTCGATCTTCCGCACCCGTGGCAGCGGGGTGTCCTCGGACGTGGAGACCACGATCGTGCCGCAGCTGCTCTCGGAGATCGACGGTGTCGAGGGCCTGGAGAACGTCATCGTCATCGGTGCCTCCAACCGCGAGGACATGATCGACCCGGCGATCCTGCGACCGGGCAGGCTCGACGTGAAGATCAAGATCGAGCGGCCGGACGCCGAGTCGGCGAAGGACATCTTCTCCAAGTACCTCACCGACAAGCTGCCCATCCACGAGGAGGACCTCCTCGAGTTCGGCGGCGACCAGGCGGCCTGCATCGACGCGATGATCCAGACCACCGTGGAGCGGATGTACGCCGAGACCGACGAGAACCGGTTCCTGGAGGTCACCTACGCCAACGGAGACAAGGAAGTCCTGTACTTCAAGGACTTCAACTCCGGCGCGATGATCCAGAACATCGTGGACCGCTCGAAGAAGGCCGCGATCAAGTCGGTGCTCGACACCGGCCAGCCGGGCCTGCGGGTGCAGCACCTGCAGGACGCCATCATCGACGAATTCGCCGAGAACGAGGACCTGCCCAACACCACCAACCCGGACGATTGGGCGCGGATCTCGGGCAAGAAGGGCGAGCGGATCGTCTACATCCGGACCCTGGTCAGCGGCAAGAACCAGGAATCCGGCCGGGCGATCGACACGGCCACCAACACCGGCCAGTACCTGTAGCAACGTTCACGACTTCGTGGCGGGCGCCGTGCTTCGGTGCCCGCCACGAGTCGTGTCGGAACGGGGTGCCCGGCCGAGGTCGAGTGTCGATCCTCGTGGGCAGCGATTAGGTTTTCAGGCATGATCTCCACGCCGCATCCGAATCGGTTCGGCCTCGGGCTGGCCGCGCTCGGCCGCCCCGCCTACATCAACATCGGCCGCACCGACGCGCTGCCGGCGCACCGGACGGCCGAGGCGATGCGCGAGCACACCGGCCGGGTGCTCGACGCCGCCTACGAGCGCGGCATCCGCTGGGTCGACACCGCCCGTTCCTACGGCAGCGCCGAGGAATTCCTCGCGGGCTGGCTCGCCGAACGCGGCCACCAGGGCGTCACCGTGTCCAGCAAGTGGGGCTACGCCTACGTCGCAGAGTGGCGCATCGAAACCGAAGTGCACGAGGTCAAAGAGCACTCGGTGGAACGCCTCCGCGAGCAGTGGGCGCAGACTCACGACCTGCTCGACGACCGGGTCGACCTGTACCAGGTGCACTCGCTGACGCCGGAAAGCCCGCTGTTCGACGACTTGGCGCTGCAACACGAACTGGCGCGGCTGCGGGACTCCGGGGTGCGCCTCGGAATCTCCACCAGCGGGGCGGCACAGGCCGAGGCCGTGGAACGGGCCTGGGAACTGGAGATCGGTGGCAGGCAGCTGTTCAGCGCCGTGCAATCCACCTGGAACTCGCTGGAACCCTCGGCGGGGCGGGCGCTGACCGAGGTGCACCACGGCGGCTGGCAGGTGCTGGTGAAGGAATCCCTCGCCAACGGCAGGCTCGCGGTGAACCCACCGGAACTGCTCGCCCGCGTGGCCGCACGGCACGGAACCACTCCCGACGCGGTCGCGCTGGCGCACGTGCTGGCCCAGCCGTGGGCGGACGTGGTGCTCGTCGGGCCTGCGGACGTGGCGCAGCTGGACTCGAACCTGGCCGCGGCGTCGGTTCGGCTCGACGCGACGGACCTGGGTGAACTGGCCGCGCTGACCCGCGATTCCGCCACCTACTGGGGGGAACGTTCAGCGCTGCCGTGGCATTGACGGTCTCAGGAGCCCTCGGCGTCCTGGCGGGTGAACCATTCGCGGATGAAGCGGCGGCTGTCGGCGGCGAACGGCCAATCGTGATCCGCCAACCGTTCGCGCAGCTCGGCCACCGGCATCCACCAGCCGTCGGCGACCTCTTCCGGCTGGTGGACGACCGGGCCGTCCCACCGCGTCTCGTAGACGAACCCGTGGTGGCGGACCGAGTCCTGCTCGAACACCGAGCGGAACAGGAACTCGAGCGGCACGCCCCGGATGCCGAGCTCCTCCGCCAGTTCGCGCTCCGCACCGGAATCAGGCGTCTCACCAGCGGCGACGACGCCGCCGGCGAAGCAGTCGTGCGCGCCCGGATTGACATCTTTGTGGTCGGTGCGCCGATGCACGTAGATCGACCGGCCGTCGCCGGAGCGCACCAGGATCGACGTCGCCGCGTGCCAGAGGCCGTCCCGCCGCATCCGCCAGCGCGGCGCGGACCCCGCCACGTCACCCGCCGCGTCGTACACCGCCACCAGTTCGTCCTGAGCGCCCACGGTGGAATCCTCGCAGAGCGCTGCTGAGGGACCCGCCGGGCGCCCGACCACGGAACGCGTCCAACGCCGGAAAAATTCTGCTGAACGGCCTGGAACCCGTAGGCTTCCAGGTATGCGGCGGATCATGGGAACCGAAGTGGAGTACGGCATCGTCGTGCCCGGCGATTCGACGGCCAACCCGGTGCTGACCTCCACACACATCGTGCTCGCTTACGCGGCCGCGGCGGACATCCCGCGCGCTCGCCGTGCCCGGTGGGACTACGAAGTGGAGTCGCCGTTGCGGGACGCCCGCGGCTTCGACCTGGGGGCGTCGGCACCGCAGAACAACGGCTCCGACAGCGACGACCTCGGCGCGGCCAACGTCATCCTCACCAACGGCGCCCGGCTCTACGTCGACCACGCGCACCCCGAGTACTCGGCCCCCGAGGTCACCAACCCGCGTGACGCCGTGGTCTGGGACAAGGCGGGCGAGCGGGTCATGGAGGAGGCCGCGATCAAGGCGGCCAGCGTGCCCGGCACTCCGCAGATGCAGCTGTACAAGAACAACGTCGACGGCAAGGGCGCCAGCTACGGCACTCACGAGAACTACCTGATGGCCCGGGACACGCCGTTCACCTCGGTCATCTCCGGGCTCACCCCGTTCTTCGCGTCCCGCCAGGTGATGTGCGGTTCCGGACGGGTCGGGCTCGGGCAGGCGGGGGAGAAGCCCGGGTTCCAGCTCTCGCAGCGCTCCGACTACATCGAGGTCGAGGTCGGCCTGGAGACCACGCTCAAGCGCGGCATCATCAACACCCGTGACGAACCGCACGCCGACGCGGACAAGTACCGCAGGCTGCACGTCATCATCGGCGACGCGAACCTGGCCGAGACCTCCACGTACCTGAAGGTCGGCACCGCCGCGCTGGTGCTGGACATGATCGAGGCCGGTGAGCGCTTCGACGACCTCAAGCTCGCGGACTCGGTGCAGGCGGTGCACCTGATCAGCCACGACACGACGTTGCGCCAGACGGTGGAACTCGCCGACGGCCGCAAGTTCACCGGCCTCGACCTGCAGCGCGAGTACCACGAGCGGGCCGCGCGGCACGTGGCCGCCAACGGCGGTGACCAGACCTCGAAGGAAGTGCTGGCGACCTGGGGTGAGGTGCTGGACCTGCTCGGCGGGGACCCGATGGACTGCGCCGATCGGTTGGACTGGCCGGCGAAGCTGCGACTGCTGGAGAACTACCGCACCCGCGGCAACCTCGGCTGGGCCTCCCCGAAACTCCACATGATCGACCTGCAGTACTCCGACGTGCGGTTGGACAAGGGCCTCTACAACCGGCTCGTCGCGCGCGGCTCGATGCGCAGGCTCGTCACCGAGGAAGAGGTCAGGGCGGCCGTGACCGAGCCCCCCGAGGACACCAGGGCCTACTTCCGAGGCCGCTGCCTGGAGCGATACCCGGCCGAGGTCGCTGCGGCCTCCTGGGATTCCGTCATCTTCGACCTGGGCAGGGAGTCGTTGGTGCGCATCCCGACCCTGGAGCCGTTGCGCGGAACGCGAGCCCACGTGGGCGAACTGCTCGACGCCGCGTCCAGTGCGGAGGAGCTCGTGGACTCGCTGACCCGAGGCTGACTCCGGGTGGCCCCGCTGACCAGCTCGTTAGATGGTGCTGGTGCGTCTTCACCGAACGTGAAAGATCGCAACATTGCCCGCTTGGATGTGGGCGAACAGGGGTTCAGCTAGGTACTGTTCACCTCAGGATGCCCCGTGTTCGGCGACCGTTCGACATCCCCGGCATCCGAACGGACAACCACCGGGAGGGCGAGATGTCCCAGGAAAAGGTCCAGCGGCCCGATGGCGGCGACGGAGACGAGGAGTCGGGTCCCGAAGCAGCCGGTCAGGAACGTCGCGAGAAGCTCGGCGAGGACGTCGACGCCATCCTGGACGAGATCGACGACGTCCTGGAAGAGAACGCCGAGGACTTCGTCCGCGCCTACGTGCAGAAGGGCGGGCAGTAGGCACCGACACCGCGTGGCCGCCGGGGCGAGACCCGGCCCGGCGGCCCTCGCCACGCGGACGGTCCCGGACCATCGCTCACGCGGGCGATCTTGATTAGAGTTGCGGTACGGCCCCGATCTTGGGGCCTGCCCCGATCCCGGCCCCGCCGTCGCGGCGGTGGGGCAGTCCTTCGAAGCAGGAGACGATGTCGCCGATGGAATCCAGCGCGGCTCGGAACTTTCCGGGTCAGGCCCTGCCCGCTGCCTACCTCACCTCCGGATCCTCATCGTTCACCGACTTCCTCCAGGCCACGGCCCCGGAACTGCTGCCGGGCAACCGCGATGTCCCGCAAGGCATCGTCGAGGCGCCGCACGGCACCACGATCGTCGCGCTGACCTTCCGCGGCGGTGTCCTGCTTGCCGGTGACCGGCGCGCGACCATGGGCAACCTCATCGCCCAGCGCGACATGGACAAGCTCTACGTCACCGACGCCTACTCCGCCGTCGGCGTCGCGGGCACCGCGGGCATCGCACTGGAGATGGTGCGGCTGTACGCGATCGAGCTGGAGCATTACGAGAAGCTCGAAGGCGTGTCGCTGTCGCTGGACGGCAAGGCGAACAAGCTCGCCACGATGCTGCGCGGCAACCTGCAGGGCGCGATGGCCGGGCTGGCCGTGGTGCCGCTGTTCGTCGGTTTCGACACCGCGGCCGAGGACCCCGAGCGGGCCGGCCGGATCATCTCCTACGACATCACCGGCGGCCGTTACGGCGAGTCCGGCGGTTTCCATGCGGTGGGTTCCGGTTCGCCGTTCGCGAAGGCGGCGCTCAAGAAGCGCCACGACCCGGACGCAGACGTGGACTCCGCGGTGCGCAACGCGGTCGAGTCGCTCTACGACGCTGCGGACGACGACACCGCCACCGGTGGCCCCGACGTGTCCCGGCGGATCTACCCGACCGTCGTGACGATCACGGCTGAGGAAGGCGCGGTCCGGCTCGGCGAGCAGCAGGCCGCCGAGATCGCCGAACAGGTCGTGCAGGGCCGGGCCGAGAATCCGGGCGGCTGACCGCCGCGTTCGCCCGTTCCTTCGCTGAGCACGGTTGCCCCGCCTTCGAGCGGGGGCGCCGAACGATTCGACCCAGGAGTGCACAGCCGTGACGATGCCGTTCTACACCTCGCCCGAACAGCTGATGCGGGAGCGTTCCGAGCTGGCCCGCAAGGGCATCGCCCGCGGACGCAGCGTGGTGGTGCTGAAGTACGCGGGGGGTGTGCTGTTCGTGGCGGAGAACCCGTCCACCACGCTGCACAAGGTCTCCGAGATCTACGACCGGCTCGGGTTCGCGGCCGTCGGCCGCTACAGCGAATTCGAAAGCCTGCGGGTGGCCGGGGTGCGCATCGCCGACTTCCGCGGCTATTCCTACGACCGCCGCGACGTCACCGGGCGGTCGCTGGCCAACACCTACGCCCAGCACCTGGGCGCGATCTTCACCGAGCAGATCAAGCCGTTCGAGGTGGAGATCTGCGTGGCGGAGGTCGGGGCGAGTGCGGAGACCGACCAGCTCTACCGCCTCACCTACGACGGATCGATCGTGGACGAGCCGCAGTACGTGGTGATGGGCGGTCAGGCCGACACGATCAACTCGACGTTGAAGGACTCGTTCGTCGACGGGATGGAACTCGGCCCGGCCGTGGAGTTGTCGGTGAAGGCGCTGGCCTCCAGCGGGGAGAGCACCCGCGAGCTGGGCAACAAGCAGCTGGAGGTCGCGGTCCTGGACCGGGCGCGTCCGCACCGGACGTTCCGCCGGATCGCGGGCGCGGCGCTGGAGTCCCTGCTCCCGAAGCGGGAGGCCGCTTCCGAGGGGGCGGACGACGAAGCCGGTGACGCGGACTCCGACAAGGGCAACGGGAAGAGCTCCGGCAACGGGAAGTAGCGACCGCGCCGGTCGGGCTACCTCGAAATCCTCACCCGCGAGTACGGCTCGCTGAAGAGAACGGCCTGCATGGTGGGTCGCTCAGCGGCTTGCTCGCGGCGGGATCGATTTCTCCTGCATGTCCGATGCACGGCGAAATCGCTGTCCTCGCGGGGATGCCGCTGCGAACCCGCCGGTGGTCGGCTTGCTCCAGCTGGTCACTGCTCAGCGGCTCCGCCGCTGACAGTACGACGACCGAAAGATCATCCGCGACGCCCCCTAGGGCCGGTCGGGGCGGTACACGCTGAGCATGTCGTCGTGGGCGGTGAAGGCGAAACGGTTGCCGCGCGGCCCGACCTCGCCGTCGGTGGCCACCGCCACGGCAGGACCGTCCACGACGACGTCCAGGAAGCGGTGGTCCAGCTCGACGTAGGCGCGGCTGCGGTGCAGCGCGCCGGTCATCGCCGCGACCACGAACCGCACCCGGGACCAGCGGATGTCGGCGCGCACGTAGCGGACGTCGAGCAGGCCGTTGTCCAGCCGGGGCCGCCATGACGGGGCGAATCCGCGCGGCGCGTACGAGCCGTTGCCGACGAACAGCACCCACACCCGTCGCCGGACCCCGTTGAGCTCCACTTCCAGCGGAGTGGACTCGTAGAGCACCCGCGCCAGGGCCGCCGCGCCCGCGGGCCACTTGCCCCAGCGCCCGGTCCACTTCTCCCGGAACCGGACCATGTCGGGATAGCCGCCGAGACTGGCCGTGTTGAGGAACCACCGCGTCGGCCGGTCGTCGACGGTGACCCCGCCGAGGTCGACGCGCACCGCGCTGCCCTGGTCGACGGCCTCGGCGACCGAATCGGAGTCGTCCACACCGGCGTCGCGCGCGAAGTGGTTGAGCGTGCCCGCGGAGAGCACCGCGAGCGGAATCTTCCGGCGGGTGGCCAGCGCCGCGACGGTGGCCACGGTGCCGTCACCACCTGCGACGCCCAAGGCGCGCACCGAGTCGCCCTCCCGGTCCAGGGTCGCCTCCAGCTCGCCGAGCACGTCGCCGTCCGGCTCGGTGTAGACGACCTTCGCGGCAGGCCAGCGCGTGTTCACCCAGTGCTCCGGGTCGAAGGTGCCGTCACCGGATCCCGGATTGACCAGCACCAGCACGCCTTCGCCTCCCCGCAGCGCGGGAACCTCGGCGGGATGGCGCACGGCGGCCGGGGCGTCCGGCCGCAACGGCCACCAGCGGCGGGTCGCCCACGCCAGACCAGCGCCGATGGCGGTCCCGCACAGCACGTCGGTGGGCCAGTGGACCCCGGTGTGCACTCTGGAATAGCCGACGGCGGCGGCGACCGGGGCGACGGCCAGCCCCAGCGCGGGGGACTCCATCGCGACGGCGGTGGCGAACGCGGCGGCGGAGGCGGCGTGCCCGGACGGGAAGGACGAGGAACTCGGCGGATCGCTGAGCCTGCGGTGCCGCGGAACCAGGTGCGCGGCCGGTCGTCGCCGCGGGAACAGCGGTTTGCCCACAAGATTCGTCGTCGCACTCGCCGCCGCGATCGCCGCGAGACCACGCAGCGCGGCCCGGCGCGGTGCCCCCTTTCGGGTGCCCAGGCCGCCCGCGACGGAGAGCCACAACAGGCTGTGATTCGCGGCCGTGCTCAGGGCTTTCAGGCCCGGATCCGCCGCCGTAGCGGGTAGCGCCGCGCTGCGCCGCGCGAGTTCGCGGTCCGCTGCGTCCAGCTTGCCGGTGATCTTGCGTAGCCACTGCTGCACATCTCGAACGCTACCGATGCCCGAACGGCGGACCGCCGATGGTCGCCGATGCGCCTACTGTGGAGGGCATGCAGCGGCGGATCTTCGGCATCGAAACCGAGTTCGGGGTCACCTGCACCTTTCACGGGCAGCGTCGGCTCTCCCCGGACGAGGTGGCCAGGTACCTGTTCCGGCGGGTCGTGTCGTGGGGACGTTCTTCGAACGTGTTCCTGCGCAACGGCGCCCGCCTCTACCTCGACGTCGGCTCGCACCCGGAGTACGCCACGGCGGAGTGCGACGACCTGACGCAACTGGTCACCCACGACAAGGCGGGGGAGCGGATCCTGGAGGACCTGCTCGTCGACGCCGAACGCCGCTTGGCCGACGAGGGCATCGGCGGCGACATCTTCCTGTTCAAGAACAACACCGACTCGGCGGGCAACTCCTACGGCTGCCACGAGAACTACCTGGTCGGACGGTCCGGCGAATTCTCCCGAATCGCGGACGTGCTGCTGCCGTTCCTCGTGACGCGCCAGCTGATCGCCGGGGCGGGCAAGGTGCTCCAGACCCCGCGCGGCGCCGTGTACTGCTTGTCGCAGCGCGCCGAACACATCTGGGAGGGCGTCTCCAGCGCCACCACCCGGTCGCGGCCGATCATCAACACCAGGGACGAGCCGCACGCGGATGCGGAGCGGTACCGCAGGCTGCACGTGATCGTGGGCGACTCGAACATGTCCGAGGTGACGACGTTGCTCAAGGTGGGCACCGCGCACCTGGTGCTGGAGATGATCGAGAGCGGGGTGCAGTTCCGCGATTTCAGCCTGGACAACCCGATCCGGGCGATCCGCGAGATCAGCCACGACCTCACCGGCAGGCGGACGGTCCGGTTGGCCGGTGGCCGGGAGGCCTCGGCGCTGGACATCCAGCGCGAGTACCACAGCCGAGCGGTGGACCACGTGGCTCGCCGCGGGTCCGATCCGATGTCGGAGCGGATCCTGGATCTGTGGGGCCGGGCGCTGGACGCGGTGGAGACGCAGAACTATTCGCTGATCGACCGCGAGGTGGATTGGGCGATCAAGCTGCGGTTGCTGGAGCGCTACCGCACCAAGCACGGTCTGGAGCTGTCCAGCCCGCGGATCGCGCAGCTCGACCTCGCCTACCACGACATCCGGCGCGGCCGGGGCCTGTTCGACATGTTGCAGCGCAAGGATCTGGTCGACCGGGCCACCGAGGACGGGGAGATCGAGGCGGCCAAGGACACGCCGCCGCAGAGCACCAGGGCGAAGCTGCGCGGGGACTTCATCGCCGCCGCGCAGGCCGCGGGACGTGATTTCACCGTGGACTGGGTGCACCTGAAGTTGAACGATCAGGCGCAGCGCACGGTGTTGTGCAAGGACCCGTTCCGGGCGGTGGACGAACGCGTGGAGCGGCTCATCGGGTCGTTGTAGCCGGCGGACCGGTGGGCCACTCGATGCGGTGAAGGGCCGCCCTAGATCCTTTTATCGAACGCGAGTTCGGATAGAGTTGGTGTCAACGCGCCGACGAAAGGATCTCGCCATGATCACTCAGCCGAAGTTCGCCGTGCTCTACGTCGCCGATCAGGATCGGGCGCTGAAGTTCTTCTCCGGAACGCTGGGTTTCGAGGTGTTGACCGACGCCCCGTACGGCGATGGCGACCGGTGGCTCGAGGTGCGTCCACCGGGTGCGCGCACTTACCTGGTGCTCGCGGCCGAGGATCCTCAGCTCGCTGAGCAGATCCGGCTGCGACGTGGGGCGATGAGCACGGTGTGGTTCGACTCCGATGATCTCGACGCGACCTTCGCGGACCTCAGCGCCAAGGGCGTGTCGTTCCCGGTCGAGCCGCAGGCGGCGCCATGGGATCCGGGTGGTTCGACGAGATGGGCGCAGTTCGCGGATCCGGAAGGCAACCTTTACGGCATCAGCGCCCAGGACTGATCCGGCCGGTACGTCGGGGCTCGGTTCAGCGCAGCGGGTGCTGGCCGGTGGGGCGGATGAGCAGTTCGTTGACATCAACGGTGTCGGGCTGGGCGAGTGCGTAGAGCGCGGCCTGTGCGATGTCCTCGGCGCGCAGTTTGGGGCGGTCGGCCTGTTCCGGGGTGTTCATCTCGGTCTCCACCAAGCCTGGCTGCAGCAGGGTGACCCGGACCCCGGTGCCGACGCATTCGGCGCGGATGTTCTGGGCCATGCCGGTCACGGCCCACTTGGTCGCGGAGTAGAGGTTGCCGGGCCGGATGCCGCGGCCCGCCGCCGAGCCGGTCAGCAGCAGGTGGCCGCCGCTGCGAACGAGTGCGGGCAGCGCCGCGCGTGCGGTGAGCGCGGTGCCGTGCACGTTGGTCAGCACCATCTCGCGCCACTGGTCGGGATCCGCTCCATCGGTGCCCAGGAATGAGGTGGACACGCTGTGGCCGGCGTTGGCGAACACGGCGTCGAGCCTGCCGAAGTGCGCTTCGGCTCGTGCCACGGCGGAACTGATCTCGGTCCACTCGGTGATGTCGCACGGCAAGGGCAGGGCGTTCTCGTGGCCGAGCTCGCGTGCCAGCGGTTCCAGCTGGTCGGCGGACCTGGAGACGAGGGCGAGGCGGTAACCGGCGTCGGCGGCGGCTCGTGCGGTCGCCGCACCGATCCCGCGGGACGCGCCGGTGATGAGCAGGACCGGGGCTGACATGTCCGCAGTCTACGAGCGAGGAGAACACCCATGAACAACTTCGTGATGGCGAGGGTTTCAGTGTCGAATGAAATCAATGTCCGATGCGGCCGTGGCGCGACCGCGCAACGGTGCCGGCGACACCTTCAAAACGGGCTTGGACGGGAACCGCCCGGTGGGCGACCGCGTGCCCGAAAGACCTGATCAACTGTGATGGAGCTAGAGTTCAAAAGTGGCCACTGCGCGTGCGGAACGCTTGGTGAACCTGGTGCTGTGCCTGCTCTCGACGCGCCAGTACCTGACGGCGGAGCGAATCAGGGGAATTGTTCCGGGTTACACCGATGCGCCCAATGACGAGGCGTTCTTCCGGACCTTCGAACGCGACAAGTCCGAACTGCGGGACTTGGGCGTGCCGTTGGAGACCGGCCGGAACTCGGCGTTCGACGCCGCGGACGGCTACCGGATCGCCCGACGGGACTACGAACTCGGCGACATCGGACTGGAACCCGATGAGGCTGCTGCCGTGGCGCTGGCCCTGCGACTGTGGGACTCCCCGGAGCTCACCGGCGCGGCCCGCGGTGCGCTGCTGAAGCTCCGGGCGGCAGGGGTCGACGTCGACGATCGGGCGGCGGGCACGATCGAACCGAAGGTGCGCACCAGCGAGCCCGCCTTTCCCGTGCTGCTCGCAGCGGTGCAGGCGGGGCGAGTGGTGACCTTCGACTACCGGCGGCCGAACGACGCGCAGGCACAACGACGCACGGTGGAGCCCTGGGGCGTGGTCGCGTGGCGGGGCCGCTGGTATCTCGTCGGGCACGACCGGGATCGGGATGCGTCGCGCTGCTTCCGGTTGTCTCGCATCGTCGGGGAGCCTGCGGCGCAGGGGCGGCCGGGGGTGGTGAGCACGCCGCCGGACGTGGACTTGCTGACTCTCGTCGCCGGTGAGCAGCGAGCAACTCCGCCGCGCACTCCGGCCCGGGTGTGGGTTGCGCAGGGACGTGCGCAGGGACTGCGACGGCGCGCGGCGGTCGTGGAAACGATGCGGTTGGGCGGCGTCGACGGCGAGGTGCTGGAGCTCGACCTGTTCTACCCGGATTCGGCGGCCTCGTGGATCGCGGGCTATGGCCCGGACGCGGCGGTCCTCGAACCGGACGTGCTGCGCAAGTCGGTGCACGAAGCGCACCTGGGAGCGGCCGCGGCCCTCGGTGCGCTCGGAGCGGAGGAATCAGGGGAGGTGATCGGATGACGAGCGGGGCGACGGAGCGACTGCCACGGTTGCTGGCGCTGGTGCCGTACCTGCTGAGCAGGCCGGGGGTTCCGGTCGCCGATGCTGCCGCGGACTTCGGCGTCGGCGAGCAGCAGCTGCGGCGGGACCTGGAGCTGTTGTGGATGTGCGGGCTGCCGGGGTACGGGCCGGGTGACCTGATCGATCTGTCCTTCGAGGGCGAGACGATCACCGTCACCTATGACGCGGGGATGCGCCGCCCGCTGCGGATGACCGCGTCGGAGGCGACTTCGCTGCTGGTGGCCTTGCGAGCGCTGGCCGATACGCCGGGCATCGCCGACACCGAGGCGGTGCAGCGGGCGCTGTCGAAGGTCGAGGAGGCCGTCGGGCAGGCCCAGCCCACCGGGGTCGTGGTGGGTCTGGCCGGCCGGGAAGGCCCGATGGTGCCGGGGGTGCAGGAGGCGGTGCAGCGGGCAGTGACCGAGCACCGCGCACTGTTCATGCGGTACTACACGGCGTCGCGGGACGAGGTCAGCGAACGCACCGTGGACCCGATGCGATTGGTGATCGTCGACGGTCGCAGCTACCTGGAGGCGTGGTGTCGTTCGGCGGTGGCGGTCCGCCGCTTCCGGTTGGACCGCATCGACGTGGCCGACGTGCTCGACGAGTCGGCGCAGCCACCGCGGGACGCGGAACCGACGGACTTCTCGGCCGGGTTGTTCCGGCCGATGCCGGACCAGCCGAGCGCTGTGCTGGAGCTTGATCCCGACGCGCGCTGGGTCAGCGAGTACTACCCGGTGGACGAGCTCGCCGAACTGGATCAAGGGCGTATCAGGGTGCGGATGCGTTACTCGGATCGCTCGTGGATGGTGCGCCTGGTGCTCGGCCTGGGCGGCCAGGGACGCGTCGTGGAACCTCGGGATCTGGCCGATGACGTGCGGCGACGCGCCGAAGAGGCGCTGGTGCGGGCGCATCACCTGTCGTCGAACTGAGCGCGCTACGGTGCTCCGGTGCCCTACGTGTGGAGTCTTGTGCTGTTCGTGGTGGGAGTGCTGCTCCTGCTCGCTGTTCTGATCCGGTTGTTCACCTTGTTGCGCAGGGTGAAGAAGGTGCAACGTGCTGTTGCCGCCGACGTCTCGAACCGATCGGGTCTGCTGAAAGCACGAATCGCGGGCCTCCAGGTGGCGCTGGCCGAGCGTCGTAATGGAGCCGCGTGACGGCCTATGAGACCGACACCTGCCCGCGTACCATTGCGCTCGCAGGAAGCCCCAAGAAAGGTGTGCACTGATGGGTTTGCCAGGTGGGTGGGAGCTCGTTCTCATCGTGGGTGTGCTGGTGTTGCTGTTCGGTGCCACCAAGCTGCCGCAGATGGCGCGTTCGCTCGGCCAGTCCGCACGAGTGTTCAAGGCCGAGGCTCGTGGGATGAAGGAAGACGAAGCCGCCGCGAAGCGCGACCAGGAATCGACGTCCGAGCCGCAGCAGCTCACGACCGGCGAGCCCAGCGCGCCGGTGACCGCGTCCAACGCGGAAGAGACGCAGCGCAAAGAAACCAAGAACTGATCGGGGACGGAACGCACGGTGAGTTCAAACCCGTTCCGCCGTTTGAACCCGTGGCGCGGTGACCGCCGCCGTTGGGGTCGTCGGCACAACCCCGACGGCACCATGACCCTGGTCGATCATCTCTACGAGCTGAGGTATCGGCTGGGCTGGGCGGCGTTCGGCATTCTTGTCGGCGCGATCTTCGGTTTCATCTGGTTCTCGAATCATGTCTTCGGGCTGCCGACGCTCAGTGACATTCTGATCCGCCCGTATTGCCAGTTGCCCCCGCAGGTGCGGTTCAGCCCCAACGGCGAGTGCCAGTTGCTGCAGACGAAGGCTTTCGAAGTCTTCATGTTGCAACTGAAGGTCGGCATCGCGGTCGGCTCTCTGCTGTTCAGCCCGCTGTGGCTGTACCAGTTGTGGGCGTTCATCACGCCGGGTCTGCATGCGAATGAGCGCAAGTTCGCCCGCACCTTCGTGACGATCGCGAGCATGCTGTTCGTCTTCGGCGCGGTGTTGGCCTACTTCGTCGTTCCCGAGGGTCTGGGCTTCATGACCAGCTTCGGTGGCGGCGCGTTCTTCACCGCGTTGACCGGTGGCGAGTACATCAACTTCGTTCTCCTGATGCTGCTGATGTTCGGCATCAGCTTCGAGATGCCGCTGGTGCTGGTGATGCTGAACCGGGCCGGTGTGGTGAGTTACGCGAAGCTGAAGAGCTGGTGGCGCGGCATCGTGTTCGGCCTGTTCGTGCTGGCGGCCGTCGCGACTCCGGGGCAGGACCCGTTCTCGATGATGGCGCTGGCCGCGTGCCTGGTGGTCCTTTTTGTGATCGCGATGGTCATCTGCCGGGCGCACGACCGTTCCAAGGCGCGGAAGCTGGCCGCGCAGGGCTTGAGCATGGACGATGTGGACCTCGACGAGGCTTCGAAGGTCGATTACCGGGCATCGTCGCTCGATACCTCCGCTTCGGAGTCACGGGTAGGCGGCAAGGAAGACGCCACCTGATCACGTAGTTCGCACTGAGTGCGCAACTCGTCCCCCGTCGCTTCGGTGACGGGGGACGAGTGCGTTCGTGGCCGCTTTCCTCGGTCGCGCACGTGAGCGGCGGTCAGTTTCCTCGTTTCTGGAACTCGACCTCGCCCAGTTCGATGTGCTTGCCGCTGGTGACGCCGGTGGTCTCGTGGACCACGAGCCGGATTCGTCGCACGTCGCTGACCCGGATGCTGAACGGCTTCGCTTCGTGGGCGGCGGCGAGCTGGAGGAGGTGGCTCTGGGTGACTCCGTTCGCGTCGGTGATGACGGCCTCCATTCGGGTAGGGCGGGCTTGGGCTTCGAAGGACTTCCCTGTCGGCCCGGTGGTGACCAGCACGTTCAGCAGCCGGAACGGCGGGTCGAACTCGAACTCGATCCACTCGCCGACGTCCGTGGTCCCCCACCCTTGGTTGGTGATTTCGTCGACCGCGGCGGTAGCGGGGTGGCCGGACATCTCGCTGCTCGCGGTGATCTTCGCCGGTTCGACGTTCGAGGCATCCATGGTCTTGTCGAGGATGTCCTGCACGGCCCACTGGCCGAACGGGAACAGCAGGTAGCCGCCGATCACGAGCGCGAGGATCACGCTGAGGATCGTCAGTCGCCGCCACAGCCAGCCGAGACCGTTGTTGTTGCGCCGTTTCCGGGAAAGCCAGCGCGTCGGCTCCGGCTCCGGTCCGATCAGCTGCGTCGCGCAGCGCACGCAGAAGCGCCGATCCGGTGGGTTGGGGGTGCCGCAGGAGCGGCACGGCGGGCCGTCCTGGGGAGTGGTGGGCACGACGGTCTGCGACTCGGGGCGGGGTGCGACGGGTTTCGCCGGTTGCACGGCGGCGGGTTGGTCGTCTTCCGGCTCGGGTTGGGCGGGTTCGGGATCGGGAAGGGCGTGGCGCCC
The DNA here is from genome assembly GCF_022828475.1 of Saccharopolyspora gloriosae. Taxonomy (GTDB): domain Bacteria; phylum Actinomycetota; class Actinomycetes; order Mycobacteriales; family Pseudonocardiaceae; genus Saccharopolyspora_C; species Saccharopolyspora_C gloriosae_A. Next base: position 4,697,313 of record NZ_CP059557.1, on the reverse strand, counting down.
TGGTGCCGGGCCTGGTCGTCCGCCGGGCGGTGGTCCGGGCGCGGAATACGGGCCGGGAGGTGCGGGCGGAGCGGGGGGCTGCCCGGGAGGAGGCTGCGGCGGCTGCTGTGGCGGTGGTGGCACCGGCTTCTTCACGGTGGCGTCCCAGCCGAGGTAGGAGCCGCAGTTGCCGCAGAAGTCGTCGGTTTCGGCGGTGTTCGCGCCGCAGGTCGGGCAGGGGCGCATCATGTTCGCCTCCGTTCTTGCTGAGGTGGCCCGGACATGACCTCGACGGTGCAGGTCAGGTGCACTGGGCAGTGCGCGTCGACCAGTGCGACGACCTGCTCGCGGTTCACCGCCGCGCGGCCGGGCCACACCTGCACGCGCGCTTCAGTGGTGGGAGCGCCGGGCAGCGCGGTGGCGGGGCTGGTGGACCAGGCGGCGCCGGGTCCATCGAACACGCGCGCGTGCACGCCGAGGCAGAGCCAGAGCCGGTCGACGAGTCCGCGCGCGGTGCCGCGCCAGCGGTGCAGTTCGACGGCGCGGATCACGACGGCACGCCGCAGTTCCGGCGGCCAGTCCGGTTCCAGCTCCATCGCCACCCAGCCGGCGAGCCAGGCGACGAAGTCCTCCGGTGCCACCCTCGGGTCGAAGTAGTACGCCAAGTTGTCCAATGTGGACAAAATGGGGGCGAGCACGGTGTCCAGCCCGGCGGTGAACCGCTGGGCGAGGTCGTCGCCCGCGTACAGTCCGGGCAGCAGCTCCCCGAGCGGGTAGCGGCTGGGCAGACCGGGCACTGCCTGTCTGGTCATCTCGGCTCCGCACCGTCCGGCGGGTTGACCACCACTTGGTGCTGGTGCGAGAAGACCAGCGCGTGCCGCGCGAGGTCGATGCGGTCCGCCGGGGCGCCGCGCCTGCCGGTGATCGGGTCGGCCGGGAACAGGCGCACCTCGTCGACGATGCCGACGCCTCCGACGCGCTGGAGCACGGCGAAGATCTCCCCGGCCTGCACGGGATGTCCGAACGGCCAGCCGGTTTCCTCGACACCACCGTGCAACGGGTTGATGTAGCGGTAGAGCGCGTTCAGCGCGTCGTTGTTGATCCGGTTCACGTCGTCGCTGGTGCCGCGCATCCGGGCCACGACGGTGATCCCTTGGTAGAACGGCGGTTCCACGATGAGCCGGGCGCCCAGCAGCCGACGTTCGTTGAGCCGGGTGGCGACGGTGGACAGCAGTTGTTCGGAGGGGATGAGCTGCTCGAAGCGGATGCGGTCACCGCTGTCCGGTACCGCGTCGGGTACGACGAGCACCCGGGCGGCACCGGGTTCGTGGTCGCTGCCCGCGGGCAGGCAGCGGATGCGGGCCGCCGCGGGTGCCGCCTGGCGGGCGATCTGCTCGTGGTCGGCCGCGGTCACTGCGCGTTCTTGGAGCTGGAGTTGTTGCGGCGCGCGCACTTTCGCCTCGGACACCGTTTCGCCGTCGATGCCGCCGATGGCGGCCTCCCGGTTCTCCACGTCGGAGATGTAGGGAACCGAGCTGCGCAGCACGGAGATCGCGCCGCGCGCCACGTTGCCCGCTCGCCCGCCGCCGGTGCGGTAGCGCGCGACGCGGATCTGCGCGCCTTTGGCGGGCACCGCGCCCCAGTTGCGCACGCTGCCGTCGGGAACGCGCACGGCGGGCGGGAAGCTGAACTGCCCGGTCGTCGCGTCGAGCGTGACGTGCCGGTCGGCGTGCCCGGAGCGGCCGAAGTGGTCCACGACGGTCCAGTCCTCCCAGCCGTCACCGTCGGACACCTGCACCACGATCGGGTCGCCGTCGGTGAGCACGGGAGCCTCTTCGAGGGTGAACCGCTGGCCCGGTACTCCGGCGGATTCGCCCAGCATCACCTCGGTGTGGGTTTCGGCGTGTTCGACGGTGGTGGTGCCGCCGACGGTGGAGACCTCGGCGACGCGGACGGTGGGGGATTCGGAGTAGAACGGCTGGCCCGTCTCGGGTGCTACGACGCGGCAGCGCAGCCAGCCCGCGCGCACTCCGGCCACGGCGGACAGCACGTGGTCGGGGCCGATCTGGAGGACGACTTCGCCGGGCCGGTTGAGCCCGCCGGTGGTGTCGTCGAAGGCTTCGCACTCGGCCCAGCCGGTGCCGTCCCAGGCTTCCCAGGTCAGCGGCGGCTGGCGCGGGTCGACGCCGATGCCTTCGACTTGGCTGTCGAGTTCCACGGAGATCACGCAGCGGGGCACGGCGTTGCTGAGCCCGAACAGCATGGCGTCGCCGGGGGCGGGTTCGGCTTGGAAGCAGGGCACGTCCCGTTCCGCGCCGAGGTCGGCGGTGCGGTCCTCGATGGTGCCAGTGGCGGAGATCGTCACCAGGGTGCGCAGTTCGCACGGCACGATCGGCAGGTCGTCCGCGGTGGCGAACACGACGTCCTGTTCGAGTTCCGAGTGCGCGGTGGCGACTTCGGTGCCGCGATCGAGCAGCACGGTTTCCTGCTGTGCGGCGGAAAGCCAGAACGTGACGTCGCCGCGAGCGGCGGCGGGCGGGAACAGCCGCACGCCCATCAGGTCGAGGAACGCGAGGTAGTTCTTCTCCGGTACCCGGTTCAGCCGGTAGATCAGCTGATCCACCATGTGCGCGAAGGTCTCGATGAGCGTGACGCCGGGGTCGGAGACGTTGTGGTCGGTCCATTCCGGGGCGCGTTGCTGCACGTAGCGCTTGGCTTCGTCGACGAGTTCCTGGAACCGGCGATCGTCGAGGTTGGGCGAGGGAATCGCCATCAGATCGCACCTCCCGTCGAGGGTTCGCCGCCGTCGGGGATGGTGTAGAAGGGGAACACGAGGTTTCGGCGGTCGTTGGTGGAACGCAGCGTGTAGTGCACGTCGATGTAGAGCACGCCTTCCTCGTCGTCGTCGACCGCGATCACCACATCGGTGACTTCGATCCGCGGTTCCCAGCGATGCAGTGCGCTGCGCACTTCGTAGGCGATCCGGCCCGCGGTGGCGCCGTCGGCGGGCGCGAACACGTAGTCGTGCACGCCGCAGCCGAATTCGGGGCGCATGGGGCGTTCGCCGGGCGCGGTGCCGAGGACGAGCCGGATGGCCTCTTCGATCTCCTGCTCGCGTTCGACGAGGCCGATGCCGCCGGTGGCGCTGACGCGCAGCGGGAATCCCCAGCCGCGGCCGATGAATCGTTCGCTCACATCGGGCCTCCGATCAGCACGTTGGGGGCGCCGATCACGACTTGGGCGCCGCAGCTGCTCTTGTCCAGCATCTTCGCCGCGGGCAGGTTGCCGATGAGCACGACGCCCCGCGCGGCGGGCTGGGGATCAGCACGTTGGCAGGCCCGAGCACGGCGTGTGGTGGCATGGGGCAGATGACCTGGCTGCCGGTGACCGCGGCGGGTTTCCCGCCGATGAGCACGGTGGCGATCCGGGCCGCCGCGGGCGGCGGAGGTGGGCCGACGGTGCCCCCGTGACTGGTGGGGTCGCCGAGCCGGGCGGCTGGGGGCATCGCGGAACTCCTTGTGCTGCGGGAACAACAGGTCAGTTGATCCGGACGATCGGGGCGCGGAGGCTGGCGTTGGCACCGCCGTCGACGTTGGCGCCGACCTTGCCGGAGAGCGAGGCGGTGGTATTGGCGTTGATCTTGGCGTTGAGGGTGGCGTCAACGGAGATGTTCTTGCCTTTGAGGGTGATGTCGCCGGTGGTCGCGTCGAGGGTGATGCCGCGCGGGTCCAGCGTCATCGAACTGAGCGCTCGGCGGCCGCCGGGGGCTTTGACGGCGACCTCGATCGAGTTCTTCGTCTGGTCGAGCCGGATTTCGAGCCGCTCGTTGCCGCTGGCGATGGACACGCCGGGCGGTCCTTTTTTGGCGTCGAGCAGTTCGAGCCGGTGTCCGGTGCGGGAGACCAGGGACCGGCGGCCGACCTTCTTTCCTTCGAGCAGCTTTGTCTTGTGCTTGGACGGTTTGTCCTTGCCGTTGTAGAGCCCGCCGAGCACGTACGGCCGGTCCAGCAGGCCTTGTTCGAAGCCGACGAGCACTTCGTCGCCGACGTCCGGGCTGATCACGCCGCCGCCTTGCCCGCCGAGCTGCACGGTCCGCGCCCAATCGGAGACGTATTTGGCGTCCAGCCAGGGGAATGTGAGTTTCACCCAGCCCCGTTGGCCGTTGGCGGGTTCCTTGATGTCGGAGACGATCGCGTTGGCAACGCCGGGGATGCGCGGTCCGCGGTCGGGCGCGTTGGCGCCGGTGGTGAGCCCGGCCAGCGACCGGTCCGGAGTGGTGCTCACCAACACGGTGGTGCGGTAGCCCTGGCCCGGTTCGATCACGTGGTGCACGGCGGTGGCGGTGTATTTGCCGGAGAACTTGCTGCCCGCGTTGCCCAGCGCCACCGGTGTTCCGGCGCGCAGCTTGGGGTCGCCTTCGGCGACGGCTTCGACCTCGCCGAGTCCGGCGCTCATCGACGTGGCCAGCGAATCCGCCACCGCTCTGGCCTCGGCTTGCGTGCCGTAGGGCGTGTCGGTGACGACCAGGGTGTTCTTCTTGCCGAACTTGGCGGTCGCCTGCGCCGGGGTGAGCCCGGGGATGATGGTCTTGCTGGGGGTGACGGGTTTGGTGGCGACCACGGGCTTTTTGGTCTTCAAGTCCCAGCCGCGCACTTCGACCTTGCTGACCTGGTCGGTGGAGGTGAGCACCGCCCGCAGCGCCATCAGGTTGCGGCCGTACTCCAGCACGAACGGGCTCTTGGTCGCCGAGGTCGTGGGTGCGGGAGCGGAGGTGGCAGGGGTGAGCGGGGCGAAGTCGAGCTTGCCGAGCTCGTCGACCCGCACGGTGACGCCGTGCTCCTCGGCCAGGTTCTGCAGGAATTCCCAGTCCGAGATGTTGGGCTGGGCCAGCTGCGTGTAGGTGATCTTCTTGGCCTGGATCTTGCCGGGCTTGAGCCCGGCGCCCTTGGCGACTTTGCGCACGATGGCATCGGCGTTCATGTTCTTGAACGCGACGACCTTGCGGCCGCGCAGCAGCCGGTGCGCCTTGCTCATGGCGCGCACCACGGTGAACGAGCCGGTGCTGTCGGAGTCGAGTTCCAGCGCCGTGACCTCACCGGCGAACAGCTTCTCCGGGGTTTTGCCGCCGGCGGTCGTGATCGACACCGTCAGCGGTGAGCCGATGCTGATGCCGGTGGCGGTGAGCAGTTCGTGGTTCGGGTCGCGGAACGTCACCGTCGCCGTGTCGGGCAGCCCCACGTTCTCGTCGACGACGCACGAGGTGAGCTGGTCCTGCCAGGGGGGCGGCAGCGGTCCGGGGATCTTGACGATCGGGTCGGCGGCGAACGACCGGCCGTCCTGTTCTTTCGCTGCGCCCATCACGCACCGTCCTGTTCGAGCTCGTCGAGTGCCGGTACGAGCAGTTCGCTGCCGGGCACCAGGATCATCGGGTCGTCGATCTCGTTGGCGGCCGCCACGATCCGCCATGCGGTGGCGTCGCCGTATTCCCGCCAGGCGAGCTGCGGCAGGCTGTCACCGGCGACGACTCGGTGGGTGCGGCGGGAGTTCTCCGCACCGGAGGTGGGGTTCTGGCCGGGCGTGTCGACGCTGGCTTCCTCGATGCCCAGCGAGCAGGTGGCGCGCAGCGGTTTGCCGTCCACGTCGAACAGCGAGTAGTCCACCGAGAAGCTGGAGAGCACTCCGTCGAACGAGGTGGTCCGCGAGGTGCCCCATTCGAACCGGATCCACGGGCTGGCGGGCGTTTTGGCGGCGATGCTCTTCGGGGTGGGCACGCAGGCGGTCATGAGGTCTTCGACCTTCTTCTCCACCGAGTCGTCGTGCTTGGCGGTGGCGTCCAGGAACACTTCCAGTTGCAGCGAGCGCGGTCCGCTGCCGACGAACTCGGGAAGTGCCGATTCGCTGGCCATCCGGGCCGGTTTGCGCCGCCACTCGGTGCTCTTGGTCAGCGCGAGCTTGTTCGGGTTGAACTGGAACTTGACGCGTTTGATGGTCGCGCCGGGTTTCGCCCCGACTTTCGCGGGCGGTTCCATGATCAGAATTTCGGCGCGGGTGAGGTTCTTGCCCGATGCGGTGGCCATCCGGCCCCTCCTCTCAGGATGGTTGCAGGCCTTCGTGGGCGATTTCGAGGGTTTCCACCGCGGCTTCGGAGCTGGACGGGTCGAACGACGGTCCTTGCCAGCTGACGGGCACGATCCCGATCACCTGCCAGCGCGCGATGGGCGTCAGATTCGGCTTCAGCGCGACGATTTCGCCGTTCTTGCGTTCGGCGCGACGCATCGTGTCCGACAGCCACTTGGAGATCTTCGTGGTGTCCTTGGTGACCGGGCGGGTCAGCGTGATGTTGGTCCAGGTGATGCGGGTGGGCAGCTGCCAGGAGAAGGAGTTGTTGCCGCCTTCGGCGAACTGCTCGACCTCGACCTGCGCGCCGAGCCCGGAGCAGGTGTGGAAGCGGCCGAGGTCGTTGCCGCCGATGGCCAGCCGGAAGAACACGCTGCTGGCGAAGATCTCGTTGGGCATCCCTGGGTCTCCTTGTCAGCGCCTGCGGTCGTAGGTGCGGCCGAACCGCTCCCGGCCGTGGCGGAGTTCGGTGCGCAGCAGCCTGCCGACCGGTTCGATCAGGCGACGGGCGAGTTCGTCGATGTCCTGGCCGCCGGTGCCGTCCGACTCTGCCGGGGTGTCGTTGTCCGCGGGTTCGTGCTCCTTCGGTACGACGGTGACGGGAACTCCGGGCGGGACACCGGGGACCTGCGGTTTCGCTTCGGTGGAGCTCGTGGTGGGCGGTTGGGCGGGTGGGGCTTGTTGAGGTTGTGCCGGGGGCGTGGGGTGGCGTTGTACGGCGAGCGGCGGTGGAGTCGACGCGGAGCGTGGCGCTTCGCGGGAGTCGTCCACTGTGGATTGAAATTTGGGTGTTGCGGATTGCGGGGCGACGGGTTCCGCGAGGTCGGCGCTGATCGGCTTTACCGGTGCCGGCGCGGAGGAGCGCTGCACCGGCGGGGGATTCGCGATTCTGGGCGGGGTCGGCGGGGCCGGTGCTTGCTCGTCCGGGCGAGTCCACCGCAGCGGTGCCACCGCCGGTGCGTCGGCGGTGCGGGCCGGCGGGGTGGGTGGCCCGGCCTGCACGGGGTGCGTCCGGACGGGCAGCGGTCGCGTGGCGATCAAGGGCCGCATGCGTTGGACCGGTCGGGCGGAGTGCGCGGTTTCCGTGGCGGTGGGGAGCGGAAGGTCGTGTCGAGTGGCCGGAGCGTCGGGAGGCACGGCGCTCTGGTCCGAGTTTTCGGGACGATCCGCTTGCGGGACGACGAGATCACTCGGCGAGACGGCGTTCGGGTCGAGGGCCGTGCGTTGAATCGGGCTCGCCTCGGCTCCGGTCGCCGGGGTCGATCCACCCGTGCCGCCGGGTCTTCCCGGAACGTGCGACGACCCGGAGGTGGCGAGGGTCGTCGGCTCCGCCCCCGAGGTCGGCGCGGGCGGGTCCGGATTCCGCTCCGGGCCGGTGACGCGCTGCACGACGGGGGAGTCGCCCACCAGTGGTGCGGTCGTCTCCGGGCGGTCGCTCGCCGTTGAATGCGAAGGGCTGTCCCCGGAACTCGACGGGTGGTGTTGAGCGGCCCCGCCAGTGGTCGGGCTCGCAGGGGTGTTCGTCGAACCCGTGCCGGCGGGGGACTCGGCGGCGGGAAGTCGCTGCACCACCGCCGCCTCGGTATCCTGTTCGCCAGACGTCGGCGGGTCGATCGGCCGCACCGGACCGGTCGGTGGGGGCTCGGTCGGTACCGGATCGGCGGTAGGAGTGGAACTCCGCTGCACGGCAGCGGAATCGGCATCGGTTCTGGGACCGGAGAGCCGTTGTGCCGCAACGGAATCGGTGGATTCCGGCGTGCTCCGCTGCACTCCCGCTTCGGCGGCGCTGCCGGTGGGGGCGGCCGTCGGCCGCGGACGTGCGAGGTCCTCGGGAGTGCGTGGAGATCGTCGTACCCGCTGGACGGGCGGTGTCGCGCCGGGCGATGAGGCGTCCGGGCCGCCGGTGCCGGGCTTGACGACGGCGGGTGGATCCTGCTCGGCCTGCCGCGCGGCGGAGGTGCCGGCCTCCCGCAGCAGGCGTTGCACCTGAGCAGTGGTGCCGAGCAGCGGCGCGGAGTCCGACGTGCTTCCGGAAGCCGGTTCCGCAGAGCCGGTGGCCGGTTTCGCGGTCTCGCTGTCCCGAACCGCCGGGACATCGTGACTCGCCGAACCGGCTGCTGCCGGCTGCGGCCTCGTGCTCGCGTGCCTGCCGAGCGGTGTGGCCGACTTCGGAAGCTCCGCCAGCGGTGCGCCGATTGCCTGCGCGCTGCCGGTGGAGTCCGACGTGGCCCGCTGGATGCCCACCGTCGGTCGCCGCCGCGACGGGCGACGTTGCGGCACGTCGGTGGCCGCCGGCTCGGCAGCGGTGGCCTGTGGTGGCGGCGGCTCCGGCGCGGTGGCCTGCGGCATCGGCTCCGACGGCGGCTCGCCGGTCGCGGAGTCCCGGTGCAGCGGAACGGCACCGGAGGGGAGGCGTTGGATCGGATCGCCCAGCGCGGGACGCTGCGAATCCGCCCCGCCGGCCTCCGGCGTCGGTCGAGTCCCACCCGGCGCGACCGGGCGCTCGACCGCGAGGTCCGGATCGGCCGCACCGGGCGGCTCATCGGCAGCGACGGCGGGTCGCGGCGCGGCACCACTCGGAGTTCGCTGCACGAGCGGCGGCGCGGCGGTTCCGGCGGGTTCGGCGGCGGGCAGCCGGCGCGGGGTGAAACCCGTGACCGGCCGGGCTCGGGTCAGCGGTGGCGCGAGCCGTCGAGTCCGCACCGCCGAACGCCACACCGGTGTCACGACGGCTTCACCGGACGAGGATGCCGTCGCCGGATCGGCCGCCGCGAGCGGTAAGTCCACAATGGAATCAGCGTTCGGGGTCAGCGGCGCCGGAGTCACCACGGCATGGCCCGGCCCGGCGGCACGCTGCACCGTGGCGCCGGGTGAACGGACCAGCCCGTGCATGGTCCCCGCCGGCGCGTCGGCGGCCAGCCGGTGCCCGAGCCCGCCGCCGAGCACCCCGTGATCCCGGAACGAGGCCACCGACGAGCGGAATCGCGCAGGCTGGATGATGCCGAGCCCACCGCGCCCCAGCACCCCGTCCTGCGGAGCGCTGCGCCGCCACCCGCCGTCCCACGCGGGCATGGTCGGAGCGGCCGAACGGTCCTCGGGCACGCCTTGCCGCCGCCCGCCGCGTCGGCCGAGGCGGCGGAACGGGTTCCAGCGGCTCACCTGCTCACCTGCTCTCGTTCACCCGCGTGTTGATGTGCGCGATCTCCCGCACCCAGCGCCTGCGTTCCAAGTGGTCGAGATCGAGGATCTCGTCGCGTGCCCAGTGGAAGTGGTATGCGATGTACGCGACCTCTTCGTGCAGCCGGTCGGCCGCGTACGTCACGATTCCCCCAGGCCGTCACCCGCCAAGTCGATCTCGAAGGCCGTCTGGCAGGACGGGCAGGTGACTCCGGCCCTGGTGTGGCCTTCGCTGTTGATGCGCCGGTAGAAGTCCTGCAGGAAGGCGATGTCGGTGGCGTACATGTTCTCCACCAGCCCCGAGTGCACCTCGGTGATGTCGCCGAGCCGGGTGATGACCTGGCTCAGCAGCACCACGCTCAGGTACGCCGGGTTCTCCTTGACGCGCAGGTCGATCTGCGGCCGCAGCTCGTCGCGCGCCGTGGCCAGCCGCATCCGCCCGTGCCGGTGCACCGTGCCGTCGGTGTGCAGGTAGCCGCGCGGCAGCTCGAACTCGAACTCGTTGTGCGGAGCCTGCGGCGCCGGTCGCTCGGCGGTGTCCGTCGCCGCGCCCGCGTTCTTGCCGCCGAGCTGGTCGAGGTCGCCGAGCGAGTTGATGCGCCGTCTCATTCGACCTCGATCCGCTCGAAGGTGACGGTGGCCTTCTCGGTGGCGGCGTTGGATTCCCCCGCGTTGAGGTCCGGGCCTTCCCACTTGCTGATCCACGCGTCGTAGAGCTGGATGCGGCGAACCGTGGAACCGTTCGGTTCCATCACCTCGATGGTGAGGTTCTCCCGCGCGTCCTCGACTTCACCGTCGTTGAGCGTCTTCTTGATCCACTCGGTGAACTCGGAGCTCTTGTCCATGCCGCGGGTGATCGTCACCTCGCCGCCCTTGTGGCCGCCGGGCTGCTTCTTGTTCATCATCTTGCCGGTGTCGGTGACCTGCTGGGTCTCGACCACGTCCTGCTCGACGACGAGCCCGCTGATCTCCTTGATGGACTCGACCGTCACACCGCCCAGCTGCACACCGAACCGGTGAACCGAAAGACTGTCGCCTTCTGCCATGAGTCATGAGTCCTTTCGGAATGATCTGCGTAGTGGGTCACTCAGCGGAACCTCAGCGGCTTCCTCGCTGCGGGATGGATTTCTGACGTATGCCGAACGCGGCGAGGTCGCCGTCCTCGCGAGGAAGCCGCTGAGAACCCGCCGGTGGTCGGCTTGCTCAAGCTGGTCACTGCTCATCGGCTCCGCCGCTGACAAGACACAGACAAGAACCCTCTGAAAGAACTCCTCAACGCCTTCCGATGCGCGCCGATCATTCGCTGAGCAGGCTGGAACTGTCGGAGTACTGGGACAACCGGAAGATGACGAACTCGGCGGGCTTCACCGGCGCCACCCCGATTTCGCAGACGACCTGGCCGAGGTCGATGGATTCCTGCGGGTTGTTGTCCCGGTCGCACTTCACGTAGAACGCTTCGGCGGGGGTGCGGCCGAACAGTGCGCCGTCGCGCCAGGTCTGGGTGAGGAACGCGCCGATGTTGCGGCGGATGCTGGACCACAACCGGTCGTCGTTCGGCTCGAACACGACCCACTGGGTGCCGAGCAGGATCGACTCCTCCAGGTAGTTGAACAGCCGCCGCACGTTCAGGTACCGCCACGCCGGGTCCGAGGACAGCGTGCGCGCACCCCAGATCCGGATGCCGCGCCCCGCGAAGGCGCGCACGCAGTTCACGCCGATCGGGTTGAGCAGGTCCTGCTCGCCCTTGCTCAGCGTCGTCTCCAAGTCGACCGCGCCCCGGATCACCTCGTTCGCGGGCGCCTTGTGCACGCCGCGTTCGGTGTCGCTGCGCGCCCACACGCCCGCGACGTGCCCGCTCGGCGGCACCATCTTGTTGCGCCCCGAAGCCGGGTCGAACACCTTGATCCACGGGTAGTAGAGCGTCGCGTAGTTCGAGTCGTAGCCCGCCTCGTCCATCCGCCAGGTCCGCACCTGCTGCGCGTTCAGCCCAGGCGGCGCGTCCAGCAGCGCCACCCGGTCGCCGAGCTGCTCGCAGTGCGAAATAGCCGCCAGCTGCACCGTTTTCACGCCCTCGGCGTCGATGAGGCCGCGCTGGTGGGCGCTCATCAGGTCCGGGACGGCGACCATGGTGATCTCGTCGACGGTCTCCAGTCCACCGAATCCGGTGCGGGCGGCCAGATCGCCGACGTACTCCCGGGCGTCGACCTTGGCCGGCGTCGTCGCGCTCGGTGGAGTGGCGGGAACGGTGACGGTCTGGTTGTCCGGCCGAGCGAGGGTGCCGCCGGACTGCTCGGTGACCTCGATCAGCTTGGAACGCTCCCGGACCTGCGTCACCACGAAGGTCTTGACGTTCTTGCGGGTGGACACGTCGAAGGTCTCGACGACCTTGCCGCCTTGGTGCACCAGCAGCCGGAAGCGGTCCTCCGGGGGGTTCTCCCCTTCCGCGTCGGCGACCTCCACGGTCACGTCAGCAGTGGCCGCGCCCAGCGCCGAAATCTGCAGCCCACCCAGCTCCACCGGGCCGGCCGCGGGACGCGCGGGGGCGGCGGCCTCGGACGGGCCGCCGATGCGCACCACGTAGGCGGAACCACCGCCGTTGGCGAAGTAGCCGTAGACGGCGTGCGCCAGGTAGCCGTCGTCGAAGCCGCCGAAGTTCTGCACGTACTGGTTCCAGTTGGTCACCAGCGTCGGCTCGTGGAACGGCCCCTGCGGTGCGAAGCCGACGAAGGCGGCCACCGCGGTCCCGACCCCTTCGATCGGCCTGGCCCCGCTCTGGACTTCCTCCACGTACACGCCAGGGGACAGGTACGACGGCATGTTCGCTCCTTCGTCTGCGGCGTTCGTGCACTCAGAGCCTCGCCACCGCACGCCCGCGCGACCATGTCCGCTCGACCTGCGCCGAGGGCAACACCAGTGCCTTCCGGGGCAATCCCGCTTTGCCTCGGCAGGCAGGTGACGGCGCATTGCCCCGCCCTCTGCCCTTCCGGGCATTCCCGGTGCGCAGGCGGGTCCGGTAGGAGTGGTGCCGTTGCCGGGTCAGAAGGAGGGACCATGCGGGAGCGCGACCAGCACGAGCCGGCGAAGTCCGCGGCGAAACCCGAGCGCACGACCCGAGCACCGGAGCACTCCGGCACCGCCGAGCAGTTGCTGCACCTGCAGCGAACGCTCGGCAACGCCGCCGTCGCTCAGCTGATCCAGCGACGGATGGCGCCACCGGAGGCGGCTCCCGAGCCCGTCTGGTCCGGCGACGACGTGCTGAAATCATCCGGGAATCCGATCGCCCCGCCGGTGCGCCAGGAGATGGAATCCCGCCTGGGTGCCGATTTCTCGGACGTGCGGCTGCACACCGGCACCACGGCGCAGCGCTCCGCAGGCGAAATCGGCGCCCGCGCGTACACCTCCGGAAACAACGTCGTGCTCGGCTCCGGCGCTTCCGACAAGCACACCCTCGCCCACGAGCTCACCCACGTCATCCAGCAGCGCTCCGGCCCCGTAGCGGGAACGGACAACGGCAACGGGCTCAAGATCTCCGACCCCTCGGACCGCTTCGAGCGCGCGGCGGAGGACAACGCCCGCCGAGTGATGCGCGAACCGGTGGAAGACCACGACGACTGCTGAGCCAGCCCAGCGGCTCGGCCAGCGCCACGATGATCCCCGCGGGTCCGCGGACGTGGCAGAGCCGGTAGGCGTTCTCGTACTGCGCGATCTCGCGTCACCCGTGGGGCCATAGGCGTGCACTTCGAAGTGCTCTTGCCACTGCAGGACTTCGGCCAACGCGCCCTGTCATCGCGTCCTCAACCGCCCCGAGGCAGAGCTGATCGATGGCGCGCAGCGTCCCGGGGCGGTGAGGAGGTCTGTCTTGGTCACCGGCCTCGCGGCTTCGGCGGCGAGGTAGGCGGCGGTGACCGCGCAGGCTCGGATGGAGCCTCCGGCGAGTTCGAAGCGGTCGGCGCAGAAGTCCAGGTCGAGACCGTCGGCGCGGGGGAGAGCGGTGCCGAGCGTTCGGTCCCACAACGCCCGGCCCGAGTTCGTAACGTCACCGGACAATGCGGCCAGTGTGGGGCGCCTCTCCAACCCCTTTGGCCGGACGGGAAGGGAGTGGGTGAAGGAGGCATTCATCTCGAGCCCCTGGGGCGGGTCGTCTCGGGGCTACGGTGCTCCGCCGAACTCCGAGTCCAAGGCCAGTCGGCCGAGTTTGGCGTATTCCTGGCGGAGGGCGGTGAGGAGGTCTGTCATGGTGACCGGTCTCGCGGCTTCGGCGGCGAGGTAGGCGGCGGTGACCGCGCAGGCTCGGATGGAGCCTCCGGCGAGTTCGAAGCGGTCGGCGCAGAAGTCCAGGTCGAGGTCGTCGGCGCGGGGGAGAGCGGTGCCGAGCGTTCGGTCCCACAACGCCCGGCGTTGGGCCGCTTCGGGCATCGGGAAGTCCGCGATCACGTCGAGGCGCCTGGTGAAGGCCTCGTCGAGGTTGGCGCGGAGGTTCGTGGTGAGCACCGCGATGCCGTCGAAGGATTCCATGCGCTGCAACAGGTACGCCGATTCGACGTTGGCGTAGCGGTCTTGGGCGTCCTTGACCTGGGAGCGCTTGCCGAAGATGGCGTCGGCCTCGTCGAACAGCAGGACTCCGTTGACCTCCACCGCTTCCGTGAAGATGCGTTCGAGGTTCTTCTCCGTCTCACCGATGTACTTGTCGACCACTGTGGACAGATCGACCACGTAGAGGTCCATGCCCAGGTCGGCGGCGACGACCTCCGCCGACATCGTCTTGCCGGTGCCCGACTCTCCCGCGAACAGGGCGAGGACGCCGCGGCCACGTCCGCCGCCGGGGCGCATCCGCCACTCGCCGAGCACCTGGTCGCGGTGGCGGGCGCGCACCGACAGTTCCGTCAACGCCCGCGCGGTCTGCTCGGGCAGGACCAAGTCGTCCCAGGTCACGCTCGGGGTGATGCGGCGGGCGAGACGTTCCAGACCGGCCCCGTTCTGCGCTCGTACTCCGGTGCGCAGGTCCGCCGCCGTGAGGGAACGTTGCTCGAAACGGGCCAGCCGGGTCGCCACCGATGCCGCGCGGTGCACCTGCTCGGTGCTGAGGCGGTAGGCGCTGACCGCCTCGGGATCGACCTCCGCGCCGGCTCCGGACTCGGTGAGCGCGCGGTGCCACTGGGCGGCTCGTGAGGCCCGATCCGGTTCCGGCAGCGTGATCGTGAGCGGGGATCGCCGCGCCCACGTCGGGTCCCAGCCACCGGAACCGTGCAGCAGCAGCGGAATCCGCTCGGCCGCGTCGAGCAGTCGCCGCAACGTGGTTTCCGCACGGGAGATCTTCTCCACCGGGCCGAGTACCAGGCCCGCCCGGTGCAGCCGCGCCTCGCGCACGAGTTCCGCGATCGGCGGGTCCGCCTCGGCGGCCAAGGCGGCCGTGTCCAGCACGAGTGCCGCACGGCCGCTCACCGCGAGGGCGTCCACCGCCCACTGCGCGGCGCCCGTCGTGCCGCGCAAGTGCACCGCGCCGATTCCCGCGTCGAGGCCGGTCGCCAGGCGCTTCACCAGTTCCGCGGGGTCGGTGACCGGTTCGTCCACCAGCCGCGCCAGGTCGCCCACCTGCGGGTCCGACGTGTCCTCGCCCAGCAGGTGCGCCACGACCCGGTCCGGTACCCGCAACGTCCGGGTCAACAGCGGCCGCTCCGGCTCCTGCACCTCCAGCAGGCCGCCCGCGACCAGCGGGGACGTGGGTGTGAAGCGGAACCGGCCCGCGCCCGCGGTCGGCATTCCGCACAGCTCCAACACCATCCCGGCCGTCGCGCGGCGCCGCGTCACGTCGTCGTTGAGGTAGCCGTAGAGGCGTTCGAAGCGGGCGTCGAGTTCCGGTGCCAGCGCGATCAGCAGGAACTCCACGTCCCACGCGTCCAGGCCGAAATCCGTTGCGAGGCAGGACAATCGTGCGCCCGGTTCGGCGACCGGGCCGGGCTCGGCGGACCAGGCGGACGACGGGGTGTCCAGGACCTCCCGGACCAGTTCCTCGGTCAGGTACAGGCCGCGGTACGGGTCGTCGCGGCCCGGGTCGGCGCGCGCGTCCAGCGCCTCCCGGACCCGCTGTTCCACGGCCCGCAGCCGGTCCCACAACTCGGCGCTCACAACGGTCCCCGGATGCGCCGCCGTCCGCCCGGCCGGGGCCGGGACGAGGAGAAGGCCTCGCCTTCGGCGCCGGTGTCCTCGTAGCGCAGGTGCCGCTGCTCGTCGACCTCGCCGTCGGCCACGGCGGCCCGCGCGCCGAGGGCCACGCCTTCGGTCACCGGCGGGCCGACGGGCCGCAGGTTCCCGGCCAGCGGCGCCGTCACCCGCAGCGTGATCGAGGGCTTGAGCTCCCCGCCCAACGCCGACCACACGTCGGTGGGCGAGCGGCCCTCGGCGAGCTCACCGCCGGTCTCCAACGACACCGCCAAGGCCAGCTCCTCGAGGGTTCCGGTGCGCCACTGCGGGTCCAGCGCCTCGTGCCGGACCAGCCCGCGCAACACCTGGGCCAGCAGTCGATGCTCGTCCTGCGGGCGGTTCGTCCACGCCGTGACCAGGTACGACAGCTGGAACCAGCGCGGCGGGTCGAACCGGCCGATGACGTTTCCCTCGTCGTCGAACTTCTCGATCGAACCGCGCTGGCGCAGTGCCGCGTACTCCCGGATGTCGTAAAGGAACACGTTGACCGTGGGAGCGTTGCGCTTCGCCGCCCAATCCGTGGTGGGCGGGTCGAAAGCCAGCTCCACCCCGGAACCGGGCACGCCCTCCTCGGTCAGCAGCAGGCGCAGGCCCTCGTCCACTTCGTGGATCACTCCACGCACCTCCCGATCATCGGCGCCCCAGCAGCGGAGGCGGCACTGTCGGGGCGATGACCAGGAAATCCGTGGGCAACGCCCGGAAACCCGGGCCGGTGGCGGTGATGGTGCGCGGGCCGGTCTGGTCTTTCGGCAGGACCAGCAGCTGCGCGGCGAACCGGCCATCGGTGCGCGGGAACGTCGGTGCGGCGGCCGCGGTGATGCCCGGCGTCCAGTTCAACCGCACCGGCACGCCCGGCGGGAAATCGATGCCGCGCACCGACGTCACGAAACCCGGCTCACCGACCTCCGGCACCGCGATGATCCTCGGCTGCAACACCCGGTACGGGGTGCGCGCCACGTTGTCGGCCGGTGTGGTGTCCGTTCCGGTGGTGCGCAAGGTGCCGCTGATCTCGGCCTCCAGTGCGGCGTTCGGAGCCAGCACCAGGACCACCGGCCGTTCCGCGCCGGGCGGGAGGTCCGGCAGCGGGCACCGGGTCGCGGTGCAGCCCGGCGGTAGCGCCGTCACCGGAATTCCCGGCGGTAGCGCGATGTCCAAGCTGAGGCCCGTCGCCGTGGAGCGGCCCGTGTTGCGCACGGTGAACGCCACGTCGGTGCGACCGCCCACGTAAGACGGGTTCGGGTCGGCGCGCACCGTCACGCCCGGCCCGGCAGGAGGCGGAGGCGGTGGTGGTGGCGGCGGTGGTTCCGGGGCTCGTACCGGGACGACGGTGGTGGCGGTGTTGTCGGCGGGCCTGCTGTCGCGCATCCGGCCGCCCGCCTCCCAGCGCAGCGGCCGGTCGCCGCCTTCCACGCCGACGACGGTGGCGGTGACGCGCACGGTCTGATCCGGTTGCAGCGTCCCGAGCGAGCAGTGCCCATCGGCGATGCGGCATTGCCCGGTGCTGGAATCGATCTCGGTCAGCCGCGCCCCGTCCGGGACGGTCAGGTCCGCCTCCGCTCCGGGGGCGGCGGCGGGGCCGTTGTTGGTGACCTGCGCGGTCACCTGGACCGAGTCGCCCACGTCGATCTCATCGGTGCGCGCGGGCGCCGTCACGCTCATGTCGACCGTCGCCTGCCACGTGGCTTCCTTCTGGCGCCCCGGGAATCCCTGCGTCAGCGGAGTGATCTCACCCGATTCCATGTCCACGATGGACAGATGTTCGGGGGCGTCCTGGCCCGCCCGCTCGGAGAACACCGCGCGTCTGCCGTCCGGTGACCAGCTGAGGTCGCGCGGCTGGAAGTGCTCGGGCGGTTCCTGGCCCTCCTCGACCTGGCCCGGGGTGTCGGTGCACGCGTCCTCGTCGCTGGGCAGGATCACCTCGCAGCTCGAATCGTCGAGTTCGAAGCGGTAGAGGCCGTGCGGTTCCCGGTTGAACGCCATGCTCCGCCCGTCCGGGGAGAACGCGGCGCTGTCGTCGACCACCATCTCCGGGCATTGGCAGAGTTCTTCGGTGACGTTGCGCTGCCGGCGCAGGTCATCGGTTTCGGCGAACCAGATGTGGTTGTAGCGCTCGCCGGGCTGCTTGATCAGCTCACCCCGGCTGAACGCGAGGGTGTCGCCGTCCGGGGAGAACACGGGCTGGGTGTCGTCCACCGCGGGATCGTCGGGCGTCACCCGGTCGGTGACCTCGCCGGTTTCGACGTCCACGACGACGATGCGGCTCTTACCGCGGCTCTGGTCGGTGGGCAGGCCGCCGGGTGAACGCCGCGCCACGGCGAGCTGCGTGCCGTCCGCGGACCAGGCGGCGTCGGTCTCCCAATCGCCCGGTTGCCGATCGGCGATGCGCAGTTCGCGCCGGTTCGTCCCGTCCGAGTTCACCAGCTGGATCCGCTGCTCCCGATCGCCCGCAGGCCCGCTGAACACGCTCACCGCGATCGTCGCGCCGTCCGGCGAGTAGGACTGCCGCTGCGTCCACGGGTCGTAATCCTCGCCGGGCTCGAACAGCTTGTCGGAGTCGCCGACCGCCCCCGGATCCTCGTGCAGCACGTCCACGCCGAGACTGCGCGACTCGCTGCCGTCGGGCCGGATGTCCTGCAGCACCGCCACGTTCGCGGCCGCCGTCGGACGTGACACCAGCAGCTTCCCGTCCGGTAGCTGCGTCGGCGAGGAGACCTCCCCGCCCTCGTCGAGCAGCAGCACCGGCGTGCTCGTCGTTGGTGCCGTCGGAGCCTCGACCCAGTAGACGTAGGTGCTCTCGGACCGGCCCACGCCGATCTTGTAATGGCTCAGGAACAGCAGCGAATCCCCACCCGGCAGCCACACCGGCCAGCTGTTGGTCCACCCCGACTGTTGCCCGCTCAGCAGCGGAACGCCCGTCTTCGGGTGGTAGCCGGACAGCACCCGCACCTGCTGATCGTCGGTGCCCTCGGGATTCCCGTCCGCGTCCCAGGTGTAGGCGATGCGGTCCTCGTCGACCGGGTTCCAGGCGGGCTGCACCGCGCCCCCGGTCGGCTCCTTGGTGCGCAGATGCGCGAACTTCCCGAACACGAATCGGCTGTAGATCTGCCAGCTCCCGGTGGCGTTGCTCGCGAACGCGAGCTTCTTGCCGTGCGGGGAGAACGTCGGCCAGGTCTCGTCGACCGGGGAGAAGGTGAGCCGGAACATCTTCTTGCCGTCGACCCGCACCATCCACAGTTCCCGCTGCGGCCCCTTCTTCCCGTGCTCGGCGGAGTCGAACACGACCCACTGCAGGTCCGGTGACAGCTTCGGATGCGCGGCATCGCGGCCGTGGGTGAGCTTGTGCACCGCTCCGGTGCGGTCCCGCACGTACACCTGCGCGGTGGCCTCGTCGCGGAGGCTGGTGAACACCACCAACCCGCCGCGCGCGTCCGGGTCCTGAGCGTAAGGCTCGTCGAGGTACGGCTCGGACGGACTTCGGCCGTCGCCCGGGGCGACGCTCAAGCTCTGGCCTCCCGTGCCGGAGAACGCGATCCGCCCATCGTCGGCCGGCGGCCCCGGTACCTGCTGCGCGGTCGCCGTCGGGACCCAGATCAGCCCGCACAGCACCACGAGCACCCCGGCCAACGCGACACCGGACCGTCCCGACCGGACCACGCTCATCCACGACCTCCCCGTTCGCTCCCGGCCCGATCCTCGCGAGTGCGCCCGGTCGCGCCGAGGGCTCGGCAGGCACGCCTGCGGGAAGCGGCGCGGGGACTTTCGGGCAACCGCCCGGTCAGATCAGCCCTTGGCGCATCACGTGCCCCACGGCGTGCGCGCGATTGCGCAGCTGCAAGCGGGTGGTGACCTCGTGCAGGATGTTCTTCACCGTGCGCTCCGAGTAGGACATCTTCACCGCGATCTCCCCGGTGTCGAAACCCTCCGAGATCAACCGCAGCACCTCCACCTCCCGCGCGGTCAGCGTGGAGAGGTTGAATCCCTGCGTGTCGGCGGAATTGCGCTGCAACCGCCCCACGTGATCCAGCAGCCTGCTGAGCATGTCGCCCGGCAACATGCCCTCCCCGCGCACCAACGCGGTGATGAGCTCGAGCAGCCGATCCTGATCGGCCTCCGCGCGTCGCAGCACCGCCGCCACCCCGCACTCGATGGTGACGCGCAGCGCGTTCTGCCCGAACTCACCGACGATGAGGCCGGTGCGGGTCGTCGACGCCCGCTGCAACCGGCGCAGCAACAGCACCGCCGACTCGTCCACCCGATCCACGACGACCAGCGACACCTCCGCCCGCTCCTCTTCGTCCGGCCGGAGCACCTCGACTTCCGGACGGGGGCGCAACTGCGCGGTCACCCCGGCCTGCAGCAGCGGATCGCCCGCATGCACCGCGACGGGCACTCTCCTCGTCATCTCAGCACTCCTCACCTCGGAAGACGTCTGTGTGGATTAAGGGAGTCCGTGAAGAACGATCTTTTGATCTGCGTCCTGTCAGCGGCGGAGCCGCCGAGGTTCCGCTACCCGACGCACTACGCAGATCACTCTGAAGAACTCCTTCCGGCCGGAGGTTCGGGGAAGCGGTTCTGCGTCGGCGGGGGCAGTCGGCTTGCCCCTCCGCTGCCCGCGCGTCCCTGCCGCGTGACGTGCGGGGCGCTTAGCTTTCGTTCGGTGAGCACTTCAGCGGAGTTGGAGAACACGACGATCGTGGTCACCCCGGGCGGGGAGGCCACCACGACCCTGACCGTGCGCAACGGCACCGACATCGTGGAGGCCTACGAGTTCGAGGTCGTGGGTGAATGCGCGGCGTGGACGGCCGTCGAACCCGCGCGGCTCTCGCTGTATCCGGGCACGCAGGGCACGGTGACGCTGGTGCTGCGCCCGCCGCGCTCCGCGAGCGTGCACGCCGGGGAGACGCCGCTGGCGGTGCGGGTCCGGCCGGTGGAGCAGCCCGATCTGGTCGCGGTGCCCGAGATGACGGTGCGCATCGAGCCGTTCCAGCAGCTGCGGGCTTGGCTCGCGCCGCAGCGTCGCCGCGCCTGGCACTCGGGTCGCTTCCTGATCGTGTTGCACAACCAGGGAAACGCGCCGATCGCCGTTCCGCTGGACGCGACCGACCCCGCTGAAGAACTGCGGTTCCGGCTGGAAACGGACCGCCCCACGATCGAACCGGACGATCAGGTGGAGATCCGGCTGCGGGCGCGGGTGTCGAAGCTGATCTGGTTCGGCAGACCCACCGGAAAACCGTTCCTGGTCACCGCTTCCCCGGTGAGCGCGCTCGTCGCGGAACCGGTGCACGCGGGGTTCGCCGCCGAAGCGACGACGGAGATCGACGAACGCCCCGAGCAGCTCGACGGCGAGCTGCTCCAACTGCCGCTGCTGCCGCGCTGGCTGCTCGCCCTGCTGGCGCTGCTGCTGGCATTGCTGCTGGCGTGGTACCTGTTGTTGTTGCCCACGGTGGAGACCGCCGCCAAGGAAGCGGCGGCGAATCGGGCGCAGGAAATGGCGGCGGCCGGTGAACTGGCTCCGCCTCCGGAAGCGCAACCCGAACCTCCGCCGGCGGAACCGCCCGGCGAACAGCCGCCGGGGCAGCAACCCGGCCAAGAAGTCACCCCGGGGCTGAACACGACTCCGAATGGTGGACAGTTCTCCGAAACCATTCGAGTGGTCACGGATCCGGGAGGCAGTGCGTCCGATGTGTACCGGGTTCCGGAAGGCAAGATGTTGTTCATCACGGACTTGGTGCTGGCGAACTTCCAAGGTGATGAAGGCGTCCTCACCATTTACTTCGGAGATCGTCAGTTGACCACGGTCGCGTTGGAAACCTTCCGCAACCAGGACTACCACTGGGTCACTCCCATCCAGGTCCCAGCGGAGGCGAGGGTGAGCGGTGCGGTGAACTGCACGGCGCCCGGCACTCCGCCTTCGGGGCAGCAGGCGGCTCGCTGCGTGGAGGTGCTCAACGTCAGCGGCGTGCTGCGCGACCAGCCACGTTGATCCGGCTCTTCGGTGCGGTGGGGGAGGATCGGGGTACCGCGAGCCGGGTGAAGATTCTCTGATTCCGCCCACGCGCCGGTGCTCGGTCATGCGTACTCTCCCCGCCTCATCCGAACGCCGCCCGCTCGGCGCCCCTTCGTCAGCGAAGCATGGAAATGCGAACCCGGCCAGGAAGATTCAGGGGAGGAAGGGGCAGTCTTTTCTTCCGGTTCGGTCACTGCGAATAGGCTGAACGAGTGTCGTTGCGCTGCCATTCGGGTGCATCCATTTCCGCCATCGGAATGGTGATTCGAACACTGCCTGCGGCGATGATCGAGCGCGTTCGGGCAGCGTGTGGAAACCGCCATTGTGCCGGGTCCCGCAGCTCCGGATAATGGCCCCGGACATTGCCGGGGATCAGGGGGAACATCGGTACCGCAACGCGGCGGCCGAAATTCCGGCGCGGCACATCGGTGGAAGTTGACGGCTCCACCGTTGCGGGAAAGTGGTGAGCACATGGCGCGGTTCGGCCCCGACGATGCGCCCGCGCACCCCGGCTTCGGAACCGTGCTCAGACGGCGCCGGACGGCGGCCGGACTGACCCAGGAGGAACTCGCCCGCCGCACCGGCATCAGCGCCCGCGCCATCGGCGACATGGAACGAGGCCGGGTGACCCGCCCGCAGACCCGGACGTTGCGCGCGCTCGCCACCGCGCTCGCCACCGACGAGCAGGAGCTGCGGAACCTGTTGCCGCGCAATGGAATCGCACCCGGCCTGCCCGAGACCGGCTGGGGCGGGCTGCTGTGCGCGCCGCCCCCGGGGATCGCCGACTTCACCGGGCGAGAACAGGAAACCGCGACGCTGCTGGCCGTTCTCGACGATCACCGACGATCGCACAGCGCCCCCGCCGTCGCCGTGACGGGAACTCCGGGAGTGGGCAAATCGACGTTCCTGGTGCACTCCGGGCATCGGCTCGCGGAACGCTTTCCCGACGGCTGCTTCTTCCTGTCGATGAGTGGCGACGGGCGGCGGACTCCGGAGCACGCGCTCGGCACCGTGCTGCGCGCACTCGGCATCGTCGAGGACCGGCTGCCGCCCGGCGTGGACGCGCGCTCCAGCCTGTACCGGTCGTTGCTGCGGGACCGGAAGGTGTTGCTGCTGCTCGACGACGTCACCGACGAGGCCCAAGTGCGGCCGCTGCTGCCGAGCAACCCGGACTGCCTGGTGCTGCTCGCCGGCGGTCGCGGGCTGACCGGACTGGAATCCGTCGCCCGAATCCCGCTGGACGTGCTCACGCCCGCCCGCTCGGTGCGGCTGCTCGCCGCGATCGTCGGCACGGAACGGGTGCGGCGTGAGCCGTCGGCGAGCCTGGCGCTCGCCGACCTCTGCGGGCACCTGCCGCTGGCGCTGCGCATCGCGGGCAACCGGCTCGCCGGGCGCCCGCGCTGGCGCGTCGGCGATCTGCTGCGGCTGCTCGGCGGCGGGCGGCGGCTCACCGAACTCACCGCGGGCGACCTGCGGGTGCGGTCGGCGTTCGAGGCGTCCTACCGGGAGTGCGGG
The DNA here is from genome assembly GCF_022828475.1 of Saccharopolyspora gloriosae. Lineage (GTDB taxonomy): Bacteria > Actinomycetota > Actinomycetes > Mycobacteriales > Pseudonocardiaceae > Saccharopolyspora_C > Saccharopolyspora_C gloriosae_A. The sequence goes on along the minus strand of NZ_CP059557.1, from coordinate 4,674,317 downwards.
GAGCTCGCCAGGGCCGTGTTCCGGCGGCTGGCGCTGGCCGAGCGACCGGAGATCACGGTGCGCCGGGCGGCCGTGCTGGCCGAGGTCGACGTGGACTCCGCCGGGCGGGGACTGGAGGAACTGGTCGACGTGGGCCTGCTGGAGTGCGCCGCGGGCAGCGGCCGCTACGTGCTGCGCGAACTGCTGCGGCTGTTCGCCGGTGAACGACTCCGCGCGGAGGAACCGGAGCCCGCCTGCGGCATCCGCCTGCGGCCGTCCACGGTCCCGCACCCGGCACCCTCCGTCGTGCGTTGGCAGTGCCGGGGCGCCGAGCCGCCGGTACCGAGAACGCGCAGCGCGACCGAGCTCCGGCTCGTGCCGGACGGCGAGCCCGCGCCGGATCTCTGAGCGGGTCGATGCAGGTCAGGAAGCCGCTCCGCGGCATCGGCCGAGGCCGGAATCGACCGTTTCGGGCGGTCGCTGGTCAGCCGGCGGGAGCGTGGGCCACGATGTTGCCCCATGCGCACCGTGGTGTTGATCAATCCTAGTTCCGGCCGAGGCCGTGCCGCGGCCATCGCGGCGAAAGCCGTGCGGCGGTTCCGCGTGGTCTCGGCGGTCCGCGTCGTGGTCGCCGAGGACGCCGCCGAGTTCGCGGGCGCGGCCCGCGCCGCCGTCGCCGACGACGTGGACGTGCTGGCCGTGCTCGGCGGCGACGGTGCCGCGAACGTCGCTGTGCAGGCCTGCGCGGGCGCGCGGACCGCGCTGGCGATCATCCCCGTCGGCACCGGGAACGACCTGGCCCGCGCTCTCGGGCTGCCCGCCGACCCGCTGGACGCCGCCCGCGCCGCCACCGACGCGCTGCAGGGCGGGCACCGGCGAGCCATCGACCTCGGCCGCGTCGTCGGCGGGGAGCGGTTCGCGACGGTGCTCTGCGCCGGGTTCGACGCCCAGGTCAACAGCCGGGTGAACCGTTCTCGGCTGCCCATCGGACGCGCCCGCTACGACGTGGCGGTGCTGCGCCAGCTCGCGGAGCTGCGCGCCATGCCGTTGCGGGTCGAAGCCGACAACGTCGTGCTCGACGTGGCCGCGACCTGCGTGGCGGTCGGCAACACGCCCTACTACGGCGGTGGCGTGCCGATCTGCCCCGACGCTGATCCGACCGACGGGATGTTCGACGTCACCGTCGTCGGCGAGATCAGCCGGGGCGACCTGCTGCGGGTGCTGCCGACGATGCGCACCGGCAGGCACGTCGAGCACCCCGCGGTGCGCACGCTGCGCGCCCGCTCGGTGCGCCTCGGCGGGGGCAACGGCTGGACCGCGTTCGCCGACGGCGAACCCCAGGCCCGCCTCCCGGTGAGCCTGCGCTGCCAGCCGGGAGCGTTGCAGGTGCTCGCGCCGGCCAAGGCCAAGCGGGATGGCGAAGCGGCCTGAGTCGCACGCGTGCGACGACCGCCGGTGCGATGTGAAAACCTAGTGGGGTGGCTGTAAGCCGTTCGCACTCTGACATGTCGCATCCGGATCGGCCGGGCTCGGATGGGGGGAGCCCCGCATCGCCGGGCTCCTCGGATTCCGTGGCCTCCGGCCCCGGCGAACCCGCCGGCCAGGGGGAGAAGGTGGAACCACCGCGCCGCACCCGCACAAGAGCGGGCCGCCCCACCGGGCCGGCGGCCAAGGCCCCGGCGGCCGAACCGGCGTCCTCCCCGGCCGACTCCTACGCGGCGCACCGCCGCCGCAGCGCCCACCCGAAGTTCGCCGAGTTCGCCTCCGAGCTGTCCTTCGAGCTCGACGCGTTCCAGCGCACCTCCTGCCAGGCGCTCGAATCCGGACACGGAGTGCTGGTGTGCGCGCCGACCGGCGCGGGCAAGACCGTCGTCGGCGAGTTCGCCGTGCACTTGGCGCTGTCCGAGGGCCGCCGCTGCTTCTACACCACGCCGATCAAGGCGCTGTCCAACCAGAAGTTCGCCGACCTCTGCGAACGCTACGGCGAGGACGCGGTCGGCCTGCTCACCGGCGACACCTCCATCAACGGGGACGCGCAGGTGGTCGTGATGACCACCGAGGTGCTGCGCAACATGCTCTACGCGAGCTCCCGCGGCATCGACCAGCTCGGCTACGTCGTGATGGACGAGGTGCACTACCTCGCCGACCGGTTCCGCGGCGCCGTGTGGGAAGAGGTGATCCTGCACCTGCCGGATCACGTGCAGCTGGCCAGCCTGTCGGCGACCGTCAGCAACGCCGAGGAGTTCGGCGAGTGGCTGGTGGAGGTGCGCGGCGACACCACCGTCGTCGTGGACGAGCACCGCCCGGTGCCGCTGTGGCAGCACATGCAGGTCGGCTCGCGCATGTTCGACCTGTTCGGCGGGGAGACCTCCGACCGCGAACTCAAGCTCAACCCGCACCTGCTGCGCCACACCCAGGAGCTGGCCAGGGTGCACGCCCCGTACGGGCGGGGCCGTGGCGGTCCCCCCGGCGGCAGGCGGAAGGGGCCGCGACCGCCGCGGTTCTTCGCGCCGTCGCGGGTGGAGATCCTCGACAGCCTGAACTCGGCCGGACTGCTGCCCGCGATCGTGTTCATCTTCAGCCGCGCGGGCTGCGACGCCGCGGTGAACCAGTGCATGCGCGCCGGACTGCGTCTGACCAGCGAAAACGACGTCGACGAGATCCGCGAGGTGATCGACGAGCACACCAGCTCGCTGCCCGAGGCGGACCTGACGGTGCTCGGTTACTGGGAGTGGCGCGACGCGCTGGAACGCGGTGTCGCCGCGCACCACGCGGGACTGCTGCCCGCGTTCAAGGAGACCGTGGAGGAGCTGTTCGTCCGCGGCCTGGTCAAGGCCGTGTTCGCCACCGAGACCTTGGCGCTGGGCATCAACATGCCCGCCCGCACCGTGGTGCTGGAGCGGCTGGTCAAGTACAACGGCGAATCGCACGTCGACCTCACGCCCGGTGAGTACACCCAGCTCACCGGTCGCGCGGGCCGCCGGGGCATCGACGTCGAAGGCCACGCCGTGGTGGTGTGGCAACCGGGCATGGACCCCAAGCAGGTCGCCGGACTCGCCTCCACCCGGACGTATCCGCTGCGCTCGTCGTTCCGGCCCGGTTACAACATGGCCGTGAACCTGGTGCACCGAGTGGGCCGGGACGCCGCGCGGGACCTGCTGGAGCAGTCGTTCGCGCAGTTCCAGGCCGACCGGTCGGTGGTCGGCATGTCGCGGCGGGTGGACCGCAACGCCGACGCCCTCGAGGGCTACACCGAGTCGATGACCTGCCACCTGGGCGATTTCAGCGAGTACTTCGCGCTGCGCCGCCGCATCTCCGAGCGGGAGAAGGTGCTGGCCAAGCAGAACCGGGCGTCCAAGCGGGCGGAGGCGGCGAAGTCGCTGGAGAAGCTGCGCAAGGGCGACGTGATCCAGGTCCCGGCCGGGCGGCGCTCCGGGCTGGCCGTGGTGATCGACCCCGGCCTGGAGCCGATGGGGGAACCGCGTCCGCTGGTGGTCACCGAGGACCGCTGGTCCGGACGTTTGTCGGTCGCCGACTTCACCTCGCCCGTGGCGGCGCTGGGCCGGATGCGGCTGCCCAAGCAGGTCGACACCCGCTCCCCGAAGTCCCGCCGCGACCTGGCGTCCGGGCTGCGCGAGACCGGGATCTCCCTGCCGGGCGGGCGCGGCCGGAACCGGTCGGACTCCGGTGACGACGCCGAACTCGCCAGCCTGCGCCGCGCGCTGAAAGCGCACCCGTGCCACGGCTGCGACGAGCGCGAGAAGCACGCCCGCTGGGCCGAACGGCACGAGCGGCTGCGTTCGGAGACCGAGCACCTGCGGCGCAAGGTGGCCACCACCACGCACTCGCTGGCGCGCGCGTTCGACCGGATCATCGCGTTGCTCGCCGAACGCAACTACGTGGCCGTCGACGACCCGGAGCAACCGGTGACCGAGCACGGCAGGCGGTTGTCCCGGCTCTACAGCGAGTCGGACCTGCTGGCCGCGGAATGCCTGCGCGCGGGCATCTGGGAGTCGTTGCAGCCCGCCGAGCTGGCGGCCGTGGTGTCGTCGCTGGTCTACGAATCCCGCCGGGAGACCGCGGTGTCGCCGCCGGTGCCCTCCGGAGCGGTCGCCGACGTGCTGGGCGCGACCTGGCAGGTGTGGGGCGAGTTGGAGGAGGACGAGCGCAGGCACAAGCTGGATCGCACCCGCGAACCGGACGCCGGGTTCGCCTGGCCGGTCTACCGGTGGGTGCGCGGCGAGTCGCTGGAGCGGGTGCTCACCGCCGCCGAGTCCACCGGGCACGAGCTCTCCGCCGGTGACTTCGTGCGCTGGTGCCGCCAGGTGGTGGACCTGCTCGACCAGATCCGAGACGTCACCGGCAAGTCCGACCCGGTGGGTTCCGCGGCGGCGAAGGCCGTCACCGCGATCCGCCGAGGGGTCGTCGCCGCGGGCGCCATGTGATCGCCCGGGTGGGGCGGCCGGCACCGGCCGTCCCACCGCCGGGTCGCGCATCGTTGCGGACTGAGACGAACCGGAAGCTCACCCGGCGGTGTGAGGTCTTGGTGGCCGGCTGTGATTGGATTCGTCGGCGGGGTGCGCAGGGGGACGCGCGCCGCGCCGGAACGTTCAGCTTTCCCGGAGGTACCAGATGACCGGCCCCCACGGCCCGTCCCCGCAGCGAAGCCGGCCGGCACCCGGGCACCCCGGCACGCAGCCGGGAATGCAGGTTCGTCGAGGATCCGCCGCAGGTCAGCCGGTCGGTCGTGGCTCCGCCCCAGGGCAGTCGGGACGGCCGACGCGGCCCGGCGGGGCACCGCAACAGGCGCGACCCGGAGCGGAGCCGACCCACCCGAACCTGCCGCCGATCACCGTCGGCCCGCCCGGCCGCGGTTCGCAGCCGCCGCCCGCGCCGCCGCGCCGGAAGTCGAAGGCGCCGTGGGTGTTCGGTGGCGCGGTCCTGGTGCTCGTCGCCGGTTCACTGGCGGTGGTGGGTTTTGTGCACCCCGGCGTGCTGGTGCGCGATCAGCTCGACGCGGACAGCGTGCAGCACGGTGTGGAGCAGACCCTGGAGGACTCCTACCACCTCGGCACCGTCGAATCGGTCACCTGCCCGAAGGGGCAGCTCGTCGTCGCCGGACGCGGCTTCGACTGCCAGGTGACCCTCGAGGGTGGGAACAAGCGGGTGTCGGTGACGGTGCAGGACGAATCCGGGACCTACGAGGTCGGCTACCCCAGGTAGCCCGGAATTCGCTCGACGCGCGGCGTCCGCCTCGGCAGGATGCGGGTGTGAGCGAAGTCGACGTGCGGCCGCTGGCCGAATCCGAATACCGCCAGGCGAACGACCTGTTCCTCGCCTCCTTGAACGTGCCGGAGCGCAGCAGCGAGGAGCGCTGGCGCCGGTCGGTGACCCGGTACGAGCCGGGGCGGGCGTTCGGCGCGTACCTCGACGGCGAGCTCAGCGGCACCGCGATGTCGTTGTCGTCCTCGCTGGAGGTGCCCGGCGGGGCGGTGCTGCCCGCGGCCGCGGTGACCGGGGTCGGCGTGCGAGCCGACCGCACCCGGCGCGGCCTGCTGCGGGAACTGATGCACGCGCAGCTCGCCGACACCCGGGGGCGCGGCGAGCCGGTGGCGATGCTGCACGCCTCCGAGACCCGCATCTACCCGCGCTTCGGCTACGGCCTGGCGACTCGCACGCACCGCGTCTCGGTGTCCCGGTTCCGCGCCGAGCTGCGGGCCGACGCTCCTGCCGGCGGGCAGGTGCGGCTGGTGGACGGGCCGACGGCGGAGAAGCTGCTCCCGGAGTTGTACTCGCGGATCGCCACCGGCAGACCAGGCCTGATCGGCCGCAGCGAAGGCTGGTGGAGCACTCGGCTGTTCGGAACTCTGGAGAACGGCGGCGCCCAGCGGATCGCCGTGCACTCCGACGAGTCCGGCACCGATGACGGGTTCGTGCTGTTCGAACCGGCGAAGTCCGATCATCACTTCGACGACGGCTCGATCACGATGCAGGTGGCCGAGCTGCACGCGGCGGACGCCGTCGCCACCGCGTCGCTCTGGCGCTTCCTGCTGAGCCTGGACCTGGTCACCACGATCGCCGCGATCGACCGGCCCGTGGACGAGGCGCTGCCGTGGTGGCTCGCCGACCGGCGCGGCTATTCCGTGGACCGGCTCGACGACGACCTGTGGGTACGGCTCGTCGACGTGCCCGCCGCGCTGGCCGCCCGTTCCTACGGAGCCGAGGACCCCGTGGTGATCGAGGTGCGGGACGCGGTGCTGCCGGAGAACGCGGGCAGCTACCGGATCGGCGCGGGCGGCGCCGAACCCAGCGACGACCCGCCGCACCTGAGCCTCGACGTGGACGTGCTGGCCTCGCTGTACCTGGGCGATGTCACGGTGACGACGCTGGCCGAGGCGAACCGCATCAACGTGCACGACCCCGCCGCTGCCTCCCGAGCGGACCGCCTGTTCGCCACCGAACGCCCGCCTTGGTGCGGCACCGGTTTCTGAGACGGCTCGCGGCGAGACCTCTTCGTTCGTGAATACTCGATCGGCGCGTGCCCGACCGTCCTGCGGCGGTCGGGCACGACCGTTGCCGTGACGACACTCCTGCGGCGTTGCGCGGACACCGGTCGATTCCCGGACCGGTGGTTCGGATTTCGCCGCGCGATTTCTGGCCCGGTCCGGAAGTCACCCGCCGAATACCGCCGATCGCGGCCGTCGAACAGCACCGAACGATGCTGTGCGCTGGATGTTTGTCCTTCTTTCGCCCGCGAACGACTATGGCGGAACCGGCCGTCTGACAAGGGAGACATCCATGCGTTCGAGCACCAGCCGCATCCTGACCACCCAGGCGGGCAGCCTGCCGCGTCCGGAGAGGTTGATCGAACTCAACGCGGCTCGCGCCGAAGGCGAGATCGACGAGCAGCAGCATCGCGCGGAACTGGACACCGCGGTCTCCGACCTCGTCTCCCGCCAGGTCGGCACCGGCATCGACATGGTCGGCGACGGTGAGTTCGGCAAGTCCGTCAACCAGAAGGTCGACTACGGCGCTTGGTGGTCGTATTCGTTCCAGCGGTTGGGCGGCCTCGAACTCAACGACGCCCCCATGAACGAAATCACGCACGAAGCCAAGCCCGGCGAGATCGCGCTGACCAGTTTCGGCAACCGCCGCGACCGGGTCCGCTTCGCCGAGGCCTACGCGGATCCGACCTCGGGCGTCGCGGCAGGCGGAGGCTCGATCCGCTTCCCGGTGTGTCGTGGCCCGCTGACTTACACGGGTCACGAGGCGATCGCCGCCGACATCCGCAGCTTCAAGCACGGATTGGCCACCGCCGGTCTCGAGGAAGGCTTCATGACCTCGATCGCACCGGCGAGCTGCTCGCGGATCGGCAACGAGCACTACGCCGACGACGAGGAATTCCTCTACGCCTGCGCCGATGCCATGCGCGAGGAGTACAAGGCGATCATCGACGCCGGACTGATCCTGCAGCTCGACGACCCCGCCATCGCCGAGAACTGGGACCAGATCAACCCGGAGCCGTCCGTCGAGGACTACCAGCGCTTCACGAGACGCCGGGTGGAAGCGCTGAACTACGCGATCCGCGATCTGCCGAAGGACCGGATCCGGTTCCACCTGTGCTGGGGCAGCTGGCACGGCCCCCACACCACGGACCTGCCCATGCGCGACCTGATCGACCTGCTGCTGTCCATCGACGTGCAGGCCTACTCGTTCGAGGCGGGCAACGTGCGCCACGAGCACGAGTGGAAGGTGTGGCAGGACGTCAGCCTGCCGGCGGGCAAGCTGATCCTGCCCGGTGTGGTCAGCCACGCCACCAACGTCGTGGAACACCCGGAACTGGTGGCCGATCGCATCGTCCGCTTCGCCGAGTGCGTGGGCCGCGAGAACGTGATCGCCTCGACCGACTGCGGCTTGGGCGGGCGAGTTCACCCGCAGCTGGCCTGGGCGAAGCTGGAGTCCCTCGCGGAAGGCGCTGAGCTCGCGACCAAGCGGCTCTGGTCATGATCAGTGACCGTTCCGTCGCCACCGGGCGCCGTTCGCACGCGAATCCGGCGCCCGGTGGTCCGAAATTCGTTTAAGATCGATCCCGGTATGGGTACGTCCAGTTCGAAACTCCCGCTGCTGCTCACAGAGCCGGAACGGGCGGCGTTGTCCCGGTGGATCCGGTTGCCGTCGACCCCGCAGGCAGTGGCGGTGCGCTGCCGGATCATCCTCGCCTGCGCGGAAGGCGGCCGGACCAACAGTTCCGTGGCCCGCGAGTTCGGCGTATCGCCGCCGGTCGTGGGCAAGTGGCGGGAACGCTTCCGGGAAGGGCGGCTGGCGGCGCTGCGCGACCGGCCCCGCTCCGGCAAACCGCGGTCCATCACCGACGAGCAGGTGAAGATCGTGCTGGAGGCCACGGTCACCGAGCCGCCACCGAACGGTTCGCACTGGACCAAGCGCGACATGGCCGCCCGCGCCGGGACCTCGGCTTCCTCCGTGCTGCGCATCTGGCGGCGTCTCGGCGTCACGCCGGAAGCCCGCGGCGGGAGCGCGGGGGCCGAACGCGAGGAACCGTGGAGCGCGCTGCACCTGGCGCCCCCGGAAACGATCATGGCGTTGGCCGTGAACAACGACGACGCGGTGGAACCCGCCGTCCGGCCGCCTCGCCCGTCATCGGGGAACTACGACGCGGTGTTGCGCAAGGAACTCGCCGCCATGTTGTCCCAGCGCGATCAGGCCGATGCGGCGGGTGGTCTCCTCACCTTCCTGCGCAACCTGGGGACCCGGATCCTGCCCGGCCAGCAGATCCACCTGGTGTGCCACGGGCACGGCACGCGCAAGATCGAGGCGATCCGCCGGTGGCAGGAGAACCACCCCTCGCTGCACCTGCACTTCGCTCCCGACAAGGAGTTCTGGCTGCGACTCGTCGAGCACTACTTCGAGCCGCTGCTCGCCCAGCGCGCGGTTCCCGGTGAGACACCGCTGTCCGCGCTCTCCCGCGCGCTGCACCCGTGGAGCATGGAGGTGCCGCGCACACCGTTCACCTGGTTCGAGCCGTGACTCTCGGCCTCCCGTGCGGGATGCGGATTTCTGGTCCGCTTCCGCGCGAGCGCGGGCGCCCGCTCAATACCGTCTCGGGCATGCCCGAACACCAGTCAGCGCAGCCCGGATCACCTGAAAACGCACCACACGGCACAGGCACGAGCCGCCGGACGGCGCTCGCCGCGTTCGGCGGTCTGGGAGCGGCGGCCATCGGCCTGAACGTGTCCGCCGCGAGCGCGCACAGCACCCCCGCGAGCTCCGGACAGCGCTGGACGCCTTCCTGCGTGCTGGCGCCAGAGCAGATGGAGGGGCCGTACTACCTCGACTACGGGATCCGCCGCGAAGACATCACCGAGGACAGAGAAGGCCTCGACCTCCTGCTCAAGATCGTCGTGGTGGACGCCGACAGCTGCCTGCCGCTGCCGGACGTCGCCGTCGACATCTGGCACTGCGACGCGCTGGGCGTGTACTCCTCATACACCGGTTACGGCAACGGCATCCTCCCGCCGGTGGACGAGAACGGGCACGCCGCACCGACCGACGAAACGACCTGGTTGCGCGGAGTCCAGCTCACCGACGCCGCGGGTGTGGCGTCGTTCCGCAGCATCGTGCCGGGGTGGTACACGGGCCGGGCCGTCCACATCCACGTGAAGACGGTGACCGGCGCGGAAGCCGAAGGCGCAACCGTGGAGGGCGGACACGTCTCCCACACCGGTCAGCTCTACTTCCCCGAGAGGTTCAACGCCGAGCTCGGCTCGCTGGCGCCTTACCGCGAGAACCGGATCGAGCGGGTCACCAACGACGAGGACGTGCTCTACACCGGTGGCGGTGAGGGGGCCGTCTCGGAACTGGACGTCAAGCCGGGACCGTTCGGCCGCGGTATCACCGGCACGATCGTGCTCGGCATCCAGCCGGACGCCACTCCGCCCCCGGACCCGATGCCGCCCATGCCGCCGCCGGGAACGAACTGATCGCCGCACTCCTGCTGCGTCCGCCGCAGGAGTGCCGGCTCGTCTCCGAGCGATGGGCCGTTGACCTCACGAGCGGCACCAGGTGAACGTCCCCTTGGTCGCATTGGGCGAAGGGGACGTTCACCTGAGTTTCAGAGGGCGGCGATGAGGCGGTCCAGGGAGCCGCCGAGGCCCCATTCGGTGCCGAGTTCCGCGAGCCGTTCCGGGTCGGCGGGCTCGGTGGGGGTCCGGTCGGGGCGGTCTACCACGACCGGCGCGTCCCGCACGACGTTGACCACCGCGGGCGCGGCGGCCAGGTAGTCCGCCGCCTCGGCGAGCTTCCCGCGCACGCGGGGCGTGAGCCGCCGGTCGCCTTGTTCGGACGCCGCCAGCAGCGCGTCCAGCGAACCGAACTCGGTGATCAGCTTCGCGGCGGTCTTCTCCCCGATCCCGGCCACTCCCGGCAGCCCGTCGGACGGATCGCCGCGCAGGATCGCCATCTCGGCGTAGGCGTCGCCGGCGCGGGCCGCGTCCAGCGCGTAGCGCTCGGCCAGCTCGGCAGGACCGAAGTCCTGCGCCTTCGCCAGCCCGGCTCCGACGTAGCGCACCCGCACCGGAGTCGGCTCGGTGCGCACCAGCTGGAACAGGTCGCGGTCGCCGGTGACGACCTCCACGGGATCGTCGCGCTCCCGGTCGGCGAGCACGCCGATGACGTCGTCCGCCTCGTAGCCCTCGGCTTCGCCGGTGGCCACGCCCAGCGCGTCCAGCACGTCCAGGATGATCGGGATCTGCGGGCTCAGCGTGTCCGGCACCTCCTCGGCGTCCGGGTCCTCCTCGGCCACCCGGTGCGCCTTGTAGGAGGGCAGCGCGTCGACGCGGAACTGCGGGCGCCAGTCGTTGTCCAAGCACGCCACCAGCCGCGTCGGCCGCCGTTCGTCGATGAGCTTCGCCACCATGTCGCAGAACCCGCGCACCGAGTTCACCGGCGTCCCGTCCGGGGCCGTCAACGAGTCGGGCAGCGCGTAGTACGAGCGGAACCACAACCCGGCGGAGTCGATCAACATCACAGAACCCGTCACGGAGTCCACTCTGTCACGCCCCGCGGACATCGCATCGCAGGCCGGGCGCCCGTCGCCGGACGAGCTGTCAGATCACTGTCACTACGCCACCCGAGTCGCCTCATACAGTCGGACCAGTGCGCGACACCGGCGAGATCGAGGTGCGGCACAGGGATTTCCCGGTCCGCGAGGCCGGGACGGGAACGGGCCGCCGTCGCTCCCCCGACAGGCGGCGGTCCGCTCCGGCCGGGCGCATCGGTCCTCCCCGGACGCCACTGCCGGGCCGGAGGTGAGAGGGGCCGGGCAGGGAATGGTCCTGCCCGGTCCTTCTCCGTTCGCATGCGCCGCCACGCCGGACGATGTCTACGAGAGCGACGGTTAGGCTAGGTGGCCATGGCCACTGTTTCGCTCAAGCAGGATCCCGCGGTGTTCTCCGGTCGACTGAGCCGCGCCGCGGCGACGGCGGCGACCGCGGACCTGGACGCCCTGCTGATCACCCCTGGTTCGGATCTGCGGTACCTGCTCGGTGCCCGCGGCGAGTCGTTCGAGCGGTTGAGCACCCTGGTGCTGCCCGCGACGGGAAACGGTGCCGCTCCGGTGCTGGTGCTGCCGAAGCTGGAGGCGCCCGGTTACGCGGACGTTCCCGCCGAGGAACTCGGTATCGAGGTCGTGACCTGGGTCGACGGTGAGGACCCGCACGCGCTGGTCGCGGACCTGCTGCGCCGCGGCGGTGCGCCGTCCCGGCTGGGCGTCGCCGACGTGATGCCCGCGATGCACACCTTGCCGCTGCGTGCGGCGACGGGCGCGGAGCAGGTGCTGGCCGGTTCGGTGCTGCGCGAGCTGCGGATGCGCAAGGACGCCGCCGAGATCGAGGCGCTGCGCACGGCCGGTGCGGCGATCGACCGGGTGCACGCCCGGATGTCGGAGTTCCTCACCGCCGGGCGCACCGAGGCGCAGGTCGGCGCGGACATCGCCGCCGCCATCGTCGAGGAGGGGCACACCGAGGCCGAGTTCGTCATCGTCGGCTCGGCCGCGAACGGCGCCAGCCCGCACCACGCGTTGTCGGACCGGGTGATCGAGCCCGGGGACGTGGTGGTCGTGGACATCGGCGGGCCGATCCCGTCCGGGTACAACTCCGACTGCACCCGCACCTATGCGGTGGGGGAGCCGTCGCAGCCCGACGTGGCGGAGACCTACGCGGTGCTGCAGGCGGCGCAGGACGCGGCGGTGCGCGCGGTCCGCCCCGGCGCGACGGCCGAGTCGATCGACGCCGCCGCGCGGGAACCCATCGCGGCGGCCGGTTTCGGCGAGCAGTTCATCCACCGCACCGGGCACGGCATCGGCCTCGACGTGCACGAGGAGCCGTACATCGTCGGGGGCAACACCTTGGAATTGGAGGCGGGCATGGCGTTCAGCATCGAGCCCGGCATTTACCAGTCCGGCCGCTGGGGCGCCCGGATCGAGGACATCGTGATCGTCATCGAGGACGGTGCGCTGAACGTGAACTCGCAGCCGCACGAGCTGGTGGTGCTGCCGGCGTGAACGACCGGAACACGGGAGAGCTGGAAGCGACGGATCGCGCGATCCTGCGCGAGCTGGCGCACGACGGCCGGTGCAGCTTCACCGACCTGGCCGAGCGGGTCGGGCTGAGCGTCTCGGCGGTGCACCAGCGGGTCCGGCGGCTGGAGCAGCGCGGCGCGCTGCAGGGTTATGTGGCCAAAGTGGACGGTGACCAGATCGGGTTGCCGCTGACGGCGTTCATCTCGCTGACGCCGATCGATCCGGCCGCTCCGGACGACTATCCGCAGCGGCTGGAGCACTTGCCGGAGATCGAGTCCTGCTACTCGGTGGCGGGCGACGAGTCCTACATCCTGCAGGTCCGGGTCGCTTCCCCGCTGGGGCTGGAGGAGTTGCTGCGCCAGATTCGGGAGGCGGCGAAGGTCTCGACCAGGACGACGGTGGTGCTGTCCACCCCGTACGAGCATCGGCCGCCGCAGATCTAGTCGCGGAAGAGGCGGGCGTGGCGGTGCCGATGTCGGCGCCGCCACGTTCTTTTCCGTCGTGGGAGCGGGGTTTCACCTGCGGGTGCTTGTGCGGCCACCACGTATCCGCCGTCGCGCGGTCGTGGGCGGAGCGATCATTTCATGATCATGTAAGGTCCGGCTTTCGAGCTCCGATCGGCGTGGGTACCGGGCCTGAGTCCGCCCCGTGGTGAAGGGATTCCGCTCATGAGGATGAACGCACTCCGCGAGTACGAGCCCGCTCCCGGCAGGCCGTCCGGACGGCCTTCTGTGGTGTCCACATTGGACCCGGGCGAGGACGTGCGAGAGTATCCCGCCCCGCACGCGTCCTTCCAGGAGAGCCGCGTTCCCCGGACGGTCGCCAACGATGCGGCGGGCAACGTCGCCCGCCATCCGGACCGCGCGAAGGCCGTGCTGCACCGGACCGCCGATGATCACGAGTCCCGGCTTGCGGCCGACGTGGAGTGATGGCGATGCGAGTCATGACGATCAGCGCGTTCGACCCGCCGCCCGGCGCCATCGTGGAGTGGACGGCGGAACCCGCGCCAGGGCACGAGTTCGAGCCCAGCGACGTGCCGCCGTCGCTGAACCAGTCCTTGCACCTGGGCGCCACCGGAGCCGATGGGGCGCCGCCGCCGTGGCTGGCCTGCACCTTCGAGCTGCCGGGAGTGCTGGACGAGGACGCGCTGGAGGCGGCCGCCGGGCAGTGGATCCGTCGGCACAGCGGGCTGCTGAGCCGGTTCACCGAGCAGGACGGCGAGGTCCGCCGCGCACTGCTGCGCCCAGACGGGGTGGTGTTGCGGCGACGGGAGGCGGGCACGTTCACCGGCTCCTCGGCGGTCCGCGAGCACCTGTCGCGGCGGTTCGACGAGCAGTGCGTGCCGCTCCGGTGGCCGCCGTTCCTGCTGGGCGCGATCCGGCACGAACGGGGCGGCACGGTGTTCGCCGCGTTCGACCACTCCTGCATGGACGCCTACTCGCTGGCAGTGGCGGCGCACGAACTTCAGGTGCTGTACTACGCCGCAGCCAGGGGCACGCGGGCCGACCTGGCGGACGTGGGCGGTTTCGTCGACTACTGCGCGCAGGAACACCAGGCGATGACCGCCGAAGCCCTAGCCGGACGGCCGAGCGTTCCGGAGTGGGACGCGCCCGGCCTGTCCGCCCCACCTCCGGAGAGCGGTGAGCATCCGGCGGTGACGTACTGGCGGGATTTCCTGCGCAACAACGGCGCGACGACACCGGGTTTCCCGCTGGGACTCGGCGTGGAACCGGGACGTGCGGTGCGGCAGCGTTCGATGACGGCGCGGTTGCTGGACGTGGAGGCCGCGGACGCCTTCGACGCGGCCTGCCGCGAGGGTTTGGGCAGCGTGCTCACCGGTGTGCTGGCCGCCGCGGGACTCGCGTTGCGCGAACTGGGCGCCGGGGACCCCATCGGTCTGCTGATTCCGTTGCACACCAGGCACGAACCGCGTTGGCGGCACGCCGTCGGCTGGTTCACGACGAACGCCCCGGTCATGTTCAACGTGGTGGACGGCCGGTTCGCCGACACCCACACGCACGCGAAGGTGGCGTTCCGGGAAGCGCTGGGCACCCTCGGCGTGCCACTGCCGAACATCCTCACCGCGATCTCCGACGAGTACGCTCCGACGCGCAAGGACGTCTTCATGATGTCCTATGTGGACTATCGCGCGCTGCCGGTGTCCCTGGAATTCCCCGAGTCCCGGCCGCGGCACATCAGCGGCGAAGCCGACGCCGACGACGTCCAGCTCTGGGTGTCCCGCACGGCCGACGGCCTCTTCCTGCACACCCGCCACCCCGGCACAGCCGAGGCGGAAACGGCGATCCGCACGTTCCACGAACACTTCACCGCGGCCCTGACGGCGGCGGCCGAGTCGACGACCCTCGCCGCACACCCCTGACTCGGTGAACGGACCGTTCGACCAATGCGGTTGGTCGAACGGTCCGTTCACCTGATCAAATCGCGGGAGCATGGTTCGGCGGGAGGCGACGAACGGGATGGGTGGCATGGAGTACGCGGACTACCGTCGGCGGGACGGTGTGGAGCTGGCCGAGCTGATCGGTGCGGGCGAGGTGTCGGCGAGCGAGGTGCTGGACGCGGCGCTGGCGCGGGCCGAGCAGGTGAACCCGCGGCTGAACGCGATCACGCAGCGGCTCGACGACCGCGCCCGCGAGCGCGCGCGAAACACTCCGGCAGGGCCGCTGGGCGGGGTGCCGTTCCTGCTCAAGGACCTGAACCAGGAGATCAGCGGGCTTCCCTCCAGCGGTGGCTCGCGATCGCTGCGGACGGTGGCGGCCGCCGAGACCGCCGAGGTCGTGCGGCGCTGGGAGGCCGCCGGGCTGGTGGTCTTCGGCCGCACCAACACCCCGGAATTCGGCGCCAAGCCGATCACCGAGCCGGTCGCGTTCGGTCCCGCCCGCAATCCCTGGGCGCTCGACCGCACCCCGGGCGGTTCTTCCGGGGGCGCGGCCGCGACGGTGGCCGCCGGGATCGTGCCGTTGGCGGCGGCCAGCGACGGCGGTGGTTCGATCCGCATCCCGGCGGCGTGCTGCGGGGTGTTCGGGCTCAAGGCCGGACGTGGGCTGGTGCCCGCCGGGCCGCAGCGCGCGGAAGGTTTCCACGGCGCGGCGGTGGACGGTGTCGTGTCGCGGTCCGTCCGCGACAGCGCGGTCGGGTTGGACGCGCTGGTCGGTTTCGACCCGATGGCCCCGTACGCGGCCGCCGCGCCGGAACGCCCGTTCGCCGAGGAGGTCCGGCGCGAACCGGGCAAGCTGCGCATCGGTTTCAGCGCGGCGTCCGCGCTCGGCGATCCCGACCCGGCGGCGGTGAAAGCCCTGCGCTCCGCCGCGGACCTGCTGGCGGAGCTGGGCCACGAGGTCGAGGAGGTCCCGCCACCGGTGGACCTGGCCGCGCTCACGGTGGAGTTCCTGCGGGCCTGGTCGGTGAAGCTGGCCCACGCGCTGTCCGAGGCCGAGCGGCTCACCGGTGCCCGCTCGAACAATTTCGAGCTGGACACCCGGTTGCTGGCGGCGGCCGGGCGCAGCATCAGCGGTCCGGACTACGTGACCGTTCTGGAGGCCTGGCACGGACATTCCGCGCGGCTCGCGGAGTTCCACCGCCACCACGACCTGCTGCTGACCCCGAGCCTGGCCGGTCCGCCGGTGCGCATCGGCGAACTCGCCACCCCGGCGCCGTTGCGGGTGCTGGGCCGGATCGTGCTGGCCGCGCGCGGGGGAGGGCTGCTGCGGCGCACCGGGATCGTGGATCGCGTCGCGCGCACGAACATGCGCCACGTCCCGTACACGCAGCTGGCCAACATCACCGGGCGTCCCGCGATGTCGGTGCCGCTGCACCGGACCGCCGACGGCCTGCCGCTCGGCGTCCAGTTCGTCGCGCCGCTCACCGGCGAAGGCACCCTGTTCCGCCTCGCGGCCCAACTGGAACAAGCCGCACCGTGGGCACACCAGGAACCGGCGGCACTCGACGGAGCCTGAGGCCGACGGCACTGCCCGGCGAATGCGAAACCCCGGAGCCAGTGGGCATCCGGGGTTCGGAGAACGTCAAGCCAGTGATCTTCTAGGTCGTTCTTGAGCCGTGCCCTGCCGGCGGCGGAGCCGCTGAGCGGTGGCCACCTCGGCGAGATGGCCACCGGCGGATTCTCAGTGGCTTCCGCGGGAGGAAGCCACTGAGGTTCCGCTACCGCTTCACCGCGCGTTTCACTCGGAAAGCTGGGCGTCCAGCGTGATCGTGGTGCCGGTCAGGGCGGCCGAGACCGGGCAGGTTTCCTTGGCCTGCTGCGCCGCCTGCTGGAAGGTGTCGGCATTCGCGCCGGGAACGGTGGCGCGGACGGTCAGCGCGATTCCCGTGATGGCGAAGCCGTCGCCGGACTTGCCGAGAGTGACCTCGGCACTGGTGTCGATCCTTTCCGGCGCGTGTCCGACGCCGCCGAGCAGCGCGGACAGCTGCATGCTGTAGCAGGCGGAGTGGGCGGCGGCGATGAGCTCCTCCGGGCTGGTCTGCCCGGCCGGGTCCTCCGCGCGGGTCGCGAACGACACGGGAAACTGCCCCGCGTTCGAGGAATCCAAGGTGACGAGACCAGAACCGGATCCCAGGTCGCCCTGCCAGCTCGTCGTCGCATTGCGGTCGGCCATGACCTAACTCCTAGCGTCGGGTTGTTCGTCCGGTGCGCCCGCGGTCGTCCGCTGAGCGCTCCCTGGACCGAGAACGTTCCGACCTTCGCAGAGCTTCCTGGATCACGCCGTGCGGAATCACACCGCCGGTGGACCGATCCTTCGCCGGACCCGCGCCGAACCCGTAGCGCGGTCCCGTCCGGACTCAGGGTTCGATGGTGTCGGTGAGGCTGTGCACCAGCAGCGGGAGGGTGCGCATCACGTGCTCGCGGACCACGAGCTCGGGGTCGTCGGCGCCGGACAGGATCGCCTCCTGCATCGCCGAGTCGAACTGGTCCACCAGCATCCGCGTCAGGTCCAGCGTGTCGATCAGGAATCGCACTCCGACCGAGCGGACCGCGGTGTCGACCATCGCGGCGAGTTCGCGCAAGAAGGACTGGGAAGCGGCGAGGAAGCGCGGCGCCACCTCGGGATCGCGCAGCGCCAGCAGGCGGAACTCGCTCTGCATCAGGCACCACTGCCGATTGTCCGGCTGGAACGACAGCACGTCGGCGATGATGCTCTCGATCAGGTGCGGGGCCGGTTTGCCCGCGGTGTCGCCGAGCGGCGCGACCAGCCCGGCGAAGTTCTCCCGCAGCGTCTCCAGCCGAATGCGGTTCTCCCGTTCGGTGAGGGCGAAGAACAACTCCTCCTTGC
Organism: Saccharopolyspora gloriosae; assembly: GCF_022828475.1. Taxonomy (GTDB): domain Bacteria; phylum Actinomycetota; class Actinomycetes; order Mycobacteriales; family Pseudonocardiaceae; genus Saccharopolyspora_C; species Saccharopolyspora_C gloriosae_A. The sequence goes on along the minus strand of NZ_CP059557.1, from coordinate 4,656,437 downwards.
TGCTGAAGTTGGAGTAGAACGCGCCACGGGTGAAGCCGGCGTCGTCGGTGATCGCCTCGACGGAGGTGCCGTTGATGCCGTGCTCGCTGAACTGTCGGTAGGCGGCGTCCATCAGCCGTTCGCGGGTCTTGGTGCGCCGAGCGGTCTCGCGCGCGCCGGTTTCCGGGCGCTCGGCGCTTCGGGCCAACTTGCTCGCGTTCACCACGAACCTTCCTTCCTGCGGACCTATACCAGCGGCTTTCCCGCTGTGATGCGGCCCGCGTGGAACGGCCCCATGGTATCGGATACGCTCATGTATCGGATACAGCGTTGTATCCAACTTCCCTCTAACTGGTGACCCGCCGTCCGGCGAGAACCTCCCCGGCGACAGGAGTGTGGCGTGTCCTCGTTCCTCTACTCACTAGGGCGCAGGGCGTACGCCGCCCGCAAGACCGTCCTCGTGGTCTGGCTGCTAGTGCTGGTCGTGACCGGCGGCGCGGCCGGTTTGCTGTTCAAGGGAATGGACAACAACGTCACGATTCCCGGCACCGAAGCGCAGAACGCGCTCGACCGCCTCTCGGTGACCTTCCCGCAGACCAGCGGTGCCTCCGCGCAGATCATCGTGGTCGCGCCGGACGACGTGCGCGCCCCGGAGGTGCAGCGCGAAGTCGAGCGCACCGTCGACGAGCTCGAAGGCATGGACGAGGCCGCGTCCATCGTCTCGCCGTACAACGAGGACCTCGGCGGCAGCATCAGCGAGGACGGCAAAGCCGGTCTGATCATGGTGCAGCTCGAAGGCCAGACCATGGAGATCGGCGAGCCGACCAAGGACCACATCGCCGGCATCGCCGCCGACCTCCAGCAGCGGTTGCCGGAAGGTTCGCAGGCCTCGCACGGCGGTCCGCTGTTCTCGCAGAGCTTCCCCGGCCTCAGCTTCGTCGAAGCGCTCGGCCTGGTGATCGCGATCGTGGTCCTGATGATCACGCTCGGTTCGTTCCTCGCCGCCGGGATGCCGCTGCTGAACGCGCTGCTGGGAGTGGGCGTCTCCACGTTCCTGATCCTGCTGGCCACCGTGCTCGGGCCGGTGACCGCGACGACTCCGCTGCTGTCGCTGATGCTGGGCCTGGCCGTGGGCATCGACTACGCGCTGTTCATCGTCTCCCGCCACCAGCAGGAACTTTCGGGCGGCGTGTCCGCGCACGAAGCGGCCGCGCGGGCCACCGCCACCGCGGGCTCGGCGGTGATCTTCGCCGGGCTGACCGTGATGATCGCCCTCGGCGGCCTGGGCGTCGCGGGGATTCCGTTCCTCACCACCATGGGCGTCGCCGGGGCCGTCTCCGTCGGCATCGCCGTGCTGGTCTCGCTGACGCTGATCCCCGCGCTGCTGGGCTTCGCCGGTGAGCGGCTCACCCCCACGCCCGCCAAGCAGGGCAAACGCGCTCGCACCTCCTCGGGCAAGCCCCCGGTCGGCGACCGATTCTTCGGGGGCTGGGTGCGCGCCGCGACGAGGTTCCCGATCGTCACCGTCCTCGTGGTGGTCGGCGTGCTCGGCATCGCCACGGTGCCCGCCGCGGGCCTGCGGCTCGCGCTGCCCGACGCGGGCGCGCTGGCCAAGGAAGACCCGGCTCGGGTCACCTACGACCTCACCGCCGAGCACTTCGCGAAGGGCTTCAACGGCCCGCTGATCGTCACCGGGAGCATCGTCACCAGCGAGGACCCGCTCGGGCTGATGAACGATCTCAAGACGGAGATCGAGCGGCTGCCCGGCGTGGCCGATGTGCCGATGTCAACGCCGAACCCGACCGCCGACACCGGCATCGTCCAGGTCATCCCCGAAGGGGCTCCGGACTCCGAGCAGACCAAGGAACTGGTGGAGGAGATCCGCTCGCTGCGGGGGCACTTCCTCGACACCTACGGCATCAACATCTCCGTCACCGGCTTCACGGCCATCGGCATCGACGTCTCCGACCAGCTCGGCGCCGCGCTGCTGCCGTTCGGCATCGTCGTCGTCGGCCTGTCGCTGGTGCTGCTGACCATGGTGTTCCGCTCCATCGCGGTGCCGATCAAGGCGACGCTCGGCTACCTGCTGAGCATCGGCGCGTCGTTCGGCATCGTGACGCTGGTCTTCCAGGACGGGTGGATGGCCGAGCTGCTCAACGTGCCGCGCACCGGCCCGGTGATCAGCTTCATGCCGATCGTGCTGATGGGCATCCTGTTCGGCCTCGCCATGGACTACGAGGTCTTCCTGGTGTCCCGGATGCGCGAGGAATACGTGCACACCAAGGACGCCCAGGCCGCGATCCACACCGGATTCGTGTCCTCCGGCAAGGTCGTCACGGCTGCCGCGGTGATCATGTTCGCGGTGTTCGCCGCGTTCGTGCCCGACGGCGACGCCAACCTGAAGCCCATCGCGATGGGCCTCGCCGTGGGCGTGTTCGTCGACGCGTTCATCGTCCGCATGACACTGGTCCCGGCGGTGCTGGCGCTGCTCGGGGACAAGGCGTGGTGGATGCCGCGCAAGCTGGACCGGATCCTGCCCGCCTTCGACGTGGAAGGTGAGAACCTCCGCGAGGAGATCGCGCTGGCCGACTGGCCGCGGCCCGGCGCCGACGACGCGATCGCCTGCGAAAGCCTGCGCCTCGACGACCCGTCCACCGGGGTGCCGGTCTACCAGGACGTCGGATTCCTGGTGCCGCGCGGCGGCGTGCACGTGGTGCGCGGCCGGTACGAGTCGGCGATCACCGCGGTGCTGCTGACCTTGTCCGGCAGGCTCCAGCCCGAGCAGGGCAAGCTGAAGGTCCTCGGGTACGTGCTGCCCGCGCGGGCCTCGACCGTCCGAGCCAAGGTCTCCTACGTCGACGCGGGAGACGGTGGTGCCGACGCGGTGCGCCGGGCGTTGCGGGAGAACCCGGAGATCCTGGTGCTCGACCGGACCGACCGGATCTCCGATCCGGGGCAGCGGCTGGAGATCCGGGAACTGCTCACCGGCAGCAGGCCCACGATCATCGCCGGCAGCACCGGCCTGTCCGACGCGCGCGACGTCCTGCCCGCGTCCGGCGGCGCCACCCTCACCGAACTGCGCGATGACTCCGCCGTGATGCCCGGTGTCCTCTCCGGCGCGATCCGCTAGAAAGCAGAGGTAATCAACGATGGCGAAGAGCCGCTTGCTATTGCCGCTGGCCGGCCTGTTGCTGGTGCCGCTGGTGATCGCCGGCCTGCTCACCTGGTCCATGGGCAAGCCCGAGGACCGGTTGAAGGACACCAAGGCCGCGGTCGTGAACAACGACGAGCCGATCGAGGTCAACGGCCAGCTCACCCCGCTGGGGCGTCAGCTGTCCGCGAAGCTCGTCGGCGGTGAGATCGAGAGCAACTACAGCTGGGAGTTCGCCACTCCGCAGACGGCCGCCGAAGGCATGGAAAGCGGTGACTACGCGGCCGTCGTGACGATCCCGGAGAACTTCTCCGCTGCCGCCACCTCCTTCTCCGGCGATCCCGCCAAGGCGAAGAAGGCGACGATCGACGTGAGCACCGGCGACCGCAGCAAGCTCGCGGACGAGGCGATCAGCCGGGTGGTGACGACCACGGCGGCGAACCTGCTGGGCCAGCAGCTCACCACCACCTACCTGGACAACGTGTTCGTCGGGTTCAACACGCTGGGCGACAAGCTGGGCGAGGCCTCCGACGGCGCCACCTCGCTGGCCGACGGCGCGCACGAGCTCGCGGGCGGGACCGATCAGCTCGCGGGCGGTGCCGACCAGCTCGCCGACGGTTCGCGGGCGCTGGCCGACGGCATCGGCGCGCTCGAAGACGGCGCACTGCAGCTCAAGACCGGGATGGCGGGCCTGTCCGACGGAATCGGGCAGCTGCAGGAGAAGACCGCGCAGCTGCCGCAGCAGACCGCGACGCTCGCCGACGTCTCCGCCAAGGAGGCGCAGGGCGTGCAGCAGCTTTCCGGTGGCCTGGAAGGAATGTCGGCGAGCCTGCAGGAGATGACCAAGGAATGCCCGCCGGGCACCTTGCCGATCTGCACGAAGATCGCCATCCAGGCGGCGACCGCGCAGGCGCTCAGCGACGGTGCCGGACAGGTTCAGCAGGCGAGCACCGGTGTTTCCGGCGGCCTCGCCGCGCTCGCCGGGCAGACGCCCGAATCCGGTGGCGGACTGCCCGCCCTGTCGGGCGGCATCGATCAGCTCGCGGACGGTTCGAAGCAGCTCGACGGCGGTGTCGGGCAGCTGGCCGATGGCATTTCGCAGACCGGCGGCGGTGCGGGTCAGCTCGCCGACGGTGCCGACCAGCTCGCGGGCGGCGTGCGTCAGCTCTCCGACGGTGCCCACCAGCTCGGCGACGGCTCCGGTCAGCTCGCGGGCGGCCTGGACCAGGCCGTGGAGCAGCTGCCGAAGTACCCGGACGGCGACCGGGACAAGCTCGCGAAGGCCGTGGCGAACCCTGTGACGACGGCAGGGGGAACCAGCCTCGGCTTCGGTTCCTCCGGGGTGGCGCTGTTCGCGGTGCTGGCCCTGTGGGTCGGTGCGATCGCCACGTTCCTGGTGCTGCGCGCGGTGCCGCGCCGGGCGCTGGAATCGACGCGCTCGTCGTTCGCGCTGGCGCTGCACCAGCTGCGGCTGCCCGCCGTGATCGGGTTGGCGCAGGGCCTGCTGGTGGCCGTCGTCGTCGGCGTCTCGCAGGACCTCTCGGTCGGCCAGTGGTTCGGCTGCGCGGGACTGGCGATGCTGACCGGCGTCGCGTTCACGGCCGTCAACCAGGCGCTCGCCGGCGCGCTGGGCGGCTTCGGGCGGTTCCTCGCGATGCTCGTCGGACTGCTGTTGCTGGCGACCGGGTTCATCACCGCGGTGCCCGCGGTGCTGGGCCGGTTCCTGGCGGCCACTCCCGCCGGTCCGGCCCAGGACGCGCTGCGCGCGGTGGCGGACGGCTCCGCACCCGGCGGCGGCGCGGTGGCCCTGCTGGTGATCTGGGGCCTGGCCGGGGTCGTGTTCAGCTATTTGGCGATCGAACGGACCCGCACGGTCCGCGCCACCCAGCTGTCGCCGGTGACGTCCGGATTCGCCCGGCGCGGTCCAGGACTGGCCTGACGGGAACACCGGGCCGGGGGACTCCCCGGCCCGGTGTCCTGTGTGGACTGAATGATCGAGGTGGCTCGGTGCAGGCGGATTCATCAGCGGTGTCCGAGTGACATCGGGGTGAACGCGGGCTAGGTTCGGGATCGTGACTGCGACAATTCCTTCGTCCGACGGAGACATCAACGGTCACCTCGCGGTGCCCTACCCCTCGATCTCGGGCGAGCCGCCGTGGCCCGGCGTGGTGGTGGTGCACGACGTCTTCGGGGCGACCGAGGACAGCAAGGCGATCACCGACCGGTTCGCCGCCGACGGATTCCTCGCACTGGCCCCGGATCTCTACACGCGCGGCGGTTTCGCCCGCTGCGTCCGCACGGTCTTCGGCCAGCTCAGCAAAGGCAGCGGCCAGGCTTTCGAGGACGTCGAAGCGGCGCGGCGGCTGCTGGCCGACCGCGAGGACTGCAACGGCAACGTCGGCGTCGTCGGGTTCTGCATGGGCGGCGGTTTCGCGCTGCTCGCCGCGCCGCGCGGGTTCCAGGCCGCCGCGCCGTACTACGGCCAGGTGCCCGCCGACAAGGCGGTGCTCGACGGCGCGTGCCCGGTGGTCGCGAGCTTCGGCGCGAAGGACACCACGCTCAAGGGCGCCGCCGCGCAGCTGGAGTCGCACCTGACCGAACTGAACGTGCCGCACGACGTCAAGGAATACCCGGACGCGGGCCACAGCTTCGCGAACCACCTGAAGGTCGGCCCGTTCAAACCGCTGCTGCGGGTGGCGGGCATCGGCTATCACCACGAATCCTCGGAAGACGCCTGGCGGCGAGTGAACTCCTTCTTCACCGAACACCTCAGCTGACCCGCGTCGGCGTCACCCGGACGCGGGCGCGGTCGTTCGTGTTGTGGAGGGGACCGACCACCGGATGGAAGTTGTGCGATGACCGAGGAACTCAAGCCGCAGAAGCGCGGTCGCCGGATTGCCATGACCGGTGAGGAGATCGACGCGTTCCTCGCCGAGGAACGCACCTGTCGAGTGGCGACGGTCGGCCCGGACGGGCCGCACGCCACGCCGCTGTGGTTCGGCTGGGACGGCGAGGCGTTCTGGCTCTACTCCATCACCCGCAGCAAGCGCTGGGCGGACCTGATGTGGGATCCGCGCGTCAGCGTCGTGGTGGACGCGGGCGTCGAGTTCCAGGAGCTGCGCGGAGTGGAGGTGACCGGCACCGTCGAGGTGGTCGGGGAGCTGCCGCGCACCGGCGAACCGAACGACGCGCTCACCGCCATCGAGCTGCAGTTCGCCCGCAAGTACATGGGCGGCGACGAGGTGTTCCACGACGGACGTCACGGTTGGCTGCGCATCACTCCGTCGAAGATCACCAGCTGGGACTTCCGCAAGATGGGGCAGGGCTGAGTTTCGCGGCCGGGGTGGCCGGTGGCCTCGCCGGCCGCCCGGCGGAACAGTTCGCGCTCCCGGCCGAGGCCCGTTCCAGGTCCCTGGTGAGATCGCGCGCGAGGTTCCGCACGACGTCGCGGGCGATGCCGTTCTCCCGCGGCCCGAGGTCGACGCTCTTGACGTCCGGTACGTTGATCAGCGTGGCCGCTTCGGCGCTCGCGGTGACCACCACCGCCATCGTCCACCGTGGACTATTCAGGCTGAAACGCGTGGCTGTCTCGTGTCCTTCTCCGCGGTCGGCGGTTCTCAAGATCATCGACCGGCTCGTTCCGGCGTTGCACAGCCGGAACGAGTTGTGATCTTCGCGGACGACGAGATCAGGACTTGCGCCTGCGGGCAACGCCGTTCGGCGACGGGCGGTCGCCGATGTCGTAATCCGCGATCTTGCGGTAGATGGTGGCGCGGGAGATGCCCAGGTTGCGGGCGGCCCGCGCGCGGTTGCCGCCCGCTTCGCTGAGGCTGGTGACGATGGCGTCGCGCTCCATCGACTCGATCGGCGTGAGGATGCGTCTGCTCTGGCTCGTGCATTGCGGCGGCAGATCGGCGGGAGTGATCGTGTCCGCGCGGGTCCGGCCGGTCACCTCGTGCACGACCTCGCGCAGCTCGCTGACGTTGCCCGTCCAGTGCCGCCGTTTGAGCAGGTGCAGTGCCTTCGGCGAGAACCGCGACTCGGAGCGCTTGGTGAACCGGCGCAGCAGGTGGTCGGCGATCACGTCCAGGTCCTCGATGCGGTGGCGCAGCGGCGGAACCGTCACGGACTGCGCGAACAGCGCCCGCAGCCCGTGCAGCGCGGGTCCGGGCGGCACGTCCGGATCGAGCGTGGCGGCCACCCACAGCTCGGGATTGGCGGTGCGCACCTCGTCGAGCAAGCAGGTCAGCTCGGTCAGCTTCGACGCGGTCAGCAGGTGCACGCCGCGCAGCACCAACGAGCCCCGCCGGTCCAGCAGGTCGGTGCGCATCCGCTCCCACCAGTCCCGGTCGGTGCCGATCTCGTCAGGATCGAGCACGCGGACGTGCTGGTCCGGGCGGTGGGCGTGGCAGACCGCGCGCACCACGGCGCACTTGCCGGTGCCCGGCTCGCCCTCCACGCAGATCCAGGTGCCGCGGTCGCGGTGCTCCCGCACGCCGCGACAGCACTGCCGCCACAACGGTTCCGAGCCGGCGATCCCCGGCAGCGGACCGGCCGGGGGCAGCATGATCGCCGCGACGGGAACCGAGCGCAGCAGGTGGACGCGCGCGATGACGCCCGCTTCGCGGCCGGGCGCCTGCCGCGCGTAGATGCGGCACCGGGCGCCGCTGGGCAGGTCCAGCTCACACGACATCGGGCGCCGCCTGGGGGACTCCCGCAGGTGTTCCAGCAACCGCACCTGGTCCTGCGCGTTGAGATCCTGCTGGGCCGTGCGGTTCATCATCAGCACGTCGTCGTTGAGCGCGAGGATCGGATCGCGGGACCGGTGCGCCGCGCGCAGGTACTCCTGCATGAGGGTGATGTCGTTGGCGCCGCTCTGGTTCAGCAGCCGCTCCTGGATGCCGCGGGTGGCGCCCGCGGCTACGGCCTTGAGCATCGGGCCTGCGTCCCGCGCGAAGCAGGTGACGTCGAGGACGCCGGCGAGTTCACCGGTGATCGGGTCGTGGATCGGCATCCCGGCGCAGGCCAGGTCGATCAGCGGCCCGGTGAAGTGCTCCTGCTCGTAGACGAGCGTCGCCTGGCCCGCTTCGAGGGTGGTGCCGATGCCGTTGGTGCCGACGAATCGTTCCGCGTAGCCGAATCCCGGCGCCAGGCACACCCGGTCCAAGCGGTCGCGGAGGTCGTCGAGGCTGGTGCGCCGGTCCAGCACGTAGCCGCGCTGATCGGTGAGCACCACGCTCACCGGCTGGTCGGGCAGTTCGTCGCGCAGGTGGTCCAGCACGGGCGCGGCGGCGTGCACCAACACGCCCTGGAAGTCGAGGTCGTCCTCGTACGGCGCGTTCAGCGATTCGCTGTTGACGCGGTAGTCGCTGGATCGTCGCCACGACGCCAGGATCGGTCCGCGGACCGCCCGCCGGTTCCAGCGGTGACTCGTCGAGGAAGCGCTGCCGTGCCGGCCCGAGCTCGAGTTCCGCTCGGTGGGGATCTTCGGATTGCGACGGGCCTCGACGTCGATCGGTCATGGCACCTCCCAGAGCACGGCGGTTTCGACGCCGGCGCCCCGGCCGACCGGAACATGTCCGGCCGGTGAGGTCTGCGCGACGCTGCGTGAGCAACATCGTATCTCGTGGAAGTGCCGCGGCATTGTCTCATATTGAGATGAACATGAGCTCACCGGTGCGATGTGATGCTACTCATCCCGGCCCCGCGACGACTCTCCGGGAGCAGGACGACGCAGGAGGCGCGACGTGAGCCGACAAAGTCTGAGCAAGGCGCACAAGAAGATCACGGAGCTGTCCTGGGAGCCGACGTTCGCCACTCCGGCCACCCGGTTCGGTACCGACTACCGGTTCGACAAATCGCCGAAAAAGGACCCGTTGAAGCAGATCCTCCGGTCCTACTTCCCGATGGAGGAGGAAAAGGACAACCGCGTCTACGGCGCGATGGACGGCGCGATTCGCGGCAACATGTTCCGGCAGGTGCAGGAGCGCTGGATGGAATGGCAGAAGCTGTTCCTGTCGATCATCCCGTTCCCGGAGATCTCGGCCGCCCGCGCGATGCCGATGGCGATCGACGCGGTGCCCAACCCGCAGATCCACAACGGGCTCGCCGTGCAGATGATCGACGAGGTGCGGCACTCGACGATCCAGATGAACCTCAAACGCCTGTACATGAACCACTACATCGACCCCGCCGGGTTCGACATCAGTGAGAAGGCGTTCTCCAACTGCTACGCGGGCACCATCGGCAGGCAGTTCGGCGAAGGGTTCATCACCGGTGACGCGGTGACCGCCGCGAACATCTACCTGACCGTGGTGGCCGAGACGGCGTTCACCAACACGTTGTTCGTCGCGATGCCCTCGGAAGCCGCCGCCAACGGCGACTACCTGCTGCCGACGGTGTTCCACTCGGTGCAGTCCGACGAGTCCCGGCACATCAGCAACGGCTATTCGATCCTGCTCATGGCGCTTGCGGACGAGCAGAACCGCAAGCTGCTCGAACGCGACCTGCGCTACGCGTGGTGGAACAACCACTGCGTGGTGGACGCCGCGATCGGGACGTTCATCGAGTACGGCTCGAAAGATCGCCGCAAGGACCGGGACAGCTACGCGGAGATGTGGCGGCGCTGGATCTACGACGACTACTACCGCAGTTACCTGCTGCCGCTGGAGAAGTACGGCCTGGAGATCCCGCACGACCTCGTGGAGAAGTCGTGGAGCCGCATCGTCGACGACTTCTACGTGCACCGGGTGGCGCAGTTCTTCGCGACCGGCTGGCCGGTGAACTTCTGGCGCATCGACCCGATGACCGACGCCGACTTCGAGTGGTTCGAGCACAAGTACCCCGGCTGGTACGACCAGTTCGGGAAGTGGTGGGAGAACTACAACCGGCTGCGCTACCCCGGCCGGAACAAGCCCATCGCGTTCGAGGACGTCGGCTACGAGTACCCGCACCGCTGCTGGACGTGCATGGTCCCTTGCCTGGTGCGCGAGGACATGGTGGTCGACAAGGTGGACGACCAGTGGCGCACCTACTGCTCGGAGCCCTGCCACTGGACCGACGCCGTCGCCTTCCGCTCGACTTACGAGGGCCGCGAGACGCCGAACATGGGGCGGCTGACCGGGAAGCGCGAGTGGGAGACGCTCTACCACGGCTGGGACCTGGCGGATGTGGTCACCGACCTGGACTACGTGCGCGACGACGGCAAGACCTTGGTGCCGCAGCCGCACCTCGACCTGGACGATCCGAAGAAGCTGTGGACGTTGGACGACATCCGGGGAATCAAGTTCGGCAGCCCCAACATTTCGCTGAACGAGATGACCGACGCCGAACGTGAGCGCCACGTCGCCGAATACCGGGCGAACCCGAACGTGTCTTTCTGATCGTCGGCCCCGGCTCGCCGACCACCTGGAGCCAATGCCTCCGGTGGCCGGTGAAGTGGTCCCTGTTTGTTGGACTGGGTGAGTGAAGGCTAGGTGGTGAGGGCCTGGGCTCGGTATTCGGTGGGGGTGAGGTTCTTCAGTGTGGTGGAGATGCGGGTGGTGTTGTACCAGTCGAGGTAGTTCTCGAGGGCGGTGGTGAACTCGTCGGGGGTGTTGTAGTTGTGGTGGTGGAAGAGTTCTTCTTTGAGGTGGCTGAAGAAGTTTTCGGCGACGGCGTTGTCGAGGCAGGTCGCTTTCCGGGACATGGAGGGTGTCAGGTTTGCCTCGTGTAGCAGTTGGCGCCAGGAGGTGTGTCGGTAGTGGAAGCCTTGGTCGGTGTGCACGAGTGGGGTGTGGCCGGTGTTGAGGGTGGCGATGGCTTTGGTCAGTGATGAGTTGGTCAGGTGGGTGTCGGGTCGGGTGCTCCAGGAGTAGGACACGACGGAGCGGTCGAACAGGTCGATGATCGGTGAGAGATAGATTTTGCTTGTGCCGACACGGAATTCGGTGATGTCGGTGACCCATTTGGTGTTCGGTGCCGGGGCGGTGAAGTCGCGGTCCAGGACGTTGCCGGCGGTGGTGCCGGCCTCGCCCTTCCAGGATGAGTAGCGGCGTCGGCGGCGGACTGTGCAGGCCAGGCCGAGGGTGCGCATGATGTGCAGGACGGTCTTTTTCGCCGGTCTCAGGCCGTGGCGGTGCAGCATGGCGTGGACGCGGCGGTGCCCGTAACGGCCGTGGGCCTGCTGGAACACGTCGGTCACGGCCTGTTTCAGCCGGGCGTGCGGGTCCGGCCGGTCGAGCCGGGCCTGGTGATAGAAGAACGTCGACCGGGCCAGGCCCGCGACCTCCAGCAGTACCGCAAGCGGATAGTGCGCCTTGAGGGTGACGATGACCTGGGTTTTTACCCTCGCCCCTGTTCCTTCAAGGCCCGCAGTTTTTTTAGGTAGGCGTTCTCCGCGGACAACCGCAGATTCTCCGTCCGCAACCGTTCCAGTTCGGCCGTCTCGCCGTCCGGTGGTGGTTGTGGTTCGCGGGGTGGGCGGCCTTCCCGCTTGGGGCGCAACGCATCCTCGCCGTCACGCCGATATTGGCGCGCCCAATTTTTCACCTGCTTCGGTGACGACAGGTCATGCTCGGCGGCCAGCTCGGCCGCCGTGGCCTGCCCGGCCACGAACCGCAGCACCACGTCGAGTTTGAACTCGAACGAGTAGGACCGTTTGGTCGGTTTCATGATCAACGCTCCCGGGCCGCGCAACAACCATCGATCCCGCAACGTTCTCACCGCCGAAGCCGACACCCCCAACCGGGCCGCAGCCGACACCGCCCCATGACCAGCCCCGAACAACACCACAGCGGCCTCACGCTGCTCCCGCGACAACGAACTATGCGGATACACGAACCACTCCCCGGTAGCTGGAACTGACTTTCCAGTCCAACCACCGGGGACCAGTTCACCGGTCCCCCGGTCGAACGGGCCATTCACTTCACCGGCTCCACGAGGTGAGGGCCTCCTGTGACCGGCCCCATCGGTCTGAGGGGACGTTCACGTCAGCCGGGGTGGGGCCGGGGCCTTCCGGAGGACTCATCAGCTCGGGCAGTGGCGTTTGAGGTGGGGCCTGGGCGCCACTGCCCGATACCAAGCCTGTGAGCGAAAAGGAGAGCGTCATGGGCGATGCGCACCGCATCAGGTTCGAACCGGTGGACATCGAGATCGAGGCCGACGAGGGCGAAACGGTGCTGGACGCGGCGTTCCGGCAGGGCGTCATGTTGATGCACGGCTGCAAGGAGGGCCAGTGCTCGGCGTGCAAGTCGTTCCTGCTCGATGGTGATGTGCAGATGGGGCGCTATTCGACGTTCGCGCTCGCCGACTACGAGAGCGACGAAGGCTACGTGCTGCTGTGCCGGTCGCACGCCTACAGCGACCTGGACATCGAACTGCTCAACTACGACGAGGACATGATCCGCGCCGGGCTGCCGGTGGTCACCGTGCAAACGGAGGTCTCGGCCGTCGAGGAGCTGACCCACGACATCAGCCTGCTGCGGCTGGCGGTCACCGGCGACGATGAATTCAAGTTCCACCCCGGTCAGTACGTGGACGTGACCATCCCCGGCGGCGATGAGCACCGGTCGTTCTCGATGGCGAACCTGCCGCGCACCAGCGGTAGCGAGGTGGAGTTCATCATCAAGCGCTACCCGGGCGGAAAGTTCTCCGGACTACTGGAGAGCGAGTTGCGCCCCGGCGTGCCGTTGTCGATCAACGGTCCGTACGGCACGTTCACCCTGCGCGCCTCGTCGGACCGCCGGATCGTGCTGCTGGCGGGCGGCGCGGGCATGGCGCCGATTCTGGCGCTGCTGCGCCAGATCGCGGCCAAGGACGACTTCGACCGCGAAGTGGTCTTCTACTACGGCGCGCGCACCGAACGCGATCTGTTCATGCTCGACGAGATCGCCGAGCTGGGCGGGCGAATCCCGGGATTCGGCTTCGTGCCCGTGCTCTCGGACGAGGAGTGGTCCGGTGCGCGCGGCATGGTCACCGCGGTCGCGGCCGAACGCGAGGCTTCGCTGGCCGATTGCGACGTCTACCTCTGCGGGCCGCCACCGATGATCGACGCGGGGCTCGCGGTGCTGGAGGAGCGCGGGGTGCCGCAAGAGCAGATCTTCTACGACAAGTTCACCGTCTCCGCCGAGGCCGGCTGACCTGGCGGAACATCCGCGAGCCGGCCCGCAACATTCGCGAGCAGCAAGGAGGACGGCCATGACGACGCAGGAAACGCCGGCATCCGAGAATCGGACCCGCAGCTTCCCCAAACCGGAGTTCACCGACGCAGAGGCGGGCGCGCTGGAGTTCCCCAGCTCGGGTTCCCGCGCCTACAACTACTTCAGTCCCCGCAAGATGCGCGCGACGATGTACGAGGACGTCACGTTCGACGTGCAGCCCGACCCGGAACGCCACCTCACCCAGGGCTGGATCTACGGCTTCGGTGACGGCGACGGCGGCTACCCGAAGGACTGGACGGCGCTGAAGTCGACCGACTGGCACGCGTTCCGGGATCCCAACGAGGAGTGGGAACAGACGATCTACCGGAACAACGCCAACGTGGTCCGGCAGATCCAGCAGAACCTCACCAACGCCAAGCAGGCCGGTGCCTACAGCGGCTGGCCCCGCGGCTGGACGCGGTTCGTGGAGCGGCACCTCGGTGCGTGGATGCACGTGGAGAACGGGCTGGGCCTGCACGTGTTCACCGCCGCGCAGCGGTCCGGCCCCACCAACATGATCAACAATGCGATCGCGGTGAACGCCGCGCACAAGCTGCGCTTCGCCCAGGACCTCGCGCTCTACAACCTGGACGTGTCCGAATCCGGCTTGGAATTCGACGGCTCGGCGCATCGCGGGGTCTGGCAGGAGGATCCGGTGTGGCAGCCGGTGCGGGAGGTCGTCGAGAACCTCACCGCGATCGGCGACTGGGCCGAGGCGTTGTTCGCGTCGAACGTCGTGTTCGAGTCGCTGGTGGGTGTGCTGTTCCGCAGCCACCTGGTAATGCAGATCGCCGCGCGCAACGGCGATTACGTGACGCCGTCGCTGGTCGGCACCGGCGAGAACGATCATGAGCGGGACCTGGGCTACAGCAGCGCGCTGTTCCGGATGCTGGCCGAGGACTCCGAATTCGGGGATGCGAACCGGCAGGTCATGCAGGGCTGGCTCCAGCGCTGGGCGCCGCGGTGCCGTGCGGCCGCGCACGAACTCCAGCCGATCTGGTCCCAGCCGCAGGAGAAGGTCATCACGTTCGCCGACTCCTTCGCCGCCACCGAAGAGGGATTCGCCGCGGTGCTCGGTGACCTCGGACTGACCGAACAGAAGGGGTGAAAGTCATGAGTGTGACCGCTTCCAACATGTGCGGCGTGACGCTGATGAACAACCAGAACGGCCACATCGTCGCCGAGATCATGGCCCGCAAGGAAGGCGTTCGGGTTGATCACCTGCCTTCGATGATCCGCGTCGACGCGCACGGCACCTTGATCTTCGAGTTCGAGGAGATCGCGGACGAGATCGGCTTCGAATTCGACCAGTCGGATTTCGAGGAGATCATGTCCACCCACTACGGGCGGATGGTGCACCTCGACGACCGCACGGTGCTGTTCGCCAACCCCGAGGATGCCGCCGAGTACATCGACTTCGACCTGAAACCGGTGAGCAGCTGACCGAACGCCGGCGGGCGCGGCCGCTGACCGGCGCCGCGCCCGCGGTTGAAGGAACGGGGAATTGCCATGTCTGATCCTGAATTCCGCAGCCGCGTGCTGACCGAGATCTGGCGGTCGTTGCAACAGGTCTGCCCGCGCGAAGGCAGGCCCGCGCTGGGTGTGCGGGGCTTCGTCACCGCGGTCTCCACCGACGGCAGGCGGGTGCGGGTCCTGCTGCGGCTGCCCGCGTCGGTCCGGTGCGAGGGAGACGACGGTTTCCTGCAAGCGGCGCAGCGGGCGATGTCGCGGATTCCGGCGCTGCGCGCGGTGCGGCTGGACGCCTCGACCTCCGACGCGGACGCGGTGCAGCCCGGCCACGAGCACTGCGCCGACCGGGCTCTGGCCGACTGGCGGGCACGCGGCTGGCAGGTCGGTGATCGACCGGAGCAGGACGCCGTCCGAGTGCTGATCCGCGCCGAGATCGAACCCACCGAACAGTCCACATCGGACGAATCACTGCAAGCGGTGTAACCCGACCACCTCACGGCGTAGCCGTGCATTTGGCGGCGAAGTCCGCGAAGGGCGGCGAAGCACGCCTGCCTTGCGGCCGAAGGCCGTGCCTGTATGTGCGAAGCACATAGCCCACGCAAGCAAGATGACCACCGGCGGGTTCTCAGCTGTCTTCTCGCGAGGACAGCTTTTTCCCTCGTGGCGGAGCCACTAGGGAAAAAGATCCCGCAGCGAGAAGACAGCTGAGGTTCCGCCACCCGACCACCAAAGCAAAACGAGTCCACAAGGAGTTGATCCTCAATGGCGAAGGAACTTCGGTTTGATCGGCAGGCCAGGGCGCTGCTGGAGTCAGGGGTGAACGCGCTGGCCGACGCCGTCAAGGTGACACTCGGCCCGAAGGGGCGCAACGCGGTGATCGAGAAGCTCACCGGGCCGCCCACGATCACCAACGACGGCGTCACGATCGCCCGTGAGATCCAGCTGCGGGATCCGTTCGCGAACATGGGCGCTCAGCTGGCGAAAGAAGTCGCGGACAAGACCAACGGCGTCGCCGGAGATGGCACGACGGCCACGGTGCTCGCCCAGGCCCTGGTGCGCGAGGGACTGCTCGCGGTGGACGAGGGCGCCAACCCGATGCAGCTCAAGCTGGGCATCCAGCAGGCGGCGGTCGAAGTGGTCGACTCGTTGCGCGCCGGGGCGCGGCAGGTGTGCGGCAAGCAGGACTTGGCCCAGGTGGCGTCGTTGTCGGCGAACAACGACCCGGAGATCGGCGAGCTCATCGCCGTGGCCATGGACTGGGTCGGCACCACCGGCGTCGTCACCGTCGAGGAGTCGCCGACCGTCGGCATCGACGTGGACTTCGTGGACGGTCTGGAGTTCGACCACGGCTACCTCTCGCCGTACATGGTCACCGACGAACAGCGGATGGAGACCGTCTTCGAGAACCCGCTGATCCTGCTCACCAACGAGAAGATCAGCCAGGTGCAGACGCTGATGCCGGTGCTGGAACAGGTCACCCGCACCGGTCGCCCGCTGCTGATCCTCGCCGAGGACGTGCACGGGCCGCCGCTGGGCATGCTGGTCACCAACAACGTGCACGGCACGTTCCGCTCGGTGGCGGTGCGCTCACCCGGTTTCGGGCACCGGCGGCTCGCGCAGCTCGGCGACATCGCCGCGCTCTCCGGCGGCCGGGTGATCACCGGGGACGCCGGGTTGAGCCTGGAGGCGGTGCAGCTGGATCACCTGGGCAGCTGCGAGAAGGTCACGGTCACCGCGGAGAGCACCACCATCGTCGGTGGCGCCGGACGCGGCGAGGACGTCTCGGCCCGCATCGACCAGCTCAAGCGCGAGTTCGACCGCGCCGAGAACGACCACGACCGGGATTCGTTGCAGGACCGCATCGCGCACTTGTCCGGCAGCGTCGCCGTGCTGCGAGTGGGGGCGGCCACGGCCGTCGAACTCAAGGAGAAGCAGCACCGGGTGGAGGACGCCGTGTCCGCGACGCGGGCGGCGATCGAAGAGGGCTTGCTCGCCGGTGGCGGCGCGGCACTGGTGCGGGCCGCGTCCACGCTCGGGGCGAGCTCGCTGACCGGGGACGCCGCGGTGGGGCGGGAGATCGTGCGCCGCTCGCTGGCCGAACCGCTGCGCTGGATCGCGATCAACGCGGGCCACCCCGCCGACGAGGTGCTGAAGAAGGTCGCGGAGCTGCCCGCCGGTCACGGGTTCAACGCGCTCACCGGCGAATACGGAGACATGTTCGCCTTCGGCGTGATCGACCCGTTCAAGGTGACCCGTTCGGCGTTGGAGAGCGCGGCCTCCATCGCTTCGCTGCTGCTGACCACCGAAACCCTGCTGGTGGAGGAGATCGTGCAGAACCCGGGCGCGATCCCCGCACCCAAGTTCGGCGACCTCGCCGAAGGACTCGTGCGCCCGTCGAACATCGCCTGACCCCCCCGGACCGCCGTACTGCGGCGGACCCGTGGGATCCCGCCCGGGTCGCGGCGAACGGGATCCCACGGGGACCGGGCTTGTTGCGTAGGGGGCGCTCAGCGGCTTCCTCGCTGCGGGATCCACTTCTCATGTACGCCGTTCACAGCGATCCGGGTCCAGGCTGCTGTCCTCGCGAGGAAGCCGCTGAGAAGCCGCCGGTGGTCGTTGTGCTCAAGCTGGTCACCGCGCGGCGGCTCCGCCACTGGCAAGACGCAGACCAGAAGATCATTCGCCGAGGCCTTTCACGACTCCCCGGAGAGTTCGCGGTAGCGGGGGATGACCTCGTGGGCGAAGCGGCGTTGTTCGGATTCGAACGGCTGGAACTGGAGCATCAGGGTGTCGACGCCGAGTTCGTGGAACTCCAGGATCCGTTGCGCCACTTGGTCGTAGCTGCCGACGAGGCCCGCGGCGGTGCCGCCGTTGGTGCCGATGTGCGGATGCCTCGCGAAGGTCTGGAACATGACCGCCTTCGGGTCCGCGTTGGCGACCAGGCCGTCCCAGGTGGCTTGGCCCTTCTCGGCCAGTTCCCACTGGTAGGCGAGTTCTTCCTGCGCCTCTGCCTCGGTTTCGCGGGCGATCACGAACGCCGACAGCGCGAATCGCACCGGATCACCCGTGCGCGGGCGGCCCGCCACGTCCTTGATCAACGCGTGCACGTCCTGCTTCGGCTGCCCGTTGATGAACCAGGTGTCGGCTTGCTCGGCGGCCAGCGCCCGCGCCGGATCGGACTCGCCGCCGAGGTACACCGCGGGCCGCTCCGCGTCCTGCTGGCCGGTTTGAGCACGTAGTCGTCAACGTGGAAGTACTTGCCGTGGAACGTGGTCCGCTCGCCGGAGAGCAACCCGCGCACGACGGTGAGCCACTCGGTGCCGTAGGCGTAGCGCTCGTCGTGCTCGGCGAACCCGATGCCCGCCCGTTCCAGCTCCGGCTTGAACCAGGCGTTGACCAGGTTGATGCCGAAGCGGCCACCGCTGATCTCCTCGATCTGCAACGCCTGCTTGGCCAGCACCACCGGGTGGTACAGGTACGGCTTGATCGCCGCGATGATCTCGATGCGCTCGGTCAGCGCGGCGAGCCCGGCCGCCGCCGTCCACGCGTCGAGCTGGTCGTGCTCCTCGCCGAACGGGTTGACCACGTGCTGGGCGATCAGCGTCGTGTCGAAGCCGAGCTGCTCGGCTTCCAGGATCTGCCGTTTGTTGCGTTCCCAGGACGCGTCCACCGGGTCTTCCGGGTGGTGGAACGACGCCCAATTGCCGTAGACGAGCGCCCAAACGCCGAAGCGGAGTTGTGCCGACATGCCCGCAAGGCCACCAGAACGGTTCGGACCCCGGCTAGACCGTCCCACTGCGTGAGCAGTAGGCCATCCGGCCGTGCGGTGCGAGCCGTCTCGACCTCGCGGCGGACGTGGAGCGGTGTTCCACGATCAGGGGTTCAGGGGCGCCGAGGCGGTTGACATCGGCCACACCGGTGCTCGACGGCGGCGGTCCTCAGTGGTCTCGGATCGCCCGATCACCTGGTCAGGGCGTTGCGCGGCGGTGTGGGGCGGCGTCGCCGGAGGTCGGTCGCTGTGCTAGAGAACTACCCGTGTCCGCTCGACTGCTCGATCCCAGTGCCCTCGCCGACGACTTCCGCGCGGAGATCCGCGCCGAGGTGGCCGCGCTGCCGGAACCGCTGACGCTGACCGGCTTCCGCGTCGAAGGCGACGGCCCCACCCAGACCTACGCCGAATACACCCGGCGCGGGTGCGAGAAGGTCGGGATCCGCTTCGACCAGCGAGTGCTGCCCGCCGGCGAGGTCGAACGCGCGGTGCACGAAGCGGGCAGCGACCCGAGCGTGCACGGGATCTTCCTGTACTACCCGATCATGGGCCTCGCGCAGGACCGCTGGCTGCGGGAACTCGTCGACCCGCGCAAGGACGTCGAGGGCCTGCACTCGTTCTGGAGCCGCTGCCTCTACGAGAACCGCCGCTACATCGACACCGAGCACACCAAGCGCGCCGTGCTGCCGTGCACGCCGCTGGCGGTGCTCAAGCTCATCGAGCAGGCCGGGGTCAGCGAGATCGGTGCGGCGGAACCGCTGGCCGGGTTGAAGGCGTGCGTGTTCAACCGCAGCGAGATCGTCGGTCAGCCGCTGGCGGCGATGATGGCCAACGACGGCGCCGAGGTCACCTCCTTCGACGTCGACGGCCCGCTCGCCTACGTGCCCTCGCAGGGCAAGGGTTCCTACGAGGTGCGCCCCACGTCCCTCGACCGCGCCACGGCGCTGGCCGAGGCCGACGTGGTCGTCACCGGCGTGCCGTCGCGGGAGTTCCCGCTGGTGCGCGCCGCCGAGATCAAGCCGGGCGCGACCTGCATCAATTTCTCCACGCTGAAGAACTACGACGACGACATCGTGGACGCCGCCGGGGTGTTCGTGCCGCGCATCGGCCCGATGACCGTGACGATGGCCCTGCGCAACGCCGTCCGCCTCTACCGCAACTGGCACAGCTGACCGTCCGGCGCCCCGTGCCGCGCCCGTCCGGAGTCCGCGAACTTCCGGCGAGCGGGAAGCGCGGTGGACGGTCGGTCGTTGTTGCCGGTGAGGGTCCGCGCGTGACGCGTGCGGGAACAGCGACAAGGAAGGTCACGAGCTGATGGCTTTGACTCGGCGAGACGACATCCCGCGGCACCGGCTCGGTGCCGATGGTCCCGCGGTGAGCGCGCTCGGTTACGGCGCGATGGGGCTGTCCGGGGTGTACGGCGCGGCCGATGACGGCGAGTCGCGGCAGCTGATCAGGCACCTCGTCGACGCGGGCGTCGAGCTCATCGACACCGCCGACGTGTACGGCAACGGGCACAACGAGACGTTGCTCGGCGAGGCGCTCGCCGGTGGGCTGCGGGAGCGGGTCGTGCTGGCCACCAAGACCGGTGCGGGCGGCGGCGAAGGACTGGGGCATCCGGAGCGGATTCGCGAGGCGATCAACTCCAGCTTGAAGCGGCTCAAGACCGATCACGTCGACGTGTACTACTTGCACCGGGTGGATCCGTCGACGCCGATCGAGGACAGCGTGGGCGCGCTCGCGGAGATCGTGGAGCAGGGCAAGGCGCGGCACATCGGGTTGTCCGAGGTGTCGGCCGAGACGCTGCGGCGCGCGCACGCGGTGCATCCGATCGCGGTGACGCAGGAGGAGTACTCGCTGTTCACCCGCGACCTGGAGGCGGAACTGCTGCCCGCCGCCAGGGAACTCGGCGTCGGCGTGGTGGCGTACTCGCCGCTGGGGCGCGGCGTGCTCGGCGGGTCGATCCGCAGCGCCTCGGACGTGGAGAACCTGGAGGGCAGGCAGGCGCGGTATCCGCGGTTTTCCGAGGACGCGTTGCGGCGGAACCTGACCCGCGTCGATCGGCTGCGGGAACGGGCCGAGCAGCTGGGGACCACACCCGCCGCGCTCGCGTTGGGCTGGTTGCTGGCTCAGGGCGAGGACATCGTGCCGATCCCCGGCACTCGGCGGGCGGCCAACCTGGACGCGAACCTGGAAGCGACGCGGCTGGAGCTGCCCGCGGAGCTGGTCGCCGAGCTGTCCGAGATGTTCCCGCCCGGTTCGACGGCGGGGGAGCGCTACACCGCGAACCTGCGCGGCAGCCTCAGCCGCTGATCCGCACCGGTGGCCGTCGTTCCCGGCGGCCACCGGTGAACCGGCGCGGCGGATACTGTCAGCAAACCCGGTTCCGGCGGTCGTCACTCGTTCGAGGGTGCTCTTCTTGCGCGGCCTTGCGATGGGTTACCGGCGCGTATCCGCGAAGGCATAAAACCCGCGGTATATTCCGGAAAAGTTGCCAGGGGTCGATGGATCTCCACTTCCCATTAGGGGCACACTGTCCGGCACAGCACGTGCCGTTGTGGCATCCCGGACTGGAGATCTACCACCGATGAGCATCGACAACGCCGCTCCTGCCGTATGGGCGAAAGTCCTCGACGAGGAACCGTGGGTTCCGTTCGAAGATCCGCACCTGCCCGGTGGTGAGCACGCAGCGCAAGTGAAGATCCTCGCGCCGAACGTTTTCTACGCCTGGTTCCCGCCGGGCTACTCGGCTCCCGCCCACAGCCACCCGTTCAACACCACGTACCACATGGTCAAGGGCGCGCTGCGCTTCGGCGATGAGGGCTGGGTCAACGCGAACTCGGTCCGCGCCGTGCAGGCGGGACACGTCTACGGCCCGGAAGAGGCGGATCCCGTGCACGGCTGCGAGTTCCTGCTCGTGTCCGACGGCCCCATCGGCATCGACTGGGACGAACACAACTGATCCGCCGCGGCCGCTCGTCAGCGGGGGGCGAGCGCGTCGTTCAGGTCGGGGTGCACCAGGAACCGCACGTGCGCGTCGGCCAGATCGAGCAGTCGTGCGAGCAGGCCGCGGTCGTCGCGGACCACGCGGAACGAGATGTCGTGCTCCTCGGCTCGCCGCTGGCACTGCTCCAGCAGGTGCAGGCCGCTGGTGTTGACGAAGGTCATCGCCGAGAGATCGAGCACGACGGTGCCGGTGCACGACGCTAGCCGGTGCCACAGCAACTCGCGCAGCCGCCGCACGGTGCTGGTGTCCACGTCGCCGCGCACCGCCAGGACGGTCGTGTCCGAAGTGGGGCGGTCGAGGCGGAGGTCGAGCGTTCCGCCGTGGCCGGTCGTCCGGTGCGGCGGCCGATTTCCCCGTGCGGGTGCCGGAATGTCGAGCAGCGGGCGGACGTCCCCGGGGACGTCCTGGACCGGTGTTCCGTTGGTCGTCCAAGCGGGAGTCGCAGTCATGGCCGTCTCCTCGTGGTCGCCGAGGGCGGGCTCCGGACGGCGGCGAGAAGCACAACGACGTCACGGCGAGCGCACACCCTCGGCACGGAAAGTCTGTTCGCGGCTGTGGGCTCAACCGCTTTCCACACTACAGCCCGATGCAACCGGCCACCGGGGCCGCCGAGTGGGGGTGCGGCTTGGGCTCGACGGGGGAGGGACAGGACTCGCGGTGCAAGATTCCCGTTGTCCTGCGGTCGGAACCGCGTCGCTAGCGGACACGGCGGCCGGTCCGTTCGGCCGGGCGGAGTCCTAGACGGGCGAGGTGCAGTCCGGCCAAGTCGTTGATGACCTCATCGGACCCCAGCCGCCAGGCGGCGGCCGGATTCTCGTGCACCGCGCGGAGTTCCCGATAGGGCACAGTGGACAGTGCGCGCAGCGCGAGGAGATCCGGTGCGGTGGCGCGCAGGTCCAGCGCGGTCGAGGCGGCGCGGGCGTACCTGATCCGGGGCAGCAGCCAGCACAGCACCAGCGGGATCAGCGCGAGCAGGGCCACCAGCGCGGCGGCCGCGAGCGCCCCCGAGCTCACGGCGTCGACCTGGGTGCGTCCGGCTTCAGTGAGCATGCCGCCGGCTGCGGTTCCCCGGTCGAGGGCTCCGGCGAGGTCCTCGCCGACCAGCGGAACCCGGCTCGCGGTGTGCGCGGCGTCGCCCAAAGTGCGGTCGAGATCCCGCCCGGCGTCGATCATCCGCAGTCCCGGAGCCCGCCATTCGAGCAAGGCGAGATACGCCCGGCGAGCCAGCCACGCCCACAGCGCACACCAGCCGAGCGCGATGAGGTCGTGCAGCACTTGAGCACCGGCCCGCGCCGGTGTCTGCGCGTAAAGGCGCACGGGGCCTCCTGTCGGCGTTCGGGGACGCGACCAAGAAAACCAGCGGCGCTGGTCCCGATCAAGGCCCGGTGGCCGGAAGTTCCGATGCGGACGGGATGAATTCCGTTGAGGTGCGGTGGAAATCATTCCGCGCGGGTTCCGCGGTGAACCGCTACCAGGTGAGGACCGGTTTGAGGGTGTCGCCGTTGAGCTGGTCGGTGACGGCCGCGTTGATGTCGGCGAAGCGGTACCGCGTGACGAGTTCCCGCGCGGGGAATCGGCCGGCGGCGTGCAGTTCGAGGAGTTCCGGGATGAAGCGTTGCGGTACCGCGTCGCCCTCGATGCAGCCTCGGATCGTTTTCCCGCGGTACAGCAGATCCCGCAGGTTCAGCGGAGCCTCCGCCGCGCCGAGCCCGACCACGGCGACCACGCCGGTGGCGCCCAGCGCGGCCACGGCTTGAGCCAGCACGGTGGCGTGGCCGGTCGCCTCCAGCGCGTGCGTCGCGCCGCCACCGGTGCGCTCGGCGATCGCCGCGACGACATCGCCCGCCGCCGGATCCAGCGCGTCGGTCGCGCCCAGCCGCAGCGCGAGTTCTCGCCGTCGTGGCTGCACGTCGACGGCGATCAACGTGCGCACTCCCGCCGACTTGGCCGCCAGCAGCGCCGCCAGCCCGACACCGCCCGCGCCGAAGATCGCCAGTCTCGATTCGGCCCCCGGTCGCAGCACGTTGAGCACCGCGCCGGCCCCGGTCTGGAATCCGCAGCCCAGCGGTGCGGCGATGAGCGGGTCCACGTGCTCGCCGATCACCACCGCGTTGTCGGCGGTGGCCAGCGCATGCGTGGCGAAGCAGGACTGGCCGAAGAACGAGCCCGCCAGGGGCGCACCCCGCCACGTCAGCGTCGGCGAACCGTCGGGGCGCCTGCCCGCGCCGTTGAGCCGCCGCGCCCGCTCGCAGTACGCCCGGTCGCCCGCCAGGCACGGCAGGCATCGCCCGCAGCTGCGGTAGCTCAGCGCCACCCGGTCGCCCGGCTCGATCCCGGTCACCGCGGCACCGGCTCGTTCGACCACGCCGGTGCCCTCGTGGCCCAGCACGATCGGTTCCCGCCTGCGCGGGTCGTCCTTCGCGACCAGGTCGGTGTGGCACAGCCCGGCGGCGGTGACGCGCACCAGGATCTCGTCCGCGCGCGGTTCGTCGAGTTCGACGGTCTCCAGGACGAACCCGCCACCCGGTTCCGGCGCGACGGCCGCGGTGATCTCCATGAACCCCTCGATCTACTGGACGAACCGGAATCTCCTGCGGTGACCCGGTTTCCGGGTTCCGGCGTCAGTCGCGTTCGAGCAGGAAGTAGTAGAAGCGGCCGTTGTCGAGGACCTGTTCGGGGCGGCCGTTCATGATCCCCACCAGGGTGTTCGGGCCGACCTGCTTGAAGTGGTCGAACACGGGACGGCTGTCGTAGACCATCGTCGCGGTCACCTCGCCGCGGAACTCGACGTTCCACAGCGTCGCCTCGCCGCCCCCGCCGAGCTCGACGTTGGAGAACAGTTCGCCTGCGGAGTCCCGGCAGATCAGCGGTTTCGCGTCGAGCACCGAGTGGAAGGTCTTGCCGTGCCAGCGGGCGGCGATGAGCTGCTCGCCGAGGCGGTGTCCGGTGGCGAAGTCGGCGCCCCGCCAGGCGCCGAGGACGTCGGCGGCGGCCACGGCGGGCAGCGCGGCCCAGATCTCGTCGAGTTCGTCGGGGGAGACGCCGCCGTCCTGATCGCGCAGTGCGGCGAACCGGGCGCGGGCTTGATCGAGATCCACGTCAACTCCTGATCCTCGCCGTCCGGCGGAAGCTCGCCGGGCGGGCAACGTTGCCGAACCAGCCGGTTCGGCGGCCGACCGTACTCCCGAACCGAATGGTTCGGCAAGGTACTCTCGCCCGATGCGCGCAGCCGGACACGCGACGAAGGAGCGGATCCTCGCCGCCGCCACCGCCGAGTTCGCCGAGCACGGGGTCGCCGGTGCCCGGATCAACCGGATCGCGGCCGAGGCGCGTGCCAGCAAGGACCGGCTCTACGCCTATTTCCCCAGCAAGCAGGCCTTGTTCGAGGAGGTCGTGCGGCAATGGGCCGTCGACGTCGGTGAGCGGACCGCGGTGCGCGGCGACGACCTGCCCGGCTACGTGGGCAGGTTGTTCGACGACTACCTGGGCAACCCGCAGACCGCCCGGCTGCAGGCGTGGATCGATCTGGCCGAACCCGATCGGCTCGCCTCGGACGACCTGCGGCTCACCGCGCTGCGCCCGAAGATCGACGCGATCCGGCAGGGGCAGGCCGATGGTCATGTCGACCCGTCCTGGCATCCGGCGGATCTGCTCATCGTGCTGCTCGGCATCGCGCGGTCGATGGCGTTGTCGGCGCTGGCCGTAGGCAAGATCGACGGCGGGGCTCGCGGGCGCGACGCCGCGGGGATTCGGCGGGCCGCGGTCCTCGCGGCCCAGCGGGTGACCGAACCACCGGGGTCAACTCAGGGTTGACGATTGGAAATGCGTCAACCTATGGTTGACGCATGAACGAGCCATTGCAGCTAGCGAACCCCGTCCGGCTCGACGACCTCATCGAAGCCATCACGAACGTGCATTCCGGCGCGCTCGACCGGCTCTCCGCCGCCGTCATCGCGGCCGACCACCTCGGCGAAGTCTCCGACCACCTCATCGGCCACTTCGTCGACCAGGCCCGCCGCTCCGGAGCGTCGTGGAAGGAGATCGGCGCCGGCATGGGCGTCACGAAACAGGCGGCGCAGAAGCGGTTCCTGCCGAAGGGCGGATCGCCGGACCTCGACCCCGAGCAGGGATTCAGCCGGTTCACGCCCCGTGCCCGCAACGTCGTGCTGTCCGCGCAGAACGAGGCCCGCGCGGCGGGCAACACCGAGATCCGGCCGGAGCACCTGCTGCTCGGGCTGCTCGTCGCGCCGGGAGGTCCGGCCATGCAGGCGATCACCGCGCTCGGCATCACGCCGGAGGCCGTGCGGCGAGCGGCCACCGCGCCGCTGCCCGCCGGCGCAGACGAGGTGCCCGACCTGATCCCGTTCGACGGGGACGCGAAGAAGGCGCTGGAACTGACCTTCCGCGAGGCGCTGCGTCTGGAGCACAACTACGTCGGCACCGAGCACATCCTGCTGGCGCTGCTGGAACAGGAGAACGGCGGTGGCGTGCTCGCCGGGCTCGGCCTGCGCAAACCCGCCGTCGAGGAGCACATCCTCGCGTCCCTCGCCGCCATCGCCGAGGATCTCGACGCGGAGGCGGGGGCGACGGACAACTAGGGTCGGCGACATGGTCGAACCTGCCGAAAGCCTGCCCGCCCGCGAGGATTTCACCGTGCTCTGGCCGATCACCACGCGCTGGGCGGACAACGACGTCTACGGGCACATCAACAACGTCGTGCACTACTCCTGGTTCGACACGGCCGTCAACGGCTGGCTGATGCGCGCCACCGGCGCCGACATCCGGGAAATGCCCGAGATCGGGCTGGTCGTGGAGACGAACTGCCGGTACCTCGCCGAACTCGGTTTTCCGGATGACGTCGAAGTGGGTGTGGGCTTGGAGCGGGTGGGCAATTCCAGTGTGGTGTACCGGCTCGCCGTGTTCGGCAACGGTGCCGCCGAACCGGCCTCCCTGGGCCGGTTCGTGCACGTGTACGTCGACCGGGAGACGCGGCGTCCGGCGCGCGTGCCCGAGCGGATCAGGACGGTGCTCGCCGACCTGCCGGTGTTCGGCGGCTGACCTGCGGGAAATGGCCGACCGTCACGGACGGTGCCGGTGCAGTAGCTTGAAGTGATGCACCGGTGAGTCGGAGGTGGGCCATGACGCGGCCGCATGGCGAGCGACCCGAGGACATCGACGTGCGGCGCGCCAACTCGGCCCGCATGTACGACTACTTCCTGGGCGGGTCGGCGAACTTCGAGATCGATCGGGAAGCCGTCCAGAAGATCGTCGAGGCGATGCCCGACGTGGAGTACTCGATCCGGGCGAGCCGGGGTTTCCTCGGCAGGGCCGTGCGGTATCTGGTCGAGCAGGGCATCGAACAGTTCCTCGACCTCGGTTCGAGGGTGCCCATCGTCGGTAGCGTGCACGAGATCGCGGACACGCTCGCCTCGGAGGTCCGGGTGGTCTACGTCGATACCGACCCCGTGTCGGTCGCGCACGGCAAGCAGCTGCTCGGCGATGTCAAGCAGGCCGACATCATCGGAGCCGACTTCCGGGACGTGCGGTCCGTGATCGAGGGCGCGGAGACGACCGGGCTGCTGGACATCGCTCGGTCGACCGGGCTGCTGATGGTGTCGGTGCTGAACTTCGTCCAGGACGACGAGGAAGCGGTCGCGATCATGGACCGGTATCGCGCGGCCCTCGCCCCCGGCAGCTACGTGGCCCTCTCGCACGCGACGGCCGCGGGTTTGCCGCAGGAGACCTCCGACCGCATCGACGAGGTGTACGCGAACGTGAATCCGCCCAGCCGCTGGCGCTCGCCGAAGCAGATCGAGGCGTTGCTGGACGGACTGGAACTCGTTCCGCCCGGCCTGGTGACGGCGTCGGAATGGCGTCCGGACGCGCCCCCGGATCTGCCCCCGGATCGGATCGCCTACCGAGCGGCGGTCGGCAGGATCATCCGCTGAGGTGGTCGCTTCGCGGACCAGCCGGACCGGGCGAAGAGAACAGCGACCTGAGCCGGTCCGGCGAAGCCCGTCGATAAGCTGATCAGGTTAGTGGCAGGCGGGCAACGTGTCCGAAAGTCGTAGACGCGCGGACCTCGAAGACGGATCTCCTAGCAAGATCGTCCCGCGAGGATGGCCGGGTGACTACGAATACGACTACGCCCCCGATTTCATCGGACGACACAACGGAAAGAATCCCCGCGACGACCGCGCGGCTGATCGGCGTGGACGTGGCGCGCGGGCTGGCAGTGCTCGGCATGTTCGCCTCGCACATCGGCCCGCCCCAAGGCTGGCTCGCCACGCTCACCGGAGGGCGCTCGGCCGCACTGTTCGCGGTGCTGGCGGGCCTGTCCCTCGCGCTGCTCAGCGGTGGCGCCACGCCGGTGATCGGGCGCAGGCGGCGAGCGGCGGCGCTGCGGATCGCGGTGCGGGCGGTGGTGGTGTTCGTGCTCGGGCTCGCGCTGACCGCGGTGGGGGCACCGGTCATGGTGATCCTGACTTCCTACGGCGTGCTGTTCCTGCTGTCGATCCCGCTGCTGCGGTTGCGCTCCACGGCGCTCGCGGTGTCGGCCGCGGTGCTCGCCGTCGTCGCTCCGCTGGTGTCGTTCTTCCTCCGGTCGAACATGGAAGCGCCGTCCGAGATCGGCGCCGTGGCGCGCTTCGAGATGTTCACGTCGCTGGAAGGAGTCGGCACCGCGTTCCAGCACATCCTGCTCACCGGCGCCTATCCGGTGCTGACCTGGATGCCGTTCATGCTGGTGGGAATGGCGCTGGGCAGGCTCGACCTGCGAGCGGTGCGCGGCAGGCTCGTGCTGATCGGGGCCGGGCTCGCACTGGCCGGCTACGGCATCTCGTGGCTGGCGATGAACGTGTTCGGCGGCCGGGACCGCGTGCTGAGCCTGTTCGGTGACGCGGTTCCGCCGGAACTGGTGGACGCGCTGCTGAGCAACGGCTTCGGCACGGTGCCCACGAGCGACCCGGTGATGTTGCTGTCGGCGGGGGCGCACAGCGGCACCCCGTTCGAGATCTTCGGAGCGACCGGTGCGGCCATGCTGGTGATCGGACTGTGCCTGCTCGCCGAACGCTTCGGCGCGCTGTTGCTGCCGATCGCTTCGGTCGGGGCGCTCGCGCTCACCTCGTACGCGGGGCACATCCTGGTGCTGGCCGCGGTGAAGCCGCCGAACTCGTACGTGTCGTTCCTGGTGTTGGCCCTCGGCACGCTGGTGTTCGCCACCCTGTGGCGCGCGCTGCTCGGACGCGGCCCGCTGGAGTGGGCGCTGCACCGGGTCTCATCGCTACCCGCACCGCGACGCGGCTGAGCCCGCGTCAGTTGTTGCGCTGGGCGCGTCGCTTTTCGTGGAAGGCGTGATCGCGGCGCACCAGCCGTGCGACCTCGTCGGCGCTGGCGGGACCCAGCGTCGGCGGGGCTTGGCGCAGGGTGCGCACCACCTCGTCGGGGCTGACGCTGACCAGCGCCAGGCCGGGGCGGCGCACGGTGCCGAGCTGGGCCTTGGGATTGACGATGACGACCACCGACCGCACCAGCGCTTGGCGGCCGCGCTTCTGCAGGAAGTCGGCGAGGGCTTTGGACACGTCGGTGACCTGGCGGCCCCAGCTGCGTCCGCTGCGGTCGGTGAGAGTGCGCTTCTCGACGCGGTTGCCGTAGCGGTCGAACACCTCGGAACGCCAGGAGTCCCCGTCCACGTGCACCCGGCCCGGATGGTTCTTCACCTCGATCGCCCAGACGCCGCCGGGGCCGACCACCAGGTGATCGACCTCGCCGCGCCCGTTGCGGTAGCCGCGGAACAGCGTCCAGTCGTCGGAGAGCCGGTCGAGCGCCGAGGCCATCGCGTCCTCGGCCTCGATACCGGCTTCTTGCTGGGCCAACCGGTGCCGCACCTGGTCCTGGTCGACCGGGCGCTGCTCCCGCAGCCTCCGCGTCTCCAGCCATTGCGGGAGTAGCTTCCAGAACTCCCACCAGCGCCGCGCGGCGTTGCGCGCCCGCACCTGCGCCACCGCCTGCTCGTACTGGCTGCGCCGCTGCTCGGCGGCCTGCTCGGTACGGCGGGCGGCGGACCGCGGATGATCGGAGAGCACCTCAACTCGCACTCCCGAACCGTACCGGGTGCGGTTGTGCTCACCGCCCCCACGACGGGCGACGGGACGTCCAGGACTCCAGCGGTTCGTCCTCGGCGAAGTCCTCCTCGTCCGAAGCTCGGGCGCGCACCCGAGTGCTCGCGTCCTCGGCCGGTGCGATGCGCTCGTCGATCGCCGCCGCCACGTCGGGGCCGCAGCCCCATTCCAGTGCGACCAGGCCGCGTCGCGTCGACGCGGCGCAGGCCTCGGAGCTCAGCCGCGTGATCTCGGCCGCCAGTCGCTGCGGTCCCAGCGCGATCGCCTGCTCCGACACGGTGAGCTCGGTGAGCAGGCCGTTGAGATCCACCGACAACGAGATGCCCTCGCCGCTCGCGCTGCCGCGGATCTCGGCCATGCCCGCGGCGAGTCCCCGGTTCGTGGGCAGGCTCTCGGCGATGGCGATCAGAGTCTTGACGCTGCGTCCGTCGCCCATCACCGCCTCCGGTCCTCGTCGCCGCGAGCGGCCTGCGCCGCCTCACCCGGTTCCAGGCCCAGCGCCGCCCGATCCGCCGCGCTCAGCCCGGCGAGCCGGGGGTCGCGGGCTGCCGCGCGGGTGGCTTCGACGTTCGCCGCCCGCACCAGGGCCGTGATCGTGCTCGCCAACCGGGCGCCGCCGCCGCGCAACGCGCCCGGCTCCAGCACCAGGGAGCGCAACGCTCCGCCGGGAGCGACTTCCACGAGCACGCCGTCCCGTTCCGCACGTCCGGTGGTGGTCAGTGCGGATGCACCCCTCCGTAGAACCGGCCCAGGTCATCGGGCAGCGTGTAGGTCACCCGCTGCACCTTGTCGCTGGAATTTCCTTCGATGGTCGTGATCTTGTTGTCCTCGACCTTTTCGATGATTCCGATGTGGGTGCTCTGCATCCCATCCGGACCGGTGCCGAACAGCAGCGCGTCGCCCGGTTTCGCGCTCTCGGCAATGGCGCCCTGGTCGTAGGCGGTGCCGCGTTCCTGGCCCCATTTGTAGACGTCGCCGCTGTATCCGAGCTTCCCGATGTCCACTCCGGCGTCTTGCCACATGGCGGTGGCGAAGTAGGAGCACCACGGCCGGCCGACCGGCCCCCACTCGTTCGCGTCGTTCGGGCCTTCCACGAACCCCAGGTTCTCGCGGGCCTTGGCGAGATGTCCTCGACCTTGGAACCCGGTTTGCCGTCCTCCGGCTCGTCCTTCGCGCCGTCGCCCTGGTCTTCGGCGGGCGGGCCGGCTTCCTCGCCCTTCTCCGGATCGGCGATGCCGTCGCCGTCGAGCTTCTGCTGCAACTCGCGCAGCTTCTGCGCGGCCTGCTCCATCTCGGTTCGGGCTTCCTTGAGCTCGCCGCCGGAATCCTTGATGAAACCGCCCGCCAGGTCGCTGAGCTGCGCGGCGGCCTGCATCAGGCCACCGGGCGCGTTGAGGCCCGCCGCGGCGAGCCCGGCGCCCAGCAACTGCGTGGACTTCTCGATGAAGTCGCCGATGAGACCGCCGACGGCGTCGTGCCTGCCGCCGAGCGCCTTGGACACCTCGCCGGCGATCTTCGCGGCCTCCGTGCTCGCCTCGGCGGTGGTCGCGAGGTCGGCGGTGAGCTTCTCCACCAGCTGCTTGAACCCGTCGTTGGCCTTGCTCTGCCAGCCGCTCAGCAGTGTCTCGGCCGCTTCGCGCTGGGCGTCGCTCTGCTACCGGACCCCCTCGGCGGCCCGCTCCAACGCGCCTTGCGCGTCCTGCACGCCGCCGGCGTCGCCTTCCAACTTGCCTTGGTGCGCGGTGAGCTCGCCGACGAACTTCGTGGCGATCGCTGCCACATCCACCTGTTCCTCCCCAGTGTCAGCTCTTCAGGACCTGTTCGAGTGCCTTGATCGAGTCGTCGTCCGCCTGGAGGTACGTCTTGGCGGTCTCCGCCGCGGCCGCACCGAGCGAGCGGGCGCTCTCGCCGACCGCGGCGACCTGCTTGTCGAGGCTCTTGCCGAGATCGGCCAGCGCGGCGGCGAAGCCGGTCTCCGCGCCGACCTCGCCGAAGCTGTTCGGCGTGAGTCCGGTGATCGAGTCGAGCGCTCGCTTGCCGATGTTCCCCAGCTCTTCGGCGATCCCCTCCACCGCTTCGGCGTAGTCGGTGAGGAGATCGGTTTCCACGGTGAAGCCGTTCTCCGAGCCGTTGTCGTTCCCGGGCGGCTGCTCGTTGGTTCCTCCCGGTGGGCCGGAGGGTTGTTCGGTGCCCGGGTCCCCGCCGCCCTCGACCTGGGCGGCGGCTTTTCGGGCTTCGTCGAGGTGCTTCTTGTAGCTGTCGTCGTTGTAGGTCGACCAGTCGCTGAAATCGCCGCGACCTTGGTGGATCTTGTACGCCGCTTCGGCGTTCGTCGCCGGGTCGAGCAGTTCCTCGTTGGAATCGATGCCGTATTCCTCGCGGCGGGCGGGTCCCATGTCGCCGAGCATGTTGATCTGCCAGAGGCCGTACGAGTCGTCCAGCCCCGCACCGTTGTGCGCTTCCGTGTTCCCGCTGGACTCGGCCACCGCCACCGCCACCGCGGTGGACAGGTCTTCGCCGCGGAAGCCTGCGTCGTAGGCGTGCTGTGCGATCTGCTCCGGTGAAAGTGTCGTCACGGCGAGAAGTATGAGCAGCCCGCGACACCGAAGTCAGTGAAATCGGATATTTCCCGCGCGGCCGACTCCATTCGGGTATCCGGTTCTAGAATCGTCGATCGGATCGATTTCGATAACGAATCGAAAAATGTGTTCATAGTGGACCGAGTTCGATGTGGACGGTGATTCTCCATGAACTGCTCATGCCCATAACGGGTTTCTCGACGCGGGTTATCGGATCGTTTCGAGTCGATTGCGGTCGAACGGAAAGGAGTCGAACATGATCGAGCGGTTCCCGTTTGCACGTTCGGCTCAACCGGCTATCACCGATTCGGCCGAGCGAGTTCGGGCATGTGATCTGTGGCGGGTGGGCTCCCGCGCGCACTCGGACGATGGTGCACTGGCCGATGCCACCGGCGGCGGTGGCGAAGCGACGAGATCACCGGCCCGGCCGGTGCGGCACTGGAGGCGCAGCGATGATCACCACCGGGTGGGACGGGCCGATCGGACTGATCACGCTCGACCGGCACGAGCGGCGCAACGCCCTCGACCTGGAGCACTGCGACGGGCTGCGCGACGCCGTGCTCGCGCTGGTGGAGCAGGGCGCGCGAGCGCTGGTGATCACCGGCGCGGGCAGCACGTTCTGCGCGGGCGCGGACCTGGACGGTGTGTACGGCGACGAATTCCGGGACGGGCTCTACGACGCGCTGCAGACCGTGCTCACCGTCCCGGTGCCGGTGCTCGCCGCGGTCAACGGACCCGCGGTCGGGGCGGGCGCACAACTCGCGCTGGCCGCCGACCTGCGGATCGCGGCGCCGGAGGCGTACTTCGCGGTGCCCACGGCCCGCAACGGGCTGGCCGTCGACCCGTGGACGGTGCGGCGCCTGTCGCTGCTGGCCGGTGGCGGTGCGGCCCGCTCCCTGCTGCTCGCCGGAGACCGGCTGGCGGCCGAGGTGGCGCACCGGCGCGGGATGGTGGACCGGCTCGGCGACCACGAAGCGGCCGTGGCGTGGGCGCGGGAGATCGGCGAACTCGCACCGCTGTCGCTGCGCTACTCGAAGCTGGCGTTGAACTCCATCGACTCCGACGACGAGCGGGGCGACGAGATCGAATCGGCTTACGCGGCCTGCTGGTCCAGCGAGGACGCCGCCGAGGCGAGCAAGGCTCGGGTGGAGCAGCGCACACCCCGGTTCCAGGGCAAATGATCACTCCCGGGTGCGGTCGAAGCACGCGCTGACGATCGTCTGCACCGCCACCAGCGCCAGCACCGGAGCCGCCAGCAGCCATGGCGCGGTGCCGAGGTGATCCACCGACTCCGCGATCATCGCGCCCCACTCCGGCTGCGGCGGTGGCGGTCCCAGGCCCAGAAAGCCCAGTGCCGCCACCGTGTTCACCAAGGCGGGCAACCGGACGGTGGCGAGCGCACCGGTCGCGGGCGCCAGGAACGGCAGCAGCGAGTCGCGCCAGATCCGCGGCAGGCTCGCACCGAGCGCCCGGTGTGCGAGCACCCAGTTCCGGGTCCGCAGCTGCGCGGTCATCGCGTCGGCCTGCCGGGCGAACGGCAGCCAGCCCACTCCGGCCAGCGCCAGCAGCAGCGCCGTGGTGCTCGGTCCCGCGATCAGCGCCGTCACCAGGGCCACGATCAGCGGCGGCAGCGCCGTGGCCACGTCCACCCCGGCCCGCACCAGCGCCGCCACCGGCGAGGAGCTCCAGCCCGTCGCGCACCCCGCGAGCAACCCCAGCAGCACGGCGGCGGCGAGCGCGGTGCCCGCGGTGCCGAGCGTGACCACCGCGCCGTGCGCCAGCCGCGCCAGCACGTCCCGGCCCAGCTCGTCGGTCCCCAGCGGATGCGCCGCCGACGGTGCCCGCAGCACGGCGCCCATGTTCGTGGCCAGCGGATCCCCGGTCGCGCCGATGACGAGCACCAGCAGGAACAGTCCCGCCGCGACCAGCGCCCCGATGCGGTGCGGCCTCATCGGGGCACCTCCCGCCGGGTGCGGGGCTCGGCGGCGAGCCCGAGCAGATCGCCCACCGCGCCCACGCACAACGCCGCGAGCGCGGCCACCACCAGACCGGCCTGCACGACCGGCACGTCCTGCGCGCGCACCGCCTCCACGACGGTGCTGCCCAAGCCCGGAATGTCGAAGACCACCTCGATCGCGGTGGTGCCCGAGACGGCACCGGCCGCGTTGTAGGTCACCAGCGACAGCGCGGCAGGCAGCGCGGGCCGCGACAGGTGCACGCCCCAGATCCGCAGCGCGCCCAGTCCCCGAGCGTGCGCCGCCAGCACGAAGTTCTCCCGCCGCAACGCCACCACCTGTTCGCGGGTCACCGCCGCGATCGGCACCGCCAGCGACGGCACCAGCGACAGCAGCGGCAGCACCGAGTACTCCGGGCCGCGCCAACCCGAACTCGGCAGTGCTTGCAGCCCGACCGCGAACACCAGCACCAGGATCGGGGCCAGCGCGAACTCCGGGAGCGCCGAGAACACCCGCACCAGTCCGGTCAGCGCCCGATCGGTGACCGAACCGGGACGCCGTGCCGCGAGCAGGCCCGCGAGGTAACCGACGAGGAACGACAGCACCGCCGCGCCGAGCATGATGCCCAGTGACACCTGCACGGCGGGACCGATGACCGCCGCCACCGGCGCCCCGGACACCCAGGACGACCCGAGGTCGCCGCTGAGCATCGAACCGAGCCGTTGCAGAACCCGTTGCGGCAGCGGCAGATCCAGGCCGAGGTCGGCGCGAATCCCAGCCAGCAGCGCCGGATCCGGGTCGGCCTCCGCGTAGCGGGTGGCGAGCACGGTGCGGGCCGCGTCCACGCCGGTCAGCTCCGGCAGCAACACCGCGATCAGCACGATCAGCGCGGCCACCACCGGCGCCACGCCCAGCCGCAGGAGCAGGCCGCGCCCGCCCGTCACCGCCAGGGGGAGCGCGCGGACAGCAGGAAGAAGCCGGGCGCGCTCGGGTAAGGCGCGGTGTCGAACAACGCCGTGCGATCGGTGCGGTCGACGAACCCGGCCCGGCCGACGAGCGCGGCGCAGCCCGCGAAGTCGAAACCCATCGGCAGGGTCGGCGCGGCGTCCGAATAGGACGCTCCGAACCGCTGTTCGGTCGCGCTGTCCCCGACGTCGGCCGCGTTCCACCTGCCGTCGCTGACCACCAGCAGCCCGCCCGGCCGCAGGACTTCCGCCCACGAGTCCACCGCGCGCTGCGCGTCGGGCAGCGTCCACAGCACGTTGCGCGTCACCACCACGTCGAACGGGCCGGCGGGCGGCTCGTCGGCCACCCCGGTCAGCCACCGGACGTCGAGGCCTTCGGCGCTGCCGCGTTCCGCCGCGACCGCCAGCATTCCCGGCGAGGCGTCCTGCCCGGTGACGAGGTGTCCCTCCGCGGCGAGGATGCGGGCGAGGAATCCCGTGCCACAGCCCGAATCCAGCACCCGAGCTCCCGGGCCGACCGCGTCCGCCACGAGCGGGCCGATGCGCTTGGCCCACAGGTCCCGCGCCGGGTCCTGACCGGGCTGCTGGTCGTAGCCGCGGCGGGCGCGATCGTTCCAGTAGTCGATGATCGTGCTCATCGCGGCGCGACCTCCTTGGTGAGGAAATCCCGTTCCAGCGGGTCCGCGGGCACCCCGCTCACCGCCTCCCGGTAGGCGAAGCGCTGCTGCTCGTGCACCAGCGGAATGCCCGCGATCCGCTCGGCGAGCAGGTCGTCGGCGCGGCGGAACACCGCCGTGCGCCGGGCGGGGTCACTGATCTCGGGCAGCTGCGCGAGCAGCGAGTCCAGTTCGGGCGCGCAGAAGTGGTCCAGGTTGAACCCGCCCCGGCAGCTGAAGTCGCTGGTCAGGTGTGCGGCCGCGTCCGGGACGTCAACGAGCTGGTTGCGCGAGTACACGGCGGCGTCGAGCTCACCGGACAGGATGCGCGGCTCGATGCTGCCCGCCGGTTCCTGCACGATGCGGACGGTGAAACCGGCCCGCCCGAGTTCGTCGGCGACGACGGTGGTCAGCGCGGGCAGCTCCGGACGGTCCGGGTAGGTGCCGATGGTGATCGGAACGGGTTTCCCGCCGGTGATCTCGGCGACCTCCCGGTGCGCCGCCACCGGATCGGGCGCGGTCGGCGGATGCTGTTCGCTCCACGGCACGGCGGGACCGAAGTAGCGGCTCGCGGCCACCCCCTCGCCTTGCAGCACACCGCTGACCAGGCCGGCGCGGTCGATGGCCGCCCGCGCGGCCGACCGCAGCCGCGGATCGGCGAACGGGCCGCCTGCCGTGTTGAGGTGCAGCGCCGTCGTGCGCGGCAGGTTCACCGCGTCCACGCGCAGCTCGGAATCCCCGCGCACCTCGGCGAGCTGGGACACCGGGACCTTGTCGATCAGGTCGAACTCGCCGCTGCGCAGGCCGTTCACCCGCGCCGACGCGTCCTCCACGAACCGCACCTCGGCCCGCGCCACCTTCGCCGGGCCGTCGCGGTAGCCGTCGAACCGTTGCAGCGTCACCCGCTGGTCGCTCTCGGCTCCGGTCACCTGGAACGGCCCGGTGCCGGCACCTCTCGCCGGGTCGACCGACCCGTCCGGGCGGATCGCGGCGGGCGCGAGCACGGCCGTGTTCGCGGCGCTGAGCCGCTGCGGCAGGATCGCGTCCGGGGCGGCGGTGCGTACCGCGAGCGTGCGGTCGTCCAGCGCGTCGGCCTGCTTGATGGTGTCCCGCAACGCGCGCGGCGGAGCGGGATCGTGCACGACCCGGTTGATGGACTCGGCGGCGGCCTGCGCGGTCACCGGCTCACCGGATTGGAAGCGCACGCCTTCGGCGAGGGTGAACCGCCATTCGGTCGGCGTGACCCGCTGCCACGACTCGGCGAGACCGGGCTGGGCGGTGCCGTCCATGGCGCCGTCGACCAGCGTCTCGGTGACGCCGAGCCGCTGCATCAGCAGCGCGTCGTCGGAGGCGGGGGACCAGTTCGCGCGCGGCGGGATCGTCACCGCCACCCGCAAGGTGTCCGCGTCCTCGCCGCCCCCGGTGAAGCCGCACCCCGCGAGCGCCAGCACGAGCCCGAACACCAGGGATCTACAACCACGTCGCAATCGCCAGCTCCTTGCAAAAGACCGACGCGGATCTTTGCACGAACAACGGAGCGGTGACCAGGAAGGACGACGAAAAGTGGCGATCGCCTCGGAAGACGGCCGTCAGGGGCGGCCTGAGAGCTTGCGCATGGCGAGCAGGGGAAGGCGCTCCGGGCGTCCAGATTTCGGCGAACAACTGCGGGCGGGCACCTCGGGACCTGGCGCAGGCCCTTGCACGCGGCGTGCAACGGGGTGATCGGTTTCGAATCGGTGGATGTCGTTCGGCACGGCTTTCGGTGGGAACAGCGGAAAATTCCCAGTTGTGCCGTGGAAACGAGGTCGATCGGGAGTGCTGGGGGAGTCGGAGTTCCGTGTTCCGCGTACCGCTGAGCTGGTGCGGGGCGGAACGCTTGCTCCAAATGCCTCGCCGGGATCGGGCGGTGGCTTTACCGGCGGTTGCGGGCCGGTTCGCGTCAGGTGATCTTGACGTCCTCGGTGCCGCGCGGTTGGCTGCTCGCCGTTGCCGCACTGAGATCGGTTCCGGGTCGCTAGAGGAGTCAGCGCCATGTCCACCTCGTCGCACCAGCCGTCCCGCCGGGCTCTCCGGCTGCTGCTCGTCACCGGTGTCGCCGCGAGTGCCCTCGGCACCACCGCACTGCCGGCGCTCTCGGCCGCCCCGGTTCCGCCGCCCGCCGCGCAGGCCGGTCTGCCGATCGCCGCGCCGTTCGCCGCCGAAGGGGACCTCGCCGATCCGCACACCAAGGACATCGCGATGCAACTCGTCTCCAGCGCGGAGAACTCCTCGCTGGACTGGCGCGCGCAGTTCGGCTACATCGAGGACATCGGTGACGGGCGCGGCTACACGGCGGGCATCATCGGCTTCTGCTCCGGCACCGGGGACATGCTGGAACTCGTCGAGGCCTACACGCAGAGCAAGCCGGACAACCCGCTCGCCGGATATCTGCCCGCGTTGCGCGAGGTCAACGGCACCGACTCGCACGAGGGCCTCGATCCCGGATTCACCGACGCCTGGGCGCGAGCGGCCGAGGACCCGGATTTCCAGCAGGCGCAGGAGTCCGAACGGGACCGGGTGTACTTCAACCCCGCGGTGGACCAGGCCAAGGCCGAC
Source organism: Saccharopolyspora gloriosae (assembly GCF_022828475.1). Lineage (GTDB taxonomy): Bacteria > Actinomycetota > Actinomycetes > Mycobacteriales > Pseudonocardiaceae > Saccharopolyspora_C > Saccharopolyspora_C gloriosae_A. Next base: position 4,618,013 of record NZ_CP059557.1, on the reverse strand, counting down.
GGCCTCGGTGCACTGGGCCAGTTCGTCTACTACGACGCGATCGTGATGCACGGCCCCGGGCAGGACTGGCCGAGCTTCGGCGGCATCCGCCGAGCCGCGCTGGACCGCGCCGCCCCGCCGTCGGAGGGCGGCGACGAAACGGCCTACCTGAGCGCGTTCCTGGACGCCCGCGTCGAGGCGATGCGCGAGGAAGAGGCGCACAGCGACACCAGCCGAGTCGACACCGCCCAGCGCCGATTCCTCGACGAAGGCAACCTCGCTCTGCGCCCGCCGCTGCACTGGGCGGTCTACGGCACCCCGTTCAGCATCGAGGAGTGAAGCCGCGGGCGGCGCACCGGCGACTGGACCAGCTGATCGGATGGGAAGTGGACCAGGTGGGCGGTCCAGCGCGGAACTAGCGTTGCGGGCATGACGAACGAATCCGCCTACGAACCCGAACACACCCCTCGGCTGAACCTGCTCGAACTCGCGCCGGACGTGTACAAGAGCATGGTCCGGCTGGACACGGCGGCGCGAAAGGGCCTCGACCCGGCCCTGCTGGAGCTGGTGAAGATCCGCGCCTCGCAGCTCAACCACTGCGCGTTCTGCCTGGACATGCACAGCAAGGACGCGCTGGCCGCCGGTGAGTCGGTGCAGCGCATCGTGCAGCTCTCGGCGTGGGAGGAATCGCGGCACTTCTACACCGCGAAGGAGATCGCGGCGATCGAGCTCACCGAGGCGGTCACCGTGCTCACCGACGGCTTCGTGCCCGACGACGTGTACGAGCGGGCGGCCGCGCAGTTCGACGAGACCGAACTGGCACATCTCATCGCGGCCATCACGGTGATCAACGCCTGGAACCGCTTCGCGGTGACCAGCCGCAACGTCCCCGGCCACTACACCCCGGGCTCCCATTGAGCCTCTTTGTCGCGGCAGGTGAACGTCCCCGTGGCTCCTGGTCAACGGGGACGTTCACCTGATGATGCCGGTGGAGTGAATGGCGCCCCTTCAACCGGTGGGTCGGTCAAAGGAGGCATTCACCCGGGGTGGTCGGCGCGGTTATCGCGGGGGTTTCGCTCGGGTGTGGATTCGTTCGCCTTGGGGGCCGAACAGGACCGGCAGCTCGACCGTTCCCTGGTCCTCGGCGGGGCCGAACCAGTGGGGGAGGCGGGTGTCGAACTCCGCTGCCTCACCCGCCTGCAAGGTCATGTCCCGTTCGCCGAGCACCAGGCGCAACCGTCCATTGAGGACGTACAGCCACTCGTAGCCCTCGTGCGTCTGCGGATCCGGTTCGCCGCGCCCGGCGGGGATGATCATCTTGAACGCCTGCACGCCGCCGGGGCGCCTGGTCAGCGGAATGTGGGTCATGCCGTGTCGCACGACCGGCTTCGGGTGGATCCGCGGATCCCCGGTCGCGGGGGCGCCGACCAGTTCGTCCAGCTGGACCTGGTGCGCCCTGGCCAGTGGCAGCAGCAGCTCCAGGCTGGGGCGGCGGCTGCCGGATTCGAGGCGCGACAACGTGCTCACCGAAATGCCGGTCGCCGCCGACAGCGCGGCCAAGGTCAGGCGGCCGCGCTTGCGCAGCGCGCGCAACCGCGGCCCCACCTCCGCCAGCGTCGCGTCCAGCTCGGGCGACGAGGGTTCGCTCATGCCGCCATTGCAGGATCGGCAACGGAATTTGTCAACGGTCCGCAGGCCTGTTCGCGTGCGCAGGCGAGGGAGGCGGGATACCTCCGATCGGGGCCGGATTCACCCGGCGCGGCAGCATTCCGGTTCGGCCATGTGCTTTACGGCCAGTAGGGTCCTGGATCGGGAGGGGCACCGAGAGAAGGAGGAAGCGATGGTGTGGACCATCCTCGGCTGGATCGTCTTCGGCCTGATCGCGGGGTTCATCGCGCGGGCGGTCGTTCCGGGCAAGGACGACATCGGACTGCTGATGACGATCGTGCTGGGCGTCGTCGGTTCGGTCGTCGGCGGGCTGATCTTCGGCCTGCTCACCGTGGGGATCCGGGGTTTCCAGCCGACCGGCTGGATCGGTTCGATCATCGGCGCGATCGTCGTGCTGGTCATCTACAACGCGGTCACCGGACGGAAGAGTCGTCAGCGAGACTGAGCGACGGCGGCGCGGGTCCGGGCGGCCCGCGCCGCGTCCGGAAGCACGACTCCACTGAAGTCATCAGGCCGGCCGCCGATCTCGGTTCCACGCCGTCGGCGGCGCCGTGAGCAGTGGTTCCCGGGCGCCGACACGCCCGGTGCGCGGTGCTCCTCGAATGCTCGTCCGTGTCGCGGGAGCGCAACCCGAATGTAAGCACCGGCATTGAGTGAGATGTCCGAATTGCTCTGAATAGGTGCTTTGTGTCGACTGATCGCTTCGCGCGTGCAAGGGTCGGCACGTGAGCGAGGAAGATCGCCGCCCACCGAGCGGGAGCTGCAGCCGGACGAGATACGGCGAACGTCGCCCTGACATTCCGCGAGTGCTCGCGGGTCGCGGCTGAGCGACTTCGTCGCTGCGGGATCAACTCTTCAGGTATCCCGGAAAGAGAGCTCGCAAGGCCTTCCAGGCGGTCACGGTTCAGCGCCTTCGCCGCTGACCGGACGAGATCGAACGAATCCGAACCACCGATAACGCCATCGTGCCCCGTGCTGTCCGGGGCCGATGTCTCGTGGGCCGCCCCGGTACCGGCGCGGCCATCCGAGGCCGACACAGCGCAGACCACTGCCGGTGAGGATGACCGATGAACCTGGGCGGAAACTCCGTCGAATCGCCCGTGTCCGAAGCCGAACTCGGCATCTGGATCGCCGAGCAGGCCCGCTCCGAAGCGCGCTCGCAGTACTTGTGGGGCGAGTACGTCGACATCACCGGGCCGCTGAACGTCGACTCGCTGGTGACGGCCGTCCGCCTCGCCGCGCGCGACGCCGAGGCGATCAACGTGACGTTCGCCGAAGGCGCCGACGGCCGTCCGCGTCGCCGCCCCCGCACCGGTGAGCCGGACATCGCCGTGCGGGACCTCCGCGCCGAGCCTGAACCGCACGCCGCGGCGCTGGCCCTGATGCGCGCGGAACTGGACCGGCCGGTGGACCTGGCGACCGGCCCGCTGTTCGGCGCCTCGGTGCTGCGGATCGCCGACGACCGCCACCTGCTGTTCCAGTGGGTGCACCACATCGCGCTCGACGGTGTCGGCATGACGCTGTTCTCCCAGCGCGTGTCGGAGATTTACGGGCACCATGCCTCCGGTGAGCCGGTGCCCGCCGGCGGCTGGTCCGCGTCGGCCGCGCTGCTGTCCGAAGAGAACGAATACCGGCGCTCCGCCGAGTTCGACGCGGACCGGCGGTGGTGGCTGGACCGGCTCGCGGACGGTCCCGGATTCCTGAGCATGGCGGCGCGTCCGGCGGCGGCCTCGGCGCGGTCGCTGCGTCTGAGCGACGGCCTGGACGAGACCGGGTTCGCCGAGTTGCGCGCCGCCGCGCAGCGGCTCGGGCAGCGCTGGTCGCGGTTGATCGTGGCGGCCACCGCGCTGCACACCCACGCGGTGACGGGCAGCCGCGACGTGGTGCTGAGCCTGCCGGTTCCGGGGCGGGCCACGGAGCTCAGCCGCACCGTGCCGTCGATGTCGGCGAACGTGCTGCCGTTGCGGCTGCGCGTAGATCCGGCCGCGACCCTCGGCGAGTTCACCGCGCAGGTCGCCGCCGAGGTCGCCGAGGTGCAGCGCCGTCAGCGGTACCGGGGCGAGCGGTTGCGCCGCGAACTCGGCTATCCCGAGGACGGCCGGGTGTTGTTCGGTCCGGTGGTGAACATCCAGAAGTTCGCCTACGGCCTGCGATTCGGCGACTGCTCGGCGAGCGTGCACAACGTGCAGGCCCCGCCGTCGGAGGACTTTTCCGTGGTCGCCTACGACCGGGGTGACGGGGAGCTCCGGTTCGACTTCGACGCGAACCCCGCCAACCACGACGAGGACCTGCTCGCGGCGGCTCGGGACCGGTTCCTGCGGTTGTTGAGCCAGCTGGCGGAGTTACCGGCGGACACCCCGTTGGGACAGCTGGAGACGGTGTCGCCCGAGCAGCGGGCCGAGGTGCTCGCGGCGGGTTCCGGGGCACCGTCGACCACGGGAGCGGACAACGCGGTCGCGCTGTTCGCCCAGCGGGTCGGTCGCGAGCCCGAGGCGGTCGCGGTGTCCTCGGCGGCGACGGGGCAGCGCCTGACCTACCGCGAGCTGGACGCCCGCTCCGCCGCGCTCGCCGACCGGCTGGTCGCGGCCGGAGTGGGCGTGGAATCACCGGTCGGACTGCTGGTGGAACGGTCCGTGGACCTGGTGGTGGCGGTGCTGGCCGTGGTCCGGGCGGGCGCGGCCTACGTGCCGCTGCACCGGGGTGACGCGGCGGACCGCCTGCGCACCATCGCGGTCACCGCAGGGATCGAGCTGCTGGTCACCAATGTGGCGACCGACGAGTTCGCCACGTGGTTCCGGGATCGAGGCCCGGTGCTCGACCTCGCCGACCCGCGACGAGCGGCACCCGCCGCACCGGCCGTGGAACCGGCGCCGGATCGGCTCGCCTGCGTGATGTTCACGTCCGGTTCCACCGGCGTCCCGAAAGGCGTCGCGATCACCCACGACAACCTGGTGCGGCTGGCCGCCGACCGGTGGTGGGCGGAGGGCGGCGCGCGGCGGGTGCTGCTGCACTCGCCGCACGCCTTCGACGCGTTGACCTTGGAGCTGTGGGTGCCGCTGCTCACCGGCGGTGAGGTGGTGCTGGCTCCGCCGGACTCCGCCGACCTGGGCGTGCTCGCCGAGACCATCGCCGCGCACCGTGTCACCGGGCTCTGGCTGACGGCGGGCCTGTTCGACGCGCTCAGCGAGGAGAATCCGGCTTGCCTGACCGGAGTTCGCCAGGTGTGGACCGGCGGCGACGTGGTGTCGCCCGCCGCCGTGCGTCGCGTGCAGGACGCGGTGCCGGGACTGACGGTGATCAACGGTTACGGGCCGACGGAGACGACGGTGTTCGCGACCCGGCTGCCGGTTCCGGCCATGACGGCACGGGAATCCGCGACGGTGCCGATCGGGGCGCCGATCGACGGCAAGCGGATCCACCTGCTCGACGACGCGCTGCGGCCGGTGCCGCCCGGAGTCGTCGGCGAGGTGTACCTGGCGGGCGCGGGGATGGCTCGTGGGTACTTCGGTGCGCCGGGAGCGACGGCGCACCGGTTCGTGGCCTGCCCGTCCGGCCCGCCGGGCGAGCGGATGTACCGCACCGGCGATCTGGCCAGGTGGAACGCGGAGGGGCTGCTGGAGTTCGCCGGGCGCGCGGACGGCCAGGTGAAGCTGCGCGGCTACCGCATCGAGCTCGGTGAGATCGATGCCGCGCTGCACGGCGCCCCGGGGTGCGGCAGGTCGCGACGATGCTGCGCGAGGATCGTCCCGGCAGGCGGCGCATCGTGAGCTACGTGGTGGCCGACGAGCCCGACGCGGACGCGGTCGCGGCGCGGGCCGACGCGGCGCTGCCCGCGTTCATGGTGCCGTCGGAGATCGTGTTCGTGGACGAGTTCCCGTTGACCCGCAACGGAAAACTCGACCGGTCCGCGTTGCCCGCGCCCGCGGGAGCGACTGCCCGAGCGGTGCTCCCGGAGTCCGCGACGGACGCCGAGCAGGTGCTGCGGACGCTGGTGGGGGAGGTGCTCGGGCTCGCGGACGTGTCGCCGGGCGCGGACTTCTTCGAGCTCGGCGGCGACAGCATCACCGCGATCCAGTTCGCCAGCCGGGCACGACGGGCGGGGTTCGGGATCGGGACCGCCGACGTGTTCCGGCATCCCACCGTCGCCGAGCTCGCCGAGCACGCCGGAGCTCCCGCCGCGCCGGTCCGCCGCGAACGGACCGCGGACCGCGGGCTTCTGCCGTTGACGCCGATCATGCACTGGTTCCGGGAGCTGGGCGGCTCGGTGGCGGGCTTCGCGCAGTGCGCGGTGGTGCGGACGCCTGCCGGGTTCGACGAGGACCGCGTGCGAAGCGTGCTGCACGCCGTGGTGGCACAGCACGACATGCTGCGCTTACGACTATCCACAACGGACGGATTGTGGTCGCTGTCGGTCGCCGAGGACGCCGGGTGCGAGCTGGTCCGCGAGGACGTCCGAGGCCGGACCGAGGTCGAACTGCGGGAGCTCACCGCCGAGCACGTGCGATCGGCGCAGGCAAGCCTGGATCCGGCGGCGGGCCGGGTGGTGCGGGCGGTGTGGCTCGACGCCGGTGCGGAGCCGGGAACGCTGGTGTTCGCCGTGCACCACCTCGCGGTGGACGGCGTGTCCTGGCGGATCCTGCTCGACGACCTGCGCGAGGCCGGACGTGCCGTCGCCGAGGGGTGTGAACCTCGACCGCACCCGATCGGCACCTCCTTCGCAGAATGGGCGCGTGCTTTGGGAGACCGGGCGCAACAGCCCGAAGTGCAGGCCGAGTATCCACTGTGGAAGGAATTGGCCGAGGCCTCCGATTCGCGGCTGACCTCGCGGCCGCTGTCGCCGTGGACCGACCTGGAGGCCACCCGCGCGCACCGCTCGCTGACGCTGTCCGGCGAGGTCACCGGCGAACTGGTGCACCACGCCGCCGCCGTGTTCGGCTGCCCGGTCGACACCCTGCTGCTCGCGGCGTTCGCGCTGGCGGTGAGCGACCGACCGGGCGCGGACGACGCGGTGCTGCTCGACGTGGAGCGGCACGGGCGGGAGGAATTCACCGAGGAACTCGACCTGTCGCGCACCGTCGGCTGGTTCACCACCCGGTTCCCCGTGCGGTTCGACCTCCGAGGTGCGCGCCCCGAGAACTTCGGGTGGGACGAGCCGATCGACCGGGTCCGCGCCGCGTTGGATTCGGTGCCGCGCAACGGGATCGGCCACGGACTGCTGCGCCACCTGAACCCGCAGAGCGCGCCGGGCCTGGCCACCGGTAGCCGCCCGCAGCTCGGGTTCAACTACCTCGGGCGGTTCGACGCCCCGGGTGAGCAGGATTGGGGTCCGCAGCCGTGGTCGGGGGTGCTCGGGTCGGCGATGCCCGCCGACCTGCCGATGGCCCATCCGATCGAACTCGACTCGTTGATCACCGACGGTGCCGACGGCCCGTGTCTGACCGCGAACTGGTCCTGGGCGGGCGAGCTCGTGCCGGAACACGAGGTCGACGAGCTCGCCCGGCGCTGGTTCGAGGTGCTCGCGGAGCTGGCCGCCGAGGCGCGGCATCGCACCGAACGCGACGGCGGCGAGGTGCTGCCGCTGCCGCCGCTGGCGCAGGGGCTGCTGTTCCACTCCCTGTTCGACCGGCACGGCACCGATCCGTATCTGGTGCAGTTCGGATTCGAGCTCACGGGCGCGCTCGACGCCGCGTCGCTGCGGGGCGCGGTGCACGCGTTGTTGCGCAGGCATCCGCAGCTCACCGCCGGATTCCGGCACGGAACCGATGGCGCTCCGGTGCAATTGTGGCCGTCCCGGTTCGTCGTCGACTGGACCGAGGTCGACGCGCCCACCGAGGCCGACGTGACCCGCTACCTCGACGCCGACCGCGCCCGCCGATTCGACCTCGGCGATCCGCCGGTGCTGCGCGCGGCGCTGCTGCGCACCGGGCCGGAGCGGCACGTGTTCGTGCTGACCACGCACCACATCCTCATCGACGGCTGGTCGATGCCCATCCTGATCCGAGATCTGTTCGCGCTGTACGCGGCCGAGCCGTTGCCGGATCCGGTGCCGTACCGGGCTTTCCTGGAATGGATGTCCGAACAGGACTCGACCGCGCGCGACTCCGCATGGCGCAAGTTGTTGTCCGATGTGGACGAACCGACGCTGGTGGCCGCGCCCGGCGGCGGGGCCGCGCGGCACGGGCGGGTGCACCACGAGCTCGACGCCGCCGCGACCGAACGGATCCGGCGCGCCGCGCGAAACCACGGGCTCACGTTCAACACCCTCGTGCAACTGGCCTGGGGCGTGTTGCTGGGGGCGATGACCGGGCGCGACGACGTGGTGTTCGGCGCCACCGTCTCCGGACGTCCCGCCGAGCTGCCCGGAGTGGAGGACATCGTCGGGCTGCTCATCAACACGGTGCCGGTCCGGGTGCGCCTCGATCCGAACCGCACCGCGGCCGAAGCGTTGGCGGCGCTGCGTGAACAGCAGCTCATGGTGCTGGAGCAGCAGCACGTCGACCTGACCCGGCTGCAGGCCATCGCCGGGCACGGCGAACTGTTCGACACCGTCCTCGTCTTCGAGAACTACCCGCCGGACCGGCAGGACGCGCAGCGCCACCTGCCGGAACCGCGAATCACCGACCTGCGGGTGTCCGACGGCACGCACTACCCGCTGTCGCTGATCGTGCTGCCCGGCGACCGGCTCGGCTTTCGCCTCGACCACCGCGAGGACGTCGCCGACGAGCAGGCGGCGCGGCTGCTGCTGGAACGGCTCGGCGCACTGCTGGAACGGCTCAGCGCGGCACCGGCGGCGCGGCTGGGCGAGATCGACCTGCTGCTGCCCGGCGAATACCGCGCGCCCGCGCCGCCGCCGGAGCACCGGTCCGGAGTGCTGCCGGAGCTGTTCGAACGGCACGCGGCGGACCGGCCGGACGCGCCCGCGGTGTCCTTCGGGGCGCGGCGGCTGACCTACGGCGAGCTCAACGCGCGGGCGAACCGGCTGGCGCGGCTGCTGGTGTCACGGGGAGCGGGGCCGGGGCGGCTGGTGGCGCTGGCGTTGCCGCGCGGCCCGGAACTCGTGGTGGCGCTGCTGGCGGTGCTGAAGTCCGGCGCCGGCTACCTGCCGCTGGACCCGGAGCACCCGGCGGAGCGGCTGCGCGCCACGCTGGCCGACGCGGCCCCGGAACTCGTGGTGTCGCTGCGATGTTCGGCCGGATCTCTGCCCGCCGAGGTATCCGTGCTGGTGCTGGACGACGACGCGGTCGAGGCGGCCGCGGCCGGGATGGCCGACGGCGACCTCGGGGTGCCGATCACGCCGGGCGACACCGCCTACGTCATCTACACCTCCGGTTCGACCGGCACACCGAAGGGCGTGGTCGTCTCGCACGACAACGTGCACCGGCTGCTGGAGATCACCGACCGGCACTTCGGGTTCGGTCCGGCCGACGTGCACACCTTGTTCCACTCCTACGCGTTCGACATGTCGGTGTGGGAGCTGTGGGGCGCACTCGGGCGAGGCGGGCGGCTGGTCGTGGTGCCGTTCGAGGTGAGCCGGGCGCCCGGCGAGTTCCGGGAACTGCTGGCCCGCGAACAGGTCACCGCGCTGGCGCAGACCCCGTCGGCGTACTACCAGCTCGTCGAGGCCGGAGCCGAGCCGGACTCGGTGCGCGTCGTCGTGCTGGGGGGCGAGGCGCTGGACCCGGCGCGCATCCGGGACCGAATCGAACACGGCCCCCGCGTGATCAACATGTACGGGATCACCGAGACGACCGTGCACAGCACCTACCTGGAACTGCGCGATCCGGCGGAGACGCGCAGCGTCGTCGGTTCCGGACTGGACGATCTGCGGCTGTACCTGCTCGACGGCGCGCTGCGCCCGGTGCCGCCGGGCTGTCCCGGTGAGCTCTACGTCGCGGGCCGTGGCGTGGCGGACGGCTACCTCGGCAGGCCGGGGCTCACCGCGGGCCGGTTCGTCGCCGACCCGTTCGGGCCGCCCGGCACCCGGATGTACCGCTCCGGCGACCTGGCCCGATACCTGCCCGACGGGTCGCTGGAGTACTTGGGGCGCATCGACCAGCAGGTGCAGGTGCGCGGATTCCGGATCGAGCCGTCCGAGGTCGAGCACGTGCTGGAGCGGCACGATTCGGTCACCCGAGCCGTGGTGCTCGCCCGCGAGGACGCCGGTGGCCCGCGCCTGGTGGCCTACGTGGTGCTCGCGGCGGAGGTCGACCCGCAGGTGCTGCTCGGCCACGCGGCGGCCGTGCTGCCCCGGCACATGGTGCCGTCGTTCGTGTCGGCGATCGAGGAGATCCCGTTGACCCCCAACGGGAAACTGGACCGGCGGGCGCTGCCGAGCCCGGTGTCGGGACGGGCGCCGGGACGGCCGCCGCGCACTCCGGCGGAGCGCTTTCTGTGCGAGGCGTTCGCCGCGACGCTGGGCCTGCCGGGCATCGGCGTGGACGAGGGCTTCTTCGACTGTGGCGGGCATTCGCTGCTGGCGACTCGGCTCATCAACCGGATCCGCTCCGGCCTGGGCGTTGAACTCGACATCCGCACGCTGTTCGACGCGCCGACCGTGGCGGCGCTCGCTGGCCGCATCGTCGAGCAGGACTCGGCGTCCCGTCCGGTGCTGCGCGCGGGCCGGCGCCCCGAGCGCGTTCCGCTGTCGCCCGCGCAGCGGCGGTTGTGGTTCATCAGCGGGTTCGACGAGTTCGGCGCCACCTACAACCTGCGGTTCGCGCATCGGCTGAGCGGTCCGCTGGACCCGGACGCGCTGCGGGCGGCGTGGCAGGACGTGGTGGACCGGCACGAGATCCTGCGCACCGTGGTGGCGGTAGCGGAAGACCGGCCATGGCAACGAGTTCTCGACTCGGACACGTTGTCGTTCGAGCACGTCCCGGTGCCCGATGCGGAACTGGCGCAGCGGCTGGCCGCCGACTCCGCGCGCCGCTTCGACCTGGCGTCCGAGCCGCCGCTGCGCGTCACCCTCTACACCACGGCGCCCGGCAGGCACGTGCTGTTGATCCTGCTGCACCACATCGCGGCCGACGGCTGGTCGTTCGCGCCGCTGACACGCGACCTGTCGTTCGCCTACCGCGCACGAACCGGCGGCGGAATTCCACAGTGGACCACTGATGCCGTGCAGTACGCCGATTTCGCGCTGTGGCAACGGGAAATCGGTACCGATCACGAGGTCGAGCACTGGACGCGGACGTTGAAGGGAGCACCGGAGCTCCTGGCGCTGCCGACCGACCACCCGCGTCCGGTCGCCTCCGCGCACGTCGGGGAGACCGTCGAGATCGAGTTCGGCGCCGACCTGCACGCGGCGGCGGCCCGGCTGGCCCACGACCACGACGTCAGCCTCTTCATGGTCCTGCACACCGCACTCGCGGTGTTGCTGCACCGGCACGGCGCGGGCGAGGACCTCCCCATCGGCACGCCCGTCGCGGGCCGGGGCGACGCCGCGCTGCACGACGCGATCGGCTGCTTCGTGAACACCGTGGTGCTGCGCGCGGACCTGTCCGGGCAACCCACGTTCGCCGAGCTGCTGCGGCGCATCCGCTCGGTGGACCTGGACGCGTTCGACCACCAGGAGCTGCCGTTCGAGCGGCTCGTCGAAGTGCTGCGGCCGCCGCGCTCACTCGCGCACCACCCGCTGTTCCAGGTGATGCTCGCCTTCCAGGACACCCCGCCCACCGAGTTCGACCTGCCCGGCACGACCGTCGAACCCCTGGACCTGCACGGTTCCTCCTCGCGGATGGACCTGCTGTGGAGCCTGCGACCCGGGTACGACGAACGCGGTGCGCTCGCCGGGATCGGCGGTGTGCTGGAGTACGACGCGGAACTGTTCACCCCGGCCACCGCACGGGCGCTCATCGGCCGCCTCGAACGGTTGCTGCGGGCCGCCGTCGCCGAACCGGATCGGGGCATCGGCGAGCTGCCGGTGCTCACCGAGACCGAGCGGACCCGGCTGCTGGGCGAGGGCACCGCGCGGGAGGTGCCGACCGGAACGGTGCACCGGCTGTTCACGGCCCAGGTCGAACGCGCCCCGGAGGCGACGGCGCTGATCCACGACGATCGGGAGCTGACCTACCGGGAGCTCGCCGAGCGGGTGGGCCGGATCGCCGCCGAACTCACCGCGCGCGGCGCTGGGCCTGGCCGGCTCGTCGCGCTCGGCCTGCGCCGTGGCCCCGACCTGCTCGCCGCCATGCTCGCGGTGACCGCCACCGGCGCCGCCTACCTCCCGTTCGAACCGGATCTCCCGGCGCGCCGCGCCACCGACCTGCTCGACGACGCCCGCCCCGCGTTGATCGTCACCCACGACGAGGCCGGGTCGCTCACCTGCGCGAACGGCCCCGGTGAGCCCGCATCGATCCCGGCCGGGACCGCGTACGTGATCTACACGTCCGGCTCGACGGGGAGGCCGAAGGGGGTGGTGGTCCCGCACGACTCCGTGCTGAACCTGCTGTGCGCACTGGGCGAGCGGTTGCGGCTCGGGCCGGGGGACCGGGTGCTGGCGACCGCACCCGCCGGATTCGACATGTCGGTGCCGGAGCTGTACCTGGGCGCCGTCACCGGCGCGGCCGTTGTGCTCGCCGACCGGGACGCCACCCGCGACCCGGCGCTGCTGCTCGACCTCATCGATCGGCACCGGGTGCGAGCCATGCAGGCCACGCCGTCGCTGTGGCACACGCTGCTCGCGGAACGGCCGCGGCACCTGCACGGCGTGCGGGCCGTGATCGGGGGCGAGTTCGTGCCCGGACCACTGGCCGAGCGGCTCGGTGAACTCGGCTGCGAGGTCCTCGCCTGCTACGGACCCACCGAGACCACGGTCTGGTCGGCCGCGCATCCGGTGGCGGGAGCGCAACCGGCGGCGGTGCCGCTCGGAAGTCCACTGTGGAACACGAGTTGCCGCGTCCTCGACCGGTGGCTCAACCCCGTTCCGCCTGGTGTGGTGGGTGAGCTCTACCTGGCCGGGCGCGGCGTGGCGACCGGCTACCTGCACCGCACCGCGCTCACCGCGCAACGGTTCGTCGCCGACCCGTTCGGTCCGCCCGGAACCCGCATGTACCGCACCGGTGACCTCGCCTCGCGCGACGTGGACGGCGTGCTGCGCTTCCACGGCCGCGACGACGACCAGATCAAGATCCGCGGACACCGCGTGGAACTCGGGGAGATCGAAGCGGTGCTCACCGAACATCCGCAGGTGCGGGCGGCGGGCGTCGCGGTGCACGACCACGACGACCAGGACCGCAGGCTCAGCGGCCACCTGGTGCCGCGCGAGGTGGACCTGACGTCCGTGCGCGCGCACCTGGCGGAGCGGCTGCCCGCCCACATGATCCCGTCGCGGTTGTTGACCACCGATGAGCTTCCGTTGTCGCGCAACGGGAAACTGCTCCGCGACCGGCTGCCCGACCCGGGCCGGGCGGACGCCGAGCCCGACACGGCGGGCACCGCGTCGGAGCAGGCGATGTGCGCGGTGTTCGCCGAGGTGCTCGGCGTGGAACGGGTCGGCCGGGCGGAGAACTTCTTCGAACTCGGCGGACATTCGCTGCTGGCGGTGCGCCTGGTGGATCGCGTCGAGGCGGCGTTCGGCATCCGGCCGCACATCCGGGACGTGTTCGCCGCGGGAACGCCCGCCGGGCTGGAACGGGTGCTCGGTGCCGCCGAGGCGCCCGCCGGGCATCTGGTGCCGTTCCGCACCGGCGGCGACGCCGCGCCGGTCGTCTGCGTGCACCCGCTGAGCGGGCTGGCCTGGTTGTACTCCGGGTTGCTGGCGCACCTCGACCCGGCGCACCCGGTGTACGGCCTGCAAGGGCTCGGCGCGGGCGGAGTGGCGGACCTGCCGCGCGACATCGACGCGATGGCCGAGCGCTACCTCGCCGAACTCCGCTCAGTGCGCCCGACGGGGCCGTATCACCTGGTGGGCTGGTCGTTCGGTGGTCTGGTGGCGCACGCGATGGCCGTGCGGCTCGGTGCCGAAGCCGGGTTGCTGTGCCTCATCGACCCGCCGCTCGGCGGTGAACCCGCCGGCGACGACGTGATCGACCCGGAGCGGATTCACCGCGTGCTGCTCACGTCCATCGGCCGGGACCACGGCGTGGAGGGCGGGTTCGCCGAGGTGTCGGCCGCGTTGCGGCAAGAGGGCAGTGCGCTCGCCGAACTCACCGAGCAGGACATCGCCGATCTCGTCGAAACGTCCCGGCACAACGCGAACCTGATGCCGGGGCATCGGCCGGGAGTCCACGGCGGTGACACCGTCCACATCGGAACCCAGGAGGGTGCGGATCCGCAACGATGGCGCGCTCATCTCAACGGGCCGTTCACCACCTACCGGATCGACCGCCCGCACCACCGGCTCATGCAGCCGAAGCACGTCGGCGAGCTCGGCACGATCCTGCGCGGGCACCTGCGTGACCACACCGAACACGAGGAGGACCGATGACCAACCCGTTCGACGACGAGGACGGCGCTTTCCTGGTGCTGCGCAACACCGAACTCCAGCACTCCCTGTGGCCCGGGTTCGCCGAGGTCCCCGCGGGCTGGGACGTGGTGCTCGACGGAGCGACGCGGGAAGAGGCCTTGGCCTACGTCGAAGAGCATTGGACCGACCTCCGCCCGGCCACCTTGCGCGACGGCGCGTCGTGACGCGGTCGGAAACTCGCGTCGCCCTGGGAAATTCGGAACTCTGAAACGAGGTGTCCCGTGATGTCGTACCGGTCCGAACTGGCCGCGCTGCCCGCCGGAGCTCGGGTCGTCATCCGGCTGCCCAACGGTCCCGATCTGGCGTCGGTGCTGCTCACCTGCTTCGACCACGAACTCGTCGCGGTCCCGCTGGCGCCGCGCGGGACCGACCCGGCCGAGATCGTGCGTCGAGTCCGGGCGAGCGCCGTGGTGGAGACCGTCGCCGGTACCGTCGAGGTGCGCGCCACAGGGCACTCGCCGGAGCACCCGGACGCGGCGGGACTCGCGTTCATCATGTTCACCTCCGGCTCCACCGGCAGGCAGAAGGGCGTCCGGCTCAGCCGTCGCGCCGTGCTCGGCAACGCCGCGAAAACCGCTGCGCTGCACGGAATCTCACCAGACCGTCCACATGGGACGTGTCTGCCGCTGTACCACTGCAACGCGCTGGTGATGTCGCTGCTCGGCACGCACCTCACCGGGGCGCGGCTGGTGCTGCACTCCCGGTTCGACCCGGCCGGGTACTTCGCCGAGCTCGCCGCCGGGGGAGCGCGCACCGCGTCGATCGTCCCGGCGCTGCTGGCGGACCTGCTCGACGCCGCTCCCGAGTGGCCACCGGAACTCGACTACCTGATCACCGCCGCCGCACCGCTGACCGGAGACCTGGTCCGCCGGTTCCACCGGACCTACGGTCCCCGGCTGCGGCAAGGCTACGGGCTCACCGAGGCCGTCAACTTCAGCTTCACCATGCCCTGCCTGGACGGAGCGGGGTTCGCCGAGCAGTACCTGGATCGGTTCCCGCCGGTCGGTGAAGCCCTGCCGGAGACGGAACTGCGGCTGGACTCCGGCGAAGTGCAGATCCGCACGCCCGACCTGATGGACGGCTACTGGGAGGACCCGGCCGCCACCGCGGAGGCGGTCACCTTCGACGGCTGGCTGCGCACCGGTGACCTGGGCGAACTGCGCGACGGACTGCTCGTACTGCACGGGCGCACCAAGGAGCGGATCAACCGGGGCGGCGAGAAGCACTACCCGCTGGAGGTCGAACGCGGCTGGCGCACCGACGGCCTCACCGGCCGATTCGCCGCCGTCGGCGTCGCGGAACCCGCGCTGGGACAGGAGATCGGCCTGGTCACCGCCGACGCGGAGGTGGACGCGCTCCAGCACCTGTGCGAGCACACCGCGCTGCGCCCGGCGGTGCTGCGCTTCGGCGGATTCCGCGCCACCGCGACCGGAAAGCCGCAGCGATCGAAGATGGGCGCGTCGCTGGCCGCGCGACGGCAGGCTCCCGGACGGTACGAACGGCTGCTGGCGTACGCGGCGGTGACGGCCCGTCGGATGCTGGAGCACGCACCGGATTCCGGGGAGATCCAGGCACTCGCCGCGCACGCCCCGCGCACCGCGACGGCCGAGGACGACGTGGCGTTCGGAGCGCTGGACTTCCTCCGCGAGCACTGGACGAGCCCGGACAGCGCGGAACTGGCGGCCGCGAAATCCGTGTGGCGCTCGAAGCTCGCCGCGGCCTGGCCGCTGTCGGCCCACGTCGAACTCGCCGCGGAGGTGGCGGCCGCCGAAGGCGCCCCTGCCGTGGCGGTCCCGTTCGGCCAGGAGACGACGATCGAAGACGGGCGGCTGCTGTTGCTGCCGCACGCGACGGGAACCACCACCGGAGAAGGGCCCTGGGCGCTCGGTCCAGTGTGGACGTTCCTCAACGACGGCGGGACCGGTCACCGCGTAAACCGGTGGAGCAGGCTGCGCCGGCTCCGGCACGACGGACACGCCATCGTCGGCTGCTCCGTGCTGCGTGCCGGAAGGCACGATCTCGGCGGCGTCATCTGGACGGCCCGCCCGACGGACGAGGAGTGAGCATGACACGGCGCGACGACCATCCCCTGGAGATCGCCACCTGGGCGAAGAACTCCCTCAACTCCGACCACACCGAACTGCGCGTGGACCACTCCGGGCTCGAGGTTCAGCTGCACGGCACCGCGTCGGCCAGCGGCCGGGAGCTCGCCACCAACGGTGAGATCGGCGCCGACCTCATCCGGCTTCCCGCGGGCCAGGGATTCGTGCCGCACACCCATCCCGGCCACCACGTGCTGACGGTGGTCGCCGGGGTCGGCACCATCACCTACGGCGGGCGGATCCACGAGACCCAGGCCGGGCAGACGTTCCTCGTCGAAGGCTCCGTGCCGCACGCGGTGGGCGCGATCACCGATCACCTGATCGTCGCGGTCGGCGCCCCGCACAAGCGCATCGACTCCAGCGACCGGATGACGCCCGTGCCCTACGAGGAGATCATCGCGGACGACGGTGACCTCACCTGCCTGCTGTGCGACAGGACCGCAGGCGCTCCGCGCTACCTGCACTCGCTGGACTGTCCGCACTGCCCGTGTCGGGAGTGCGCCGGCGTGCCGGACTGAGTGCGGCGCGGCTGCCCGCGCCGCGGCCGTTTCGGGAAACAATGGCGCCGAGAGCCCGTTTCCCGGAATGGAGAGGACGTTCATGGAACTCACCGCAGCCGACCGGCATCAACGCGCCGTCGCGTTCGCCGACCTGCACCGCGGGCCGGGGGCGTTCGTGATCCCGAACCCGTGGGACGCGGGCACCGCGCGGCTGCTCGCGGGACTGGGGTTCGCCGCGCTGGCCACCACCAGCGGCGGCCTCGCGCACCGCATGGGCCGCCGCGACGGTGCCCGCCGGGTCGGCCGGGACGACACCTTGCACAACGTGCGCGAGGTCGCCGAGGCGACCGGCCTGCCCGTGTCGGCCGATCTGGAGAACGGTTTCGGCGATGCCCCGGAGGACGTCGTCCACACGGTGCGCGCCGCCGCGCAGGCCGGTGCGGCGGGCGGCTCCATCGAGGACGCCACCGGCCGTGACGGTGACCCGATCTACGGCTTCGACCACGCGGTGGAGCGGATCGCGGCGGCGGCCGAGGCGGCGCGGGAACTGCCGGTTCCGTTCACCCTCACCGCGCGAGCCGAGAACTTCCTGCACGGCCGCCCGGATCTGGACGACACCATCCGCCGGTTGCGCGCGTTCGAGCAGGCCGGTGCCGACGTGCTCTACGCTCCGGCGTTGCCGGACGCCGAGTCGATCCGCGCGGTGTGCGCGGCGGTGACCAAGCCCGTGAACGTGCTCGCGGTCGGCGCCGCCCGCGAGCTGTCGGTGGCCGGGCTCGCCGAGCTGGGCGTGCGCCGGGTGAGCCTCGGCTCCACCCTGTCCCGCGCCGCGTTGAGCGCGGTGGTGCACGCGGCTCGGCAGATCGTCGACTTCGGCACCTTTCCCGACTCGACCGGAGTCCTCACCGGCGCGGAGATCGACGGAGCCCTCGGCAACGCTTGACCCGTCCGGGCGCACGTTCACCCCGCTGCTCGCGTACCGGACCAGCCCGATGGCATGATCGCGCGCCGACGATTCCGCGCATGGTCGCGTGCCGGACGAGTCCGCGCCGTTCGTCCTCGCATGATCGCGCACCGGGGCGCCGCGCGTGCGACCATCGCCGCTGACTCGAACCCACCAGCGAGGAGGCGCCGTCATGGAACTGCCCGAGGACCTGCTGGACCTGCTCCGCAAGCCGAGTCCGTGCTTCGTGGCCACGGCGATGCCGGACGGTGCTCCGCAGCTGACCCAGACCTGGTGCGACACCGACGGCGAACACGTGCTGATCAACATGGTCGAAGGTTCGCAGAAGGTGCGCAACCTGCGCCGCGATCCGCGGGTGGCGGTGAACGTCACCGATCCGGAGCACTCCGCCCGCTACTACGCGCTGCGCGGCCGAGTCGTGGACATCCGCCACGACGGCGCCGTGGAGCACATCCACGAGCTCTCGCACCGCTACCTGGGCATGCCGTACCCGTGGTTCGGCGGCGAACAAGAAGAAGACCGCCTCCTCGCCCGAATCAGCATCAAGAAGCTCAACTACGTCGGCTGACCCACGAGCCCCTGAGGTCAATGCCTCCTCCACCAATGGGACATGCACCTGACCACGCCGCTGGAGTGAACGGCCCGTTCGTCCGGTAGGACCGGGCGACGGAGGCGCTCACCTGATGGCGCCGGTGGGTGAACGGCATGTTCGACCGGTGCTGGGCGGAGGGGCGTTCACCTCGTGGGGTGCGGTTCGGCGGCGGGGTGCGGGTCGGGGGTGTCCTGGGTTTCCGGTGGTGGCAGGCGGAACAGGCTCGTGCGGTACGCGAGGTAGGCGGTGCCGAGCACCAGCCAGCCGATGCCGAGCGTCAACGCCGCCGGATCCAGGTTCACCAGCAGCCACAGGTCGATCAGCGCCCCGATGCCCGGCAGCAGCACGTGCGACCACCACGGCAGCGCCTCGCCTTCCTTGCGCCGGCGCAGGAACAGCCCGATCACGCTCAGGTTCACCGCGGTGAACGCCACGAACGCGCCGAAGTTGATGAACGACGTGGACGTGGACACGTCGAGGAACATCGCGACGAGCCCGACCGCCCCGGTGAGCGCGATGTTCACCGCCGGAGTGCGGAACCTCGGGTGCACCCGGCCGAACAACCGGCGCGGCAGCACGTCGTCCCGGCCCATCGCGAACAGCAGCCGCGCCGCCCCGGCCTGCGCGGCCAGGCCGGAGGAGAACTGCGCGACGACGAGCCCCGCCAGCAGCAGCGCGGCGACCGCGTCCCCGGCGATGGTGCGGGCGATCTCGAACACCGCCGAATCCGCGTCGGCGAAGGCGGACCCGGGGTGCGCCAGCTGCGTCGCGTAGGCGACCACCACGAAGATGCCGCCGCCGATGAGCGTGATGAGCAGGATGGCCCGCGGCATCGTGCGGCGCGGATCCACCGTCTCTTCGGTGAGCGTGGTGACCGCGTCGAACCCGAGGAACGAGTACGCGGCCAGCGCGGCGCCTGCCGAGACCCCGGCGGCGGTGGTGGCCGGGTTCAGGAACGGTTCGGCGCTCAGCAACGCCCCCGCGCCCGAAGTGTGGAACACGTGCCGCAGCGAGAGCAGCACGAAGATCACGATGACGAGCACCTGGAACGCCATCAGCAGGTAGTTCGCCTTGTCCGCGACCTTGATCCCCAGCACGTTCAGGCAGGTGGTGGCGGCGATGAACGCCACGATCCACAACCAGAACGGCACCGCGGGGAACTGGGCCTGCAGGTAGGTGCCGCCGAGCAGCCAGATCACCATCGGCAGGAAGAAGTAGTCCAGCAGCACCGCCCAGCCGACGAGGAACCCGGCGCGGGAGTCGAGGGTCCGCCGCGTGTAGGTGTAGGCGGAGCCCGCGACGGGATGCGCGGCGGCCATCTTCCCGTAGCTGTGCGCGGTGAACAGCATCGCCACCATCGCCAGCAGGTAGGCCGTCGGCACCGAGCCGCTGGTCTCCGCCGCGACGACGCCGAAGGTGCCGAGCACGATCATCGGCGCCATGTAGGCCACGCCGAACAGCACCACCGACCTCAGCCGCAACGACCGGTGCAGCGCGGGTGTTTCGGACATCAGGAGTCCTCTCGGAGCGAAGTGCGGGTGGCGGGCCTCGGGGCTCCGGGGTCGGCGGGGCGCCAGCGGCGCGGGTCGAGGTGGCCGTCGTAGAGCGGTAGCGCGATCGGCGCGTCGGATTCGGTGAACTGGTCCCACATGCGGTTGAGCCCGGCGGTGCCTTCGGTGCGCACGCGCCGGACCTCGTCGAGGTCGACGGTGGCGGTGAGCGTCGTGGCGGCCGCGCCTTCGGTTCGCGCGAGCACGTGACCTTCGGGGCCGACGAGCAGGCTGTCGCCGGTGCCGACCGGTGCGGCGGCGTTCAAGCCGGCCACGAAGATCTGGTTGGTGATGGCGTGCGCGCGGGCCAGCACGAGTTCCTGCTCCCGGTCGGGCGTGGTGGTCTGCACCGGGTTGAGGACGAGTTCGGCGCCCAGCCACGCCAGGTGCCGCGTCACTTCGGGGAACCAGGAGTCGTAGCAGATGCTGAACCCGAGCCGCCCGATGCCGGGCGCGTCGAACACGACGAAGCGGTCACCGGGGTCGTAGGGCTCGTAGGGCCGCCACGGGAAGACCTTGCGGTACCAGGAGATCAGCTCGCCGTGCGGCGAGAACGCCAGCGCCGTGTTGAACAGTTCGCCCTGCTCACCGCGTTCGCAGACGCTGCCTGGAACCAGCCAGATTCCCAGGTCACCGGCGAGTTCGGCGAGCCGACGGGTGCGGGCGCCGTGCAGCGGTTCGGCGGCCGCTTCGAGCTCGGCGTCGCGGTCCGGTCCGGTGACTCCGCACAGGTGCAGTTCCGGGTACAGCACCAGTCGCGTTTCGGGGTGCGCGGCCAGCAGGGCCTGCACCTGGGCGGCGAACTCGTCCGGCGGCGCGGTCGCGGCCAGCGGTGATTCCTGCGCCAGCGCGAGCGGCAGCGGTCGGGACATCGGTTCTCGCTTCCTGGTGGTGGCAGGCGCCGGGTGCGGGCGCCGACTGCGCTGCGAAGAAAATAGGGCAGAGTGAGCGCTCAAACAAGAGTGCTCATTTTGACCAGTTTGTCCTGACGTGCGGTTATGGTGGTTTCCATGTCCAGCGATCCCGCCGGTTCACGCTCCGGCGAGCCCACCGGCAGCGCGCTGTCAGCCGCGGCGCTCGCCGGCATCCGGCGGCTGTCCGCGGTCGATACGGTGCGCGCCCGCATCTCCCTCGCGGTGGACCTCGGCCTGCTCGGGCCGGGGGAGTGGCTGCCGGGCAACGCGTCGATCGCCGCCGCGCTGGACGTCTCGGAGATCACCGTGCGGCGAGCGCTGGTCGCGCTGTGCGGGGACGGTGTGCTGGAACGCCGCCGGGGTCGGGGCGGCGGCACCCGGGTGGTGGCCGAACCCGCGCGCAGCGCCGTCCGGGAAACCGCCGCTTACCGCGCGGCGGCGGGAGAAGTGCACCGGCTCATCGATCGGCGCCTGGTCCTGGAATGCGGCATCGCGCACCTGGCCTCCCGCGAGGCCGACGCGTCGCGGCTCGCGGAACTGGACGGGCTGGCCGAGCGGATGGACGAGGCCGCGGATTGGGCGGAATTCCACCGGCTCGACGAGACCTTCCACCGCGCCGTCGCCGCCGCGACCGGACTCGACACCGCCGATTACGACCTGGTGCTGCGCGACCTCTACCGCTACTACCTGCCCTACCCGGTGGACTACCTGCGCGGCTCCAACCACGAACACCACGAGCTCGTAGCCGCGCTCCGCGCCCGCGACCCCGCCACAGCCGCCGACGTGGCCCACCGCCACGTAACGGCCCTGCACGAGGCCATGTTCGTCGGCCTGGAAGGACCGAGCGAATCCCCATAACACCGCTCGCCACCCGGATTCCGAGAGCCCGTGCCGCACTTCCACCAGCACCAAACCCACCCACTGAGCCCACAGGCCGTTTTCCCCGCCGACAGCCGTGCCTCACGGCGCAGCCGTGTCTTGCGGCGCAGCCGTGTCTTGCGGCGCAGCCGTGTCTTGCGGCGCAGCCGTGTCTTGCGGCGCAGCCGTGTCTTGCGGCGCAGCCGTGTCTTGCGGCGCAGCCGTGTCTTGCGGCGCAGCCGTGCCGTTGGCGGCGAAGTCCGCGAAGGGCGGGCGAAGCCCCGCCTGCCTTGCGGCCGAAGGCCGTGCCTGTATGTGCGAAGCACATAGCCCACGTCCAAAAAACGACCACCGGCGGGTTCTCAGTTGGTCTCTCGCGAGGACAGCTTTTTCCCTCGTGGCGGAGCCACTTGGGAAAAAGATCCCGCAGCGAGAGACCAACTGAGGTTCCGCTACCCGACCACCAAGCCAGAACGAGCCGTGGAGTAGCTCA
Organism: Saccharopolyspora gloriosae; assembly: GCF_022828475.1. Lineage (GTDB taxonomy): Bacteria > Actinomycetota > Actinomycetes > Mycobacteriales > Pseudonocardiaceae > Saccharopolyspora_C > Saccharopolyspora_C gloriosae_A. Next base: position 4,595,930 of record NZ_CP059557.1, on the reverse strand, counting down.
ACCCCGACGAGCAAAGCGCTGAGCTGCGATGGTTAGTGCTACCACCGCGAACCCCAGCACCAACCCGAGTTCCACGGCCGGCGGCACCTCCCACTGTCCCCAATGGACCGGAGCGAAGATCACCGAGGACGGTGCCTCGCCGAGCCGATCGAGGATGGTGTGGCGCATCGCGTCGACGATGTAGGTCAGCGGGTTCACCAGGGTCAGCGAAGCCATCCAGGCGGGCATCGCGCTGATCGGGAACATCAGTCCGGACAGGAACATCAGGGGCGTGATCAGCACGGTGAGCACCGTGTTGAACGTCTGCATCCGTTTGATCGTCACCGCCACCACTGCGGCCAGCACCGTCATCGCGAGCGCGGCCAGCGCGAGTTCGGCGAGCAGGATCGCGAACAGCCCCGGGTGGTACGGAACTCCGACCAGGCCCGCGCTGAGCAGCACCACGGTGCCCTGTGCGGTGGCCACGGAGGCGCCGCCGAGGCACTTGCCGAGCAGCAGGGTGCTGCGGAACACGGGAGCCGCCAGCATCTCCCGCAGGAACCCGCTGTGGCGATCCCACACGATCGACGCGCCCACCGAGATCGCCGGCGCCTGCGCGGCCATCACGAGCACTCCGGGGAACAGGAACAGCATGTACTCACCGGCGGCTTGTTCACCGCCACCGGCCCCGGCGACCAGTCGGGACAGCCCGATTCCCAGCACGTAGAGGAACAGCAGCGGTTGCAGCAGTGACACGGTGATCCGCGTCCGGTCCCGCAGGAAGTGGAGCACCTCCCGGCGCCACACCATGCTTCCCGCGCGCCATTCACCCGCCGCGCGCGAGCGCAGGTCCGAGTCCGGTGCGGGTGGGCGGACGAGTTCCGGGGCGGTGCGGGTCACGGGAGCTCCTCACGAGGCGGGGACGCCGGGGGCGTCGCGGATGGCGCGTCCGGTGTAGTGCAGGAAGACCTCGTCCAAGCTGGGCCGGGTGACGCCCACTTCGTAGATGGGCACGTCCAAGCCGGAGCACAGCACCGGCACGAACCGCGCTCCGTCGGCCACCCGCACTTGCACGGCGTCGTCTTGGGCGGTGGCCACCAGGTCGAATCGCTCGCGCAGCACCCGCACCGCCGTGGCGTCGTCGCCGGTGCGCAGCGTGATCCGATCGGCCCCGACGACCGACTTCAGCTCCGCCGGGGTGCCTTCGGCGATGAGCCTGCCTTCGTCGATGATCGCGATGCGGTCGCACTGCTCGGCTTCTTCGAGGTAGTGGGTGGTGAGGAAGACCGTGGTGGATTCCCGGTGCCCGATCTCGCTCAGGTATTGCCACATCTCGGCGCGAGTTTGCGGATCCAGGCCCACGGTCGGCTCGTCCAGGAACAGCACCCGTGGCCGGTGCAGCAGGCCGCGTGCGATCTCCAGCCGGCGCCGCATGCCACCGGAGAAGGTCGAGACGAGGTCGTCGCGCCGCGCGCCGAGCCCCACCAGTTCCAGCATCGTCGTGACGCGCTGGCCGACGATCGTCCGCGGCATCGCGTACAGGTCGGCGTGGAAGCGCAGGTTCTCGGCGGCGGTCAGTTCGGTGTCCAGCGTGCTCTCCTGGAAGACCAGCCCGAGCCTGCGGCGGACCTCGTGCGGCTCGTGCAGCGTGTCGTGCCCGGAGATCTCGACGCGCCCCGAATCCGGCCGGGCCAGGGTGCACAGCATCGCGATCATGGTGGACTTGCCCGCTCCGTTGGGGCCGAGGAAGCCGAACGTTTCGCCTTGCCGCACCGTGAGATCAACACCGCGCACGGCGTGCACGCCCCCGTAGGACTTGTGCACGCCGCGCGCCAGGATCGCAGGCGTGTCGGGCGAGATCTGCTCGGTCCGGCTGTCACCGCGCCAGAGTCGTCGCACGAGATGCTCCATAGGGCTCCTTGCGTAATGGGCTGCGTAGTGGGTCGCTCAGCGGTTTCCTCGCTGCGGGCTCGATTTCTCAGGTAGCCCTGCTACGCGGCGAAACCGCTGTCCTCGTGAGGATTCCGTGGACCGTTCGGCTTTCAGGCGTTTTCGAGCCGTGCTTGCCAGTCCTCCGGAACTGCGAAGCCGAAGCTCCAGCGGTGCCGGATGGTCGGGTTGACGATGCAGTGCCAGAACAACTTCTCCGGGTCCTGCTCGGTCTTGAAGAACCGCACGATCCTGCGCCGTTCCGGCAGCGTCACGATCTCCCCGGTCTCCGGGTTCTGGTAGCGGAAGAACGAGGTCTCCGCGCCGTCGGCGAAGTCGTCGTCGAGGTCGACCACGTACATCCGCCAGCCCGGCTGGTTCTCGTTGGTGTGCCAGAGCCGGTAGCTGGACGGCGGGTACCACAGCGAGCCGGAGAACCGGACGTCGTCGCCGAACACGCCCTCCAGCAGGTCGATCACGCGCGTCTTCGCGTCGAAGTAGTCGGCGTAGCCGGGGTGGTCGACGTGCTCGTCCAGGTTCACCAGGTGGAAGTCCCGTCGTGGCGAGTCGGCGCCGTCGCGCCACTGCGCCGCGGCCATGCGCTGATGCCACGCCTGGAACTCCGGATCGGCCGGTGAGTCCGAAGTGGATCGAAGGTCGTCTTCGCGGAATTCCGCGCGGAACGCGGCCATGTCCACAGTGGTCGGTTGCAGCTCCAGCCGGGGAAGTTCGTCGATCAGCGGTGCCAGCGCGGGCACGTCGGCCAGCTCGTACTCGTGGTGGTAGAACGCGGTGCCCGATCGCGGCGGCGCCTGCTCCTGCCGTTGCCGCCGCGCGGGGCCGCCCGCGAACGTGGTGGAGCCCTCGATGAGGTCGCGGGCGGTGAACTCGAAACCGTGCCTGCCGCCGAGCGCGACGATCTCGCCCATCCCGGTGGCGGCCTTGAGCTGCTGGGCGAGCTCCGGGCGGTCCTGGGTCGCCTGGAGGAACTTCTTGCAGGATTCGACGGACATGATCTGCTCCTTCGTGCCTGAGGTGGTGGCGGGACGGGCGCGGTCAGGGCCGGGACGGCGGTGGGTCGAGCAGCAGCACCGACGGCACCCGTTCCGGGTGGGCGATGCGCAGGAAGTGCAGGCCGAAACCGGAGATGCCCAGCATCAGGCCGGGGAAGAAGTCGGCGCTGTGTTCGGTGATGCCGTGTTCGGCGTCGTCCAGCGACCGCCACAGCTCGCGGACCTGCACGTTCGCTTCCAGCTGGAACGCGGGTTCATCGCGCAGCAACGCGAACCGCACGAGCAGCTCCGAGTTGCCCGCGGTGCCGTGGCACAGGGTGTGGTTCTTGAGCCGGGGGAAGTTGCGCATCGTCGCCGACAGCGCCTGGTGCGCTTCCCGCAGCAGTCCCTCGTCGTCCGCGCCCAGCAGCGCCCAGGACGCGATGCGGCTCAGGCCGATGCCCGCGGCGCCGTTGCACCAGGCGTTCGCGAAGTGGTGGCCGTTCTTCGCGATGTGACCGGTGCTCTTGCGCAGGTCGTACCAGTCCTGCTCGTTCGGGTCGAAGTGCTGCGCCTCGTAGGCGAACGCGCGCCTGCCCGCGGCGATGTAGTCCGCGCGGCCGGTTCGGGTGCCGAGCAGGATCAGCGCCCAGCCGATTCCGCCCGCACCGTGCGAGAAACCGGTCAGGTCCGCGACCACGTCGTCCGGCGTGAACGAGGCCCAGCTGAGCCCGTCACCGCGTTCGCGGGCGTGCCGCAGCAGGTGCGCGGCGCAGCGGTGCGCGAGGTCGTCGGCCTGCTCGCCGAGGATCGGCCGCAGCTCCAGCAGCACCGGGATCAGCCCGGCCACCCCGTGCAGCACGTCGAAGTGCGTGTCGGCGTCGATGCGGCGCGGCAGGTCGTCGCACAACCGCACGGCCCGGTCGGCGAGCTCCTGCTCGCCCCACAGCCGGTGCAGGTGGGTGAGCAGGTAGAGCTGCCCCCCGATCCCGGCGAACGCCCCGATGCGCTCCGGTGCCTGCTCGGCCAGCGCGTGCTCGGCGGCACGGCGCGCGGCTTCGCGGAACTCGGGACGCGGCATCAGCTCGTCGAGGTAGGCGAGGAAGAACGCCACTCCCGCGGAACCCTGGTAGAGGTCGCCCTCGATGTCGGCTTCCTCCAGCGTCGAGCCGAGCAGCCGGAACGACGTCCACGGCGCAGGCGCCGAGAGGTCCCGCAGCATCCCGCAGAGTCGTTCGCCGATGCGCGCGGCGTAATCCAGCGACGTCGACACGAACGCCGCATTGCTGATCTCGCGCACCGACAGGCTCGCGGCGATGTAGCGGCCCTGCTGTTCCCGATTCTCCGCGCTGAGTCGACGGATCCGTTCCGCCGCGTGATCCAGCGGTGACACGTCCAATGTGGACGGAAGGATCTCGGCGTGGTCGTGCACGAGGTGCTTGCCGTGCACGTCGGCGGTGAAGATCGGCACGTCGAGCCGCCACATCGACGCCGTCTCCCGCTCGGCCAGCACCGACTCGTGGTCCCAGGTGCGCGGGAAGGTGCGCACCGTGTTCGCCAGCAGGTCCACTTCGAGCGGCTCGGCGAGGCTCTTCGGGTGCTGTGCGGACAGCAGCAGTTGCGAATAGATCTGGGTGCCCCAGTTGATGAACCGCGCCTGCGCTCCCGCGAACGACTCGGACAGCAGCGCGATCGCCTCGTCCGGGTTCCGCTCGAACCACTCGTGCACTCGGTCGAAACCGTCCATGATGGACTCGACGTGGTCCTGCGGGCGAACCAGCTCACCGTGCAGGAACACCCGGTTCGCGGCGCTCGGTTCCACCTGGATCCCGGAGCGGTGCTCCACGGTGGCGGCGAAGCTCAGCCTGCGGTCGTTGAGCTTGGGCACCGGAACCGGCATCTCGTAGCTCTCACCGCCCGCGTAGCCGCTGACCCGCATCTGCGCTTCGCCGTCGGCGGTTTCGGCACGCGGCCACTCCAGCAGCCCGGTCTTGAAGACCGAGTCCAGCATCGTCCCGTCGGTGCGTCCACGACCTTGCGGGCACACCCCGAACACCGTCTCGCCGTCGCAGACGAACGCGTGCCCATCGCACACGATGATGTTCTCGAAGTGCAGATCACCGCCGCCGAGCACGTAGAACAGCGCGAGGTACCCGCCGAGCTCGCGGTACACCTGTGCGGCGGCCGCAGCACCGCCCGCCTCGTTGCGGCCCGCCGGGATCGTCGCCTCGTAGCCGTACCCGTCGCGCACCAGTACCGGACGCTGCGCGAACGCCACGACGTCGCGTTCCCGCAGCCGCCCGAGCACCGTCTGGATGCCCGCCTCGGAACGCAGGCAGCGCGGCTTGTAGTAGCAAGTGCCGGTGTCGCCGTCGGCCAGCACCACGGTCAGCAGCGCCACGCTGCGTCCGCCCGCGTGGTAATCGGAGGTACCCAGCCGCACCGACCGGAACTCGGTGATGGGCTTGCCGAAGAACTCCGCGCCGAGTTGCTCGGCGTCGGCGGCCAAGTGCCGGAACAGCTCGCCGCCGTAGTCCGCCAGCAACCCGGTGACGTGGGCGAGCCAGCGGCCCAGCACCGGGAACGCGCGGAAGAACTCGTGGTAGGACTCGGCATCGCCGAAGGTCGCGTCCAGGTAGGCGAGGTAGCCGGCCTCACCGGGCTGCTCCCGGTCCAGCCCGTGCTGAGCTCGGTGCACGTTCGCCGCGGCCTCCACCGCCCAGGCCAGGGCCAACGCGAACCGGTCGTGCAAGTGGCGTTGCAAGTCGTCGACCAACTCGGCGCCGATCGCGTCCGGCAGCTGCGCGCGGTCCGCCTCCAGCCGCCGCCCCAACTCCAGCAGGAACGGTTCGCACGCCTTGGCCAGCCTGCCGTAGTACACGTCGACCGCCCGCCAGGTCGCCCGCGCGTCCGAACCGGCGGCGGACCAGCCGTCCAACGCGGCGCGGTAGGTCGGCAGCCACTCCTGGTGCAGCTCCTCCAGCAGCGCCAGCACCTGCGGTTCGGCGGTGTCGAGGTCGCGCTCGAAGCGGTGATACGCCGTCAGCGCCTCGGCGAGCTCCGCGCGCTCATGGCGGGCGGGCGCGGACCGGTGCCGGGATTCCTGCTGGTACTTGTCGGCCAGCCGCTCGGCCAGCCGGTTCAGCCGCCAGGCATGGACCGGATCGAGTTCGGATTGCTGCGGTGGCGAGCCGTGGTCACGCAGCGCGGTCACCACGCGCAGCCGCTCGGACAGCGTGGCTGCGCGGGCTCCCAGGTCCAGTGCGCGGGCGGTCTGCATCGAACTCCTGTCCCTGGTCGAAAGCGGGGGAACGCGGCGAGCCCGGAAGGCTCACCGCGTCGTTGATCACTTGGTGTTGCCGTCGCACACCGCGGTGACCGGTCCCCAGCTGCAGCTCTGCACGCAGGCGTAGATCTCGGCCGCGGCGACGCCCTCGGTCCAGAAGTCCAAGGACTCCTGGTCGATGTGCTCGACCGCGTCCGGCAGGTCGCCTGCCGTGACGCCGAAGGCGGCGGGGTTCTTGATGAGAGCGGCGCGGAAGTCGGCGTCGATGACGGCGTTCCGCAGAACGGTTTCGGACATGATGTTCCTCCTGAATCGTGTGTGCGGTTCGGAAACGGGGATCATTCCGATGATTCGGTCCGCAACCGGGCTACCAGTTCGATGCCCAGTTGCCGCTCGGCGTTCTTCAATTCCACGAGCGCCGGACCCATGTTGTCGGTGTTGTTCTGCCAGGCGACCATCTCCTTTTCCTCCGGGGACAGGCCGTCGCGCATCCACAGCGACTCCAGCCAGGCCTTCGTCGCGTGCGGATGCAAGTCGGTGACCGGGTTGAGCCGGGACAACGTCGGCTCCTCGTGCGAAGCCAGCGCGAGCTCCAGCACTTCGCGCAGCTTTCCGTCCGGCGGCAGCAGCGAACAGAAAACCATGAGTTCCTGAATCCGCCGGATCGCATCGACGTCCAGGTAAATGGTCGGCTCTTCGGCGTGTTTCATCAGCCGTCCCCATCCTGTCGGTTCCCGTGGAACAAACGTTATCGGGGGCCGGTTTCAGTGCGTCTTCAATCCTGTTTCGGCGCCTTGGCGAATCATCGTGCTTCGGCTGCGATTTCCGGATGAGTCGTGCGGCGGCCCTCCGGCGGCGGCCCGGGACTCATTCGCCAGAGCGCCCGGCGATCCAGGCGCAGAGCGCGGCCTGCACCCTGTTGGTCACTTCCAGCGCGGCGAGGATGCGGCTCACGTGCGCCTTCACCGTGCTCTCCCGCATGCCCAGCGCGGTCGCGATCTCGGCATTGCCGTCCCCGTCGGCGAGCCGTGCCAGCACGTCCCGCTCTCGCGGGGTGAGCCGCCGCAGCTTGGCGCGGGCCTCGCCGGCCTGCGGGCGGTTGTGCTCGTGGTAGTGGTCGACGAGCCTGCGCGCCGCCACCGGATGCAGCATCGCCTGCCCACCGGCGACGACCTGGACGGCCCGCACGATCTCAGCGGGTTCGCTGTCCTTGAGCAGGAATCCGGCCGCGCCCGCCGCCAGCGACCCGTAGACGTACTCGTCCAGGTCGAACGTCGTCATCGTGATCACCTGCGGCGGGTCGGGGAGGGCTCGCAGCCGCTCGGTCGCCCGGATGCCGTCCATGCGGGGCATCCGCACGTCCATCAGCACGACGTCGACCTGGTGCGCGGCGGCCGTCTCCAGCGCTTCCAGCCCGTCGGCGGCCTGGGCGACGACCTCGACTTCGGCGTCGTCGTCGAGGATGTCGGCCAGCGCCAGCCGCACCAAGGTGTCGTCGTCGACGATCAGCGTGCGGATCATGCCGCCCCCCAGGAGTGGTCGCCGGTCGGGATTCGCGCGGACAGCCGCCAGCCGCCGGAGCCGGACGGGCCGTGTTCCAGCTCCCCGTGCAGCGCGTCGATCCGCTCGGCCAGGCCCACCAGACCGTAGCCGCCGGGTTCCGCGCGTTCGCCGGGTTCGCCCGGCGTGTTCTCCACGTCCGCGGTGGACTCGGGCGGACCGTGGCGGACCCGGACCCGCACCGTCGATCCCGGCGCGTGCTTGCGCGCGTTGGTCAACGCCTCCTGCACCACCCGGTAGAGCGCCAGCCGGTGGCTGAACGGAATCGCCGCCGGATCCCCCTCGATCTCCGAGTCGATCACCTGCCCGGCCGCGCGCGCCTCGTCCAGCAGGACCGGGAGCTCGCGCAGCTGCCGCGGCCCTGGAGCGCCCTCGGTGTCCGGCGCGCGCAACCCGCCGAGCACGTCGCGCAGGTCGCGCAAGGCGTCGGTGGACGTCGCCCGCAGCAGGTCGATGCGATCGGAGACCTGGGGCGGCAACGTCGCCGAATGCCGTTGCAACGCCCCCGTGTGCAACGCCAGGACGCTCAGCGAGTGCGCCAGCGCGTCGTGCAGCTCCGCCGCCACGCGACCCCGTTCGGTCAACCGTGCCTGCTCGGCCCGCAGCTCCCGCTCCACCCGCAGCTGCGCCACCTGCTCGGCCAGGCTCGCCACCAGTCGCCTGCGGCTGCCCGCCCACATGCCCAACGCCAGCACCGCCACCAGCAGCAGCACCGGTCCGTAGACGCGGGTGCCCCACAACGTGTGCTGCGGCTGCAGCAGCAGGTTGCCGACCATCGCCGCGCTCGCGCAGGCCACGGCCGCCCACAACCTGCCGCGGTTCGCGAACGAGTACAGCATCACGACCAGCGGCAGCACCGTGCCCAGCACGGCGGCGACCGCGGTGGCGAACGCCGCGGGTGCGGCGGGGAACCGGAACCGCCAGTGCAGGGACACCGCCGCCAGCACCGCCGTGGCGACCGGCGCGCTGAACACCGCCCCGCCCGCGCCGACGTAGGCCTCCTGCGCGGACAGCCCGCCGACCACGACCAGCAGCAGCGCCTCCGCCCACGGCCGGGTCCGCTCGGTCCCGCTCATCACCGGACTCCTCCTCGTGGTCGCGGATGCCGAGCATAGGAATCCGGCGACCCCCGACTTTCGTACCGGATCACCGTGTCCATGAGGCCGATGGTGCCCGCCAGAGCCGCCGGTAGCGTGCATTGACGTGGATCCGACGCAGACGAATGCCGCTACGGCACCCGGAAGGTTCGAGTTCTCCCGCGAAGCCTTCCGCAGTTTCCGCACCACCGGCGCGTTCGCGCCCAGCAGCCGCTACCTCGCGGCCAAGCTGGCCGCGCCGCTGTCGCGTCCCGAGCGGCGCAATCCGGTGCGGGTACTCGAAGTCGGCGCGGGCACCGGGGTCGTGACCCGTGAACTGGCCGACCGGCTCGGGCCGTCCGACCGGCTCGACGTGGTCGAGGTCAACCCGCACTTCGTGCGGACGCTCGATTCCGCGCTGCACAACGAGTTCGCGCTCTCCGCGGTCGCCGACCGCATCCGCCTGCACGAACGGTCGATCCTGGACGTGGCGCTGGAGCACCAGTACGACGTGGTCGTATCGGGCCTGCCGTTCACGAACTTCGACCCAGGGCAGGTGCGGGCCATGTTGCAACGGCACGTCGACCTGCTGGTGCCAGGCGGGGACCTCACGTTCTTCGGCTACCTGGGCACCCAAGGAGCGCGTTCGCTGCTCAGCCGGCGCGATGAGGCGCGACGGCATCGCGCCGCGGTGGCGGTGGAGCGGGAGTTCGTGGAGCGCTACGGCCGCGACCGCGCCACGGTCTGGCTGAACCTGCCGCCCGCGCACGTCTGGCACCTGCGCGCTCCGGATGCGGATCGCTGATGCCTTCACCCGGTGAATGGCTGACGCAGCTGCCTCCGCTCGCGGGATACGCGTTGCTGGCGGCGCTGGTTTTCGTCGAAGGAATCCTGGTCGTGAGCCCGTTCGTGCCCACGCTGGGGCCGTTGCTGGTCGCGGGTGCGCTGGCCTACGCGGGGACGCTCGACCTGTGGCTGGTGGTGGTGTTCGCCGTGTTCGGGGCGGTGTGCGGAGACGCGCTCGGCTTCTACACCGGCCTGCGCCTCGGCCCCCGGCTGCGCACCACCCGATTCGTCCGCCGCGCACCGCGAGCGTGGGACCGGGCTAGCGAGCTGTTCCGCCGTCGCGGTGGTCCGGCGCTCATCCCGTGCCGCTTCGTGCCGTTGGTGCGCTCGGCGGCCCCGCACCTGGTGGGCGCGTCCGGCTTGCCGTACCGGCGGATGGCGCCTTACAGCCTGCTCGCCGGGGTCGTGTGGGCGTGCGGGGAAGGCGGAGTCGGCTACCTCGCCGGTGCGTCCTACACCGAGCTGTCGGGGTTGTTCGGCGTGATTCCGGCCGCCCTGGCGGTCCTGCTGTTGCTGGCGGGGATCGTGCTGTGGCGGCGTCGCGGTCGGACGGCGGAGGCGCAAGAAGAAGAGACCACCAACGCACGACTGCCTTCGTAAGAAATGGCTTGCGTGGGTGTCCGGGTAGCGGAACCTCAGCGGCTTCCTCGCTGCGGGATCGATTTCTCATGTATGCCGTGCACAGCGAAATCGCTGTCCTCGCGGGGAAGCCGTTGAGAACCCGCCGGTGGTCGGCCTGCTCTAGCTGGTCACTGCTCAGCGGCTCCGCCGCTGACAAGACGAAGATGATGTCGGGTGAGGACTGCTATGAGGCGGCTTTGGGGGCGGAGTCCGTTGGTGTTTCGAATCCGGTGGTGTCGTCGCGCAGGATCGCCAGGTGCAATTCTCGGAGCCGCGGTCCTGGTTCCACGCCGAACTCCTCGCGAGTGCGCACCATCAGATCCGCGTACGCCATGAGTGCTTCGATCCGCCTGCCGCAGCGGTACAGGGCGAGCATGAACTGCTGCCAGAACGGCTCGTGGAACGGGTGCTCGAAGGTCAGCGCGCGCAGCTCGCCGACGATCTCGTGGTGCCGTCGCAGCTTGAGCGCCAGTTCCCCGTGTCGTTCGAGCACCGACACCCATCGTTCGTGCAGCTGGGGAATGACGTCGCGGTGCAGGGAATCCGACTGCACGTCCGGCAACGCCCGGCCGCGCCACAGCGCCAGCGCCTGCTCCAGAATCCGGAATTCGCCGGTGAGATCACCGCGGCCCCGCGCGGTGTGCGCGCTGTCGACCAATTCGGTGAAACGGGCAAGGTCCAGGTTCTCCGGCCGCACCTCGATCATGTAGCCGCCTTGCGTGGTGCGGATCAGGGCGGTGTCGTCCTGGTCGTCCGTTTCCGCCATCGCCTGGCGCAGTCTGGTCAGGCAGGTGTGCAGTGCACGCCGTGGCCGGTGCGGAGGAGTGGTTCCCCAGATCCGGTCGGTGAGCTCGTCCACCGGCACGACCTGGTTGAACCTGACCAGCAGTGCCGCGAGCAGAATGCGCTGCCGGGCACCGGGGATGTCTCGCGGCCGGGCGTCGATCTCCACCGACAGCGGCCCTAGCACGTTGAACGACAGCGACTGGTTCACGTGTAAGCCCCCATATGCGCGATATCGTCGTCCCCCAGGACGATTAGTGGTTTCCTTTGTAGCACCGAAATTTGTGAACTGGCAATGCTCCTGACGTGGTTGACGAAAGTAGGTGCTCGGTGCATTGCACTTCTTGTGGCACGAGCTGCAATCAGCTGCGAGCCGTGGAGAATTTTCTGATCTTAGACAATTGTGCGATCAGGTCGACGGGATTCAGCGCGCCGCATCCCGGAGAGGCGAATCACCGCGAAGTAAGTGCGGTATGTCCATATTGTGGTCAATGTCCGCGATATGCGTCTTGGTGTGGCGAAAAGCCAATATCGGACCATTCGCGCAAGTGCGTGGAAAACTGGGCAGGGTGTTTTCCATTGGTCCGTTGGGGGGACTATGGTGCTCGTCGATATCTCACAGCGAGTAGCGGAGCAGTGCTCGGCCGTCCTGGGTGGGCGGCACTAAGCAGGTAAAGGGGTGTTCTCCTTGTCAGGGGCTGACTCGTCCGATGCGAAAGCGGACGAATATCCGGTTGAGGACGTGACGGTCACCGAGCCGAACGTAATTCGACGCGCGGTCGGTGCGGCCGCCATCGGCAACGTCACGGAGTGGTTCGACTTCGGCGTCTACTCCTACCTGGCCGTGAAGATCGAGAGCGTGTTCTTCACGGGACTCTCGCCGACGCTGGGCACGATCGCGACACTGGGGACCTTCACGGCGGCGTTCCTGGTGCGTCCGTTCGGCGGGATGTTCTTCGGGCCGCTGGGTGACCGGATCGGCAGGCAGAAGGTGCTGTCGCTGACCGTGATCATGATGGCGATCAGCACGTTCATCATCGGCATCCTGCCCGATTACCACGCCATCGGCGTCGCGGCGCCGATGTTGTTGTTGCTGGCCAGGCTGCTGCAGGGCTTCTCGACCGGTGGTGAGTACGGCGGCGCGATGGCGTTCATCGCCGAGTACGCCCCGGACCGCAGGCGCGGCTTCCTGTGCAGCTTCCTGGAGTTCGGCACGCTGACCGGCTACGCGCTCGGTGCGACGTTCGCGACGCTGCTGGAGGCCGTGCTCTCGGAGCAGGACCTGCTCAGCTGGGGCTGGCGCATCCCGTTCCTGATCGCGGGACCGATCGGCGGCGTCGGGCTGTACCTGCGGATGAAGCTGGAGGAGACGCCGGCGTTCGCGAAGATCGCCGCGGAGTCCGAGGGCCGCGAGGGGAACCAGACGCTGGGCGAGTTCCGCAAGATCTTCATCAGCCACTGGCCCGCGATGCTGGTCTGCGGCGGCGTCGTGCTGGCGTTCAACGTCACGAACTACATGCTCACCAGCTACATGCCGACGTACCTCACCCAGACGCTGCCGGAGCACGGGCACGCCGGTACCCACAGCGTGGTCTCCCAGGTGCTGCAGATCGTCGTGCTGCTGGTGTCGATGGTGCTGATCACGTTCGTCGGCAGGCTCAGCGACAAGATCGGCCGCAAGCCGATCTTGTACACGGGCTGCGCGCTGCTGGTGGTGCTGTCCATTCCGGCGATCATGCTGCTGAAGATCGGCGGCACGGTGGCGACCTTCGGCGGCCTGCTGCTGATGGGGTTGATGCTGTTGTGCTTCAACGCCACGTGCCCGTCGGTGCTGCCCGCGCTGTTCCCGACCGACATCCGCTACGGCGGGTTGTCGATCGCGTTCAACATCGCGGTGTCGCTGTTCGGTGGTACGACGGCGACGGTGGTGGCCAGCTTGATCGCCGCGACCGGCAACCTCGACATCCCCGCCTACTACCTGATGGCGGCCGGGGTGATCGGCGCGATCTCCGTGTACGCGATGAAGGAGTCCGCGGGCAAGCGGCTCCCCGGTTCACCGCCGGCCGCAGTGGACCACGAAGAGGCCAAGGAGCTGGCCGGCGCCAAGAAATAGCCTCCGCGCGTGGTTCGCGCAGCGGCTTCGCTGCCGGCGAGGCACGGATGACAAGTTCGGAATAGGCGAAACCCGCAGTCCTCGCCAGAGGGCTGCGGGTTTCGTCGTTGTGCGGGCGGGGAGCTCGCCCCGCCCGGGTTCGGTTCAGCGGGCGGTCGTGCGCAGGACCGAGCGGGTCCAGGCCGTGATGGCGCCCGCGATCGAGAACAGCCCGATGGCTTCGACCGACAGCGCGACGATGATGTGGTTCATCCGGATCTCCTGTGACAACGCGACGTGATCAATGTCCGGGAAACGTCGTGAGGCTGATCAAGGCTCCAACTGCCTCTCGTTGCCACTGCTCGACCTATCTCCCGCCCGGTGCATCGTCGCGCTCGACCTGTGTATTTCAAGCGCCCCGGAAGTCGATGTGTGAGTCGGGTCACGGTGCTTCGCGCACGCTCGGAGCGGGGTCGGATTCCTTGACCTCGCCTTTGATGTGCTCGTACGGTTATGCCGTCACAAACAAGCTGTGCCGTTTCGCGGCACGGATCGGCGGGCAACGATGACGTTCGCGCTGGAGAACCTGACCGTGCTCGACCTGACTCAGGTCATGGCCGGTCCCTACTGCTGCCAACTGCTCGGCGACCTCGGCGCCGACGTGATCAAGGTCGAACCGGTCGGTCGGGGAGACGCGACCCGTCAGGCGACCGGGCACCGATTGCCGAACGGCGAGAGCGCGGCCTTCCTCGCGGTGAACCGGAACAAGCGCGGCATCGCGCTGGACCTCAAGACCGAGGCCGGGCGAGAGGCCTTCTACCGGCTGGCCGACGAGGCCGACGTCGTGGTGGAGAGCTTCCGGCCGGGCGTGGCGGCCCGGCTCGGAGTGGACTACCCGACGCTGCGCGACCGCAACGAGCGGATCGTGTACGCCTCCATCTCCGGTTTCGGCCAGACCGGGCCGTACTCGCAGCGTGCGGGCTACGACCTGATCGCCCAGGCGATGTCGGGGATCATGAGCGTGACCGGGGACGCCGACGGTCCGCCGACCAAATCCGGCGTGCCGGTCGCGGATCTGTCCGCCGGATTGTTCTGCGCGGTCGGCATCCTCAGCGCCTGCCTGTCCCGCGAAAGCACCGGGCTCGGCCAGGCCGTGGACACGTCGCTCTACGACGCCGCGCTGGCGCTGTCGATCTGGGAGACCTCCGAGTTGTGGGCGACCGGCCGGGCGCCGGGAAGGCTGGGCTCGGCGCACCGGGTCAACGCGCCGTACGAGGCACTGCCCACCCGCGACGGTCACCTCACGATCGGCGCGAACAACGAAAGGCTGTGGCAACGGCTGTGCACCGTGCTGGAGCGGCCCGACCTCCCGGCCGACGAGCGGTTCACCACCAACACCGACCGGGTCCGCCACCGCGTCGAGCTCGCCGGTGAACTCGCTCGGACGCTGCGCACCCGGGACACCGAGGAGTGGGCGGAGCTGCTGCTGGCGGCGGGCGTCCCGGTCGGGCCGATCCGCGACTACGCGCAGTCCTGCGCCGACCCGCACACCCTGGCACGCGAGATGGTCCTGGAACTGGATCACCCGACCGAGGGCACGGTCCGCTCGTTGGGGGTCCCGGTGAAGCTCAGCGGGACCCCGGCGGATGTCCGCCGGGTCGCGCCGGGGTTGGGGGAGCACACCGACGAACTGCTGCGCGCCGCCGGCCGCACCGACGAGGAGATTCGCGCGCTGCGAGCCGAAGGAGCCGTCGAATGACCGGACACCTGCGCACCGAGTTCGCCGGGACCGTCGCCACCGCCACCTTCGACCGGCCCGCCGCGCGCAACGCGATGACCTGGCAGATGTACGAACAGCTAGCGGAGTTCTGCGACCGCGTCGCCGCCGATCCGCAGGTGCGGGTCGTGGTGTTGCGCGGGGCGGGCGGCAAGGCTTTCGTCGCGGGCACCGACATCGCCCAGTTCCGGGATTTCACCACCGCAGCCGACGGGCACGAGTACGAGCGCCGCATCGACGCGGTGGTGGATCAGGTGGAGCGGATCCAGGTGCCGACGGTCGCGGCGATCGACGGTTACGCCACCGGCGGCGGGCTCACCATCGCCGCCGCCTGCGATCTGCGGATTTGCTCGCAGGACGCGAAGTTCGGGCTGCCCATCGCCCGGACAGTCGGCAACTGCCTGTCGATGCGCAACTACGCCCGTCTGCTGAGCCTGATCGGAGCAGGGCGCACGATGCACCTGATCTGCACGGCCGGGTTCCTCGGCGCGGAACCGGCCGAACGCGCGGGCCTGGCTTCGGAAGTGCTGCCCAAGTCCGAATTGGACGGACGGGTGACCGAGCTCTGCGCGCAGCTCGCCGAGCAGGCGCCGTTGACGATGCGGGCGAGCAAGGAGGCGATCCGCAGACTGCGGGAGCACTCGCTGCCGCCGGGCGACGACCTCATCGAATCCTGTTACGGCAGCGAGGATTTCCGCGAAGGAGTGCGCGCGTTCACCGAGAAGCGCCGCCCGCAGTGGCGTGGCCGGTGATGAGCGATGGGTGGTTCAACGAGGATCCACCGCGGGCCGGTGCCCCAGCGTCGCGCTGACCCGCGCCGCGGCTTCGACGACCAGTGCGCCGTAGCGGTCCCGCAGTTCCGGTGTGATCCGGTCCGCCGGGGCCGAGATGGACAGGCCCGCGATCGGCTCGCCGCCGTCGTCGAAGATCGCCGCCGCCACCGCCGCGATGTCCGCGCGCCACTCCGCGAAGTTCGCCGCGAAGCCGAGCTCGGTCACCCGGTCCAGTTCGGCGGAGAACTCCGCCCAATCGACGATGGTGTTGTCGGTGTAGCGCGCCAGATCCTCGCCGACGATGCGGCGCACCGACTCGCGCGGCATCCCGGCGAGCATCGCCTTGCCGTTGGACGAACCGTGCAGCGGCACCGTGGTGCCCAGCGGCAGCACGGCACGGATCGGATGCTCGGTCTCGAGGCGTTCGATGAGCACGGCGTGATCGCCTTCGCGCACCATCAAGTGCGCGGTCTCGCCGGTCTCGCGGCGCAGTTCGTGCATGACCGCGGTGGCCGCGTCCCGCACGCCGATGTCGGCGACGGCGTGCTGGCCCACCTGGAACGCGCGGGTCGTGAGCACCCAGCGCGTCACATCCGCGCCGTCGGGGCAGATCCAGCCTGCCGTCCACAGTGTCCGCAGGGCGCGTTGCACGGTGCTCTTCGGCATCCGCAGCCTGCGGGCGAGTTCGCCGACTCCGGCCGGCTGGGTGTGCGCGACCTCTTCGAGCACCCGGAAAGCGGAGAGCACGGTGCGCATTCCTTCGCTCATTTCCGTAGTTTATCCGGTTCGGCCCGCCGAGCCGGTGCTCGGCGGGCCACCGGATCACAGCCAGCCGGGCAGGACGAACAGCAAGCAGGCCACGACGGGGCCGATGGCGATCATGCTCATGCCCCAGATCATCAGCTTCCGGAACACGCCGTCGCGCAACTCCGGCGGGGAGCCGGCGACGACGAGCGCGCCGCTGGTGGAGAACGGCGAGGAGTCCACCACCGACGAGGCCACGGTCAACGCGATGATCATGCCCATGACACCGACCTGGCCGGTGAGCAGGAACGGAACGGCGAGCGGGATGAGCGCGCCGAGGATGCCGGTGGTGGAGGCGAACGCGGACACCGCGGCCCCGATCAGGCAGATCACGAACGCCGCCAGCAGCGGAGCTCCGATGCCCGCCACCCCGTCGCCGAGGAACTCGATGGTGCCGACGCGTTCCATCATGCTCACGTACGTCACCACGCCGCAGATCAACAGCACCGTCGGCCAGGCCACCTGACCCACGCACGCCGTGGTGGAGCGCGGGAAGATCACGCACAGCACCGTGGCGATGCTCAGCGAGAGCAGGCCGACGTCGAATTCGAGCGCCAGTGCGCCGATGGCGAGCACGATCAATCCGGTCAACGTCAGCGCGCGTTGCGGGTTGAGCGTCGTCACTTCGGTGATGGTGGCGGTATCGGTGATCGTGGTGGTCCCGGAACCGCCGGACGGAACTTCCTCGATTCGGTCGTTCGGATCGGATTCCGTTTCGACTTTTCGGTGCAGCAGTTCGCGTCCGCCGAAGAGGAAGAAGACGACCACGCTGAGTGCCAGGTTGAACACGAATTGGCTGCCCCAGAGGAGCAGTGGATTTCCAGGAAGCCCGCTGCGTTCGACGACGCCGTTGGTGATGCTGCCGAAAATGCTGATGGGCGAGAAACCGCCCGCGGTGGCGCCGTTGATGATGAGCAGCCCCATCAGCATCGGGTTGATCCGGTAGCGCGCGGCGAAGCTCAGCCCGATCGGAGCCATGATCGCCACGGCGCCGGGCACCACCGCGCCGACCATGGTCAACAAGCTTGTGACCAGGAACATCACCCAGGGTACGAGTGCGATTCGCCCGCGCACCGCGCGGACTCCGGCTTGGATGAGCCAGTCCACGGTGCCGTTGCTCTTGGCGATCGCGAACAGCAGAGTGACGCCGACGAGCACCGCGAAGAGATCTCCGGGAAATCCGGCGAACAGATCGTCGGCGCTGTCGTGTATCAGGAATGTGCCTACCAGGAATGTTCCGAGAAATGCCACGGCTCCCATGTTCACCGAGCGCAACGTGGCGATGAGGAATATGAGGACGAGGCCGATGATGGACCAGATCTGTACGGACATGTGACTCCTCGATTCGAGGCGGTCGTCGGCTCGGGGAGGGAGCGGAATCGAATTCCGTGATGCGAGATCACTATCTCGTCGCCGGGGAAGTATGACCCCGGACACAATTGAAGGTCAAGCGTTCTGAATAGACCAGGAGAGATTCCGATGGCGCAGCCGATCGGCCGGCACTTCCTGCAAATTCCCGGCCCCACGAACGTTCCGGATCGCATTCTTCGCGCGATGTCCGCGCCCACCATCGACCACCGCGGACCGGAATTCGCGGCCCTCGCCCGCGAGGTGCTGAGCGCGGTGCGGCCGGTGTTCGGCACCACCGGACCGGTGCTGATCTACCCGTCCTCCGGCACCGGCGCGTGGGAGGCGGCGCTGGTGAACACGCTCAGCCCCGGTGACCGCGTGCTCGCCTTCGAGACCGGCCACTTCGCGACCCTGTGGCAGGAGATGGCCGAGAGCCTGGGGCTGCGGGTGGACTTCGTGCCGGGCGACTGGCGCCACGGCGTCGACCCGGAGGTGGTGCGGGAGCGACTGGCGGCCGACTCGCAGCACGAGATCAAGGCCGTGTGCGCCGTGCACAACGAGACTTCCACGGCGGTGACCAGTCGCATCAGCGACGTGCGCCGAGCGATCGACGAGACGCAGCATCCGGCGTTGCTGCTGGTCGACACGATCTCGTCGCTGGGTTCGGTGGACTTCCGCCACGACGAGTGGGGCGTCGACGTGACGATCTCCTGCTCCCAGAAGGGCCTGATGCTGCCGCCCGGCCTCGGCTTCAACGCGATCAGCGAGAAGGCCCTGCGCGCAAGCGAATCCGCGACGTTGCCCCGGTCCTACTGGGACTGGGGGCCGATCCTGTCCGCGAACGAACGGGGCTTCTTCCACAGCACCCCGGCGACGAACCTGCTCTACGGCCTGCTCGAAGCGCTGCGAATGCTCGACGAGGAGGGCCTTCCGGAGGTGTTCCGGCGGCACCGGCGCCACAGCGAGGCGACCCGCGCGGCGGTGCGCGGATGGGGCCTGGAGACGTTGTGCCTCGACGAACGCGAGCACTCCCCGGCGCTGACGGCGGTGCTGCTGCCGGAAGGCCACGACGCCGACGCGTTCCGCCGCCTGGTGCTGGAGCGGTTCAACATGTCGCTGGGCGCGGGGCTCGGGAAGGTCGCGGGCACCGTGTTCCGCATCGGCCACCTCGGGCACTTCAACGACGTGTCGCTGGCCGGGACGCTCGCCGGAGTGCAGATAGGCCTGGAACTGGCGGGCGTCCCGATCGACCAGGGCGGCATCACCGCGGCCCTGCGGGTGCTGGAGGAGGCGTGATGAGCGACCTGGAACGGCGGCTGAAAGCGGACCTGTCCGGTGAGGTCGAGTTCGACGACTACACCCGGCACCTGTTCTCCCGCGACGCCAGCATGTACGCGATCACGCCGCTGGGCGTGGTGTTCCCGCGCGACGCCGACGATGTGGCGGCGACGGTGGCGGCCGCGGCCGAGCACGGCGTCCCGGTGGTGCCGCGCGGCGCCGGGACGAGCCTGGCAGGCCAGACCGTCGGCCCCGGAATCGTCCTCGACATGTCGCGCCACCTGCATCGAATCGTCGAACTGGACCCGGAGTCCAGGACCGCGCGGGTGCAGCCGGGCGTGGTGCAGGACCAGCTCAACCGGGCCGCCGCCCCGCACGGGCTGATGTTCGGACCGGACACCTCCACCAGCAACCGCGCCACGCTCGGCGGCATGATCGGCAACAACTCGGCGGGCAGCGGTTCGGTCCGCCACGGCATGACGATCGATCACGTCCGAGAACTCGACGTGGTGCTCTCGGACGCCTCGACGGCCAGGTTCGGTCCCGTCGAGGACGATGAGCGGCGGCGGCGGGCAGCGGGCACGACCCTGGAAGCGCGGCTGTACCGGGAACTTCCGCGCATCGTCGCCGACGAGCAGGACGCGATCTCCCGTGGTTTTCCCGAATTCTGGCGCCGAGCGGGCGGCTACCGCCTGGACCGGCTGGCGGATCCGACGCCGTTCGACCTCGCCGAGTTCGTCGTGGGATCGGAAGGAACCCTGGTGGTGGCCACCGGAGCTCTGGTGAACCTGGTGCCGAAGCCGCGCACCACGGTCATCGCCGTCGGCCACTTCACCTCGACGCAGGCCGCGATCGCCGCCACCGACGACGCGTTGTCCTGCGACCCGTCCGGCGTGGAGCTGATGGACCGCACCATCCTCGACCTGTCGCGCGAACGCATCGAGTACGCCTCGCTCGGCACCATCCTGGAAGGCGATCCGGACGCGCTGCTGTTCGTCAGCTTCACCGGCGACGACGAGGCGGAACTGGTGGCGCGGCTGCGGCGGCTCACCGCGCTGTGGCGCAAGCACGGGCACGGCTACCACACGCTGGAGGCGGTGACTCCGCAGCAGCAGTCGGCGTTGCTGAAGGTCCGCAAGTCCAGCCTGGGCCTGCTGATGGCGGCGGGTGAGGGAACGCGCCGGCCGCTGGCGTTCGTGGAGGACACCGCCGTCGACCCCAAACACCTGTCGGAGTACACGGCGAAGTTCGCGAAGATCCTCGACCGCCACGACATGAAAGCCGGCTTCTACGGCCACTGCTCGGTCGGTTGCCTGCACATCCGGCCGTTCGTGGACCTGGCACAGCCCAGCGAAGTGGCGAAGATGCGGGCCGTCGCCGAGGAAGTGAAATCACTGGTCAGCGAGTACGGCGGGGTGAACTCCAGCGAACACGGCGACGGCCTGGCGCGCAGCGAGTTCAACCGGGAGCTGTTCGGCGAGGAGCTCTACGCGGCGATGTGCCGGGTGAAGCGGCTGTTCGACCCGGCGGACACCCTGAACCCCGGAAAGATCGTGGAAGCGCCCCCCATGACCGATCACCTGCGCGACGCCGAGCAGCCGGTGCCCGGACCGTTCCGCACCCGGCTGTCGTTCGAGGTGGTCGGCGGCATGCGCGGCGCGGCGGACCGGTGCATGAACATCGGGCTGTGCCGCAAAAGCCAGAGCGGCGTGATGTGCCCGTCCTACATGGCGACGACCAAGGAACAGGACGCCACCCGCGGCCGGGCGAACGCCCTGGTGAAGGCACTGTCCGAACCGGACCCGAAGCGGGCGCTGGGCGACGAGCGGCTGCACGAAGTGCTGGACCTGTGCCTGATGTGCAAGGCGTGCAAGAGCGAATGCCCGCTGGGCGTGGACATGGCGAAGCTCAAGAGCGAAACCCTGTCGCACTACCACGACGAGCACGGGGTGCCGCTGCGGTCGCGGATCTTCGGGTCCATCCGGTCGCTGAACCGGCTGGGCGCCGCCACGGCTCCGCTATCGAACCTGCCGGGCCGGATACCGTTGCTGCGCAAGCTGATGCGGCGTGCGCTCGGCATCACCGAGCATCGTCCGCTGCCGCGTTTCCAGCGGCGCCACCTCGGCTCGTGGTTCCGCAAGCGCCGCGTCCCGCAGCGGGCGTCGCGGGGACCGATCCTGTTCCTCGCGGACTCGTTCACCACCTACACCGAACCGGCGATCGGCCGGGCGGCGGTGGAGCTGCTGGAACGCGCGGGTTACGAGGTGCGGCTGGTCGACGAGGGCTGCTGCGGGCGGTCCAGCCTGTCCAAGGGCCTCGTCGACGATGCGAAGGCCAAGGCGCGCGACCTGGTGTCGCGGCTCGCCGGTTCGGACGCTCCGATCGTCGGCTGCGAACCGTCCTGCGTGCTCACCTTGCGCGACGAGACGTTGTCGCTGCTGCCGGACGACCAGGCGGCCCGCGACGTCGCAGGGAGGGTGCGCCAGATCGAGGAGGTGCTGTCCGAGGCCATCGACGCGGGCGACCTGGAACTGTCCGAGCAGACCTGGCCCGCACGGCGGCGCGTGCTGTTCCACGGGCACTGCCACCAGAAAGCGGAGGCCGGAACGGCCGCCACGGTCGGCCTGCTGCGGCGCATCCCCGGCGCGGAGGTCGAAGAGGTCGACGCCGGATGCTGCGGCATGGCCGGCTCGTTCGGCTTCGAAGCCGAACACTACGAGACGTCGATGACCGTCGGCGCGGACCGGCTTTTCCCCGCGGTGAAGGCGGAACCGGCCACCTCGATCATCGCCGCCACCGGCGTCTCGTGCCGCCAGCAGATCGCCCACGGCACTCCCCGCGAAGCCCACCACCCACTGGAGCTCCTCCACGCTTCGCTTGGGGGTCTTCGGGGTGATCTGGCTTGGGTGGTCGGGTAGCGGAACCTCAGTGAGCCTCTCGCTGCGGGATCTTTTTCCCTAGTGGCTCCGCCACGAGGGAAAAAGCTGTCCTCGCGAGAGGCTCACTGAGAACCCGCCGGTGGTCGTTTTTTGGACGTGGGCTATGTGCTTCGCACATACAGGCACGGCTTCGCCGCAGGGTTCGGCTTCGCCGCAAGGCACGGCTATTGCCGCAGGGCACGGCTTCGCCGCGAAGCTTGGTTGTCGTCGGAAGGCTCGGCATTCGGGCGTAAGGGTTCGGCTTCGCCGCTGGCAAAAGGGAAAGGTGATCAGTTCGGGCGCTAGGCTGATCGAGTGAAGGGTGAGTGTTTTGATCCGCACCCCGGACAGCGGTGCGACGCTGGGGGTCGGGCTGTATCCGCAATCGTTCCTGGGGGAGTGACCGTGTCGAGCGAAGCACGCGTGGTCGATGGGCTCGGCTCGTGAACGGGGACATGCTGGATCCCGACGCCGCCCGTGAACGGCTCGCGGCCTGGCGGGAGCGGGCCGAACAGGTGGCCGCCAACACCCAGGCGATGAGCGAGCGGATCAACGAGGTCAAGGTCAGCGCGTCGGATCCGCAGGGGTTGGCCGAGGTCACGGTCGACTCCACCGGTTCGCTGGTGGACCTCCGCTTGACCGACGAGATCAAGCGCAAGGCCCCGGCCGTCGTCGCGCAGGCCGTGATGACCGCGCTGGGCTCGGCCCGCAATCAGGCCGCGGATCGCTCGCAGGAGATCGTCACCGACACCCTCGGTGCCGATTCCGCGGCGGGACGGGAGATCGCGCAACGACTCGGCGACCGGTTGCGCAGCGGCCCCGCCCCCGAACCCGCGGCGCCCGAGCGGCGCCCGCGGGACGACGATGAGGACTACGACGTGACCTCGGACTTCCGGAGCTGATCATGGGTGACGGATTCAACGTCGACGCGGAACGACTGCGCGCGCACGCGAGCAAGGTCGAGGCGATCCAGGAGCGTTTCGGCGCGGTGAAGTCGGCCAGCGGGAACATCGCGCAGGACGACCAGGCCTACGGCGTGCTGTGCTCGTGGATCTCCGGAATCTTGGAAGGCAGGCACATTAAGCAGGACGAGCTGCTGGCGTTCGTCGAGGAGAACCTGACGCAGGCGGCGGAGGGGTTGCGCGCCACCGCCGACGACTACGACCGCCGCGAGGACGAGCACGGCGAGAACCTGCGGGCCGCCGGAGGTGGCCTGTGAGCGAGGATTCGCTGGTAGCACCCGTCGAGTCGACGCAGAAGGCGTGGAGCGGGGCGAGCACGGCCGACAGCGTCGAGGGTCTGGTCACCTCGATCCAGAGCGGAGACTGGACCAGCGGCGTGCTGGCAGGCGTCGGAGTCGGGCTGGAAGTCGCCTCCGCCGTGCTGGACCCGTTCGGCACCTTGCTGTCCAACGGCCTGGGCTGGGCGATGGAGCACTTCGAGCCGCTGCGGGAGATGCTCGACGAACTCACCGGCATGCCCGACGTCGTCACCTCCCACGCCAACACGTGGACGAACATGGCCACGGAACTGGCTTCGATGTCCGAGGACCTGAAGGCGGACCTGGAACGGGACCTGCCCGGCTGGGAAGGCCAGGCCGCCGACGCCTACCGCACCATGATGGGCGCGAACGTGGACGCCATCGGCGGGCTGGGCGCGACGTCCGCCGCGATGGCCGCCGCCACCGAAGGCGCGGGCGGTCTGGTGCAGATGACCCGCGACATGGTGCGGGACCTGATCGCGGACCTGGTGGCGCGCGTCATCGTGTGGGCCGCGGAGGCGATCTTCGTGGTGACCATCCCCGTCGTGGCCGCGCAGATCGCGTCCGCCGTGGTCAAGTGGGTCGGGAAGATCACCGGCTACATCGGCGACCTGATCGACAGCTTGACCAACCTCACCAAGCTCGTCGACGGGTGAGGCGGCGGGGCGGAGGGAGCTCTCCAGCCCCGCGCACAGCAGCGGCTCCTGGGGGAACCGTTGCGCACCGGCGGCGCTCGGCCTGAGCACCGAACCGGAACTCGTACTGGAACGACCCGAAGGCGGCGGAAGTGGCGAGGAAACCTCACGGCGGCGGCAGCGACGGTGGTGACGCCCCCGGCAGCAGGCCTTCGCAGCGGCACGGGAACATCGACGCGAGCAGCAGCGTTTCCGGCGCGCAGGACAGCATCAAGCAGACCGCGCAAGCCGGGCGCGCCTCCGGTTCCGGACCGGCGTCCACCTCCAGCACCAGCGCGCCGCCGTCCAGCGGGCCGCAGACCGGCCCGGACCTCGGCGGTTCGGGACCGGACAGCACGAAGCCGTCGGGAGCCGACACGCCCGACGGTCCGAGCGGGACTTCGCCGTCCGGTCGCAACGGTTCGCCGGACGACTCGTCGATCCAGGGCAACAACCGCGGTGCCGACGCGGAGCGCGTGGAGGCGGAGAAGAAGAACACCTGCGGTGACCCGATCGACGTGGCCAGCGGCGACATGGTGCTCGTGCAGACCGACGTGGAGCTGGCGGGTGTGCTGCCGCTGGTGCTGAAGCGGACGCACCTGTCGTCGTACCGAGTGGGGCGGCACTTCGGGCCGAGCTGGTCGTCGACGCTGGACCAGCGGCTGGAGGTCGACGGGAGCGAGGTCTCGTTCGCCGCCGACGACGGCACGCTGCTGTTCTACCCGCTGCCCGCGGACGAGTCGCCGGTGCTGCCGCGAACCGGTCCGCGCCGCGCCCTGACCCGCACCTCGGACGGGTTCACGATCGCCGACGTCGAGCAGGGCCGCACGCTGCACTTCGGCGTCGGACTCGGGCGTGCGGTGCTGCCGCTGCTGGCGATCACCGACCGCAACGGGCATCGCATCGACTTCGAACGCGACACGGCCGGGAAGCCGCTAGAGGTTCGTCACAGCGGCGGCTACCGCATCCGCGTCGACTCCGAGGACGGCCTGATCACGGCGCTGCACCTGCGGGATGCCGACGGCGGCGAGGACCTCCAGCTGGTGCGGTACGGCTATTCCGGCCGAAGGCTCACCGAGGTCACGAACGCGTCCGGGATGCCGCTGACGTTCACCTACGACGATTCGGGCCGGATCACGAGCTGGACCGACCGCAACGGCGCCTGGTACCGCTACGGCTACGACCACGGAGGCCGTGTCGTGCAGGCCGACGGCTCCGGCGGGTTCTTCAGCGGCACCATGTCCTATGAGGACGGTGCGACCACGTGGACGAACTCGTTGGGGCAGGAGACCACCTACCACCTCAACGATCGTGGCCAGACGATCCGCGAGGTCGATCCGGTCGGTGGCGAGGTCCGCTCCGAGTGGGACGAGTTCGACCGGCTGCTGTCCCGCACCGACCCGCTCGGGCGCACGGTGCGCTACGACTACGACGAATCCGGGAACCTGCTGGCCGCGACCCGGCCGGACGGATCCCAGACCCGCTTCGAGTACAACGAACTGCGACTGCCGACCACTGTGATCGCCCCCGACGGCACGGTGTCGCGCCGCGAGTACGACGAGCGCGGCAACCTCACGCGGCTGCTCGACCCGATGGGCGCGGCGACGACCTACACCTACGACGAGCACGGCCACCTCGCGGCGATCACCGACGCGCTGGGCGGAGTGCGGCGAGTCGGAACCGACGCGGCCGGGCTCCCGCTCACCCTCACCGACGCGACCGGTGCGACGACCCGCTACGAGCGGGACGTTTTCGGCCGAGCGTCGGCCATGGTCGATCCGCTCGGCGGCGCCACCCGGTTCGGCTGGACCGTCGACGGCAAACCGGCGTGGCGCACCTTGCCGGACGGCGCGACCGAGCGGTGGATCTACGACGGCGAAGGCAACCTCCGCACCCACGTAGACGCGCTGGGCCAGGCCACGCACACCGAGGTCACCCACTTCGACCTGCCCTCCGCCGAGGTTCGGCCCGACGGCACCCGCCTGGAGTTCGGCTACGACACCGAACTGCGCCTGACCAGCGTCACCAACGAGCAAGGACTCGTGTGGCGCTACGACTACGACGCGGTCGGCAACCTCGTGCGCGAGACCGACTTCAACGGCCGCGAGGTCACCTACCGGCACGACGCGGCCGGGCAGCTGCTGGAACGCACCAACGGCGTCGGCGAGACCACGACGTTCGTGCGCAACGTCCTCGGCGACGTCATCGAACGCCGAACCTCCGGCGCCACCACCACGTTCACCTACGACCTGGCCGGACGCCTCGCCGAGGCCATGGACGGCGACACCCAGATCCGCTTCCAGCGCGACGCCGCGGGCCGGGTGCTGTCGGAGAGCGTCAACGGCCGCACCGTCCACTCCGCCTACGACGCCCTCGGAAGGCGCACCCGCCGCCGCACGCCGTCAGGTGCGGAGAGCGCCTGGGAGTACAACGCCGCGCACCAGCCGGTGGCGCTGCACGCCGGCGACCGCACGCTGCGCTTCGACTACGACGCCGCCGGGCACGAGATCTCCCGCGCACTCGGCGCGAACGCCGTGCTCACCCAGGGCTGGGACGCCAACCACCAGCTGCTGTCGCAGCACATCACCGGAGCCACCGGGCACCAGGTCCAGCAGCGTTCCTACAACTACCGGGCCGACGGGCTGCTGACCGGCGTCAACGACACCCTCACCGGCCCGCGCACGTTCGAGCTGGACCGCGCAGGCCGAGTCACCGCAGTGCAGGCCGGCGGCTGGACCGAGCGCTACACCTACGACGCCGCCGGGAACGTCACGGATGCGGCGTGGCCG
Organism: Saccharopolyspora gloriosae; assembly: GCF_022828475.1. Taxonomy (GTDB): domain Bacteria; phylum Actinomycetota; class Actinomycetes; order Mycobacteriales; family Pseudonocardiaceae; genus Saccharopolyspora_C; species Saccharopolyspora_C gloriosae_A. The sequence continues at coordinate 4,569,142 of NZ_CP059557.1, read as the reverse complement.
ACGCCGGTGGGCTCGCCCGAAGCCGAATCCGTCGGCGACCGCGAATACTCCGGCACGCTGGTCCGCCGAGCCGGTTCGGTGCGCTACGAACACGACGCCCAAGGCCGCATGGTCCTGCGGCAGCAACGGCGCCTGTCGCACAAGCCGAACACCTGGCGGTATTTCTGGGACGCCGACGACCGGCTGACCGGCGTGCTCACGCCGGACGGCTCACGCTGGCGCTACCGCTACGACCCGCTGGGCCGTCGAGTCGCGAAGCAGCGCCTCGGACCGGGTGACCGCGTTCTGGAACAGATCGACTTCACCTGGGACGGCGTGGTGCTCGCCGAACAGGCCCACAGCGACGGCGTGCCCGGCGGCCTCCAGCTCGGCGACCTGCACGTGACGGTGTGGGACTACGAACCCGGCACCTTCCGCCCGCTGACCCAACGCGAACGCGCACCGCTGCGTCATGCGCCGCAGCACTGGGTGGACCAGCAGTTCTACTCGATCATCACGGACTTGGTCGGCTCCCCGACGGAACTCATCAACGACCAAGGCGGAGTCGCGTGGTTCCACCGAACGACGTTGTGGGGCAACACCCTCGACCACAGCCGCACCGGCGCCTACACCCCGCTGCGCTTCCCGGGCCAGTACGCCGACCCGGAAACGGGCCTGAACTACAACTTCCACAGGCACTACGACCCGGCCACGGGGCGGTACGGGAGCGGGGACCCGCTCGGGCTGGCTGCAGGACCAAATCCACATTCCTATGTGGGGAACCCGAACGAGCTCATCGACCCACTCGGTCTAGCCGTGGACTGCAAGAGGGCGGGGAAACGTGCGGACAAGATCAGCGCAAATGCCGAGCAGGGCACCGTTCGAAGGGCAGGGAACTACCACGGACGGCTATCCGAAGAGCTTGAGGGACAAATCTTGTCGAGGCCGGATGCCGTCTACGCTTCCACGGGAACAGGAGGCCGGCTGATCTTCCGCACTGACGGTGACGTTGTTATCACGGAAGGCAGTGGTGCCCGTGCCGGACAAGTCGTTACCAGCTACGGTCCGTCCGGCCCTAGAGGTGAGAGCGGTGCATCCATCTATGGTGGTGAACCGAGCGATCCGGGAATGCCGATCACTCACGATGCTCTCGTAAACGGCCAAGTTCCTCGTCCGGACGGGGGAACCCTTGCTCCTGCTCTGCAAATACGTTGAGGAAGCAGAATATGTTGAGGTTGCCGGGAACATCTGGGGTGGCCGTCGAGGCCTATTTCGGTAGTTCGTTGCCGCATCAGCCGAAGATGTCGATTGCTGACCTATCCGTTACGGTCGGGCCGTACCTGTCACCAGAAGCGCATGAAAGTCATTTTCTCGCCACGATCGGTAGTGGCGACTGGCACCCTGCGGAAGGCGATGAGATTAGGTTTGACCCTAAGTCGCGGAGTGCGTCAAGTCTTATTCTTAGGATTCCCGAAGAGAACGCTGCGAAAGTCGAGCCGCCGGTAAATATTAAATTGCAGGCCGTGTCGCTGACGCTTGCCGGTCGAGATGATTTGCAGCGGTTTGAGCTGCCCTCGGCTATATTTCGACGTGTCGCGCCAGGCGGGAAATCTTTGACATGCGCGTGGACGAACCGCTTGGATTCCGCGATGATGGAGAATCAATTTGAAATAGCTTCGTCGCTGAGTCTGATTAGTTTTAAAGGTGAGGTAGTTGGGTGGAACCTGGATAACCCTGAGCGGTTCCTAGTTGGGGGCTGGAGGATAACCTGGCAGGGCCGCCCGATCCGGAATTGGCGAGTGCCCTCGCTCGCTACCTCGGAACTCTCGATTATCAAGCGGCCGAAAAGATGATGGACGAGGATCCTGAAATTCGCCGTGAGTTGGAAGGTATATCGGCCAGCCTCGATCTTGGGGAAGGTGCTGTGGACCGAAGAAAGGTACTTGCGGACGCCATTGGTGAACTTTTGAATGCTTTCTACTGAGGGGGACGCGGTGAATTCGCATTGACGCCAACGGAAGAAATTTGCCGGATCAAGGGTGAGGAAATAGGCGTTGAATCTCCTTCTGGGATGGAGTTTTCCCATGTGGAAGTGAACTGTCCGGGTAATGCTGATCATGTTCTGGAAAATGCACGGGAAGTGCTCCTTTCGGTGCTTCGCGCGTTTGAACGTGCCGATCCAAATCGTGATCAGCTAGTGGCTTCGGTTCCTGGATGGTTCCGCGGCGAATGTGCACCGAAAGAAACCTCGGCGCAGACGCGGGCGAAGATGGAGCATCGACGTTCTCTTCCGCTGACTGAGAGGATAAAAGAGGAGGATGAAGAGTGGTGGTCCCTGGAAAGTTGGCTGCACTGGTTTACTGATGAAGAACGACAGTGGCAGTAGTGGGAAGGTGATGTGATCACTCAAGATCTGTTTGATGTGACCATTGCCATGCAGGGGTGGCCCGCTCCGGTGGCTGCTCTGGAGTGGCTGTTTCGGGCCTCCGGGGCAACTAGCGTGCAGTTCGATTACTGAGAGACCTGCTCAAGGTAGGAATCAGCACGGTATCCGCAGTTTTCATTGTCCGAAGAGGTCGCCGAGGCGGCGGCGTGGCTGCTCAGCGACCGCGCCTCGTACATCACGGGCGCGATCGTCCCGGCCGACGGGTGGCACGGCGGCCTGAACCACCGCCGGTCGGCGCAGGAGGGCCACGCCGACCGGGGCGGTGAGCCGGTGCCGGTGGGGGAGGGGAGCCGGCACCGGTTCGGTCTTCGGCTCACTGCGGCAAGCGGAGGGCTTCCTCAGGTGCGCAGGAGTCCACGCTTTTCGTTCGAGGCGCCTCGCGGGAAACCTCGGTCACGCAGCCGGCGCAACGGCGTGCGGCGGGTGGGTTGCTCAGGAGACGTCGTTGCACCGGGCCGGTGAGGAAGTGCCCGCAGGCGCTGGGAATGCGGAACGTCTCGTACCGCGCGGGCACCAGGTGCCATGCGGTCTCCAAGATCGATGTCATCCAGGTGCAGCCCGCCACCGGGTGGTGGTCCGGTAGCGGCACGATCGATCCGCACCGGTCATGAACCGCCATCACCGTCGCTCCTGGAGAGGGAGGCGAGCCCTTCGTGGATCCGTTCGCACTTGGTCGCATCCACCGCTGCCTTGTACGGCTGGCGGCAGTAGTAGCAGGTGCGGATCGTCCGTTCCAGTGGTGTCCAGCCGGAGGTCTCCGCGATGTCCGCGCGGTGTTCCATCATCGCTTCGGGACGATCATGACGTTTCATTGCTCGGCCCCTGCTCATTCTGGTGAATTCGGGTCGCTACTTCCGCTGTGGCCAGGTTGTTGCCATATCCGCTGGTAGCTTCGCCGCGTTTTGGTAATAGCGATCTTCGTAGGAGCATGGTGATCGCCGCTACCGAGTTGCCAGGAGCGCAGCGGGTGAACATCGGGCGAGTGCCGTGTGGACGAGAACCCGGGGAGTGAGCAGGTGGCAGCGACTCCGAAGGCACGTGCGCTGGGCATCGCCGTGCGCAAGATCCGCAACGAACGCCAGGTGACGTTGCGCGAGCTGGCGGAGCGGATAGGCCGCCACTCCGGCGAGATCTCCCGCTGGGAGAACGGGGAACGGCCGCTGACCAGCTTTGATCGACTTCGAGCAGGCCGCGACTCGCATCACGGCGGTGTCTCCCCTGCTGGTGCCGGGTCTGTTGCCGGATTCGGGCTACGTTCGGGCGATCATGGGCGCGGGCGGGGTGCCGGCGAGCGAGGTGTCCGCGCGGGTCGCACTGCGGTTGGGGCGCCGCGAAGTGCTCACCCGGACCGACCCGGTGACCATGCGGGCTTTCCTTGGTGAGGCTGTGCTGCACCAGATCGTCGGCGACCCCGGGATCATGGCCGCCCAACTCCGCAACCTCGTCGACAGCGGATGCCGTCCGAACGTGGAGCTGCGGGTGATTTCCGTTCCGCAGCGGCTGGCAACCGGCGCTGGAAGGTGCGTTCACCCTGCTCGAATCCGAGGTGTCCACGCCGATCGTGCAGTTGGAGAACCGGCGTTCCACCTTGTTCCTGCACGAGGACGACGACATCAGCGCATACCAGCACGCCGTGGACCACCTGCACGAGATCGCCCTCGGCGTGGCGGAGTCCAGCAGAGCCATGACCCGACGGATGCAGAGTCTGGAGCGAATGTGATGAGCGAGCAGCGCAGGTGGTTGAAGTCCAGCCGGAGTCAGAACGGTTCTGACTGCGTCGAGGTGTCTGCGGATTTGCGTCTGGTGCGGGATTCGAAGGACCCGGCGGGACCGGTATTACGCGTTGACGTGCCCGCGTTCACGGACGCGGTGAAGCGGGGGTGCTTCGACCGGAGGTGATCGTGAGTGCGCGGCTCGACTCCGGAAGCGGCGGGATTGCGCCCGTCGGCCGGGGAAAAGGGCCGTTCGGCCGAGGCCCCTCGTGCGATGGGCCGGGCATGCTGGGCGCGAAACGGGTCGGGCACCGAGGGGTGCACGTCCCACCCGGCCCGTCATCGCAGGGAGTTGGCTCGCAGTGCCGCGCAGACGCTTGTTCTCGATCGTCCTCAAAGCACTACTCGGCGTGGTGCTGTTGTGCGTGGCCGTTCTCGCGCTCCTCGGGCCGTCGTCCGTTTCGCTGCATGAGGAAGTACTGCACGAGGAGCGTTCCCAGGATTCCGGGGTGACCTACGAGGACGTCGGATCGTGGTACTCCAGCGACCTGTACCTGCTGAAGATCCTTCGCCCGACCGGCGTCAGGTACGAGCTGCACATCGGCCCGCAGGCGGAGATCTCGTACTATCCGGTGGTTCTGGCACTCGGCGCCGCTGGGGAGCCGCGGATCAGCGACGTCGCATGGTCGCCGGACCGGGTGGCAGTGCGATTCGAATCAGGGGAGACCTTGGAGGTTCCGGCGGACAACTTCCGCAGCGTCCGCTAGCGGGGAGCGAGGTGTGATCGTGTCAACCTGGGAGACGGGTGCGGCGGGAGTTCTCCGGTTGCCGTCGGGAAAACTCGTCCGGGGCAGGGGGTTGCGGTACTCGCTGCCGGCGGGGCCGCACCCGCAGTTCGCGCTGCACTTGCGCGGTCGTCGGCCGTCGCAGACGGAGTGGGAGAGTCGGTGGGTGCGCTGGCCCGATTTCCTGCTACCCGTGGACCGGGCGGACTTCGCCGCCGCGCTGCGTGAACTGCTGGCCCGCGCGGAGGACGAACGGGTCGAGGTCGCCTGCGGCGGCGGGGTAGGGCGAACGGGCGCCGCCTTGGCCTGCCTTTCCGTGCTTGATGGCGTGCCGCGCGAGCGGGCGATCGGCTACGTTCGGGAGCACTACTCGCGCCGTGCGGTGGAAACTCCGTGGCAGCGACGATTCGTCCGGACCGCGAACTTCACGTGAAAGTTCATGCCGGGGACGGGAATCGGGCCACGGGCCGCTGTCGGGGTCAGCCCGCGTCGAGGAACTTCAAGACCAGCGCTGCCGATTCTTCGCGGAACTCGTCGAAGTAGGCGTGGCGAGCTCCGGTGAGAACGTGCTTGGTGGCGCCGGGAATCCGTTGTTCCAAGAGGTCGGCGTTGACGACGGGGGCGAAGCGGTCGTCGTCGCCGTGCAGGATCAGCGTGGGGGCGGTGATCTCCGGCAAGTGGTCCCAAGCGTCGTGCCGGGAACTGACCCGCAAGTGCAGGCGGGTGGCTCCCGGAGTCATCGACGGGTCGCCGAGCACCGTGCTCTGCTCCGGTGCGCCGGTCCACGCGTCGGTGTACATCAGCTCGAACAGGACACGCCGCCGTTCGGCCGGGTCGGGGGTCATCAAGGAGCGGCGCACCTGTTGATCGCGTTCGACGGCGTGCGCGCCCCCTGGCGTGGTGCAGCCGAGCACCAGCCGGACGACCAGCTCCGGATGGTCGATGGCGAGCCACTGCGCGATGCGCCCACCCATCGACGTGCCGTAGACGTGGGCTTGCGAGTACCCGGCTTCGCGCACCACGGCGGCGGCGTCGGCGGCGAAGGACCGGGTCGTCCAGTCCGCTTCCGGCGCGCTCGTGGCTCCCGTTCCCCGGTAGTCGAAGGTGATCGTGCGGAACCGGGACTCGAATTCCGTCCGCACCCCGTCCCACCAGCGTTGTGAGTTCGCCTGTCCCTGCAGCAGGAGCAGGGCGGGACCGTCCTGATTCCCTTCGACGCGGTAGCTGATCCGGGCGCCATCAGAGGTGGTGAACTCGCGCATGACCGCCAGTATCTTCCTTCCTTCAGCCGAAGCGGACGGTGGCCTGGGTGTGCACGGTGCCGGGCTCAGCCGGCTCGCCTCGCGGGCCGGGCTTCCCGCCACGAGAACGGGATTCTCCGGCGAACACCGGTCCGCGGTGTAGTCCACGCCGGACACCACGCGCACCGGGATGCCTGTTCGGTCACGCCCCGGGGCCAGGATCGGTCCGCGCGCCACCCGTGGGGTTCGAGCGCCGCACGAGGCGTCTTCGAGCAGCGGATTCGATGCTTGCCGAGCTCCGGACGCGTCGAATTGCGGAGGACCGGTGGAGATTCAGGAAGTCGCACTGCCCGGAGTGTTCCGGATTCGGCCCGACCGGCTGTCGGACGAGCGCGGATGCTTCTACGAAGGTTTCCGCGCCGACCTGCTCGCCGAAAGCACCGGTGCGGAGTTCCGGGTCGCACAGATCAACTATTCGGTCTCCAAGCGGAACACCTTGCGCGGCTTGCACGGCGTGCTGATTCCGCCGGGTCAAGCCAAGTACGTCACCTGCGCGCGCGGCGTGCTTCAGGACGTGGTCGTCGACCTGCGGGTGGATTCGCCCACCTTCGGTCAGCACGTCTCGACCATTCTCGACGCGACGGAGGGGACCGCGATCCACGTGCCGGAGGGGTTCGGGCACGGATTCCTCGCGCTGCGCGACGACAGCTGCATCTGCTACGTGCTCTCGTCCGCCCACGTGCCGGGAACGCAGTTCGAGGTGGACCCGCTCGACCCCGAGCTCGCCCTGCCGTGGGAGCTGTCCGGGCCTCCGCTGATGTCCGCCAAAGACGCCGCGGCGCCGACGCTGCTCGCGGCGCGAGCAGCGGGAATCCTGCCGCGGTGGGCGGACGAGCACACCGACCCGCAAGCCGAGACCACGCCCGCTCGCTAACCCGGGCGGCAGGTCCTTCGCCCACCTCAGCCAGGGAGGCGCACTATGATCAACATCTTCCAGCCCACGCTCGGCGCCGCCGAGTTGGCGGCGGTCTCGGACGTGTTCGACAGCGGATGGCTGGGCCACGGACCGCGCACCGCCGCCTTCGAAACCGAATTCGCCGAGCACCTCGGCGTCGATCCGGCGCACGTCGTGTTCCTGAACTCCTGCACCGCGGCTCTGTTCATCGCCACCGAACTGCTGGAGCTGGGAGAGGGCGACGAGGTGGTGCTGCCGTCGATCAGCTTCGTCGCGGCCGCGAACGCCGTCGCCGCGACCGGTGCCCGGACGGTCTTCTGCGACGTGGACGCGCGCGGGCTGAACCCCGGCGTCGCCGACGTCGAGGCCGCGTTGACCGAGCGGACCAAAGCGGTGGTGCTGCTGCACTACGGCGGATATCCCGGAGAGGTCGAGGCGGTGGCGGAACTGTGCCGTGCCCGCGGCGTCGCGCTGATCGAGGATGCGGCCTGCGCGATCGCGTCGACAGTGCGGGACCGACTCGTCGGCACATTCGGCGATATGGCGATGTGGAGCTTCGACGCGATGAAGATCCTCAGCACCGGTGACGGTGGCATGCTCTACGTGCGTGAACCGGAAGCGGCGAGGCGGGCGCGACGGCTGGCCTACCACGGCTTGGAGCAGTCCAGCGGGTTCGCCAAGGCCAGGGTCTCCCACCGCTGGTGGGACCTCGACGTCCGCGACTTCGCCCGGCGGGTGATCGGCAACGACTTGACCGCCGCCATCGGGAGCGTGCAACTCGGCAGGCTGCCCGAGTTCGTCCGGCGCCGCAGCGAAATCGTCCGGCGGTACGACGCGGCGCTGACCGATGTGGACGGACTGAGGCCACCGCCGCCGCTGCCCGCCGGGCACAGCTCCTCCTACTACTTCTACTGGGTCCAGATGGACGCCGAAATCCGCGACCAGGTCGCCGCTGACCTGTACGCCGCGGGGATCTACACGACGTTCCGCTATCCGCCGCTGCACAAGGTGCCCGCCTACGGGGCCGCCGAGTCGTTGCCTGAGGCGGATCGCGCCTCCGACGAGACGCTGTGCCTGCCGCTGCACCAAGGGCTCACCGATGCCCAGGTCGACCAGGTCGCCGAACAAGTGCGCAAGGCCATCGCGAACCGGTCGCGCGCGCGGCAGCGGCGGTGAACGCCGCCATGCGACTGCTGTTCCTGGCCACTGCCGTGAACGAACATCACGAGGTGGCGATGGGGGTGGACCTGGCCACGCAGGTGCGCGGCGCGGGCATCGACAGCCACTTCGCGGTGCACCCGTTCAACTCGCACCAGCTGAAGGCCGCGGGATTTCCGTACACGCTCGTCGCACCGGACTCCCGCGAAGACGTGCGCGCGGTGCTGGGCCGCCTGGTCTCCGAACTGCGGCCGGACGCGTTGGTGCTCAGCGACTACGTGGTGCACTGGTTGACCTTCACCTTCAGCTACGGCCTGGACCCGTGGTGCATCGAGGAGCTGGGCGTGCCGGTGATCCCGATGGACCTCTACGAACTGAGCGCGGACAGCCTCGAAGTCGAGATCATGGGCCGGAGCGAGCGGATCTCGGACCGAATCTTGGACATGCCCGCCCGGCTTCGGCCCGTCCCGGCCGCTCGCCCGGACAGCGCGGACGCGAACTGCTTCGCCTACCGGAGCACCGTGTCTCCGGGGCCGAGCACCCAGCGGCGGCAACGGGTCCGGGAGGAGCTCTCGCTCGGCCCGGACGACAGGCTGCTCGTCGTACCGACGCTCCAGCCGCAGTACGACATGATCAGCCGGGCCGGCGGGGCCACCCGCGAGCTCGCGGCGCGAGTGCCGGAACTGGTCGTGTCGTATCTCCGCGCGTTGCCGGAGAACACGCATTTCTTGCTGCCCGGTCCGGAATTCGACGCCTATCGAGCGCTACCTGCCGAACGCACTCGCATTCGGCCGGAGCACACCGCGAGCGAGCTCGGTGAATGGGTTCGAGCGGCGGACGGGGTGTGGTCGTCGTATTTCCCGGCCGCCGTCTTGGAAATGGCCGTGCTCGCCGATGTTCCCGGATTCCTCACCACCGGATCCCACGGCCCCGGTGCGAGGCCGGGGCCGATCACAGGGGAGTGGCTGGATCGGTTCCCCGGCGAGGTTCCCCCGTTCACTCTGTGGCCGTGGCGCTGGAATGCGATCACGCGGCCGACGCTGACGGAGAATCCCTTTCTGCCCGCGGGATCGGTGGCCGACATCTTCGACGAGGACGCCGTGCTGACGGGTCTCACACGGATGCTGCACGACCCTGACGCCAGGGCCGGCCTGGCGGCCGGACGCGCGGACTACCTGCGGCGGATCGACCTGCTGCCCTCGGCATCGGAGGTGGTCCGCGCCGCGGTGCAGCGATCGGCGCGCGGACGCTGACCGATGCGGATCGCCCCGGGGAACCGTGCGTTCGATTGACCTCAACTTTGGTTCAGGTTGTAGCGTCCGGTTCTGTCGTCCGCGAATGACCGGAGCGGACGGAATAGCCGCTGAAAGGATGGGGAATGCGAATCGATGACGAGCTGTCCGCCGTTCTCGCCGAGGTGCGAGTTCTGGAGCTGAGCACGATCGCGCGCGACGGCGGACTCAACGTCCGGCCCATGGCGGGCGCCTGGGTACCCGAGACGCAGCAGATCATCATCACCACCCCGTTGTCGTATCCGCAGAAGGCGTTCAACATTCGCCGGGACGGCCGGGTGGCGTTGCTCTTCTCCGACCCGACGGGAAGCGGTCTGAGCGGAAAGCCGAACGTTCTCGTGCAAGGGACGGCGAGCGCGCCGAACGTGATCGCGCCGCCGCAGGACATCAAGGACTACTGGGCGGAACTTCTGCGCAAATCTCCGACACTCGCCGACGAGGTCGCCGAGGCGGAGGCGCAGGGGACGATGGACTGGTACTACCTGCGGTTGCCGTTCTTCGTCACCCCGGAGCGGGTGCACGCGTTGGAGGCACCGGAGGCGGGAGGCACCTTCGAGCCGTACCCCCCGGAGGAGGAACCGCTCGCCGTCCAGGTCAAGGACGCGCTGAGCCGCTACCCCACGGCGGTGTTCGCCGCCAGGGACACGACCGGCCACCCCTACGCGGTTCGCGCGCGGGTCTCGGAGTCGGATGTGGACGGCGAGCTGGTGGTGCGCACCTCGGAGGACTTCGCGGGCAAGGTCGGCCCGGCGAACCTGTTGTGGCACCGGCACGACGGCCGTTCCGGGGAGATGCTCTCGTTGCACGTCGCCGGCACCGCGTACGGCTCGGGACGGGAGTGGCGGTTCACCCCGGAGCGCATCCCCGGCGCGCTCGCCTCCGGGCACGGAGCGGGCTCGTTCGAGGAATGGATCGACGATGGCCGTGCTCGGACCGAGCAGTACCTGCAGCGGCGCGGCCTCGCGGCTCCCCGCATCGACTGGTCGGCGCTGACCGCGCTGGCACCCTCATGATGCGGGACGCGGTGAAGGTCGAGATCTTCGGCGATGTCCTGTGCCCGTGGTGCTACATCGGTCTGCACCGCGTGGAGCTGGCGCTGGGAATGGTGGCGGAACCGGTACGAGACCGGTTGGAGCCGGTGTGGCGTTGTCATGCCTTGATCCCGGACGCCCCTAAGACGCCCGGGCCGACCGTGCCCGAGGCGATGGCCGGGTACCTGCCCGCTGAGCAGGTACCCGCCCGGATAGCTCTGATCGAGTCCACGGGCTCCGAGCACGGGTTGGTGATCGACCTCGCCGGTACCCGACAGGTGTCCAGCTTCGACGCCCACCGCTTGCTCGCGCTGGCCGCGGACCGAGGGTGCGCGGCAGAGCTGTGGCGACTGCTGTTCCGAGCGCACTTCAGCGAGCATCGGGTGATCTCCTCGACGACGGTGCTCGCGGAACTCGGTGTCGAAGCGGGTCTCGCGGAAGACGAGGTGACCCGGCTGCTCACCGGTACGGAGCGCGCTGAGCAAGTGCGGGCCGATTACCGCCGGTCGGCGGAGTCGGGCGTGACCGCGATCCCCTCGATCGTGCTGGACGGCGGCCGGCCGATATCAGGCTTGGCGCCTGCGGCGGAGGTGGCCGAGCTGCTGGGAACGGCGGTCTCGAACGCGAACCGGTCGTGAGCGGTGCGGGAACCGGCGATGGCCGGTTCCCGCACCACGACCCGGTCAGCTCACCGTTGCCGTCCGCTGCCACTGTTCCTGGAGCAGGGACAACAGTTCCGCGGCGCTCAACGCGCCGGACACCGCCCGGTCCGAGCCGAACCGGTAGGAGGGCACGGCGGTGACACCGACATCGGAGGCCCTGGACTCGTCGAGCCGCACCTGGTCGGCGTACTGGTCGCCGGCGAGCAACGCCGCGGCCGCCCCGCCATCGCAGCCCGCCTCGACCGCCAGGCGCCGCAGCACGCCGTGATCGGACAGGTCGGCGCCCTCCGCGTGATATGCGTGCATCAGCAGATTCAGCAGCACGTCCTCGTGCCCGGACTCCCGCGCCGAGTGGAGCAACCGGTGCATGTCGAAGGTGTTGACCGGCCGCACCTGTTCCGGCCGGAGCACCACGTTCCCGGCGGCGCCGCCGGACCTGATCCGGTCGAAGACGCTCTCGATCTCGGATTCCGGCATGCCCCAGTCCCGCCGCATGATGTCGACGAGCTTGTCGCCCTGGCCCGGAGGCAGCCCTGGGCGCAGTTCGAACGAACGCCACACCGTGCGCACCTGCTCGGCGTGCGGGAACCGTTCCAGCGCCGCGGTCCAGTTGAGCTTGCCCAAGTAGCACCACGGGCACACCACGTCGGCCCAGATCTCCACCGTCAGCAGTTCATCTCGCCGGTTCATTCGCGCTCCTCCGATTCCGTTTCCGCTGGCATGCTCCGGCCCTGCAACGCCAGCGTGATCAGCACTGACAGCGCGAGGAATCCGGCGACGACGAGAAACACCACGTTCAGCGACGAGGCGAAGGTCTCCAGGACGGGCTGGGCCAGCCGGTCGTCGACGTGGGTGAGGAACGAGGTGTCGTCGAAGTCCACCGTTCCCCGGTTCTGGAGCTGGTCGAGCAGGTGCGCGTTGGCGGGGTCCGCGAGCGTGCCGGGGTCGCCCAGCGCCGAGCGCAGCGGAGGTTCGGCCGCCGCGGCGCGGAAGTCCTCGCCCGCCCGGGAACTCGCGATCCCGAACAGCAGGGACACGAACACCGCCGTCCCGGCGACACCGCCGATCTGGCGGGAGAAGCTGTACAGGCCGCTGGCGAGCCCGAGGTCGGACTGGGGCACGCTGCTCTGGATCGCCACCAGGATCACCTGGAAGAACAACCCCATCCCGTAGCCGAGGCAGGTGACGAGCACCCCGAGGACCCACAGCGGAGTCTGCAACCCGACCTGCCCGAGCAGCGCGAACACCACGGTCATCAGCGCCATGCCCGCGGCCAGCACCGGCTGATAACCGAACCGTTCGGTCAGCGCGCTCGAATTGCGGGCACCGAGTGTGGTGGCCAGCGACTGCGGCAGCAGTAACAGGCCGGCCGCGGTGGGGCTGAGCCCTTGCACGATCTGCAGGTACAGCGGCAGCAAGGCCAGGCCGGCGAAAACGCCGATGCCGCCCAGGAAATTGACCGCGTTCACCAACGAGAAGGACAGGTTCCGAAACAGCCTGCCGGGTAGCAACGCGCCATCGCCCACGCGTCGTTGCACGGTCAGGAACAGGGCCAGTCCGACCCCGCCCGCGGCGAACGACAACAGTGACAACGGCGAGCCCCAGCCCCATTCCCGCCCGTTCTCGGCGACCACGAGCAGCGGGAACACGCACAGCACGAGCGTGATCGCACCGCCGAAGTCCACCCGGTGGGCCACCCGCTCGTTCGGCACCCGCAGCAGCAGGGCGACCAGCACGCACGCCACCAGGCCGATCGGCAGGTTGATCAGGAAGATCCAGCGCCAGCCCGCGATGCCCAGGATCTGGTCGGCACCGGCGAACAACCCGCCCAGCACCGGCCCGGCGACGCTCGCCAGCGCGAAGACCGCCCCGAGGTTCGCCTGGTAGCGCGATCGCTTCTCGGCCGGAGAGATGTCGGCGACCACGGCCAGGGCCAGTGAGGTGAGCCCACCCGCCCCGAGTCCCTGCACCGCTCGTGCCGCGGCCAGCTGGTAGATCGATTGCGCCATCCCGCACAGCAGCGAACCGGCCAGGAACAGCAGGATCGCGGTGAGGTACAGCGGCTTGCGGCCGTATATGTCGGAGAGCTTGCCGTACAGCGGTGCCGAGACGGTCATGGTGACCAGGTAGGCCGTCGTCACCCACGCCTGCAACGTGAGTCCGTGCAGCTGGTCGGCGACGGTGCGCAGCGCCGAGGCCATGATCATGGTGTCCAGCGCGCCGAGGAACATGCCGAGCATCAAGCCGACGAGGATGGAGATCAGTGCGGCCCGGCTCGGCAGTGGTGGCCGTTCGCCGGCCACGGGGCGGATCGTGTCGGTCATCCTCGATCACCTGGCGCTCCGTACCTGGCCCGGACGAGTCTGGTCGGCGTCATGTGAAGTCCCCCTTGGAAAGGTCGTCATCCCCAGTGCGGGGGCGCATGGAGCCGCCCCCGGACGGGAGTCTGCTACCTCAAGCAAAGTCGAGGTCAAGGTTCGGGCACGCCGTTCGGCGCGTCGTCGAGGTGCTTTCGAGTGACGCTGGAGCGGTCCCGACGACCGTGGGGGAATGCGAGTTCTCTTTGTTGCAGGCGGCAGCGGCGGGGTCATCTTCGCCGTGACTCCGCTGGCCCTCGCCGTGCGAAACGCCGGCCACGAAGTGTTGGTCGCCACCCCTGAGAACACCGTCCCGACCGTGACCAGCACCGGTCTTCCGGCGGTGGCGGCGACCGACAAGACGATGATGGACTTCATGTTCGCCGACCGGCTGGGCACGCCGTTGACCCTGCCGAAGGACCCGCACGAGCGGCTGATCTTCAACGGTCGCGGCTTCGGCCGGTTCGCGGCGCACAGCCTCCCCGCGCTCACCCAGCTCACCGAGGACTGGCGGCCCGACGTCGTCGTCGGCGGAGCGCTGTCGTACTCCGCGCCGCTGATCGCGGCGAAGCTCGGTGTGCCGCACGTCAAGCACGCCATCGACATGGGCGAGCCGCGCGTGCTCGACCTCGCCGCGGCCGCGGAACTGGGGCCGGAGCTCGCGGAGCTCGGGCTGGACGACCTGCCGCGGCCGGACCTGTTCGTGGACGTCTGCCCGCCGAGCCTGCGGCGGGCCGACGCGGCCGATTGCCAGCCGATGCGCTACATCCCCGTCAGCAGCCAACGCCGCATCGAACCGTGGATGTACCGGCGCGGCACGCGCCCGCGGCTACTGGTGACCGCGGGCAGCCGGGTCACCAAGGAGTACGACTTCGAGGTCCTGGACGGGCTGGTGCGCAAGGTGTCGAAGCTGGACGTCGAACTGCTGGTGGCCGCACCGGACGACATCGCCACCGACCTCGGATCGCTGCCGGAGAACGTGCACGCCGGTTGGATTCCGCTGGACGTGGTGGTCCGCACGACCGACCTGCTGGTCCACCACGCGGGCGGGAACACGATGCTCACGGCGATGGCCAACGGCGTGCCGCAGGTGCTCATCCCGTACCTGCCGAACGTGGTCGACTACGCCGACAGGCTCAGCTCGTTCGGCGCGGCGAAGACGATCCAGCCCGGCGCGGATTCCGCGGAGGCGATCGTCGAGGCGGCGACCGAAGTGGTGAACGACCTCACCTACCGGGACCGGGCGCAGGAGGTGGCGGCGGAGAACGCGGCGATGCCGACTCCCGCCGAAGTGACCGGGGTTCTGGAAGAGCTGGCGGCGACGCGGGGGTGAACCGCGCCGGGCGCCGTCGGCACCGAACCGCGCCCCAGCAATCCGAGCAGGCGTCCCGCGCTCGGCGGGAGGCCCATGATCGTGCGACCCGGACCGGGTCGCCTGCACCATCGAGAAAGGACATGCGCACGTGAACAAGAAACTCAGCAGCGCCGCCGGACTGTTCGTGCTCGCCACCGCCGGTGCGTTCCTGGCACCGGCCGCGCAGGCAGGCACCGCCGCCACGGCCGTGCCCTACCTGTGCCCGACCGAGGTCGACGGTGAGCCGTTCGTGCTCGACTACGAGCGCGGTTACGACGTCACCGCCCCGGCCCAGGTGCAGCCGGGCGAGCACTTCACCGTCAAGTTCGACTCGGAGCCGATCAACCCGTTACCGCAGTTCAACAAGCAGGTCTGGGATGTGCGGATGGTGTTCACGCTGCCTGCGGACGCCGAGGTCGCCGGTTACGAGCTCGTCGGCGGCTCGAACCTCGGCGACTCGCAGCAGAACGTCCAGGTCGAGGGGGATCGCCTCATCTTGGACGCCACCGGGCCGTTCGTCGCCGATGAGGACGCGGACCTGCCCGATCTGGTGGTGGAACTGGTCGCCCCCGCGGAGGGAGAACTGGTGACGGCTCCGGCGGGTACCAGCTACGACGATCCCGGTTTCCGCTGGACGAGCGAGGATCCGAGCAACGGCCAGGTCGGCGACCTGCAGTGCTACCCGGACCCGAAGAAGCCGGTGCGGTTCACCACGACGGCGGTCCAGGCGACCGAGCAGGGCTGATCCACCCGTTGTGCGCGCAGCGGTGGCGCCGGTGAGGCGCCACCGCTGCGGCATGTCCGGGATCGTCATCGGCACCACCGCACCGGGCTCCGTTCAAGGAGGACCCCGATGCGGAGAAGTCAGTCGTGGCGCCCGTTTCCGGCCCACGCCGCCGCAGCCGGACCGAACCGCAGCATGGTGTGCGTCCCGGCCGCGGTCACGTCCCGCGCGAACCGGTGCAACCGGCAGGTGTCGTCCTGACCGCGCGTCCCCGCCGAGCGCACCAGCCGGTTGATGGCGGTCGTCAGCAGCTCGGCGGACATGGCGCAGTCCCGCATCGACCGCAGCGTTGCGCGCTGCGTGACGTGCCCTGCGTCGGCGATCTCGGCGACCCGATCGAGCAGCAGTTCCGCGGCGTCGATCTCGCATTCCGCACGCACGACCGCCATCTCGCCCTCGGTCGCCGCCTGCGCCTGCTCGGCGGGACGTGCCGCGGCGAGGTCCCACCAACCGGCCAGCGCGCCGCGGGCCGCACCGAGCATCGGCGCGGCGAACGAGAGCCCGTTGACCGCGCGCAGCGGCACCGCCGGTCGAGGCGGTTCGTCCCGCGGCCCGCAGCCGGCCAGCACGTCGTCGGCGGGGAACGAACATTCCTCGGCGACGAACACGTCCGCGGCGTGCAGATCGTTGCTGGCGGTGGCGCGCATCCCGGCGCTGCGCCAGGAGTCGGTGGTGCGGTAGGAATTTCGCGGCAGCAGGAAGAAACGGCTCTCCACCGCTTGCTCCCCTCGGAACTCGGTGCTGCGGGCCAGCGTCCAGGCGGCGTGCTCGACGGCACTGACGTAGGGCCACCGTCCGCTGAGCCGCCATCCGCCGGGAACCCGCTCCGCACGACCGGAGGGGACCAGCGCACCTGCCAGCAACACGTCCGGCCCGTCCGCCCAGAGCAGGTCGCGCCCGGCGCGGGGCAGGAACCCGGCGATACGGCCGACCGCTGCGCCCAGCGACCCGTACCACGCCGCGGAGGAGCAGGCGGCGCCGATCCGGGCGACGTCGCGCACCAGATCCCGGAAGGTGCCGTCGCGTCCGCCGAACTCGGCGGGCACGAAGTGGGCCGGGAACCCCGCCGCGACGAGACCCGCCACGACCTCATCGTCGAGGCGGCGGTGGTGATCCGCGGCCGCCGCGTTCGTCGCGGCGAGCTCGGTGGCGCGGGTGAGCTGGTCCATCATCGCGCTGCCTTGGCCGATTTCACGATCGCGTAACCGAGTTGCTCCCGTTCCAGCGCGATCACCTGCGCGATCATGCCCTGGAACTCCGCGGCGAAATCCGCTCCGCCTCGCTCGACGATGCGGTCGTGGTTCTCGCCGACGATCTGTTCGGTCCGCTCCACCGAGCGACGCAGCTGCGCGGTCGCGTCGGTGGTCCGCAGCACGGTCAGCCCGGCTTCCTCGATCATCCGCCGGTACCCCTGTTCGGTCGGCAACGAGTCGACGGTGAACCCGTCGGCCAGCACCGCCCGCTGATCCGGGGTGAGCACGGTGCGTTCGGTGTAGTCGGAGAGCACGAACACGCCGCCCGGGCGCAGCACACGGCGAATCTCGCGCACCGCGGCAGGGCGGTCCGACAAGTACATGATCGACTCCACGGCCCAGGCCGCGTCGAACGACGCGTCGGGGTAGGGCAGCCGCATCGCGTCGGCGTGCTCGAATCGGACGCGGCCGGCGAGTTCGGCTTCCGCCGCGAGCCGGTTGCCGGTCTCGACCTGTTCGGAGCTGACCGTGATGCCGACGACCTCGGCACCGGTGCGCTGCGCCGCTCGGATCGCGGGCCTTCCAGGACCGCAGCCGACGTCGAGCAGTCGATCGCCCGCACCCAAGTCCAGCTCGCCGAGCAGCACATCGGTCAGGCGGTCCTTCGGATCGGCGTCCGGATCGTCGTCGTCCCAGAAGCCGATGTGCAGGTTGTGGCCCATGAACATCTCGTAGAGCCAGCTCCGGTCGTCGTAGTACTCCCCGACCTCGTCAGGGGTCATCGCGTGTTTGTCGGTCACGATCGCCGAACCTCCGCCGTCGCCTCGGTTGTGCTGATACCCGGATGGTGTTCGCCGGTGCTCGTGGCGTGCTCGACACCGCTTCGAGTCGCGGTGTTCCCGACCTCTCGGGACGGAACAGCTGGAGGAACGCTGGAGGCGGCGCCCGGATCGGTTGACCTCAACTGCACTTGAGCTTTTACGGTGGTAGTTGATCCTGTCGCCGGCCGCGCGCTGCGCTCGGCGGTGTTCCACCGGAGGGGCCGGAGGTGTTGAACGGTGAAAGCCGTGGTGTTTGAAGAGAACGGGCCACCGGAGGTGCTTCGGGTCGTCGAACTCGACGACCCGCGACCCGGACCGCGCCAGCTGCGGGTGCGGGTGCGGGCCGCCGGGGTGCAGCCGTTCGACACCGGCGTGCGCCAAGGCTGGCCCGGATTCCCGGTCGAGTTCCCGCAGCAGATCGGCAACGAGTACGCCGGGGTGGTGGACGAGGTCGGTGCCGAAGTCACCGGTTTCGCCGTCGGTGACGAGGTGCTGGGCTGGGTCTTCATGTCCGGACTCGCGGAGTACGTGGTCGTCGACGAGACGGCGGCGGTGCGCAAGCCCTCGTCGATGACGTGGGAGGTGGCGGGCTCGCTCTCGGCGTCCGGGCAGACCGCTTACACCGCGTTGCACGAACTCGGGGTCGGGTCCGGGACCACGGTGCTGATCCACGCGGCAGCGGGAGGGGTCGGCACCGTGGCGGTGCAGCTCGCGAAGGCGTGGGGGGCGACCGTGATCGGAACCGCGAGCGAGGCCAACCACGCGTACCTCAAGGAACTCGGTGCCGTGCCGGTGACTTACGGCGACGGGCTGGTGGACCGAGTCAGAGCGCTCGCCCCGGGAGGTGTGGACGCGGTGCTCGACGGGGCCGGCGGGCAAGCCCTGCGGGATTCGATCGACCTGGTCTCCATCCCCGACCGCGTCGCGACGCTGGTCGACCACGATCTCGCCGAGCAGCTCGGGGCGCGGGGAATCCGCGCCGAGCGCTCCGCTCAGCGCCTCGCGGAGCTCGTCGATCTCCACCAGCGGGGGGAGCTGCGGCTGCACGTGCGGTCGACCTTCGACCTGGAACACGCGGCGCAGGCGCACCGGGATGTCGAAACGGGGCACGGCAAGGGCAAGGTCGTCGTGCTGGTCGGTGAGTGAGCACCGGTGCGACGACGAGGTGGGCGATACCGGTGCGGTATCGCCCACCTCTCACGCTCACGGGTCATGCGGCCGCGGCCGCGCAGGTTTCCAAGATCTGGAGGCGTCCGGCGAGATCGGTGTCGGCGGCCGAGACCATGATGCTCACCGTCGTCGCGCCCGCGTCCCGATATTCGGCCAACCGGGCCGCGATGCGCTCCGTCGGCCCGAGCAGCGCCGTGGCGTTGATCAGTTCGAACGGCACCGCGGCCGCCGCGGCCGCGTGGTCCCCGGCGGCGACGTGTTCGTGGATTCGGTCCACGGCCTCGGCGAAGCCGAGCCTGCGCGCCAGTCCACAGTAGATGTTGGTGTCCCGGTCGCCGATGCCCATCAAGTACCCGTACTGGCCGCGAAGTCGGTCGGCGGCCTCACCCGGATCCGTGTCCACGGCCGCCGGGACGCAGGGAATGACGGCGAAGTCGGGCAGCTCGCCGCCCCGGCGGGCGCGTCCACGCTCGATGTGCCGGCACGCGTCCGCCACGGCCTCCGGAGATACGAAGGCACCGAGCCAGCCGTCCGCGATCTCACCGGCCAGCCGCAGGTTCGCCGGACCGACCGCGGCCAAGTAGATGGGCAGGTCCGGTCGGTGCCCGGCGGTGTAGAGGTGCAGCGGCGCCGCCTGGCGCCCTCCGGCCGGAAGCCGGAAGTGCCTGCCCTGGTAGGTGACCGGGTCGCCGCGCAGTGCGGCGCGGACGATCTCGACGTATTCCCTGGTCCGCTCGAGCGGCCGCTCGAACGGCACGCCGTACCAGCCCTCCGAGACGTCCGGGTTCGAGACCCCCAGCCCGAGCCGCAGCCTGCCGCCCGAGATCGAGTCGAGCGTGGCCGCGGTCAGCGCGGCGGTGGCCGGTGGCCGAGCCGGGATCTGCATCGCGCACGTGCCCAGCGCGATGCGCCGGGTGCGTCCCGCGACCAGGCCGAGCACGCTCGCCGCATCGGATCGGTACCCCTCGGGTGCGAGTGCGAGTTCGTAACCGAGTTCTTCCGCGCGCTCGGCCAGCGCGGCGGCATCGCTGAATATCAGGTTGACGGCGAGTTCCATGTGCTGGTGCGCCCCTATCACGTTGCGGCTTTCGTCGTGGTCAGATCAGATGCGCGCCGCCGTCAACCGGGACCACCGCGCCGGTCAGGTATCGGGCCGCGAGCACGCCGGCGACCGCTTCGGCGACGTCCTCGGGATTTCCGACCCGGCCGAGCGGCGTGGCTTCCCGAACCTTTTCCGCGATGGCCGCGAAGAACGGATCATCGCTGGTCCACGGGGTTTCGATCAGTCCGGGGGCGACGGCGTTGACGCGGATTCGGGGTCCGAGTGCTTTTGCCAGCAACCGAGTCATGTGCTCGATGGCCGCTTTGCTCACGGCGTACGGAATGGAACTTCCCGCCGGGCGGCTGCCGGCGACCGAGGAGATGTTCGTGATGGTGCCGGAATCGGAATGCTTCAGGTGCGACGCGGCGATCGCGGACAACTGCCAGGTTCCGAGCACGTTCAGGTCCAGTATTCGCCGCCACACTTCGACGGTCGCCGAATCGAGATCACCGTGCGGGATGACCTCCGTCGTTCCCGCGTTGTTGATCAGCGCGTCCAAGCGGCCGCACCGCTCGACGGTCTCCGCGACGAGCCGTTCGGCCTGCTCGGGAACGGACACGTCGGCCTGCACGTAGATCGCGCCCGGCAGGCTTTCCGCGAGGTCGGTGCCGGGGCCTGGGGAGCGTGAGTTGATGACCACGCGCATCCCGTCAGCCGCGAGCCGACGTGCGATTCCCGCGCCGATGCCCGACGCGGAACCGGTGATGAGGGCTACCTGATTTCCCGTCATGGCGGATTCCTCGTGCTAGTGGTTCGGACCGCTTCAGCGTGGTTTCATCAGCTCAAGGATCGGCCGAGATCCACTCGATGTCGTCGTTTCGGAGCGGCGCGGTGCGGAAACCGGCTGTCGTGTTTCCGCCAAACTTCCTCCGGGACTGAAGTCCGGGGATGTTAAATCCTCGTTTTTCCGGTGTGTCCGGGGATGGGAAGGTTTCGCGGGTTGCGGAAAGATTCACTCGTTCGTCTCAATCGTCCGGCTTGCTTCCCTCTGTAGTCTGGTCTGCACGAGGGCTGGTCGAGTCGATGGTTTGCGCCGTGTTCAGCTAGGTCGTCGGATTTCCGATTCGGATGGCCGAGAAGCGCGGCTAAAGCGGTGCGCTATTCGTCTTGCGAGCAAGACGAGTGGTCTCGCGTGTGTGTTTTTTCGCCGGCCGAACGGTTCGGTGAGATACGATCGCGTCGTGCCGATCCCAAGGGGCGGGGTCGGCATGACCGGTTAAGTGAATATGAATTTCAACTCATCCTGGGGGATTCGAGTGAAACAATTTGACTCCGGCCTATCCTTTTCCGGGGCCGGGACCTCGGTCGTGGATGAACGAGAAGCCGTCCGCGACCCGGAGTTCCGGGTGCTGGGGCCGTTGGAGGTCGTGGACGGAGAACGGGAGTGCACGCCGAGCGCGCCGAAGGTGCGTCAGGTGCTGGCCCTGCTGGTGCTGCGGGCGAACCAAGTCGTCTACGCGGACTCCCTGATCCAGGAGTTGTGGGGGGAGAACCCGCCGCCCAGCGCGCTGACCACGATCCAGACCTACATCTACCACCTGCGCAAATTGATCGAACGCGAGCAGCTGGCCGATGACGGCGAACAGCTCGTCGTGACGCGATCGCCCGGCTACACCTTGCGGGTGCGCCCGGATCAGGTGGATCTGGCGTCGTTCCAGCGGTTGAGCAGATCCGGCAGGAGGCACCTGGAACAAGGCAGGCCCGACGAAGCGGTGGCCGACCTGCGCGCCTCGCTCGCGCTGTGGTCCGGTTCGCCGCTGGCCAACGTGAACCACGGGTCACAGCTGTCCGCGTACGTCGCGGAGCTGCGTGAACACCAGATGGCCACGCTGCAGTTGCGGATCGAGGGGGAGATGCGGCTCGGCATGCACCGAGAGCTGCTGGGTGAGCTGCACTCGCTGGTGGAAACGCATCCCTTCGACGAGTGGCTGCACGCGCAGCTGATCCGGGCGCTCGACCGCAGTGGCAGGCGCAGCGATGCGCTCAACATCTACCACCGACTGCGCCTGAACCTGGACAGCGAACTCGGCCTGGACCCCTCGCAGGACGTCCAGGAACTGCACTACCAGGTGCTCACGGCAACGGTTCGCGGCTGAAGTTCGTGGCGGCGCCGTTTCGCGCGGCAGCCGACCGAGACCGGGCGCCCGCCGGCGGGAGCACTCCCACCGGCGGGCGCCGGAGTCTTGCGCCGTGCCGAGGAATTCACGTCACGAGTTCTTGAGCACGAACTCTCTGATCGACTCGATGGTGTAATCGATCATTTCCTCGGTCAGCCCGGGGTAAACGCCGACCCAGAAGGTGTGCTCGGTGACGATGTCGCTGTTGGTGAGCTCCTCGGAGACCCGGTATTCGCGGTCGAAGTAGGCCGGGTGGCGGGTCAGGTTGCCGCCGAAGAACCGGCGGGTCGCGATGCGCCGGTTTTCGAGGAAGGTGACGAGTTCCCGGCGTGTGTACGGTGCTTCCGGGAGCACGGTGAGCACGAAGCCGAACCAGCTGGGGTCGCCACCGGGCGTGGGCTCGGGCAGCAGCAGGCCGGGCAGGCCGTCCAGAGCGTGGCGCATCCGCTGCCAGTGGGACCGCCGGACGGCGCCGAACTCGTCGATCCGCCCGAGCTGCGTCACCCCGAGCGCGGCCTGCAGGTCGGTGGACTTCAGGTTGTAGCCGACGTGGGAGAAGATGTACTTGTGGTCGTAGCCGTGCGGCAGGTCGCCGAGCTGCTGGTCGAACCGCTTGAAGCAGCGGTTGTCCTCCCCGGGTTCGCACCAGCAGTCCCGTCCCCAGTCGCGCAGTGATTCGACGATGCGCGCCAGCGCGAGGTCGTCGGTGAGCACGCAGCCGCCTTCGCCCATGGTGATGTGGTGGGCGGGGTAGAAGCTGACCGTCGCCATGTCTCCGAAGGTCCCGGTGAGCCGGCCCTGGTAGGTGGAGCCGACGGCGTCGCAGTTGTCCTCGATCAGCAGTAGTCCGTGCTGCTGTGCGATTTCCGCGATCTCGGTCGCGGCGAACGGGTTTCCGAGCGAGTGGGCCATCATGATGGCCTTGGTGCGCGGTCCGATGGCGGCGGCGACCCGGTCCGGGGTCGTGTTGTAGGTGCCGAGCTCGATGTCGGTGAACACCGGTATGAGTCCATTGTGGATTATCGGGTTCACGGTGGTGGGGAACCCCGCGGCGACCGTGATCACCTCGTCGCCGGGCACCAGCCGGGCATCCTCGCGCTGCGGTGAGGTCAGCGCGCTGAGCGCGAGCAGGTTCGCCGAGGAACCCGAGTTCGTCAGGTGCGCCTTGCGGAGACCGAACATCCGGCTGAACTCGCGCTCGAACCGGCGGGAAGCGGGTCCCGCCGCGATGCGCATCTCCAGCGCGGCTTCGACCAGCGCCACTCGATCGTCGGCGTCGAGTGCCGCTCCCGACGCGGGGATGGGCGTTTCACCCGGGACGAAATCCGCACCGGATTTCCGCTCGTGGTATTCGCGAACCTGCTGCAAGATCGTCGCCTTGTCAGTCATCTTCGGTCGTCTCCCAATGTGCGGCGAGGGTCATGTCTGCTTCTCCACGTGAGGGGCGGAGGAAACCGGCCGTGCGGCGTGGCGGATCGCTTCGAGCAGGTCCGCCTGCACCCCGGTGGCACGTGTCCCGTGAGCGGAACCGCGGCGCACCGCGCGCAGGAACGCCCGGACGGCGTTGGAGACCTGGTCCTCGGCGGGAAGCACCCGTTCCTCCTGATGGTCCGCGCGTTCGATGCGAACCACGGGACGGTGGGCGGCCGGGGTGGTGAACACGTGGTCCACGGCGAGCCGGCCCGCATCGCCCCAGATCTCGTATCGCGAGCCGTAGTGGTGTTCGAGGCCGAAGATCAGCGTGGCCGCCGGCCCCGCGGGCGTGCTCAGCAATGCGGTCCCGGCCACGTCCACGCCGAATTCCGGCTCGTGCTTGAGGAATGCGCCCTCGACCCGCCAGTCCGGGCCGAACAACAACTGCGCGGCGGCGACCGGATAGCCCGCGACGTCCAGCAGCGCGCCGCCGCCGAGCTCGGCCTGGTAGCGGATGTCGCCGCGGGGGCGCGACGGGATCGCGAACGCGGCGGAGAATGCGCGCGGCCGCCCGACCACGCCCTCGTCCAGCAAGGCGCGGACGACGGCGTGCTGGCCGTGGTGCCGGAACATGAAGTTCTCCTCCAGCACCAGGCCGAGGTCCGCCGCGAGCCGTTGCAGGGCACTGGTGTCCTCGGGCGAGGTCGTCAGCGGTTTCTCCGCGAGCACGTGCTTTCCGGCCCGCAGCGCTCGCTCGATCCACTCCGCGTGCAATCCGGAGGGCAGCGGCAGGTAGACGGCATCGACGTCGGCGCGGTCCAGCAGTCGCTGGTAGCCCTCGACCGGGTCGGCCGTGAATCGTGCGGCGAGTGCCCGTGCCTTGTCCGCGCTGCGACTGGCGATCGCGGTGATCTCGGCCCCGGGGGCCGTGGCGAACGCGGGCAGGACCCGGCGGGCCGCGATGTCGGCACAGCCCAGTACGCCCACCGACACGGTGCTGTTGTCCACCCCGCTCATCGTGCGAGCCGGGAGAATCGCTGGTCGGCGAACAACAGCTGGTCGTCGGAGGAACGCTCGAGCTCGCGGACCAGGCCGACGAGGATCAGGTGATCGCCTGCCGGATGCCTGCCGTGCACCTCGCAGCCGAGTACGGCGACGGTGCCCTCGTCGAGGCGCATTCCGGTCGCGGACCGGGTGAACCCGGCGGCGGCGAACTTGTCGACGCCCTTGCTGGCGAAGGTGCGAGCGAGCTCCGCCCGGTCATGGCGCAGCACGTTGACGGTGAAGGTCCCGCTCTCGGCGAACGCGGGGTAGCAGCGCGCGCCGAACGCCACGCATACCGAGATCAGCGGCGGATCGAGCGAGACGGAGACCAGCGAACCGGCGGTGAACCCCCACGGCGCACCATCGCGGTCCAGCGTGGTGGTGATGGTGACACCGGTGGGAAACCGGGCCATCGTGCTGCGCAGGTCGCTTCCGTCGACGGTGTTCGAGAGCGCTCCGGTGGCTCCGGGTTCCTCGGTGATCGACGATGTCGGCTCGCTCAACGGCGTTCTCCTCGTTCTCGGCGGTGCGGGGTTCACCGGCGTCCCGCACCGTCGAACGCGCGGCGCCCGACGTTCATGCAGGTGAGCAGGCAGCGTGCGGCGACGTTGACGTAGTTGCCGTGCCGGACGAACCCCATGAGCTGCTGCGGAGTCATCCACGTGAAGTCGTCCGGAACCTGGTGCGGGAACGACTCGTCGGCCTCCACCACCAAGTAGCGGTTCTCGGCGTGGTAGAAGCGCCCGCCCTCTTCGGAGTGCACGACGTCCAGCAGCAGCGCGGAGGACGGCGCCATCAGCACTTGATCCAGGTAGCGAGGACGTTTGTCGGCGGGCGCGTCCCGGTAATTCGACGGTATGCAGTTGACCGTCGGCGACATCTCCACGACATCGGAGGTGCCCGCCTCGGTGCGGGCCTGCACGAGGACGTGGAACACGCCGTGGATCCGGCGGCCGAGGAAGGCGATCACCCCGCGGTCGCTGGGTGCGATCATCGGCTGGGACCAGCCGGTGACCTCCCGGTTGCTGGCCCGCACGTCGAGCCCGACCACGTTGAAGTAGCGCCGCTGCTCGTGCCTGATCCGGTCGGGTTCCCGGAGCCAGCCGCGGACCTGCCGCAACGGCATCGTGCGCCGGTCGAGGCGGTAGCGGGAACGGGCTTCGGTGAACCAGCTCAGCAACTGCTCGAAGGAATGCTCGGGGGCCGCGTCCGGACCGGGGTCGGCGGTCGGTTCATCCTCGCCGGCGAGGAAGGGCAGCCCGGACAGCACGGTCCGGGAGTCCATGTTGATCAGGTTGTCCTCGCGCAGCAGCGCGCCGAGCTGGTCGAAGGTGAGCCAGCAGAAGTCGTCGAGCACGGGGACGTCCGCCGTCGTCTCCACGATCATGTTGCGGTTGCGCTTGTGGAGGAACCACGATCCCTGCTCCGACTGCAACGCGTCGAAGACGACCTTCCCGGACCTGGGGGCCACGAAGTGCTCCAGGTACGGCACCGCGCTGCCCTGGTGCACCCGGGTGTAGTTGCTCCGGGTGGCCTGCACCGTGGGGGAGAGCTGGAGCAGGTTGATGTTGCCGGGCTCCATCTTCGCCTGCATCAGGCAGTGCGGCACGCCGTCGAACTTCGTGACCAGGATGCCGAGGATTCCGATCTCCGGTTGCAGGATGATCGGTTGGGTCCAGGACTCCACCTCGCGGTGGTCGGTGCTGATCTCGAGGCCTTCGATGGAGAAGAACTTGCCGCTGCGGTGGACGAGGTTGCCGGTCTCGTCGTCGAAGTGCCAGCCGTCGAGCTCGTCCAGCTTGGTCCGGGTGACCTCGTAGGCGTTCGCCCGGCCGCGTTCGGCGAACCATTCGTGGAATTCCGAGATCTCCCGGAACACGTTGCCTCCCTCGCCTGGACTGCGGGACGCACAGCGGAGCCGCCCCGGATCAGCGCCGAGTCTGTTCCCCGGTGCTCGAATTCCGGCTGACGTTCCGCTCGAAGACCGGTCGATGGGGACGGTGCCGCGCGACTCGATCGAACCTCGACCGGTGACGGGAAACATGACGACCGTTGTCCGCGTCCCTGGGGGTGGAAGGTGAGAGTTCTCGTGACCGGCGGAGCCGGCTTCATCGGTTCGCACTTCGTCCGGACCATGTTGGCGGGCGGGTATCCCGGCTACGAAGACGCCGAGGTGACCGTCGTCGACAAGCTGACCTACGCCGGTGACATCAGGAATCTGCCGTCGGGGCATCCGCGGTTGGGCGTGGTTCGCGGAGATCTCTGCGACGAGCGGCTGTTGCGCCGGGTGCTTCCTGGGCACGCTGAGGTCGTGCACTTCGCCGCCGAGTCCCATGTGGATAGATCGGTCGCCGGGGCGAGGGAGTTCGTGCACACCAATGTGCTGGGCACCCAGACGCTCCTCGACGCCTGTCTGGAATCCGATGTGGACACTGTCGTGCAAGTCTCGACCGACGAGGTGTACGGATCGATCGCCGAAGGATCGTGGACGGAAGCCGAACCGCTGCTGCCGAACTCGCCCTACGCCGCATCGAAGGCGGGCGCCGATCTGATAGCCCGCTCGTACCAGCGGACCCACGGGCTGGACGTGCGGATCACCCGCTGCAGCAACAACTACGGCCCGCGTCAGCATCCGGAGAAGCTGGTGCCGCGCTTCATCACGAACCTGCTCGACGGTCTGCCCATCCCGCTGTACGGGGACGGGCGCAACGTCCGGGAATGGGTGCACGTGGAGGACCACTGCCGGGGGATTCACCTGGTGCTGGCGCACGGCCGGGCCGGCGAGATCTACAACATCGGCGGCGGCACCGAACGGAGCAACATCGAGCTCTCCCATCGGCTGCTCGAACTCTGCGGAGCCGGGACGGAGCTGATCCGCTGGGTTCCCGACCGCAAGGGCCATGATCTGCGCTACTCGATCGACGACGCCAAGATCCGAACCGAGCTCGGCTACCACCCGGTTCGTGATCTTGACGAAGGTCTGCACGAAGTCGTCGCCTGGTACCGGGAGAACCGGGGCCGGTGGCGCACCGAAAGCATCGGGCCACCGGCGGAAGTGCCGTGACGACGCCGTCGCTCAGGCGAGGCAGGTGGGTAGCTCACCGCCGTTGAAGTCGATCATTTCTTGGAAGATCGCCACCACGTCGAGCGGCCTGCCCGGCTCGCCGCCCTCCAGTTCCGCGTAGGCCCGGTGCAGATTGCCCACCAGACGTTCGGGATCGAGCAGTTCGGCGTGCTCCCCGAGGTCGGCGTCGCGGGCGACTTGCAGCGGCGTGCGGCCCGCGGCGAATCCGGCCGCCGCCAGCTGCTGGACCCGGCGCAGGTAGCGCTCGGTGCGGTCGATCACCTCCGGCCCGCACACCTCGCCGTGACCGCCGACGACGATCCGGGCCTCGAACGCGCGCAGCCGTTCCAGCGCGAGCAGGCTCCCCTCGATCGATCCCATCAAGTTGAACGGCGTGCACCCGTTGAGCAGCACGTCGCCGGCGAACAGGATGCGCTCCGCGGGCAGCCACACGACGACGTCATTGGTCGTGTGCGCCGGGCCGACGTGGTGCAGTTCGGCGATGCGGTCGTCGACGTGCAGCGTCATCCGGTCCTGGAAGGTCACCGTCGGCAACGCGAGGCGGATGTCGCCCCACTCCACCTCCGGCCACAACAGGGTCAGGCCCATCCCGGTTTCGGCGATCTCCTCGCGTGCACGCTCGTGTGCGATGACGGCGGCGGCGGGGGCGAACAGGTAGTTGCCGAACACGTGATCACCGTGGTGATGGGTGTTGACCACCAGGTGGTGGCCACCGGTGCCGAGCGCGTCGACGGCTTTCCGCAGCAGCAGCGCTCGGCGTTCGGTGGCGGCCGTGTCCACGACCACGACCCCGTCGCGGCCGGCGATCAGACCGGCGTTGTTCAGGCACCACCCGCCGTCCGGCTGGGTGTGCGCGTAGACCCCGTCGGCGAGCTCTACGAGCTTCGGCTCAGGTGCGGTCCCGCTCATCGCGAAGCCTGCTTTCCGGAGCGGGACTCGGCGAACTCGGCCGCCCGCGTGAGGGTGGTGAGGCTGTTGGCTCCCAACGCGGAGCGCAGGAAGGTGCGGGCGTCGGCGACGCTGCGGCCCGGCCCGAGGACATCGCTGATCACGTCGGTCTTGATCGCGACGGTGTGCCGAGCCGTCATCGTGGTGGTCCCGGCATCCTCGCTGAACGTCCACAGACCGCTGTGCCCGGTCAACAGCGCGGGCAGCACGGTCTGCTTGTAGCCGATCCAGGAGGGTGCGGAACAGACCCGGTAGGAGCGGGTGGTGTGCGTGCCACCGTCCTCGGTGGTGGTGTCCATTTCGAGCTGCTGCACGCCTTCGTCGTCCTCGTCCAGCCGCACCCGGCTCACGTGCGGGAGACGGTGGTCCCAGAGGTCGGCGCGGTGCACGAACTCGTAGCAGTCGGCCGCGCGGCCCGCGCACCGCAGCGAATCCTCGAAGGAGAACACCACGTCGTTCAGGTCCGCGCCGCGCTCTGCGACATCGCGCAGCGCTTCGAGTTCCCGCTTGCTGTTGGCATCGACGGCCCGGTTGATCCAATCGATGGTCGACGGGTCGTCGTCCACGGCCGTGAAGTGGTGCAGCAAGAGCAGTTCCGTGCGCGAGCCGGACAGCTGTCGCATCGACCACTCGCCGCCCATCGACGCGATGGGCGGGCTGCTGACCTCTTGCTCGAAGGTGACCCGGAGGCCGCGCGGATCGAGCTCGCGGCGCGAGGTCCAGTTCCGGACCGTGCCGTTGAGCAGCGCCCAGATCCGGAACCGCTCCTGGTGCGGTGTTCGGTGGAGGTGGTGCACGTGCAGGTTGGGCGCGAACACCGCGGGCCAGCGCTGCACGCCCGCGACCAGTGCGTACAAGCGGTCGGCGGGCGCGGCCACCACGAGGCGATGTTCGGTGCGATGCGGTTCCGTTCGGCTCATCAACGCTCTCCGATCGCTCGGCGATCCGCCGAGCCGGGTCCGGGGTTCAGTGGGAAGGAACGGCGGTGTCAGGCGGAACCGACCGCGGTGTCACGCACGACGTCGAGCACTTCACGCGGAGTGCGCAGTTCAGCCACCAGCTCGTCGGGGATCGTCACGCCCCATTCCTGCTTGATGCGGGCCGCGGTCTCGATCAGGGCGAGCGAGTCGTAGCCGAGTTCCTCGAACGGGGTATCGCCGATGTCGGCGGCCAAGTCGGCCTCCGCGTCGCCGGCGCAGTCGCGCAGGATGCGGCGCAAGTCGTCCATCGTCGGTCCACTCATGATCGTGTTCTCCTCTTGTGGCGGTTGTTCGTGGGGCGAGTTCAGTCGTGCGGCCCGCGCACGACGGTCGCCGAGTTGAAGCCGTGCTTGCCCCGGGCGAGGACGAGCGCGGTGCGCAACTCGGCTCGCCGGGGGCTCCCGAACACGAGGTCGAGCTCGTAAGCGGGATCGGTCGTGGTGGTGTGCCCGGTGGGCGGAACGACGCCGTCCCGGATGGCCAGCAGCGCGGTCGCCACGTCGAGCGGCCCGCCGCCGGCGTGCAACCGGCCGGTCAGCGATTTCGGGGCGGTGACCGGGACACCGCGCGGGCCGAAGACGGAACGGATGGCCTGCGCCTCGATCTCGTCGAGCAGGGGAGCACCGGCCGCGTCGGCGAACACCACGTCCACCGAGTCCGGGCCGACGCCCGCATCGGCCAGCGCGAGTTCCACCGCGCGCCGCAGCGCGGGCGGGCGGTCCGATCCGGGTTTCGGATCGAAGGTGGCCGCGTACCCGGCCAGCTCGCCGTAGCTCGTCGCTCCTCGGTCCGCGGCCGCGACGGCGTCCTCCAGAATCAGGATCGCGCCGCCCTCACCGGGAACGTGCCCCCGCGCCGCGGGATCGAAGGGCCGGTACGCCTCGTCCGGGGACGTGGCCGTGCTGATCCGGCCGCCCGCGAGGTGGGACACCCAGCCCCACGGGTCCAGCGCGGAATCGACACCACCGGTGACCACCGCGGCGGTTCCCGTCCGCAGCGCTCGCCGGGCGTGCCCCAGCGCGTCGAGGCCGCCGGCCTGCTCGCCGACCAGCACGCGGCCCGGTCCGCGCATGCCGTGGCGGATGGAGATTTGGCCGGTGTTCACGGCGTAGAACCAGGCGAACGACTCGTAGACGCTGACGAACTCCGGTCCTTGCGACCACAACTTGCGGAACTCGCGGTGGGTGAACTCGAAGCCGCCCAGGGCGTTGGAGGTGATGACCCCCGTGCCGAACTCGGGGGCCGCCGCCGGGTCCATACCGGCGTCCTCAAGCGCCCACTGGGCACCGGCCAGCGCGAACCTGGTCGAGAGGTCGGTCTGCGGCAGCAGCCGCTTCGGCAGGTGCGCCGCGGAATCGAACCCGGACACCTGCCCGGCCAGCACCGCCGGGTATCCGGAGGGGTCGAAGCGATCGATCCGGCTGATGCCGTGCTCGCCCCGGAGCGTCGCGTCCCAGTACTCGGCGGCGCCGAGCCCGTTCGGCGCGACCACGCCGAGCCCGGTGATCCAGGCGCTCATACGTCCGCTCCTTCCGGCTTGCGCAGCACCATCGCGGTTTGGAACCCGCCGAATCCGCTGCCCACGCTGAGCACCGTGTCGACCCGCTGCTCGCGGGCCGTCAGCGGCACGTAGTCGAGATCGCATTCGGGGTCGGGTTCGCGGAGGTTCGCCGTCGGTGGAATTCCGCCGCGCTCGATGGCCAGCGCGCAGGCCGCGATCTCGATGGAACCGATCGCGCCGAGCGAATGGCCGACCATCGATTTGATGGAGCTGATCGGAGTGCTGCGGGCGTGTTCGCCGAGGCTGCGCTTGAACGCCGCGGTCTCATGCCGGTCGTTCTGCTTGGTGCCGGAACCGTGCGCGTTGACGTAGTCGATGTCGACCGGGTCGATCCGGGACTGGTGCATGGCAACCCGAATCGCCTCGGCCATTTCCCGGCCGTCGGATTTGAGCCCGGTCATGTGGTAGGCGTTGAGCCGAGTCGCGTAACCGCTGATCTCCGCGTAGATCCGCGCGCCGCGTGCGCGGGCGTGCTCGAACTCCTCCAGGACGAACAGCGCGGCCCCTTCGGCGAGCACAAAGCCGTTGCGCGAGGCGTCGAACGGGCGGGACGCGTGCTCCGGTTCGTCGTTGCGCGGCGTGGTCGCCTTGATGGCGTCGAAGCAGGACACCACGATCGGCGTGATCGGGGTGTCGGCGGCTCCCGCGAGAACGACGTCGGCACTGCCCTCTTCGATCAGGTCGCATGCGTGCCCGAGCGCGTCCAGCCCGGACGTGCACCCATCGGAGACCAGCGTGACCGGCCCCTCGGCGCCCACCGTCCAGGCCACCTCGGCGGGCATCGCGCCGGGCGAGAGGTAGTCGAACATGTGCGGTGACAGGTACTCGTGATCGACCAGCCACCGTTCACCGCCGTTGGACAGCACCAGGTACTCCTGCTCGAGGCTGGTGGCCGCCGCGACGGCACTGCCGAGACTGACCCCGATCCGCTCGGAAGGCACGTGGGAGAAGTCGAGCCCGCTATCGGCTGCGGCGTCCCTCGCGCACACCACGGCGAACTGCGCGGCACGGTCCATCCGGCGCACTTCGCGCGGCGAGAGCCCCTCCCGGAGCGGGTCGAAATCGCACTCTCCGGCCACTTGCGACCGGTATGGCGACGGATCGAAGAAGCTGATCCGCCGAGTCGCGGTTCGCCCCGACATCAACAGGTCCCAGAACTCTCCCGCACCGGCTCCCCCCGGGGTGCGCACCCCGAGCCCGGTGATCACGACGCGTCGCGTCACCCCGACACCTCCCCAGTCCTCGCGGCCCTGTGCCGCTGAGTCCGGGAGCAACGGTGGCGCCAACGGCTCGAACCCGACTCGAAACTGGATTGCGCTCACCGGAAACCGGTGCGCATGCTGGGAAATCCCGCTACGGCTCCAGGTCGTCGTCCTCGTCGCGCAACAACTTGCGCGGCCCCGGGCCTTGTTCGCCGAGCTCGTCGTACGGGTTGGTCAGCAGGCAACTGGACATCGACAGGCAGCCGCAGCCGATGCAGTCGACCAGGTTGTCGCGCAGCCGCACGAGGTCGGTGATGCGCGTTTCCAACTCTTCACGCCACGAGTCGGAGAGCTTCGCCCAGTCCTCTTTGGTGGGAGTTCGTTCGTCGGGCAGCGTGGCCAGTGCGTCCCGGATGGTGCTCAACGGAATGCCGATCCGCTGCGCCACGCGCAGGAACGCGACCCGTCGAACCACATCGCGCCGGTAGCGGCGTTGGTTGCCCGCGGTGCGCCGGCTCTGGATCAGCCCCTTGGCCTCGTAGAAGTGCAGCGCGGACACGGCGACTCCGCTGCGGGCCGCGACCTGGCCGATCGTGAGTTCCTTGGTGTCCCAGGAAGGTCGTTCCACGCCCACCACCGTAATACCGCCGGATCGCGGGTCGTGGGCGTTTCGCGCCGGTCACCGCACTCGGCCTCCACGGGAGTTCGATTCGGCCTCGACGAGACCTGGCGAGACTCCGGGACGACTCACCGCAGATGAGAATGGAGGACTCATGGCCGCTGACACCAAGCCCGTCGCCCTCGTTACCGGCGCGACCAGCGGAATCGGCCTGGCGATCGCACGTCGGCTCGGAGGGCTCGGCGCGCGCGTCCACCTCTG
The DNA here is from genome assembly GCF_022828475.1 of Saccharopolyspora gloriosae. Lineage (GTDB taxonomy): Bacteria > Actinomycetota > Actinomycetes > Mycobacteriales > Pseudonocardiaceae > Saccharopolyspora_C > Saccharopolyspora_C gloriosae_A. The sequence goes on along the minus strand of NZ_CP059557.1, from coordinate 4,535,870 downwards.
CGCCAGGAACGCCGACGAGCTGACCACGACGATCAAGACCTTGCGCGCGGAGGGTCTTGATGTGGACGGCTCCCCGTGCGATGTCAGCGTCCCCGCGCAGATTCCGGACCTGGTGCGGACCGCGGTGGACCGGTTCGGCCCGATCGACATCCTGGTGAACAACGCCGGACGCAGCGGCGGAGGCGTCACCGTCGAAGTGCCCGACGACGTCTGGCTCGACGTGATCAACACCAATCTGAACAGCGTGTTCCTGGTGACCAAGGAGGTGCTGACCAAGGGCGGCATGCTCGGTCTCGAACGGGGGCGGATCGTCAACGTGGCTTCCACCGGGGGCAAGCAAGGCGTGATCTGGGGTTCCCCGTACTCCGCGTCCAAGCACGGCGTCGTCGGTTTCAGCAAGTCGCTCGGCCTGGAACTGGCCAAGAGCGGGATCACCGTCAACGCGGTGTGCCCCGGATTCGTCGAGACCCCCATGGCGGAACGGGTCCGCGAGCACTACTCGAAGATCTGGGACGTCTCGGAGCAGGAGGCCCACGACCGGGTCACCGGTCGCGTGCCGGTGGGCCGGTACGTGCGGCCGGAGGAGGTCGCGGCCATGGTCGAGTACCTGGTCAGCGACGCGGCGGCGGTCGTGACCGCGCAGGCGCTGAACGTGTGCGGCGGGCTCGGCAACTACTGATCTCCGCCGGTCGATGGGCGGCACGTCCGGTGCGCGATGTTTCCGCGCACCGGACGTGCCGCTGCCCGGCCGGTTCTACGGCGATGACCGGCCGCGTCAGGCCGAGACCGGGGCGAACTCCTGGTCGTGGTCGACGGCTCGGGAACACAGGTGCAGCCCGGACCCATCGCGGACCAGCACGTCGTTGACCACGCAGCTCGGGCCGACCTCGGGTGCTTTGACGCCGGGGCGGATGGTGAGGATCAGCGCGTAAGCGGTGGACCGCAGCGACCCGTCCTCCTGCTGTTCCAGCACCACGTGGTTGAACCAGTGCCGCCGTTGCACCGGGTCGTTCTCGAAGCGCAGGTCGAACTCGCGCAGTGCTTCGACGATGCCGGCCCGAGTGCGAGCGGCAGGCAGCGCCGGTGAGTGCGCGAAAACGCCGTCCGGGGTGAAGGTCGCGGCGTAGGCTTCGAAATCTCCATTGTCGAGCGCTTGCATCTGTTTGCCGTAGAAGTGCAGGACTTCCGCGTACAGCTCGGGTGGTACCGATCGATCGGGCATGCTCTCCTCCGGAGGCGAGTGCGGTACTGACCTGACCGAATCCTCGCGACGGGGAGTCGAACCGCGCTGGAAGCACCCTCGAAGTCCTGTCCCGCAACGGTGCTCGCGTCCGTTCCGGACTTCTCTGGAGCGGCCTTCGAGCGGGGATGGACGATTGCGGGCGATGGTGTTCTCCGTCTGATCCGGCGACATTCCAGAGGTGACGGAATGAAAGGCATCGTGCTCGCGGGCGGTCACGGAACCCGGCTGCACCCCGTGACGCTCGGCGTCTCCAAGCAGCTGCTTCCGGTGTACGACAAGCCGATGATCTACTACTCGCTGTCGGTGCTGATGCTCGCCGGCATTCGGGAGATCCTGGTGGTGTCCACACCGGAGGACTTGCCCGGCTTCCGGCGTTTGCTGGGTGACGGAGCCGAACTGGGCCTGAGCCTCGACTACGTCGAGCAGGCCGAGCCGAAGGGGCTGGCGGACGCGTTCATCCTCGGTGCCGACCACGTCGGGGACGACTCGGTGGCGTTGGTGCTGGGCGACAACATCTTCCACGGGCAGGGCTTCTCGGCGCTGCTTCAGCGCACGGCGCAGGACCTGCACGGTTGCGTTCTGTTCGGCTACCCCGTTCAGGATCCGCGGCGCTACGGGGTGGGAGAGGTCAACGTGCGGGGCGAGCTGATCTCGATCGAGGAGAAGCCGAACCGTCCCAGATCGAACCGGGCGATCACGGGGCTGTACTTCTACGACAACGACGTGCTCGAGATCGCCGCCGGCCTGCGGCCGTCGTCCCGCGGCGAACTGGAGATCACCGACGTCAACCGCGCGTATCTGGCGCGCGGCACGGCGAAACTGGTCGATTTGGGGCGCGGCTTCGCGTGGCTGGACACGGGAACGCACGAGTCGTTGACCGAAGCCGGGCAGTACGTGCGAGTTCTGGAGCACCGGCAGGGCGTGCGGATCGCCTGCCTCGAGGAGATCGCGCTGCGGATGGGTTTCATCGACCGGGACGCGTGCCACCGCCTGGGAGAGCGGATGGCGAACTCGGGGTACGGGCAGTACGTCATGGAGATCGCCGCGGCCCGGCCCGCGCTGCGCGCTGTGACCTGACCGCGCCGCGGCTGATGTCAGGCCTCGATCCAGTTGTGGGCGCGGGCGAGGTCGGTCAGCTTGCGGCGGACCTGGACGATCTGCGCGGCGGTGAGGGTGGGGGCCGCGTCCAGGAGGGCTTCGGTGAGTTCGGTGCGGAACTCCGGCACCGACAGCACGTCGCACAGGCCGTCGTCGTCGTGGTCGCGGCGCGGCCGGGATTCCGGCTCGGCGTCCAGCAGCCGCACTTTCGAGGCCTTCAGGCCGCGGTCGCCCGTCTCGATCTCGAACTCGACGCGAGCGCCCGGCCGGAACTGCTGCTTGGCCTCCTGGATGTCGTTCGCGTGCACGAACACGTCCTCGCCGCCGTCGTCGGGCGCGAGGAAGCCGTAACCGCGATCGTCGTCGAACCGGACGACCTTGCCGTTCACCATCGAGTGAACCCCCATGAGTCGATTGCAGTGCCAAGTTGGTGCCGGTTGGCATAGTAATGACGCGCTCGCGGCAGGCCGTCGCGGGCTCGGCCGATCGGCCGCCGCGGATGGTCCTTGCGGCAGACGACGATCGTCGTTGGTCCACAGTAGATTGATGTCGGACTCGGCAACGGAGCTGTTCGATGTGAGAGATCAGCAATGCTGATCTGTTCGGCGGGCACGGCGGTCGTGCAGGTGATGCGGATGCGTCCGCCCGGAGGTGACATCATGACGCGGGTGAGCAGCCAACCAGAGCAATCCGGCCCCGTGGACGAGGCGGATGCCGTGATCCCGCACCCGCCGTTGACACTGTACCTGGTCAAGAGGCTGGAACTGGTGATCCGGGCATTGCTCGACGATGTGCTGCGCCCGCTCGGGCTGACCACGTTGCAGTACACGGCGTTGACCGTGCTGCAGAACAAGGGCGCGTTGTCCTCCGCGCAGTTGGCGCGGCGGTCGTTCCTGCGGCCGCAGACGATGCACGAAATGGTGCTGGCGCTGGAAAAGCGCGGTTTGATCACGCGCGGGCAGGACGAGGGGAACAAGCGGGTGCTGCTCGCCTCGCTGACCGAGGCCGGGTCGCGGCTGCTCGCCGAGTGCGCGCCCGCGGTGCTGGAACTGGAGGGCGAGCTGCTCGCCGACCTCAGTCCGGGGCAGCGCGAGACCTTCCGGGAAGGGCTGGAGCACGGCATCGCCACGCTCGCCGCGGTGTCCGAGGCTCGGCGGGCCTAGATGTTCTCCGGCGGGCGTGGTCGGGGCGGCGGAGTTCGTTCCGGGCATGCCGTCGGCTCGGAGTCTGATCGCCGATCTTGGAATCCGGCTGTGCCTTGTCCATTGGTCGTCGATGTAACATTATCAGGAACCCTGAGTCTTCAAGGTGACGAACGGGAGCGGATCATGGGATTGCTGCAGGACGCGGAATGGACCGGGCGGATCTTCACCGGCGCCTGGTCGCAGGGCACCGGAGGACCGCCGAACCAGGCGATCGAACCGGCCACCGGTGCCGTGCTGGGCGAAGTCGGGCAGGCGAGCGCGCAAGACGCCCTCGACGCCGCCCGCCGCGCCGCGCAGGCACAGCGGGACTGGGCCGCGACCCCGGTGTTCGAACGAGCCGCCGTGCTCTCCCGCGCGGCCGCCCTGTTCGAGCAGCACGCAGCCGAAATCGGCGACTGGATCGTGCGCGAATCCGGCTCCACCCGGTTCAAAGCGGGCATCGAGACCGGTGCCGCCACCGCCGAATGCACCGAGGCGGCCGCACTCGCCACCGCACCCCACGGTGAACTGCTGCACTCGCCGATGCCCCGGTTCAGCGCGCAACGCCGCGTCCCGGCAGGCGTCGTCTCCGTCATCTCGCCGTTCAACTTCCCGCTGATCCTGTCCATCCGATCCGTGGCGCCCGCGCTGGCGCTGGGCAACGCGGTGCTGCTCAAGCCCGACCCGCGCACCGCGGTCTGCGGCGGAGTCGTGATCGCCCGGATCTTCGAGGAGGCCGGGCTGCCGCCGGGAGTGCTGCAACTGCTGCCGGGCGGCGTCGAAGTCGGCAGCGCCTTGATCGACGCGCCGCAGGTGCGGGTGGTGTCGTTCACCGGCTCCACCCCGGCCGGGCGGGCCATCGGCGCGCAAGCGGCGCGAACGTTCACCCGCACGCACCTGGAACTCGGCGGCAACAGCGCGCTCATCGTGCTCGGGGACACCGACGTGGCGGCCGCCGCGTCCTGCGGCGCGTTCGGCAACTTCATCCACTCCGGACAGGTCTGCATGGCGGTCGGCAGGCACCTGGTGCACGAGTCGATCTACGAGGAGTACGTCGACGCGCTCGCCGCGAAGGCCGAAGCGCTGCGGGTCGGCGACGGGTACCGCGACGATGTGCAGCTCGGCCCGATCATCGACGGCAAGCAGCTCGACCACGCCAAGGACCTCGTCGACCGCAGCGTCGCCGCAGGTGCCCGGCTCGTCGCGGGCGGCACGCACGAAGGGCTGTTCTACCGGCCGACCGTGCTCGCCGACTGCACCCCGGACACCCCGGCCTACGCCGAAGAGGTGTTCGGCCCCGTCGCCTGCGTGCGCCCCTTCTCCGATGTGGACGAGGCCGTGGAACTGGCGGCCGACAGCGAATTCGGGCTCAGCCTCGGCGTGCTCGGAAACGACCTGGCCACGGCGATGTCCATCGCCGACCGAATCCCGTCGGGGCAGGTGCACATCAACGACCAGACGTTCAACGACGACGCCAACGCTCCGTTCGGCGGTGTGGGCGCGTCCGGTTCGTCCCGAGTCGGCGGGCCGCACGCCAACGCCGAAGCGTTCACCGAAACCCAGTGGATCACTCTGCGGCCTACTGTGGCTACTTATCCTTTCTGATTTCACGGCTCGTTTCGCTTGGGTGGTCGGGTGGCGGAACCTCAGTGAGCCTCTCGCTGCGGGATCTTTTTCCCTAGTGGCTCCGCCACGAGGGAAAAAGCTGTCCTCGCGAGAGGCTCACTGAGAACCCGCCGGTGGTCGTTTTTTGGACGTGGGCTATGTGCTTCGCACATACAGGCACGGCCTTCGGCCGCGAGGCAGCTGGCTTCGCCGCCTTCGCGGACTTCGCCGCCAAGGGCACGGCTTCGCCGTCAGGCAGGGCTTTGCCGCCAACGGCAGGGCTTCGCCGTCGGGCAAGGCCGTTGGGTGCGGGGCTGGGTCGTTTTGCGGCCCTTGGTGGGCTTCGCCGTCACGACCTCTGGTTCGTTGCTCGTTGGAGGGTGTAGGTGCGGGTTTCGGTTCAGTCGCCGAAGAGTTCGCGTACTCGTGCTTTGCGGATCTTGCCGGAGCCGGTGGTGGGGAGCTGGTCGGCGAAGCGGACCGAGCGGGGCACCTTGTAGCCGGCGAGGCGTTCTCGCAAGTAGGTCAGCAGCGTCGCGGGGTCGATTGTCGTGTCGGGTGCGGGCACGACCACGGCCCTGCCGACCTCGCCCCACTTGGCGTCGGGGACGGCGATCACCGCACAGGCCGTGACGCCGGGGAAGCCGTGGATCGCGTTCTCCACCTCGGCGGGATGCACGTTCTCGCCGCCGGAGATGAACATGTCCTTGAGCCGGTCGACGATGTAGACGTAGCCGTCCGCGTCGATGGTGGCCACGTCGCCGGAGTGGAACCAGCCGTCCCGCAACACCTCGGCGGTCTCCGCGGGCAGACCCCAATAGCCGGGCATCACGTTCGGGCCGCTGACCACGACCTCGCCGTGTTCGGCCGGGGCGACGTCCCGGCCGGACTCGCCGACGACCCGCACGTCGGTGAAGAACGACGGCACCCCGGCCGAGCCGATCTTGCCGGTGGCGTTCTCCTGATCCAGCAGCAGCGCTCCGGGCGCCGCTTCGGTCATCCCGTAGCCCTGCACGAAACCCAGGCCCCGGTCCAGGTAGCGCCGGATCGTGCCGGTCGGCACCGGGGAACCGCCGCACAGCAGGGTCCGCACGCCCGACAGGTCCGTGTCCGCCCAGCGCTCGTGCGCGGCGAGCGCGTCGTACATCGCGGGCACGCCGAACATCAGCGTGATCCGCTCCCGCTCGATCGCGGCCAGCGCCGTACCGGGATCGAAGGACGAGTGCAGCACCACCGTGCCGCCTTTGAGCAGCGTCGGCAGGCACACCATGCCCAGTGCGGCGGCGTGGAACAGGGGAGCGGCGACCAACGCGCGCTCGTCGGCGGCGAGATCGGTCTCGACCAGCACGTTGACGCTGTTCCAGGTGAGGTTCCCGTGCGTGAGCACCACACCTTTGGCGCGTCCGGTGGAGCCGGAGGTGTACATGATCAAGCACGGATCGGCGCTGCTCACGGGAAGGTCCACCGACTCCGGTGCGCCGCCGGCGGGCAAGGTGATCTCGCCCTCGGCGTCCACGTCGAAGCGGCGAGCGCGGGTCGCGAGCGCGGCGACCGTGTCCGCGTGCTCGGCGGTGCAGATCAGGACCGAGGCGCCGGAATCGTCGAGCACGTAGTCGAGTTCCGGTGCGGTGAGCCGGAAGTTCAGCGGTACGAACACTGCGCCCAGGCCGCCGCAGGCGAACAGGACCTCGAGGTACGCGGGATGGTTCGGCCCCAGGTAGGCGACCCGGTCGCCCGGACGCACGCCCGCCGACCGCAGCCGGTGCGCGAGGCTCGCGACGCGGGCGGCCAGCTCGGCGTAGGTGGTGGACCTGTCGCCGTGGCGCAGCGCGATCCGGTGCGGCGTCATCCTCGCCCGCCGAGCGGGCCAGGACCCGAGCCCCTGGTTTCGCATCGGACTCACCTTTCGCCGGGCGTCCGCCACCGGACGCGGACCGCGCTGTCCTTGGACGATCTCGCGCCGGGCCTCGCGGGACGAGGCCCGGCGCGGTGAATTTCCGCCGCGCGCGGCTACTTTTCGGGATCGAAGGTGCCGAGACCGGGCCGGTAGGTCTTGTCGTCGAGGAACTGGCTGAGGCCCTTCGCGCGGGCACCGGCCTGGTCGGCGAACTGCGACTGGTCGAGCTTCGCGTACAGGTAGTCCTCGGACTGGTCCCACGGCATCTCCGCGGCGATCTTGTAGCCGACCTTCGCCGCGTGCAGCACCACCTGGTTCATCGAGGCCAGCTTCAGTGCGAGCTCGCGGGTGCGTTCCCGCAGCCTGTCGGCGGGCACGGCTTCGTTCACCAGCCGCATGCGGGCGGCCTCGGTGCCGTCGAAGGCCTCGCCGGTCATGATGTGGTACAGCGCGTCGCGCTGGCTGACCGTCGCGGCGAGCGCGCGGCTGACCACGCCGCCCGGCGGAATTCCCCAGTTCACCTCGGAAAGCCCGAACTGCGCGCGCTCGTCGGCGATGGCCAGGTCGCACGCGACGAGCGGAGTGAAGGCGCCGCCGAAACACCAGCCGTTGACCATCGCGATGGTCGGCTTGATCCAGTGCGCGAGCCGCTTCCACTGCCATTCGGCGCTGGCCCGGCGAACCCTGGTCTGCACCGCGGCGCTGCCGGTCGCGTCGACCTCGCGGAAGTACTCCTTGAGGTCCATGCCCGCGGAGAACGACTCGCCCGCTCCGGTCAGCACCAGCACCCGGCAGCGATCGTCGCCTTCCAGGTGGTCGAGCGTGCGGACCATCTCGTCGTTGAGCGTCGGGTTCATCGCGTTGCGCTTGTCCGGCCGGTTCAACGTCACCCAGGCGATGCCGTCGTTGAACTCCACCCGCACCGTGTCGCCCCAGGGCTCCGGGGCTCCTTGCCGCTGTCCGTCGCTCACCGCAGCACTCATCGGCCACCTCGCTTATTCATCAGGGTTCCTGATGGATGTTTAGCAGTGCGATTGCGGGGTGGTCAAGGTCGGCGAAGCGCTGGGGTTGTTCGCCGCTCCGAAAGGGGAGGCGACCGTGCTTGATCATCCGGTGGTGAGGCTCACAGTCGGAAGTTGGCGGCAGCGGTGAGCGGCCGGGCCGGTGCTCACTTCGTGCGGAAATTGCTTTCCTGGAAGATGTCCGAATCGAGTCCACTGTGGAGCAAAAGTGCTCGCGGTGCGCCGAAGTCTTGATCAAGAGTGGGGCGGCGGCTGTAATCCCCTCTGAACTCGGGCCGCCGTGGCCGGAGCACGGCCGCAAGCGCGAAGGAATGCAGATGACGGTTTCCGAACTTCCGCCCGAATCTCGGCCGCGCCAGGTGGAGACGGATGTCCTGATCATCGGTTCCGGCCCCGCCGGAGCCTCCGCCGCGCTGTTCCTGTCCACGCTCGGCGTGGACAACGTCATGGTCACCAAGTACCGGTGGACCGCGAACACGCCCCGCGCGCACATCACCAACCAGCGCACCATGGAGATCTTCCGCGACGTCGGCATCGAGCAGCAGGTCCTCGCCGAGGCCACGCCGCACGAGCTGATGGGCGACACCGTCTTCTGCACCGCCATCGCCGGGGAGGAACTGGGCCGCATCCGCACCTGGGGCACCCACCCGGCTCGGCACGCCGACTACGAACTCGCGTCACCGTCCTGGAACTGCGACATCCCGCAGACCTACCTGGAACCGATCCTGGTCAAGAACGCCACCCAGCGCGGCACCCAGACCCGGTTCGCCACCGAATACCTCTCCCTGGAGCAGGACGCCGACGGTGTCACCGCCCGCGTGCGGGACCGGTTCACCGGGCACGAGTACGACATCCGCGCCCGCTACCTGATCGGCGCCGACGGGGCGCGGTCGCAGGTCGCCGCGGACATCGAGCTGCCGATGCGGGGTGAGCTCGACACCGCCGGGTCGATGAACATCACCTTCACCGCCGACCTCACCGAGCACGTCGCGCACCGCCCCTCGGTGCTCTACTGGGTGGTGCAGCCGGGCGCGAACGTCGGCGGCATCGGCACCGCAGCGGTGCGCATGGTCCGGCCGTGGCACGAGTGGATGATCGTGTGCGGCTACGACGTGCACGGGGAGCCGCCGGTGCTCGACGACGACGGCGCCACGACGATCGTGCGGCGGCTGCTCGGCTTGCCCGAGCTGGACGTGAAGATCACCGGAACATCGTTGTGGGGCAACAACGAGCAGTACGCCACCCGGTTGCAGTCCGGCCGGGTGTTCTGCGCGGGGGACTCGGTGCACAAGCACCCGCCGAGCAACGGGCTCGGCTCCAACACGTCCATTCAGGACTCCTACAACCTGGCCTGGAAGCTCGCCGCCGTGCTGCGCGGCCAGGCGGGAGCGGAACTGCTGGCGACCTACACGGCGGAGCGGGCGCCGGTGGCGGAGCAGATCGTGTTGCGCGCCAACCAATCCGGGCGCGAGTTCGGACGGTTCTTCGAGGCGCTGGACATCGCCGAGCCCGGCTCCGACGCCGAGATGGTCGCGAACATGGAGCAGCGCAAGGCGGGCACCCCGGAAGGGGCGGCCAAGCGGGATGCGCTGCGTCGCGCGATGGAGCTCAAGGATTACGAGTTCAACGCGCACGGCGTGGAAATGGGCCAGTTCTACGAGTCCGCCGCGATCGCCTCCGACGGTTCCCTCCGGCCGGAACCGGAACGCGACCCGGAGTTGTACTACCAACCGTCCACAGTGCCCGGTTCGCGACTGCCGCACGCGTGGGTCGGGGACAGCCTGCGCAAGATCTCCACGCACGACCTCGCACCGGCCACCCGGTTCACGCTGCTGACCGGGATCACCGGGCAGGTGTGGAAGGACGCGGGCGACAAGATCGCCCACGAGTTCGGCGTACCGCTGGAGACCGTGGTGATCGGTCCCGGCCGGACGGTCACCGACCTGTACTTCGATTGGGCGCGGTTGCGGGAGGTCGCCGAGGACGGCGTGCTGCTGGTCCGCCCGGACAAGCACATCGGCTGGCGCTCGCAGGGGCTGCCCGCCGACCCGGTGAACGCGCTGCGCGCGGCGATGAGCACGATCCTCGCTCGCCGCTGATCAGCTCATCCCGAGCGGATCAACCGGCCTGCATGGACTTGGCGATCTCGTTCGCGATGCGCAGGTCGAGTCCGAGCCGTTCGCGCAGCAGCCGGACGACCTCGATCTCCGCCTTGTGCTCGACCAGCGGGCGCAGCTGCGCGGTCAATTCCGGGTCGCGTTCCCGGATCGCCCGGACGACCTCGGCGTAGCCGGTGGGGTGCTCGTCGTCCTCGACGAGCCGTTCGGTGAGCAACTTCGCCTGCAGCAGCGAGATCGCCGGAATCGCCTCGCGCAGAATCGACACCGCGCGGGCCTGATCACCGGTGCGCATCAGCTCGCGTACCGCCTGCCGGATGTCCCACGGAACCGGGATCGCCCACAGCAGCTCGCGCTGCCGCTGGGCGCTGAAACCCTGCCGGAACCGCAGCCACTTGCTCAGCACCACCAGCACCAGGGCGATCGCCAGCAGCACGAGCACGAGCACGAACACGACGCGCATCTGATCGGTCGGTTGCGCCTGCGCGGCCGCGAGCGGCGCACCGGCGGGGCCTGCCCCGAACCGGAGGATGATCGACATGATCGGGATCATGCCTGAGCACGCTCCGCCGCGAGAGCACGGGTGCCCCGGCGCTGCGCCGCTCGCCGTTCGCCGCGCGTCCGGACGGGGGAGAGCGGTGGTGCGCCTCCCGCGTCCGGACTCGGATCACCAGTCGGCTTCGGTGTAGCGGACGATGCCGCGCAGGTTCTTGCCCTCCCGCATGTCCTGGTATCCCTTGTTGATCTCGTCCAGCGAGTAGGTGCGGGTCACCAGCTCGTCCAGCTTGAGCCGCCCCTGCCGGTACAGGTCGAGCAACCGCGGTACCTGGGTGCGCGGGCTCGCACCGCCGAAGATGGCGCCCTGGATGCGCTTCTGCAGCAGGGTCAGCTCGAACATGCCGATCTTCGCGTCGGTGGCGGCCGTGTCGGCGAGCGCGGTCACCACCACCTGCCCGCCCTTGCCGGTCATCGCGAGCGCCTCGGCCAGCTGATCGCCTTCGAGTTCGCCGACCGTGAGGATGGTCGTGTGCGAGAGACGGCCCCAGGTGATGTCCCGCAGCGGCTCGAGGGCCTCTTCCATCGAACCGAAGGTGTGGGTGGCGCCGAACTCGACGGCCTTCTCCCGCTTGAACTCCACCGGGTCGACCGCGACGACGAAACGCGCGCCCGCGGCCGCCGCGCCCTGCACGGCGTTGATGCCGATGCCGCCCGCGCCGACGATGACCACGGTGTCACCGGGGCGGGTCGCACCGACCTCGGTCGCCGAACCCCAGCCCGTCGCCACGCCGCAGCCGAGCAGCGCCGCGGTCTCCAGCGGAATGTCCTGCTCGATCTTGATGACGCTGGACTGGTTCACCGTCACGTACGGCGAGAACGTGCCCAGCAGGCACATCGGGGCCACCGGTTTCCCCTGGTACGTCACCCGATGGGTGCCGTCGGAGATGGCCTGACCGGTGAGCAGCCCGGCGCCCTGGTCGCAGAGGTTCTGCATCCCGGCCGAGCACGGACGGCAGACACCGCAGGCGGGGATGAAGCCGAGGACCGCGTGATCGCCTTCCTGCACGCCGGTGACTCCGGCGCCGACCTTCGTCACCACCCCCGCGCCCTCGTGCCCGCCGAGGACCGGGTACACCGGCACCGGCATCGCGTTGGTGCGCAGATGTTCGTCCGAGTGGCACAGGCCTGTCGCCGCGAGCTTGAGCTGCACCTCGCCCGCGACGGGATCTCCCACTTCGATCTCGTCGATGGACCAATCCTGACCAGGTTCGTGGAGAAGCGCGGCCTTGGTCTGCACGATTCTGTCCTCCCGCGAGGCATGGGCGGACGGCTCGGTCCGCCGGAGAAACGATGGCGTCGTCGGCATCGGGCGAGGAGCGCGGTCGATCCCGCTCCCCGGACACGGGGAATTAAGTGACCTGAGTCTCATGCAGACGGTGTCATGTGTCCTGGTGACCGGTCAAGCGGTCAGCGTTGACTCCGTTCGGTGAGGGAAGGTGATCGACGAGGCCGTGGTTTCCGCCCGTTCGATTCATTGCGCCGGTGCGCTCAGCCGTGCTCGGTGAGATGTACGGAGTTGTCGTCGCTCGTGCGAACGGCCCGCGAGACGCCGCGCTCGTCGTCGCTCTCCGCAGCATCGCGGACCCCCGGTGTCAATGCGCGCCGCGTGCGTCGGACTTCATCCACTTACCGCGCCCCGGCGTGATCTCGCGCACCGTTGAATCGGCGTGACCTGGGGTAGCTTTTCGAATATGCCATTCTCCGATCCGGCCTCTCCCGCCGAAGCCCTCCAGCTCCTGCTCGCCGGCAACGGACGCTTCGTGGACGGCGCCCGCCTGCACCCGAACCAGGACGCCGACCACCGAGCCGCACTGGCGCCCGGGCAGAAGCCGTTCGCGGTGCTGTTCGGTTGCTCCGATTCCCGGCTCGCCGCCGAGATCATCTTCGACCGCGGGCTGGGCGACCTGTTCGTGGTGCGCACCGCCGGGCACGTGGCCGGTTCCGAGGTGCTCGGCAGCATCGAATACGGCGCCGGCGTGCTCGGTGCCCCGCTCGTCGTGGTGCTCGGGCACGACTCCTGCGGTGCCGTCACCGCCGCCTCGAACGCCTACGACGACGGCGATTCGCCCACCGGCTACATCCGCGACGTGGTGGAACGGGTGTACCCGAGCGTGCTCAGCGCCCGCGCCGCCGGTCGGAACTCGATCGACGAGATGGTCGACGAGCACATCCGCAAGACCACCGACTTCCTCGTGGAGCGCTCCGGAGTCCTGGCCGACAAGATCGCCTCCGGTGAGTGCGCCGTGGCGGGCCTGTCCTACCGCCTCCACGAGGGCACCGTCCGGGTCGTCTCCGGCCACGGAGCCCTCGGCGAGAACCTGGTGACGAACTGACCTTCCCGGCGAGGTGAATGCCACTTCGTCCGGCCCCACCGGGTGAGTGGGCCGTTCACCTCACCGGTGTCATCGAGCCGATGGCCCCGTTGACTTGACCGCGAAGGGGCCGTTCACCTGGTCGGTCAGTCCTCGGTGCGGAAGCGGGCGGCCAGTTCGCTGCGGGAGGCGATGGCGAGCTTGGCGTAGATGCGGGTGAGGTGGAACTGGACGGTCTTGACCGACACGTACAGCTCCGTCGCAGCCTGCTTGTTGGTCATGCCCGCCGCGACCAGTCCGGCGACCGCGCGTTCTTGGGCGGTCAGGCCGGTCAGGTCGGTGGCGCGCTTCGCGTGCAGGCCGCCCGCTTTGAGCTCCCGGTCGCAGCGCCGCACGTAGGACCGCGCGCCGAGGGCGTGGAAGGCGTCGCGCGCCTGCTGCAGCAGCAGGTCGGCCTCCCGGCGTTTGCCCGCGCGCCGCAGCGTCTGCCCGTAGGCGAAGCTCACCCGCGCCGTTCGTAGGGCAGCGGTAGCGGTTCCAGCAGCCGCAGCGAGTTCTCGAAGGTCGTCGATGTCGCCCCCGGCCCGGCGAGGTCACCCGTGAACTGCTGGCGGGCGCGGCGACGGCGATCAGCATCAAGACCGCCCGCACCGGATTCACCTTGTCGCACCGGGTGCTGGCGCTGAGCTCGGGTCTCGGCGCGGAGGTCGTGCTGGGCAACCAGATCGACGGCCAGCTCGGCACGATGTGCGCCGTCGCGTTCGGATCCGCGTTCGAAGCGACCTCGTTGCGCGCGGGGGAGCTGTCGAACTTCCTGGACATGAGCGACGACCTGCTCACCGAACCGCTGGAGACCAGGGACGGGACGCTCCCGGTCCGCACCGGGCCAGGGCTGGGTGTGCAGATCGACCCGGACAAGCTCACCCGCTACCGCCAGGACTGAGGTGGTGTCCGCTTGAGTTCTGGATCGGAAACGACCTGCGTAGCGGGTCGCTCAGCGGCTTCCTCACCGCCTCTTCGCCGGTATGTCCGAGGCCGTGCACAGCGAAATCGCCGTCCTCACGGGGAAGCCGCTGAGAATACGCCGGTGGTCGTCTTGCTATGGCCGGTCGCTGCTCAGCTGACAGGATCACGACTAGAAGATCATTCTGCGGGATCTTCCGCGTGAGCCGGGCACCACCGGCCAGGTGACCTCGCTGTTCGCTGCCCTCGTTGATGCGGCATGATCGACGAGGGAGGGGATCCGATGAGCGAGAGCCGCGTCGTCCAGGCCGCTGAAGGCACGTACCTGGTCCACGGGAGCAGCACCAACTGGGTCATCCTCGTCGAAGACGACTCGGTGACGTTGATCGACGGCGGCTATCCGGACGACGCGGACGCCGTGGAGGCGTCGGTGCGCGAAGTCGGGTACCGGATGCGGGACGTGGAGGCCGTGCTGGTCACGCACGCGCACGTGGACCACATCGGTTCGCTGCCGCAGCTGACCGCGAAGTACGGCATTCCCGTTTACCTGGACCGGGTCGAGGTGGCGCACGCGAAGCGCGAGTACCTCCAGCAGGCCACGCCGAAGCAGATCCTCGCCAACGCGTGGCGGCCCGGTGTGCTGCCGTGGGCCGCGCACGTGGTGCGCGCCGGGGCGTTGAAGCCGTGCGCGATCCCGTCCGCCGAGCCGTTCCCGCGTGAAGGCGCGCTGGACCTGCCGGGCAGGCCGGTGCCGGTGCCGACGCACGGCCACACCTCCGGCCACAGCAGCTACCACCTCCCCGGTCGCGGGGTGCTGATCAGCGGGGACACCGTGGTAACCGAACACGGCACGTCCCGGGTGAAGGGGCCGCAGATGCTGCTGCCGATGTTCCACCACGACGGCGCTCGCGCGTTGCAGTCGCTGGACTCGCTGGAGGGCCTGCGGGCGGACGTGCTGCTGCCGGGGCACGGGCCGATGCGCACCGGGCCGCTCGGCAAGGCGTTGGGCGAGGCTCGGGAGAACGCGGCACGACACTTGCGGTGAAACCGGTTCAGGCGGTGAAGCGCAGCACCGGGAGCATCGCGTACTCGTCGGCGTCCTCCGGTGCGTCGGCGGCGCAGGCCGCCAGGCGATCGTGGAGCTCCGAAGTGTCCAGCTCGGTGCCGATCAGCACCAGGGACGTGCGGCGGGGTTCGTCGCCGGGCCACGGCGCGCGGTGGAAGCGGACGTAATTGCCCACGGTGTTGAGCCGGAACTTCTGCCGATGCCCGGGAATTCCGAAGTGGACGGTGCCCTTCATTCGGTAGAGCCCGCTGGGCCGGTCGTCGAGGAAGCCCATCAGTGCTCGCGGGTCCATCGGCCGGTCCGAGGTGAATTCCACGCTCTGGTAAGCGGAATGCGCGTGCTCGGAGCAATCGTGCTCGGCCATCAGGTCCGAAAAGGACAGTTGCCGAGGCCCGGTGTCGGCGGGCCGTTCCGGACCGTCGAACAGGAACGCCGGATTCACCTGCCCGCGCACCGCTTCCAGCACCGGCGCTCCGGGCGCTTCGGCGGCCACCGTGTCGCGCAGCGCGGCGAGTTCGGTCGCCGAGACGCGGTCGATCTTGTTCAGCACCACCGCGTCGGCGTAGCGCAGGTGCGCCGCGAACTCCGGGTGGCGTTGCCGTGTCCCGTCGAACTCGACGGCGTCCACCACCTCGACCAGCCCGCCGTAGCCGGTGTTCGGGTCCTCGCCCGCGAGGAGCATCCGGATCAGTTCCCGCGGGTCGGTGAGGCCGCTGCACTCCACGACGATCACGTCGATGCCCGCGCCGGGCTCGGCCAGCCGCGCGAGCATCGCGTCCAGGCCGCTCGCGTCTACGGCGCAGCACAGGCAGCCGTTGCTCAGCGACACCATCGAATCCACTTGACCGGCGACGTTCATCGCGTCGATGTTGATGCTGCCGAAGTCGTTGACCACCACCCCGATGCGGGTGCCGCCCGCGGTGGCCAGCAGGTGGTTGAGCAACGTGGTCTTGCCCGAACCGAGGAAGCCGGCGACGAGCACCACCGGGATCTGCCTACCTGCCACGGGATTCCTCTCAGCACGGCTCGCGTAGTGGGTCGGTGGCGGAACCTCGGCGGCTCCTCGCTGCGTCCCCGGCTGGTGCGTCAGCGATTTCCCCAGGCCACCGGCACGGGGAAAGTGCCGTCCTCACGAGGAAGCCGCTCCAGAACCGGCCACCGGTCGTCCTGCTCGGCCGGCCACTGCTCGGCTCCGCCGCTGACAGGACACCGCTCGGAAGATCACCCCGCACGGACCTGCCGGCCCCCCGAACCTACCGGGTCACCGTGACCGGTCGCGGCGGGTGGGTGTCGTGAACCTAGGACATTTCGACCCTGTTACCGCCGCCGGGCGCCCCGCAGAGTGGGCACGTCCCCACCCCGGGACGCGTTGTCCACACTCGCCGCCGTCGAACACGGCGGCGAGCGCTCGCGAGGAGTGCACCCGAGAATGACCGGCGATCCCACCACGACCGACCTGGTGCTTCAGGTGAACGGGCGAGCTCTGCCCATGACCGTTGACAACCGGGTGACGCTGCTCGACGCGCTGCGGGAACACGCCGGGCTGACCGGCGCGAAGAAGGGCTGCGACCACGGCCAATGCGGTGCCTGCACGGTGCTCGTCGACGGCAGGAGGGCCAACGGGTGCCTGCTGCTGGCGGTGGCCGCCGAAGGCCGCGAGGTCGTGACCATCGAAGGCGTCGCCGAAGCCGGCTCCGCCGAAGGGCTGCACCCGATGCAGCGGGCGTTCCTGGAACGCGACGGTTTCCAATGCGGCTACTGCACTCCGGGGCAGATCTGTTCGGCGATCGGCGCGCTCGCCGAAGCCGACCGGGGCTGGCCGAGCCACGTCACGGCCGATGTCGCCGACGGCGTCCCCGACGCGGCCGCCCTGGACGAGGCGGAGGTGCGGGAGCGGCTGAGCGGCAACCTGTGCCGCTGCGGCGCCTACGCGGGCATCCGCGAGGCCGTTCTGGACGTCGCTTCGACGGTGGGGGCGCACCGATGAAGCCGTTCAGCTATGCCCGCGCCACCGACGTCGCCACCGCCTCGCTGGCCGCGCAGCGACCCGGCGCGATGCTGCTCGGCGGCGGCACGAACCTCGTCGACCTGATGAAGCTCGACGTGCTGCGCCCGAGCTCCTTGGTCGACGTCACCGAACTCGGCCTGGACCGGATCGAACACGACGCCGACGGCGGAGTGCTCATCGGCGCGGGCGTCCGCAACAGCGACCTGGCCGGGGACGAGCAGATTCGCCGCAGGTTCCCGCTGCTCGCGGAGGCGGTGCTGGCCGGAGCCTCCGGGCAGGTGCGGTCGATGGCCACGACGGCGGGCAACCTGGTGCAGCGCACCCGCTGCCGCTACTTCCAGGACACGACGAAGCCCTGCAACAAGCGGGAACCCGGTTCGGGCTGCCCGGCGATCGAGGGAGCGCACCGCGACCTCGCGGTGATCGGCACCTCCGACTCCTGCGTGGCCGCGCACCCGTCCGACCTGGCGGTGGCGCTGGCCGCGCTGGACGCGGCGGTGCACGTGCGGCGCGCGGACGGCTCCGAGCAGCGCTATTCGCTCGACGACTTCTACCGGCTGCCCGGCGACACCCCGCAACGCGAGACGGTCCTCGAACCCGGCGACCTGATCACCGCCGTGTCGGTGCCCGCGCCGCCTGCCGGGGCGCGGACGCGGTACCGCAAGGTCCGGGACCGGGCGTCGTTCGCGTTCGCCGTCGTGTCCGTCGCCGTGTCGCTGACCGCGCACGCTGACGGTTCCCTCGCCGAACTGCGCGTCGCCTTCGGCGGGGTGGCACCGAAACCGTGGCGGGCGCGGGCCGTCGAACGGGCGCTACGGGGGCAGCGGCCCGACGCGGAGCTGCTGCGCGCCGCGGGCCGCGCCGAGTTCGCCGAGGCGCGGCCGCTGCCGCACAACGAATTCAAGATCGACTTGGCCGCCGACGTGCTCGCCGCCGTCGTCCGCGACCTCAACGAGGAAATCGAGCGATGACCACTTCCGAACGCACCGTCGGTACCGGGCTGCGCCGCAGCGAAGGCCGGGCGAAGGTCACCGGCCAGGCCACCTACTCCTACGAGTGGCGGATGGAGCACTCCGCCTACGCCTGGCCCGTCACCGCCACCATCGCGCGCGGGCGGATCAGGTCGATGGACCTCGGCGCGGCACTGGCCGTTCCGGAGGTGCTGACGGCGATGGAGCCGGGCGCCTCGGGGCGGCTGGTGCGCGGCGCCAACCCGGAGACTTGGATTCTGCAGGACCACGAGGTGCTGTTCCGCGGGCAGATCATCGGTGCCGTGGTCGCGAGCTCGCTGGAAGCGGCTCGGGAGGCGGCGTCGCTGGTGCGCGTCGACTACGAGGAACAGCCGCACCAGTCGGTGCTCGACCCGGACGGTGAACTGGAAACGACGCCGACGGTCAACGCCGGATACCCGTCGATCACCGATCGGGGCGACGTGGACGCGGCGTGGGAGTCGGCGTCCGCCCGGATCGCCGCGACGTATTCGATGCCCGCCGAGCACACCAGTTCGCTGGAGCCTTACGCGACCATCGCGCGCTGGGACGACGAGGAACTCACGCTGCACAACTCCGACCAAGGACCGGCGATGTCGGCGGTGGAGTTCGCCGCGTTGTTCGGCCTGCCCGACGGCGGAGTCCGGGTCATCGCCGAGCACATCGGAGGTGGATTCGGCGCGAAGGCGTTCCCGCGCTCGATTCCGGTGCTGGCCGGGCTCGCGGCGAAACTGGTGCGGCGGCCGGTGAAGGTGGCCGCCACCCGGCAGCAGATGTTCAGCCTCGCCGGGCACCGCGCGCCCACGGTGCAGCACGTGCGGCTCGCCGCCGACAGCGCGGGCGGGCTCACCGCAGTCGACCACGAGTCGATCACGCACACCTCGCGGTACGGGGAGTTCATCGAGCAGGCGGCCACCGTCGGCCGCGTGATGTACGGGACGTCGAACTTGCGCACGTCCCACCGCATCCAGCGGGTCGACCTGACGACTCCGGGACCGATGCGGGCGCCGGGGGAGATGCCGGGCCTGTTCGCCCTGGAGTCCGCGATGGACGAGCTGGCTCACGAACTCGACCTGGACCCGATCGAGCTGCGGGCGCGCAACGACCCGGAGGCGGAACCGGAGTCGGGATTGCCGTTCAGCAGCCGGAATCTGGTGGCCTGCCTGCGGGACGGGGCGCGGCGGTTCGGCTGGGACGGCCGCGATCGCACCCCGGGTGCGCGTCGCGAAGGGCGCTGGCTGCTCGGCACCGGTGTGGCGGCTTCCAGTTTCCCCGCTTTCACGCTGCCGTCCTCGGCGACGGTGCTGGCTCACGAGGACGGCACGTTCACCGTCCGGATCGCGGCCGTGGACATCGGCACCGGGGCGCGCACCGCGCTGCTGCAGCTGGCAGCGGACGAGCTCGACGTGCCGTGCGAGAACGTGTCGGTGCGGGTCGGGCGCAGCGCGTTCGGGCCGGCGCCGTTCGCGGGCGGCTCGGCGGGCACCGCGTCCTGGAGCTGGTCGATGATCAAGGCGATTCGGTTGCTGCAGAAGGACATCGGCGAACACGGCGGCGTCGTCCCCGACGGTGGACTGGAGGCGACGGCGGACACCTCCGAGGACGTCGCGGGCAGGCCGGAGCTGGCGCGGCACGCGTTCGGCGCCCAGTTCGCCGCGGTCCGCGTGGACTCCGACAGCGGCGAGGTGCGGGTGGACCGGCTGCTCGGCGTGTTCGCCGCCGGACGCATCGTCAACGCCTTGACCGCGCGCTCGCAGCTGCTGGGCGGCATGGTGATGGGCCTGTCGACGGCGCTGCTCGAACAGGGCGAGATCGACGCGGTGCACGGCGACTTCGTCAACGCCGACCTCGCGAGCTACCACATCGCCGCCAACGCCGACGTCCGCGACATCGAGGCCCACTGGATCGACGAACACGACGACGACCTGAACCCGGCCGGAGTCAAGGGAATCGGCGAGATCGGCGCCACCGGAACGGCGGCAGCCATCGCCAACGCCGTCCACCACGCCACCGGTACTCGAGTCCGCGACCTCCCGATCACCCTCGATCGAATCCGCGCCACCGGGTGAGCCCCGGACGGTCGCGTCGGGAGGGTCTGCTCTGGCCAGGGCCGATCCTCGGTCAGCGGTCGTTCTCCTGCTCCGTTGCGGTCGCCGGTGCCTCGTAGGTGGGCTGCCACATCGCGTCGTGGACGGTTCGGACGAGATCGTCGGGTGCGGCGGTGGCGACGCCGTCCTCGACGGCCGCCTCGGCGACCGCGACGGCGACGACGGCCGAGGAGGCGCGCAGGTTCCGCACCGGTGGCAGCAGCGAGGAGCCCGGTTCGGCGACGTCGGCCTGGGCGGCCACCGCGTTCGCCGCGGCCAGCAGCATGCCGTCGGTGATGTGCTCCGCACCGGCCACGATGGTGCCCAGCCCGAGGCCCGGGTAGAGCAGGGCGTTGTTGGCCTGTCCGATGGTGTAGGTGGTGCCGTCGTAGGTGACCGGGTCGACGGGGATACCGGCGGCCACGAGGGCCTTGCCCTTCGACCACGGGATCGCCTGCTCCGGTAGCACCTCGATGCGCGAGGTGGGGTTGGACAAGGGCAACAGGATCGGGCGGTCCACTCCGGCGCAGAGTGCTTCCACGACCTCCTGGGTGAACGCGCCGTGGACGGTGGAGGTGCCGATGAGGATCGTCGGCTCGACCCGCTGGACGACGGTCAGCAGGTCGATCTTCCCGCCGGTGCGCTCCCAGTCACGCACCTCCGCCGCCGGGCGGGCGTAAGCGGACTGGTACTCGGGCAGGCC
This sequence comes from Saccharopolyspora gloriosae, assembly GCF_022828475.1. Lineage (GTDB taxonomy): Bacteria > Actinomycetota > Actinomycetes > Mycobacteriales > Pseudonocardiaceae > Saccharopolyspora_C > Saccharopolyspora_C gloriosae_A. The sequence continues at coordinate 4,515,018 of NZ_CP059557.1, read as the reverse complement.
GTCCATGTCGTCCGCGACCAAGCCGTCTTCGTCGATCAGCCACACCCGGGACTTCGCCTGCTCCGAGGTGAGACCGCCCCGGACCATGGCGGCCGAAATCTGGTCGGCCATGCCGGTGCCGGCGGTGCCCGCGCCGAAGACGACGAGCCGCTGCTCGGCGAAGGACTGCTCGGTCACCTTGAGCCCGGAGATGACGGCGGCCAGCACGATCGCCCCGGTGCCCTGCAGGTCGTCGTTGAAGATCCGGTGGTTCGCCGCGTTGTCGACCAGGATGCGCCGGGCGTTGGACGGACCGAAGTCCTCGAAGTGCAGCACCGCCCGCGGAAACAGCTCGGCGACGGTGGACAGGTACAGCGCCACGAAGTCGTCGTAGGCCCCACCGGTCACGCGGGCGTGCCGGTTGCCGAGGTACATCGGGTCGTTGAGCAGGATCTGGTTGTCGGTGCCGACGTCGAGGTTGACCGCGATCACCCGCCCCGGGTGGATTCCGGCCGCGGCGGTGTAGACGGCGAGCTTTCCGATGGAGATGTCGGTGCCGTTGACGCCCCAGTCGCCGATTCCCAGGATCTGCTGCGCGTCTGAGACGACGATGAGGTCGACGTCGTCCGGTCCCAGCCCGAGGTTCTCGAAGGAGGCCCGGACGTCGTTCGGCCTGTCGATGGACAGGTACACCGCCCGGGAACGACGGTAGTCACGGCTCCACTGCTGGATCGCTTCGCCGACCGTCGGGTCGTAGACCACGGGCAGGAGCTCGGGCAGGTGGTCCAGCAGGAGCCTGAAGTACAGCGTCTCGTTGCGATCGTGCAGCGTGTCCAGGTAGATGTACTTCGCCAGGTCCGTGGGCTGCTGGTTCAACTGGGCGTAGGCCCGGGACGTTTGCTGGTCGAGGGTCTCCACCGCCGACGGCAACTGACCGGTGAGGCCGAGCTCCGCGCGCTCGGCCGGTGTGAAAGCGGTGCCGCGGTTGCGCAGCGGGTCGCACAGCACGGGTGGAACATGGCCCACGGTCCCTCCGTTCCTGCCGTGAACCTCGAGGCCTGGACGGCTTTCGAAGGATGGCCCACGGGCGGTAGCGCTGCCCCACGGCGGACGGACGATGCTTCGTCACCAACCACGCTAAGTCCTCCCACGCGTCCGCTCAAACCGTGAGGAGCACGTCCAGGGCCGCTCCCGGAACGTGTGCCTCGCACGATCGGCAGGGCGGTCGCGGCGGACGTTCCTGCGCCCGGTGGTCGAGCTCGGCCGACCGGTGGCGCGGCCGTGCGCGGGGCGTTGTCAGCATGTGACAAAGCAACTTGGTGGTGAGGTTCGCGGACGGCAACATTCGACCTGACCGGCTCGGGTGAGCCGGGCCACACGAATGGGAGGCACCTCATGGCCGCACAGGCAACGACGCCGCGGGTCGCGCTGGTCACCGGAGCTGGACAGGGCATCGGCCGGAGCATCGCGCTGCGGCTGGCCGCCGACGGGCTGGACGTCGCGGTCAACGACATCCCGTCGAACGAGGCGGCGCTCAAGGCCGTCGCAGCCGAGATCGAGGCCGCCGGGCGCCGGAGCACGACGGTGCTCGCCGACGTGTCCGACCCGGTGGCCGTGGACGAGATGGTCGAGCAGGTCGCAACGGACCTCGGCAAGCTCGACGTGATGATCGCGAACGCCGGGATCGCGCACGTCAAACCGCTGCTGGAGGTCACTCCCGACGAGTTCGACCACCTCATGTCGATCAACCTCCGCGGCGTGCACCTGTGTTACACCGCCGCGGCCAAGCGGATGATCGCCCAAGGCGGCGGCGGCAAGATCATCGGGGCGTGTTCGATCGTCGGGTACCGGCCGTTCCCGCTGCTGGGGCCGTACTCGGCGTCGAAGTGGGCGGTGCGCGGACTGACGCAGGCCGCGGCGATGGAGTGGGCGCAGCACGACATCACCGTCAACGCCTACTGCCCCGGCATCGTGGGCACCGCCATGTGGGACCACATCGACGAGAAGCTCGCGGAGAACGAGGGGCTGCGCAAGGGCGCGGCGATCGACAAGTACTCCGAGCTGATCCACCTCGGCCGGGTCTCGGTGCCGGAGGACGTGGCGAAGTTCGTGTCCTACTTGGCCTCGCCCGACTCGGACTACATGACGGGGCAGTCGGTGATGATCGACGGTGGCATCCAGTTCTCCTGACGCCACCGCCGGGCACCTGATCCGGGTGAACGGCCCGTTCGCCCAGTCCGCTTGGTCGAATGGGCCGTTCACTCCGCACTTTCGGCTCGCCGGGGCGGGCCGGCGCGGCGGGAGAGGCGGTCGATCCACCAGGTGTAGAGCACCGTGAGCAGTGTGAGCGGCAGGACTTCCCACGCCGAGTAATCACCGGCCTGCTCCATTCCCGGAACGCCCTGGGTCGACTCCATCAGCACGGAGCCGACGTTGTTCACCACGTGCAGCGCGATGGCCGCCTCCAGGCCACCGGTGCGGATCGTCAGCCAGCTCATCGCGATCGCGAACACGAACAGGTCGGCGATCACCAGCGGATCGTCGTACTCGTGCAGTGCCACGAACAGCAGTGCCGTGAGCACCGCGCCCGGCCACGGGGTGCGCAGCCAGGAAGCGAAGCCCTGCAACAGGAATCCGCGGCACAGGTACTCCTCGGCGGCGGCCTGGAACGGCACCACGGCCAGCGTGATCAGCGCGAGCAGCAGGTAGTGCGGCCAACCCGGCCACCCGCTGAGGTCCAGTGATTCTCCTCGGGCCAGGCCGAACGCCGTGACCGCGGCGAAACCGGCCAGCGCCCACCACCCGCAGCGCCACATCCACCGCCACCGCAACCGTCCTTCCACACTGGACAGCGTTCCGGCCGGGCGGCGGTGCGCCCACCGGGCGGCCAGCAGCACGGCGGGCAGCAGCGCGGCAATGGACGCCATCATCGCCGCGAGTTCCCACGTCGGGTCCGCGAACCCGTCCACGTCCATCTCGAATCCGGCCATCACGGCGATCCCGGCCAACGCGCCGAACGTCGCCATCAGTGCGAACCCGCCGAGCACGGTGAGCAGCCCGAACCCGATTAGGGTGCGCCACCAGCGATGCCGAGACGTGCGCTGCAACAGGTGGTACGGAACGCCTTCCGCCTGGTCGGCCCGGGGTGGTTGCTCTTGAAGCATCTGAGTCCTCACATCGATCGGTCCTGATCAACATTAGAGGTGCGCTCGTGGAACGGTCTTCATCCGAGCGGCCACTGCCGATGGCCGATCGGACACGCCTTCCGAGCCACCCGGCGCTACCGGGCCGATCGGGGTGCGGTGAGAATGTCGTTGTGTCCAGGGAAAAACCAGCGCGGTATCCGTCCGCCGTGGCCGCCGAGGCGGAACGGATCGTCGCTGCTGTGCGCGCCGCACCCCGCCGGACGATCGTGCTGGAGTCCGTGTGCTTCGCGCTGCTGCTGGCGGAGGGCCTGCTCACTCCGGCGTTCGTGCTTCGCGATCCGCTGCCGCTGCCCGTCGCCGTGTTCCTCGCCGTCTACGCCGCGACGCTCGTGCCCGCCCGCAGGCGGTGGCCGGTCGGAGCACTGTTGGCGACCACCGTGCTGGCCGTCGGTGATTCCATGGCCGCCGCGTCGGTCGCGTCGATCGTCGTCGCCTTCACGGCCGCCCGGCGGGTGCGGTGGGATTGGCGGCTCTGGTCGGCGGTGCTGATCACGGCCGTCGTGAAGGCGGTGCTGGTGACGTTGCGCGAGGAGGCCATGCCGCTCGGCCAACTGGTGTCGGCGCAAGCCCTCTACTTCGCCATCGAACTGCTCGTGCCGCTGATCGCGGGCGCGCTGCTCGGTGCGCGTCAGCCGCTGGTGCGTTTGTTGCGGGAGCGCAACGACTACCTGGAGCAGGCTCGCCACCTCACCGCCGAACAGGCCCGTTCAGCGGAGCGGGCGAGCATCGCCGGCGAAATGCACGACATGCTCGGGCACCGGCTGTCGTTGCTGTCGCTGCACGCCGGGGCGCTGGAGCTGACCGCCGCGAAGGAGACGCCGAAGCTCGGTGACCAGGCGACCTTCGTGCGCACCACCGCCGGTGAGGCGCTCACCGAACTTCGCGAGATCCTCGGTGTGCTCCGCTCCGGAACCAGCGAGCACGAAGCGTTCGACGAGCGAAGCGGCTGCCGGCCGGACGTGGAACGCCTCGTCGCGGAGTCGCGGGCGGCGGGCATGCCCGTCTCGCTGGACTGGCGCGGCGCAGACCTCGACGGAGTGGACCCGCGGACTCGGCACGCCGTGCACCGCATCGTGCGGGAAGGGCTCACCAACGCCCACAAGCACGCGCCGGGCGCCGCCGTCGTGGTCGAGGTGACCGCCGCCGACCGGATCCTGCTCCGCGTCGGAAATGGCCCGGGGGAGGCGACGGACCGTCCGGCGTCCGGTTTGCGCAGCGGCCTCGCCGGGCTGGAGGAACGCGCCCGGATGCTCGGCGGCGAGCTGGCGGGCGCCGCCGCGCCCGACGGCGGTTTCGCGCTCCGGGCGGAACTGCCCGCGCGGCCGCCGATTTCCGCGCCGCGCCAAGAGATCGGGCCGGTGCGGGAGCCGCCGCCGGTGCTCGACGCCGATGTGCTGACGCTGCCACGTGCTCTCGGCGCAGGATGCCTGCTGCTGATCCTGGGCCTGCTGCTGCTCGGCACGAGCGTGGCCCTGGTGGTCGTTGCGTTCTACCGGTGACCTACGATCCGGCCCATGATCAGGGTGCTCATCGCGGACGACGAGGCTCTGATGCGCACCGGCATCCGGCTGATCCTGGACAACGCCGAGGACGTCGAAGTGGTCGCGGAGGCCGCCGACGGACCCGAGGCGGTGCACGCCTGCCGCAGCCAGGAGGTCGACGTGGCCTTGCTGGACGTGCAGATGCCCGGTGGTGATGGCATCACCGCCGTCGCCGGGATCGCGCGGGAGTCGCCGCGCACCCGCAGCATCGTGCTCACCGCGTTCGGCGACGACCGCAATGTCGCGCGGGCGTTGCGCGTCGGCGCGGGCGGATTCCTGCTCAAGGACACCGGCCCCGCGGAACTGATCCGAGCGGTGCGCCAGGTTTCCGACGGCGAGCCGATCCTCGCCCCGCAGATCACCCGGAGCCTCATCGAACGCCACCTGCTCACCCCGGACGCGGCCGAACCCGCGCGGCGGCGCATCGCCGAGCTCACCGAGGCGGAGACCGACGTGCTGCGGCAGGTCGGCGCCGGCTCGTCCAACGCGGAGATCGGGCAACACCTGCACATGGCCGTGGGCACGGTGAAGGCGCACCTGAGCCGCCTGCTCGCGAAGCTGGACTGCACGAACCGAGTCCAGGCCGCCATCCTCGCCCACGACGCAGGCCTCCTCAACGACTGAGCTCCCCAACACCGGCGCGGCCGGAGTGAGCGGACCGTTCGTCCAACGAGATTGGTCGAACGGTCCGTTCACTCGCTCCGGTTCGGTGAGGGTCTGTCGTTGTGGTGTCGGGAGGTTGGAGTGAGCGGACCGTTTGTCCAAGGGGATTGGTCGAACGGTCCGTTCACTCGCTCCGAGTCGGTGAGGGTCTGTCGTTGCGGTGCCGGAGGTTGGAGTGAGCGGACCGTTTGTCCAACGGGATTGGTCGAAGGGTCCGTTCACTCGCTCCGAATCAGTCGCTGCTCAGGCGGCGGCGGAGGCGGTGGGGCGGTGCGTGCGGCGGGCGTCGAGGTGGTAACCGGCCCAGAACCCGGCGATGCCCGCGGTGACGACGGCGATGGTGCCCAAGGCGTGCAGCATGATCAGAGTCCTTCCGGCGCGGCGAACGATCAGCTCCGGGACCGGTGCGGCGGACCGGAGCCGCCGCGCTGTTCAACCGGAGGGCGTCAGTCTCGACCCGCCACGTGTCAGCGCCATGAAACCGCAGCAACGGCCCTGTTACCAGCGAAGATCCAGCAAGCGCTCACCCGTTGACGCCGGTCTCGGTCACGCCGCGCACCAGGTACCGCTGGAGGCCGACGAACAGCAGCACGATCGGCAGGATGGAGATCGCCGCCGCCGCGAACAGCAGGTTCAGCTGCGGGTTCTGCGCGGTGAGCAGCCCGGAGAGCGCGACCTGCACGGTCCACGACGACGAGTCCTGAGCGATGACCAGCGGCCACAGGAACGAGTTCCAGCTCCCGATGAACGTGATGGCGGCGATGGCGGCCAGGAACCCGGTGGAGTTCGGCAGCACGATCCGCCGGAACACGCCCCACCGCCCGAGGCCGTCGATGCGTCCCGCGTCCTCCAGTTCGCTGGGGAAGTCCAGGAAGAACTGCCGGAACAGCACCGTGTTCAGCGCGCTGAACAACCCCGGAACGACCAGTCCGCGCAGGTCCGAGAGCCAGCCGAGGCTGGAGACGAGCACGAAGCTCGGCACGAACGTCACCGAGGTCGGCACCAGCAGCGTCGCCACGACCACGCCCAGCACCTTGCCGGAGTGCCGGTACGGAATCCGCGCCAGCCCGTATCCGGCGGCCGAGCACAGCAGCAGCTCACCCCCGGTCTGCAGCACCGCCACCATCGCCGAGTTGAGCAGGCTGCGGGCGAAGGGCACTTCGGTGTCCACGAACAGCGCGGCCACGTTCTCCCAGTGCAGGTCGGCGGGCAGGAACGTCCACTGCGGTGAGGTGATCTCCTCGCGGGTGGCGAGCCCGTTGCGGATCAGCAGGTAGAACGGCAGCAGGAACAGCGCCGCCGCGATCACCAGCGCCGTCCAGCGCAGCACGGCTCCGGCGCGGCTCACCGGTCTCGCCCCTTGCCGAATCCGAGCACCTTGCCCTGCACCAGCGTCACCACCGCGATCAGCACCGACAGGATCACCGCTCCCGCGCTGCCGCGACCGAGGTCTTGGCCGCCGGAGCCGAGTGCGGTGTAGTACAGGTACACCAGTGGCGGCCGCCCGTACGGCGGGTAGCCGCGCGCGTCGCCGAGGATGTTGTAGAACTCGTCGAACGCTTGGAACGCGTTGATCAGCAACAGCAGCAGCACGGCGACGCTGGTTCCGCGCAGCTGCGGCAGCGTGATGTACCGGAACACCTGCCAGCCGGGTTTCGCCCCGTCCAGCCAGGCCGCTTCGTAGAGCCGGTCGGGGATGCGTTGCAGCGCGGCGATGAACAGCAGCATGTAGAAGCCGAGCTGCAACCAGAGCCGAGCGGTGATCAGCACGATCCAGTACAGCGGCGGATCGGCGGTGCCCGTCCACGCCACCGGGTCGATGCCGAACGCGCCGAGCACGCTGTTGACCAGCCCGTAGTTCACCCCGGAGAACAGCGAAGTCTTCCAGATCAGCGCGGCCACCACGTAGGAGCAGGCGAACGGCAGGAAGAACACCGACCGGAAGAACGCCTTCGCGAACTTCACCCGGTCCACCGCGAGCGCCAGGGCGAGCGCGGCGACGTAGGTGAGCGGCACGATGCCGACGGCGAACGCGCTGAACGTGACGAGGCTGGACAGGAACGCCTCGTTGGTGAGCATCGCGGTGTAGTTCCCGACGCCGACGAACACCTCGGGCGTGACGGTGTTGCGGGCGTCGAAGAAGCTCAGGTACAGGCTCCAGCCGATCGGCACGTAGGAGAAGATGATCAGCCCGAGCAGCAGCGGACCGACGAACAGCCAGAAGTCGCGGGTGTCGCGACGAGAACGCGTGCTCACCCGTACAGGCGTTTCAGCTCGGTGTCCGAGACGGTCACGACTTGACGGGTCTGCTCAACGGGATCGGCACCTTGGCGGGCGATGCGGAACAACGCGTCGGACAACGCGGAATTCGCTGCCGATGTCCACAATGGACCACCCACGAGATGAGCGTGTTCGCGGGTGAACCGCACGGCGTCGGCGGCGGGACCGGACCGCAGGTTCGCCGCGTGAGCGGTGAGGCTGTCGCGGGCGGGGATGTGGAAGCCGAACCCGGTCGCGAACTCGGTCTGGTGGTCGGTGCGCTCGATCCACAGCCAGCGCAGGAAGTCCTTGGCGGCGGCCACGTTCGCGCTCTTCGCATTGACCATCGCGGCGTACGCGCCGATCGGGACCGACGGGGCGCCTTGCGCGTCGAGGCGCGGGAACGGCAGCACGCCGAAGTCGTCGCCGAGGGCGGCAGCGACCTTCGGGATGTTCCACAACCCGGTCCACTGCATCGCGACGAGCCCGTCGATGAACGCGCTCGGATCGGACCAGTCGGCGGGCGCTCCCAGCAGCAGCCCGCCGCTGTCGTTGAGTTCGGCGAGCTTGCCGAACGCGGTCGCGGCGCGCGGATCGTCGAAGCCGGTGCGGCGCTGATCGGCGCTGAGGTAGTCCAGTCCGGCCGACCACAGCAGCGGCCCGCCGAGCACTCCGACTCCGCCGTCGTTGCCGACGAACAGCCCGTTTCCGGCGGGGGAGTTGAGTCGTTTCGCGGCGTCGATCAGCTCGTCCACCGTCTCGGGCGGACGCACACCGGCCGCCGCGAGCCTGCTCTTGCGGTAGAACAGCACCTGGGTGTCGACGGACTGCGGGATCCCGTAGAGCCTGCCCTCGACGGTCGCGGTCTCCAGCACCTGAGGGGGGAAGTCGGCGCGCACGTCGGCGATCAGATCGTCCAGCGGCACGACCTGCCCCTGCCGCACCCAGTCGACCTTGGCCTGCCCCTCGAACACGTCCGGCACGGCGCTGTTCTGCAACGCGGTGACGATCTTCGAGTCGTAGTCGCCGGGGTTCCACTGCACCGACACCTCGCCACGCGGGTATTCGGCGGCGTAGCGCTGCACGGCCTCGTGCACGCCGTCCTCGCCGTAGGCGTGGTACCACTGCTGCAACGAGCCGGGCGCGGAGCCGCCCCGGCCGGTGTTGGAGCCGCACCCGGCGGCGGTGAGTCCCAGCGCTCCCACTCCGAAAGCGGTCAGCAGGGTCCGCCGGGACATGCCCGGCCCGCCGGCACCACCGGCACTGGAAGTCGATCTGCGCACGACGGCTGACGCTAAGACGCAAGATCGTGCAGGTCAACCACTCCCACACCGTGGTCGCTGGGCACCGCCGCGCCATCGGAGCAGGACACTCGGCCCGATGGTCGCCACCACGTCGAGCGGCGCTCGCCCGACGGTTCGCCCGATGGAGTGGGCATCGAGGAGGCGCGCACCGGGTTCGGTCAGGTGAACGGCCCCTTCGTCCGATCCGATTGGTCAAACGGACCGTTCACTTCACAACTTCAGCGGGTCCGGCCGGGGCTCGGGGGCAACGACTCCGGCCGGACCGCCGGGAGGACGAGCGGCGTGGAAAGGGAAGGTTCCGCTCGTCCTCGACCTCGCCCGTCCGGGCGCGCGCCACGGGGAGGGGGTGGCGCTGCGCCCGGCGGGCTTCGGCCCGTGATCTGTCGGGGGTGATCAGCGGGCCGAGTTCAGGGATCGGTCACGCCGCTTCGATCACGCCGCCGACCATCCGGACGGCGCGCTTTCCGTGCGCGGGTGCGGCTCCCAGCGACAACAGCGCGGCGCACTTCATGCACGGCATGCCTTGCGATTCGACCTCCACTTGGGAGGTCGGGAGCGGCTCGCCGCACCGCGCGAGGTAGATCGCGCCTTCCAGCTCCAGCACCGCCGGGTGCACCACCCGGCGCGATTCGCCGACGACTCCGGCCCGGTACCGCACCGGGACGGGCGTCGGGGTTGATGCGGCTTCTCCGACCAACATCTCGTCTCCTTCACTGCTCGATCTTGGCTCCGGAGTCATAATCGTGGCTCCGGAGCCACGAGAGCAATAACTCTTTCGGGGAGTCCTGGCGATCAAGGCGCTGACTACAATCCGGCTCATGGTCGGAGCCAAGGATCGGAATACCCCGAAAGCGCGGCTGCTGGGTGCCGAACTGCGCGAGATCCGACGGCAAGCGGGTTGGAGCTGCCGGAAGTTGGCGGCCGAGCTCGGGATCGCACAAGGAACCGTCACCCGTTATGAGCGTGGTGATCGAACACCGCCGGTGGCCCATGTTTCCCGCGTTTTGGGTGTCCTCGGCGTGACCGGGCAGGCCTATGAGGAGCTCATCGAATTCGCTGAAACAGCCAGTGAGCCGAACCTAGTTGCGGACAGCAAGTCCGGACTGCACGGGCATCTCATTGAGCTCAGCGAATACGACAGATCGGCCACCGCGATCACCCATGTCGCGCCACTGATCGTGCCGGGTCCGTTCCAGACTCGTGCTTACGTGCAGGAGATCATGGCCTCGGTGCCGGCCGCCGAACGCGATGTGCGCGTGGAGATGCGGATGGCTCGCCGTGAGGCGATTCGGTCCGACCGCCGGTTCAGAGTGATCCTTGCCGAGCGCGTGCTGCGGGAAACGATCGGCAGCCGCGCCGTGATGACCGAGCAGATCCGGCATTTGCGCGACATGGCAAGGAGATCGAACGTCTCGTTGCAGATCATCCCGGCGTGCGAGACGCGATGGACGCTGGCGCACAACGGATCATTCGTGCTGTTCGAGTTCGAGAAGGCCGCACCCACCGTCCACCTCGAACACTTCCGCGGTCCGACCTTCTTGTACGAGAAGGACGATGTGGAGGCATATCGCCACGAGCTTGCGAACCTGGGTGCGATGGCGCTGCCGCCCGGTGAATCTCTGGACCTGATTTCGTCGATAGCAACCGAGACCAAGAGGGAGAACCATGAAGACGTCGCCGAGCAACTGGCGTAAATCGAGTCGGTCCAACCCGAACGACAACTGCGTCGAAGTAGGACGTGCAGGAGCCGGTGCCGCCGTCCGGGACACGAAGGATCGCGGCGCCGGGTACATCACCACCAGCGCTGCGCGGTGGGACGACTTCTTAACCGCCCTCAAAGCGGGTCGCTTCAGCGGCTGACGAAGCCGGTCAGGTGAACGGCCCGTTCGCCCAACCAGATTGGACGAACGGGCCGTTCACCCCGGAAGCTCAGCGGGTCGTGGCCTTCTCCGGGCGGGTGCCGAGGGCTTCGCCTCGGCGGCAGGCGAGGTACCAGCGTTGGCCGCTGTCGAACCAGCGCATGCCCTTGCGGACCGCCGCGACCTGACTCGCCTGGTGCATCCGGTACTGCCACGGCGGCTGGTAGCCGTGCCGTGCCGCCATCGCGTATGCCACGTCGGTGGCGGTGCGGTCCAGATAGCGGTCGGCCCGCTCGAACCAGGACATGCTGGTGCGCCCGGCCGCCTGGAGCGGGCGCAGCGCGGCTCGGCCCTGCTGGTCGAAGTCGCGCAGCGCGGTGTCCAGGTGCTCGTGGTCGTGCAGCTTCTGCGCCAGGATCACCGCGTCCATGATCGCCAGCCGGGTGCCGGAGCCGATGGTGAAGTGCGTGGTGTGCGCGGCGTCGCCGAGCAGCATCACGTTCTCGTACCGCCAGGTCCTGTTGAGCACCTGCGTGAACCGCTGCCACCGCGCGGGCTGGCCGCGCGATTGGCTGATCAGCGAGTGCCCGTCCAGCGGCGCCGCGAAGATCTTCTCCAGCAGTCGCACCGTGTCCTCGTTGTCGCGGGAGTCGAATCCCAGCGCCTTCCAGGTCTGCTCGGTGCACTCCACGATGCAGGTGCTGATGCCCGCGCTGGAAGGGTAGGCGTGGAACCAGATCCAGCCCGCCGAGGTCTGCTCGAACGCGAAGGTGAACCGGTCGAACACCATGTCCGTGCCGAGCCAGATGTACGGGTTGTTCCCGGTCTCCACGCGCGTCCCGAACTCCGCCTCGTGCAGTGAGCGCACCTTGCTGTTCGCACCGTCGGCGCCGATGATCAGGTCGCTGTCGGCGAACTCGGACAGGTCGTCCACGCCGTGCTCGTAGCGGATGTCCACGCCGAGGTCGGTGGCGCGCTCGGAGAGCACGTCCAGCAGCGTGGAGCGGTTCACGCTGAAGCCGTAGCCGCCGAGGAACCCGTAATCGCTGCCGCCCACCACGATCTGCTGCTCCTGCCACAGCGTGGAGGCCGACCGGATCTGCTGCGCGCTCTCCGCGTCGTTGGCGTAGAGGGGGTCCAGCAGGTTGTCCCAGTAGACGACGCCCCACCCGTAGGTGGCGCCGGGCGGATCACGTTCGATGACGGTGATGTCGTGCCCGGCGTCACGCAGCTTCGCGGAGATCGCGAAGTACAGCCCGGCCGGTCCTGCGCCGACACACGTGATCTTCATGAGCACCTCCTGGACGGGGACGGCCGGTGGCCGCCCGGTTGTTGTTCGGTCGCGGTGATCACGTGTGCTCCCGCGTCTCACCGTTGCGCTGCGCGGGGGCGCCGGGGACGAGCTCCGCCGACGGGTGGTGCAGGTGGTACAGGTGCGCGTAACCGTTGTTGCCCTCGAGGAGTTCGGAGTGCGTGCCGAGGCCGGTGACGCGGCCGTGCTCCAGGTAGAGGATCTTGTCGGCGTCGGTGACCGTCAGCAGGTTGTGCGAGATGACGATCGTGGTGCGCCCGGCCATCAACCGGTTCAGCGGACCGAGGATGCGTTGCCCCGCTTCGGCGTCGAGGCTCGCGGTCGGCTCGTCGAGCAGCAGGATCGGCGCGTCCCGGATCATCGCGCGGGCGATGGCGATGCGCTGGCGCTGCCCGCCGGAGAGCAACCGGCCGCGCTGCCCGACCCGGGTTGCGTACCCCTCGGGAAGCGAGTCGATGAAGTCGTGCGCGTCGGCGGCCCTGGCGGCTTCGACGAGTTCCTCGCGATCCGCGTCCGGTTTGCCCGCCAGGATGTTCTCCTCGATGGTGCCGTCGAGCAGCAGCGTCTCCTGCAGCACGATCGCGATCTTCGAACGGAGTTCCTTCGGGTCCAGTTCGCGCAGGTCCGTGTCGTCGAGGCTGATGCTGCCCCGGTCCGGGTCGTAGAACCGCAGCAGCAGCTTCGTCAGCGTCGACTTCCCCGCACCGCTGGCGCCGACGATCGCGACGCGCTCGCCGGGGTCGGCGGTGACGTTCACGTCGTTGAGGACCTCGTCGACGGTGTCCGGGTAGTGGAACCCGACCTGGTCCACCCGCAGTTTGCCGTGCACGCGGTCGAGCGGCTTCGGGTCGTGCGGCGTGGGAACGTGCGGGCGCTGGTTGAACAGTTCCAGGATGCGTTCCGCGCTGGCCGCCGCCCCGAAGACCACATTGGACAGTTGCCCGAGGTTGCTCACCGGTTGGTAGAGCTGCGAGAGGTACACGAGGAACGCGAGCAGCCCGCCTAGGGTGATGCGTCCCGCCGACAGCTCCCAGATGCCGACGCCGACGATGGCCATGATCGCCATGACCTCCAGCAGGTCCACCAGCGGCTCGAACAGACCACCGATGCGGGCCGCCGACAGCTCCGCGGACAAGCTCGACCGGCTCTGCCGGGAGAACCGCCGCACCTCCGCGGACTCGCGCCCGTAGGCCTGGATCAGCGGCGCGTTGCCGAGGCTCTCCTCGGCCACGGTGCTGATGGAACCGGTGCGCCCGGCGACCTCGCGGGACGCGGATTTGATGCGCTGCGCGAAGAACCGCGCGATGAACAGGAACAGCGGCACCACCAGCAGCGCCACGACCGCCAGCCGCCAGTCGAGGTAGAACAGCACCCCGGCGAACAGCACGATCTTGATCAGCGATGCCGCGGTCTGGGTGATGCCGGACAGCACCAGCGCCTCGATCGAGGCCACGTCGGTGGTGAGCCTGCTCAGCGTGTCGCCGAGTCTGCGCCGGTCGAAGAAGTCCACCGACAACGTGTGCAGGTGGGTGAACACCCGGATCCGCAAGCGGTTCAGGAAGTGCTCACCGATCCACACCGTCACGTAGCTCTCGCCGAAGCCGACGACGCCGTTGACGATCGTGATGATGGCGTAGGCCCCCGCCACCCACGGGAACATCGAGAAGTCCCGCGGTGTGAGGACTTCGTCGATGAGGACCTTGAACATCCAAATCGCCGCGGCGTCCAGCAGCGGCGAGACGAGCACCAGCGCGAGGCTCAGCACCATGTACCAGCGGAACGGCCTCGCATCGGGCCAGAAACGCCGGAAGATCTCCCGGACTCCGATCGATGGCGCGGTCTCCACCAATCCCGCCTCTTCGGCGGCCGGTGGATCGAACAACCACCGTATCGGTCCCCGCACGTCGTACCCCCTGTTGCCGACGGGAGTGACGCCCGCACCAGGGAGGTGCGGGCGTCACCCGGACATGAGCCGCGTCGCTACTTCTTGTGGCCCCAGTGGTGGTGGCCCCAGCCCCAGCCGTGGCCCCAGCCGTGGCCCCAGCCCCAGCCGTGGCCCCAGCCCCAGCCCCAGCCGTGCTTGCGGCGGCGGTTGTTCACGTACACGAACACGCTCTTGATGCTGCTCATCGCCATGCACCTTTCCGCATTGCCGATTTCCCCAGAGAAGAACGTCTTCTGTGATGTTCCCCCGGTCGATGCCGCGGAAACTCGATGCCGGGTCACGACCCCGGACTCACCCTGGTTCGCCGAACGCACCTACGGTCAGCAGTCGTGCGGATCGTCTGCCGTCGGCGAAACCGGCACGTTTCCGTACCGGTCGGCGTTGTTGCCGGTGTCTTTTCCGGACCTCTGCGTGCTTCTCCAGTGGTTTCTTCCAGAAGGTGGGTGCCCCCCATTCGGCGAACGACCCGACCTGCCAACGAGTAGACCCCAAACGGCGGGCGCTGCCCAGAGGACTATCGGCCCTGATTTCCAGCTGATCTCCCGAATTCGCGAACCCTCGCCGACTGGACACGCGCTGTCGTCCGAGGAACATGGTCGCCAGGAGGAGGCGCGGATGAACCTTCGGGCGTGGGTGGGCCGGGCGGTCGACGAGATCTCGTGGTGGCAGCGGGATTTCGGTGAGGTGGCGCCGCATCCGGACGCGGTGATCTCCGACGCCGATTTCGCGGCGTCCTTCGAGGAACTGATCGACCGGCTGCGTGACACCTACCCGTTCCACCACCCTCGGTATCTGGGCCAGTTGATCAAACCACCGCATCCGGCGGCGGTGGTCGGCTACTTGGCGACGATGCTGCTGAACCCGAACAACCACGCGCTCGACGGCGGGCCGTCCACCACCGAGCTGGAGCGGGAGGCGGTGCGGTGGCTGGCGGTGATGCTGGGAATGCCGGACGCGCTCGGCCACCTCACCTCCAGCGGCACCGCCGCGAACCTCGAAGGTCTGTTCGTAGCGCGGGAAACGCGTCCCGGCACGGCCATCGCGCACAGCGCGCAGGCGCACTACTCCCACGCCCGCAACTGCCACCTGCTCGGCGTGCGGTCGGTGCCCGTTCCAGTGGACCGGGTGGGCCGGATGGATCTGGGGCGGCTGGAATCCTTGCTGGGCAAGGAGAACATCGGCACGGTCGTGCTCACGGCCGGGACGACGTCGCTGGGAGCGGTCGATCAGGTCGACGAGGTGCTGGAGTTGCGGCGGCGCCACGGATTCCGGATCCACGTCGATGCCGCGTGCGGCGGGTTCTTCGCGCTGATCGCCGACGACTCGCCGGACGGGGTCACCGCCGCGCCGTTCCGGGCCATCGCCGAATGCGACTCGGTGGTGGTGGACCCGCACAAGCACGGCCTGCAGCCCTACGGGTGCGGGGCGGTGCTGTTCGCGGACCCTTCGGTGGCGCGGTTCTACCGGCATGACTCGCCGGCCACCTACTACTCGTCGCAGGAGCCGCACCTGGGGGAGATCTCGCTGGAGTGCTCCCGTTCCGGCGCGGCCGCTGCGGCGCTGTGGCTGACGTTGCGCCTGTTGCCACCCACCCCGGAGGGGCTCGGGCGGGTGCTGCGGGCGGGTCGACGGGCGGCGCTGCGCTGGTCCGAACTGCTGGCCGAGTCGCCGGTGCTGACCGCCTACCAGCGACCGGAACTGGACATCGTCACGGTCCTGCCCGCCGCCGCCGACATGTCCACTGTGGATCAACGCTCGATGCGGATGCTGCACGACGGGATGCGCCAGGAGCGCGGCGTGTACCTGGCCGCGCTCGAAGTCGCGGGCGCGGACCTGCGGGCGCGTGGACATCAGGTTCGACACGACGTGCCGCACGCGCGGATCTTGCGCAGTGTGCTGTTGAAACCGGAGCACGAGCACTGGATCGAGCGGTGCCACGGCGAGATCGAGGACTTGGCGCGGCGAGCCGCCGAATGACCTTGTGCGAGTCGGTTTGTTCCCCGAACCGGCAGGGCATCCGGGGTGGTGCGCTCGCCTGGAAACGGACGGGCGCGGCGCCGTGTCAACGCATCGAAGTCTTCGGGGGTCACTGAATGGCAACTCGCTCGTCCGTCCGCGCCAGGAGAGTCCGGCCGGCCTTCCTGCACACCATGTGGGCCGAGTCCCGCACCATCGCCGACGCTCGCCACCGCTTCGTCCGCGGTGGGCCTCCGGAACGCTCCGGTGGGCAGGAGATCCCGGCTCAACGCTGATCCCGCGACGCGCCCCGGCAGGCCGCCCGACCTGCCGGGGCGCCGTCGTGTCCAGGCGCGGCCGACGCCGACGAGCTCGCCCCCGCAGCAGCCGCACGCTGCTGCTCGGACAACGAACCATGCGGATACACCGACCACTCCCCGCGAGCTGGAATTGGATTTCCAGTCCAACGCCCGGGGACCACTCCACTGGTCAAAGGAGCGTTCATCTCAGGGATGGTGAGGTTCGTGGCGCCAGGTTGAGACCGCTCGGGTGAGGGAGTCGGTCCAGTGGGCGAGGGTGGCTTCGCCGGCTGTGGAGGTCGCGTGCGTGGGGTCGCCGAGGATGCCGTTGGGGCTGACCGCGCGTACGCCGCCGGAGCGGAGGCGGGGCAGGAGTTCCGTGAGCGGTTCGGTGTTGCCTGCCGTGGCCGCGTCCATGGCGACCTCCCCGGGATGCAAGTGGAGCATCGCGGACGTTTCGGTGCGCCCGGCGTGGCTGTCGTCGGCGGGGCCGTCCGGTGACCACAGCAGGACCCGCCTGCCTTCGCAACGCAGCAGTTCGGCCGCCCGGTGCGCGGTGAGCAGGTTTCCGCCGTGCCCGTTGACCAGGACCACGCCCGCGAAGTGGTCGGCGGAACGCACCAGTTCCACCAGCAGCAACCGCAGTGCCTCATGCCCGATCGAGAGGGTGCCGGGGAACCCCGCGTGCTCACCGCTGGCGCCGTACGGCACCGCGGGCGCCACGACCACGCCCTCCACCCGCTGGGCGAGCCGTGCGCAGAGCGCTTCGGCGATGGCGGTGTCGGTGCGCAGCGGCAGGTGCGGACCGTGCTGTTCGGTGGCGCCCAGCGGGATCGCCAGCGTCGGCGCGGCGAGCTCCGGCCAGCGCATCGCCCCCAGCTCATTGCTCATCGTGACGATCCTCCGGTGAACTGCGGCAGCAGCGCGGCCGCCGTGCGGTGTCGCACGCACCCGGCCCACACCCCGCACGAATAGGCGAGGTCGTCGAGCACTCGCAGCACGAACCAGCTCGGGCTCCGGCCCGCCCGAACCGTCTCCAGCGCGCACGGCAGCAACGCGGCGAGCAGCACGAGCCTGCCTCGCCGGGAGATGAGCGCGAGCGGCACCAGCAGCGGCCACCAGGCGCGGCGCACCGCTTCGGCCAGCAACCGACCGGCACCGAGGTGCGCGAGCACGGCCAGCCGCCACGACTCCCCGTCCGGCACGCCGTACGCCCGCAGCCTGCGCGGCAGCGCACCGGCAGCGCGCACGGCGAGCGCGACGGCGGCGATCGGGCGCCCGGCGGCGAGTGCCGCCCAGGACGCGGCGCTCCACCCGGACAGCCGGGCGCAGCTGAGCAGTCCCGGATGCCGCCGGGACAGCGGCGCGGCGGAGCCGCCGTAGTCGAAGCGTTGCCGCAGCCACGCGCGCAACCGGGGGCGCGACCGGTGCCGCACCACCGAGTCCGGCACGTACCGGACGGTCCCGCCGGTGCCGATCAACCGCCACACCAGGTCGACGTCCTCGCCGAACCGCAGCGCCTCGTCGAACCCGCCCGCCTCGTCGAGGGAGTCGCGGCGCAGCACGAGCGCGGCGCTGGGCACATAGCTCACCCGGGTCATCGGCCGCACGGCCGCCGGTTCGCCGCCCAGGTCGAGGCCGCAGCGGTCCGCCTCGTAGGCGGCGAGCGAGCCGTCGGCCGGTGCACCGCGGACGCGAGGTGCCGCCGCCGACACCGCCGGGTCGGTGAACTGGCGCAGCAGCGGCTCCAGCCAGCCGGGTTCCGGCAGCGCGTCGGCGTCGAGGAACGCGACGAGCTCCGTGGCGGCCTGTCGCCACCCGGCGTTGCGCGCGGCGGCTGGGCCGCGCGGAGTCCGGTGCCGCACCGTGGCCGCAGGGACGGGCCGGGCGGAACCGTCGTCCACGACGATCCGGTTCGGCAGGTCCGCGGTGGCGGCCAGCAGCGCGGCGAGCCCGGCCGGATCGTCCTTCACCGGGATCACCAGCGTCACATCGGCCGGTCCGAGCACGGCGGGCGGCGGTTCGGGATGGGCGAGCCCGGCGTCGAGCAGCCGCCGAGCCAGGTTTCCGCCGGAGCGCACCGGTTCCCCCGCGAACCAGCGGCCGACCAGCCGGGCGGCGGTGTGCCCGACGCGCAGCAGCCGCACCGGTGACCCGCCCAGCAGCACCCGGCCGCCGCCGATGCGCCGCAGCGAGGAGTCCGGCACCAGCCGAGTCCCCGCGGGCACCGCGGCGGTCATGCGGTGAAGCCGCCGTCGGCGTGCACGACGGTCCCGGTGATCGCCGAGGAGTCCGGTGAGCACAGGAACGCCACCACTGCCGCGACCTCGTCCGGTTCCAGGATCCGTTCGGTGAGCTGATGTGCCGCGAACTCGTCCACATCGGACAGGTCGTAGAGCGCGGCGCTGGCGTCGAGCATGTCCGTGCGAGTGGAACCGGGCGAAACGGCGGTGGCGCACACCCCGGTGCCGCGCAGGTCGGTCGCCAGGCCGCGGATCAGCCCGACCACGGCGTGCTTCGCGGCGTTGTAGGAGGTCAGGCGCCACAGCCCGGTGTGCGCGGCGGCCGAGGCGAGCGCCACGAACCGTCCCGAACGCGGTTCGGGTCGGCGCAGCAACGCGGGCACGGCGGCCTTGGCCAGGTGGGCGAGGCCGTCCACGCCGACGGAGAACAACGCGTCCCACTCCGCGTCGTCGGCCTCCCAGAACGGCTTTCCGCCCGCCATCAGCGCCGCCGCGCCGACCGCCGCGTCCAGCCCGCCGAACCGCTCCTCGGCCAGCGCGACGGCCGTCCGCAGCGCGTCGAGATCCCGCACATCGGCGGCGAATTCGACCACCGAGCCGGGGAATTCCCCGGCCAGCGCGGAAAGCTGCTCGACAGTGCCCAACGGATAGTCGACGCGAGGATCGTCGGCGCACCGATCCACCGCGACCACCCGCCAGCCGCTCCCGGCCAGCCGCCGCACCACGGCGGCCCCGATGCCGCGAGCGGCTCCGGTGACGATGGCGACTCCGGGCTCGCCCATCTACGGCCGGAACCCGGCGAGAGGGCTGGTGTCGCACGCACGATCCGGAATCGCCTCGGGTTCCGGCGGTCCCCAGCCGATGCCGACCGTCACGGGCTGCTTCTTCCGCGGCGCGGTGCGGTGCGAATGGTCCTTGTCCGGCTTGGGAACGCCCGCGCCGACACCGGCCAGCGCGCGTTCCCCGTTGCCCAGCACGCATTCCGGGTCCGGCCCGTCCAGCGGCAGCCCCGTGAAGAACTTCGCCGCCATGCAGCCGCCCTGGCAGGCGTCGTAAGCCGAGCAGGAGGTGCACGCGCCACCGGTCTGCGGTTCCCGCAGCCGCTCGAACAGCTCCGATTCTCGCCACACCGAACCGAACCCGCCGTCGTCGCGCACGTTGCCCGCGAGGAACTCGGAGTGGATCGCGAACGGGCACGCGTACACGTCGCCGACCGGGTCGATCAAGCACACGACGCGGCCCGCGCCGCACAGGTTCAGGCCGGGAAGCGGGGTGGAACCGAGCGCGTTGAGGTGGAAGAAAGAGTCCCCGGTGAGCACGCCCTCGCCGTGCGCGACGAGCCAGTCGTAGATCTCCCGCTGCTGTTCGGCGGTCGGGTGCAGTTCGTCCCACACGTCCGCGCCGCGCCCCGAGGGGCGGAGCCGGGTGATGCGAAGCTGCGCCCCGTACTCGTCGGCGATCTCCTTGAACCGGTCGAGCTGGCCGACGTTCTCCCTGGTCAACACCACGCTGATCTTGAAGTCGCGGAACCCGGCGTCGCGCAGGTTCGCCATCGCGGTCAGCGCCGTGTCGTAGGAGCCCGAGCCGCGCACCCGATCGTTGACCTCGGCGGTCGCCCCGTCCAACGAGAGCTGCACGTCGACGTAGTCGGTTCGCGCGAGCCAGCGCGCTCGCTCCGGGGTCAGCCGGACTCCGTTGGTGGAGAACTTGACGCCCACCTGGTGGTCGACGGCGTACTCCACGAGCTCCCAGAAGTCGGAGCGCACGGTGGGTTCACCACCGCCGATGTTCACGTAGAACACCTGCATGCGCTGGAACTCGTCGATGACCGCTTTGCACTCGGCCGTGGACAGCTCCCGAGGATCCCGCCGCCCCGAGGCGGACAGGCAGTGCACGCAGGACAGGTTGCAGGCGTAGGTCAGTTCCCAGGTGAGGCAGATCGGGGAGTCCAGACCGTGCTGGAAGTGCTCGACGAGCCGCATGGAGCTTCTCCTTGCGTGTTCGGTCCTTGAACTTGTGCTGCGTGGGGCGCGGGTGGCGGAACCTCAGCGGCCTTCTCGCTGCGGGATCGATTCTTCGAGTGGCTCCGCCACACGCACGATCGCCGTCCTCGCGAGAAGACCACTGAGAACCCGCTGGTGGTCCGGCTGAGTCAGTGGTCGCTGCTCATCGGCTCCGCCGCTGACCGGACGAAAGATCGTTCCGCTGTCCGACCCATGACGAAGATCGTCCCGGCAGGCTTCTCAGTCGCGGAGACGGATGGTGCCCTTGTCGTGCAATCCGGCGAGGGCTTCGAGGTAGCGCGGGTGCTGTTCGGCGGGCACGCCGGTTTCGGTGAGCGCGGAGTGCACGTCCGGTTGGTTCTCGAGTTCGCGGACCACGGCGACGAGCTCGGTCGTCTTGAGGAACGACAGCCGCCGGGTGGTGAAGTCGTAGACGAGCGCGCCGAAACGTTCCGGGCGCAGCGAGACGCCAGGGCTCAGGCGGTGCGGCCGGCCGGGGTCGAAACCGGTCGCCGCGCCGGACTCAGTAGACGCCGCACATGCCATCGATCGACACTTCCTCGACGAGCAGATCGTCTTCGACGCCGTCCACCGGGGCGGTCTCGGCGGGCGCGCTGTGCTGGGACTCGCTCATGGGATGCTTCCTCCCGATCACCTGCTGCGTTGTGATGGCGAGCACACAATAACGACACCGAGTGTCACAATGGAAGAGATCAATGGCCGGACCAGCATCCGTTCACCCGTCCAGAGCAGGAGCGGGGCCTGGGCGACGCCGCACGACGAGCCCCGTCGAACTGGAGCGCGTCGCGTTCGAGCTGTTCGACTCCGACGGCTTCGAGCAGACGACCGTCGAGCGGATCGCCCGCTCCGCCGGAATCGGGCGGCGCACCTTCTTCCGCTACTTCGACTCGAAGAACGACGTCGTCTGGGGCGCCTTCACCGAGCAGCTCGACGTGATGCGCGAGCGGTTCCGCGCCCGCCCGCCCGAGGAACCGCTGATGGACTCGATCCGCGTGGTCGTCGTCGAGTTCAACCGCGTTGAGCCCGCCGAGACCGAACGCCACCGCCGCCGCCTCGAACTCATCCTCCGCGTCCCGGCGTTGCAGGCGCATTCGACGCTGCGCTACGCCGACTGGCGAGCGGTGGTCGCCGACTTCGCCGCCGAGCGCCTGGGCACGTCCGCGAGGGCGCTGGAGCCGCAGACCATCGCCCACGCCGCGCTGGGGGCGGCGCTGGCCGCCTACGACCATTGGCTGGAGCGGCCCGGAGCGGATCTCTGCGCCACCCTCGACAGCGCCCTGCGGCGATTGGCCGCTGGCTTCGCGGCGGACTGAGCTCGACTGCGCGGGGGCCGCTGAGGTTCCGGTGGCCTGCGGGCGGAACGCTTACCGGGCGGGTTCCACGTCCGTGCAGTCGAGCTCTTCGGCTCCCGGCGGTAACTCCGGGGCTCCGGGCGTCGGCTTGTTGTCCACCGTGGAGCCGTGGAAGACGTCGGCGGCCGCCGTGTCCGTGCGCACCGCGCAGAGCCGCACCGGCGAGGTCACCTTGCCCGCGCGCACCGTGGCGCTGCGCCCGCCCTTCGGGCTCGCGGTGGCTTCTTCGAGCGGGCGCCACGTGCCCTGCTCGTCCTCGGTGACGATCCATATCCGGTCCGGCTCGGGGACCTCTCCGGACACCCTGACCAGGAAGTCCCTGGAGAACCGGTAGTCGTCGTCGGGCGTGTCGATCGACACGTCGGAGCTCGAACCGAAGGGGACGACCAGGTAGGCGATGACGGCGATCAGCACGACGGCGCCCCCGGCGATGGCCCCTTGCAGTTTCCAGTTCATCCGGACGCCTCCCGCAGCGGATGTTGCCCTTGTCGATCGTCCTGTCACGACTCGCGCAATCGTACGAAACAGCTCACCGCCGCTGCGAACATCCTGCGGTCGCCACGGTATGCGGTCGGTGGTGCGCCAACCGTAGTTCGTAGGTCGGACGTGCGGGTTCGCGGGCGTACCCGGAATCGTGCACGGTCGATCACGTTCGGTGCAATGGAGCCTTGTGTCGCGGCGGCGGGCCTCAGGCGCTCGGCCAGGAGAGGGTGCGGCGGCTCTCGAAGCGTCGTTGCGCGCCCGTGATCGGATCGGTGAAAACGAGGGCTTTCGCCAGCAGCCGCAACGGATCCGTGAAGTCGTCCGCCGCGCGATCCCGCACTCGCGGGTAGAGGTCGTCGCCGATGATCGGCACGCCCAGCGAAGCCAGGTGCACCCGGAGCTGGTGGGTTCGCCCGGTCTCGGGAAGCAACCGGTAGCGGGCGGCGTCCTCGCGGCGTTCGACGATCTCGACGCGGGTCTCCGCGTTCACCGGCCCCGATACCTCGTGGGCTTGGAGCACGCCGCGTTCCTTGACGATCCTGCTGCGCACCACCGTCGGCAGCGACAGGCTCGGGTCGTGGCGCGCGATCGCCTCGTATTCCTTGTGCACCAAGCGGTTCTGGAACAGCAGCTGGTATTCCCGGCGGGCGGCCTCGTGCACCGTGAACAGCACCAGGCCCGCCGTCATCCGGTCCAGCCGATGCGCGGGGCTGAGCTCCGGCAGTTCCAGGGCGCGGCGCAGCCGGATCAGCGCCGTCTCGGCGACGTGCCCGCCGCGCGGGGTGGTGGCCAGGAAGTGCGGCTTGTCCACGACCAGCAGGTGCTCGTCGCGGTGCAGGACGTCGAGTTCGAACGGCACCGGCGTCTCCGCCGGGAGCTCGCGCTGGATCCACAGGAACGAACCCGGCTCGAACGGGGTGGCAGCGTCGACGAAGGTTCCGTCCAGCCGGGCGACGCGCTGCTCCCGCAGCATCCGGTCGACCTCGCCGGAGGGGATCGGCAACCGGTCGACGAGGTGGTCCCGCATCGTCGCCCACGCCCCGGTGTCCGGTGTCCGCATCCGCGCGGCGTCCAGCCCGTCGCGTTGCGGTAGCGGAGATCGGAGCTTGCGGCGCATCGTCGGCCAGCGTACGAGTCCAGGCGGGAGGGCTCGCGCAGGTGTCCGGGCGGCGGAACCTCAGCTTGCTCGGGTGGCCACTGCTCATCGGCTTCGCCGCTGACCGGACAACGCTCAGATCGCACGGACTCGTGGTGGACGGGAAGGGTTCCGGTGAAGATCGTCCAGCCAGTGGGACGCCTCCTCGAAGTGTTGACCGGGGCAGGGCGCGGGGCAAGAATCGTGGTGTGGATTTCGCGGCGCGGTTCTTCTTCGCTCGCCTGCACGTCGACCTTCGGCGGCACGCGAGCGCGATCTGTGCCCCAGCGCTGCCCTGAGCAGTGCACCTCCGACCGGCCGGCGGTTCTCCGGCCGTTGTTGGTCCGATGTGGACTTTTCTCTCGATCGTCCGGCGGCACCGCCGGAATCGTTTCGTGGCGGAGTGACCGAGCGGCCAGGTAAGGGCCTGCAAAGCCCTGCACACGGGGTTCGAATCCCGTCTCCGCCTCCACTTTCCCTCGTCGGCGAGTCGGCTTTGCCGCATCCGGGCAGTCGGCACGTGGCGTCCCTGGCGGCTCGTCGCCCGCTGAGCCGTTCGGCCGGTTTCACCCGCGTGCAGCGGGAACACGGGAGGCATTGATGACATCGGTTCCGCTCTCGGTCCTCGACCTGGCGCCGGTCCCCTCGGGTGGAACGGCCGCGAGCGCCCTGCGGGACACGGTCGACCTCGCCCAGCACGTCGAGCGGTACGGCTACCGGCGGTTCTGGCTGGCCGAACATCACCTGGTGCCGGGCGTCGCCTCGTCCTCCCCGGCGGTGCTGATCGCCTCGGTGGCGGCCGCGACCCGCCGCATCAGGGTCGGTTCCGGTGCGGTGCTGCTCGGGCAGCGCTCTCCGCTGCAGGTCGCGGAGGACTTCGGCACCATCGCTCAGCTGCACCCGGACCGGATCGATCTCGGACTCGGGCGCTCCGGTCTGGCGAAGTTCGTCGAGCTCGCCAAAGCCGCACTCGAACGGGAACCGTCCGACGAGCCGGTGAGCCCGCCGGAACCCGTGTTCGTCGACGGACTTCCGGTGCCGCGCACCACGCGCGGCGGCCCCCTGTCGCGGGCTCGCGCGCAACGGCTCGAAGCGCACGTCCGGCTGCTCGGCGGAACAGCGCAACCGGAGTACGACGAGCAGGTGCGCGAGGTGCTCGCATTCCTCGAGGGAACGTTCCGCGACGCCGACGGGCAGGAGGCGCACGCGCTCACCGCGGAAGACGCGCTGCTGCAGGTGTGGGTGCTCGGGGCCAGCGCCGGACCCAGTGCCCGCGCGGCGGGGCGGCTCGGGTTGCCGTTCGTGTCGAACTACCACGTCACGCCGAGCACGGTGCTCGAATCGGCCGCGTCCTACCGCGAGTCCTTCGAGCCCTCCGCGCGGCTGGACCGGCCGTACCTCGTGGTCTCCGCGGACGTGCTGGTCGCCGACGACGACGCCACCGCGCAGGAACTCGCCAAGCCGTTCGCCGGCTGGGTGCACGACATCCGCTACGGAGATGGCGCCCAGCCCTACCTGACCCCGGCCGAAGCGGACCGGCGCACCTGGACCGACCCCGAGCGCGCCGTCGTCGCCGACCGGCTGCAGACCCGCATCGTCGGCTCCCCGGAGACCGTGGTGGAACGGCTCGACGTGCTGCGCCGAGTCACCGGGGCCGACGAGCTGCTGATCACGACGATCACCCACGACCACCAGGACCGCCTCCGCTCGTTCGAGCTGCTGGCGAAGGCGTGGGCCGACCACCCGGCAGGGGAGCGCTGACGGTGCGGCTCGACGTGCTGAGCCTCGGCAGCACCGAACCGGACCCGGTGACCGGGACCCGCCGGGGCACCGCGGAACACGTCGACGACACGCTGCAGATCGGCCCGGACCACTTCGGATTCGGCGAGCACCACGCCGGGCGCACCGTGGCGAGCTCGCCGCCGGTGGTGCTGTCCGCGATCACCGCGCGCACCACCCGGACGGTCCGGTGCGGAGCGCGTATGCGTGCTGGTGGGTCGCTGCGACGGCTCGCCGTCCCGGGATGCGCCCCTGCACACCCCGAGTCGAAGGACCCGCCGACGCGATGACCCGCGAACTGATCTACAACGCGTTCCTGCACCTGACGCCCAACCACCACAGCCACGGCTACTGGCGCACACCCGAGGGGCAGGTGCAGTACGGCTACACGAAGCTGGAGCCCTACGTTGATGTCGTGCGGACTCTGGAGCGGGGGCGGTTCGACGCGTTGTTCGTCGCGGACGTCTCCGGCGTCTACGACCTCGAGTTCGGCGACGGCACCGCGACCGTCCGGGCCGGCTCGCAGTTCCCCGAACCCGACCCGGTCACGATCGTGTCGGCGCTGGGCCTGGTCACCGAGCACCTCGGTATCGCGGTCACCAGCAACATCGTGCAGAGCCACCCGTTCTCGTTCGCCCGCCAACTGTCCTCATTGGACCACTTCACCGACGGCCGGGTCGCGTGGAACATCGTCACGTCCTATCTCACCAACGGGTTCCAGAACTTCGGCTACGACCGGATCGTCTCGCACGACGAGCGTTACCGGTGGGCACAGGAATACGCCGACGTCACCTACAAGCTGTGGCAGAAGTCCTGGGAGGACGGTGCGGTCCTGCACGACGCCGCGACCAACCGGTTCTTCGCCCCCGAACGGATCCACCGCATCGACCACAACGGCGAGCGGTACAAGGTGGCCGGGCCGCACCTCGTCGAGCCCTCGCCGCAGCGGGTCCCGGTGCTGTTCCAGGCCGGGAATTCGGGCGCGGGCCGGGAATTCGCGGTCCGCAACGCCGAGGTGACCTTCCTGCCGTCGAACACCCCCGAGGCCGCGGCCCGCGACATCGCGGTGCTCGACGAGCTCGCCGTGTCCCAGGGCCGGGACCCGAAGTCGCTCAAGAAGATCGTCCAGCTGTCCACGGTGATCGGGTCGACCGAGCAGGAGGCTCGCCGCAAGCAGCAGTACCTGCGCGACAATGCCGACTACGCCGCCCTGCGCGCCTTCCTCAGCGGCGGCAGCGGAATCGATCTGTCCGACATCGACCCGGACACCACCCTCGACGAGCTGCGTGACCGCGTCGAGCTGGGTGATCACGTCCGTTCGATGCTGCGTGCGGCCGCGGACGCCGACTACGGGGACGGCTCGCCGGTGACCTTCGGCGACTTCCTCGTGTCGAAAGCCCTGCTGCCGGGCCGGTTCGCCGGCACGCCGGAGCAGATCGCCGACGAGGTGCAGCGCTGGGCCGACGCCGGGGTGGACGGGTTCAACGTCGTCCCGATCACCACGCTGGGCTGGTGGGACGAGTGGGTCGACCACGTGGTGCCGGTCCTGCAGCGGCGCGGGCTGGCCCAGCGCGAGTACTACCCCGGCACGCTGCGCGAGAAGCTGTTCCGCCGCGGTGACACGATCGACCCGACCCACCGCGCGCACGCCGTGACCCTCGGATGACCTCGCACGCGGCAGCAAGCCGGTGGTGACGGAGACGGCTCACCTGGACGCGGTGCCGCTGCTGGAGGCGCTGACCCGGCTACGCCGAGTCCGCGGCGGTGAACGCGTGACCGGGGCGCGCGACGTCGAAGCCGCGGTGGCCGCCGCCCGAGCAGCGGCCCGGCGTGTTCGGCCGCGTCCGCGAGGCCGGAGGAGACATGGTCGATCAGGTAGGGGAGCGCGAGCACTCCTGGCTCGCGCAGCGCGGGCCGGGTGGCCGTCCACCGGCGGATGACCGCCGTCGCGCACGTCGCACCGCCTCAGCGCGCCGCCCTGTCTCAGCGAACGCCGCCCGCCAACAGGCTCAGGATGCCGTCCTTGATCGGCGGCCGGGAGGCGGCCACCAGGGTGAACGTTGCCTCCCGCACCAATCGCTGCCCGTGCGCGCCGAGGAGCAGCGCGGAACTTCCGGCCGCGGTGACGACGGCACCGGCCGCGCGCAACGCCAGATCGGCGGCCGCGGCTCGGTCGGGTGAGATGTCCGCGCCCTCGTCGAAGGCCTTGTCCAGCCGGTTCCGCACCGCGTCCCGTTCAGCTTCGACCTGGTCGGCGACCTCGCGTCGTCCGGCTTCGGCGATGAGCCGCGCGCACCGCCCGGCCAATCCCAGCGGCAGGGAGCCGTTGAGCCGGGAACTACCGGCTTGGGCGGCGATCACCGCCGCGTGCGGAACCTCGCCGAGTATCCGGTCGGCCGGGAGGAAGTAGCCGTCGAACCACAGCCGCACCGTCGAGGTTCCCTGCGCCGCAACGAGATCGAGCGGTTCGACGCGGATCCCGGTATCCGGCCGTGCTTCGACGAGTCCGTTGACGACGAGGTCGCCGTGCCGCGCCGACAGCTGCAACACGTCGACCAGGCCCCAGCCGCTGACGAACGGCGCCTCACCGTCGAGGCGGTAGCCGCCGTCGACCGGCACCGCGTGCA
Source organism: Saccharopolyspora gloriosae (assembly GCF_022828475.1). Lineage (GTDB taxonomy): Bacteria > Actinomycetota > Actinomycetes > Mycobacteriales > Pseudonocardiaceae > Saccharopolyspora_C > Saccharopolyspora_C gloriosae_A. The sequence continues at coordinate 4,487,052 of NZ_CP059557.1, read as the reverse complement.
ATCGCGGCGGCTGCGGGATGGCCCCGGCGAACGACACTCCGCCGCGCAACGTGCCGCGCACCGCGTCGGCGAGGTGGCGCTCCCGCAGTTCGACGCGGTCGGTGGTGGCGAGCCCGCGCACCACGCCGTGGTGCTGAGCCCAGACGAACGCGGTGGTCAGGCAGCCCCCGGCGAGCGCTTCGAAGATCCGAGCGTTCTCGTGGATCGTCAACCCCTGGCCGCCGTGCTCCTCCGGCGCCGCCAGCGCGTAGAAACCCTCCTGCGCCAACAGGTCGAAGTGGCTGCGCGGCACCGTGCCGCCGGCATCGACCGCGGACGCCGCGGGGAACAGCACCTCGTCGGCAAGGGTCTGCGCGCGCTCAATGGTGACCACGTCGCGAGGCTACCCGCGGCGGATGGCGGCGAAAGGTCGTTTCACCCGGAAAGCCCGCCGAGAACCAGCACCTCCACGGTCCGCTGCTCAGCCGCACCCGGATCGATCTCGGGGTCGGGCGTTCTGGTCTGGCGAAGTTCGTCGAGCTCGCCAAGGCCGCACCGGAACGGGACCGACGAGCCGGTGAGTCCGCCGAAGCCTGTGCTCGTCGTTTCCGTTGCCGCGCACCACGCGCGGTGCGGGCTCGCGCGCAACGGCTCGTTCGAGCCGCCGGCGAAGGCGTGGGCCGGCCACCGTCGTGACGCCCGACGATGCGGGTGTGGTGGATGGTGCCGGAGCGACCCCGCCGCGGGTCGTCGCTTGACTATGACCTGAGGGCACGGTTTTTCATTACCGGAGAAACTCGACGGTCGGGGATCACCCCCGTCCGGGCATGGGAAGGGGATCCGGTGGCGTGGAGCACGCGTCAACTGGCTGAGCTCGCAGGCACGACGCTGAAAACCGTCCGGCACTACCACCGGATCGGCCTGCTGGACGAGCCGGAACGGTCGTCGAACGGTTACAAGAAGTACGGGGTCCGGCATCTGATCCGGCTGCTGCGGATCCGCCGGCTCGTCGACCTGGGCGTGCCGCTGTCCGACATCGCGGCGGTGGAGGAATCGGGCGAGCACGCGGAGCAGACGCTGCGCACCCTTGATGCGGAGCTCGCGGCGAGCATCCGGCGCCAGCAGCAGATGCGGGAGGAACTGGCGGTGATCCTCGAGCACCGGGCGGCGGCCGATGTTCCCGCCGGGTTCGACGCGTTCGCCGGGGAGATGACCGACGCCGACCGGTCCTTCCTGCTGATCTGCTCACGGGTCTTCGGGCCGACGCAGATGGCCTCGTTGCAGAAGTTGCACGCGGTTCCGCGCACGGAGGCCGACGCCGAATTCGACGCCCTGCCCGTGGACGCGAGCGAGGACACCCGGCAGCGACTGGCCGAAAGCTTCGCGCCGGACATCCTCCAGCACTACGAGGAACATCCGTCGTTGGAGAACGCCCAGGTGGCTGCTCCAGGGGGAGAAGCCGTCGCGATGTCGGTCGTCGGTCAAGGACTCGTCGAGCTGTACAACACCGCCCAGCTCGACGTGCTGCAACGCGTGCACGCACTTCTTGAACGCGGGCGTTCGGACCGATTAGCGCAGGACGGCTAGCTCCGGTGCGCGGCGGCTTCGGCGAGGCCGGGCAGCACGTGGTCGATCAGGTAGGGAAGCGCCAGGACACCGGGTTCGCGCAGCGCGGGCCAGTCCGGGCCGTCGACCGGCAGGTAGCCGCCGTCCCGCACGGCGCGGAGGTTGCGGAAGACCGGTGCCGATTCGAGTTCCGGGCGCAGCGCCGGATTCGGGTAGGCGGTGATGAGCACGTCGGTGTCGACCTGAGCCAGGTTCTCCGCGCTGACCTGCGCGGAGAACCCCTTTCCCGGAAGGCTCGCCGCGGCCGGTGACAGGCTCAGGCCGAACTCGGTGAGCGTGCGGACCGTGACGTCCCGCGAAGATCGGATCACGCCGAGCCCGCCCGGACCGTGCGCGAGGGTGACCGCGAACTCGGCGCCCGCCAGCTGCGGATGTGCCGCCGATTCGGTGCGGATGCGGTCCTCGGTGCCGGTGACGAGCCGGTCGGCCTCGGCGGCCTTGCCCAGCGCCCGCCCGACCTGCCGGGTCGTGACCTGCCACGGCTCCTCGTCGGGCGCGTGCTCGAACGCGGTGGTCGGTGCGAGGCGGGACAGCTCGGGATACTCGCGGTCGATGTAGTAGTCGCTGCCCGCGAGGATCAGATCCGGGTGCAGTTCGGCGATGGCCTCGGTGGAGTAGCCGCCGTCGGTGGGCCGCAACGTCACCGGATGCCAGTCGGGACGCTGCGCCCACGGCGGGATCTCCGCCGACAACGGCAGACCGACCCCGACCGGCCGCACGCCCAGGGCGAGCGCCGCGTCGAGATCGGCGGGGCCGAGCGCGACGACCCGCGCCGGGTGCGGCGGTGCGAAGGCGGTGCCGAGCCGGTGCGGCACCGGCACGCTCGCCGCCTCCGGCGGAGCCGGTGCCGTGGAGCATCCGGCGAGCAGGCCGACCAGCAGGGTGATCAGCGCGACCTTCTTCGCCGCGATCAGGGCCGGTGCACGCTCGATGATGACCACGCCGCGAGGCTACCCGCGGCCGATCACGGTGCCGTTTCAAGTCCGCCGAGGTCCACCGCCGTTGTGTTGCCGAACTCGTCACGCCGCAGCACCGGGATCGGCCCACTGACCCGGTCACCGGAGTCCGCGTCCAGCATGAACTGTCCGCTGACGCCGGGAACGGAGTCCCTAGGGTGACTGAGCAGGAACAGGTTGGCCTTCACGCCACCTGTGGTGGGCACGATTGGCTTGCCCTTCACGGACCTCTTCGCCGCCTCGGTCGCTGTGAGCGTGGCGTCGTGGCCCATCACGCTCCAGTTCGATTCGCGGACTTTCTCGAAATTCTCGTGCAAGGCGGCGGCGAACCGGTGGTACCGATCTTTGTGCACGTTGCGATCGTCGGTCAACGCCGCGCGATCGGACACCGACGCGTAGAGAACCGAAACCGGGGAACGGCCCGCCTCCGACTTGTGCGGTAGGTCGGTCGATTCGGAACCAGTCACCACGGTGATCGGTTGGTCGCCGGGACAGCCGATCCTGCTGACTTCCTCGATGAAGGTGGGCAGCAAGTTGCTGCGTCCCGCGTACAGCACTGTTCTCGGAGCGTTCGGCCCGCACAATCGATTGGCGATGTACCCGAATTGGGTGTCGAGGCCGAACGCTGTCGGCCCACCACTGTAGGGCGCGGATGAACTCCCAGCGTTGTCCAGAATATCGTCGAACTCGTCCTTGAAGTTGGATCGAAGATCCTCGGTGTAGTAGTCATAGGGATTCTCGTCGTGGACGAGAAGCGCTGTGGACGGCTTGTCGGGCTGTTCGTCGAGGTGTGCGGCGATGGCGGACAGTTCCTGGTCCAGACTCGGTGACACGCGGGCCAGACCTTTGATGGCCGGGCCGTTCTCGGTGTAGGTGCTGTTGAACCTGTCGGCGCTGAGATAACCGACCATGGGGACACCGGCCGCTGACAACTTGCGGGCGCCTCGCTCCGTCTCGGGCGCGCTGAGCCCGAGCCCGGTGACGGCGACCAGGTTCTCCGATGTGTCGCCACCCGGCACATCGACCATGTCGAGCAGCTGATCGGTGACCTGTTCCCAAGCATGTTCGTTGCGGCCTTCGTTGGCGAGTGCCAAACGGACCTTCAAGCCGGGTCCACCTTGATTCTGCGCCAACTGTGCGATGTGGGCACCCTGCAGGTAGTCGCGAATCTGCTCGATGGACAGGCTGTCGCCCGGGTTGGCGGTCATCGGCATCAAGATCGCCACGGTCACGGACTGGGGAGTTCTTTCGGCTTCCTCGTTCGCTCGCAGAATCTTCTCCGAGACGTCTTCCAGTTTGGTGTCGTAAGCGTACGAACCGTCCGTCACTCCAACGCACTCGCCCTGGTCGCTGCTCCACACGTTGGTATCGCACCGGTACACGACATCAACGACCACAACGACGCCGAGTGCGAGGGCGAGCACGGTTCCCACTGCCAGCGAGACCCGTAAGAGCCATCGCGGGCGGGGTGGCGTTTCGAAACTCACGCTTTTCCTTTCGTCCGGCGTCAATCCGTCAGTTCGGACCACCTGCGGTACTTCTCGGATTCGGCTCGCAACGTCGCCAGCCCGCTGCCGGAGTGCGGCGCGATCTCGTCGTAGCAGGCGGCGATCTCCAGGTAGAGCGAGTGCCGCCTGCCATCGCCCAGCGGGTCCGCGTCGAGCCACAGCGCGGTGATCAGCCGGGCCACCGGGGCGAGCGGAAGGTGGCCGGGAGGGGTCCAGTCGGTCAGTGAACGCACCAGGTCCAGCTGGGTGCCGTCGTGGTCCAGCCGGTTCGGTGCTTTGGTGATCGCGGTGAGCGTGTCCAGCCAAACCGTCAAGTCGGTGTTGCCCAGCATTCCCGCGATCCGGCGGGCCACGAACTCGACCTCGCCGGTGGCGAGCGCGTGGTAGAGCTCGCCGACTTCGTCGCGGTGGTAGAGCTCGCCCACTTCGTCGCCGTGGTCGCGGTGTTCCTCGCTCAGCCAGGTGTGCACCGCGTCCCATGCGGCGGGGTCCTCCGGTGCGCGGGCGGCGAGCTCGCGCAGCAGCATCCTGCGCAGCACCGGTGGCAGCACGTTGTCCACGCCGTTCTTGTCGGGGATCCACAGTTCGGGGGCGAACACCGACCGCCCGCCGTGCGCGACGGCGAGCCCGCTGCGCGCCATGAGCCGTTCCGCCGAGTCCTGGGTTCGCGCGGCCGAGCAGGTGATGAGGTCGTTGACGGCCTCATCGGGAGTGCCGGTGAGGAACCGCGCCGCGGGGCCGGGCAAGGCGATCGACGGATCCGCTTGCGCCGCCCCGATTTCCGCCGGGTGCAGCAGGTCGCCCAGGTCGATCGGATCGGCCGAGTGCGCCTGGACGGCGGCGAGAACGTGGTGGGTGGCTCCCGGATTCCCCTGTGTGAAGCGGAAAACGGTGTCGCTGACGCGCCGCTTCTGGTTCCCCGCGTAGCGGCCGAGTTCGTCGACCATGTTGGCGACCTCGTCCGGCGTTAGGTCGCGCAACCGGACCGGATACCACGGTCTTTGGCCGTGTTCGACGTAATCCGTGTAGTAGGGCTCCTCGCGGGACAGGTCGAATTCGTCGATCTCGCGCATGGGAACGGATTCCCCGGACGCGATGACCGCTCCGGAGCGCTTTCCCCGGCTGGTGGCCACCAAGGTCAGTGGATCGGAGCCGTCCGGAACGTGCGCGGCGTACTGCCTGCGGGCCTGAACCAGCCCGTCCAGCAGCATCTTGGCCGCCGGCGAGTCGACGTTGTCCAGCAGCACCAAGCAGTTCAGCGGACGGCGAGCACCGCGGTGGCCGCGACCGAAGTTCTCGCGCAGGTCGGCGAGGAACGCCGCCCACAGCAGTTCGCCCGCTTCGCTCGCGCTGTCTGCGCTGCCGTGTTCCCGCGCCCGCCGGTTCAGCTCGACGAGCACGTCGAGCGGGTCCCGTGTCAGCCCGCGATCCTGGTGTCCGAACCAGTCCTGGCCCTCCGCGAGCAGCACTCTGCGACCACGCCGCCAGGACATGATTCCGCGTCGGAGCAGGTCGGGAACGTGATGTCCGGAGGCCGTCCGGTGATCCGCCACCGGATCCGGCGCCAGCTCGGCCAGGAAGCTCAGCAGCCGGTCGCTGCTGCGGTGTTCGGCCAGCGCTTGCTCGGCTTGCAGCCGCGCGAGCGCGGGATCGGTGCCGTCGAGGTCCTGTTCGGCGACGATCTGCCCGGTGATGAATCGGGGAAGGCGATCCGGTCGTGTCCGGAGCTGTTCCGGTTCAGCTCGTAGGCGATGGCCGAGAGCGTGGCCCGGATCGGACCGAGTTCGTCGCAGTCGATGCGCGCGTAGGGAACCTGCTGGTCGAGGCGTTGTTCGAGGGCGGCGAGGAAGGCGGTCTTGCCGCTGCCGCGCGGTCCGGTGAACAGCAGCACCGGCAGCGGTCTGCTGTGGGCGGTTCCGTCCTGGCCGGGGCGGTCGGCGAATTCCCGCACCAGGCGCATCGCGGGCTCCCGGCCGAAGAGGTATCCCCCTACACCCGGTCTTTCCCCGATTGCGCGCAGTGTCACGAAAAGTCCCCCGACTCATTCAATTGAACCGCATTCCCCGTTGGCAGACGACCCAGCGTAGTCACGGGTGATCGGAACGTCAACGAAACCCCGCCGGATTGCGGGATCGGCGAACCCCGTTGCACGATAACGGAAGATCAAACCCATAACCGTCCTTTGTGGTCGCTCGCGGAATTGTCGACCCTTGGTGTGCTCGGGAAAACCGGTGATCAACGGGTGGGGCCGTGCACATTCACTTCAGGTTCGGGCCATCCGGTGTCCGCATTCGTCTTGGCCGGAAGGGGAATGTTCGGCACGGCGGAACATTCCACGAAAGCACCACAAAGGTGAGCGTGTCCCCGGAGCGGATGAACGGATCGGTCGTCGAATGGCCGTCGATCCAGGTGGCTCGTACCGTCGGATTCGGCCGATCTGGGGGGACGGACATGATCGAAGGCGACGTGGAGACCGCGGTGCGCGCCGCGCGCAGCTGGATGTACACACCCGGCACGAAGCCGGAACTTTTCGAATCGGCGGCCCGCAACGGAGCCGACGCCGTGATCCTCGACCTCGAGGAATCCGTGCTACCGGCGGACAAAGCGGCCGCTCGCAACATCGTCATCGAGCACGTGACCACGGCGGCACGCGACGACGTGGTGACCTCGGTGCGGATCAACTCGGCGTCGACCGCCGCCGGGCTGGCCGACCTCACCGCGTTGATCTCGGCGGACGTCGCGCCGGACGTGCTGGTGCTGCCGAAGATGGAATCGGCCGGTGCGCTCGGCGTCATCGAGAACCTGCTGTTCGAGGCGAGCAGCAGGACGATGCTCGTCCCGCTCATCGAGACCGCGCGCGGCGTCCGGGACCTGCCGCGCATCCTCGCCTCGCAGCACCGGGTGGTGGCCGTGCTGGTCGGTGCCGCGGACCTGGCCGCGAACCTCGGCGCAGCGGGGGACTGGGAGTCGTTGCAATCCGTGCGCAGCTCCATCGTGCTCGCCGCGGGCGCGGTGGACGTCGTCGCCATCGACGCCCCGTTCTTCGAGACCGGGGACCAGCTCGGTCTGGCGGAGGAGACCAACCGCGCCGCCCGGCTGGGGTTCTCGGCGAAGGCCGTGATCCACCCGAAGCAGGTCTCCGCGATCAACACCGCGTTCGCCCCGACGGAGGACCAACTCACCTGGGCGAACCGAGTCATGTCGGTCTACGCGGCAGGCGGCGGTGAACTGGAGGGCGAGACCGTCGACGACGCGGTCGCCCACCGAGCCCGCCGCTACCTCCGCCGCAGCAAATCCGTCGACACCCTCACCCCGACCACCTGAACGAGCACCTTCCGAGGTCAACGCCTCTTCGCCCACTCCCACCGGTCGAAGGGGGCAGTCACCCGTGCCCGGCGGTGGAGTGAATCGCCCATTTGCCGGTCGGTGGATGCACGAACGCACCGCCCTCCCTTGAGGCGGTGCGTTCGGCTTCCCCGCGGTGACCGGCAGGTGGCGCCCAGCGGTCGTGCGGGGTGGTCGTGCGGCGCGGGATCAGCGCTTGATGCCGTCCAGCTTGAGCATCCGGGTGATCACGGCGTCCAGTTGCTCGTCGTTGAAGATCTTCTTCCAGTCGTCCTTGATGATCGACTCGCGGCCGTAGTCCATCGCGATCAGGCAGGCGTCGGAGAACGGGTTGTCGCCCTTGAGCGTGTTCGCCAGCGCCACCTGGGTGTGCCCGAGCAGCATCGCGCGCGCCGCCGGCTCCGGGACGCCGACGGTGTGCACCGTCTCGTGCAGCGCCTCCTTGAGCAGGTCGCCGACCATGCAGGCCACCGTCTCGACCAGCGTCGGCTCCAGGTAGGCGAGCTGCTTGACCGTCACCCAGTGCACGTCCACGACCGGCGCGTACATCGCGCGGATCACCGTCTCGGCGACCGCGCGGCGTTCCTCGTTCCCGGACTCGATCGCGGCGACGACCTCCTGCGGCGCCGCGATGCCGCCGAAGGTGTCCGCGAGCTCCTCCGGCGTGCGGCGCTGCAGGAACACCGACGGGTGGCAGGGGTGCGCGACCACGTACTCCAGGTCCTCGCGCTGCGCGAGCAGATTCGCGTACGCGGCGGCCGGGTCGAGGGTGACCACGATGGAACCGGCGCGCAGCTGCGGCACGACCTCCTCGGAGACCTTGCCGAGCACGATGTCCGGCACCGCCAGGATCACCACATCGGCGTCCGCGACGGCGACGGCGGTCTCGGTGACCTCGCGGCCCGCCTCGGTGACGCGTTCCTGACCGGCGGGGGAGTTCTCGCTGTAGCGCACGGTGTGCTCGGTGCGCTGCAGGTTGTTCGACACCCGCATGCCCATCTTGCCGCCCGCGCCGATGACCGCGATCGTCAGCTTCGAGTCCGTCATGTCCGCTCGCTCCTCAAGTAGTCCAGGTTGTGCGCGGTCCACTCCCGTTCGACCGCGCAGGTCGTCTCCGCATCGCCCTGCCAGGGCAGCCAGTGCTCGATGACCTCGTTCACGTCGCGCTCGTCGGCGCGCACCGCGCGCACCTCGTGCGCCCGGTCCAGCTGTCCGGTGCCCAGCGGAGCGCCGGTGAGCTGAAATCCGACCCAGCCCGGCGAACGGGTGAACGCGAAGTCCTTCACGTGCACGTTCACCACGTGCGGGGCGGTCAGGTCGACCACCGCCTCCGGAAGTTCCAAGGCGGCCACCACGTTCGCCGGGTCCAGGCAGATGCCCAGGTGCGGATCCGCGATGCGCTCCACCAGCTCGACGAGCGTGGGGGTGGGGACCTGCTCGTAGGTCTCCAGCGCGATCGTCACGCCCGCCGCCGCGTACTCCGGCACGACCTCGCGCAGGAAGCCCTCGGCCTCGTCGAGCGTCGGTTCGCTGTCGGCGGAGCGCATCATCGAGCGCACCAGCGTCGCGTCCAGCCGACCGGCGAGCTCCAGATAGCGGCGCAGGTGCGCGGGCCGCAGACCGCGGGTCCCGAGCTCCAGCCGCACGCCGAGCCGCCGCGCCTCACCGCGGACTTCGTCGAGTTCCGCGTCGCTCATCGACTCCAGCGGCGGGTAGTCGCAGATCTGGAACAGCTCGACGCCCTGCCGCGCGGTGTCGGCCAGCATCTCGATCAGCGACAGCGGCCGCGGAACGTGATCCGACCACTGCCAGAAGTACGCGTAGGTGCTGAGCCCGATCGTCATGACAGCGCTCCGTCGAGTTCGGCCACTTCGTCCAGAATCCTTTCCAGCGCGGCGGATTCGTGCGCGAACCGGCCCAGGAACAGCCCGTCGGCGGAGTCCCCGAGCGCGCTGAGCAGTCCGGGTTTCGCGCTGCCGCCGTAGATCACGCGGCTGCCCGCCGACGCGGGATCCGCGGCCAGGGCTTCGCGGAGTTCGCCGCACACGGCGCCGATGAACGCCGGGTCGGCGGGTTCGGCGGCGCCGATCGCCCACTGCGGTTCGTAAGCCACCGTCACCGGACCGAGGACCCCGGCCTCGCGCGCGGTGCGCAGCGCCGAGTCGAGCTGCTGCCGGCAGGTGCGCACCGCGTCGTCGACGCCGTGCGCCTGCTCTTCTCCCAGACACAGCACCGGAACCAGCCCGTTGCGCAGCGCCGCCGCCGTCTTCGCCGCCACCGTCGAGTCGTCCTCGCCGAACAGCCTGCGCCGCTCCGCGTGGCCCACCTCGACGTAGCGGCAGCCCATCTCGTGCAGCACGGAACCGCTGACCTCACCGGTGAACGCGCCCGCGTCCTCCCAGAACAGGTCCTGGGCGCCGACGGCGACGGAGCTGTTCCGGCAGCGCTCCAGAACGGGCGACAGCGCGGTGAACGAGGGCAGCACGAACAGCTCCGCCGCGCCGTCGCGCAGCGCGGGGTGCCGTCGCGCGATCTCGGCGACCTCCGCGCACCAGCGAAGCGTCCGGTCGTGGCTGAAGTACATCTTCAGGCTGACGCCGATCGTCCTCACCGGGTGGACCCGTTCTCGTACTCGGTGATCAGGCCGACCTTCTGCGCCGAGCCGGATTCCGGGTCGAAGCGGTAGGTGAGCCACTCACCGGCGAGCTTGCGCGCCAGCTCGATGCCGACGACGCGCTGGCCGAAGGTGAGCACCTGCGCGTTGTTGCTCAAGATGGCCCGTTCCACGGAGAAACCGTCGTGCGCGGTGACGGCGCGGATGCCCTCGACCTTGTTCGCGGCGATCGCCACGCCCAGCCCGGTACCGCACACCAGCAGCGCCCGGTCCGCTTCGCCCGCGGCGATGAGTTCGGCGGCGGCGATGGCGACGGTGGGGTAGGGGGTGTGCCCGGTCGCGTCCACGCCGACGTCCCGCACGGACTCGACCAGCGCGCTGTTGTCCAGGTCCTGCTTGAGGATCTCCTTGTAGTCGAACCCGGCGTCGTCCGAGCCGACCACGATGCGCAGCTTGTCGCTCACGAGATTTCTCCTTTCACCACAACGGAAATCGAGTTCATCCGGCGATCACGGTGTGCACGGATCGGGTGATCAGGGACAGCGAGACCGCCCCGGCGTCGGGGGTGCCGAGGCTCTTCTCGGCCAGCGGCCGGGCACGGCCGCGCAGCGGGCGCAGCGAGGCGGTGGCCGCGGCGGCCTCCTCCGCGACGGTCGCGGCGGTGTCCCACGCGGCGGCAGGCTCCGCACCGGTCTCCAGCGCGCCGAGCAGTTCCTCGGTGAACGGAACGAGCACGTCGACCAGCGTCTTGTCGCCGATCTCGGCCTTGCCGAGCCGGATCACGGCGTCGGTCGCTTCCCGCACCCCGGCTCCGACGGCCTGCGCGGTGGGCGCGGTCTCGTCGCCGAGTTCGGTGCCGATGGCGCGCAACGCCACGCCCCACAGCGCGCCCGAGGTGCCGCCGGCTCGGTCGGCCCAGGCGTCGGCGGCGCGGGTGAGCGTGCTGCCCGCACCCGCTCCGCGCTGCGCCGCGTCGTGCGCGGCGGCCACGGCTGCGTCCGCGCCGCGTTGCATGCCGATCCCGTGGTCGCCGTCGCCCGCGACGGCGTCGATCCTGCCCAGCTCAGCGGCGTGTTCCTCCACTGTGGACTTGATGATGTCGAGTGCGGCGAGCACCGTGCGCGCGGCCCGCCGCGATTCCTCCGTGGCCGCCGGGATCACGTCGATCTCGGTGAAATCCTCGGCCGTCTCCGCATCGCCGGCCTCGGTCGCGGTGATCTTGCGGTACGCGGCGGAATCGGCCGGTGCGCGCCAGAACCGTTCGAGTTCCTCGTCCAGCCAGCACAGCGTCAGCGAGGCGCCCGCCATGTCGAAGCTGGTCACCAGCTCACCGACCTCGGGTTCGACGGCCGCGATCCCGGCATCGGCCAGCAGCTGCGCGACGCGGCGGTACACCACGAACAGCTCTTCGTACTTCACCGAACCGAGGCCGTTGAGCACCACGGCGACCCGGGCTCCGGCGACCTCCACGCCGTCGGGCACCTCGGCGAGCAGGGTCCGCACGAACAGCTCGGCGAGCTCGTCGGCGGTCGGCATTTCCTGCTCGGCGATGCCCGGTTCGCCGTGAATTCCCAATCCCACGGCCATTTTCCCGTCCGGAACGGTGAACAGCGGCTCCTCCGCGCCGGGCAGCGTGCAGCCGCCGAAAGCGACGCCGAACGACCGGGTGCGCTCGTTGGCGTGGGCGGCGACCCGCGCCACCTCGTCCAGGTCGTATCCCTCGGCCGCCGCGGCGGAAGCGGCCTTGAACACCACCAGGTCACCGGCGACGCCACGCCGCTTGTCCCGCTCGTCGGCGGGGGCGCTGGAGACGTCGTCGGTGACCACGACGGTGCGGCAGTTGATGCCGTCGCCGCGCAGCCGCTGCTCGGCCAGGCCGAAGTGCAGGACGTCCCCGGCGTAATTCCCGTAGCACAGCAGCACTCCGCCGCGGTTGTGCGCGGACGTCGCCACCGAACGAACCTGCTGCGCCGACGGCGAGGCGAACAGGTTGCCCATCGCCGCGCCGTGCGCCAGCCCGTCCCCGACGAGACCGCTGAACGCGGGGTAGTGCCCCGATCCGCCGCCGATGACGACGGCCACCTCACCCGCGCGGCCTCGGTTGCGGCGGACCACGCCGCCCGGCACCCGGCGCACCCGGTGAGCCTGTGCGGCGGCGAAACCTTCCAGCATCTCCTCGGCGAAGGAACCGGGTTCGTTGAATAGGCGGGCCATGAGCTCTCCTACGAGACGGGATGTGCGGCGGTCACTCGGCGGCGGCGGTGGTGGCCGCCCGGTCGGCGCGGCTGAGCAGCACCATCAGCACGGCCGAGAGCAGCAGGAACGCGCCGACGACGAACATCGGCACCACATAGGAGCCGGTCCAGTCGAACAGCGCTCCGGTGATGTACGGCGCGAGGAAACCGGCCAGGTTGCCGAGCGTGTTGATCAGCGCGATGCCCGCGGCGGCGGCCACTCCGGTGAGGAATTTCGTCGGCAGCGTCCAGAAGTTGGGCAGCGCGGCGAAGATGGCGCAGGCGGTGACGGTGATGATCGCGATGGTCAGCTCGGGCGAGCCCGCGAACAGCGCCAGCGGCACGCTGACCGCGCCGACGATCGCGGGAACCGTGATGTGCCAGGACCGCAGGCCGCGCTTGGTGGCGTCCCGCGACCACAGGTACAGCACGATCGCGGCGGGCAGGTACGGCACCGCCGTGATCAGGCCCTTCTCGAAGACGCCGAACGTGGTGCCGAACCGCTGCTCGAAGTCGCCGATGATCGCGGGCAGGAAGAACGCCAGCGTGTACAACCCGTAGATGAAGCCGAAGTAGAGCATGGCCAGCGTCCACACCCGGCCGTTGCCGAACACCGCCCGGATGCCGTGATGCCCTGATTCCTCGGCCGTGCTCTTCTTCTCGGCGGCGAGTTCCGAGGTCAGCCAGTCCTTCTCGGCGTCGGTGAGCCACTTCGCGTCGCGCGGGTTGTCGGCGAGGTAGAACCAGGCCACGACGCCGAGCACGATCGCGGGCACGGCGACGCCGAAGAACATGAAGCGCCAGCCCTCCAGCCCGAACACGCCGTGCTGCTGGATGAGCCACCCGGCCAGCGGGGCGCCGATGACGGTGGTCAGCGGCTGCGCGAGGTAGAACAGCGCGAGGATCTTGCCGCGGTGCCGGGCGGGCACCCACAGGCTCAGGAACAGCACCGCACCGGGGAAGAACCCGGCTTCGGCGACGCCGAGCAGGAAGCGCAGCACCGCGAGCTGGGTGAAGTCCTGCACCCAGGTGAACAGCAGCGCGACGATGCCCCAGGTGATCATGATCCGGGCGAGCCAGCGGCGGGCGCCGAACTTGTTCAGCGCGATGTTGCTGGGCACTTCCAGCAGCAGGTAGCCGACGAAGAACACGCCGGAGGCGAACCCGAACTGGGCCGCCGAGAGCGCCAGGTCATCGCGCATCCCGTTCGGCGCCGCGAAGCTGATCGCGGTCCGGTCCAGGTAGTTGACGAAGAACATCAAGGCCACGAACGGCACGAGGCGGACTGCGACCTTGCGAATGGCCGACTTCTCCACCCCCGGACCGCGCTGCTGCGCGGCGGTCGAGGTGTCCACATTGACTCCTTTGAAGCGGGGTGCGGGCGGGGGATCGCGATCGGCCGGGCCGTGCCGGGATGCGATCCCCGTCCTGGCGGCCGGGCGCGGACCGGTGGTCCGAGCGGGCGTCGCCGTCCGGGCAAGTATTCGAAAATCCACTCAACCTGTCAACCGGTTGACCAATTTTTAGCCGTGGATCTTGCTAGGATGCGTGGCCATGCCCCCGTACCCGGAAAACCCCGACGCCGCGTTCGGAGCCGCCCTCGGCACGGTGCCCGCAGGTACGGCGGTGTCCGCGGTCGCCAAGCGCCTGCTCGACCTGTTCACCACCGGCGACCTCGAACCCGGCACCCGGCTGCCCCCGGAGCGCAGCCTCGCGGCCTCGCTGGGAGTGGGGCGCTCCGCGATCCGGGAGGCGCTGGCCGCGCTGGAGATCCTCGGCATCGTCGACGTCCGGCCCGGCTCCGGCACCTATCTGCGCGGCAGCGCCTCGGAACTGCTGCCGCAGACGCTCAGCTGGGGACTGATGCTCGGGGAGCCGCGCACCCGCGAACTCGTCGAGGTGCGCAACGGGCTGGAGGTGCTCGCGGTGCGCAGCGCCGCCGTCCGCCGCACCGATGAGGACCTGGCCGACCTGGCCGCGCAGCTCGACGGAATGCGCGAACACCGCACCGAACTGGCCAAGTTCGTCGAGGCCGACCGGCTGTTCCACCTGCGGATCGCGGTGGCCTCCGGCAACGTCGTGCTCCAGCAGCTGCTGCAGAACGTGCGCTCGCTGCTGCGGCTGTGGGTGGAACGCGCGCTGGCCGACCAGGACCACGCGGATCTCGCGCTCGCCGAGCACGAGCAGGTCTACGCGGCGCTGCGCACCGGTGATCCGGACGCGGCGGCGCAGGCGATGAGCGCCCACATGGAGACCGCGGCAGGCCGGCTCACGGAGTACATCGACCAGAAGTAGTCCGCCGGGCGGGAGCGCAGCACGCCTCGAAGCGTGGCCGGCTCCGGCGGTGGCCCGGATTTCGGCGTTGAACAGGTTTGCGCCGGGTCAGATGCTGGACGTCCCGTTCGACCTGAGCGCGGGTCGAACGGGACGTCCACTCGGCACCGGACCGGTAGCGTCAGTGCGGGAGCAGGCCGCCCACCGGAAGCAGCGGACCCTGCGGGTTCGGGGCCGTTCCCGCCGCCGTGTCGATGACGCCCGCGGCGTACCGGCCGACCGTGGTCGACGCCTGCGCCGGGACGCCCGCCACCTCGGCGGGCAGCAGCACCGGGCCGCTCTCCTCGCCGTTCGCCGGTCGCTTGTCGCTCCACTTGTCGACGGCGTTCGGCGGGCGGTCCTCAGTGGGGGTGACGCTTCGCCGCAACGTCTCCTGCGCCGCGGGCACCGCCTCGGTCGGATTCGGGTTCTTGGCCCACTTGGCCAAGTATTCGGGTCCGGCGAGGGGGTTGATCGGTGCGCGCAGCGGCTGCCCGCCGTGCGAGGGCGGGCCGTGACCGTGTCCCGGATCGGCCTCGTTCGCGGGTGTTTCCGTCCAGGTGTCGCCCTCCACCTCCGGGGCCTGAGCCGGGGAGAGCGTGCGCGTCACCGTCTCCAGATTCGTCGGGACGAAGTGGTGAACGCCCCAGTCGTACGGATCGCTCGCCGCGCGATCGAACCCGAGGATCGTCCGGCCGAAGTGGTATTGCTCGAGGTGTCCGGCGAAGAAGTCGAGTCCCGCGACGGGACTTCCCTTCGGTGGCGCGGCTGGGGTTTCCGCGTTGGTGCCCTCGTCCGCGAACGCCGGGGCGCCCGTCGAGAGGAACAGCGCGGCCCCCGCCGCGACCGTTCCGGTGATGGTGGCGATACGTCGTGCGTTGCTCATCTTTTCTCCGTGCTGTCACAGGGAAATCGAATGATCTGAAGCATTGCTGCTCGGTGGCCGGGTCCGTACGGGCCGGAGCCGCCGCCGATGACGGATCAGAAAGTTGAGCTACAGGAGGAACTCCACACGCGGCCCAGGTCCACGTGGCGCCGTTCCGTGAGCGTTGCCATAAGCGCGGATCTTGGCCGAGCCGCGCGGTCCTGACAACGCCATCCCAGGGGCCGGACGCGGTTCCCCACCTTCGTCGTCACCCAAGCGGACGCAGTGAACATCGTGCGGGCGCTCAGCGCGCACAAACGCACGAGTGAACGGACCGTTCGTCCCATGTGCTCGGACGAACGGTCCGCTCACTCCGAAATCCCCACGCATCATGCGACCGTTCTCCGCACGTTGCATCACAACCCGCATCGATGCGGCACGTGGTTCCGAGTGAACGGACCGTTCGTCCAACAAGACTGGACGAACGGTCCGTTCACTCGGTTCGGGTCGGTGAGGCTCCGACGGTGTGGTTTCGCGGGGTGGGTGAGCGGACCGTTTGTCCAAGGGGATTGGTCGAACGGTCCGTTCACTCGGTTTCGGTGGTCACCAGGTGACGGGGAGGGATTTGACGCCGCCGGTGACTCGGTCGGAGCGGACGTCGAGGTCGTTGATGTCGACGGCCAGGTGCAGGTTCGGGAAGCGCTGGAAGAGTTCGGTGAACACGACCTTCAGCTCGGTGCGGGCCAGGCTCGCGCCGATGCAGAAGTGCGCGCCGTGCCCGAAGGACAGGTGCACGTTCGGCTTGCGTTCGGGGTCGAACTCGGCCGGGTCGGTGAACGCGCCGGTGTCCCGGTTCGCCGCACCCGTCGGGATGATCACCGCGTCGCCGCTTGGAATGGTCTGCTCGCCGAAGGTCACGTCTTCGTGGGCGTAGCGCAGCAGCCCGAGCCCACCGGGATCGGCCAGTCGCAGGATCTCCTCCACGGTCTGCTGCGCGAGCCCGGCGGGGTCGGCGGTGAACGCGTCGCGCCGATCCTGCTCGGTCAGCAGCATCAGCACGCCGAGGTCGATGCGCGTCACGGTCGTCTCGTGCCCGGCGAACAGCAGTCCGGAGGCGAGCTTGGTCATCTCGTCGTCGTCGAAGTCGGGGTCTTCCCGCTGAGCCTCGACGAGGTCGGTCACCACGTCCTCACCAGGGGAGCGGCGCTTCACCTCGGCGAGCCTGCCCATGTACTCGGCGAATTCGGCGCGCGCGGCGAGGGCGTCGCCACCGGTGCCCATCCGGCTGGTCCGGTCGGACAGGTGGTGGAAGTACTCGCGGTCCTCGAACGGGACGCCGAGCAGTTCGCAGATCACCAGCACCGGCAACGGGAACGACAGGTGCTCGTGCATGTCGACGATCCCGTTCGGGTCGGCGTCGTGCGCGGCCGCCATCGAGTCGAGGCAGTTCGCGACGAGTTCCCGGACGTGCTCGGTGAGCAGCCGCATCCGCTTCGCGGAGAACGCCGGGGTGAGCAGCTTGCGCAGCCGGGTGTGCGCGGCCTTCTCCGTGTCGTAGCTGCCGGACGGCCCGTTGAGGATGCCCGCGTCCGAGATCCGGGCGGCCTGCTCGGGAGCGGGGTGCGAGCGGCCGAAGCGCGAGTCGCCGAACACCGTGCGCGCCACCTCGAAGGAGGTGATCAACCACGCCGGATCGCCTGCGGGCGTGCGGACCCGCGCGATCGGGGCCTGCTTGCGCAGCACGTCGTAGAGCGGCGCGGTCTCCAGCACGTTGGGCCGGTCGAACGGCAGTTGCGGCAGCGGTTCGGTGGTGGTCATCGGCGCTCCTGTTCCTGTGGTGGTGCGGAAACCTGTGGTGTCGCGGTCGCGCGGGCGTGGATTCCGGCGAGCCAGTCCAGTTCCGCGTGGACTCGGCGGGTCGCCTCGCGCAGCGCTTCCCGGCCCCAGCCTTCGGTGCTGCCGCGTTCGAGAGCGGTGAGGCGGTCGCGGCGTTGTTCGAGGGCGAGGCGGCGAGCGTCGAGCACGCCCGCGCGTTCCTCGACGGTCAGCCAGTCGAAGTGGGCCAGCCGAGCCAGGAACTCCGGTTCGTCCCCGGCGAGTTCGGCGGGGAGGTCGGCGAGCATGTCGTGCAGCAGTTCCCGGCCGACCTCGGTGATCGTGTAGACGTTCCGCGGCGGCCTGCCTTCCTGCGGTTCCGGGTTGCGCAGGACCGCTCCGGCCTCGGAGAACCGGCGCAGCGCGGGGTAGAGGGAGTTGTTCGACAGCGCGTAGCCGGTGCTTTCCTCCACGCGTCTGCGCAGCTCATAGCCGTGCGAGGGGCGCTTCGCCAGGTTGGCCAGCAACAGCACATCGATCCACACCTATGTCACGATAACCTAGGTCAGCGTGACCGTCGATGCTCGAGCTTCGAGGTGCGCGCCGGCGAGCGGGCAGGCGGAACTCGTGGCGGCGCGAGGGCGCACTTCGGGAAATACGGCAGCGCCCCGCATTCGAAGAATTCCCGATTCGATCATTCGCCGGAAGGCGGGTTTTCCGATGTCGGGAGTTCGGATCGAGTGCGGAATCGAGGGTTTGGAGAGATCATCGTCCGGTTTCGCCTTGGTCCGTTGGCGGCGATGCCAATAGTCCGTATGCGCTAACCGGTGGTCCGGCGAGCAGTGGTGGTATATGCCGGAACTGTGGCCGTGTTGATCTGATTCAGGCATGTGGTACCAAAGTGACGTTGCTCTATTCGTGTAAACCGCTTGACCTCCGAGTGGCGCCTCAAGAAACTGATCCTCGCGCGCCGGAGTCAGCAGGTCGCAGCCGGGAACGGCTCCCGGTCCTGCCGGGCGGGCGAATGGTCGGAGCCTTCGCGACTCCGATTGATCAGTGGGGGAATGGTCGACTTCTCGCGGCTTCGAATCGAGGTCGAGTGCGGTTCATCGTGCGCATCTTCTTCTTCCTTTCCCTTTGCTGAGGAGCATTCATTCCGGCGTCCGGAGGAATGGGAGGGGCATGCCGACGAACACGTCCTATCCAGGTGTCTATGTCGAGGAAATCCCCAGTAGCGCGCGCACCATCACCACCGTCACCACCTCGGTGACCGCGTTCGTGGGACATACCAGGCGCGGGCCGCTCAACAAGCCCGTTCGCGTCACCAGCTTCGCCGACTTCGAGCGCCACTTCGGCGGCCTCACCTCGCGGAGCGCATTGAGCTACGCCGTGCACCAGTTCTTCGCCAACGGCGGGGCCGTCGCGCTGATCGTGCGGGTGGCCGCGCGCGGCACCGGCAAGGCCGCCTCGGTCGTGCTGCACGCCGCGGACCGCCGCAAGGACTGCCCGGTGCTCGCCGTGCACGCCAAGGAGCCCGGCTCCTGGGGCAACGGCCTGCACGTCACCGTCGACCACGACACGTCCAGCCCGGAGGAGACCTTCAACCTGCAGGTCTCCGATGCCAGGGGCGGAGCTCGCGAGGCGTTCGGCGGTCTGTCGCTGGACCCGGGCCACGGCCGCTACGCGGAGACGGCGGTCAACCCGGCCTCCGCGCTGATCCGCGTTGAGGTGCTCGACTCGGGCGTGCCCGCCGCGAGCGGCACCGTGTCGCGCCACTTCGACGACGAGCTGCCCGACCTGGGCCAGGAGCTCACCGTCAAGATCGGTGACGTGGAACGGGATTTCACGATCCACGAACCGGACGAGGACGGGGAGGCACCGGCCACCGTCGCCGAGTTCGCCCTGCTGCTGGAGCGGAAGCTGCGGTCGCTGCCGGACGGTCCGGGCAAGCGTGCGTTCGCCGCAGCGACGGTCACCGCATTCGGTGATCGCCTGCAGACCGTCGCCGGATCCACCGATCCCGCCGACGAGGTCCGGTTCCGCGGTGAGTGCGCCGGCGACCTCGGCCTCGACGAGACGGTGCGGCCGCCGGTGTTCCCGCTGGAATGCGGGGAGGACGGTGACCCGCCGGGTCCGCGCGACCTCATCGGCGCCGAAGCGCGCAAGACCGGACTGCAGGCGCTGCGCGACGTCGACGACGTGAACCTGTTGGCGCTGCCCGAACTCGCCGCCTACGAGTCCACCGAGGATGTTCTCATGGTGCTCACGGCGGCCGATCGGATCTGCCGGGAACGGCGCATCTTCCTGCTCGTCGACGCCCCGTCGTCCTGGGCGGGAGTGGACGCGGCCCGCGCCGGGGTCGCCGCGTTCGACCCGGTGCGCAGCGACCACGCCGGACTGTTCTTCCCGCACCTGCAGCTGACCGATCCGCTCTCCGGCAGGCTGCGCTCCTTCCCGCCGTCCGGGGCGGTGGCGGGTGTCATCGCGCGCACCGACGCCGACCGCGGCGTGTGGAAGGCACCGGCGGGCACCGAGGCGAAACTGCTCGGCGCGCGGTCGCTGTCGGTTCGGCTCACGGACCGGGACAACGGCCTGCTCAACCCGCTCGGGGTGAACTGCCTGCGCAGCTTCCCGGTGGTGGGTTCGGTGGTGTGGGGTGCGCGGACGCTCGCGGGCTCGGACGCCTTGGACGGCGAGTGGAAGTACCTGCCGGTGCGGCGCCTCGCGCTGCACGTCGAGGAGAGCCTGCGGCGCGGGTTGCAGTGGGTGGTCTTCGAACCGAACTCCGAGCAGCTGTGGCAGCAGATCCGGCTCAACGCCTCGGCTTACCTGCACACGCTGTTCCGGCAGGGCGCGTTCCAGGGCGGCACGCCGCGCGAGGCGTACTTCGTCAAGTGCGACGCCGACACCACCACCCAGGCGGACATCGATCGCGGCGTGGTCAACGTCGTGGTGGGCATCGCGCCGACGAAACCCGCCGAGTTCGTGATCGTGACGATCCAGCAGATGGCCGGGCAGCAGGCCTAGCGATCCGGAGGTGTGAAGCATGGCCGAGTTCCAGATCAACGCCCATCGTTTCGACCCGTACAAGAATTTCAAGTTCCTGGTCCTCTGGGACGGCCGGACGGTGGCGGGCGTCAGCAAGATCAGCCCGTTGAAGCGCACCACCGAGGTGGTCAAGCATCGCCACGGCGGGGACCCGAGTTCACCGCGCAAAGCACCGGGTCGCTCCGAGTTCGAGGGGGTCACGCTGGAGCGCGGCGTGACCCACGATCCGGAGTTCGATCGGTGGGCCAACAAGGTCTGGCAGGTCGGCGCCGGTCTCGGTTCGGAGGTGTCGCTGGCGGATTTCCGCAAGGACATCGTGATCCAGCTGCTCAACGAGGCCGGGCAGGTCGCGGTCTCGCACAAGCTCTACCGCAGCTGGCCGAGCGAGTACCAGGTGCTGGGCGAGCTGGACGCCAACGCGAACGCCGTCGCCATTCAGAGTTTGAAGCTCGAATGCGAGGGCTGGGAACGGGATTACGAGGTACCGGAACCCACAGAACCGGCGTTCACCAATCCTGCCTGAGAGTCCAATCGGGATGGTCCGCGCAACTGGTCACCCAGCGGAACCTCAGCGGCTTCCTCGCCGCCCTTTGTCGGTGTGATCGGTCCGGCACACCACGCAATCGCTGTCCTGGCGAGGAAACCGCTGAGAACCCGCCGGTGGCCATCTTGCTCGGGTGGTCGCTGCTGATCGGCTTCGCCGCCGACAAGACAACGACCAAGACTCACTCCGCACGGGCTCAAGTCCGAGCGGTTTCGTTCGACGGCGGATGGGGCTTTCGATGGCGAAGGCGGGACCCGCGGAGCTGCTGACGACGTGGGAAGCGGGCCTGGAACAACGCGCACCCGGTCGGGCGCTGCTGCTGCACCGGACGGCCCGGCCGGAGGCGAGCGACGAGGAGCTGCGTTCGCGACCGGTCGGGGCGCGGGCGGCGGACCTGCTGGTGCTGCGCCGGTCGTTGTTCGGCGAGCGGATGCAGGTGCTCATCGAGTGCGGTTCGTGCGGCGAGGCGATGGAGTTCGACCTCGACGCGCGGCGGCTCGGCGGTCATCCGACGCCGGATTCGTTGCGGGTGGTGGAGGACGGGTTCGCGGTGGAGTTCCGGTTGCCGACCGTCGCCGATCTCGAAGCGGCGGCCGCCGAGCCTGCGGAGTTCCGCAGGGCGCGGTTGTTGGCGCGCTGCACCATCTCCGCGACCCGGGACGACCGGCCCGTGCCGGGCGAGGAGTTGCCGGATCGGGTGCAGCGGCGGATGGCGGAGCTCGCCGAGGAAGCGGATCCGGCGGCGGACCTGACGTTGAACGTGCGCTGCCCGCACTGCGACGCCGGTACGTCCACCGAGCTCGACGTCGTCGCCTACCTGTGGTCCGAACTTGACTCCTGGTCCCGGGACGTGCTGTTGGACGTGCACCTGCTCGCCTCCGCCTACGGGTGGAGCGAGTCGCAGATCTTGGCGCTCAGCCCGCTTCGGCGGCGTTACTACCTGGAGTTGTGCGCTGATGGCTGATTTCTTCGACCGGCTGCTGGATCGCCACGCGCCGGACCGCGAGGCGGTGTTGTTGCGCCCGCGGCTGCCGGGGCCGTTCGAGCGGATCGAGTCGCTGCGGACCGAGCCACCGGAAGCCGACGTGCCGGTCGCGCCCGTGGTCCCCACGTCACCGGCGGTGCCGGTGTTCGACGTGCTGCGGGTGGAGCGGGAGGTGCGCACCACCGACCGCACGACCGTATTGCACACCGAATCACCGCCGCCCGAGCAAGCCCGGCCCGCCGAGCCCGCACCACGCCCGGACGCGCCGCGCCCCGCCGTCCACCCGACGATCCCGGCACGCGCCACGACCGCCGAGCCCGCGCGGCCGGTGGAGCCACGACGTGATGAGCGGGCGCAGCCGGTGGTCGCACCGAGCCCCACCGGTTCGCTGCGGGTGGCGGCCGCCGCTCCCGTCGCGGCGGACGCGCCGCGCACCCGGATCGCGGCGGCCGCCGCCTCTCGGACCGCCGCGCCGGCGCATCGCCGCAGCACCGAATCCGCGCCACCACCCGCGGTGCACGTGGAGATCGGCCGGCTGGAGGTCACCGCGGCACGTCCGCAGCGGCGTCCCGGTTCCGCCGGGCCACAGCGCCGGGACCCGGCGGTGAACCTGGCGGACTACCTCAGTGAGCGAGCGACCTCATGAGCAACGCACTCGCCATCGCCTCGGTCACGCAGGCCCTCGCGCTGCTGATCGAGAACAACCTGCGCCCCGAGATCGACATGGCGGTCTCGGTGGAGACCCGCAAGCCGCCGGCCGAACCGCCGACGGAGCCGACGATCACGGTGTTCCTGTACCACGTGGCGCCGAACCCGTCGATGCGCAACACGGACCTGCCCAGCCGGACGTCGAACGGGGCGCTGGTGGCGCGGCCGACCGCGGCGCTGGACCTGCACTACCTCATCAGCGCTTACGGGGAGGAGGCGGAGCTGGTCGGGCAGCGGCTGATCGGCTGCGTGGTGCGGACGCTGCAGGAGATGCCCGTGCTGCCCCGGGATCTCATCGAGCAGGCGGCGACGCGGCCGTACCTGGCGGGCAGCGATCTCGCGGAGTCGCCGCAGAAGGTGCGGTTCTCGCCGATCCAGATGGACACCGACGAGACTTCGAAGCTCTGGGGAATGCTGCACCAGACGCCGTATTCGCTGTCGGTGACCTACCAGGGATCGCTGGTGTTCATCGACGGCCGGGAGCAGCCGGTGCCACCGAAACCGGTGGAGCACGTGAACCCGACGGTGCGGCCGTTCACGCCGGTGCCGGAACCTGTTGCACCGCAAGTGAATCCCGATGACGTGGACGTATCGGAGGAGGCTTCGGAGAGCCCGGATGCCGCGCCCGAGCGTCCTAAGGCGACGGCGACTTCCCCCGCGACACGCGCAGCGGGCACGACGACATCGGGTGCGAAGCGTCCGGATTCCTCGGCGGTGAAGAGCGCGGCGGCGAAGGGCACACCGGTGAAGAGCACGACGGCGAAGAGCGCGGCGGCCAAAGGTACGGCGGCGAAATCCTCGGCGGCCAAGACTCCGCCCGCAAAGCCGTCGGCAGCGAAAGGCCCGGCCGGGAAGACCTCGTCGGCTCGACGAACGGCACCTGCCGCCGATCAGCCCACAAAAACCGCTACTAGCAGCAGGAAGAGTCCACCGAACCGCAGCACGACCCGACCGTCCACATCGGAGGAAACCGGTGGTGCGACGCGGGCCGGAGACGACGGGCAGGACTGACGCATGCGCGGAGAGGCGGGAGGGGGAGCGGCATGACCGAGGAGACCGGCCAGGGACGGGCGGACACCGATCGGGACGCGCTGGCGCTGGCCATCGCGGTCCGGGCGGTGTTGACCCGCCTCGACGAGCACACCGAACGCGGCGCGGAGGACTCCACGCCACCCGCCGACCCCGACGCGCCGCAACCCGCCTCGCTGGAGGTGCTGGCGTCCTGCTTCGGCCTCAGCGCGTTCGAACGCCAGGTGCTGCTGCTGTGCGCGGCGATGGAACTGGACGTGTCCACGGCAGGCCGGTGCGCGGCGGCGAGCGGATCGAACCGCGCCTACCCGACGTTCTCGGTGGCGCTGGCCGCGTTTCCCGGACCGCACTGGAGCGCGCTCACTCCGGTCTCGCCGTTGCGCCGCTGGCGGCTGGTGGAGCTGGACGAGGAATCGGGGCTCACGACGGGAAGGCTGCGGATCGACGAGCGGATCCTGCACTTCCTGCTGGGTTCGCCTTACCTGGATGTGCGGCTGCACGGCCTGATGCGGCGGGTGCCGGTGCCGGAGACGCTGCCCGCCTCCTACGAGCGCACGGCGGACCGGATCGCGGCGAGCTGGGCCGACGGCGATCCCGAGGTGCCGCTGCGTGTGGAGCTCGTCGGCGGCGACGCGCGCACCCGCTCGGACCTGGCGGCGGCGGCCGCGCACGCCTGCGACCTCGGCCTCTACGCGGTGGCCGCCGAGGACGTGCCGACCGACCCGGGTGAGCGCGATCAGCTGTCCCGGCTGTGGCAGCGGGAAGCGGTGCTGCTGCCTGCCGCGCTGCTGCTGGAAGTCGACGAACCGAGCCGTGAGCAGGCCGCCGCGGCCGAGGCCTTCGTCGACTCGGCAGCGGTCCCGCTGGTAATCGCCAGCGCGGAACCACGGCCGTCGAGCGGCCCGCGCGGCGAGCGGGTGACGGTTCCCGCGCTGGACAACACCGAGCAGTTCGACCTGTGGCGGGAGGCGTTCGCCGACGTCCCGGACGTGTCCGACGCCGACATCGGGAACCTGGTGGCGCAGTTCTCGCTGGCCCCGCACGTGGTGACCTCCGCGGCCGCCTCGGTCCGCCGCGACTCGTCGGACGACGACGCGGTCGGCTTAGCGTGGCAGGCGGGACTGAACCAGGCCCGGATGGGGCTGGACGAATTGGGCAGGCGCATCGAACCGGACGCGGGCTGGGGCGATTTGGTGCTGCCGGAGCGGCAACTGCTGGTGCTGCGGGAGATCGTCGCCCACGTCCGCCAGCGCGCCACCGTGCACCACGAGTGGGGGTTCTCGGCGACGCTGCGGCGCGGTCTCGGCGTGACGGCGCTGTTCGCGGGAGGTTCCGGCACCGGCAAGACCCTCGCGGCCGAGGTCATGGCGCGCGAACTGGGTTTGGACCTGTTCATCATCGACCTGTCCCAAGTGGTCAGCAAGTACATCGGCGAGACCGAGAAGAACCTCCGCAAGGTGTTCGACGCCGCCGAACGCGGCGGCGCGCTGCTGCTGTTCGACGAGGCCGACGCCCTGTTCGGCAAGCGCAGCGAAGTCAAGGACAGCCACGACCGCTACGCCAACCTCGAGGTCAGCTATCTGCTGATGCGGATGGAGGCCTACCGGGGCCTGGCGATCCTCACCACGAACATGAAGAAGGCCCTCGACCCGGCGTTCATGCGCCGCATCCGGTTCGTCGTGGACTTCCCGTTCCCCGGCGAGCCGGAACGCGCCGAGATCTGGCGCCGCGTCGTGCCCGCCCAGGCTCCGGTGAAGGACCTCGAACCGGAACTGCTGGCGCAGCTGACCGTGGCGGGTGGGTCCATCCGCAACATCGCGCTGTCCGGCGCTTTCCTGGCTGCGGAGGACGGCGAGCGGTTGCAGATGCGGCACATGCTCGCCGCCGCGCACACCGAGTACCGCAAGCTGGAACGTTCCCTCACACCGTCGGAGGTGCGGGGATGGGTGTGAACCGGGATGTGCGGATCAACGTCGGTGAACTCGTCCTCGACGGTTTCGACCGGGTCGACCCGGAGCGCGCGTCGGCGGCGTTCCAGACGGAGCTGACCAGGCTGGTGCACGAACGCGGCGTGCCGGTGGCGGCCGACGGTTCCCGGCGGTTCGACGAGGTGACGGAGCTGCCCGAGCTGCCGGTGACGACCTCGGCCGTGCGGTTGGGCGAGGCGTTGGCGCGCGCGGTGCACGCGGGCCTGGCGGGGAGGGGGCGATCGGCGTGAGCTCACCGGTCCCGGCGCACCGATCGCGCTCGTCGCAGGACACCAAGCGGCGCAAGCGCGCCGACCGCAAGCCCAAGAACCGCGCGCCCGAACCCAAGGAGATCGTCAGCGGCTCCGGCCAGCCGCTCGACCACAGCACCCGTCGTGAACTGGAAGAACGCCTCGGCCACGACTTCAGCCGAGTCCGCCTGCACACCGACCGGGAAGCCGGGGAGCTCGCCGGGGACCTGGGTGCGGACGCGGTGGCCGTCGGGCAGGACATCCTGTTCGCGCCCGGGAAGTTCAGCCCCGGCACCGCCGAGGGCACCCGACTGCTCGCGCACGAACTGCTGCACACCGTGCAGAACCCGCACGGACTCGGCGCCCTGCGCGCGGGACGCGACCTCGGCGCGGTCAGCCTCCCGCAGCAGCCGATCGAACGGGAGGCGGAGTCCACATCGGACCCGAGCGGGGTGCGGACCGGCCGGCCGACGCCCGGCTGGCTCCGCTACGCCACCATCGACGCCGACCGCCGCCGCTCGGAGGAACTGGACCCGGCAACGCTGATCGACCGCTTGGCCAACGGCATCCAGCGCTCGCTGCGCGGCGACCCCGAGGACCGCTCGAAGCGAACTCGACAGCGTCTGGCGAGGCTGCCGGAGGACGTGCTCGACGCGGTCCTGGACCGGCTGGAGTCCCGGCTGCTCAGCTCGGAGAACGAACGGGTCCTCGATCTGGTCGAGGAAGTCGAGGCCGACCCCGACGTCGAACCGGGCGCGATGGCGACCCCGGCCGTGGAGCCGGACGCGGGCAAGGTCCTGCTCGCGGAGCGCGAGCAGGACCAGCGGCAGTCCGACGAGCAGCAGGAATCCGAGGAGAAGCCTCCGGATGCGGGCGGTCCGGACAAGGACCAGGAGATCCCCGGCGGCGCCGACGGCGGCACTCCGGAGAACGCCGCGCCGGATCAGCAGGAGGAGCCCGCGCCAGGGGAGCAGTCGGAGGGTGAGCAGGCGGATGGTGCCGGCGCGCAGCAGCCCGCCGAGCAGGAAGCGGCCGAGGGAGAGCAGGACTCGGAGGAGCAGTCCGCGGACACCGAGCAAGAGGAAGCGGGTGCGGAGCAGGACGCGGGCGAGGAGAAGACCGAGGACGGGCCGGAAGGCGAGAAGAAGGAAGAAGACGAGAAGGCCGAGGAGAAACCCGGCGAAGACGAGGAGGGCGCCGAGAAGGACGCCGCCGCCGAACAGGAGTCCGAGGCGAAGAACCGTCCCGGCGCTGTGGACCCGCTCGTGGCGGGGGAGAAGGCGAAGGACCCGCACCAGGACGTCGAGGACTCCCCGAAGGAGGCCGGCAAGGACACCCAGCTCGCCGGTGCGGCCGGTTCCTTGGACGGCAAGCGCAATCAGGACGCCCTCGGCCCGGAGGAGGAACGCGAGTCCGAGCCGGATGGCGGTGACTCCGAGGTCGAGGTCGGCGGCGGGGAGAAGAGCGCCTGGGACGTGAAGCTGGCCCCGGAAGACTTCCTGCCGGAGCAGGACCTCGACGTTTCCGGCGTGCCCACGGCCGACAAGCTCGAACCCGGAGCGTCGGCACCGGCGATGCCGTCCTTCCCCGCGCCGCCGCCCACCAAGGCCGAGCAGGTGCAGGACGAACGCGACGTGGAGGACGCCGAGGACGAGGCGGCGGAGGCCGAACCGGAAGAGGAACAGCCGGAGGAACAGGCCGAACAGGATCCCTCGATCACCACCGAGGGCACTCCGGAAGCCGGCGACCTCGCCACGCTGGCGGCCGACAAGGCGGCTGAGAAGCAGCAGGGAGCAGGTGAGAAGCCGAAGGATCCGAAGGACGGCGCCGATCCCGAGGCAGGTCCCGCCGACGCGCAGCGGCTCGCGCAGGAGGCCCCCGGCAAGACCGAGGGCGCCAAGGACGAAGAAGGCGGTGCGGTCAAGGAATCCGCGGCGAAGGAGGAGAAGGACGGCCCGGACGGCGCGAAGAAGGCGGACGGCAAGGGCGAGGGCGGCCAGAAGGATCAGGAGTCGGCGGGCAAGGCCGAGAAGTCGGGCAAGGCCGAGAAGTCGGGGAGGCCCGAGAAGACGGAGGAGGCCGACAAGGCCGAGAAGGCGGACGAGGGCGGTGAGGACTCCCGTGACGCCGAGGCGGGCGGTAAGGACGAGCGCGGATCGGAAGCGACCGACGATGCGAAATCTCCTTCTGCCGCGAGAGATTCGCACGTCACCGGCGGCGGTGAGAAGCCGAACGAGGCCAGCGCTCCCGAGCAGTCGGAATCGTCCTCCGAATCAGAGCAGTCCGAGTCCGGCCAGTCCGGGGCCGAGAAGCCGACGTCCGCCCCGACACCGAAGTCGAACGACACCCCGAAGCCGACCGCCGAACCGAAGGCCGCTGCCGAGAAGTCGCCCGCCGCCCCCGCTCCGAAGCCCGAGAAGGCGGGGCCCGCCAAGCCCGCCGCAGCCAAGGCCCAGCCCGCGGCGGCACCTCGCAGCGGCGGAGGACCGGGCGGTGGCGGCAAAGCGGGCAAGGGCGCGAAAGGCGGGGGAGCCAAGGGCAAGAAGGCGCAGGCGGCCCCGAACCTCTCCCAGGTCTCCCCGGAAGCGGGCCTGCGCACGGCATCCGGCCTCAAACCGCACCAGGCGCTGCAGGCGATGGGCGGCGTGGACGGCGCCGTGGATCGCACCGTCGGCGACGAGCACAAGCAGCTCTCCTCGGACCCGCCGTCGATGCAGCGTCCCTCCGGTGCTCCGCAGACCGCGAGCGGCGCCCCGGACACCGAGGCCCCCGCCGAGTACTCGCAGGACGAGGCCGCGAAGTCCGACGCACCCGAGAGCAAGGAAGCCGAGGTCAAGGGCGAGAAGAAGCCCGAGGGCGCGATCCCCGCCGCCGAAGTGGAGGAACCCGACGGCTGGGACACGTTCCTGATGGGCGCCGGCTACGTGCTCGGCAAGGCCGGGGAATTCCTCGGCGTTGACGTCGACCCCGAGGAACTGGCGGCCAAGTTCGCCGACATGCCCACCGAAGACGAGGAGATGGAGAAGGCGAAGGCCGGAATCGCCCCGGGCGTGGAAATGCAGGGTGACGCCGACGCGAAGTCCGGTGAGCAGGACGACGCGGTGAACACCAAGGGCGAACAGACCGCCGACACCGCGCGGGACGACGCGGGCCGTGACATGGGAGAGGACCAGGTCTACCCGGACGCCCCGAAGGAGCAGCTGAAAGGCAAGGTTCCCGGCCGCGAGGGAGGAAAGGGAAGCGGCCCGGTCGACGCCGGAACCGGCGCCGTGCCACCGGAAGCCGCCTCGGAGGTCGCCGAGCACGAGCGTGGCATGGAGTTCAAGTCCGCCTTCGGCAAGGGCGAGCAGGGGCTCGCGCAGAGCAAGCAGCAGAAGGACCGAGACACCCGCACTTCCCGCCAGAAGCACGACCGGAAGGTGGACACCGAGGTCGAACGCAATACCGAGCAGCAGACCGGGAAGCGGGAGTCGACGGTCGGCGACGTCGGCGGCGAGCGGGAGAAGTGGCGCGCGGACCAGGACGCGGAACTCGACAAGCTCGGTACGGGCAAGACGGAGAAGCGGGAGCAGGCGAAGAAGGACGTCGAGGCCCAGGAGAAGGACACCGACAAGAAGGTCGAGGACCGCAAGAAGGCGGACGACGAGGGGATCAAGAGCAAGCGCGAGACCGCGAAGGGCGAGGCCAAGAGCAAACGCAACGACACCTCGCGTGAGTCGAAGAACTGGGTCGAGAAGGCCTTCGACGAGATCAAGAAGTTCTTCATCGAGCTCCGCGACAAGATCGTGGAGATCTTGCAGGCCGCGCGCGACGCCATCGTCCTGTTCATCGTGCACTTCAAGCAGGACATGGAAAACCTCATCAAGACGATCCGCGACACGATCGTCGGGCTGATCGAGGACCTGATCGAGGCGCTGATCGAGCTGGCCGTGGCGCTGGTCAAGGCCGTCATCGAACTGGCGCGCAAGATCCGGAAGTTCATCGAGGACCTGATCGCCGCCGCCATCGCCTTCGTCACCGAGCTCGCCGCGAAGCTCAAGCAGTTCATCACGGATCTGCTGGAAGCGATCTCGAAGCTGCTCAGCGACATCCTCAACGTGCTGAAGAAGGCGTTGGACGACGTCATCAAGGCGGTGAAGGACGCCGTCAAGTCGGTGCTGGACTTCGCATCGAAGCTGCTGTCCGGTTTCGGCGAGTTCATGATGGTCGCCGTCGATTTCCTCGCCGACCCCGGCGGCTGGCTCTCCGGCGCGAAGAGCTCCGCGGAGGACGGCGCGAAGAACCACTTCTTCCGCGAGGTCAAGAGCGCGGTGAAGGACTGGTTCAACCAGAAGATCGAAGAGATCATCGGCCTGCCGAAGGCCATCATGGACCGGTTGATCAAAGGCGGCATCACCCTCCAGGAGATCGTCAAGGAGACCTGGGACGCCGTCGTTCCGCAGCTGCCGTTCATCATCGGCGAAATCGTCATCACCAAGGTGATCGCGAAGCTCATCCCCGGCGCCGGCTGGGTCGCGGCGGTCATCGACGCCCTCCAAACCGCGATCGGAGCGTTGGGCGAGATCCTGCGGGCGTTCGGCGCCGTCCTCGACTGGCTCAAGTCCGTCGGCAAGGGCGGCAACGGCGTCCTGTTCGCGAAGGCCGTCGCCGCAGGCGTCGTCGCCCTCCTGGAGCTGGCCTACCAGTTCCTCCTCGACGGAATCGGCAAGTACGTCAGCAAAGTCGGCGACCGCTTCAAAACCGTCGCGAAGAACCTCGGCAAGAACAAGGACAAGGGCCGCAAGGACGACGGCGCAGAAGCCCCGCCGGACCGAGGCGACCAGCGCTCGAACCAGGGCGACCAGCGCGCGGACCAGCAGCGCCCGGGCGGAGCTGGCCCGAAGGCTCGCCAGGACGACCGCCCGGAGGCGGACCGAACCGGGAAACCGCTCTCAACCCCGCAGCGCCCCGGAGGAAACCGCGGCAACAAGCCCGGCGATCGAGGCGACAAACCCGGCGACCGCACGAAGCCCGACCGGGACGCCGACGACTCGAAGAAGCCAGGCGACAAGCCGAAGGACGACAAGCCGAAGGACGATGGTGATCGTCCGAGGGACAGGGAACATCCGAAGGATCGCGATCCCGACCGCAGCGACCGAAAGCGCCGCGAGAAGGGTGATGACCGCGACCACAAGCCAGATCGTGACGCCCCTGACAAGAAGAAGCAGAAGGACGACGAGCAGCACCGCAAGCGCGAGAACGACGAGCAGGACGGCAAGCGCAAGGACGACGACGCACAGCGCAAGAAGAAGGACGACGCGAAGAAGGACGACGCGGACCCGCAGCATCGGAAGCGGGACGACGACCCTGATCACTCGAAACCCAAGGACGCCGATCAGCGCCGTTCGAAGAAGGACGACGACGCTCCTGGACGTCGGGACGATCAGCGCCCTCATGGCCGGGACCGGAAGAAGGACCGCGACCAGAAGCGGCACGAGGACCGGAAGAAGGAACGGGATAAGGCCGACGGGACCAAGCGTAAGCGAAAGGATGAGACCGACGGCCCGAACAGGCGGAGGCGGCCGAAGAACAAGGACCGCGAGACCTCGAACGGAAGGAAGCGCAAGCACGATAAGGAGCGAGACGAGCGCAAGCGGAATCAGAAGGAGATCCGAAAAAAGGAGGAAGAGTCGAGCAATTCTAAAGGGGAACAACTGGGCCGGATAGTAGCGCGAATCCGGCCTAGGTTATACGCAAAGATGAAGAATGGCGTTCAGAGACCGAGGTTCTTCGGTTTGCTCTCCGCTTTGAAGGGGCACTATCGCCTGACGGGACTCGATCCGGTTGGCGGTGACCCTTTTATGGTCGTGGCGACCCTGAATCCGTCGCGTCCGGTGCTGGGTGGAGATTACACCGAGCCTCATTCTCAACCCGATGCTTACAGCATTCCTCCGGGAGCACCGTCCGCCAGGGATGAGCTGCCGCCGCCCCGGATGCCCGACTTCAACGAGGGAAGGGCGAGTTCGATCAGTGCCGAGCTCCTGAGCATGCCCAAGGTGCCACCCGGAAAGCCTCCTGGGCAGACGAGTCCACCGGGGTGGAATTACATCACGGACCCCACGCGCAATCTTCAGGAGGGTGGTGCGTGGGTGAGAGCGCACCTTCTTTCGGAGCGACTGGGAGGAATGAATTCGGCCAACAATCTCGTCCCGGCGCGGCGGGGGGTCAATAAGGACCTTGAGCTAGGCGTGGAAATGCCAGCTTGGCGTGCCTTTAAGAAGAAGCCTGTCTGGTACGAGTCGAGGGTGAAATTCGGGAACTCTGGACCTGTTGCGGACATTCCAACCTATATTCGCTCAACATTCGGGCGGTATGAAAAGACCGGAGGGACAGGCGCGAAGAGGAGTGACTGGAGGAGGCGGAGCGCAGAGAAGACCGTTGGGCTTGACATAAAACCGCCACAGAATGATGAGAAGAACAAGCTTTACATCAACACCTATGGAGCTGCGCAGGTAAGGAAGTGGCTGAACATCACGAATGGGCTGGCGCGACACGTTGTGAAGCAGCGCGCGGAGGAGCCTGGTGGAACTTTCTCATCGTTGACTCAGTTTAAGCTTTCAATGCGATCGCGCAAGGCGAGCAAAGGGCCGCGCTCATTGCCGGGCCTGAGCACTGCAATTGAGAGGCTGGCTTTGTTGGATGGCGCTGGCATGGTCGACTGGGATCGACTTCACGGCGAGAAATGAGGGTAAGAGTGCTTCCTTATGAGTCTGCATTGCACGATGTGTTGCGGGAGGTTCGTGACTCTCCGTTTCTTCGTGTGGTCCACGAGAAGGTGGGTCCCGGGGGGTCGGGTGGGGATGTATCGGGACTATTTGAAATCCTGGAAGAAGATGGTTTTCCGATCGAAAAGAGGCTACAGGAGGCATACTTTCCGTATCGGTACTTTTCGCTATATTGGGTGGACCTGGACTCGAGTATCGACCTCGCAGGCGAATTTAGTGTTATGAATATCGTTGTGAGCAGTGAACGGAAACTGCTTAATTTGGACGACTTCTCCTGGCATGAGAGTGATCGGAAACTCTTGTCGGAGCTATCAATTGTCGATGATATTTCGAGGGGCGGCAACGGCCAGTTGGCCACCATGCGTTTTCGGCATGGAGTCTCCAATCCTGAGGTATGGTATTTGGATCGATTTCATACCTATGTGAAGCTAGATCTGGACTATCGAGGTTATCTTGACCAGCTTTTCGTTACGAAGGGCGTGCTCGGTTGGCAGTACCTGTTCGCCGACGTAGCTCTCGGCGAGCGGGAATACGAAAATGTAGTCCGCAACTTGCGGATGATGTTGGATATGTTTCCTCGGTACTTTCCTGGTTGGGATTACTCCCCGTTGGCTGAACGTCTGGAGGCCAGGCTATGACCCGCTACGCCGACATACCCAAGCCGATCCGGTCCGGGATTGTGATCGTCGATCCTGAGCGCGGGACGCCGCAGCGGGTCATCGTGTTGCAGTTCAACCCGGACACCCTCGAGCGGTCCGTGTCTCCGCAGTCCGCTGGTGGTGAAGGGGATTCCGGTGGCGGTGGTAGTGGATCGGGCGACAAGAACGAGGCGCTGAGGCTCAAAGGTCCCGCTGAGGAGTCGTGGAAGTTCACTGCGGAGATCGATGCGACCGATCAGTTGGAGATCGCCGCGCCGGAGGGGATTCATCCGCAGCTCGCGGCGCTGGAGATGCTGGTTCAGCCGACGACGGCTCAGCTCCGCGAGGCGACCCGCCTGGCCAAGAACGGCACCATCGAGATCAGTCCCATCGAGATGCCGTTGACCCTGTTCACCTGGGGGAGCAAGCGGGTGATTCCCGTTCGGTTGACGGAGATGTCCATCAACGAGTCCGCGTTCGACGTGAACCTGAATCCGATCCGGGCGAGCCTCAGTCTCGGCTTGAAGTTGCTGACCGTCAGCGACCTGCCCGCCGGCCACCGGGGCGCCGAGCTGTACATGGCGCACCTCGCCCAGAAGGAACGGCTCGCCGGGGTGTCCGCGTTGGGTTCGCTGGGCTCGTTAGGCGTGACCGGCGTTGGAGCAGGGAGGTAACCGCCGTGATCGAACCTTACGAGACCGCACTCGACGACATCCCGGGCGCGCACCCGTATCCGCGCACGAGCCGCTATCACGACGCCGAGATCGGGGTGCACCGCTTGCCCGACGGCACCGAGGTGCGCTACGCGAAGCGCCGCCTGCTGCCGAAGCTCCCGGACGCCGACAACACCGCCCCCCACGTCGTGAACGCCGGCGAACGCCCGGATCACTTGGGGCAGCGCTTCTTCGGCGATCCCGGCCAGTGGTGGCGGATCGCCGACGCGAATCCGGTGCTGGATCCGCGGGAGCTCACCGAGGAACCGGGCCGCGTGGTCGAGGTCCCGACGCCGGGTGGGTTCGATGTCTGAGGTCCCGATCGGTTCCGGCCCGGTGCACTTGAGCCTGCACATGGGTCCGAAGCTCACCAAACCGGTTCCGCCCGAGGTGACCGAGGCGCTGCTGTCCGCGCAGATCACCAGCACGGCGGGAGAACGCAGCGGTTTCCAGCTGGCGTTCGACCTCACCAAGAAGTCCCGGATCGTCGAACGCCTGTTACCGGAGGGCTTCTTCGACCCGAAGACCCGCGTCATCGTCGCCATCACCATCAAGGGCACGCCGACCGTCATCCTCGACGGGCTGATCGTGCGCAACGAGGTCGGTTCCAGCAACCAGCCGGGGCAGTCGACGCTCACCGTCACCGGCGAGGACCTCACCTTGCTGATGGACCTCGAAGAGCGCACCGACCGGTTCCCGAACCTGGCGCCGTCGCAGCGCGTGGAGCGCATCCTGCGCAACTACGCGGATTACGGCATCGAGAGCCGCATCATCCGCGAGCAGGTGCACCAGCCGCCGCGCGAGCAGCTCCGGGTGGACTACCAGTCGAGCACCGACCTGCAGTACGTCAACGATCTCGCCCGCGCTAACGGCTACAACTTCTACCTCGATCCCGGCCCGAGGCCGGGACGTTCCACGGCTTACTGGGGGCCGGAGCAGCGGCTCGGGCAACGCCAGCACGCGCTCAACGTCAACATGGACGTCAACTCCACTGTGGACCAGTTGACGTTCGCCTACGACGGCACGGCCCGCGAACAACCCGAGGCGCGCGTGCAGGATCCCCGGACGCGTGACGTGACGTTGCTGCCGAACCCGGACATCGGCCCGTTGCGCCCGCCGCTGGGGCTTCGCGCGTCCCCGGCGTTGAAGCGGAAACCCTTGTCCGGCACCGCGAAGATGGATCCGGAACGCGCCCGCGCGCAGGCGCTCGCGAGGGCCGCGACCTCCGCTGACGCGATCTCCGGGTCGGGGCAGCTCGACGTCAACCGGCACGGCTACGTGCTGCGGCCCCGCGAGCTCGTCGGGGTGCGGGGCGCGGGGGTGACCTACGACGGCGACTACTACGTCAAGTCCGTCACCCACAACTTGCGGGTCGGCTCGTACCAGCAGAACTTCACGCTCTCCCGCGAAGGGCTCATCGCCCGCAGCGACACCGTCCGCCCCTAGCCGAGGAAGGATCACATGCCCGACGCGTCGAACAACCGCTTCCTCGGCAAGTTCCGTGGCCGAGTCATGGACAACGAGGACCCGCTGCAGATCGGCCGCATCACCGCGCAGGTACCGGACGTGCTCGGCGACGTGACCTCCACTTGGGCGCTGCCGTGCCTGCCGTTCACGGGCAGCGGCTCGGGTCAGTACGTGGTGCCGCAGGTCGGCGCGGGCGTGTGGGTGGAATTCGAGCAGGGTGATCCGAGCTTCCCGATCTGGACGGGCTGCTGGTACGGGGACCGCGCCGAGCTGCCGCCGGACGCGCTCGGGGAACGCCAGCCCGTTGTGATCCGCACCCCGGGCGATCACAAGCTGCTCATGTCGGACGTGCCCGGCGGCGAGGGGATTCTGCTGCGCGCACCTGGCGGGGCCTACGTGCAGATCGACGAGAAGGGCGTGACCGTCGGCAACGGCCAGGGCGCCTCCGTGGAGCTCGTCGGCAACGAAGTGAACATCAACCAGGGCCGGTTGATCGTGCCCAGAAGGCAGTAGGGAGTCATTCGGAATGAGCTGCGTAGTGGGTCACCCAGCGGAACCTCAGCGGCTTCTTCGCTGCGGGATCGATTTCGCATGTTTTCCACGGCGAAATCGCCGTCCTCGCGAGGAAGCCGCTGAGAACGCGCCGATGGTCGGCCTGCTCCAGCTGGTCACCGCTCATCGGCTTCGCCGCTGACAAGACAACGAGAAACACCGTTGTGCAAGGACTTCTAAGGGGGAAAGCCGTGACCGGACGATCCGGGTATCTCGTGAACGCCGCGACCACGCTGCACTGCCCGCACGGCGGCCGCGTCCTCGCCGCCGCCGCGTCCGCGTCGGTGCGCGCCGACGGGCAGCCCGTCCGCACCACCGGCGACACGTTCGCCGTCGTCGGATGTCCGCGCACCGCGGGAGGCGACCCTTGCGTTTCGGTGCGGTGGACGCCGGATCGGGACGCGGTGCGGATCGACGGGGTGCCGGTGTTGCTGGACAGCACCGACGGGCAGTGCTTCAGCGCCGACCTGCGTCCGCAAGGGGCGCCGGTCTCCCGCGTCGACGGTCAGGGGGTGCGGTGCCGATGAGCAAGCCGCGAGCACGCGTCGACATCGCGTTCCCGTTCCGCGTCGACCGGCGGGGCCGCACCGCGCACGCCGGGCACGAAGAGCACGTGCGGGACCTGATCGAGCAGGTGCTGTTCACCAACCCGGGCGAGCGGGTGATGCGTCCCGACTTCGGCTGCGGGCTGCTCGACATCGTGTTCACGCCGAACAGTCCGGAATTGGCGGCCACGCTGGAACTGTCCGTGCACGCCGCGTTGCAGCGGTGGCTGGGTGAGCTCGTCGAAGTGGAGTCGCTGGACGTGACCGCAGACGACAACGCGGTCCGCGTCCGGTTGCAGTACCTGCTTCGGGCCACCGGGAACCGTCGGGACGAGATCTTCGAGGGGAGCGCGTTATGAGCGCGCACGAACTGGTCTGCGGTACCGACGGCAGGCGTGCCCAGGTGCGCGCGGCCCACGCGGGCGGCGTGGACGCGGTGGAGGCCGGGGACGATGCGCGCACCCTCGTGGTCACGTTCATCGGCAAGGCCCCGCACGGCGTGCGACCGGAGAACGTGCGGATCGACGGCGGCCACCGCATCACCGGCATCAACGCGGTGGAAGTGTTCGTGGAGCGGGAGAAGGACCCGGAGCTCGACGACCGGATGTACGTGACGGTGGATCGCGCCGGGGACACCACCCGATACGTCTTGTCCATTGTGGACGTCGATCCGTACGGAAGGCCCGGTGTCGAGCCGTTTCCGGGGTTCGACCAGCGCTACTTCAGCGCCGGGTTCACCTTCCGGCCCGGCCGTCCGACTCCGTTCGACCACGCGGCCGACGCCGGCTGCGAACCGGAAGTGCCGCCCGCGCCGCTGATCGACTACACCGCGCGGGACTACGACACGCTCCGGCGACTGGTGCTGGACCGGCTGGCGTTGACCGTCCCGGACTGGACCGAGCGGCTCGCCCCGGACCTCGGCGTGACCCTGGTCGAGCTGTTCGCCCACACCGCCGACCAGCTCGGCTACCAGCAGGACGCCGTCGCCACCGAGGCCTACCTGGACACCGCGCGGCGCCGGGTGTCGGTGCGCCGCCACGCGCGGCTGATCGACTACCCGATGCACGACGGGTGCAGCGCTCGCGCCTTCGTCGCCGTCGAGACCGCCGACGAACTCGTGCTGGAGCCGGGTGCGCACCGGTTCGCCGCCGTGGACGGCCGCCCGCGCGGACCGCACGACCCGCCGGAACCCGGTCCGGTCCTCAATGAGCACGACCTGGCCGAGTTGGCCGAGTACGGGTCGGTGGAGGTCTTCGAACCGGTGGCGGGAACGCCGCTGTGGTTGCGCCCGGAGCACAACGAGATCCGGTTCTGGACGTGGGGCGACGAGGTGTGCGCGCTGCCCGCGGGTGCGACGAGCGCGACGCTGCGGGACGAGTGGGCGGGCGAAGGGCGCTCGCTGGACCTGCGGCCCGGTGATCTGCTGATCCTGGAAGAGGTGCGCGGCGCGCGCAGCGGCGCTCCCGGCGACGCCGACCCGTCGAACCGGCAGGCGGTGCGGCTGACTTCCGTCACCCCCGGCGTGGACGAGCTGGTCGACCAGCCGGTCCTGGAGGTCACGTGGGGCCGGGCGGACGCGCTGAGCTTCGCGCTCTGTCTGTCCACTCTGGGCGGATACGATTGCGCGCCGGTGCCGGACGTGAGCGTGGCGCGCGGCAACGTCGCTCTCGTTGATCACGGTCACCGGCAGCCCGCACCCGAAATCGCTACCGTGCCACCGGATCCGGCCGTGCTCGCCTCGTGCAATCCGGGGTTCGGGTGCCGTGACCGGTCCGACGGCAACGAACCCGCCGAACTGCTCGGTGCGCTCATCGAGCTGACGCGCGGTGGGCGGCTGCTGACCGGAGACCACATCCGCGAACTGCACACCGCGCTGGGTGCGCAGGCCACGACCCGGGCGGGCATCGGACTGGAGAACGCCGGTCGGCGGCAGGAGAACGTCGTTCCCGAGACCGCGCACGCGCAGTCGGAGGCCCTGCGGCGGCTGCTGGCGCAGTCGGTGTACCCGGGGATCACGCCCCGGTTCCGGCCGGTGCTGCACCGCGCGCCCGTCGCGCACTCGGCGCCGTTCCCGGTGCGGCGGCACATCTCCGACGGGCAGGCCGCCCGGCTCGCGGCCATCCCGGAACGCGTCCGGCACCGGCTGGTGGAGCTGTGGCGCAGTGCGCGGGACTCCGACGGGCTCGCGGACGAGGAGATCACCGAGCTCACGGTGCTGTTCGACGCCTCCTTGCTGGAACACCTCGAACTGCGGCGGCACCCGGTGCGGGCGTTGCGGGACCTGCTGCACCGCAGCGATCAGCTGCTCGCGGCGAAGCGCCGCAGGCTGGAAGTGCTCACGGCCCGGAGCAGGGCGGGCACCGTCCTCGGCGCCGACACCTGCTGGGAGATCGCGCAGAGCTGGGGCGAGCCGTACGCCGAGGGGCTGCACCCGGACGATCCGGTGCTGCACGGCCCGGCCGCACTGGAGCAGGACCCGCGTGCCGCGTTGCCCGCGGTGCGCGTCAGCGACGGTGAGCACGACTGGTCACCGCGCCGGGACCTGCTCGACAGCGGACCGCGCGACCGCCACTTCGTCGGTGAGCTCGACGACGACGGGCGGCTGGTGCTGCGCTTCGGCGACGGTCACCACGGCGCTCGGCCGAAACCGGGAGCCAGGCTGGAGATCCATTACCGGCTCGGCGGCGGCAAGGCGGGCAACGTCGGCGCCGAAGCCATCAACCACCTGGTGCTGCACCGGGACGACTCCGGCGACCCATCGCCGGGAGTGCGGGTGCGCAACCCGCTGCCCGCTACGGGCGGCACGGAACCAGAGCCGATCGAGCAGGTCAGGCAGCTGGCGCCGCTGGACCTCCGGCGCACCAGGTTGCGCGCGGTGACCGCCGCGGACTACGCCGCGCTTGCCACCGAACTGCCCGGTGTGCAGCGGGCGGCGGCGGAGATCCGCTGGACGGGAAGCGGGCAGGAGGCGCACGTCGCCATCGACGCCGACCGCACCGGGCGGCCGGCTCCGGAACTGCTCTCGGAGGTCACCGACTTCCTCGAGCGGTATCGCCGCATCGGCCACGACCTCGTCGTCCGCCCGGCCCGGCAGGTGCCGTTGGACATCGCGCTGCGGGTGTGCGCGGCACCCGGCCACCAGCGCGGGCCGATCGTCGCCGAGCTGCTGCGGGCGTTCAGCGACCGCCGGCTGCGCGGGGGACGGCTCGGGTTCTTCCATCCCGAGGCGCTGAGCTTCGGCGACCCGGTCCGCCTGAGCCGGCTGGTCGCGGCGGCCACCGCCGTGCCGGGGGTGCGGAGCGTGCAGGTGACGAGGTTGCGCCGGTTGTTCCACGACGACGCCGGAGAACTGGAGGAAGGCGTGCTGCGGGTGCATCCACTGGAGATCGCGTGCTGCGAGAACGACCCGGAGCGCCCCGAGAACGGCGTGCTCACGTTCGACTTCGGGGGTGAACGATGAGTTGCGGATGCGGCTGCGACCGCCACGACGAACGACGCGCGCCTGCCCGGCCGCACAACCCGCCGGGACGGACCGCGCTGGAGAACCGGGTGGGGGAGCACGGCACGTTCCTCGCGGCGATGCTGGACCGGCTCGCCTCGCCCGCCCACCCGGCGCTGCGAGCGTTGACGGTGCGCACCACCGATGACCCGGCGATCGCGCTGCTCGACGCGTGGGCGGTGCTCGGTGATCTGCTGACCTTCCACTCCGAGCGGATCGCCGACGAGGGCTACCTGGGCACCGCGCACGACCACCGCTCGCTGGCCCTGCTGGGACGGCTGGTCGGGCATCGCCCGCGTCCCGGCGTCGCCGCCGACACGTTCCTCGCCTACGCGCTGGACCGGGATCCGCGAGCCGAGGACGCGTCGGTGCTGATTCCGCGCGGCGCCCGCAGCAACAGCGTGCCGAGCGCGGCCGACGAGGTGTCGCAGACGTTCGAGACCAGTGAGGACCTCACCGCCCGCTGGTCGTGGAACCGGCTGCGGGTGCGGCGGCGCCGTCCCAGCCTGCTCACCCTCGAAGACGTGGAGCAGCGGTCCGAACTGTTCGTCGCGGGCGCCCAGAATTCTTTGCGCACCGGGCAGAAACTGCTGTTCGACTTCGGCGAGCAGCGGCGGCTGCTGGCGGTCGGGAAGGTGCGGATCGACCGGGACGAGGACGTCACGGTGATCGCGCTGCCGACGGCGCCCCCGCCGACGCTGGCCGAACTGCGGGCCGAACTGGCGCAGTGGATCACGCCCGGTACCGGACAGGAACCGACTCCGCAGCAGCCGAATCCGCGGCCGATGAGCGGGTTGATCGACGACTTCGACGCCCAGGTGCTGGCCCCGTTGCGCGCCGAAGTGCCGGGGATCGGGTCGCCCGCGTACTTCGTCCAGCGCCTCGCCGACCCCTTGGAGCGGCTGGCGGAGGCGGAGGTGCTCGCCGAACCGCGTGAGCAGGTCGCGGCGTGGTTCGGCCGGTTGCGCGCGGTCGTCGCGGACCTGGTCGAACGGGCGCAGGAACTCGCCCCCGCCGCGTTGCCGGACGGACCTGGTGTGCCCGGTGACGCCCCGGAGATGCGGGTCCTCGGGTCGTTGCTGCCCGCGCTGCGCGCCCGGACGCCGCGCGCGTCGGGAGCCGTGGGCAAGCGTCGGCTGCTCACCTCCGGATCGGATCTCGGCGCGCGGTTGCTCAGCGCGCAAGGCAGGCCCGGCGAGTTGTACGCGTCGTGGCGCAACGCCGCGCCGGTGCCGGGGGTGCTCGGCGAACTGCTCGCGATGCGG
Organism: Saccharopolyspora gloriosae; assembly: GCF_022828475.1. Taxonomy (GTDB): domain Bacteria; phylum Actinomycetota; class Actinomycetes; order Mycobacteriales; family Pseudonocardiaceae; genus Saccharopolyspora_C; species Saccharopolyspora_C gloriosae_A. Next base: position 4,445,822 of record NZ_CP059557.1, on the reverse strand, counting down.
GTCACGGCGGCACCGTTCGGGGCGACCGCCCCGCTGCAACCCGTGCAGGACGGCGACGGGCGGATCGTCCGGCAGGCCGACTGGCCGCTGCCCGGCGGGACGCGGACCAGCGTGCGGATCGGCTTCGACGCGGCGGGACAGCAGCCGGTGCGCGCCGAGTTCCAGCGCACCGAACCCGGCGGCGGGTGGCAGCGCGTCGAGCAGCTGCCCGCCGAGGTGGCCTTCGACTTCGGCGGCGGCCGCGTCGAACTGTCCGCCTCCGGGCAGACCCCGAACCGGGCTCGGTTCCGGACGGACGGCATCCCGGCTCCCGGCACCACCGTCCGGTTGCTGCCGGAACTCCCCGCGTTCGTGCTGTCGGTCGCCCGGCCCGACGAGCAAGGCCGCATCCACGTGAGCGTCCACAATGGAACAGTCCAGGAGTGGGATCTCGCGCCGGGTGAGGAGCGGACGGCGTTCGTCGGCCCGTACAAGCTCACCGCGCGGTACGGGTCGGGCAGCGAACCGGCGAACGTCGAGATCGCGTTCACCACCGGTACCTACCCGGGAAGCCGCGCGGTGCTGCCGCTGGACGGCCTGCACGAGGAGATCACGCCGGGCGGCCGGGTCGTGGTGGAACGTCCCCGCAAAGGCGCTCCCGGTGGAATTCCCGGCGATCCGGCGCTGGCGTTCGTCGTCACGCACGTGGTCTCGGTGCGCACCGTGTCGTACACGCAGTACGGCCTCACCGGGCGCGGTACCGAGCTCACCCTCGCCGATCCGTGGCTGGACGAGCAGGACGGGCAGCTCTCCGACATCCGGGACACCACCGTGCAAGCCGGAGGCGAACCGCTGCGCCCGGCGGACGAGCCGGTGGCCGAGGACGTGCACGGCAACACGATCGAACTCGCCGAACTGCACGAAGGGCTGCGCCCGGGCCGCTACGTGATCGTCTCCGGGGAGCGCACCGACGTGCCGGGCACCACCGGGGTGCGCGGCACCGAACCCGCGGTCATCGCCGCCGTCGACCAGCGGGCCGATCCCGCGTTGCCGGGCGACCACGTGCACACGACGCTCACGCTGACCGCCGACCTCGACCACCGCTACCGCCGTGACACGGTCGTCGTGCACGGCAACGTCGTGCCCGCCACGCACGGCGAGAGCCGTGACGAGCCGCTCGGCAGCGGCGACGCCGGCCAGGTGCACCAGACCTTCGCGCTGTGGCAGTCGCCGCTGACGTGGCTGCCCGCGAACAACCCGCTCGGCGCCACGCCCACGCTGGAGATCCGGGTCGACGGGCTGCGCTGGCACCAGGTCGACAGCCTCGCCGGACGTGGCACCGAGGAACGCGTCTACGTCGTCGGCAGCGACGCGAACGGGCACCCGACGGTGACCTTCGGCGACGGCGTGCACGGCGCCCGGCTGCCCACCGGGCACGAGAACGTGCGCGCCCGCTACCGGTTCGGCACGGGCGGAGCCGCCAACGTCGACGCCGAGCGGATCACCCAGGCCGTCACCCGTCCGCTGGGCGTCACCGGCGTCACCAACCCCTTGCCCGCCACCGGCGGCGCGGACGCCGACGGACCGGGCCTCACCCGCCGGACCGTTCCGCTGGCGGTGTCCGCGCTGGACCGGTTGGTGTCGCTGCGCGACTACGAGGACTTCGCCCGCTCCCGAGCCGGGGTCGGCCGGGCGGTGGCTCGTCGTGTCTTCGACGGCAGGCGCGAGGTGCTGCACGTGACCGTCGCCGGTGTGGACGACTATCCGATCGGACCCGACTCCGAGTTGCTGCGCACGTTGCGGGACTCGCTGGTGGAGTACGGGGATGTGCGGCTGCCGGTGCGAGTCGAGGCGCGGGAGCTGGTGCTGCTGCTGGTGTCGGCGCGGGTGAAGCTGGAACGCGACCACTCCTGGGAGTGGGTGGAACCGCGGATCCGGCACGCGCTGTTCGCGGAACTCGGTTACGGCGGACGGGAATTGGGGCAGCCCGCGCACCTGTCCGAAGCGTTGGCCGCCGCCCAATCGGTGCCCGGAGTGTCCTACGTGGACGTCGACGTGTTCGCCGGGGTACCGGACACGAGCACGCCGCACGAGCTCACCCGGCTGGCCGAGCGGCTGACCGAACCGGTCGCCACCGTCCCCGCGCGCACCGCCGAGTACGTGCAAGACCGGTACCAGGTCACCGAATCCGGCGGCGAGACGCTCAGTTCCATCGCCGCGCGCAACGGGATTCCGCTGCGCGAGTTGTTGCGGTGCAACCCCGACATCACCGATACCCGCAGGCTGCCACCCGGCCGCCGGGTGTTCGTCCACCGCGGCATCCGGCCGGCTCAGCTGGCGCTGCTGGCACCGGACGTGGCGGACACGCTGATCCTCACGGAGGTCGACCGATGAGCAGGGAACCGGACGCGTTGGCGAACCTGCTGCCCGAGTGGCACCGGCTGCGCGACGCCCAGGAGGGTGAGCCGCTGCGCGAACTGCTAGCCGTGATCGGGGAGCAGCTCGACCTGGTGCGCGACGCCATCGAGCAGCAGTACGACGACTGGTTCGTGGAGACCGCCGCGGAGTGGGCTTTGCCGTACCTCGGCGAACTGGTCGGATATCGGCGGATGCCCGGCTATGAAAGCGTATCCACGACCGGGCTGCGGGACGGCGGCGATCCGAGGGACGCGCGGCGACGGCTCGCCGAAGCGCTCGCGCCCCGGCGCGACGTGGCCGCCACCGTCGCGCACCGGCGGCGCAAGGGAGCTCTCGCGTTGCTGGAGGAACTCGCCGCCGAAGCCGCGGACCGGCCCGCGCGGGCGGTGGAGTTGTCCCGGCTGGTCGCGCACCACCAGCCGGTGAAGCTGCACGGCGCCGGAGACGACGCCCGGCTGCGGCGGGGCAGGCTCGCCGACCTCCGGGAAGGCACGGCGCTCGACCTCGCGGGCGGCCCGTTCGCCACGGTCGCACGGTCCGTGGACGTGCGGCGCGCGGACTCCCGGCACCGGCGAGGCGGCCACACCCCGGCCGGAGTCGGCCTGTTCGTGTGGCGGCTGCGGCCGCACTCGGTGACCGGGGCGCCCGCGTACTGCATCGACCGCACCCGCAGCCTCTACACGTTCTCCATCCTGGGCAACAACACGCCGCTGGTGACGAAACCGGTGCCGGAGCCGTCGGCCACCCACATCGCCACCCTCGACAACGTCCCCGCGCACATCCGGCGGCGGCAGCTGGCCGACCGCCTCGCCGACTACTACGGGCCGGGCAAGAGCTTCGTGATCCGCCTCGACGGGGAGGACCGGCCGGTGCCGCTGTCGGCGATCTCGGTGGCCGACCTGTCCGGTTGGCGCTACCGGCCCCGATACGGCCAGGTCGCGGTGGATCCGGTGCTCGGACGGATCGCGTTCGGTTCCCGCTCGGCCCCGAAGCAGGGCGTGTCGGTGGACTACCACCACGCGTTCGCCGACGACATCGGCGGCGGCGAATATCCGCGCGACCCCGAAACCTCCCCGGCCGCGCGGATCTACCGCGTCGGCCCCGGCCACGACCACAGCTTGATCATGGACGCCTATCAGGCGTGGCGCGAGGACCGGGTTCCGGAGGGGGTCATCGAGATCGCGCACAACGGTGCCCACCAAGAGGAATTGGACTTCGACCTGGAACCCGGCGACCGGCTGCAACTGCGCGCGGCCGAGGGAACCAGGCCGGTGATCAGGTTGCTCGACACCTACAGCAACCGGCCGGACGCGCTCAACATCCGGGTGCCGCAGGACATCGGCGACGCGGACCGGCCGCGGATGGTGCTCGACGGGCTGCTGATCACCGGGCGCGGCATCAGCGTCACCGGACCGTTGGAGGCCCTGGAACTCCGCCACTGCACCCTGGTTCCCGGGTGGTCCTTGGAACCCGAGTGCGAACCGCACGCACCCGCCGAAGCGAGCCTGCTGCTGGACCGCACCACCACCTGCGTGGAGATCGACCGCAGCATCCTCGGCACCATCACGGTCATCGGCGACGAGGTCAGCACCGATCCGCTGCCGATCCACCTCCGCGACAGCGTCCTCGACGCGACCGGCCACGACCGGGAGGCGCTGTCCGCGCCGGACTGCCGCCACGCGCACGCGGTACTGCACGCGCACCGCAGCACCGTGTTCGGCGAGGTGCTGACCCACGCGGTGCGGATCGCGGAGAACAGCCTGTTCACCGGCCGGATGCACGTGGCCCGCCGCGGAATCGGGGACCTGCGCTACAGCTACGTGCCGCCCGGTTCCCGCACCCCGCGCAGGCACCGCTGCCCGGCGGACCTGGACCCCGAGGTGCGGCCGGTGTTCGCCGGTGAGCGCTACGGCACGCCGCACTACGCGCGGCCGGCGGCGAACTGCCCGGTGGCGATCCGGCGCGGCGCCGAGGACGGGTCCGAGCTCGGCGTCTTCCACGACCTGTACGAGCCGCAACGCGAGGACAACCTGCGTGCGCGCCTGGCCGAGCACGTCCCCGCCGGGGCCGACGCGGGCCTGATCTTCGTCTCCTGATCTCCAGCACGAGAGGACGCTCCACCATGCACGCAGACCTGTCCCGCATCACCTTCCAGCCGGAACGCGGCTACTCCGCGGTGGTCGCCCAGCAGGGCCGCGTCCAGCTGGACTCCGACGCCAACGAGCAGACCCTGATCCAGCTGCACGCGCAGCGGCTCGTGCTGACCGACCTGATCGGCCCGTACGGCGGGCCGGTCGACGCGAACGGTTTCGGGATCGAGCGGATCGCCGGGCCACACGGACTCGACGATCTGGCCATCGGCGGGGGCCGCTACTACGTGGGCGGCATCCGCTGCGACTCGTACCGCCCGGAGCCCGGGCTCGCCGTCCCCGACGAGGACGAGCAGCCGGAGCCCGTGGAGCAGCCGTCGAGCTGGACCTACTGGGACCAGCCCGACGCGTTCCGGGACCCCGAGCTGGTCGAGGATCGGTTACCGGAGGCGCCCTACCTGGTGTATCTGAAGGTGTGGGAGCGGGCGGTCACCGCCGCCGAGGACCCGGCGTTGCGGGAGGTGGCGCTCGGCTCGGCCGCACCGGACACGTCCGCCCGGGTCAAGGTGGTCTGGCAGGTGCTGGCGCTGCCCGCGGCAGACCTGGGTGTGACCAACGGTGACGCGCCGCCGGACTCGATCCGGCAGGCCTTCGCGGACTGGTCGCGGGAGCAGCGCGCTCAGCAGCCGCTGCTGGCGGCTCGCAGCAGGCGACCGGCCGACGCCGACTCCGAACCGTGCCTGGTGAGTCCGGAAGCCCGCTACCGAGGACCGGAGAACCAGCTCTACCGCGTGGAGATCCACGACGGCGGAGCGGAATCCGGGGCGACGTTCAAGTGGTCCCGGGAGAACGGTTCGGTCACCTTCGCGATCGACGAGGTCGACGGCACCTGGGTGTCGCTGGGTTCGCTGGGCGGCGACGACAAGCTGGACCTGGACGTCGGTGACTTCGTCGAGGTCGTCGACACGGCCTACACCAGCCGCCTGCGACCGAAACCGTTGCTGCGAGTGGAAGAACTGGACCTGCCGCAGCGGCGGGTGCGCCTGTCGGCGGAACCCGAAACCGGGCGCAGGCCCGAGCTGCACCCGTTCTTGCGCCGCTGGGACCAGCGGGAGGGCAGCAAGCAGCCCGGCACTCCGACCAGGCCGATGCGCGACGGCGCGATCCCGGTGGAGGAGGGGCGCTGGCTGCGGTTGGAGGACGGCGTCGAGGTCTACTTCAAGAGCTCCGACCCGAACCGTCCCGCCTACCGCACCGGCGACCACTGGCTGATCCCCGCCCGCGTCGCCACCGGCGACGTGGAGTGGCCGACCGACCCGGCGAGCCGACCGCTGCTGCGCGAACCCACCGGCATCTTCGTGCAGCACGCACCGCTGGCCTGGGTGGCGAGCGAGCAGCAGATCGTCGACCTCCGCCTCACCTTCGGCCTCACCTGACCACGTATGTCCAGTGTGGACTTGGCGAAACGCTCTGGTGCGGTTGGTCTTCCGCGCGGCGGCGAACGGTCTCGTTGATCCGGCTCGGCGCCGGGCGCGGTGGGGGAGGCACCGCGCCCGGCCCGCCCCGGCAGAGTCTCGAGCCACTCGCGCGTCGCAGGGGACCCGGCCGGGAACCGGCCCGCGCCCGGTCGGGGTTCAAGGCGACGGACCGCATCAAGGTGAATGGCCGCTCCGCCCAGTGGGATTGGGCAAAGGGTCCGTTCACCTGGTCAGAAGTGCGGGATGTTGCGGACTGCGTGCAGGATGGCGTTGCACTTGTTGCAGGAGGGGGCTCGGACCCATTCGTTGTCGGATATCCGCTCGGGCATCGTGGTGAGCACCCCGCAGACCGAGGTGGCTTCGGGGAGGCCGTTCCAGCGGGGGCCGTGGAACGCGTGGCGGATTCCGTCCGCCGGGCGCCAGAAGTGCCGCGGGCTCATGCCGCCTCCCGGCGGGTGTTGCGGCACGCCAGCCGTCGCTGCCACCGAGGCCGATCGTTCGCACGGCGCCGCGTCTCGGGATCGTCGGCCGGCCACGTGATCGGCCCGGTCTCCTCCGGAGACGAAGCCGCACGCCCCGGTAGCACACCGGATGCCACTATCCCGGCCCCGTCCGCCATCGCGGCGCACTCCCGGCACACCACACGATCCGCCTCACCGTCCGGAAACCGCGCCCACCGCCGCAGGTGCACCGGCCCGTAGACGTACGTCCCGCACGCCGACGGCAAAGCCCCACCACCGGCCCGCCGAACGGCGTGCCACCGGGTGTCCACCGGCCCCCGGGACGCCGCCCAGAGCGCGATTTGCGGATCGGCGGAACGCCTTCCCCAGCTGCGGGAAATTTCGAAGCCGCAGTCGTTCTCGGTTCGGATCCTTCTGCTGTGCAGATTTCCCGCAGGGGCGGTCGTGGGTGAATTCATGCGTCCAATCCTTCATGGTTCAAGGAATCCCCGTTGCTGCCGGGGGATTCGAGGGAGAGCCGGGTGGGCTGGCATCATGCTCGGCGCGGAAGCCGTTCCCGGCGGGTTGCTGATGTCCGAGAACGATGTACCAGCGGCGGATTCGCCGACAACGGCGTGTTCCTAACCGCATCGGGTGATCAGACGGTGCACTCGCGAACATTGCGATGTTGCGGGTATGACAACACGGAGCGCGGATGGTGAGAACGCCGAAGAATCAAGCCTTGGGTAAGGCTTTGCGACAAGCTCGGGAAGAGCACGGTTTAACGTTGCGCGCTTTCGCCAAGAGGCTCGAACGAGATCCGGGAGTGCTCTCGCGGTGGGAGACCGGCGATCGGACGCCGCGCCCGGAGCAGGTGGCGCAAGTGCTGACCTCGCTCAGCATCAACGGCGAGCGGTACGAGGAGATCGTCGCACTCGCCTACGGCGCAGACGACCCGAACTGGGTGGCCACGACACTCCCGGCCCAGCGCCAGCAGCTGGAGGCAGTGATGGACTTGGAGCGGCGGGCGACGCAGATCGTGGAGGTGTCACCGCTGATGATTCCGGGGCTGCTGCAAACGAGTGACTACATCGGGGCTGTCATGGAAGGCGGTGGTGTCCCCGAGTCAGAGATCGGTGCGCGAACCGCGCACCGAATCAGTCGTAGGGAGGCAATAACCGGGCAGCGACCTCCAGGACTCGTCGCGTTCATCGGGGAAGCCGCGTTGCACCAAGTGATCGGGAGCAGGGCAGTCATGCGTGCGCAGCTTCAGTTCCTGGATCGGATGGCGGCCAGGGCGAACGTTGAACTCCGTGTCGTTCCGCTCGCCAGCGGCTGGCATCCGGGACTGGAAGGACCCTTCTTCCTCATCCGGTCCGGCCTGGATGAGGTGGTCCATTTGGAGAATCGCAAGTCCGGACTCTTCCTGCATGAGCACGCGGATGTGAAGATCTACCGAGAAGCCGTCGGCATGGTCGAGAGCGTGTCGAGGAACGCGCACGAGTCTCGATCCATCATCGCCGATCTTGCCAGGAGGATGGAGGAGCGCCGATGAACGCGGAACGCACCTGGATCAAGTCGAGCCGCAGCCAGAACACCACGACCTGCGTCGAGGTGACGACGACGTTCGACGAGATCAGGGATTCCAAGGACCCGAACGGCCCAACCCTCAAGGCCGCCGTCGCACCTCTGGTGCAGGCCATCAAGACCGGCCGCTTCGAAAACTAGCCGACTCCGAGCCCCTGGGCGCCCCGCTCGGCCCAGGGGCTCGCCCGGAGATCCGAGGAGTCCGGACCCCGCAACGAGGAACGGGAGTGCCCATGAGCGCGGAACGCACCTGGATCAAGTCGAGCCGCAGCCAGAACACGGCAACGTGCGTCGAGGTGGCGACGACGTTCGACGAGATCCGCGACTCGAAGGACCCGAACGGTCCGACGCTGAGGACCGATGTCGCCTCGTTGGTACGGGCGATCAGATCCGGGCGTTTCGAGAGTTGACGGCTCGGCTTCGCGGGGCCGCGGGAGGTACTGATGAGGTTGCTGCTGAGCTCGTGGTTTCTGCCTCCGGGCACTCGCCCGTCGGTGCTGCCCGGCACCTCTCGCGCCGGCCGTGCAGGCATCGTCTTGAACGCGCTCGACGCGGACGGTCGCTCGCGCTATCGCGATTGTGATCGCGAACGCCGCACGATCGAGGGATTCGGCTACTCGTGCGAAGAGCTCGATCTCCGCGACCACTTCGAGGAGTCCGAGGAGCTGCCCCGGCGTTTGACCGAGCTCGAACTCGTCTGGGTTGTGGGTGGCAACGCGTTCGTCCTCGCCCGCGCCATGGCTCAGGCAGGATTCCGTGATGCGCTCGCAGAGCAGTTCCCTCGGCCCGAGTTCACCTACGGCGGCTACTCGGCCGGAGCCTGCGTCGCCGGACCGGACCTCCGAGGCATCGACCTCATCGATGACCCGGCAGTCCTGCCCGACGGGTATCCGCCGACGACCGCACCGGAGTGCCTCGGTCTGGTGCCCTACCGGATCGTTCCGCACTGGCGGTCCGAACACCGCGAATCGGAGAGCGCGGGGCGTGCCGCCGCTTATCTGGCTGCGAGCGGACTGGCGCACCGATGCCTACGAGACGGGGAGGCGGTGACCGTCCACGACTTCGCCGGCCCGGTCACCTGACCGTTCCCTGCGGTCTCCTCGTGAATGAGGCGTCTTAAGGCCCGTCAGCCCGACCGTCGGAGGCGGGTGCGGATTCGTTCGGCTGCCGGGTCGGTGAAGTCGGCGAGCAGGCCCGCTGCCTCGCGGCGGCACTCGTCGGCCTCGGCGTCGCCGGTGTGGTCGAGGGCGGTGGTGAGGTGGTCGAGTGCGATGGCCAGTTGCCGGCGGTCGTCGAGCTCGCGGAACGAATTCGCCGCCATGCGGTGGAAACCGGCGGCTTCGTCGGCTCGGTCGAGCGCCAGGTAGGCCGTTCCCGTGGCGTCGAGCGCCTCGGCTTCGCGAGACCGGTCGGCCAGGCGGCGTTGCAGCGAGGCCGCCCGCTGGAAGGAGATCAGCGCCTCCGACGGCTGCCCGAGTTCGACCTGCACCCGGCCGAGTTCGAGCGACCAGTACGCCTCCCACGCCCGGTTCTCGTGCTCGTGGGCGATCGCCAACGCTTCCTCGACGTAGCCGTGCGCGGACTCCGGTCGCCCCAGGCCCCGGTGCGCGTGGCTGAGGCCGCGCAGCGCGTCGCCTCTGCCGCCGGGAACGCCGAGCCGGGTGTAGCGCTCCTTCGCGTCCCGCAGCAGCACGACGGCCTCCTCGAAACGTTCCAGTCCTAAGTAGACGTTGGCGGTGTTGTTCGAGGACACCGCGATCCAGTACTCGTCGCCGACTTCGACCGCGAGCCGGTGGGTCTGTTCGAACCTGATCAGCGCCCGGTCCAGCTCGTGGCCGCGCAGGTGCGCCATGCCCACGGCGTTGGTGGACGCGAGCTCGCCCGCCCGGTCGCCGAGCTCGCGGCGGATGTCGAGCGCCGCCGTCTGGAACCGGATTCCCTCCGCGCGCCGGGAGGACTGGGTATGCGCCTTGCCCAAGCTCTCCAACATGTCGGCTTCGGCATGCCTGTCGCCGGACGCGCGGGCGGTGCCCAAGCCGATGGTGCTGGTCGCGAACCAGTCGTCGAACTGGTTGCGGCCCGCGTAGATTCCGCGCAGCAGTGCGGGAAGCAGCCACGCCAGCTCGTGCAGGTTCGCTTCCTCGGCGGCTCGGGTGGCGGCGACCAGGTTCGTCCGCTCCCGCTCGTACCACTGCGCCGCTTCCTCTGGCGTGGTGAACGCAGGGGTGGACGCCTCGATCGGCGGGCGCCGGTGCGCGGGCGCCAGCACCCGCACCGCCTGGTCGGCACATCCCGCGTACCAGCGCACCGCCCGCTCCAGCGCGGCGCGGACGGTGTCGGCGGACTCCTCGGTGCGGGCCTGGTCCGTGGCGTACGCGCGGAGCAGATCGTGGAACTCGTAGCGGTCCGGCCGGTGCTGCTCCAGCAGGTGCGCGCCGACCAAGTCGTCCAACAACCGGCGCACCCGGCTCACGGGCAGATCGGCCAGCGCGGCCGCCGCCGCGGAACCGAAATCGCGACCGGGATGCAGGCCGAGCAGCCGGAACAGGCGGCTCGCATCCTTCGACAGAGCCCGGTACGACCAGGCGAACACGGAGCGGACCGCGTCCGAATCATCGTCGTCGCCCGCGGTGAGCGCGTCCCACAACGCGGATTCGTCCCGCAGCTCCTCGATGAGGTCGCCCAACGGCACGCTCGGCCTGCTGATCGCGCGTTCGGCCGCGATGCGCAGCGCGAGCGGGAGCCGCGCGCACAGCCGCGCCAGCTCGTCGAGATCCGTGCCGTCGTCCGGGCCGCGGTGGCCGTCGGAGAGGCTCCGCAGCAGCCGAACGGACTCCTCCTCGGGCAGGACTCCGAGCGTCACCCGGCGAGCGCCGTCGCGCGCGACGAGGCCGGAAAGCCTGCTGCGGCTGGTGATCAGCGTGAGGCAGTCACCGCTGCCGGGCAGCAGCGGCCGAACCTGCCCGACGGTGGCCGCGTTGTCGAGCACGATCAGCATCCGGCGCCCGGCCAGCTGTGAACGGTAGAGCGCCGCGCGGGATTCGAGGTCGGCCGAAATCTGATCACCGGGCACGCCCAATGCCCGCAAGAAGCGATCCAACGCCTGATCAGGGGTGACGAGCGGACCCGGATCGTAGCCGTGCAGGTTGACGTAGAGCTGCCCGTCGGGGAAGCGCGAGGCCATGCGGTGCGCCCAATGCACGGCCAGCGAGGTCTTGCCCACCCCAGCGGTACCGACCACCACGCACGGAGCCATCGCGCCCCCGCCGTCGTCGGGCAGGAGCAGGTCGAGCTGTTCGAGTTCACCGTGCCGGTTGACGAAACCCGGCACGTCGGCCGGTAATTGCCGAGGAAGGCCGTCGTCGGTGCGCTGGGTGCCGTGGAAGTGGATGCCGCCGCTGACGCGGCCTGCCTGGATCACTTCGTTCGCGCTACCGGAGAGCTCGTTCCTGGAGTCGTCGCCGTCCCGCGTCGGCATGTCACCCATCTCGGTTCGGCGTCACGCGGACGGAGCTTCGCACTCCGTGGGGCGCAATCCCGCCACTTCTCGGTTGAAGAACGCGTCGAGCGGTTCCCCGCTTCCCTCCAGTGCGTCCATGAAGATCATCCACCGGCGGGCGGTCGGCTCGTCGACGTACCGGATGGCTCCTTCGGCGACGCCGTCGGAGTCGTAGAGGACTTCGTACACGGTGTCCGGTCCGATCACGAAGATCTCGGGCAGCACACCATCGCGCTCCCACTTCTCCAGCATGTCCGGGTTGACGACCGTGATCGAAGCACCGCACTGCTGCCGGATCAGCAGCGAGTTCAGCTCCCACACCAGGTAGGGGCTCAGCGAATCCTCGACGACCCGGATGCGGAACACGGAAAATCCGTGCGCGGAGACCCGGTCGAAGTAGTCCTTGAGCTTCGGCCGCCGCTCTTCGAGCAGCTGGATCGACAGGTCCCAGTTCCCCTCGTTGAACGCGTTCCAACTGGGGCTTTCCGGCTGCCGGAACGTCTGCCTGCGTTCGAACTTCCATGCTGAGGTATTCCGCGGGTTCCAGAATCGCGCATTGAAGTCGGCGAGGTATTCATCGAGCGTCAACCTGTCCCCGGAATCCCGAGGGGGAAGGCGAGTCAATTCACTCATGGGGGATGTCCCCCTTCGCGGACCTGAGCATGGAGCCGGGGATCACGACGAGTCGTTCGTCGTAGCCCACGTTCACCCCGTCCGGCAACGAGTGGGCGTAGCCGTCGGTGAGGTCGCGGCCGATCACGGCGATGTCGCCGTTGTCGAGCTCCCAGATGTCCGGGCAGGTCGGCTCGTCGTCGGTGTGGCCGAGTTCGAGCGCGGACTTCCCGAGTCGTCTTCGGAAGGTCGCTGACGGGTCTGCTTCCCATGGCCGTGGCATGGCAATCCCTCCGCTCATCGGTGCGCCAACGGGAAAATTAACGAAACTTCCAGCGTCTGTAGGAAATTTTCCGCAGGGAATTGCGTGGCTGGAAGATGCCCGTTGTTCGCGTTGGTGCTTGCCTCGCGGAAGGTCAGTGTAATTGCGCCGCAGTCTCGCTGTCCGATTTTGCCACTCGATTGGGCGTCGGTAAATCGCCTGGTTGATGGCTTAAACATGCGCGAATGCGGGTTGTGCCCGAATCTTCGTGGAAATGAGGACCGTCCCGGGAGTGTGCCGCAACGATTCGCGAATAAGCCAGATGGAATACTCATAGCGCGAGCGAGGGTAGCGCCCCGCACACCGAAGTTCGCCCCGCGAAGCAAGATCGTTACCGCCCCCGCGCGGCATCCGCCGTTCGGCGCAAGCGGCGACGCGCGAACGGCACCCCGCGGAGTGGTCCGGAATGCGGCAGCGCCCCGGAACCGTTGGATCCGGGGCGCTCCTGGTCGCAAGGTGTGGGTCAGGAGAGTTCGGCGAGGACCTTGCTCACGATGGTTCCCCTGGCGAGGCCGTAGCGTTCGTGCAGCGTCGGCAGGGCGCCCGCGTCGAGGAACCGATCGGGCAGGGCGACGGGCACGACGCGTTTCTGCTCGCCCGCCTTGGCCATTTCGGCGGCGAGGGTTTCGAAGAGGCCGCCGACGACGGTGTGGTTCTCCAACGTCACGACCAGCCGGTCGCCGTCGGTCTCGCGCAGCACGGTCTCCGCGTCGAACGGCTTGATCGTGGGGCTGTGCACCACGGCCACGTCCACGCCGTGCTCGGCGAGGTCTTGCGCGGCCTGCAGCGCGCGCATCGTCATCAGGCCGCTGGAGACGAACACGACGTCGTTGCCGCCGCGCAGCACCGAAGCCTTGCCCAGCTTGAACTCGTAGTCGTACTCGTCGAGCACCGTCGGCACCTTGCCGCGCAGCAACCGCAGGTACGTCGGCCCGTCGGAACTCGCGAGCTGCGGCACCGCCTGTTCGATGTCCACCGAATCGCACGGATCGACGATCGTCAGGTTCGGCATCCCCCGGAAGATCGCGATGTCCTCCGTGGCCTGGTGGCTCGGCCCGTAACCGGTGGTGAGGCCGGGCAGGCCGCCGATGATGTTCACGTTGAGGTTCGGTTCGGCGATGTCCAGGCACAGGAAGTCGTAGGCCCGCCGCGCCGCGAACACGCTGTAGGTGGAGGCGAACGGCACGAGTCCGACCTCGGCCATCCCCGCCGCCGCGCCGAACAGGAGTTGCTCGGCCATGCCCATCTGGAAGAACCGGTCAGGGTGCGCCTCGGCGAACACGTGCATGTCGGTGTACTTGCCGAGGTCGGCGGTGAGGCCGACGATCCGCTGGTCCTGCTCGGCGAGCGCGGCCAGCGCGTGCCCTAACGGGGCGGACGCGGTCGGCTGCCCCGGATCGGCGAAGGAAGCGATCATCGCCGAGGTGGTCAGGCGTTTCTTGGTGGGGGTGCTCATGCGCTCGCTCCTTCGAAACCGGCGGTGAGCTGGTCGCGGCACAGCTGCCATTCGTCCTCGTCGATCCGCATGAAGTGCGCCTTCTCGCGTGCTTCCAGCAGCGGAACGCCGCGGCCGATCTTGGTGTCGCAGAGGATCACCGACGGAGCGCCGTGCGGCTCGGCCTGCTCGGCCACCGCGTCGAACGCGGCCAGCAGGGCTTCCACGTCGTTGCCGTCGACGCGCTGGGTGAACCAGCCGCACGCCGCCCACTTCTGCTCGGCGGGTTCGATGCTCAGCACCGACTCCGTCTTCCCGTCCGCCTGCAACGCGTTCATGTCGACCATCGCGGTCAGGCCGCCGAGCCGGTGGTGGTTGGCGCCCATCGCGGCCTCCCACGTTGAGCCCTCGTCGAGCTCACCGTCGGAGAGGAAGTTGAAGATCCGCGAGGTGGCGGACCGCAACCGCAGCCCCAGCGCCATGCCGACGGCGACGGTCAGGCCGTGGCCCAGCGAACCGCCGGAGATCTCCATACCGGGCGTGTAGGACGCCATGCCCGACATCGGCAGCCGCGAACCGTCCGACCCGTAGGTCTCCAGCTCGTCGACCGGCACGATGCCCGCTTCGGCGAGCGCCGCGTACAGGGCGATGGCGTAGTGGCCGGTGGACAGCAGGAACCGGTCCCGCTGCTCCCACTGCGGATCTTCGGGGCGCAGCCGGAGCTGGTCGGCGTAGGTCACCGCGAGCATGTCGGCGACGCCCAGCGCCTGGCCGACGTAGCCCTGGCCCTGCACCTCGCCCATGTCCAGCATGTGGTGGCGCATCCGGTACGCGGCCGCGCGCACCCGATCCGCCCGCTCGGCGAGGTCGAGCCCTTCCGTGCGTGACGTGCTCACTGCGGTCATGCGGTCCTCACTTCCCTTCCGTGGTCAGGCCGAAACCGGCGAACGGTCCGGTTCGGCGAGCTTCGCCGGAGCGGTCTCCGGGGTGAACGCGGCGGCGATGGTGGAGATCACGCCCAGCAGCACGAACAGCAGCGCCGGCCCGATCCACCCCAGTCCGCCGTAGAGCGCGGTCGCCAGGAACGGCAGCAGCCCGGCCACCATCGACGCGCCGTTGTAGCCCAGCGAAATTCCGGAGGAACGGACGTCGCGCGGGAACTGCTCGGAGAACCACGACGACTCCACCGCGAAGATCGGATCGTGGCTCAGCAGCAGGCCCAGCGACACCGCCACCACCACGGCGATGCCCGCGCCGGTGTTGACCAGCAGGAACATCGGGATGCCGAACAGGATGGTGAACACCGCGCCCAGCAGGAACACCGGCTTGCGCCCGATCCGGTCGGACCACGCGCCGAACAGCAGGTGGCTGAGCAGGCCCAGCGCGGAGCCGACGATGGTGCCGACCAGCACGTTCTGCTTGTCCGACAACCCGGCGAGCACCACGTAGGAGAGCATGAAGCTGGTGGTGATGTAGTAGCCGCCGGTCTCCGCCAGCCGCAGCGCCACGATCTTGAGGATGGCCCGCCAATCGCGGCGCAGCACCTCCAGCGCCGGAGTCTTGTGGATTTCGCCGCGTTCCTTCATCTCGGTGAAGTCCGGTGACTCGGAGATCTTCATCCGGATGAACATGCCCGCGCCGACCATCACGATCGACAGCAGGAACGGCACCCGCCACACCCAGTCGCCCTCGAACAGTGCCTCGGAAGCCAGGAATCCGCCGTTGGCCAGCAGCAGCCCGGCGGGGATGCCGATCTGCGGCACCGCGCCGTAGAAGCCGCGCTTGCGTTCGGGCGCGTGCTCCACGGACATCAGGACGGCGCCGCCCCACTCCGCGCCGAACCCGATGCCCTGCACGATCCGCAGCAGGATCAGCAGAATCGGGGCGAGCACCCCGGCCTGGCCGTAGGTGGGCAGCACGCCGATCAGCACGGTGCCCAAGCCCATGATCGCCAGCGACCACATCAGCACCGTCTTGCGGCCCAGCCGGTCGCCGTAGTGCCCGGCGAGATACCCGCCCAGCGGGCGGAAGAAGAACCCCACGGCGAGCGTCGCGAACGAGGCCAGCACGCCGAGGAGTTCGTTGCCGGTGTGGAAGAACACCGACCCGAAGTACGCCGCCGAAGCGGTGCCGTAGATGAAGAAGTCGTAGCTCTCGACCGCGGTACCGATCATCGAGGCGACCGACACCTTCGTCGGATCGTCGCGTCGACCGGAGGTGGGCGCAGCGGACATGGTCTGCTCCTTTGCAGAAACCACCGGGGCCGGAGAGCCGGGGTGGCCGCGAGCCGGTGGCTCGCTGGTCTTTCCGCGATGTGCGGTGGAAATCGCCTCAGGCGTAGGTCTCGATCACCCGCGAGTCGTCGCGAGCGCCCAGCCCGGCGTCGGCGGCGCGTTCGTAGCGTTCCCGCGCGAGGTCCAGCAGGGGAGTGTCGGCGTCGGCCTGCCGGGCGGCGTCGGCGACGAGGTTGCTGTCCTTGACGAAGATGCCGATCGTGCTGGTGACCTCGACATCGGTGCCCTGCAACATGCGCGGACCCCGGTCGGAGAGCATCCACGACCCGGCGGCCCCGTTCTCGACCAGCGACAGCACTTGCTCGCGGTCCAGCCCGAGCTCACCGGCGAGCGAGAGCGCTTCGGCGGCGGCCACGATGTGCACCGAGCACAGGTGCTGGTTGACCACCTTGATCGCCTGGCCGTCACCGACCCGCTCGCCGACCTCGCGCACCGCGCCGAAGCAGTTCAGCACCGGTCGCGCGAACTCCACTGTGGATCGATTTCCGGCGGCGAACAGGGTGAGTTCGCCGGTGCGCGCTCGCGCGACACCACCGGTGACCGGCACGTCCAGCACCAGCGCACCTGCGCCGGTGAGCCGGGCGCCCTGCTCGCGGACCGCGTCGGGGCCGACCGTGCTCATCACGATCCAGCGCTGACCGTCGAGATCGTCGCGGGTCAACGCCTCATCGACCAGGGCGACCAGTTGATCGGGAGTCGCGACCATGACCACGACGAACTCCGCGCGCGGAGCTCCGGTCAGGGACGGAATCGCCGGAATCCCTTGCGCCGCAGCCCATTCTCGCGCGGCCGGAGTCGGATCCACCGCCGTCGTCGAGCGGCCCGCGGCGACCAGCCTGCTCGCCATGTGCCGTCCGATGGCGCCGATCCCCACGAACACCACATCGGGTTCGTCCACGAGTCAACCTCCTGCTCCGGCCCGTGTTCGGGCAGCACGCGCGGACGCCCGAGGTTCGGGCGTGCGAGTTCCTGATGTCCGGCGGTGAATCCGGTGCGGGGCGGTCAGTCCTCGCCGGTCAGCGCGGACCACACCTCGAAGTGGCGGCGCATCGCCGATCGCGCGCTCTCGCCGTCGCGGCGCTCCACGGCATCGACGATTCCGTAGTGGACGGTGTCGATGATGCGGTTCTCGCCCTCCCGCAACGGTTCCCGTTCCACGGCGACCCGTCGGCGGTCCACCACCTCGTCGCGCAGCACGTGGCTCAGGCCGTCGTGCAGCAGCGTGAAGATCGGGTTGTTCACCACGGTGAACAGGTGGCGGTGGAAGTCCAGGTCCGCCTCCAGCGCGCGCTCGTCCTCGCCCGCCGCGCTCGCGCGCACCATCTCGTCCACCAGGCCGCGCAGCGTGTCCACGTCGTCTGCCGTCGCCAGCCGGGCGGCGGCCTCCGTCATCGAGATCTCCAGCATCTCCCGCGCCGAGCGGAACTGTCCGCCGCCGAGCTGGCCGAGCTCGCTGGAGAGGTCGAAGTAGAGCTGGATGAAGCTCGCGTCCGGCACGCCGAGGTACGAACCGCGGCCCTGGGTGCGGGTGAGGAAGCCCAGCATCTCCAGCATCGACAGCTGCTCGCGCAGCGTGCCGCGGCTGACGTCGAGGGAGGCGACGAGCTCGCGCTCCGTGGGCAGCCGCAGCAGGTCGGTACCCGGCTCGGGCGTCGCCTGTTCCGCCAGGCTGCGCACCAGGAACGAGAGATCAACGCCCACCGGTATCTCCTTTGGTAGAACCAATGCGCCGTACGTTAAGCAGCGTCCGTTGCAGTGTCAACGCTTTGGTCGGACCTTTGCTGCCTGCTGGAGGCGGCCGCCTCTTCCTGGGCAGGCCAAGGGGAACGTGCGTCCGGGGACTCTTCGTCCGGGGGAACTGCTCGCGGGATGCGAAAGTGACGTGCGGCACAAAGGATTGAGTGTGCCGTTGGGGCATGGCTTCTGCTGCTCGTACCGCCCACCGGGCGGGCGCTCATCAGGGGGCTCGGAGAGGACATCATGTACGACACGATCATCATCGGTGCCGGTTCGGCGGGGGCGGCGCTCGCGGGGCGGCTGACCGAGGACGATCAGCGGCGGGTGCTGGTGCTGGAAGCGGGCCTGGACTACCGCTCCGCCGAAACTCCGCCAGAGATCCAGGGCGTTGAGCCCGGCAAGAACCGCCTGCCCGAGCAGCTGGCGCAGTCCCACACCTTCCCGGAGTTGCAGGCATCGCGATCCGCCGCGCAACCCCCGGCGACCTACGTGCGGGGGCGCGGCGTGGGCGGGAGCTCGGCGATCAACGGGCTGTTCGCGATCCGGCCCACCGTGGAGGACTTCGACGGCTGGGCGGCGAACGGCTGCACCGGCTGGAGCCACCGGGACGTGCTGCCGCTGCTGATGAAACTGGAGAACGACCAGGACTTCGCGCACGAGGACTACCACGGTGCCGACGGGCCGATCCCCGTGCTGCGGCCGAGCCGCGAGAACTTCGCCACGATCGAATCGGCCCTCGACCAGATCACCGAGCGCAGGGGCCACCCGTGGGCTCCCGACCACAACGCGCCCGGTGCGACCGGAGTGTCGCCGTACGCCTACAACAGCTTCGGCACGCGCCGCGTGTCCACCAACGACGCCTACCTGGAGCCGGCGCGGGAGCGGCCGGGACTGCACGTCGTGGGCGGCGCGCCGGTCGACCGGATCCTCATCAGCGGCGGCCGGGCGACCGGGGTGCGGGCGATCGTCGACGGCGAGCCCGCCGAGTTCCACGCCGCCGAGGTCGTGGTCTCGGCCGGTGCCGTGCACTCTCCGGCGATCCTGCAACGCTCCGGCATCGGCCCGGCAGCGCAGCTGCGGGAGCTGGGCATCGAGCCCGTCGCGGACCTCCCGGTGGGACTCGGATTGCAGGACCACGCGGCGATGTTGCTGGTGCTCGGCCTGCACGAGCCGCCCGACTTCGGCGGGCTGCCCGAACGCGGCCAGCTGTTCCTGCGCTTCACCACCGGTGTCGGCGGCGAGAGCAACGACGGCGTGCTCGCCACACCGGGCGCGATGGGGGAGGGGCTCCCGGTCGCCGGCGTCATCGGCTGGAACAACCGGGCTCGCTCGACCGGCCGGGTCCGGCTCACCTCCACCGATCCGACGGTGGATCCCGCCGTGGAGCTGAACATGCTGTCCGATCCGGAGGACATGCTGCGGTTCCGGGTCGTCGTCGACGAGCTGCGCGAGATCGCGGCCCAACCGGAGTTGCAGAAGCTCTCCGCC
The DNA here is from genome assembly GCF_022828475.1 of Saccharopolyspora gloriosae. Taxonomy (GTDB): domain Bacteria; phylum Actinomycetota; class Actinomycetes; order Mycobacteriales; family Pseudonocardiaceae; genus Saccharopolyspora_C; species Saccharopolyspora_C gloriosae_A. Next base: position 4,426,443 of record NZ_CP059557.1, on the reverse strand, counting down.
GGGATGGGGCTCGGTCCGGGCATGGTCGCGCCGGACACGGCGATGTCGGACAAGGAGTTCGCCGAGTTCGCCCTCGCCAACGTCCTCGACACCGCGCACGCCTCGGGCACTTGCCGGATGGGCGGCGCGGGAGCCTCGGACGTCGTGGTGGATCCCGAGGGCCGGGTGCTCGGCGTCGAAGGGCTGCGGGTCGCCGACGCGAGCGTGTTCCCGTGGGTGCCGCGCGCGAATCCGCACCTGGCCGCGGTCCTGGTGGGGGAGAAGATGGCGGACGTGATGCGTGGCTGATCAAGCGGGCCGGAGGGCGTCCCGGGTGAGTTCGGCGGGGGTGGTGTGGCCGGTGAGTCCCAGGGTGAGGTCGAACTCGGCGAGCACGTTCGCCGCGACCGAGCGGACACCCTCCTGCCCGGCCAGGGCCAGGCCGTAGAGGTACGGACGGCCCAGGCAGACCGCGTCCGCGCCGAGGGCGAGCGCGGTGAAGACGTCGGCGCCGGAGCGGATTCCGCTGTCGAACAGCACCGTGAGCTCGTCGTTGACCGCCGGTGCGATCTCGGCCAGCGCGTCCAGCGCGGCGACGGAGCCGTCGACCTGGCGGCCGCCGTGGTTCGAGACGACCAGGCCGTCCACTCCGGCGTCCACCGCTCGGCGCGCGTCGTCGGCGTGCAGGACGCCCTTGAGCAAGATCGGCAGGTCCGTGCGATCGCGCAGCGTCGCCAGGTCCGACCAGTTCAGTGATGGACGCGAGTAGGTTTCCAGGAAGGTCTGCACGGCCTCGCGCGGCTCGGGGGAGCGCAGATTTCCCAGCAGCGAACCGGGAAAGCGGCGGCTCATCGACAGCAGCGCGCGGATCGCGGAGAACGTCACGGCCACGTCGGAGTCGCCGCCGGCCGAGCCTCGCCGCACCCGCTCGCGCACCATGTTCCGGAACCGGGGGTCCGAGGTGTACTGCGCGATGCCCTGGCCCCGCGCGAACGGCAGCGAACCGAGGTTGAGGTCCTGCGGGCGCCACCCCAGCAGCGTCGTGTCCAGCGTGACCACGATCGCCTCGGCTCCGCTGCGCTTCGCGCGGGCCAGCAGGCTGTCCACCAGGTCTTCGTCGGTGCTCCAGTACAGCTGGAACCAGCGCGGAGAATCTCCCATCGCGGCGGCGCATTCCTCCATCGGGACGCAACCCTGGTTGGAGAACACGTACGGCAGGCCGAGTTCGGCCGCCGCTTTCGCGATGGCCAGGTCGGCCTGGGGATGGATCAGCTCGGCGGCGCCCACGGGTGCGAACAGGAGCGGAGCCGGGATGCGGCGGCCGAACAGCTCCACGCTCAAGTCCCGCCGGGACACGTCGCGCAACATGCGCGGCACGATCGACCAGCGGTCGAACGCGGCCCGGTTCGCCCGCATCGTCGCCCCGTCACCTGCGCCACCGGCCACGTAAGCCCAGGCCCGCGCCGAGGACTTCCGCCGTGCGCGCCGCTCCAGCGTGCGGAAATCCGTGGGCACCGCGGGTTTCCGCCCGGACACCCCGGCCCGGTAGATCGCGGATTGCCGGTCGCGGCCGAATCCGGCGGCTGAGTCGTCGGGCATGCGGGTTCCTGTTCGAGGCTGTGCGGTCGTCGTCGGCCGATCATCTCCGGCCGGGCCGGATGCGTCCATACCGGCCGAGGCTCGGTGCTCGGCGGAGCCGGTGACGGGCCGTGTCAGTCCAGCGGCCGGTGGTGACCGGCGTTGATGACGTCGGTCAGCCGTCCCAGCTGGGCGGCGAGGTGCAGGCGTTCCTCCGGGGTGAACACGGCGTAGCCGCGCGCCTGCGCCTGCCGCTGCTGGGTGCGGAGTCGTTGCAGCGCTTGGGTTCCCGAGTCGGTGAGGGTGATCAGCACGCGGCGTTCGTCTTCGGGGCTGCGGCGGCGGGACACGAGCCCTTTGCCCGCCAGCTGCTGGAGCATCCGGGTCGCGGTCGGCAGCGTGACGCCCGCCGCCGCGGCGAGATCGCCCACCGGGAGCTCCGCGCCGCCCGCCAGCGGCAGCACCATCGCGAGCTGAGCCAGCGACAGCCCGCCCACGTCGGCCGCATGCGCGGCTCGGGCGCGGCGCATGGCCAGGAACAGCGCATCGGTCGCCTGCGCGAGTTCGTCGACTCCTGCTTCGTCGCCGGAGGCCGGTGCGCCCGGAGGCTGGTCGCTACCCGTCATGGGTGTTAGCTTAACCATTGGTTAGCAAGCTAAGTATTGGGAGCGGTCATGGCTCAGCGCATCGATGTCCACCACCACGTGGTTCCGCCCGCCTACCGGGAACGGCTGCTGCGGTCCGGCACGGACGCGGGCGGGCGGGACGTGCCGGACTGGAGCCCGCAGGCGTCGCTGGACCTGATGGGCCGCAACGACATCGGGACCGCGATCCTGTCCGTGACCACGCCGGGAGTCGAACCCTGGCTGGGCGGCGACGCGCGCGCGATGGCCCGCTCGGTCAACGAATACTGCGCCGAGCTGGCCGCCGAGCACCCCGGCCGGTTCGGGTTCTGGGCGACGCTGACGCTGCCGGACGTGGACGGAGCGCTCGCCGAAGCGGCCTACGCGCTCGACGAGCTGCACGCCGACGGCGTGGTGCTGCTGGCCAACAGCGCCGGTACGTACCTGGGCGACCCGTCCTTCGAACCGCTGATGGACGAGCTGGGCAGGCGCGGCGCGGTGGTGTTCGTGCACCCCTCGGCGCTGCCCGCCGAACCCGTGCCCGGGATTCCGCCGTTCGCCGCCGACTTCCTGCTCGACACCACCCGCGCGGCCGCGAACCTGGCCGCGAACGGCACCCTGCACCGGCATCCCGACCTCAAGATCATCCTGTCGCACGCGGGCGGTTTCCTGCCGTACGCGGCGGAACGCATCGCGGCCTGCCTGGAGATGGCGGGCGACGAGCGCGGCACGGCGGACCTCCTGACCGACCTGCGCCGGTTCTACTTCGACACCGCCCTGTCCGCCTCGCCCTACTCCTTGCCCGGCCTGACCGCATTCGCCGATCCGGAACGCATCCTGTTCGGCAGTGATTTCCCTTATGCCCCAGCGGAAATCGCCACCATCATGACCGGCCGCCTCGACACCGCCCCGGAACTCGACCACCCCGCGATCAACCGGACCAACGCCACCCGCCTCCTCCCGCACCTGGCCTGACCCGAGCCGCACCTCGCGCGAGCCGGCACGAGCCGTCCACTGCCGGGTGCGTCGGCAGGTGGTCGATGGCGGCGGTGATCACTAGTGTTCGTGGGCGGTGACTTCGTTCGGAAGTGGGTGAGGGTGCGGTGGATCTCGGACTGGCCGGTCGGGTCGCGGTCGTTCCCGGGGCGACCTCCGGGTTGGGGGCGGCGGTCGTGCGCGGGCTGGCGGACGAAGGCGCGCACGTCGCGTTCGGCGGGCGCCGGGCGGAACTCGCGGCGCAGCAGGCCGCGGAGCTGCCGTCCGCCGTGGGCATCGGGGTGGACATCACCGAGCCGGACGGGCCGCGCTCGCTGATCGACGCCGCCGCCGATTTCGGGCCGGTCGACGTGCTGGTCCTCAACGGCGGCGGGCCTGCCCCGGGCACCGCGGCGGAGATGAGCGCCGAGGACGCCCAGGAAGCGGTGCGGCTGCTGCTGTCCGCGCACGTTGGCCTGGTCGAAGCGGTGCTGCCTGGCATGCGGGAGCGCGGCTGGGGCCGGATCATCGCCATCGGTTCGAGCGGAATCCAGCAGCCGATCAACGGGCTCGCGGCCTCGAACGTGGGTCGCGGAGCGCTCGCCGGGTACCTGAAGACCCTCGCCGCCGAAGTCGCCGGGGACGGGGTCACCGTCAACCTGGTGCTGCCCGGCCGGATCGAGACCGCACGGTTGAACTCGCTCAACGCCGCCATGGCCGAACGACGCGGCGTCGCCGAGGACGAGGTGCGCGACGCCTCCCGCGCGGACATCCCGGCTGGCCGGTTCGGTACGCCCGAGGAGTTCGCGGCGGCAGTGGTGTTCCTGGCGAGCGCCCAAGCCTCCTACATCACCGGCGAACAGCTCAGATGCGACGGCGGCCTGATTCGCGCGCACTAGCAGGCCGGACGGCTCACCGGCGCCGGTTTCGGGGCGAGGTCGCGCGATCGCCCTGGCGGAGCGCGGCGAGCGGGTCGGCGTAGAGGAAGTCCAGTGACACGGCGGCCGCGGCCTGCTGCTGGATTCCGTCGCCCGCGGCGGTGACCCGGAATTCCCGGTGCGGCACCGCGGAATTCTCCGCCGCGGACCGGGCCACTTCGCGCGGCGTCGCCGGGAACTCGGTGAACGCCTGGCCGCCGAGGATGATCCGATCCGGGTTGATCACGTCGGCGATGTGGCCGATCGCGCGGCCGAGCACTCGGGCGCGTTCGCGGAGCAGCGCCAGTGCCGAGGCGTCACCGCTCTCGGCCAGCGCCGCCAAGTCCGCGGTGGAGTCCACGGTCAGGCCCACGGCTCGGGCCGCCTCGACGATCCCGGTGTCGCTCACGGCGCCGTCGAGCCTGCCGGTGCCGCGCGGGTCGAGCAGCTCCGTCGGCCCGGCGGGCAGGTGCCCGATGCCTCCCGGGCCGGTGTTCGGGTTGTGCACCGCGCCGTCGATGCTCAGCGCGACGCCGATCGTCTCGCGGGCGTAGCAGTACAGCGTGCTGCCGGCAGTGGCGGCGGATCCGAGGGCGCGACATCGGCTTTGTGCTGCAGGACGCCCTGGTCTCACTGGACCGGCTGCGCCCCGTCGGCCGTGAAGTCGAGGAAGCCCTGTCGCTGCACGGGGAAGGGACCCGCGCGTCCCGTGCCGAACGGGTGCACGAGCTGCTGGAACAGGTGGGCGTGCCGGAACCGCGAGTGCGAGCTCGGCAGCTCCCGCACGAGCTGTCCGGGGCTGCGCCAGCGGGTGCTCATCGCGCAGGCCATCGCGCTGAACCCGGCGCTGCTCATCGCCGACGAACCGACCACCGCGCTCGACGCGACCGTGCAGGTCCGCATCCTCGACCTGCTCGCGGAACGCATCCGCGCAGGGCAGAGCCTCATCCTGGTCAGCCACGACCTCGCCGTGGTGTCCCGGCTCGCCGACGAGGTCGCCGTGATCCGCCATGGCGAGATCGTCGAGCAAGGGCCGGTGGACGAGGTGCTGAGAAGCCCGCGCCACGAGTACACCCAGGCGTTGCTGGACGCCGTTCCCGCCCACCACCGGAAGGGCACCTTGCTGTCCCCGCACCCGGACCGGCCGGCCGGGACGGTGCTGCCAGATCGCGGCACCTCCCGGACGCAGGCCCCGGTGCTGCGCGCCTCGGGCCTGGTCAAGCGCTTCCGCGGCCCGGACCGGCGGCTGCGCACCGTCGTCGACGACGTGTCCTTCGAGCTGCGGGCCGGCGAAACCCTCGGTGTGGTGGGGGAATCCGGATCCGGCAAGACCACCACCGCCCGGATGGCGCTCGCGCTGGAAACTCCGGACGAAGGCTCGGTCGAACTCCACGACGGGCCGTGGACCACGCTGAGCCCGCGACGGCGCAGGCCGCTGCGCAAGCGGATCACCGTGATCTACCAGGACCCGCTGAGCTCCTTCGACCCGCGCTGGAGCGTTGAGCACATCCTGCGCGACAGCCTGGACCCGGACGAGTTCGGCACCGCCCGCGCCCGGTCGCGGCGAGTCGGCGAGCTGCTCGAACAGGTCGGGCTCGGCGACGAGCACCGGCAGCGGCGGCCACTGCACCTGTCCGGCGGGCAGCGCCAGCGCGTCGCCATCGCCCGCGCGCTCGCGCCGCGCCCCTCGGTGATCGTGTGCGACGAACCGGTGTCCGCGCTCGACGTGTCGATCCAGGCCCAAGTGCTCGACCTGCTCACCACGCTGCAAGCGGAACTGGGAGTGGCGTACCTGTTCATCTCGCACGACCTCGGCGTCGTGCACCACATGAGCGATCACGTGCTGGTGATGAAGGACGGCCGCGTCGTTGAACACGGCCCCGAGGAGGACGTCTTCGCCGCACCCCGCGACCCCTACACCCGCAGCCTGCTCAGCGCCCTTCCCGCGCTGCCGCCCCGACGCGAACCCGCCGCGACGGTGGTCTCGTAGTGCTCTGCGCAGGTCTCCGGGCAGCGGAACCGCAGTACGCGTCTGGGGATCACAGCGAGAAAGTGCCGCACAGAGCGGAGAAATCGCTCAGCGGGGCGGGCTTGCCGAAGTAGAAGCCCTGCCCCAGATCGCAGCCGATCCGCTGCAGGATTCGCAGCTGCTCGGCGGTCTCCACACCTTCGGCGACCACGCTGAGCCCGACGGCGTGCGCCATCGCCACGATGCTGGTGATGATCGCCTGCACGTCCTCCGACTCGCCCAGGTCGGACACGAACGAACGGTCGATCTTGAGCGAGTCCAGCGGCAGCCGGCGCAACTGGGCCAGCGAGGAATACCCGGTGCCGAAGTCGTCGATGGCCAGGAACGCGCCCAGTTTCCGCAGGTTCCGCAACGCCCGCACCGCCGAGGTCGCGTCCTGCATCAACGCGTTCTCGGTGACCTCCAGGCACAGCGCCTCCGGCGGCATCCCGGCGTTGTCCAACGCGTTGCGCACGATGTCGTGCAGCCGCGGATCACCGAGCTGCCGAGGTGAGAGGTTCGCGTTGATCTGCAGCTCGTCGCGGTGCTCCCGGCGCAGCTCGGCGAACTCCCTGGTGACCGTGCGCAGCATGAACTCGCCGATCTCGTTGATGAGGTCGCTCTCCTCGGCCAGCGGGATGAACTCGGCGGGCGAGATCGCGCCGTGCTCGGGATGCGCCCAGCGCAGCAGTCCCTCCGCGCCGATCACCCGCTCGCTCTTGAGGTCCACCACCGGCTGGTAGGCGACCCACAGCTGCTGCTGAGCCACCGCGTGGCGCAGGTCCTGCTCCAGCTTCATGTGCCGCTGCACCCGTTCGCGCAGCTCCACGTCGAAGAACGTGTAGCGGCCGCGGCCCTGCGCCTTCGCCCGGTACATCGCCACGTCGGCGTCCCGCAGCAGGTCCTGGGCGGAGCGGGTGTCGCCGGGCCGGGAGACCACGATGCCGATGCTGGCGTCCACGTGCAGCCGGATGCCCTCCACGTGCGTCGGTTCGGTGAGGGTGCGCAGCAGCCGGTCGGCGCGGGCGGACAGTTCGTCGTGATCGAAGGTGCTCTGCGTGGCGACCACGAACTCGTCCCCGCCGAGCCTGCCCACCATCTCGGTGTCGTCGGTGGCGCGCACCAGCCGTTGCCCGATGTTGCGCAGCACCTCGTCGCCCACGCCGTGGCCCAGCGAATCGTTGACGATCTTGAAGTTGTCCAGGTCCACGAACAGCACCGTCAGCGCCTGCTTGCGGCGCGGCGAGTTCACCGCCGAGTCCAAGTGCCGCAGGACCAGCGTCCGGTTCGCGAGCCCGGTCAGCGGGTCGTGCGTGGCCTCGTGTTCGAGCCGTTCGCGAGCGGCCCGGCTCTCGGTGATGTCGCTGAACGACACCAGCACCCGGTACGGCGGGTGGTCGTCCGGGTTCAGCGCGCGGGCCGTCACCGTCAGCCACACGCTCTGCCCGTCCCCGCGCTGGATGCGGAACACCCGCGAGTTCACCGGCTGCCCGGTGCGCAACGTCGTCGCCGACGGACGGGTCTGCTCGGTGACCCGGTCGCCGTTCTCGTCGAACATCGGCCACGCGTCGGCGTTGGCCCCGACGATCTCCGCGGGCTGGGCGCCGAGGATGCGCTGCGCGGCGGGGTTCGCCGATTCGATGATCGCCGTCGGGTTGATCACCAGCACGCCCTCGTCGAGCGCGTCGATGACGGTGGCGAAGGTGCGTTCGGCGTGGCGGCGGGCCGTCTCATCGGCGCACACCAGCACGTAGCCCTCGTCCATCTCCGCGGCCGAGACCCGCACGACCAGGGCGCTGCCGTCGCCGCGCCGGTGCAACGCCTCGCTGACGCCTCCGCTGGCGAGCAGTTCCCCCGGGCGCAGCGCGGCGCCGACGAGTTCCTCGACGGGCCTGCCGAGCGCATGCTTCGCGGAGATCCCGTAGACCGCTTCGGCGGCCGGGTTCCAGCTGGTGACCACCGCGTCGTGATCGATGGCGATGATGGCGTTGCTGACGTGCTGCACCAGCGCCGCCTGGTAGCGCAGGCTCGCCTCGGCCGCTTTCTTGTCGGTGATGTCGCGCATGATCACCTGCAGCGCGGGCCTGCCCTCCCAGGTGGTGAGCACCGAGACGACCTCGACGGGAACCGTGGAGCCGTTGATCCGGTGCAGGGCGGCCTCGGCGGGTTTCGTCCGTGCGCCGGGCTCCGTCAGCGACCGGAGCCGTTCGCGCATCTTCGGCACCGACTGGGTTTCCACGAAGTCGGTGATCGGGCGGCCGAGCAGGACTTCGGCGCCGTCGGTGCCGAGCATGTTCAACGTCGCGGAGTTCGCGTAGCGCACCAGGCCGTCCTGGTGCACGCAGATCGCGTCCGGACTCAGCTCCACCAGCAGCCGGTAGCGGTCGGCTAGGTCGGTGAGCGTCTGGCGGTCCTGGTGCACGCGCGTCACGTCGGCGGCCACGCCGATCAGGTGTTCGCCGGCGTAGGGATCGTGGAACCGGCGCGCGTGGAAGTGGACGTATCGGGGCTCGCTTTCGCCGCCATCGGGGATCGGCTGTTCCAGGTCGAGATCGTGCCATTCGGAGGCGGTGCGAGCCGACAGCGCCATCGGCGCGATGAGGTCCAGCAACCGGGCGCGCAGCGTTTCCTCGCTCACGTCGGGGATGCCGAGCAGCGCGTCCATGCCCCGAGTCCACGTGACGGTCTCGTCTTCGAGGCGCAGCGACCAGCGGACCGCACCGTTGGCGGTCAGCGCGAGGTCCAGGAACTCGCGGTCCAGTTCGGGGCCTATCGACTGTTCGGCCACTGGGTCAGCTTCCATGAATCATCCACGAGACAGATCTTGTGCACGCCATCCGCATAAATCGAGCCACCACCGTCCACGCCCGGATCTGAAGCGTCTCCTCCTCGCGATCTGACGAGGTCGGTATCCGAACGCTCGTAGTTTCCCATGTGTGCTGCTCACGAACCGTCCTGAGTGGTCGGGCGGCCGGTGCGCCCGGCTGATCATAAACCCGGGCGGTGGCGGCGGCGAACACGGGATGTGATCTGCCGGTCTGCGTTCGTAGTGATCTTTTGGCCTGATCGCGTGGTAATTCGAGGCCTAAAGCACTATCGGTATCCACTTAACGCCTTTTCGCGTCACTCTAAAGGGGAGATCTTGGTCGCGGTTCACAAGAATAAGTGACTGCGCGTAGTCCGATCTCGATGTCGGTGACCAGCCTCTCTCGCGGCCCCGTGGCAATTCCGTCCGTGCTGCCGCGATGGATTCATGGCGTGCCGAACGCGAATCGCCGCGAACGGGAGCGGTGGCGCGAAATCGATTGATCACAAAAGCGAGAAAGGGATAACTCATGATCTCCCAGCACTCTGAAATCGAAATCGGCGGCGTCGGCGCGGTCACCGGGTACGGCTGGGGCCGCGACGCGATGTGGGACGGTCTGGCCGCCTCCGACCTCGCCGCCACGCTCGTCGACGGACACGGACCCGACCAGGACCGGTCCGCCTGGGTAGCGCGGATTCCCGACGGCGGTGACCTCGCCGACGGTCCGAGCCGCTTCGCCAGGGCGATGCGCTCCGCCGCCCGCGAGGCGATCGAGGACGCCGAGAACCGGGGCTGGACACCCGGCAGGCGCGTGGGCCTGCTGCACGCGGTCGTGCTCGGCGAAGTCGACCTGTGGCGGGAGTTCTACCAGGCCCGCGAAGGCCAGGTCACGATCCGCGAATACCTCGCCCTGATGCCCTCCACGCCGATGTCGACGTTCATGAAGGAATTCGGCTTCCACGGACCCGCCATGAACGTCTCCGCGATGTGCGCCTCGGGCAACGCCGGGCTGCTCACCGCGAAGGCCTGGCTGGACGCGGGCATCGTCGACGACGTGGTCTTCGTCGCCACCGACCTGTCGGCGAGCCCGGAGAACCTGCTGCACTTCGAACGGCTCGGCGTCACGATCACCGACACCGAACCGCTGGACGCGTGCCGCCCGTTCCAGGAAGGCAGCCGCGGGTTCATCATGGGCGAGGCCTCGGTGGGCATGGTGCTCTCCCGCGGCCTGACCACCCCGTACGCGCAGGTGCTGGGCGGGGCGATGTCGCACGACGCCCACCACGTCACCTCGATCGAGCCGAGCCTGACCGAGGTGAGCGGCTGCGTCGCCGACGCGCTGGCCAACTCCGGGGTGAAGGGCGGCGACATCCGCTACCTCAACGCGCACGGACCGGGCACCGCGCAGTGCGATCACGCGGAAGCGCGGTTCTGCGCGGAACTGCTGGCGGCGGACACCGAGATCTACTCGGTGAAGCCGCTGGTCGGCCACTGCCAGGGGGCCGCGTCGGCGGTCGAGGTCGCGGTCGCCGCGCTCGGCTACGAGCACGGGTTCATCCCGGCTCCGCCGCTGCGGGCGCCGGGCAACCCGAGGCTGCTCGACGGCCCCACCCCGGTGGCCGGAGGGCTCACGTTGAAGTCCTCCATCGGCATGGGCGGGCACAACTCGGCAATCGTGCTCGGACCGTCGCACTGATCCGTCGCAGGTGAGGAAGAGGTGCCCGGAGATCCACACCGGAGCTCCGGGCACCTACCCGGCCCTTCAGAACGATCTGCGCAGGTGACCGGCTAGCGCAACCTCAGCGGCTCCGCCGCCGGCAGAACACGCGAGATCACCCTGAACGGTGTCGTCAAGGCTTCCAGGCTTCGACCTCGGCGAGGAATTCGGCTTTGTGTTCCTCGTCGAGGAAGGAGGCGTGGAAGGAGTTCGCCGCCAGCGCCCGCAGCTGCTCGTCGCTCAACCCCAGTTCCCGCCGCACCGCCGCGAAGTTCTCGTCCGCGTACCCGCCGAAGTAGGCCGGGTCGTCGGAATTCACCGTCACCAGCAGTCCCTGTTCCAGCAGCTGCGGCAAGGTGTGCCGCCCCAGCTCGGGGAACGCGCCCAGCCGCACGTTCGACAACGGGCACACGGTGAGCGGGATCCGCTCGCGACGCAGCCGTTCGACCAGCTCCGGGTCCTCCAGCGCGCGAATCCCGTGGTCCACGCGCTGCACGCCGAGCAGGTCCAACGCCTCCCGCACGTACTCCGGCGGGCCTTCCTCGCCCGCGTGCGCCACGGCGCGCAACCCCAGTTCACGGGCGCGCTCGAACACCGCGGTGAACTTCGACGGCGGATGTCCCACTTCGGCGGAGTCCAGGCCGACGCCGACGATCCGGTCCAGGAACGGTTCGGCGAGCCGCAGCGTCTCGGCGGCCGACTCGGCGGATTCGTCGCGCAGGAAGCACAGGATGAGCGAAGCCGACACCTCGCTGTCGGCGAGCGCCGAGCCGAGCCCGCCGATCACGGTCTCCATCGCGACACCGCGCTTGAGGTGCGCCTGCGGGTCGAAGAAGATCTCCGCGTGCCGCACGCCCTGCGCCGCGCACCGGTCCAGGTAGGCGGCGGCCAGGTCGTGGAAGTCCGCGGCGGTGCGCAGCACGGCCATGTTCGCGTAGTAGATGTCCAGGAAGGACTGCAGGTCGGCGAACCGGTACTTCGCTCGCAGGTCGGCGACCGACTCGTGCGGCAGCGCGATGTCGTTGCGCCGCGCCAGTTCGAAGACCATCTCCGGTTCGAGGGTGCCCTCGATGTGCACGTGCAGTTCGGCAATGGGCGGGGTATTCATCCCGCGAGACTAGCGAGGCGGCCGCGCCCGATCACCGGTCCGGCGGGCGGGGGAGACGGTACTCACGAACCGGTCTTGGCGCGCTGGGCGGCGGCCATGACCTCGCGCAGCGCGGTGTTCAACGACTCCAGGTCCTCGAGCGGCATGCCCAGGCGTTCGACGATCCGCTGCGGGATCTTCTCGGCTTCCGCGCGCAGTTCGCGGCCCGCAGGCGTGAGGCTCACCGTCACCAGCCGTTCGTCGCCCGAGCTGCGGCTGCGGGTGAGGTAACCGACCGATTCGAGGCGTTTGAGCAGCGGCGACAGCGTCGCGGGCTCGGCCTGCACGGTGTGGCTGAGGTCCTTGACCGAGCGCGGATCCGACTCCCACAGGGCCAGCATCACGAGGTACTGCGGGTGGGTCAGGTTCAGCGGTTCCAGCAGCGGCCGGTACAGCGCGATCACGCTCCGGGAGGCGACCGAGAGCGCGAAGCAGACCTGCCGGTCCAGTGCCAGCGGGTCCTCGCCGAGATCGACGCCGGGCTGCGAGTCGGCGTTCCGATGCCCGGTGGGGGCCACTGGTTCGGTGGGAGTCATGCGGCACGTTCCTCTCGGCAAGTCTGGGATGTACGTTAACATATCGCGTGCATATGATTAGTGCGTTAAATGTTCGTGCATGAGGTCAGCCCGTCGAGGCGGCCAGGTGAGAGGCGGTGTGGCGTGGCCGAGGAGAAGCGGGTCCGGCCCGATCCGGTGCGCTGGGTCTGGTACTCCTTCGGCGGCAAGCTGCCGTCGCGCTACGACGAGTGGGTGCTGCACGACGTCACCGTGCGCACCTGGCAGCTGCGCCACGCCGTGCGCAGCCTCGTGCAGATCTCGCCGGGGCTGCTGTTCCTGCTGGTCCCCGGGCCGATGTGGATCAAGGCGATGGCGATCCTCGGCGGCGCGATCCTCGCGGTCTGGTACGGCATGGCCTACGCCGAGTTCACCTGCGAACACCGCGCCTTCAAGCAGGGCTATCCGCTCGGCATCGCCCGGCAACGCCGCAAGGAGGTGTCGGAGCAGCTGAGCTCCGAGCAGCAGGCCCGCTACGCGGCGCGCTACCGCTCGGAGCCGGAGCACCCGCAGGACGACTCCGCCGGGCGCTGACCGGATCGCCCGATTCCGAGCGCGTTCGCCGGCTCGCGCGCACTTCCGCGCAACCGGGCCGCGGCATCGGAACGGCCTTGCGCGGCAACGGAATCCGCTGCTCGCGCCCACCCTCGTCGCACCCGCCGCCGCGGATGATTCATGCTGGTGACACCCGTCCACACAGCGAAGTGCCCGGAACGCGGCAGCCTGGGACGGTGGTCGATACCGAAGCGCCGGAACCGGCACGTGTCCCGCGGAGCTCCGCGAGCTGCGGCCGGGTGGTTCCGACGGTCCGGCGCCGGGAATCGGCCGGACGGCACAGACATGAAGGAAGGCAGCGCCATGACGACGACACTCGGAACCCTGCTCACCGCGATCGTCACCCCGTTCGACGACGAGCTGAAAGTGGATGAGGACGCCTTCGTCGCGCTGCTGCACCACGTGATCGACAGCGGCTCCGACGGCATCGTCGTCTGCGGCACCACCGGCGAGGCGGCGACCCTCACCAACGAGGAGCACCTGCGGCTCGTCGAGATCGCCTGCGCGGAGCGGCCCGACGGGGTGACGGTGCTCGGCTCCACCGGTTCCAACGACACCGCCCAGGCGTGCGCGATGACCGAGCGGGTCACCGAGCTCGGAGTGGACGGGGTGCTGTCGGTGACGCCGTACTACAACCGGCCGAACCGGCGCGGTCTGGTGCGGCACTACGGCGAGATCGCGCACGCCACCGACAAGCCGATCGTGCTCTACAACATCCCGGCGCGGACCGCGACGGACATGCCCAACGACCTGCTCGCGGAGCTCGCGCAGATCGAGCGGGTGGACTACGTCAAGCAGGCCAACGACGACAACCTGGCGCTGGTCGACGGGCTCGGCGTGTACGCGGGCAACAACGAGACGTTCGCGGCCGCGCTGGACATGGGCGGCGCGGGCGGCATCGTCGTCGCCAGCCACATCGCGGGTCCGCAGATGCGGCGGATGATCGACGAGCCGGAGCGGCGCACGGAGATCGACATCTCGCTCAAGGACCTGTACTCGGCGCTGTCGGTGACGACGAACCCGATTCCGGTGAAGGCGGCGCTGAACCTGCTCGGGCACCGCGTCGGCGGCCCCCGCCTGCCGCTGGCCGAGGCCGACGAGGCCGAGACCGAGGTCGTGCGCGCCGCCCTGATCGCAGGCGGCTTCCTCGCGGCCTGACCTTCCTCGTGAATCGAGCCCCGGACGACCACATCGTCCGGGGCTCGATTCGCGAACAGGCTCGGGTAATGCGTCCTTCGCCCACTCCTACTGGTCACAGGCGACATGCACCTGGCGGGGCCGGGGGAGTCGATGCCTCCTTCGGCCGGTCTCATCGGTCCGAGGAGGCACTCACCCGAGGCGCTCAGTTCGTGGAGTTCTCCGTGATCAGGAGGTCTTCGAGCTCGCGCATGGCGGTGCGGAGGTTGTCGGCGAACGCGTACATGCCGCCCGAGACCGCCAGCGGCGTGCTCAGGTAGATGTGCAGCCGGTCGGGCAGCAGCACGTAGGCCACGCCGATGCACTTCCCGCTGGTGGAGCCGAATCCGAAGTACTGGATGTTCGTCGACGGTGCCGAGCTGGTGCTCAGGTAGTCGTCGCGCATGATGTTCCAGCCCGGCGTGTCGTACAGCGCCAACGGCTCCGTCGCGCCCAGCTCGGCGCCGCGGCGGCGCTGGATGAGCTGCAACTCCCACAGGTGCTGCTCGGGGGCGTCCCCGGCCTGGCACTGCTTCGCCCGCGCCACGTGCTTGTCGGCCGCGGCCCGCAACGCCGCCGTGCGCTTGGTGGCGTCGGCCGACGGGTCGTCCATGGCGGTCACGAACTCGACGATCTCCGGGGTGACCACGCGCATCGCCTCGGTCCGCCCGTGCCGCCACTGGCGGGTCGCGATCGACTCGTACGTGGCGCCGATGCCCTTGGTGCGCTTGTGCGCCAGCTGGTAGGCCATCTGCACGAACGCGTCCGGAGAGATGCCCAGGCGTTTCGCCCGGTCCGAGCCGAAGTCCTCGAAGGCCAGGATCTTGTTGGAGGTCTCGGCGGCGAACGTGGCGAACGCGCTCGCCGCGTCGCGCACCTCGGCGCGCAGCGCGTCGTCGAGGGTGAATCCGATGCCCTCGAACTCCGGCGTGCCCTGCGAGCGCGCCCCGGAGTTCGCGGCGTGCTGCTGCGGAGTGGAGTTCAGCAGCGCGTCGACGAACGTGAGGATCGTGGTGCCGTCGAGGCCGCAGTGCTCCACGTTGATGCCCGCCCGGCCGTCCTCGAAGACGATCAGCGACACGGCCTTGTCGAACCAGCGGTTCCCGCTGTCGCCGTGCAGCAGCTGATCGCAGGCTTCCTGGGTGTCGGTGGGCGCGAAGTCCTCCAGGCAGACGCAGAACAACGCCGATTCCACGGTGTCGAGCTCGTCGGCGTTGCCGAGGTCGAGCAGCCGCTGCCGGGTCTGCGCCCAGTCCGCCCGGGCCTTCGTGGTCAGGTGCCCGACGGCGCCGTCGGTGGCACGGGCGGTCCCGGCCTCGCGGACCGCTTCGAGGCCTGCCGCCAGATCCGCCAGGTCGTGCGGCGTGCCGTCGGGGGCGATCACGTCGAGCCGGAACAGGTTGCCGCGGAAGAACACCACGATGTGCCGGGCGGGGGAGGGGCCGGGGTGATCGGCGGAGTACGGGGTGCGCGCGGTGTCCTGCTGCTCACCGGGAATCCTGGTGGTGGAGAACAGGAACTTGTTCTGCTCCATCGACGAGGCGTTGCCGCGCTGGATCAGCGGCGGCAGCGACTCGTCGTCGAGGGACTTCTTGTACGCCACCGCACCGGCGATGAGCCCCGCCGCCCGGTCGATCTGCCCCAGCTCGGAATCCTGGAGCAGGAAGAAGAAGTTCGCGTTCAGCGCGATCCGGTCCCGCCTGCCGAGGTAGCGCGACGGCCAGAACTCGTCGAGCCAGCTGTGCACGCCCTGGGTCGCGTCGAAGCGCTCCAGGTCGGCGTGCAGCGTGCGCGCGGGGCTCTCCGGGCGCAGGTAATCGGCGACGGCCTGCTCGGTCCGGGCGAGCTCCTCGGCGGTCAGCAGCGGTGCGCACCATTCGAGGAAGCGCGCGCAACTGTTCTCCAGCGTGGGCACCGGCACGCGCGGCAGGCGGTCCTCATTGCCGAAGGTTCGGGTGGACCATTGCTGTGTGTCGTTCACGGTCATCCTTGCGAAATGGGAGGTGTGGGAATTGCGGCGTTTCTCGGCGTCATGCGCGCGGTCGGGACACGAACAGTTCCGCGTAGAGCCAGCCTTCGGCTTCGAGGCCGGCCGGGTCGACTCCGGCGGTGGACAGGGTGTCCAGCATCAAGGCCTGTTCCTGCGGTGAGGCGAATCGGCGTTGTTCGAACGCACCTTCGACGTGCACGGTTTCGTAGCCTATCTCGGCGAGGCTCGCGGCCACGTCGTCGAACGGGAACATGCGCAGCACGAAATGCGCCATCCACGGTTTCCCCGCGGCGTCGGCGATGCGGCGGACGGTGCGCTCCCCGACGTAGCCGAGGCAGCCGGTGGACACGACCACATCGGCACGGGCGAGCCGTTCCCGCTGGTGCTCGTCCAGGTCCTGTTCTTCCAGGTCGGCGTGCACGATGTCGTCGAGGAACCCGGCGTTGAGGGCGTAATCCAGGGCCGGCCGCGAGGTGTCGAGCCCGATGAAGCGGGCGTCCGGGACGCCGCCGCGAGCCCGCATCCAGTCCTGGTCGCGGGCCAGCATCCCCTCGTGGTCGAGCGCTTCGGCGGTTTCGTCGGTGTAGTGCGCGTAGAGCTCGTCGAGCGCCGCATCGCATTTCAGCAGGGCGGCGTTGATGCCGTAGGAGCTGCCGATGTCGACGACGGTCGGCACCGCCACCCGACGGGCCTGCCGGTATTCGTCGAGGAATTTGCTGAAATACGGTTTCGCCAGTTGCGGAATCCGGTATTCGAGCGTGCGCAAGGTGCGGAAGTAGTCGCGCGGATCGGGCCGGGTGTAGATGTGGTCCAGCGTGACTTTTCCGGTGGAATCGAACTGCACGGGCCGGGCTCCTCTGCGGTGGGACGGTCAGTCGAGCAGCGCGTCGCCGCGCACGGCGTTGCCCTCGGCGGCCACGTGCTCGTGCAGGACCCGGCCGAAGATCTGCTTGGTGCGCGAGACGCTGCCGATGACGCCCGGCCGCTCGCTGTAGGCGAAGATCGCCGAGTACCTCGCCGTCGAACCGCCGACCTCGGTGACCCGGTGCAGCGAATAGCGGCCCTTGAACAGCTGCAGGTCGCCGAGGCGCAACGTCAGCCGCCGGACGAGGTGCTCGCCCTCGTCGTCGAGCACGGCGCGCACGTCGTCGAAGTTCTCCTCGTCGCCGGAGCGAATGTCCTGGCAGTACTCGAATCCGCCGCCGGACTCCGGTTCCTGCGTCAGCATGCTGACCGCGAACTCGTTGGTGTCGAAGTGCCAGGGATGCGCCATGCCGGGGTTGACGACGTTGAGCGTCAGCCCGGCCAGCGGATCGGCGAGCGGATGGATCTGCGGCAGCTGCACGCAGTCGGCGAGGAACCGCTGGAACAACGGGTCGGTGTAGAGCCGGTTGATGATGGCTTCGGCGGGGATCTGGTCGCGCGCCACGAACGCGTTGCCGCGTTCCAGCGTCTTGCGGCCGGGGTGCTCCGGAGGCAGCTCGATGCTGGTGTCGATGTTGTAGGCGTTGACGACCTCGACGTCGTAGTGCGCTTGCGGCGCGATCTCCGCGCATTCCCGCCGCAGCTCCTCCTGCAGCGCGGGGCGGATGAAGTCGGGCAGCACGCTGCACCCGTGTTCGGCGAGGTCCTGCCGGGCGCGGGAGACCGCCTCGGTCCAGCCGGGGCCGTCCGGTTCCGCGAGCGGGTAGCGGGTCGTGTCGACCACTCGCTCGACCAGCTGGGACTCCGATGCGCTCATGTGGTCCTCTCCGCACGTCGAGTTCACCGACCCGAACGCGGCGGGTCCGGTGCACCCGATCCGCGCCACTGCGGTGTACTCCGGATCCAACGAATCTGGCATGGCGCGGTTACTGGCGGGTGCTCACCGCGTCGGGGAATCCGGCCGGATTTTCTCGCGAAGATCAAATTAGCGGATTTGCTGCGCCCGCAGGAAGTTCACGGCCATGAATCGTGTGATCGGGATCGCTTTGTGCGGACGGTGCATCGGCGTGTAAAGGGCGTGGCCGATGAGCCGCACCCCTCGTCGGACCGCTCAGCGCGCGGCGGGCTCGGCGGTGGGGGCGAGTACGAAGTCGTGGCCGCTGCGCCCGTTCGGCACCGAAACCCGGCTCGCCGACGGTGCCGCTCCCCGCGCGGCGGCGACGACGGTGACGACCCGGTCCGGCAGGTCGTGCACCTCGTAGCCGCCGTCGGCGTCGGTGTCGACCCGCGCGAGCTGATTGCCCGCCGAATCGGTCACGGTCACCACGGCGCCGCGCGCGGGCACGTCGCCCCGCAGCCGGACGCTGCCCGCCAGCGTCCGGTGGTGCGCCGGCTGCGGCGGCTCGAAGGTCGGGTCGAGCACCGTGCCGCTGTCGTCGGTGTGCTCGTAGGAACCGGCTTCGGCCACGGCCTCGGGATCCTTCTCCCGCTGCCGCTTCGCGTACCACTGGGTCGCGGCGGTGAGCGTCACCCCGACCACGCACCAGATCACCAGCCCGATGATCCCCGGCCAGGACCCGGCGCCGTCGAAGTAGAGGATGCCGCGGATCGAGTCGGCCGCCTCGCCCAGCGGCAGCAGCAGGTGGAAGAACTGGAAGAACGGGTGCACCAGCTCCTTCGGGATCGCCCCGCCGCTGGAGGGCATGCTCAGCAGCACGAACAGCGTCATCGCGACCCCGGGGATGAACTGCTTCACCAGCGGCACCAGCCCGAACGTCGTCCAGCCGACGGCCTGGGTGAGCAGGAAACCGAGCAGCATCACCACCGGATGCGCGGGGATCACGTCGAGGATCCGGCCCGCCGCGTAGCAGACCACGGCGGCGAACGCGCCCACGCCGACCAGCGACATCAGCTTCTGCCGAGTGGTGAGTTCCGCGCGCAGCAGCACCATGACCGTGACGTACGGCGGGATGTTCATCGCCAGCAGCAGGTAGAACAGCCCGGTTCCCATGACGTCGCCCGGCGCGGTGGGGGCGAGGTCGACGACGGCCAGCGCGTGCCCGCCCGCGGCGGCGACGGGCGCGAACATCTGCTGCAGGAACTGCATCAGGGCGGCGCCGTTCGCCTTGGCGTAGAACAGCTGCCCGGAGGCCGGGTCGTAGGCGGCGACGGCGTCGCGGTCGGTGATCGCCTCGCGGGCGGCCGCGGCGTCGGGCACGGCGGCGACGTCCACTCCGCCGGGCAGCGCCGCTGCGAACTTCGCGTCGAGCTGCTGAGCGACCTGCTCGCCGACGGTCACCACCGGCAGGTGGTGCGGCGACGGCGCGTGGAACGGCAGCAGATAGCACAGCACGAAGCCGAGGATGAAGAAGATCGGGAACCACAGCGACGATGCCAGGGTGCGCACCAGCGATGTCGGCTGCTGCTCGGGCACGACTTGCTCCTTGTCCTGGTGACGGCGTGCGCGGGCGGGCTCATGGCCTGCCCGCGAGGTGGCGAACCGTGGCCGGGATCGTCCGGCGCGGTCGGTGAGCGGGTCCGGCGGAGGTGGCCTGCGTCGCGGGTCGCCGAGCGCGGCGACGATGCCGGCGGCGAACCTGGAAGGCCAGACCCGGAGACGATATCAGTACCTGCATTCATTGCAAGAATGCAGGTACTGCAAGTTTTCCTCGGTGTCGTGCTTTGTCCGATTGGGGCGGAGTCGGAGCGTCGGGAGCGCCGCGCACTACGATGAACGGCCCGACGTGCATCCGGCCGCGACGGATCCGTGAAGGGAGCCCGGATGTCCAGAACGACGATGCCCCGAGCGTCCGGCGAGCTCCGGCCGCGCGAGCAGGAAGGCCTGCGGGAGCGCAAGAAGCGCGCCACCAGGCAGGCGTTGCAGCAGGCCGCGGTCCGGCTGTTCCGGGAGCACGGCGCGGTGTCGGTCACGGTGGAGGACATCTGCGCCGCCGCGGACGTGTCGGCGCGCACCTTCTTCAACTACTTCGCCTCGAAGGAAGAGGTGCTGGTCCCGTGGGACCCGCAGACCATCGCGAGCACCCCGCAGCGCATCGTCGACCGCCCGGAAGCGGAGTCCCTGCTCAGCGTCGTGCACAGGGTGCTCGGCGAGGCGATCGACACCGCGATGGCCGCGCCCACCTGGCGCGATCAGGCGTTGGTGCTGCGTGATCACCCCGATCTGGTGAGCAGGGTGGCGCTGGCTTCGTGGGACCTGGAGCGGGCTCTGGTCCAAGGGATCGCCCGGCGAACCGGCAGCGAGCAGGAGGATTCCTACGTGCGGCTGCTGGCGGCGACCGCGGTGACCACGCTGCGGGTGGCGATCCAATGCTGGCAGCGGGCCGACCCCGACTCCGATCTGCACGATCACCTCGACTCGGCGTTCGGCCGGTTGGCGCAGGGGCTGCGCCCGGACTGAGCACCTCGCCGCGGCGCTGCCGAGCGCCGTTCAGAGCAGGGATGCGGCGCCAGGTGCTTCACTCTTGCGTGCGAGTATTAGATACGTATAGTCACCCTGATCATGAGCTCGGCGGCCGGTGAGACAGGGGATGGCCAGGCGTGTTCGCTTCGGCTGACACCGAGACGGTTCGTAGGTGAACTCTCGGTAGTCGTTCTGGTGGCCGTGGTCGTGAGCCTCGCGGTGCAGTTGCCCATCGCCCGGCTCGGGCTCAGCGAACCCACCGAGCTCCCGTCGATCGCCGCCACCGCCTGCGCGGCGCTGCTGCTGGCGCTGCTGCTCGGCGGCGCCCGCTTCGCGCACCGGATTCCGGTGGCATCGCGGCTGCCCGCCGTCTGGATCGCGCTGCCCGCGCTGGCGACGACGGTGCTGGCATGGCCGCTGGAACCGACCCGGCTGTACTACGGCGGCGTGTCCATCGACCAGATGTTCCGGATGCAGTACCTGACGCGGTTCGCCGACTCGCCCGCGCTGGCCGACATGAACTATCCGGGCCTGGCGCCGTACTACCCGGCGGGCTGGTTCTGGCTCGGCGGCCGCTTCGCCGAGCTGACCGGGATGCCGCCGTGGGCTGCGTACAAACCGTTCGCGCTGCTGACGATCGCGGTCACCGCAGGCGTCGCGTTCACGTTGTGGAGCGTGCTGGTCCGCAGGCGGATCGCCGTGCTGTGCGCCGTCGCCACCACGCTCAGCGGATTCCTGCACGGGTTCGACGAGCCGTACGCGTGGATGTCGGTGGCGTGGCTGGCGCCGGTCGCGGTGGCGTCCTGGCACGTGCTGCGCTGCCGCGCGCATCCACACCGGGCCGCGACGGTGGGCATCGGGCTGTTCCTGGGTTTCACGGCGATCACCTACGCGCTCTACCTGGCGTTCGCCACGATGGTGCTGGTGGCGATGGCGGCCGTGGTCGTCGTGCGGCGAACCCGCGCGGGCGGGGCGTTCTTCCGCGCGATGGGTGGTCCGGTGCTGCGGCTCGCGGTGATCGGGGCGGTCGCGGCAGCGGTGGCGCTGCTGGTGTGGGCGCCGTTCGTGCTGGCGAAGCTGGGCGGCGCCGCGACGGCGGGCGCCGCGAACCGGTACCTGCCCGCGGAGTCGGTGCCGCCGTTCCCGTTCCTCGAACCGACCTTGTTCGGCGCGTTGTGCCTGGCCGGTTTCTGCTGGCTGGTGCTGGCGTTCCGGCGCAACGAGCTCGCGGCGGCGCTGCTGGTGCTGACCGCCTCGGTGTACGTGTGGTTCGGGTTCTCCACGCTGGCGGTGGCGGCGCAGACGACACTGCTGGCGTTCCGGACGACGGCGGCGCTGGAGGCGCTGCTGGCAGTGGCCGGCGTGCTGGGGCTGCTCGACGTGTGGCGCTGGGCGCGAACCCGGCTGGACGCGCGGTTGCGGCGGCAGGTCGCGGTGCTCGGGTTCCTGCTCCCGCTGGCGGGCTCGGTGAGCACCGTCGAAACCGCGCTCGCGTCCACAGTGGAGGAATCGGCGGCTCCGGCGTACCAGGACTACTACCCGACGGGCGGCAACGCGCAGCGCCGGGCCGACCCGGCGGAACCGGGCGCCTGGAACGACGAGCTCACCACCGCGCTCGCCGAAGCCACCGGGCGCGCACCGGCGGAGATCACGCTGCTGACGACCTACCACCCGATCATGTCGTTCGCCCCGTACTGGGGCTTCCAGCAGGAGACCCCGCACTACGCCAACCCCCTCGCCGCCTACGAGGACCGCGCCGCGGTGATCCGCGAGTGGGCGGCGGCGGGCGGCCCCGACGAGCTGATCGCGCTGCTGCGGCGCAGCCCGTACCCGCGCCGGACGCGTTCCTGCTGCGCCACGAGACCGACGGGCTGCACTTGACGTTGTCGCACGACGCGTTCCCGCATCAGCCGAACGTTCAGGTCTACGACGTGCGGTTCGACCCGGCGCTGTTCGACTCGCCCGCCTTCGTCCGGCGGGACGCGGGGCCGTTCGCGGTGATCGCGGTGCGCTGATCGCTTCGGGCGGTTTCGCTCCGGGGGAGCTGAACCGGACTCCGTCATCAGGTTAGCCTTGCCTCAGGGAACCCAGTCGTGATGAGGAGAGCTGATGGCTCAAGTGGGCAAGTCCAGGCCGGTCAAGCGGCTGCGAGTGCTGCGCAAGGAACAACTCACCCCGCACATGATCCGCGTGGTCGCGGGCGGAGAGGGGCTGCGCGACTACCAGGCCAACGAGTTCACCGATGCGTACGTGAAGGTGGTCTTCCCCGTCGACGGCGTGGCCTACCCGGAGCCGTTCGACCTCGGCGTGATCAGCGCCGAACTGCCCCGTGAGCAGTGGCCGAGCACCCGCACGTACACGGTGCGCCACTACGACGAGCAGGCAGGCGAGCTCACCCTGGACTTCGTGCACCACGGCGATCTCGGCCTCGCCGGGCCGTGGGCGGCGAACGCCGCGCCGGGCGACGAGCTGCTGCTGGCCGGGCCGGGCGGAGCGTACGCGCCGGACGCCGCCGCCGACTGGCACCTGCTGGTCGGTGACGAGAGCGCGCTGCCCGCGATCGCCGCGTCCCTGGAGGCGATGCCCGCCGGAGCTCAGGTGCTGGCGTTCGTCCTGGTCGGCGATCCCGAAGAACAGCAGTCGCTGTCCACCAAGGCCGACGCGCAGGTCCGCTGGCTGCACCGCTCGACGAACGACGACCTGGTCGCCGCAGTGCGGGAGGCCGAGTTCCCGGCCGGTGACGTGCAAGCCTTCGTGCACGGCGAGGCCGGGTTCGTGCGGGACCTGCGCCGCTACCTGCTCAACGAGTGCGGCGTCGGCAAGGACCGCCTGTCGATCTCCGGCTACTGGCGCGAAGGCAAGAACGACGAGCAGTGGCGCAAGGAAAAGGCCGCCGAACGAGCCGCCGAAGAAACCAAGTCCTGACGATCAACGGCCGGGTTCAGGCCAGATGCCGCTGGCCGGCGTCTGGCCGGGGAGCACTTGCACGACCTCGCGGAGCGCGTCGACCAATGCCGTGACGGCGGGTGACGGGAGACCGCCGCGGATCGCGACGGCGATGGTGCGGGTGACCGTCGGGCTGACGGGGAGCAGCCGGACTCCGGGGAAGCCTTCGACGGCGGCTCGCGGCGCCAGCGACACGGCCAGCCCGCCCGCGACGATCGTCATCTGCGTCGGGAAGTCGTCGGCGACGAACCGGACGTCCACTTCGATGTCGTGACGGCGCATGATGTGCAGCTGCGCCTCGTGGTGGTCCGTTCCGGGCGGGCACGCGGCCCAGGCCTGGCCGCGCACCTCGGACAAGGTGATGCGCTCGTGGGACGCGAGCGGATGCCCGGATCCGACGGCGAGGACGACATCGTGGTCGACGAGCGGGTGCAACCGGACCCGCGGCGGCATGCGCACCGGCAGCGACGACCAGTTCTCGATGATCACCGCGTCGAGGTCGTGGCTGAGCAGGAGCGGGATCATGTCGAGCGCTCCACCCCCGCTGCGCGCGCTGGGAACGATGTCGGGATGGCGCAGTGCCAGTGTGTGCAGGGCCGGTGCCAGCAGCAGGCGGAAACTGCTGTGCAGGGCTCCGATGCGCAGCGGCCCGACGGCGCGGCCGTCGAGCTCGGTCAGGGCGTGCTCGGCGGCGGCGATCTTGCCGCCGGCCTCGTCGGCGGCTTCCGCGACGATCCATCCGACCGTGGTGAGGCGCATCCCACGGCCCTCCGGCTCCACGAGCGCGGTGCCCGCCTCGCGTTCCAGTTTGCGGATCTGCTGCGTGACGGCGGGACCGGTGACGTGCAGCGCGGCGGCGGCCGCGCCGATCGAACCGTGCTCGGCCACCGTTGCCAGCACGCGCAGACGTTCCCAGTTCAACACGTAACCGACACTAAACGGAGCGCCCGAAAAATAGTAACTAGTGCTGAGCAGTCGCCGGGCGGCACAGTGAGGGCGTGAAACGTGCTGGGGTGAAGCCGGAGGCGATGGGATCGACCGCGCCCGTGGTGTGGGTCGTGCTGGGAGCGTTGTCCCTGTCGATGTCGGCGACGTTGATCGCGTTGGCCGGGACGTCCTCGGTGACCACGGCGTTCTACCGGTGTTCGCTGGCGCTGATCATGCTGGTGCCGTTGCTGGTCCGCGAAATCCGCGAGCACGGCCTGCCGGATCGGCGGTTCGTCGTCATGGCACTGCTCGGCGGCGCGTTCCTCGGCGCGGACTACCTGCTGTGGAACGTGAGCATCGGCGACGTCGGCCCGGGGATCGCGACCGTGCTGGTCAACATGCAGATCGTGCTGTTCCCCGTCGTGGTGCGGGTGATCACCGGGACTCCGCTCGCGCGCCGGTTCGTCGTCGCGATTCCGGTGCTGCTCGTGGCGGTCACGCTGGCGGGCGGAGTCGTCGGCCCCGTACCGGGCGGAGGCGCTCCGCTGCGCGGCACGCTGCTCGCGCTCGCCGCGGCGCTCGGCTACTCCGGATACCTCTACTTCACCAGGGATTGCGGTGTCCGATCCCCGGAGTACCTGGTCGCCCCGGTGTTCGTGGCGACGTTCGCCGCGGCCGCGATGGCCGCGATCACCGGGCTGTTCACGTCGGGCATCGAGGTCGACCTCACGCCGCGCACGTGGGTGTGCCTCGTGCTGGTGGCGTTGTTCGGACAGGCGGTCGGCTGGCTCCTGGTGGGGGCGGCGCTGCCCAGGTTGGCTCCGGCGTTGTCGTCGACGTTGTTGCTGCTGCAGCCGATCGGCGCGGTGCTGATCGGGATCATCTGGCTCGGCGATGTGCCGACACCGGTGCAGTCCGTGGGCTGCGCGATCGTGCTGGCCACCGTGTGGATCCTGACCGCGGGCAGCACGCGCCCGAAGCGCGGCAAGCGAACACGACGTCCCGAAGGCGACCTCGCACTGGAAGCGGCAGGAGCAGTCGAAGAAGCGCCGCCCCGCTGAAGTCCGCTCAGGATGAGCTCCGCGGCGAATCGGTCGGCTTCGGTGCGGACCTGGCCACCCGGAGTCCGGTCGGCTCACGGGTGCCGACGCGGCACGGCGGCGAACTCCAGCGGCGGGTACGGGGGCTCACCGGGAGGAATCGGCTTCGGCGTGCAGTGCTCAGTTTGTTCTTGCGGTCCGGTCAACGGGCCGTCCCGGGGTGGGACGGCCCGTCCGGCGATCAGCAGTCGGATTCCGGGGTTTCGCCGTCGAAGCGGGCGCCGAGGTAGTCGACGGCGGAGCCCGCCGCGGTGATCAAGGTGCTCACGTGCTCACCGGGGAAGGTGCGCCAGGTGACGTCGGAGCCCGCGGCGCAGTACTGATCGCGGAGTTCCTCCGCCTGGTCGCGCGGCAGGATTTCGTCGTGGGTGCCGTGGAACAGGTAGATCGGTGCCTGCTGCGGACGGGAACCGAGCGAGTTCTCCTCGAGCCGCGCCTGCCAGCGCGGATCCTCCAGCGGGCTGTGCGTCGTGTAGTCCGCCATCTTCTCGAAGGCGTGCCCGAACACCGCGTCCACGCAGGCGTCCTTCTCCTTCTCGAAGGTCTCCTTGCCCTTGTCGTTGAGGAACGACATCAGGTCCAACTCGGGGTACGCCGCGTTGAATCCGGTGGCTGTGAGCATCTCGAACCCGAATCCGACGCTGCCGTCCAAGAACGTCGACACCGCTTGCAGGTCCGCCGGGTTACCGCCCGCGGCCACTCCGGCGACGTCCATCTCGGGCGCGTAGTCCGGCGCGAGCTCACCGGCCCACGCCGCGGCACCGCCGCCTTGGGAATACCCGGAGAACGCGACCGGGCCGTCCGGGCTCAACCCGGCAGCAGGCAACCTGGTGGCGGCGCGAGCCGCGTCGATCACGCTGCGGCCCTCGGATTTCCCTACCACGTAAGGATGTGGTCCCGGTGTGCCGAGACCTTCGTAATCGGTGATCGCCACCGCCCACCCGTGCTGGAGCATCGGCTCGATCAGCGGGCGCTCGTAGTCCGGCTGGAACTTCGACGGCGCGCAGTCGTCCCCGATCCCGCGAGTTCCGCTGCCGATCGACACGACCGGCCGCTCGCCCTCGCCGCTCCACTCGGCGGTCGGGACCAGGACTCGGCCGGTGACCGCGATCGGCTGCCCGGTCGCGGATTCGGAGCGGTAGAGCACCAGGTACGCCTTGGTGCCCAGTTGCTGCGGCAGCTCGCGCCACCAGATCACGTCACCGTTCACGCCCTCGGGCAGCGGAGCGGGCGGTTGGTAGAACTCGTCGCCGGACGGTCCTTGCGGCGGTTCGCCGGTCGCGGCCGAGGCTCCCGTGGGAGCGGCCAACGCCAGTGCCGCGGCGACCACGAGCGTCCGCCAGCCGAACGTGCGAAGTGGGGTGGTGATCGGTTGCACGGAATCTCCTCGTTGAGCGCGCACGCCGTCGTGCGTTTCCTGACCGATGCGGACGTTGCGAATTCCTGGAGGCTGGGGATTCGGGTTCGTCTGGGTGAGCCGGGCGTTCGGCGCCCGCCGACGTGGCGGGGTCAGCCGGGCACCGTGCTCCGGAAAAGGTGCCGTGTCGGCGAGATCCTCGCTGATCACAGCGCTGCGAGAGCGGAGTGTAGAGCGCGAAAACGGGACGAGGAACTCCTCGACGATCTCATTACGCGCGAGTAACCTATTCGGCCGTCGTGACGGCGGTTCGCGCAGCGCCGATCCTGGTCACGAGCGCTTTTTGTGGTTCCGGAACGGATTCCCAGCCATCACGGTCAGAACTCGCGCCACCGGTACCGCCGTGGAGTCGGTGTCGCCGTCAGGTCAGCGCGAAAGCACGTCGCGGATGGCCTGAACCACGGCGTCGGGCCGGTTCCAGACGAGGGTCGAGTGCCCGGTGTCGTCCAGGCGGCGAATCTCGCCTCGGGGGAGCGCTGCGGCCACCTCGGTGTAGAGCCGGTGCTTGCCCTGGTTCGACTGAGCGGCCCGCGAGTCGTCTTCGGACGGCGCCAGCTCTTCGGCCACCGTGTCGGACCCCATGGCGGACACGATGATCACCGGCAGGTCGGGATCGGGGCCGGCGTCGTGGATCTCGCCGAACAGGTCCGGCAGGTTCATCGGTTCTCGCAAGGACCGCACGTACTGCTCGCGGCCGAACACTCGATCCAGCAGCGGTTCGCGGATGCCGGCAGGCCAGTCGCCGAGCCGTCGAGCGACCGCGGCCCGGTGCCCGGCCCGCAGCACCTCGATCTGTTCGGGGGAGGGGAACCGGGCGTCGGGGTTCCAGTTCCTGAACTGTTGCGCCGCCTGCTCCGGCAGGTAGTCGACGATGTTCTCGTGGGTCGGGTCGAGCAGGACGAGGCCGGCGACCTCGCCGGGGAAGCGCTTCGCGTAGAGCCGTGCGTGCAGGCCGCCGAGCGAATGCCCGACCAGCACGTACGGACCGGGCACGCCCGCGACGCGCAGCAGCTCGCGCAGGTCGTCGGTCACCCGGGTGCCGCTGCGCGGCAGGTCCACCGCCTCGCTCCAGCCGAGGCCGAGTCGGTCGTAGAGCACGTTCGTGGTGAACTCGGCGACGAGGTCGTGCACGTTCCAGTAGCACAGGCCGGACATCCCGCCACCGGGCAGGAACACCACCGACGGCCCACCGGTACCGGACCGGTGCAGCAACATCGCACCGCCCGAAACCTCGTGGCGCGTCCCCAACGGCGCCGCGTTCGCGGTGTCGTCCACTGGAACTCCTCCCGGAAGGCTCGTCGGCGTCGCCGCCACTCGTCTTCGACGATAGCCGAAGCGTTGAGCAGGATCCGTCGCTTTTCGAGCCGCCGCGGCTCGAACGCGGCCGGTTCGCGCCAGAGCCGAACGCGTACGGATCGCGGAGATCCGGAGCGATTCCCTCCGGACGTCCGGAGGAGTTCGGCGCAGGCGCTTACGTGAACTGCTGTGCGGTGAGGATGGCGGCGCCCACCAGCGACAGGAACATCGCGAGGTTCTTCGTGCGGGCCAGGTCGAGGCGAGCGGCGAGCGGGCGGGCCAGCAGCACACCGGCCGCCGCGGCCGGGGCGAGCAGCAGCGCGTAGTGCAGGCTCTCGGCGGTCACCGCGCCCGCGAAGCACAGTCCGGCGAAGGTCATGAGCGAACCGAGCAGGAAGTACGCGCTCATCGTGCTGCGCAGCCGCGGCCCGGCGAAGCGCTGCCACACCATCGCCATCGGCGGACCGCCGATACCGGTGGTCGTCGCCATCAGGCCGGACGTCAGGCCCGCCACCGTCACGGCGCGGCGGGTCGGGTGCGGGGTGAAACCCCACCAGGACGCGAGCACGCCGAGCGCGACCACCGCCGCCACGCACAGCGCGAGCGCGCGAGCGGGCAGCGTCGCCACCAGGATCGCCCCGGTCGCCACGCCGGGGACGCGGCCCAGCAGCGCCCACGCGGTGCCGCGCACGTCGAGGTGTTCGCGCTCCAGCAGCACCACCGCCGCGGTCACCGCGGCCGCGAGCAGCACGATCACCGCGGGCAGCAGTTCCGGGGCGAGCAGCGCGAGGACGGGAGCCCCGAGCATCCCCAGCCCGAATCCGATCGTGACCTGCAACAGCGCGCCGACGAGCACCACGACGCACAGCGCCGCGAACACTCCGCCGCTCATGCGGGCGTCAGCGGGAAGTGACAGCGGCCTTCGTGCTGCTCTGACTGCGCGCGGCTCACCACGGCGGGTGCTTCGGCCGCGCAGCGGTCGGTGGCGTGGTGGCAGCGGGTGCGGAACCGGCAGCCCGAAGGCGGATTCAGCGGGGACGGGATCTCGCCGCCGAGCAGGATGCGCTCGGATCCCGGAGTCGGTCGGAGTTTCGGTGCGGCGGACATCAGCGCGGCAGTGTACGGGTGCAGCGGGCGGTCGAATACGTCCGTGGTCCGGCCCTGCTCGATGATCTTGCCGAGGTACATCACCGACACCCGGTCGGCGACGTGGCGCACCACCGACAGGTCGTGCGAGATGAACACGTACGACACCCCGAGCCGCTGCTGCAACTCCGCCAGCAGGTTCAGCACTTGCGCCTGCACCGACAGGTCCAGCGCGGACACCGGCTCGTCGCACACGATCAGGTCCGGTCCGAGCGCCAGTGCGCGGGCGATGCCGAGGCGTTGCCGCTGGCCGCCGGAGAACTCGTTCGGATAGCGGTGGGCGTCCCCGGCGCGCAGCCCCACCAGGTCCAGCAACTCCCGGATCCGGGCATCCTTCGAAGCGGGGGCGGCGTCGCGGTGCGTGCGCCACGGTTCGCCGATGATGTCGGCGGCCGTCATGCGCGAGTTCAGCGAGGCGAACGGGTCCTGGAACACCATCTGCACCCGCCGTCGCCACGCCAGCAACTCCTTGCCGCGCAACGAGAACGGGTCCGTACCGGCGAAGCGCACCGTGCCCTCGTCGGGGCGTTCCAGCATCAGCAGCAGCCGGGCCAGCGTCGACTTGCCGCAGCCCGACTCGCCGACGAGCCCGAGCGTCTCACCTCGCTCCAGCCGCAGGTCGATGCCGTCGAGCGCGGTGAGCCTGGCACCCCGCGCCACTCGGAACGTCTTGCGCAGCCCGGAAACCTCCAGCAGTGGCTCAGGCATGGGTGAGCTCCTCGGTGAAGTGGCAGGCGGCGGCGCGGGAGTCGCCGGTGGGGGTGAGGGCGGGACGCTGCTCGGTGCAGCGGTCGCGGGCCAGCGGGCAGCGGGCTTGGAACGCGCATCCGGTGGGGATGGCGCTGAGTTCGGGCGGGCTGCCGGGCACCGCCGGTAACGGCTCGCCCTTTTCGGCGTGTTCGGGAACGGAGTCGAGCAGGCCCTTGGTGTACGGGTGGCGCGGGTTCGCGAAGACCTCGGCGACGGGGCCGGTCTCCACCACGGTGCCCGCGTACATGATCGCCACGTCGTCGGCGTGCTCGGCGACCACGGCCAGGTCGTGCGTGATGAGCACCAGTGCCATGTCCTGGCGCACCTGGAGATCCCGCAGCAGCCGCATGATCTGCGCCTGCACCGTCACGTCCAGCGCGGTCGTCGGTTCGTCCGCCAGCAGCACGTCCGGTTCGAGCGCCACGGCCATCGCGATGAGCAGTCGTTGCCGCATCCCGCCGGAGAACTGGTGCGGGTAGGACCGCGCGCGGGCACGTGGTTCGGGGATGCCGACGATCTCCATCAGCTCCACGGCCTTCTCCCGCGCTTCGCGGCGGGACAGGCCCCGGTGGATCCGGAACGGTTCGGCGAGCTGCCTGCCCACCGGCTGCACCGGGTTGAGCGCGGTGAGCGCGTCCTGGAACACGATGGACAGCGCCGGTCCGGCGAGCTTGCGGCGGGCGGTGGCGTCGAGCCGGAGCACGTCGGTACCGGAGACCCGCACCGCACCGTCCGCGACCTGCGCGATCGGGTCGAGCAGACCGACGACGGCCTGCGCGGTCATCGACTTGCCGCAGCCGGACTCACCGAGCAACGCCAACGTTCGTCCCTTGTGGACGGAGAAACCGACGTGGTCGACGGCGCGCACCGTCGCGTGCGGGGTGCGAAGGTCGACGGTGAGATTTTCAACGGCCAGCGCCGGTTCCGGAGCCTGATTCGCAGTCGCCGACGTCCGCTGGGTTTCCGGCCGCGCGCCTGCTGCGCTCTCCCGCGTAGCGTCGGAGTCCGCGGGGAGGGCCTCAACGTCCGGCGGGCTCGTCGAAGTCGTTGTGGTGGAAGGCTTTTCGCCGTGTTCGGCGGGCGATCGCGACGAAGAGCGCTTCGTCTTCGGCAGTGTGAGCCGCCAGCGCTGCGCGGGGTCGGCCGCCAGCCGCACCCACGCGGCCAGCACCGTCGCCGACACCGTCGTCACCACGATCGCCAGCCCGGGCAATACCGCGATCCACCACGCCGTCTGCAGGTACTGGCGTCCTTGCGCCACCATCAGCCCCCAGCTCACCTCCGGTGGCTGGATGCCGATGCCGAGGAAGCTCAGCGAGGACTCGGTGAGCATCACGAAGCAGAAGTCCGTGGTGGCCACGGTCAGCAGCGTCGGCGTCGCGATCGGCAGGATGTGGCGGTAGATCGTCGGTCCGCTGCCGGTGCCGAAGGTGCGCGCGGCGTCCACGAACAGCCGGCTCTTGAGCTCGGCGGCCTCGGCGCGCGCGGTGCGCAAGTACACGGGGATGCGGGCCAGCGCGATGATGAGCACGATGTTCGCCGCGCTCGGCGCGAACACGTACAGCACCACCACCGCCAGCAGCAGCGACGGGAAGCTCAGGATCACGTCGGCGACGCGGATCGCCACGTTCTCCCGCCTGCCGCCGTGGAATCCCGCCCACATGCCGACGGCGGAGCCCACCAGCAGCGAGCACAGCACCGCGGGAACGGCGATGGACAGCGTGGTGCCCGCGGCCTCGACGAGCCGCGCGAGGACGCTGCGCCCCAGCACGTCGGTGCCCAGCAGACCGGTCGCGCCGTGGTCGAACGACGGAGCCAACAGGGAGGCACGCAGGTCCTGGCGCACGGCGGCGCCACCGAGCAGCAGCGGCCCGAACACGGCTGTGACCAGCACGATCCCGAGGATCACGGCTGCCACCGCGGCCATCCGATCCTTGCCCAGCAGCGCCCACCAGCGCGGTGGGCGCCGGGATGCGCTCGCCGGGAGTTGCGCAGTCGTCATCGTCGTTTCCTCCGACTCGGCAGTGCCGTGGCCGCCACTTGGGCGTCTGAGCAGGATGATCCGGCTCGTTGTCTTGTCGCGGCGGAGCCGCTGAGCAGTGACCGGCTCGAGCAGGACGACCACCGGCGGGTTCTCGGCGGATTCCTTGCGAGGGCGGCGATTTCGCCGTGCAGGGGCCTGCGTGACGAATCGATCCTGCGGCGCGGAAGCCGCTGAGGTTCCGCTACCCGGACACCTGCGCAGGTCATTTCGGACCCCCTCAGGCCGGGGCGGTCTGGCGCACGCGCGGATCCAGCAGCGCGTAGCAGACGTCGATGAGGATGTTCAGCGCGAAGATCGTCACGGCGGTCAGCAGCACGGCCGCCTGCAGCACGGCGAAGTCGCGCTGCAGGATCGAGTCGATCATCAACTTGCCGATGCCGGGCCAGCCGAAGATGGTCTCCACCACGACGGCGCCGTTGATCAGCCCGATCGTCAGGTCGCCCGCGACGGTCAGCGCGGGCACCGTCGCGTTGCGCAACGCGTGCCCGAAAACCACCCGCTTCTCGCTCGCTCCCTTGCTGCGCGCCAGCTTCACATAGGGCGCGGACAGCGCCGCCACCATCGCGCCGCGCACCACCTGCACCAGCACGCCGAACGGCCGGATCAGCAGCGTCGCGATGGGCAGCACCCACACTTCGGCGCCACCGTCGACACCGGAGGTCGGCAGCAGCGCCAGGCTCACCCCGAACACCAGCACGCCCATGATCGCGAACCAGAAGTCCGGGATGCTGGCGGCGGTCATCGACAGGAAGCTCGCCGTCCGGTCGGCGGGCGAGTTCGGCCGGTATGCGGCGAGGCTGCCGATCAGCACCGCCCCCGCGATCGCGATGAGCATGGTGACGGCGGCGAGCTGCAAGGTGGCGGGGAACGCGGCGAGCACCATTTCGCCGGCGGTCTGCCCGGTGCGCAGGGATTCGCCGAAGTCCAGCCGCAGCGCGCCCAGCACGTAGTCCCACAGCTGCACCAGGATCGGCTGGTCGAAGCCGTGCTCGGCGGCGAACTCGGCGCGCTGCTCGGCGGTGGCGCTCAACGGCAGGTACAGGTCCACGGGGCTGCCGGTGAGCCGGGCCAGGCAGAACACGCCCAGCACCACCACCAACAGCGGGATCGCGCTGGAGCCGATGCGTTTGCGCAGGAAGGTCGTCATGTCAGCGGACCTGCCCGTCGGCCGGGGTGACGGCGGCGAGCCGAAGTTCGTCACCGGTGGCGGAATTCGGTTCGTAGCGCACGGTTTTCGCGATGCCCAGCAGGCCGCGCATGTGCGCGAGGTAGGCGTATTGCGCGACCGCGTCCCGCTCGGCGGCGAAGATCGCGGCGAACGCGTCCTGGCGCGCCCGGCCGGACAGGCCGTCGGCGCGGGCGGTGCGCCGGTCGAGCTCGGGGTCGCCGAAGTAGGACTGCGGCCCCTCGCTGAGCAGGTATTGACTGGTGGTGAACGCCGCGTCCCCGGCCTGGTTGCCGTGCATGATCAGCAGTGCCACCGGTCCGGCGTCCACCGGCATCGGCCGCAGCTGGTACTGGAGGTGTTCGGCGGTGTCGGCCATCTGGATCCGCACCCGCAAGCCGATCCGGTCCAGCTGGTACTGCAGTGCTTCGGCGGTTTCGGAAACCCTGGGGAACTGGGCGTTGCGGGCGATGAGCGTGATCTGCCGGTCCACCGGGACGCCGTCGGCGGCTGCTTCGGCGACCAGGCGGCGCGCGGTCTCCGGATCGGGTGGCGGCGCGATCATCGCCGGGTTGAAGCCGACGACGCCTTCGGGCACGAGTTGCGCGGCGGGCTGGGCGAGTCCGTCGAGCAGCGCGTCGGTGATGCCCTGCCGGTCGATGGCCAGGCCGATCGCCCTGCGCACCCGGATGTCGTCGAGCGGCGCCTCCCGCCCGTTGAGGCGCAGCGCGGTGGTCTCGTTGTTCGGGTAGGCCACGGAATCGTCCTGATCCGCGTCCTCCGGGTCGAGGCCGGCGGCGATGTCCGCCTCCCCCTTCGTGATCATCGCGGCGCGCACGCTCGACTCGCCGCGCCACACGTAGCGCACGGCGGGGAACGCGGGCCGGTCTCCCCAGTAGTCATCGTTGCGGTGCAAGGAGATGGAGACTCCGGTCTGCCAGTCGGCGATCGAGTAGGGGCCGGTGCCGACGGGTTCGCGCACCTTCGCCTCGGTGCTGGTGCCGCGCGGCACGATCTCCACGAAGCTCAGCCGCAGCGGCAGGATCGGGTCCGGTTCGGCGGTGGTGACGGTGAGGCGGTTCGCGTCGTCGGCCCGCACGCTGAGCTCTCGGCCTTCGAAGACGTAACCGTCCACGTTGCACGCGAGGTCGGAGTTCACGGCGCGGTCGATGGAGAACGCCGCATCCTCGGCGGTGAACGGCCGCCCGTCGTGGAACCGCACTCCGGAGCGGGTGTCGAACGTCCACGTGGTGGGGGAGGTCCGGCGCCAGCCGGTCGACAGCAGCGGCCGCAGCTCGCCGGAGGACGGGTCGCGTTCGATCAGCGGTTCGCTGATGTTGGAGCGCACCACAACACCCGTGGAGGTCAGCGAGGATTCGCACGGTTCGAGCGTCGGCGGTTCCTGCGTGAGCACGATGCGCAGCGTGGAGCCGTCGGCGGCGCCCGCGTCTCCGGTGGAGTCGCTGTTGGCCACCGCGCAGCCCGACAGCGTCGCCGCGGCGGTGGTGAGCACGACGGCGTGGCGCAGGAACTTCCGGAGGGGGCCGTGCCTGGGGCGGGGTCGTGATCCGGCGGGTACGGAAGACATCATCGTCTCTCCGGGTCCTCTGGTCGTTCGCTCCCGGCGGCACGTTCACGGCCGGTTCGAACACACCAGGCTGTCTATAGACGTGCAAGCGGTCTGCATGTGTAGACGGAACTTAGGCCGGGCGAACGTGACCGTCAATACACCTGTCGCGCTCCTCCGAGGCTGAGTCCGGGAGGCGGCAACAAGATCCCGGGCTCCTTTCAGGGCGCGGGGCGCGCAGGGTCCGGCAGCGCATCCGGGCCGGTATCAGCGGTGGTCGCGCGCGGTTCGCCGGGAACCGGCGCCGTGCGGGCGCCGGTGCCCGTGCGGGCTCAGGAGGCTCGGCCCCGAGGCTCGCTGCAGGGCATCGCGAGCTCGGGACGAAGTCAGAAAAGGTATCGGCGGATGCCGGATCGGTGTTAGATCCGGCATCACCGCCGACCTACGCTCCGAGCAGCCGTCCACCTCCCGGCGAAGCGCGCGGCCGGAGCTGTCCGGACACCCGCCGAGCCCGAACGCCGGGCAGCACTAGGAGTTCCCGCATGCCTCAGTCCGCCCCGCACGGCACCGTCCTGCAGGTCTGCCCGCTGCTGCCGTCGCTGGAGGAGTCGCTGGCCGCGCACCACGACGTGGTCCGGCTCGCCGAGCAGTCCGACCCGGCCCGCTACCTCGCCGAACACGGCCCCGAAGTGGTGGCCGCGGTGACCAGCGCCCGCATCGGCGTGAGCCGCGAACTCATGGACGCGCTGCCGGAACTCGGTGCGATCGTCCACTTCGGAGTCGGCTACGAGACGACCGACGTGGCGCGCGCCCGCGCCCGCGGCATCGACGTGAGCAACACGCCCGACGTGCTCACCGACTGCGTCGCGGACCTCGCGGTGGGCGGGCTCATCGACGTGCTGCGCAACCTCGCCGCCGCCGACCGCTACGTGCGCGCGGGCAAGTGGGTGCCGAACGGATTCGGCTTGCGCACCAAGGTCAGCGGCAAACGCGTCGGCATCCTCGGGCTGGGCCGCATCGGACGGGCCATCGCGCGCCGTCTGGAGGGTTTCGACGCGGACATCAGCTACCACTCGCGGCGTCCCGTCGAGGGTGTCGACTACCGCTACGCCGCTTCGGCGCGCGAACTCGCCGAGGGCGCCGACGTGTTGGTGGTCGCGACCTCCGGCGGCGCCGAGACGCGGAACCTGGTCTCGGCCGAGGTGCTCGACGCGCTGGGGCCGCGCGGACATCTCGTGAACATCGCCCGTGGCAGCGTCGTCGACGAACCGGCCCTGGTCTCGGCGCTGGTGGACGGCCGCATCGCGGGCGCCGCGCTGGACGTCTTCGTCGACGAGCCGAACGTGCCCGCGCCGCTGCTCGAACTGGACAACGTGCTGCTGCTCCCGCACATCGCCAGCGCCACCCGCGAAACGCGCCAGGCGATGGGCGACCTCACCTTCCGCAACCTCGACCATTTCCTGACCGAAGGCACCCTCGTGACCCCGGTGCCACCGGTGAGCTGAGGAGACGGTCACCCGCCGGATCCGTCAGGTGAATGTCGCGTTCGACCGGTGGAGTGGGCGAAGGAGGCATTGACCTGATCGCCCGACAGGAATGTGCGAAGGCGACGTTCACCGGGTCCGGGAGTGCGCGGCGTTACTCGAGTGCGCCCGGGCAGGCCGTTGCCTCCGGGGGCCGGGGTTCTTAGCGTGTCCTGCGCATGGTGTGCCGCTCGACCCGTGGCGATCGCGGGCGGGAACGGCTCACCTGTCTAGGAGGCGGACGTGCACGAACACGGTGGAGTCGGGCCGGCGCCCGCGAGCAGGCCGGACCCGGGGGCGAGGTCGTCGATGCGGGCGTTCCACGTAGTGCTGCTGTTACCGGTCGTCGCGTTGCTCGGGACTCCGTTCTTCCCGTTCGTCAACAGCGCGACCCCGTGGTTCGGGCTGCCTTCGGTGGTGGTGTGGGTGTGCGCGTGGTGCGTGCTCACCAGCCTGCTGCTGGCGTGGGTGCTGCGTCGGGAGGAGCGCGCCGGGCTGATCGGCGACGACGATCCGGGCGAAGCCGAAGCGGCGGGCGGCGAAGGCTCGGACGCTGATCCCCTCGACTCGCAGCCCGATCCCGCTCGGCCGGCCGTGGACGGCGCCGGCGACTCCGCGGGACCGGAGGGCCGGGCATGATCGCGATCGCGTTGATCGGCCTGGTGCTGATCGCCGTCGTCGGCCTGCTCGGCAGGCGCGGCGGCGGCTTCGACCTGGCGGCGTGGACCGTCGGCGGCCGTCGTTTCGGTGCGGTGGCCACGTTCTTCCTGCAGGCCGGGGAGATCTTCACGACGTTCACGTTCCTCGGCATGTCCGGGATGGTGCTCGGCGGCGGCGTCGCCGCGATGTACATGCCGTCGTACCTGGTGCTCGGCTACGTGGGGATGTTCCTGGTGGGGCCGCTGGTGTGGCGGCTCGGCAAGCGCCACGGCTACCGGACGAACTCGGACTTCCTGCGGCACCGCTTCGGCAGTCCGCTGCTGGGCGGGTTGACCGCGGTACTGGCGATCGTGTTCTTCATGCCCGTCATCCAGGTGCAGCTGGTGGGGCTGGGCACGATCGTGTCGTTCATGACCGGCGACGAGTCGGCGGGGACGGTGAGCATCGTGGTGGCGATGCTGCTGATCCTGCTGTTCGTGCTGTGGTCGGGCCTGCACGGCGTGGCGGCGACGTCCTACTTGAAGGACGTGCTGATGGTGGTGGCGCTCGTCGTCATCGCCGGGGGCGTGCTGCTGGCGCGGCAGCCGGAGGGCGGGCTGTTCACCGCCGTCTTCCAGGGAGCGCGGGAGCTGCTCACGATCCAGCCGTCCGGTAGCTACGGAACGGCCTGGTACGTGACGAGCATCTTGGTGAGTGCGGCCGGGTTCGGCTGCATGACGTTGCCGTCGAGCTGGCCCGCGGTGCTGTCGGGGAGGTCGTCGAAGGCGGTGGCGTCCAACCACGTGTTCCTGCCGCTGTACACGATGGCCGTCGCGATTCCCGTCATGGTGGGCTTTTACGCCGTCGCGGACGCCACGGCGAGTGCCGGGGACGAGAACGCCGCGCTGCTGAGCCTGGCGCAGCGCACGTTGCCGATGTGGCTGCTGGCGGTCGTGCTCATCGGTGGCGCCGCTTGTGCGATGGTGCCCGCCGCGGGCGGTCTGATCTGCGTGGCGACGCTGGTGTCGAGCAACCTGGTACCGGGCGGCGTGTCCGAGCAGGCCAGGCTGCGGGCGAGCCGGATCACGGCGGCGGTGGTGTCGGTGCTGGTGCTGGCGTTGACGTTGGGGCGGCCCGACCTGATGGCGGACCTGTACCTGCTCACCTACAGCGGCATGATCCAGCTGGCGCCCGCGAACCTGCTGGCGCTTCGCGAGCCCGTTCGGGTGCGGTCGTCGGCGGTGCTGGCGGGCTTGGTCGCGGGCGAGTGCGTGGTGCTGGCCGCGGCGTCGTTCGGCGTGAGCCCGTTCGGCGTCAACTCGGGGCTGACCGGGCTGGCGGTGAACCTGCTCGTGCTCGGCTCCGTCGTCGCGGTGCAACGGCGTACTCCGGGGCGGCGGGAGGAGCCGGTCGCGGTGTGAACCGTCGCGGTCGTGTCACGCGCAGTGGTGGTCCGGCCGCAGCGGGTCGTGGACTTGCCCGCCTGCTCGTCGCGCGGTAAGGCTGTGATCAGAGCCACTGGTGGGCAAGGCCACGAACGCCCGAGACGGTCGAAACGGTCGCGTCTCGCCGAGTCAGGTGGGCGCATATCGCCGTAACCAGCGGGAAATGCACAGGAAACGTGTTCTTGGGCGGATCGGTGCCGCCGAGTGCGATCGGTCGTCGGCTTCGCGATGCCGGTTCTGAGCCCATTCGCGGTGCTGACAGCCGGGATAGGGTCTCGGCGGCGGGTCGGGCCGCCCGAAACACGTTGGTAACAAGCAGGACTCATCAGGCATCACACCTGCCCCCCGCCGAGCCGAGTGACCGTGATGAGTTGAAGGAGCGAGCCGTGGCGAATCTGGACGAGAAGCTGCAGGACATCTACAACGAGGTGCTGCACCGAAACCCTGGTGAGGGCGAGTTCCACCAGGCGGTGCTCGAAGTCCTCGACAGCCTCCGCCCGGTCGTCGCGAAGCACCCGCAGTACGTTGATGCCGAGGTCATCCGCCGCCTGTGCGAGCCGGAACGGCAGATCATCTTCCGGGTGCCGTGGGTGGACGACAAGGGCACCGTGCAGATCAACCGCGGGTTCCGGGTCGAGTTCAATTCGGCGCTCGGGCCGTACAAGGGCGGTCTGCGGTTCCACCCCAGCGTTTACCTCGGCATCGTCAAGTTCCTCGGCTTCGAGCAGATCTTCAAGAACTCGCTGACCGGGATGCCGATCGGCGGCGGCAAGGGCGGTTCGGACTTCGACCCGAAGGGTCGCTCCGACGGCGAGATCATGCGGTTCTGTCAGTCCTTCATGACCGAGCTGTACCGGCACCTGGGGGAGTACACCGACGTTCCCGCGGGCGACACGGGCGTCGGTGGCCGCGAGATCGGTTACCTGTTCGGCCAGTACAAGCGGATCACCAACCGCTACGAGTCCGGGGTGCTCACCGGGAAGGGCCTGACCTGGGGCGGTTCGCAGGTGCGTCCGGAGGCCACCGGGTACGGCACGGTGTTCTTCGTCGACGAGATCCTGAAGACCTCCGGAGATTCCTTCGAGGGCAAGAAGGTCATCGTCTCCGGTTCCGGCAACGTCGCGCAGTTCGCGATCGAGAAGGTGCACCAGCTGGGCGGCACCGTCGTGTCCTGCTCGGACTCCAGCGGCTACGTCGTCGACGAGAAGGGCATCGACGTCGCACTGCTGCAGGAGATCAAGGAGGTGCGGCGCGACCGCATCGACGAGTACGCCAAGGCGCGCGGGTCCGCGGTGCGGTTCGTGGCGGGGAGCACGGCATGGGAGGTGCCGTGCGACATCGCGCTGCCCTGCGCCACCCAGAACGAGCTCGACGCCGACGACGCCGCCCAACTGGTCCGCAACGGCTGCAAGATCGTCGCCGAGGGCGCCAACATGCCCACCACGCCGGACGGCATCAAGTACCTCA
The DNA here is from genome assembly GCF_022828475.1 of Saccharopolyspora gloriosae. Lineage (GTDB taxonomy): Bacteria > Actinomycetota > Actinomycetes > Mycobacteriales > Pseudonocardiaceae > Saccharopolyspora_C > Saccharopolyspora_C gloriosae_A. Next base: position 4,386,641 of record NZ_CP059557.1, on the reverse strand, counting down.
ACGAGGCCGGGGTGAAGTTCGCGCCGGGCAAGGCGGCCAACGCCGGCGGGGTGGCCACCAGCGCGCTGGAGATGCAGCAGAACGCCTCGCGCGACGCGTGGAAGTTCGAGCACACCGAGCAGCGCCTGGAAGAGATCATGCGCGGCATCCACCAGCGCTGCCTGGAGACCGCCGACGAGTACGACACTCCCGGCAACTACATCGCGGGCGCCAACATCGCCGGTTTCATCAAGGTCGCCGACGCGATGCTGGCACTGGGCGTCGTCTGATCAGAACCCCGCCGAGGTGAATTCCCCCTTCGCCCGATCTTCAAAGGAGGCATTCACTTCACGGAGCTCGTGGAGTGAATGCCTCCTTTGACCGGTCCTGCCGGTCAGAGGGGCAATTCACCTCACTGGGTTTGTGGAGTGAACGCCTCCGTTGGCCGGTGCTGCCGGGGAAGGAGGCGCTCACCTCTTCGGGCGGACTCAGGCCGGGGTGCGGAGAGTGTCGCGGACCGCGGTGGAGACGTCGCCGCGCAGGCGGGCGAACTCGGCGGAGGCGCGCAGGTCGTCAGCGGAGACGCCGCTGCGCGGGAGCGGGACCGGCAGGTCCAGGGTGACCTGGCCGGGCCGGTTGCTGAGCACGATCACCCTGGTGGCGAGGAAGACCGCTTCGTCCACGCTGTGCGTCACGAACACGGCGCCCTGCTCGGCCCCGTCGGTGAGCGACCGCAGGTCCTCCTGGAGGCGTTCGCGGGTGAGCGCGTCGAGCGCGGCGAACGGTTCGTCCAGCAGCAGCAGGCTCGGCCGCCCGGCCAGCGCGCGGGCGATGGCGACGCGCTGCTGCTGGCCACCGGAGATCTCCCAGACGTGCCGCCCGCCGACCTCGGCGAGCCCGACGCGTTCGAGCAGCTCGGCCCGCCGCACCGCCCGCTGCGCGCGGGGCACCCCGGCCCAGCGCAGCGCGGCGTTCAGATTGCCGTTCACGGTGTGCCACGGGAACAACCGCGGCTGCTGGAAGACCACGCCCACGTCGTCACCGGGGACGGGGGCGCGGCCGTCGAGCGAGACGGTGCCGCTGCTGGGCCGTTCGAAGCCGGACACCAACCGCAGCAGGGTGCTCTTGCCGGAGCCCGACGGCCCCACGATCACCACGAACTCGCCGCGTTCGATGCGCAGGTCCAGCGGCCCGAGCGCGGTGACGGCGCTGGTTCCGCGCCCGTAGCCGCGCACCGCGTCGGTGATCTCCAGCAGCGGGTGGTCCTGATCAGTGGGCATGGGCGGGCTCCGGGATGCGCAGGGCTTGCTGGAAGGTGGCCAGGTCGGGCAGGGCGTCGATCTTCTTCTGCGCCAACAGGAATTCGGCGGTGTCGCGCAGCCGCTCGGCGAGCTTGCCCGGTGCCTCGGGCGTGCCGAAGTACTCGGGGGAGCGCTGCTGCTCCAGGTCGAGGTAGATGTTCTGCTCGAGCTGGCTCAGGGCGTCGTCGACGCTGCTGCCGATCTGCTTGCTGACCGCTTGCGCGACGACGGTCGGGTCGGTGCCGATCTGCTTGATCGCCGCGTCGGTCGCCTCCAGCCATGCCGCGGCGATCTGCGGGCTGCGGTTGAGGAATTCGCTTCCTGCGACGGCGAAGGTGAGCGTCGGCTTGCCCGTTTCGGCGAGCTGCGCGCTGTCGATGAGGGTCGTTCCGGTCTTCTGCAACCCGGTCAGCGTCGGCGTCCACAGGTAGGCGCCGTCGATGTCGCCGCGTTCCCAGGCGGCCTGGATGTTCTGCGGTTCCAGATCGACGATGTTGACGGCGCCGGGGTCGACGCCGTGCTGCTGCAACGCGGCCAGCAGGCTGTAGTGCGAGGTGGAGCTGAACGGCGCGGCGATCTTGCGTCCCACCAGGTCGGGGATCGCCTTGATGCCCCGATCCGGGCGCACCACGAGGGCTTCGCTGCTGCCGATGACGTTGAGCAGCTGGATCACCTGGTACGGCACCGCCAGCGGCGGGCTGATGGCCTGCGCGGCGGGGCTGCTGCCGATCACGGCGAGATCCAGCGCGCCGCCGAGGAACGCGGTGTTGATGCCGGCGCCGGAGTCGAACGCGGTCCACTCGAATTCGTGGTCGGGGAACCGGTTCTCCAACGTGCGCTGCTCCTTGACGAGCAGCGTGCTGTCGGCGAAGTTCTGGTAGGCGATCCGGACGGTCTTCGCCTTCTCCTCATCGGTCTCCCCGCCGACTCCGCAGGCGGCGAGCGCGGGAACGGCGGCGGCCGCGCCGAACAGGCTGAACACGGACCGTCGGCTGAGCGGGCGCCGGGCGGCGGAAAAGTGCACTGGGGTTCCTCTCGGAAGTCGTGGCGGGCCGGTCAGATCCGGCTGCGCCACGGGGACAGGGATTGCCGCACCGCGACGATCAGCAGGTCGATGATCAGCCCGGTGATCCCGATGACGAACAGGCCGAGGATCACCGTGGCGGTTTGGTTGTAGCGCTGGGCGTTGAGCACCATGCCGCCGAGTCCGTCGGCGCCGTTGACGGTTTCCGCGGCCACCACCGAGCCGTAGGCGATGCCGACGGCGAGCCGGATTCCGGTGAGGATCTCCGGTACCGAGGCGGGCAGGATCACCGAGGCGATGACGTGCCACCGGTTCGCGCCGAGCGCTTGCGCGGCCTCCACGTACTGTCTGCTGACGCCGGTGACGGCGGCGGCGGTGGCGACGGCGACCGGCGGGAACGCGGCCACCATCAGCAGGTACACCTTCGGTTCCTCGTCGATGCCGAACCAGATGACCAGCAGGCTCAGGTAGGCCAGCGGCGGCAGCGCCCGGATGAACGTGACCAGCGGCTCCAGCATCACCCGCACGGCGGGGATGAGTCCCATCGCCAGACCGAGGCCGATGCCGATCAGCACGCCGTAGCCGACGCCGTAGGAGAGTCGTCGCAGGCTCACCGCCAGTCGTTCCACCAGCGTGTATCCGGCGTAGCCGTCCTGGCCGTTGTTCGGGTCGCTGGTGGACAGCAGCTGCGCCCACACCTGCGCGGGCGCGGGCACGATCTGCTCCGGCCAGATCCGCAGCACGGCCACGAGCTGCCAGATCAAGATCAGCAGCACGACGGAGCCGAGCGCGAGCAACGGCCCGCTGAGAGCGCGCAGCGATCGGAGCGGCCGGCTCGCGGTGCCTCCGGTGCTTCCGGAGATCTGCCGTGGTCTTTCATCCTGCTTCAGCACGGCGTGCAACGTAAGAGTCGTACGAGCGATCGGCAACGCGTTCCGTCATTCGGGATCGGACGTCCGATCGACGACCCGTCCTAAGTGGATTCCCTTGGTGATGGAGCCCGCGGCCCCTGTGTTCTCGCGCGCTCGGTATTCGCAGATCACGTGACCTGGCGCCGACGAGATCTCCGCAGGCTCCGGCCCGCAGCACAGATCGGCCGCGCCGACAAGATCCACCGCGAGAATTCCAGATCGTGGCACGGTTTCCGCCGCCACCGGTGATCGGTGCATCGTTGCCGCATCTCGCCGCGCGAAGTTCGCGCGCATCCATCTGGGAGAGGCCTGCGATGTCCGAAAGAGACGCCACCGAATTGCCGGAGAAGCCGAAGGGCCGCCGCCGAGGCCTGCTGCTGGGCGGGCTCGCGCTGGTCGTGGTGCTCGTCGCCGCAGCGGTGTTCGCCGTGTTCGGCTCGGGAGGTTCGGACGAGTCGGCGGGCCGGACCGTGCGCATCGGGGTCACCGACGCGAGCAAGCCGTACTGGGCGACGTTCAAGGAGCTCGCCGCCGAGCAGGGTATCGACCTGCGCACGGTGAACTTCAGCGACTACAACCAGGCCAATCCGGCGTTGTCGCAGGGGCAGATCGACGTGAACCTGTTCCAGCACTTGCTGTTCCTGGCCGACTACAACGTGTCCACCGACGACACGCTCACTCCGATCGGCTCCACCTACGTGGTGCCGCTGAGCCTGTACTCGCAGCGCCACGGCGACGTCGCCGCCATCCCGCGCGGCGGGACCGTGACGATCCCGAACGACGCCACCAACCAGGCGCGGGCGCTGCTGGTGCTCCAGCAGGCCGGGCTGATCTCGTTGCGGGGCGGGGGAACTCCGCTGTCCACCGCCGCCGAGATCGACACCGCGGCTTCGAAGGTGCGGGTGCTGCCGGTCGACGCGGCGCAGACCGTGGCTTCGCTGCCGTCGGCGGACGCGGCGATCGTGAACAACAACTACGCCCTCGACGCCGGCCTCGACCCGACGAGCGCGCTGTTCGCCGACGATCCGGCGGGACCGGCCGCGGAGCCTTACACCAACGCGTTCGTCACCCGCGCCGAGGACAAGGACGACCCGACCTACGCGAAGCTCGTGGAGATCTACCAGGACGAGCGCGTCTCGGGCCAGGTGCAGGCCGACTCCAAGGGCACATCGGTGCAGGTGCACCGTTCCCCTGCGGAGTTGCAGGCCGTCTTGGCGGAGTTGACCGGCGCGGTGCGTGCGGCGGGCGGGAAATGAGTCCGCTCATCGAGTTCCGCGGCGTCGGCAAGACCTTCGGCACGGGTGCCGGGAAGGTGACCGCGCTGGACGGGATCGACCTGTCCATCAACGCCGGGGACGTGTTCGCGGTGATCGGGCATTCCGGCGCGGGCAAGAGCACGCTCGTCCGGTTGATCAACGCGCTGGAGCCGGTCGGTTCCGGCGGCCTGTTGGTCGACGGCACCGACATCACCACCTTGAGCGAGCGGCGGCTGCGGCAGGTCCGCTTGGGCATCGGCATGGTCTTCCAGCAGTTCAACCTGCTGCGTTCCCGCACCGTGTTCGGCAACGTGGCCTACCCGTTGAAGGTCGCGGGCTGGGACGCGGCGAAGCGCAAGGAGCGGGTCACCGAGTTGCTGCGGTTCGTCGGCCTGCTGGACAAGGCGTGGCACTACCCGGATCAGCTCTCCGGCGGCCAGAAGCAGCGCGTCGGCATCGCCCGAGCGTTGGCGACCAGTCCGCGGATCCTGCTCGCCGACGAAGCCACCAGCGCGCTCGACCCGGAGACCACCGCCGAAGTGCTGGACCTGCTCAAACGGGTCAACGAGGAACTGGGCGTGACGATCGTGGTCATCACCCACGAGATGGCGGTCGTCCGGCGAATCGCCGATCGGGTCGCGGTGCTCGACTCCGGCAGGCTCATCGAGCAGGGCGGTGTGGTGGAGGTGTTCACCAACCCGGCGACCGAGACGACCCGCCGGTTCGTGCGCACCGTCCTGCACGACCAGCCCGACGGGGCGGATCTGGCGCGGCTGCGCGACCGGCATGCCGGACGCCTGGTCACGGCGCGGATCCGGGGCGAACGGCACGTCGGCGCGGTGCTTTCCGACGCGGTCGGCAAATACCGGGTGAGCTTCGAGATCGTGCACGGCGGCATCGAGGAACTCGGCGGCGAACCGCTCGGGCAGCTCACCTTGGAACTGGTCGGCGCGGACGACGACGTGGACGCGCTGATCGCCGAGCTGCGCGCCGTCACCGAGGTGGAGGAACTCGCGGCATGAACATCGACTGGAACACCATCGGCCCGGTGCTGCTGAGCTCGATCGGCCAGACCATCGGGATGGTGCTGACGACGATGCTCGTCGGCGGATTCCTCGGGCTGGTGCTGGGAATTCTGCTCTACACCACCAGATCCGGCGGGCTGCTCGGCAACCGCGTGGTGTTCACCGTGCTCAACGTGCTGGTGAACATCATCCGGCCGATCCCGTTCATCATCTTCATCACCGCGATCGGCCCGGTGACGCTCGCCGTCGTCGGTACCACGCTGGGCACTCCGGCGGCGACGTTCGCGCTGATCGTGGCGGCCACGTTCGGCATCTCCCGCATCGTGGAGCAGAACCTCGTCGCCATCGACCCCGGCGTGATCGAGGCGGCCCGCGCGATGGGCGCGAGCCCGCTGCGGATCATCGTCACGTTGCTGGTGCCGGAGGCGCTGGGGCCGCTGATCCTGGGCTACACCTTCGTGTTCGTCGCGGTCGTGGACATGACGGCGGTGGCGGGAGCGGTCGGCGGCGGCGGGCTCGGCGACTTCGCCATCACCTACGGCTACCAGCGCTTCGACTGGACTGTCACGGCGATCGCGGTGCTGATCATCATCGTGCTGGTGCAGGCGGCCCAATTCCTCGGCAACCGCCTGTCCCGCCTGGCGCTGCGGCGGTGACTCCGCGATCCGCGGGAGCACCGGGCCACGGTCCCCGAGCCGTGCGCCCCGGGAGGGCGGCGGGACACCCCCGCCGCCCGTTCCCGCGGTGAGGTCGGGATGCTTCCAGTTGGGCCGTGCGCTCCCGAGGGCTGTCATCGGGTTGCCTCGGCGATCGCCGACCGCGATGAAGTGCTGGAGGAATGCCCGGTCCTCGGCCGCGACCTTGCCGCCATGGTGGTACGCGTTCAGCCCGCGCCTTCAGCCGAGCGGGCTCACCGCGGCGAGCGGCCAGCCGAGGAGGACGCCCCCGACGACGGCGGGCAGCCACCAGGGGGCGCCGGTTCTGGTGAGGACGGCGGCCCAGGCGAGGTGCCAGAGGAGCAGCGCGCCGAGCAGCGGCGTGATCAGGACGACGAAGCCCGGAAGGACGCCCACGACCGCCGCCGCCGCGATGCCGAGCAGAGCGGTGAGCAGCACCGCCGCCCGCACGGCGTCTCGTCGCCGGCCGTTCTGGCCGCACGTCAGGAACTCCGCTGCGGCGCAGGTGATGCCGCAACCGACGACGACCAGCGGCGTCCACCACCAGCGTGAGCCGTGCGGAACGGGCTCCGCCAGGCCGAAACCGATGGGGACGGCGACAGCCAGCACGGCGTAGCAGGTGACCGCGAGCGATCTCCAAGGTGAGTCGCCCGGTCCAGGCCGGACTGCTGCCCGGGCGAGGAGTGCGAAAGTGAGTCCGCTGCCGAGTCCGAACAGCGCGAGGAACAATCCGACCTCACCGCCGACCGCCGGCGGCGACCATCCCGCCGGGGCCAGGGCGGAACCGGCCAAGGCGAGGACGCCCCCGGCCGCGACGGCTCCGGCGATCCGGGGCACCGCGGCATGGCGTTCCGCGGCCGGTGGCGCGGGCGGGAAGAGCTTGCGCGCCAAGGGAACGAGGCCGATCGCGAAAGCTCCCAGGAGCAGTGCGGCGGCGAGAACGCGTTCACCGGCCGCGTTCGCGCCGGGCGTGGCGGTGTTGTGCAGTGACGCCTGCAGCCAGCGCACGGTCTCCGCATGCGCCTGCGGCGCGAACAGGATCGTGATGTGCTCGGTGCCGGCAACGGTGACGCCCTGTCGAGCGCTCCCCAGCGCAGGATCCCCGGTGGGTGATCCCCAAGTTGCTTCAGGACGCCCGGCGCTCAGGGCCTGCTCGGCCGCTCGGTGAAACGCCGGGAACTCGTACCGGCCGGTGAGCAGCAGGAGGTTCTTCGGCAGCGCCGGATCCTGGCCGGTGTCGCCGCCGGGCAGTGAGATCGCCACCGTCGCGGCGATCTCGGGATGCTCGGACGCGAATCGGTGCACCGCTCCCGCGCCCATGGAGTGCCCGACCAGGCCGATGCGCGCCGGGTCCACCCCCGGCGTCCGGTGCAGCAGCTCAACGGTCGCGGTGAGGTCCGCCGCGAGCCGGGGCCGACTCGCCGAGCCCTCGGGCAGTGGCGTCCGGTTGGCCCCGTGCCCGGCGAAATCCGGCAGTGCGACGACGAATCCCGCACGCGCCAGCGTCGTCGCCCAGTCGGCCATCAGCCGACGACTCCCGGCGTACCCGTGCGTCACGACCACCGCCGGAGCCTGCTCGGCGCTCGGTTCGGCGGGACGCACCAGGTCGACCGGCACGCCGTCGACGACGGTGCTCGTGCGCGCAACGCCCGAATCAACCTGCGCCACACCGAACCCGGCCCCGACGAGCAACAGCACGATCACGACGTACAGCAGCCGCAACGGATTCGCGGGCTTTCCGCGAGGGGACCTCGCAGACCGTGAAGACCTCGCCACACCAAGATCGTCTCACGTCGGGGTGAGAGCCGTGGGCTCAGGATCGCTGCGTGATCACCTCCGCCGGGGTCGCAGGACGGTGCGCGCCAGGGTGTCCAGCAGGTAGCCGAGGACGCCGATCACCAGGATCACCGCCATCACCTGGTCGTAGGCGAGTTGGTCGCGGGAATTCAGGATCTGGTAGCCCAGTCCGGAATCCACGCCCAGCATCTCCGCCGGAACCAGCACCACCCACGCGATGCCCAGGGCCAGCCGCAGCCCGGTGAGCACGTGGCCGCGCGCGGTCGGCAGCACCACGCTGGTGAGCACTTCGAACCGGCTCGCGCCGAGGGAACGCGCCACTTGGAGGTGGCCGGGCGACACCGCGTGGACTCCCGCCGCGGTGTTGAGCACGATCGGCCAGACGGCCGCCGCCGCGACCAGGAACGTCACCGGCCGGTGTCCGATGCCGAACACGGCCACGGCGATCGGCGCCCAGGACAGCGGCGAGATCATCCGCAGGAACTGGAACACGGGGCGGGTGGCGCGCTCCACGACGTCGAGCGAACCCACGAGCAGCCCCACCGGGATGCCGATGACGGCGGCGATGAGCATGCCCAGCAGCAGCCGCCACAAGCTCGCGGCCACGTCCGGCAGCAGCACGCCCCGCGTCAGCAGCTCACCCACCGCGGGCACCGCGTGCTGCGGCGCGAACGAGGACAGCAGCCGGTCGCCGGTGAGCACGTCGGTCACCAGCCACCACAGCGCGACGGCGACCACGATCGCGACCAGCGGCGGCCCGGCTCGATGCACCAGCCGTCCGTCCGCCGAGGATCGTGCGTTCCGAACGGTCTCCTCGGCTTCGCGCGGGGAGGTCGCGGTCATGCGGGGTTCACCTCTTCGCTGCGGAGTAGGGCATCGGGCAGGCCGAACGCGCCGGGGCCGCCGAAGCGGTTCAGGCTGTTGCGCACGAACCGGTCGTCGACGAGTTGCCCGTGCACCTCGTCGGGACGAATCCCGGTGAGGAAACCGGTGTCGCCGTCGACGACCGTGTCCCGCATGGACGCGACGAGTTCCGCGGTGAAACCGGGGAACGGGAACGGCTGGAATCCGATGCGCTGACCGGACCAATCGGCATGTCGCAAGGCGCCGCGTTCCACGTACTCGGCCGCCGGGTAGTTCAGCGCCTTGGTCACCGCCTTGAGCGGCTGCGGCAGGTAATGCCCGCCGGTGAGCGCCCGCGCACCGGCCCGCCGATCCCGCGCGAGCCCCAGCTGGGACAGCGCCAGCGCGTCGACCAGCCCCTGCACCCGGTCCGGCGCGGCGCGCAGGAAGTCCTCGTGCGCCAGCACCACGCAGCAGGCGTGGTCGCGCCACACGTCGCCGACGAAGCGCAGGATGCGCCCGACGCCCTTGATCTCGGCGATGGCGTTGAACGGGTCGGCGACGATGAAGCCGCCGACGGAACCGTTGTCCAGCGCCGGAACCATGTCCGACGGGCTCATCACCACCAGCTCCACCGTCCCGTCCTCGGCCGACGGCTGCCGCCGCACGACCGGTGTGAGCCCGGCGGCGCGCAGCATCCGCTGCAGCACGATGTTGTGGATGGACCACCAGAACGGGATGGCGACCTTGCGCCCGGCCAGCTGCTCGATGCGATCGATGTCGCGGTGCACGGTGAGCGCGGAGCCGTTGGTGTGGTTCCACGCCAGCACCCGGCACGCGGTGCCCATCGCGTAGCGCAGCTGCACCGCGAACGGCATGAGCAGGTGCACCACGTCGACCTGGCGGGTCAGGAACGCCTCGGCCAGCGAAGCCCAGCTGCGGAACTTCACGGGACGCTGCGCGCCGGTGCCGTGCTCGTCGAGCAGCCCGCTGCCGTGCGCGACGAGCAGCGGTGCGGCATCGGTGATCGGCAGGTAGCCGATCCGCATCGCCGCCGAGGAGGCGTCGCGGTGCTGGGCGGCGTGCAGGCCGAGGTCCGCGGTCGCACCGATTCCGGCCGCCGCCCCGAGCGCGCCCGCGCCGAGCAGCACCGAGCGGCGACTCACGTGCGGGCTCATCAGATGACTCCGGCCGCGACCGGTCCCGCCGGGTAGCGCGCCAGCAGTTCCTCCCGCAGCGGGCCGTCGGTGCTGCCCGGATCGTTCGGCCACTCCTGGGCCACCGTCCCGGAACCGTCGAGCATCGCGATGCGATCACCGACCAGCAGCGCCTCGTCCACGTCGTGGGTGACCAGCACCGTGGTCAACCGCAAGTCGTCGGTGGTCGAACGCACCCAGCTCCGCAGGTCGCCGCGCGCAGCCGGATCGAGTGCGCTGAACGGTTCGTCGAGCAGCAGCAGCGCCGGTTCGATCGCCGCCGCTCGTGCGACCGCGACGCGCTGCGCCTGCCCGCCGGAGAGCTGGTCCGGATAGGACTCGGCGAGCTCCGCCAGGCCCAGCCGGGTGATCAGCTCCGCCGCCCAGTCCGGGGCGAAGCGGCCCCGGTTGGCCCGGTAGCGCCCGCCGAGCAGCACGTTGTCCCGCACCGTCAGCCACGGCATCAGGTGCGGTTGCTGGAAAACGGCTCCGATGGGCGGCCGGGAGGCGCCGCTGGACCACTCGACGGAACCGCCGTCCAGCGACTCCAGCCCGGCGAGCACCCGCAGCAACGTCGACTTGCCGCACCCGCTGGGTCCGAGGATCACCAGGAATTCCCCGTCCCGCACGGACAATTCAAGTCCACTGAGGACGTTTCGGCGGCGCGGCCCGTGGCCGTAGGACTTGTCCGCTCCGGTCAGGCGGACCGTGAAAGTTCCCACCGCAGTTGTCCTTCCGTCGGAGCTTGGATCGGGAGGAAAGCCGCCTCGCGCAACCGGCGGCTCGTCGCGCTGGTGGCGACGTAGCCGCGGCCGCCGATGAGGGTGGATTCCAGTTTGGTCGCCGTGCCCGCGACTCGCGCGGCGTCCAGCCGCAGCCGCAGCAGGTCCGCAGGGGACGGCCGGTGCGGTGCGCGGGCGAAGTCGAACAGCCGGGCGCGCACCGAATCGTGCCGGGACGCGAGCTCGTCGAAGTCCTCGCGGAATTCGGCGTTCAAGCCGTCCAGCAGCTCCGCCGAGCACCGCCTGGAGGCTCCGGCCAGTCCGGCGCAGAACGCGCTCTGCACCAGCAGGAACGTCGGGCGGACCGAGCGCACGAACCCGGTGAGGTCCTCGCTGAGCACGTTCCCGGCGGGCACCTCCACCTGCGTGAGGGTCGCCGACGACGAACGGGTGCCGCCCAGCGCCAGCAGTTCCGGTGCACTGCGGACCGTCACGCCGGGATCGTCGACGCGCAGCACCGCGATCAGGCCGCCGCCGTCGGCGAACCGCGCGGGCACCACGACCAGCGCGTCCTCGAACAGGTTCGACGCCCAGCGGATCGGTCCGTTGAGCCGTACGCCGCCGTCGGTGCGTTCGGCGATCACCGGGACCGGTTCGAGCCCGGCCACGTGCTTCATCGCCGGGGCCATCGCGGTGACGCCGATCCGGGAACCCGACCGCAGCGCGGCCGGTTCCCGATCCGGTCCCGCCCCGGCTCGCCCGCGTTCGAGGTACTCGATCACCATGCGCTGCGCCCACAGCGAGAACCCGGAGCTCATGCAGCTCGCCGCGACGTCCTCGACGACCAGCAGCATGGTGGCCAGCTCGTCGTCCGCGTTGTCCGGTGCGCCCAGCCCGAGCAGCCCCCGTTCGCCGAGGAAACCGAGGCCGGGGCGGACATCGCAGCCGCCCTGGTCCAGATCACCGGCCCGTGCGGTGAAGAACTCCGCGACGGCCGCGCGATCCGGATAGCCGGTGGGCGCCGCGACCTGGGCGGCGGTGTGCGCGGAGACCATGGTTCAGCAGTCCTTCCAGGATGATGTTCGATCTGTGTCTTGTCAGCGGCGGAGCCGCTGAGCAGTGACCAGCTTGAGCAAGAAGACCACCGGCGGCTTCTCCGCTTCCTCACGAGGACGGCGATTTCGCTGTGGCTACAGGAGAAATCGATCCCGCAGCGAGGAAGCCGCGGAGGTTCCGCTGCCGGCACCGCCACGCAGATCCACGCTGAAAGGGCTCTTCAGCCACGATCCAAGGTGTGCAGGCGGTCGACGGGGGTGCTCACGACGTCGCGGGCCTTGCGGACCACGTCCTCGTCCGGCGCGTCGTAGAAGCACAGGCACTTCGCCATGTCCTCGCGCACGTAGGTGCGCAGGAACGTGACCTCCGGGACCTCGGCGTACTTCGGGGCCTTGGCCTTCTTGTTCGCCAGGTAGGTGTCCATGTCCAGGTCCGCGGGGAAGTCCCACTCGACGAGGTAACCGGCCTCCGGGCGGGCCGCCTTGACGTCGGCGAGTTCGGCGCCGACCAGCCGCACCAGGTGCGGGCCGGAGAGCTCGGCCACCTCGGGGAGCCGCTTCGTGTTCAGCGCGCTGCCGAGAACGGTGTCGTCCTCGGCCTCCACCACGGCGAACACCCGGTCCAGCGAGCCGGTCACCTGGGATTCGATCAGTTCGGCGCCTGCGGTGCGGGCGGCGGTGTCGAAGGCGCTGAGCAGCTTCTCGGTCTCCGGGCGGGCGCTGGCGGTGGGCACGATTTCGTACAGGTACAAGGACATGGCGAAGCCTCCAGGGCCAGGCTCGGGACATGCGGCGGCGGACGGCTTCACAGCCGTCGCAGGAGTGCCGCGGAAGGGGAAATTCAGGCCAGGGGAGCAGGACAGACCGCGCTGGCGACCCGAAGCAGGTCCACCTGCAGTCGCCGCACGAGCTCCGAACGTGGCATGCCGTCCAGCGTAGGGCTAGACCGATCGGTCTGTCTATCGGTGTTACCGTGTGGGCATGGCCACCACGCGATCCGGCGGCGCCGCGCCGGCCCGGCGACTGCTGGAGGCGGCGGGAAACCTGTTCGTGCGCGAGGGGATCCGGGCGGTCGGGATCGACCGGGTGCTCGCCGAGGCGGGCGTCGCGCGGGCCAGCCTGTACCACGCGTTCGGCTCCAAGGACGCTTTGGTCGCGGCCTACCTCGACGATCAGGACGAGGCCGATCGCCGGAAGTGGGAGAAGGCCGCCGCGGACCTCGACAGTCCGCGGGACAAGATCCTCGCCCTGTTCGACCTGGCTCACGGGGCGGCGGTGTCCCGGCGTTTCCGGGGGTGCCTGTACCTCAACGCGGCCACCGAGTTCCCCGACCCGAAGCATCCCGCCCGAGCCTCCGTCGACCGGCATCGCGCCTGGCTGCACGAGCTGCTGGTGGAGCTGGCCGAGCAGGCGGGCGCCGCCGATGCCGAGGCCACCGCCGAACGCCTCCGCCTGCTCTACGACGGCGCGGTCGCGGGTTCCAAGTTCAGCCGCAGCCCCGATCCCATCGACCTCGGCAAGCAGCTCGCCGCCGACCTCCTGGACGCCCGACCCGCCCGGCAGGCGTAGCGAGCGAGCACCCCAGCCCCTGAGACGAATGCCTTTTCCGCTTAGCAGGACCGGTCAATGGGGCCGTTGGGTCCACCGGTCCCGGCAGAGGAATGGCCTGTTCGACCGGTAGGACCGAGCGAAGGCGGCATTCATCTGAGCCGGGCTGCGGGCCTCGGGGCCAGTGCGCCGTGCCCTGACGGCTTGTCGTGCGCGGACGTCGTTGCGATCGCCGGCGCATCGGAACGGGCGGGTTCGGTGCCGTGATCCGGCTGCGGAGTTCTGAACCGACGGGTTCTTTCCCGCACGAAGACACCGGAATCGGTGTCCGGATTCAGGGGAAGAGGGTTCTTCTGGTAAATGTGTGAGCGGTCGCGATTGCCCTGAATGGATGGAAAATTCTCCAGAATCGGCTGGTCCGGCAGATCTGGCGGCGGTGATCGTTGCCGCTTCCGAGTCCGATCTGTACGGTTGTGATCACCGCATTAGACAACGTTGTCATGGGGGATCCGTGCGCGTTCCGAGCTCTTCTGCCTGCCATCGGCGACGATTCTCGGACGCGTTGCTGCGACCGGAGCAGGCTCGACGTCCCTTTCGGTCACAACGGGATCCGCTGAATACGTTCCGCCGGAACCGGCTCAGGAAAAGCAGCGGTGCCCGCCTTCGCGATCCGCGCTCGCGGCCCGTTCGCGCTCTCACCGGAAAGGCGCCGCCGCTTTCTCGCGTCCGCTAGCGGACCGCCCGAGTTCCTGCGGGGAATTCCGGCTTCGCGATTGTCGCGCCGGACATTCCCGCCGCCACTTCGTCCTGACCCCGTCGTCCCGTCCCCAGGGAGAGGAGCACGATGCGCACATCCAGGCGCAGACGCACATCCGACCGATACCGATCGATTCTGGTCACCACGGTCGGGCTGGTCACCGCACTGGCCCTGCCCGCAGCGGCGGCCCCGGCGATCGCGGCCCCGGCCGCGCCGGACGTCGAAGATCCCGCGCAGTACGTCAACCCGTTCACCGGAACCCAGGTCGGCGGCCCCGACTTCGGGCACGGCGGCGGCGCGGGCAACACCTTCCCGGGTGCCGCGGCGCCGTTCGGGATGATGCAGTGGAGCCCGGACACGACCGAATACCAGCACGGCGGCTACCAGTACGACGACGATCGGATCCGCGGATTCAGCCTCACCCACATCTCCGGCGCGGGCTGCGGCGACTTCGGCAACATTCCGTTCCTGCCCGTGCTCGGTGACGCTCCGGCCGCGGACTACACGTTCTCGCACGAGAACGAATCCGCGTCGCCCGGCGCCTACGACGTCACCTTCGACAACGGCCTGCGGACCGAGCTCACCGCCACCCAGCGGGCGGGCATCGCGAAATTCACCTACCCGGAAGGGCAGACCGCGTCGCTGTCGGTCGACGCGGCGAAGGCGTTCAACGACGCGTCCGGCTCGCTGACGGTCGAGGGCAACAGCATCAGCGGCTACACCGACGGCGGCGGCTTCTGCGGGGGCGGCAACGAATATCGGATCTACTTCCACGCGGAGTTCGACAAGGACTTCACCAACAGCGGCGTGGTGCGCGACGGCAAGGTCGACCCGTCGAGCAAGGAGATCACCGGCTCGGCCGCGGGAGCCGCACCCGCGAAGGACGGGCGGGCGGCTCCGCAGGACGACGGGGCGCAGGCGTTCGTGTCCTTCGATCCCGGCGCCGAGCGCACCGTGACCGCCCGCGTCGGCATGTCGTTCGTCAGCCTCGACGGCGCCAAGGCCAATGCCACCGAGGAACTCGGCGAGCGCGGCATCAACGAGGTCCGCGACGGCACCAGGGCCGCGTGGAACGAGATGCTCGGCCGGATCAACGTCGGTGGCGGTGCGGACCAGGACCGCCGCCGCCTCTACACCGGCCTCTACCACTCGTTGCTGCACCCGAACGTCTTCAGCGACGTCACCGGCGAGTACACGGGCTTCGACGGCAACGTGCACACCGCCGAACCGGGCCACGCCCAGTACGCGAACTACTCCGGCTGGGACGTGTACCGCTCGCAGATGCAGCTGGTCTCGCTGATCGCACCGGACATCGCCTCCGACATCGCGCAGTCCGCGGTGAACCAGTCCGTGCAGGGCGGCTACTTCGACCGCTGGACGGTGGCCAACGGCGGGACCGGCGTGATGACCGGCGATCCGCTGCCGATCATGATCGCGAGCGCGCACGCCTTCGGCGCCACCGACTTCGACACCGCCACGGCGCTGGAACGCATGGTGGCGGGTGCGTCCAACTCCGATGAACGCCCCGTCCACGACAAGTACGGGGAGCTCGGCTACATCCCCGCCGACGACGAAGAGTCCTGGGGATCGGTCTCGACCACCTTGGAGTACACCAGCGCGGACTTCGCGGTGGCCCAGTTCGCCCAGCGGATCGGCTCGACCGAAACCCACGACGAGTTCCAGAACCGGGCGCAGAACTGGAAGAACCTGTTCAACCCCGGCAACGGCTGGATCCAGCCCCGCGCGGCCGACGGCTCCTGGCCGGAGTTCGCCCCTGAACAGCAGGACGGCTACGTCGAGGGCAACGCCGCGCAGTACACCTGGATGGTGCCGTTCAACCACCGGGAGCTGTTCGATCAGATGGGCGGCGACGAACAGGTCACCGGGCGGCTCGACGAGTTCTTCGCCGAACTCAACGGCGGCCCGGACAAGGCCAACGCCTACCTCGGCAACGAGCCTTCCGCGAACACGCCCTGGGCGTACGCCTACGCGGGGCAGCCGCACAAGACCCAGGACGTGGTGCGGCGAGCGCTGACCGACCTGTTCAGCGCGGAACCCAACGGCCTGGTCGGCAACGACGACCTCGGCCAGATGTCCTCCTGGGCGGTCTGGGCGTCGCTCGGCATGTACCCGGAGGCGCCGGGCCGTGCCGAACTGGTGCTGGCCAGCCCGCTGTTCTCGTCGATCAGCATCGACCGGGGCAACGGGAAGACGATCGACATCAACGCTCCGGACGCGTCGCGGGACGCGAAGTACGTGCAGGACCTGGCGGTCAACGGCACGCCGAGCGGCAAGACGTGGCTGTCGGAGCGGTTCGTCAACGAGGGCGGCACGCTGGACTACACCCTCGGCACCGAACCGAACACCGAGTGGGGCAGCGCACCGGAGGACGCACCCCCGTCGTTCGGGGCACCGGGCAGCTGATTCCTGGTCCACAGAGGACTGATCACGGTTCGAGGCCCTCGGCGCTCAGCGTCGAGGGCCTCGGCCGTTCCCGGCCCGTCGAACCCTGCCTCGTCGGATCGCCCGCGCGTCGTTCAAGGGCCGGCCGCGGGCGCCGATGTTCGAAGATTCCGCGGGACGGTCGTTGTCCGGCTATCACCAGGCGAGGGCCGAGGTCACGCGTCCCAAGGCGTGCCGTACTTCTCCGTGAGTTCGTGGATGTGGTGCGGTTCGAGCAGGCGGGGAGTGTGCGAGCCCAGGCGCAGCAGCAGGGCCGAGACCTCCTCGATCTCCACCGCCGCGTCCACCGCCGCCGCGAGCGTGGTGCCGGAGGTGATGGGACCGTGGTTCTGCAGCAGAGCCGCGCGGAAGTCGAAGTCGAGCGCCTCCAGCGCCGTGGCCTGCGCCGGGTCGCCGGGTGCGGCGTAGGGGATCAGCGGGGACTGGCCGACGCGCATCACGAAGTACGGGGTGAGCGGCGGGATCGCGCTGCGATCCGACCACGGCGCCAAGCACGCCGCGCCCGCCGCGTTGCGGGAGTGCAGGTGCACCACCGCGGTCGTGCCCGGGTCGCGGCGGTAGAACGCACCGTGCAGCGGGAACTCCTTCGACGGCCGGGGGCCTGCCAGGTGTTCACCGTCCAGCGACAGTTCCGAGAGCGCGTCCGGATCGAGGTCGGCGAGGTCCGCGCCGGTCGGCGTGAGCAGCATCCGGTCGCCCTCGCGGACGCTGATGTTCCCGGAGGAGCCGGGACTCAGGCCGAGCGCGGCCAGGTGGGCACCGGCGGCGACCAGTTCGTGGCGTGTCATGACAGCACGTCCCATGCCGTGGTGAAGATGTCGACCCCTCCGAAGTTCCCCGATTTCAGCGCCACGTCCACCGCTCGAACCTCTCCGTCCACGTAGGAATCGGTTCGGCACCACGGAACGCCCGGAGCGATCTGGGCGCCGACGTGCAGCGCCGTCGCGCCGAGCGCCAGCACCACCGCGCCGGACGTCTCGCCGCCCGCGACGAGCAACCGTCGCGCCCCGAGCACGACCAGTTCGCCAGCGCAGCGCGCCAGCGCCCGCTCCAGCAGCTCCCCGGCGGGGGTGGCACTCTGCGACGGTTCGAGCTCGTCGCCCTCGTCCACCGCGTAGATCAACGGTGGCAGGTCGGGGTCCACCGCCCACTGGGCGCGGGCGAACTCGACCAGTTCGGCGACGGCGCCGTCGAAGTCCGCGCGCAGCGCGGCGATGTCGAGTTTCCGGCTCGGCAGCACGGATTTCGCGTGCGCGACCTGGCTTCTGGTCGCTGCCGATGCGCTCCCGGCGAGCACGACGGCGGGTCCCGATCCGGCGGAGTCCGCGCGGGCGCTGTCCGGGTGCGGGCCGGTGAGGCCGAGCGCGAGTCCCGCGCCGCCGGTGAGCACCGGGTCCTGCGCGGTGGCCTCGGCGATCGTCACGAGATCGGCGTCGGTCGCGGCGTCGACCACGACCAGTGCCGACTCGGTCTCGGCCAGCTCCGCGCGCACCGCCTCGGCGCCCGCGCGCACGACGTCGTGGCCGATCAGCCGCACCGGACGGCGAGTCTGCGGGGTGAGCAGGCGCAGCAGGTTCGAGTCCCGCATGGGAGTCAGCGGGTGGTCGCGCATCGGGCTCTCGGCCAGCGGCTGATCGCCGACGAACAGGTGACCGCGGTGCACGGTGCGGCCGGTGGCGGGGAACGCGGGCACGACGACGGCGCGTTCCGCGCCGAGTTGGTCGAGCACGGCGTCGACGACGGGGCCGATGTTGCCGGTGGGTGTGGAGTCGAACGTGGAGCAGTACTTCACGTAGATCCGCTCGCAGCCCGCCTTGCGCAGCCCGCGCAGCGCGGCGACGGACTCGCGCACCGCTTCCTCGACGGGTGCGGTGCGGGACTTCAGGGCCACCACCACCGCGTCCAGTTCGCCGAGCGGCTCGTCGGGCTCGGCCGCGCCGATCACCACGGCGGTCCGGAAACCGCGGGAGACGAGCATCGTCGCGAGGTCGGTGGCTCCGGTGAAGTCGTCGGCGATCGCGCCGATCAGCGGCATGCGTCCTCCCGGTCGCGGGTGCCCGTGGGCGGGCGGTGGTGGTCCGCGGAGTGCGGACGGGGTGGTTCTGTGCGGCACTGTCGGGTCGTTCTTGCGGGCCGTTCGTGCGTTCCGCGAGCCGATGCGCTTACGTGAAAAAATGTTAGCACGCTTGACTCTAGTGTGAATGAGTGAATATGTTTTGTTAAACCGCGTGATGCTGCTAGTGGCCGGATCGGCCGTCGCGTCGCGGAGTCGATGCTCGGCGACGCGAGGACTCAACGAGGAGACCCATGAATGTGCAGTCCCGCCGGCCGGGCGCCGGCGACCGGCCCGTCGGTTACGCGCTTTCCGGCGCCGCGGGCGGATTCGCCCGCACGCTGCTGGCGCAGACCAGGCTGATCCCCGCGCTGACGCCCGCGGTGCTGTGCGACGTGGACGTGCCCCGGCTGCACGAGCTGTGCCTCGAACTCGGCTACGCGCCGGAGGAACTGCACACCTGCACCGACGCTGAGCAGACCGCCGCGGCCACCGCCGCCGGACACATCGCGCTCGTCGCCGACCAGGACCTGCTCGGCGCCGGGCAATGGGACGTGCTCGTCGAAGCCACCGGCAGCCCCGCCCACGGTCATGCCATGGCACGCGCCGCGTTGACGTCGGGCAGGCACGTCGCCATGGTCAGCAAGGAGGTCGACTCCGTCGCCGGACTGCAACTGGCACGCCTCGCGGCGGACCACGACGTCGTCTACGCCCCCGCCGAGGGCGACCAGCCCGGAAACCTCATCCGGCTGCTCGACTGGGCGCGGCTGCTGGGCATGGACGTCGTCGCGATCGGCAAGTCCAGCGAGTACGACCTGGTCTACGACCCGGCCACCGAAACGGTCACCCAGCTCGACCGCACCGTCTCCGCCCCCGCGCTCGGCGACCTGCTCACCCTCGGCGACGACGTGCGCGGCACCCTCGCCGCCCGAGCGGAAGCCGTCGCCGCACTGCCCACCGGCGCGACCGCCGACTACTGCGAGATGGCCGTCGTCGCGAACAACACCGGGTACCGGCCCGACGTGGAACGACTGCACTACCCGGTCGCGCGGATCGCCGAGCTCGCCGACATCTACTCGCTGCGCGAACACGGCGGCCTGCTGCACGAGACCGGCGCGGTCGACGTGTTCAGCGCGCTGCGGCTGCCCGACGAGGCGTCGTTCGCCGGTGGCGAGTTCGTCGTGCTGCGCACCAACGACGCCGAGACCTGGCGGATCCTCGCCGAGAAGGGCCACGTCGTGAGCCGGGACGGGCGCTACGCGACCGTTTACCTGCCGTACCACCTGATGGGCGTGGAAACTCCGGCAACTCTGCTCGCGATCGCCGCGCACGGCCGGACGCCGGACGCTTCGCCACCGGGCAGGCACGCGGTGCTCGCCGGACGCGCCCGAGCCGATCTCGCCGCGGGCACCGTGCTCGACATGGGCGGGCACCACCACGACGTCACCGGCGTGCAGGCCGTGCTGCTGCGCGACGAGGACGCCCCCGCCGACGTCGCCCCGTTGTACCTCGCCGCGCACGCCGCGCTCGGCCGCGACGTCGCGGCCGGTGGGCTGATCACCTTGTCGGACCTGGAGAATCCGGATTCGGCGCTGGTCGAAGCCTGGGAGCTCGGCGGCGAATGGGCGCGGGAGGTCGCCCGATGAGCGCCGAACTCACCCCGCTGCTGCTGGCGGCCGGCGCGATCGTGGTGCTGATCGTGCTGATCACGAAGATGAAGCTGCACCCGTTCCTGGCGTTGATGATCGCGGCGCTCGGGCTGGGCCTCGCCAACGGCATCGCGCCCGGCGAGACCGCGGAGCACTTCCAGACCGGATTCGGCGACGCCCTCAGCGACACCGGACCCGTCATCGGGCTCGGCACCATCCTCGGCGGCATCCTGCTCGGATCCGGGGGAGCGGACCGGATCGCGACCGCGTTCATCGGATCCCGCCCCGTCAAGTGGATCCCCGCGGCGATCGCCGCCGCCGCACTGCTGATCGGCATGCCGCACCTGTTCGACGTGAGCTTCGTGATGCTGGTGCCGCTGGTGTACGCGGTGGCGAAGCGGACCGGCTCGCACCTGCTGTTCGTGGGACTGCCGATGGCGGCCGGACTGTACGTCTCGCACGGCCTGCTGCCGCCCCACCCGGCGCCGACGCTGGCGGTGGCGGCCTACGAGGCGAACACCGGCATGACCATCTTCTTCGGCCTGGTCATCGCCATTCCGGTGGCGATCGTCTGCGGCCCGGTGCTGACCCCGCTGCTGTCCCGCTGGTTCGGCCCCGCCCCTGACCTGGACAAGAGCCCGGTGCCCGACCCCGGCCCGGCCGAGGGCGAACTCCGCCGCCCCGTGTCGCTGGTGCTGGCGCTGATCACCGTGCTGCTCCCGGCGGGCCTGATGCTCATCGGCACCCTCGGCACGTCGATGACGCCGCCGGGAACCTGGGCGAACGTGCTGTTCGAGGCGTGTGACACGCCGGTGCTGTCGCTGCTGGCGGCGGTCGTGTTCGCGTTCTTCGCGCTGGGCGTGCGGTCCGGGTTCGGGCTGGCGAAGTTGCAGAAGATGGCGGCGAAGGGGCTCGGTCCCGTCGGCGCGATCATCCTGATCCTCGGCGCGGGCGGCGGGCTCAAGGAGATGCTCTCGGCCACCGAGGTCGACAAGCTGATCACGCAGTACGCGGTCGACTGGGCCGTGCCACCGCTGCTGCTGGCGTGGACGGTGGCGGCGCTGCTGCGGATCTGCCTGGGTTCGGCGACCGTGGCCACCGCCGCCGCGACCGGCATCGTGGCTCCGCTGGTGGCGGCGTATCCCGAGCTGTCGCCGGAGCTGCTGGTGCTGGCGACCGCGTCCGGTGCGGTGATGCTCTCGCACGTCAACGACTCCGGGTTCTGGCTGTTCAAGGAGTACTTCCAGCTCAGCGTCTCGCAGACCTTCCGCACCTGGACCCTGATGCTCTCCGTGCAGTCCCTGTTAAGCCTCGCCGGAGTGCTCCTGCTGAGCGCCATCGTCACCTGATCCCACTGGGGTCGATGCCTCCTTCGCCCGACGCGACCGGTCAAAGGGGGCATCGACTCCACGGCTCTGGTGAGGCCCCTTCGCCCGGTGCGCCCGGTCGAAGGGGGCACCGACTCCACGGCTCGGGTGGGTTCCGGGGAGTCGGTGGCGGGCGGAGACGACAATGGGAGCCGCCGGGGATCAGAACCGGCGGGGCGTACGGGCGGTCGGGACGGGAACGAGGAGTGGGGCATGGACGCGTCGGACAATCCGCCGCTCATTCCGGATCAGCGCCGTGAGCAGCTGGTCAAGCACCTGCGGCGGGAAGGGGTGCTCAGCGTCCAGCAGATCACCCAGCTGTTCGGCATCTCGCACATGACGGTGCGCCGCGACCTCGCCGAGCTGGAACGCCAAGGCTTGGTCTTCTCGGTGCCCGGCGGGGCGCGCATCGCCAGCCAGCTGCACGCGGAGCCGACGTTCCAGGCGAAGTCGGTGACCGAGCAGCCGGAGAAGCAGGCGATGGCGCGGGAAGCCGCCCGCGACGTCCGGGACGGCATGACCGTCTACCTCGACGCGGGCACCACGATGCTCACCATGATCCCGCTGCTGGTGGAGCACACCGAACTCACCGTCGTCACCAACGATTTCACCGCCGTGGAACGACTGTTGGCCGCCACGCACCTCGACGTGATCCACCTGGGCGGGCTCGTCGAACCGGCGAACCGCTCCAGCGTCGGGCGGTTGGCGGCGGCGACGTTGCGGCAGCTGGCGCTGGACGTGGCGTTCATCAGCGCGAGCTCCTGGGACTTGTTGCGCGGTGTGACCACCCCGTCGGAGCGCAAGGTGGAGGTCAAGCACGCCGCGATGGTCGCGGCCTCGAAATCGTTGCTGGTGGCGGGGTCCTCGAAGTACGGCACGTTCGGCCGCTACAAGGTCGCGTCGCTGACCGCCTTCGACGAAGTGATCACCGATGCCGCGTTGGCCGATGCGGCGGCGGAGGGAATCCGGGCAGAAGGCACCGACCTGCGCTTGGCGACTCCGGCGTAGCGCCCCGGACGGCGAACCGCCCCGAGCGCGTTGTGCGCTCGGGGCGGTATGAACTCACTTCACCGCGGCCAGTTTGCAGGCGTGCTGCGCGTGGCTTGCGCTGACCTGGATGGCGATGAGGTTGTTCTGGCAGATGATCTGCCCGAGGCCGCCAGAGGATCCCCGCTTGCAAGCGGCGTTCACCTTCGGCCCCACGAGATACCCCCGGGCCTTGAGGTAGGTGGTGCAATCCGACCCGGTCGCCTGCGCGGGTGCCACGACCGCCAACGACAACGTGCCCGCCGCGACGACCGTCACCAGCGAAGCGGCCACGCGCCGCATCGTGTTGCTCATGATCTTCCCCTTGCCTTCCGTTACCCCCTCGGCGAGGTTTCCCGCCGTAGAGCCGTTTTTTGGGCTCTGCGCAAGAGATTGTCGGGAATTCACGCAGAAATCAGGGAGAGCGGGGGAATTGCCCAAACAGAGCAAAGGGCACAAAAAGTTCCGGCCGATCGAGCGAACTCGATCGGCCGGGCGGGTTCAGTGTTCAGTGTTCGTCGTAATGATCCTCGTGCGCGGCGTGGCGGTGGCCGTCGTGCAGGTAGTCGGTGTGGTCGCCGTGCTGCACGGCGTCGTGGCCGCAGTCGGGGCCGTGCACGTGGGAGTGCTCGTCGTGCGCGACGTGCTCCGACGGTTCGCACTCGTCGTAGTGGTCGTCGTGCGCCCGGTGCAGGTGACCGTCGTGCGCGTAGTCGGTGTGATCACCGTGCGGCACCGCGGTGTGGCCGCAGTCCGGTCCGTGGGCGTGGGGGTGGTCGGTGTGCTGAACGTGCGCCGTCGTCATGGGGATACCTCGCAACTGCGTTTCGGTTGGACAACACCGCCAGGCGGAGCAACCTCGCGGTCCCCGTTACATTAGACACTGTGCATATGTCGGCAACTCGGCCCGGCGCGCGCCCCTGTGAGACGGAGCGTCGCCGCCCGCATCGTGGCCGGTCACCACGACGCGGGCGGCCGCAGGGTCAGGACACGACGCCGCTGAGCTCGTTCGGCGCGGCGGGCAGGCCACCGGTGGCGGTCTTCTCGCCGGTCGCCAGGTCGATCGCGTGGATCTCCTTGCGGTTCGGGTCGGTGACGTAGGCGGTGCCGCCGCGCACGAACAGCGCGGGACGCGGCTGCTGCCACTCCAGCGGTTCCTGCCACGAGCCGGTGACGGGGATGGTGTTCACGATCCGCCCGCTCGCCGGGTCGATCACGCGGAGCCCGCCGTCGGTGCCCAGCACGAGCGCCTCGCCCTGCGGGCCGCGCGCCAGTGACCGGAAGGTGTAGCTGGTGCCGAGGTCGACCAGTCGCAGGCTCCCGTTCGTGGTGTCGACCAGCGCGACCTGCTCGGGGCGCTCCAGCTCGGCGTCCTCGTCCACTTTGTAGTCGCCGAGCACAACGGGGGAGTGCTCGGAACCGGCCTGGTTGCCGATGCGGCCGTACTCGGTCGGGCTGGTGATCTTCGTGATGGCGCCGTCCCGGTACACCACCGCGCCGTTCTCGCAGCCGACCACGATCGCTTCGCCCTGCGCGGCGGCTTCGCCGTGCACGCCGGGGCAGTCCTCGTTGCGCGCGATCTCCCGCCGGTTCTCGTCGAGCACGACGATGCCGACGCGTTCGTCCTCGTTGCCGAGGGTGGTGAGCAGTTCGCCACCGGCGAGTTCGACGGCGACTCCGTGGTGCGGTTCGGCGGTCTTGTGCTGCTCGGTGGCCGGTTTCCCGTCGCCGAGCTCGTTCGGGTCGAAGGAGGTGACCTCGCCGGTACCGTCGCTGAACAGCACGGTGCGCCCGGCGTGGCGCACGACGTGGCCGGGCTTGGCGCCGGGGAACGTGACGTCGGTCAGCGCGGGGTGGGCGGCGTTGAGCAGCTGGAAACCGTCGGAGGTCGACACGACGACGTGCTCGTCGTCGCCGGCGGGGTTGAGCCGGTTGAAGCCGTCGAGCGGGATGTCGGCGGCGACCTGGAGGGTGCGGCCGTCGAGCACCCAGATGCCGCCGTCGTAGGTGGCGACCACCGGTTCCGCCACGGCGGGGCCGGCGGGAGCGGCCTGCGGCTGCGGTTCGGGCGACGCGCAGGCGCTGAGCGCGAGCGCGGCGGTGGCGAGCGCGACGCCGGTCTTGGCGGCGGTCCTCGTGATGGGCATGGAGGGTCCTTTTCTCTTGTGCCGTCGAATGGTTCCGGCGTGCGGCGGGGTCATCCGCCGAGGCCGGTGGCGATGGAGTCGGCGTTGGACCGGGTCATCTCCAGGTAGGTCCCGGCGCCCTCGCCGGGCGGGCTCAGCGACTCGGAGAACAGCGGCACCACCCGCACGTCGAGCCCCGCCTGGTCGGCGAGCGCGCGGGCGAGCCGGTCGGGTTGCGAGGAGTCGGCGAACACCGCCCGCACGCCCGCTTCGCGCACGGCACCGGCGAGTCCGGCGAGATCGGAGGCGCTGGGGGAGGCCAGCGTCGTCCCGCCGGGGATCACCGCCCCGATGACCTCGAAGCCGTAGCGCTGCGCGAGGTAGCCGAACACGTGGTGGTTGGTGACGAGTTTGCGCTGCTGCGCGGGGATCTCGGCGAACCTCTTGGCGGTGGTGGCGTCGAGCTCCTCGACCTCGCCCCGATAACGCGCGGCGTTGGCGCGCACGACCGCCGGGTCGACCCCGTCGACGTGCTCGACGACCTGCTGCGCGATGACGTCGACCGCGGCGGCGACCCGGCGCGGGTCGGTCCAGAAGTGCGGGTCGGCCTGGCCGCGGGATTCGTCGCTGGTGTACCGGATCGGATCGACTCGTTCGCCCACCGGCAACGTCGCGACCCCGGCGGTTTCCGCCGCCCGCACGCTGCGCAGCACGCCCTCTTCCAACCCGAGTCCATTGTGGATGACCAGATCGGCGAGCTCGAATTCGGCGGCCTGCTGGGCGGAGATGCCGAACGAGTGCGGGTCCGCTCCCGGTCGCATCAGCACCGATACCTGCGCTTGGTCGCCGATGATGTTGCGGGTGATGTCGCCGAGGATGTTGGTGGTGACGACCACTTGAGCTCGTTGCGACCCGCCGCCGGAGCATCCGGTGAGCGCGAGCAGCACCGTCACGACGGCCGCGGTGAGCGCGACCGCGATCCGCCGGCTCATCGTCCGGTCTCCACGACGTGCGCGGCGTTGCCGCCGAGCCGGAATTCGCGGGCGAGGCGCAGCGAATCGTTGTAGTCGATCTCGTGGATCGTCCCGGCGTCGACGTCGTTGACGTAGGCGCGGGTCGTGTCGATCAGGATCGTCGGCAGCGGTCCGGCGGTGTCGACCGGTCGCTCGGTCACCCGGGTCGTCGCCGTGGGAGCACCGGTTTCGGGGTCGTGGGCGTGCAACACGCCGTCGGCGGTGAGCGCGAGCAGCGGGCCGCCTTCGCCGACGGCGTTGACGGCCACGACCGGTCCGGTGTCGACGTGCGTCCACTTCCGGTCCGAGAGGTCCAGCGACCACGCGCCGCGCTCGCCCGCCTTCGCGGCGAGGGTGGCGCTGCCGGGGCGTTGCTGGAACTCGCGGGCGCGTTCGTCCTCGCCGACCGGGCGCGGGTAGGGGATCTTCTCGCCGTGGAAGGCGCCGTCGTCCTCGGAGACGAGCAGCGCACCGTCGGCGCAGCCGAACACGACTCCGCGCCGGGTGAGCGCCGAGCCGCTCGGCCGTGGGCACGACGGTTCGACGGTGTCGAGTTCCTCGCCCGCCCGGTCGAGCACCCGCGCTTTGCCGTCGGGTGCGACGGCCAGCACGTGCGCTTCGTAGGGCACCGCTGCGGTGCCCGGGGCGAGCTCGGTCCGGCCGACCTCGGTGAGGGTGCCGCCGTCGAGCGCGGCACGGTCGAACAGCGCCGCCGAACCATCCGAAGTGGACGCCGCGGCGACGCCGGTGTCGTTGTGCGCACCGGTGGTGCGGCCGGGGAGGTCACCGACGTCGCGGATGTCGGCGCGGTAGTAGTGCACGTGGTCGCCGTGGTCGACCATCCACGAGCCGCTGTCCACGACGTGCGTGCCGCGCTCCCCGGTCAGGTAGGCGTACCGGCCGTCGTCGGTGATGTCGCGGATCCCCGGCACCGTCCCGAGTTCCACCACGTCCTCGGTGATCAGGTCGAGCACTCGCACCGCGCCGGTGTCGCCGTCGGCGACCACGAGGCGGGATTGGGCTTCGGCGGCCTCCTCGGCGCCTTCGACGTAGCCGTGCGGCACCTCCGGTGGCGGGGCGGCCCCGCCGCCGGGGGAGCCGCAGGCGGCGGTCAGCGCGACGAGCGCGAGGGCCAGCGCGGCGGGTTTCGTCCGTTGAGGTCTCACAGTGCGTGCTCGACTTCCGTGTTGGTTTTCTCCGGGATGGCCCGGACTCGGTCGCGCAGTTCGGCGCCGAGGGCGGACAGGAAGAACAGGGCGACGGCGGTGGCGGCGATGGTCGCTCCGGCGGCGGTGCCCCAGTGCCAGGAGACGAGCAGTCCGATCGCGGTGGCGGCCATGCCGAGTGCGGCGGCGCCCGCCATCACCACCGGGATGCGCTTGGCCCACAGCACGGCCGCCGCGGGCGGGGCGATGAGCAGCCCGAACACCAGCAGCGTGCCGACGATGCGGAACGAGGCGACGATCGCGAGCGTCACCAGCCCGAGCAGCAACGCGTTCGCCCATCCGGGCCGCAGCCCGAGGGTGCGCGCCTTGCGCGGGTCGAACGAGAGCGCGACGAACGCCCGGTGCCCGGCCAGCGAGATGGTCACCGCGATCGCCAGCGCGACGGCGAGCTCGCCCAGTTCGGGACCGGTCACCGCGAGCACGTCGCCGAACAGGAACCCGGTCAGGTCCACCGCGAACGACTGCGAGTGCGACACGATGATCACTCCGGCCGACAGCATGCCCACGAACAGCAGGCCGATGGCGGTGTCCCGCGAAAGCCGCTGCGAGCGCCCGAGCGCGGTCACGCCGAAGGCCATCACTCCCGCGCTCAGCGCCGCGCCGAGCAGCAGGTCCCCGCCGAGCAGCCAGGCCAGTGCCACGCCCGGCAGCATCCCGTGCGACATGGCGTCCCCGAGGAAGGCCATGCCGCGCAGCACGACCCAGGTGCCCGCCAGCGCGCAGATCAGCGAGACCAGCACCCCGGCCCACAGCGCGCGCTGCACGAAGGACACTTCAAAAGGGACGAATAACCAATCCATGACAGATCACCCTATAGTGAAAATGATTGTCGTTGTAGGGTGAGTTTCGTGAAGGCCATCACTGACGACGCGACCACCGACGACCGCCCCGCCGCCGCCCTGCGCGCCGTCTCCGCGGGCTACCGCAGGCATCCCGTGCTGCACGACGTGACCGCCGAATTCCCGGCCGGGCGGCGGACCGCAGTGGTCGGGCCGAACGGCTCAGGCAAGTCGACGCTGTTGAGCGTGCTGGCCGGAGTCCTCCCGGCGACCTCGGGTTCGGTCGAGCACGCAGGCCCCGCAGGGCCTGCGCTGGTGGCGCAGCGCAGTTCGGTCTCGGACACCCTGCCGCTGACGGTGCGCGCGACGGTGGAGATGGGGCGATGGGCGCGAACCGGCCCGTGGCGCCGGCTGTCGAAGCAGGACCGCGAGGTCGTCGCGGACTGCCTGGACCGGCTGGGAGTCGCGCCGCTCGCGAATCGCCCGCTGGGGGCGCTCTCCGGAGGTCAGCGCCAGCGGGTGCTCGTCGCGCAAGGCTTGGCGCAGCAGGCGGATCTGCTGCTGCTGGACGAACCGGCGGCGGGCCTGGACGTCACCGCGCAGCAGCACATCGCCGAAGTGCTCGACCAGGAGAAGTCCCGTGGCACCACGGTCGTGCACGTGACCCACGACCTCGCCGAGGCCCGCTCCGCCGACCACTGCCTGGTGCTGCGCGACGGTCGGCTGATCGCCGCCGGAGCACCTGGTGAGGTGC
The DNA here is from genome assembly GCF_022828475.1 of Saccharopolyspora gloriosae. Taxonomy (GTDB): domain Bacteria; phylum Actinomycetota; class Actinomycetes; order Mycobacteriales; family Pseudonocardiaceae; genus Saccharopolyspora_C; species Saccharopolyspora_C gloriosae_A. The sequence continues at coordinate 4,358,094 of NZ_CP059557.1, read as the reverse complement.
TGACGCCGGAGGTGCTGAACGCGGTCTGGGTCGGCGCGCTGCTGAGCTGACGCGGACTCCGCGACGATTCCGCCCGGAGCGGTTCAGGCGATCTCGACCGGTGACGGGGCGGTTTTCTCCTGCCCGGGCTGGAAAGTGCTGCGATACGTGCTGGGCGAGATGCCGAGCCGCGCCCGCAGGTGCTGGCGCATCGAGGCCGCCGTGCCGAACCCGGCGTCCGCCGCCACCTGGTCGACGGGCAGGTCCGTCTCCTCCAGCAGCTGCCGCGCGCGTTCGATGCGCTGCCGGGTCAGCCACTGCACGGGCGACAGTCCCGTCTCGTCGCGGAACCGCCGGGTGAAGGTGCGCACGCTCATCGACTCCAGGTCGGCGAGTTCCCGCAGCGACAGCACCCGATGCAGGTTCGCCAACGCCCAGGCCCGCGCCCGCCCGGTGGAGGAGCTCTGCGGTTCGGGCACCGCGCGCCGGATGAACTGAGCCTGCCCGCCATCGCGGTGCGCGGGCACCACGGCGCTGCGCGCGACGTCGTTGGCGATCGTCGCGCCGTGCTCCTCCCGGATCATGTGCAGGCACAGGTCGATGCCCGAGGCCTCACCCGCCGAGGTCAGCACGGAACCCTCGTCGACGTAGAGCACCGAGGGATCGAGGTCCACCTGCGGGAACGAGCGCCGGAACCGCTCCGCGGCGTTCCAGTGCGTCGTCGCCGTCTTCCCGTCGAGCAGCCCCGCGTCGGCCAGCACGAACGCGCCGGTGCAGATCGACGCGATCCGCCCGCGCTCGGGAACGCGCGCGATCGCGGCGCGCAGCTCGGGAGACAGATCCGGGCGCGGCTGCCGGTAGTCCTCGTCGGAGGCGGGCACGAACACGATGTCGGCCTCCGCCAACGCTTCCGGCCCGTGCGCGACGTGCACGGCGAAATCCGTGGTCGTGCGCAGCACACCCGGATCCTCGGTGCACGTCACCACTTCGTACAGCGGTTCCCCGGTGGCGTCCACGGCCATGCGGAACAGCTGGTGCACGAGTCCCAGCTCCATCGGCAGCAATCCCGGCCGCACCAGCACCGCCACGTGCCGTCGCTCCGGATGACGGAAAACACCCATGGCCCGATTCTTGCACATGTTGGCCATCCGGCCACTCGTTTCGGCGTCCGCGCAGGCCCACGATGAATCGCATCGAGAACACGACCTCCCGCCCGAAGCGGGGGATTCGAGGGAGGAAGAACGATGGCACTGGTGTGGATCGCACTGCTGATCGAGTTCGCGGCGGCGTTCACCGTCGCCGCGGCCCTGGCGTACTGGGCACAGCGCCGGCTGACGACGGCACGGGAAGAACGGCCGCGAGCGACGGCCCGGAGTTCGTCGCGGTCGTCCGGGGGAGACCGGCTTCGGATGGCCGATCTCCGCACGGCCGGAAACCGCCGGACACCCTGCACCGACCGCTAGATCGCGTGCGTCTTGTGATCGTCATCTTGTCGGCGGCGGAGCCGCTGAGCAGTGACCGGCCTGAGCAGGCCGACCACCGCGGGTTCTCAGCGACTTCCTCGCGAGGACGGCCATTTCACCGCGTATTGGCATACGTCAGAAATGGATCCCGCAGCGAGGAAGCCGCTGAGGTTGCGCTGAGCGACCCGCTACGCAGGCCACGCTGAACCTTGAAGGATCAGGCGTTCGGGTTGAATTCGATGTCGGCGGGCTTGGCCTTGGCCAGGTTGTCCTCGAAGCCGCCGTCCTTGATGCCGAGGCTGGCGCTGCCGAAGTCGGCGCCGGTCAGCTTGTCCCGGATGCCTTCGGGGAAGTTGTCCCAGCTGACCAGGTCCGGGTACTGCCAGGTGCCGTAGTCGTTCTCCGGCTGCTCGTCCTTGCCCGCCAGGCGGAAGCAGTGCGTGCTGGCGCCGTCCTTGTGGTAGACGATCTTGGGGTGGGTGTCTTCGAAACCGACCTCCGAAGCGGGGTAGGTGGAGAAGTCGCCGTGCGCCGAAGTGGAGACGTACTTCGCCTGGTCCTCGTTCACCCACACCACGACGTGCTCGATGTCGTGGCGGTGCCCGAACGCGTCGTGCACGCCGCCGAGCGCCTGGTCCTTCTCGAAGTACAGGTCGTACATGTACGCGCACCAGCCGTTGTCGCATTGTGAGCGCACGTACGAATTGGTGTTGTCGAGATCCGACTTGTCGTGGCAATTGCCGTTGAGCGCACCGGACGGTTCCAGTCCGGGAGCGATGGTCCCGTCGGGGCCGATCGCCGGAGTGGGGTAGCAGCCGTCACCGTCGTAATCGAAAGCAGGCTGCCATTTTCCGTCGGGGTCGGCGACGCTGGACGGCAGCGCCTGCGGCGGGTCGGCCAGCGCCGCCGCAGGCGGCAGGCCGATGAACAGCACGGCGGTACCCACCAGCGTGCGGAACGCGAACGAGGACTTTCCCAGCCGCCGGGGGCTTCGCCGTGTTCTGTCGGTCTCCAGTGTTCCCATCGCAGCAGAGCCTTCCGATCGCGCCGATTGAATCGGAATGATCATAAGGTTCTGTGGTAGAGCTGGATAGTGGCTCGGCTGAACCGTTCGTCCTGGTTAACGGCCGGTTCACCTTTTTCTCCTTGGCGGAATGGCGAAAATGAGACAATTGTTCGACCTGCTGGAAAAGCTGCCATAGGATCCGGACGGATCGTGCCGAGCCGCATTTCCGCGAGGCTGCGGCGCATTCGGCCGAGCTCGAGCCGGGGTGGTGTTCCCTGGGACTGCGGAACCCACCTTGCCGCCGGGCGGTACGGGCAGAATCAGGGGTGTGGACGCCGCCTACTCACGTGAGCTCGCCGACTTCCTGCGGACCCGGCGCGGTCGGCTGCGCCCCTAGGACGTCGGCATCGAACCGGGACCACGGCGCAAGGTGACCGGCCTGCGCCGCGAGGAACTGGCGCTGCTGGCGGGAGTGAGCACCGACTACTACCAGCGCATGGAGCAGGGCCGCGACGTGCGCCCCTCCGACGAAGTCCTCGACGCCCTGGCCCGCGCTCTGGATCTCACCGCCGAGGAGACCCGCCACCTGCACGCCCTCGCGCGGGCCGCGCGTCGTCCCGCGCCGGTGAAGCACCGCCGGGCACCGGAGCGGGTGCCGGAGAGCACGCTGCGGCTGTTGCGCAGCATCGCCGGCCCCGCGCTGGTGCTCGGCCGCCACCTCGACGTGCTCGCGTGGAATCCGCTGGCCGGTTCCTTGTTCGGCGACCTCGACGGCGCCGTCGACCGGGATCGCAACATGCTGCGGGCGCTGTTCCACCACCCGGAAGCCCGCGAGGTGTGCCCGGACTGGGAGTCGAGCGCGCTGGAGTACATCGGCATGCTGCGCGCCGCCGTCGCCGCTGACCCGGATCACCCGCGAGCCGTGGAACTGGTCGGCGAGCTGAGCGTGCACAGTGAGGAATTCCGCCGGTTCTGGGCACGTCACGACGTGCGGGAACGGACCCGCGGCACGAAGCGTTTCGCGCACCCCATGGTCGGTCCGATCGAGCTCGACTGGGACGCCTACCCGCTGCCCGGCGGACCCGGCCCGGTGCTGATCGCCTACACCGCCGCGCCGGGCAGCCCGGACGCCGAACGGCTGGACCTGCTCACCGGCCTGATCGCGATCACCGGCGCGGGGCGCGACCGGTACGCGGTCGGCCCGGAGTGAGCGGTCCGCGCGAGGACGTCGTCCCGTGCATCGGCTTCGCCGCCGACGACGGCTCCGGTCCCACGACCGGCGAGTTCCCGCAATGTGAATCATGAAGTGCCGAGTCGGAAAATCGCCCTATGCTCATTTCGCGGTGCCGCTTCCGGGCACTGAGGAAGGTGAGGGGATTCTCTGATGCGGCATGCGCTCAGGTGCGCGGTGCTGTTCCTGCTGTTGCTCGTCGCCCTGCCCGCGCAAGCGAGCGCGGCCGTGGCGCAGGACGCCGAACGACCCGTGATCCGGGTCGGCACGGAGGGGACTTACCCGCCCTTCTCGTTCCACGATCCCGGGACGCAGGAACTCACCGGCTACGACATCGAAGTGATCAAAGCGATCGCCGACAAAGCCGGGTGGGACCTCGAATTCGTCGAGACGCAGTGGGACGCGGTCTTCCCCGCGCTGGACGCCGGGCGGCTCGACGTCATCGCCAACCAGGTCTCGGTCAACGAGGAACGTGCCGCCAAGTACGGCCTGTCCGACCCCTACACCTACTCGCGCGGCGTGATCGTCCGGCGCACCGGCGACGAGGGCATCAAGACACTCGAAGACCTGCGGGGCAAGACCACCGCGCAGTCGAGCACCAGCAACTGGGCCGACGTCGCGAAGGAGGCGGGGGCGAACGTCGAAGCCGTGGAGGGCTTCTCGCAGGCGGCCGCGCTGCTCACGCAAGGCAGGGTCGACGCGATCGTCAACGACAACATCGCCGTGCTCGACTACCAGGCCAGCACCGGCTCCACCGACGTGGAGATCGCGGGCAACGCCGGGGCGGAGACCAGCGAGCAGGTCCTCACCTTCCGCAAGGCCGATCAGGCGCTGCTCGACCAGGCGAACCGGGCGATCGGCGAGCTCAAGGCCGACGGAACGTTCAACGGCATCTCGCAGAAGTACTTCAAGGCCGACGTCTCGGTGCCCGACGGCGGTGAAGCGGACCTGTCCGAGGGACGCGGTCACCGCAGCACGTGGGAGGTGCTGCGCAGCACGGCGTGGCCCATGTTCGTCGGCCTGATCCAGGTGACGATCCCGCTGACGGCGTTGAGCTTCGCGATCGGGCTCGCGCTCGCACTGCTGGTGGCGCTCGCCCGGATCTCCCCTTACAAGGTCCTCTCGGGTTTGGCCCGAGCGTTCATCTCGATCATCCGCGGCACTCCGCTGCTGTTGCAGCTGTTCATCGTGTTCTACGGGCTGCCGCAGCTGGGAGTGAAGTTCCCGCCGTTCACCGCGGCGGTGATCGCGTTCAGCCTCAACGTCGCCGGTTACGCGGCGGAGGTCGTGCGTTCGGCGATCCTTGCGGTGCCGAAGGGACAGTTCGAGGCGGCCGCGACGATCGGGCTCGACTATCGGCAGACGCTGCGCCGGATCATCCTGCCGCAGGCGACGCGGACAGCGGTGCCACCGTTGTCGAACACCTTGCTCTCCTTGCTGAAGGACACGTCGCTGGGGTCGGTGGTGCTGCTGACGGAGCTGTTCCGGCAGTCCCAGCTCGCCGCGGCCGAGAGCAACGAGTTCCTCGCCCTGTACGCCTTCGCCGGGCTGTACTACTGGGTGATCTGCGTGGCGCTCTCCGCCGGGCAGAAACGACTGGAAACCCGACTGGACAGGTACGTGGCCCGATGACCGACACCACAGCGCAGCACGCCGAGCCCGCCCGCGTCCGGGTGCACGGGCTGGAGAAGTCCTTCGGCGACCAGCACGTCCTGCGCGGCATCGATTTCGAGGCCGCGCAAGGGACTTCGACCGTCCTGCTGGGACCGTCCGGTTCGGGCAAGACCACCGTGCTGCGCTCGATCAACGTGCTGGAGACGCCGGAACGCGGAGTCATCGGCATCGACGACGTCGAGATCGACTTCGCGCGGCTGCCCACCGGTAAGGCCGGTCGCCGGGAGGGCGGCCGGTTGCGGGCGCAGAGCGGCATGGTGTTCCAGGCGCACAACCTCTTCCCGCACCGCACGGTCCTGGACAACGTCATCGAGGGGCCGGTCGTGGCGCAGCGGCGACCGCGGGAAGAGGCCGTCGCCGACGCGCGGACGCTGCTCGACCAGGTGGGACTCGGCGACCGCGCCGATGCCTACCCGTTCCAGCTCTCCGGCGGGCAGCAGCAGCGAGTCGGCATCGCGCGGGCGCTGGCGTTGAAGCCGCGCGTGGTGCTGTTCGACGAGCCCACGTCGGCGCTGGACCCCGAGCTGGTGGGCGAGGTGCTGGCGGTCATCAAGGACTTGGCGGCCGAGGGCTGGACGATGGTGATCGTCACTCACGAGATCCGCTTCGCCCGGCAGGTGGCCGACCAGGTCCTGTTCCTCGACGGCGGCGTCATCGTCGAGCGCGGCACCGGTGCTCAGGTGATCGGCGACCCGCAGGAGGACCGGACCCGGCGATTCCTCAGCCGCGTCAGCGACCACGGCTGACCGCCCCCGGTGGTGCCACGGGCAGGCGAACGTCTCCTCGTCGCCCACCAAGATCACACCAGGCTGATGGCTCCGGTGAGGACGGCGAAGGCGATGTAGGCGACCGACGCCAGCAGCACCCAGCCCACGGCGAACCGCTGGAAGTCCCCGAGGTCGCGCTTGATCAGCCCGAGCAGCACCCACAGCGGTGCGGAGGCGGGGCCGATGGAGTGCATCATCTGCCCGATGGCACCGGCTCGCGCGATCTCGACGGGCGCGATGCCGTAGTGGCCCGCGGACTCGGCAAGCACCGGCAGCACACCGAAGAAATACGCGTCGTTGGACATGAAGAAGCTCAACGGCAGGCCGATCACGGCGGTGAACAGCGGGATCAGATTGCCGAGCGAGTCGGGCACGACGGACAGCAGCGCGTCGGCCATGGCCTTGGTCATGCCGGTGTCGGTCATGATGCCGGTGAAGATCCCGGCGCCGAGCACCAGCATGACGACCGGGACGGCGTTGCCCGCGTGCTTCTTGATGACCTCGCCCTGTTCGGCCAGGCGCGGGTGGTTGACGAGCAGGGCGATGACGAACGCGAGCATGAACAGGTTCACCAGCTCGGCGACGCCGAGGACCAGCAGGACCAGCAGCAGCACGGTGAGGCCGGCGTTGAACCAGGTGCGTCGGTTCCGCTGCTCGCCGCCGCTGTCCTGCGCGGAGATCTCGGCAGCGAACTCGTTGATGACCGCCTGGTCGATGCGCTTGCGCTGGCCGCGGCCCAGCATCCAGGCGATGGTGATGATCGTCAGCGAGGTGAGCACCATCGGGGCGATCATGTGCACGAAGTAGTCCGTGGAGTCCAGGTGCAGCACGCTGATCCCGCGGGTGGCGGCGCCGCCCCACGGGGTCGTGCCGGAGATGGTGCCCAGGGCCATGGTGGCGATGGTGGCGATGACCAGCGGGTTGATGCCGAGGCGCCGGTAGATCGGTAAGAACGCGGAACAGATGATCATGTAGCTGGTGGTGCCGTCACCGTCGAGCGCGACCAGCAGCGCGAGGACCGCGGTGCCGACGCAGATGCGGACCGGATCGCCATACCCGGATGATCAACCGCGAGATCGGGTCGAACAGCCGGGCGTCCATCATCACGCCGAAGTACAGCACCGCGAACAACAGCAGGATCGCGGTCGGCGCGACGATCTCGAGGCCGTTGAGCATCATTTCGTCGAGGTCGCCGCCGAATCCGGCGACCACGGCGAACAGGACGGGCGTGGCCATGATGGCCACGAAGGCGGTGGCGTATCTGCGCATCACCAGCGCCATGAAGACGCCGAGCGTTGCGAATCCCAGGACGGCGAGCATCGTTGCTCCTTTGGTGCGCGGGCGGCCGCGGCGCGGGCGGATCCCGGTGGGACCGCCACGCCGGCCGTGGCGAGAGGGGGTGCTGCGGGGGCCTTTCAGAGCGGCGTGCGCAGTGGGTCGGGTATCGGAACCTCAGCGGTTTCCCGTTGACCAGGCCACGAGTTCATCCTGAAAGGCGCCCGGAGCGGAGGTGCGGCCTATCGTGCGTTCGGCCGGGCGCGCACGGTTGCGAGCGCCCCGATGTCAGTGCTCGGGTGATCCGGGTGGATTCACGGTGCCGGCGGTAGCAGTTCCGATCGCAGTGCGCGCACGCCGAGCGGCAGCGGGCTCAGCACTTCAGCGCCGAGGATCCGGGCGAGATCGTCGGCGTGCGGGCTCAACGAATACTGCGCGAGCAGCACCAGATTCCCCTCGGTGAGATGCGGTTTCGCCGCCTGCGCGAGGGAATCCGCCGAAGCGGGGTGAGCGCGTGCGGATCGGACCGCCGCGCCGGGAGCCGCATCGGTGAGCCGTTGCGCCGAGTCGGCCGACGCCGAGTCCAATGAGGAGAGAAGCACCACTTCGGCGGACTCGCGATGAGTGATCTCGGCGAACGCGGCATCATCGGATGCCCGCACCGGCACGTCCCACAACTGACGGGCGAGAGCCGCGACCGGCCCGTACATCGAGCAGCTCAACTGCACGGCGTCGGCTCCGCCGTCGATCGCGTGGCGGATCAGCGAGAGCATCCGCCGACGCAGCGCGGGGGTGAGGCCGCCGGCCGCGTCGGCCTCGCTGACCAGTCGATCGTCGACCAGGTGCCACGGCTCGGCTTCCGGGAATTCCGCGCGCAGCGCGTCGTTCACGGGCTCGACCGAGCCGGGGGTGGCGTGCACGAACGCGACGAGCAGGCCGGTCGTCACGCCGAATCCCCATCGCGGATCGCGTCGGCGACCGCTTCGGCGAACGCGGCGGTACCGGTCGAGCCGCCCATGTCCGAGGTGCAGGTTCCGGCGGCGACGGTGCGGGCGATGCCGGATTCCAGCAGCGCGGCCGCACGGCGCAGGTTCACGTCGTCGTTCCGGTTTCCCAGCCACTCCAGCAGCATCGAGCTGGAGAGCATCATCGCGATGGGGTTGGCGATGTCCCGGCCCGCGATGTCGGGCGCCGAGCCGTGCGCGGCCTGCGCCATGCACTGCTGGTCGGAGGCGTTGATCGAAGGGGCGATGCCGAGCGACCCGGCGAGCTCGCCGGTGAGGTCGGAGAGGATGTCGCCGAACATGTTCTCGGTGACCAGCACGTCGAAGTCGGGGGCGCGGCGCAACAGGTGCACCGTCATCGCGTCGATGTGGTGATCGTCGACCGCGACGTCGGGGTACTGCTCGGCGATCTCGCGGCACACGTCGCGGAACAGTCCGGTGGTCATCCGCAGCACGTTCGCCTTGTGCACGATCGTGAGACGCTTGCGCCGACCCTGGGCCAGCTGGAAGGCGGTGTGGGCGATCCGCTCGACCGCGGGCCGGGTGATGATGCCGTGGGCGATGGCGATGTCGGGGGTCGGCATGAACTCGCCGGTGCCGGCGTGGGTGTTGCGGTCGGCGTAGAAGCCTTCGGTGTTCTCCCGGACGATGACCAGGTCGGTGCCGGGCACCATCGCCTTCGCGCCCTCGAACGCCTTCGCCGGGCGGATGTTGGCGTAGAGGGCGAAGCGGGTGCGGATGGTGCCGCTGGGGTTGAGCCGCGAGCGATGCGGTTCGGGGTAGGCGGCGCTGTCGTGCGGCCCCAGCAGCCACGCGTCCAGCCCGGTCAGCGTCTCCAGCGTCGACTCCGGGATCGGCGAGCCGTGCTCGTCGATCGCGGATCGGCCGAGCGGCAAGGGGAGCCATTCGACGCCCGGGGCTTCGGCGGCCGCCAGGGCCGCGTCGACGACGCGGGTCGCCGCGGGCACGATCTCGGCGCCGATCCCGTCTCCTTCCAGCAGGCCGAGTCGGTACGTGGGGATGGGCCGTGCGGTCATGAAATCTCCTCGGGAAGTCGCGGACGGCGATATCCTGGAGGTTATAATCTCATCCAGTCAAGACCGTCTCCGAGGTTGGTGATTCGCCGTTTAACAGGGGAATTGCCTCGGAAAGGGGTCTTATAACGTGATGGACCACTGGGTTTCACCTGGTGGTCAGCGGGGTGAGTCGGCGCGGTAGCTTATAGCCGAGCAGGAGGTGTGGCATGAACGAACCAGGGTCGTCACCGATGATGACCAAGAGCGAACTGGCGTACGCCAGCGTCCGCGACAAGATCCTGTCGGGCGAGTTCCCGCCGGGTTCGGTGCTCAACCAGGCCACGCTGGCGCGCACCATCGGCATCAGCACCACACCGCTGCGCGAGGCGCTGCGCAGGCTCAAGGCCGAGCGACTGGTCGAATTGGACGCGCACCGCGACGCGCGGGTCACCGAGCTCAATTCCGAAGAGGCCCGCGATCTGCTCGAAATCCGGCGTTCGCTGGATCCGCTGGCCGTGTCGCTGGCCGCGCAACGACGAACGAAGGCCGACATCGCGGAGATCCGTGCGGCCGCCACCGGTCTGCACTCGTTGCCCACCGATCCCGAGCAGCGGCAACTGCTGCACCACCGGCGCTTCCACGGCGCGATCTACCGCGCCTCGCACAACGATCTGCTCATCGAGACGCTCGACGGCTTGTGGGACAAGGCCGATCGGTACCGCAGGCTGGCGCTGGAGATCGATCGCGGTCCCGAGGCCCGGGCGAACAAGGACGAGGAACACCGAATGCTGGTCGAATGCGTGGTCGCGGGCGAGGCCGACGCCGCAGCCGACCTGATGCGCGAACACATCGAAACCAGCCTCGGCGCCCAAGCCGCCCGCCGCCTGATCAACGCGGAACGCTAACGCCCCGCCCAAGACCGAGCGCAAGAACCCCCTGCACCAACCCCGCCCACCCCACACCCAGCATCTTTCTGCTCATCCACGGCGAAGCCGACTCGTTGCGGCCGAAGGCCGTGCCTGGATGTGCGAAGCACATAGCCCACGTCAAAAAGCCGACCACCGGCGGGTTCTCAGTTGCTTCCTCGCGAGGACAGCTTTTTCCCTCGTGGCGGAGCCACTTGGGAAAAAGATCCCGCAGCGAGGAAGCAACTGAGGTTCCGCTACCCGACCCCCCGAGCAGAACGACCCCCTACCCCCGCTCAACGACACCGCGGACGAAAGAGGCTTGGCCTGCGTGTTGCAGGCCGTCGGCGAGCACGCTCACCAGGCGGACGCCGCGGGTGACCGGTGGTGTCCAGTCCGCGTCGATGACCTCGTCCAAGTCGGCGTCGGTCAGCCCGCCGAGGTAGGAGACGGTCTGCTCGTGCACCGAATCGTGGTAGCCGAGCAGCAGTTCCGCGTCGGCGCGCACTTGCGCCACTTGGTCGGAGCTGTGGCCGTAGCCGATGTCGAGGTCGTCGAAGGGCAGCTCGAACCGGTCCCGCCACCCTTCGGTGAACCACACCTGTTCGGAGCCGGCGGCGCCCGCGAGGTGATCGTCCTGCACGCGCGTCAGGTGCCAGACGAGCCAGGCGATGGAGTTGGCCTGCGCGTCGACGCGGAACGCCAGTTGGTCGTCGCTGAGCTTGCGGGTCGCGTCGTGCACCGCCTCCCGAATTCGGTCGTAACCGTCCACGAGCACGTCAGTGCTGGTCATATCGCTCAGCATCCCTTCACCGGTGGTCGGATGCGCGGGTTCGCGCCGCTTTCCACGGTACGAGCGGGCACCGGCACGAGCACGCGACGCGAGCGTGCGGTGTGCGGGAGGCGGTCGGGTCAGTTGTCGTGATCGCTACCGGCGCTGCCCGCCCCGAGGTCGAGGTTCAGCGTCCGGTCGATCTCGATGGGGCTGTCGCCGTTGTAGCTCAGGTTCAGCAGGCCGCCACCGTCGATGTTGCTCTGACCTTCACTGCTCGGCCCTGCGTGCGCGGCCTGAGCGGCGATCGGCGCGAGGAGTAGGGCGATCGCGAGGGCGAGGTGGGCGGCGAGTGCGCGCAGGAAGTGCATGGGGAAGACCTTTCGGGAGGGGGAGGGCGTTCGCCCGTGGCGCGAGCTCCCACGGGCGAACGGGGTTCCGTCGTGCAGCCGGATTCCGCAGGCACGGCAGGGGAATCGGTGCGCTGTCAGGCGGGCGAGGCTCGGTCGCCTCGCGGTTTCACCGGAGCGTCGGTTTCGGCGGCGAGCCGGTCCGCGGCGAACCGCCGGGCCAGCCACGCGCACGTGATCAACTGCAGTTGGTGGTAGATCATCAGCGGCAGCACCACCAGACCCACGCTCGCGGCGGGGAAGAGCACCGAGGCCATCGGCAGTCCACTGGCCAGGCTCTTCTTCGAACCGGCGAATACCAAGGCGATCCGGTCGGGTCTGCTGAATCCGCACCAGCGCGCCGCCGCCGCGGTCACCGCCAGCACGACCACCAGCAATCCCATGGCGACCACACCGAGCAGCAGCAACCGCAGCGGCGTCAGCTGCCGCCAGATACCGGCGACGGTGCCTTGGCTGAACGCCGTGTAGACGACGCCGAGGATCACGCACCGGTCCAGCTTGCCGAGCACCCGGGCGTGCCCGCGCACCCATTCGCCGATCCAGCGGCGGGCGAGCTGCCCGAGCAGGAACGGCACCAGCAGCAACAGCACGATCTTGGGGAGCGCGTCCAGCGGGACGGCCCCGGTGCCTTCGGCTACCAGCAGTCCCGCCAGCAGCGGGGTGAGCAGCACGCCCAGCACGTTCGAGAAGGTCGCCGCGCAGATGGCCGCCGCGACGTTGCCGCCGGCCATCGACGTGAACGTGATCGAGGACTGCACCGTCGAGGGCAGCACGCACAGGAACAGCAGTCCCAGGTACAGTGGTTCGGTGAGCACGGCGGGCACCAGCACCGCGCACGCCAGTCCCAGCAGCGGGACCAACGCGTAGGTGCTCAGCAGGATGGCGCCGTGCAGCCGCCAATGCCGGATTCCTTCCCGCAGCGCACCGCCGGGAAGCCGGGCGCCGTAGAGGAAGAATAGGCATCCGATGGCCACCGACACCACGTCGTCCAGCGCTGCGGCATATTCACCGCGAACCGGTAGAAATGCGGCGACGACGGCTGCGAGGACCAATGCGAGGATGTACGGATCCGGTTTGAGTCGATTCAAGAATCGGGTCGGCATCACAGTCCTGTCGGACTTCGAGGTCAAGGTTTTCAAGTTCGGATGAAATGGCGTTTCGGCGGTGTTGCCATTGAGTCGTGGTGCGTTCGACGGCGGGCTTCGGAGTGAACCGAATCGCCCCCGCATCACACCGGCAGCTCGACCGGCTTCACGTGATTCCTGCTGATGTTGCGCTCCAGCAGCGCCACCGACTCGGCGACTCCGACACTGCTGACCGAGGTGGCCGGGAGCCGCCCGTCATTGGCGCGGAGCTCGGTCAACGCCTCGTCCATGGCCGATTGCGCGGCGAACAGGCACGGGGTGCTGTAAATGGCGACGTCGACACCGAGTTCCTGCAGTTCGGGCGATGACAGCCGGGGTGATTTGCCGCCGGCGATCTGGTTGAACAGCAGCGGCTTGTCGCCGATGACCTTGCGCACCTCGGCGATCCGCTCGACGCTGCGGACGCCGTCGACCAGCAGCACGTCGGCGTCGGTCTCGGCCAGCGCCTCGGCCCGGCGCAGGATCTCGCGTTCCTCGGTGGCGTCGGTGCGGGCGACGACCAGCATGTCCTGCCTGGTGGAGAGCACCAGGTCGAGTTTGTCCAGGTAGTCCTCCAGCGGCAGGATCCGCTTGCCGTCCACGTGTCCGCAGCGGCGCGGCCGCTGCTGGTCCTCGAGGATGACGCCGGAGGCACCGATCATCTCCAACTGCTCGACGACGTGGCAGGCGACCTCGGCGTCCACGTAGCCGTCGTCGATGTCGACCAGCAGGTGCTGGTTCGGGAACGCCAGACGTAGTCGCTGCACGAACGCGACCATGTCCGGCCAGGCGATGAAACCGATGTCGGGCAGGCCGTAGTGGGAGGCCGCGAAGCCGAATCCGGAGACGAACATCCCGGAGTAGTGCTGGGCGGCCACGGAGGCCGAGAACATGTCGTAGACGCCGATCAACGGCGTGATCTGTTCGCCCTTGACGTCAGTGCGCAGTGCGTTTCCGTATTTCACGGTGAGTCTCCTCGTGCTCGAACAGGTTCGTGCGGTGCGCCGGATCCGGAATCCGGCGCACCGAGCGGAACGGTCTCTCGAAAAGGGTTGTACCGCCGATTCCACGGTGTGCGAGCCCTTTCAGGGCGGATCCACTGTGGTTTCGGATTCCCGGAAATCGTCCACGCCGCTACGTGTTGCCGGGTCTGGGCGCTGGTTCCGGACAGGTGGTCACCGGCCTCGATTGGTCGAAGCCGGCCGAACCGGAGTTCCGTTCTCACCTGATTTCAGCTTATTGCACTTTCCGGGTGTCGGCCAAACCCACATTCGGGTAAAGGTGACTGCGCGATAGCGAATCACGCAGAGTGAGTGCGGACATAGTCTCGTGGTCACGGCTGGTTCGCGATGAGTGAGATCGCTCCGCTGAGAGTGAAGAAGAAGTTTCACGTTCGTCCGGGTGTTCGCTTCTGACCAGGGGTTCCGGCGGTGCGGCCGCGTTCGCGGCATCGCGTGGCCGAGAGCGGCGAGATGAAAAACGAGTTATTTGTCCGGAAAAAGATCAACTATGGGGTGACGCGGGTTGGTGGTGGACCGCTCGCGCAGCGTGATCACATACGTCGTTCGCTCTGCGTTCGCCGGAATCGTCACTGTTCGCGGCGGCACGAGCGATCGGTTGCGCCGCCCTCCGGACTCCACAGTGGACCGGTGTCCGAGTGACCGAACAGTTCCCGCGATCGTCTTGAAGCGCGATGTCGCGACGGGTAGACACCGTGTGGCGGCGGAGAGATCGAACGAACGTGAGGTGCCATGACCAAGGCGGAACCGACCTCGGCGCGACGAGCACGGGAGCTGCTGGCCGAGCACCCGGTGCTCGACGGGCACAACGACCTGCCGTGGGCGCTGCGGCAGCACGGCGCCTACGACCTGGACGCGTTGGACATCGCCCGGGACCAGTCGGGAACGCTGCACACCGACCTCGCGCGGCTGCGCGCGGGAGGCGTCGGCGGGCAGTTCTGGTCCGTCTACGTCAAAGCCGAGTACCAGGGGGACCGGGCCGTGTCGGCCACCTTGGAGCAGATCGACTGCGTGTTGCGACTCGTGCAGCGCCACCCCGATGAGCTGCGGCTCGCGGGTACCGCCGCCGAGATCCGGGCCGCGTTGGCCGAGGGCCGCATCGCCTCGCTGATGGGAGCCGAGGGCGGGCACAGCATCGCCTGCTCGCTGGCGACGCTGCGCGCGTTCTACGCGCGCGGAGTGCGGTACCTGACCTTGACGCACAACGACAACGTTCCGTGGGCCGACTCGGCGACCGACGAGCCCGCCGCGCACGGACTGACCGCGTTCGGCGAAGAAGTGGTGCGGGAGATGAACCGGCTGGGCATGCTGGTCGACCTCTCGCACGTCTCCGCCGACACCATGCGCCACGCGATCCGGGTGTCCCGCGCGCCGGTGCTGTTCTCGCACTCGTCCTCCCGCGCGGTGTGCGATCACCCGCGCAACATCCCCGACGACGTGCTGGCCTCGCTGCCCGCCAACGGCGGAGTCGCGATGGCCACCTTCGTGCCCGGGTTCGTGCTGCAGGAGGCCCGGGACTGGGTGCGCGCGCTCGGCGCCGCGGCGACCGAGGCCGGGTTCGACTCGCACGGAACGGACGCGGCGACGCGGGAGTTCCGCGAGAACTACGAGGCGGAGCACCCCCGGCCCGTCGCGACCGCCGCCACCGTCGCCGACCACCTCGACCACATGCGGGAGATCGCCGGCATCGACCACCTGGGCATCGGCGGCGACTACGACGGGGTCGACACCACCCCGGCGGACCTGGCCGACGTGGCTAGCTACCCGAACCTGTTCGCGGAGCTGATCGACCGCGGCTGGTCCGACGAGGACCTCGCGAAGCTGGCGCACCGCAACGTGATCCGAGTGCTGGAGGACGCGGAGCAGGTCGCCGAAGGGCTGCGCGGAACCGAACGGCCTTCGGTGACCACGATCGAGGACCTGGACGGCTGACCCCATCGCTCGCCCGAAGCCGGTGTGGTGTGCACCATGCTGGGCAACACCCGTCGAGGTGATCTCCGACCACTGGGGAACACCGAGCTCGACGAGTGAGTTGTTCCAGTGAGTCATCCGGACGCCGAAAGAGGTATTCATGTCGAAGCTGGCGCAGGTAGGCGTCACCGGTCTTGCCGTGATGGGGCGCAATCTGGCCCGCAACTTCGCGCGCAACGGCTACACCGTCGCCGTGCACAACCGCTCCGTCGGCCGCACCCACGAGTTCATGGAGCGGTTCGCCGAGGAAGGCGAGTTCGTCGCCGCGGAGTCCGTGGCCGATCTCGTCGCTTCGCTGGAGCGGCCCCGCCGGGTCGTCATCATGGTCAAGGCCGGTGGGCCGACCGACGCCGTGATCGACGAGCTGGCGCCGCTGCTCGACGAAGGCGACGTGATCATCGACGGCGGCAACGCGCACTTCGAGGACACCCGTCGCCGCGACGAGGCGATGCGCGGCCGCGGCCTGCACTTCGTGGGCACCGGCATCTCCGGCGGCGAGGAGGGCGCGCTCAACGGGCCGTCGATCATGCCCGGCGGCTCGGCGGAGGCCTACGAGTCGCTCGGGCCGATGCTGGAGAAGATCAGCGCGCACGTGGACGGCACGCCCTGCTGTACCCACGTCGGCCCCGGCGGTGCAGGGCACTTCGTGAAGATGGTGCACAACGGCATCGAATACGCCGACATGCAGCTCATCGCCGAGTCCTACGACCTGCTGCGCCGTGCGGGCGGGCTGGACCCGGCCCGCATCGCCGAGGTGTTCCGCAGCTGGAACGAAGGCAGGCTCGCCTCGTACCTGGTGGAGATCACCGCCGAAGTCCTCACCCACACCGACGCCCGCACCGGCGCCGCGTTCGTGGACGTCATCCAGGACCAGGCGGAGCAGAAGGGCACCGGGCGCTGGACGGTGCAGACCGCGTTGGAACTGGGCGTGCCGGTCAACGGCATCGCCGAGGCCGTGTTCGCGCGCAGCCTGTCCGGGCACGGCGACCTGCGCGAGGCCGCGCAGGGGCTGGCCGGGCCGCAGCCCACCGAACTGTCCGCCGAGGACGCGAAGCGGCTCGCCGAGGACGTGGAGAAGGCGCTGTACGCGTCGAAGGTCGTGTCCTACGCCCAGGGCTGGAACATGATCTCGGTGGGCAGCAAGGAGTACGGCTGGGACGTCGACCTCGGCGCGATGGCCACGATCTGGCGCGGCGGCTGCATCATCCGCGCCGCGTTCCTGGACCGGATCCGCAGCGCCTACGAGAACGATCCCTCGCTGCCGACGCTGCTGGCGGACGCCGAGTTCTCCCGCGAACTCGCCGATGCGCAGCAGGCGTGGCGCCGCGTGGTGGCCACGGCCGCCGAAGTCGGCATTCCGACGCCCGGCTTCTCGGCGGCGCTGTCGTACTACGACGCGCTGCGGGCCGAGCGGTTGCCTGCTGCGGTGACGCAGGCCCAGCGTGACTACTTCGGCGCGCACACCTACCGGCGCACCGACGTCGAGGGGTCCTTCCACACCCGCTGGGACACCAACCGCGCCGAGGAATCCGCCTGACGAACTCCCACGACGGCTCCGGCCGTTCGTGAGCGACTCCGGGGGCGTGGTGCACCGCGCACCACGCCCCTTTCGTCGTGCCCGAGCACATCCCCTTTCGGTCGCCGCGATTTCGCGAGGAATCGGACAGCGCCGCTCACACTCCGATCCCCATCAACCCCGATGACCGGCGACTGCGGTCGATGCACGCGGTCTTCCTCGATGCCGGGATCGTTCGATCTCTCACGAAACGGCGAACCCGTGCGGCCAGGAGGTCACGAGGCGGGTTGCTGATGAATGCGTGCGCGGAGGGCCGTGAGCTGGGCGGTGATGGCGAAGTCGAAGCGGGCTTCGAAGTCGGTTTCGGTGAAGTCGCCGAGGATGCTGTGCAGTGCGGGGTAGTGCTGCTCGGTGATCGCGTGCCGGAGAGTGGCCGGGCGGGGGCCGGCGGGCGCCTGTTCCTCCTGCACCAGCCCGAGGGTGACGTAGAGCGTGGTCCACACCGCCCACGACGTCTCCTTCGCGCCGAGCCCGCCGTGCAGCAGGGTGGTGGTGAGTTCTTCGGCGAACCGCAGGGTGTGCGGTTCGAGCGCGTAGGTCCCGGTGACGACGGCGGCGCCGTCTCGGTGGGACAGCAGCACCCGGCGCAGCCGGTGGAGCATCTCGTGCACCCGTGATTCCCAGGGTTCGGGCAGATCGTCGAAGTCGATCTCGCCGATCAGCGCGTCCGCCATCAGCTCGCGCAGCCGGGCTTTGCTCTTCACGTGCCAGAGCACCGTGTTCATCCGCACGCCGAGCCGGTCGGCCACCGCCCGCAGGGTCACGGCGGCCAGCCCGTGCTCGTCGAGCATCCGCACCGCTTCGGCCACCACCGTGGTCGGTTCGAGTCGAGCTGGCTGAGGTGAGTGCCCCATTCGCCCGATCCTATTGGGCGAAGGGGGCTTTCACCTCACCGGCGACATCAGGTGAATGCCCCGTTCGACCGGACCGGGCGAAGGAGGCGTTCACCTGAGTCGGCCCGGGTCAGCGGTCGAGCTTGGCGCGGAGGAATTCGAGGGTGGCGCCCCACGCCTTCGCACCCTGCTCGGGATCGTAGGTGCCCATGTGGTTCTCGTCGTTGAAGAACGCGTGGCCGGCCGGGTAGATCCGGAAGTCGGGGCGGGTTCCGGACTCGGATTCGATCCGGTCGGCGAGCGCGGACACGGCGTCCGGCGGCGCCATCGAGTCCTGCTCGCCGAAGTGCCCGAGCAGCGGCGCGGTGAGGTTCTCGAAGCTGGGGTAGTCCTCACCGAGCACGCCGTAGAACGGCACCGCGGCACCGATCTTGTCGCCCTGCTGCGCGGCGAGCACGAGCACAAAACCGCCGCCCATGCAGAAGCCGACGGAGCCGATCTTCGAGCTGGTGACGGCCTCGTGGGACAGCAGGTAGTCCACCGCGCCGCCAAGGTCGCGGGCTGCCCGGTCCACCGGCAGGTCCTGCATGAGCTGACCGGCCTCGTCGGAGTCGTGCGTGGTGCGGCCGCCGTAGAGGTCGGGGGCGAGCGCGACGAATCCTTCGGCGGCGAACCGGTTGGTGACGTCGGCGATGTGGTCGGTCAGGCCCCACCATTCCTGGATCACCACGAGCCCGGGTCCGCTCCCGGACTCCGGCAGTGCGAGGTAGCCGTGCGCGGTGCCCCCGTTGCTGGGGAAGGTCACGTTCTGCAGTGGGTTCTCAGCCATGCCCCGATTGCACCACTTCCCGGTGCCCGGCGGCAGCGGGTGGGGTGGGTGGCGTCAGAGTTCGCGCGACCGAGTCGGTCCGCACCGGGTCGCTCGTGGTGGCAGTGGCCACTCCGAGACGCGTGGACGCCAGGTCAGCGGGTGGCCATGATGGGTGACCGTGGGTCAACCCGACGAAAGCCCGCGCGAGCGGCGTGAACCGATGTCCCGAATCGGGCTCGCTTCGGTGGACGACGGTCCTCCTGCGGGCGCGGAGTTCGCGGCGTCGTTGCGCGAGGCGGTGGCGCGGTTCGTGCGGCTGGATTCGTTGCTCGGTTCGGGCGCGGTCGTTGACGCGGTGGTGCGGTGTTTCCGGGATGCGCAACGGGTTCTGGCGTCGGGGCGTTATCGGACCGAGCTGGAACGCGACCTGCGGGCGGCGGCCGCGGAGCTGGGCGAGGTGGCGGGGTGGATGCTCATCGACGCGCGGCGCCACGACGACGCGCGGCTGATCAATTCGGCGGCGTTGAGGTTGGCGCGGCTTGCCGGTGACACCTCGATGCAGTGGTTCATCCTGTCGAACCAAGCTCTGGCGAGCACGAACTCCGGGCGTCCGCGGGAGGCCCTGCGGATCTCCGAGCACTTCGGCGAGGACTCCCGCGTCCCCACTCGGGTGCGGGCGTTGTTCCGGCTCCGGAAGGCCCGTGCACTGGGGGAGCTCGGAGATGAGACGGCGGCTCTTCACGCGTTCGATCACGCACGGGCGACGTTCGGTGACGGTGTCAGCGGCCGTGATCCCGCTTGGGCGTGGTGGTTCAACGAGCGGGAGCTCGACGGCCACGCCGGAAGCCTGCACGCGTCGCTGGGCAGGCACGGTGCGGCCCTGCCGCTGTTGAACAGTGCGGTGGAGCTGGCGTCCGAGGCGGTGAGCCAGCGGTGGGCGCTCCACGTCCACCGGGCGTGCCTGCTCGACTCGGCGCTCGCGGCCGGTGACGTCGCGGAAGCCGAACGAGCTGCGACCGCGGTGGTGCCGACGCTCGGCCGGCGCAGCTCCGTTCGGACGGAGCACCTCCTCCACCGCGCCGTCGTCAGGGAAGCGGGGCCGTCCTCGACGTTGTCCGACGTGCTGGAGCACATCCGCCGCCGCCTCCCGCCCCGCTGATGCCGTCCGGGTGGGACGGTCAGATCTCGTCGACCGAGTGGACCGCCTCGACCGTGTACAGGTGCGGGTCGAAGGACTCGGCGACTTCGGCGGCGGCGTTCATGTGCGGCTGCGCGACCGGGTTGGCGAGCATGGCCTGGAACGCTTCCGCGTCGCTCCACTGCGCGTAGTTGACGACCTTGGTGCCGTCGGTGCTGGCGTGGATGCTGGCGGACACGAAGCCCGGCAGCGTGATCATGACCTCTTCGCTCGCCTGGTTGAGCAGGTCGACCAGCTCCTGCTGGCGCTCCGGGCGCACGGTGAAGACGTTGATCAGGGTCGCCAGCGGCGCGTTCGGCTGGATGGTGCTGGGCATTCCCGGTTCCTTTCGTATGTCAGGTTCCTGACATGAATCAGTGTGTGTCAGGATCCTTACGTGAGTCAAGAGGGGCACACCGAGCGTCGGCCCGGATACCTGGTCAAGCGCGTCCAGCAGTTGCTGCGCCACGAGTGCGACCGCGAACTGCGCGACGGCGGCGTCACGATCTCGCAGTACGCGGTGCTGCGCGCGCTGGACGAACACCCGGGCGCGTCCTCGGCGGAACTGGCCAGGCTCTGCTTCGTCACCCGCCAGTCCTTGCAGGACGTGCTCTCGGGTCTGCGGAGCAACGGCCTCGTTGAGGTCGCGGACCGTCCCACGACGGGGCGGGCGCGGCCGGCTCGGCTGACTCCGCTCGGCGTGCAGCGGCTGGCGCGGGCGGGTGAGGTGATGGCCTCGGTCGAGGATCGGATGCTGGCCGGTTTCGGTGCCGAAGAGCGGGATCTGCTGTCGGGTCTGCTGATCCGCTGCACCGAGAACCTCGCCGGTGGGTCCGAATGAGCCCGAGTCTCCGACCGGCGGCGAACGACCTGGACACTGTGCTGCGATGAGCGAGTTCTCCGCACTGCCCGACCTGCCGGTGCGCCCGGTGCTCGGCGAGGTCGCCGACGCGCTCGCCGAGCACGGCACGACCGTGCTGGTCGCCCCGCCCGGCACCGGGAAGACCACGCTGGTGCCGCTGGCGCTGGCGCAACGCGGGCTGCGCGTGGTGGTGGCCGAGCCACGGCGGCTGGCGACTCGCGCGGCGGCTCGCCGGATGGCGCAGCTGCTGGGGGAGGACGTCGGGGAGCGCGTGGGGTATTCGGTGCGCGGGGAACGCGTACGCGGTCCCCGCACCGCCGTCGAAGTCGTCACCTCCGGCCTGCTGGTGCGGCGGTTGCAGTCCGATCCGGAGCTCTCCGGCGTTGACGTGGTGGTGCTCGACGAGTGCCACGAGCGCCACCTCGACGCGGACCTGCTGCTGGCCCTGCTGCTCGACGCGCGCGACGGGCTGCGCCCGGACCTGCGCCTGCTGGCGACCTCGGCGACCATCGCGGCCACTCGGGCGGCGGAGGTGCTGGACGGCGCCCCGGTGCTGCACGCGCAGGCGCGCACCTTCCCGGTCGAGCACCGCTACCTGCCGCCGAACCGGGGCGAGCGGATCGCGGCGTGCGTGGCGCGGGCGGTGCGGACCGCGCTCGACGAGCAGGACGGCGACGTGCTCACCTTCCTGCCCGGCGCGGGCGAGATCCGCCGCGTCGCCGCCGCGCTGTCCGGGCTGTCCGATGTGGACGTACTTCCACTGCACGGCCGGCTTCCGCATTCCGAGCAGGATTCCGCCCTGCGTGAAGGGAAGCGGCGCAAAGTGGTGCTCGCGACCGCAGTGGCGGAGTCGAGCCTGACGGTGCCGGGCGTGCGCGCGGTCGTCGATTCGGGGATGTCCCGAGTGTCCCGAGTGGACACTCGTCGGGGCTTGGCGGGCCTGGCCACCGTGCGGGTGTCGCAGGCCGGAGCCGAACAGCGCGCGGGCCGCGCCGGGCGGCAGGGGCCGGGCATCGCCTACCGCTGCTGGCCGGAGCACGAGCACAGCACGCTGCCCGCGTTCGCCGAGCCGGAGATCCGCACCGCCGAACTCACCCGCCTCGCCTTGGAGCTGGCCTGCTGGGGAACCCCGGACGGTGCCGCGCTGACCTGGTGGGACGAGCCGCCGACCGGTCCGCTGGCGGCCGGGCACGAGGTCTTGCGCGGGCTCGGCGCGCTGGACTCCGGCGGCGCGGTGACCGACCGTGGGCGGCGAATGGCCCAGCTGGGGCTGCATCCGAGGCTGGCGCGGGCGCTGCTCGACGGCACGGAGCGGGCCGGAGCCCGAGCGGCGAGCGAAGTCGTGGCGCTGCTCGACGACGACACCGTGACTTCGGAGTCCGATGTGGACTCCGCGCTGGCGCGGCTGCGGCGCGGCGGGCCGGGCTCCGACCGGTGGCGACGGGAATCCCGCAGGCTGGCGCAACGGGCGGGAACATCGGCGCGGCAGGGGAGTGCGGGTGCCGCTGAGGTCGTGGCGCTCGCGTTCCCGGAACGGGTCGCGCGGCGGCGGGCTCCGGATTCGCCGATCTACCTGATGGCCTCCGGCACGGCCGTCGAAGTACCGACCGGATCACCGCTGCGGCACGCGGAGTGGCTGGCGGTCGCGGTCGCCGACCGCGCACCCGGCGCGCCGCACGGCACGGTGCGGCTCGCGGCTCCGGCGGATGAGGGATTGGCCCGGCGAGTCGCCGCTCCGCTGCTCAGCGTGCGGGACGAGGTCGGCTGGTCGGGCGGCGACGTGCGGGCGGTGCGCGAGGAGCGGATCGGCGCGATCACCGTGGACAGCAGGCCGCTTCGCCAACCGGACCCGGCGCTGGTGCGCGAAGCGCTGCTCGACGGGCTCCGGGCGGACGGGCTGGACCTGGTGAACTGGAGCCAGGACGCGGTCCGGCTGCGCCACCGCATCAGCTTCCTGCACGCGGCGCTCGGCGAGCCCTGGCCCGCCGTCGACGACGATTCCCTGCTGTCCCAAGCGGATTCGTGGCTGGAGCCGGAGCTCTCCCGAGCCCGCAAGCGGGCCGACCTGGCGCGGATCTCAGCGGGGAGCGGGCTGCGCCGCCTGATCCCGTGGGACGAGGCGGCGCGGTTCGACGAGCTCGCGCCTGAGAGCGTCGAGGTGCCGTCCGGCTCCCGCATCAAGATCGACTACTCGGATGATCGGCCGGTGCTGCCGGTGAAGGTGCAGGAGGTCTTCGGCTGGCGGCAGGCCCCGATGCTCGCGGGCGGCCGGATTCCGCTGGTGCTGCACCTGCTTTCCCCCGCCGGGCGCCCGGCGGCGGTCACTTCCGACCTGGAGTCCTTCTGGGTCACCGGCTACCCGCAGGTCCGAGCCGACCTCCGCGGCCGCTACCCGAAGCACCCCTGGCCGGACGACCCCACCACCGCCACCCCCACCCGGCGAACCCGCCGCCCGACGCGCTGAGGAGCCCTTTCGGAGTGGCCCTCGTGGGGGCGGGTCGGCGGAACCTCAGCGGCTACCTCGCCGCGGCATCGGCCGTGCACCGCGAAATCGCCGTCCGCGCGAGGAAGCCGCCGAGAACCCGCCGGTGGTCGGCCTGCTCAGGCCGGCCACTGCTCAGCGGCTCCGCCGCTGACAAGGCGGAGATCAAAGATCGTTCCGCGAGGACTCCTCAGTCGAACGTGACCGCGAGCAGCTCGGTCGCCCGCAGGTCGTCCATCGTCCAGATCGCGCCCGCGAGGGCACAGCCGATCCGGGCCACGCCGGAGGTGTCCATCTCGCCGGGCTCCAGGTCATCCTGTTCCGCGATTCCCGCCGCCGCGATCGCCGCCCGGACATCGGCTCGTGGTTGCGCGTCCTGGAGGTCCAGGTCGTGCGAGTCCGTGCCGAAGACCATCTCGCCGTCGATCGCGTACTCGATGCTGAACGGGGGCCCGGTGAAATTCGTTCGGATGGTCACCGCGGGTCCTCCTCCGGCGGAAAGGGCCACGCTCGGATCCTGCACGACCGGTTTCGGCTCGCCTGCCATCGCCTCGAGCCCGGACCAGTCGCCGCCTGCCGCCGCGTTCACCGCACGGGCGCGTTCCAGGTTGCCGACCTCGTTGGTCGCACCGGCGTCGTCGAAGACCAGCGTCCAGCCACCGATCCGGCCTACCAGCAGCACCGCCACGCAGTCGGGGTCGCCGAGGGCGGCACGTGGTAACGAGGTGAACTCGTCGGGGGACTGCGCGGGCAACGTGCACGGCACGGCTGAATCAGCGTCCAGTCCGAGGATCTCCAGCGCTGCGCGGGGCCGCACGTCGCGGACCAGGTGCACGGCGGAATGACCGATCACGTCCAGTTCGGACATCCAGATCGGGTGCTCATCGGAGTCCAGGGTCCCATCTGGAAAACCGGGAGTGGGCATGGCATTTCCTCACAATCGGTGGTGGGGTGTTGTTCGTTCGGCACCATCACTGGTCGACGATCGAGCTCAGCCGAAGGGCAGCATCACCGGGTCCGCGGCGCGGATGTCGGCCGATGTCCAAGAGGTGATTCCCGCGAGCACGCAGCCCGTGCGGATCACCGCGTCCGGGTCGCGCTCACCCGGATCCAGATAGTCCTGCTCGACGATCCCGGCGGCGTCAACGGCGTCCTTGAGCCTGCCCTCCAGGTCGGGCGCGATCGCGTCGAGGTCGTCGGAGTTCGTCCACAGCACTTGCGCGCCGTGCTCGGCGAATTCGAGCCCGCAGCTCGGCCCGGCGGAGTCGTGCGCCAGGCTCAGCGCAGCACCACCGCCCCGGGACAGCGCCACGGCGGCCGATTCTAGGCCGCCCGCCGCGTCCCAGACCTCGGTCGCCATGCCCGCGTCGTCGAAGACGAACGTCCAGTCACCGATCCGCCCGGCCAGCAGCACCGAGCTGCAATCGGCCTCGCCGAACGCGGTGCGCGGCAGCGAGGTGTGCTCGTCGGCGCGCTCCGCCGGCAAGGTGCACGGCCGCACGTGCTTGAGCTTCGCCCCCAGCACCTCCAGCGCGTCCAGCGGCCGCAGATCCCGCACCAGGTGCACGGTCTGGTGCGGATCCTCCGCGCCGAGGTCGGAGATCCAGGCAGGGCATCCGCCGGAATCCAGGGCGCCTGCGGGGAACTCGGGTGCTGTCATCGGTGGTCCTCGTGAAGTTCCGGTCGGTGATGGCAACACTCTGCACCAGACCCCCGACAACGTTTCCCGCGCGTAGTCCGGTAGTCCGTTCGGGGGAACCGCCGGGCTCCGCGATGAGTTCTCGCGGGCCGGGCGGTCCACCTCGGCGAGGACTGACAACCGAGGAGGATCAACGATGAGCTTGCCCGAGGTCGTGTCGCGGGAGGAATGGCTCGCCGCGCGCAAGGAACTGCTGGCGCGGGAGAAGGCGGCGACGAAGGCGCGGGACGCGCTCAACGCCGACCGCAGGCGACTGCCGATGGTCCGGATCGACGAGGACTACCGGTTCGACGGGCCGGACGGCGAGGCCGGGCTGCTCGACCTGTTCGACGGGCGCCGCCAGCTGCTGACCTACCACTTCATGTTCGACCCGAGCTGGGACGCGGGCTGCCCGA
This sequence comes from Saccharopolyspora gloriosae, assembly GCF_022828475.1. Lineage (GTDB taxonomy): Bacteria > Actinomycetota > Actinomycetes > Mycobacteriales > Pseudonocardiaceae > Saccharopolyspora_C > Saccharopolyspora_C gloriosae_A. The sequence continues at coordinate 4,332,643 of NZ_CP059557.1, read as the reverse complement.
GCTGTTCCGGGTTCGTCGACCAGTTCGGCGAGCTCACCCACCTGCGGGCGCGGGACACCTCGCTGGCCGTGGTCTCCCGCGCTCCGCTGGACAAGATCGAGCCGTTCAAGCGGCGGATGGGCTGGACGTTCCCGTGGTACTCGTCCGGCCGCAGCCGGTTCAACCACGACTTCCACGTCACCCACGACGCGTCGGTCTCGCCGATCGAATACAACTACCGCACCAGGGACGAGCTGGAACAGGCCGGAGTCGGCTACTACCTCGAAGGCGTCGAGCCGTTCGAACTCCCCGGCCTGAGCGTGTTCCTGCGCAACGGCGACGCCGTGTTCCACACCTACTCCACCTACGCGCGCGGACTCGACGGGCTGGGCAGCACCACCAGCTTGCTCGACCTGACCGCACTGGGCAGGCAGGAGGAATGGGAGGAGCCGGAGGGCCGCGCGAGCGAGGTCGGGGCACCGGCGGGCAGCGACAAGGTCCGCTACCACGACGAATACTGAGCTCCTGCCGATGGCACCGCTTCGCTGGGTGGTCGGGTGACGACCCGTGGTCGAAGTGCATCGGGTGGTTCACATCTTTCTTGACAACGATCGACGCACGCTGAAAGGTTGACGCGACGTTCCATTGCGACGGTGTGCAGGAAGCCGGTGTGAATCCGGCGCGGTCCCGCCACTGTGAATGGGGAGCCGCGTCCACTGGGGCCACTGCCGGGAAATCGGTGGGAAGGCCGGGCGCGGCGCTGATCCATGAGCCAGGAGACTGGCACCGTCGTACCGATTCGCACGGGGTCGCGGAGCCCCGAGGAGGTACGCAGTGCACCCGAACTCCCTGTACACGCCGGATTCCGGGCTGTTTCCCGAGTCTTCTCGCGTCGCGTGAGCGGCGTGATCGGCCGTCGGCGGCTGCTCGCGGGAGTTGCGGGCGCGTTCGCCGCGGTGCCCTTGGTGTCCTGCTCCGGCGGCACCGGGTCGAGTCCGGGACGGTTGCGGGTGGCGTTCCCCGCTGGTGGGGCCACCGAATCCTTGGACCCGCACACCGGATCGCTGTTCGTCGACCAAGCGCGGGCGAAAGCGCTGTTCGACACGCTGGTCGGTTACGCCGACGACATGAGCGTGGTGCCGCGCCTGGCGGAATCGTGGCAGCCGGACCCGACCGGCACTCGCTGGCGGATTCGGTTGCGCCCGGCGCAGTTCCACGATGGACGGCCGGTGACCGCCGAGGACGTGCTCTACACCTACCGGCGCATCGCCGATGAATCCACCGCCGCGCAGGCTGGTTCGCACTTCGCCGACGTGGATTTCGGTGCCAGCAAAGCGATTTCGGCCACCGAACTGGAATTGGTGCTGGGGGCGCCGAACTTCGAGTTCCCCGCCGCGTGGGGAGCCCCGGCCACCGAGATCGTGCCCGCCGGCACCACCGACTTCACCGCTCCCGTGGGCTCCGGGCCGTTCCGCTACGTCTCGTTCGAACCGGGCAAACCGGCCGTGTTCGCCCGATTCGACGGCCACTGGTCCGGCCCGGCCACTCTGGCCGAGCTGGAGTTCGTGCCGATGGAGGAGGAGAGCGCGCGGGTGAACGCGCTGCTGTCCGGGCAGGTCGACTACGCCCACGACGTCAGCGCGAACTCGGTGCGACTGCTGGAACAGGGCGGGCGCGCGCGGGTGTTCTCCGCGCCGTTCGGCACGATGCAGGCGCTGCTGCTCAAGGTGGACCGGCCGCCGTTCTCCGATCCCCGCCTGGTGCGGGCGGTCCGAGCGGGGCTGGATCGACGCGCGCTGCTCGACATCGCGCTCAGCGGCCAAGGCCGGGTCGGCAACGACCTGTTCGGCGCGGGCCTGCGGTTCTACCCGGCCGACCTGCCCGAACCCGCGCGTGACCCGGAGCTCGCCCGCTCGCTGCTGCGAGAAGCGGGCGCGGACGGGCTCACCTGGGAGTTGCAGACCAGCACCGTCGACCCGTACTTCGAATCCGCGGCCGGTCTGATCTCCCAGCAGCTCGGCGAGGTCGGCATGCGCGTGACACCTCGGGTGGGGCCGTCGGAGACGTACTTCTCCGACATCAAGAAGAACGGCGTCGCCTCGCTGAGCAGGACCGCCGCGTTGCCGGTGCCGACGTTCCTCGGCCAGCGCATGACCTCGGACGCGGGCAGCAACAATTACACCGGTTACCACTCCGCCGAGTTCGACGCGCTGCACGCCGAAGCACTGTCCACAGCCGACGATGCTCGGCGCGCTGATCTGCTGGCGACGGCGCAGCGGCTGTCGCGGGAACAGAGCGGCATGGTGGTGTGGGGCTTCAGCGGCTGGAACGTCGCCACCTCCGACCAGGTCTCCGGCGTGCGCGGCGCACCGCCGAACTCCCTGGACTGGGCGCGGTTCGATCGGGTGAGCGTGGGTTGATCGCGCTCGCTCCGCAACTGCGCGGGGCGGCCCCCGGCGCGCGGGTGCTCGCCGGGCTGTTGTCCAGAGTCGGCGTCGCGGTGGCGCAGATCGTGATCGTCGCCATCGGCGTGTTCGCGCTGACCGCGCTGCTGCCCGGCGACACCGCGGAAGTCGTGCTCGGCGAGCACGCCGACGACGGGCAGGTCGCGGCGCTGCGGGAACAACTCGGCCTGGACGAGCCGCTGAACACGCGATTCCTGGACTGGGCGGGCGGAATCCTGCACGGCGACCTCGGAACTTCGCTGCGCACCGGCCGCCCGGTGGCCGAGGAGATCGCGGGCAACGCGGCCACCACGATGCTGCTCACGGCGCTCACCCTGCTGATCGTGCTGCCGCTGGCGCTGTGGCTGGGCGTGCGCAGCGGGCTGCGCGCCGGCTCCCGGTTCGACCGGTCGGTGAACTTCGTGGTGGTGCTGCTGAACTCGGTGCCGGAGTTCGCGCTCGCGTTGCTGCTGGTCGGCGTGTTCTCGGTGCAGGCCGGCTGGTTGCCTGCGACGGCGGCCGGGCTGTCCGGGTGGTCGTTGACGGCGGAACCGGCGGTGCTGGTGCTCCCGGTGGCGGTGCTGGTGGCCAAGCAGTTGTGCGCGCTGGCCCGCCAGGTCCGCACCGGGGTGGTCACCGCGAACGCCGCCGAGTTCGCCGCGCACGTGCGCCGCGCCGGGCTCGGGGAACGCGAGGTGGTGTTGCGCCACGTGCTGCCGAACACGATCGGCCCGGTGCTGCAGCAGCTCGCCCGCACCGTGGACGGGCTGCTCGGCGGCGTGGTCGTGGTGGAGGCGCTGTTCGCGCTGCAAGGGCTCGGAGCAGGGTTCGTGGAGGCGGTGCGGGCGCGGGATCTGCCGACGGTGCAAGGCTATGCGCTGCTGTTCGCGGCGATCACGATCGGCGTCAACCTGATCATCGACCTGGCCGCGCGCCGATTCCGGGCGGGTGGCCGATGAGCCGCGTCGTGGGCTGGGTGCTGCTCGGCGTGCCGCTGCTGGCGGCGCTGGCCGGGCCGCTGATCGCCGGATCGGTGCGGGCGGCGAGCACGCCGCTGCTGCCACCTGATGCGGTGCACCCGCTCGGTACCGACGTGCTCGGCCGGGACGTGCTCGCGTTGGCGCTGGACGGCGGTGGATCCGTGCTGGCGCTGGCCGGGGGAGCGCTCGTGCTGTCCTACGCGGTCGGTGTTCCGCTGGCGCTGGCGGCGGTGGGGCAGCCGTACCGCTGGGCCGATCGGTGGCTCACCCGCGGCCTGGACCTGGTGCTGGCGCTGCCCGGGCTGCTCGTGCTGATGGTCCTCGCCGCCACCGGAACCCGGTCGGCGGGCGCGCTGGTCCTCGCCGTGGCGTTGCTGCAACTTCCGGCCGTGGTGCGGATCGTGCGCAGCGCCGCGCTCGGAGCCGGGCGGCGCGGTGCGGTGGAAGCGATGGCCATGCAAGGGGAATCGTGGTGGCGCATCCACTTCGGCTACATCGGCCGTGGCGTGCTCGCTCCCGTCGTCGTGGACGCCGGTGGCAGGTTGAGCCTGGTGCTGTACCTCGTCGCCTCGGCGAACTTCCTCGGCCTGGGGCTCGACCCGGCCACCGCGGACTGGGCGGTGCTGGTGGAACGCAACCAAGAGGCGCTGTTCCTGCAACCGTGCGCGGTGCTCGTCCCGGCGGGCCTGCTGGTCGCCCTCTGCACCGGCATCAACCTCACCGTCGACGGCCACCTCCCCACCGGCCGCCGAAACGCGCGGCCTGACGCTCGTCGACGAATCTCAGCTGCATGAGGTGAACGCCTCCTTCGCCCGCGCCCACCGGTCGAATGCGGCACTCACCTGGTGGTGCTGCTGGAGTGAACGGCCCATTCGACCGGTCAGATTGGGCTAAGGAGGCGTTCACCTCAGGTGGCATCCGGAGGCGCACGGCGTGAGCCGGTCTTCGGGAGGCGGCTCCGCGACGGGTTCAGCGAGATTCGTTGCGCCTGGTGGAGCCGGGGGAGCGCCCATCCATCGCAGTGCCTCCGCAGCGGTCGGAGCAATTCACCTCAGGGGACCTTGACCGCTGTTGTGTTAGCGCTAACACTTGCGGCTCGATCCGGTCGATGGGGAAGCGGGTGCGGTGATGGCCAGGGAATCCGATGGTCCGGTGGCCGGTGCGCCCGGCCCGGGCCAGCGGGCCTCGCTGGCCGACGTCGCCCGGCTCGCCGGGGTGTCGCACATGACGGTGTCCCGCGTCGTCAACGGCACCGGGCCGGTGCGGGCCGACACGCGGCGGCGGGTCCTCGACGCCGTGCGGCGGCTCGGTTACCTGCCCAACCCGCACGCACGGGGCCTGGCCACCGGACGGTCGCGGGTGCTGGGCGTGGTGGCGCTGGACTCGGTGCTCCACGGCCCGGCGAGCACGTTGTTCGGCATCGAGAACGCTGCTCGCGACGCCGGTTTCGGCGTGTCCGTGGCCAGCGTCCGGGAACCGGGCCGCACGGGCATCGGCGAGGCCGTCGACGCCCTGCGCGGTCAGGGCGTGGCCGGGATCGTGGTCATCGCACCGCACGCGGAAACGGGGCGCTCCCTCGACGAGGTCCCCGCGGACGTGCCGGTGGTGGCGGTGGCCGACACCGAGCACGCGCCGGTGCCGGTCGTGGCGGTCGACCAGCGCGACGGCGGCAGGCAGGCCACCGAGCACCTGCTCGCGCTCGGCCACCGGACGGTCTGGCACATCTCCGGCCCCGACGGCTGGTTCGAAACCGAGGCCCGCGAGCAGTCCTGGCGGGCCGTGCTGGAGCAGCGGGGTGCCACCGTTGCGCCGGTGCTGCGCGGAGATTGGAGCCCGCGTTCCGGCTACGAGGCGGGCCGGGAACTGCTGCGCCACCCCGAGGCGGACGCGGTGTTCGCGGCGAACGACCAGATGGCGCTGGGCCTGCTGCGCGCCCTGTCGGAGGCCGGTCGTTGTGTTCCGGGAGACGTACACGTGGTCGGTTTCGACGACGTGCCGGAGGCCGCCTACTACTCCCCGCCGCTGACCACGGTGCGCCAGGACTTCCTCGCACTGGGGCGCAAGACCTTCGACCAGCTGCTCCGGCTGATCGAAGGAGGACAAGACGTGCCCGGCCGGTCGATCGTGCCCGCCGAACTCATCGTCCGGGACAGCACCAGCAGCATCCGGAAGGACCCCTAGAGCGCTCGATCGACTTCGACGACGAAGACGAGGAAACGAGAACCATGCTCAGTGCCGATGGCTTACGGCTGTCCATGAACTGGATGGACAACCTCATCCTGATCGTCTACTTCGCGGTGGTGCTGGGCATCGCCCTGGCCGCGAAACGCAGTGTCCGCAACAGCCTGGACTTCTTCCTGTCCGGCCGATCGCTGCCCGCGTGGGTGACGGGGCTGGCGTTCGTGTCGGCGAACCTCGGCGCCACGGAGATCCTCGGCATGGCGGCGAACGGCGCGCAGTACGGCGCCTACACGATCCACTGGTACCTGATCGGCGCGATCCCGGCGATGGTGTTCCTCGGCCTGGTGATGATGCCGTTCTACTACAACTCGAAAGTGCGCAGCGTTCCCGAGTTCCTGCTGCTGCGCTTCAGCCGCTCCTCGCACCTGCTCAGCGCCGCCCTGTTCGCGGTGGCCTCGGTGCTGATCGCGGGCGTGAACCTGTACGCCCTGGCGATCGTGCTGCGGGCGCTGCTGGGCTGGCCGCTGCCGGTGTCGATCGGCGTGGCGGGCGTGTTCGTGCTCGCCTACATCATCATCGGCGGACTGTCCTCGGCGATCTACAACGAGGTGCTGCAGTTCTTCGTCATCGTGGCCGCGCTGGTTCCGCTGACCGTGCTCGGGCTGGCCAGGGTCGGCGGCATCGGTGGCTTCATCGACCACGTCTTCGCCGGTCCAGGACCGGAATTCCTCACCGCGTGGGGCGGCACCGGGTTCGGCCAGGACAACCCGCTCGGCGCGAACTGGCTGACCATCACCCTCGGGCTCGGCTTCGCGGTGTCGTTCGGGTACTGGACGACGAACTTCGCCGAGGTGCAGCGTTCGCTGTCGGCGCGGAACCTGTCGGCGGCGCGGCGGACTCCGCTGATCGCGGCGTTCCCGAAGATGTTCATCCCGCTGATCGTGGTGCTGCCCGGCATCATCGCGCTGCTGATCTACCCGCAGATCGGGCAGGCGGGCGGCGCCTACGACTACAACGACGCGATTCCGCTGCTGATGCGGGATCTGCTGCCCAACGGCGTGCTGGGGCTGGCGGTGACCGGGCTGATGGCCTCGTTCATGGCCGGTATGGCCGCGAACGTGTCCAGCTTCAACACCGTGTTCACCACCGACATCTGGCGGCCCTACCTGAAACCGGGGATGCCCGACGCGCACTACCTGCGGGTGGGCCGCGTCGTGACGGCGGTGGGCGTGCTCGCGGGCATGGGCACCGCGTTCATCGCGGCCTCGTTCAGCAACATCATGAACTACCTGCAGACCCTGTTCTCGTTCTTCAACGTGCCGCTGTTCGCGACGTTCATCCTGGCGCTGTTCTGGAAGCGGATGACCGCGAAAGCCGGCTTCTACGGCTTGCTGGCGGGCACGATCGCGCCGATCAGCTTCTACGTGGCGTACAAGACCGGCATGGTGCCGATCGCCACCGACCAGGGCGCGAACATGATCTCCTCGATGATCGCGTTCGGCGTGGACGTCGCCGTGAGCGTGCCCGTCGCGCTGGCCACCGCACCGAAACCCGACGCCGAACTGCGCGGGCTCGTCTACACCAGGGCCGCGGCCGCCGATCGCGGTGAGGAACTGCCCGGCGACTCCGCCTGGTACCGCCGTCCCGCGCTGCTCGGCTGGGGAGCGATCGTGCTGGCCGCCGTGTGCTACCTGCCGTTCTCGTTCTGAGCCGTACCCGCATCCGAAAGGAGGCCACCATGACCGAGCCGGAACCGCACGGCACTCCAGCGGAACACGCCGCGGAGATCGCGGAACAGGAACGGAAATCCGGTACCGCGGCCCGGTTGTTCGACGTCCGCGGCGTGATCGGCGGGCTGTTCGTGTTCTACGGGCTGCTGATCGGTGCCGCCGGGCTGTTCGCCGACGAAAGCGCACTGGCGAAGGCGCAGGGCATCAACATCAACCTGTGGACCGGGCTGGCGATGCTGCTGGTCGGCGGATTCTTTTTGCTGTGGCTGAAAACCCGGCCGCTGCGGGCGGATCCGCCGGCCCAGGACTGACCGCGATCTCCCTGACGAGAGAGGACGATCCTTGCCGCGCATCCGCAAGTTCCTCACCGCACACGGCTTCGCCGCCGACGATTCGCCCGCCACCAGCGGGAAACGCTTCCCCGACGGCGCGCACTACCGCGTGGAGATCCCCAGCACCGAAGGCCCGGAAGTGCTCGACGCGGTGCTCGCCGAGGCGCGGGCCAGAGAAGTGGCCGTGCACCGGATCTCCCAAGGCAGCGGGGGATTGCTGCTCACCGATGTGGAACTGGCTCGAATGGCGGGCACCGCGGCGGCCGCCTCCGTCGAGCTGAGCCTGTTCGCCCGGCCGCTGGCGAGCTGGGACACCGGTGCGATGGCCACCGCCTCCGGTGGTGGCCCGGTCGCGGCTCAGGCCCGCGGTACCGAAGGGCTCGTGCACGTCCTGGAGGACATCGGCCGCAGTGCGGAGGCGGGAGTGCGCAGCGTGCTGATCACCGACCTCGGGGTGCTGCGGATCGCGGCGAAAATGCGGGAATCCGGTGACCTGCCGCCGGATCTGCAGTTCAAGATCAGCGTGCAGATGGGTTTGGCGAACCCCGCCTCGGTGCGCATCGCCGAGGATCTCGGGGCCGACACCTACAACGTGCCGACCGACCTCGGCATCGGGCAGCTCGCCGCGATCCGGGCAGCCACCGACCTGCCGCTGGACGTGTACATCGAGGCGCCGGACGATCTGGGCGGTTTCGTGCGCCACCAGGAGATCGGCGAGATCGTGCGGGTCGCGGCGCCCGTCTACGTCAAGTTCGGGCTGCGCAACGCGCCGAACATCTACCCGAGCGGCACCCACTTGACGCCGACCGCGGTGGCGCTGGCGCGGGAACGGGTGCGGCGTGCCCGGATCGGTCTGGACCTGCTCGCCCGGCAGACGCCGGAGGTGCGGACCTCGGTGCTCGGTGCTTCCGGGCTGGCCCTGCCGCAGAACCCGGCCACGTCCTGGATGAGCGACCACGCCGCGGATAGGGGAGCGGAATGAAGATCACCCACCTGGACACCTTCGTGCTCGGCACCCCGTGGCGAGACCTGACCTACGTGCTCGTGCACACCGACGACGGGCTCGTCGGAGTCGGCGAGACCCGGATGCTCGGGCACACCCAGGCGCTGCTGGGCTACCTGCGGGAGGCCGCGCCGCGCCACATCGTCGGCACCGACCCGTTCGACCTGGAATCACTGGTGTGGCGCATGAAGCACGGCGACTACGGCCGCGCCGGGGAGATCGCGATGTCCGGCATCGGCTGCGTCGAGATGGCCTGCTGGGACATCATCGGCAAGGCGCTCGGCCAACCCGTGTGGCGGCTGCTCGGCGGCAAGGTGCGCGACCGGATCAAGGCCTACGCCAACGGCTGGTACACGGTGGAGCGGTCCCCCGACGAGTTCCACGCCGCCGCGCAAGAGGTGGTGCGCCGCGGGTACCGCGCGTTGAAGTTCGACCCGTTCGGCCCGGGCCGGTGGGAACTGGAACCCGCTGAGCGCCGCCGCTCGGTGTCGCTGGTCGAAGCGGTGCGCGACGCGGTCGGCCCCGATGTGGAACTGCTCGTGGAGATGCACGGCCGCTTCACCCCGGCCGAGGCGGTGCGCATCGCGGGCGAGCTGGCGGAGTTCTCCCCGAGCTGGATCGAGGAACCGGTGCCTCCGGAGAACTTCGCCGCACTGTCCACAGTGGCCGAAAAGGTGAGCGTTCCGGTCGCCACCGGCGAACGCGTGCACGACCGCACCGAGTTCCGCGAACTGTTCGAGCGGCGTGCCGTGGACGTCATCCAGCCCGACATCGGGCACTTCGGCGGCATCCTGGAGACCCGCAAGGTCGCCGCGACCGCCGAAACCCACTACGTGCTGGTGGCTCCGCACAACGTGGGCGGGCCGGTGCTCACCGCCGCCAACCTGCACCTGGCCGCGGCCACCACGAACTTCAAGATCCAGGAGCACTTCAACGACTTCGCCGACCGGCACGTGAAGCAGGCCGCCCCCGGGCTGCCCGAAGTGACCGACGGCTACTTCCCACTGCCCCAAGCGCCCGGCCTCGGCGTGGAACTCGACGTGGACTTCGTGCGCGAACACCCGCCGGAAGGCGCGCATTTCGACCTCTACGCGCAGGACTGGCAGTTCCGCGGCACCGGAGGTTCCGCGTGACCGACCGCGCGGTGATCATCGACCGGCCGGGGGAGCTGCGGCTGGGAACCGCCGAGGCCGTTGAGCCGGGACCCGGCGAGGTGCTGGTGAAAGTGGCGTGGAGCGGGATCTGCGGCTCGGACCGGGAAGTGTTCACCGGCGGGCGGCCGGACGGATTCGTGCGGTACCCCGTGATCCCCGGCCACGAATGGTCCGGCACGGTGCTCGCCGTCGGCCCCGACGTCACCGCCGACTACGTGGGCCACCGCGTCGTCGGTGAGGGATTCCGCGGCTGCCAGTCCTGCGATGCGTGCCGGCGGGGCGAGAACAATCTGTGCGGGACGGGGTACGAGGAAACCGGGTTCACCCTGCCCGGCGCGTGGTCCGAACACCTCGTGCTGCCCGCCCGGCTGCTGCACGTGCTGCCGCCCGAGGCGGACCTGCGGGCGGCGGCCGTGCTGGAACCGGCGGCGTGCGTCGGCGAGGCCTGCCTGCGGCTCGGTGGCGTGGCCGGGGAACGGGTCGCCGTGGTCGGCGGCGGCAGCCTCGGGCTGCTCGGGACGCAACTGCTCGCCGCCACCGCGCCCGTGGCACTCGTTGTGGTGGAGCCGAGAACGGGACGGGAGGAACTCGCCGAGAGCTGCGGGGCGACGACGGTGCTCACCCCGCTGGAGGCGGTGCGGCGTTGCGGCCGGTTCGACGCCGTGCTCGAAACCGCGGGCACTCCCGGCACCGCCGACCTCGCCACCCGGCTGGCCCGGCGCGGCGGGCGGGTGGCGCTCACCGGGGTGCCGCCGGAGTCGGATTCGCTGTCGACGGCGCGGCTCGTGTCCACGCAGCTCACCCTGCACACCGTGTTCGGGGCGCCCTCCCGTGCGTGGTCGCACGTGGTGCGGCTGTTCACCGCCGGGGTGCTGGATCCGGGGCGGATCATCACCCACGAGTACGACCTGTCCGACGCGGGCAAGGCCCTGGAAACCCTCACGGAGTCCGGCCCCCACGTGGGCAAGATCCTCCTCCGGCCCGAGCAGTGAGCCCCTGAAGGTGCGCCGCGCTCCCGGCGAAGCATCCGGAGTGAACGGACCGTTCGTCCAACAACACTGGACGAACGGTCCGTTCACTCCCAACACCGCTTCCGGCGAGGGCGTCCCGTCCGCCGGTGGCTCGAGAGTGGGTGGAGTGAACGGCCTGTTCGTCCAATGGGATTGGGCGAACGGTCCGTTCACTCGCTGAGTGGGTACGTGTCGCAACGGGAAGGGGTAGCGGGATGGGCGTTGAGCGGTACCGGGCCGAGCAGGTCACCGATGTGTGCGCCGAGCACGGGGAAGGGCCGGTGTGGCACCAGGGTTGGCCGGGGTTGCGGTGGGTCGACATGCTCGCCGGTGACGTGCTCACGTTGCTGCCCGGTGGCACGGTGCGGCGGTCGCACGTGGGTTCCGTCGCGGCGGCGCTGCGGCCGAGGGCCGGTGGCGGCGCGGTGCTCGCGGTGGAGCGAGGTTTCGCGCTCGCCGACGACGATCTCATCGAGGTCCGGCCGCTCGGCGAGCTGTGGTCCGACCCGGGAGTGCGGATGAACGAGGGTGGCTGTGACCCGGACGGCCGGTTCTACTGCGGATCGATGGCCTACGCGGAGACTCCCGGCGCCGGACGCCTATACCGCCTCGACGCGTCCGGGCACGTCGAGGTGGTGCTGGACGGCGTGACGATCTCCAACGGCTTGGCGTGGAGTCCGGACGGCGCCACGGCCTACTACGTGGACACGCCGACGCAGCGAGTGGACGCGTTCGCCTACCGCGACGGCGACCTCGCCGACCGGGGGCCGCTGGTGCGCATCGACCCGGAACTGGGCTCGCCGGACGGGTTGACGGTGGACGCCGAGGGCTGCGTGTGGGTGGCGTTGTGGGGTGGAGCAGCGGTGCACCGCTACGCGCCGGACGGCGGATTGCTCGCCGTGGTGGAGTTGCCCGTCCCGCGCGTCACCGCGTGCGCCTTCGGCGGCGGCGACCGAGCCGACCTGTACATCACCACCTCCCGCCAGGCAACGGACCTGCGCCGCCATCCGGAAGCGGGCGCCCTGTTCGTGCTCCGCGACGTCGGCCGAGGCCTCCCCGTGCTGCCGTACGCGACCTGACGACCGGTTCAGGAACTCCATACCGGATCTGAGCTCCATCCCCTGTGGGCGACTTCCACGAGAAATCGGACTGCCGAGCATGCGCGTTGATCAGCGGTGATCACTCCTGATCATGGGTGGCCAATGTCCTGATTCCTCGCGAAATCGCGCGGAGGCGAATCGAGTGTGGCGTGGTTCAGGGGCGGTGGCGGCAAGGTTCTGGCAAGTCGTTGACAAGGTTGCGCAAGGGGGTGTGCGATGGCTCGCGTCGTGCTGATCAGCGCGACGCGAATGCTGAGGGAGCGCTGTGGCGGCGACGTTGACCGAGGTGGCGAAGCGCGCGGAGGTCGCGCTGTCCACGGCGTCCCGTGCGTTCGGCGAACCGGGCAGGCTGGGCGCGGAGACCTTGCGCAAGGTGCTCGCCGCCGCCGAGGAGCTCGGGTACGACCCCGGCCGAGCCCGCCGCACCGAGTCCGCGCCGCGGGGCGCCACGGTCGCCGTGGTCGTGCCCGACATCGCCAACCCCGTGTTCGGTGCTTTCGTCAAAGCCGCCCAGGGCGAAGGCTGGCGCCGCGAGCAGGCCGTGGTGCTCGCCGACACGTCCTTCGACCGGGACCGCGAACGGGACATGATCGCGCGCCTGCGGGACCGGGCCGACGGCATCGTGGTGTGCTCGTCGCGATTGGACGCCGACGAGTTGCCCGTGCTGTGCGGGCGAACCCCGGCGGTGCTGGTGAATCGCGAGGTGACCGGCATCGACTGCGTCCTCGCCGACGCGACCGACGGGCTGCGCCAGACCGTGGACTACCTGGTCGCGCTCGGCCACCGCCACCTCGCCTACGTGCAGGGTTCGGCTCGTTCCTGGTCGAACACCCACCGGCTCGCCATCGTCACCGCGCTCGCCGAGCAGGCGGGGTGCGCCTCGACGTGCTGGGAAACCAGGCGGAGACGGTAGCGGGCGGTACCGCGGCGGCGGCCGGAGTCGTCGCGAGCGGAGCGACCGCGGTGATCGCGCACAACGACCTGGTCGCGCTCGGCATCGTCGCCGGTGCGCGGACGCTCGGCGTGCACACCCCGAAGGATCTGAGCGTCGTCGGTTTCGACGACATCCCGCTCGCCGAAGTGACCCACCCGGCGCTGACGAGCATCGCGGCGCCGATGGACCGGGCGGGCGCGGTGAGCCTGGAGCTGCTGGGCCGCGCCGTCGCCGGTGCGCGGCAGCTGCCGCGCACGTTGCACCTGCCCACTCAGCTCGTGGTCCGCGGCACCACCGGGCCAGTCCGCGAGGAGAACGCATGAGCCGGGAGCGCATCACGTCGGCCGAGGTGCTGATCACCAGCCCGGGTCGCAACTTCGTCGCGCTCAAGATCACCACAGCGGACGGCGTCGTCGGCTGGGGCGACGCGACCCTCAACGGCCGCGAACTCGCCGTCGCCGCCTACCTGCGCGATCACCTCGCGCCGCTGCTGATCGGCCGCGACCCGGCGCGCATCGAGGACACCTGGCAGTACTTCTACCGGGGCGCGTACTGGCGGCGCGGCCCGGTCACGATGACCTCGATCGGCGCCGTGGACCTGGCGCTGTGGGACATCAAGGGCAAGACCGCCGGACTGCCGGTGTACGAGTTGCTCGGCGGCGCGGTCCGCGACCGGGTGCTGAGCTACACGCACGCCACCGGGTGGGACCTGCCGGAGCTGCTGGACTCGGTGGACGCCCAGCGGGAGCGCGGTTTCCGCGCGGTGCGGGCGCAATCCGGCGTGCCGGGCCTGGACACCGTCTACGGCGTGCATCGCGGGGGCACCGGCTACGAACCGGCCGGCCGGGGCAGCGCGCCGCACGAGGAGGTGTGGGACACCGCCGCCTACCTGCGCCACGCGCCGGAGGTGCTGGCCGGGGTGCGCGAGCACGTCGGCCCGGAGCTGCACCTGCTGCACGACTCGCATCATCGGCTCACACCCGGCGAGGCGGCACGGCTGGGGCGAGCGCTGGAACCGGTGGACCTGTTCTGGCTGGAGGACGTGACTCCCGCCGAGAACCAGGAGGTGCTGCGCCGGGTGCGCGGGCACACCACGACTCCGCTGGCCATCGGCGAGGTCTTCAACACCGTGTGGGAGTGCCAGGCGCTGATCACCGAGCAGCTCATCGACTTCGTCCGCACCTGCGTCACGCACGCGGGAGGCATCACGCACCTGCGGCGGATCGCGGCGCTGGCCGAGTTGTGGCAGATCAAGCTCGGCCCGCACGGCCCGTCGGACGTATCGCCGGTGGCGCTGGGAGCATCGCTGCACGTGGGCCTGAGCACGCCGAACTTCGCGATCCAGGAGTACATGGGTTACGGCGAGCAGGTGCACGAAGTCTTCCCGCACGCCTGGCACTACGCCGATGGTCACCTGCATCCCGGAGACGCGCCCGGACTGGGCGTCACCGTGGACGAGGACGCGGCCGCGAAGTTCCCGTACGAACCCGCCTACCTGCCCGTCGCGCGCCGCCGCGACGGTTCGATGACGGATTGGTGAGCAGATGACCACGCCCCGCCTCGGCCGTGACACGGTTCCCGCGGCCGCGCTGCTGCGGCCCGCCCCTCCGGAACGCACCGGAATCGTCCACTTAGGACTAGGGAATTTCCACCGCGCGCACCAGGCCGTGCACACCGCGCAGGCCCTCGCGCACACCGACGGCCCCTGGGGAATCCTCGGCGTGGCAGGGCGATCCACCGGGGTCGCCGATGCGATGCGCGAGCAGGACCTGCGCTACGCCGTCACCGAACTGTCCCCGCACGGCAGTTCCGTCACCGTTCCCGGCGTGCACACCGGGGTGCTCGTCGCCGCGCGGCAGACCGACGCGGTGCTCGACGCCATCGCCGCGCCCGACACCCGGATCGTGACGATCACCGTCACCGAACGCGGCTACACCTACTCGCCGCGCACCCACGCGCTCGACGTCGACTCCGAGGCGGTGCGCGCCGACCTGCGCGGCGACGCGCCGCCGCGCACCACCATCGGGCAGATCGTGCGCGGCCTGCAACGCAGGTCGCGCACCGGCGCCGGGCCGGTCACCGTGCTCAGCTGCGACAACCTCGGCGCCAACGGGCGGCGCACCCGGCGGCTGGTGCGGGAGTTCATCGCCGAACTGCCCGCCGCCGAACGGGACGAGCTCGACCCGTGGGTCGCCGCGTCGGTGACCTTCCCGAACAGCATGGTCGACCGCATCGTGCCCGCCACCACCGACGAGCACCGGGACGCGGTGCGCGCGCACCTCGGCGTCCACGACGCCGTCCCGGTCCCGGCCGAACCCTTCAGCATGTGGGTGCTGGAAGACGACTTCGCGGCGGGCAGGCCCGCGTGGGAGCACGCGGGCGCGTTGTTCACCGACGACGTCGAAGCCTACGAGCTGCTGAAGTTGCGGCTGCTCAACGGAACGCACTCGCTGATCGCCTACCTCGGTGCCCTCGACGGGTGCGAAACGATCCCGGAGGCGATCGGCAGGCCGTTCATCGCCGACGCCGCCCGGCGGGCGTTGCGCGAGGACTACCTGCCGACGCTGAAGGTGCCCGAGGGCATCAACGTCGACGACTACATCGAGCGGCTCTTCGGCCGGTGGGCGAACTCGGCGCTGGGGCACCGGACCCGTCAGGTCGGTTCGGACGGCTCGGTGAAGCTCGCTCAGCGCGTCCCCGAACCGGCGTTGGTGCACCTGCGGTCCGGTCGGATTCCGCAGCAGCTCGCGTTGACCGTCGCCGCCTACCTGTGCTGCCTGGCGCCCGCCGCCGAGACCGGTCCGCACGCTGCCGCGATGTCCGATTCGGCACGGGAGAATCTCGCGGAATCCTTGCGCCGCAACGCTTCCACCAAGTCCTTTGTGGATGAAGTGCTCGGTGGTGGCCTGCTCGGTGACGAATTGGCCGGGCACGGCGAGTTCACCGATCGGGTCGCCGAACTCGCCGACCTCATCACCACCCGCGGCCCAGCCGCCGCAGTCCGCGAGACCTGAGGGTTCTCGTCGAAATGGTCTGTCCGGGCAGCGGAACCTCAACGGCTCCGCCGCCGGCAAGACGAAGATCGTCCTGCGAGGACGCCGGACGATCTTGATAGACCAGCCCGCCGTCGCGCCCCGCGACCTGATCCATTCGAGGATGCATGGACAGCAGAGCACCATCCGGCACCGCCGCACCGCCGGCACCCGCCGATCCGCGCTCGGTGCGCCGAGCGGCTTGGGCGGGCCTGATCGGCACCGCGCTGGAGCAGTACGACTTCGTCATCTACGGCACCGCCTCCGCGCTGGTGTTCAGCGAACTGTTCTTCCCCGGGGTGTCCCCGGCGGCCGGGCTGCTGGCCAGTTTCAGCACCTACGCCGTCGGTTTCGCCGCCCGCCCGCTCGGCGGCCTGTTCTTCTCCCGGCTGGGGGACCGGCTGGGCCGCAAGTGGGTGCTGGTGACGACGTTGCTGCTGATGGGCGGCTCCACGCTGGCGATCGGGCTGCTGCCGACCTTCGACCAGGTCGGGCTGCTCGCCCCGGTGCTGTTGCTGCTGTGCCGGTGCCTGCAAGGGCTCGGCGCCGGAGCGGAGCAGGCCGGGGGAGCCACGCTGCTCACCGAGACCGCCGCACCGGGTCGACGAGGACGCCTGGCGGCGCTGGTGATGACCGGAGCGGCGCTGGGCACCGCGGTCGGCGCGGTGGCCTGGGTGCTGGCGCAGCTGCTGCCGGAGGACCAGCTGATGAGCTGGGGCTGGCGGCTGGTGTTCGCCAGCAGCCTCATCGTCACCATCGCCGCCATGATCCTGCGGCGCAGGCTGTCGGAAAGCCCCGTGTTCCAGGAGATCCAGCAGCAGGAAGAGGAACCGCGCGAACCCGTCGCGGAGGTCTTCCGCCACGGCAGGCGCCCGTTGCTGCTGGTGTTCCTGATGAACCTCGGCGCGAGCACCCAGTCCTACACCTACCAGGTGTTCATGGCCTCGTACCTGGTGTCCTCGGTCGGCGTCGACGCCGAGCTGGTGCCGAAGGTGCTGCTGATCGGCGCGCTCTGCGGCGGTGTCGCCGCCGTGGGATTCGGCGCCCTGTCGGACCGGTTCGGGCGCAAACCGGTCTACGGACTGATCCTCGCCGCGCTGGTCTTACTGCCCGGACCGAGTTTCATCGCGCTGAACACCGGTTCCACGGCGGCGATCGTCGTGGTGATCGTGCTGGGCTTCATCCTCGCCTGCCACGGCGGCGTCGGGGTGCAGATGAGCTACTTCCCGGAGCTGTTCGGCACCCGCTACCGCTACGCGGGTGTGACGCTGGGCCGCGAGTTCTCCTCGGTGCTCGGCGGCGGCGTCGCCCCGCTGCTGTGCACGGCGCTGGTCGCCGCGTTCGCCGGCTCGTGGATCCCGGTGGCCGTGTACATGTCGCTGATGGCGCTGGTCAGCCTCATCGCTACCTGGCTCAGCCCGGAGACGCGGGACCGGGACCTCACCACCGCCGGGGACGCCGAACGGTAAACGGGAGCGCGTTGCACCATCCGAGTTGTTGACCGGCCACCCCGCGCACGATCTGATGGGCCGAGCACTCCGGAGGGCCGGTGGGCAGGCGAGGAAACGAGGGATGTCGTCGGATGAGCCTGCAATTCAACGCTCCGCACCGGGTAGGCGTGCTCCGCGCGGTGCTGATCGCGTTGACCGCGGTGGTGCTGGCGGTGGTGTTGGCCCTGCTGGTCGCGGTGCGGCCGCAGGCCGACGCCGTGGACGGCAAGCACGCGGCGGTGTACTACCAGACCCAGTACGACGGCGACCGGTACGTCTCGCCGCTGGAGCTGACCGCCAACGGCGCCCCGGTGACCGATGTGCTCGTCGGCGCGGTCCACCTGAACTCGCCGACGGAGCTGCACCTCAACGACGATCCGCCGGACGCCGCGAAGTACGAGCAGATGTGGACGGACCTGCGCGCGCTGCAGGACAACGGCGTGCAGGTGCTCGGCATGGTCGGCGGTGCCGCGCACGGCAGCTTCCAACGCCTGGACACCGAGTTCGACACCTACTACCCGCTGCTGAAGAACTTCCTGAACACATACGGGCTCGACGGCGTGGACCTCAACGTCGAGGAGGAGATGTCGCAGCAGGGCATCCAGCGGCTCATCACCGCGCTGCGCGCGGACTTCGGCCCGGACTTCCTCATCACGATGGGGCCGGTGGCCAGTGCGCTCTCCGGTGGCGGCAACCTCTCCGGCTTCGACTACGACCAGCTCTACCGCGAGGTCGGCGGCGAGATCGCCTGGTTCAACGCCCAGTTCTACAACGGCTGGGGAGACGCTTCGTCCACTGCGGACTTCGAGGCGATCGTCGACCGCGGGGTGATCCCGGCGGAGCGGATTTGTGTGACGGCGTTGACGAATCAGGGCAACGGTGGTTCCGGGTACGTCGACGTCGAAGGGCTCCGCGCCACGCTGTCGGAGTTGCAGGACCGGCACCCGGACTTCGGCGGGGTGACCGGCTGGGAGTACTTCAACTCCCAGCCCGCCGCCGGGTCCGACCCGTGGCAGTGGCTCATCGACGTGACCGAATCGTGGCGCTGAGTCCAGGACGTCGAGGCCTCACTGAAGTCGATCACCGTCCGGTCACGGGCGGTAGCAGGAGGTTCGCGTGGCGAGCCGTTCTGATCGACGTTTTCAGATCACCAGGTGGGGTACCCTGTGCCTGTCCGCCAATGAGGACGGCGGGCGGCAGGACCGGGATCATCGAACGTGCGGTGCGCTCCTCGCCGCCCGGCATCCGCTGCACACCCGGGAAAAGGGGGCACGACTTGCCTGCTTACGTGACGTTGAACCCGACCACCGGCAAGACCGAGCAGGAGTTCACCACGCTCGACGATGCGGCAGTGGCCGAGATCGTGGGCCGATCGGACGGAGCCTTCGCCGACTGGCGCTCGACATCGGCGGCCGAGCGCGCGCAGCTCCTGATCCGGATCGCCGATGCCTACGACGGTCGCCAGGACGAGCTGGCCAAGCTGATCTCCACCGAGATGGGCAAGCCGCTTCAGGAGGCGGTGGGCGAAGTGCAGCTCGCGGCCGCGATCTACCGCTGGTACGGCGAGCACGGGCCTGACCTGCTGGAACGCGAGGTGCTCGATCCCCAAGGATCGGATGAATCGCTGGTCCAGACCGGGCCGGTCGGGCCGCTGATCGGGGTGATGCCGTGGAACTACCCGTACTACCAGGTGGCCCGCTTCGTCGGCCCCAACCTTATGGTGGGCAACACCATCATCCTCAAGCACGCGCCCATCTGTGCGGCGTCGTCGGAAGCCATGGCCGACATCGTGCACACCGCCGGTGTGCCGGAAGACGTCTACATCAACGTGTTCGCAACCAACGAGCAAATCGCCGACATGATCGCCGACCCGCGCGTGCACGGCGTCTCGCTGACCGGAAGCGAACGCGCCGGCGCCTCCGTGGCCGAAACCGCGGGCAGGAACCTGAAGAAGGCCGTCCTGGAACTCGGCGGTTCCGATGCGTTCATCGTCCTGGACGACGGCGACCTGGAGCGGACCGCCGAGATCGGCGCGCAGGCACGGCTGTCCAACACCGGCCAGGCCTGCAACTCGCCCAAGCGAATGATCGTGAGCAACGACAAGGTCGACGACTTCGTCTCCGTCATCGTCCGGGCCTTCGAATCCGCTCAAGTGGGCGACCCGACGGACCCGAACACGCAGGTCGGCCCGCTGTCGTCGATCGGGGCGCGGGACACGGTCGTCGAGCAGGTCAACCGCGCCGTCGAACAGGGAGCCACCCTGCACACCGGCGGCGACGCGCTCGAAGGGGACGGCGCCTTCATGCGCCCGGCGGTGCTGACCGGCGTCACCAAGGACATGGACGCCTACTCCGAGGAGATCTTCGGCCCGGTGGCCGTCATCTACGGCGTCAATTCGTCCGACGAGGCCGTCACCTTGGCCAACGACGTGGGCTTCGGACTCAGCGGCTCGGTGTGGGGCAGCGACATCGAGCGCGCGCAGGAGATCGCAGACCGGCTCGAGGTGGGCATGGCCTACGTCAACGAGCACGGCACCACGCTTCCGGGGCTGCCGTTCGGCGGCGTGAAGCGGTCCGGGTTCGGTCGGGAGCTCGGACGTTGGGGAATGGGAGAGTTCGTCAACACTCGGTTGCGGCGGACGTCCGGGACGAAGAAGTAGCGGTTTGGCTTTGGCGGTCGGGTAGCGGAACCTCAGGCGTCTCCTCGCTGCGGGATCTTTTCCCGAGTGGCTCCGCCACGAGGGAAAAAGCCGTCCTCGCGAGAAGACACCTGAGAACCCGCCGGTGGTCGGCTTCTTGCCGTGGGCTATGCGTTTCGCGCATACAGGCTCGGCTTCGCCGTAAGGAGTCGGCGCCGTAAGGAAGCGGCTTCGTTGATGACAAGGCGTGGACTGAAAGATCGGTAAAAGCTCTGGGAGTGATCGTGGCCCGGGACTGCCTTCGGTGGTCCCGGGCTTCGTGCGTTCGCGGGTGGTCAGGCGTCGTCCCAAGTTTGCGCGACGGCGTGCACCTTGACTCCGAGGGCTTGGGCCATGGCGGTGTCGCCGGGCGGTGCCGCGTCGTCGGTGACCAGCGTGTGGTAGCCGCTGACGTCGCCGTAGGCGTAGGTGGCGGAGCGGCCGAACTTGCTGTGGTCCACGGCGAGCACCGCCCGGCCCGCCACGTTCACGAACGCCTCCTTGTTCTCGGCGTACTCCCGCATCGGGTGCGAGAGCCGTCCTTCGTGGACGCAGGTCGCGGTGAGGAAGGCGACGTCGACGTGGAACCGTTCGAGCTGGCGCAGCACTTCGGAACCCGCGCAGGACTCGAACTGCGGGTAGAAGCGGTCGCCCAGCAGCGTCACCCGGGTCGTCGACTCGGACAGCAGGTAGGCCACCCGCAGCGAGTTCGTGAGCACGTGGACGTCCTCGGCCTGCGCCAGCAGCCGGGCGAGCGGGAACAGGGTGCTCCCGCAGTCGAGCAGCACGGTGCTGCCGGAGGAGACGTGGTTGCGCAGCTCCGCGCCGATGGCCGACTTGGCCTCGCGCTGCATGTTCTCCCGGAACTGCAGCGAACTCTCGATATCCACTGTGGACAGAGCGATGGCCACGGCGCGGCGTTTGTGCAGCAGTTTGCGCTCGTGGAGGTCGTCGAGGTCGCGGTGCATGGTCATCAGGCTCACGCCCAGCCGGGCCGCGAGCTCGTCGATGCGCACCTCCCCGCCCTTGCCGACCTGACGTAGGACCGCTTGGCGGCGCTGCTCCACCTCGGCCTTGGACTTCCTGCTCGACATCGTCGCCTCCCCTCGGCCGCCAATTTATCGCACAATTTGCGTGAAGATCTTGAAAAGATCTGAGAAATCTAGCATCTTGATCCCACACATCCGGCCGACCGCCGCGGCCACCGCGACCGGCCGGATGCATCCAAGTCCGCCACCGCGAGGTGGTCGACCAGCAAAAACACTCGGACCGCCCTGCGTTGCAGCGAGGCGATCCGGCTGCACCGACCCGGGCACCGAAGCCCGTCAGGAGGTCCTGACCGTGGTATCTACCGACCACGAACCCCCCGCATCCGCGTCGTCCGGCGGCGGGGCGACGTTCTTCGATCGCATCGGCATCCCACACACCCTGCTCTGGGGTTACGTCGGGATGTTGCTGTTCATGATCGGTGATGGGGTGGAGACTAGTTATCTCTCCACCTACTTCAAGGTCGACCTGGGTTTCTCGGAATCCAGCGTCGGCATCGTGTTCACCGTCTACGGCCTCGCGGCCGCCGTCGGCGCCTTCCTCGCGGGCGGTCTGTCCGACAAGTGGGGGCCGCGCAAGGTCATGATGGTGGGTGCCGCCCTCTGGGCGGTCTGCCACGTGCTGATGCTGACCATCGGCATCCCCACCAGCAACTACGTGCTGATCCTGCTCACCTACGGCGTGCGTGGTCTCGGTTACCCGCTGTTCGCCTACGGCTTCCTCGTCTGGATCATGGTCGGGGCGCCGGAGAAGCAGATCAGCAAGGCGCTCGGCTGGTACTGGTTCTCGTTCACCATGGGCTACCCGGTGCTGGGTTCCGCCCTGGTCTCCGGCCTCAAGCCGGCGTTGGGCTTCTACCCGACGCTGTGGGTCTCGCTCGCGCTGATCGCGGCGGGCTCGCTGATCGTGTTCACGATGCTCAAGGAGCGCTCCGGCTTCAAACCGCTGGCCACCGACGGCTCCAGCATGGTCCGGACCCTGGTCGGGTGCTTCACCATCATGTTCTCCCGGCCGAGGGTCGGCCTGGGCGCGCTGACCCGGTTGATCAACACCACCTCGCAGTTCGGCGTGTGGGTCTTCACCCCGCTCTACCTGATCGAACAGGTCGGATTCAACTCCGAAGAGTGGTCCACGCTGTTGATGATCATGATGGGTTCGAACCTGGCGGGCGTGGTCGCCTTCGGCGCCCTCGGTGACCGGTGGAGCAGGCACAAGACCATCGTCTGGTTCGGCGGTGTGCTCGGTGCGGTCGCCTGCCTCGGCCTGTACTACGTGCCGAACGCCGTGGGGCACAGCTACATCCCGGTCGCGATCACCGTCGCCATCTTCGGTGTCGGCCTGGCCGGCTACGTGCCGCTGCCTCCGCTGATGACCCAGCACGCCCCCGGCCGCAAGGGCCAGGTCATGTCGACCTACACTCTCGGCGCCGGCGCGAGCCAGGCCGTCGGCCCGGCCATCGGCACCGCGTTCATCGGCATCATCGGCATCCAGGGCGTCATGTGGATCTACGCCGTGCTGCACCTGGCCAGCGCCGCGCTCGCGATGATCATCCGTGAGCCCAGCGCGGAAGCCCAGCGTGAAGCCGCGGCGCTGCCCGAGGACAACGCCGTGGTCGCACACTGACGACGGTGCGCCGAACTCGGCTCGTCCCCCCGGAGAGCCGAGCGCGGAAAACTCGGCCGTTCCGTCGCCAGGACAGCACCTTCGCGGGTCATCGATCAGGCGAAGGGGCCGTCCGGCACGGGGAACGCTGAGATCACCCGGCGGAGCCGGTGCCCTCACGGGGGGCGCCGGCTCCGCCGTTTCGCATCCGCCCGGTTCGTTCCGAGTTCCGCGCTGCCGGTGGGCCTGCTCCGCGACGGCTCAGGACTTCGCCGCGGCCGTCTTCTTCTTGGGCGACACCCGAAGCGTGATGTCGGCGGTCACCACCGCAGTGCCGGAGGTGTCCAGAATCCGAACCGGCACGATCCACTCCGCGGGTTCGTCGCCGACCTCCGGCAGCGGGTTCAGCTCGGCCACGCCCCGGACGTCGGTGCTCGCCTTGGCCACGTAGTGCACGGTCATCCCGACCGGAATCCACCGGTGCGTGGCCGGGACGCTCGCTTCGGCCAGGACCCCGGCGGCGACCTCCGCGACGTTGCAGGCGGCGATCGCGTGGTAGGTCCCGATGTGGTTGTGCACGGCGCGGCGCTTCTTCGAGTGCACCTCGCAGTAGCCCGGTTCCAGCCGGACGATGTGCGGCCGGACGGTCCGGAAGTACGGGGCGCGCAGGCACACCGCCCAGGAGAACAGCCTGGTCCCGAGCGGGCGCGGTGAGAACTTGCGCCACATCTCCAGCGTCGAGGGCATCGTCGGTCTCCTTCGGGGGCGCGCGTGAGTTGATGTCCGCGAGAACATTACCGGTGGGTAACCTGAGGGGAGATCACCGGCCGGTCGGGCACCGCGTGCCCGCGTGCCGCTGCCGGTGGGATCAGGGCCGCGTGATCCTCGTCCGATTTCGCTCGGACACCGCTGCTGGGCTGGGACGATGAGTGCGGGTGGCGGCTCGCTGCGCCGCCCGGTTCCACAGTGTGCGGCCCCGGTCCGAAGCCGAACCGGTGCCAGTGAGGAGACCGCATGAGCGCCCCCGGCCTGAACGTCGTCATCGCCGACACCAACCTGCTGCCGCTGCGCGCGGACATCGAGGCGAACCTGCCCGGGGGAACGCGGGTCAGCTGGCCGGACCGGCAGGACGCCGAGGCGATGCGAACCGCGGTGGCGGAGGCCGATGTGTACGTCTCCGGCAACCTCCCCGAGGAACTGGCCAAAGCAGGAGAGCGGCTGAAGCTGGTGCACGCCGCCGGTGCGGGTACCGACGGGATCGCGGTTCAAGCGCTGCCGGCCGGCGCGATCGTCGCGAACACCTTCCATCACGAGAAGTCCATCGCCGAGTACATCGTCGCCGCCTGCACCGTGGTGCGCCGCGATTTCCGCAGCCAGGACGCCGCGCTGCGCGAAGGCCGCTGGGAAACTCCGGTCTACAACGGACAGTCGCCGTGGGTGAACGCGCTGACCGGCGCGACGGTCGGCTTCGTCGGCTTCGGCCACATCGGCAAGATCACCTGGCAGCGGTTTCGCGCGTTCGAGGCGAAGGGCGTGGCCGTCACCCGGCGCGGCGAGGTCGACGCGGCCGGGGAGGGGCTGGAGTGGAGCTCCACCATCTCGGATCTGGGCGCACTGCTGGAGATCTCGGACATCGTGGTGCTCTCCACCCCGCTGACTCCCGAGACGACCGGGCTGATCGGAGCCGCCGAACTCGCCCGGATGCGGGACACCGCGATCCTGGTCAACGTCGGCCGCGGCCCCATCGCCGACGAGCAGGCGCTGTACGCGGCGCTGCGCGACGGTGTGATCGGCGGCGCGGCCATCGACGTCTGGTACGACTACCCGGTTCCGGGCGAGCAGAAGCACCCGAGTTCGCTGCCGTTCCACGAGCTCGGCAACGTGCTGATGACGCCGCACTCCTCCGGTCTCACGCGGCAGACCTTCGCCGGTCGCTCAGTGGACATCGTCGAGAACATCCGCCGCCTCGCCGCCGGCGAGCCGCTGAACAACGTGGTCACCACGGCCTGAGTCGCGCACCGTGGCCCGCGCATCGGCGCGGGCCACGGTGTGATCACGTTCCTGGCCCCGGAGCCGACAATTTGATTAGGGTAGGCAAAGTTAACTTCAGAGGAGTTGCGCATGTCTGCCCGCCCTCGCGGCGTGGTCCTCGTGACCGCCCTGCTCAGTGCCGTCCTGATGCTGGCCGGATGCTCGGCCGTCCCGTCGGCTGTTCCCGAAGCGCCGGGCGGCGACGGGAACTGGACGCCGGTCACCGTGTCCACGGCCTTCGGCGAGGTCACGATCCCGCAGCGCCCGCGGCGCGTAGTCACCCTCGGCTGGGGCGACGCGGAAGTGGCGCTGGCGCTGGGCGTGCAGCCGGTGGGCAGCGCGGACTGGCTCGGGATCGGCGGCGACGGACTGGGGCAGTGGGTGCAGCGGCGCTACGAACCGCGGCCGCCACCGATGCTCGGCACGCTCGACGTGAACATGGAACGGCTCGCCGGCCTCGCTCCCGACCTGATCCTGGACACCAGGTCCAGCGGCGACCTTGACCGGCACGAGCAGCTCAGCGGCCTCGGGGTGCCGGTGATCGGCATTCCCGAGGGCGCGCAGCAGTACACCACGTCGTGGCAGCAGCAACTGGACCTCATCGGCACCGCGCTCGGCGAACGGCCGCAGGCGCAACGGCTCCGGACCGACCTGGAGGCGAAGTTCGCGCGGTCGGCCCGCGAGCACCCGGAGTTCTCCGGAGCCACCGCCGTCGTCGGAGCGCGCACCGTGCGCGGTTACGGCGCCTACGTGGACGGCACCAGCCGGGTGGAGTTCATGCGCGCCTTGGGGTTCCGCAACTCCCCGCCGGTGCAGGAACTCGCGACCACCGCGTTCTCGGTGCCGATCTCGCAGGAACGGCTCGACCTGCTCGACGCGGACCTGACCTTGATGACCACCATCGGAGTGGACCCGCAGGCCCTGATCCGAGATCCGCTGTACCGGACCGTCCCGTCGGTGCGGGAGGGGCGGGACGTGGTGTTCACCGACGAGGTGGTGTCGTCGGCCTTCGCCAGCGCCACCGTCGTGGGCATCCCGTACGCGCTCGACCACCTGGTGCCGCGACTGGCCGAGGCGCTGAGCCGCTGAGGACTCCGATCTCCGCTCGAATCCCGGCAAGCAGGCCTCAGCGGGCTCAACACCACGTCGAGGACTACCCGCGGATCGTCGTGTTGATCCAGTCGCGGTAGGACTCGACCTTGGTCCACTGGCCGTAGCCGGTGCTGCACTTCCCGTCGTTGTCGGCGGGTCCGCTGGTGACGCCGATCAGCTCCCAGTCGCCCTCTCTGCCTCGGATCTGCGGGCCGCCGGAGTCGCCTTCGCACGCGCTGGTGCCGGGAACGGCTCCTTCGGCGCAGAAGTTGCGGTTGCGGTCCATGTCGGTCGTGCACCTGTCACCCGGGACGATCCGAGTGCTGATCTCTTGCAGCTTCTGGGCGATGTCCTGGGTGTTCTCGTTGGTGCGGCCCCAGCCGATGGCGCGCGGCAGGTCCTTCGGCGGTTCGGGGTCGGCCGAGAGCTCGGCGGGCTTGTTCGGCACCGCGTGATCCAGCCGGAGCAGCGCGAGGTCCGCCGTCGAACCGTTGTGGCCGGGGTTCACGACGATCTGCGTGACGTTGGCCGTGTTCCCGCCGGTGGTCCGGTCATCGCTGCCGATCCGCGCGGTCACGCCCTGGGGCGAACGCGGCGTGGACTTGCCGTCCTTGCCGGTGTCGGTGACGCAGTGCGCCGCGGTGAGCACCCAGCCGGGAGCGACGAGCGAGCCACCGCAGAAGAACTTCTTGTTGTGATCGAGGCTCGTCATGAAGTCGTAGGAGCCGGTCGCGTTCGTCCCGCCGATGATCGCGGGCGCCATCTCGGCACCCATGGCGGCAGGAGTGACCAGCAACGAGGCCGCGGCCGCGGCGATGGACAGACACAGGCGCATGGAACACCCTCCACTCGGAAGCGGCTGAGCTTAGGGTCGTCCCGTCCGGCCCGTCCATACTGCTCAGGGCGGCGATGTGCGCGAGGACACGCCGAAAACGGCCGGTTTTCGCGGAGCGTTCCTGATCCGGCACTCGGCGAATCCGCCCGCACCGCCCGGAATCGGCGGCAACGGCCGACGCAGGGGAGCGATCTGCTCGCGGAACGCACATCCGCTCGGTTGCGAGGAGTCCGCACGCGAACACGGTGCGCACCGGAAGCGGGCGCGGATTCTCCGGGAATGCTCCGATTCCGGTCCGTTGCACGCGCGCGACCGCGCCACGGAGAGGTGGCGCGGTCGTGGATGAGCGGGCTCGTGGCGGGAGGTTCAGAACCGCCCGCGCCGCTTGGCGTGCTTGCAGTCAGGGCAGTTGACGCTGCCGTGGAACATCTTTTCCTTGAACGTCCGCTCGGCGAACGACTTGCCGCACAGCGAGATCGCCCGACCGTTGAGCAAGGAGACCTGAGCGCCGTGGGTGATTCCTTCGTGCAAGATCTCGGCTTTCATGAGCGTTCCTTCCAGTGCTGATGCCAACTTCCGGATGAAGCCCTCCCGAATGGAGCATCAGGACATCACTGGCGATCACGCACGGCAATCATCGTTCGTCGATCCGCCGCCGTGCGGTCGTCTTGCGGCGACGAACGGTTGATCAGGTTTAGTCGGCGTGATCACTTAACGTAGTTTTGTGGTTCGGTCTGATCCGTTCGGGTTCGGCGGCCTCCCGGCATCTTGCGCGGATGGCGGAATGTTTCCGTCCGCGCCATCGGTTCCACCGTTGGCGACCGTCGACCTCATCGAAAGGAGCGGCCCGGTGTCGTACCTGGAACAAGCCGACCACCCCGACATCTTCGTCGAGCACGGATTTCCGGAGCACACCGCGGATCTCGGCGAGATCCGCATGAACTACGCCGTGGCGGGTGATCCCGGGAATCCCGCCATGCTGCTCGTGCCCGGCCAGAGCGAATCGTGGTGGGGCTACGAGGAGGCGATGCGGCTGCTCGCCGACCGCTACCAGGTCTACGCGGTCGATCTGCGCGGGCAGGGCAGGTCCACGTGGACGCCGGGCCGCTACAGCCTGGACCTCTTCGGCGGCGACCTCGTCCGGTTCATCGATCAGGTCATCGGTCGCCCGGTGGTGGTGTGCGGGCTGTCGTCGGGCGGGGTGATCACCGCGTGGCTGTCCGCTTTCGCCGCTCCCGGACAGGTCCGCGCGGCCGTCTACGAGGACCCGCCGTTGTTCTCCTCCGAGCTGACCCCCGCGGTCGGGCCGTCGATCCTCCAAGGGGCAGGCCCGATCTTCCGGCTCTGGCACAAGTGGCTCGGCCCGCAGTGGTCCATCGGTGACGTCGCGGGCATGCGGGCGGCGATGGCGAGCGAACTCCCGAGCCGGATGTCCGCGATGCTGGGCGGCGCGAACACCGGCGACACCGCGGGCGAATCCGCCGCTGTGCCGCAGAACCTGCGCGAGTACGACCCCGAGTGGGGTGACGCCTTCGTCTCCGGCCGCGTCGCGCTGAACTGCGACCACAAGACGATGCTGTCGAGGGTGCGGGTGCCGGTCCTGTTCACCCACCACTTCCACTTCGCCGAGCCGGAGACCGGCAACCTGATCGGCGCGATCTCCGACCAGCAGGTCGCGCACGCCCGGCGGCTGATCGAGAGCGCCGGGAACTCGTTCACCTACCGCGCCTTCCCGGAGATGCCGCACTCCATGCACGGCCACGACCCGGCCGCCTACGTCTCGACCGTCACCGACTGGCTGGACGGGCTCGACCTGGAGCAGCACTCCGCGGGCTGAGCGGAACCGGGCGCTCGCCGCACGATCGCGCTGTTCGCGGCCGCGCGGCGAGCAGCGGCCCATCAGCCCAGCGCGTCGAGCATCGCGTCGGCCAGCGGCCCGCTGGAGGCCGGGTTCTGGCCGGTGAGCAGGTTCCCGTCCCGCACGGTGTGCGCCTCGTAGGCCGGGCCGCCCTCGTGCTTCGCGCCGCGTTCGCGCAGGCGGCTCGCGAGCAGCCACGGTGCGCCCTCAGCGGTCCCGAACAACTGCTCCTCCTCATCGGTGAAGGCGGCCATCCGGCGACCGGCGAATCGCCAGCCGCCCGCCGGGTCGATGGCGCTGAGCAGGCCCGCCGGGCCGTGGCAGACCGCGCCGATGATCTTGCCCAGCTCGTCGGCCCGGATGAGCAGGCGCCCGAGCTCCGCGTCCTGGTGGAGGTCGACGACCGGGCCGTGGCCGCCGGGGAGCAGGACGGCGGCGTAGCCGCTGATGTCGATCTCGTGCAACGGCAGCGGCGACCCGAATTCGCGCAGCGCGGTCGAGGCGTGCTCCACGTGGCGGGCGCAGTCGGCTCCGGCGATCTCGGGGTCGGCGCTGTGCCGGTCCAGCGGCTGCAGGACTCCGCCCGGCGAGGCGAAATCGACCTGGTGGCCCGCTTCGACGAACTTCTGGTGCGGGGCGGCCAGCTCCTCCGCCCAATAGCCGGTCGGGTAGGACGAACCGTCGGTGCGCTCCCAGGTGTCGGCGGCGGACATGATGATGAGGATCTTGCTCATGGGAAGGGCCTTTCGGGA
This sequence comes from Saccharopolyspora gloriosae, assembly GCF_022828475.1. GTDB lineage: Bacteria > Actinomycetota > Actinomycetes > Mycobacteriales > Pseudonocardiaceae > Saccharopolyspora_C > Saccharopolyspora_C gloriosae_A. The sequence continues at coordinate 4,303,380 of NZ_CP059557.1, read as the reverse complement.
ATCGCAGCGGTGACGGCGCGGGGCGACGGACGGCGGGATTCGCGGCGGTCTCGAAGCCGCCCCGCTCGTCCGCCCGAACCGTGTGTCGTTCGATCCCGAGACTGCCGCTCGGAAAGCCGTCGCCGCGGCCCATCTCGCGCCCTCCGCGGACGCGGACCGGCGAACCTAGGACGCGGCGGTCCACCCGCGAGCGGGACGCGGGCGGGTGCCGACGGCGATAATGGCCGCATGGCCCACAGCAACCGCGAGCTGGCGGACTTCCTGCGACGGGCGCGCAGCCTCGGCGATCCCGCGCGGGCGGGCCTCCCCGCCGACGGGCGGGTGCGGCGGGTGCCCGGACTGCGGCGGGAGGAGGTCGCGTTGCTGGCCGGGGTGTCGACCGACTACTACGCGCGCCTGGAGCAGGGGCGGCGAATCGTGCCGTCCCCGGCGGTGGTGGCGGCCATCGGCCGCGCGCTCGAACTCGACGCCGCCGGCCGGGCGCACCTCGAAGCCCTCATCGGCCGGTCCGCCGGTCCCGCGCGGGGCAGGGCTCGCGGGGTGCAGCGGGTGCGGCCCGGCCTGCACCAACTGCTCGACGCCCTCGACGGCGAGCCCGCGCTGCTCCTCGGGCGCCGCACCGACGTGCTCGCGAGCAACCGGATGGCCAGGGCGTTGTTCACCGACTTCGACCGCATTCCGGCGGTGGAGCGGAACTACGCGCGCTGGATGTTCCTGGACCGGGAAGCGCGGTCGCTGTTCGCGGACTGGGAGCCGCACGCCCGCGCGACGGTCGAGAGCCTGCGCCTGGACGCGGGCAACGACCCCGGCGACAGATCGACGAACGCGCTGGTCGCCGAGCTGCGGGAGCGGAGCCCCGAGTTCGCCCGGTGGTGGGACGAACACCGCGTTCACCAGCGCACCCACGGCTCGAAGCGGCTGAACCACCCGCCTGTGGGCGAGCTGACCGTCGAGTACGAGACCTTCGCGCTCCCCGGCGATCCGGACACCTCCCTGTACGTCTACACCGCGGAAGCGGGGTCCGCGTCGCGCGAGGCCCTGAACCTGCTCGCGAGCTGGAACCTGACCGGCGACACCGGGATCCGCTCGTCGGTGGCGAACCCCTCAGCCTGACCGGGAACATCACCTCGGCCGCACACTCGGACCAGGTGAATGCCTCCTGCACCCGCCGGTGAACTGGTCCCCGGTGGTTGGACTGGAAAGTCAGTTCCAGCTACCGGGGAGTGGTTCGTGTATCCGCATAGTTCGTTGTCGCGGGAGCAGCGTGAGGCCGCTGTGGTGTTGTTCGGGGCTGGTCATGGGGCGGTGTCGGCTGCGGCCCGGTTGGGGGTGTCGGCTTCGGCGGTGAGAACGTTGCGGGATCGATGGTTGTTGCGCGGCCCGGGAGCGTTGATCATGAAACCGACCAAACGGTCCTACTCGTTCGAGTTCAAACTCGACGTGGTGCTGCGGTTCGTGGCCGGGCAGGCCACGGCGGCCGAGCTGGCCGCCGAGCATGACCTGTCGTCACCGAAGCAGGTGAAAAATTGGGCGCGCCAATATCGGCGTGACGGCGAGGATGCGTTGCGCCCCAAGCGGGAAGGCCGCCCACCCCGCGAACCACAACCACCACCGGACGGCGAGACGGCCGAACTGGAACGGTTGCGGACGGAGAATCTGCGGTTGTCCGCGGAGAACGCCTACCTAAAAAAACTGCGGGCCTTGAAGGAACAGGGGCGAGGGTAAAAACCCAGGTCATCGTCACCCTCAAGGCGCACTATCCGCTTGCGGTACTGCTGGAGGTCGCGGGCCTGGCCCGGTCGACGTTCTTCTATCACCAGGCCCGGCTCGACCGGCCGGACCCGCACGCCCGGCTGAAACAGGCCGTGACCGACGTGTTCCAGCAGGCCCACGGCCGTTACGGGCACCGCCGCGTCCACGCCATGCTGCACCGCCACGGCCTGAGACCGGCGAAAAAGACCGTCCTGCACATCATGCGCACCCTCGGCCTGGCCTGCACAGTCCGCCGCCGACGCCGCTACTCATCCTGGAAGGGCGAGGCCGGCACCACCGCCGGCAACGTCCTGGACCGCGACTTCACCGCCCCGGCACCGAACACCAAATGGGTCACCGACATCACCGAATTCCGTGTCGGCACAAGCAAAATCTATCTCTCACCGATCATCGACCTGTTCGACCGCTCCGTCGTGTCCTACTCCTGGAGCACCCGACCCGACACCCACCTGACCAACTCATCACTGACCAAAGCCATCGCCACCCTCAACACCGGCCACACCCCACTCGTGCACACCGACCAAGGCTTCCACTACCGACACACCTCCTGGCGCCAACTGCTACACGAGGCAAACCTGACACCCTCCATGTCCCGGAAAGCGACCTGCCTCGACAACGCCGTCGCCGAAAACTTCTTCAGCCACCTCAAAGAAGAACTCTTCCACCACCACAACTACAACACCCCCGACGAGTTCACCACCGCCCTCGAGAACTACCTCGACTGGTACAACACCACCCGCATCTCCACCACACTGAAGAACCTCACCCCCACCGAATACCGAGCCCAGGCCCTCACCACCTAGCCTTCACTCACCCAGTCCAACAAACAGGGACCACTTCACCGGTCGAAGGCGGCATTCACCTGAACCGGCAGGTGGAGTGAACGGCTCGCTCGACCGGCGGGGCGAAGGCGGCATTCACCTCAGGAAGACGGGCGCCAGGACTGGAGCGCGGTGATGCCGACCGCGCCGCCGTGCTCGCGCACCGGCGTGACGCGGAGTGCGGTGGTGCGCACCGGCGGGTCCACGACGACCCGGCCGGGTTCGCCGGGGCGGGGAGGGCTCGTCGGCAGCTCCGCCCACTCGTCGCCCCGCCGGTACTGGAGTCGGTAGGAGTCCGGGGTGCGGACCTCGTTGCCGTCGTCGTAGAAGGAGATCCGCACGTCCGAGACGTCGATCGGTGCGGCCGTGTCGATCTGCAAGTGGTCGGTGGGGTTGGGGCTGCCGTGGTTCGTCCACCTGGTGCCGGGCACGTCCAGGTGGAATTCCTGGCCGTCGATGGCCTTCCGCGGATCGTCGGAATCCCCGGTGTAGGAGGCGGTCGCCGCGGGGAAGCCGGTGCCGTCGGCGTTGACGAGGTCGTCGACCAGGCGCGGCGGTTCGGCGGCGGACCCGGCCACCGGGACGCTCACCGGGCTCAGGTCGGCCTGGTGGTGGACTTCGGCGCCGTCCACCCGGATCCGCAGGCCCGCGCCCTGCCCGTAGTGCGCGCCGTCCCGGTCCCACGACACGCTCAGGTCGTGCCCGTGGTACGGCACGTTCTCCACGGCGAAGTGGTCCCATTCCGCCGGGACGAGCGGGGCGATCCGCGCGGTGTCGTCCTGTTGCGGCCGGATGCCGAGCAGGCCGGAGAGCACCAGATCGTTGAACGTCGAGTGGTTGTAGTCCTCGCTGTGCCCCGGCGAGTCGTAGAGCCACCGGTCCTCGTCGGGGTGGTGCGCCTCGGCGACGTACGGACGGCCGTCCTTGCGCTGCGTCAGCGCGTAGCCGCGCAGCAGTTCGTAGTAGTCCTGCCGGTCGACGTACTCCTGCTCCGGGCCGTTGTGGAGCCGGTTCGCGAGCGCCGTCAGGGTCTGGGAGGTGGCGTAGGGCCAGCTCGGACCCGACCAGCGGCAGCAGCCCTCCTCGGCCTCGTGCAGGTACCAGGGGCTGCGCCGCTCCACCGTGGTCGGGCCGTGCGGCGCCGCGAACCCCTGCGGGTCGGTGAGTTGGGACCACGCCGGATCGGCCTCCGGCGCTGCCATGCCGAAGTACCAGGGGACGAAGCCGATCTGCTCGCGGTCGGCGATCGGGTCGCGCGCGGGATTGCCGTCGCGCATGACGTGCTTGTAGAAATCCCCGTCTCGCAGGTGTTCGTCCACATTGGACCGCAAATCGGTCGCTCGGGTCTCGTAGTCCGCGGCGCGGTCGAGGTCGCCGGTGCGGCGCAGCAGGCTCGCGATCGCCTTGGCGTCGCCGTACTGGTATGCGTTGATCGTCGGCCGGAAGCCCTCGCCGCCGTGGTACGGGTCGTCGCTCTGGTAAGAGCTCGCCGTGTACTCCATCGCGTCCCACACCGGCGTCTGCCAGTAGAGGCCGAGTTCGGCGTCGAACTGCGGATCCCAGCCCGCCCACTGCCGTTCGAGTTCCGGCAGCGCCGCGGTCGCGCGGTCCCAGCGCCCGTCCACGGAGGTGCGGGCGACGACCGCGTCTGCCACCCAGAACGAGTATTGGTGCGCCCAGTCGGTCGTGTTCGGGTTCAGCGGCTCGGTCGCGGGTTTCGGGCCGGAGCCGCTGCCGGTGAGCCAGTAGTCGAGGTAGTCGTCCAGGTAGCGGGTGTCGCGCAGCCAGCGGCCCTCGTAGAGGTGGTGGCCCGCTGCGGCGGCGATCCCGCCGCCCGGCGCGGAGTAGCCGACCGGCCCGAGGAACTCCGAGACGATCCAGCCGTCCTCGGGACCGGTGTACTTCAACGCCTCCTTGAACGTCCGCCAGCGGTAGTAGTAGGTGTCCTCGATCTCGGCGTCGGGCAGGTCCACGAACGGGATGTTGGCCCGGTACCAGGCGGGATCCACGAAGCCGGTGACCTTCGCGTCCTGGTCGATCAGCCGGGTCCCGGGGCCGACGTCCGGGTGCGGTGAGGCGGCGGCCGGGATTGATCCGGCCAGCAGCGCGGCGGTGGTGAGGGCCGTGAGCAGCGAGCGCTGGAGCATGGGCACTTCCGTCGTGGGACGCGGCGCCTCGGCGCACCGGTTCCCGTTGTATAGCTCGTCCTGCGGACCGGACCTGCGGATCGGCGAGTTCTCGCCGTGGTATCGGAGGAGTTCCGGGAAGCGCGCGAACTCGCGTGGCTTCGATGGGCCGAACGGGCCGAGTTCGGGATGTCGGCGGGCCGCCCCGAGCGGGCGGGCGTCGCCTTGTGGTTACGGTGAACCGAATTCGACCGGAGGAGCGGCCGTTCGCGGCCGCCGCACCGACCGCATCGGAGACGACGTCATGACCACTCCAGCAGCCGAGCACGCCGATTCGGACGACCACCCCGCTCGCCGGATGCCCGGCCCGTGGCGAACCACCCTCGGTGAGCTCACCCTGACCCACCTCCCCGATTCGGGCGTCTACATGATCCCGCCGAAGGTCTACCCGGCCACCGCCGAACGGGACTGGGACGACGAGCGCCGGCATCGGACCGAGGACGGGTTCCTCGCCATGGGATGCGGGGCGCTGCTCGTCGAACGCGGCTCGACGCGGCTGCTCATCGACGCCGGGCACGGACGGATCTCCGGGAACGAGGTGCAGGACTTCCAGGACCGCTTCGAGCACGTGCGGTACTTGCCGGACACGCTGGCCGACCTCGGGGTGGCCCCGGCCGACATCGAGCACGTGGCGTTCACCCACCTCCACCCCGACCACACCGGCTGGGCGCGGCCGGACGCCACCGACGACGGACGCGGCCTGTTCCCGGCGGCGCGCTGGATGCTGGGACGGGGCGAATGGGCGGAGGCCGAATCCGGCGCCGAACCGGCCCTCGCCGGTGGCGTCGACCGCGTGCTCACCGTCGACGACGGGGCCGAGGTCGTGCCGGGCGTCCGCGCGTGGGCGCTGCCCGGTCACACGCCCGGCCACACCGCGTGGGTGCTGGACACCGGCGACGGCCGCGAGGTCGTGGCGTTCGGCGACGCGCTGCACTCGCCCGCCCAGGTCCGCCACCCCGACTGGGAGGTCCTGCTCGACGCGGACGGGGAGTTGGCGGAGCGCTCCCGGCGGCGGTTGGTCGAACGCCTCGGCCGCGACGACGTGCTCGGATTCGGACTGCACTTCGCGGACCAGCAACTGGGCCGGGTCGAGCGCGGGCAGTGGAGTCCGCACCCGGTGACCGCCTTGCGGGATCTCCCTTCCTGATCCACGACATCAGTCCATTGTGGACTTTTTCGGCGGCTGGATCGCGGCGGCGCCCGAGGATCGTGCGGAGAACAGGAGGTTGCCGAGCACGCCGACGACCGCCGCCATCGTCACGCCGCTGCCGAGGATCAGTCCCAGCGACGGCGGCAACTCCTTGTAGAGGTCCGGCGCGACGACGGGCAGCAGTCCGGCGACGAGGGCCGCCGTGGCGACGATCAGGTTGCCGTCGTCGCCGAAGTCGACCTCGCGCAGCATCTTCACGCCCAGCCCGGTGATCATGCCGAACACCACCAGCCCGGTGCCGCACACGACGGCGGACGGCACCGCGTTGATCAACCGCGCCACCGGAGCCAGGAACGCGATCACCGCCAGCAGCACTGCCGTGCCGAGGGTGACGTAGCGGCTGCGCACCCGCGTGATGCGCACGATTCCCACGTTCTCCCCGCTGGTCACCATCACCGGACCGCCGAACGCGCCGCTCAGCAGCGAGGCGAGGGCGTCGCCGCGGATGATGCCGCCGAGGTGGCGCTTGCGGTCGAGCGGTTCGCCCACGGCTTCCGCGTTGAGCACTGTCTGCCCGGTCGCCTCCGCCATCGCGCCGATCGCGAACAGCAGCATCGGCACGGTCGCCAGCAGGTCGAAGTGCGGTGCTCCGAACGGGAACGGTTGCGGCACGGCGAACACCGGGCCGCCCGTGACCTCGCCGAGCCGACCGGTCACCAGCCCGAGCAGCACGCCGCCGGCCATGCCCAGCAGCACCGCGACCCGGCGCCAACCCCCGCGCAGGAAGCGGAACAGCAGCACCGTCAGCAGGATCGTCGCGGCCACCAGCCACAGCGAGGAGGGCTCGGCGGAGCCGGTCGGCCCGACCACGAGCTGCGCGGTGATGCGCAACAGGTTCACGCCGATCACGATCACCATGACGCCGAGCACCAGCGGCGGGAAGAACCGCACGATCCGCAGGAACACCGGTGCCAGCGCGAAGCAGGCCAGCGCGGTCAGCACCACGGCGCCGCTCGCCGTCCGCGCGTCCGTGCGCTGCGCGATCTGGATGAACAGCACCACGGCGGCGCCGCCGGGCAGCATCACGAACGGCAACCGCGCGCCCACCCGCAGGAAGCCGGTCGACTGGAACGCCGTGCCGATCGCCGAGACCAGGAAGAACGCCGCCAGCAACCGCGCGGAGGAGTCCCCGTCGAGGTCGAGCGCGTGCGCGACGAGGAACACCGACGAGATCGGCCCGGTGATCATCACCAGCAGGTGCTGCACCGCCAGCGGCGCGAGCGTCCGGATGGGAACCGCCTCGGCGGTCTTCACCGCAGCCATGGCAGTTCCTTCGCCGAATACCGGTACGCCCGGAACACCGCGTTCGACTCGCCCGGGAACACCGCCGCCGCCTCCGGATCGGCGTACCGCGAGAACTGCGGCACCACGAACTCCCAGCACACCCGGCCTTCCGGGGTGACCTCGAAGATCCGGCCGAAGGCGGACTCGGTGATCATCGTATTGCCGTTGCCCAGCCGCTGCGCGCTCCCCATGAACGGGGTGAAGAACGCCTCCCTGGTGGGATCGGTGTACTCCCAGGTGATCTCGGACGTCGCGCGGTCGACTTCGATCACCCGCGAGAACGTCACGCTCTCCCGGGAGCGGAAGGTGCCGTTGTCGAAGATCAGCAGTCTGCCGCCGTCCAGTTCGGACACGCAGTGCTGTTGTGCGATCACGTCGGAACCCAGGCGCCACACGACGTTCCCGGTCGACCGCTCGATCACGATCACCGCGGAGACGCTGCGCAGGCTCGCCACGATGCTGCCGTCGGCCAGTTCGGCGACGCTGTTGATCAGTGGCCAGTGCTCGCGCCAGTAGTGCGGTTGCAGCGGGTAGTCCTCGGGGTTCAGGTGCTCGATCGCCCGCCACTCCCACAGCAGCTCGCCGTCGGGGCCGACCTCCCTGATCACGTCGGCGTAGACCGCGCCGTCGGCCTCGGTGCCGGACACCCCGCCGAGAACGAGCGCCGGATCGACGGGCTCGGCGGCGGCGTAGAGGATCCGGCCGTCGCCGAGGTGGTTCGCGTCGTGGTGCGCCCACGGGTCGTGATGCTCGCGGAGGATCGTCCCGTCGGGCGCGACCTCGCACATGGCGCCGCCGCGGTACTTGTGCCACATGTCGAACGGCACCTGTGCTCCTGGCAGGGCGCCGTTGTAGGCGAGATCGCCGTTGGGCAGGATGCGGGCATGACGCCCCGGCCGGTACGGCAGCTCCCACCGGTGCGCCTCGGCGCCTTCGGCGTCCACGAGGTGCACGACTCCCGGGCTGGTCAGCGGCGCGTAGAGCGTGTAGCCACCGAAACCGAGCTCCGGATCGGCGCCGATCAGGCCGGTGCCGCGCCGGCGCAACGTGTTCTGGTCCATCGCTCGTCCTTGCTGTCAAAGTTTTGGGTTCATCAAATATTTGACATGCCATCAGGGCGATCGGGGAAGCCCATCTCACGTGTTGGGCCAGTGGAATGAGCGCGCCGATGCTGGGGCGCGTGATCCGCGCGCGACGCAAGGAGCTCGGGCGCACGCTCGCCGAGGTCGCCGGGCTCAGCGGATTGTCCGCACCGTTTCTGAGTCAGGTCGAGAACGACCGAGCGAACCCGAGCATGGCCTCGCTGCAACGGCTGGCCGACGCGCTGGGCACGACCGCGGTCCAGCTCCTCGCGGGCGCCGAGCGAGCCGGGCACGTCGACGTCGTGCGCGCCGGTGAGCGGGCTCAGCGAGCGGCGGAAGACGACCAGGACGGCACCGTGCGCGCGCTCGTGCGCGGCCGGCGTCAGCTGCACGCGCTGGAGTTCAGCGGCGGGCGCCACGGCGACCGCGAATTCGTGCACCGCAACGACGAACTGCTCTACGTCGTGCGCGGATCGGCCCGCGTGGTGGCGGGCGAAGCCGAGCACGACCTCGCCGAAGGCGACGCGCTCTACTGCTCCGGTGGAGTCCGGCACAGCTGGCAGCTGCTCTCGGGTGACACGAAGGTCTTGCTCGTCGCGGTCGCCGAGGACGCCCGAATCAGCCTCGACGACTGAACGCCGTCCTAGCGAACCCTGGCTCGTAAGCCGTCCAGGACCAGTTCGAGGCTTCGTTCGAAGTCGTCCGGGCCGCCCGGCTCACGGTCGATGGCGCCCGCGCTGGCCGCCTGCAGTGCGGTCTGTTCCTCCGTGGCGTGCCCGAAGATCAGATGCAGGAAGGTTCGGGTGGCCAGGTCGACCATGTCCTCGGGCAGCCCGCCGTCGCCCAGCGCCTCCCGCAGGCGACCGGTGGGTTCGTCCCGGCCGAGGCCGAAGGTGTGCGCCGTGGCGACGACTTCGGCGCCGTCCCGGTAGGCGAGCATCGCGTTCCGGAGTTCGCCGCAGATCTCGACCACCCGTCGATCCCACGCCGTCGCCTGGCGCGGTCGCCGCCCGCGGCGCACGATCTCATCGGCGATCGCGGCGAGCAGCGTCTGCTTGTTCGGCACGTGGTGGTAGAGCGCGCTGGGCTGGACGCCGAGTTCGGAGGCGAGCCTGCGCATCGTCAGTGATTCCAGCCCGTATTCGTCGAGGACCGTGATGGCGCGATCGACGATGTCGCTGCGGTGGTAGCGCACTCGAACCCTTCCCGTTGACCGATCGGTCCACCCAGTTTAACCTGAACGCCGTTCACCTGAACACCGTTCAGGTCGCTGCGGAAACCGACCCCGGGAGAAGCGATGACCAGCACCTTCGACCAGCTCGCCGACGACGTCCTCGCCGGGAGTCCGGCTTCCGCCGAAGATGCGCTCGCCGTGCTGCGGGCCACCGACGACGAACTGATGTCCGTGGTGGCCGCCGCCGGTCGGCTGCGCCGCGCGCACTTCGGGAACACGGTGAAGGTCAACTACCTGGTGGACCTCAAATCGGGGCTGTGCCAGGAGAACTGCAACTACTGCTCGCAGGCGCTCGGCTCCGCCACCCCGATCCTGAAGTACTCGTGGCTGTCCAAGGACGCCGCGCTGGAGCAGGCCGGTGCCGGGCTCAAGGGCGGCGCGAGCCGGGTGTGCATGGTCGCCTCCGGACGCGGGCCGTCGCCTCGGGACATCGACAAGGTCGCGGAGATGGCCGGGGCGCTCAAGGAGCAGCACCCGGACGTCGAGATCTGCGCCTGCCTGGGGCTGCTCAAGGACGACCAGGCGGAACGCCTCAAGGACGCCGGGGTGGACGCCTACAACCACAACATCAACACCGCCGAGAGCCACCACCACAACATCGTCCAGACCCACACCTACGCCGACCGCGTGGACACCGTGCAGAAGGCGAAGGGCGCGGGACTGTCCCCGTGCTCCGGCCTGATCGCCGGGCTGGGAGAGACCGACGAGCAGCTGGTCGAGGCGCTGTTCGCGCTGCGGGAGCTGGAATCCGACTCGATCCCGGTCAACTTCCTGCTGCCGTTCGACGGCACCCCGTTCGAGAACACCTGGGAGCTCACTCCGGCGCGCTGCCTGCTGATCCTGGCGATGGCGCGATTCGTCTGCCCGGACAGGGAGATCCGGATCGCCGGTGGCCGTGAGGTGCACCTGCGGTCGCTGCAGCCGATCGCGCTGCACGTCGCCAACTCGATCTTCCTCGGCGACTACCTGACCTCGGAGGGCCAGTCGGCCGAGGTGGACCTGGAGATGATCCGGGACAACGGCTTCGTCGTCCTCGGTTCCGAGCAGGACCTCGCCCAGCGGGCCGAGGGGCCGGTGATCCGCCGTCGCGGAGCCGGAACCGACCTCCTGCCGAACGCCTGACCGATGACTCCCGACGAACAGCTCGCGTTCGACCGCGAGCACCTGTGGCACCCGTACACGTCGATGACCGATCCGGCGCCGACGCGCCTGGTCACCGGGGCATCCGGCAGCCGGATCAACATCGACGGCGTCGGTGAGGTCGTGGACGGCATGGCGTCCTGGTGGTCGGCCGTCCACGGCTACCGGCATCCCGTGCTCGACGAGGCGGTGCGCGGCCAGGTCGAGCGGATGTCGCACGTGATGTTCGGCGGGCTCACCCACGAGCCCGCCGTCGAACTGGCCCGGCGCCTCGTCGACATCACGCCCGACGGGCTCGACCGCGTCTTCCTCGCCGACTCCGGGTCGGTCGGCGTCGAGGTCGCGATGAAGATGGCGCTGCAATACCAGCGCGGAACGGGCCGGACGGGGCGCACCCGGTTCCTCACGGTCCGCGGCGGATACCACGGCGACACGTTCGACTGCATGAGCGTGTGCGACCCGGATGGCGGCATGCACGCCATGTGGTCGGGTGTGCTGCCGGAGCAGGTGTTCGGCGAACGGCCACCGCGCGACGACGGCGAGGTCGCGGCCTGGGCGGAGGGGTTCCGGGCGCTCGCGGCGGAGCACGCGGACGGGCTCGCCGGGTTGATCGTGGAGCCGCTGCTGCAAGGCGCGGGCGGGATGTGGCCCTATTCCGCGCAGTGCCTGGCGGTCTTCCGCGAGGTCGCCGACGAACACGGCCTGGTGCTCGTCTTCGACGAGATCGCAACGGGTTTCGGCCGCACCGGAACCCTGTTCGCCGGAGACGCCGGGGGAGTGCGGCCGGACGTGCTGTGCGTCGGCAAAGCGCTCACCGGCGGCTATCTGTCGCTGGCCGCCGCGCTGTGCACGGCGGAGGTGGCGCGCGGGCTGTCCGCATCGGATTCCGGCGTGCTCATGCACGGCCCCACGTTCATGGGCAACCCGTTGGCCTGCGCGGTCGCCACGGCCAGCCTGGACCTGCTGGTGCACGGTGACTGGGCGGCCGACGTGCGGCGGATCAACGCGGGTTTGCAGGCGCTGCACGAGATTCCGGCTCTCGACGTGCGCGTGCTCGGCGCGGTCGGCGTGGTCCAGCTCGACCACGAGATCAACGCGGTCAAGGCGACCGAAGCGGCGCTGGAGCACGGCGTGTGGCTGCGGCCGTTCCGCGACTTGATCTACACCATGCCGCCGTACGTGTGCACCGATGCGGACATCGCCGCCCTCTGCGGCGGGATCGCGGCGGCGGCGGAGATCGGATGAGCGGCTGGGACGCGTGGTTCACCGAGCAACGCGCCGCGCGCGAGCAGGCGGGATTGCAGCGCACGTTGCGACCGAGGGCGGCCGCCGAGGACGTCATCGACCTGGCCGGGAACGACTACCTGGGGCTCAGCGCGCACCCCGGAGTGCGGCGGGCCGCGGCCGGCGCCGCCCTGGAGTGGGGCGCGGGCTCGGGGGCGTCCCGGCTGGTCACCGGCACCATCGACCTGCACGCCGACCTGGAACGCGAGCTGGCCGAGTTCACCGGCCGCGAAGCCGCGCTGGTGTTCTCCACCGGATACCACGCGAACCTGTCCGCGGTGACCGCGCTGGCGGACAAGCGGTCGCTGATCGTCTCCGACGCGCACGCGCACGCCTCGCTGATCGACGCCGCCCGGCTGTCCCGCGCCGCGATCGAGGTGGTCCCGCACAACGACGTGGCGGCGGTGCGGGCCGCCTTGGCCGGTGCCGGTGACCGGCGGGCGATCGTCCTGACCGAGTCGATCTTCTCGGTGCTCGGTGACGCCGCCCCGCTGCCGGAGCTGGCCGCGGCCTGCACGGAGCACGACGCGCTGCTCGTCGTCGACGAAGCCCACGGGCTCGGCGTCGTCGGAGACGGCGGCAGGGGACTCGTGCACGCCCACGACCTGGCCCGGCACCCGCAGGTGGTCGTCACGGCGACGCTGTCGAAGTCGCTGGGCGCGATGGGCGGCGCGGTGCTGGGGTCGGCGGCGTTGATCGATCACCTCACCAACCGCGCCCGCCCGTTCATCTTCGACACCGGGCTCGCCCCCGCTCCCACCGCCGGTGCGCTGGAGTCGCTTCGCCGGCTGCGGCGACAGCCCGAACTGCCCTCGACCGTCCACCGGCGCGGTGGCGAGCTGGCCGAACGGCTCGGCGTGCCGCGATCGGCGGGCGCGGTGCTCTCGGCGCCGATGCCGTCGCCGCAGGTCGCCGTCGCCGCCCAGGCCGCGGCGCTGGCGGCAGGAGTCCGGGTCGGGTGCTTCCGGCCGCCCTCGGTTCCGGACGGGATCTCCCGGCTCCGGATCACCACCCGGGCAGGCATCAACGAGCCGCGCTGGTCCGCCGCGGTCGAGGTGCTGGCCGGGGTCGTGCACGAACACCGGAGGTCAGCGTGATCGTCTTCGTCGTGGGGACCGACACCGGTGTCGGCAAGACCGTGACCACCGCCGCGCTGGCGGTCCGGCACGGGCCGGGCACGATCGTCGTCAAGCCGACGCAGACCGGTGTCGGCACCGACGAACCGGACATCTCCGTCGTGCGGCACCTGGCCGGCTGCGAGGTCGCCGAGTTCACCCGGCTCGAAGATCCGCTCGCGCCGGACACGGCGGCCCGGCTGCGCGGCGTCGAGATCCCCACCGTGGGCGAGCACGCCGCCCGCATCCGCGAACTCGCCCGCAGCCGCGACACCGTGCTCGTCGAAGGCGCGGGAGGAGTCCGCGTCCGCCTCGACACCGCGGGCGGCACCCTGCTGGACCTCGCCGCCGAACTCGCCGAGGACCACCCGGTGCGGACGCACGTCGTGACCCGGATCGGCCTCGGCACCCTCAACCACACCGAACTGACCGTCGACGCGCTGCGTTCACGCGGCCTGGAACCGGACGGGCTGGTGCTCGGCGCGCTGCCGCCGGACCTCGGGCAGGCCGAACAGTGCAACCGCACCGAACTGCTCCGCGTCACCGGAGTTCCCATCGTGGGCGCCATTCCCGCAGGTTCGGGCCGGTTGCCGCCGGGACTCTTCCGCGCGCGGGCCGCGATGTGGCTGAACGAGCTCACTCCGCGATGAGAGCCCTCGCCGGGGCTACCCGGGGGAGACCCACGCGGAGTGCATCTCGGCGACGAGTTCTCGCACCACGGACGGGTGCTGCGCGGCCACGTCGTGGCGTTCGGACATGTCGGCGTCGAGGTCGTAGAGCTCGACCTGCCACTGCTCGTCCGGCACGTCGTGCTCCCGGCCCGGTGCGAACCGCACCGCCTTCCAGCCGTCGCGGCGCACGGCCTCGGCCACGTGCCGGAGCCTGCCGCCGTCCTCGGCGTTCGCCCGCTCCGTGACACCGGGCTCGCGGCGGTAGAAGTACAACGTGCGCGGGACGGCTGGCGCGGTGCCGCTCATCGCCGGACGAAGCGATATGCCGTCGAGTCCTTCGGGAACGCGGGCGCCGCCGAAATCCGCCAGCGTCGGAAGCAGATCCCAGAACGCGCAGACCTGATCGCTGACCCGACCGACCGTGCCGGGCAGCAGGCCCGGTGCCCACGCGAGCAGCGGCACCCGGATGCCGCCGTCGTACAGGTTCCGCTTGTACCCGCGCAGCGCGCCGTTGGAGCGGAAGCGCTCCGGGTCGAACGTCGGCCGCCCTTCCTCGTGCCCGCCGTTGTCGCTGGCGAACAGCACGATCGTGTTCTCGGCGATTCCGTTGTGCCGCAAGGATTCCATGACCCGGCCGACGTAGCCGTCGAGTCTGGTGATCTGGGCCGCGTGCGCGCGATCGCCCTGGGGCCACGGCCGGTCCGAGTACGGCTCGTCGCTGGGAACCTCCTGCGGGGCGTGCGGCAGGTTCGGTGTGTAGAACAGCAGGAACGGGTCGTCCCGGTGGTGCGCGATGAAGTCCGTTGCGAGCTCGGCGAACAGGTCCGGTGCGAACACCCGCGCGGCACCGTCGCGGTTCTCCGGGATCGGAATCCGCTCGTCGTTGTGCCACAACTGATCCGGGAAGTATTCGTGCGCGTGGCCGTGGGTGACGTAGCCGAAGAACTCGTCGAAGCCGCGCCGCCTCGGGCTGCTGGGCTGGTCGGGTTCCTCCGGACCGAACCCCCACTTGCCGATCACGGCGGTGCGATATCCGGCGTCGCGCAGCACGTTGCCGAAGGTGGTGTCGGCGTCGGTCAGCGAGCCTTGCGGCCCGTCCTCCGGATTCTGCCGCACCGTCGCGTGTCCGGTGTGGAGCCCGGTGAGCAGGGTGCAGCGGGACGGCGCGCAGACCGGTGCGCCCGCGTACGCCTGGGTGAACCGCACGCCCTCCGCAGCCAGCGCGTCCAGGTTCGGTGTGCTGATGAGGCGCTGTCCGTAAGAACCGAGTTCGCCGTACCCCAGGTCGTCGGCGAGCACGACGACGATGTTCGGGCGCCCGGAAACGGACGCGTGCGCGGCGGAACTCCCGAGTGCGGCACCGGCCGCCGCGGCGCCCGACCAGAACAGGAACCGTCGTCGACTCGCGGACAAACCCTTGTGCGGCATGGAACCGGACGTTAAGCGGCGGGATGTCCCGGTACAAGGGAGAGCAAAGCCCGTTCACCATCTGGGATCGAGCCCGCGGGGCCGCGTTTTCTCCGGCACTGGAGGGCAGAGCGAGCTCGACGAGGCGGTGACGCCCCCCACGTCGACCGGGCGTCGTCAAATGGCCAACAGATACAATGCTGATATGTCAAGTCATGTCCGCACGTTCGGAGGCAGCTTCCCGCCGACGTGCCCGAGCCCGGGATGGACGCTGTGACCAGCGAGGAAACGGCGTACACCTCGATGGCCGACAAGGCCTACCTGGCCATCCGAGACCGCCTGATCATGCTCGACATACCGCCGATGACGGCGATCGACGACGTCGCGCTCGCCGCGTCGCTGGACATCGGCCGGACTCCGGTGCGCGAGGCGCTGAAGCGACTGGAGATCGACCGGCTCGTGGTGTCCTACCCGCGGCGGGGCACCTTCGCCACAGCGGTCGACATCACCGATCTCGCCTACATCTCCGACCTCCGGGTGCAACTGGAGCCGCTGGCGGCGCGGCGGGCCGCCGAGTCCGCGGACGCGGCGACGCTGGGCGGTTTGGACGAGCTGGCCGACGCCCTGGACCGGGTCGACGTGCGCTCGCTCAGCCGGGACGAGTTGATGCGCTGGGACCTGCACGTGCACCGCGCCATCTACGGCGCGGCCGGAAATCCGCACCTGGAGGACACCCTGGTGCGCTACGACAATCTGGCGACCAGGATCTTCTGCCTGTTCCTGGACCGGATGGTGAACTTCGACAGCCACGTCGGCGAGCACACCGCGTTGCTGCGGGCGATCGGCGCCCGGGACATCGTCGAGTCCGAGCGGCTCGCCCGCGAGCACGTGCTCGGTTTCGAGAAGGCGATTCGGGCGGTGGTCTGACGGGGTCGGAGTTCGGCGCGTCCGCGATCGGCGAGCGGGAACGAGACCGGGGTCGCGTCCCCGTCCGAGCCCTTGTCGCAGCGCCGGAGTGCATTCTTGCTTCCGCCCGACGAGCAGGCCGGATCCCGGCGGAGGGTGATTCCGCCCGGGAGCTCGTCGCGTCGGTGCGGGTGAACTTTCAGAGCCTCCCCGCGAGACGGCGGCGCCATCGGCCGAACGAACGGGGCCGGTCGATGCCGAGCGCTCCCACCGGAGTGCCCGCGCCGTCGACGAACAGCGCGAGGAAGTCGCCGGAGTCGAGATCTCCTTCTTCGACCTGGATCGTGCAGTCCGCCGTGCGGTGCCCCGCGAACTGGAGCTTGTGGCCGTACTGGTCGGACCAGAAGTAGGGAACGGCGTGATGCGCGGGAGCGGTGTGTTCCCGGCCGAGCAGCGCCGCGACGGCCGCCGCGGGTTGCTGCGCCGCGTTCGTCCAATGCTCCAGGCGCATGGACGCGGCGGTGTAGGACCGATGGGAGTTGGCGCAGTCCCCGACCGCGGCGACTGCCGGTACGTCGGTGAGTCCCCGCTCATCGGTGAGAACGCCGTTGTGCAACGGGATTCCCGAATCCGCGAGCCATTCCACGTTCGGCTGCGCGCCGATGCCGACCACCACCACGTCGGCGGGCAGCTCCCGCCCGTCGTCGAGCCGCACTGCCGTCACGCGCGGTCGGCCCACCAACTCGGCGAGTCCGGTTCGCAGGTGCATCCGGACGCCGTTGCGGCCGTGCAGCCTGCCGCACACGGCGCCCAGGTCAGGGCCGAGCGCCCGCTCCAGGGGAGCCGCCGCCGCTTCGACGATGTCCACTTCACAGCCGAGCCCGGCCGCGGTCGAGGCGATTTCGGCTCCGATGAACCCGGCTCCGATGACGACGAGCCGTGCTCCGGGGACGAGTTCCGTGCGCAGTGCGCGCGCGTCGTCGAGCGTGCGGAGGGTGTGCACGCCCTCGGGGACGGACGACGGGAGGGTGCGCGCCCGCGCCCCGGTGGCCAGTACGACGGCGTCGGTGGTGATGCGCTCCCCGTCGTCGAGCAGGACGGTGCGCTCGCCGGTGTCGAGGGCTCCGGCGGTGCGGCCGAGCCGCCACTCGATCCCGAGCGAGGCGTCGTCGGGGTCGGTCAGGTCGATGTCGTCCTCGGACGAGGTGCCCGCCAGGAACTCCTTCGACAGGGGAGGGCGGTCGTAGGGGGCGTGCTTCTCGTCGCCGATGACGAGGATTCGCCCGTCGAATTCGTGCTCTCGCAGCGAACGGGCCGTCGTCAGGCCGGCGAGGGACGCCCCGACGATCGTGATGTGCCGCATCAACTCACTCCTTCCACGGCGACGTCGACCGAGGTCGTCTCGAGGACGTAGATCAGGCCGTCATCGACCGACACCTGGTGGGTGCGGACGGGCTTCTTCGCGGGAGGTCCGCTGGGGCGGCCCGTTCGCAGGTCGAAACAGGCGGCGTGCAACGGGCATTCGACCGCGCAGCCCTCCAGGAAACCGTCCGACAGCGACGCGTCCTGGTGCGTGCAGGTGTCGTCGATCGCGAACAGCTCACCGTCCACATTGAACACCGCGATCGGCGCTTCGCCCTGGACGCGTACCGACTCTCCGGGGGAAGGCCGGCCAGCTCACCTACGAAGATCATGTTGCCTCCTGTTGCAGATGGCGGAACCCGTCGTGCAATTCGCAACAGACAGAATGCGGCTCGCCCCCTTGGTCGTCAACGATGGAATTTCGGCGCCGAATCGCGATGCCCGTTGCGTTGAGCGCAACGGAATCGGTGTTGCCGCCGGATGAACCGAGCACGGGAGCGCGTTCGGCCGGGCGGTCCCCGCAGGGTGCCGCCGGGCGGGTCGGTCGCGTGATCGGAGCCGCGATCTGCTTGTGTCGCGGCATGTTCGGGTGGTGCTCGCCGAATTCTCGGCCAACGAGGGGTGCCGGGTCGAGGAGCCGTTCGGGGCGTTGACCCGGCTGAGGCTCTGTCTTATCGTGCACAGATATATCAACCGTCGATCCCCGCATCAAGGGTGATGAGGCCGCTGAGACCGTGTCTTTGAACTAGGGCGATTCGGGCGTGTGCAAGTGGTTTCGGTGTCCCTGTCGTGCCAGCGGCGAAGCCGCTGCGCGATGACCGCCGACCCCACGAGATCAAGGACAGGCTCCGGGGGGAGACCTCATGACCGAGAAGCCCAGGCGCCGCCGACGGGGGCTGACTCCGCCTGTCGTGCAAGAAGAACGCACCGTCCACCGGGCGGTCGCGGCGACCTCCATCGGGAATGTCGCCGTGTGGTACGACTTCGGCATCTACTCGTACCTGGCGGCCGCCGTGCTGGATCGGGTGTTCTTCCCCGGCGGCGGCCAATGGGCGACCGTCTACACGCTCGGCGCGTTCGCGGCCGCGTTCCTGATGCGCCCGCTCGGCGGCTTCGTGTTCGGGCGGCTCGGGGACCGGATCGGCCGCACCAAGGTGCTGTCGGCGACGATGCTGCTGATGGCGGTGGCGACCGTGCTGCTCGGGCTGATCCCGAGCCACGGGTCGTTCGGCTTGGCCGCTCCGCTGCTGGTGCTGCTCATCCGGATGCTGCAGGGTTTCTCCGTCGGCGGCGAATACACCGGTGCGCTGACCCTGATCGCCGAGTACGCCCCGGATCGGCGGCGCGGATTCTTCGGCAGCTGGCTCGAATTCAGCACCCTGGCCGGATACGCCCTGGGCGCGGGCGTGTGCGCGACGGTGATCGCGGCCGTGCCCGCCGACGGCCTGCTGTCGTGGGGCTGGCGGCTGCCGTTCATGCTGGCCCTGCCGCTCGGCTTGACCGGCATCTACCTGCGGATGCGGCTGGAGGACACCCCGGCGTTCCGGCAGCTGATGGAGCGTTCGCCTGCGCTGAGCACGATGTCCGCCCGCCGTGCGCTGCAGATCGTCGTGGTCCACTACCGCTCCGCCGCGCTGGTCGCGACCGGTGTGATCGTCGCTTGGAACGTCACGAACTACGTCATGACCAACTACGTTCCCGCCTACTTGGCCGCGACGCTCCCGCGCAACGGTGCGGTCGGCAGCAGCCAGGCGGTGGCGGCCGCGATGCAGGTCGCCGTCATGGGCGTGATGCTGTGCGTGATCGTGTCCGTCGGCCGCCTCAGCGACCGGATCGGGCGAAAACCCGTGCTCATGACGGGAAGTCTGTCGCTGATCTTCCTGGGCCTGCCCGCCGTGTGGTTGCTCCGCGAAGGGCTGGTGGGCCAGCTCGCCGGGCTGCTGATCATGGGCTTGTCGCTGGTGTGCTTCGCGGCGGTGTCACCGTCGACGCTGCCCGCGCTGTTCCCGACGATGATCCGGTACAGCAGCCTGGCGGTCATCTTCAACCTCGCGGTGTCCCTGTTCGCCGGAACCGCACCGACGATCATCGAGGCGGCCGTGACCGCCACCGGCAACCTCGACTGGCCCGGGTTCTACCTCGTCGGCGCGGGCGTCATCGGGGTCATCAGCACCCATTTCCTGAAGGAACAGGCCGGACGCCCGCTCGACGGCGCCGCTCCGTTGACCTCCAGCGCGGAACTCCCGCCACCGCCGTTGTCCGACGAGGGAGTCCCGTTGGAGCAACCCCGCCAGTAACGGGCCTCCGGAGCGGACCTGCGCAAGCGGGTCGGGTGGTGGAACCTCAGCGGCTTCGCGAGCCGCGAGAGCGGGTGGCGTTGCCGAATTCCGCCGCCAGCAGGTCGAACAGGCCGGGGAAACGTCGATCAAGAGCGTTCCTGCGTAGCAGGATGCCCTTCTTGTTCCCGCAGTCGATGTCGCGGATGAGCCCCGCATCGCGCAGCGTGCGGAAGTGGTAGGTCCGAGTCTGCTTGGCCACCGGCAGGTCGAAGGACTGGCACATGCGCTCCCTGACCACCCCGGGCCGGATGTTGGCCGTCCACCCGTCACGGGAGACGCCGCAGGCCATGTTCACGTTTCGCGATCCGGGCACCCACCGGCACGATCGCCACGACATCGAGCTGCGCAAACGAATCGTCGCCGATGCGTTCGCGGGCGTGGGCTGGCGGGCGGCAGAGCTGGTCGGCGCGTACGAGGCGCGTCCGGACCCGTTCCTCGACCCGCTCCGGAACGTGCGGCTGCGCGGCTGGGCGCGAGGCCGGGTGGCGTTGCTCGGCGACTCGGCGTCCGCTGCGGCGCTGCTCGGTGACGGATCCAGCCTCGCCGTGGCGGGTGCGCACGCGCTCGCCGGGGCTGTCACCGCGCACCCGGACGACCACTCCCGCGCTTTCCGCGCCTACGAGGCCGCCCATCGTCGTGAGGTGGACCGACGGCTCCGGCGCGTCGGCCTCCTCTCCGCGCTGCTGATCCCCCGCACCTCCCGCGGACTGGCGATGCGCAACGCCGTCGGCCGTGCGGTCAGCCGTGCGGCCCGAGCCTCCCCGGCGCCGAAGCGACTCCTCGAACGTGACCGGAGGCAGTGGCCGATAGCCGTCAGACGGACGGCGCCGCAGTGCTCAAGCGCGTACTCCTGGGGTGAGGAATCCCCGCGGTGCGGCTGTTCTCCGGGCGGCGAGAAGCCCCGTGCGGAGATCCGGTCGATGCCCGCACGGGGCCGCTGTCGAGGCTCAGCCGACGCGTGCTCGCACCCAGTCGTGGAACTGTTCGATGTGGTGCTCACTCGGGACCAGCACCCCGCCGTTCTTGTAGGAGCGGGAGTCCATCGCCAGCTGGCAGCGTTCGCACGCGTCGAAGTCCTGCTGGTTGACCCGGTGGAACAGCTCCACCGAGCGGTCGATGTCGACGCCCGAGTCCACCACCTCCGGCAGGTAGAGCCAGTCGCACCGCACGATGGTCCGATCCACGGAGACCGGGAACATGCGGTGGAACACCACGTGATCGGGCACCAGGTTGATGAAGACCTGCGGCCGCACGGTGATGGCGTAGTAGCGCCGGTCCTGCTCCTCGTTCACGCCGGGCAGCCGCGCGACGCCCTCGGAGCCGTCGACGGTGAAACCTCGGATGTTCTCGCCGAATTCCGCGCCGTGGCCGACGAAGTACTGAGCCGCGAGACCGTCGGCGAACTCCGGCAGCACCTCGGTCAGCTCCGGGTGGATCGTGGCGCAGTGGTAGCACTCCATGAAGTTCTCGACGATCTGCTTCCAGTTCGCCCGCACGTCGTACTCGATGCGCCTGCCGAGCTTGAGGTCGGCGACCTGATAGCCGACGATCGCGTCCGGTGTGCCCAGGCGGTCGGTGACGTCGTTGATGACGGTGTCCTCGAACGACGGCGGATCCTCGGCCAGGCACAGCCAGACGTAGCCGAGCCATTCCCGGACGTGCACCCGGTGCAAGCCGTAGTCGTCGCGGCCGACGTCCGGCATCGCGGTGAGGTTCGGCGCGGCGATCAGCTTGCCGTCGAGCGCGTAAGTCCAGGCGTGGTAGGGACATTGGAACGACCGCCGCACCTCGCCCCGCTCCTCCGTGCACAGCCGGGCGCCGCGGTGCCGGCACACGTTGAGGTGGGCCTTGATCCCGCCGTCGCGGCCCCGCACGACGATGACGCTCTCCCGGCCGATCTGAACGGTCTCGTACTGGCCGGGGCGGGCCAGGTCTGCGCTGAGCACCGAGCAGAACCAGCCCGCCTCGAAGATCGACTCCTGTTCGGCGCGGAAGATCTCGGGGTCGGTGTAGTAGTGGCCCGCGAGTGTTTCGCGCAGGCTCGCGGGGAGACCTTGCTCCTCAACGGATGCGGAGAGCTCACCGGTCGTCATGGAAGGGCTCCTTGCTCGAGAGAAACGGGATCGCGTCACGGCGCCCGGAATGAGCGCTCGGCGAGGTGGGGGCGCGGCTCCCGCGAGGGGAGCGGTGAGCAGGGATCAGAGAGTTGCGCTGATCGCAACCTGGTGCGCGATGCGCTACGAAATATCAGCGCTTCGCCAGGGTGGCTGTCAAGGGCGAGATCCGGATCGGCCGGTCCTACTGGAAAACGACGGTGCTGTGGCCGTTGAGCAACAGCCGGCGCTCGCAGTGCCAGCGGACGGCGCGGGACAGCGCGAGTGCCTCGGCGTCGCGGCCGACCGTCTGCAACGCCGTGGGATCGTGGGTGTGATCGATGCGGATCACCTCCTGCTCGATGATCGGGCCTTCGTCCAGCTCCGGGGTGACGTAGTGCGCCGTCGCCCCGACGAGCTTCACGCCGCGCCCGTAGGCCTGGTGGTAGGGCTTCGCTCCCTTGAACCCCGGCAGGAACGAGTGGTGGATGTTGATCGCCCGGCCGTGCAGCGCCTTGCAGGTCTGGTCGGACAGGACCTGCATGTAGCGGGCGAGCACGACCAGCTCCGCGTCGTAGTCCTCCACCACCCGCAGCAGCCGGGCTTCGGCTTCCGGTTTGCTCTCGCGGGTGACCGGGATGTGGATGAACGGCAGGCCGGCGGATTCGGCCATGGGCCGCAGATCCTCGTGGTTGGACACCACCGCGACGATGTCGGCGCTGAGGCTGCCCGCGCGCCAGCGGTAGATCAGATCGTTGAGGCAGTGCCCGAGTTTGGAGACCATCACCAGGATCCGCGCGTCGCGGTCGGGGGCGAAGGCGAAGCTCATCTCGAAGTCCGCGGCGACGGGTTCGAACCCGCGCGAGATCTCGTTGATGTCGATGTCGTGCCCGGCGGTGACATGGGTGCGCAGGAACAGCCTGCCGCGCACCGGATCGTCGAACTGCTGGTGTTCGCCGATGTCGCAGCCGTGCTGGAACAGGTACGAGCTGACGGCGTGCACGATGCCGCTGCGGTTCGGGCAGCTCAAGGTGAGGGTGAACGAGCGGGTCACGGGATTCTCCTCAGCATTCCACGACGTTGAGAGCCAGGCCGCCGCGGGCGGTCTCCTTGTACTTGTCCTTCATGTCCGCCCCCGTCTCGCGCATCGTCTTGATCGCTTTGTCCAGCGAGACGTGGTGCTTGCCGTCGCCCCGAACGGCCATCCGGGCCGCGGTGATCGCCTTGATCGAGGCGACCGCGTTGCGCTCGATGCAAGGGATCTGCACGAGGCCGCCGACCGGATCGCAGGTCAAGCCGAGGTTGTGCTCGATGCCGATCTCCGCCGCGTTCTCCACCTGTTCCGGCGTGCCGCCGATGATCTCGGCGAGCCCGGCGGCGGCCATCGAGCACGCCGAGCCGACCTCCCCTTGGCAGCCGACCTCGGCTCCGGAGATGGAGGCGTTCTCCTTGAACAGGACCCCGATGGCGCCCGCGGTCAGCAGGAACCGCACCACCGCGTCCTCGGAGAACGACGGCAGGAACCGCTCGCCGTAGTGCAGGACGGCGGGCACGATTCCGGCGGCGCCGTTGGTCGGCGCGGTCACCACCCGTCCGCCCGCGGCGTTCTCCTCGTTGACGGCGAGGGCGTAGAGGGTGACCCACTCCATCGCGTGCAGTGCGTCCTGCTCGTCGTCGGTGGCCTCCAGACGTTCGCGGAACTCGTTGGCCCGGCGCCGGACCTTGAGCCCGCCGGGCAGCGTGCCGCCGGTGCGGGAACCCTGCTCGACGCACTGGCGCATCACCGACCAGATGTGCAGCAGCCCGTCCCGGATCTCCTGCTCGGTGCGCCAGGAGAGTTCGTTGGCCAGCATGATGTCGCTGATCCTCAGGCCGGTGCCGAACGCGTGCGCGAGCAGATCCCGCCCGGTGCGGAACGGGTAGGGCACCGGGGTCTCGTCTTCGACCAGCACCGGCCGTCCCGCTTCGTCCTGGTCGAGGACGAAGCCACCGCCGACGGAGTAGTACTCGCATCGATCGATCCGGGTGCCGTCGTCGTCGAAGGCCTCGAAGACCATGCCGTTGCTGTGGAAGTCGAGCCGTCCGGTGCGGTGCAGCACGATGTCGTCGTTGACGGAGAACGCGATCTTCTGCTCGCCGCCGAGGCTGATGCGGTTCTCCTCCCGCACCGTGCGCACCTCCGGCTCGGCGGCGACGGGATCGACCAGGTGCGGTTGTTCGCCCGCCAGACCGAGGACCACGGCCTTGACGCTGCCGTGGCCGTGCCCGGTGGCCCCTAGCGACCCGAACAGCTCGCAGCGCACCCCCGCGACGTAGGGCAGTTCGCCCGAGCGGCGGAGCCGGTCGACGAACAGGTACGCCGCCCGCATCGGCCCGACCGTGTGCGAACTGGACGGGCCGATGCCCACTTTGAACAGATCGAAGACGGAGAGGGTCACGGGCGCTCCCAACAGGATCGCGTGCGGTGGCCGACCAGCAGCGGTGCGCGCGGGATCGGGCCTGCGGGCCGGTGCGGCGTCATGTCGTCCTCCGCGCGGAGGACGCGGCCGCCTGGACGGTGTTCCGGAGCAGCAGCGCAGTGGTGACGGGGCCTACGCCGCCGGGCACGGGGCTCAGACCGGCGACCCGCCCGGAGACGGCGGCCTCGTCGACATCGCCGACCAGTCCGCCCTCCGGAGTGGGATTGGTGCCCACGTCGATGACGATGGCCCGGTCCCGCACGTGCTCTGCGCCGATCAGTCCGGGACGACCGACCGCGACCACCACGACGTCGGCAGCGGTCGTGAACCGGGCGAGGTCCTCGGTGTGGCGGTGGCAGATCGTCACCGTCGCGTCGCGCTGGAGCAGCAGAGCAGCGGCCGGTTTGCCCACGACGTTCGAACGGCCGACCACCACGCAGCGGCGTCCGGCCAGTGCCACCTCGTGGTGGTCGAGCAGCTCCAGCACGGCCGTGGCGGTCGCCGGGGCGAAAGCGGGCGAGCCGGCGGTGAGACGGCCCAGTGACAGCGGATTTGCGCCGTCGACGTCCTTGGCCGGGGCGATCGCGGAGGCCTGTTCCTCGAAGCGCACCCCGGCGGGCAGCGGGGTCTGCAGGATGATCCCGTGCACCGACTCGTCGGCGCTGAGCGATTCCAGCGCGGCCCGGATCAGGGCGGGAGCGCACTCGGCTCCGAGATCCACGACCGAGCAGGAGATTCCTGCTCTGGCGGCCGTTTTGGCGATGGAGCGCACGTACCAGGAGCTGGACTCGTCGTCGGTCGCGACGACGACGGCCAGTTGGGGCGTGATGCCCGCGCTGGACAGTTCGGCGGCGGTGGTGGTGGCCTCGGCGCAAATCTCGCGGGCGAGGCCGGTGCCGTCGAGGGGCCGGGTGGCGGCGGATTCTCGTTGGGCGGTGGTCATCGCAGAATGTGCTCCCGAACGGCGGCGGTGACGTGCTCGGCTCGGCGGAAGATGTCCTCGGCCTTCCCGAGCGCCTTGTCCAGTTCGGCGCGGGCCTCGGGGTCGGTGAGGACGGTGAGGTTGATCTCGATGTTGACCCGCGACGTCGAGGCCGCGGCCCGTGCGGCGTCCGCCGCCGCGGCGATGTCGGCGATCACGTTGGTGTTGCCGATCGGGCGCAGCGACCGGGCGAGGTCCACGAGTTGATCGGCGACGTCGACGACGCGGGCGGACACCCGTCCGGCCGCCGCGAGCGCGGTGCTGATCGCTCGCGAGCGGCCGGCCTTCTGCTCGTCGTCCGACTTGGGCAGCCGGTAGGCCGCGCCGACGGCGCCGAACGCCTCGGCGTCCTGCTCCGCCAGTTCCAGCGCCGATTCCCGCAGTTGGTCCGCGGAATCCCGGATCTCGTTGATGGTCGTGGCGTTGGGGGCGTACCGCTCGCCGTCGCTGTATCGGGCGACCATCGCGATCAGCGCGGCGCCCTGTGCCGCGTGCAGTGCGGCGGCGGCCCCGCCGCCAGGGGCGGGCATTCTGGCGGCTAGGTCGTGCAAGAACGAGTCGATCGTGGCCGTGCGCATGCGGAATCCTCCGAGGTCTGCGGGTGCGGTCAGCGGCGAATGCGGTGCATGTCCGGGTCGACGAGCGGTTCGGAAGCGACGGTGGCGCGCACCGGGCGGCCGAAGTACTGGACCTCGACCCGGGTGCCGACGGTGGCGGTCGCGGGCAGCCACGCGTAGGCGATCGGGGTGCCGAGCGTGTGCGAGAACGCCGCCGAAGTGACGTAACCCGCGGCCTCCCCGTCGATGAACACCGGCTCCGAGCCGAGCACCACGCTGCGGTGGTCGTCGATCGTCAGGCAGGACAGCCGACGCGACACGGCGTCCTCGTCGAGGGCGGCGATGGCGTCACGTCCGACGAATTCGCCCTTCTGCGGGCGGACGGCGAACCCGATCCCGGCTTCGTACGGGTTGTGCTCGGTGGTCATGTCCGAGCCCCACGCCCGGTACCCCTTCTCCAGGCGCAGGCTGTTGAACGCGGCCCGCCCGGCGGCCACGACCCCGAGCTCACGCCCGGCCGCGAACAGCACGTCCCAGAGCCGCTGTCCGTACTCGGCGCTGGTGTAGATCTCCCAGCCCAGCTCGCCGACGTAGGACACCCGCATCGCCAGGACCGGGATCCCCGCGATGTGCGCCGGTTTGCAGCGGAAGTACTTCAAGCCCTCGTGGGAGAGGTCGTCCTGGCTCAACGGCTGCACCAGGTCGCGCGCCAGCGGCCCCCACACGCCGACGCAGCAGGTGCCCCCGGTGATGTCGCGGACCTGGACGCCGTTGTCGGACGGCAGCCGCCGGGTGAAGTGGTCGAAGTCGAGATTCCCGTTGGCGCCGACCTGGAACAGCTGCTCGCCGAGGCGGGCGACGGTGAGGTCGCTGCGCACGCCCCCGGCCTCGTCGAGCACCAAGGTGTAGGTGACGGCGCCGATCGACTTGTCCATCTTGCCGGTGGTGAGCCGATCCAGGAAGGACAGCGCGCCCGGCCCGCTGATCTCCAGTCGCTTGAGGGGGGTCATGTCGTACATGGCGACGGCGTTGCGGGTCTTCCACGCTTCGGCCGCGGCGATGGGCGAGTGGTACATCGCCGACCAGGCGTCCCGCGACGGCGGCTGCCACTCCATCGGAAGTTCCTTGACCAGCGGGGCGTTCGCCTCGAACCAGTGCGGCCGCTCCCAGCCGTGGGCTTCCAGGAAGACGGCCCCGAGCTCTTTCTGCCTCGCGTGGAACGGGCTCACCCGCACGTTGCGCGGGGACAACTTCGGCTGCAACGGGTGCTTGATGTCGTAGATCTCGACGAAGTTGCGCCTGCACGTCTCGTCGACGTGGTGCTCGGCGGTTTCGATCTCGTCGAACCGGTGCACGTCGCAGCCGTGCAGCTCGGTCCGGCTGCGGCCGTCCACCAGCAGCTCGGCGACGGCGCGGGCCACACCGGAGGAGTGGGTGACCCACACGGCCTCGGCGATCCAGAACCCGGCCACGTCGGGGGATTCGCCGACCAGCGGACCGTCGTCGGGGGTGAACGAGAAGATCCCGTTGAACCCGGTTTCGACCTTCGCCGTGCGCAGCGCGGGAAGCAGCCGCTTGCTGTGCTCCCAGGACGCCGCGAAGTCCTCCTCGGTGAACGGCAGCATCGAGGGCATCGACTCGTCGGTTGGGGAGTCCTCGTCCGGCAGGTCGCTCAGCCGCACCGGCATCGGCCGGTGCGCGTAGGTGCCGATGCCGAGGCGGTCGTTGTGCTCGCGGAAGTAGAGGTCCTGGTCCTGGTGGCGCAGGATCGGCATCCGCGCCTCGATCTGCGCGTCGTTGCGCCCGGCGAGTTCGGGCAGCGGCTCGGTGTGGGCGTACTGGTGCGCCAGCGGCAGGAGCGGAACCTTCATGCCGACCATCTCGCCGATGGCGCGGCCCCAGAATCCGGCGCAGGAAACGACGATGTCGGCGGGGATCTCGCCGTGGTCGGTTTCGACACCCGTGACGCGGCCGCCGTGCTGGTTGATCCCGATCACGCGGGTCGAACCGCGGAAGCGGGCGCCACGCGACTCGGCGCGGCGGCCGAGCGCGACGACCGCCCTGGTCGCCTTGGCGAGCCCGTCGGCGGGCGTGTGGAATCCGCCGAGAACGCGCTCCGAGTCGAGCAGCGGGTGCAGCTTCGCGCACTCCTCGGGGCTGAGGATTTCGCCGGTGACGCCCCAGGAAGTGGCCCAGCCCTGCTTGCGGTGCAGGTCGTTGAGCCGTTCCGGCGTGGTCGCGATCTCCAGGCCGCCGACCTGGTTGAAGCACCAGCCGCCGTCGACGTCGAGGCTCTTGAGCTTGTTGACGGTGTAGGTCGCGAACTCGGTCATGGTCTTCGATCCGTTGGTCTGGAAGACCAAACCGGGCGCGTGCGAGGTCGATCCGCCGGTGAGCGGCAACGGTCCCTGGTCGAGGACGGTGATCCGGTTCCAGCCGCGTTCGGTCAGCTCATCGGCCAGGTTCGCTCCGACGATCCCGGCTCCGATGATGACGACACGAGGGGTCGTACTCATGCTGGTCTCCTAACGGGAGGCCTGTGTCGGCCGCTGCGAGGGCGGCGCGTTCGGGAAGGAATGCCTTGTGCCGCAGAGGATTCGGCTGGGCTGGGGCTCTTGATGGCGGGCGCCGGGTGGTGGGCGGCAGGGCCGGCGGCGGCCGGAGGGCTCCATCGACGTTCGTAAGGCGGTTCCGACGAGAACGTCGGGCAGTGACCTGGGCGGCGAAGGGGAGACCGGCCGTTGTCGGCCGGGAGACTCGAACCAGCTGATATATCAACTGGACAGCAAGGTAAGCACTGGTCGGCGCGGGGTCAATAGGTCCGGTCGAAATCAACGCGAGCCGGTGCGCGACACGCCACCGAGTGGAGGACGCGTCGGAGGTTCGGGGTCGCGATGCCCGGCGTGCGGCGGGAATCTCGCGATGATCACCGAGGCGTGCATGACAGCCGATCGGGATTTCGAACCCTCTTGACCCCGCGATTCGCGCTGCTTAGCCTGAAAGGCGTCTGATATGTCAGTTGAATCTCAGATGTTGCGGCGGTGTGCGGTCGCGTCGCTCTTCGCTGCTGATGCCCAGCACGAAAGGAGTCCCATGAGCCCGTCCGGCAAAGCCCGTGCCGCAGACGTCTGCAACGACCGGCTTTCGGCGGTGGATCCGGAGGTGGCCGGTGCTGTGGGCGCTGAGCTCGGCCGTCAGCGGGACACGCTGGAGATGTTCTCGTCGGAGAACTTCGCACCGCTGGCCGCGTGATCCCCGATGGTCACCTCCGGCCTGCGCATCGGTACCCCCGCCCTGGCCAACCGCGGCTCCGGCGCCACCGAATTCACCGACATCATCGCCCAAGCGCTCCACCTCAGCTGCAACACCGAAATCGTCGATGAACTCCGCATCCGCGTCGACACGCTCGCCAAGACGTGGCCGCTCTACCCGACACTGAACGGAGGGCTCTGATGGCACCGCGCACCCCCGGCGCCGACCTGCCGGAACACCCGGACTGGCTGTGGCGCTCGCCGGACCCGAAGTCCTCCTACGACGTGGTGATCGTCGGCGGCGGCGGGCACGGCCTGGCGACCGCCTACTACCTCGCGGTCAACCACGGGATCACCAACATCGCCGTGCTCGAAGGCGGTTGGCTGGCGGGCGGGAACATGGCTCGCAACACCACGATCATCCGGTCGAACTACTTGTGGGACGAGAGCGCCGGTCTCTACGAGCATTCCCTGAAACTGTGGGAAGGGCTGGAGGAGGCGCTGGACTACCCGCTGCTGTTCTCGCAGCGCGGCGTGCTGAACCTGGCCCACTCGTTGCAGGAAGTGCGCGACAGCGTGCGGCGCGTCGAGGCGAACAAGCTCAACGGCGTCGACGCGGAATGGCTGGATCCCGCGCAGGTGGCGGAGATCTGCCCGATCCTCAACACCTCGGAGGACCTCCGCTACCCCGTGCTGGGCGCGACCTGGCAGCCGCGGGCGGGCATCGCCAAGCACGACCACGTCGCCTGGGGATTCGCCCGCGCGCTCGACCGCATGGGTGTCGACCTGGTGCAGAACTGCCAGGTGACCGGATTCGAGCGCGTCGGGGACCGGATCGTCGGGGTCGAGACCACCCGCGGCCCGATCCGCGCGGGCAAGGTCGCGCTGGCCGCGGCCGGGCAGACCTCGGTGCTCGCCGACGAGCTCGGGCTGCGGCTGCCGATCCAGAGCCACCCGTTGCAGGCGCTGGTGTCCGAGCTGCTGGAACCGGTGCACCCCACGGTGGTCATGTCCAACTCGGTGCACGTCTACGTCAGCCAGGCGCACAAGGGAGAACTCGTCCTCGGCGCGGGCATCGACTCGTACAACTCGTACGGACAGCGAGGAGCGTTCCACACGATCGAACGCGAGATGACGGCGGCGGTGGAGTTGTTCCCGATGTTCGCCCGCGCGCACGTGCTGCGCACCTGGGCCGGTGTCGTCGACGTGACACCGGACGCCTCGGCGATCATGGGACGGACGCCGTTCGACGGGCTCTACGTCAATTGTGGTTGGGGCACCGGAGGATTCAAGGCCACGCCGGGCGTGGGCTGGTGCTACGCGCACACCATCGCCCATGACGAGCCGCACCCGCTCAACGCCCCCTTCAACCTGGAGCGCTTCACCACCGGCGCACTAGTGGACGAACACGGCGCCGCCGGCGTCGCGCACTGACCGGTGCGTGTCGTCCTGCGTAGGTGGCCGGGTGGCGGCACCTCAGTGGCTTCCTCGCTGCGGGATCCTTTTCCCGAACGGCTCCGCCACGAGGGAAAAGCCGTCCTCGCGAGGAAGCCGCTGAGCACCCGCCGGTGGCCTTTTCGCTCTAGCCGGTCGCTGCTCATCGGCTTCGCCGCTGACAGGACAAAGATCAAAAGATCGTTCTTTGCTGACGGTCGGAGGGGTTCGCCGTGTTGTTGATTCCTTGCCCGTGGTGCGGGCCGCGCAACGAGATCGAGTTCCACTACGGGGGGCAGGCCGAGGTGAGCTACCCGGCGGATCCTCCGGAGGTGTCCGATGTGGACTGGGCGCATTTCCTGTTCTACCGCGCCAATCCGAGGGGCGTGTTCGCGGAGCGCTGGTCGCATCAGGCGGGGTGCCGGCGCTGGTTCACGGTCCGCCGGAACACCGTTACCAACGAGATCCAGGCCGAGGACGGCGCGAGCGAAGCAGGGGTGGTGCCGAGATGAGCACTGAGTTCAGGCTCGCCGAAGGCGGGCGCATCGACCGCGAGCGGCCCGTCCGGTTCCGCTTCGACGGCCGTGACTTCGAAGGCCGCGCAGGCGACACGCTCGCTTCGGCGCTGCTGGCCAACGGTGTCCACCAGGTCTCCACCAGCATCAAGCTCGGGCGCCCGCGCGGCATCATGGCCGCCGGGCCTGAGGAGCCGAACGCGTTGGTGCAGGTGGAAAAACCGTTCCCGGAGCCGATGCTGGCGGCGACCACGGTCGAGCTGCGCGACGGGCTCGAAGCCACCGGCCTGCCCGGCCAGGGGCGGCTCGCCAGCGAACCGGATCCGGCCCGGTACGACGCGATGCACGCGCACTGCGAGGTGCTCGTCGTCGGAGGCGGCCCCGCAGGGCTGGCGGCCGCGCTGACCGCGGCGCGCAGCGGGGCGCGGGTGATCCTCGCCGACGCCGACACCGAGTTCGGCGGCGGTCTGCTCGGCACCGGCGAGCAGCTCGACCGCACCCCGGCCGCCGACTGGGTGCGGCGAGCGGTCGCCGAGCTCGACGCCTACGAGGACGTTCGGCTGCTGTCGAGGACCTCCGTGTTCGGGCATTACGAGGACAACTACTTCGTGGCCGTCGAGCACCGGGGCGACGAGGCGTACAGCCGTCAGCGGATCTGGCGCATCCGCGCCCGGCAAGTGGTGCTGGCGACCGGTGCGCACGAACGTCCGCCGGTGTTCGCGGGCAACGACCGTCCGGGCACGATGCTGGCCGGTTCGGCCCGCGCGTACCTGCACCGGTACGGGGTCCTCGCGGGACGGCGCGCGGTCGTGTTCACCACCCACGACAGCGCGTACGCGGCCGCGATCGACCTGCACGACGCCGGAGTCGACATCGCCGCCGTCGTCGACGTGCGCGACACCGCCCCGGCCTACTGGGCGTCGCTGTGCGTGGAGCGCGGAATCACGATCCGGACCGGCGCCACCGTGGTCGGCACCTCCGGGACCGACCGGATCAGCAGCGTGCACCTGGCCAACGTGCAGTCCGACGAGAACCGGACGATGAGCGTGCGGCAAGTCGTCGGCTGCGACCTGCTGCTGGTCTCCGGCGGCTGGAACCCGGCCGTGCATCTGCACTCGCAGGCTCGGGGCGCGTTGCGGTACGCCGAGGAGATCGGCGCGTTCGTGCCCGGCGAGAGCAACGGCCGGGTGCGCTCGGCCGGGGCCGCGACGGGTGCGTTCACCACCGCCGACTGCCTGCGCTCCGGCGCGGAGGCCGGGCGGGACGCCACCCGCGCCGCCGGGTTCGACGCCGAGATCGGTCCGCTGCCCACCGCGCAGAACCTCCCCGTGCCGGAGGGGCGCAACGTGTGGCTGCTGCCGAGTCCCGCGGACTCGGCCGGAACGAGCCAGTTCGTGGACCTCGCCAGGGACGTCACGGTCGCCGACATCCGCAAAGCCATCGGAGCGGGAATGGAGTCGGTCGAGCACATCAAGCGGTACACCACGATCGGCACCGCCCACGACCAGGGCAAAACCTCCGGGACGACGTCGACCGGGATCATCGCCGAGCTGCTCGGACGGGAGTTCGCCGAGGTCGGCACCACGACGTTCCGCGCCCCCTACGCGCCCGTGACCTTCGCGGCGCTGGCCGGTCAGGACCGGGGAGACCTCTACGACCCGGTTCGGGTCACCGCCATGCACGAGTGGCACGTCGAGCACAGCGCGCCCTTCGAGAACGTGGGCCAGTGGAAACGTCCCTGGTACTACCCGCTTCCCGGCGAGAAGATGGACACGGCGGTGCTGCGGGAATGCAATGCGGTGCGCACGGGAGTGGGGATGCAGGATGTCTCCACGCTCGGCAAGATCGACGTGCAAGGCCCGGACGCGGCCGAATTCCTCGACCTCGTCTACACGAACAAGATGAGCACCCTGAAGCTCGGCCGCATCCGGTACGGGCTGATGTGCACCTCCGACGGCATGGTCTTCGACGACGGCACCGTGATGCGCACCGGTGAGCATCGGTACCTGCTCAGCACCACCTCCGGGAACGCCGCAGGCGTGCTGGAGTGGTTGGAGGACTGGCTGCAGACGGAGTGGACGCACCTGCGGGTGCACCTCACCTCGGTCACCGAGCACTGGGCGACGATCGCGCTGGCCGGCCCGCGCTCGCGGGAGGTGCTGAGCCGGGTGACCGCGGACATCGACCTGGACAACGAGAACTTCCCGTTCATGTCCTGGCAGGACGGCATCGTCGCGGGACGGCGCGCTCGGGTGTGCCGGATCAGCTTCTCCGGCGAGCTCGCGTTCGAGATCAACGTACCCCGCTGGTACGGGCGCGAAGTCTGGGAAGCGCTCTACGACGCGGGCGAGCCGTTCCACATCACCCCGTACGGCACGGAGACGATGCACGTGCTCCGCGCCGAGAAGGGCTTTCCCATCGTCGGCCAGGACACCGACGGGACCGTGACGCCGCACGACCTCGGGATGAGCTGGGCGGTGTCGAAGAAGAAGGCGGACTTCCTCGGCAAGCGTTCGTTCAGCCGCGCCGACACCGCTCGCACCGACCGCAAACAACTCGTCGGACTACTGCCCCGGGAC
The DNA here is from genome assembly GCF_022828475.1 of Saccharopolyspora gloriosae. Lineage (GTDB taxonomy): Bacteria > Actinomycetota > Actinomycetes > Mycobacteriales > Pseudonocardiaceae > Saccharopolyspora_C > Saccharopolyspora_C gloriosae_A. The sequence goes on along the minus strand of NZ_CP059557.1, from coordinate 4,269,696 downwards.
GACGTCCTGGTCGTTCCCGAAGGCGCCCAGCTGGTGGAAACCGGTAGTTTGCCCGCTCCGCCCGTGCCGATGCTCGGGCACGTCACGTCGAGCTATCGCAGCGCGGTGTTGGGGAAGGGCTTCTCGCTGGCCTTGTTGAAAGGCGGGCGGGATCGGATCGGGGACACGATCTACAGCCCGGTCGGCGGTCGGCTCGTGGCGCTCGAAGTGACCGAACCCGTCTTCTACGACAAGGAAGGAGCGCGCCGCGATGGCTGAGCCCTACGGCGATTCCCCGTTGACCTCCCGTACCGACGTGCTGGACCGGCACTCGGTGCCCGGCACCGTGCGCATCGCCGAAATCCCCTTCAAAGCGCAGATCGGGCTTCGCGTGGACCCCAAAGGGGTCGCGGCCGAACGCATCGGCACCGCGATCGGCGCGATGCTGCCGAACCTCCCGGGAACCGTGGTGCGGGCCGGGGAACTCCTCGCGCTCTGGCTGGGTCCCGACGAGTGGCTGCTGGTGGGCGGAGAAGGAACCGCGCAGTCCATTCAGGACACTCTCGGCGCCGCGCTGGGAGAAGATCACGGAGCGGTCGTGGACGTGTCGGCGAACCGCACGATCCTCGAAGTGTCGGGTCCACGGGCGCGCGACGTCCTGAACAAGGGGTGTGCGCTCGACCTGCACCCGCGCGTGTTCGGCGCGGACCGGTGCGCCCAGACGCTGCTGGCGCGATCCGGCGTGCTCCTGGTGTGCCGGGACGCGGAGTTGCCGAGCTACTGGCTGATGGTGCGCTCCTCGTTCGCCCGCTACCTCGCGGACTGGCTGATCGACGCGTCCGCCGAGTACACGCCCTGACTTCTTGGAAAACCGTCTTTCCGAGCGGCTTGCGTCGGTGTCCGGGTAGCTGAACCTCAGTGGCTTCCGCGCTGCCCCTTGCCGGGGGGCGATCGAATACACACCGAAATCGGTGTCCCCGTGAGGAAGCCGCTGAGAGCCCGCCGGTGGTCGGTCTGCTCAAGCCGGTCACTGCTCGTCGGCTACGCCGCTGACAGGACTTCGGACGACGATCAAAAGAGCCTCCTGCAATGACTCCTAAGACCTTCGACACATCCCCGAACGGAACTGGAGTTCGCTAGTGACCGAAGTGCGTGGCGTGGTGGCGACCGGGCGAGGGAAGCCGGTCGAGGTCACCACCATTCATGTTCCCGATCCCGGGCCGGGCGACGTCGTCGTGCGCGTGCAAGCGTGCGGGGTCTGCCACACCGACCTGCACTACCGCGAGGGCGGCATCAACGACGACTTCCCGTTTCTGCTCGGGCACGAGGTCGCGGGCGTCGTCGACTCCGTCGGAGACGGCGTGCGGAACGTGGCGCCGGGAGATTTCGTCGTGCTGAACTGGCGCGCGGTCTGCGGGGAATGCCGGGCCTGTCGGCGCGGCCGCCCGCAGTACTGCTTCGACACGCACAACGCGGCCCGGTCCATGACGCTCGCCGACGGAACCCCGCTCTCGCCCGCGCTGGGCATCGGCGGTTTCGCCGAACGCACCCTGGTCCACTCAGGACAGTGCACCAAGGTGGATCCGGCGGCCCGTGCCGCGGTGGTCGCCCTGCTCGGGTGCGGCGTGATGGCGGGCATCGGCGCGGCCGTCAACACCGGTGGCGTCGGGCCGGGCGACTCCGTCGCGGTCATCGGCTGCGGCGGCGTCGGCAACGGGGCCATCGCCGGAGCGGACATGGCCGGCGCCCGCAGGATCATCGCCGTGGACAAGGATCCGGCGAAGCTGGACTGGGCGCGCGAGTTCGGCGCGACCCACACCGTCAACGCCGCCGACTCGGACACGGTGGAGTCGATCCGGGAGTTGACGGGCGGCAGCGGCGCGGACCTGGTGGTGGACGCCGTCGGCGTTCCCCAGACCTACACCCAGGCCTTCTACGCGCGGGACCTCGCGGGCACGGTCGTACTGGTCGGCGTGCCCTCCCCGGACATGCGGCTCGACCTGCCGCTGCTGGACGTGTTCGCGCGCGGCGGCTCGCTCAAGTCGAGCTGGTACGGGGATTGCCTGCCGGAGCGGGACTTCCCGATGCTCGCGGAGCTCTACCAGCAGGGCCGGCTGCCGCTGGACCGGTTCGTCACCGAGGAGATCTCCATCGACGACGTCGAGTCGGCCTTTGGCAAGATGCACCGCGGAGAAGTCCTCCGTTCGGTGGTCACGTTCTGACCGTTCTCCAGAGGTGAACGCCCCTCGCCCGATCCCATTGGGCGAAGGGGCTATGCCGCACTGGCGCCCTCAGATCCATGCCTCCTTCGCCCGGTCGGGAGAAGGAGGCATTCACCTGGGTCGGTGCCGTTGCCTAGATGATGTTGAAGCGAGGAAGGGGTCCTGATGGCCGTTCGGATCGATCACACCACGACGACGGGGAAGTTCTCGCTCGACGGCGAGGTCCACGAGGTGACGAACAACGCGTGGGTCGTCGGGGACGAGCACGAGTGCGTTGTGATCGACGTGCCGCACGACCTCGCCGCGATCCGGGGCCTGGTCGCGGGCCGCAAGGTGGGCGCAGTGCTGGCCACCCACGCGCACGACGATCACGTGCGGCTCGCGCCGGAGTTCGCCGACGCCGTCGGTGCCCCGCTGTACCTGCACTCGCACGACCTGCCGGTGTGGCGGTTGACCCACCCGGAGCGGCTGCCGGACCACGGGCTCATCGACCGCAGGCAGATCGGTGTGGGCCGGGCCGTGCTGCAGGTCATCCACACGCCGGGTCACTCACCGGGTTCGGTCTGCCTGTACTGCCCGGATCTCGGGACGGTGTTCACCGGCGACACCTTGTTCGCGGGCGGTCCCGGTGCCACCGGGCGGTCGTTCTCCTCCTTCCGGACGATCATCGCGTCGATCCGGGATCGCCTGCTGGTTCTTCCGGATCGGACGCGGGTGCGCCCGGGCCACGGCGAGGCAACGACGATCGGCGAGGTGAAGCCGCAGTTCGACGAGTGGGTCGCGCGGGGCTACTAGCCGGTGCGAGCGCCGCTCACCCGGAGCAAGGGCGGTCGCTGCTCGCACCGAGCTGTTGAACGATCGAGGCTTCCGCCGGGGTGAAGTCGCGATCGCTGAGGTCGCACAGGTCCCGGAACAGCTTTTCCGGATCGAGCGGGACGGGGCTGCGTCCCGATGGCGTCGAGTCGGGGAGGAACATGTCCCCTTCGATCGCGGGTGCGTCGGTCCCGGTGGGGTTCGTGGCGACGGTCCCGGCGAGCCGCCGTTCCTTCCAGTCCCAGATCTGGAGGCCGTCGGAGTCGTCACCGGTGAACAGGTAGTCGCCGATGAACCCGACGGCGTTGCCGGTGTCGGCGTTGAGCTCCGGGAGTTCCCGCTGCTCGTCGAGGTCGATGAGCGTTGCCCGAGTGGGAAAACCGCCGGTGACGGCGGCGACCGCGCCGTCCGGTGACACCACGGTTCGCTTGGCGGACTCGGCTCCGTCCAGCGGGTACTCCTGGAGTGCTTTCCGGGCCTCGACGTCCCACAGCAGGAGCCGCCCGTCGATCGTCACCAGTACCTGCCCGGGATGCCCGGGCCGTGGCGTCACTTGAGGGTTGTCCGGACGCTGCTCTTGCGTCTTCGCCGTTCCGACAGGGACCGGCGGTGCCGTCCGGCCGTGCGTCCGAAAATCCCAGAAGGACAGGATTCCCGCGCTGCCGACCACGAATTCGCCGCGGTCTCCGCGCGCTACCGAGACGGGGCTCGAGTCGTAGCTCGGTTTCGAGAGGGCGTACCCGGGCGGCGTCGGAAGTTCTCGCTCGCCCTCCAACGACAGGTCGGAGGCCCGGTAGAAGCGCAGCGACGCCCCGTGCGCGACGGCGATGTGCTCACCGCTCGTGTCGAACGCCGCGTTGAACGAGGAGCCGAAGGTTCCGTCCGGATCCGGGACGGACGCCGTCGCCGACACGGAGCCGTCGGCTTCGTGCAAGGTCAGTTCCACGGTCGCGGGGTCTCCCGCATCGCGTGCGGTGATCCATCGTCGTCCGTCCACGGACCTTGCGAACGTCTCGCCGCGGACCCTTTCGGCCACGGTGGGAAGCGTGGTCGTCTCCACCACTCCGTCGCGCTGGTGCACGGCGGTCAGCTCGTCGGCCGAACGTGGCGACAGGGCGGGAATCTCCTCGAGATCCGTTTCGATGTTGCGCGCACCCGTGAACACTCGTCGCCAGGTCGGCCAGTGGATGATCGGCTGCTAAGCGCCGCTGGAAACGTCTGACACGAGGTACTGGCCGGTGAGGTCGGTCTTGAGGCTGAGGCACGGAGTCCCCGGCAGCTCCGCCGCGACGCGATCGGTGAACAGGTCGACCGCGTGCACGCCGGACTCGTCGCACTTGGCGAGGATCGTTCCGTTTCCCGCGAGGGTGTCCTGCGATTCGATCGGATGGCTGCTGAGCCGCCGCCCGGAGGCGAGGTCCCAGTGAACCACGGTGTCCGGAGCGCTCCCACCCGTGAAGTCCTTGGTGATCAGCGACTTGCCGTCCGATGACGGGAACAAGGTCTCCAACGTGGTGTTCGGTTCCAACCTGACCTGGTCGGGAAGCTCTTGCCCGGTGGCCAGATCCCACACGCGCACCGTTTGTGGATCGTCGATCGAGTGGGTGGCCAGGAACCGGCTGTTCCAGCTGAAGTTGGCGACGTCCGCCCGGTCCTGAGCGAATCCGTCCGGCGAGGCGAGCGTGATCGGCCGGTCCCCGGCCGTGAGGTCCAACAGCCGAAAGCGGGGCGCCGCGCCGCGTTCCAACACGATCAGCATCCGGCCGTCCGGGCTCGGAGCCACCTGGCTGGGAGCGGACACGGACGGATCGACCGGGAGCTCGCGGTGCCGCGGATGTGGCCCTTCCAGGTCCCACCACAACGTCGGGCTCTTCGACTGGTCGGTGTGGAAGGCGACGACGACCCGGCCGTCGGAGTTCACCTGCAATCGGTCGACGTCGGCGTCCGGGATCAGCTCGGGGCCGAGGACGCGGTTCACCCCGTCCCACCGCAGGCGCTGATCGAGCAGCGCGACGTAAGCCTCGTCGCTGTCCGGCTTCTCCCGGTACGCCGCCAAAGCCAGTTGCAGCGCCTGGCGCGGATCCACTTCCGCCGCGCGTTCAGCGGCCTGCGCGAGCAGGCGCGCGTTGTTGATGCGCAGCTGGCCGTCGACGTCGCTCGCGAACTTGCCCACCGCCCCGGTGAGCACGACCGCGACGAGGGCGAGGGTCGCCGAGATCGCGGTGATCGTGCGCCAGCGGCGTTGCGAACGGCGTTGCACGGCCTCGCCGCGGGTGATGAATTCCCGTTGTGCCGGGGGAATGTCGGCGGGGCGCTTTCGCAGCCAGTCCGATGCTTCGGCCAATGGTGCCCCGCTGAGCTGCCCACCGGAGTCGCGGAGGTCGTGGAGCCGCGCCGACCAGGCGAGGAAGACCTCGTCGTTCTCCAACCAGCCGCGCAGCGTCGGCCAGTGGTCGATCAACGCTTGGTGCGGCAGTTCGACCTGCCCTTCGCGGCGGACGACGAGACGTGCGTGGGCGAGCCGATCGGCGACGGACCGGTGCGCCTCATCGAGCTCGTCGAATTCCACCCGGCGACGCGTGTGGCCGCCGTCGCCGTCGGGCCGGGTCAGGTTGATCAGCAGCCGCTTGGCGACCGCGGCTTCCGCCGAGCCGAGCTCGGCGAGCACGGCGTCAGCGCGGTCGCGCAACGCTCCGGGTAACCGTCCGAGTTCCTGGTAGGCCGCGTGGGTCAGCCAGCTGCCGTGCCTGCTGTCCGAGAGCTGCTTCAACGCCTCGGACAGCAGCGGAAGCGTGCCGTGCTCCGGCGGGCAGTCGTGCAGAATCGCGTCCACCAGCCCGACTTCGAATCCGAAGCCGCTGTCCTCGGCGGGCCGGACGATCGCCTCCCGGAAGTCGTCTTGGCCCATGGGTTCGAGCAGCCAGACGGCATCGTTGAGCTTCTCGCGGGTGCCCGGCGCGATCAGCGAGTCCAGGGAGCGGGAGCGCAACGTCAGCACGACCCGCAGCGAACCGGGCTGCGCAGCCATCAGGTCGATTACCTGCGTCAACCGCTCACGGGCCGCTTCAGGATCGGCGATGACCGATTCTTCGAACTGGTCCAGGAACAACGCGGTGCGGCCGACGGCGACCGGAACCGAGTCGAGGGAGTCGCCGGGACGGAGCTCGACGACCGCGCGGCCCTGCTGTTCCAGCCGGGGCAGCACGCCGGCCCGGACCAACGACGACTTGCCGCTCCCGGACGGTCCCACGACGGCGACCAGCCCCCGCGACTCCAGGCGTTGCAGCAACTCCTCGATCGCCGCGTCGCGGCCGTGGAACAGCGTGGCGTGATCGCGCTCGAACCGTTCCAGCCCGCGGTACGGATCGCGTGCGTCGACGGTCCACTCGCCGAGGAAGGACACGGGCACGAGGTGGGCCGTGGTCTTGTTCGTTCCGGACCTGGTCACGACCATGCCGACGACGCCGTGCAGCTCCTCGTCCCACACCGGGGCGCCGCTGAATCCGCGCACGATGAGCTCGTGATCAGGATCCACCCGCATCTGGACGCGACCTTCACCTTGCGCCCCGGCGAGCGAGCCGGACACCCAGACCCCGTGCGGCTGGGCGTCGCTGAACCCGAAGACGCTGAACCGGTGCTCGCGCACGGCTCTGTCCAGCCGGACCGGAGTGGGCAGCGCGCGCTCGGGTGGTTCGAGCAGCCGCAGGATCGCGATGTCGGCGTCGTCGTCGCGCTCGACCACCTCCACCGCGCACCCGTCGGAACCGAGCAGCGGGAACTGCGCGTGGACCTCGTCGAACCCCGCGATGACGTGCGCGCAGGTGGCCACCCGCCCACCGGGCAGCGTGAAACCGGTGCCGAGTAACCGCCGCCCGGCGACGAGCCGGACCAGCGAAGCGGCCAGGGGCTCGGCCGAGGCCGGCTCAGTACGTTCCGTCATGTGCACTCACCTGCGAGGGAACCGCTGCGGCGCCGCGAGAATCAGCCTGGCGGGAGTCACTTGTCGGGCTTGACGTCGTTCCATTCGATGGTGACGTTGAAGTTGGCCTCACCGGAGGACTTCGCGACCGCGAGGTTCGCCTCACCGGTGACCTTGATGCCGAACTGCACGTTGACCTTCGACGGCGGCTGTTCCATCGCGCGGAGCTCATCGAGCACCGCCTCGGCGGCGGACCGGATGTTGCCCATGGCCTTCTGCACGGTCTCGGAGGCCTGCACGACCTTTCCGCCACCGCCGACCGGGATCGAGCCCTGACCGTCGGTCGATTCGATGAGCAGTTCTCCGCCGTTCTCCAACGGCATCCTGACCAGATCCGACATCCCGCTTCCCCCCGAGCTCACGACGCTGGCGACGTGATCGAACCTAGCCGAAGATCGGCCGCCGCAGGCGACGATTCGAGAACTCTCAGGACGCGGGCGCTTCGGATGCCGGTTTCGGCGGGGTCGCCCCACCGGATTCGGCTGCCGCACCGGAGGGGGCGGCGTCGGATGCCGCCGCACCGGAGGTGGCGGCGAGTTCTGCGGAATCGCGATCGGCCAGGACTCGGCGGGCGCGGGCGAGGTCGAGGTTCCCGTCCCACTTCGCGATGGCGAGGGTCGCCACGGCATTGCCGTAGAAGTTCACCAGCGCCCGGCACTCCGACATGAACTTGTCGATCCCGAAGATCAACATGATGCCCGCGGCGGGCACGGTCCCGATGGTGGACAGGGTCGCGGTCAGCGCGATGAACCCGCCGCCCGCGACACCGGCCGCGCCCTTGGAGGTGAGCAGCATGACGGCGAGCAGGCCGAGCTGCTGCCCGACGTTCAGCGGGGTGTCGGTGGCCTGGGCGATGTAGAGGGTGGCCAGCGACAGGTAGATCGCGGCGCCGTCGAGGTTGAAGCTGTACCCGGTCGGCACGACGAGACCGACGGTGGCGCGGTCGGCGCCCATGAACGTCATCTTGCGCATCAGGCCCGGCAACGCCGGTTCGGCGGTGGAGGTGCCGAGGACGAGGAAGAACTCCTCCCTGAGGTAGCGCAGCAGCTGGAAGATGTTGAGCCGGACGTAGGCGGCGAGGAACCCGCCGAGCACGACCAGGACGAACACGATCGACGTCACGTAGAACAGCGCGATCAGTGAGCCGAGACTGCTCAACGTGGAGATCCCGAACGCGCCGACGGCGTAGGCCATCGCACCGAACGCGCCGAGCGGAGCCGCCTTCATCACGAAGCTCAGAACCTTGAACACGACCTCGGTGAACCGCGCGACGCCCGCGATGATCGGTTCGCCGATGGGGCCGACCGCTTTGATCGCGATGCCGAACAGCACCGCGAGGAAGATGATCTGCAGGATGTCGCCTTCGACGAAGGCGCCGAAGAAGCTCTCCGGGACGAGGCCGGTGAACATCTCCCACCAGTGCTGCGTCTCGCCCTGCTCGACGTACTGCTGCGCCGAGCCCGCGGTCCGGAGCTTCGCGGGATCGGCGTGCACGCCCTCACCGAGGCGGAAGAGGTTGATCGCGACGAGCCCGATCGCCATCGCCACGATCGTGCCGACCTGGAAGTACGTCAGCGCTTTCAGCCCGGTGACGCCGACCTTCTTCAGATCGGCGACGTTGGCGATGCCGCCGATGATCGTGAGGAAGACGATCGGCCCGATGAGCATCTTCATCGTCGAGATGAACGTGCTGCCGATGGGTTCCATCGCCGCACCGAGGTCCGGCCATCGCCAGCCGACGAGGATCCCGACCGCGATCGCGACGAGCACCTGCACGTAGAGCTGCCGGTACCAGCGCTTCCGGTTCGCCCGGCCGTCGACGGCATGCGTCGCCCCGCCCATGAATCCTCCTTGACCCTGGGAAATGTGGGCACCACGGTGACCCGGCGGGAGCGGCCGCGTCCAAGAGTATGTTGCTAACCGACTCATAGGTTCTCCCGATGGAATGCCCTTGACCTGGCGGTCCGGGGCGTTCGGCTGGAGGTCGCGGATGGACGCCCGGCGCCTCGAGTACTTCTTGGCGGTCGTCGACCACGGCGGGTTCGGCCGGGCGGCGGAGGTGCTGCACTTGGCGCAACCCTCGCTGTCGCAGGGGATCGCGGGCCTGGAGCGCGAGCTCGGCGTGCCGCTGTTCCACCGGGTGGGGCGGGGCGTGGTGCTCAGCGACGCCGGCACCGAACTCGTGGGACCGGCTCGTCAAGTGCTGCGCGACCTGCGCACCGCCCGCTCGGCGGTGGACTCGGTGAAGGGCCTGCTGCGGGGCCGGGTGGAACTGGCCACGATGCCGTCGCCGGGGGTGGAACCGCTGGGCACGTTGACGCGGGAGTTCTGCCTGCGCCATCCCGGCGTCACGGTCGGGGCGGAGGCCGCGTTCACCCCGGACGAAGTGGTGGCGCTGATCAAGAACGGGACGTGCGAGTTGGGGCTGATCGGGGCTCCCGAGGTGCCCAACCCGCCCGGCGTGGAGGTGCGGGAACTGGAGGTGCAGGAGTTCTACCTGGTCGGTGCCTCGGGCGCCGATTTTCCCGTGCACGAAACGGTTTCGATCCAGGACCTGGCGGGCGCGCGCCTGATCGTCTCCCCGCCGGGAAGCCTGATGCGCCGGATCGTCGACGACGTGCTCGCCGCCGGGGTGGACGTGAGCATCGCGGCGGAGGTCGCGCACCGCACCTCGGTGCTCCCGCTGGTGCTGCAAGGAGTCGGTTCGGCGGTGCTGCCCGCGGGCTGGGTACCGCTGGCTCGGCGCGCGGGAGCGCGGATCGCCCGCATCGACCATCCGGCGCAGTTGCACGTGGCGCTGGTCGGCCGCGCGGCGCGGCTGACTCCCGCCGCGAGCGCTTTTCTCGCCGTGGCACGCGACCACCGGCGCGCGGACTACTTGGACTCCGGCGAACTCGGATAGGCGCGACCTATGAGTCGCATCGCGAACGCGTGTTGGACGGTGCGCGTCGCGGCGGGCTTGACTCGATGCGCCACAGCCCACGACGCGCACGGGAGCCGCACCGATGTCAGCACCGTCCACCACCCGCACCTTCAAGATCGCCGCCATTCCCGCCGACGGCGTCGGAGCCGAGGTCGTGGCCGCGGGACGTACCGTCCTCGACGCGATGGCCGCGGCCTCCGATGGCGCGTTCGCCTTCGACTGGACCGAATTTCCCTGGGGCTGCGAGTACTACACGCGGACCGGCCGGATGATGGCCGAAGACGGCCTCGACGCCCTCCAGGACTTCGACGCGATCTACTTCGGCGCGGTCGGCTGGCCCTCGGTGCCGGACCACATCAGCCTGTGGGGGCTGCGGCTGAAGATCTGCCAGAACTTCGACCAGTGGGCCAACATCCGGCCCGTTCACTTCCACCCCGGCATCACCTCCCCGCTGCGCGTGGCCGACGACACCGAGCTGGACTGGGTCGTGGTCCGGGAGAACAGCGAAGGTGAATATGCGGGCCTCGGCGGACGGAACCTGTCCGGGCGCGGCGCGGGCAACGAGGTCGCGTTGCAGACCGCGCTGTTCACCGAGCACGGCTGCGAGCGCATCATCCGGTTCGCCTTCGACCTCGCGCGCGGCCGCTCGCGCAAGAAGGTCTCCTCGGTGACCAAGAGCAACGCCCAGCAGTACGGCATGGTGCTCTGGGACGAGACGTTCGATCGGGTCGCGCGGGACTACCCCGATGTGGAGACCGAGAGCGTCCTGGTCGACGCGATGGCGGCGAAGTTCGTCCTCAAACCGGCGGACCTCTCGGTCGTGGTGGCCTCGAACCTGAACGCCGACATCCTGTCCGACCTCGGTTCCGCGCTGGCGGGCAGTCTCGGGCTGGCGGCCAGCGCGAACCTGAATCCGGACCGCCGGTTCCCGTCGATGTTCGAGCCGGTGCACGGTTCCGCTCCGGACATCGCCGGTCGCGGGCTGGCCAACCCGGCAGGCGCCATCGGGAGCGCGGCCCTCATGCTCGACCACTTCGGCCTGCACGCCGAAGCCACCCGGCTCAACGCGGCCATCGAAGCCACCGCGGCCGCGGGCGTGCTCACCCCGGACGTGGGCGGCACGGCTGAAACCGGAGAGGTCACCGACTCAGTCCTGGACCACCTCAGCCGTTGAGGATCTCCGTGGTCGTCGGCTCCCTTTCGAGTGATCGTCATGGCGCGAGCGGGTGATCGATGTGCTGAATCCCTTGTGCACTAGCGGAAATCGCGTGTCCACTGAGCATCGGCGGGTGCCCGCCCGTCACGGATCGTCGGCGCAGGGGGCGCGCGGCGGTCATCTCATCGCCACGTCCGGCCGAGAGCTCGTTTCCGGGGCGTGCCGCGAGGATTCTCGATGGACGAACTGGGGGATCGGCGCATGGTGGAGATGTCGGCGCGGACCGCCGCGACGGCCGAACGCGGTCCTGATTTCGGACTGACGAAGTTCCTGGACCCGCTGCCGGTGCCACCGGTGCTGCGGCCGCGCGGACGCGACGCGGAGCTGGCGGTGCGCGCGATCACGATCCGCAGGCGACTGCACGGCCGGCTGCCGGAAACCGTGCTGTGGGCCTACGACGGGCACTTCCCCGGGCCGACCATCGAGGTCGATCGGGACCGGATGTTGCGTGTTTCGTGGACCAACGACATCACCGGAACGATGCCACTGGTCGCGGTCCGGGTGCCGGCCGCACCGGCCGGGACGCCCCCGGCCGAGCTGCCGTCGAACAATCCAGGCTATCCGAGGAATCCGGACGGGAGCCCCGCCGACGGCGCCGCGCACATCGACGGCGTCCCGGAGATCCCCGGCTGGCTGGTGACGCACCTGCACGGCGCCGACGCGAACGGCGGCAGCGACGGCTGGGCGCACAACGCGGTGCTGCGCGGGCATTCCCACCTCGCCGAGTACCCGAACCGGCAGCCCGGCGCGAACCTCTGGTACCACGACCACGCGATGGCCATCACCCGCTGGAACGTCCACGTTGGACTGTTCGGTGCGTACCGGATCCGCGATGAGCTGGAACTGCCCGATGATCGCGACATTCCGCTGCTGATCTGCGACCGGAACCTCGACACGGACCCGGCGGGGAACCTGACCGGCAGGCTGTTGTTCAAAGTCGACGCGATCGGCACCGCGCTGGTCCCGTTCATCGGACCGTTCACACTGGTCAACGGTGTGATCTGGCCGCACATGGAGGTCGAACGCGACAGCTACCGCTTCCGGTTGGCCAACACGTCGAACGCGCGCTTCTACCGGCTGAACCTGATCAACGAGGACGGCGGATCGGAGAACGCGGCGGTGCGCGTGATCGGCACCGACGGCGGACTGTTGCCCCGACCGGTGCCGCTCCCCGACACGGGCCTGGTGCTGGCACCGGCGGAACGCGCCGACCTCGTCATCGACTTCGACGGCTTCAGCGGCCGTTCGCTGCGCTTGACCAACACCGCCGACAACGCGGCCCTGGAACCCGACCTCATGCAGTTCCGGGTGCGGGGCCGTCCCGGCCGCGACGACTTCGACCTGCCGGACGTCCTCCCCGCCGAGCCGATCCGCGTCGCGCACGTGCCGGACGAGCACGACCAGGTGTGGATCGCGCTGGTGCCACCGGGGACCGCGGGCATGGCGCATCCGGAGATGTGGGAACTGCAGGAGCTCCACGACGACATTCCGCCAGTGCCCGCCGAGAACATCATCCAGGTCACCGACCCCCGGGCGGGGAGAACTCGAACGTTCCGGCAGGTCGCGTCGCTGTTCGACGACACCGTCAGCATCTTCATCAAGCACAACGGCATCGTGGAGTGGAACTTCATTCACTTCGGCGGCCCCGCCCACCCCATGCACATCCACCTGGTGCAGTTCCAGATCCTCGCGCGGCGTGGCTTCACCCCGGACTTCGACCTCGCGCTCGGCGGCACCGCCTCACCGGCCACCGGTTTCACCGACATCCCGCTGGAGGAGTACGAACACGGCAGGAAGGACACCACCGTCGTCGGCAGCGGCGAGTGGGTCAGCGTCCTCGGCCGCTTCGGCGAATCCACCGGCCAGTTCATGTACCACTGCCACATCCTCGACCACGAAGACGAAGGCATGATGCGCCCCTTCGTCGTCCACCCCGCCGAAGTCGCCGAATTCCACCCCCACCGCGGCGGCCACGGTCATGAGTCTTATCGCGGTGACGCCGGCTAGTTTTTTGATCGCCATCTTGTCAGCGGCGAAGCCGGTGAGCAGTGACCACCAATGCAGGCCGACCACCGGCGGGTTCTCAGCGTTCCTCCCGCGAGGAGCAATTTCCCTCGTGGTCGGAGCCGCTTGGGAAATTGATCCCGCAGCGAGAGGAACGCTGAGGTTCCGCCACCCGACCCGCTATGCAGCTCGCGGAAAGCTGCGTTTTGGATTGTGCCGGTGAACACTCTTGTGGGTTAGGTAAGCCTGTCTTTAGTGTACTGGTGTGTCCAAGAGCCCTCCGCAGTCTGCGGCCGGTGTGTCCGCCCGTGAGATCGACGTCGCTTATGGACGTGAGGTCGTGGTGCGTGCCGCGTCGATCTCGCTCGAGGCGGGGGCGGTCACCGCGTTGATCGGGCCGAACGGCAGTGGGAAGTCGACGTTGCTGCGCGCCCTCGCCAGGTTGCACCCGCCGGTCGCCGGTGAGGTCGCCTTCGCCGACGGCTCCGAACTGCGCGCGCTGTCCGGGAAGGAACTCGCCCGCCGGATCACGCTGCTGTCGCAGCAGCGCACGGCGCCGGGCGGCCTGAGTGTGCGGGAGCTCGTGGAGTTCGGGCGCCACCCGCACCGATCCCGCTGGGGCGGCCGCGATCCGGAGGGTCCCGGCGCGGTGGAGCGGGCGATGACGTTGACCGGGCTCACCGCCATCGCCGACCGGCCGGTGCAGGCGTTGTCCGGTGGGCAGGCGCAGCGGGTGTGGCTGGCGAGCTGCCTGGCTCAGGACACCGAGCTGTTGCTGCTCGACGAGCCGACGACCTTCCTCGACCTGCGCTACCAGGTGGAGATCCTCGACGTGATCCGCGATCTCGCCGACGAACACGGCGTCGGCGTCGGGGTGGTGCTGCACGACCTCGACCAGGCCGCCGCCGTCGCGGACCGGTTGCTGCTGCTCGAAGACGGCCAGGTCACCGCGGAAGGCGCTCCCGCCGACGTGCTCACCTCGGCGAACCTCACCCGCGCCTACGGCATTCAGGTGGAGGTCGAGGCAGGACCGGCGGACGGCCGCATCCGCACTCGCGCGGTCGGGCGGTTCAACGCCGCCGGCGTCCGCGTCACATCGGCTTGACCGGCGCCGCCGGTCCACGCAAGGCAGGAGAGACATGCGCAGCACCCGTGTGATCATCGGGTTGTCCGCGGTCGTCACGTTGTTCGCGGCTGGTTGCGGCACCACGGAACAGGCAGGCGGCGCCGACGCGCCCGGAAGCGGCGGCGAACCGATCACGATCGTCGACGCCCGCGGCAAGGAGGTCGCGCTCGACGGCCCCGCGAAGCGGGTCGCGGCCACCGAGTGGAACGGCATCGAGAACCTCGTATCGCTCGGCGTCATGCCGGTCGGCGTCTCCGACGTGGACGGTTACGGCAAGTGGGTGAGCGCGGCCCCGCTGGACGGGACTTCCACCGATATCGGCACTCGCGGCGAGCCGAGCCTCGACACGCTCGGTTCGCTGGGCCTGGACCTCGTGGTCGTCACCGACAGCATGACCGAAGGCGCGCTGGAACAGGTCGAGTCGACGGTGCCGGTCATCGTCATCGAGGGTGGCGGCGGAGACGACTCCATCGGCACCATGTTCCGGAACGTGGACATGATCGCCAAGGCCACCGGCACCGAGGACCAGGCCGCGCAGCTGCGGTCCGAGTTCGACGCGAAGATCGCCGAGGGGCGGGCCGCGGTGGAGCGGGCGGGTGCGCTCGGCGAGCAGGTCGCGTTCTCCGACGCTTACGTGACCTCCGGAGCGGTCAGCATCCGGCCGTTCGCCGCCGGTTCGCTGGTGTCGGACGTGTTCGAGCGCATCGGTCTGCGCAACGCGTGGCCGATGCAGGGCGATCCGGCGTACGGGCTCGCGCAGGCCGACGTGGAGGGCTTGACGGCGTTGCCGGACGTGCGGTTCTGGTACGGGGCGAACGCGCAGACCGACCCGTACGCGAACGAGCTGGCGAACAATGCGATCTGGACGAAACTGCCGTTCGTGCGCAGCGGCAAGGTGCACCGCTTCCCCGACTCGCTGTGGATGTTCGGCGGACCCCGCTCCATGGCGCAGTACGTCGACGCCGCCGTCGCCGCGTTGAACGAGTAACCGCGCGGTGAACGGTGGCAAGACCCTGATCCGCCCGCCCGCCGCACCGGCCGGTCCGGTTCGCCGCGGCGGGCGGCTGACGTTGCTGGTGATCGTGCTGGGCGCGCTCATCGTGCTGGGTTCGGCGGTGCACCTCACCCAAGGAACATCCACTGTGGACGTTCTTGGTGTGCTGCGGCTGATGTTCGGCGGCGGCACCGACGCGGCGGCCGCCGTCGTCGTCGAGTCCCGGTTGCCCCGGCTGCTGACGGCGCTGCTGGTCGGAAACTCGCTCGGCGTGGCCGGTTCGGTGCTGCAATCGGTGGCGCGCAACGTGATGGCGTCCCCGGACACGATGGCCGTGGACGCCGGAGCGCACCTCGCGATCGTCGCGGTCGCCGCGTTCGGCACCACGCTGCCGCTGCTGGGCACGACGGGCATCGCGTTCGCCGGGGGCTTGGGCGCCGCGCTGCTGGTGATCTCGTTGTCCGGGCTCGGAGGCACCGGCATCGTGCGGCTGGTGCTGGCGGGCACCGCCACGGCGTTCGCGATGACCTCGCTGACGCGCGTCCTGCTGCTGCTGTTCGACCAGGAGACCCGCGGGTTGTTCGCGTGGGGCTCCGGTTCGCTGGGGCAGACCGGACTCGACGGGGTCCGGACATTGGCGCCGGTGATCGGCCTCGGGGTGGTGGCGTTGCTCGCGATCGCCCGGCGGCTCGACCTGGTCTACCTGGGAGACGACCACGCCCGGAGCTTGGGAGTCCACGTAGGGCGGATCAGGTTCGCGTCGATCGCGTTGGCGGTGCTGCTGGCGGCATCGGCGGTGACCCTCGCGGGACCCATCGGCTTCGTGGGGCTGGCCGCTCCCGCGCTGGTGCGGCTGCTGGCGAACCAGGTTCCCGGCCTGCACCGGCACGCCGCGTTGATCCCGATCTCCGGTGCCACCGGCGTGGTGCTGCTGCTGGCCGCGGACGTGCTGCTGCGCGCCCTGATCGGAGCGCAGGGAGCCCTGGAGATCCCGACCGGCGTGGCGACGACCTTGCTCGGTGCGGTCTTCCTCATGGTGCTGTGCCGCAACATCCGGGTGACCGCCACGTCGGCGGAACCACCCGCCGCCGGGGTCCGAAGCGGCGTCACCGCCCTGCGTCAAAGGCTGATCGTGGGCGGGCTGGTCGTGTTCGTCGCCGGTGTGGCGACGGGGTCGGTGCTGCTCGGCGACACTTTGTTGCTGCTGGGCGACTTGGCCAATTTGGTGACCGGGCAGGCGGGGCCGATCGTCACCAGCGTGATGGCGAACCGGCTGCCGCGAGTGGTGGCGGCGTTGCTGGCCGGTGCCTGCCTGGCCCTGGCCGGTGCGGTGATCCAGGCGGTGGCGCGGAACCCGCTGGCGGACCCGGGGATCATCGGTGTCGCGGGCGGCGCGGGCTTCGGCGCGGTCACCGTCATCACGGTGTGGTCCGGCGCCGGTTTCTGGATCCAGGCGAGCGGAGCGGGCGTCGGTGCCGCCGTGGCGACCGCCGTGGTGTTCGCCATGGCGGCGAAGGGCGGGTTCGCCAGCGAACGCCTCGTGCTGATCGGTTTCGGCGCGCAAGCGGGCACCCAGGCATTGGTGACGCTGCTGATCACCTTGTCCGATCCGTGGAACGAGACGAAGGCGCTGACCTGGCTGGGCGGCTCGACGTACGGACGGACTTACGAGCACCTGGTGCCGATGGTCCTGGCGTTGCTGGTGCTGATCCCGTTCCTGGTTCGGGCCAGGCACGAGCTGGACCTGCTGTCGGTGGACGACGAGACGCCGCGAGTGCTGGGCGTGGCGGTCCCGTCGGCGAGGCTGCGGCTGCTCACGTGCGCGGTCCTGCTGACCGGCACCGCCGTGGCCGGGGTGGGGGTGCTCGCGTTCGTCGGCCTGGTGGCTCCGCACGCGGCGCGCGCGATCGTGGGCAGGCGGCACTCCCGGATGCTCCCGGTGGCGGCGCTGCTCGGCGGCATCCTGGTGTGCGCGGCCGACACGCTCGGCCGCAGCGTCATCGCACCGGCGCAGCTCCCGGCGGGCCTGATGACGGCGCTGATCGGAGCCCCGTACTTCATCTGGCTCCTCACCCGAAGCCGCCGCACCTGACGCACGATCCGTCCAGGCGAATGCCGCCTTCTCCCGATTCGGCCGGTCAAAGGAGGCGTTCACCTGGTGTGGAGTGAACGCCCCCGCTGACCGGTTGGTCGAAGGAGGCATTCACCTCAAGGCATGCTGTCGGTGATGGAACAGGGGCGGCGTCAGACGCTGCGGAGGACCGAGATGACGGTGCCGAGGATGGCGGCGTGGTCGCCGTCGATGACCTCGTAGGCGGGGTTGCGCGGTTCGAGGTACACGTGGCCGTTGCGGCGGCGGTACACCTTCACCGTCGCCTCGTCGTCGAGCAGCGCGGCGACGATCTGGCCGGAGTGCGCCTCCTGCTGCTGGCGCACGATCACGGTGTCGCCGTCGCAGATCGCAGCGTCGATCATGGAGTCACCGCGCACGCGCAGCGCGAACACCGTGCCGCGCCCGGCGAATTCGCGGGGCAGCGTCAGGGTGTCGTCGACGTGCTCGTCGGCGGCGATGGGCGTCCCGGCGGCGATGTCGCCGACGACGGGCACCGTCACGGAGTTCTCGTCCGACCGTTCGGCGGCGGAGCCGCGCAGGAACGCGCGCACGTCGATGGGGCGCGAGACCGTGTCGCTGCGCCGCAGGAACCCCTTCTCCTCCAGGCTCGCCAGGTGCTTCGACACCGAGGAGGTGGACCGCAGGCCGACGGCCTCGCCGATCTGTCTGGTGCTCGGCGAATACCCGTCCCGGACCACCGAATCCCGGATCGTCGCCAGGATCCGCTGCTGACGTAGCGGCAGCGAGGAGGCGTCCAGGTGCTCGAACGGATCAAGATCGTCGTAGGTGGTCACCCGTCGAATGGTAGAGGTCGACCTCGTTGAACGGATCACCGGCACGCCGACGGCGGACATGGCCGCTCTGGGCGAAGGGCCGTCCTGAGGTGCTGTTTCCTCGAACTCGCCGGGCACCGCCACGCTGCCGGGAACGCGCCTCGGCCGGTCGAGGCCGCCGGTCGGCGGCCATCGCGGTGAGCGCGCCGCGGCATCGGCGGCAGCGCGTCGGAGTTCTCCGAATGCTGCTCGCCGGGGACGCAACCGGGACCGCCACGGAGGTCGCCCCGCGCCACGCGCGCGCCGCCGTCCGGGAACACCAGGTGCCGGTTCAGCGCGTCGTGGCCGGTTCCGCGCGGGCGTCAATGATCTCTTGGCGGCGGATTCGGTTGTGCTCGGCCATGTTCCGGCCGAGCACGCCCGTGGTGCGGCCGTCCCGCCGGTAGCGCGCACGAACCTGGCCCCGTCGAGATATTCGTCCACAATGGTCACTTCGGCGTCCGGTGGCAGGGCGTTGTGCACCTGGATCTGACGGCGTGCCGGTCGGCCCAGCAGTAGGGGACCGGTGACGCGCGGTCCCCTCCGAGGACGTTCACCGCCGCCACGCCTGGCCTGCTCGGTAGCGTGCGTGCGGTTCTCCAGCCGCACCAGCGAATTCAGCCGCTCGTTCTACCGCCGGGCCACGTCGCCGACCGCGTGCACGACAGCGGCGGCCTGTCGCAGGGCAGGTGTCGCTCGGCGCCGAGTACCGTCACCGAGCCGGTGCGCCCGCCGCGACACAGTCACTCCACTGTGGACAGCTTGGTGGCAGGCACATCGACGACCAGGGCCGAACCGGCATCGCTCACGACTCGTCCAGGGTGATGGCGGCCGCCGGGCACATGTTCGCGGCTTCCCGGACGCCGTCGTGCAGCCCGGCCGAGGGCTGGGCGTCGAGCAGCACCACCACGCCGTCCTCATCGCGCTGATCGAACACGTCGGGCGCGACCATCACGCATGTCCCGGCGCCGCAGCACTTGTCCTCATCAACGATCACCTGCATGACGTGCTCCATTTCCGTGGGGAGGTGTGCAACGGGGTAAAACGGACGTGCCCGAGCCGCGATTCGTCACGGGCTTGTGGTGATGGGGGCCAGCCAGAGGCCGGTGAGCGCGTCGATCAGGCCGGTCGCGGCCTGGTCCCAGGAAGCGCGGGCAGTGGTGCCGCCCTCGGCGAGCGCGCGTTCGCGTTCGGCCACGACGTGCACCATCAGCTGCCGCCCCATGTCGCGGCGATCTTCGCGCACCTCTGCCGGAAGGTGGGACAGGCAGCGGTTGAGCTCCGAGGTGGCCTCCAGCAGGGACGGCGAGTTCAGCGACTCCTGCGACATGATCTCGCGGTAGGCCGGGTCGGTCATGGCCTGCGCGCCGAACCGGCCGAACCAGCTCGGCGTGCCGAGATCGGCCAGGTGCCGCGCGTGCGGGAGCACCGTGCACGCCACCCAGTCCCGCACGTTCCGGGATCCGCGCGCGTCGGCGACCATCCGAGCGCGCAGGTCTTCGATCTCCTGGTGGTGCTTGCGGACGATGGCGGCGACCAGCTCGGCCTTCGTGCCGAAGTGGTAACCGACCGCGGTGTTGTTGCCCTGCCCGGCGGCCTCGCTGACCTGGCGGTTGGACACGGCGGCGACCCCGTGCTCGGCGAACAGCCGCTCGGCGGCCGACAAGATCAGCTCCCGAGTCTCGCTCACCTGCTTGGCCCGCGCCGCGCCCACCGTCACCACCGCACCGGCACTTCGCGGAGTCCGCCGACGACCAGTCCTTCCAGCCGCCGCAGCTCTTCCGCGGGCACCGCGAGCTCCAAGGTCGGGAGCCTGCGCAGCAGGACTTCCAGCGTCACCTGGAGCTCGGTGCGGGCCAGCGCCTGGCCCAGGCAGGAGTGCGCGCCGGTGCCGAACGCCAGGTGCGGGTTCGGGCTGCGGTGCAGATCCATGTCGTCGGCGCCGTCGAACGCGTCCTCGTCGCGGTTCGCGGCGGACATGCTGCACATGACCGTGGTGCCGCGCGGCAGTGCGGTACCGGCGATCTTGATGTCCTCGTAGAGGTAGCGGACCATGCCGAGGCCGTTGTTGGCGTCGAACCGCAGCGCCTCTTCGACCGCGGAGCGGATCAGCGACCGGTCCGCGAGCAGCTGTTCCCAGCGGCCGCGGTCCGACAGCAGCATGGCCACCATCTTCCCGATCATGTTGGCGGTGGTCTCGTGCCCCGCGATCAGCAGCCCGAGCCCGGTGGCCGCCAACGAGCGGTCGGACATCCGCTCGCCCTCGGCGTCGGTGGCCGAGATCAGTTCGCTGAGCAGGTCGTCGCCGGGCTGCGCCTTCTTGGTCGCGATGTGCTCGGCCATGTAGGCGAAGAACTCGGTTTCGGCGGCCTTGAACTCCTGCTCCGAGTACCGTGTGAGGTTCAAGAAGGTGTCCCACCACAGGGAGAACCGGTCCCGGTCCGCGGTGGGGACGCCGAGCATGTCGCAGATGACCCAGACCGGGAGCGGGAAGCCGAACCCGGCCTTCAAGTCGGCGGGAGCGCCGCTCGCGACCATCTCGTCGACCAGCTGCTCGGCCATCGCCTCGATCTCCGGGCGCAACGCCGCCATCCGTTTGGCGGTGAACCACCGGTTGAGCAGTCTCCGCCAGCGCTGGTGAGCCTCGCCCCCTTGCGGCAGGGCCGAAGACATCTCGCTGTTGAACAGCCCGCCCGAGTCGGTGTCGGAGATGCGGGCCGCGTCGGGTTCGTCGAGCTTGCGGCCGAACCTCGGGTCCGAGAGCACGGTCTTGACATCTGCATAGCGGGTCAGCAGGGAAACCTCGTCGCCGCTGGGCAGCTTCGCCCTGGACACCGGGCACCGGCTGCGCAGTTCCTCCCACTCGGCGGGCGGCCCCAGCGCGTCCGGGGCCGGAATCGGATAGTCCAGCACCCGCTCGTCAGGTTGAGTCACCGTGCGCCTCCTCGTGGCGGGAATCGAGCCTGGAATCAGTTAACCGCAGCTGCTATCGTCAGTCAAGCGACTGCCTTAACGATCGGATTCGGTGCCGAAGCATCGTGCGACGGGGCATTCCGGCTCGACGGCACGACTACTGGGACGAACAGCGGTTCTGCGTGACACCGCCATTTCCACGACAGGAGCTCCACCCGATGACCCACGCCCTCAGCGCGCCCCGGCGCGCGGATCGGCCGGCGCACCCGCGTCCCAACGCGATCGTTCCGGTGCTGGCCTTCGGCGGTATTTCGGTCTCGCTGATGCAGACGCTGGTGGTGCCGCTGGTGCCCACGCTGCCCAGGCTGCTGGGCGCCACCGCCGCCGATACCGCGTGGGCGATCACCGCGACGCTGCTGGCCGCCGCCGTCGCCACGCCCACCGTGGGCAGGCTCGGCGACATGTACGGCAAGCGGCGGATGCTGCTGATCAGCCTCGTCGTCATGGTGTCGGGGTCGGTGCTGTGCGCGCTCGCGGACAGCTTGGCGCCGATGGTGGCCGGGAGGCTCCTGCAAGGGCTGGCGGCCGGCGTGATCCCGCTCGGCATCAGCATCATGCGCGACGAACTGCCCGCCGAACGGCTCGGCGGCGCGACCGCGCTGATGAGCGCCTCGCTCGGTGTGGGCGGCGCGCTCGGGCTGCCGGCGGCCGCGTTCATCGCCGAGAAGGCCGACTGGCACATGCTGTTCTGGGCCGCGGGCGCACTGGGGCTCGTCGCGGCCGGGCTGGTGAAGACCCTCGTTCCGGAGTCCGCGGTGCGCACCGGCGGGCGCTTCGACCTGCCGGGAGCCATCGGACTGTCGGTGGCGCTGTTGTGCCTGCTGCTGGCCCTGTCGAAAGGAGCCGACTGGGGCTGGACCAGCGGACTGACGCTGGGATTGGTGGCCGGGGGACTGGTCGTGCTGCTGGTGTGGGGGTGGTGGGAACTGCGCGCCCGGCAGCCGCTGGTCGACCTGCGGACCAGTGCCCGGCGCCAGGTGCTGCTGACCAACCTCGCGTCCGTGGTGTTCGGGTTCGCGATGTTCGCGATGTCGCTGGTGATTCCGCAGCTGCTGCAACTTCCGGCGGCGACCGGCTACGGGCTGGGGCAGACGATTCTCGCGGCTGGACTGGTGATGGCGCCGAACGGGCTGGTCATGATGGCGATGTCCCCGGTCTCCGCGTGGATCTCCCGCACTCGCGGGCCGAAGGTGACCTTGATGTGCGGGGCGCTCGTGGTCGCCGCGGGTTACGGGCTGGGACTCGTGATGATGTCGGCGATCTGGCAGCTCATGGTCATCTCCTGCATCATCGCGGCCGGTATCGGACTCGCCTACGGCGCGATGCCCGCGCTGGTCATGGGCGCGGTTCCCGTGTCGGAGACCGCCGCCGCGAACAGCCTCAACACGCTGATGCGCTCCATCGGCACGTCCGTGTCCAGCGCGACGGCGGGCGTGATCCTCGCGAACCTCACCATCCAGGTCGGCGGCGCGGCCGTGCCCGCGTTGAGCGGATTCCGCGTTGTGCTCGGGATCGGAGCGGGCGCGGCGTTGGTGGCGTTCCTGGTCGCCGGTTTCCTGCCCGGGCGTGGTTCTCGGTCCACGTAGCGGGCCGGTCGGCGGACCCGCCGCTGCGGGACCGATTTCGCAAGTGGCTCGGCCACAAGGGAAATCGTCGTCCTCGCGAGGAACCGCTGAGAACCCGCGGTCGCGTGCGTGGCCGCCACCGACAAGACAGATCAAGAGCCAAACCGCACATCCATGAGTACGAAGGGGCCACATGTCCACCACTGAGGACTCTCGGCGCGAAGCGCTCGATCCGGCCGTACTGGGGTTCGACCCGGATGCCTTGCGGGCGCGCTATCGCGCCGAGCGGGACCGGCGGCTGCGACCGGACGGATCCGAGCAGTACCAGGCGACCACCGGCGAGTTCGGCTATTACGCCGACGATCCCTACGTGGAGCCCGGATTCGACCGCGAAGCGCTGCACGACCACGTTGAGGTGCTCGTGGTCGGAGGCGGGTTCGGCGGCTTGACCGCGGCCGCGAGGCTCGTCGAGCGCGGGTTCACCGACATCCGCGTCGTGGAGAAGGCCGGGGACTTCGGCGGGACCTGGTACTGGAACCGCTATCCCGGCGTGCACTGCGACATCGAGTCCTACATCTACCTGCCGCTGCTGGAGGAACTCGGCTCGTTCCCGGAGTGGAAGTACTCGCCGGGCTCCGAGATCCGCGGGCACGCGCAGGCGATCGGGCGCCACTTCGGGCTCTACACCAACGCCTGCTTCCAGACCGAGGTCACCGACGTCGAGTGGGACGAGGCCACGGCCACGTGGACCGTGCGCACCGACCGCGGCGACGTGATGACCGCGCGCTACGTCGTGGTCTCCAGCGGGCCGTTCAGCAGGCCGAAGCTGCCCGGTCTGCCCGGCATCGAGACCTTCCAGGGACACACCTTCCACACCAGCCGCTGGGACTACGACTACACCGGCGGTGACGCGAGCGGCGGCATGCACAAGCTCGCCGACAAGCGCGTCGCCGTGATCGGAACCGGCGCCACCGCCATCCAATGCGTGCCCCACCTGGGCGCGGAAGCCGAGCACCTGTACGTGTTCCAGCGGACTCCGTCCTCAGTGGACGAACGCGGGAATCGGCCGACCGACCGGGAATGGGCGGCGACGCTGCGGCCCGGCTGGCAGCGCGAGCGGCGCGAGAACTTCCTGACGCTGGTCACCGGCGGCGAAGCCGAACAGGACATGGTGGCCGACCGCTGGACCGACAGCGTGCAGACCCTGCGCGCCATCATGCCCAGCGACGACAACGCCGTCCTCGACGCGGACGGCGAACTGTTCGCGGAACTGGCCGACTTCGCGAAGATGAACTCGATCCGCTCCCGCGTGGAGGAGATCGTCGAGGACCCGGCGACGGCCGAAGCGCTCAAACCCTGGTACCGCCGCTTGTGCAAGCGGCCCACGTTCAGCGACACCTACCTGCCCACCTTCAACCGCCCCAACGTAACCCTCGTCGACACCGGCGGAGCGGGCGTGGAACGGATCACCGAGCGCGGCCTGGTCTCCGGCGGAGTCGAGTACGAAGTGGACTGCATCGTGTTCGCCACCGGCTTCGACCTCGGCGCCGGTCCCGCCGCGGCGGCGGCGAAAACGGTGCGCGGGCGCGACGGGCGCACCCTCGCCGAGCACTGGAGCGGCGGGCTCAAGACCCTGCACGGGTTCTACAGCCACGGCTTCCCGAACTACTTCCGGCTCGGTGCCTCGCAGAACGCGTCCTCGGTGAACTTCGCGCACGTGCTCGACGAGCAGTCCGTGCACGTGGCCGAGGTGATCGCCGCGGCCCGCGATCGCGGTGCCCGCTACGTCGAACCCAGCGCGGAGGCGGAGGCCGCGTGGGTGGCGACGATCCGGGACAAGGAGCAGTACAACAAGGAGTTCTTCGAGCAGTGCACGCCGAGCTACTACAACAATGAGGGCAAACCCCGGCAGCGCAGCGAGTCCTACGGTGGCGGCCCGGTCGAGTTCTACGCGCTGCTGCGGCAGTGGCGTGCGGAGACCGACATGACCGAGGTGCTGGTGGAAGGGGACGCGCAGTGAACCGATTCGTCGCGCAGCAGGTATCCCGGCAGGTGACCGGTATTCGGTGGGAGATCCAGCGGGAGAACCCGCCGAACGCGCTGTGGGGCTCCAACGGCGTCGCGTTCGGCCCGGACGGCAGGCTGCACGTCGCGCAGTACCTCGCCGGGCAGATCAGCGCGGTCGACGTCGAGTCCGGGGAGGTCGAGGTCGTCGTGCCGCTGGACGGCCCGGTCCGTTCGCCGGACGACCTGGCGTTCGGCGCGGACGGTTCGATGTACATCACGGACCTGAACCCCGGCCTGGTGTGGCGGCGCACCCCGGCAGGCGAGTTCAGCGTCGTCGCCGACGGGCTGCGGTGCCCGAACGGGATCACCTGCGTCGGTGATCGGCTGTTCGTCAACGAGATGTACCGGGACGGCCGCGTTTTCGAGCTCTTCCCCGACGGGGGAGCACCGGTGGTGCTCACCGACGGACTCGCGATGGGCAACGCGATGCAGCTCGGCCCGGACGGGTTGCTGTACTACCCGCACATGATGACCGGCGAGGTCTGGCGGATCTCGCCGGAGGGCGGGACTCCGGAGCTGGTGGCCGAACAGGTGCATCAGCCGGTAGCGGTGCGCTTCGACCGGGGCGGGGAGCTCGTCGTCGTTTCCCGTGGGGTGGAAGGGATCGTGACCAGGTTCGACGGGGCCGGGGCACGCTCGATCACCACGACGGGGATCGCGGGCATGGACAACGCCGCGTTCGACGCGGAGAACCGGATGCTCGTCTCCAGCTTCGCCAGCGGCGGTCTGACCCGGATCGAGCTCGACGAGAAGCCGCGTCCGATCGTTGCGCGCGGCTTCAGCGGACCGTTCGACGTCACCGCCGACGAGAAGGGGCGCTGGTACGCCACCGACCACTTCCGCCTCGGCACCGCCACCGGGGAGCTCGGTGGTGAGGCGGGCGGGCCGCTGCTCTCGGAACTGGGCGGGTTCGCCCACGGCGTGGTCGCCGACGGCGGGCTGCTGCACCTCACTTCGCAGTTCGGCGACGTCCGCACCTACGACCCGGCGGAGGGAGCCGCGCGGGTGCGCGCCTCCGGGCTCGCCGGGGCGGGCGGGATCGCGGTCGACGCGGACGGCGCGCTTGTGGTCGCCGAGCCCGGCGGCGGACGGGTGCTGTCGATCGACCGGGACGACGTGGTGACCGCGCTGGCCGAGGGTCTCGACGCACCGGCGGACGTGGCGATCGACGGGGCCGGCGAGTGCTACGTCAGTGATCAGGGCGCCGGGCAGGTGCTGCGGATCTCCGCTGACGGCGCGGAAATCGTGGCGGGCGGGATCGCGCGGCCCCAAGGGCTCACTTGGCACGACGGTGAACTGTTCGTCGTCGAGGCTGGGCGGCGCCGGCTCCTGGCGATCTCCCCGGCCACCGGTGAGCACCGGGTCGAGGCCGAGGACCTCCCCGTCGGCCCACCACCGGGAAGCGCTCCTGCCGAACCGGAACCTGTGACGGCTCCCGGAATTCCCGGCCAGCCGCGCGCTTTCGCCGGAATCACCACCGCTCCCGACGGCTCTCTGCTCCTCGCCGCCGGAGGCGAAGGCACCATCCTCCGTCTCACCCGCGCGTAAACGCCGAGGACCACCGGAGACGACCAGGTGGATGTCCCCTTTCGCCCACTCCAGGGTCAAATGGGCCGTTCACCTGGTCCTGCCGGTGACCCAATGGCCCTTTGACCGGTCGGAGCGGGTTGCGGAGGCATTGACCTCAGGTCGTGCGGGGGCCGAAGACGTGGTGGGTCAGGAAGTCGTTGCGGAAGCGGTGGTTCGGGTCCCAGCGGTCGGTGAGGTCGCGGAAGTCGGTGAGGCGCGGATAGCGCTCGGCGAGCACGTCGGGGGGCATCGTCCAGACCTTGCCCCAATGCGGGCGGGCGCCGAACGGGGCCAGTGCCGCCTCGACGGCGGGGAGCGCGGCTTCCACGCCGGGCTGGTCGAGGCGCCAGGTGAAGTGGATCGCCAGCGAATCCCGCTCGTAGGCGGGGCTGAGCCACCGGTCGTCCGCGGCGACGGAACGCAGCTCGCTCACCAGCAGCAGGTGCGCGAACGCCGGAGCGGCCGCCCGCAGCGCCTCGACGGCGTCGGCCGCGTGCCGGGCGTCGACGAGGTACTCGCTCTGGATTTCGGCGCCGCTGCTGGGAGTCCGGCCGGCCCGGAAGTGCGGTAGCCGTTCGTGCCACGGGCCGGGCGCGGCCTGGGCGGTGACGTTCTCCGCCGGACCGCCCGCCATCGGATGGCGTGGCCCGTCCACGAGCCGGACGCCGACGCGGTCGAACGTTCCGGCATCGTGGGCGACGCCTTCGTGCTCCTTCACGACGCACTGGCGGACACCGGCGTCGTCGAAGTCGGTGAACAGGCTGACGCTGTACCCGGAAGCCAGCAGCGCGCCCAGCTCGTCGGCCACCACCGGCCACGGCAGCGACCCGTAGACGTGCTGGGTGATCAGGTAGGCGGGTTCCACCGCGAGCTCCAACCGAGTGATCACGCCCAGCGCGCCCAGCCCGACGACCGCACCGGCGAACTCGGCATCGCCCTCGCGCAGCTCGCGGAGTTCGCCCCGCGCGGTGAGCAGCTCGATCGCCCGCACATCGGAGGCGAGACCACGCAACCGAGTTCCGGAACCGTGCGTGCCGGTGGAGATCGCGCCCGCCACCGACAAGTCCGGCAGCGAAGCCAGATTCGCCAGTGCCCACCCGTGCCTGTGCAGGTGGTCGGTCAGCTCGCGGTAACGCACCGGGCCGGACACCGACACCACCCGGCGCGCGGAGTCGATGCTGATCCCGCTCGGCATCGCCGCCAGCGAGATCCGCAGGTCCGCGCTGTCGGCGATGCCGTTGAAGGTGTGCCCGGTGCCCGCGACCCGCACCCGCTCGCCGCCGGTGACGGCCTCGGCGAGCTCGTCGATCGAGTGCGGTTCGGCGAATCTCGGTGCGCGGTAGGCGTAGTTGCCCGACCAGTTCGTGCGGATCACGGTTCCCCTGTGGCTCGGCATCCGGTCATTGTGCGAGGTGACCGTCCGAGGTCATCCGCGGGCGCCCATCAGGTGCTCGGTCGCGAGCTGTTGCAGGCGCACCAGCCCGAATCCGTGGCCGTCGAAGTATCCGGCGGCGTCGAACTCCTCGAACGCGGAGCGGTCGGACACCAGCGCCGCGTAGCCCTCACCGTCGGCCAGCGTCGGCCGTGCCAGCTCCGGCACCCGCGCGGCTTCCAGCGCCTCCTGCACCTCGGGGTCGGCGCGGAACGCGGCGGTCCGTTCCTTGAGCAGCAGGTAGTTCGCCATGTTGGCCCGCACCGAGTCCCACACGCCCGCTTCGTCCTCGGTTCGGCTGGGCTTGAAGTCGAAGTGCCGAGGCCCGTCGTAGGCGGGCACCCCGCCCGGCCCGCCGTGCTCCAGCAGGTCCACGAGCGCGAACGCGTTGTGCAGATCGCCGTGGCCGAATACGAGATCCTGGTCGTACTTGATGCCGCGCTGGCCGTTGAGGTCGAGGTGGAAGAGCTTGCCGTGGTAGAGGGCTTGTGCGATGCCCGCCGCGTAGTTGAGCCCGGCCATCTGCTCGTGCCCGACCTCCGGGTTGACGCCGACGAGCTCGGGGCGTTCCAGCGAGTCGATGAACGCGATGGCATGCCCGAGGGTGGGCAGCAGGATGTCACCGCGCGGCTCGTTCGGCTTCGGTTCCAGGGCGAACCGCAGGTCGTAGCCCTTGTCGATCACGTAGTCGCCGAGCAGGTTCACCGCCTCGCGGTAGCGCTCCAGTGCCTGACCGACGTCTTTCGCGGAGTCGTACTCGGCACCTTCGCGACCGCCCCACATGACGAAGGTCCGGGCGCCCAGCTCGGCCGCGAGATCCAGGTTCCGCAGCACCTTGCGCAGCGCGAATCGGCGCACCGCCCGGTCGTTGGAGGTGAGTCCGCCGTCCTTGAACACGGGGTGGGAGAACAGGTTCGTCGTGACCATCGGGACGACGATCCCGGTGTCGTCGAGCGCCTGCTTCAACCGGTCGATCTCGGTGCGGCGCTGCGCTTCGGTGGCGTCGAAGGGGAACAGGTCGTCGTCGTGGAAGGTGAGGCCGTGGGCGCCGAGTTCGGCGAGCTTCTCCACGGCGTGCACGGTGTCCAGCGGGGAACGGGTGGGGCCGCCGAACGGGTCGGCGCCGGTGTAGCCGATGGTCCAGAGGCCGAAGGAGAACCGGTCGGCCGGGGTGGGGGTGAGGCTCATGATCACTCGACTCCCTTTGATTTGTTCGTTTGAAAAACATAATAGGGTTCCCGGTGAACCGGTGACAACACCCGAGGCTTGGTCCGAACGAAGGGCGATCGATGCGCGGCAGCAACCTGGATCGCGTGCGGCGGGGCAACCTCGCGACGGTGCTGGATCTCGTGCACCGCAAGGGATCGCTCTCCCGCGCCGAGATCACGCGCGCCACCGGGCTCAGCCGCTCCACCGTCGCCGCCCTGATCGCCGAGCTCACCGGCATGGGGTTCGTCCTCGAGTCCGGCCCGGAGAGCACCGCGCGCGTCGGCCGCCCCTCACCGGTGGTGCACCCGGACCCGGACTGCGTCGCGATCACCGTGAACCCCGAGCTGGACGCGGTCACCGTCGGAGTGGTCAGCCTCGGCGGCGCGGTCCGGACCCGGATCCGGAACGAGGTGGCCCACCCGGTCACGGTGGCGGAAACCGTTGAGATCGTCGTCGGGAACCTAGCGGAACCGGAACTCGCGGGCCGCCGCGTGGCGGGCATCGGCGTCGCCGTCCCCGGCCTGGTCCGGGAGGCCGACGGCGTGGTCCGGTGGGCGCCGCACCTCGGCTGGCGGGAGGAGTCGATCGCCGCCGCCCTGCTCCGCGCGACGGGGCACCCGGCGTTCGCCGCGAACGACGCGAGCCTGGGCGCGCTGGCCGAGCACATCTTCGGCGCCGGCGCCGGCGTGCGCGATCTCGTCTACCTCAACGGCGGCGCGAGTGGCATCGGCGGCGGCGTCATCACCGGCGGTGCGCCGCTCGGCGGGTTCGGTGGTTACGCGGGCGAATTCGGCAGGAACCGGCCGGGAATCCGCGATCCGGCCGACCGCGCGGTCGAAGACGGAACCTTGGAGGACGAGGTGAGCCGTGCGCGGCTGCTCGAACTCGTGGGTCTCGAATCGGCGGATCAGGTCGAGCTCTCCGAAGCCCTCGCGGCATCGGCCGACCCGGCGGTCCGCGCTGAGCTCGCCCGCCAGGCCCGGGTGCTCAGCGTCGCGGTCAGCAACGCGATCAACGTGCTCAACCCGGAGCTCGTGGTGCTCGGCGGCTTCCTCGCGGACGTGCTGCGCGCCGATCCGGAGCGGCTGGCCGGACTCGTGCGCGAGCAATCGGTCGGTCCCGCCTCGGAGGGGGTGCGGATCGTGCCTGCGGCGCTCGGCGCGGACCTGCTCATGATCGGTGCGGGGCAGCTCGCACTGCAGCAGCTGCTCACCGATCCGGCCGCGATCAGGGACCGGGGGTCTGACACGTTCGGGAGTCACCTGAGTTGATCTCGGGTCGCGGAGCGTGATCAGTCGAAGGCGGAGCTCAGTGTTCGCCGACAGCTCAAGTCGCTTGTCTTAACGCTGTGACCTCGACGAACGTACTGTGCTCACACGTTCCTCGGCCGGTTCGACGCCGGGTTCGCCCGCACCACTCGAACGGGGCATCTAAACTGTGCTGAGCCGTCCGCGCTCGTGGGCGGCCGTGCGGGCGACCGCACGCCTGGGGGCAAGTAGTTGATCTCGGCTCTTGGCCGTCGCACGTCCATGCGGTGCCGGGACCGGTTCGGCACCCGTGCCGGAACAAGCCCGTCGACATCGGCGGGGTGCACATTCTCGGAGCTCCGACTCCAAGCGCCGCGACGCGGCCGCGCCGGAGAACACGCTCGACCTAGTTCTGTGAGGGGTACTCGAACCATGACCGACTCCACGAACGCCGTGGACACGGAACCCGCGCGCGGGACCGCTCCACCGCGAGCGGCCGTGCTGCTCGGTGTGCTGGTCGTCTCGGCCTTCGTCATGATCCTCAACGAGACGATCCTGAGCGTCGCGCTGCGCGCCCTCACCGCCGACCTCGGGGTGTCGACCACGACAGTGCAGTGGCTGACCAGCGGCTTCCTGCTGACGATGGCGGTGGTCATCCCGATCACCGGGTTCCTGCTGGAGCGGTTCACGCCGCGCCGGATCTTCATCGCCTCGCTCACCCTGTTCAGCATCGGCACCTTGCTCAGCGGCCTGGCACCGGGTTTCGCGGTGCTGCTGGTCGGCCGGGTCGTGCAGGCGTGCGGGACCGCGATGATGATGCCGCTGCTGATGACCTCCGTGATGCGCCTGGTTCCCGTGTCGAGGCGCGGCGCGACGATGGGCACGATCACCATCGTCATCGCCGTCGCCCCCGCCGTGGGGCCGACGATCGGCGGCGCCGTGCTGGCCTCGCTGGGCTGGCGCTGGATGTTCTGGCTGGTGCTGCCGTTGTCGCTGTTGGCCCTGGTCATCGGCGTGGTCTGGATGCGGCTGGAGAGCGAGACGCGGCGGGTGCCGCTGGACGTGTTCTCGGTGCTGCTGTCCGCGGCCGGGTTCGGCGGCCTGCTCTACGGCCTGTCCTCGACCGGCGAGTCCGGCGGCGGGGACCAGGCGGTGCCGCCGTGGGTTCCGCTCGTGGTCGGCGCGCTGGCGCTGGTGGTGTTCGTGCTGCGGCAGCTCCGCCTCCAGCGCCAGGACCGAGCGTTGCTGGACCTGCGCCCGTTCAAGATCCGGTCGTTCGTCGTGGCGCTGGTGCTGACCGCGCTGCTGTTCATGTGCCTGCTGGGCGCCGGAGCGATCATGCTGCCGCTGTACCTGCAGACCGTGCTGAAAACGAGCACGTTCGTCAGCGGTCTGGCGGTGCTCCCCGGTGGGCTGGTCCTCGGGCTGCTCGGACGCCCGGTGGGACGGCTGTTCGACCGCTACGGCGCACGCCGCCTGGTGATCCCCGGCGCGCTGGCGATGGCGGTGTCGCTGTGGCTGTTCGCCGCGCTGGGGCCGGATTCCTCGCTGGGCGCGGTGATCGCGATTCACGTGCTGCTGATGGCGGGGCTCGGCATGATGATGACGCCGTTGATGACGGAGTCGCTGAGCGCGCTGCCGGACCACCTGCACTCCCACGGCAGCGCGATTCTCGCGACGCTGCAACAGGTCGCCGGCGCGTTCGGCACGGCGGTGTTCGTCACCGTCGCTTCGCTCGGCAGCACCGCGCCGTCCGGTGCGCCGGATGCCGCGGGTCTGCGTACGGCGTTCGTCGTGGCCGGAGTGATCGGCGTGCTCGCGTTCGCGACCTCGCTGTTCGTCCGGGCGTCCGGGAAGTCCGGCGATCCGGTGTCGGTGACGAGCTCCACCGACGAGCAGCGGTCCACG
This sequence comes from Saccharopolyspora gloriosae, assembly GCF_022828475.1. GTDB lineage: Bacteria > Actinomycetota > Actinomycetes > Mycobacteriales > Pseudonocardiaceae > Saccharopolyspora_C > Saccharopolyspora_C gloriosae_A. The sequence continues at coordinate 4,237,545 of NZ_CP059557.1, read as the reverse complement.
GAATCGGCGGCCAAGTAAGCGATCCATCCGGCCGAGAACCGAAGATCAGACCGCTTCGGCGCGATCACTCCGGTGATCGCGCCGAAGTGCGTTTCGGGCACGAGTAGCAGCAGGGCACGCCGACGTGGCCGGGGTTACGGCGTGCCCTGCCCGCTTCCCTCGCGTGACCGCCGGGTCAGGAGCGGCGGTGCGGCGGACGGGAGGCGTCCCGGAATCCGTGCGGCGGGGGAGGGGAGGCCGCACGATCCGGGTGGTCAGGTGAGCGGGTCGTGCCCGGTGTCGTCGAAGGGCGCCGGTGCTTTCGTCAACTCGATTCCGTCCGCGTTGACGAGACCTGTTCGCCAGATCTCCATGCCGCCGTCGCACGTGCACGCTCTGGTGCGGAGAATTTGCGCGCGAAGCGGCAAGTGCGTCGGCTTTTTCGTCGAACACTCGATCGGGCGTTTTGCCGGATGGCATTGGCGATTCCTCGAATGGTTCGTTCGCCGGATGCGCCAGAATCGAGTGCGTTCCGCGCCCTGTTTCCGCGCTCCGGATCGGTCGACGCTCACGTTGACCGGTTGCGAATGGGGACGACCAGAGCGCCGATCGTGTGATCAGGGGAAAACAGCGACGACAGGTAGGTGTTGCATGGCTGCCACCGCAGGTACGCCTCGTGCGAGAGCTCTTTCGGCCGCGCTGCGCGATGCGCGGGAAACACGAGGAGTCGGCCTCCGGGTGTTAGCGAGACGACTGGAGTTCTCGCACACGCAGATCTCCCACTGGGAGACCGGCCACCGGGTACCGGGTGTCGAGACCGTCGCGATGATCCTGACAGCGCTGCGGGTGTCGGCGGGCGAACGGGAGCGGATCCTCGACCTGGCCCGCAACCTCGGCGAACCGAGCCGGCTCACCGTCGGCACCGCCGGAATCCCGCAGCGGTCGGCGGGCGCGATCGAGTGCGAACGCGCCGCCTCCGCGATCTCGGAGTGGTCGCCGATGGTCGTGCCGGGGTTGTTGCAGACTGCGGATTACAGCCGGACCATCCTGGGAGAGGTCGACCTGCCCGAAGAGGATCTGGACACCCGAGTCATCGCCCGCGCGGGCGCGGCGCGGTGTTGAGCAAACGAGATCCGGTGCGTTTCGAAGCACTGATCAGCGAGGCGGTCGTGCACGAACCGATCGGTTCGGCCCAGATCATGAGCGCGCAGCTCGCGCATCTCCTCGACATGGGCGACAAGCCCAAGGTGACGATCCGGGTCGTGCCGTTGAGAGTGGGTTGGCACCCTGGTTGGTCAGGCCCATTCGTCGTCTACGATTTTCCGGATTCGCCCGCGGTCGTGCATTTCGAGCACTACGGTTCCGGGGTTTTCGTTCCCGTTGAGTATGACGTGCGTGAATATCGAAAGGCGTTGCTCAAGATTCGTGATATCGCCATGGACTCGACTGATTCGCGAGACTACCTCGCCAAGGCTCTCAAGGAGTGGGAGGTTGACCGGTGAACGAGGTTCGTTGGCAGAAATCCGTCCGTTCCAATCCGAACGGGAACTGCGTTGAGCTGTCGAGTGCGCGCGGTCAGGTTCGGGACTCGAAGGACCCGGACGGCCCGGCGCTGCGGGTGGACGTCCTGAAGTTCGTCGACTCGGTGAAGCGCGGCCGGTTCGACGCCGAGTGAGCACCCCGGTGCCCCGGACACCGGTCCGGGGCATCGACACGCGGATCGCGGCGAATCCTGTTGCGCGCCAACGGAACCCGTCGCCTACGCACCTCGGATCCCGCCGGCAGCGTCGTCGGAAACGCCGGTCGGTCGTGTCCGCCGCGGGGTGATCCCGGTGTGCGTGGGGAAGTTCGCCGCAGGCGGTGCCACCGATGCGATCTCCGCTGGTTCGCCGCGCGATCGGACTTCCGTTGCGCCCCCGGCGAAAACCGCTCCCGCGCGGGTCACCCCGCCGCTTCCAGCCGGTACTCCTCCTCGACGTCCGCGCGGGTGCAGATGCTGACGCAGACTTCGGTGCCGCGTGCGGTGGTCCGCTGCTCGGAGTGGAATCCCGCCGCGATCCGGGGCATTCGCGCATTGGTGACGTCCGATTCGAGCAGCACCCGATCGGTGTCGGGATCGCTGAGGACCATCTTGACGATCGTGCGCAGGATCGCCGTGGCCAGCTCCGGATTCTCGTCTCCGGTGGGGGAGGCGAGCAGTCGCACGCCGACCGCTCCGGAGCGCTTGCCCGGCGAGCCGTACTCGGGCGGGAAGGTCTCGAACAGGAAGGACGGGACGTCGTCGCGGAATCCCAGGAACACCTGGCGTTCCGGCGTCAGCAGCATCGTTTCGAGCAGCTGCCGCACCTTCATCGACCGACCCGGTGACCACGACGAGGTCCGCGGATCCAGCAGCCACCTGCGCAGCAGCGTCACGTCGGCGCGAATGTCGATGAGCCGCAGGGCGAAGAAACCCCAGTTCAGGTCGAACGTGCTGAACGAGATGTCCTGCGGGGTCCTGGTCCAAGCCATGCTGCCTCCGTCGCCGGGTCGCGAGCGCGCCGACCGGTGTGATCACCGGTCATAGATCGTAGTTAGGTTAGCCTAACCATGGTTGCGCGACAGATGCAATTCCCCCGAGGCAGTGCGCCGAGTGTCCGAGTTCCCGCTTCGCTCGCCCGCTGATCGCCTACTGTCCGATCAAGCGTGCTTCTAGGGGAATGGTCCGCGCTGACGGGCCGGGCCGGCGGGTCGAGCGGATGCGGTCGGCCACCGGGTCTCCGGTCGGCGGGCCGGAATGATTTCTCCGGGCTGCCGGGCCGCTTTCCGGAAGTTCCGGGGATACCGTGGTCGCAGCGTCGTGGCCTCCGGGCGAGAGCCGTGGTGTTCCGGGCGGGGCCTGGAGAGGAGATCGCTCTTGACCAGTCAAGATCCTTCGGCGAACCGGCGACCGTCGATACCGGAGGGTGTGGCCCTGACGGCCGCGGCGGTGGCTCAGGAACGCGCGGTCGAATCCGCCGCTCCCGGCGCTCTGGTGCGCGATCCGTGGGCGCGCAAGCTGGTGGACGCGGCGGTGGCGGCGGCACCGGACTCGAGCGAGCAGTGGCGGTGGCTGGCCGAGGGTGCGACTCCCGGCGCGATGGTCCCGGCGATGAGCGGCTTCCTGGCCTTGCGCACCCGCTGGATCGACGATGCGGTCCTCGCCGCCGTGGCGGGCGGAGCGCGGCAGGTCGTTGTGCTCGGCGCGGGATTCGATGCTCGCGCGCTGCGCCTCACCTGGCCGGGGCCGGTCGACGTGTTCACGGTGGACCAGCCGGAGGTGGTGGCTTTCGTCCGGCACGTGCTCGACGGCGTCGAGTCCGCGCCCGGAGTGCGCTGGGCATCGGTGCCCGCCGACCTCACGGAGTCGTGGCCGGTCGCGTTGCGGGAATCCGGGTTCGCCCCCCGACGTTCCCACGGCATGGATCGCAGAAGGATTGTTGATGTACCTCGGTCCGGGGGATGTCGAGGTGCTGCTGTCCGCCGCACGACAGCTGTCCGCGCCCGGTTCCGCGCTGTTCGCCGACGTCGCCGACCGGAGCGTGTTCGAGGCGCGGACGTTCGCTTCAGGACGGCAGGTCCTCGGTGACAACCGGTCGCCGGTGCGCAGCGGCGTGGACGACCCGCTGACCTGGTTCGCGGCACGCGGGTGGAGCGCGCGGCTCGCGGACCCGAGCGCGATGGCCGATGCTCACGGCCGCGCGGTGCCACCGGTCCTCGACCCGGCGGCACCGACGTTCCACTTCGCCGAGGCCCGCCTCCGGTGAAGCCGACCAACTCAGCCGGAGGATGCTGAGCGGGTGCCTCGTCCACGAACTGATCAGCGACGGCCCGCGTCATCGCACGGTAGGTCCTCGCCCCTGGGCAGCGGCGTCAGCAACGGTCTTCTCGGCGAGGTGATCGAGCCGTGCGTGGCGGAACTGGTACACGGCGCCCGTGGCGACTCGACTGCGTCGGCTGGTCAGGGGCGGGTGGCGCAGGTGATGCAGGTGGGGGTGGCGGGCAGGGCCTCCAGGCGTTCGGGGCCGATGGTTCCGCCGCAGCGTTCGCAGTGGCCGTAGCTGCCCTCGTCCAGGCGGGCCGTGGCTCGGTCCAGTGCTTCCAGTTCCCGCTCGGCGTCGGTGAGCAGGCCCTGCAGCTGGGCTCGTTCGTAGGCGATGGTCGCGCCTTCCGGATCGTGCTCGTCGTCGGCGCCCGTCCAGGTGGAGACCTCGCGGATGGAGGTCAGTTGCCGCCGCAGGGACTCGATCCGCTCCAGCGCACCGGCGCGTTCGGCGGCCAGCAGTTCCCGTGCCGGGGCGGGTTCGGTGCTGCCGGTGGTCGGCTCGTCCATGACACGCCAACACCGCCGCGCCGTCGCGATATTCCCGGTCACAGCCTCGGAACTGCTGGTTCGCAGGGAGAATCGGGCGCCGATCCGCACGCCGCTATCCGAGGGAATTCGCCGGAAGCCTCGCGAAAAGCACCGCTCGGAGCTGATCCACTGCGTAGTCTCTTCCTATGCCGCCGGTTCAGGTGAACGGCCCACCGGTGTCCGCCGAGTGCGGACTGAGCTTCACCGTCCTCGGCCCCTTGCGAGCGTGGCGCGGTGCGACGCCGCTGGACCTCGGGCCGGTCCGCCAGCAGGCGTTGCTCACCGCGTTGCTGCTGCGGCCGGACGTCACGGTCAGCAGGCAGCAGCTGCTCGACGCGGTGTGGGGCGAGGAGCCGCCGGGTACCGGGCTCAAGGTCGTGCCGAGCTACGTCTACCGGGTGCGCAAGAGTCTCGGTGGCGACCCCGTCATCAGCGGCGACCGCGGTGGATACCGGTTCCACGGTGACCGGGTGCGGGTGGATTCGGTGCTGCTGGAGGACTTCGCGGCGCAAGCCCGCGCGGCGCAGCGGGCAGGTGATCTGGCGGCGGCGGTGGAACTGTGCGCCGCTGCGCTCGCGTTGTTCGCGGGCGAGCCGCTCGCCGGGCTGCCCGGTCCGTTCGTGGCGGGCCAGCGGCGCCGCTGGACCGAGCGGCGGATCGCGCTCGCGCAGCAGAAGGCCGAGTGGGAGCTGCGGCTCGGCCGCCACGCCGAGGCCGTGGAGGAGTTGTCCACGCTGCTCGCGGCGCACCCCGACAACGAGACTCTGGCCGCGCTGCTGATGCGCGCGCTGCACGACGGTGGCCGGCGGGCCGACGCGCTGGCGGTCTACGCCGAACTGCGCCACCGGCTGGTGGAGGAACTGGGCGTCGAACCGGGCGCGGAGACCCGGCGCGCGCAGCAGGCGGTGCTGCTCGGTGAGGACGCCGCGCCTCGTGCGACCGTCCAGCGCGGGACCGCGCGCGACGAGCTCCCGGCCGATGTCGGCGACCTGGTCGGCCGTGATCGTGAGCTGGCGCTGCTCACCGCGTCGGCGGGCGGCGCGGCCGTCACGGTCGACGCCGTGGACGGCGTGGCGGGCTCCGGGAAGACCGCGCTCGCCGTGACGGCCGCACGGGCGTTGCGCGCCGAACGCTCCGGCGGCTGCCTGTTCGTGGATCTGCACGGCCACAGCGAGGTGCGCGATGCGTTGGCGCCGCAGCGGGTGCTGCGGAGACTGCTGCGGGCCGTGGGCGTGGATGACAGCGCCATCCCGGATGATCTCGACGAGCTCGCGGCGTGGTGGCGATCGGCGACGATTCCGCTGCGGCTGCTGCTGATCCTCGACGACGCGTCGAGCTCCGAGCAAGTCCGTCCGCTGCTGCCGGCCGGAGCCGGGAGCAGCGTGCTGGTGACCAGCCGCAGACGGCTGACCGGGCTGGACGTGCGGCGCCGGATCTCGTTGGGGCCGCTGGACGTGGACGCGGCGCAGGGACTGCTCGGCGGCATCGTCGGCACCCCGTCGACGGATCGGGAGCGGGCCGCGGCCCGGGAACTGGCCCGGTTGTGCGGGCGGCTGCCGCTGGCGCTGCGCATCGCCGGGGCAAGACTGCAACACCGTCCGATGTGGACATTGGAGGACCTGGTCTCCCGGCTCTCCGACGATGGCGCCCGGCTCGGCGAGCTGACAGCGGGGGATCGGAGCGTGGAAGCGGCGTTTCGCCTGTCGTACCAACGAATTCCCGGCATCGAGCAACGGGCTTTCCGGGCGCTGAGCCGAGCACCGTCCGCCGAGCTGGACCGCCTCGCGATGGCGGCGATGCTGGACTGCCCGCCCGCACAAGCCGGTCAGGTGCTGGAGAACCTGGTGGACGCGAACCTGGTGCAGCAACCCGCCGTCGACCGGTACCGGCTGCACGATCTGGTCGCCGTGTTCGCGCGGCGGCTCGCCGCGGAGCACCAGTCCGAGACCGCGGCCGCCGACGTCCGGCTGCTCGAACTCCACCTGACCGCGGCCCGCCGCGCCGTCGACTGGAAGCGCGCGAGACGCCCCGACGAGCGGTGTTCCCGCGCGACGCCGTTCAGCGGGGTTCGGGACGCCGTGGAATGGCTGAACTCGGCGGGCGACCTGTCCGACGTGGTCTCGCACGCCGTGGCCACCGGAAACGTGGACCACGCGTGCCTGATCGCCGAGGCCGGCGTCGACTACCTGCTGCGGCGGGGACGGGTCCACGAATGCCGGGCAGTCGTGGAGATCGCCCTGGAACACCTCGCGGATGCCGGTGAGCGGCGAATGGTCGCGGCGCTGCGTTTCTGGCTCGGCTGCGTCGAACTCGTCCAGGGCCGCCAGGAACAGGCGCGCTGCTGCTTCCGCGACGCGCTGCACGCCGCCAGGAACCTCGGCGACCGCTGGGAGGAATCGCGCGCCCTGGGCGCCTTGGGCGTGGTGGCCGGATTGACCGGGGCGAAGGACGAAGCGGTCGATGCGTTGAGCGAAGCGCTCGAGGCGGCTGTTGAGCTGGGCGACGATTGGCTGATCGAGCGCGCGGACTCGTACCTCGGCTACCTCCAGCACGTCGACCAGCGCCACGACGAGGCCCTCGAGCGCTTCGAGCGCATCCATGCGCTGGGCGAGAAGCTCGGCAGCGCCGCGATGATGGCGCGAGCGCTGTGCTACTCCGGCAGTGTTCACCTCGTCGTCGGACGTTTCGGTGAGGCGGTGACCGCGCTGCGCCAAGCCGTCGACTCCGCCGAGGAGCTCGGTGACCTCGTGCTGTACGCGGGGAGCCTGTCCAGGTTGGGCTCGGCCGAGTACGAACTGGGCGATCCGGCAGGCGCGCTCGACTCGCAACGCCGGGCGCTGGAGGCGTTCCCCGCGGACGGCCCGGGCTCGGTGGAACTGGAGATGCACCAGCGCTTGGCCGAAACCTGCCTGCGCGAAGGGCGGCGCAACGAGGCCCAGGAGCACTTCCGTTCGGCACTGACCCTCGCGGACCTCACCGGAACAACCGACTCGATCGGTGGGCTTCGTGAGGTGTTCCTTTAAGCAGCGGTCTGCGTAGGAGTCCGGGTGGCGGAACCTCAGCGGCTTCCTCGCCGCCCCCTGCCGGTGTACCGCGATTTCTGACGTATGTGTCCGATGCACGGCGAAATCGCTGTCCTCGCGAGGAACCCGCCGGTGCTCGGCTCGCTCGAGCCGGTCGCTGTTCAGCAGCTCCGCAGCTGACAAGACACAGCTCAAAAGATCATTCCGCACGGCCCGAGTTCTTCGCGTGTTCCGTCGCGGACGGAGGTAGTGCCGTGGCGATGGTTCTGACCGCGACGATCATCGTTTCATCAGGATTTCATCGGTCGCGGATACCGTTTCACCGCGTCGCAGTCCGGTGTGCAGGGGGATGAAACGGGACATGACCGACAAGGGAGAAGACGATCTGATCGCCATGGCGTCCGACGGGGTGCAGAACCTCGCGGACACCGCGACCGCCGTGCTGGGGCAGGCGGGGCCGGTCGGAGCGCTGGCGCAGCCGGTGGTGGACGCGCTGCGCAACGTGTGGGAAGGGTACTTCGGTTCGCCGATCCCGGAGGACGGGACGAACTGGAACTCCTACTCGCACCAACAGCTCTACGACATGCTGTGGCAGGGCGCCGACGTCGGTGACGTCGGCGAGGTCGCGGGTGAGTGGGAGCGGCACGGCACCGAATTGACCGGACACGCCGAAGGGTTGCGCGAACAGCGAGGTGCGCTGGAACGCAACTGGAACGGGCAGGCCGCGCAGCGAGCCGCCGGTGAGCTGGGCGAGCTGGGGGACCGGACCTCGGACATCGGCACCCGCGCCGGCACCAACGGGCAGGCGGTGCGGGAGGCGGGCGACGCGTTGTCGGTCGCGCGGGACGCGATGCCGCCGCCGACCGATTCCGCGGCGCTCACCGGTGCCGGTACTTCGTTGGGGACCGCGGCGGGAACCGTGATCGGGGGTGTCCTCGGCGCCGGCGCGGGCGGGATCGGCGCCGCTCCGGGAGCGATGATGGGGGCCGCCGTGGGCGCGGTGGCGGGTGGCATGGCGAGCGGGTTCCTCGCGAACGTCGCGTCCGCCGAGCAGAAAGCCCAAGCCGTGCACGTGATGCAGACCTACGAGCAGAGCCTGGTCGGCAGCAGCCGGTCGATCGCATCGGCGGGTTCCACGGGCGCAGGGGGAGCGTCGGGATCCGCCGGTCCGGGTGAGGCGCTCACCGGACCCGCTTCGACGAGCTCCGCGGGGTTCTCCGGCGGATCCCCGACGGGCGGCGGTGGGTCCGCGGGCGGCGGCGTGCCGTGGGGGAAGCTCGTCGGCCCCGGGCCGCTGGATACGGCGCTGCCGCCGGGCGGACGCGCGGGGATCGGCGCCTCGGCGCTGCGCGCGGCCGCCGCGCAGGCAGCGGCGGCCGGCGCGGGACGCGGAGCAGGCCGCGGCGGGATGATGCCGGGTGGTGGCGCGGGCCGCGACCGCGATGACGAGGGCGCCGAGCACCGCAACCGGCTGCCCATGGTCGACCAGCGGCTCTTCGAGGTCGACGAGCCGGTGATGCCCCCGGTCATCGGGGAGTGAGGGGAACACGATGACTTCCGAGAACGTGTCGAAGGGCTTTCAACTCCAGCCGGAGGAGCTCACCACGCAGGTCGCGGCGCTGACCGCCATCGGCGAAGGCACCACGGGCCTGGTCAACTCGGCGGGCGAGCTGGCACAACGCCTGCCGATGCTCGGCACGGCGCCGCCCGCGCTGCACCTGGCCATGAAACTCCGCCAGGCGGCCGGGGAAACCGGTCTCAGCGGCGAGGTCGGCGGCGCGGACACCAGGGTGAACACCTTCCACGCGTCGTTGCAGGAGACCGTGACGGGATACCTCAACAACGACGCCGAGATCCAGCGGATCCTGCGGGCCGCGGGCGGGGAACAGCCGTGATCCCGGGCGGCGTCGTGGACGAGGCGGTGGGCGCGCGGTTCGGGCTCGTCGAGCTGGACCTGCTCGCCACGCATGCCGGAGTGCCGTGCCCGTTCCCGTTGCGGGTGCCGTCGTTCGGCCGCATCGGCGGCGAACGCGAAGTGCTGTTGAACACGGCCGGGCAGACCTTGAACCTGCGCGGCCTGGCCGATGACTCCGGGCCGACGGGGCTCGCGGCGGACCTGGTCGCCGCGCTGCGGGAACATCGGGGAACGGTCGACCTGGTGCTGAGCGGGCCGGGTGGCACGACGGGCGTGGCGGCGCTGATCTACCGGTCTTCGGCGCTGATCCTGCGGCGCGAGCTCGGTGCCGACCCGGCCGACGTGGTGACGGTGCACCGGGTGGCGGAGGGCTCACTGCTGCGGGAACTGCTCGCCATGGTGCCCGAACTGGACGGCGTCCGGGCGTTGCCGATCACGCTTCCCGCGCGAGCGGTCGAAGCCGCGAACGGGCTCATCGCCGACGTCGGCCACGATGCCGAGCGGCAACGCCTGCTGCGGGATCTGGTGCGCGAGCACGGTGGCGATCCGGCGCAGCTCGATCACCTCATCAAACTGCTGCCGAAGGTGCGCGGCCAGGGACAGTTGGGCGCGACGGAGCGGAATCGTGGCGGCGCCACCGTCCGCGCGGGTGGCGAACTGTCCTGGGTGGACGGACCGAGGGGGCGGGTCCGGATCGGTCGCAACGGCGACTGGGTCAGCATCAACCCGCTGCGCGAGGCGGACTTGGCCACCGCCTTCGGCGAACTCATCGCCGCGACCCGCCCCACCAGGTGACGGCGGTTCCGACTGGGGGTGTGCGGCGATTCTCCTTGCCCCGCAACGAGAATCGCCGCACCGGAACGTCACCAGGCGAGGGGGAGTTCCTGCACGCCGTAGATCGCTTGGTAGGTGGCGAAGGCGACGTCGTCCTCCGGCACCGCCAGGCTCAGGTTCGGGAAGCGTCGCAGCAGTGCGGGGAAGGCGATGCGCATCTCCATCCGGGCCAGCGGGGCGCCGATGCAGTGGTGGATGCCGTGGCCGAAGCCGACGTGCGGGCTCGCGGCCCGGGTCACGTCGAGCCGTTCCGGGTCGTCGAGCAGCCGCGGATCCCGGTTCGCCGCCGGGAGGTTGAACGACACGAGGTCGCCGCGCCGGATCGTGCTGCCCTCGAATTCGACGTCGCGGGTCGCCATCCGGGGGGAGCCGCTGTTGACGATGCTGAGCCACCGCAGCAGCTCCTCGACCGCGCCCGCCACGCTGTCCGGGTCGTCGCGGACGAGCCGGAGCTGCTCGGGGTGGCGCAGCAGGGCGAGCGTGCCGAGGCCGAGCATGTTGGAGGTCGTCTCGTGCCCGGCTACGAGCAGCAGGTTCGCGATGCCGACGAGTTCGGCGTTGGTCAGCGACTCGTTGTGGTCGCGGATCAACATGCCGATGAGGTCCTCGCCGGGGTGCTGCCGCGCCCGTTCGACGAGTCCGGTCATGTAGGCGAGGGACTGCCGGGACAGCTCGACCTTCTCGTCCTCGGGCAGCGTGGTGTCGAGCTGGCGGTTGGTGCGTTCCTGGAATTCGGCCTGGTCCTCGACGGGAACTCCGAGCAGTTCGCAGATCACCAAAGAAGGGATCGGCAGCGCGTAGTTCGCGACCAGGTCGGCAGGCGGACCGTGTTCTTCGAGCGCGTCGAGGTGCTCGTCGACGATCTCCACGATCCGCGGCTCCAGGCGCCGCATCCGCCGCACGGTGAACTCGGGCGTGAGCATCCGGCGCAACCGGGTGTGGTCGGGCGGGTCCAGCGCGAGCAGGTTGCCGCTGCGGTCGCCGGAGAGCTGACGTGGATCGCGGCGCTCACCGGGCAGGTCCTCGGGACCCCATCCGTTGCGGAAGGTGTCGGCGTCGCCGAGCATCCGGCGCACGTCGGCGTGCCGGGTCAGCAGCCACGCGGACGGGCCGAACGGGGTGGGGATCTGGATGATCCCGTCCCTGCCGCGCACCGCCGCCACGTCCGGCGCCGGGCCGAACCCGGTTCTGCGCGTCGAGATCGGAGTGCTCGTTGATCCCGGGTGGCCGGTAGGTGGCTGAGTCACGCGCACTCCTGATGTGGTGGGTGGTCGACAGGCTGCGCGGTCAATCTTAATTCAGTTGACTGACTGTCGGCAAACCAGGGCGGCTCGCCTGATCCGGGGGTCAGGCGAGCCGGGGGCCGTCACCGGATGGACCAGCCGCCGTCGGAGGGCAGCAGCGCGCCGTTGATGTTGACGGAGTCCTCGCTGAGCAGGAACGTGATCGACGCGGCGACGTGCTCGGGCTCGGCGACGCCCGGCAGCGTCACCAGCATCGGCTCCAGCCGCTCCCGGCCGAAAGCGGAGCCCATGGCGCCGTCGATGGCGGTGGCGACCCCGCCGGGGGCGACGGCGTTGACCCGGATTCCGTCGGAGCCGTACATGAACGCCGCACTGCGGGTGAGGCCGACGACGGCGTGCTTGGAGGTGGTGTAGGCGGTCCCCGAGGTGGATCCGCGCAGCCCGGCCTCCGAGCTGATGTTGACGATGGAACCGCGCCCGGCCTCGAGCATCAGCGGCAGCACCGCCCTGGTGAGCCGGAACATGCCGGTCAGGTTGACCTCCATCACCCGATGCCACAGCTCGTCGTCGATCTCGTGCAACGGCATCCCGGAGTCGGTGATCCCGGCGACGTTGGCGAGCGCGTCGACCTGCCCGTCCGCCGCGGCCACGATGGCCGCCACCCCGTCCTGGCTGGTGATGTCCGCGCGCACCGGCACGACCTCGTGTCCGTCCAGCGTCGCCACCAGCTCGTCGAGCCGGTCCGCGGCGACGTCGGCGGCCACCACGCGGCCGCCTTCGCGGGCGACGCGGGCGGCGGTGGCCCGGCCGATCCCGGCGCCGGCACCGGTGATGACCACGGTGCTGCCGGTGAAGCGGCCCGGCGTGATCCGTTCCCTCCACGCCGGCCGAGGCGCGGGCCGTTCGCCTTGGTCGGGCGAGTCGACGTGCGCGGCGTTGGCCTCGGCGGCGAGGCGTTCGAGTTCGGCCGTGCTCAACCGCCCGTCGCTCATCTCCGCCAGCCGGTCCAGCCGCAGATTCCGGACGGCGTTGAGCACGCCGGGGTTCTGGCCGTTGTCTTCGAGCAGGCGGCGCAGAATCGGCCCACCGGCGGGGTGGTCGAGCCATTCGGCCACTGTGGACTCCAGCGTCAATGCGGCGGGCATCGGTGGATTCTCCTTTCGGGGTAGGGATTTTGGGCGCGCGGTCGAGCGGGTCTCACTCGTCCGCAGGTGCCTGCGGGTGCAGCGCCTGCCGGATGTGGCAGGCGAGCAGGTCGTAGGTCTCGCGTGCTTTGGCGACGTCCCGGACGTCGTAACCGTGGTCGGCGTCGGCGACCACGTGGTGCTGCACCAGCGCGTCGACGTCGCGGAGCCGCTCGGCGTAGCGCTCGCCCTCCGCGCTGAGGCCGTCGTGCTCGGCGGTGACGATCAGCCCCGGAGCGATGCCGGTGAGGTCCGCGGTGTCGTCCGGCGCGGCGGGGGAGCAGAGGCGGTCCGAACGTCGGCTGCGGTCCGGCAGGTAGGAGGCGTTGAACATCTCGCCCATCCACGGCCGCAGCGCGGGCCGGGGCAGCGTCGACGGCTTGTCCTTGGCCGGGGTGGCCAGGTCGAGCACCGGGTAGTGCAGTGCTTGCAGCGCGATCTGCGGGCCGCCCTGTTCGAGCGCCTGGCGGGCGACGGCGGCCGCGAGGGAACCACCGGCGCTCTGCCCGCCGACCGACAGCCTGCCGCCGTCCCAGCCGTGCCGGTCCCCGTGCTCCGCGGCCCAGCGCGTCACCTCGAAGGCCTGGTGCGGCGCCGCGGGGAAGGGGTGCTGCGGTGCGAGGACGTAGGTCACGTTGAGCACGGCGACTCCCGCGGTGGCCGCGATCAACCGGCACAGCGGGTCGTCGAGCTCGGGCAGGCCCAGGACGAATCCGCCGCCGTGGAAGTTGACGTGCACCGGCGGGTTCGGTTCCGCGTCCGCCGGGCGGTAGAGCACGGCGCGGGACGGGGCGATCGAGGTCGGCACGGTGAGTTCGGTGGTGCGGGCGGGGAATTCGGGGAATCGATCGAGCGGCGGCCGGTGCCTCGCCGCGACGGCTCGTTGCATGGTCTTGGCGGCCAGCGCCGCCACTGCGGGACGGGACAGGATGGACATCGGTCGCTCCTTACGTCGAACAGCGCTCGCCGCCATGATCGCCCCTGCGTCGTGCGCGTTCACGCCCGCGAGGAACCCCGCCGACCATAAAGCAAGTGATTGACTTAAGGTGCGGCGGGCTCACCTTCGGCTACTGGTCCGCCTGGGTGCGATGGGGTGCTCGACACGTTATTGACATTCTGTCTAAGATGACACGGAGTCTCATAAGGCGTCTTCGCTGGAGCGTGCGACCGGTCAGCGCCGGTAGATCGCGAACGGCGAACCCACCCGTCCCGCGGCCCGCGAGGCCCAGTGGAGGTGTCATCCATGACCAGCACACCAACCGAATCCACGCAGCGAACGGCTGCGGACGAGGACGTGTCGCAGCGGCTGCTGGACTCGGCGGCGACGCTGTCCTACGACCCGGCCACCGAAGTGGACTGGGAATCACCGCTGCCCCCCGACGCCCACGGCCTCAACCCGGAGTGGAGCACGCTGTACGGCACTCCGCTGTGGGACGAGCTGAGCGCCGAGCAGCAGGTCACGCTCACCCGGCACGAAGTGTGCTCGGTCATGAGCATCGGCATCTGGTTCGAGATGATCCTGCAGCAGATGATCCTGCGCGATCAGTACGTCAAGGACCCCGCCAACGCCGAATTCCGGTTCGCCCTCACCGAGATCGCGGACGAATGCCGGCATTCGATCATGTTCGCGCGCGCGTGCGCGAAGATGGAGGTCCCCGCCTACCTGCCGCCGCCGTCCGTCGCGCTGCTCGGCAGGCTGTTCAAGACCCTCGCCAGCGCCGAATCGGCCTACGGCGGGATCCTCGTCGCCGAAGAGGTCCTCGACGTCATGCAGCGGGACTGGATGCGCGGTGAGAACGTGCTGTCGATCGTGCGCACCACCAGCAAGATCCACGTGGTGGAGGAGTCGCGGCACATGAAGTTCGCCCGCCAGGAGATCAAGGAGAGCCTGCGCGGCGTCGGCACGGTGCGACGCCACGCCAGCGCGCTGCTGATCTCGGTGGTCGCGAACGTCATCGTCACGAACATGGTGCAGAAGGACGTCTACAAGTCGGTGGGGCTGGATCCGGAACGCGCCGTGGCGGCCGTGCGCCGCAACGAGCACCGCAAGTCCATGCTCCGCAACAGCTGCGTGCACCTGATGGACTTCCTGTCCGAAGCCGGTCTGCTCACCCGCCCGGCGATGGCGATCTACCGGCGCACCAACATGATTTGAGTTGATGCTCGCTTCGGGAAGGCGGGAGCCTCGACCGCCTTCCCGAAGCGAGACGAACCTCCCGAACGGTTCCGAGAACAGGGTCCTCACCATGGCGTATGCGATCACCCAGACCTGCTGCAATGACGCGTCGTGCGTGTCGGTGTGCCCGGTCAACTGCATTCACCCCACTCCGGATGAGCCGGATTTCGGGCGTACGGACATGCTCTACGTCGATCCGCGGACGTGCATCGACTGCGGTGCGTGCGCGGATGCCTGCCCGGTCGACGCGATCTTCCCGGTGGATCGGCTGCGCGGTGCCGACACCGTCTACGCCCGGCTCAACCGCGAGTACTACGAGACGACGTCGGCCTCGAACGACTGGGGCGCCCCGAACTTCCCCCGCTCGCTGCCCGCTTCGGTCGGCACGCTGCGCGTCGCCATCGTGGGCACCGGGCCTGCCGCCGCGTACACGGCGCAGGCGCTGCTGCGCGACACCGGCGCCGAGGTCACCATGATCGACCGGCTGCCGGTGGCGGGCGGTCTGCTGCGCTCCGGGGTGGCGCCGGATCACCAGTCGACGAAGAAGATCGGTGACGGTTTCTCCTGGCTCTACCGGCATCCTCGGGTGAGCCTGCACATGAACGTCGAAGTCGGCAGGGACGTCACGCACGAGGAGCTGGCGGCCCACCACCACGCGGTGATCTACGCGGTGGGCGCCGCCGCCGACCGCGAACTCGGCATCGAAGGCGCGGATCTGCCCGGCAGCATGTCGGCGACCTCGTTCGTCGCCTGGTACAACGCGCACCCGGATGCGGCCGAAGTGGAAGTGGACCTCTCGGCGGAACGCGCCGTCGTCGTCGGCAACGGGAACGTGGCGCTCGACGTGGCCCGCATCCTGCTCAGCGATCCGGAACGGCTCGCGGCCACCGACATCGCCGATCAGGCGTTGGGGCGGCTGCGCGCCGGAAAGGTGCGGGAGGTCGTGCTGCTCGGCAGGCGCGGGCCGGAGAGCGCCGCGTTCACCACGCCGGAATTCCTTGCGATGCAACACCTTCCGGGTGTCCGGCTCGTCGTCGAGGACGCGCCGAAGACACGAGTGGCGCTGACCGATGCCGAACCCGGTGGCAAGGCGGAACTGCTCGCCGACCTGCCGCTGGAGAACATCGACTGGGCCGCGCCGCCCGCCGAGGGCAAGCGCCTCGTGTTCCGGTTCGGGACGGAACCCGCCGCCGTGCACGGGGACGACCGGGTGCGGTCGGTGCGCGTTCGCGACTCCGGTGGTGCGGGTTCGATCGCGGCGGGCCTGCTGATCCGGGCGATCGGATACCGCTCGACGCCGATCGCCGGGCTGCCCTTCGACACCGCCACTTCGACGGTGCCGAACCGGGCGGGCCGAGTGCTCGCCGCGTCATCGGGCGAACCGCTGCCCGGAACCTACGTCGTCGGCTGGGCCAAGCGCGGCCCGTCCGGCGGCATCGGGACCAACCGCGGCTGCGCCGGTGAGACGGTCGGGTCCCTGCTCGACGACGCGGCCGCAGGGCGGTTGGCGGCTCCGGCCGGGACCGGGTTCGACCGGCTGGTGCGCACTCGCGCGCCGAAATCCGTCGGCCGTCGCGGCATGCTCGCCATCGACAAGGCCGAACGCGACCGCGGCGAGCGCGAAGGCCGGCCGCGCGTCAAGTTCGCGACGACGTCGGAGCTGCTGGGCGCCGCGAACCGCCTGTTCGGGAGGTAGGAGTCTGGTCAGCTGGGCGGAGCCGTCGCGGCCGATGACCCGTTGCGAGGACCGGCAGGACTCCTGAAGGTCAGCCGAGTTCGCGCAGCAACGGCGCGATCTGTTCCGCCACCACGGGATCGTGGCTCGCGGTGGTGCCGACCATGGCGATCAGCTGGTCGGTGAGCCAGTCCTCGAACACCTCGCGCGGCGGGTTGTGGGTCTGCAGCCACGTGACGCACGTCGTCTCCACCAGCGCCACCCACCCGCGCAAGGTCAGCAGCAGCAGCGGCGCCGGATCGTCGATGCCGACGCGTTGGCGCACCACCTCGACCACGTGGTTGCGCACCTTGTCGATCAGCGTCTCGGTCTCGCTGGTCGCGATGGTGGAGCCGCTGCGCAGCAATGCGGTGTAGCTGCTGGCGAAGGCCTCCACCGAGGTGACGAACTCCGTCAGGCCCGCGCGCAGCTGCGTGATGAGCTCCCCCTCCTGCGGGAGGGCGATCCGTTCGATCAGCTCGTCGACCACAGTGGTCAGCGCCGCGACGTGCACTTCCCGCAGGTTGGAGAAGTAGCGGTAGAACAACGCCCGCGACACCTCGGCCTCGGCGACGATGTCGTCGATGGTCACGTCGTCCATCGCGCGTTCGCCGTAGAGCTGCAGCGCCGCGCCGAGGAGATGTTCGCGGCGCTGCTCGGGGCTCATCCGGCGGCGCGGGCGCTCGGTGCGCCTCGCGGCGCTCTCGGAACGGGATGGTGTGGACGTTTCTCTGGTGCGCGGCATCGTTCCTACATCATCACATGTTTGCCCACGTCAGTCCCACCCACACCGGCGGCGCCGCCGGGGACCGCGCATCGCCGATGCGCGGGGCACGCGCCACCGCGCACCAGCGCCGTCGCCGCCCGGCACGGGCAGGCGGCGACGGCAGCGCTCAGCGAGGTGCGTCCGGTGGTGTGCGCGGGCCGGTGTGCAGCAGGGGATCGCGCCGACCCGGGTTTCCGATGCCCAGGCGGGACATCACCACGTCCTTCAACCGCCGCAGGTTCGCCCGTCCCATGGGGCCTCCCCACTTCCTCTCGGGGGTGTTCAACCCGGAGGTTTTCCATACCCGCCAACGGAAAAACCCGCTCCGCGCACCTCATTGGACATCGCCTCACCCCAGCGCGCGGATCACGACGCGCGTGGCTTCGGCGATCAGCGCGTCGTCGTACTCGGCGTCCGGGGCCTGCCGGTCCGACAGCACCGACAGCATGATCGGCGCGCGATGCGGCGGCCGGATGATCGCGATGTCGTTGCGGGTCCCGTAGGTGGCGGCACCGGACTTGTCACCGACCAGCCATCCCTCGGGGACACCGGCCGGGATGAGTTCCTGGGTGAGCGGGCTCCGGTTCAACATTTCGTTGAGCAGCGCGCGTTGTGCATCGGGCAACACGTCGCCCGTCGTGTAGGTGCGCAGGCTCTCCGCGAGGGCGCGGGGAGTGCTGGTGTCGCGCGGGTCGCCGGGGGACGTCTGGTTGAGGTCCGTCTCCGTCCGGTCCGAGCGGGTCGTCGTATCGCCGATTCCGCGCAGCGCCGCGGTGAGCTCGGCGGGGCCGCCGAGTTCGCGGAACAGCAGGTTCGCCGCGGTGTTGTCGCTGTGGCGGATGGCCGCGTCGATCACTTCGCGCACGGTGAGCCCGTCGGCGACGTGCTTCTCGGTCACCGGCGAGTTGCTGACGACGTCCGCCTGGGAGTACGTGATCCGGCGTTCGAGCCCCTCCATGGTGTTCCGCCGCAGCACCTCGGCTCCGGAGAGCGCCTTGTGCGTGGAGGCGAAGGCGAAGCGGTCGTCGGAGCGGAAGGCGACCTCCTGGCCCGTTCCGGTGTCCAGTGCGTACACGCCGAGGCGCGCGTCGAAGCGTTGCTCCAGATCGCCGAACTCGGCCTGGTGAGCGGTGGCGGCGGGGGGAGCGGGCGCGGGCGTTGCCGCGTCGACACCGGAGCAGCCCGCGAGGGCGAGCACGGTCAACGCGGCGATGGCTGCCTGGTGAAGGCGGTGGCTGAACACTGGAATCCTCTCGTCATTGATCGACGCGCCCAGTCTTGCGAGCGCCCGCGATGCTGTCCAAGACGAAAATGACCGGTTCCATGCCGAATCGACATATATACTGACGTCGTGGATCTGGTGGGCGGGTGCCGGGCGTTCGTGAGCGTCAGCGAAGTCGGCAGTTTCACCGGCGGTTCGGCCGCGGCCGGTATCCCGCAGCCGGTCGCCAGCCGCCGCATCGCCGCGCTGGAACGGCACTTCGGGGAACGGTTGTTCGACCGCTCGGCCCGCCAGGCACGGCTGACCCCGTTCGGCCGGGAGATGCTGCCGAGGGCACGCCGCCTGGTGCGGCTCGCCGACGCGCTGGAACAGGACGCGAAGCGGGCGCGACTACGGCCGCTGCGGCTCGCGCTGCCCGCGACCTGCACCACCCGAGCGCTCGCGGAACTGGACGCCGAGGCGCGGGCGCACGAGCTGTTCCTCGAATTCCGCCCGGCCGCCCCGGCGGAACGACTGGACCTCGTGCACACCCACGACGTTCGCGCCGCGCTCATCGCGGTACCCGCCGACGAAGCGGTGTGGACGGTGCCGTTGGGCGTGGCCGCCGCCGTGGACCTGGATCGCGCGGCGGTGCACCTGGACTCGCTGCGGGTGGGCCGGTCGGGCCGTTCGCCGCGCCGCCGGGTGTGGATTCAGCCGGAGGACGACGTGCCGCACGTGCGGGACCGGCTGCTGCGGGTGCGCGACGCGGTGGGGCTGCGACCGGCTCAGGTCGTCGTGGCAGAGTCGTTGAGCGCGGGCGTCGCCGAGGCGCTGGGGTCGGCGGACCTGCTGCTGTGCTCGAACGCGCAGGCCGCCGAGTTCGGACTGCGGTGGCACCGGATCGCCGAGCTGCCCCTGGCACGCGGCTACGACGTCACCGCGGAGGCCGGACCCGACGCCGACCGGCTGCGCACCACGCTGTGGCACGGCATCGCCCACTGCCTCGGCGCCGAGTGAACGTCCAGCACTCGAACGGCGCGGAACCCGCCGGTGGTCGGCCTGCCCGGATCGGTCGCTGCCCGGCGAAGACAACGATGCTCTGCGAACCCTTGCCCGTACCGAGGAGCTGGAGAACCAGGTGAACACCGAAGCACTGATCAGCGAGCTCGTCGCCGAACTCGACGACGGCGGCCTGCGCGGGTCGTTCCTGGTGCGCGACCTCCGTTCCGGGCGGGAGATCGGCATAGAGCCGGACGTGGCGTTCCCCGTCGCCTCGCTGATCAAGATCCCGCTGGCCGTCGCCACCGCGGAACGCATCCGGCGCGGCGAGCTCGACGGCGCCACCGAGGTACCGGTGCGGCCCGGCCGCATCACCACGCCCGGCCCGACCGGGCTGAGCCGGTTCCGGCATCCGGCGCGGGTGGCGATCGACGACCTGATGTACCTGGCGATGGCGATCAGCGACAACGTCGCCGCCGACGTGCTGTTCGACATCACCCCGCCTGCCGAGGTCACCCGGATGCTGCGGGAGTGGGGGCTGCGCGGCATCACGGCGCGGCACCTCGTCGGCGACCTCAGCGAGACGCCCGCGGAACGGTTCGACACCGCCGACGTGCACCTGGCGCACTCGCTGGCGATCGGGGCGGCCACCGCCGGGCGTGGGCACCGGATCGCTCAGCTCGACGTCAGCCGAGCGAACTCCGGCTCGGCGCGCGACTTCGTGGACCTGCTGCACGCGCTCTGGACGCCGTCGGTGATCGACTCCGGTGTCGCCGAGCGGGTGCGGGAGCTGATGGGCGCCAACCTGATCCGGCATCGGCTGGCACCGGACTTCAGCTCCGACGCTTCGACCTGGGCGTCCAAGACCGGGACGGTGCTGAACCTGCGTCACGAGG
Source organism: Saccharopolyspora gloriosae (assembly GCF_022828475.1). GTDB lineage: Bacteria > Actinomycetota > Actinomycetes > Mycobacteriales > Pseudonocardiaceae > Saccharopolyspora_C > Saccharopolyspora_C gloriosae_A. The sequence goes on along the minus strand of NZ_CP059557.1, from coordinate 4,217,239 downwards.
TCGGCGTCGTCGAACACGCCGGCGGCGGGCTGTTCGCCATCGCGGCCCTGACCGAATCGCGAGTGTCCGCCGCGACCCAACCGGAAGCCGAAGCCCTCATGGCACGCGTCGCCCGATCACTCCGCGACCGTTTGCGGGCCACCTGAGCGAACGTCGATCGAGTCAATTCGGGTATCGACCGTTGCCGATTTGGGTTTGGACGCGCGGTGATCACCCCTTCTACGGTGAGCGCGTCCGGTGCCGGGGCACCGGACCGCGATCGAGGGAGTGACCGATGTCGTTCACGTCCGAGCAGCACGATCCCGCGCTCAGCAGTGCCATCGGCAAGATCTTCCGACGGGTCGTCCCGCTGTTCGTGATCATGCTGATCTGCAATCAGCTCAACCGTTCCAACATCGGGTACGCCGAGAGCCACCTGGGAGCCGACGTCGGCATCGGGGCCGCGGCCTACGGTTTCGGCGCCGGGTTGTTCTTCATCGCCTACGCGCTGTTCGAGCTGCCCAGCAATGTCCTGATGGAGCGCTTCGGCGCGAAGATCTGGCTCACCCGGATCATGATCAGCTGGGGGCTGGTCTCGGCGGCGATGGCCCTCGTCAACAGCCCCGAGATGTTCTACGTGCTGCGCTTCCTGCTCGGCGCGGCGGAGGCCGGGTTCTTCCCGGCGGTGCTGTTCTACTTCACCCGCTGGTTGCCGGACTCGCACCGGGGCCGGGCGACGGCGCTGTTCGTCGCGGGCTCGTCGATCGCCGCGGCGATCTCGGGTCCGCTGTCCGGGCCGCTGCTGTCCATGGACGGATTGCTGGGCGCGCACGGCTGGCAGTGGATGTTCGGGCTGGAGGGCGCGCTGTCGGTCGTCGTCGGCGCCGTCGCGTTCTTCTTCCTGGACGCCGAAATCCGCGACGCGCGCTGGCTCACCGACGGGGAGAAGGACGCGCTGACGAGCCGGATCGCCGCCGAGGACGAGGTGAAGTCCGCGGATGATCGCGGCGGCTCGCGCTGGCGGCTGCTGCTGCAGCCGAAGCTGCTGCTGTTCTGCTGGATCTACTTCGCCATCCAGTTGTCCATCTACGCCAACACGTTCTGGCTGCCGTCGATCGTGCGGCGCATCGACGGCACCAACGACGTCACGGTGGGGCTGCTGTCCTCGCTGCCGTGGATCTGCGCGATCGTCGCGATGTACTTGGCGGGGCGCGCGGGGGACCGGATGGGCGATCGGCGACCGCTGCTGGTGTTCGCGCTGCTCACCGCGGCGGTCGGCACCTGGCTCGCGGCGGTCGTGTCGCCGTGGCCCGCACTGGTGTTCCTGTGCCTGGCCGCGATGGGGTTCAAGAGCGCCAGCCCGTTGTTCTGGTCCATTCCGCAGCAGAGCCTGAGCCCGCGGATCGTCGCCCCCGCCATCGCCGTGATCAACTCGCTGGGCAACCTGGGCGGCTTCGTCGCCCCGTTCGGCTTCGGGCTGATCAAGGAGCAGACGGGGACCGTGACCTACGGCCTCTACGCCTTGGCGTTCGCGTCGTTGCTGGCGGCGGGCTCGGTGCTGGTGCTGCGGCGGCGAGGAGGTCAGGGCGGGGTGCCCGGCGGCGCCGATGGCGAGACCTCAGCGGCTTCCTCGCCGCCGGATCGATTCCTCAAGTAGCTCCGCTACGACAGGAATCCTCGCGAGGAAACCGCGAGCCGTCCCGAGGTGATGCTCACCTCGGGGCGGGGGCGTGCTCACCGCAGGTGCCGCACGGCAGGCCGAGGCCCCCGCAGGTTCGTGGGTCTTGATCGGCTCCGACGGCAGGTGGAAGGGCAGATCGGCCGCGCGGACCTGCGAACCGTCGCCGTGCACGGTGGCCGGAGTGGCCGCTTCGGCCCCGGATTCGCGTTCGCCCTTGACGTAGCGGTCGTTGCGGTGCGCTGCAACGCTTCGCGCAGCGCGGACTTGAGCCGCGCCTCGCCGTCGTCGCGGGCGATGGCGTCTTTGCGGAGTTCATCGAAGCACTCGACCGGCCGGATGTTCGTGGCGAGATGAGCACTCGCGGCAGTGCGGCGATCGAGGCGTAGGCGCGACCAGGGCGGAATTCCGGCCCCGCCACCGCGTGCGAGGCGGGCTCCCGGCACCACGAGAACCGGCCCCGCCGAGAACGATGGGGCCGGTGCTGCCGCGATGGAATCAGGATGGCAGCGCGCCGATCTCCGGCCGAGCGGTTCCGAACGTCCGGTGCAGATCTCGCTGCGCGAACCGGTCGCCCGCGCGCTCCAGGTAGCGGCGGCCACGGCGGCTGCGCGCGATCAGCCCGGACAGCACCAGATTCTTCGCCGCGATCGGCGGGATCGCCCAGACCGGAACCACCGGCAGCTCCAGATCCCGCATGTCCTTCTTGCCGAGGAAGTACCGCAGCATGCTCAGCAAGCGCAGCCGCTCGTACGGCCCGATGACCGCGCTGAACCGGCCGCGATCCAGGTTCCGCTTGCCCGCCACCAGCGCGCCCGACAGCGCGGCGCCCGCCGGTGTCACGCCGTCCTGGACGCGCAAGATGTGGTAGTTGAACCGATTCTGCTCGCGTTCTCCGTCGAACAGGAAGTCCTCGTCGACGCCCATCAACCAGCCCACGTACTTCCACGCGTGCATCACCGCACGCGACTCCGCGGGCGTCACGAGCCACCCGAGCCCGCGCACCCCGAGCAGCAAGGTGCTGTTGAACAGCCCGAGCGTCGCGGCCTGGTCGGCCTGGTTGATGGGCAGACCCCAACGCTGCGAGTCCCACCGGCCGTTGGTCTCGAAGCGGTGGTTGATCAGCGCGTGCATGGCCCGCACGTGGACGGTGAGCTTGAAACCCTCGCCGTCGCGGCGCATTCCACCCGGCCGGCTGATGGCGATGGCCCACTTCTTCGTCTCACCGAGCCTGCGCATGGCGGTGGAGCCGGTGAGGCCACCGGTCGCCACCAGCAGATCCGCCGGCCCGCCGAACCGGTAGCCGCCGATCAGCGACAGCTGCAGCAGCACGTCGTCCACGTTGCGCCCCATCCGCCGGATCGTGCGCGCTCCCCGCTCCACCAGGTCGAAGTCCACCCAGTCCGGAACCCGGTCCACCTCGGCGAAGAACTCCCGCAACGCGGCGGGAGCGTCGGGAACCGAGTCGATCCCGTGCTCCAGCGCCTGCCCGAACCCGGCCATCGTCACCCGCTCCGCGTCCGGCCGATCCCGGCCCATCGCGCGGACGAGGCGCGCGCCGATCTCGTCGCGGGTGAACATCCGCCGCCCGATCCGGTCCAGCAGTTCCTCGTCGAGATCCTTCACCCCGGCGGCCCAGCGCAGAACTCGCCCGATGCGTTCGGAACGTTGCGGTGCCCCGAAGAAGCGGGTGGGGTACGCCGCCGCGGAAGTGCGTTGCGCCACAGGTGGGGTCATGTGCAGGATGCTGACACGAAGATTTGTTCGCGTTCAATTCGTCTTTGGAGCGGTCGTCTTTGGAGTGCTCGTCTTTGGAGTGCTCGTGATCTCCCGGCGTCCGGTGCGTCGCGAACCCCGCCAGGAGCGGTCCCGCGCGATGGTCGACCGGATCATCGACGCCGGTCACGCCGTCCTGCTGGAACACGGCTACGACCGGGCGAGCACCAGCCGCATCGCCACCGCGGCGGGCGTCAGTCCCGGGTCGCTCTACCAGTACTTCCCGGACAAGCACGCGCTGCTGGCTCAGGTGATCGATCGTTCCACCGACCGGATGCACGCTCGCATCTCCAGCGCGTTCGTCGCCAACCTCGCGGGCGGTTCGCTCACGGGTGCGGTGCGCGGCAACGTGATCGCGCTGCTGGACGCGTTCGAGGAGAACGCGGGTCTGGTGCGGGTGCTCTACGAGCAGCTGCCGCCTGCCGCCGATACTCGACGGGCCGACTTCAAGCACCGCATCGACGAGCTGGTGACCACGACGCTGCTGCTCTACGACCGAGGGCGCGGCGGCCGGGTGGACGCGGTCGCGTGGGTGCTGGTGCGCACGGTCGAGTACCTGACGATCAGCTACGTCCTGGACCGCCCCCGAATCGACCGCGACACCGTCATCAACGAGATCACCCGCCTGCTGACCGGCTACCTCACCGACCGGATCGGCCCCCCGCAACCACCCTGACCGAACACCGAACCACCTCCGGTGAATGGAACCTTTGCTCAATCCGACCGGCTAAACGGGCCGTTCACCTATTCCCGCGGGTGAGATGGATGCCGCTGACCGGATCGGTCGAAAGGACCGTTCACCCGAACTCATGCGGGGTCGCGGGGGTCGACGGAGAGCAGCGGGCGGAACGACGTGATGTTCGCGTCCTCGCCCACCGGGCGTCCCTCCGCCTCCACCCAGGCGTGCGCGCCGAACGGCGCCGTGCGCGCACCCACCCGCCAGCTCGGCCACTGCCCGCGCATCCGGACCAGCAGCGCCGTCGCGATCGAACGCGGCAGGCACCCCTTGCCCGCACAGGTCACGCTGCTCGCCACCACGGCTCGGCGGGCGGCCAGCACCTGATCGTGCGCGGCGGGCCGCGCCCGTCCCCGCACCGCCACCAGCACCGCCCGGATGCGCCGTGGTGGCAGCCGCGACAATCCCAGCGCGATCGCGACGGCGAGGCGCGCGGCGAGGCGGATCCGCAGCGGTGCGCGGCCGTCGTGGCGGAACAACGTCTCCTGCGTGCTCACGAGCGCACCGCCAGTTTCGCGGCCGTCAACTCGTCGGCGAGCTCGCGCACGTCCCGCAACGCCTGGTCCGGCTCCACTTCGCCCGGTTGGCACTCGGCGACGAGCGCCGTCGCGACCTCCTGCTCACCCGTTCCGTCGAGCAGCAGCCGCAGCGCGGTCGCGGCGGTGTGGTTGAGCTGCCAGTACTCCCCGGAGCGCTGATCGAGCAGCACCCCGCCGTCGTCGGTGCGGATCAGGGAGACGTCTCGGTGCAGGCGCACGGTCATCAGGACACCTCGTTCTGTTCGGCGAGCACCGGGCGCGCGGTCTCGTCGTCGAGATCGCGCAGCCAGCGCTCGCAGCTGAACGTCGTGGACATCGCGTACGGGGTGAACAGGCGCAGCTGGAACCCGGTGCACACCGCGCGCAACCTGGTCGCGTCGATGAGGCCCAGTTCGGCCAGCCGGGAGTCCTCGCACAGCGCGGTGAGCGCGTCGACGTTCCGGCGGATCCCGGTGTGCTCCAAGTTGGAGCCCTCCGCTTTGGTGACGCGCTTCAACGAGGCCTCCGGCACGATCCCGCGCAACGCCTCGGTCAGGATCGGCTTGTACTGCCAGGGGGAGCGGCGCTCGTAGGGGCGGGCCGCGATGCACGCCTCGATGACCGCGTCGTCCAAATACGGTGAGCTGAGCCGGATTCCTTCCGCGGCGTACACCGGCACGGTGCCGCGAACCAGATTCGCGCACAGCCGGATGCCCCACACCGTGTGGTGCTCGGTCCAGCCGGCGTCGTGGCGCCCGGCGGTGTCGGCCTCGGCGACGAGCAGGTCCCGCACCGCGTCCACCGCGTCCTGGGTCGCCCACGGTGGCAGTTGCAGCAGCGCGGAGGCGCCTTCGTCGTCCAGCGGTGAGGCGATGACGCGGCGCGCGCGGTCGGCCAGCCAAGCGGGATAGGTGCGGCGTTGTTCCCACGCCATGCGCCCGATGTCGGCCCAGCTCCAATGTTCCAGCGCGCGATATCCGCGCAGCTGGGAGAACGCGGTCCACGGCCGGCTGAGCATGAAGTCGAAGACTCCGGACGATCCGCCGGGCAGTACCTCGTCCCCGCCGTCGCCGGTGAGGTGCACCGCGGTCCCGGCGGCGCCGAGGTAGGCGGCGAGCGCCCGGTACATCGTGCGGTCCTCGATGCCGGGGAACGGTTCCTCCCCGGCAGGCCCGGCGCGCAGCAGGTCGTCGTACGGGGTGGGCAGCTCGGCGAACGCGAATTGCAGCCGGTGCACGCCGGGGAGGGATTCGGCGGCGAGGTCCGCCCAGTACGGATCGTCGTCACCGGCGTCGGTGGCCAAGGTCGTGAGCGTGGTCAGCGGACGCCCGTTCCGCGCGGCGAGGAAGCACAACGTGGTGGAGTCGAGGCCACCGGAGAGGTCGCTGCTCACCGCCATCCCGGAGTCCACCCGCGCCCGCACCGCGCCGTCGAGCGCCACGCGCAACCGTGCCGCGGCTTCCCGCAGCGGAACGTCGGCGACCGGCGGGCTCCACCGCCGGTGCACCCGTGCCCGCCCCTGCTCGTCGAGCACGAGGTAGCCGTCTTCGTCGACGGCGTGCAGTCCTTGCCACAGCGGGGTGTTCACCGTGTGCAGCGCGACTTCGGAGAGCAACAGCCGCAGCAGCAGTCGCCGCGGGTCCACCTCGGCCCCGCTGATCGCGCCGAGCACGTCGGCTCGGGTGGCGGCGACGGTGATGCCGCCGATCCGGGTGTGGACCAGTCTGCGCAGGCCGGACAGGGTGCCTTGGGCACGCACCACACCCCGGACCGAGGCCAGCAGGTGGTAGCAGCCCGCGCGTTCGAACGAGGTCGCGTCGAGGTCGGCGACCGTGCGGGTGCGGTCCGCGATGCGGATGAGTTGTTCGGTGTCCGCCGCGCAGAAGCCGAGTGCGGCGACCTTCGTGTGACCGGCCGCCCCGACCCGCAGGTCCGCGGTGCCCCAGTTGCCGACGAGCCAGGGCCGTCCGGACGGGTGGTCGACGCGGAGCGCGCCGCCCAGCGAGTCGGCGAGCGGTTCGGACGCGGGGTGGTCCGGCAGGACGACGAGCCACTCGCCGGCACGGTTGAAACGGTTCATGGAAGGAGGCCTCCAGCAGGGAACGGGCGAGCGCTCGACGCGAGCCACGGCAGAACCGTGGCTCGCGCTCTTCTCCGCGGTGCTCGGTGGCTCAGAGCAGGATGTGGCGAGGGCGACGGCGCCCGGCCTTGTCCTTCTTCGCCGGCCGGCTGTGCTGGGTCAGCTTCTGGAAGCCGCCGACCTTGAGGATGCTGGGCTTGGAATACATGGCCACTCCTTGGAATCGGTGTTGCCTTGTCTTCTGCGTATTCATCAACGCTGATCAGCGTGCTTGTAATGCTATCCGGGCGGGCGTCCGGAAATCCATGTCGAGCGAGGTCGGTGACTGACGATCCTTCGCCGGACAGTGCCTTTCATGATGGCGCGTTCGACGTGCTGATGTGGCATGTATGTGCGGTTCGGAGCCATGTTCATGGCAATTGTCGTCAAATGTGCGGTCGCGTGTAACGGAACGCGTAGAACAGTTTCTTCGGCACTGTTCTACGTCGGAATTCCGACGCCGTCGATCGTGCGACGCGCGAAAAGTGCCTCGCCGAAATGTTCCGGCGAGGCACTTTTCGTTCAGGCTCTGGACGTGCGGCGGGGGATCAGTTCACGGAGGCCCCCGTGACCCGGCCCGACTCCAGCGTCACGACCGAGTCCGCGGCGCGCACGGTGGACGGGCGGTGTGCGATCACCAGCAGCGTGCATTCGGAGGAGACCTTCGCGATGGTCTCGGTGAGCGCGGCCTCGTTCGCGCTGTCGAGCTGCGAGGTCGGCTCGTCCAGCAGCAGCAGCCGGGGACGTGGCAGCAGGGCGCGGGCCAGCGCGACTCGTTGCCGCTCGCCCCCGGAGAGCAGGTCGCCGTGGTCGCCGACGGGCGTGTCCAGCCCGTGCGGCAGCCGCTGCACCAGGGTGTCCAGCGCCGCGAGTTCCACCACGCGCCGGATCTCCTCGCGGTCGGCGTCCGGCTTGGCGTAGGCGATGTTCTCGCCCAGCGTGCCGTGCATGATCGGGCAGTGCTGCTCCACGAGGCTCAGGTGCGAGCGGCACTCGTCACGGCTCATCTCGTCGCGCGTGTCGACCCCGTCGAGCAGGATGCGCCCGCGATCCTGGTCGTAGAACCGGGCCAGCAGCGCGAAAATCGTCGACTTGCCCGCTCCGGACGCCCCGACGAGCGCGACGTGGTCGTTGCGCGGCACGGCGAACGAGACCCCGCGCAGCACCGGGGTGTCCGGGTCGTAGCCGAACCAGACGTCGCGCAGTTCCACCGCGGGGACCTCGGGGGCGGCCGGCTCGCGCGGGGTGGTGGTGACCGGCGCGGCGGCCTCCTCCACCGGCATCCGCGTCACGTCGTCGACGCGTTGCAATGCAGCAAGTCCGCGTTGCAAGGTGGCCATCACGTCGAAGATGTTGGCCATCGGCGTCGCGATGTAGGTGACGTAGAGCAGGAAACCCACCAGGTCGGCCAGCGTCGAGGCGCCGCTGACGACCCGGATGCCGCCGACCACGAGCACCGCGATCAGCGAGGCGTGCATGGCCAGCGTCATCGCCGGGTTCACCACGGAATCCCGTTTGGCCGCGGCGAGGTTCTGCTCGTACACCTGCCGGGCGTGCTGCCCGATCCGTTCCTGCTCGCGATCTTCGGCCCGCATCACCCGCACCGTGCGGATCGCCGACAGCGCCCGTTCCAGTTCCGCGGTCATGCCGCCGAGGCTGTCTTGGGCTTCTTCGACGTTTCGGCGGATTCCCGCCAGCAGCAACATGGTCAGCGCCCCGATCGCGCCGATGATCGCCAGCACGATGAGGAACATCGCGGCGTCCAGCCAGATCATCATGGCGGTGCCGCCGATGACGACGAACACGCCGACGACGACTTCGGAGAGGTCGTAGGCCAAGGTGTCGCGCAGCAGGGTCGTGTCGCTGCTCGTGCGGGCGAGCAGGTCGCCGAGCCGCCGCTGCTCGTAGCGGCGCATCGGCAGCCGCAGCAGCGTGCCGATCACCCGCTGCCGCAGCCCCAGCACGATGCCTTCGCCGGACCGCTCCAGCGCGTAGTGGCCCAGTGCCGAGACCACGGCCTCGCTGATGAACACCGCCGCGAGCACCCAGATCAACGGCAGGTAGGGCTGCTGCCGGGCGAACGCGTCGATGGCACGCCCGGCCAGCAGCGGCTGCACCAGCCCCAGCGCGGCGCCCAGCAACGAGAGCACCAGTGCGATCGCGATCGCGCGCTGGTGCCCGCGGGCGATCTGGATCAGATCGCGGACACCGACTCGCCTGGTCGGTTCTGCCGGTGCTTCCTCAACGATTCCGGGGGAATCCTCCTGTTCGTCGTCGCTTTGCCTGGTAGGCCGGAAAACTTGTAGCACGTGACTCCTTCGGACTTTGCCGACCGCCGTTCCGGGCTTCTTCGCGACCCGTGGTGGCCGGGTCGGCGGTACCCGGTAGCGCGTTTCGGGAACGTGGCGGGGTTCGATCGGGAAGACGGTTCTGGTCAGTGGCAGCGGGCGCGCGGCGGTGGCCGTGCCGCGTTGTCGGTTTCCGCGGCGGCCCTGCTCTGGCTTTCCGAGATGAGTCCCCACCTGGTGGCGGTCGCGATGGCCTCGCTGCGATTGCGGGAGCCCAGCCGGTGGTAGATCTCCCGGACGAGTCGATACATCTGCCGTTCCGAATAACCGGCGGACTTGGCGATGTCGGCGACCGGGCTGCCCATCGCCAGCCGAGTGAGCAGTTCCCGGTCCACGCCGGTGAGGTTCAGCGCGGTCGGCGGACGGGTCACGCCGGTGGCCAGTGACCGGGCGATTCCGCGTGGCAGCAGCACCGTGCCGCGCAGCGCCAGCCGCAGCACCGTGATGATCTCGTCGAGCGCCGCGTCCTGGGCGACCAGCCCGTCGGCTCCGATGCGCAGCGCCGCACGGTAATCATCGGCGTCCGGCTCGTCGAGCAGGGCGATCAGCACCCCTGCCGGGCGGGCGTCCCGCAGTGCGGAGAGCGTGGAGCTGTCGGACCGCGACACCTCGACCAGGCACGCGTCCCACTCGCCGGTGTTCGGCGCGTCCGCCGGTGCGGATTCCTGCACTGCGAATTCCGATTGTTCCAGTCCCAGCGCGAGTCCATAGCGGTAGGTGGGAATGCCGTGGGCGATGAGGACGACCGCATTCCGTGTGGACCCGTCACCGGAAATGCTTTCCCCCACTGTTCCTCCTCCGAATCGTCTTGCTCATCGAGCACGCATGATGCAAGTATTCGGTGCAATGGGCCGGATCACTGCGCGATCGACGATCTGATCGGCTTCGGTTCTGCGGGTTAATCGTCCGGCCACAACCCCAGTTTCTTCCAAGTTACTGGAAGTGACCGGTAACCGCATACGTCCCTTCGGGTGTCACACCTGTGCGCAGGCGTGGCACCGGTCAGAGCATCCGGTTTCCAATTGTTGGTCGAGTTTTCCGCTATTCCCCCGGAAAGTCCGGCCGCGGATACCGCACTGCCTATTCCACTTCAACGCGGGCTGTCGTCCGCTTCGCGCAGTGCGCCGGTGGACAGGTGGAGACGACGGGTCACGTTGATCTCGGCGAGGAAACGCTCGTCGTGGCTGACGACCACGAGGGCGCCTTCGTAGGCGTTGAGCGCGCTCTCCAGCTGACCGACGCTGACCAGGTCGAGGTTGTTGGTCGGTTCGTCCAGCAGCAGCAGCTGCGGTGCGGGTTCCGCGCACAGCACGCAGGCCAGCGTCGCGCGCAGCCGCTCACCGCCGGAGAGCACGTCGACCGGCAGCTGCATGCGGTCGCCCTTGAACAGGAACCGCGCGAGCACGTGCATGAACTGCGACTGCGGCATGTCCGGCGCGAACGCGCGCAGATTATCGGCGACGCCGCGTTCGGCGTCGAGCAGGTCGAGTCGTTGGGAGAGGTAGGCGATCCGCCCGTCGGTCCGGGTGATCTCACCGTGCTCCGGGGCGAGCTCGCCGGTGATCAGGCGCAGCAGCGTGGACTTCCCGGAACCGTTGGCCCCGGTCAGCGCGATCCGCTCCGGTCCGCGAATCGCCACGTCCACGCCGGCGAACACCGGCGTCCCCGCATAGCCGGCGCGCAGACCTTCGCCGAGGAACACCGTGCGCCCGGCGGGCACCCGGGTTCCCGGCAGCGACAGGGAGATCCTGTCCTCGTCCCGTAGCGCTCGTCCCGCTTCGTCGAGCTTGGCCTTGGCTTCATCGACCCGCTGCGCATGCGTCCCGTCGGCGCGGCCCGCCGATTCCTGCGCGCGGCGCTTGCGTGCTCCGGCGAGGATCTTCGGCAGCCCGGCGGATTTCACGTTGCGGGCGGCGTTGCTCGCACGTCGATCGGCGCGTTCCCGTGCCTGCTGGCGTTCCCGCTTCTCCCGCTTGACCTCTTGTTCGGCGTTGCGGACGTGGCGCTCGGCGACTTCCTGCTCGGCGCGCAGCGCGCCTTCGTAATCGGTGAAACCGCCGCCGTACCACCGCATTTCGCTCCGGTCGAGTTCGGCGATGCGGTCCATCCGGTCGAGCAGTTCACGGTCGTGGCCGACGAGCAGCAGACACCCGTGCCATTCCTCCAGCACCGAGTGCAGCCGGTGGCGCGCGTCGCGGTCGAGGTTGTTGGTGGGTTCGTCGAGCAGCAGCACGTCGGGTTGCTTCAGCAGTTGCGCGGCGAGCCCGAGCGACACGACCTGGCCACCGCTGAACGTGCGCAACGGCCGGTCCAACGGCACCTCGCCGAGCCCGAGCCGATCCAGTTCGGCGCGGGCACGTTCCTCGATGTCCCAGTCGGTGCCGACCGTGGCGAAGTGGTGTTCGCCGACGTCACCGGCTTCGATGGCGTGCAGCGCACGCAGGGTCGGGGCGATCTCCAGCACGTCGGCGACGGTGAGTTCCCCGGCCAGCGGCAGGCTCTGCGGCAGGTAGCCGACGGTCCCGTGGACGGTGACGGAACCGGCTTGCGGCCGGTACTGCCCTGCGATGAGCTTGAGCAGCGTGCTCTTGCCCGCGCCGTTGGGCGCGACGAGCCCGGTGCGGCCGCCGCCCACGGTGAACGACAGCTCGTCGAACACGGGCGTGTCATCCGGCCAGGAGAAGGTGAGGTCGGAACAAACGATCAGTGCGTCGGGCATGCTGAGTGCCTTCCAACGCCAGGCGGGCGCGCTGCTGCGGCCCGGCGAGCGGACGGGGAAACGGGTACGACGACATGACCTCCCGCACCGCCTGAAGGCGGTTGCGGAGGTGCTCACACTCCGGATTCACCCGGAGATGTCGTCGTCACTCACCACGTCGAAACTCCCTGATCAGAGGCCCTGCGGAACCTCTCTTGCCGCTCGCATCGGACCGTAACAGCCGAGCTCGCCCAAGGGGAAACGGTTTTCCGCGCCGCGCCCGTCGTCAGTACAGCTTGCGATATCCGGCCTGCAGTTCGCGTTCGAGCCAAGCCGGGTCGATGTCGAGGCCCGACTGGGCGGCGGCGATCTCGCCCACCGACGGAATTTCCGCCGCGAGGGCCTGGCTGTCCGGGTCCCACAACCGGGACCGCAACAGCGCCCGTCCACAGTGGAAGAAAGCCTGCTCCACTTCGACGATCAGCGCGAACTGCGCGTCCTTGCCGTTGACCCGCATGCGGGTCAGCACGTCGGGATCGTCGGTGGCGTAAGCGCTTCCGTTGACCCGCAGCACTTCCGAGACTCCCGGGATGAGGAACAGCAACCCGATGCCGTCGTTCTCATCGAGGTTGCGGAACGCGTCGGCGATCTTGTTGCCCGGCCGGTCCGGGATCGCGAGGGTGCGTTCGTCGAGGACCTTCACGAAACCCGGGAAATCGCCGCGAGGAGAGCAGTCCGCGCGGCCCGCCGCGTCGGAGGTGGCCATCGACAGGTAGGGGGAGTGGGCGATGAAGCGGTGCATATGCTGATCGATGCTCACCCCGGACTTGAGGGCCGTGACCATGTCATCGGGCTGCCCGAGCCGGGCGCGAAGCTCCTCCATCGACACCCGCCGGGGACGGGTGCGGGCGTGCGTCATCATTGGCTCCTTGCTTGAACGCGTTGCTTCGAAACGGGCCTGCGAATGCTCACGGGTGATGCATCACCGCAGGTTGTGGCATCATTATGAGTAATTGTTCGCTTCACGCGCTACTCGCTTTCCGGCGCGTTCGAGGAGGTGCCATGAACTCGGGTGAGCGACGGCTGCGACCGCGCAAACAGCCGCGCCAAGTCCGGGCGGAACTCACTCGCCAGCGCATCCTCAGCGCGGCTGCTCACGTTTTCACCGAGCACGGCTACGCCGCCGGCACCACGAACCGCATCGCCGAGCGGGCGCGGATCTCCATCGGTTCGCTGTACCAGTACTTCCCGAACAAGGACGCGATCCTGGTCGAGCTGCTGACCCGCCACCTCGACGACGGCATGCGCAACACCGCCGCCCGGCTGCCCGACGCGTGGCCGGACTCGGTCGAGGAAACGGTTCGCCACTTCGTCCGAGCCGCCATCGAAAGCCACCTCGACGACCCGAAACTGCTGCGGATCATGATCGAGGAGGCCCCGCGCTCCCAGGCGTTGCTGGACAAGGTCGCGCATCTGGAGAAGGTCCACGTCGGCTACGTCCGCGACCTGATCGAACGACACGCGGACGTCCGCGTCGGCGACCCGCACACCGCGGCCCGCCTCGTCGTCTCCACCGTCGAACTCGTCGTGCACCAACTCATCGCCGCATCGGACCCGATCGACATCCCCCACTTCGAGAACGAACTCGTGGCGATGCTGACGCGGTATCTGACGGGAGGAAACCCGAGCTCGGGCTGAGTCCCGCTCGGCGAACGCGTAGTTCGGGAAGGTTTTCTCCGCGCACCGGGCTCTAGCCCGGGTTCGCGCGACTGGCGGGCGGTGTTGCGGCAACTTCGTGATGTGTGGGGGTATCCGCCCGTCACCTGGTAACGGAGCCGGTCCAGCGGCGTCGAACGCTGGACCGGACTCGTCAGGACTCGAGCGGTCCTCGCGAGATGATCCTTGTCAGCGAGGAAGCCGCTGAGGTACCGCTGCGCAGGCCGTTCTGCCCTCCACGCGGACCGCGGGCGGTGCCGGCTTGCCCAGCCACTCGCCGTTGTCCAGTCCGTATCAGAACGGTTCGAGGTTGGGGCCGATTCCGAACAGCTGCACCTGGTCACCGACCTGGATCAGCTCGGTGACCTTGCCGGACTCCGCGAGGTCGACCACCTGCCAAGCGAACGCCCAGGACTCGCCTCGGGCGCTGTCCGCGTCGGTCAACTTGCCGGCTCCGTCGGGTGCCGGAACGGGCTCTTCGGCCCAGCTGCCGACCGCCGCCGCCTGCCCGACCGATCCCGCGAGCAATCCGGCCGTGACGACCAAAGTGGCTGCCGTTCGTCTCATCCGCTGTCGCTCCCACCTTGATCAATAGGCCCGCAAGAACGACGCCACCGCCGCGCCGGTGGTCGCCGGGCGAAGCGGCGCCGAGGGCGAAAGGGCAACGGGAGATGCCTGAAAAGACCCCATGGGGCGCGGGGCTGCTCAGCCGATGCCGAGCCGTGCGCGTTCGGCCGTGAGCACGCGTCGTTCGACGGCGCCGTCGGACTCCTCCGCCACGGGGGAGGTGTTCAGCGCTTCCGGGTCGGCGAGCTTGGCGGTGCTCTCGCGGGCGTAGGCGTCGAAGAGCCCGGCCTTCGCCTCCAGCGTCTCGGTGAGGCGCTGATCCACGCTGTCCTTGGCGAGGATGCGGTGCACGTGGACCTTGCGGGTCTGGCCCATGCGGTGGCACCGGGCGATGGCCTGGTTCTCGGTGCTCGGTTTGAGCTGCGGTTCGGCGAGGATCACGACGTTCGCGGCCTGGATGTTCAGTCCGGTGCCGCCCGCGTGGATCTGGGCGAGCAGCACGGCGTGGCCCTCGCGTTCGGTGAACTCGTCGATGAGGTCCTGCTTGCCCTGCGCGCTGAGGTCGCCGGTCAGCGACTCCGGCATCACCGCCGGGCCGAGCGCGCCGCGCACGGTTGTGATGACGGGCCGGAAGTTGGTGAACACCACGACTTTCCACTTCTCGGCCTCGGCCTCCTCGACGATCTCGCGGAGCCGCTCCAGCTTCGCGGAACGACCGGTGGCGTACGCGGCGCGGCGCATCGCCATCAGGTTCCCGTCGCGCACTCCTGCCAGGTATGCGCGGGACTCGTCGCCGTCGAGTTCGACCCAGTCCTCCAGCTCGATCAGCTCGGGCAGCTCGGTGAGCACGTCCTCCTGGTTGCGCCGCAGGTACGCGGGCGCCACGGCTTTGCGGAACCTGGTGGGGGACAACGCGTCCCGCGCGTCGAGCTTCCGCGCCACCTCGGGTTGCAGGTAGCCGACGAGGGTGCGGAACTCCTCCACCCGGTTCTCCATCGGCGTGCCGGTGAGCAGCAGCGCGCGTTCCGCACCGGCCACCACGGACACGACGGCCTGGGAGCGCTTCGCCTGCGGGTTCTTGACGTAGTGCGCTTCGTCGACGACGACCATCGCCACGGTGCCGAGCCGGCGCAGCCGCTGCAAGGTGTCGAACGTGGTGACCGCGACACCGCCGTCGCGCAGCCACGCGTCGGTGTCGGCGTCCCGAGTCGGGCCGTGCAGCGGATGCGGGATGAGCGCGCTGTGCCGGGACGTCTCGTCCACCCAGTTGATCAGCACGCTTGCCGGGCACACCACCAGGAAGTGCGTGGCGCCCCCGGCCGCGAGGTGCGCCATCGCGGCGAGCGCCTCCACGGTTTTGCCCAGCCCCATCTCGTCGCCGAGGATGCAGCGTCGGCGCGCGAGGGCGAACTTCGCCCCGAAAGCCTGGTAACCGCGCAACGTGACCCGCATCAGCCGGGTGTCCAGCGCGGTCGAGGTGACCTGCCGCTCCTGTTCCGGCGGCAGGTGCCCGGTGGCCGAACCTTCGACGCCGCTCGCCCGGCCGGTCAGTTCGCTGAGCAGCGTGTTGTAGGTCGCCGCGCGGTGCTGGTAGTCCTGCCAGAGCTCGTCGGAGGACAGCCGCCGCTCGACCCCGACGGTCTCGTTCGCGGCGGTCGTCACTCGCTCGGTGCTCGGGTCGCGGAGCAGATTCTCCAGGCGCCAGAACGCTTCCAGCGCGGTGTCCTTGCGGCGGCGGCCGGTGAACAACATCCGGAGCCGGCTGCCGGTCCGGCGCGCGACGGGTTCGAGCTCGTCGATCGCGCCGACGCCGCGCCGGGCCTCGTCCTGCCGCGCCGAGGCCTGTTGCCCGGCGATCTCCAGCGCCCGCAACGTCGCCAGCAGGCCGGTGTGCGCCTGATCGCGCCGATCGGGGTCGATCCGGACCACGGTGTCCTGCGCGGTCGCCTGGGCGAGGCGCCCGGCGGCGGCCACGGCGTCCTGCGCGGTGGTGGGGCCGACGCCCTGCACGGTCTGGAGCCGCTCCGGGCCTGCCGTGGCCACGTCCGCGACGGTGCGGAACTCGGACCGCTCCAGCTCGCCGAGCCGGAGCCTGCCGGTCGCCGCCTCGCGGAGCCTGCTCACCGGCATCTCCCGAAGCCGCTCGTGGACCTCCCGCTGATGGGTGTCGGTGTACTGCTCCCGCGCCAGCGCGCGCAGGCGATCCGGCTCACCGAGCAGCCCCGTCGCCGCCGTGCGGAACGTTCGCGCGGTCCGCAACACCGCTGCCGCCGCGCGTCCGATCTTCGACTCGTCCGGCACGGCACGCTCCTCGGAGCCCGTCGGTCGCATGCGTCGCCTTCCCCCGGAATGTGCGTGCCCGTCACCGATACCGGCCGGGCCACCCGTGAACATCCGCCGGACGGGTGATCACCTCGGCGCCGCCCGCCGGATCAACCCGGACAGCTTGCCGGATGATCGACGGCCATCGGCACGGGGCTCGGCGCGGCGTGTCGGACGCGGTGCCGCCAGATTCAAGCGTTCCCGCCCGCCATGCGGGATTCCATCGTGTCCGCGAGTCGATTCAGCGCGGTGAGCACGGCGTCGCGCTCTTGACCGAGTCCGGCCAGCAACCGTGCGTGGGCTTCGAGCTCCCGGGGGAAGACGTCGTCGATGGCGCGCTCGGCTTCCGGCGTGATGCTGACGAGGGTGGCGCGGCGGTCGGCGGGCTTGGCGGAGCGCGCCACGAATCCCCGCTTTTCGAGCTTGGCCAGGGTTTTGCTCATTCCCGCCCGCGACATCCCGAGCTGTGCGGCCAGGTACGCCGCCGTCACGGGCTGTTCGAGGTGGCGCAGCGGAACGAGCAGCTTGACCTCGGCCGGGGTGAGCGCGGCGCTGTCGTAGATCTGCTCGGTGGCCTGTTCGAGCACGGCGCCGATGCGGTTGACCAGCGCGACGACCGCCATGGGGGACGTGTCGAGGTCCGGGTTCTCGGCGCTCCAGAGCTCCCGCGCGCGATCTTGCAGGAAGGACAAGGTCACCCTTTCGTTAACCGGCGAACTACTTGTTACTCTTCGAGGGTATCCGCCTCCGGAAGGTGCACGCCGAGGCGGTGTCCGAGGGTCGCGATCCGCCCGTCCGTTTTTGGGAGCGGCGGCGTGCTCACCCGTTCACCGAAGCCGACCGAGAACATGGAGCTGAGCATGCTGGACAGGGACGTTGTGGTCATTGGTGGTGGCGCCGCCGGATTGTCCGCGGCGATGATGCTGGGCCGCTCCCGGCGGCGGGTCACGCTGCTCGATGCGGGAGAGCCGCGCAACGCGCCTTCCGCGCACCTGCACGGTTTTCTGTCCAGGGACGGGGAGGACCCGGCCGAGTTGGTCAAGCTCGGCCAGGAGGAGGTCCGCAACTACGGCGGTGAGACCCGAGAAGTGCGGGCGTCCGGCCTCGACCACGCCGAAGAGGGCGGTTTCGCGATCCGCCTCGACGACGGCGCCACGCTGACCGCACGAGCGGTCCTGGTCGCCACGGGCTTGCGCGATGAGCTGCCGGAGATCCCCGGGCTGCGCGAACGCTGGGGCCGCGACGTGCTGCACTGCCCGTACTGTCACGGCTTCGAGGTCCGCGACACCCCGCTGGCCGTGATCGGCGGCGACAACCGGCCCTTCACGTTGCACCAAGCGCAGCTGATCCGGCAGTGGTCCGACGACGTGGTGTTCTTCCCGCACCGGATCACGCCGACCGATGAGGAACGCCACCGGCTCCTGGCCCGCGGAGTGCGGATCGTCGAAGGGGAGGTCGCCCGAGTCGTGGCCGAAGGAGACGCCGTTTCCGCCGTGGAACTCGCCGACGGCCAGGTCGTCGCGCGCGCGGCGGTCTTCATCGGCCCCCGGTTCGTGCCCCGCGACGAACTGCTGACCTCGCTGGGCTGCGAGGTCGACGACAACGGCTGGGTGCGCATCGACCCGTCCGGCCAGACCACCGTCGCGGGCGTGTGGACGGCGGGCAACGTCTCCGACGACCCGGCCCAGCTCATCAACGCCGCCGCCGCAGGCTCCAAAGCCGCCATCGCCCTCAACCACCACCTCCTGGCCGACGACATCGACCGAGCCGTCGCGAACCACGACGCGGGATGAGCGAGCCCCGGGACGTTCGAACGGCGGGACCCCCGGCGCTCACGCGGAGCTCCTGCCTTATCGACGCGCACTCACGTGTGGTCTTTTCCCCAGCGAATCGGGCCTAACGTCGGTGGCACGCCCACTGATCGTTGCCGTGCCGCGGAGGATGTTGATGACCGTCGACGAGCTGCCCCTGCTGAGATCCGAAGGGTCCGTGGTCGGCAGGCTGAGCCCGCTGATGCGGCAGCTGCGGGAACGCGGACCCGTCGTCAAGGTGCGCACCCGCACCGGGGACGAGGCCTGGCTGGTGACTCGCCTCGCCGAGCTGAAGCAGCTGCTCAAGGACCGCCGCATCGGCCGATCCCACCCCGACCCGGAGAACCGGCCCCGCTACCTCGACACCCCGCTGCTGGACACCTTGGTGCGCAGCGACGACCCGGAGGTGGCCCGCGAGATCCACGTGAAGACCCGCGCGGCGCTCACTCCGCACTTCTCCGCGAAACGGATGGCGGACCTGCGGGAACGCGTCGCGCACCGCGTCGCCGGCCACCTGGATCGCATCACCGCGAAAGCGCCCCCGGTGGATCTGCACGCGGAACTGTCGCTGCCGCTGTCGTTCGAGGTGCTCTGCGACCTGCTGGGCGTCGCCGAGCACGACGAGTTCATGGCGATGCTGGCCGGAGCGGGACGACTCGACGAGTCGGAGAAAGTGGCGGTCGGCGCCCAGGAATTGTTCGGGTACCTGGGAGAATTGGTCGCGGCGAAACGACGCGAACCGGGCGACGATCTCATTTCCGCGTTGTGCGAAGGGGAAATCGACGACGGCACCGTGTGCGAACTGATCTCCACGATCAGCTTCTCCTACCTGGTGACGCCCAGCAATCTCAGCGCCGGGATCGCGCTGTTCGCCTCGCATCCCGAGCAGCGCGAACGGGTCGTGCACGAGCCGGAGCTGCTGGAGACCGCCGTGGAAGAGGTGCTGCGGCTGAGCAAGGTCGACGAATCCTTCCAGCCCCGCTACGCCTCGGCCGACATCACCATCGGCGACGTCGTCATCAAAGCCGGTGACCTGGTGCTGTGCGATCACTACTCGCCGTCGTTCGACGACCGCGTCTTCACCGACCCGGAGACCTTCGACGTCGGCCGCAGCCCCAACCCGCACCTCGCGTTCAGCCACGGCTTGTCGCACTGCATCGGCGCCCCGCTGGCGCGCATCGAGCTGCAAGAGGTCTACGGGGCGCTGCTGCGCCGCCTGCCGAACCTGAGTTTGGCGGTGCCGCTGGAGAAGGTCGGCATGCCCGTGGGCTCCGAGGACGACGACGAGCAGATCGGCAACGGCATCGCCCGGCTCCCGGTCACCTGGTGAACCGCGCAGCGAGCAATATCACCTTGATGGAGTAGTGGTATGTCCGGTTAGGGTGCTCGTGAGCCAGTCGCGCCCGCGAGGGCAGGGAATCCGGTCGAAATCCGGAGCTGACGCGCAGCGGTAGGGGCGATGGGCGAGGACGGCCGACGGCCGGAACCACTGGATCCGCTGATCCGGGAAGGGAACCTCGCTCACTGAACCCGAGTCCGAAGACCTGGCTGGCTCCCCGGACCGCAGGCGGTTCCGGGTCGCAGCCTGCCGGACTCCGCGCCTGAGTTCGGGGTGAGGAACCTTGTGACATGCCGTTCTCGCAGGCCCGCGCGTTACGCGTCGGGCTGGTGGCGCTGACCGCCGTTGTGCTGGCCTCGTGCGCCGCACCAGCCGACAACACCGCCCGGACCGGGACGACGGTGCGCAACTGCGACACCGACGTCACCGTCGAAGGACCCCCGCAACGTGCGGTGTCGCTGAACCAGTCGACGACCGAGATCATGCTCTCGCTGGGCCTTGCGGATCGGATGGTGGGCACCGCGACCTGGACCGACCCGGTCGATCCGGCGCTGGCCGAGGCGAACTCGCGCGTTCCGCGGCTCGCCGAGAACAACCCGTCGTTCGAGTCGGTGCTGGGCACCGAACCGGACATGGTGCTCGGCGCCTACCAGGCCGTGTTCACCGATGAGGGAGTCGCCGACCGGGAGCGGTTCGGTGAGCTGGGCGTGCCGACGTACCTGTCCCCGAGCAACTGCTTCCCGGAGGAGGCGCCGCTGCCGAAGCCGGTGGAGCTCGACGACATCTACCGCGAGGTGCAGGAGATCGCCGACCTGTTCGGCGTCCCCGACCGGGGCCACGCGCTCAACGAGCAGCTGCGCGGCCGGGTCGCCGCGGCGCAGCAGAAGGTCGCGGGCATCGAGTCCCGCGCCGACACCTCGGTGCTGTTCTGGTTCGCCCGCACCGAATCCCCGTACATGGCGGGCTCCACCGGCTCACCGGCGGTAATGACCCGGGCGCTGGGCGTGCGCAACGCCTACGACGACATGTCCTCGATGTGGCCGCAGGTGTCCTGGGAGGACGTGCTCGCCCGCGACCCGGACCTGCTGGTCCTCGGCGACCTCACCCGCGACGGCGAAGGCGACGGGCTCGACGCGAAAACCCGTTTCCTGCACGAGGATCCGGCGGTGTCACGGCTCGCCGCCGTGCGCGACGGGAACCTGATGGGGATGACCGGCACCGAGCTCAACGTCAGCATCCGCACGGTGCACGGGATCGAACGGCTCGCGGACCGGCTCGTCGAGCTGGATCGGAAGCGGTGACGGCGTCACCGTCCGCCGGACCGCCCGTTGCCGGGATGCCCGTTGCCGGGATGCCTGTTGCCGGGAGGCTGCCCGCGTTCGCGATCGTGCTCGCCGGGATTCCCGCGCTGCTGCTGTCGATCGCGGTCGCGGTCACGCTCGGTCCGGCGCAACTCACCGTCACCGACGTCGCCGGCGTCGTAGGACACCGGTTGGGGCTGTTCGACACCGAGGTTTCCCGGATCGGGCAAGGGATCGTGTGGCAGCTGCGGCTGCCGAGGGCGCTGCTCGCGGCGATCTGCGGCGCCGGACTCGGAGTGTGCGGGGCGGTGCTGCAGTCGTTGCTGCGCAACCCGCTCGCCGACCCGTTCCTGCTCGGCGTGTCCGCCGGAGCCTCCACGGGCGCGGTGTCGGTCGTGGTGCTCGGGCTCGGTGCCGGCGCGATCGGGCTCACCGCGGGCGCGTTCGCCGGGGCGCTGGTGGCGTTCGCGCTGGTGATGCTGCTCGCGTCGGTCGCGGGAGGTGCGGCCGGGCACACCGTGCTCGCCGGGGTCGCGGGAACCCAGCTGTTCTCCGCGCTCACCTCCTACATCGTGATCACCTCGGCGGACGCGGAGCAGACCCGAGGGGTGCTGTTCTGGCTGCTGGGTTCGTTGTCCGGTGCGCGGTGGAACGACGTCGCGATCGCCGGGACGGTGTGCGCGGTGTGCCTGGTGCTGTGCCTGTCGCGAGCCGGGGCGCTGGACGCGTTCGCGTTCGGGCAGGACGCGGCCGCCTCCCTCGGTGTCCACGTGGGACGGCTGCGGGCGCTGCTGCTGGTGGCGACTGCGCTGCTCGCCGCGACGCTGGTCGCCGCCGCCGGTGCGATCGGGTTCGTCGGGCTGGTGCTGCCGCAGGCCGCGCGGCTGCTCGTCGGGCCGCGGCACCGGGCGCTGCTGCCGGTGACCGCCGTGCTCGGGGCGGTGCTGCTGGTGTGGGTGGATGTGCTGGCCACGACCATCGCCGCGCCGCAGGAGGTGCCCGTCGGCGTCGTCACCGCGCTCGTCGGGGTACCCGCGTTCGCCGTGCTGCTGGCCAAACGAGGGAGGATGTCGTGAGCCTGACCGCGAACGACGTGTCGTGGTCCGCGGGCGGCGCGCTGATCCTCGACGGAGTGGGGCTGCGCGTCGACGAGGGCACCACGGTGGGGCTGCTCGGGCCGAACGGGTCGGGGAAGTCCTCGCTGCTGCGGCTGCTGGCCGGGCTCAGGCGGCCGAACTCCGGCGCGGTCGAGATCGGCGGACGCGCCGCGTCGGCGTGGTCCCGGCGGGACCTGGCGCGGCGAGTGGCGGTGGTCGAGCAGCAGGTCGGCACCGACGTGGATCTCACGGTGACCGAAGTCGTCACGCTCGGCCGAACCCCGCACCGCAACGGCTGGGGCGGCGCGAACCCGGACGACGAGCAGGTCATCCGGCGCGTGCTGGCGCAGGCCGGGCTCGACGGGCTGGCGCAACGGCGTTGGCACAGCCTCTCCGGCGGTGAACGGCAACGCGCGCAGATCGCGCGGGCGCTGGCCCAGGAACCGGCGGAGCTGATCCTCGACGAGCCGACGAACCACCTCGACATCGCCCATCAGCTGGAACTCCTCGCGCTCGTGCGACGGCTGCCGGTGACCAGCGTGATCGCACTGCACGACTTGAACCTCGCGGGCATGTTCTGCGACGAACTCGCGGTTCTCTCCAGCGGCCGAGTGGTGGCCACCGGAACCCCGGCCGACGTGCTCACCGAGAACCTCGTGGCCGAGGTGTACGGGGTGCGGTGCTCGGTCTCCATTGTGGATGGACACCCGCACGTGCGGTTCTTGTCCCGATAGCGGACGGCCCGCCCCGATTTCCCCGGGGCGAATCTTGAATCGATCGCCCAGCGGGGTCCGCATTCGCTCGAAAGGCCGATCGAATTGTGTACCCGTGCGGGATTCTCGGGACGATCGGTGGAAAATCTCCGCTTCTCCCCGCGTGCGTCGGCGCTCGCGCTAACGTGGCCACTCGGATTTCGTCCGGAACTCTGGACGGTTTCGACGAGCTGAACTCGACAATAGGGGGAAAACGTGGAGCTGGAAATTTCCATGACCGGTGTCGAGACGACGGACGAATTACGCGCGCTGCGGACTTGGCTGGCGGAGGAGCCCGAACTCAGGGGACACGTGCACCTCGTCGAGCGCCCGCCCGAAGCCGGGCAGCTCGGCACCGTCCCGGTCCTGATCCTGGTGACGCTGGGCACCGGAGCGACGACGGCCGGACTCATGACCGCCGTCAGCACGTGGTTGCAGCATCGGGCCGTGGACGTCGCCTGCACCGTCGCCAAAACGGTCGGCGGAGCCGGCGTCACGTTGTCCGCTCGGGACCTTCGGCAGGCGGACTTGGCGGCTCGTGGGCGGCTCACGCGTGAACTGGCCACGACGCTCGCCGCCGACGCCGGCGCGCCGCGCGGGGAGGGGTGAGTTCGTCGATGACCGAGTTGAAGTCACCCGGAAGCAGGGTGGTCCTGGTCGGCACGCAGAGCTGCGCCAACGACTCCGCCGCGCCACCGGTTCCCGCCGTGGAGTCCACTATGGACGACCTGGCTCAGGTGCTGACGCAACGGTGTGGCGTGCGCCCCGAACAGATCATCCGCATCCTGGACTCCGCCGACCCGATGCGGATGGGCCTCGCAGTCGCCGAAGCCGCCGAACAGGCCACGGACGTCCTGCTCGTGCACTACGTCGGACACGGTTTCGTCAGCACGGACGGTGAGCTGTACTTGGCGACCCGGGCGACCGACCCGGAGACGTACCGCCTGGAGCACAGTTCCGTTCCTTACGCCTCGATCCGCAAGAGCCTGCTCAACAGCCGCGCTCGCGCGGTCGTCATCGTCCTGGACTGCTGCTTCTCCGGACGCGCGATCGGCACGCTCAGCGCGCAGGATCCGATCGACCTCGCCGACGTGCACGGTGGATACGTCCTGACCTCGGCCGCCCGCGATCAGGTCTCGCTCGCCCCGCCCGGTGCGCGGCACACGGCGTTCACCGGCGAACTGATCCGGCTGCTCGACCGAGGCGACGCCGACGGACCGGCGGAACTGAGCATGCGCGACGTCTACCGGGGCCTGGATCGGGAGCTGCACCGACGCGGACTGCCACGGCCCCGCCAGCGCGGCAGCGAACGCATCGACGACCTGGTGCTCGCGCCCAACGCCGCCCGCATCTCGGCTCCCGCGCTGCTGCCGGCGAC
This sequence comes from Saccharopolyspora gloriosae, assembly GCF_022828475.1. GTDB lineage: Bacteria > Actinomycetota > Actinomycetes > Mycobacteriales > Pseudonocardiaceae > Saccharopolyspora_C > Saccharopolyspora_C gloriosae_A. The sequence goes on along the minus strand of NZ_CP059557.1, from coordinate 4,193,104 downwards.
TTCAGCGGAACGGGCCGTCGGGCGTCGGAGGAAGCGGCTGTTCATCGTCCTGGCGGCCGCCACGGCCGTGCTGATGGCGGCGGTCGCGACTCCCGTGGTGTGGTCCCGGCTGGACCAGCCCGTTGCGCAATCGCCATCGGCCCCGGCGGCACAGCCGGATGTTCCGCCGCCGTCGATACCGCCGCCGGTGGCGCCACCTGTCGCACCGCCGGCGCCGGTGAATCTCACGGCGTGCGAACAGCGCGACAGCGACGAGGGATGTGAACTCCCCGCCCACACCACCGCTCGGGCCGTCGACGGCAGCCTCGTCACCTTGCAAGCCGACGGGCAGGACGTCGACCGGTACCGGCAGAACACCGGAGTTTCGTGGAAAGGGCCGGAGAACATCGGAGGCGAGATCGGCGGCATCCCGGTCATCGTGCCGGACGCCAGCGGAAGGCTGGTCGCGTTCGCGGTCGGCAAGGACGGCGACTTGCGGTACAACCTGTCGGCAGGGGGCGCAGTGCGTGCGGCGCAGAGCGGCTGGCGAACGATGCCGAACATCGGCAAGGTGCAGGGACGGCCGACGGCGAGCCAGGATTCCGATGGCAAGCTCGAAGTGTTCGTCAGGGGCAAGGACAACAGGCTGTGGCACATCACCCAGCTGAGAGCCGGAACCGACGAGTGGTCCAACGCGGTCCCGATGAGCGATGAGGCGGGAACGACTCCGTCGATCTTCGGCGACCCGAAGATCCACATCGACCGCAACGGATGCCTGCGGGTCTTCGCACTGGAGAGGGGTACGAAGCGGCTCCGCACCTGGGCGCAGCGCGGGCGCGCTGTGAACGACTGGCGGGAGCACGCGGGCAACCCGTTCGACGACAAGGCGCTGGCGTATCCGCCGACGGTGACCCTGGGCGGCGACGGACTGCTCTACCTGTTCGCCCTGGACGAAGACGGCTTGTTGTGGCAGAGCACGGAGCTCCGTGCCGCCCCCAACACCTGGCCGGGGAAGTGGGAGCGGATTCCGGAACTCCAAGGTGCCTACACCGGCTCGCCGATGTCGGCGACGAACGGCGACGGCTACGTCTTCGTGTTCGCCCGGGCCGAGGACTCGGGTGATCACGTGGATCGTGTGGACTACGCGTCCCCGAACGGCCCGGTGCGATCAGGAGTGCTGAACCGGCCCATGAGCGCGTTGTGGTCCGTCACACCCGACAAGTACGGCCGAGTGGTGGCGCAAGGAGCGCACAACGACGTCGTGGTCACCGGCTCGCCATGACCATCCGTGGGTGAGTTCGAGGCGGTGCCCGGTGCGACGAATCAGCCTTCCCGCGCATCATGTGGTCGGTCGGAAGCCCTTTGCCCGGCGGGGCTTTCGACGTCCGGGCCGGGAACGAGGACGCAGCGGCTGCCGGTGAAGATCGTGACCATGCAGCGGTTGTTGTGGTTGCACAGCGACCGCGCGTCAGGGTCGGCCGAGATTCGGTTGATGAGGGTCGGTTCGCGCAGCAGCGCACGGCCCATCGCGACGAACTGGAAACCCTCGCGCATCGCGGTGTCCATGATCCGGCGATCGGTGATCCCGCCGAGCAGCACCATCGGGAGGTCCACCGCCGCACGGATCTGCCGCGCGTCCTCCAGCAGGTACCCGTCCTGGTAGGGGTATTCGCGGAGGAACCTGCCGCCGATGAGTTTCACGCCGGTGCGGATCGGTTCCCGCATCACGGAGGCGAATTCCCGCACCGGCGCGTCGCCTTTGAACAGGTACATCGGATTGAGCAGCGAGCTGCCTGCCGTCATCTCCAGCGCGTCCACGGTGCCCTCGCGCTCCAGCCACCGCGCGACGATGATCGCCTCGTCCAGCCAGAAGCCACCTGGGACGCCGTCGTCCATGTTCAGCTTGGCCAGGATCGCGATCCGGTCGCCCACCGCCTCGCGTACCGCGCGCATGATCCGCAGCGCCAGGCGGGCGCGATTCGCCAGGCTGCCGCCGTAGGAATCGGTGCGCTTGTTGAGCCTCGGGCTCAGGAAGGAGCTGGCGAGGTAGTTGTGGCCCAGGTGGATCTCCACCGCGTCGAACCCGGTTCGCACCGCCATCCTGGCCGCGGCGCCGTGCGCCTGCACGACGCGGTCCAGGTCCGCGCTGGTAGCGGCCTTGACCTTGCGCAGCGACAGCAGGCTGCGCGACCCGCTCGGCCCGAGTGCGGGCACCTTGGTCTTGGTCGAGTCGGCGACCGGGCCGGAGTGACCGGCCTGCGCGGAGATCGCCGCGCCCTCCGCGTGCACCGCCTCGGTCAACCGCCGCAGCCCCGGTGCCGCCTCCGGCCGCCACACGATCTGCTCACCATCGGTGCGGCCTTCCGGGGCGACGGCGCAGTAGGCGACCGTGGTCATCCCGACCCCGCCGGCCGCGTGCCGCACGTGGAAGTCGATCAGCGCATCGGTCACCAACCCGCCGCGAGCCATGTTCTCGTACGTCGCGGCCTTGATCGTGCGGTTGCGCAACCGCGTCGGGCCGAGCGTCGCCGGGGCGAGCACATCCGGAATGGCCTCCATGGCCGTCTCCTTTGCTTCGTCGAATCAGCTGCGCCCGCGCGTTGTCAGAACGTTCCGAACGAGCGCATTCGACGCAGGTAGCGTGTGAGCCCGCGCAGCGGGACCGGGCGCGGCCAGGCATCGAAGCGGAAGTAGGCATCCGACCCGTCGTCCACGAACACAACGCTGCCCACCAGGAAGTCGGCGGCGTCGGAGAGCATGAACACCACCCAGTCGGCGAGCTGGGACGGGTCGCCGTACCCGCCGATGGGAACCGGGAAGATCGGGGTCAGGATCGCCCCCGGGGCGAGCGCGTTCAGCCGGATGCCGGACCCGGCCCATTCCGGAAGCACCGCGGTCCGGCGCACCCAGCGGCTCAGGGCGATCTTGGAGCCGCTGTAGATGATCGCGCGAGCGGCCTTGCCGAAAACCCGCGCACCGCGCACCGCTCTGTCCGGATCGCCGGACAGCAGCGCGCGCACCGCACGGCGTGGCACCAGTGGTGTCGTGGTCGTCGAATTGCTGGAGAGCACCACGACTTTGGCGTTGCCCGCTGCGGCCAGAGCGGGGCGCCACCGGCGCAGCAGCTCGATCGCGCCGAAGTAGTTGACCTGCGGGATCACGGCTTCTCGGCCCGGAACCGGTCCAACTCCGGCCGCCAGGACGGCTCCGTCGAGACGCCCGCCGACGGCCGCGAGCACTCCTTCCGCCGCAGTTCGGCGACCATCGGCGGTGGACAGATCGGCCACCAGATCGGCGTTGGCCAGGTCCACCCCGACAACGGTGTGACCCGCCGCGCGGAGCTTTCCCGCGGTCGCGCTCCCCATGCCCGATGCCGACCCGGTGACCGCGTAGGTGCCCATTGACTCCTCCTCCCCGCCGGGTGCGGAGGTGACGATACCAAGATTTTGGCGCATTGAGCCAAAAATATTCTCCTGCTTGTGCGCACCGGTTCCCAGTGCCGGGTGCTGTGTTGGGAGAGGCATCGTGCAGGCGTTTCCGGTACCGCTGACCGGCGCTGTGAAACCGGTCGAATCCAGGCGCGTCCCGCGGGGTTCGCTAGTGTCGGGGCGGTGAGCAACAGCGATGCCCCCGCCCCGCAACGCGGTCGCCCGACCGTGCTCGACCGCGCCGCCATCGCCACCGAGACCTTCCGGCTGTGGAACGGGCACGGCTACAGCGCCGTCGGCTGGCGCGACATCGCCGAAGCCACCGGTGTCAGCGTGCGCACCCTCGTCCGCCACTTCACCGACAAATCGAACATCGCCTGGGTCGGCGTTCCCGCCGCGACCCGACGACTGCACGACGCGCTGGCAGCCATGCCCGAGGACGCGCCGGTGAGCGAAGCGGCACGCCGTGCGATCGTCGCCTCCATATCCGACGGGCCCATGACGCCCGCCGGCCCCGACTGGATCCGGGTCGTGTGCGGCGAACCGGAACTCGCCGGCTCCGCACCCGCCGCCTACCGGCCGTGGATCGAGGAGCTCGCCCGCTTCATCGTCCAGCGCGTCCCGGACATCTCACCTGCTGCCGCCACCGCCGTCGCCAGCGGTTACCAGGCCGCCACGTTCGCCGCCCTCGTCGCCTGGAACGAAGGGCGTGCCCACGGCAACGCCGCGGCGGCCGCCGACGAAGCGCTCGCGTGGCTGGCGGTGCCGACTCGCCGAAGCTGAGGAGTTCCTCGGGATGATCTGACGGTCGGTCCGGTAGCGCGCAGGCCCCGGCGGCGATGTCTTCCAGGATGGTCGGGCCGCGTCCAACCGAGCGGTTCCCGTATGTCAGTGACCGACACGTATCTGAAGCTGCAGGGTGTCGGAGTGACCGCGCAGTGCCTCGGGCCGGTGATGACCGGCGTCGCGGGGTCGATCCGGCCGTTCGGGCCGGAGACCACCACCGACTCGGGCCGGAATTGGCGGCGCTGCAACCGGAACAGGTCGCCGAGGCGATCACGGCGGACCGGTTCATGGTGCAGACCGACGGACAACGTCCGGCCGCACCTGCGCAGTCGCGCGCAGGACCGGGACGCCTACTCGGCGGACCGCACCGCCGCGTCGGAGGACTGAACCGGAACGCGAACGGCCCCGCCGCGCGGCGGGGCCGTTTCAGCACGCGGACGCCGATGCGTCACTTGGGGTCGAGCACGAAGACCGGGATGTGGCGGTCGGTCTTCTGCTGGTAGTCGCCGTAAGCGGGGAAGGCCGCCACGGCCCGCTCCCACCACTCGTCGCGCTCGTCGCCCTCGACCTCGCGGGCGACGTACTCCTTGGTGATGGCGCCGTCCTGGAGGGGGAACTCGGGGTGGGCCTTGATGTTGTAGTACCAGGTCGGGTGCTCCGCGGCTCCGCCCTTGGAGGCGACGACCGCGTAGCTGCCGTTGTGCTCCACCCGCATCACCGGGGTGTGGCGCAGCTTGCCGGTGCGGGCACCGCGCAACGTGAGCAGCACGATGGGCGCCCCGTTGATCAAGAGGCCCTCGGTGGTGCCGCTCTCACGGATCTTCTTCGTCTGCTCCTGAACCCAGTCGGTCGGGCTCAATTCCACTGCCTCGTCGCTGTTGCCCACTCAACACTCCTCTTGCGGTCGGTTCGGGAACCTCGATCGTAGGTCTGAATCGTGATCGAGGCTGGAACGGTTCAACGCCGCAAGCGCAGTGTTATTCCCCGGTGCACAGGAATACCACCGCCTTGTGGACATGGCGTGCTCAGCGGACTGTCCGACCGCGAACTACGTCGCCCCGGCCGGCGTGACGCCGACCGAACCGCCGAGCCGCTGGAACGTCGCCGTACGAGAACACCGGCCGCAGGACCATCCCGCGAGGGCTTCAGCGGCCGGTCACGGCTCCTGGCGGTCCGCGACGACGACGTCGACGCCGCGGCTCAGGAACGGCGCCGTGGCGGCCGGGTCGGCATCGGCGTCGGTGACCAGCGTCCACCGCTCGGGCAGTTGCGCCCACGCGTGGAACGGGCGGCGCCCCAGCTTCGTCGAATGCACCTCCTGTTCGGCGCCATCGCCGTGCTCGGCTCCACCGCCATCGGTTCCGCCGCGAGCGTCCCGCGACTGTGGACGAACACGCTCGGGCTGCTCGGCGTCATCGACTGGCACGACGTCCGATCCCGGCAGCGCACCGTGCGGTTGCTCACCATCCTGTTCCCGCCGCTGTGGGCGGTGCTGTTCCTGTTCGCGCAAGAACCGGTGCTGATGGTGCAGATCGGCGGCATCGGCAGCGGCGTGTTCCTGCTCGCCGTGGTCGTCGCCGTGTGGCAGCTGCGCAGCACCGAAGTGGACCGGAGGTTCCGCGCGAACCGGTGGCTGACCGCCGCGCTCGTGCTCAGCAGCGCGGCGATCACCGTGCTCGGCGTGTACACGGTGCTGGAGGTTTTCGGCATCGGTTTCGGCGGCTGACCCGGTGCTCGGTCGCGACGCTTCTTGGTTCCTCGTCCGGTCGTGGTGTTGACTGTTCGGACCCGAACGGCGGAAGGACCAGGTTGTTCACGACGCGACCGACACTTCAGGGCACGCACGGCATGGTGGCTTCGACGCACTGGCTGGCGTCTTCTGCCGCGATGGCGGTGCTGGAGGACGACGGCAACGCTTTCGACGCGGCGGTGGCGGCCGGGTTCGTGCTGCACGTCGTCGAACCGCACCTGAACGGCCCGGCCGGTGAGGTCCCGATCATCTTCGCGCCCGCGGGGGGAGCTCCGACGGTGCTGTGCGGTCAAGGACCGGCGCCCGCCGCCGCGACGATCGCGCACTACCGGGACCTGGGGCTGGAACTGGTGCCCGGCACCGGTCCGCTCGCGGCCGCCGTGCCCGGCGCCTTCGACGCGTGGCTGCTGCTGTTGCGCGACCACGGCACCAAAACGCTCGCGGAGGTGCTGAAGTACGCCATCGGCTACGCCGAGAACGGGCATCCGGCGGTGGAACGCATCGGGCAGACCGTGCAGACCGTGCGCGAGCTGTTCACCTCGGAGTGGACCACCTCCGCCGAGTTGTACCTGCCCGGCGGCGAACCGCCCGCGCCGGGAGCGCTGCTGCGCAACCCGGCGCTGGCGCGGACGTGGCGGCGAGTGCTCGCCGAAGCCGAGGCCGCCGGGGCGTCCCGGGACGCCCAGCTCGACGCGGCCCGGCGGGTCTGGCGCGAGGGATTCATCGCCGAAGCCCTCGCCGGCGCCGCCTTTCAGTCCACGATGGACAGTTCGGGGGAGCGGCATAAAGGGACCCTCACCGGCGACGACCTCGCCGGGTTCGCCGCCACCTACGAGGAACCCGCCAGCTACGACTGGAACGGCTGGACGGTCTGCAAAGCCGGGCTGTGGAGCCAAGGACCGGTGCTGCTGCAGCAACTCGCGCTGCTGCCCGAATCGCTCGACCTCGGAACTCCGGACTACCTGCACACGCTCATCGAAGGCACCAAGCTCGCGATGGCCGACCGGGAGGCCTGGTACGGCGACAGCACCGTAGTCACCGTCGACGATCTGCTCGACCCCGCCTACAACGAGCAGCGCCGCGCACTGATCGGCGAGCTGGCCTCGTTCGAACTGCGCCCCGGCAGCCCCGGCGGACGCAGACCCCGGCTCAGCGCGCACTCCCACCGGGTGCAGGACGGGCCGCTGGACCTGATCGCGCCCGCGGGCGCGGGCGAACCCACGGTGGCCCGCAGCGGTGAGACCCAGGGCGACACCTGCCACCTGGACATCGTGGACCGGTGGGGCAACATGATCGCCGCGACGCCCAGCGGCGGCTGGCTGCACTCCAACCCGGTGATCGGAGAGCTCGGTTTCCCGCTCGGCACCCGGCTGCAGATGGCCTGGCTCGACCCGGGTCTGCCGAACTCGCTGGCTCCCGGCAAGCGGCCGCGCACCACGCTGACTCCGTCGCTGGCGTTGCGCGACGGGCGGCCGGTGCTCGCGTTCGGCACGCCCGGCGGCGACCAGCAGGACCAGTGGAGCACGCACTTCTTCCTCGGCGTCGCCCAGCGCGAGAAGGTCCGCGGCGGCTATGACCTCCAAGGCGCGATCGATGCGCCGAACTGGCACTCCGAGAGCTTCCCCGGCTCGTTCTACCCGCGGGCGATGCGCCCCGGCGCCGTCACCGTGGAGTCCCGCGTCGGCTACTCGGCCATCGCCGATCTCCGCCGCCGTGGGCACGACGTGACGGTGGGGGAGCCGTGGTCGGAGGGCAGGCTCAGCGCCGTGGCCCGCGACCCGGAGACCGGGGTCCTCTCGGCGGCGGCGAACCCGCGCGGAATGCAGGGATACGCCGTCGGTCGTTGATGCGGAGCGTGATCGAAACGGCCGTCTACCTGGCGCCGTTAGGCTGAATGGAGCATTGTCCGTTCCACTTTCGGAGGACAAGATGGAGCCTTAACGGCTCTTGTTCGATCCCGAAGGACGACCCCGCTGTGCCCCAGCCCACCGCCGTGCGCGGTTTGCGTCGCGTTGAACTGATCACCACCGACCCGGAGGGCGCGGCGCTGTTCCACCAGAACCTGCTGGGCTGGCGGATGTGGGGCTCCGCGACGAACGGTTTCGAATGCTGGGTCGGCGAGCGGCACTGCGCCACGCTGCGGCCCGCCACGCACGGTGTGCGGCCCGGTTGGTACGTGGTCTTCGCCGGCGCGCGCCACGACGGGGACCTGGTCGGCCCCGATGAGGTCACCGCGCGGATGGTCACCGGCCGCGCCCAGCACGGCCCGTGGGCGCCCGCGCCGCGCCGAGGCGAACCCTGCTGGGTCGAGCTGTGCACCGGTGTCCCGGACCGGGCGGACGCGTTCTGGGCGCCCACGCTCGGCTGGAACGTGGACGGTGCGCGCTACCTCACCGGTGGCCGCGCAGTGGCCGCGCGATCCGGGCGAGCCGTCGACGGCCGCTGGGACTGGGTGTGCCACTTCGCCACCGAGGACGTGGACCTCGCGGCCGACCGCGCCGTCGAAGGCGGCGGCCGGGTGGTCGAAGGGATGCGGCACCCGGTGCTCGGCGACGTCGTCCTGATCGCCGACCCGCACGGCGCGGTGTACGGACTCGCCACCGAAACCGGCCGTTGGGGCGGCTCACCATCTGAAGCCTCCGGCCGCTAACCCTCGCGCGGAGCCAGTTCGCCCAGCACCTGGTGGGTGCGGTTCGCCCGCACCGTGAGGCGTTGTTCGCGGGCCGTGACGTCGATGTAGGTCTGGCTGGAGTTGATCGACGCGTGGCCGAGGAGTTTCGCGATCTCCGCCGCGTTCGCGCCGTCCTCGGCCAGCCGGGTCGCGAACGTGTGCCGCAAGGCGTGCACCATCGCACCGCGCTGCACCCGATCGGAGATCCCCGCGGCGCGCAGCGATTGGCGCACCAGGTACTGCAGCCCGCCACGGCGCAACGGCTCGCCGCGGTGATCCACGAACAGCGGTTCGGCACCGGGCAGCCGGTCGCCGAACCGGACCCGGCGCGAACTCAGGTAGCTGCCGACCACTTCGTCGAGCGCGCCCTCGATGGGGATGGACCGGTTCTTGCCGCCCTTGCCGCGCACGTGCAGCCGCCGGTCGCCGGGCCGCCCCGCCAGCGACGCGACGGTGAGATCGAGCAGTTCCGCCGAGCGCACCCCGGTGCACAGCAGCACGGCCAGCACCGCCAGGTCCCGCTCCGGCCACGGGTTCCGGGCGCGGCGCCCGCCGTCGGCGACCAGCCGCAGCAGCCGCTCCGGGGTGTCCTCGCCCTGCAGCGGCTTCGGCGTTGACGGCGCGCTGCGCGGTTTCGGCACCACCTGCATGGGGTTGCCGCCGACGGCGCCTTCGATGACGAGGAACCCGAAGAACCCGTTCCACGTCGACCACGCCCGCGTCACCGAGGAGGCCGACCGAGCGGCGGCGTGCCTGGCGAACGCGGACCGGAGCTCCGATGCCGTCACCGCCGTCATCGGCAGTTCCCCGACGCGCGTCCCGGTGAGCTCCGCGAGTGCCGCGCCCACCGAATCGAGGTCGAGCCGGTAGGCCCGCAACGAGTTCGCGGCGAGCTTCCTGGCCTGCAGGTGCTCCAGGTACACCTCCATCCAGCGCGCCACCGAACTCCCGGTCGCCTCCCGCACCGCCCGCACCTCCACTCGAACAGAAATGATCACCCACCCTGATGGAACCAGAACCCACCGACAACCACGCCCGGGTGGGGTGCGGCATGTTTAAACGTGGCCGGATTCGGCCGATCTTGGGCGGGTGGAGGACGCGGTGGACGAACAAGAAGGATCGGCCGTGCCTCGGGGACTGCGCGTCGCCGGGGCCGTCAGCTGGCGGCTGCTGGTGGTGGCTGCGCTGCTCGTGGTGCTCGGCCGGATCGCGGTGGTGCTCGCCGAGCTGGTGATCTCGCTCGGCGTCGCCATGCTGCTCGCGGCGTTGCTCGCGCCGCTGGTGGACCGGCTCGCCCGCATCGGGGTGCCGCGGACCTTGGCGACGGTGCTCACGCTGCTGCTCGGGCTCGTCGTGGTGGGCGGGGTGCTGACGCTGGTCGTGCTCACCGTGATCAACGGACTGCCGGGGTTGCAGGAGCAGGCCGCGCACACCGTCGAGAGCGTCCACCAGTGGCTCCGGAACGGGCCGCTGGGGCTCAGCCAGGGACAGCTCGATCAAGGGGTGCAGCGCGTCACCGACTTCCTGCGCGGCAGCCAGAACAGTCTCACGGCGGGGGCGCTGTACACCGCGAGCACCATGCTCAGCGTCGGCAGCGGACTGCTGATCACCCTGTTCACGCTGATCTTCTTCTTGCGCGACGGGCGGTCGATCTGGCGGTTCGTGCTCAAGATGACCGTTCCCGAGAACGTCCGGGAGCGGGTCGACGTGGCCGGGCGGCGCGCGTTCGAATCGCTGGTCGCCTACGTGCGGGCGAGCGCGGCGGTGGCGCTGATGGACGCGGTGGGCGTCGGCGTCGGGTGCGCCATCGTCGGTGTGCCGCTGTCGGCGGCGCTGGCCGCGCTGGTGTTCATCGGCGCGTTCGTGCCCTACGTCGGCGCCATGATCGCCGGTTCGATCGCGGTGCTGATGGCGCTGGTCACCACCGGCCCGCTGCCCGCGCTCATCGTGCTGGCCATCGTCGTCGGCGTGATGCAGCTGGAGGGCCACGTGCTGCAGCCGCTGATCCTCGGGCACGCCGTGCGGCTGCATCCGCTGGCCGTCGTTCTCGGCATCACGGCGGGATTCCTCGGCGCCGGAGTGGCCGGTGCGGTGTTCGTGGTGCCCGCCATCGCACTGCTCAACGCGGGAATCCGCGCGCTCGCCGAACCCCCGGCGGACTCCGGCGACCCTGCTCCGCAAGAGCCGGAGGACGCCGACGAGCCCGGAAGCACCGAGGACGCCGACGAGCGTGCGTGAGCCCGCTCCCGGCGTGCGATCACAGGGGCATCCGCACCTACAGTCGGGGCCACGGCGCCGGAACGGCCGGTGCGAGTGCGAGAGGACCGTGACGCTGGTGCACAAGGTGAAAGACCTGACCGGCCCCGGAGTGACCGACCGATTCGGCATCGGCGGCACCGACCTGGGCGTCATGACGACGGCGCCGGACGGGCGGATCGTGTCGGTGTTCGGCGACACGTTCGAGCGGCCCGGGGTCGGCGGGCCGGGCTGGCGGTCACCGGTGGTGCTGTTCGCGGACGCGACCACCGCCACCGGCGGCGTCGGGTGGACCGGCTCCATCGGCCCCGACTCGTACGCGGGGCAGGCGCTGCCCTACGAGCACGACACCGTCATCCACGGTCGCCACGTCAGCACCGTCATCCCCACCGACCTGATCACCGTCGGGGGCACGATGTACCTGCACGTCATGGTGTGCCAGGGGATCGGCAACGTGCACTGGACCGAGGTGCACAGCTCCGTCGACAACGGCGAGACCTGGCAGCACACCGGCACCACCTGGCCCGGCGACCTGCACGGCGGGCTGTTCCAGATGCTGACCTGGGGTCTCGGCGACGACGGTTTCGTGTACGCCTTCACCACCGGATTCCGCCGCGACCAGGGACTGCTGCTGCACCGGGTGCCCGCGGACCGGCTCACCGATCCGGGCGCGTGGGAAGGCTGGGGATTCCGCGACGGCGTGTGGGCGTGGGGCAATCCGCCGACCGTCGCGCTCACCGGTGCTTACGGCGAGCTGTGCTTACGTCCCGTCGGCGGGCGCTGGCTGCTGTCGCTGTTCAACGCCGGTGACTACCGCATCGACGTGCTGAACATGGACGTGCCTACCGCGAACCTGTACGAAACCCCGCGAGCGACCGCCGTGCACGGCTCCGCCTGGGACGGCGAGGACCACGCCCGCGGCCACGTCGCGCAGCTCTACGGCGGCTACATCGTGCCGGGTTCCACTCTCGACGACCTGCACCTCGTGGTGAGCCAGTGGAACACCGAGCACAACTGGCCGTACAAGGCGATGCAGTTCGCCGGATCCGCACCGAGGTTCTGACCGGGCGGTTCGGCCTCCTCGGTCGTCGATCTCCGGGTCGGCGATCGGGGACGGTGCGGCGCACCGGAATTCGCCGTCGATACCGTGACGGCATGGACAGCATCGCTGAGCTCCGAGCCCGGTTGCGCGACTTCGCGCAGGAACGCGACTGGGGGCGGTTCCACACCCCGAAGAACCTCGCGATGGCGCTCAGCGGCGAAGCGGGCGAGCTGATCGCGGAACTGCAGTGGCTCGACGAGACCGCCGTCGCCGACGGGCTCGCACAGGGCGCGCTGAAGGGTCGGCTCGAGGACGAGGCCGCCGACGTCCTGCTCTACCTGGTCCAGTTCGCCGAAGCATCGGGAATCGACCTCGTCGAAGCGGCGCACGCCAAGATCGACCGCAACGAGTCCCGCTACCCGGCCCACCTCGCCCACGGCACCGCTGCCAAGCAGGCCGACCTGCACTCCCCACCCGAAGCCTGACCCCGGCAACCGCAGAAGCCTTCTAGGTGAATGCCACCTTCACCCGCTCCGACCGGTCGAATGGTCCGGTGACTCCACCGGCGCCATCGGGCGAACGTCCCCTTTGGCCGGTCACGTCGGGCAACGGGGACATTCACTCGGGCTGGAGCGGCTGGTGGGTATGGGGGCCGGGGGCGCGTGCACACTGCTGGTATGCCGGAGCCGTCGTCGCTGTTGCTCGTGCTGGACCTGGTGGGGACGTTCGCTTTCGGGCTCAACGGCGCGCTCACCGCGGTGCGCGCCGTCCGGGTCGACCTGGTCGGCGTGCTGGCGCTGGGAATGACGACCGCGCTGGGCGGCGGCATCATCCGCGACGTGCTGATCGGCTCGGTACCGCCCGCCACGTTCAGCGACCTCACCTACCTGGGCGCGGCCGCCGCGGGAGCGCTGGTGGCGTTCTTCCTCAGCATTCCGCTGGAACGCTTCACCACGATCATCGTCGTGTTCGACGCCGTGGGTCTGAGCGTGTTCTGCGTGACCGGCGCGACGAAGGCGCTGGACTTCGGGCTCGGCCCGGTGCAGGCGGTGCTGCTCGGCGGCATCACCGCCGTCGGCGGCGGCACGGTGCGGGACGTGCTCATCCGGCGAGTCCCGGCGGTACTGGTCAGCGACCTGTACGCGGTGCCCGCGCTGGTCGGCGCGGCGATCGTGGTGGCAGGCACGTACGCCGGGTTCGCCCCGCTGCTCGGCGTGCTGGCGGCGTCCGCGGCGTGCTTCGTGATCCGGATGCTGGGCGTCGTGTTCGAACTTCAGGTGCCGTCCGCGTTGGGCCGGCGACGTGCGGACGACGACGGGGACGAGCCGGGCGGGCGGTGACGGCTCCGGTTCTCGACCAAGCGAGCGGACGCGGGACTCAGCACAATTCCGGTACCGACCGCCGAACCGAGAGGAGCTCCCGTGACGACCACGTCACCTGCTCAGGCAGTCCTGAGCGGCGGAGACACCGGCTGGCTGGAGGATTTCTACCAGGACCTGCACCGCCACCCGGAGCTCTCGCACCAGGAGCACCGCACCGCCTCGAAGGTGGCCGAACGCCTCGGCGAATGGGATTTCGAGGTGCGCACCGGGGTCGGCGGCACCGGTGTGGTCGGGGTGCTGCGCAACGGGCCGGGACCGACGGTGCTGTTGCGCGCCGACATGGACGCGCTGCCGGTGCGGGAGGCGACCGGCCTGCGCTACGCCAGCACCGTCACCACCGACGGCGACTCGCCCACACCGGTGATGCACGCGTGCGGGCACGACGTGCACGTCACCTGCCTGCTCGGCGCCGCGCAGCTGCTGGCGGCAGGGACCGGGCACTGGAGCGGCACTGCGATCGCGTTGTTCCAGCCCGCCGAGGAGACCGCGGACGGCGCCCGCGGCATGGTCGAGGACGGGCTCCGGTCGATCATCCCCGCTCCGGACGTGGCGCTGGCGCAGCACGTGCTGCCGTTGCCCGCCGGACGGGTCGCGACCGGCAGCGGGCCGGTGCTCGCCGCCGCCGACAGCATGCGGATCACCGTGCACGGCTCCGGCGGACACGGATCGATGCCGCACACCACGGTCGATCCGGTCGTGGTCGCGGCGATGATCGTCGTCCGGTTGCAGACGGTGGTGGCCCGCGAGGTGCCGCCGGGCGAGCCGGTGGTGCTGACCGTGGGAAGCGTGCAGGCCGGGACGAAGAGCAACGTCATCCCGGACACCGCGGTCATCGAACTCAACGTCCGCACCTACGGCGAGCAGGTGCGCACCCAGGTGCTGGATGCGATCGACCGGATCGTCCGCGCCGAGTGCGTGGCCTCGCGGTGCCCGAAGGAACCCGAATTCGAGGTGTTCGGGAGCTTCCCGGTGACCGAGAACGATCACGAGGTGACCGAGCGGGTCACCGGCGCGCTGCAGGAGCACTTCGACGACGTCGGGGAGATGGGGCGGTGGACGGCGAGCGAGGACTTCGGTGATCTTCCCGCCGCGTTCGACGCCCCCAGCACGTATTGGGCGCTCGGCGGCGTCGACCCGGAGGGCTACGAGCGGGCGGCGCGGCAGGGACGTGTCGCGCAGGACATCCCGGCGAATCACTCGGCGAAGTTCGCTCCGGTGCCGCAACCGACGCTCGACGCGGGCACCCGGGGGCTGGTGGTGGCGGCGCTGGCCTACCTGAAACCGGAAGCGGACCGTTGAGCGGCGTGGGCGCGTCCCGGAATCCGCGTCGCACCGGCCGGTCGCCGGAGCCCGTGGAACTCATCGTCGGCAGGGCGGAGTTGTCATGAACGTACCGGGCTGGGTGTGGCTCCTGACGATCATCGCGGTCGTCGGGTTGCTGCTGTTCGACTACATCTTCCACGTGCGCAAAGCGCATACGCCGAGCCTGCGGGAGGCGGCGGTCTGGTCGGCCGGTTACGTCGGCATCGCCCTCGTGTTCGGGCTCGGCGTGCTGGTGTTCGGCGGTGCCACGATGGGCGCGGAGTACTTCGCCGGGTACGTGACGGAGAAGGCTCTGTCGGTGGACAACCTGTTCGTCTTCCTGATCATCATTTCGAGCTTCAAGGTGCCGCACGCGGATCAGCAGAAGGTGCTGCTGTTCGGCATCGTGTTCTCGCTCATCGCCCGGACCGGATTCATCTTCCTCGGTGCCGCGCTGATCAACTCGCTGGCCTGGGTGTTCTACATCTTCGGATTCATCCTGCTGGTGACCGCGGGGAATCTGCTGCGGCCCGCCGGCTCCGAGGACCGCACCGCCGACAACATCATCATCCGGATCGCCGAACGCATCTTCCACACCACCGACGAGTACGACGGCGACAAGCTCACCACCATGGTGGACGGGAAGCGGACGCTCACCCCGATGCTGCTGGTGATGGTCGCGATCGGCGGCACCGACGTGCTGTTCGCGCTGGATTCCATCCCGGCCATTTTCGGGCTGACGCAGAACGTGTACCTGGTGATCACCGCGACCGCGTTCTCGCTGCTGGGTTTGCGGCAGCTGTACTTCCTCATCGACGGGCTGCTGGACCGGCTCATCTTCCTGTCCTACGGGCTCGCGCTGATTCTCGGCTTCATCGGGGTGAAACTCGTGTTGCACGCTTTGCACGAGAACAATGTGCCGTTCATCAACAACGGCATGCCGTTGCACGTCATCGAGATCAGCACCGGCCTGTCCCTGACCGTGATCATCGGGGTGCTGGTGATCACGGTGGTCGCCTCGCTGATGAGTCCGAAGGGCCGGGCGCAGAACGCGGTCTCCGGTGCTCGCAGGCACGCCGTGGCCTATCTCGACGAGGGATTCGAGACGGATCCGGCGAAACGGGAGCAGATCTACCAGAAGCTGCTGGATGAGGAGCAGCAGATCAGAAAGCTCCCGGAACGACATCGCGCGGTCATCCGGGAGGAGTCGCAGCTGATGGGCCTGTTGCATCGCGCGCACGAGCGACACCGGGAGATGTCCGGTCCGGGAACGCGCGAGGCGGAGGGCGATTCCTGATCCGCGCGCGGGGAACGTTCCTTCTCGGCTGAGCTCGAAGGATTTGCTGCGGCAAGTCGAAAGTGATTTTTCGGGCGCGTTTCGCTCCGGCGATTTCCCGCTGCGATCCGGGCCGTTCCCCGGAACCGGCCGGGGTGCTCGAGCTCCCGTGGCCGGCTTGGTCCATGCGGTCCTCGCAGCGCATCGCTCCACAGCAGTGTCGTTAGCCGAAACGGGGGATGGGTCGACGGTGCTTTCGGGGGTACCTGCTTGATCGCCTACCGAATGGACGGTTAAAAATGGGTGCCTGCCAACGCGATTGAGCGAGCCGGGCAAGAGGATCAGCGCAACGCCGGATGTGATCCGGAATCCGCGGCGCACTCGCTCCGCGACGGCTGTACGACAGTGCCGACACCGGGAGCGGAGCCCCGGTTCTGGAAGCGGAGGAAGTCATGGCCACGTCAGCAATTCCGGCGAAGGTCGCCGTGATCGGTGGTGGACAGATGGGTTCGGGAATCGCGCGGACGTACGCCATCGCGGGCGCCGAAGTATCCATTGTGGAAAGAGGGACCGCTGCGGCGGACATTGCCGAGAAAAGGCTCTCGGACGCCGTCCAGAAGGACGCGAAGCGGGAGAAGCTGGACGACCCGGATGAGCTGCTCAGCCGCTTGAACGTGATTCCGGAGCTCGCCGATCTCCCCGCTGGTACGGAGCTGGTGATCGAGGCGGTGCCGGAAGTGGCCGAGACGAAGGTCGAGGTGCTCTCCGGCGCAGAGCGGTTCGTCGATGCGGAGGCGGTGCTCGCCAGCAACACGAGTTCGCTGTCCGTCGCCGGACTTTCCGCCGCACTGCGGCACCCGGAGCGATTCCTGGGCATGCACTACTTCAACCCGGTTCCCGCTTCGAAACTCGTGGAACTGGTGGCAGGCCCGAGCACCACCGAGGCCGTCATCGGCCGGGCGCGCGGCTGGGTGCGCGTCCTCGGCAAAACGGATCTGCTGGTGCGCGACTCGCCCGGTTTCGCCACCAGTCGTCTTGGCGTGCTGCTGGGACTGGAGGCGATCCGGATGCTGGCGGAGGGCATCGCCGACGCCGCATCCGTGGATTCCGCGATGGAACTGGGCTACCGGCACCCGATGGGTCCGCTGCGCTCCACCGACCTGGTCGGGCTGGACGTCCGCCTGGCGATCGCCGAACACCTGCACGCGACCCTCGGCGAGCGGTTCGCGCCACCGCAGCTGCTGCGCGACAAGGTCGCGCGGGGAGAGCTCGGCCGCAAAACCGGCCGCGGTTTCTTCAACTGGGAGTGACGCAGTGCCGCATTCCTCACCCGAGCGCCGGGGTTTCTCCAGCAGAGCGCCGGAATCACGCGGCACCGGCGCTCAGCCGAGCGGAATCCGGAGGTGTCGGCGGTGCCGGTGCGGCAGCAAGCGGGCCATCAATGTGCCGTGATGCGCGCGAATGATCTCGTCGGCCACTGCGAGTCCGATGGCGTCGTCGCCGGCGCCGGTATCGGCGGCGGCCTGGCCGGGTTCGGAGTCGATGGTCACGACCGCCCGGTCCGCGTCGATGCCGGTGCTGATCGATACCGTCCCGCCGTATCCGCCGTGGTGGATCGCCGTGATGACCAGCGTGCTGAGGGCCTCCGCCAGCATCGTCCGGTCGGCGGGCACCTCGACGGATTCGACGTCCACCCGGAGCGTCGTTCCGCGTTCCGCGGCGATGGTGCCGAATCGGGCCGCGACTTCGCGCGCGAGGACGTCCAGTTCCACGGGGGAGGGGCGCGGATCCAGTCCGTCGGCCTGGATCCGGGACAGCCGAAGCAGACCGTCGAGCTGATCGCCGAGCCGGTCCAGGTCGGTGCTGATCCGCCCGAGGTGGCTCTGCTGCTCGCTGGGAGCGTCGGCCTGGGCGGACTCCACCGTCGCGCGCAGCCTCGCCAGCGGAACCCGCAGGTCGCGCGATACCTCGGCGACGACGTCCCAGCGCGGAGGCGCGGTGGTGCGACGCGCCGCGCCGACGGTGACCGGACGCCCGTCGACGCGGCGGAGCAGGCCGATGTTGAGCGACACCAGCGCCGCCACGCAGGCCGCCGACAGCTCGATGGCGGCCTGTTCCGGGGAGAAGCCGAACAGCGCGACCACCACACCGGTGCTGGTGATCATCGCGAGCAGCGTGATCAGCACGATCCCGAGCAGCGGCCGCACGAGCGGGAATCGCCGCAACAGCACCGAACCGAGCAGCCCGATGCCGGTCGCCTCGCACAAGGCGACCAAGGTGATGAGAAGTGGATTGGCCTCCATTACCGCGCGGCGTCCGGTGGGTCGAAGCGGTAGCCCACGCCCCACACGGTCACCAGGATCTTCGGCCGGGACGGGTCGTCCTCGATCTTCTCCCGCAGCCTGCGCATGTGCACCGTGACCGTGGAGGCGTCGCCGAAGTCGTAGTTCCACACCTCACTCATCAGCTCGTCCTTCCCGAACACCTGGTTCGGATTCCGCAGCAGGAACACGAACAGGTCGAACTCCCGATTCGTCAGCGTGAGGGGCCTGCCGTTCTTGCTCACGACCCGGGAACTCTCGTTGACGACCAGATCGCCCGCGGACAGTTCCGGTGCCGGCCGCTGCGGCGCCGGGACGACCTGCGTGCGCCGCAGCACCGCGTGGATGCGCAGCACGAGTTCGCGTCCGCTGAACGGTTTGGTGAGGTAGTCGTCGGCTCCCGCGATGAGCCCGCGCAACCGGTCCTCCTCCTCCGCCCGGCCGGTCAGCATGATCACCGGGGTGGTGGTCTCCGCACGGACCTGCTCGCAGAACCGGATTCCGTCCAGGCCGGGCAATCCGACGTCCAGGACGATCAGATCCGGGCGCATCCGCCGGAACAGCGCCATGCCCGTCGGACCGTCGGAAGCGACGATCGAGGTGTAGTCCGCACGGTGCAGGTATCCGGTGATCACTTCGACCACGTCGGGATCGTCGTCCACCAGCAAGATGCAGCGGCGCGCGGCCGACGGGTCCTGATGGGGGATGGCGGCTCCGGCATCACCCGGCCACCCTATCGACGGTCCGATCATGGTCGCGGTCACGACGCCCACCCCAGTCCTTCCGCCGGACTCGTGTCGCGCAGCCGCATCGTCACCAGTTCAACGCGGGATCGACAGCCGGTTCGCTTGAACAGCCGGGTCAGCTGCTTCTCCACGGTCTTCTCGCTCACTCCCAGTTCGGAGGCGATCTGCCGATTGGTGCGGCCGGCGCCGATGAGGTCGACGATGCGGTATTCCGCGGCCGTCCAGGACCGTGCGTCGGGTGCGCAGGCCGGCGATGCCGCCACCGGCCGCAGGGACGCGACGGGAGCCGCGGAGCCGAGCGCGCGGATCCGCCGCACCGTGCCCGGACGCGCCCCGGCTGCGGAGTCGGCGAGCGCGGCGCACACGCAGGACAACCGCCCGTCGACGTCGGCCACCAGCAGTTCCGATTCGACGAGCCGGTCCAAGGTTCGGCCGCAGACGGTCAGGTCGGTGTCGAGCGCGTCGGCCACCGCGGGCAGGTCGTCGATGTCGAGCGCGACCACGGCGCTGACGGCGGCCAGCAGCCGGGGCGCCACCTCCCCGAGGTCGTCGGCGCGGCACAGCAGGTCGTGCTCCTTGGGCAGCGGCAGCGGCGATCCGGAATCGCGCAACCGCGTCCGGCCGCCGTCGGTGGTGAGCCGCCCATCGCGATGCAGCTGTTCGAGGGTGCCGAGCACCGTGCCCGGATTTCCGTACAGCGGCCCCAGCGCTATGCGCAACGCGCGGAGCAGATCCGGGTGCACGCCGGCGCCGACGGTGGCCGCGATCTGCCGCTCGTCGAGCGGGCCGAGGTCGATCACCTCGTCGGCGATCTCGGCCAGCTCCGCGGCGCCCGGAGTGGCGGGCTCGCGCACCGCGGCGACCACCAGGCAGCCGGGGCGGCGCGCGGTGATCAGCAGCAGCGCAGGGTCGACGAGGTGGTCGACGTCGTCGAACAGCAGCGCCGTGGGGCCGAGCCTGCCGAGGCGGTCGAACACCTCGGTCAGCTCGGCGACCACGGCAGGCTCCTCCGCCGGATCCGCGGCAGCTCGGGCGCGGGACCGGGCGAGTTTGCTGATCCGATCGATCAGGCTGGGGTCGGCGAAGCGGTCGAAGTGCACGCGCAGCGTGTGCAGCACCGCGTCGAAACCGTTGATGAGGGTGCCGGTGACGGGCCGTACCTGCGCTGCCCGGACACCTTCGGTGATCCAGCGCCGGGTCGCCGTCCGCAGCAGACTGCTGCGGCCGCTGCCCGCGGCTCCGCGTACGACGACCAGCCGCCCGCGTGGCGCGGACTCCCGCAACGCGCCACGCAGGGCGGCCAGCGCGCCCTCCCTGCCTTCGAAGCCCTCCCCGACTTCGAAGGCCGTGTCCTCCCGAATCACGTCCGTTCTCCTTCGCGTCATCCCCCCGATGACATGGCGTTGATCTTCTGTTTAGCACCGCTCGGGGGCGTTGTGGTGCCCGGAAAGAATGTCGAACGGATCATTTAAGAAATACGTAATCGGTCACATAACAGCTGGTGGCAGAGTTCACGGACTCATGAGAGAGCTCCCCGCGAAATCCGGGAGTGCGACTCGCCGCGGCCGCGATAATGGGGGCATGGTCAGTCCTCGATCGCTCTTCCTGTGTCGGCCGGGTCCGACGGGCGCGGACGGCAGGATCCACGGCCGGGCCGAAGCGCTCGACCGGATCGTCGAGTCCTGCACGGACGCTGTGCCGCTGGTGCTGGTCACCGGTCCGGCCGGAGTCGGCCGCAGCGCCGTGCTCGCCCAGGCGCGCGACCGCGTCGCCGAACGCGGAATGTCCACAATGGATATTCCGGTGGTGTGCGGGGGCCTGGACGTTCCGGAGGTGGTCGGCGGCATTCCCGGCGCGCTCGGAGCCGAACCGGAACCCGGCGAGTCGCCGTGGGCGACGTTGCACCGCGTGCTGTCCGGCCGGGAAAAGCGCGTGGTGGTGTTCCTCGACGACGCGCAGCGGCTGTCCCCGCGCTCCGTGCACCGGATGCTGGGGGCGCTTCGCGGGCTGGTGCGGGCTCCGATCACCTTCGTCTGCGCGGTCCGCACCCCGGCGGAGCCGGCAGCCGCACCGGCGGAACCGATCGCCGATCTGGCGCGCGTGGTGCGGCTGCGCCCGCTGTCCGCCCGGGCGGTGCGCGGCATGCTCGTGGACCGGCTGGGTGCGAAACCCGTGGCAGGACTGACCGAAACGCTGCGCGACGAGTGCGGCGGCAACCCCGCCGTGGTGCGCGCCGCCGTGGACGGCTATCTGCGCGGCGGCGTGCTGCGGGTGGTCGATCAGCACGCGCACCTGGTGCCCGGCCAGGTGCCGGAGCAGCCGAGCGGTGAGCAGGTGCCCGCGGTACCCGGTGGCTTCGACTCGGGCGGGCCGGCCTTGCGGGTGCTGCGGGCGCTGACAGTGCTGCATCCGTTGCGGGACGCGGCGCCGGCCCTGATCGCCGAGGCCACCGGGTGCGGCGAGGACCAAGTGCGCCGACTGCTGCACGACTGGTGTGCGCGCGCAGTGGTGCTGCCGGATCGGAGCGGCGGGTTCCGATTCCGGATTCCGATGGTGGCGGCGCTGCTGACCGCGCGACTCGGGCTGTTCGAGCGCCGACGGATCTCACAGCTCGCGGTCGCCGCGTTGAGCACGGGCGCCGCGACCGCGCCGGACGAGCACTACCTCGCCGATCGGCTGGCGGAGGCGGGCAACCTCATCGACCGGGACCGCGCCATCGTCGAGTTGCGGCGTCGCGCTGACGAGGTCGCCGCCGTTGATGGGGTGCGCGCCGAGCGGTGGCTGCGGGCCGCGGTGAAGCTGTGCACCGACCCCGCGCTGCGCGCGGAGACGCTGCACCGGCAGGTGGTGAGCAGTGCTCGGCATGCGCGCTCGCACGACGCCACCGGGCTCGCCGATGAGGCGTTGCGCGCCGATGCGCGGTGGCTTCCCGACGCGGCGGCTCAGGAGCTGCGGATCATCCGGGTGCTGGGGCTCGCCGGTGCCGGAGATCTGGACGCGCTCGGCGAGTCGGCCGACGGCGCGGACGGGGCGGACGTCGTCGTGCGTGCCGCCGCGCTGTGCCTGCTCGACCGGTGGCGCGAGGCGTACGACCTGCTCGGCGGGAACCAGTGGCGGCACCACGACGCGAGCACCGTCCTGTTCGGACGCTTGCTGCGCGAGGTGTCCGGTGCGCTGCTCGGGCTGGACTCCGCTGATTCCGAGGAGCCGCCCCGGCCTGCCGGGACCGGTGCGGAGGTCGCGGGCAGGTTGCTGGACGCGGTCACGCTGCACACCGGAGCGGACCTGGTGCCGTGGCTCGAGCCGGGGCCGAGCGCGCCCCGGAGGGCGATTCGATCGGCGCGTGCCGGCAACTGGGACGACGCCCTCGGACGGTGCCGCGCCGCGCTCGTCGCCGAGTCGGTGCACGGCCCGGTGCCGGGGATGACGGTGCTGTTCAGGGAGATGGCCACGATGCTGATCGCGCGCGGCCGGTTGAACCGAGCCGCCGCCGTGCTCGCCGAAGCGCGCACCAGGAACCTGCCGATGCCGCACCTGCTGCTGCTCACCGAATCCGACCTCGCCGACCTGCTCGGCGAACCCGAGCGGTCCCGCTCGCTGCTGGAAGACGCGCTGCGCCGTGCCGCCGAAACCGGTGTCGTCGGCGGCACCGCCGAAGTGTGGCGGCGATTGGCGGCCTGGGAAGATCGCCACGGCAGCTCGGCCACCGCCGCGCGCTGCGCCGAGCGAGCCGGTGACGCCGACCCGGCACCGGAGGCCGTGCGGCTGGAGCAGGCGCTGGCACGAGCCGTCGCCGACTCGGACCAGGCAGCGGCCGCGGTGGCCGTCGAGGCCGCCGACCGCGATGACCCGTTCGGATACGCCACCACCGTGCTCACCGTCGCCGAACGAGGTCTCGCCGAGCTGGGCTCGCTGCGCGCGGCGTACCGGATCTTCGGTGAGCTGGACGCGCTGCTCCCGCGCGCCCGGATGCGCGCGCTGCTGCCCGCAGGGGAACTGGGCGAGCAGGGGCGTGCGGCCACGGTCGACGAGAACGAACGGCTGCTGGCCAGGCTCGTCGCGGAGGGACTGAGCAACCAGCAGCTCGCGGTGGTGCTGGGCAGCACCGAGAAGAGCGTGGAAGGGCGGCTGTCCCGGTGCTTCAAGCGCACCGGTTACCGCTCGCGGACCGAACTCGCCACGGCGACCGTCAACGACGAGCTCTACTCGGCGGATTTCGCGTAGCGGGTCCGGCGGCCGAACCTCAGCTGCTTCCTCGCCGTGGGGGGCGCTCCGCTTCCCGGCGACATCGCCGTTCTCGCGAGCAAGCAGCTGAGACCCCGCTGTGGTCCGGCCGCGCCGGTCAGCGGTGTCACCACCGGCAGGGACCGCGAACCGATCCTCAGATGACCCCGGTGCGGACCGCGTAGGCGACCAGGTGCGGCCGGTTCCGCATGCGCAACCGGTTCGTCATGGTGTAGATGATGTTCTTGACGGTGCGTTCCGAGTAGCAGAGCCGATTGCCGATCTCCTCGGTGTCGCAGCCTTCGGCGATCAACCGCACCACGTCGATCTCACGCGGGGTGAGTCCCGAGGTGTTCAGGCCACGCGGGGTCAGCACGTCCTGCTGCAGGGCCTGCACCTGCCGCAGCAGTTCGCCGAGCAGTTTCGGCGGGAGGGCGGCGCCACCGTCCGCGGCGGCCAGAACGGCCTCCTGCAGCCGGGCGGGGGTCGCGGAGTTGCGGTGCAGGATCGCCACGACCGTGCATTCCGTCGCGCTCAGCAGCTGGGCACTGTCGAACTCCCCGGTGACCAGCACGATGGGCACGTCGAACTCGGCGGCGGCGCGGCGGAGTCCGGCCACCGTCGAGGTGGTCACCGCGTCGACGGCGTAGACCAGCACGTCCACCTCGGCGGCGGTGGACGTCGAGGTCACCTGCAGCTGCTGCTGTCCCATCAACGTGCAGGTCAAACCGGTGAGGGTGATGGGGTCGGCGGCGCGGACCGCGATCCGCACCGGTTTCCGGGCGGAGCGGTCCGGCCGGTCACCGCCCGGTGGGGCTTCCCGCTCGATCTGGGTGGTCATCGCGCATCCTCCGAACCTGAACTACGAGTGGCGGACGGGCGCCGTGCCGCAGAGCGTCGCGGCACGGGTTCCGTACGGGCACCACCGAGTCTCCGGCGTGTTGAGCGCGGAATCGGATGATGGCGGTATGTGGCGGGGTTTCCCTCACAGTTGCCCGGTCGACGGGCCAGGCGACAGTACACCGGCCGTGCGGTGCTCCGGGCAAGGAAGCCGCATGAATGCGGTCCTTTCGGGTCGCGAGTCTGCCCTTTCGGCCGAAGCGGCGGGTGTCGGTGGCGAGAATTCGCCGCGCCGTGCGCGATCCACTCCGACGGTGGTTGATCGCGCATCCCCGGCGGCGCGAGGATTCCTCGAAACGCGATCCAGAGTTCGGAAGGCACGTCGTGTCCGAGCCGGGGACCGTTTCGAATCCCGCGATATTGCCAGGGGTGCCGTCCATATCTGGTAATTCACCCGAGTTCAGTGGCAATTCACCGGCTTGATGGCGGGGTTTCGGATCGACTCCACACCGCGTCGAAACGATGTCGCCGGTCGAACGTCGAATCGAGGAGCCGTAGTGAAGCCTGACCGTCGCCTGCTGTTCGCACTGGCCGCCACCAGCCTGACCGCCGCGACCGCGATCGCCGCGCCGAGCGCGCTCGCCGGCCCCGCGGACCGCGCGAACGAGTTGCCCGACCCCAGCACTTACGATGCCGCGATCGCCTGGCTGCCGGACACGCAGTACTACTCCGAGAGCTACCCGGAGCACTTCGACAACCAGACGCAGTGGCTGGTCGACAACGGTGCTCAGCGCAAGATCGGCTACGCGACGCACACCGGTGACATCGTCGACAACGCCGACCAAGAGGACCAGTGGAAGAACGCCGACGCCAGCATGAAGAAGCTGGACGACGCGAACTTCCCGTACGGCGTCGTCGAGGGCAACCACGACGTCAAGGGCCTCTACAACGACTACTTCGGTGAGAAGCGGTTCGCGGACTCCCCGGTCTACGGCGAGTCCCACAAGGACAACCGCCAGCACTACGACCTCGTCGACGTCGCGGGCAAGCAGGTCATGATGCTGTCGCTGACCTGGGACATGCAGGAGGAGGACTACGCCTGGGCGGAGAAGGTCCTCGCCGAGCACCCCGACACCCCGGTGATCATCAGCGTGCACGCCTACCTGAACACCGACGGCTCCTACGACCAGCAGGGGCAGGACATCTTCGACCGCATCGTCGAGCCGCACAAGAACGTGAAGGCCGTGCTGTGCGGGCACAACCACGGTGCCACGCACAACGTGAAGGAGACCG
Source organism: Saccharopolyspora gloriosae (assembly GCF_022828475.1). GTDB lineage: Bacteria > Actinomycetota > Actinomycetes > Mycobacteriales > Pseudonocardiaceae > Saccharopolyspora_C > Saccharopolyspora_C gloriosae_A. The sequence goes on along the minus strand of NZ_CP059557.1, from coordinate 4,167,808 downwards.
CCGACGGCCGCAAGGTCCCGGAGATCCTCGCCGACTACCAGAGCGGCCCCGAAGGCGGCCAAGGCTACCTGCGGCTGCTGCAGTTCGACATCGACGCTGGCAAGATGATCGTCGACAGCTACTCGCCGTCGAAGGACGACTCGAACTACTTCGACGGCGAGGACGACTTCACCGTCGACGTCGACCTGAACACCACCAAGTGATCCGCTGATCCGGTAGCCCGGATCCGCCGTCCCGTCCAGGGGCGCCCGCCGAACCGCGGGCGCCCCTGGAGGCGTTTCCGGGCTCGTCCACCACCGTTCGACCGGCGCATTGCCGAGATGGCTCTCGCCTGTCCGGCGAATCCCGCCGGAAGGCGGGGTCGCTGCTGCGCGCATGGGGAATCAGGAGTCCTCTTAACGGGACGAGTAGCGGATTCGCAGCCGGTGGCCGAAATCCGCTCCCGCGACCGCGGGTGGACCCTGGCGCAGGTGAAGATCACCGATGTATAACGGGGGAGCGTCGCGACATTTCGGCCCACGGTCATGAACCGGGCGTTCGATTCGCGCTGAAATGCCGGTCCGGCCTGGCCTCCGGGCGCCGCCGGTGATCGCACCGACGAGGATGGAGTCACATGCCAGCAACGGCCGACAATCGGGTTTCGGTCTCGCTCAACGTCAACGGCACCGAGCACGCCCTGGATCTCGACTCGCGGGTCACGTTGCTCGACGCGTTGCGCGACGAACTCGGCCTCACCGGAACGAAGAAGGGCTGCGACCAGGGTGCGTGCGGTGCGTGCACGGTGGCGGTGGACGGGGCGCGCAAGCTGTCCTGCCTGACGCTGGCCGCGCAGTGCGACGACCGCGAGATCACCACCGTCGAAGGCCTCGGAGCCGACGGTGAGCCGCACCCGGTGCAGCAGGCGTTCGTGCGCCACGACGCCTTCCAGTGCGGGTATTGCACGCCCGGTCAGATCATGTCCGCGGTGTGCCTGCTCGACGAGGGGCACGTCGGCTCGGACGAGGAGGTGCGCGAGCAGATGAGCGGGAACCTGTGCCGCTGCGGGGCGTACTCCAACATCGTGGCCGCCATCAGGGAGGTCGCGAAGAATGCGTGAGTTCCAGTACCTGCGCCCCGGAAACGTCGCCGAAGCGGTGGCCGCGGTCGAGGCGGATCCGGAAGCGTGCTTCCTCGCGGGCGGCACCACCCAGCTGGACCTGATGAAGGACGGGGTGCTCGCCCCGCGCACCGTCGTCGACGTGACCCGGTTGCCGCTGCGCGGGATCAGCCGGGACGGCGAGACGCTGCGCGTCGGCGCGATGAGCACCATGGCCGAGCTCGCGGCCGACCCGCTCGTCGTCGAACGGGCGCCCGTGGTGTCCGAGGCGCTGCTGGCCAGCGCCTCCCCGCAGTTGCGGAACATGGCGACCATCGGCGGAAACCTGTTGCAGCGCACCAGATGCCGGTACTTCCGGGACCCGTCGGTGGCGGCCTGCAACAAGCGGACGCCCGGCAGCGGATGCGCCGCGGTGACCGGCGGAGCGCGGATGCACGCGATCCTCGGGGCGAGCGCGGACTGCATCGCGGTGCACGGCTCGGACCTGGCGGTGGCGTTGACCGCGCTGGACGCGGTGGTGCTGGTGCAGGGCTCGGCGGGGACGCGGTCGGTTCCGCTCACCGAGTTCTACCGGGTGCCGGGCGCGAGCCCGGACGTGGAGAACGTGCTCGGCCACGACGAGTTGATCACCGGCGTGGACCTGCCGTTGCCCGCCGCGGGCGTGCGCTCCGGGTACCTGAAGGTGCGTGACCGCGCCTCCTACGAGTTCGCGCTGACCTCGGCTGCGGTGGCCGTGCGGGTGGCGGACGGCGTCGTGCGGGAGGCGCGCATCGCGCTCGGCGGCGTCGGCACCGTGCCCTGGCGCGCGAGCGAGGCGGAACGCGCGCTGCTCGGGCGACCGTCCACTGTGGAGTCCTTCGCGGCGGCGGCGGAGCTGGCCGTCCAGGACCCGTTCACCGTGGAGGGCACCGAGTTCAAGGTGGAGCTGGCCCGACGCACCCTGGTCCGCGCGCTGCGCACGGCGACGAGCTAGAAAGGGAACCGGATGGAATTCTCCCGCCGTTCCGCGCTGCGCGCGGGCGTGCTCGTGGCCGGCGCCGGACTGCTGCCCGCCACCGGCCCGGCCCGCACCGCCGCGGCGCAGGCTCGTGAGGTGCCCGCACTGGTCGGCGCCGGACTGAACCGGGTCGACGGCCTGCACAAGGTCAGCGGCAGCGCCGACTACCCGAACGACGTGACCGAACCGGGCATGGCGCACGCCGCGCTGGCCTGCTCCACCATCGCCTCCGGGCGCATCACCGGCATCGACGTGGCCCGTGCCGAATCGGCGCCCGGCGTGCTCGCGGTGCTCACCCATCTGAACGCGCCGAAGATCCAGCGGCCGCCCGGTGAGCCGCCCGCGCCGTTGCAGGGCGATGTGGTCGACCACCACGGGCACTACCTCGCCGTGGTCGTCGCGCGAACCCCGCAGCAGGCGGCGGAGGCGGCCTCGCTGATCGAGGTGGACTACGAGGTGCGCTCCCCGGTGGTGGCGATCGACGACCCGCGGGCGCCGCGCGCACCGGCGGGCACCGACGTCGTCCGAGGTGACGTGCCCGGCGCGCTGGCGAGCTCCGAAGTGCGCTACGACGCCACCTTCACCACGCCCGCGAACACGCACAACCCGATGGGCCTGTTCAGCGCGGTCGCCGTCTGGGACGGGCCGCGGCTCACCGTGCACAGCAACAGCCAAGGACCCAGCTCGATGCGGGAGTCCATCGCCGCGGCGTTCGAGCTGCCCGCGGCCGACGTCACGGTGTTCGCGCCGTTCGTCGGCGGCGGCTTCGGCTCGGCCCTGCGGACCTGGCCGCACGTGCACCTGGCCGCGCTCGCGGCGCGCGAGGTGAACCTGCCGGTGCGGCTGGTGCTGACCCGGCCGCAGATGTTCACCGGCGTCGGGCACCGCACCGGCACGGTGCAACGGCTGCGGATCGGCATGGACCGGGACGGGACGCTGCGCGCGATCGACCACCGTTCGACGCAGACCGCCGCCGTGGACGACGACAACGTCGACCCCGTCACCAGCGGGACGGCGGTCCGCTACCGGTGCGCCAACGTCACCACCCGCGACGAGCAGGTGCGGCTGACCATCCCCGGGCCGTGCTCGATGCGAGCGCCGGGGGAGGCCCAGGGCAACTTCGCGCTGGAATCGGCCATCGACGAGTTGTCCTACCAGGTCGGCATCGACCCGATCGAACTGCGGCTGCGCAACTTCGCGGACATCGACCAGGACAGCGGGCTGCCGTGGTCCAGCAACGCGCTGCCCGAGTGCTACCGGCGTGGCGCTGAACTGTTCGGCTGGTCCCGCCGGCCCGCCGAGCCCGCGACGCTGCGCGAAGGCGACGAACTCATCGGCTACGGCGTGGCCACCGCGTGCTTCCCGTTCTTCGGGTTGCCGTGCGAGGCGTCGGTGACGGTGCTCGCGGACGGCACCGCCGTGGTGCGCAGCTCCACCGCCGAGATCGGTACCGGTTCCCGCACCGTCATCACCCAGCTCGCCGCGGGCCGCCTCGGGGTGGAGGTCGGTGCGGTGGGGTTCGAGATCGGCGACTCGCGGCTCCCGGCGGCTCCGCTGGCAGGCGGTTCCGGGCTCACCGGTTCGCTCGGGGCCGCCGTGGACACGGCGATTCTCCGGCTGTGGCAGGGATTCCTGGACCTCGTCGCCGATGATCCGGCCGCACCGCTGCGCGGTGCGCGGCTCGATCAGCTCACCGCCACCGACGGCAGGCTGCACCTCATCGACGATGCGGCCAGGGGAGAGACCTACGCGGCGATGCTCGCCCGCCACGGCAGGGGTGATCTGTCGGGAGACGGCGCGTTCGACCCGACGAGCCACGACGCCGGAGGCCTGGCCCGTGCGGGGGCGTTCGGGGCGCAGTTCGTGGAGGTGCGGGTCGACGCGGAGCTCGCAACGATCCGGGTGACGCGAATCGTGTCCGCCATCGACGGCGGCCGGATCCTCAACGAGAAGACCGCCCGCAGCCAGATCATCGGCGGTGCCGTCGGCGGCATCGGCATGGCGTTGTTCGAGGACACCGCCACCGACCCCGGCACCGGGCGGATCACCAACGCGACGTTCGCCGACTACCTGATTCCCGTCAACGGCGACGTGCCCGACCACGAGGTCGCCTTCGTCGGCGCCCCGGACCGCTTCAACCCGGTCGGCGTGAAGGGCGTCGGCGAAGTCGGTCTCACCGGTCTCCCGCCCGCCATCGCGAACGCCATCTACCACGCCACCGGCAAACGCCTCCGCTCCTTGCCGATGACCCTCGACGACCTCTTGTGAGCGACCGGTCCCGAGGTCGATGCCACCTTCGCCCGCCGGTCAAAGGGGACCATCGGATCCATCGCTGATTTCGAGTGAACGGTCCCGTTGACCGATCTTGCGGGCAACGGGGCCGTTCACCTGGATCGGGTCAGTGGAGGGTGGTGAGCTGGTCGGAGGTGAACGGGATCAGGTCGTCGTGGCGGCCGGTGAGGACCTTCGCCGCCCACTCGGGGTCGGCGAGCAAGGCGCGGCCCACGGCGACCAGGTCGAACTCGTCGCGCTCCAGTCGGTCCAGCAGGGCGTCGATGCCCGTGACCTCGGAGGTCTGGCCGCTGAAGGACTTGAGGAACTCCTCGTCGAGCCCCACCGAGCCGACGGTGATGGTGGGCTTGCCGGTGAGCTTCTTCGTCCACCCGGCCAGGTTGAGCTCGGAGCCCTCGAACTCGGGCAGCCAGTAGCGCCGGGTGGAGGAGTGGAACGAGTCGACGCCCGCAGCCACGAGCGGGCTCAGGATCGCCTCCAGCTCGTGCGGGGTTTCGGCGAGCTTCGCCTTGTAGTGCGACATCTTCCACTGCGAGGTGCGGAACACGATGGGGAAGTCCGGGGCGACCGACCGGCGCACGGCGGCGACGATCTCGGCGGCGAAACGCACCCGGGACACCGGGTCGCCGCCGTAGCCGTCGGTGCGGCGGTTGGTGCCCTCCCAGAGGAACTGGTCGATCAGGTAGCCGTGCGCGCCGTGCAGCTCCACGCCGTCGAAGCCGAGGCGTTCGGCGTCGGCGGCGGCCTTGGCGAACGCCTCGATCACCGCGTCCAGGTCGGCCTGGGTCATCGCGTGTCCGGTCTCGGCGCCTTCGAGGCTCAGCCCGGACGGTCCCATCGGCGGGGCGTCGGGGAACGGCGGTGCCCCGGCGGTGCGGGCCATGCCGACGTGCCAGATCTGCGGCATGATCTTGCCGCCCGCCCGGTGCACCTCGGTGACCACGTTCTTCCAGCCCGCGAGCGCGTCCTCGCCGTGGAAGCGCGGGACTCGGTCGCTGAGTCCGGCGGAGTCGTGATCGACGTAGGTGCCCTCGGTGATGATCAGGCCGGTCCCCGCGGCCGCGCGCCGCGAGTAGTAGTCCGCGACGTCGGCACCGGGCACTCCGCCGGGCGAGAACTCGCGCGTCATCGGGGCCATGGCGATGCGGTTCGGCACGGTGACCCCGCCCAGCGTGAACGGGCGGGACAGCGTCTGAGCTGCGCGGTCGGCGGGGTTGGTGCTGGACACGAGGACTCCTTGCGGCATGGTGTCGTGCGATGTGCTTGCGCTAGCCTAAAACCTGACGTTGACGTCAGAGGCAAGTAATGTGGTCTGGATAACTCGCGGGAGGCTTGATGCGGATCGGTGAGCTCGCGACGAAGGCCGGGGTGAGCGTGCGCGCCCTGCGGTATTACGAGGAGCAGCACCTGCTGCGCTCCGAACGCAGTTCGGGAGGGCAGCGCACCTACCCGGAGTCCGCGGTGGGCCGGGTCGAGCTGATCCAGCAGCTCTACGGCGCGGGACTGCCCAGCAGGACGATCGTGAGCCTGCTGCCGTGCGTGGAGACGGGCGAGGTCGACCCGGACCTGCTGGGCAAGCTCGCCGTCGAGCGGGATCGGATCGACGGGCAGATCGACGAGCTGGTCGCCACTCGTGATCGACTCGACGCGGTGATCTGTCAGGCTCACACGGCAACGGCAACGGGAACCCGCTGCCACCCGATGTGAACGAAGCGTCCGCGCAGGAGGATCGATGCCCCAGGACCTGACCGGCAAGACCGTGGTGATCACCGGTGCCAGCGCCGGAGTCGGTGCCGCCGCCGCGCGCGAGCTCGCGGCCCGCGGAGCCGACGTCGTCCCGGTGGGCCGCTCCGCGGACAAGACCCGCGTGGTCGCCGACGAACTCGGCGTGCAGCCGCTGGTCGCGGACTACGCCTCGCTGGCGCAGGTGCGATCGCTGGCGGACCGGCTGCTGGAACGGTGCCCGGTGATCGACGTGCTGGCGCACAACGCGGGCGGCGTCGGCCCGGATCGGCGGGTCACCGAGGACGGCTTCGAGCTCACCCTGCAGAGCAACTACCTCGCCCCGTTCCTGTTGCAGGCCCTGCTGCGCGAGCGGCTCAGCGCCTCGCGCGCCCAGGTGATCGTGACCAGCAGCATGGGGCACCGGTTCGGCCGGATCTCGTTGGAGGACTTGAACTTCTCGCGCCGCCGGTTCTCCCCGTTCCTGGCTTACGCCGCCGCGAAGCTCGCCGATGTGCTGTTCGTGCGGGAGTTGGCCCGACGCGCCCCCGAGACCGGCATCAGCGCCGTCGCCTTCCATCCCGGGGCGGTCGGCTCCAGCTTCGGGCGCGACGCAGGGGGAGCGGCGTCGCTGCTGTACAACACGTGGCTCGCCCGATACCTGCTGCTGAGCAACGAGCAGGGCGCCGCGCCCCTGGTGCACCTGGCGACGCTGGACGATCCGATGAGCGTCAACGGCCGGTACTTCCACCGGATGCGGGCCGACGCGCCGACCTCGAAGCAGGCGCGCGATCCGGAACTGGCTCGAGAGTTGTGGGCCACCACCGAAGCGATGCTCGAATTGAGCTGATCGCGAGAGTGGATTGCCGGGCGCTCCGGTGGCGTTGTAGCCTCTTGCCGCGCCCCGGATGGGCACAACGCCTGGAGGTAGTGGCTCCCGCTTGAGTTCGACGCGGCCCTGAGAGCACGCGCGCGACGCGCGATTCGCCGTTCTCAGTGCGGTTCCGGGTCTTCTCGTCACATCGATCGTCGTCACTCCCGTGTTCCGGGGTGCGGTCGATGCCCTCCAGCGCGTGCTCGACCCGGCATCCGCGCGCTCTCCTCCGGCGGAATCCGCCCCTCCCGGTCCGATGGATCGATGGGAAGGAATCCATGACCGACGACCACGCCGAGCACGAATCCTCGACGATCCCGGAGCGGCCCCGCGGGATGGGCGATTTCCTGGTGGAAGCCCACGACTGGCTGCGCGCCGAACTCGCCGCGCTGCGCGATCGGCTGGACCACGACGCCGCGGCGGCCGACTGGGGCGAGCAGCTGCGCACGCATTGCCGAACGTTCTGCTCGGCGCTCACCGAGCACCACACCGGCGAGGACGGTGGCGCGTTTCCCGTGCTGGCACGGCGTTTTCCCGCGCTCGCACCGGTGCTCGCCGAGCTCGCCGAGGAGCACCGAGCGGTGCACCGGATGCAGGCGGAACTCGGCGACCTGGTGGACGGAGACCGGCGCCCGGACGAGGTGCGCGCCGAACTGGACCGGCTGTCGGCGGCGTTGGAGGCCCACTTCCGGTACGAGGAGCGGACGATCGTCGCCGCGTTGAACGCGCTGGGACCGGCACCGGACATCGGCTGATCCCGGCACCGGCCGCGCTCACGGCGTGGTCGGTGCCAGCTCGGCCTCCCGCTCCAATTCGGACAGTGCTCGGTAGATGTCGCTTTCCCGTTGCAGCAACGGCATTGAGCCGTGTTCGCGCGGACGCGGCAGCTCCACGTCGAAGGTGCGGAACAGCCGTCCGGGGCGCGCGGCCAGCAGCAGCACGCGATCGGCCAGGTACACCGCCTCGCCGACGTCGTGCGTGACGAACACGATGGTCTTGCCGGTCCGCGCGCGAATGCGCAACAGGTCCTGCTGCAACCGGATTCGCGTCAGGTGGTCGACGGCGCCGAAGGGTTCGTCCATCAGCAGCACCTCCGGATCGGCGGTCAACGCCCGCGCGATCCCGGCGCGCTGGCGCATCCCACCGGAGAGGTGGTGCGGATACGCGTCCTCGTACGGTGTAAGAAGTGAAGTACGCGCGCAGCGCGCGGCGCAGCACGTCGGGCTGGTCGCGGATCACGTCGTCGCCCGCGATGAGCACCCCGGTGTGGTAGCGCGGCAGGTAGTCCCAGGCGCGAGCGAGCGTGACCGACTCGCCTTCGAGTTCGCCCAGCGCGGGGAAGGGCTGGTGGATGATCGTGGCGTCGACCTGACCGGTGCTCAGCGTGCCGTAGGCCTGCTCGTTGATCCCGTTGTTGACCAGCGTCACGTCGCGGTCCGCGTTGAGGCCGTGCGCCCGCAGCACGTAGCGCAGCGTGGTGTCCAGGTTGCTTCCCGCCGCCGAGTTGCCGACGGTGCGCCCGCGCAGGTCCTCGATGCGGGTGATGCCGGGCCGCGCGATGAGGAAGTACGGGCCTCTGCTGCGGAACGCCGCGGACACGATCTTCAGGTGGTTTTGCGGCGCGACGGGCCTGCGCGCACGACGTCCGGCCGACTTCCGCGGCCCGTGATGCCCGCCACGGGCGAACTCGAGTGGAGGAACCGGACATGGCGCACGCCAAGGTCACGATGGAACTGTTGTCGCTGGTGTTCTCGCTGCCGCAGCTTGTCGCCGCGGACGAGGGCTACTACGCGGAAGAAGGCCTGGAAGTCGAGTTCGTCCCGAAGGGTTACGCGGGCGCGGGCGTCGGATTCCTGGAGGACCACCAGCTGCTGAGCGCGTTCGGCTCGACCAAGTCGCACTTCGAGAGCGGTGAGGCCACGCTGTACCGCGCCTGCGAGTGGGGCCAGATCCGGCGTTCGGTCGACACGCAGGTCGGCGGCCGAGTGGTGAGCAAGCGCGCGGCCGTGCTCAGCCAGGGCCTCTACGTGCACCCGGACTCGCCCGCGGTGCACCCGCAGGACCTCGCGGGCAAGGCGGTCGGCGTGAACTTCCACCACGGCTCGCACTACCTCGCGCTGCAGACCTTGGAAGGGTTCCTGCCGCGCGAGGAGATCAAGGTGGTGCACGTCGGCGGCCCGCAACAACGCTTCGAAGCGTTGCGGGACAAGGAGATCGAGGCCGTGGCGCTGATGGAGCCGTGGATCTCGGTGGCCGAGAAGCAGGGCTACCGGCTGCTCGCCGAGGCCTACTACGTGGGCTCGGAGATCGCGAGCCCCGACCTGCCCGCGGAGACCTACGAGGCGATCAACCGGGCCGTGGTCAAGGCGGTCCACAAGCTCAACGAGGACCCGCGCCAGTACCTGCACCACCTGATCGGCGAGGTCCCGGCGGAGATCGAGCAGCTCACCACCGACGACTTCCGCCTCGACCGGCTGCGGTTCGTGGAGCCGAGGCCGTACCCGCAGGACCAGTTCGAGCGCACCTACGACTGGATGGTGAGCTGGGGCTTGGTCGAGAAGGAATCCGGCTTCGGTGCGGTCGTCGATAACTTCGTTCGGGTTTGACGCTGTCGGGCTGCGTTGGTGGTCGGGTGGCGGAACCTCAGCTGTCTTCTCGCTGCGGGATCTTTTTCCCTAGTGGCTCCGCCACGAGGGAAAAACCTGTTCTCGCGAGAAGACAGCTGAGAACCCGCCGGTGGTCACCTTGCTTGCGTGGGCTATGCGCTTCGCGCATACAGGCACGGCCTTCGGCCGCGAGGCAGGCTTGCTTCGCAGCCCGAAGGCATGGCCTTCGGCCGTAAAGCAGGCTTGCTTCGCAGCCCGAAAGCACGGCCTTTGGCCGCGAGGCGGGCTTGCTCGCGGGCCGACAGCGCGGCTGCGCCGCTGACAGGACAGGAAGGTGCCGTGCATGGCCGGCCTGGCTGATCGCGGGTTCGCCAGGAGGGCGGGGCCACGGGTGTGGCCGTTGTACGTCGGCGGTTTTCTCGGTCCGTACGGCAGCACCATGGTCACGCCGATGGTGCACGAGGTCGCCGCCGGGCTGCGCGGTTCGGTGACGGCGGTCGCGGCCGCGGTCACCGTGTACATGGTGCCGTTCGCGGTGCTGCTGCTGGTGTCGGGCACGCTGGCGGAACGATGGGGCCGTCGCCGCACCGTGCGCGTGTCGCTGGTGGTGTTCGTGCTGGTGTCAGTGCTGTGCGCGGCGGCGCCGTCGATCGAGGTCTTCCTGGTGGCGCGGGCGTTGCAGGGCGCGTCGAACGCGTTCACCACGCCGCTGCTGGTGGCCTCGATCATCGACCTGGTGCCCGCGCAACGTCGTGGCCGGGCACTGGGCTGGTTCGCGGCGATGCAGGCCGCCGGGCAGGGTTTCAGCCCGCTGATCACCGGGTTGTCGGCGTCTTGGAACTGGCGGCTCGCGTTCGCCTTCCCCACGCTGGTCGCGATAGTGCTGGTGCTGTTCCCGCCGGACGCGGCGGCCGCCGCTCGCCGAGCGGAGGGAGCGGTGCCGTGGCGGGTCCTGCTCAACCGCAGGCTGGGACTGGCTGCGGCGCTGTCGTTCCTGAGCTATCTCGGCGCCGTCGGGCTGACCGTGCTGGTGGTGCTGCGCACCCAGGACGACTTCGGTTTCGGCCCGGTGCAACGAGGTCTGGTGAGCGCGGCGTTCGGCGTGGCCGGAGTGGCCGCCGCCGGACCGCTCGGCCGCTGGGCGGAGCGGACGGGTCCACGCTCGCTGGGCCTGGTGATGAACACGCTGCTCGCCGCCGGAGTGCTCACCGCCGCGCTGGCGCCCGACCCGTTGCTCGTCGTGGCCGGTGTCGTCGCCGCCGGTGGTGCGGTCACCGGCATCCGCACCATCGTCAACGAACTGTCCGCCACCAGCGCCCCCGCCAACCGGGGCGGCGCCGCGTCACTGGCGTTGTCCGCGCAGTTCTTCGGCGGCGCATTGGCACCGGTGCTGTGGGTCCCGCTCTACCACGCCGACGCCCGCTGGGGCTTCGCCGCCGCCGCCTCGGCCCCCTTGGCGGCCCTGCTGGTCCTCCTCACCGCCCGCACACTCCGACCTAGGTGAATGCGTGTTCAGGAGTCCTCTCAGAACGGCCTGCGCAGCGGGCTGCTCACCGGAACCTCAGGGGCTTGTCCGCTGCCGGTGTACCGCGATTTCTCATGCATGTCCGATGCACGGCGAAATCGCCGTCCTCGCGAGGAAGCCGTTGAGAACCCGCCGGTGGCCGGTCTGCTCAGGCTGGTCACTGCGCAGCGGCTTTCGCCGCTGACAAGACCCGGATCAAAGACCATCCTGCAAGGACTTCTCAGCCGCCAAGACCGGTCGAAGGGGCCGTTCACTCCAACGAACCCGTGGAGTCGACGGCCCCTTCGACCGGTAGGAGCGGGTGGCGGAAGCAATCACCTGAGGTGGTTGCCGGGCGCTCGGGCCGGTGGGGCCGGTGGTGGCCGGCCCCACCGGGGGAGAGCGTCAGGACGCGGCGGAGTCCGATCGCCGCGTGCCCGGTTCGCCGAACTTCTCCGCCGGTTCCAGGCCGAGGTTGTCGCGCAGTGTCGTGCCGGTGTACTCGGTGCGGAAGGCGCCGCGGTCCTGCAGCAGCGGCACCACCCGGTCCACGACCTCGTCCAGCCCGGACGGGGTCACGTGCGAGCCGAGGATGAACCCGTCCACCGCCTCCTGCTGCACGTACCGGTCGATCTCCTCGGCCACGAACTCCGGGGTGCCGACGAACACGTTGCGGTCGAACACCTTCGTCACCACCTGCCGCAAGGACAAGCCCTCGGAGCGGCCGAGCTGCCGCCACGCTTCGGCGGTGGCGTGGGCGTCCTGAGTCAGCGGCGCCCGGCCCTTGATCCACTTCGGTGCGTCCGGAGTCGGTTCGAGATCCGGCACCGGACCATCCGGGTCCACATCGGACAGATCCCGGTTCCACGCCGTCTCCGCGAGCACGATCGCGGTGAACGGATCCACCTGGCGGCTGCGGATGTCGGCGTGCCGATCGCGCGCCTCCGCCTCGGTGTCGCCGAGGATGACCGCCGCCGACGGCAGGATCTTCACCTCGTCCGGGTTCCGCCCGGCCTTGGCCACCCGCGCCTTGACGTCGGTGTAGAACGCTCGGGCCTCGTCGAACTGCTGGTACCGGGAGAAGATCGCGTCGGAGTGCTTCGCCGCGAAGTCCCGTCCGGCCGGCGACTCACCGGCCTGAAGCACCACCGGATGCCCCTGCGGCGAGCGCGGCGTGGAGAACCTGCCCGCGATGTCGAACTGGTTGCCCTGGACGGCGAAGTCGCCCACGCGCTCATCGCGCAGGAATCGCCCGATCTCCTGATCGGCCACCACGGCGTCCGAACCCCACGAATCCCACAGCCGCCGCGCCGCTTCCAGCGTCTCCCCGGCCCGCTCGTAGCGCTGCGAACGATCGAGGAACCCGCCGCGCCGGAAGTTCTCCCCGGTGGGGGCGTCGAAACTGGTCACCACGTTCCACGCGGCCCGGCCACCGGAGAGCAGGTCCAGCGAGGCGAACTTGCGCGCCAGCTCGTAGGGCTCGTTGAACGTCGAGTTGATCGTCCCCGCCAGCCCGATGTGCTCGGTGATCGCCGCGAGCGAGGCGAGCACGGTGAACGTGTCCGGGCGGCCCACCACGTCCTGGTCGAAGATCGCCTCCCCGCGGGTGCGCAGCCGCAGCCCCTCGGCCAGGAACAGCAGGTCCAGCTTCCCGCGTTCGGCCGTGCGCGCCCAGTGCTCGAAGGACGAGAAGTCGATGTGGCTGCCCGAGGCCGGGTCGCTCCACACCGTGTCGTGGTTGACGCCCGGGAAGTAGGCGCCCAGGATCACCTGCTTGCGGTCCGCGCTCATCGGGCCACCTCCGCCGTGTTCTCGCCCGCGTACCGGCTCGCCGGTCGGGGCAGCCCGAACCGTTCGCGCAGGCTGTCGGTGTCGTAAGCGGAGCGGAACGCGCCGCGCCGCTGGAGTTCGGGCACCAGGCCGTCGGCGATGGCGTCCAGGTCGGTGGGCAGCACCGCGGGGCGCAACCGGAAGCCGTCCAGCTCAGGTGAAGCCGCGCGCCACTCCTGCAGCAGGTCGGCGAGCTCGACCACCGAACCGGCGACCACGGCCGCATCGGAGCGCAGTGGTTCGTCGAGCTCGTCGAGCCGCCGCAGCCGATCCCGTGCCTCGGCGGCGTCCTCGTCGACGGACACCACGACGTCCGCGAGGATCCGCAGCGGTGCGCCGGTGCGCCCGACCGCCTGCTCGGCGGCCCGCACCTCGGCCACGATCCCCGGGACTTCGGCGGCGTTGCGCGGCGTCGTGAACACCACGTCGGCCGACCGCGCGGCGAGCTCGTAGGCCGCCCGCGCATGCGCCAGCGCGACCACCAGCGGCTGACCCTGCGGCGGTCGCGGCACGATGCCGGGACCGCGCACGGAGAAGAAGCGCCCGCTGAAGTCGATGTGGTGCAGCTTGTCGCGGTCCAGGAACCGGTTCGTCTCGGCGTCCCGGATCTCGGTGCCGTCCTCCCAGCTGTCCCACAACCGCCGCACCACCTCGACGGAGTCGCCGGCCTCCTCGAACAGGTCCGCCACCGCCGCGTCCGTCTCCGGAGTGCCGAGGGTGTCGCGCCGGATCTCCGGCAGCGCGCGGCGGCCGAAGTGCGCCGCCTCGTCGGCGCGGACCGAGGTCTGCACTCGCCACCCGGCCCGGCCGAGGCTGTTGTGGTCCAGCGTGGCCAGCGCCGAGGCGATGTGGAACGGCTCGGTGTGCGTTGTGGTGATCGTCGGGATCAGCCCGACCCGGCTGGTCAGCGGCGCGGTGAACGCGGCGATCAGCTCGGCGTCGAGCCGCCCGCGCACCTGGTCGGTGCGGCGGTCGGTGTTGCTGATGTGATCGTCGGACTGCAGGCCCAGCGCGTCTTCGATGGTGGCGAAGTCGAGCAGGCCCCGCTCGGCGGCCTGGACCAGCGCGGTCCAGTAGCCCGGTGTGAACAGGGCTTCGGGAGTGGCGTTCGGATCACGCCACGCGGCGGGATGCCAGCCTGCGCCGTCGAGCGCGACGGCCAGGTGCAGCGGGTTCTCGGACATGCGAGGACAGACCTCTCCTGCGGTGGGAGCGCGCCGGGCGGGCCGGAACGGGCCGGTCGGCCGGGCGGCGGGACGGGGGGCGCGGGGTCTTCCGTCAGCGTGGACAGCTCGCGCTGCTCACCCGCAGCAGGTCGACGTGCCGCCGCTTGGCACCGCGGAATCCGGGGCCGTGCACCGGTGCCCGCATCGATCCCTCCCTCGCCGTCGACGGGGAGCCACCGCCACCGGCGCTCGCCGAGAGGACGGGATTTCTCGCTCACCGCACCAAGAACTCTACGTTCGCGCGGTCGCCCCGCGTCAAGCGAACGACCCCATGGCCACGATGCGGGACAACGAGGCCGCATCGGGAATTCCAGCACCCCGATTCTTGTTCGTCGCCCAGCGAACAACGAAGCCGCCCTTGTGGTCGGCGAAGCCCGACAACAGCGGCGAAGCAAGCCTGCCTTGCGGCGAAGCCGTGTTCGGATGCGCCTCAGCGCAGAGCCGCCGCTTCGCCGGTGGGTTCGCAGTCGGCCTCTCGGGAGGCGGGTTTCCTCCGCGAGCAGCTCACCCAGCGATTCCGGCCGCCGTCACGAGGTCGGGTCCGACGAGCTCTTGCGATCGGGCGGCCTGTGTTCGAGGCCGGTGGGTGCCGCGGTCCTTCACGCGGGTGCGTGCGGCGATTGAGCTGACTCGACTGCGGCGCAACGGGCTGCGTGTGCTTGTTCTCCGCCGCGATGACGTTGCGCGGACCCCTCGATCACGGCTGTTCTGAAATATCGGGGGTGGGTGCGTGCTTGATCTGCTCGCGGAGGATGTCGCCGTGACCGGCGTGACGCGCGAAGTCCTCCGCGAGGAGCAGGTAGATGAACCGCAGGCTGACCTCGCCCAGGTCGGGGTGCGTTGTGGTGTCGTCGAGGCCGAACGCGGCGGCGATCACGCGCGAGCGCTCGCTGACGCGCTCGAATTCGACGATCACGTCGGCCACGGTCTCGTGGTCGTCGACGATGAAACTGGCGTCGCCCGACGTCGTGCCGCCATCGCATTCGCTCTTGGGCACGCCCGCCAGGACGTGCTGGAACCAGATCCGTTCGGCGACCGCGGCGTGTTTGAGCAATCCGATCGGGGTGGTCGGTGAGGCGACGAGGCGGCGGCGGGCCTCGGCTTCGGACATGCCGCGCACAGTGTTGATCAGTTCGGCCCGGTTGCGGTCGAGCGTGCTCTCGAGCAGATGGCGTTCAGCGCCGGTGGTGATCCGGGGTATCGACCATGTCATCGCGGCTCGATTCTGTTCGGGCGGTGTAAAGGTAAGCTTGACGCATGCAAGGTAACTTGACAGAGTCGCTGCGGGCGTTGACAGCGCACACGGAGGCGTTCCTCGCGTCGCGCGTCCTGACGGACGAAGACTGGGCCGGTTCGATCGGGCGTGCCGTGAGCATCCAGGCGGCCGCCGATGACGTGGTGCGTGCCGTTGTGCAGCAGGCACGCCAGAACGGCGCCACATGGCAAGTCGTCGGTGATGCGCTGGGCGTGAGCCGACAAGCGGCGTTTCAGCGCTACGGCAAACCGACCGACCCGAGAACGGGAGAACCGATGAACACCACGCCGTTACCCGAAGCCGCCGAACTGGCAGCCTCGGCGATTCGAGATCTCGCGGCCGGGCGGTGGTCGAGTGTAGCCGAGCGGTTCGATCAGACCATGCGCGAAGGCCTGTCGGAGGACGCGCTCGCCGCCGCTTGGGCTCAGATCGTCGGACTGGCGGGAGCTTTTGAGCAGCACGGAGAACCGGAAGTCACCCGAGCCGGCGACGTGACGGTCACGAACACCCCAATCGCGTTGGAGGCGGGCGACTACACGGCACGGATCGCGTTCCGCGACGACCGGACCATCGCCGGCCTGCACATCCTCGAAGGGCGGACGTCATGACCGTCGAGATCCCGCCCGGATCGGACTCGTCCGCGCCCCGATCCGAAGCCCGCATGAACAGCCGTGATCTGCGATCCGTAGGCGTGTTCATCGCCCTCGCGTTCGCGCTTTCCTGGCTCGTGGCGCTCCCGCTCTGGTTGGGTGACGGGCTCGCCGACCCCTGGTTCCCGTTCGTGCCGGTCGCCATGATGATGACCCCGGCGGTCGCCGCCCTCGTCGTCGTGCGCTTCGCGGAGCGGCCGCCGCGGAAGGCGTGGACTCTCGGGCTGTGGCCGCTGAAGCCGGTCCCGAGAGTGCTCGGCTACGGGGCGCTGGGGATCGTCGTGCCCATCGCGCTCGTTCTGGTGGCACTTCCGGTCGGCGCGCTGCTCGGGGTCTATCCGGCCGATTTCGTGAACTTCTCCGCGTTCCAGCAGGCCCTCGACGAGCAAGCGGGAGCAGTCGAGCTTCCGATCCCGGTCGGTCCGCTCATCGCGATCCAGCTCGCCGTTCTCCCCTTGGGCGCGTTCCTCAACCTCATCCCGGCGCTCGGGGAGGAACTCGGATGGCGCGGGTGGCTGCTGCCGAAGCTGATGCCGCTCGGTGCGCTCCCGGCACTGCTGATCATGGGCGTGATCTGGGGCTGTTGGCACGCTCCGCTCATCCTGCTCGGGTACAACTACCCGGACGCGCCGGGCTGGCTCGGCGTGGCCGCGATGATCGGCATGTGCGTCCTGATCGGCGCGGTCTTCGGTTGGTTGCGGCTCCGTTCGGGCTCCGTGTGGCCCGCGGCCCTCGCGCACGCCGCGTTCAACGCTGCGGGCGGGAGCTACCTCTTGTTCGCCGAGGCCGGAGAGCACATCGACACCACGCAGGCGACGATCCTCGGCTGGAGCGGCTGGATCGTGCCGCTCGTGCTCGTTGTGGTCCTCATCGCCACCGGCCGGTTCGCTCCCGTCGAGCCGCCGCCCGGCCCGCCGGCAAGTGACGGGGCCTGAGGGCTCCTTTCAGAACGACCTGCGTGGCGGGTCGGGTGGTCGAAACTCAGCGGTTCGGCTCAGCGCTGTGCCGACCGGAACTCTGCGACCTGATACTGCTTCGGCGAGGAGGAACTCCGCCCGAGGTCAGCATGACCACGGCGATGCGCCGCTTCCATGTCATGCAGAGCACGGTATGGCGTTGAGCGGCAACGGGAACGTCGCTCGGCACGATGCGGCCACGACGGACCGGGCCGGGCGCGATCGTCGTCATCCGCGCCCGGCCCCGTCGCCTTCGGCTACACCTTGCTCAGCGTCGTCGCGATGCGGGCCGCGGAGGTGCCCAAGCCGGTCGGGCCGCCGAGGACCGTGGCAGCCACGATCGGTGCCGCCGCGGGCTGGTGGCGCAGCACCGCCTCCTCGTAGCGGTGGCAGCCGTCGTGCCACACGAGGATCCCGGACAGCCAGTTGCGCAGTTCCTCCACATACCCGAGCAGCACCTCGCGCGCGGCGTCGCCCAAGTCGAACTGCTCGAACAGCGCGGGCAGCTCTTCGGCGACCACGTGCTGGAACTGGCTCATCCGCGCGTTCATCAGGTCGACCACGACTCCGACGGCGCGATCCTTGTCGCAGTCCAGGAAGTTCTGCACCACGAGGATGCAGTTGTGCAGCTCGCCCTCGAACTCGATCTCCTTCTGGTAGGAGAAAACGTCGTTGAGCAGGCAGGCGTAGTCGGCCGCCGCGTTCTCGATCGAGCGCAGCGTGCGAGTCCGGTAGATCTCCGGCGGGACCGCGTTGCCGTGCGACAGGCGGCACAGGCTCATCGTCAGGTCCGAGCCGAAGGTGCGGCGGCGCATCTCGATGTAGTCCACCGGGTCCGGAATCCGGTTCTGCACCTGGTTGCCGAGCTCCCACAGCCAGCTGTCGATCATCACTTCGATGGTGCGGCGGAACGTCCGGCGCGCGTCGACGCCCATCGGCGCGGTGGTGCGCTGCCACAGGTCGGCCAGCGACACCTCCAGCGCATTCGCCGGAGCCGGTGTTGTGGTGTCCTCGACGGGCATGAACAGCGGCAGCCGTTCGGTGCACACCTTGGCGGCCGCCACATCGCCGGTGCGGCCGAACATCACCGGGTAGAAGTCGTCGCCGTAGGTGCCCCACGCGAGCCAGCCGGTGCTCAGGTCCAGCTGTTCGGCGTCGGCGTCCGGGTGGATGCCTGCGGCGCACAGCGCCAGGTCGAAGTCCCGGATGAGCCGCTCGTTCCACACGACACCGTCGAGAATGCCCATGCGGTGCGCCCATTCCACGACGTTCTCGCGGGCGTGCTCCAGGTGCGGGCTGGACTTCGCGGTGAACGGCATGTGCATGTCCTGGCGGGGCACCGGGCCGACTCGCTGGTACGGCTCGTGCCGGAACGAGCGGGCTCGCTGCGGAGCGGTGCGGAGCAAGGACGTCGCGATCTGTGCGGCCGAGGTGCCCAGGCCGGTCGGCCCGCTCAACCCGTTCTCGGCGACCGGCTCGTCGCGGGTGGCCCCGTTCATGTACCGGCTGGAGCGCATGTGCCATTCGTGCCCGCCGGACTGCCAGTCCTGCAGGCCCTTGACGTACGCGAACACGCCGGCTCGCGAGGCCGGATCGATCTGGTGCTCCTCGAACAGCGCGGGCACTTCGGTGATCGCGGTGTGCTCGAACTGGTGCAGCCGCGAGGTCAGCAGGTCGTTGACGGACTCCGCGGCGTCCTGCGTGGTGCAGTCGAGGAAACGCTCGAACACCAGCACCCCGTTGGAGAGCTCACCTTCGTCGAGCACTTCGCGTTCGTAGGAGAACAGGTCGTTGCGCAGGTGCACGGCGTCGGAGAAGGTGTCGCGCAGCACCTCCATCGGCCGGGTCGCGGCGATCGCGGCGGGAACCTCGGCGTTCACGGCGTGCTCCACCAGGTTCGCCGACCACGGCGCACCGCCGACCTTGCGGCGCATCTCCACGTACTCGATGGGGTTGGACAGCCGGTTGCGGTTGATGTTGTGCAGCTCCCACAGCGACTCGTCCAGCAGGTGCCGGGTGTTGTCGGCGAACCGGCGCCGCCAGTCCTCGGAACGCGCGGGCACGGTCCGGGTCCACAGATCGGCGAGCCCGCCCTCGACCGGGTTGCGCGGGGTCTCCGTGATCTCCCCGTCGATGGGCATGAACAGCGTCAGCCGGTCCAGGTGCTCTTGTGCGGCCGCCATGTCGTGGGTGCGTTTGTACAGTTCGAGGAAGTGGTCGTCGAAGTAGAAGACCCACACGTACCAGTCGGTCACCAGGTCCAGTTCCGGGCCGGGCGCGTCCGGGTGGGTGTAGGCGCACAGCAGCGCGTAGTCGTGCGAGTCGAAGTCGTGTTCGTCCCAGATGGGAACGCCCTGCTGCGGTACGTCGATCATGTCCTGCTGGTAGGCCCACTCCTTGGTGTGCCGACGGGCGCGTTGCAGGTGCGGGTTCAGCCTCGCCGGATGAGCCACGTAGAACTCGGGCAGCTGGAACGGTTGCACGTGCGCACCTGGCCTAACTCCGCCGGAGCCGGCGGCGATCGTGTTGCTCGAGCCCGGGGTCCTGGTCGTCCTGACGGCCCAGCGGGAATGGTCTTGATGGAGCAGGCAACCAGAGTTCGATCCGGCGGCCAAGATCGCGAAGGCAGGTGCACTCGATCGATTGGCGCGTCCCCTCGCCCGGCCCAGCATTCCCTCCGGAGCGTGCCCTGAAGCGGGACGGCACTGGGCTGATCGGGTGGTGATGCCTCAGCGACATGATCGTTGATCCGGCAACGTTCGAAAGATCGGTTCCGGCCGACCGTTCGAAGGTCAGCGGTCGGAGTTCTGGGAGCCGCCGGATTCGGGGAACGTGGCGCGGGAGAGGAGGGCGGCGAGCTCGCTCAAGGTGTGGTCGTAGACGGCCCGCAGGTCGAGGTCGATTCGGTGGCGGTGGCGCAGTTGCAACTCGAGTTCGGTGATCTCGGCGGGGTCCAGTTCGAGGTGATCGCGGATCCGGTCTTCCGGGTGGCGCGCGGTCGAGCCGAAGCAGAGGTCGCCGAGGATGGCTCGGGCGCGCTGGATCTCGCCGCTCAGATCCGCACCGTCACCGCGGCCGGCGGCGGTCATCGGGCCGCCGCCGTGAGTTCGGCCCGGGGTGGCGGCTCGGGTAACGGTTCGAGCATCGTCATCGCTCCGATCTGTCCACAATGGAACTGGCGAAGATCGCCCTTGACCGAGGGCTGTGCAGCTTCCCGCCGAGACGGGGGAGAACGATCCGGCGGCCGCCGATCCGGCGTGGAGTTCGCGCGGTGGAGGAAAGTTCGACCGCGGACGGACCGGGGTGGTCGATCGAGCCGGGAGAACACCGATCGTGAGCCGGAGGTGTGCGGCCGAGCGTGTCAGCGCCGGGACGCCCGTGGCAAGAAAGATCCAGCACCACAACCCGTTGGTGGAAGGGGCGTCCCGCCGGGTTCGTGCGGACTCCGTCCCGAGGTCGACCGTCCGTGATCGGGTCCGCGATCGTGATCACTCAACGCGGGGACGCAGGAAAACGCTTTCGGTGGTCGTCGTGGCGGGATCGGCTCGTCCATGATGGATTCATCGCGATCTTCCCGGGCCGGCGTCCGCACCGGACTGCCGGGTACCGGGTATCTCCTGTTCGGACGAGGAAGTCCGGGCCGCTCGCCGGTGCCGTGCGCATCTCCGCCGGCGGCGATTCGGCGCAACGACGCGCCTCTTGCCGGAATCCCGCCTCGGACTCCGCGGATCTGACGGTGTCCCGCGCGGGCCGTGCTTCTCCTCCGGGGCCGGGTTTCCCTGCTTCACCCCGAATTCGACTACGCCGAGCCGGATTCGTTCGGCACGGCCGGTCTTGGTGCAACAGTGAAGGAGTCGAGTCGATGCGTGCTCAGGAGCAACAGGGCCTCCAGCGGGTCACGGCCCAGCCGGACCCGGCACCGGACCCGGGCTGCGGCGGGCTGCGTGCCGCGCTCGTGCACCACGACCCGCAGGTGGCCGACGCCGCCTTCGCCCGGCTCGCCCGCGAACTGCTCGATCCGGTTGCGGCAGGACCGGCCGACCTGGTCGGGCCGGTCGAGGTCCTCACCGGTCCGCCGCACCGCAACCGGGCTCGGGTGGCGCTGCTGCTGGGCGTGCTGCTCGGGGACGACGCGAGCAGGTCGTACCTGCCGGGCCAGATCAAGGAGGTGCTCGCCGCACGGCTGGACGCGCAGCTGCGGTTGCTCGACCGCGCCGATACCGAGGAGTCCCTGCGCAGCTCGGTGCTGCACCTGTTGATGCAGCTGCCGGAGCAGCGCGACCGCGTCTTGGCGAAGCTGCCGGGGAGCCTGGACGAACACGAGGCCGCCAGGCTCCGCCGCTGCCTGGCCACCCCTGACTTCACCGATCCGGCTTGTGCGGCGGGAATCGGCCGCGCCTGGCCGTCACCGGCGCACTGGGAGAGCCTCACGTCGATCACCGGTCCGGTCCGGGCGGGCGCGGAACTCGCCGAGCTGTGGGAGGCCGAGACCGCCGCCCTGCGCGCCTACCAGGGAGCCCGCGCCGAACATCAGATCCACCGCGACGTCGGCTGGCCGGAGTTGCCCGAGCCGCCGGAACCCGTCGAGCCGACCCCGCCCGGCGCGTACCGGCGCCTGCTGGAGCACGAGTCGTCGTCCGGGCACCACATCGAACTGCTGCGGGCGGCGTCGGCCGCGGTACCGGGCGGGAACTGGGACCGCGCGGTCACCGCGTGGGATGAGGACGCCTACTTGCGGCGGAATCTGCGCCCGGCACCGGGATCGGTGCTGGACGTGGCCTGCGGAGCCGGGCGCTGGACCAGAGTGCTGGCCGAGCAGGTCGGCCCGGAGCGGGTGCTGGGGCTGGACTCGGCGGGATCGTTGCTGGAGGTGGCGCGTGCGGCGGTGCCGGGCGTGCTGTTCACCGAGGGCGACGCGCGAGCGTTGCCGTTCCCGGACGGATTCCTCGGCGCCGTGAACTGCTCCGACGCGCTGCACCTGCTGCCGGAACCGAACCGGGTGATCGCGGAGGTGGCGCGCTGCCTGCATCCGGCCGGAACCTTCACGGTGAGCACGTACCGTCCGGGGACCCGTGCGTTCCAGCGTTACTTCCAGCGATGCCACGAGCGGGTGTTCGGGCTGCGGTCGTTCGATCCGGAAGTGATCGCCGAGGCGTTCGACGCGGTCGGGCTGGACGTCGTGGACGCGAGCGGGCCGGACACGTTCCTGTTCCTGACCGCCCGTCGCCGGGCCGCCGGTCGCGGAGAAACGGGGGCGGTTGCGGTCTGATCTTCATCCCGGCGAAATTTCGGCCGGGTTCCTCCAGAATTGTCGGGAACTTTTTTCGCCGAATGTCCGACCGGCTTCGGTGCCTCGTTTGGCGATTTCCGCCCGAGCGCCGAGCACGACCCTTGCCGCGATGTCGCGCAGTGCCGTCGAGGGGTGTTGCGGCAAGGGTCATCGACGTCATACTCCGCACGTAGCCGTGCGCACGCCGGTTCTCCTACCTGCGCAGACGTGCTTTCCGCGGCTCGCCGAAACCATGATCAAGATTTGCGCGCCCTTGACATTCACCAGCCGGACTGCGAACTTCTCACCCGTCAAGCGACGGTGTTCAGGAAGCCGGTGTGAGTCCGGCGCGGTCCCGC
Organism: Saccharopolyspora gloriosae; assembly: GCF_022828475.1. GTDB lineage: Bacteria > Actinomycetota > Actinomycetes > Mycobacteriales > Pseudonocardiaceae > Saccharopolyspora_C > Saccharopolyspora_C gloriosae_A. The sequence continues at coordinate 4,145,172 of NZ_CP059557.1, read as the reverse complement.
CACTGTAAGTGGGGAGCCTGCTTCCATCCGTGCCACTGCCCAATCGGGTGGGAAGGCCGGAAGCCGGTTCTGATCCACGAGTCAGGACACTGGCATCGTCGTGCCGATTCGTACGGGGTCGCGGAGCCCCGGAGGAGGTACGTGGTGCTGCGCATCGACGGATCGCGCCGGAACGGCGCGTCGTCCACATCGGACTCTTACGGTCTCCCGCGGGTCTAGCCCGCTTTCGTTCGTTCCATTTCGGTCCGGCTCGGGGAGATACGTGCGTCCTGTTCCTGCCACCACTGACCATTCCTTTTCGGACTCGCTGATCGAGTCCGCGCTGTCCGGCGCGTTCCGCGGCGCCGAAGGGCCTGAACCGGATCAGGCCACGGCCGCGGTGGCGTTCCTGACCGTGCAGGCCGCCCGCCACACCGGTCGCGGCACCGGCTACGTCAACACCGTGCTCAGCGTGCGGGTGGGTTCGGCCGTCGGTTCTTGCGCGGTGGAGCCGGGAGCGCTCGACGAGGACGCGGTGCGCGACATCGTCGGACGCAGCGTCGCGGAACTGCTGGAACACCCGCTGCAGCCGGTCCGGGTGGCCGCGCTGGACGCCTACCTCGCCGCGACCGCGCCGCACGCGACGCATCCGCTGGCCCGCCCAGTGCGGGTTCCGGCGGGAGATTCGCTGGCGAAATCGATGGCGCGGGCGCGCGCGGTGGCCGCGATCACCCAGGTCCCCGAAGGCGGCCGGGTGGCGGTGATCGGCGTGGTGAACTCGCTGCTCGCCGCGTTGCGGGAACGCGGCCTGAGCTACGTCCCGTGCGACCTCAAGGGCGGCCGGACCGAATGGGACGAGCCGATCCTGGAGGACCACGCGGCGGCGATCGAGGACGCGGACGCCGTGCTGGCTTCGGGCATGGTCCTCGGCAACGGCACGTTCGACGAGATCGCCGCGGCCTGCGCGGCCCGCGAGCTGCCGTTGACGATGTTCGCCCAGACCGGCGCCGCGGTGCTGCGCGAACTGCTCGGCGGCCCGGTGCGGGCGCTGTCGGCGGAGCCGTACCCGTTCTTCTGGCTCTTCGGTGAGGAGACCACGATCCACACCTACGAGCCGCCGCGATGACGGGTCGGGCACCGGCCCGGTGCGAGTCGCCGCTGGACCTGATCGGAAACACCCCGCTGCTGCGCGTCGACGCCCCGATCTCCTTCGCGCACCCGGGGTTCTGGGCGAAGCTGGAGGGCGTGGCCCCCGGCGGGATGAAGGCCAGAGCGGCGTACGCGATGCTCACCGGCGCACGTGCTCGCGGCGAGCTGCGCCCCGGCGGCACGGTGGTCGAATCCACCAGCGGCACCTTGGGGATCGGGCTGGCGTGCGTCGGCTCGGCGCTGGGGCATCCGGTGGTCGTCGTGGCCGATGACGAGCTCGACGACATGACCCGCGCGCTGCTCACGGCGCACGGGGTGCGGCTGGAACTGGTGCGCTCGCCGCATCCGGTGGGCGGCTGGCAGCGCGCCCGGCTGGAGCGGGTGCGGGAGCTGATGGGCACGCTGCCCGATCCGTATTGGCCGGACCAGTACAACAACCCCGACAACGTCACCGGCTATCACGGGCTGGGCCACGAGCTGCTCGACCAGCTCGACGAGCTCGACGTGGTGGTGTGCAGCGTCGGCACCGGCGGGCACAGCGCAGGCATCGCCCACGTGCTGCGGGAACGGCGTCCGGGCGCGCGGCTGGTCGGGGTCGACGCGGCGGGATCCACGGTGTTCGGCGATCCGGCGGCGAAGCGGCTGATGCGCGGCCTCGGCAGCAGCATCCATCCCGGCAACGTGGATTACGCGGCGTTCGACGAAGTGCACTGGGTAGGAGCCGCGGAGGCGGTCGCGGGCTGCCGGAGGTTGGCGGCGGGTGCGTTCGTCACCGGTGGCTGGAGCACCGGCGCGGTGGCGCTGGTCGCGTCCTGGTGCGCCCGAGAATCGGGCTCGGACCGGGTGGCCGCCGTGTTCCCCGACGGCCCGCACCGCTACTGGCAGACGATCTACGACGCGGAATTCCACGCCGCCCGAGGTCTTCCCGAGCCGGTCACCGAACCATTCGAAATGGACGGAATACCGTCTGAAGTGGACACGAAGACGAGTTGGAGGAGGTCGCGCAAGGTGGTCGATCCCTGCGCCCATCGCACCGCCGGTTCGGCGGGCTGCCCGGTCTGCGAGGTGCGCTCGTGAATCGCGCCGCGTTCGCCCGGTTGTCCCCGGCCGCGAAGCTGTTGGTGATCAACCAGTTCGGCATCAACGTCGGTTTCTACATGCTGATGCCGTTCTTGGCCGCGTACATGAGCGGGAACCTCGGCTACGGCGCCGCCGTGGTCGGGCTGGTGCTCGGTGTCCGCAACCTCAGCCAGCAGGGCATGTTCCTGCTCGGCGGCACCGCCGCGGATCGGCTCGGCTGCCGACCGATGATCATCGCCGGGTGCGCGTTGCGAGTGGTGTCGTTCGGCCTGTTCGCCGTGTTCACCTCGCTGCCCGGCCTGTTCGCGGCGGCGATCCTCACCGGGCTGGCAGGCGCGTTGTTCAATCCGGCGGTGCGGACCTACCTGATGCACGAGGCGGGGGAGCGGCGTGCCGAGGTGTTCGCCGTGTTCAACGTCTTCCAGCACGCCGGAACTCTGGTCGGCCCGCTTCTCGGGGCGCTGCTGCTGGCGGTGGACTTCCGGATCATCGCGCTGGTGGCCTGCGTGGCGTTCGCGGTGCTCACGGTCGCGCAGCTGCTGGTGCTGCCGCACCGCGAGGTCGAGTCGCAGCAGCAGAGCGTGCTGGGCAGCTGGCGGGAAGTGGTGCTCAACCGCCGCTTCCTCGGGTTCACGCTGTCGTTGTCGGCGTACTTCGCGCTGTACAACCAGCTCTACTTGACGTTGCCGCTGGAGGCGCAGCGCGTGTCGGGCATGGCGTGGTCGATCGCGGTGGTGTTCGGGGTGTCCACCGTGATCGGCGTGTTCGGCCAGGTCCGCATCACCGAGTGGTGCCGCCGGAGGTGGAGCTCGGGACGGTCGATCGTGCTCGGCCTGTGCTGCATGGGCGCCTCGTTCGTGCCGCTGATGCTGGCGGCCCCGGCGTTGCCGGAGAGCCTCCCGGCGCCGGGCGCGCTCGGCACGGCGCTGGCGTTCGTCCCGGTCGTGGTGGCGATCGTGCTGTTCACCGTCGGACAGGCCATGACGAACCCGTTCGCGATGGAACTGCTGCCGGAGATCGGCAGCGAACGGCTCGCGGGCACCTACTACGGCTTCTACTACCTGGTGTCGAGCCTGGTGGCGGCCGGGGTGAGCTGGCTGGCGGGCGCGTTGCTGGACGCGTTCGCCGAGCCGGGTGTGCGGTGGCTGCCGTGGCTGGCGTTGCTGCTGGTCGGTTTGGCGGGCGCCGCGGGAACGGCGCTCATGGAACGGCGCGGGCTGCTGAGCCGGGCGAAGGAGCAGGCCACGACCGCGTGACGAGCTGGCGACCTCCCGTGCGACGGGGTATGCCGTGGGCACGAGCCGTCCACGGGAGGTCCCGGCATGACCGATCCGACGTTCTACCGCAGCCCAGCCGACGCGATCGTCGCGCCACGGGAGGAACTGGCCTACGTAGCGGCGTTCGACCGCTCCGGGCGGCGCCCGGACGCGATGGCCGTGCTCGACGTGAACCCGTCCTCGGCCGAGTACGGCCGGATCGTGGGCTGGACCGACATGCCCGGCCGTGGTGACGAGCTGCACCACTTCGGGTGGAACGCGTGCAGCAGCGCGCTCAAGCACGAGGGCCACGACATGGACGGTCTGGCCCGCCGCTTCCTGCTGGTACCGGGGCTGCGTTCCTCGCAGCTGCACGTGCTCGACACCGTCCCGGATCCGCGCGCCCCGAGCCTGATCAAAACGATCACCGCCGGGGAACTGGCCGCGAACGCCGGGTACTCCCGCCCGCACACGCTGCACTGCGGACCGGACGGGGTGTTCCTCACCTGCCTGGGCGGCCGCGACGGCGCCGACGGCCCGGGAGGGATCGCGCTGCTCGACCACACCACGTTCGACGTGCTGCGCGCGTGGGAGACCGACCGCGGCCCGCAGCGGCTCGCCTACGACGCCTGGTGGCACCTCAACCGCAACACCCTGATCAGCAGCGAGTGGGGCGCACCCTCGTTGATCGAGGACGGACTGGTCCCGGAGAAGCTGCTGGCCCACGAGTACGGCCACGCCTTGCACTTCTGGGACCTCGCGGCCGGTGCGCACCGCCAGCGGGTCGAGCTGGGCGAGCAGCACCAGATGGTGCTGGAACTGCGCCCCGCCCACGACCCGGAGGCGACCTGGGGTTTCGCCGGGGTGGTGATCTCCACCGAGGACCTCTCGGCATCGGTGTGGCGCTGGCACCTCGACGGCGAGCAGTGGCGGGCGGACAAGGTGATCACGGTGCCCGCCGCGCCCGCCGACCCGGATTCGCTGCCTCCGGCGCTGAAACCGTTCGGCGCGGTCCCGCCGCTGATCACCGACATCGACCTGTCCGTCGACGACCGGTTCCTGTACGTGTCCTGCTGGGGGACGGGGGAGCTCAAGCAGTTCGACGTGACCGATCCCGCGTCACCTCGCGAAACCGGTTCGATCCGGCTCGGCGGCATTACCGCCCGCCACGAGCACCCGGCGGCGCCCGGCGAACCGCTCTCCGGCGGACCGCAGATGGTGGAGGTCAGCCGCGATGGACGCCGCGTCTACGTGACGAACTCCCTCTACGGCGCCTGGGACGACCAGTTCTACCCGGACGGAGTGGGCGCGTGGATGGCCAAGCTCGACGCCGATCCGGCGGGCGGTCTCACCGTCGATCCGGGTTTCTTCCCGCACGGCGACGAGTTCCGCGGACTCCGAGCCCACCAGGTCCGACTCCAAGGTGGCGACGCGTCGTCCGACTCCTACTGCTATCGCTAGTGCGCGGCCTGGTCCCGGGCTTCTGCCGTGGTTGACCATGCCGCGGCGGCACGGTTTTCACTGATCTTCGTCCACGTCAGGGAACCGTTCCCGGCCGAGTCGTGAGGAAATGACATGAACCAGCCGCTGCCGCACCAGATGTACCTGCTCTGCTACGACACGGAGAAGGGCAAGATCGAGTCCAGCAGTGCCCTGGTGCGCGGTCAGCTCATGCGCGCCGCCGCGGTGGCCGACCTGGCGCTCAGCGGGTGGCTCCGGGACCGGGACGGCAAAGCCGAGCGGACCACCACCAAGGCTCCGGACGATCCGTTCCTGGCCGAGGTGCTGAACTACCTGTCCCCGGATCGGCCGCGCCGCTGGTTCAACGTCGTGGACCACAACTGGCACACGGCGGAGGCGACCGTCCGCGACCTGCTCGACTCGACCGGAGTCATCACCGCCGACCGCCGCCGAGCACTGGGCCTGTTCCCGGTCCACGACATCGTCCTTCCCGATCCGGAGCGGGGCCGTGTCCTGCGGGAGCGGGTGCGCGGCGCGGTGCTCGGCGGGCACGACCCGGCCGGGATCGCGATCGAGGACGCGGCGCTGGCCACGTTCGCCCTGCAAGGCGACGTGCGCACCGTGTTCAGCCCCCGGGAACGTCGCGCGCACCGCGAGGTGGTCCGGGCCGTGGCCGATCGCGTCGACGTCGCCCTTCCCCGGCTGCGCAAGGCGCTGGACTACTCCATCGCAGCGCGTCGAGCGGGCGCGACCAGCTGACCGGCGGCCTGCGACGTGCTGCTCGGCCGTTGATCGCCGAGCGCGGTCCGAGGCGGTTACATTCGCAGGATGGACATCGGTAGGCGAGGTTTGGTCCTCGGCGGTGGCGGGGTCACGGGCGTCGCATGGGAGACGGGTCTGCTGTGGGGGCTCGCCGAGACCGGCTTGGACCTGTCGGCGGCCGACCTCATCGTCGGAACCTCGGCGGGTTCCACCGTCGCAGCGCAGATCACCAGCGGTGCCGGCCTCGACGAACTGTTCGAAGCCCAGCTGCGCGACGCGTCCGGCGAGATCGCCGCCCGGATGAGCCCGGCGGCGCTGCTGCGCTTCCTGGCCGCAGCCGCGTGGCCCGGTGATCGGCAGCGCGCCCGGTCCTGGCTCGGCCGAGCGGCCTTGCGAGCCGAGACGGTGCCCGAAGCGGAACGCCGCGCGGTCATCGAACAGCGGCTACCGAGCCACGACTGGCCCCGGCAGCGGTTGTTCATCCCTGCCGTCGACGCCGAAACGGGAGCCGTCAGCGTCTTCGACAACGACGGCGGCGTACCGCTGGTCGACGCCGTCGCGGCCAGCTGCGCGGTGCCGCTGGTGTGGCCACCGGTGACCATCAACGGACGCCGCTACGTCGACGGCGGTGTGCGTTCGGCGACCAATGTGGATCTTGCCGCGAACTGCGAGCGGCTCGTGGTCATCGCCCCACGACGGCGGCCGCACGGCGTGCCGACCGTCCCGCGGCACAGGCGGCGGCGCTCGGCGGGGAAGTCCGCTCGGTGATCGTGAGCCCCGGCTCGGCTGCGAAGAAGGCCATGGGCCGCAACCCGCTCGACCCCGCTCGACGGAAGGCCGCCGCACGAGCCGGCCGAGCTCAGGCACCCGAGATCGCGGAACAGGTGCGCGCCGTGTGGACGTAGCCCCGTCCGAAGAGACCGGTGCCACGGCAGTTGCCTGGAATGGGTGCGGAGCGTGGCTGGTGATCGTGGCTGGCCGGAGCCGGCCGGTGAAAATCGTGCGATTTCGCCTGGTCATGGAGGTTTGTAACTTTCCGGCCATATCGGAAATCTGTGTGTGACGTCACATTCGGTCACGCGATCGTCCTATCGTTGATCAAGAACCCGAGGAATAGCGTGCTGGTGCCTAGTTAGTTTGGGTAGCTATCTATATGGGTTGAGGTGGTCGTATGTGTGGCATCACCGGTTGGGTCTCCTACGGGCGTGATCTCGGCACGCAGGACGGCGTGCTGCGGGAGATGACGGAGACGATGGCCTGCCGCGGCCCGGACGCCGCCGGTACCTGGATCGCTCCGCACGCCGCGCTGGGACACCGGCGGCTCGCCGTCATCGACCTGCCCGGCGGGGCTCAGCCGATGAAGGTCGACACCCCCGACGGCGCGGTCGCGATGGTGTACTCGGGCGAGGCGTACAACTTCACCGAACTGCGCGACGAGCTGCGCCGCCGCGGACACCGGTTCGACACGGACTCCGACACCGAGGTGGTGCTGCGCGGCTACCTGGAGTGGGGCGAGCGGCTCGCCGAGGAGCTCAACGGCATGTACGCCTTCGCGATCTGGGACGAGCGCACCGAGAAGCTCGTCATGATCCGCGACCGCATGGGCATCAAGCCGTTCTACTACTACGAAACCGGCGACGGTGTGCTGTTCGGCTCGGAGCCGAAGGCGATCCTGGCGAACCCCGGCGTCGATCCGGTGATCGGCCTGGACGGTCTGCGCGAGGTCTTCTCGTTCGCCAAGACGCCGGGTTTCGCAGCGTGGGAGGGAATGCGGGAACTCCAGCCCGGGCATCTGGCCATTGTGGACCGCAACGGGCTGCGCGAACGCTGCTACTGGCGGCTGGAGGTCGGCGAGCACACCGACGACCGCGCGGCCACCGTCGCGCACGTCCGGGAGCTGCTCGACGACATCATCGCTCGCCAGCTGGTCGCGGACGTGCCGCGCTGCACCCTGCTCTCCGGCGGGCTCGATTCCTCCGCCATGACGGCGATCGCGGCGATGCAGCTGCGGGAGCAGGGCGAGAACGTGCGCAGCTTCGCCGTGGACTTCCCGAACCAGGCCGAGAACTTCCGCGCCATCGACGTCGCTCCGACTCAGGACGCACCGTTCGTGAAGGCCGTCGCGGAGCACGTCAAGAGCGACCACGAGGACATCATGCTCGACGGAGCCGCGTTGTCCGACCCGGCGGTGCGCGGCGCCGCTGTGGGCGCTCGCGACCTCCCGGTCGGTCTCGGAGACCGGGACAACTCGTTGTACCTGCTGTTCAAAGCCATCCGCGAACAGTCCACGGTCGCGCTGTCCGGTGAGTCCGCCGACGAGATCTTCGGCGGCTACCCGTGGTTCCACAACGAGCGGCAGCGCACGGCCGACACCTTCCCCTGGCTCGTCGACTCCCCGCTGAACCCCGGCGGGCTGCTCGACACCGGGCTGACCGAGCAGCTCGATCTGAGCGCCTACATCGGCGACAACTACGTGGCCGCGCTGAACTCGACCCCGCTCAAGGACGGCGAAACCGGGGTGGAGAAGCGGATGCGCCAGGTCAACTACATGCACCTGACCCGCATGGTGCAGACCCTGCTCGACCGCAAGGACCGGATGAGCATGGCGGTCGGGCTCGAAGTCCGGGTGCCGTTCTGCGATCACCGGCTGGTGCAGTACGTGTTCAACACGCCGTGGTCGCTCAAGACCTACGACGGCAGGGAGAAGAGCATCCTGCGCGGCGCCACCCGAGACACGCTGCCGGATTCGGTGGCGGACCGGAAGAAGAGCGGTTACCCGGGCAGCTTCGACCCGAACTACCTGATCGCCATCCAATCCCAGGCCGCCGACCTGATCTCGTCGAACCACCGGGTGCTGGACTTCTACGACAAGGACCAGCTCAAGGCCGCGACCCTCGCCGACGGCAAGACGATCGCGAACGAACAGCGCAACGCCATCGAACGAGTCCTCGACATCGCCACCTGGCTCGACCAGCGCAACCCGACGATCAAACTCGGCTGACGGGTTGCTACCGGGTTCTCAGCGGTTTCCTCGTGCGGAGTGCGATGTCGTTCGCGGCCGAGCCGCTCGCGAAGTCGTCCTCGCGGCGAGGGAGCCGCTGACTTCCACCGCCGGATCGCCATCGTTCTCCGGCGGCGGTCGCCGCGATGAACGTCCGGTCCGCGTCGGCGGGGATCTGCTCCAGCCGCGCCCCGGAGCGTCGCCTTGAGCACGGCGGTGTTCACCTGCAGCACGCCGTCGTCGTCCGGCGAGTCGTCGCCGGGGTTGAGCTGGATCCTGATGCCGCCCATTGCATCGGTCCCCTCCATCGCGTCCGCGGCTCCGCGCTGTCCGAACGGACCGGCGCGGCCCTCGAATCAGGCGATCGGTTCGTAGTCCGACGGCCGGAATGTCGTGCGCCTGCGGTATTCGAGGCTGGTTCCGGGCCAGTTGGTGCTGATGCGGCCGGTGGCGTCGCGGTACCAGCTAGTGCACTTCGTCCAGACGCTGTCGGCGAGTCTGCGCTGGATCTCCGCGTCGAAGGACTCCGCGACCTCGGGGCGGACGGCGATCGGGTTTCCCGCGCGGGCACTGTGGCGGATCGCCTGCGTGAGGTGTTCGGCCTGCTGTTCCAGCATGAAGACGATGGAGCCCGCGCCGACGTTGGTGTTCGGTCCGTACATCAGGTAGAGGTTCGGGAAGTGCGGAACCGAGATGCCGAGGTAGGCGTGCGCCCCGTTCCGGGACCACTGTTCACGCAGGTCGCGCCCGCCGATGCCGGTGACGTTCAGCGGGGCGAGGAAGTCGGAGGCGGTGAAGCCCGTGCCGTAGATGATGACGTCGACCTCGTGGAAGGCGCCTGCGGCGTCCGTGACACCGCCGGGGTGGATCGACTTGATGCCGGTATCGACTAAGTCCACATTGGACCGAGTTAGTGCGGGCAGGTAGTCACCGGAGAACAGCATCCGTTTACAGCCGATGGGGTACTGCGGCCACACCTTCTTGAACAGGTCAGGGTCGGGAACTTGCCGCTCCATGTGCCTGCGGCTGTACGCGGTGAGGGCGCGCGACAACACCTCGGAGTAGAGGAACGACAGGGTGACCGCCTCGCTGAATCCCCACCACACGGCGCGTTCGATCAACTGCGCGGCGCGCACCCTGCGGAATGCCCGGTGTCCGAACTCGGTGTCCGAGCGCGGCACGAGGTAGGCGGGGCTGCGCTGGAAGAGCGTGAGGTGCGCGACCTCGGGCTGGATCTCCGGGACGAACTGGACGGCGCTGGCCCCGGTGCCGATGACCGCCACGCGCTTGCCGGCGAGCTCGACGTCGTGATCCCACCGCGCGGAGTGGAAGGCGGCGCCTCGGAACGCCTCCCGCCCCGGGATGTCCGGCCACGCCGGGCGGGACAGCTGCCCGACCGCCGACACCAGGGCGTCGACCTCCACGACCCCGTCGCCGGTTCGGATCCGCCATGTGCGGGTGGCGTCGTCGTAGTGCGCGGCCGTGACCTCGGTCCTGAACCGGATGTGCCGGTGCAGGTCGTATTTGGTCGCGACGTCCCGCAGGTAGTCGAGGATCGCCGGTTGGCGGGAGAACCGTCGAGGCCAGTTCCGATTCGGCTCGAACGAGAACGAGTAGTAGGGCGACGGGACGTCGCAGGCCGCGCCGGGGTAGGTGTTCTCCCGCCACACGCCCCCGACGTCCGGGCCGCGCTCGAAGATCACCAGGTCGTTGATGCCGGACCGCTTGAGCTCGATCGCCGCGGCGAGACCGCCGAATCCGGTGCCGATCACGGCGACTGACGGATGACGCATCAACCCTCCAGGTCGTGAGCGCCTGGTCCGGACGGGGCTTCATGAGTCCTTCAGAAGGATCTTTTGATCATCGTCTTGGTAGCGGCGAAGCCGATGGGCAGTGACCACCCAGGCAAGATGACCACCGGCGGCTTCTCAGCGACTTCCTCGCGAGGACGGCGATGTCGCCGTGTACGGACATACACGAGAAATCGCGGCCACACCCGGCAGGCGAGGAAGCCGCTGAGATTCCGCTACCCGGACACCTGCGGAGCTCATTCCGAGCGCGCCGGCCACTCCGGCCGGGAAGAACCACGTGGCACGAGCACCGTGCGGTAGTGCCCGGGCGTCGCCGACATCCGGACCTGGTCGGTGACGCCCTGGTAGTGCCCCAGCGGAGTCTCGGCGGTGAAGGTCTCCGGATCGAGGTACGCGTGCCGTGCCTCGCTGCCCGCGGTGGCCTGCGCGTACTGCTTGTCGAACACGCCCATGCTGAGGATCCACAGCGCGGCGCGGGTGAGCGAAACGTGCACCCGGTAGCTGCCGCCCTCGGTGGCGCGGCGAGCCAGCGCTTCGGTGACTCCGGTGGCCAGCAGCCAGGACACGATGTAGTCGTTGACCACCAGAATCGGTGGCAGGCCAGGGATTTCGCCGTCGCCTTCGAGGTTCATCATGCCGGTGAGGCTGCCCGCGGTCTGATCGAATCCGACCCGTCCGGCCCACGGGCCGCGCTCGCCGTTGAGCGTGGTGGTGGCGTGGATGATGCCGGGGCGGGTCTCGGCGGCCTGCTCGGGGGACAGGCCGATGGAGCCGAGGTAGCCGGGGCGGCGGTTCGCGAAGAACACGTCCGCGTCGGCGAGCAGCCCGCGAATCCGTTGTGCGCCTTCGGGTTCGTACGGGTCGATGACGGAAGAACGGGCGCCGACGTTCGCGGTGACGTAGGTGGTGTCGTGCTCCAGTTCGTTGGGGCGCCACAGGTTCAGCACGTCCGCGCCGTGCAGTGCGAGCGAACGCCCGACGCCCGCTCCGGCGATCACGTGGCCCATGCCGAGCGCGCGGATTCCGTCCAGCGGGGAGTCGCCGCCGGTGAGCGGTTCCGGTTCGCTCTCGCCGATCTTGGTGATCTCGACCAGCGGCATGTCCGCGAGCGCCTCTTGGTAGTGCCGCTCGGCGAGGAGTTCCTCGGTGCTGCGCAGCATGGGCAGCACGGTGCCGGCTTCCACGGCGGCGTTCTCCAGGTCGAGGCCGTTCCAGCGGGAGATGGCGTTCGCGACGGCCTCGGCGTCGTCGGGGACGCCGAGCAGCTTCTGCGCCGCGATCTTGATCTTCGGGTAGGGGTTGAGCGGCATCATCCACCGGTCGTCGGCGGTGCGGTAGAAGGCGAAACCGAGCGCGTTCGACGGGTTCGCCGCCGAGGCCGCCGGATACCCGTTGAGCAGCTCCCACTTGCGGTCGTAGAACGGGCACAGCCGGTGCGGTGCGGACCGCAGGTCCACCTCGATGTCCTGGCCGTCGCCGCCCCGCAGCCGCCACAACTTCGCCACCGCCGCCGACTTCGCGGCCAGCGCGATCGCCGAACCGCCCCCGAGGCGCAGCGTGCTGGGCACCACCGGGTCGGCGCCGTGGAACGTGATGGAACCGCCGGAGTCGCCCGCGCTCATCCCCACTCCGCCGAGCACTTCCTCGAGTTCGGCGTGCGGGTCGAACGCGTCCGAGGTGGCCGGCTCGTTCACGGCCTTCGCGACGCGGTCAGTCAGCGACATGATTGCCTCCTTCGCCCGGCAGCAGTTTCACCGGGATGGTCACGTGTTTCGCGCGCAGGTACTCGCCGACGGCCTTGCCGACCTGGTCGACGCGCAGGTTCGAGGATCCGCCGGTGCCGAGCAGGCCGCGCAGCACGAAGTGCACCGCGCGCAGGTTCGGGAACTCGTGGCGCACGACGTCCAGGCCTGCGCACTCCGGCATCAGTTCGCGCAGCGCGGCGGTGGACAGGGTTTCCCGCAGCCAGGGCCAGGCCCGGTCGTCACCGACCCAGATGCCGACGTTGCTGTTGCCGCCCTTGTCGCCGCTGCGCGCGTGCGCCAGCAACCCCAACGGCGCCGACCTGGTCTCGCCGGTGCTCGACACCGCGGGTTCCGGATGCGCGGGCTGCGGACCGGCTCGCTCGGTGAGCGCGGGCGGCTTGACGTCCACGATGGAATCGTCCGGGAGCACGACCCGGTGCGGCACTTCGGACATCGGCAGCAGCGCAGGCCAGTAGTCGATGCGCGGTCGCGGGGTGGAGGTGAGCCCGGCACCGCCGTCGTGGAAATAGCCGGGAATGCTCTGCAGGTAAAGAGATCCGAGCCGCGCCGCCGCGTCGAACCGCTCCAGCGGCTCCTTGTCCACGGCCGTCGCCATCACCCGCAGGCCGACCGTCGCGTCCCACTGCGTGGCCGGATCGGTCGCGGCGGTGCCGATCCGGGTGACGTCCAGGTCGGTGATGCCGTCCGGGAGGGCGCGGCCGATCTGGGCGCGCAGCAGGTCGACCTTCGCGTCGACGTCCAAACCGGTCACGAACACCGTGTTGACCACCTGATGCCCGAGCTGGCCGAACACCGCGACCTTCGTCGTCGGCGACGGCGGAGAGCCGGTGGTCCCGGAGACTCGCACCCGGTCCGGCCCCACGAGCTCCAGCGCGACCTCGTCGAGGTGCACGGTGACGTCGGGGTTCAGGTAGGTCGGGCCTTGGATCTCGTAGACGATCTGTGCGGTGACCGTGTCGGTGGTGACGGTGCCGCCGTCGTGGGTGTGCTTGGTGATGACGCTGTGGCCCGCCGCGTCGATCTCGGCGATGGGGAAGCCCGGTACCAGCATGCCCGGCACCCGGGTGAACCCCGAGAAGTTGCCGCCGGTGGCGTGCGGGCCGCACTCGATGATGTGCCCGGCCAGCACCGCCCCGGCCAGCGCGTCCCAGTCCTCGCGTCCCCAGCCGTGCCACCACGCGGCGGGGCCGGTGGTCAGCGAGGCGTCGGTGACGCGACCGCACACCACGATGTCGGCTCCGCCGGTGAGCGCTTCGGCGATGCCCCAGCCGCCGAGGTAGGCGTTCGCGGCCATCGGCCGGGCGGCCCACTCGTCCAGCGCGGCACCGGAGTCGAGGTTCTCCAGGCGGTGTCCGGCGGCCTCGTATCCGGGCAGCCGGTCGAGCACGTTGTCGCCCTCGACGTGCGCGACGCGCAACGCGACGCCTTCGGCGGCGATGAGTTCGCGCAACGCGGTGGCCAGGGCGGCGGGGTGGAATCCGCCCGCGTTGGTGACGACCTTGACGCCGCGTTCGGCGAGCGTCGGCAGGTGCGGGCGCAGCTGGTCGACGAAGTACTCCACGTAGCCGCGCGCCGGATCCCGCCGGTAGCGCACCGACAGCGCCGCGAGGGTGATCTCCGCGAGGTAGTCGCCGATCAGCACGTCCACCGGATCACCGGCCAGTGCCTCGTCCACGGCGGTGAATCGGTCGCCCAGGTACCCGGAGAAATCGCCGATGCGGATGGCGCGTTCACGCACTGCCGAACACCTCACTAGTAGTCAGGTCCCACGCTAGGCCGGGACGGAGTTCGCGGCCACGACCATTCGGCGAAGGCCGGCGTGCCCGCGGCGGTCATGCCGGGGCGGAGTGATCTTTGATCCTCGTCCTGTCGGCGGCGAAGCCGATGAGCAGCGACCGGCCGGAGCAACCAGCACTGCGCGGGTTCTCAGGTGTTTCCTCGCGTGGACGGCCCTTTCCCTCGTGGCGGACCCACTTGGGAAAGATCTCGCAGCGAGCAAGCACCTGAGGTTCCGCTACCCGGACACCTACGCAGGCCACCACCCCTCAACCAACGAACCGCCCAAGGCCGGGGCGGGGCCATTCTGTGCGGTAGAGGACTCCGCGGCCGGAGGAAGTGATGTAAGCCGTGCGCAGGTCGGGTCCGCCGAAGCAGATGTTGGTGACCATCGGATCCGGCACCGGGACCGGCACTACGTCGACGATCTCCCCGTCCGGGCTGAGCACCGTGATCGCGCCGGTGTTCAGCGTCGCCACGCACACGTTGCCCGCCGAGTCCACCGCCAGCGAGTCGAGCATCTGCGCCCCGGCGAAGCCGTGCAGCAGCTTCGCGTGCCGCGCACCGGCGCCGCCCGCCGGTCCGCGCACTCGGCCGGGTCCGGTGACGTCCCAGCACCACACGCGTCCCGGCCCCGTTTCGGCGACGTACACGCGGTCACCGTCCGGGGACAGGCCGACTCCGTTGGGTTGTTGGAGCGGGTGGACGATCTCCTCCACGCCGGAACCGTCGGGCAGCGCGTAGTACAGGCCGCCCAGGTCCATGTCCCGGTCGCGGGTCTTGCCGAGGTCGGTGAAGTAGAACCCGCCGTGGGCGTCGAAGACGAGGTCGTTCGGCCCGCGCAAGGGATGGCCGTCCACTTCGGTGTAGAGGTCGGTGACGGTGCCGTCGAAGGTGACGCGCTGGATGCGGCCACCGATGTAGTCGTCGGGCTGACCACCGGGGAGGGTGATTTCTTCCCGGTCGTGCCAGACGAATCCACCGTTGTTGCACACGTACACTGCGCCGTCCGGGCCGATGGCCGCGCCGTTCGGCCCGCCACCGCAGTCCGCGAGCACCGAGACCGACCCGTCCGTGGCGACCCGGGACAGCGTGCCGCGCCGGATCTCCACGACCAGCACGGAGCCATCGTCGAGCGCGACGGGGCCTTCGGGGAATCGCAGCCCGTCGGCGACGGCGGTGAGTTCGGGCATGGGTGAGAACTCCTTTCACGGGGCGGTCTTCTGCTTCGGGGTCGATTCGGCGCAACCCAGGGTGTTCCCTCGCGGCGGGGTCGATGTGGCGAGCGGCCCCGCCACGAGCGAGATCGCCGTCCTCGCGAGGAAACACCCGGGACCCGCTGGTGGCCGCCTGGTTCCTCAGCGGTTCAGCCGCTGCCGGGACGAGGCCAACGGCCACGTTGGACGGGCTCCTCATGGGTTCTCGAGATAGCGAGGATTGGCTACCAGCAAGCGGTCGGTGACGCCTTCGCGCAAGGCGGCGAGGATCTCGGCGCCGTCGGCTCCGGCCCGGATCGCGGCGGCGAGCTCGGCCTCGTCGCGGTAGCCGAGCGCGGCCAGCCGGTCCTGCCGCCGCCGCTGCTGCTCAGGCCCGAGCCGCAGTTCGCGTTCGACCGTGCCCAGCACGTTCTCGGCGACCAGCGCGTGGAACCGGCTGCGTCCGTCCAGCGCGGGCCGCGCATCGGTGCGCAGGAACTCGGCCACCGCCGCGACCAGTTCAGTCGCCGTGGGGCGCCCGTGCAGTGCGGGCTCCGGCACATCCGGTGGCTCGGCGTCGGCCGGGGCCGCCGGAATTCCCAGTGCCAGCAGCAAATCGTGCTCCTGCTCGCACACTCGCCTGCCAATCGCGGCGAGTTCCACCGAGCCATCGGTGCCGGTCAGGTGCCGCCGGGCCATGTCGCGGCAGCCGACGGCCCACTTCGCCGTCCCGTACACCTCCCACCAGTGCACCGCCGCCGGGTCCGGTGCCCAGCCCGCTTCCTCGGCGTATCCGGCGAGCAGATCCGCGCGTTCCCCGAACCCGCCGACCGGCGCGGCGGAGGCGAACCGCCAGGCCTTGACGCACAGCCACCCCAGGTCCTCCAGCGGGTCGCCCCGGTGCACCAGCTCCCAATCGAGCACCGCGCGCAAGCCGTCAGCACCGACGATGAGGTTGCCGTTGCGGAAATCCCCGTGCACCACGACATCTCCGGCCGGAGGCGGCCGGTTCTCCCGCAGCCACCGGAGGCCGAGCTCCAGCGCGGGCAGCGGTTCGGCGTGCCGCGCGTGGTCGGCCTCCAACGCGGCCAGCGGGTCCGGCCCGGTCAGACCGGGAACCTGTTCGGGCGGGATGCGGTGGACGCGGGCGAGCACCCGGCCGAGCTCGGCGGCCAGCGTCGGGCGCACCTGATCGAACTCCGGTTCCCGCAGCAGCCGCCGCGGAATCGTTTCGCCCGGGACGTTCTCGCTGATCAGGTACGGCGCCCCGAGCACCGCCGGATCGGAGTCGTGGTCGAGCAACGCGGGCACGGGCACGCCGCAGCGGGCCGCGGCGGCGATCACAGCGGCCTCCACGCCCATCGACTCCGGCCGGTCGTAGCCCGGCGGATCACGACGCAGGATCAGCGGGTAGCCGGCGGTGGCGGTCGTAGCGCGGAACGTCCAGGTCTCCCGGCTCGCGCCGCCGGTGAGCCGTTCCGGGGCGGACACCTCTACCGCCGTACCGAGCACTTCGGTGAGCCTGGCGGTGAGGCTGATGCGGAGTTGTTCGCTCGCTGTGGACATGTCGCACCCGCCTCAGCCCGTCCGCCTCGGACCGGCATAGCCGAACAGGTACCCGGCGATCTTGCGCAGCTGGATCTCCTCGGCGCCCTCGGTGATCCGATAGCGCCGGTGGTGGCGGTAGATGTGCTCGAACGGTTCGTGCCGGGTGTAGCCGAGCCCGCCGTGCACCTGCATCGCACGGTCGGCCGCGTCGCAGACCAGCCGATTCGCGCGGTAGTTGCACATCGAGACCCGGTCGCTGATCTGGTAATGCGGGGTGCGGTCGAGCTCCCACGCGGTGCGCTGCACGAGCGTGCGCACCAGCGCCGCCTCGGTGTGCAGCTCCACCAGCGGCCACTGCACGGCTTGGCGTTGCGCGAGCGGCTGCCCGAAGGTGATCCGGTCGCGGGCGTAGGCGACGCTGCGGTCGATGCAGAACTGCGCGGCCCCCACTCCGGAAGCGGCCTGCCGGATCCGGTTCTCGTGCACGAAGTGCTGGGCCAGCGCGAGCCCGGCGCCCACCTCGCCGAACACCGCCGAGCCGGGGACTCGCACGTCCCGCAGCGTCACCTCGGCGTGATCGGTGGGCATGTTCAACGTCCACCAGTGGAAGTCGACGGAGAAGCCGGGCGCGTCGGTGGGCACGATGAACGCGGTGATGCCCCGCGCGCCGTCGCCGGAGGTGCGGGCGAAGATCACGTCGTGGGTCGCGGAGTGCAGTCCGGAGTTGAACCGCTTGCCGCCGTTGATGATCCAGTCGTCACCGTCGCGGACGGCCGTGGTCTCCAGCCAGGTCGCGTCGCTGCCGTGGTCGGGTTCGGTGAGCCCGAACGCGACCCGCTTGCGATGCGTGATCATTCCTTCGATGAACTCGTGGCGCTGCGCTTCGGTGCCGAATTCCAGGAACATGTGCACGAACGGGAAGTTGCCGACCACTGAGGACTCGTTCTGCAGATCGTTGTGCAGCCCGAGTCCTTTCGCGGCGAGGTGCTCGCGGATCACGGCCATGTCGAGGTTGTTGCCGCCGCTGCCGCCGACGGACTCCGGCAGGCCGTAGCGCAGCCATCCGGCCGCGTCCGCTCGGCGGAACATCTCCGCCAGCAACGCCTCCCACTCGGGGTGCGGAGTGCCGCCCGCTTCGACGTCGGTGCGGGCGAATTCCCGGCGGTGGTCGAAGAAGCGCGCGTTGTCGTCCTGTTCTTGCAGCGGCCGGATCTCGGAGTCGACGAAGGTGTCGAGTTCGCCGAGCAATCGCACCAGCTCGTCCGGCAGGGTGAAGTCCATCGCTCTCCTCGGTGCTCGTGCAAGCAGGCGGCCGTCCGGGACCGCGGATCGGAGGACGGTGGCGAGACCGTCCCTGGAGCGAACGGGATCCGACGATACGACTACCGCCCGCCGCCGACAAGGACGATCTCGCGAGTGTCCCTTGTGGACTTCGGATGCCGTAGCAGTCAGTCTTGACTGCCCGTGTGGGCTGGGATTACGGTGACGAGAACCCGTGCGCAGCCGCAGGTGGTGGCCGTGTTGCACGGCCCCGCATGCGAGGAGGAGCCTTGACCGATCCTGCGCAGCAGCGCGTGTCCTGCACCATCGCCGACGGGGTGGCGCAGGTGCGGTTGAACCGGCCGGACAAGCTCAACGCGCTCGACCCGGAGATGTTCAGCGCACTGGCCGAGACCGGCATGCGACTGCACGCGGAGCCGCGGGTGCGGGCCGTGGTGCTCAGCGGCGAGGGGCGATCGTTCTGCGCGGGCCTGGACTTCGAATCTTTCCGCGCCATGGCGGGCGGCGACGGCCTCGGTGGCCACACCCCGCATCCGCCGATCGGGCCTGCGAAGGCACTCGGTCAGCAGGCCGTGCACGTGTGGCGTCACCTGCGGGTTCCGGTGATCGCCGCCGTCCACGGCGTGGCCTACGGCGGCGGACTGCAGGTGGCGTTGGGGGCGGACATCAGAATCGTCGGCCCCGAATCCCGGCTGTCCGTGCTGGAGATCAAATGGGGGCTCGTCCCGGACATGACCGGCACCCAAGTGCTGCCCGAACTCGTCGGCCGCGACGTGGCGAAGGAGCTGACCTTCACCGGCCGCATCGTCGGGGAGCGGAAGCCGTGTCGCTGGGCCTGGCAACGAAACTCGCCGACGACCCGGCAGCGGCGGCCCGCGAACTCGCGGCGGAGATCGCGAGCAAGAACCCGCACGCCGTGCGGCACGCGAAGCACCTGCTCGACGCCGCCGGTCGGGTCGATCTCGAAGAGGGCCTCGCCGCCGAACAGCGGGCGCTGGCCGCGCTGCTCGGCACTCCCAACCAGGTCGAAGCCGTGCAAGCCGCCTTCGGCGAGCGAACCCCCGAATTCACCGACCCGGACGGGAAAGACGATGCCTGAGTCCGCACCGTTCGACCTCGGCGGCCACGTCGCGCTGATCACCGGCGGCAACTCCGGAATCGGGCTGGCCATGGGCGACGCGCTCGCCGCCGCCGGCGCGGGTGTGTGCCTGTGGGGAACCAACGAGCAGCGCAACGCCGACGCCGCCGAACGACTCGGCCGTCACGGCACCGACGTGCTGGCCGTGCGCTGCGACGTCTCCGATGAGGACCAGGTCGGGCACGCCATGGCGCGGCTCGTCGACCACTTCGGGCGGCTCGACTCGTGCTTCGCCAACGCCGGGGTGGGCGGCGCGGGAACCCGGTTCCTGGAGACGGATCTGGCCGAGTTCCACCGCGTCACCAGCGTCAACCTGGACGGTGCGTTCCTCACCTTGCGCGCCGCCGCCGCTCGGATGGTGGAGCAGGGCGAAGGCGGCAGCCTCGTCGGCACGGCGAGCCTCGCCGCGGTGCAGGGTCAGCCGCGCGGGCAGGCGTACTCGGCGAGCAAGGGCGCCCTGATCGCGATGATCAAGTCCATCGCGATCGAGCTGTCCCGGCACCGGATCCGCGCCAACGCGGTGCTGCCCGGCTGGGTGAGCACGCCGATGGCCGACCCTGCGCTGAACTCGGAGCCGTTCCAGCGGCGCGTGCTGCCGCGCATGCCCGTCGGTCGGTGGGGCTCCCCGGACGACTTCGGCGCGCTCGCGGTCTACCTGGCAAGCCCTGCCAGCGCCTTCCACACCGCCGACACGATCACGCTCGACGGCGGCTACTCGGCCTTCTGACCCGGCACGCTCCGGGGCGGCGCCCGCCACCCGGCCCCACCGGTCGAAGGGACCTTTCACTCCGTATCGCCACTGGCGTGAAAGGTCCCTTCGACCGATAGGGGTGGGCGGATTCTTGTGGTGGTCGCAACGCCTGATGGTTTATGTGGTGGTGAGTAGATCACGGAGGCGTTGGGCTGGGGTGTGCCAGCCGAGTGTTTTGCGTGGTCGGTTGTTGAGTTGTTGGGCGACGTGTTCGAGGTCTTCGGGGCTGTGGATGCGGAGGTCGGTGCCTTTGGGGAAGTATTGGCGCAGGAGTCCGTTGGTGTTCTCGTTCGTTCCGCGTTGCCAGGGTGAGTGGGGGTCGCAGAAGTAGACCGGGACTCCGGTGGTGATGGTGAACTGTTTGTGTGCGGCCATTTCGCAGCCTTGGTCCCAGGTCAGGGAGCCGCGGAGGTGTTCGGGCAGGGTTTTGATCAGGGGGATCAGGACGTCGCGGACGGCTTCGGCGGTGTGTCTGCCGGGCAGGTGTCCGAGCAGGACGTAGCGGGTGGAGCGTTCGACCAGGGTCACGATCGCGCTTTCGTTGCGGGTGCCGACGATCAGGTCGCCTTCCCAGTGGCCGGGCACGGCCCGGTCTTCGATCTGTGGTGGGCGTTCGGAGATCATCACCATGTCGTCGAATCGGGGCGTGCGCTGTTCGGGGCTGCGGTGTAGTGCGCGGCGGGTGCGTCCGGTGCGCAGCGCGTCGGCGAGTTCGCGCCGTAACCCGCCTCGTGCCTGGATGTAGATGGCTTGGTAGATCGTTTCGGGACTCACCCGCATGCCTTCGTCGTCGGGGAACTCGGTGACCAGAGCGTGACAGATTTGCTCTGGTGACCATCGTTGCTGCAGGCCGGCGGTGACGTAGTCGCGTAACGGGCCGTGTTGGGCGAGTTTGGAGGCCTTCGGGCGTGCGCGGCTGGCGGCCCATGCCCGCTGCGCCCGGTGCGGCTGATATTCGCCGGCGACGCTGCGGTTGTCGATCTCGCGTTTGACCGTGGAGGGCGACCGGCCCAAAACACGCCCGATCGCCCGCAACGACTCGCCCTGCCGCCACAAGTCAGCGATCGTTTCCCGTTCCGTCACCGTCAAAAACCGGGGGTGCAGCTCAGCTTCGACCACCGCCAACGACAACACTGATCCACTAGTCACAGCGGTGTTGTAGTCGATCCTGTGCCCGTCCGGGTGCACCCGGGCATCACCGATCTTGCGGATCCCCCGATCCCAATCAGCGGCAGTGCGCACATGCACCCCGACCCGTGCCGCAGCATCCCGCCTCGACACCCCGGACCCACGCAACTCGTCGTAGACCGCCCGGCCGGGATGCCCACGCCTGCCCGGTTTCCCACGACCACGAACACCCGCCCTCTTCGCCCACCCGAACGCCGTCGCAGGAGCCACCCCGGCCACCCGAGCAGCACCCGCAATACAGCCCCCTTCACCCTCCAACACCTCGAAAAACCACGCCTTCAACCCCGCAACAACCACGACCCCCACAACCCCTCAAATCCAAGGCGTTGCAAGGACCGCTAGAACCCGGGCGAATGAGGCATTCACCTCAGGTGTCCGCAGGCCCGGCGGGCGCGTGGTGTCCGGGTGATTCGCTGTGCAAGGCTGGTCGTCCGAACCACTGGCCGTCCCGCGCGGGACCGGCCGGATCGAAGGTGGGCAGCGCGCCCGAATCGTCGGAAGGTAGCCGTCGTGACTGAGCAATCGCAGGCGTTCGTGCCGGAATGGGTGCGTGCCGAGCCGGAACGGGTACTCGCGTTCGCCGGGGACGCGGCCCACCCGGACGGTGGTTTCGCTTGGCTGGACTCCGCCGGTGCGCCGGTGCCGGAGCGGCCGGTGGAAACGTGGATCACCTGCCGCACCACGCACGTGCTCGCGCTCGCCGTCGCACGAGGCCGGGACGGTGCGCGGCCGCGCGTCGAGCACGGCGTCGCCGCGCTGCGCGGACTGCTGCACGACGACGAGAACGGCGGCTGGTTCGCCTCCGCGACCGCGGCCGGACCGGTCGCCGACCACAAGGGCGCCTACGAGCACGCCTTCGTCCTGCTGGCCGCCGCCAGCGCCGCCGCGATCGGCGCCGAAGGCGGACGCGAACTGCTCGACGAGGCGCTCGAAGTGTTCGATTCCCGCTTCTGGCAAGAAGAGTTCGGCCTCGTCGCCGACTCCTGGGACCGCACCTGGAGCGAGCTGGAACCCTATCGGGGCGTCAACGCCAACATGCACACCGTGGAGGCGCTGCTGGCGGCCGCCGACGTGACCGGTGATCGCCGCTGGTCCGACCGCGCCGCGCGCATCGTGGAGAACGTCGTCCACGGCTTCGCCCGCGCGAACGACTGGCGGCTGCCCGAGCACTTCGACCCGAACTGGAACGTGCGGCTCGACTACAACCGGGACAAGCCCGCCGACCAGTTCCGCCCGTACGGAGTGACCATCGGGCACCTGCTGGAGTGGTCCCGCCTCGCGCTGCACGTCCGGCACGCGCTGGGCGCGGAGGCCCCCGCCTGGCTGCTCGACGACGCTCGGGCGTTGTTCGCGACCGCGGTCCGCGACGGTTGGAACGTGGACGGCGCCGAGGGCTTCGTCTACACCACGGACTTCGACGGCGCCCCGGTCGTGCGCAACCGGCTGCACTGGGTGATCGCCGAGTCCTTGGCGACCGCCTGGGCACTGCACCAGGCGACCGGCGACGAGGAGTACGCCCGCTGGTTCGCCACCTGGGCCGAGCACGCCGAGCACCACTTCGTGGACCGCGAACTCGGCTCCTGGCACCACGAACTCGACGAGCACAACCAGCCCGCCGCCACGGTCTGGGAGGGCAAGCCCGACCTGTACCACGCGTACCAGGCCACCCTGCTCCCGCAGCTCCCGCCCGCGGCCTCCTTCATCGGAGCCGTCACCGCCTGACCTCGCTTCGGCCCGCGGGCTCGACCGGCGTCGAGTCCGCGGACGGGGGTGAACGGCGGTCGGCGCAACATCTCTGTCGCTCAAATGGCTTCAGTGTCCAGTGAAATCAATCCCGGGGCCGAGGCAACACCGCAGCGGAGGAGAGGCGCGGCGAGCGCCGGCCGTTGTGCTCCGGACCGGCGGGATCGGACCGATCGGCGCTCGACCGTCCGCGGGCCGGTGTTGATCGGCGAGGTGCGGGTAACCGGTGGGCGTCGAGGACACCGACGCTGAAGGAGACGGCCGTGAAATTCGTTGCTGTGCTCTACCCCGGCCCCACCGAACGGCACGTCGACCACTCCGGTCTGGAACTGCTCGGCAGCACCGAGGGAGCCTTGGGCTTGGCGAAGATGCTGGAGGCCGAAGGGCACGAGCTCGTCGTTCTCAGCGACCGGGACCGCGCGCGGGAGCACCTCGTGGACGCCGACGCGTTCATCACGACCCCGTTCTGGCCGACGTACCTGTCCGCGGACGACCTGCGCGGTGCGCGGCGCCTCAGGCTCGTCCTGACCGCCGGGGTCGGCTCCGACCACGTCGACACCGATACCGCCGTCGAGCTCGGCATCACCGTCGCCGAGGTCACCGGCAGCAACGTGGTCAGCGTCGCCGAGCACGCGGTGATGCAACTGCTCACCCTGGTGCGCAACTACATCCCCGCCTACCAGCAGGTGGTGGACGGCAGGTGGGACATCGCCGACATCGCGGCCGGCTCCCACGACATCGAGGACAAGACCGTCGGCATCATCGGCATGGGCCAGATCGGGCAGCGGATCGCGCTGCGGCTCAAGGGATTCGACGTGAAGGTCCTCTACAACACCAAGCACCGCCGCAGCACCACCCAGGAAGCGGTGTTCGGCGCGCGGTTCAAGCACCTCGACGATCTGGTGGCGCAGTCCGACGCGATCGTGCTGTCCTGCCCGCTGACCGCGGAGACGAAGGGGCTGTTCGACGAGCAGCGGTTGCGGTCCATGCGGCCCGGATCGTGGCTGGTGAACATCGCGCGCGGCCAAATCGTGGACACCGACGCGCTGGTGGACGTGCTCGAAAGCGGGCACCTCGGCGGTTACGCCGGCGACGTCTGGTACCCGCAGCCCGCCCCGGCGGACCACCCGTGGCGCACCATGCCCGGTCACGCGATGACACCGCATGTCTCCGGAACCACCCTGGAAGCCCAACAGCGCTACGCGGCGGGAATCCAGGATTCGGTGCGCCGCTTCCTCGACGGCGAGCCGATCCAGGAGGACTACGTGGTGGCTCAGCCCAGCTGATCCCTCCAGCGCGGCGAAACGCTCCTTGATGAGTGAACGGACCGTTCGTCCAATCCAGTTGGACGAACGGTCCGTTCACTCCCGGATCCGGTGCCGCCGAGGCCGACGCGGCGGCCGCGATCGTGCGGTTCGGTTCGGAGTGAACGGACCGTTCGCCTCATCGGATTGGACGAACGGTCCGTTCACTCCGAAAAAGCGCCCGCCCGCGAAGTCGCTAGGCGCGCACTACGCCCGCGTCGCGCGGCGTCACTTGGCGCGGCCGTGGCGGAAGGCGACGATGCGCTTGATCGTGCGCATCGTCGACGCGGTGCGGTCGAAGCTCATCAGCGCCATGCCGGGCAGCGCGAACCGCTGCCGCGTCAGCGAGTGCGAGCGGCTGAACTCCAACAATCCCTCCGCACCGTGGATGCGCCCGAAGCCGGAATCGCCGACCCCGCCGAACGGCAACGACGACACGCCGGCGAACCCGAGCACCGCGTTGACCGAGGTCGCCCCGGCCCGGATGCGCCGCGCGATGTCCAGGCCGTGCTTGCGGGAGAACACCGTGGCCGCCAGGCCGTACTCGGTGGCGTTGGTCAGCCGCACCGCTTCGTCGACGGACTCCACGGTGCGCACCGTGACCGTCGGCCCGAACGTTTCCTCCCGCACCGCGGCGGAGTCCTCGTCGGCGTCGACCAGCAGCACCGGGTCCACGTACGGCGCTCGCACCGAGTCCGCGCCGCCGACGACGGCCGTGGCCCCGTTGGCCAGCGCGTCGTCGATGTGCCCGCGCACGATGTCCACTTGCGACGGCACCGTCATCGGCCCGTAGTCGGTGCCCGCCCGCACCTGGCGCAGCCGACGCTCCACCTCCGCGAGGAACGGTTCGCGCACCGAGCGGACCACGTAGATCCGCTCCACTCCGACGCAGGTCTGGCCGCTGTTGGACACGGCTCCCCACACCGCGGCGTCGGCGGCGGCGCGCACGTCGGCGTCCGCGGCGACGATCAACGCGTCCTTGCCGCCGCACTCCACCAGCACCGGAGTAAGCGACTCCGCGCACGAGGCCATGATCTTCTTCCCGGTGGCGGTCGAGCCGGTGAACGCGAGCTTGTCCACCCCGGCCCGGCACAGCGCCGCACCGGTCGCGCCGTCGCCCTGGATCACCTCGAGGACTCCGGCCGGCGCCTCGGGGTTCGCCGCGGCGAACGCCTCGGCGTAGAACCTCCCCACGGCAGGGGTGTGCTCACTGGGCTTGAACACCACCGCGTTGCCCGCTGCCAGCGCGTACGCGATCGAGCCGTTCGGCGTGAACAGCGGGTAGTTCCACGGCCCGATCACGCCGACCACGCCCAACGGGCGTTGCTCGACCGACGCCGCGTGGTTGGCCATCAGCAATCCCGGCGACACCGACCGCGTCCGGAGCACGGACCGGGCGTGCTTGGCCGCCCACCGGATGTGCTCCAAGGTGAGCGTGAGCTCCAGGTAGGCGTCGTCGTGCGGCTTGCCGTTCTCGGACCGGGTGAGTTCGGCGAGTTCCTCGGCGTGCCGGGTCAGGTGCGCGGCCCACCGGAGCAGGTGCCGCTCGCGGTCCCGGAAGCTCAGCCCGCTCCACCAGACGGCGGCCTCGCGTGCCCGGCCGACGGCGGCGGCGACCTGCTGCGGGCCATCGACGTCGAACTCGGCCACCAGCGTGCCGTCGGCGGGATTGGTGGAGCGCAGCCGATCGGTGGTGATGCCGGTGGCGGACGTCGTCGTCTCGGTCATTGGTCCCTCACAGCCCGTAGGTCTTGCCGATGATGTCGCGCTGGATCTCGCTGGTCCCTCCGTACACTGTGGACACAACGGTGGAGCGCAGCAGCGCCTCCATGCCGTATTCGGTGGCGTAGCCGTATCCGCCGAGCATCTGCATGCCCTCCAGCGACACGTGCTTGGCGAGCTCGGTGCACTTGAGCTTCGCCATCGACGCCTCGCGGGGGAAGGTCTTGTCCGGTTCCGCGTCGATCTGCCGGGCCACGTCGTCGAGCAGCAGGCGGGCGCACTCCAATTCCGTTGCCATGTCGGCGATCCGGTGCCGCAGCGCTTGGAAGGTGCCGATGGGCCTGCCGAACTGCTCGCGTTCCTTCACGTAGGCGACGGTGTCGTCGAACGCGCGGCGCGCGGTGCCCAGCATCAGCGCCGCCAGGATCATCCGTTCCAGGTTCAGCCCCGCCATGAGCTGCTTCCAGCCCTGGTCCACGGTTCCGACCACCGCGTCGTCGGGCAGGAAGCAGTCGGTGAAGTACAGGTCGTTGACCTCGCGCCCGCCCATCGTGTCGATGCCGTGGATCTCCAGGCCGGGCGCGTCGGTGGGCACCATGAACTGGGTGAGGCCTTCGTGCTTGGTGCCTCCGGGCGTGGTGCGGACGGTGAGCAGGATGTGATCGGAGATGTGCGCGTTGGAGCACCACGTCTTCTGCCCGTTGATCACCCAGCCGCCGTCGCGCCGCTCGGCCTTGCAGCTGAGCGCGCCCACATCGGATCCGGCGCCCGGTTCGGACATGGAGACCGCTTCGAGGCGGCCCGCGACGACACCTTCGAGGACGGTGCGCTTCTGCTTCTCCGAGCCGAATTTCGCGTAGGCCGCTGCGGAGATGATGGTGGTCGCGAAACCGCCGATCGGGGCGCGGCCGTACGCGGTCTCCTCCAGGAACAGGCACAGCTCGGTCATGCCGAGTCCGGCGCCGCCGTACTCCTCCGGGATGTACACGCCCAGCCAGTCCAGCTCGGCCATCTTGCCGTAGAGGTCCTGGTTGTGCGGGTGCTCGCCGTTTCCGGTGAGTTCGTCGCGCTGCTGCTTGGTGCCGCACTCGCGACGGCAGAATTCGGCGATCGCCTGGACGAAGTCGCGTCGCTCGTCGCTGAGGACTCGAGGCATGGGTGTCGTTCCTTCCGGGATGGTCTGCGCGGGGCCGGACGTAGTCCCTGGGGGAGTGGACGGCGGCGGCCGCCCGCCGGGTGGCCGCCGCTGCGAGCACTGTAAATCGCGATTAACTTAGTGGCAAGAAACGATCCGGCAACCAGGTGAAACAAGCGGAATTGGGGAGGATCTGCTGCCGGAACGCGCGGCATTGAGGTGCGAGTGCTGCTTCACAACTCACCGAGTCGGATTCGTGGCCGCGACCAAGGGCGATCGGGTCAGGCGGAATGCAGGACGTCCAAGGCGAGGTGGGCGGCCTGTTCGGGGGCGGCCAGCGGTGTGGTCGGCATCGCCAGATCGTTGATCACGTTCAGCGCCGCTTGCACCGTGACCTGCGGGTGGCGTGCGCCGGGCCGCACCTGCCCGGTCAGCGTCACCCACTGCCGGATGTGGTCGCGCTGGGCACGTCGCAGGGCGTGCCGGTCGTCGGTGGGCAGATTCCGGTACTCCGACAGGTAAATCGCGAGCAGATCCCGGTTGCCGAAGGCGAAATCGATGTAGGCGCCGACGAGCCCGCGCAGCGCGGTCGCGGCGTCGCCCGCGTCGTCCAAGGCCTGTCCGGTGGCCACCGCGAGCCGGTCGGCGGCGCGGTAGTACACGGCGGCGAGCAGATCGGCCTTGCCGCTGAAGTGGCGGTAGACGCTGGAGGCGTTGATGCCTGCGGCGGTGCCGATCTCTTCCATGCTCACCGTGTGGAAACCCTGCTTGCGGAACAGGGGCACGGCGGCGGCGAGCAGCTTCTCGCGGCGAGCCGCCAGCGTGGAAACGGCGGGGCCGACGGGTGCGACCGGAGTGCGCGGCGCCGCGGGCGGATCGGCCGCCAGCACGACGGAGGCCGCCGAGCGCAACGTTTCCTCGGCGGCCCGGTCGCTGAGCGCCACCCGGTGCGTGGACCAGCTGGCGACGGCGCTGAGCGCGGCCGAAGCCTGCAGCCGGGCAGTGGTCTCCGGCAGTTCCGGGCGCACGGCGCCGAGTCGATGAGCGACCACGGAGATCAGCGTTCGCAGCGAGCGCGCCACCTCGGCGCGATCACCGTCGGCGAGGTGGCGGGCTTCCCACTGGTAGAGCCGGATGCTGCCGCGGCGGCGCACCACGAGTGCGGTGACCGCTCGTACCACGGCGCGGAGCTTCTCCTCGTCGCTGCCGGGTGCGGCGTCGGCCTCCTGCGCGCAGGAGCTGAGCGCGGCGGCGAACTCGCGGGCGGCGTGCGCCAGGATTCCTTGTTTGTTGGGGAAGTGCCGGTAGATCGCCGGGCCGGTGATCCCGGCGGCCGAGGCGATCTCGCCGAGCCCGACGCCGTGGTAACCGCGTTCGCTGAACAGTTCGGCGGCGATGGCCGAGATCTGCGCCTTGCGGTCGTCGGTGCGCAGCCGGGACGAGGCGGCCCCGGCCTTGGTGCTCCGAGTGCCCGGAGATGCCATGAGTGATACCTCCGTTGCTCGAAGCGCGGTCGGGTGCCGACCTTACACTTGCACGCTTTGCCCGCCAGGGGCGAGCGCAGGCGTTCTTGACGGTCTTCGCCGGGGGTGCTTATGTTAATCGTAATTCGCATCGCATCGGGCGGATGAGGGCACGTCGGATTGCTCGGGTGCTCGGTGCGCCGACCCTTCCCCGGATCACCGTCGATCGTGGAGGCGCGCAATGAAGGACACCGTCGAGAACAGGCGGCCCCTCGGAGCGGACTCGGTGACGTGGCGCAGATTCGGCCACCTACCCGGCCTGTTCCTGGCGGGCACGGGACTTCTGCTGCAAGTCGCGCACCCCGTGGTGGGCGCGGGCGTGCTGGAGCACTCCGAGTTCAAGTCAGCGCCTTGGCGGCGTGCGGTGCGCACCCACCTGTCGACCATGCGGTTCATCTACGGCATGCGACCCGGTGCCGCGTACGAGGGCGACCGGCTGCGCGAGCTGCACAAGGACATCAAGGGCGTCGACGGCGCAGGCCGCCGCTACCACGCGCTCAACCCCGAGGCTTACGCGTGGGTGCACTTCACGCTCGCCCAGTTCATGGTCGACACGGCCCGGGTGTTCGGTGACCCGATGACCGCCGAGGAGACCGAGCGGATGTGGCAGGAGTTCCGCGAAGTCGGCCGCGCGCTGCACATCAAGGACCACCACCTGCCCGCTGATTGGGCCGCCGCGCAGGACTGGTTCCACCGGATCGTCCGCGATCGGCTGGAGGCGACGGAATCGACCAGGGACGTGCTGGCGGAACTGACCCATCCGGCGCCGCCGTCGAAGTGGATCCCGCCCCCGCTGTGGAACCTGTTCGCGCGACCGGCCGGGAAGATCATGTGGCTGACCACCGTCGGCGGTCTGCCGCCGGAACTCCGGGAACGGTTGGGCATCGGCTGGACCGAGGCCGACCAGCGCAGGCTTCGCCGGCTGGGGCGCGTCGTGGGCCGCACGGTGCGGGTGCTGCCGTGGCCGCTCCAGTACACGCCGTTCGCGGTGGTCGCCATCGTCGGCGACCGGTGGCGCACCGGGGCGCGCTTGTTACCGGCACCGGCCGGATTTCCCGCCGCCTCGGAGGCGAACCGCGCGGCGGCTCCGGCGGCAGAACCGGTCGATCGGTCCGCGGCGACCGATCAGCTCACCGGGAGGACGACATGACCGCCACGATGCGCGAACCGGACGCGTTGTCCGGAGACGCGGCGTGGCGACTGATCGAAGACGCCCAGCGCGGCGACACCGTCGCGTTCGGCAGGCTCTACGAGCGGTACCGGCACCTGGTCGGGAACTTCCTCTACGCGCGGATCACCGACTTCTCCACCGTCGAGGACCTGGTGCACGAGACGTTCGCCCGCGCGCTGCACAGCATCGGAACCGTGCGCCGCGGCAGCAACGACCCGGGCGCCTGGTTCGTCACCATCGCCCGGCACCTGCTGCTGGACCACGTGAAGTCGGCACGGCACCGTCGCGAGATCGTCACCGGCGACTTCGATCCGAACCGCTGCGGCACGGACACGCTGGAGGACCGGGTGCTGGATCGCCTGATGGCCGACCGGCTGTGGTCGCGGGCCGGCGACCTCAGCGAAGCGCAGCACCGTTGCCTCGTTCTTCGCTTCGCACACGGCCTGACGGTGGAACAGACGGCGGCACGGATGGGGCGCGACGGCGCCGCGGTGCGCGCACTCCAGTACCGCGCGGTCCGCAGGCTCGGCACGCTGCTCGAACAAGACTCCTGGGAACACACGCCAGGCTGAGGTACGGGCGGCAGCACGGAATGATCTTCGTCTGCTCAGCGGCGAAGCCGATGAGCAGTGACCACCGAAGTAAAAGGACCACCGGCGGGTGCTCAGTTGCTTCCTCGCGAGGACACCATTTTCCCTCCTGGCGCAGCCACTCGGGGAAATGATCCCGCAGCGAGGAAGCAACTGAGGTTCCGCTACCTGTTGTGTCTTGTGAGGTTGGGGACGCGGCTGGCGGGTGGGTGGCCGCCGAGTGCGGTGTGGCCGCGGTGGTGATTGTAGGTGTGGAGCCAGTGTGGGAGGGCGTTTCGGCGTTCGGTGTCGGAGAGGTAGAGCTGGGCGTAGGCCCATTCGTCGAGCAGGGTGCGGTTGTAGCGTTCGACTTTGCCGTTGGTTTGGGGTCGGTAGGGGCGGGTGCGGAGGTGTGTGATGCCGGCGGCGGTGAGTGTGGCGGTCCAGAGGTGGGAGCGGTAGCAGGAGCCGTTGTCGGTCAGTACTCGGAGCACGGTGATCCCGGCATCGGTGAAGAATGTGTGTGCTCGTTGCCAGAACGCGGCGGCGGTTTCGCGTGTCTCGTCGGGAAGGATTTCGGTGTAGGCAAGCCGCGAGTGGTCATCGACGGCGTTGTGCAGGTAGCTGTAGCCGATGGCGGGTTTCTTCCCGCCGGCGCGGCGGCGGTCGGTGACGGTGGCCTGGCTGTTGTGGCTGCCGGCCTGGCGGCCGAGGACTTTGCTGCCGCCGCCGTCGGGGACGTTGCCGACTTTCTTGATGTCGACGTGGACGAGGCCGCCGGGCTGCGGGTACTCGTAGCGGCGGATCACCCGCCCGGTGGCCCGGTCCAGGTGTGCGAGCCGGGCCAGCCTGTAGCGGCCCAAGACTCGGTGCACGGTAGCCGGGTTCAAGCCCAGCAAAAACGCGATCCGTGCCGGCCCCCACCGGCGGATCACCCGGACCTTGATGATCCGCCGCTCGGTGCGCGACGGAGTGCGCCGCGGACTGTGATGCGGACGCGAGGACCGGTCTGCCATCCCCGCCTCGCCCTCGGTGCGATACCGATCCGCCCACCGTTGCGCGGTGCTGGGCGAGACTTGGAAACGCTCAGCCGCACGCCGCAACGGCCAGCGATCGTCCACGACACACCGAGCCAGACGCAGCCTGCCCGTCTCAGTCAACGGAGCGTTACGGTGACACACGAGGACCTCCAGGTATTCGGTGCAGATGTCGTGATCCACACCGAACCCGGAGGTCCTCACTCATTCCAAGATCATCCGCCCCGTGTCCCCCGTTCACAACCTCCCGAGACACAACAGCTACCGGACACCTATGCAGGCCACCCCGAGAGTGCCGCGGCCGAATTCAGCTGTTCGGCCGCGACTTGGAGGCCTTCGAGTTGGCCCAGTTCCAGGTCCTCGTGCTCGATGTTCACCGCGATCGACGGGTCCACCTTCCCCAGCGCCCGCAGGAACCGGGTCCAGAATTCCTCGCCGTGGCCCCGGCCGACGGCCACGAACTCCCAGCTCGGGTCCTCCGGCCACCGGTTGAGCGTGTGTGGCCCGCCGAGCGAGGTGGCCTGTTCGGCGGGAACCCGGTGGAACCGGTCGTCGAGCACACCGTGCACCCGCCGGTTGGCTTCGTTGAGGCGGGTGTCCTTGGCGGCGGCGTGGCGCACGAGCGGCCCGAGGTGCTCCACAGCCGCCACCGGGTCGATGCCCTGCCAGAACAGGTGGCTCGGGTGGGGCGGGTGTCGGTCATCGGCTACGACGACAGCGCGCTCGCCCGGCTGTCCCACGTGGACCTGACGAGCGTGAGCCAGGAAGCGGCCGCGCAGGCTTCCCACGCCGTCGCGGCGGCGGTCGAACGACTCGACGGCGGCCGCGAGGAACCGCGTTCCCTGGTGGTACCGCCGAGGCCGGTGGTTCGCTCGACCACGGCCCCGCCGGCGGAGATCCCGGCAGCCGACTGAGGACGTCGTCCAGAGCGGTTTCCGGCTGCGCCGGTCGCCCCGCCGACCGGCGCGCTCACCGGTCGACGGGGCGGGCGATCAGCCGTGCAGTGCGCGGTCGGCGGCGCTGAACCGGTCCCGGGCGGCCGCGGACTGGTGCCAGTGCGGGTAGATCAGCCAGGGCGCGCTGACCTTGTCGAGCCGCTGGACCTCCTCATCGGTGAGGCTCACCTCGGCGGCCCCGAGGTTGTCCCGCAGCTGCTCGTCCTTGCGCGCACCCACCACCAGCGAGGTCACACCCGGCTTGTGCAGCAGGTACGCCAGCGAGATCTGCGCAGCCGAGACGTTGTGCGACGCGGCGATGTCCACCACGGCCTCGATGGTGTCGTAGAGCTTCTCCTCGTCGCGGATCGGCGGCTCGTTCCACTCCTGGGCGAGGTGCCTGCCCTCGGTGGCCTGCTGCCCGCGGCGGTACTTGCCGGACAGCAGCCCGCCCGCCAGCGGACTCCACACCAGCACGCCCAGGCCCTGGTCGATCGAGGCGGGGATCAGTTCGTACTCGGCGTCGCGGCTCTCCAGCGAGTAGTAGATCTGGTTGGCCACGAACCGCTGGTAGCCGAGCCGATCGGCCACCCCGAGCGCCTTGAGCAGCTGCCACCCGGCGTAGTTGGACACCCCGAGGTAGCGGACCTTGCCGGAGCGCACCAGCGCGTCCAGCGCTTCGAGGGTCTCCTCCAGCGGGGTCTGCCCGTCCCACTCGTGGACGTGGTAGAGGTCGATGTGGTCGGTGTCGAGCCGACGCAGGCTCGCCTCGGCCTGGGTGATGATGTGGTGGCGCGAGAGCCCCGCGTCGTTGGGACCGTCGCCCATCGGGAATCGCACCTTCGTGGACAGCAGCACGTTGTCGCGCTTGTTCGCGATCGCCTTGCCGACGATTTGCTCGGACAGTCCGTTCGAGTACATGTTCGCCGTGTCGATCAGGTTCACACCGGCGTCCAAACACATATCGATCTGCCGCGTGGCGCCGTCGACGTCGGTGTTGCCCAGGTCGCCGAATCTCCCTTCGCCGCCGAAGGTCATCGTTCCCAGGGTCAGCGTCGAGACACGCAGTCCGGATCGTCCCAGCTGGCGGTACTCCACTGTTGTTCCTCCTGTCGGCGCTGCGGACCGGTCACGGTCCCATTGAACAACGATCAGCCCGCGCTCGTTTGTTCCCGTGGACAGTGCGCGGTCCTGGCGGTTTCTCGAGTTCAGCCTCCCGATGCGGTCTTGGATGCCCGTGGTGACGAACGCCGTCGCGAACGTCCCCGAAAGCGGTGAATCCGTTCGCGCCGCGAGGCCCGAGCCGACTCCGGGTGACTCGCTCATCGCCGCGCTTCGCGGGCGTGTTCGAGCGCCCTCTGATCCGTTCGCCTCGGGGTCGGCTTCCGCGGAGGGAGGCCCTGGCGAACCCGATTGCAACGGATCCAGTGAAATCCACAATGGACAGTTGGGCGGAAACGTGAAATCCGCTCACCACACGAAGGTGTGGGTTCGGCCTGCATCCGGCTCAGGAGCGGTCCTACTCTGACCGGACACCCCTGGTCGTAGGCGGGAGAGGGCCACAGTGGACATTTCTCGGGCTCGTGGGCGGCTGGCCGACGAGCGCACGACCGAGCGGGCGACGGACTTCACCGCGCAGCTTCCCGACACCGCTGCCGTGCTCGCACGAGCGGGAAACGAGAACTTTCCCGTGGCGGCACGCGTCCTGCCCAGCGGCCCGCGCACCCACCTGATGGCGCTGTACGGATACTTCCGGCTGGTCGACTACGCGGGCGACGAAGCTCCGGGCAACCGCGACATCCTCCTGGACCACCTCGAAGCCGACCTCGGCCACGTGTACCGGGGCACTCCGCGCATCCCGCTGCTGCGAGCCCTCGCCATCACCGTCCACGAGTGCGGCCTGCCCAAGGACGTGCTGACGCGGCTGATCGACGCCAACCGGCGGGACCAGCACGTGCACCGCTACTGCACGTTCGCCGAACTCGTCGACTACTGCGCGCTGTCGGCCAATCCCGTCGGCGAGTCGGTGCTGCACATTTTCGGCTGCGCGAGCCCCGAACTCGTCGCGCTCTCCGACCGGATCTGCACCGCGCTGCAGATCCTGGAGCACTGCCAGGACGTGCTCGAAGACCACCGCCAAGGCCGCGTCTACCTTCCCGAAGCGGATCTGCACCACTACGGGTGCCGGCTCGACGAACTCGAATCCGGCAGCGCACCCGGGCACTGGCGGGCGATGTTGCGGTTCCAGGTCGTGCGCGCCAGGCGGCTGCTCGACTCCGGTGCGCCGCTGGTGGGGCTGCTGCCGTTGCCCGCGCGGCTCGCGGTGGCCGGATACGTCGCGGGAGGCCGAGCCACCGCACGCGCGTTGGCCGCCGCCCGGTTCGACCCGGTCAGCGTCGACGCGACACCCGCCCGCACGCGCATCGCCGTCGAATGGGCACGGCTGCTGCTCTCAGGAGGCTCCTGGTGAACACCTCAGTGCAGGAGGCCTACCGGGAATGCGAGCGCATCACCCGCGCCCGCGCCCGCAACTTCTACTACGGGATCCGCTTGTTGCCGGGACCGAAACGCCGAGCGCTCTCCGCGGTCTACGCGTTCGCCCGCCGCGTCGACGACATCGGTGACGGGGAACTGCCCGCTCCGGAGAAGCTGCGGCTGCTCGCGCAAGCCCGGGCCGCACTGCACGAGGCGAGCCCGCGGTCGGCGGATCCCGTGCTGGTGGCCGTGGCCGACGCGGAGTCGCGGCTCGCGCTGCCGATGTCCGCGTTCGACGACCTGATCGACGGCTGCGAGGCGGACGTGCGCGGTGCCGAATACGCGACCTTCGCCGAGCTGCTGCACTACTGCCGCTGCGTGGCCGGTTCCATCGGCAGGCTTTCGCTCGGCGTGTTCGGGACCGGCGACCGGGCGCTCGCGGACCGTCGCGCCGACTCGCTCGGGGTGGCGCTGCAACTGACCAACATCCTGCGCGACGTCCGCGAGGATCACGACAACGGACGCGTCTACCTGCCGGCTGAGGACCTGCGCCGGTTCGGGGTGCACCTCGTTCCGGGCGAACCCGGCCCGACGGCGCGCGAAGCGGACGGGCTGGCGCGGCTCGTGCGGTTCGAAGTGCACCGGGCCGAACAGTGGTATCGGGAAGGGTT
The DNA here is from genome assembly GCF_022828475.1 of Saccharopolyspora gloriosae. GTDB lineage: Bacteria > Actinomycetota > Actinomycetes > Mycobacteriales > Pseudonocardiaceae > Saccharopolyspora_C > Saccharopolyspora_C gloriosae_A. The sequence goes on along the minus strand of NZ_CP059557.1, from coordinate 4,109,744 downwards.
CGCGCTGCTGCCGATGCTGGACCGGCGCAGCCGCGCCTGCTGCGCGTCGATGTCCGGGATCTACCACGAGATGCTGCACGCCATCGCCGTCGCACCCGCTCGCGCCATGCGCTCCCGCACCTCGTTGTCGCCTTGGCGCAAGGCGGGCGTCGCGGCGCGGTCGATGGCGGGGATGGCGCCGTGAGCAGCGAGGTCCTCGTCGTCGGTGGTGGCCTCGCCGGTGTCACCGCCGCGTTGCGCTGCGCCGACGAGGGATTTCGCGTGACGCTGCTGGAATCCCGCGCCCGCCTCGGCGGCGCGGCGGGTTCGTTCCAGCGAGGCGAACTGGCCGTCGACACCGGGCAGCACGTGATCCTGCGCTGCTACACCGCCTATCGCGCGCTGCTGCGCAGGATCGGCGCCGCCGACGAAATCCGGCTGCAGCCACGGTTGCGGATTCCGGTGCTCAGCCCGACCGGACGGCCGAGCGTGCTGCTGCGGCGGCGGCTGCCTGCTCCGGCGCACTTCGCGCCCGCGCTGCTCGGATACGGCGAGCTCGGCCTCGGCGACCGCCTCGGCGCGGCCCGCACCGCGATGGCGCTGCGCGCGCTGGATCCGGCGGACCCCGCGCTCGACGAGATCAGCTTCGGTGCCTGGCTGCGCTCGCGTGGCGAGTCGGGACGGGCCGTGGACGCCCTGTGGGGGCTGCTGTCGGTGGCGGCGCTCAACGCGCAGCCGGAGCGGGCTTCGCTGGCGCTGGCGGTGAAGGTGTTCCGCACCGGCGTGCTCGACGCTCCGGACGCCGCGGACATCGGGATTCCGTCTCGCCCGCTGGGGGAGCTGCACGGCACGGTCGCACATCGCGCCCTGGACACGGCCGGAGTTCGAGTGCTGCTGCGCACCAAGGCGGCGGCGGTGCGCCGGGACGAACCGGGCTGGCGCGTCCCGGTCCGCGGTCGCGGTGGGGACGACGTGCTCAACGCCGATTCCGTGGTGCTCGCGGTGCCGCACTCGCACGCCACCGCGCTGCTGGCGGGACTGCCGCTGCCGCAGGCTCGGCGGTGGGCCGGATTGTCGGCGGCGCCGATCGTCAACGTGCACGTGCGCTACGACCGGCCGGTGCTCGGCGAGCCGATGGCCGCGGTGCTCGACTCTCCGGTTCAGTGGCTGTTCGACCGGACCTCGATCGCCGGGGCGCCGCACGGCCAGTACCTGGCGATCTCGCTGTCGGCCGCCCACGAATATCTGGACCGGCGAGCCGACGAGGTCCGGGAGGTGTTCCTTCCCGCGCTGCGGGACGTGCTGCCCGCGGCGAGGCACGCGCGGGTCGAGGACTTCTTCGTCACCCGGGAACCGCGAGCGACGTTCGACCAGACCCCCGGAACCGGCGCGCTGCGTCCCGCGGCCGACATCGGACCGACCGGTCTCGCGTTGGCGGGAGCGTGGACCGCGACCGGCTGGCCCGACACCCTCGAAGGCGCTGTGCGCAGCGGAGAGCAGGCCGTGCGCGTGCTGCGGACGGCTGCCGGAGACGCCTCGCGAGCTGGCGTGGAGGTACCCCGATGACCCTTGCCGTGCCCAACGTGCTGACCACATCCCGCAAGCAGGTGGAGCCCGCGCTGCGCGCCGCCGTCGGTGCGCTCGACGAGCACACCCGGCGCGTCTGCGAATACCACTTCGGTTGGGTGCACGCCGATGGCACTCCGGACGGCCGCACCGGCAAAGCACTGCGCCCGGCGCTGGTCTTCCTCACCGCGCGCGCGGTGAGCGAAGAGGCGCCCGCCCCCGTGCGGGCGGCGGCCGCGGTCGAGCTCGTGCACAACTTCTCGCTGCTGCACGACGACCTGATGGACGACGACGCCTCCCGACGGCACCGGCCGACCGCGTGGACCGTGTTCGGCAGGCCCGCGGCGCTGCTGGCGGGGGACGCGCTGCTGTCGCTCGGCACGAACGTGCTGGTGGAAACGCCGATTCCGCACGCCGCCGAGTCGGTGCGGATGCTGGCCTCGGCGACCGGCGGCCTCATCGTCGGGCAGGCCGCCGACCTCGCATTCGAACGACGCCACGACGTCGGCCTCGCCGAATGCCTGCGGATGGTCGAAGGAAAGACCGCCGCGCTGCTCGGCGGTGCGTGTGCGCTCGGCGCGCTGTCCGCCGGAGGCGATGCGGCGACGGTGTCCCGGCTGCACGCCTTCGGAATGGAGCTGGGGATGGCCTTCCAGCTCGTCGACGACCTCCTCGGCCTGTGGGGAGATCCCGCGACCACCGGAAAACCGGTCCTGTCCGACCTGCGGGCGCGGAAGAAGACAGCGCCGATCGTGCGTGCACTCACCTCCGGCACCTCGGCGGGCGAGCGACTGCACCGGCTCTACCAGGAACCCGGGCAGCTGCTCGGGGACCGCGCCGAGCTGGCCGCCGACCTGGTGCGGCAGACGGGCGCGCGGGACTGGGCCGAGACCGAATGCGAACGCAGGCTCACCGCCGCGTTCGCGCACCTGCACACCGGCGGCCGAACAGGTCCCGCGGTGGACGCCCTGACCGAACTCGCGGAATTCATCGTGCGGAGGCAATGGTGACCGAACAACTGACCCGATCCGGGGTCGAGCAGCAGACCCTTCCAGACCTGCCCGTGGGAAGCGGTGTCCGCGCGCACGCGGCGCTGCTGGCGGCCCGCGAGCACCTGCTGTCGCTGCAGGACGACGCCGGCTGGTGGAAGGGGGAGTTGCAGACCAACGTCACGATGGACGTCGAAGACCTGCTGATGCGGCAGTTCCTCGGCATCCGGACCCCCGAAGAGACCACGCGGGCCGCGCGCTGGATCCGGTCTCAGCAGCGGGAGGACGGAACCTGGGCGACCTTCCACGGCGGCCCCGGCGACCTCTCGACCACCGTTGAGGCGTACACGGCGCTCAAGCTCGCCGGGGACCCCTCGGACTCCGAGCACATGATCACTGCTCGGGCGTGGATCCTCGCCAACGGCGGCATCGAAGGAACCCGGGTGTTCACCCGGATCTGGCTGGCCCTGTTCGGCGAGTGGTCCTGGGACGAACTGCCCGCGATGCCGCCGGAAGTGGTGCTGCTGGGCAAATCCATGCCGCTGAACCTGGCCGACTGGGCGTGCTGGGCGCGGCAGACCGTGGTTCCGCTGACCGTGGTCTGCACCCTGCGGCCCCGCCGGGAGCTGGGCGTGAGCGTTTCGGAACTGCGCACCGGGCGCAGCCCGCGTCGGTCGTCGGGCGGCTGGGACCGGGCTTTCCACGCGCTCGACGCCGTGCTGCACCGCTACCAGCGACGGCCGGTGCGCGCTTTGCGGGAACTGTCGATGCGCCGCGCCGCCGAGTGGATCGTGGCCCGGCAGGAGGCCGACGGTTCGTGGGGCGGCATCCAGCCGCCGTGGGTGTACTCCCTGCTGGCGCTGCACCTGCTCGGCTACCCGCTGGAACATCCGGTGCTGCGCGAAGGGCTCGCGGGGCTCGACGGATTCCTCATCAACGAACTGACATCGGACGGGCCGGTGCGCCGGATGGAGGCGTGCCAGTCACCGGTGTGGGACACGGTGCTGAGCGTGCAGGCGTTGCGGGACGCGGGGCTGCCCGCCGATCATCCCGCGCTGCGCTGCGCGGCGGACTACCTGCTCGACGAGGAAGTCCGGGTCACCGGGGACTGGTCGGTGCGAAGGCCGAACCTGGCGCCCGGCGGGTGGGCCTTCGAGTTCGAGAACGACGGCTACCCCGACACCGACGACACCGCCGTCGCGCTGCTGGCGTTGAACCGGGTCGAGCACACCAAACCCGATGCGGTGCGCCGCGCCCTCGACCGCGGCGTGCACTGGCTTCGTGGCATGCAGTCCCGCGACGGCGGCTGGGGCGCGTTCGACGCCGACAACACCGGCAAGCTCGTCACGCGGCTGCCGTTCTGCGACTTCGGCGAGGTCATCGACCCGCCGTCGGCCGACGTCACCGCGCACGTCGTGGAGGCGCTGTCCGCGGTGGGACACCGGGACGATCCGGTGGTCCGCGCCGGCGTGCGATGGCTGCTGGAGAACCAGGAGGCCGATGGCTCGTGGTTCGGGCGCTGGGGCGCGAACCACGTGTACGGAACGGGTGCCGCGGTTCCCGCACTGGTCGAAGCCGGGGTGCCCGTGAACCATCCGGCGCTGCGCCGCGCCGCGCGGTGGCTCGAGCAGCACCAGAACTCCGACGGCGGATGGGGCGAGGACATGCGCTCCTACACCGATGCGCGCTGGATCGGCGTCGGCACCTCCACGGCCTCGCAGACCGGGTGGGCGCTGATGGCGTTGCTGGCCTTGGGCGGGCACACCGGGGAGGCGGTGCGCAACGGGGTGGAGTTCCTGGCCACCACGCAGCGCTCGGACGGGACCTGGGACGAGCCGCAGTACACCGGCACCGGATTCCCCGGCGACTTCCTGATCAACTACCACCTGTACCGGCTGATCTTCCCGCTCACCGCGCTCGGACGGTACGAGCGCGCGGTGGGGCAGTGACGCGGCGGTGAGCGCGATGGCCCGGCCCGATTCGGTGGCGCCCAGCGGCGGTGAGGTCACCGGCGCCGGGGTGCTGCTGTGCGCACCGCTGCGGTGCGAGGCGTTCGCGCTCGGCGGCGCTTCGCGGGCCGCGGTGCTGCGAACCGGGCTCGGGCCGCGGCGCAGCGCCCGCGAACTCGGCTCGGCAGGTGTCGGTGAGCACGACTCGCTGGCCGTCGCCGGCCTGGCCGGAGGGGTCGGCGCCACCGCCACCGGAGCGGTCGTGGTCGCCGACGAGGTGCGCGACGGGACGGACACGGTGCGGATACCAGGTGCCCTAGCGTTGGCCGATCGGCTGCGCACCGCCGGTTTCGGGGTCCTCGTCGGCCCGATCAGCAGCGCTGATCACGTGGTGGGCGGGGCGGAACGCGCAGCACTGGCCACCACGGGCGTGGTGGCCGTCGACATGGAATCCGCCGCGCTCGCGCGCATCGCAGGGGAGCGGCTGTGTGCGGTGGTGCGGGTCGTGGTCGACACGGCGGTGGCTCCGCTGGCGCACGTCCGCACCCCCGACCGCTCGGTTCGGGCGTTGCTGCGCCTGCGGCGGCTCGCCCCGGTGATCGTCGAGTGGGCGGCCGAAAACGGCTCCGCCCGGCGTCGATGTCGTCCGGGGCCACGCGACTCGTCGCGGTGAGCGGCGTCGCCCGCATCGGCTCGGCCGACGGCGGGCGTTCGAAGACTTTCATTCCACCGATCCGTTCTGGAGGTACGGCCATGGGCATTCCGATGCGGCAGGCCATTCGCGTCGGCTCCTATCTGGTGCGGCAGAAGATCGCGCGGCGGGAGAAGTTCGCGCTGACCCTGGAGTTGGAGCCGCTGTTCGCCTGCAACCTGGCCTGCGCGGGCTGCGGCAAGATCCAACACCCCGCCGGTGTGCTGAAGCAGCGGATGCCGGTGGAGCGCGCGCTGGCCGCCGTCGAGGAATGCGGCGCGCCGGTCGTCTCCATCGCCGGGGGAGAACCGCTGATGCACCCTGAGATCGACGTGCTCGTCGCCGAGCTCGTGCGCCGCAAGAAGTTCGTGTACCTGTGCACGAACGCGCTGCTGATGCCGCGCAAGATCGACAAGTTCAGCCCGTCGCCCTACTTCTCGTGGGCGGTGCACATCGACGGGCTCCAGGAGCGCCACGACGCGTCGGTGTGCAAGCAGGGCGTGTTCGAGCAGGCCGTGGACAACGTGAAGGACGCGCAGCGCCGCGGGTTCCGGATCACCACGAACAGCACTTTCTTCAGCACCGACACCCCGGCCTCGGTGATCGAGGTGCTGGACTACCTCAACGACGAACTCGAGGTGGACCAGATGATGCTCTCGCCCGCCTACGCCTACGACAAGGCGCCGGATCAAGAGCACTTCCTGGGGGTCGCCGAGACGCGGGAGCTGTTCGCGAAGGTGTTCGCCGACGGCAGGCGCAAGAAGTGGCGCTTCAACCACTCACCGAGGTTCCTGGACTTCCTCGAGGGCAAGGTCGACTTCGGCTGCACGGCGTGGGCGATCCCGTCGTACTCGCTCTACGGCTGGCAGCGCCCGTGCTATCTGATGGGCGACGGGTATGCGGAGACGTACCGGGAGCTGCTCGAGGACACCGACTGGGACTCCTACGGGCGCGGCCGGGATCCGCGGTGCGCCAACTGCATGGCGCATTGCGGTTACGAGCCCACCGCGGTACTGGCCACGATGGGTTCACTGCGTGAGTCGATACGTGCCCTGAACGGGTGAGAGCATTAGCCCATCCCCCTGGTGTTCGGCAACGGAACGGTTACGATTGGGCTCCCGCCCCCCAACGACGGACGCCGATACGAATGCAGAAGCCATCGCAGGTCGTGCACCTCGACGCGCTCCCATCGCACCTGTGGCACGCCGCCAAGCACCTGGGCGAGACGGTCATCGCACCGCTGGTGCTCTTCTACGTCCTGTTCACCTTCACCGGACTGACCGGCGGTCTGATCGCCGCGCTCGTCTGGGGCCTGGGGGCCGTCGCGGTCCGGCTCGCGCTGCGGGTGCAGGTGCCCTTGGTGCTGATGTTGACCACCGGGGTGCTGGTGGTGCGCACGATCGTGGGCTTCGTGACGAACAGCTCTTTCCTGTACTTCTTGGAACCCAGCCTGCAGAACTTCCTCGTCGCACTGCTGTTCCTCGGCTCGCTGCTGTTCGAGCGGACGTTGATCGCGAAGCTCGCCGACGACTTCTGCATCCTGCCGCCATCGCTGATCGGTCACGCCAGGGTCCAGCGGTTCTTCCGCCGGGTCTCGCTGCTGTGGGCGCTGGTGTTCACGATCAACGGGTTCACCACGCTGTGGGCGCTGGCGCAGGCGACCATCGGGCACTTCCTGCTGGCCAGCACCGCCGGTTCGTTCAGCCTGGTCGCGGTCGCCGCCGTCGGCTCCATCTGGTGGCTGCGCAGGGAACTGCACGGCGAGGGCATCACGCTGCGCTTCGCCCGCCGGGCACCGGCCTGAGGCCGTCGCCGCCCGGTCAGCCGAAGCGTCGAGCCAACCGGTGGAACGTTCCCGGCAGCGCGCCGTGCGCGCGGGCGGCGAGACCCAGCCAACTCGGTACGAACACCTCGGAGGTCCCCTCCGCCAGCGCTCGCAGCAACACGTGCGCCACCCGCTCCGGCGGCACGGGACGGGGACGGCGGCGAGTGCAGGGGCCGCGCCGATCGAAGAAGCGGGTGTTCACCACGCCGGGGAACACGGTCGTCACCGGTACACCTTCGTGGGCCACGCTGGCGGCGAAGGCGCGCAGCCCCGCTTTCGTCGCCGCGTACACCGCCTCCTCCCGCACGCCCACCACGGCGATGGACGAGACGAATCCGACCTGACCGCCGCGCCGCGCCAGATCGGGCAGCGCCGCGCGGGTCAGCTGCAGCGGGGCGGTGAGGTTCAGCGCGATCAGCTCGTCCACGAGCCGGCCCGACATCGCCGATAGCGGTGCCGCGCAGCCGAATCCGGCGTTGTTGATCACGAGGTCGGTGTCGGCGGCGGCCGTGGCCGCCCGGTCCAGCCCGGCGGGATCGGTCAGATCCGCCACCAGCGGGCGGCCACCGCTGCGGCGGGCGACGGTGGCGAGCCGCTCGGCGTCGCGGCCGACCAGCACCGGCTCGCACCCCATCGAGCCCAGCTCCAACGCGAGCGCGGCGCCGATGCCGGAGGAACCGCCGGTCACCAGGGCGCTGTGCCACGTCATTCGGGCCACCTCATCCGGCGCGCATCTCCGCGACCCGTCTCAGGTGCTCGCCGCGATGGGTCAGCACCCAGATCCCCACCAGCAACGCCATCGCGGCGAAGGCCTGCCCCACCAGCGCGGGTGGTGAGGTCTCGATGCGCTCGCCGAGCCAGCTCACTCCGATCGCCATGCCCACCAGCGGATCGACCGCGGTGATGACCGCCAGCGCGGGGGAGATGAACTTGCCCTGCTGGAAGGTGTTCTGGCTCAGCAGGAACCCCACCGGCCCCAGCGCGCACACGACGTAGAGGCTCGGCTGAGTGAACGGTTCGGCGATGCCGCCGTGGCGGAGTTGTTCGGCGACGACCTTGATCAGGCCCGCGGTGACGCCGTAGAGGACGCCGGTGGCCAGGGCGAGCGACAGCACCCGCACCTCGCCGGGGAACCGGTTCGCGGCCAGCACGCACCCCACCACGACCACTGCCAGCAGCACCGCCAGCGGCCGGACGTCGGCCGATGCCGTGAACCCGGTGCCCTCACCCGCGGGGCGGGCCAGCAGCAGGAACACGGCCAGTCCCGCCATCACGGCCAGCGCGCCGAGCACCAGGACCCGGTCGAGCTTGCGGTGCGCCATGCCCGCCGCGAACACCGCCCCGAACAGCACCGAGGTCACCAGCAGCGGCTGCACCAGGACCAGCGGCCCGAACGCGAGCGCCACCATCTGCAGCGCGAGGCCCGCCAGGACGGTCCCGATGCTGAGCACCCAGATCGGCTTGCGCACCAGATCCCACAGCAGCCGGGGATCCAGCGTGCGGCTGGTGGGCACCTGCTTGGTCGCCCGCTGCTGCACGGCGCTGGCCAGGCCGAACCCGGCCGCGCCGAGCACGGCGGCGGGCACCGCCACGCCCAGCATCGTGCCCGTCGAGCTCACGAGCCCACGTCCGCCGGCTCGGCGTCGCGCAGCGCGGTGAACGCGTGCCGGAGTTGGTCGGCGAGCTCGTCCACGTCCGCGAACAACCCGGGGTCGGTGGTGACGCCGATGCCGGTGCGCTCGTTCCAATGGAACATGCCGACGGCCAGCCCCACTCCGTCGGCCAACGGCAGCACGGGATGCACCGTGTGCAACGGTGCCCCGGCGACCAGCGTCGTGTCGAAGCCGCCGGGCATGATCGAGACGATGGTCCGGAAGAAGCGCGCGCGGTACGTCGCGCGCACCGCTTCGGCGTGCAGCGGAGCGGGCAGCGCGGCGAGCGCCCGGAGCACGGCCGCGGCCGCGGCGGGGCGCCCGTGCCCCTGGGAGTGGGCGAGCCGGGCCGCGACCTCGTTGAGACGGCGCCTGGGAACCATCTGCCCCAGCGGGAGGTCGACCGGCACTCCGGCCGTGTGATTGCCGAACTCGTCGTTGCCCTCGCCGGTGCTGCGCGGCACCATCGCGCGGATCGAATGCTGCGTCGTGTTGTTCTCATCGAGCCGGTGCAGCGCTTCGGCCAGTGTCGCCAGCAGCAGCGCGCTGCGACTGACCCGATGCGCGGCGGCGCATGCTCGTACCTCCTCGGCGGGCAGCTCCAGCCACGCGAATCGGCGGGCGGAGGTACTGCTTCCCCGCGTCGCGGTGGGCGCGGTGCTCGTCGCGGCGAGGCTGAGCAGGCCGCGCAGCACCGCCGCGGCGCGGCGCGGATGTGACGGCACCGGGACGACGGGAGCGGGGGCCTGCGGTGGTGAGTCGGCGAGGAGCCGCAGCAGCGAGGACGTCATGACCAGCCCGTCGCCCAGCGCGTGATGCATTTTGACCAGGATCGTCACCAGCTCGGCGCCCGGACGGCGGACCAGTTTCATCGACCAGGGCGGGCGGTCGCGGCGCAACGGAGCCGTGAAGAACTCGCGTTCGACCTTCTCCCGTTCGGCGGGGTCGGCAGTGCGCAGTTCGTGGTGGCTCAGGTGCTCGGAGACGGTGAACTCCCGGACCGGGACCCAGTACGGCCGGTGGCCGGGCGGCGTGCTCAGGCGGTGACGCAGCATCGGCAGGTCCGGTGCCCTGGTGCTGATCAGGCGGCCGAGGTGGTCGATCCAGTCGGCGGTCGTCATTGCCCGGTCCGTGGTGCTCAGCGACAGGACGGCGCCGGTCTGCTGGGGAACGACCGGGGTGTCGGCGTGCACGAAGAACGCGTCCTGACCGCGTAGCCGCCGAGGTTTCGACGGCACTCGCAGGTGCGCGAGTTCGGCGACCTGGTCCGCGAACCGGCCGGTGGCGGCGAGGTGGTCGAGCACGCGCTGCTCGGCGTCGCGCAGTGCCGCCGGTTCGGTGATCAGCAGGTGCAGCGTCCGGGTCAGCGCGTCCCCGTCTTCGCACAGCTCGGCCAGCCCCGCCTCGGCCATCAGTCGGGCGTTGGCGCGGCCGTGCCCGGCGATGGGCTCCACCATCAGGACCGGGCGTCCGCAGGCGAGTGCTTCCAGCGCGGTCGCACCGCCCGCGTTGGTCACCACCACGTCGGCCGCCGCCGTGTAGGCGGGCACGTCCCGCACCCAGCTCAGCGGGATCAGGCGCGCGTCCTGCTCCGCGCGGTCCCGCAGCCGGCGCAGCAGCGGCTCATTGTGGCCGCACAGCACGACCACGTGGTCGATCCCGGTGCGCAGCGCGGCGTCGGCGGCGCGTTCGACGGAACCGAAACCCAGTGAGCCGCAGGAGATCAGCAGGATCCGGCCCTCGGTGGGCAGCCCGCAGTCCCGGCGTGCGGCGGACTTCTCGCGCGGGCGGAACCGGGTCTCCACGGGTGGGGCGCTCACGGCGTGCACCGAGCGGGGTTGCGCGCGATGTGCGGCACGCAGCCCGTTCTCGCTCATCACGTAGTGCAGGTCGATCTCGGAGTACACCCAGAACGGGTGCGGGGCGAAGTCGGAGATCACCGCCGCGATCGGCGCGTCCAGCTCACCTCGTCGGCGCAGCCAGTCCAATCCTGCGGTGCCCAGCGGATATGTCGAGACGATCAGGTCCGGGCGCCGCGCCGCCAGCAGCGGGCGCAGCCGCCGCCCGCACCAGGAGCCCACGAAGCGGCGGCAGCCGTCGGCGAACCAGCGCTGCCGCCACAGCGCCGCGTAGAAGAAGTCGTAGAGCCACGGCGTCGACTCGACGTTGGTCACGTAGATGCGCTGGAACGTCCGGGGCACCCAGGAGCCCATCAGCTCCAACGCGTCCGCCCACGTCACCGTGCACTCCGGCCAACGGGCGCGGGCCGCTTCTTCGACTGCTCGTGCGGTGGCGTTGTGCCCTTCGCCGATGGTGGCGCTGACCAGCAACAGGCGGCGTGGCGGCTGAGTCACGAGGCGAGCTCCTTCCGAGACGGCTCGTGGTTTCGGAGGCTAACCGCGCGGCCGTGGCCCGGCCTGGTGAACGGAGCCGCCTGGTGAGCTCGCCCGGGAGTCAGCCGCCGGTGGCGCGGAGGAAGGCGTCGCGGGTGGCGTGGTTGATGTGCGCGGGCCACAGCGCGTGCAGCGGGGCGAGCAGCGTCGGGCGCAGCTCGACGACCTGGGTTCTCCCGCCCGCGGCCGGCCCTGGAGGTGCGGTCACCAGTGCGACGCAGTCGGTCCCGATCACGGCCGTGACCGGTGGAGTGCCCTGGATCGGATTGCGCAGGTAGTCCGGTTCGAACCCGGCTTGGCGGCAGTGGTCGAGCAACAGGTCGGTGTAGCCGGACCGGCCGGGATCTCCCCAGACCACGAGGCGTTCGCGGGCCAGCTCGGTCAGCTGCACGTGTTCCCGCCCGGCGAGGTGGTGGTCCACGGCGACGGCGACGGCCAGCCGGTCCTGGGTGAGGGTGCTGCGGGTCAGCCCGTGCTCGGGTCGGATGCCGCGGCAGAGGCCGAGGTCGATCTCGCCGCTGAGCAGGTCATCGGTCAGCCGCGGCGGGTAGTGCTGGTGCACGTCGGTGTGCAGACCGGGCAGCTCCGCCAGCGCGGTGTGCACGAGTGCGGTGACCTCGTCGCTGGTCACCGCCGGGGTGTGCCCGATGCGCAGCGTCTCGGAGCCGCCTCGGCCGATGCGGCGTGCCCGGTGCAGCGCCGAGCGGGCGATGCCGTTGAGGATGCGGGCGTCGTCGATGAGCGCCTGCCCGGCGGGTAGCGGGGTGACGCCGGCGGCGTCGCGGCGCAGCAGCGGGACGCCGACCTCGCGTTCGAGGCTGCGCACGGAGGTGCTCAGCGCCTGCTGGGACAGGTGCAGCCTGGTCGCCGCGCGGGTGAAACCGCCCTCTTCGGCGACGGCGACCAGGTGCTCCAGCTTGCGCAGGTCCAGGCCCACGTCATGTCCTCTGGGCGGCGCGAGCGGCGCTCGCCAGTTCCGCGGCGAGGGTGGCGGCGGTGGCCAGTCCGATGGCGGCCACCGTGGCACCGATGCCCATGGCGTTGCCTGCCGCGGCCAGTGCGAGGACCAGCACGGCGCCACCCGCGATGATGATCGGCCGGTCCGCGGCGCCCGTGGCGGTCAGTCGGTGCAGGAACAGCAGCACCAGCAGGAACATCGCGACGGGCACGGCGACCGCGAACCCGCCGGTGCGGGCGGAGGTGTGCGCGGCGTGCTCGGCGACGTCGAGGGCCGTGTGCAGCCCCGCGCCCACGGCGGCGACCGCAGCGAAGATCAGGTAGTGGCCGTATCCCCAGATCAGCGCGGTGCGCAACGACCCGAGGCGGGCTTCGGCCCCGGTGAAGTAGATCCACCACAGGGCGAACACGAGGATCAGGCCGCCGACGATCACCAGCGCCACGGACGGGGAGAGGCCGTGTTCGGAGATCGCGTCCTGCACACCGGCCAGTGTGGCGAGGATGACCTCACCGAGCACGATGATGGTGAGCAGGCCGTACCGCTCGGAGATGTGCTCGGGATGCCAGCTCGTGGCTTCGCCGCGGTACTCCGCCCAGATGGGAACGAGCATCTCCGCGGCGGCCAGCGCCAGGAAGCCGACGAGGCCCCAGGGCTGCGGGAGCGCGAGCCGGGCGAGCCAGCCGAGCTGGACCACGGCGATGCCCGCGGCGTAGCGCAGCGCGGTCCGGCGTCCCTCAGGGTGTTCGGCCGCGGCGCGCAGCCACTGCCCGATCATCGCCACTCGCATCACGACGTAGCCGAGCGTGATCACGGTGAAGTCGAAGTCGGTGAACGCGGCCGGGACGCCCGCGGCGAGCACGAGCACTCCGGCCATCTGCAGCAGGGTCAGCAGCCGGTACGGGACGTCGTCGGTGTCGTAGGCCGAGGCGAACCAGGTGAAGTTCATCCACGCCCACCAGATCGCGAAGAACACCATCACGTAGCCGAGCAGCCCCACACCCGTGTGCCCCTCGGTGAGGGCGTGATGCCATTGGGTGGCGACCTGCGACACGGCCACCACGAAGCACAGGTCGAACAGCAGCTCCAGCGGTGTCGAGGCACGGTGCGCCTCGCGCGGGTCGCGTGCTCGCATGACCCGATGCCGGTCGGTGATTCCTCGTTCAGCCACGTTCCTTCTTCCACCGGAGCTGGTTTCCTGCGCACGGCGCCCCCGTGCCCGTGGGGCGGCCGGCCCCCCGCTCCGGCCGCCCCACGATCCTGCGACACCCTTCCGGGCGGTCCGTTCAGCGGGTGGTGTACCCGCCGTTCGCGAAGATCGTCTGTCCGGTGATCCACCAGCCCTCGGTCGCGAGGAAGCGCACCAGCGGCTCGATGTCCTCGATCTTGGTGAGCTGGTTGCCGAGGGCCTGGGACTTGTGGAACTCGACCCGTTCCGGCGTCTCCTGCGGGTAGAAGAACGGGGTGTCCATCGGTCCCGGCGCGATGTTGTTCACCGAGATGCCGCGGTCGGCGAACTCCTTGGCGGCCGCGCGGGTGAAGTGCTCCAGCGGAGCCTTGCCGCCCGCGTAGGTGGAGTAGCCGTCGGTGAACGCCGCGAGCAGTGAGGTCACCAGGCTGATGATCTTGCCGTTGTCGTTGATCCGGCGACCGGCTTCCTGCAGGAAGAAGTACGCGGCCTTCGCGTTGATGCCGAACATCCGGTCGTACTCGTCCTCGGAGGTCTCCACGATCGGCTTGCGCAGCACCATGCCGGTCGTGTTCACCGCGACGTCGACGCCGCCGAACTCGTCGACGGCCACGTCGAACAGCCGGCGCACGTCGTCGACCTGGGTGAGGTCGCCCGCGACCGTGACCGCGGCGGAACCGGCCGCCCGGACGGCCTCGGCCGTCCGCTCCGCATCCGCCTTCGAGGATTCGGAGTGGTGGTGGATCACGACCTTGGCGCCCGCCTCAGCGAGCTTGGTGCTGATCAGGCCGCCGAGGTTCTTGCCGCCTCCCGCGACCACCGCGACCTTGCCGTCGAGTGTGTGCGCTGTCATCCTCGCCCTCCTGTTGATCGGTCGACCGGCGACGCCCGCAGGCTCGCCCGGATGCCCACGACGTTAGGCAATCCGGACGAGCGGGGGAAACGCGAACGTCGGGTACCTCGACAAGTCGTCTCGATAAGCCCAGCTCAGCGTCGGTTTCGCGGGCTCATCGGCGGGCTGGTCCCGCGTGCCTCCCGGCGCATCGTCGTGCGGGCCTCGACGTGATCTCCGGCGGCGGATCGTCGTGAAGTCGATCTTCCAAGTCGGTGAATCCACTGTGCATTCGATGTGGACGGTAGATGGCGAAGGGGTGGATGCGTGAAAGATCCCGCCTCTGCGGCGCTGACCTGCACAGGAGTGGGTCGATCACTCCGATTGGTCCGAAATGGACTGTTCGAGTGCGGCGCAATGGAGTGGGCCACTGCGCCGCTTGGCGGAATCGGCTGTCGGTTCTTTATCACTCGGGTGACAAAAAATTCCGCCCGCGAACCGGCTTGCTTGACGCGCTCCGGGGGAGGTCGAAAAGTGGTGCCGGTCATATCCGGCGGATCGACCGGCGAAGGGGCGTTCATGGCACGGCAAGACCGAACCGACAGCGCGGGAGCGGTGCGCAGGACCGTCCACGGAGTCCGCGGGCTGCGGGTGCTCGCCCGAGCCGGGATGGGCTCGCCCACTTCGCCCGGCAGCGTGTTGCGCGGCTTCGCCGACGTACGTGCTTGGGGACCGCTCGTGGGGGCGTTGCGGCACGTCTCGCGCAGCAGGCCGGACGCCGTCGGGCTCATCGATGAACGCGGTGGCATGACCTATGCCGAGCTGGACCGGGCTTCCGAGGCCATGGCGATCGCGCTGCGCGACAGGGGATTCGAGGCAGACCACACGATCGCGGTGCTGTGCCGGGATCACCGCTGGTTGGTGCTGACCCTGCTGGCCTGCGGCAAGCTCGGGGCGAACGTGGTGCTGGTCAACACCGGGTTCGCCGCGCCGGAACTGACCGAGGTGCTCGGTCACGAGCAGGCCGCCGCGCTGGTCGTCGACGCCGAATTCCAGCCGCTGGTGGAGGAGGCGCGGCTGCGCCTGCCGTGCTTCCAAGCCTGGCCCGCCGCCGGAGTGCGGCGCGGCACGACTCTGGAGGACCTGCTCGACGAGGCCGAGCGCGCACCGGAACCCGATCCGGTGGTGCCGCAGCCGCGGCGCCCGGGCGGCGTCGTGCTGCTGACCAGCGGTACCACCGGACGCCCCAAAGGCGCCCGCCGCGAGGTGCGTTCGGCGTTGAGCGCCGCCGAATTCCTCGACCGGATTCCGCTGCGCTCCGGCGAAGCCACCTTCATCGCCTCCCCGCTGTTCCACGCCATCGGCTACTCGCAGCTGACCTTGGCGTTCGGGCTCGGCAGCACCGTCGTGGTGCGGCGCAGGTTCGACGCCGAGCAGGTCGCCCGCGCGGTGCACGAGCACGGGTGCACCGCGTTGGTGCTGGTGCCGACGGTGCTGCGACGGCTGCTCGAACTGGACGCGGATTTCCTGCGCTCGACCACATCGACGCTGCGGGTGATCGTGGTGTCGGGTTCGGTGCTGGCGCCGGAACTGGTCGAGGACGCCGCGCAGCGGCTCGGTGAGGTGCTCTACAACCTGTACGGCTCCACCGAGGCGGCGGTGGCCGCGGTGGCGACGCCGCGGGATCTGCGCCGGGCACCGGGAACAGTGGGGCGTAGCCCGCGCGGGTGCGAGGTGCGGCTCTACGACGCGCACAACCGGCCCATCACCCGGGCCGGAGAGGTGGGGCGGATCTTCGCGGGTGGGCCGCTGATGTTCAGCGGCTACACCACCAGCGCCGGACGACCGCGGATCGGCGGGCTCGTCGACACCGGGGATCTCGGCCACCTCGACGCCGCCGGACTGCTCTTTGTGGACGGTCGAGCCGACGACATGATCATCTCCGGTGGGGAGAACGTGTTCCCGGCCGAAGTGGAACACGTCATCGCGACCCACCACGCGATCAAGGACGTGGCGGTGTTCGGCGGCGCCGACCCGGAGTTCGGGCAGCGGCTGCACGCGTACGTGGTGCCCATTCCCGGCGCGGAGCTGCGACCGCAGGAGATCATCGAGTTCGTCCGCGCCCGGCTGGCCCGGCACAAGGTCCCGCGCGAGGTCGAACTGGTCCGGTCGGTCCCGCGCAATCCGACCGGCAAGATCCTGCGCCGCGCCCTGGCCGCCCCGCGGTGAACGGGCTCCGGCGGCGCGATGTCCGAAACTGTCAATGATCTGACCGTCGGCGTCAGACCGCAGGGGCGAACCGCGATTAACGTGATCGTGTCCGCAGTGCACGACCACGAGGAGCCTCCATGTCGCCGATCCGCCAACCCCATGTCGCCATCATCGGCAGCGGGTTCGCGGGCATCGCGGTGGCCGCTCAGCTCAAACGCGCCGGGCACACCTCGTTCACGATCTTCGAGCGCGCCGGCGGTGTCGGCGGGGTGTGGCGGGACAACACCTACCCGGGCGCGGCCTGCGACGTTCCCTCGCACCTGTACTCCTACTCGTTCGTGCCGGAACCCACCTGGCGGCGCCGGTTCGCCGAGCAGCCGGAGATCCTGCGCTACCTGCGGCGATGCGTCGAGCAGCACCGGCTGACCCGGAACCTGCGGCTGAACACGACCATCGAGGCGGCCGACTACGACGAGAAATCCCGCCGGTGGCGGCTGCGCACCGACGCGGGTGAGGTCATCGAGGCCGATGTGCTGGTGCCCGCGGTGGGGCAGCTCAGCGAGCCGTTCATCCCGAACCTGCCGGGTATGGGGGATTTCACCGGTCCGATGTTCCACTCGGCCCGCTGGGACCACCAGCTCGACCTGCGCGATAAGCGGGTCGCGGTGATCGGCACCGGGGCGAGTGCGGTGCAGTTCGTGCCCGCCATCGCCGGCCGGGTCCGAGGGCTCACGGTGTTCCAGCGGTCCGCGCCGCACGTGGTGCCGCGCCCGGACCGCGCCTACCGGCCCTGGCACCGGTTCGTGTTCCGCAACGTCCCCGGCGCGCAGTCGCTGATGCGGTTCGGCGTGTGGGCGTTCTTCGAAGCGGCCGGTCGCGGCCTCACGACCGCCCAGCCCCTCGGCAAAGCGTTCTCGCTCGCGGCGAAGTGGCACCGTTGCACGCAGGTGCGCACGGAGAAGGTGAGCGAGGACCTCGCGCCGGACCATCCGATCGGCTGCAAGCGGGTGCTGTTCTCCAGCGAGTACTACCCGGCGTTCAACCGGCCCGGCGTCCGGGCGGAGACCAGCCGCATCGAGCGGGTCACGCCGAACGGGCTGCGCACCGAGGACGGCACCGAGCACCCCGCCGACGTCGTGATCTTCGGGACCGGGTTCGACGCGAGCAACTTCCTGTCCTCGATCGCGGTTCGCGGTGTCGGTGGCGCCCGGCTGGACGAGGCGTGGGAGAAGGGCGCCCGCGCCTACCTCGGCATGGCGGTGCCCGGGTTCCCGAACATGTTCGTGATGTACGGCCCGAACACCAATCTCGGTTCCGGTTCCGTCGTGCACATGCTGGAAAGCCAAGCCAAGTACGTGGCGCGCCTCGTGCGGAGGCTGGCCCGCCGCCCCGGCGCGGCGCTGGAGGTGCGCCCGGAGGCCGCGGAGCGTTTCGACGACGAGATCCAGCAGCGGCTGCGCGAAAGCGTGTTCACTTCCTGCCAGAGCTGGTACCGCGACGAGAGCGGGCGGATCAGCACCAACTGGCCGGGCTCGATGACCGAATACCGTCGTCGCACCCGAGGCCTGGATCTTGCCGATTACGACGTTCTGGCACCATCCACGTCCTGATCGACATCGGTTCCGGCGGGGCCTCGGTTCCCGAATTCCCGTGAAGTCGCGAGTCCACTGTTCTGATCGGGCCAACGACGGCCCGAATCCTCTGCGAGGTGTGCATGCCCGGCCATGACTACGACGTGCTCGTCATCGGCTCCGGTTTCGGCGGCGGAGTCTCCGCGCTTCGGCTCACGGAGAAGGGGTACCGGGTCGGCGTGCTCGAAGCGGGCAAGCGGTTCACCGACGCGGATTTCCCGAAGACATCGTGGCGGGTGCGGGATTACCTCTACATCCCCGCTTTGGGCTGCTACGGCATCTTCCGGCTCAACCTGCTCAAGGACGTGCTGATCCTCAGCGGAGCGGGCGTCGGCGGCGGATCGCTGGTCTACGCGAACACGCTCTACGAACCCCCCGCGGAGTTCTACGCGCACCCGCAGTGGGCCGGGATCACCGACTGGAAGCACGAACTCGCGCCCTACTACGACCAGGCCAAGCGGATGCTGGGCGTCACCGAGAACCCTCGCGACACACCATCGGACCGCGCGATGCGCGAGGTCGCCGAGGACATGGGCATCGCCGGGACCTACCACCGCTCCCAGGTCGGGGTGTACTTCGGTGAGCCGGGCAAGACGGTGTCCGACCCGTTCTTCGGCGGCGCAGGCCCGGACCGCACGGGCTGCCTGCATTGCGGCGAGTGCATGACCGGCTGCAGGCACAACGCGAAGAACACGGTGGCGAAGAACTACCTGCACCTGGCGGAAAGCGCGGGCGCGACGGTGCATCCGCTGACCACGGTGACCGCGGTGCGCCCGCTGCCCGACGGCGGTTACGCGGTGGACACGGTGCGCACCGGCCGGCGGATCCGCAAGCAGCGCCGCACGTTCACCGCCGCCGAAGTGGTGTTCTCCGCATCCGCGCTGGGGACCCAGAAACTGCTGCACAAGATGCGCGACGAGGCGGTGCTGCCGGGGATCTCGTCGCAGCTGGGGGTGCTCAGCCGCACCAACTCGGAGCAGATCCTCGCCGCCCGGGCTCGTGGCGGCGAACAGGACTTCAGCGAAGGCGTGACCATCACGTCCTCGCTGCATCCGGATTCGACGACGCACATCGAACCGGTGCGCTACGGCAAGGGCAGCAACATGTTGGCGCTGCTGGAGGCCACGCTGGTGGACCCGAAGCCGGGCCGCAACCGGCTGTTGCTGGGGTTGCGGAGGATGCTGCGGAACTGGCGGGACCTGCCGACGCTGCACAACCCGCGCCACTGGTCGCAGCGGACGATCGTGCTGCTGGTGATGCAGGCGGTGGACAATTCCTTGACGCTGCGCACCAAACGCGGCCTGTTCGGCCGGAAACTCGTCAGCGAGCAAGGCGCGGGGGAGCCGAACCCGACGTGGATCCCCAGCGGGCATGCGGCGGCCCGTTCGCTGGCGGACAAGATCGACGGTGTGCCCGCGGGCAGTTGGGCGGACTTGGCCAACGTGCCGATCACGGGCCACTTCATCGGTGGCTGCGCGATCGGTTCGGACGCCGAGCACGGGGTGGTCGACGCCTACCACCGGCTCTACGGCCACCCGGGCCTGCACGTCGTGGACGGTTCGACGATCTCGGCGAACCTCGGGGTGAACCCGTCGCTGACCATCACCGCGCAGGCCGAGCGCGCGATGGCGCTGTGGCCGAACAAGGGCGAACCGGACGGCCGTCCCGAGCTCGGCGAGCCCTACAGCCCGATCGAGCCGAGCCCCCCTGCCCGTCCCGTCGTCCCGGAAGCGGCCCCCGGCGCCCTGCGGTTGCCGGTGACCCCGGTCTGACGTTCGCAGGCGGAACACCAGTGAAGAGGAGAATCGATGCCCTACCCGCCCGAACCCTGGGAACTGCGCGGCAGCATGCACCTGTCGCTGTGGCGGCTGCCGGAGACGGAACTGCCCAGCAGTCCCGTGGAGACGCCGCCCGTGCTGGTCGGCGGCTCCGGGCTGGTCGGGACCGCCTGGGTGATCTACGGGCCGGGCAGCGTCATGGAGTACAACGAGCTGCTCACCGCGGTGCTGGTGTACGACCGGATGGTGCCGCGCGTGCACATCAGCCACATCTGGGTGGACAGCGCCGACTCCGAACAGGGCGGCCGGGAACTGTGGGGCATTCCCAAGCGGCAGGCGCAATTCCGGTTGCGCTCCACCACCGGTGAGCCGCGCTTCTCGCGCGTCGCGTCGTTCGCCGCCGACGGCATCGCCTCGGCCGGATTCACCCGCCTCGCACCGCTGCCCGGCTCCTGGCCGTTCGCCTACCGCGTCGCCCAGGACCTGAACGGTTTCCAGCAGACGCGGGTCAGCGGCTCGTCGACCGTCCAGTGGTGCAGCTCGGCGTGGCGGTTCGAACCGGACGGCCCGCTGGGCTGGCTAGGGGGACGGCGGCCGGTGGCCAGCCTGGCGCTGAACGACTTCGCGATGCGGTTCGGCGCGGAGTCGTAGTCGGCACAACGTCGCCGAACGTCCGAGTTTCGTTGGTATGACTCGGAATCGGGCGCTGTGGTCTCGCCGGTGACCGCGCCCGCCGCGGTCTTTCCCGTGCGACCATCCAGGTCATGACCGGTACCGCGCTTGCTCTGCTGGAGTCGATTCATCAGGAACTCGCCCCCCGGGAGGGGGAGAACCGCCTGGTCCCGCTGGTGCGGGAAGGGGCAGCGCCCACGTCGGTGCTGGCGGCGCTGGCCGCCGAGGAATCCCGCATCGTGCCCTGTGACCGGCGCAGCTTCCTGACCCTGGCCGCACGCGCCGCCGACCGTCCCACCTGCGAGTTCTTCACCGGCCTCGCCCAAGGTGAGGGAACCGCGCTGGGAGCGCTGCCCAAGCTGTCCGCGGCACTGGGCTGGAGCGAGCAGGACGTCGCGGACTACCGCCCGCAGGCCGGTTGCCAGGCGTACCCGGCGTACCTGTCGTGGCTGGCCCTGCACGCCGACCCCGGCGACGCGGCGGTGGCGATCGTGTCGAACTTCGCCGCGTTCGGCGCCTACTGCGCCGAGGTCGCCCGAGCACTGCGCACTCGGTACGGACTGTCCGATTCGGACTGCGAGTTCTTCGACCTGTTCGGCGCTCCGGAGCCCGGCGCCGACGTACAGGCCGAGTCCGCGGTGCAGGCCGGGCTCGACGCGGGAACGATCACCGAGTCCCTCGCTCGCCAGTACGCACGCCTTTTCCAGGACTACGAGCTGATGTTCTGGAACACCCTCCCCGACACGATGTAACCCGGACCGCGAAGATCGGTAGGCCGATCGAGCTCCGCATGCACGAAGGAGTCCGCAGCGTCGTGATCAACGCTGCGAGGCGAGGACCGTGCTCGGTGCTTTGGCCAGGACTGAGAGCACGGCGGCGATGGCGCAGATCGCCGCTCCGCTCCACCAGGCGTAGGTGTAGGTGCCGAAGACGTCGCGGATGACTCCGGCGGTGAACGCGGCCGTGGCGGCGCCGATCTGGTGGCAGGCGAAGACCCAGCCGAAGACGATCGTGCCGCGCTCACCGAACAGCCTGCGGCACAGGGCGGCGGTGGGCGGAACGGTCGCGACCCAGTCGAGGCCGTAGACGACGATGAACAGGATCATGCTCGGATGGGCCTGGTCCGACAGCAGCCAGGGCAGCAGGAGCAGACTGACCCCGCGGAAGGCGTAGTAGACGACCAGCAGCTTGCGCGGGTCGATCTTGTCCGTCAGCCAGCCGGAACCGACCGTGCCGAGGATGTTGAACGCCCCCACGGCGGCCAGGAGGCTCGCGGCGGTCGTGCTCGGCATTCCGTGGTCGTGGGCCGAGGGGATGAAGTGGATGCCGATGAGGCCGTTGGTCGTGGCCCCGCAGATCGCGAACGCGATCGCCAGTGCCCAGAACGTTCGCCGCCGCACGGCGAAGGCCAGTCCGTCGAGTGCGCGCCGCACGGCGCCGCCGGTGGCACGGGGAGCGACCTCGTGCTCGTCCGGATCGGCGCCGTAGGGCAGCACCCCGCGATCCTCGGGGTGGTCCCGGATGACCGCCCACACCAGCGGCGCGGCGATCAGGGCCGCCGCGGCGATGGTCAGGGAGGCCGCTCGCCATCCGACGTTCTCGGCCACGGCGGTGACGATGGGCAGGATCGCCAGCTGACCGACGGCCGATCCGGAGGTCAGCATTCCCATGACGAGGCCGCGGCGTTCGACGAACCACCGGTTGGCGATGGTCGCGGCGAACACCAGCGCCATCGCGCCGGTTCCGGTACCGATCAGCACGCCCCAGAAGATCAGCAGCTGCCAGGACGCGGTCATGGTGATGCTGCCGCCGGAGCCGAGTGCCACGAGCACCAGCGCGGACGCGACGACCCGGCGCATGCCGAAGCGGTCCATGAGCGCTGCCGCGAAGGGCGCGACGACACCGAAGAGCACGAGGTTGAGGCTCACGGCCAGCGACATCACGCTCGTCGGCCACCCGAACTCCTGGTGCAGCGGCACCATCAACGCGCCGGGTGCGGCGGTGAAGCCCGACGCGCACAGCAGCGCCAGGAACGCCACGGCCGCCACCCACCACGCCGGGTGGATGCGAGGTGCACTTGCGCGCACGGGAGATCGGGTCGACATCGCATCCTGACTTTCTTGAGGGAAGTCGTACGCTCGCGGGTAAATTACCCGAGGCGTGAGGTGATGGGAATACGATGCCGCTGCGTTCTGATTGGTCCGACGATCCCTGTCCGATTCGCCGATCGCTCGACGTGCTCGGCGACCCGTGGGTGCTGCTGATCATCCGCGACGTGCTGCACGGCCGTGGCCGGTTCGACGCGTTGCGCGGGAGCCTGGGCATCTCGGAGGCGGTGCTCAGCCGTCGGCTGCGCGCCATGGTCGAGGCCGGGCTGCTGACGCGCGTCGACTACGACAGCGGCGGGCGCACCCGGCAGGGATACGCGGCGACCGAGTCGGCTGCGGAGCTGCTGCCGGTCCTGCAGCAGCTCGCGCTGTGGGCTGAGCGGCACACGCCGACGCCCGCAGGCGGCGGGCACATGGCGATGATCCATCGGCCGTGCGGCAACGAGACCACCCAGGGGCAGGTGTGCAGTGCCTGCGGCGAGGCGCTCAGCGCCGAAGACATGACATGGGTCAAGCCGTGGAAGAACACCCGCGACGCGCTCGTGGCCCCCGGAGTCCTGGGCGACCCCGGCCAACGCGACTGAGCCTCGACCGCCGCGGGCGGCCGTTCAGTCCGATGCCGGGGCGAACAGCGGCGGCAACCGGTGGATCTCGCCTTCGGCGTGCAGCCGCAGGAACGCGTCCACGACAGCCGGGTCGAACTGGGTGCCGCGGCCGTCGCGCAGTTCCTGCAAGGCTTCGTCCATGGTGAGGGGGCGCCGATAAGGCCGGTCGGCGAGCATCGTCGCCCACGCGTCGCAGACGGAGATGATCCGCGCCTCGAACCGGATCGCGTCCGCTGCCAGGCCCAGCGGATAGCCCTTGCCGTCCCAGCGTTCGTGGTGCTGGCGCACGATCTCGGCGATGTCGTGCAGTTCCGGCACCGACCGGAGCAGGTAGTAGCCGTGATCGGGGTGCCGGCGCACCAGCGCCCACTCCGCGTCGTCGAGCGCGGCCGGTTTGCTCAGCACCGCCTCCGGGATGACGACCTTGCCCACGTCGTGCAGCCGGCCGGCGAGCTCGGTGTCGTGCACGGTGGCGGCATCGCCGCCCATCGCTCGGCACACGACGCGTGCGTAGTCACCGACGGCCCGGCCGTGCGAGTGCGAGGACAGGCACTGGTCGACCTGGTCGCTCACCGAGTGCAGGTAGCTGAGCGCGGACGGATGATCCACCGCGGCCACGGGCACCGGGCGGTCGCCGACGGCGACCCGGTTGCGCCCCTCGGCCTTCGCCGAGTACAGCGCCCGGTCGGCGGCGGCCACGATCTTGACCGGGTCGTCGTCGTGCCCGGTCGTCTGCGCCGCCCCGACCGAGGTGGTGACCCTGATCGACTGCCCGTCGCCGACGGTGATCGGTTCCCGCGCGACCGCCAGCCGGAGCCGCTCGGCGACCACCCGTACGTCCTCGGCGGTCACGGCGGAGGCCAGCACCGCGAACTCCTCCCCGCCGTGCCGGGCCAGCACGTCGTCTTCGCGGACGACGGCACGGAGCCGGTCGGCGATCTCCACCAGCACGAGGTCGCCCACCGGGTGCCCGTAGCGGTCGTTGATCGACTTGAAGTAGTCGACGTCCAGGATGAACACCGCGAGCCTGTTGCGGGCGCGGGCCGCCCGCGCCAACGCCTTCGGCAGCTCCATCTCGAAGTGCCGCCGGGTGTAGAGCCCGGTCAGCGAATCGGTCACCGCCAGCCTGCGCTGTTCGGAGACCATGACCACCAACCTGGCCAAGGTGAGCAGGAACAGCACCGCGCAGGCCACCGCGATCGCGTTCACGTATCCCGTCGAGACCCGAGCGTTTTCGAACGCGAGGATCCCGGGGGCGATGAGCGACGCCGCCGCCAGCGTGGTCACCCGCACCGGGCTCAGGCCCAGTTCGCGGCCCGGCCCGGTCCGGGTCAACGCGACCATCGTGGGGTGCAGCCCGGCGGTGCCGAGCGCGATGTTGCCCGCGAGCCACAGCACGTCCAGGAAGTTTCCCGCGGAGTAGCTGCCGTCGATTCGCTGCAACACGTAGACCGAGTCGGCGCCGAGGAACGCCAGCAGGTTGCCCGCCAGCAGGAAGAACGACGGCGGGCGCGGTCCGTGGTCGAGCAACAGCCGCAGCGCCACCGCCAGCAACGCCAGATCCAGCACCGGGTAGGCCACGTACGCGGCGGTGGTCAGCACGGGATCGTCGCCGCGGGTCAACGGTTTGATCAGGTACAGCCAGGACAGCAGCCCCGCCGCCACGGCCAGCACCGTCGCGTCGATGAGGCTCAGCAGGTCCCGGCGCGGCGAGCGCGCCCGGATCAGCAGCAGCAAGCCGCAGACGATCAGCGGGAAGTGCGCCAGGTAGAAGACGTCGGCGATGAAGGGGAACGTGGTGATGTCGAGCAGGGAGTGGCTGGTGTAGAAGATCGTGTCGGCGAGGCAGTACACGGCCTGGCTGCCTGCGATGAGCAGCCACGGCAACGCCCGGCGGGGCCGGTGGATGCGCACCCCGTAGAGCAGGGCGGGCACCGCCGAGGCGCTGATTCCACAGTAGAGCGCGATGCGCAACGGATCCGTGGCGTTGCTCTGCGGGATGGAGAAGTAGACGAGCGCCACCAGGACACAGCCCACTAGGTACGCCGGCCAGGCCAAGCCGCCGAACGTCCGCCGAACCGTGCTGATCATCGGAGCCTCTCCACTCGGGACACGACCGTAACGGTCGAGCGGCGGTCGATGCCACGCAACGGCAGTGGGTGTGCGATCCACCGAGCAGCGGCCCACTTTAGAGTGTCGGACGTCCAGCGAAGGACGCGAATCACTGCGAAGGATCCGGGCGGTGCGGATTCGGACGAGCGGCGCGTATCCGTGCGCAGCGGGTCGATGCGTGGTTTCGCCGAACTCGGCAATCAGCCGGTCCGCGGCAAGAATTGTCCAAAATGGATTATCTTGATCCGCGGAATTGCGCCGGATTCTCCTATTCGAGGAATGAAGCGACCAGATCGTCGAGCCCCGCGCGGATCCGCTCCAGCGATATCCCCGCGACCTCCTGCTGGTAGGTGATCAGCACCGAGCCGAACGGTGCCAGCAACGCGTCCGCCAGCACCGGTGCGTCACCCTCCGGATGCGCCGAACGCAGCAGGTCCGCCAGATGCGCGCGATGCGCACCGTAGGCGCCGCTGAGGTAGCGGGCGTGTGCACTGTTCGTCTCGGCGACCAGGAGCAGCGCCGACTGCTCGTCCACCCGATCGAGCAGCGCGTCCAGGAACGCCCGGACCCGTTCACCGGGAGCGGCACCGGGGCCTAACGGGGGAGGCCCGCACAGGAACGCCTCCTGGAACTCCCGTTCCCGCTCGTCGAGCAACGCGTAGGCGAGACCCGCCCGATCCCCGAACCGCCGGTAGACGGTGCCGACGCCGACGCCTGCGGACTGGGCCACCTCCTCCATCGACAACGACTCCACCCCGTGCGCTCGCACCATGCCCTGGG
This sequence comes from Saccharopolyspora gloriosae, assembly GCF_022828475.1. GTDB lineage: Bacteria > Actinomycetota > Actinomycetes > Mycobacteriales > Pseudonocardiaceae > Saccharopolyspora_C > Saccharopolyspora_C gloriosae_A. Next base: position 4,083,827 of record NZ_CP059557.1, on the reverse strand, counting down.
CGGCGTCCATGATCCGCCTGCGGTTGCGCGCGGCGTCGGCTCGTTCGCCCTGCGCCGCGCGCTCGGTACACGCAGCCGGGCCGCATGGTGGTTGGTCGGCTCGCATCGGAGTCCCTCCCTCGATCCGCTACGTCAGCACAGTGTGCCGATCGCGCGAGGCGAGCCCAACGGCGCCGTGCCCGGCGACACGGTGAACGGTCAGTTCGACGCGGTCTCCTGCGGGCCGTCGACCACCTTCACCACCCGGCTCCTGCGCCACCGGCGCCGGTGCCCCGCCGGGCCGAGCCGGGTGACGAGCGCGGCCGCGATCACCAGCAGCACCACCCCGGCGATGCTCAGCGTCACCACCCGCATCGGCACCGGGTTGTCCACCGGAATGTCCGGGTGCACCGCGCGCCCGGCGGGAGTGCCGCCGCCCGTGGCGCCGCCCTCCTCGGGCAGTACCGCGGTGACCGCCGAATACGGGTTCACCGTCCCCCAGCCCATCTGCGGGTCCGGGACGGTGACGCCGGGGCGGGTCGCGGTGGCCTGCAGCCGGTTCTTCACCTGCTGGGCGTCCAGTTCCGGGTGGTAGGAGCGGACCAGCGCCGCGGTGCCCGTGACGAACGGGGTCGCGAAGCTCGTGCCGCTGTCCTGCCAGTGCCCCGGCCCGCCCGGCCCGAGGCTCATCACGTCCACGCCGGGAGCGACGAGGGAGAGGAAGTCACCGGTCTGCGAGAAGCTCGCCCGCGCGCCGCTGGAATCCACCGCACCGACTGCCAGCACGTTCGGATACGACGCCGGGTACGGGATCGGGTTGCCCTCTTGCGCACCGTTGGCGACGGCGGCCACGACCAGCACGTCCCGCGACTGCGCGAACTCGATCGCGCCGCGCAGTTCCTGGTCGTCGTAGTAGGTGCTCTCCGAGATGTTGATGACTTTCGCGCCCGAGTTCACCGCCGTGCGGATGCCCTCCGCCATGGTGTGCGCGGAGCCACCGTCGGTGGACTGGGTGTCCCGGATCGGCAGCACCTGGGCATCCGGAGCGACGCCGGAGAAACCGATCCCGGGCAGCTGGCGGGCCGCGATGATCCCGGCCACGAACGTGCCGTGCCCGAGGCAGTCGGTGTTCGCGGGTCCACCGCCGGGCGAGTGGACGTCGTGTCCGACGAGCACTCCGCCTGCGAGCTGGGGGATCGACGCGTCCACTCCGGAGTCGATGACGCCGACGAGCACGCCCTGCCCGCGGGTGAGCTCCCAGGCGCGTTCGGGTGCGAGCAGCTGCTGCGCCCACGGCCGGGCGACCTCGCTGCGCACCGGCGGCGGACGGCAATCGGCGCCGGGGGACTGAGCGCGGGGGAGTTGTGCACCGGGCACGGCGGCGGCGGGAGCGGCCGTGGTCAGCAGCATCCCTGCCACCCCCAGCGCGGCGAGGACGGGTCGGCTTGCTCGCATGATCCTGTTCTGCCTCATCGATATCAGTGGGCGGCCGCCGAAACCGGTTGCGGCGCAACCGGATCCGGGTCGGCGGTGATGGCATCGGAGGTCGCTGCGGGGGCACCGCCCAGCTCGCCCAGCACGAGGCCGACAGGTTCGCCGAACCGCTCGATGTGGTCGGCGTCGGTGAGCACCCGCAGCTGATTCGTGTGCCTGCGGTGCAGCGCCCGGCGCAGCCTCGGCAGCACCGCTTCGTCGGCCTCGGTGAGTTCGCCGGGGGCCGAAGCCTCGCCGGGGCGCAGCTCGCGCATCAGCACCGCGGGCGGCATGGCGGCCCCGTCACCGTCCTGCTCGGTGTCCTGGCGATCCACCGCGAGCACCTTGAACCTGGTCGCCGAGGTGAACACGACCTCGTCCGGTGCGCTCTGGCCGATCGCGGCGATGCGCCGTGCGGTCAACGACCAGATCACCACGTCCACGTGCGGATCGTCCACCGTCACGTCGCTCGCGGAGGTCCCGCTCAGGAACGCGGGCTCGTCGAGCAAGGTGCCCGGTTCGTACCCCGACAGCGGGGAGTGCCCGTCGCGCACGCGAGCCGTGCGGAACGAGGCGCCGCGGTGCACCGGCAACCTGCGCAGGCCGGAGGTCAGGCAGGCCGCGTAGTCCCGGACCGCCGCCGCGTCCGAACCGCGCAACGCGCGGTTGAGCGCGTTCCCGCCCTGCGGGCCGCCCCCGATGTAGAGGTGCACGGCGACGAGATCCGCTTTGGACTCGTGCTCCGCCCCCGATTCGCGCAATGCGGGGAAGGTCGCGAGCGCGGTGTTGACCGACGGCAGCGAGTCGTCGAAGACCTCGCCCGCCCACTGGGAGAAGCGGGTGCGTTGCTCCGGCGTGCTCTGGTGATCGGCGGGCAACGCGTCGTCCGGCAGCGACGCCGGAATGAGCCCCAGTTCGGGCGCGGCCTCCGCGGGCGGCTGCTCGGTGTCCGCGTCGGGTGTCAGGTCGCGGACCTGGTCGCCGTCGATGCGCAGCATGACCGTGTCCTGCGCGGTGGTGTCGGCGGGTTGCTGAGCAGGGGGCCGGGATTCCGGTGCGACCGCTCGGTCCGGCTCGGCTGAGCCAGGCACGATCGGCATCCGCGCGGTCGTGTCATGGCCCGGCCTGTTCTGTGCGGCGGGCGCGACTTCGCGCGGGGCGCGCACCGTCCGCTGATCACCGGGGCGGGGAAGGAGCACGTCCGGCGCCGGGCCTTCCGACTCGGTGCGCGGGCGCTTAGCGGGGAGCGCGGGCGGAGCGACCGGTTCCCGCACGACCGTGTCGGCATCGGAGTCCGGCGCCGGGGCGCCCGTTTCGGCTGGAGCTTCGCGACGCGGAGCCGGTTCGCCAGGGGAGCCTCCCGCGTGCTCGGCCCCCGGCGGGGCGGCGACGACTGCGCCACCGGCCGCGGACATCGTCGGGAACTCCAGCCGCTCGGCGAGCTCGCCCGCGGCCGCCCGCAGCTGAGCGCGCAGCGGCTCGTCGGTCGACCCCAGCACCAGCAATCGCAACCTGCGCCGCTGCTGCGGGTTCAACCCCGTCAGCAGCGCGTGCAACACCTGCGGCACCTGCTGCGACAGTCCCGTGTGCGGGCGGCCCAGCGTCAACGTCATCCGGTCCGATTCGAAAGCCAGCCGATCAGCCGGGGCGGGTGCGGCCGCCTGCGTTCCTTCGACCAGGGCCAGGCCGGAGGGCACCACCTTCGCCTGCAGCTCGCCCGGCACCGGCCGTTTAGGACTGGCCTGAGCCATCCCGCTCCACCGGTACAACGCAGGCCCCGCAGGCACCCAGCCGATCGGAGCAGCGGCGGACGAGACGACCTGCGCGCCGTTCGCCGAATACCGCAGCAGCAGCGGGAACGGCTGCCACTGCGCCCCGTCCGCCCCGCGTGCCAGGGCGCGCTCGACGCCGTCCTCACCGCGGCGCACCGTGCCGGTCGCGGCGAACACGTCGTGCCCGAGGAGCCCGGCCAGCTGCTGCATCCACTCGGCGGTGGCCGTGTCGGCCGAGGTCGGGATCAGTTCCATGCTGCTGCGCACCGCAGGCGGCAACGGGCCGACGGCAGCGGCCACCTGCGGGGGAGTGATCGACGGTGCCAGCAGCACCCGCGGACGTTGCCCCGACTGCGGGACGACGACGCCTGCGCCCGGCGCGGACTGCCGACCCTCAGCGGGCCGCAGCATCAGTCCGGCGGGCACCGGTTCGACCAGCAGGCCGGAAACGGTTCGGGGGGCACGCGGCAACGCCGATTCCCAGCGCGGTGTGGGCAACCGGAGCGCGAAGGGCTGCGCGACGGTGCCGGCGCGGAACAACCGCCACGCGTGGTCACCGGTACCGGCGAAGATCGTTCCGCCGGGCACCAGCGCCAGCGGCCCGTCCGGCGCGAGCACGTCCACCCGGAACTCGTCGGCCAGTCGCTGCGCGGGGGACCAGCCCTGCGGCCCCGCTTGGTGCAGCCCGGAAACCGCGACCCACACCTGCGGCGGGCGCTGCCCGCGGCTCGTGCCGCTGAGCGCGCCCCGGAAGGCCTCGTGCAGCGAGCCGAGGAACGCTGGATCGGTGACCGCGGATGCGGCGGCCAGCACCACACCGGAACGCGGCGGTTGCGAAACGGTGTCGAAGAACCGCTGTTCGCGTTCGTCCTGATCGCCGACCTTGCGGATCACTGCTTTGCCCGCCTGAGCCTGGACGTACAGGCTCGGCGAGCCGGGGGACCCGGTCGTGCTGGAGTCCGGTGCTGACATCAACCGCTCTCGTTCCGCGCGCAGTCCGCCTCTCCGGTGCGGGCTTCGGTGCCCGCGCGAAGACGCGGCCGTACCGGCCCCAGTGTGATCGACCGCAGGCAAGAGCGGAACGCGTTCCGATGCCACGGGCGATGTTCACAGGGGTTTCCCTCACCCGGCGGTGTCTCGTCGGGCGACCGGCCCAATGCGGGTGGGCGGCGAGATCCAGATCATCGCATCCGTACGCGCACGGCCCGGGCGGAGCCCACGCGGGCCGCCGCCCGGAGGCGCCTCAAGTCAGCGTGCTCGGATCCGCGGGTACGTCCACGGCGTGCTCCTGCAGCGCGCTCAGCGGAACGACTTCGATGGCCTTCGCGTGCGTCGCGGCCAGCAGCACCGGCGGAGCCGCCCCCGCCGAATACGCCTCCAACCAGCGCGAGGCGCACACGCACCAGCGATCACCCGGCTGCAATCCGGCGAAGCCGTACTCCGGGCGGGGCGTCACCAGATCATTGCCCGACTCCTGTTGTTGCACGAGGAATTCGGTGGAGAGCACCGCGCACACCGTGTGCTCGCCGACGTCCTCCGGTCCGGTCGAGCAGCAGCCGTCGCGGTAGAAACCGGTGAGCGGTTCGGTGCCGCAAGGCTCCAGTTCGCCACCGAGAACGTTGCGATCGGTCGTCATGAGGGCACCTTCACTCCAACACCTGGACGCCGGGTAGGGGCCGGCCCGGGCCGGGCTCCCCGGAGGGCGAAACGCCGCCGGAGGTTCGACGCCCTGAGGCCTCAGGCCCCGAGACCTGAGCTCCCAGTGTGGCGAGAACGGCGGCATCAGTCCAGTGGTGCGTTCCGCCACCGCCGACCGGTTCCTACCGCGGCATCCGGCGCCAGATCGGGCGCGGCACGTACCGCAGCACCCCGAACAGCACGCGCAGGGCGAACGGCACCCACACCTCCACGCGCCCTCGGCGCAGCGCCCGCGCGGCCGCGTCGGCGACCTGCCCAGGGGTGCTGGAGAACGGCGCCGGAAACATGCCCTCGGTCATCCGCCCGACCACAAAACCCGGCCGCACCACCAGCAGGCTCACCCCGCTGCCGACGAGCGCGTCCGCGAGCCCGGCCGCGAACCCGTCGAGCCCGGCCTTCGCCGACCCGTACACGTAGTTCGCCCGCCGCACCCGCACGCCTGCCACTGAGGAGAACACCACCAGCCGCCCGTGCCCCTGCGTCCGCAGCACTGTCGCGAGGTGGGTGAGCACCGAGACGTGCGCGACGTAGTCGGTGTGCACGATGGACACCGCGTGCTCGGCATCGTGCTCGGCGCGGTCCTGATCGCCGAGAATGCCGAAGGAGACGATCACGTCGTCCAGCGTGCCGTGCCGTGCGGTGAGCTCGTCGAGCAGCGTGCGGTGCGTGGTGAGGTCGTCCGCGTCGAACTCCACCCGCTCCACTTCCGCGGCGCCGGCCTCGCGCAGCAGGGACTCCTGCGCGTCGAGGTCGTGGCTGCGCCGGGCGGCCAGGATCACCGTGCCTGCGCCGTCGCCGACCAGGCGGGCGGCCAGTTCGACACCGATCTCGCTGCGGCCGCCGAGGACCAGAACAGTTGAGCTCATCGCCGATCAGTGTGCCCGACGGTGCTCAGCGCACTCCGGGTGAGGGGGCGAGGCCGCCCCGGCAGAACGCGACGACCTTCTCCCGCAGCGTTCCCCGGTCCACCGCGGCCACGGCGTCGTGCCCGGCGTCGACCTCGAAGTACCGCATCGACGGACCCGTGACGGACGGTCCGGCCAGGTTCCGGCGCAACATCCGTGCCCGCCCGACCGGTACCGTCTCATCGCGGCTGCCGTGGATCAGCAGCACCGGTGCGGTGTTCGCCGCCATGATCCGCCCGAGGTCGTCGTCCTCGGTGAGCAGCGGCGCCATCGCCACGCACGCCGACCACAGGCCCGGCGTGCTGCCCGCGGCTTGCAGGCCGAGCCGTCCGCCATGGCCGCCGCCGAGCAGGATCGGCCCGGGCAGCCCGGGCCGCTGCGAACGCAGGTGATGCCCCAGCGAGATCACCCCGGCCAGGTCCGGCCCGCCCCACTTGCCGTCCTCGGCGCGGTGGTTCGGCGCGATCACGGCCACGCCCACCGCCGCCAGGTCCTGGAACAGCGGGTGGAACTCCCAGTGCCACAGCGCGCCTTCGGTGTGGTGCAGTGCGAGCACCAAGTGCTCGCAGGACCGCCACTTGGCTCCGCCGTAGACGATGGCTTCGATGCCGCCGCCGAGGCGCAGCAGGTCCGCGGAAGCCCACGGCGGCTGCTCCGGCCCCGGTTCGTCCGGAAGCGCCGAGCAGGATCCGTTCGGCGAGACCGTCACCAGCGTCGACGGCCGGGCAGGCGAGGAGAACGGCACCCGCACCGTCCGGCCGTTGAGGTGCGCCTGATCCCCGGTGCGCCCGGGCGGCAGGGTCAGCGCGGTGAGCTTGTCGTCCCGCGGCGAGTAGAGGTCCAGCGCGGACAACGCCCCCGACTCCCGGCGCAGCAGCACCCGCTGGCCGCCGTCGTCCACGGTCAGCGGAATGTGCGTCGGGCACAGCCGGTCCGGGAAGCGGACGCTGCCCGCCCCGTCCAGCAGCACCCACCCCACCCGGTCCGCGCCGGTCGAGGTGGAGCGCACCAGCAACAACTTGGAGCGCTGGTGGTGCAGCAGGATCTGGTCATCGCTGCCGGGCGACAGCGAGAACAACGGCTGCCACGATCCGCGCCGCAGATCGGCCAGCACCCCTTCGACCGCGTGGCCGGGGCGGGAGAGGTTCAGCGCGAGCAGATCCGCGTCGGTGTCGAGCCACACACCCCCAGAGACGGCCCCTGGCAGCCGCACGAGTGGCTCGACACCGGGCGGGCCGTCGGTGAGACGCCAGACGGCCGTCTGTTCCGGGTCTTCACGCGCGACCAGGAAACCCAGCTGCGCCGCCGAAGGACTCGGCAGCAGATAGCCGCTCGCGCCGCGCACCTGGCCCAGGATGTGAGTGCGCGGGGCGAGCGGATCGATCAGTTCCAGCTCGGCGAGCTCACCGCGGTCGGTCAGCACCAGCACCCGTCCGTCGCCGAGCGGCAGCAGCTGCGCGTAGGGATCAACGGCTTTGCCGTGGTGGACGAGGTCGGGCTCCGAGGCGCGGGCCTTGCTCGGGAGCTGGCCGAAGCGGCGGGTCCGCAGGGTGTGCGGACGGGCGCTGCGTGCCGCGAAGGACCACAGCTCCAAGGTGGACGCCTCGGAGCTGGTGCGGACGCAGGCGATCTCCCGGCCGTCGGGGGAGAAGCCGAAGTGCGACCTGGACACGGCCAGCGTGGCCGGCCGGATCGGTGCGGGAGCGCTCATGCGCGCCTCGGGCAAGCGGAATGCACTCCGCGACAGTAGGAAACCGCAGTTCAGGGCGGTTTAGGGTTTACTTAAGGGTGAGCCTGTATCGCCCGTATCGGGCAGAATCGTCACTCGGAGGTGTCAGTACTGCGCCGGTTTCCGGGGATTCCGGGGAACGGGCGGGGAGCCACGGAGATCTCCCGCATCCGCTTGCTGTAGAGCTCGTAGCGGCGCCGCGCCTCGCCGAAGCGCTCGGCGCGCAGCAACGTGCTCACCAAGTCGAGGTGCGCCTCTTCGTCGTAGCAATCGTCGCGGAGCAGCCGCAACGCGAACCTGGCGACCCGGTCGGTGTCGCCTTCGGCCCGCAGCCGGCTGGTCAACGCCCGCAGCACGGCGACGTGCGTGGTGCGGAGCTCATCGGCCAGCGCGTCCGCCCAGGCCTGGTACGGGTCGTCCTCCAGGAAGTCGCCGGTGTAGGCGGCTTCGGCGTCCAGCAGCAGCGCCGTCGCCGAGGGCAGGTCGTCGCGGTGGGCCTGCAACGCGCGGTCGGCCTGCGCGAGGAATGCTTCGACGTCGACCCGGACGTAGCGCGGGTCGAGTCCGACGGTGCCCGTCTCACTGGTCAGCAGGACCGAGCCGGTCAGCGGCCCGGGGGCCGACAGCACGTCGCGCACGGTCGAGAGCAGCACCGAGAGCCGGTTTCCTGCGCGCACCGGGTCGACCTCGGGCCACAGCAGCTCCATCAGCTCCTCGCGGCGCATCGGACGTCGTTTCGCGACGAGGATCTTCAGCAGTTCGCGGGCCTTCCGGGACTGCCAAGCCGCGCGCGGCACCGGCAGCCCGGCGTGCTCGATCCGGAACACGCCCAGCGCACGCAGCGCCACCGGCGGGGCCAGTCGCGCCACCGCGGCCAGCGGGCCTGCGGCGGTTCGGGAGTCGGGTGTCGCGCCGTGCTCGCGCAGGGTGCGTTCGGCGAGGTCCGCGACTGCTCCCTCCCCGTCGCGCACCGGACCGAGGCGGTGGCGCAGCAGCAGGGCCTGCGCTTCTTCGACGGCGAAACCGCCTTCGCGCCAGATCTGCACCGCTTCGTCCAGCGCCGATCCGTGTTCCAGCTGGTCGGCGGAGGTGACGGCGGTGAGCTCCAGCGCTTCCGCCAAGCCGGGTTCGTCCCCGCGGCTGCGGGCTTGTTCGGCGGCGAGGGCGGCGTCCGCGATGGCCGGTTCGCGGTCCCCGGCCTCCCAGGCGATCCAGCCCCGGGTGAGCAGCGCGCGCACCTCGTGCAGGTGCTCGCCGAGATCCACCGCGCGTTGCGCGAGCACCTGCGCCCGCTCCCGATCGTCGACCGCCCGGACCCTGGCCAGCCCGATCAGCGCGGCGCTCATCCCGAGCACTTCCCGTGCGGGTTCGGCGAGCGCCAGCGCCTCCTCGTAGGCGGAGCGGGAGCGTTCGAGCCTGCCGCGCTGGCGGTGCACGTCGCCGCGCACGCACAGCGGCCAGGCGAGGTATCCGGTGCCGGACCGGCCGAATCCGTCGCAGGCCGCGTCGACGGCGACGGTCGCTTCGTCGAACCTGCCGAGCCTGGCCAGGGCGGTGCCGCGCTGGGTCAGCGCGTGCGCTCGCAGCAGCGGATCGCCGTGCTTTTCCGCGATCCGCAACGCCGCGTCGGCGTGCGCCAATGCGGCGGTGGGGTCGCCGAGTTCGGTGCAGTGCAGTGCGCGCAGCGCGTGCAGGCGGCCGAGGTGCGCCGCCGGAGCGTTCTCGGCTGCGTCGGACCAGGCGGTGCGCGCCTCGCGCTGGTCGCCGCGGGCGGCGGCGAGCACGGCGCGGGCGATGCGGGCGGCGGTGGGCGCGGCGGAGCCTGCCGGGCAGTTCGCGGCGATCTCGACGGCGCGGCCTGCGGCCTCGCGGCCGCGCACGATGTCGCCGGTGAGGCGGTGCGCCAGGGCGGCCGTCGCGAACAGCCGGGACTCCTCGGGGGAGTCGCCCGTTCCCACCGCGGCCGCCGCGCAGGTGTCGAGGGCTTCGGCGGGCTCGGCCCTGGCGAGCGCGGCGGCGGCGATCCGCCACGCCAGCGCCGGTTCGGTCGGCGCACCCGCTCGCCGCCAGCACGCGGCGGCCTCCGGCCAGCGCCCCCGCATCCGGTGCGCTTGGCCGATGACGCGCGCGATGTCCGCGCCGGTGGATTCGCCGAGCACGGCCGCGGCGTCGAGCACCACGTCCACGTGCCCGTCGTCGAGCAGCCTGCCGCCCACTTCGGTGAGCAGTGCGGCGCAGCGTTCGGTGTCGCGGGCGGCGACGAGGTGCCGCAATGCCCGCTCGTACCGACCGGCGAGGTGGTCCTCTTCGGCGGCTTGGCGGTGCAGCGAGGTGCGGGTCTCCGGTGTCACCGTGCGAGGTTCGGCGAGGAACTCCGCCAGCGGCGGCACCAGCGCCCACCGCCCGCTGCCCGCGGGGCGCAGCAGGCCGCGCCGGGCGAGGTCGGTGAACATGCCGCCCGGTTCCTCGGTGGTCACGTCACCGAGCACGGCCAGCCGGTGCAGCGCGTGCCGCGCTCCTTCCGGTTCGCGGTCGAGGACCTCCTCGGCGAGGTACGGGTGGAAGCGCGCGGCCGAGGGCATCCCGGAGCGCCGGGGCTCCGGCACGGTGCGCAGCGATTCGATGGCGCGGCAGACCGCGGCGGGCCAGCCGCCGGTGCGTTCGCTGAGTTGGTGGGCGAGCGCGACGTCGCCGTCGCCGAGGGCGCCCGCGAGCAGTTCGGCGATCTCGTCGGTGTCGAAGGCCAGCAGCCCGGCGTCGATCTCCCCGACTTTCCCTTGTCCGCGCAGGCGTTCCAGGGAGAACGGCGGTTCGTGGCGGGACAGCAGCACCAGCCGCAGCCGTGGCGGTGCGGTCCGGCACAGGTCGGCGATGAGCGCGACGGCGTGCTCACCGGCCTCATGCAGATCGTCGATGACCAGGTGCAGGTCAACGGGTAGGTCGCGCAACCAGTCGCACACCGAGCCGCGATCGGTCGCCGGAGCGGCACCGGGCAGGTGCGGTCGGGCGCCGTCGACCAGTGCGGTGAGCAGGCGTCCGGCGTCGTCGCCGGTGCTCTCGGGCGCCCACCAGGTGGTGGTGACGCCCGTGGCCGACCAGTCCTTGACGGCGGTCGTCTTGCCCCACCCGGCCGCCGCGATCACCAGGCACACCCGGTTCCGGGTGGCCGTGTCGAGCGCGTCGTCCAGCATCGGGCGCGCAACGGTGCCCGTGCCGAGCTGGTCGCGACGTCTCATCACACCTCCCACCTGCGTTGATCCGTCTCATGGTGAGATCGGTTCGGGCGCGGCGCCGAGTGTGGGAACGATCGGGGAGCGGTGATCGAAACGCTGGGTGCTGAACCGGTTCGGATGTTCGCCTTAACGTGCGGGCGAGTCGTCGGCTTGCGCGATTTCCGCGGTCGTCTTCGGTCGGTGCGTGGTCGTTATCGAGCCGAGTTCCCGCGCATCGGGTGAAGTCCGCGGATCGTGGTCACCTGCACGGGTAGGACCGAGCGTCGGCTCTTGACCGGGCCGGCCGGTGCCCGGTGAGGCAGGACACGAATCCGCGCTCGAATGCCTGTCCGCGCGTTAACCAGGGGTAATCTGATCTTTCTGTCTCTCGCGGAAGTGTGGGATGCGCGGGAATGGGCCGGAAAAGGTGGGGCATGAGCATCAGCGGTGATCGAGTTCCGGATTCCGGTGTTCCCGGCGGAAGGCCGGCCCGTTGACGCTGTCGATGAGTCGCGGCGGCCCCGAGTCGCCTGCCCCTGAGCCATCTGCGCCTGAGCCGTCTGTCCCCGAGTCGCCGGGACTCGATTTCCCCGTCTCCGACCTGCTGGCCCATCCGCATTCGCCCGGTTCGACCGCGACCGCGGCCGCGCTCGCGCGCACCGCGTTGGCCGTTCCGGACCGGAAACCGCTGGAGCCGGCTCCGAAGGCTCCGGAACGGGAGCCGCTGGAGACGGCTCCGGACGTCGTGGAAATCGAATCGTTCGAGGCCTCGCCGGTCGCCCCGGAACCTGGTCCGCTCGACACCGCGCGGACCGCACCGGAACCCGAGTCGCTCGAAACCGCGGCGACTGCACCGGAACCCGAGTCGCTCGAAACCGCGGCGACTGCACCGGAACCCGAGTCGCTCGAAGTCGTGGCGGCCGCACCGGAAGCGGAGTCGCTCGAAGTCGTGGCGACCGTTCCGGAAGCGGAGTCCGTCGGCACGGCACTGTTCGACTCCGGGCCGGCCGCGCCGGAGCGCACCCTGCTGGACGTGCTCGCGGCCACCGTCCGCGCCCACCCGGACGCGCTCGCCCTGGACGCGGGACAGGAGACCTTCACCTACCGAGCACTCGCCGACCGCGTCGAGACCGACGCCCGGCGACTCACCGCGGCCGGGATCGGTCGCGGCGACCGGGTGGGGATCCGCGTCGAGTCCGGCACGGCCGAGCTGTACCTGGGCATCCTCGCGGTGCTCGCCGCGGGCGCTGCCTACGTGCCGGTCGACGCCGACGACCCGCAGGAACGCGCGGACCTCGTGTTCGGCGAAGCCGAGGTGTGCGCCGTGCTCACCGGCGGCGACCTGGTGGAGCTCGGTGCCTCGATCGGCCGGGGCGGTTCGCCCGAACCGGACGACGACGCGTGGATCATCTTCACCTCCGGATCCACCGGCACCCCGAAGGGCGTGGCGGTGTCGCATCGTTCGGCGGCGGCGTTCGTGGACGCCGAGGCGCGGTTGTTCCTGCCGGACGAGCCGATCGGACCCGATGATCGGGTGCTCGCGGGCTTGTCGGTGGCGTTCGACGCGTCCTGCGAGGAGATGTGGCTGGCCTGGCGACACGGCGCGTGCCTGGTGCCCGCTCCGCGTTCGCTGGTGCGCACCGGCGCCGATCTCGGCCCGTGGCTGGTGCGGCGGCGGATCAGCGTCGTGTCCACGGTGCCGACGTTGGCCGCGTTGTGGCCGGCCGAGTCCCTTGCCGGGGTGCGGCTGCTCATTTTCGGTGGTGAAGCTTGCCCGCCGGAGCTCGCGGAGCGGCTCGTCGCCGACGGCCGCGAGGTGTGGAACACCTACGGGCCGACCGAGGCGACCGTGGTGGCCTGCACGGCGCGCTTGACCGGGCAGGGACCGGTGCGGATCGGATTGCCGTTGGCGGGCTGGCGGCTCGCGGTGATCGACGCGCACGCGGAACCGGTGGCCCCGGGCGAGCAAGGTGAGCTGGTCATCGGCGGTGCCGGGCTGGCCCGCTACCTGGATCCGGCGAAGGACGCGGAGAAGTTCGCGCCGTTGCCGTCGCTGGGCTGGTCGCGGGCCTACCGCAGCGGAGACCTGGTGCGCGCCGACCCGGAAGGCCTGGTGTTCGTCGGCCGCGCCGATGAGCAGATCAAGCTCGGCGGCAGGCGCATCGAGCTCGGCGAGGTCGACGCCGCGTTGCAGGCGCTGCCCGGAGTGGCGGGCGCGGCCGCGGCGGTGCGCAAGACGAAGGCGGGCGGCGAACTGCTCGTCGGTTACCTCGTGGTGGAGCACGGAACCGAGCTCGCCCCCGACGACGCGATGAGCAGGCTGCGGGAAGTGCTGCCCGCATCGTTGGTCCCGCTGCTCGCGGTGGTGGACGAGTTGCCGACGCGCACCTCCGGCAAGGTGGACCGGGCGGCGCTGCCCTGGCCGTTGCCGCAGCAGGAACCGGAGTCGGTCGCGGGATTGTCCGAGACGGAGTCGTGGCTGGTCGGCGAGTGGGCGGAGATCCTCGGGATGAGTCCGGGCGGGCCGCAAGCCGACTTCTTCCGGCTCGGCGGCGGCAGCCTCGCAGCGGCTCAGCTGGTGACGCGGCTGCGCACCCGGCACCCGCAGGTCTCGGTCGCCGATCTGTACCAGCATCCGAGGCTGGGTGAGCTCGCCGCGAAGCTGGACGCGCTGGACACGGTGACGGCCGCCCGCGACGAGGTCGCCCCGGTGCCGCGCCGGATGGGCTGGTTCCAGCTGCTGCTGATGATCCCGTTGTGCACGCTCACCGGGCTGCGCTGGACGACGCTGCTGGCGGCGTTGAGCACGGTGCTGGCCACGGCGGGCCTGCCGTGGGCTCCGGCGGTGTCCTGGTGGGCATTGGCGGTGGCGTGGGTGGTGCTGTTCAGCCCGCCGGGCCGGATCGCGCTCGCCGCGGGCGGCATCAGGATGTTGCTGCACCGGGTCCGCCCTGGTCGTTACCCGCGCGGCGGGGGCGTGCATCTGCGGTTGTGGGCGGCTCAGCAGTGGGATCAGCGGTGCGGGGCGAGTTCGGTGTCCGGCGCGTTCTGGACGACGCACTACGCCAAGGCGCTGGGAGCGAAGATCGGCGAGGACGTTGACCTGCACTCGCCGCCGCCGGTGACGGGCCTGCTCAAGGTCGGTCGGGGTGCGGCGATCGAGCCCGAGGTGGACCTGTCCGGGTACTGGGTGGACGGCGACATCGTCCACATCGGACGGATCAGGATCGGCGCGGGAGCGCGAGTGGGCGCGCGCAGCACGCTGCTGCCGGAATCGCGGATCGGCAAGGGTGCGGAGGCCGCGGCCGGTTCGACCCTGTACGGCGTGATTCCGGCGCGACAGCGCTGGTCCGGCTCGCCCGCGGCGCGGTCGGCGGGCGGACCGGCCAAGTGGCCCGCACATCGTCCGCCGCGATCCCGCCGGTGGAGCACGATGTACGGTCTTACCTCCGCGCTGTTCGCGGTGGTCCCGGTGCTGGCGGCCGTGCCCGCGCTGGTCGTTCTCGCCGCTGCGTTGGCGGGCACGCCCACACTGCGGGCCGCGACGGTGGCCGCGCTGGCGGCCGTTCCGGCGGCGACGGCCGCGTACTTCGGCGGCTACATGCTGCTGATGTTGATCGCGGTGCGCGCGCTCGGCATCGGACTGCGCGAGGGGCACCACCCGGTGCACAGCCGCATCGCCTGGCAGGTGTGGACCACGGAACGCCTGATGGGCATGGCCCGCACCGCGCTGTTCCCGCTGTACGCCAGCGTGTTCACTCCGATGTGGCTGCGGCTGCTGGGCGCGAAGGTGGGCCGTGGCACGGAGATCTCCACGGTGCTGGCGGTGCCGAAGATGACGAAGGTCGCCGACGGCGCGTTCCTCGCCGACGACACCATGGTCGCCACTTACGAGCTCGCCCACGGCTGGATGCACGTGGGGCCGGCCCGCATCGGCAAGGAGGCGTTCCTCGGCAACTCCGGCATGACCGCGCCGGGGCGGTCGGTGCCGAAGCGCGGACTGGTCGGGGTGCTCTCGTCCACGCCGCGCAAGGCGAAGAAGGGCTCGTCCTACCTGGGCATGCCGCCGATGCCGTTGCGGCGCGCGAAGGTTCGTTCGGACTCGGAACGGACCTTCGACCCGCCGCTGCGGCTGGTGTTCGTGCGGGCGCTGGTGGAGCTGTGCCGGATCGTGCCGGTGATGGCCTCGGCGGCGTTGGCGGTGCTCGTGCTCGCCGCGCTCGCGGCGGCGTGGACCGCGGTGGGGTTGTGGGCCGCCGCCGTGCTGTCCGGGATCGTGCTGCTGGCGGCGGGCGGGCTGGCGTGCGCGGTGACGAGCCTGGCGAAGTGGCTGCTGGTGGGCCGGTTCCGGGTGCGCAAGCAGCCGTTGTGGAGTTCGTTCGTGTGGCGCGGCGAACTCGCCGACACCTTCGTCGAAGTGCTGGCGGTGCCGTGGCTGGCGGGTTCGGCGACGGGCACGCCGCTGCTGACGACGTGGCTGCGCACGATGGGCGCGCGCATCGGGCGCGGGGCGTGGGTGGAGACCTACTGGCTGCCCGAATCCGACCTGGTGCGCATCGGAGCGGGGGCGACGGTGAACCGGGGGTGCGTGGTGCAGACCCACTTGTTCCATGATCGGATCATGAGCATGGACGAGGTGGCGCTGGACGAGGGCGCGACGCTGGGACCGCACGGGATCGTGCTGCCCGGCGCGAGCATCGGCGCGCGCACGACGGTCGGCCCCGGCTCGCTGATCACGCGCGGCGACGCGGTGCCCGCGGATTCGCGGTGGCGCGGCAACCCGATCTCGGCGTGGCGGGGCAGGGCGCGGCGTTCATGACGGCTGCGCCCGGAGCGGACCGTTCCACCGACTCGTACCTGCCGGCGCACGGCAACGGCGGCTACCGCGTTGAGCACTACGACCTCGATCTGGACTACCGGGTCGGGCCGAATCGGCTGTCGGGGAACGTGACGGTGTCGGCGGTGGCGACCCAGGCGTTGTCCGCGCTGAGCTTGGACTTCGCGGATCTGCGAGTGCGGCGGGTGCTGGTCGACGACAAGCCCGCGAAGTTCACCCACCGCGCGGGCAAGCTCCGCATCCGGCCGCAGGGCGCGATCGCCGACGGCGCCCCGTTCCGGGTGCGAGTCCGGTACGCGGGCAACCCGCGTCCGGTGCGCGGGCAGTGGGGCGACATCGGCTGGGACGAGCTGACCGAGGGGTCGCTGGTAGCCAGCCAGCCGATCGGCGCCCCGTCCTGGTTCCCCTGCAACGACCACCCGTCGGACAAGGCCGCCTACCGGGTGTCGGTGACCGCCGACGCTGGTTTCTCCGTGCTGGTCACGGGAGATCTGCTGTCCCGCCGCACCAGCGGTGCCGGCTCCACCCAGTGGATCTACGAGCGGACCGAGCCCACGCCGACCTACCTGATGGGCGTGCACACCGGCCGTTACGAGGACGTGGAGCTCGCGGCGGATCCGGTGCCGCAGCGGGCGGCGGTGCCCGCGCACCTGCTGCCGCCGTTCCGGGAGACCTTCGGGCGCCACGGCGAGATCATGCGGGTGCTCGGCGAGCTGTTCGGCCCCTACCCGTTCACGGAGTACGTCGTGGTCATCACCGACGACGACCTGGACGAGCCGATCGAGGCGCAGGGCATGGCCGTGTTCG
Source organism: Saccharopolyspora gloriosae (assembly GCF_022828475.1). Taxonomy (GTDB): domain Bacteria; phylum Actinomycetota; class Actinomycetes; order Mycobacteriales; family Pseudonocardiaceae; genus Saccharopolyspora_C; species Saccharopolyspora_C gloriosae_A. The sequence continues at coordinate 4,067,415 of NZ_CP059557.1, read as the reverse complement.
GCCGCAACCTGCTCGACGGTGGACGCACCCACGAGCGGCTGGTGGTGCACGAGCTGGCCCACCAGTGGTTCGGCAACAGCCTCACCCTCGGCGACTGGCGCGACATCTGGCTCAACGAGGGGTTCGCGACCTACGCGGAATGGTTGTGGTCGGAGTCCGTCGGCGAGGGCACCGCCGCCGAGCACGCCCGCGAGTGGCACGCTCGGATGCGCGAAGCCGAACCGGGCCTGCGGATCGCGGATCCGGGAGTGGCGCGGATGTTCGACGAGGGCGTGTACAAGCGCGGTGCGCTCACGCTGCACGCGCTGCGCGGCGAACTCGGCGACGAGGCGTTCTTCGGGTTGCTGCGGCGATGGGCGACCGAGCACCGGCACGGCACGGTGTCCACGGCCGACTTCACCGCGCTGGCCCAGGAGTTCACGTCGAGGCCGCTGGCGGACCTGTTCGAAACCTGGCTGCACGGCACCGAACCGCCTGCGCGCTCAGGTTTCTGAGGCGACCGCTGAGCCGGGGTCGCGGATCCGTTCCCCTGCTTGCGCGACCCGGCCGAGCAGCGCGAGCAGCCGCTCCCGTTCCGCGCCGTCCAGCGGGGTCAGCAGGATCTCGATCATCCGCTCGGTACGCCGCACCAGGCCGTGGTGCGCGGTGCGCCCGGATTCGGTCAGCCGCAGCACGTTGCGCCTGCCGTCGGAGCTGTCCCTGGCCCGTTCGACGAGTCCGCGGCGCACCAGCCGTGCGATGACGTCGGCGGCGGTGGAGCGGTCCAGCGCGATCCGTTCGGCGAGCGTGCGCTGATCGAGCCCGTCCTCGTCGGCGAGCCCGTTGAGCACGGCGAACTGCGGTGGAGTGACGTCCTCGGAGACGGCCGCCGTCCACAGCATCGTGTGCACCTGCTGGACGCGCCGGAACAGGTGGCCGGGATGAGTGCTGAGATCGATGGAACCCACCCGCCCATTGTGCGCCACCGGTGATCCGAACCGTGCACGGAGCGATGCTGCATCGAGCAAGAGGCTTCTGATTCGTTGACAACGTCCTTTTCGCGGTGGACCGTATAGCCAATTCATCCGTACACGGATTAAACCCTCGAGGGAGATGTCGATGCGGACCAGCGTGGCCATCATCGGGGCGGGTCCTGCTGGACTGCTGCTGGCGCGGTTGCTGCAACGCCAGGGGATCGAGTCGGTCGTGCTGGAATCCCGTTCGAGAGAACACGTCGAGCACCGGCAGCGCGCCGGAATCCTCGAGCAGGGCACCGTCGACGTGCTGCGGGCCTGCGGCGCGGGGGAACGGATGGATCGCGAGGGGCTGCCGCACGACGGCATCGAGCTGCGCTTCGGCGGCGCCGGGCACCGCATCGACATGGCGGCGCTCACCGGCGGCCGCCAGGTGATGGTGTACGCGCAGACCGAAGTGGTGCGCGATCTGGTGGCGCTGCGGGTCGAATCCGGGGCACCGCTGTTGTTCGAGGCAGAGGTGCTGGAGGTCCGCGGCGCCGAGACCGAGCACCCGCAGGTCCGCTACCGGCACGCCGGGGCTGAGCAGGTGCTGGACGCCGACTACGTGGTCGGCGCGGACGGTTTCCACGGCGTGGCCCGCAAAGCCATCCCCGCCGAGCGGGTCCGCACCTACGAGCGGACCTATCCGTTCGCCTGGCTGGGCGTTCTCGCCGATGTCGCGCCGTCCACCGAGGAATTGATCTACGCGAGCCACGAGCGTGGTTTCGCGCTGCACAGCATGCGCACTCCCCAGGTCAGCAGGCTGTACCTGCAGGTTCCGCCGGACACCGACGTGCGGGACTGGCCGGACGATCGGATCTGGGACGAGCTGGACGTGCGCTTCGCCGTCGACGCGGAGTGGCGCCTGGATCGCGGGCCGATCACCGACAAGTCGGTGACGCCGATGCGCAGCTTCGTCTCGGAACCGTTGCGGTACGGCAGGTTGCTGCTGGCCGGCGACGCCGCCCACATCGTGCCGCCCACCGGTGCGAAGGGGCTCAACCTCGCCGTGGCGGACGTGACGCTGCTGGCGCGGGCGCTCACCGAGGCGCTCGGGCGCGGCGACGATCGAGCGTTGGAGTCCTATTCGGACACCGCGTTGCGCCGGGTGTGGCGCGCGGAGCACTTCTCCTACTTCATGACGACCTTGCTGCACACCGATCCGGCGGCCGATGCGTTCGCCCGTCGCCTCCAGCGATCCCACCTGGACTACGTCGCCACTTCGACCGCCGCGGCCACGTCACTGGCCGAGAACTACGTCGGCCTCCCCTGACCGCGAACGCCGAGATGTGAGCCAGGTGAACGCCCCCTTCGCCCATTCCTACCGGTCAAAGGGGTTGACGACCCTACTGGGGTGAGTGGCCCCTTTGGCCGGTGGGATCGGTCAGGTGGCCGTTCACCTCGTTCGGGGTGTCAGTCGGTGTGGCGGGCTCGGAGTTCTCGGCGGAGCAGTTTTCCCGTGGCGGTCTTGGGGAGTTCGGGGAGCACCTCGACCCGGCGCGGGTACTTGTAGGCCGCGAGTCGTTGCTTGCAGAACTCCACCAGTTCCTCCGGCGTGGCACCGTGATCGGGGCGCAGGCTCACGTACGCCCGCACGGTCTCGCCCCGGTAGGCGTCGGGCACGCCGACCACGGCGGCCTCGCGAACGGCGGGATGCTCGTAGAGCACGTCCTCCACTTCGCGCGGCCACACCTTGAAGCCGCCCGCGTTGATCTGGTCCTTCTTGCGGTCCACCAGGTAGAACCAGCCCTCGGCGTCCATCCGCGCGACATCGCCGGTGTGCAGATCTCCGCCGGGCAGCGCGGACTTGGTCTCCTCAGGTTTGCCCCAGTACCCGGCGACCACCTGCGGACCGGAGATGACCAGCTCACCGACCTCTCCCGGCGGCAGCTCCCGGCCGTCCTCGCCGATGATCCGCGCGTGCGTGGAGTACACCGGAACGCCCACCGACAGCGCGCCGGAGCTCGCGTCCACCGGCGCCTCCGCTTCCCACGGCTGGGCGAACGCGGCGGAGGTCGTTTCGGTGAGCCCGTACACGTTGTGGATCCGCTGCCCGAAGCGCCGCTCGAACGCCAGCACCGTGCTCGGCGGGATCGGTGCCCCGCCCGAGTAGATCCGGCGCAGGCTCGCCAGGTCAGCCGCGGTGGCGTCGGTGTTGAGCAGCGCGATGAACACGGTGATCGCCCCGACGGTGAACGTGGGCCGGTGCTCGCGCACGGCGTCGAGCACAACACCCGGTTCGAAGCGGTGGGTGAGCACCAGCGGCGCCGGGGTCAGCAGCGCCAGCGCGAGATGCCCCACCATGCCGGTGATGTGGAACAGCGGGGCGACGCCGAGGATCACGTCGTCGGGTCCGACGCCGATCCAGTCCCGCCACACCCGCGCGTCGAACACGATGTTGCGGTGGGTGTTCATCGCGCCCTTCGGCGGCCCGGTGGTGCCGGAGGTGTAGGTGAGCACCGCGACGTCCTCGGCCGCGAGCGACACCGCGACCGGCCGCCTGCCCCGGTGTTCGTCGAGCAGCGCGGTGAGGTCGGTGCTGCCCGCGGGCACGTCCAGGTCCGGTTCCGGCAGCACCCGCGGGTCGTCGCGGGTCTGGTGCTCGTGCTCGGCGGTGGTGATCGTCCACGTCACCTCGGTCTCCGCCAGCACCTCGGCGGCGACCGATTCGTGCAGCCCGCGCAGCGCGACCAGCACCGTCGCGCCGGAATCCGCCAGCAGCAGCGCGAGTTCCCGCTGCTTGTTCATCGGGTTGATCGGAACCGCGACGCAGCCCGCCTTCCACGCGCCGAGCAGCGCGATGACGAACTGCGGCACGTTCTGCAGGTACAGCGCCACCCGATCACCGGCCGCCACGCCCCACTCCTGGAGCGCCACGGCGAAGGCGTCGCTGAGTTCGTCGAGCTCGGCGGCGGTCAGCGTCGCGTCGAAGTAGTGGATCAGCGGCCGGTGCGGGAACCGCTGCGCGGCGTGCCGGAACATGGCCACGGCGTGCGGGAACTCGGCGTCGAGGTCGGTCGGCTGCGCCGTGTCGTACCGGGCCAGCCAAGGACGCTCGTGGTAGGCGGACATGCGTCCACCGTTGGCCGTGCGGGCCGTGGTCGTCAAGTGTCCTTGAGCAGTTCCCGCACCAGCTCGGAGACCTGCTCGGTCTCGATGAGGAATCCGTCGTGCCCGTACGGCGACCGGATGATCCGCGCCGAGGTGCCGAGTCCGCGGGCGAGGGCGTGCTGGTCGGCGGGCGGGAACAGCCGGTCGCTGTCCACGCCGGCGACCAGCGTCCGGGCGCGCACCCGGTGCAGCGCCGCGTCCACCCCGCCGCGAGCTCGGCCGACGTCGTGCGCGGACATGGCTTCGGTGAGCCGCACGTAGCTGGCCGCGTCGAACCGGCGCACCAGTTTCTCCGCGTGGTGATCGAGGTAGGACTCCACCGCGTAGCGCCCTCCCCTCGCGGGATCCTCACCGTCCTGGGCCGCCGAGCCGAACCGGGCTTCCAGCTCCTGCGGACTGCGGTAGGTGATGTGCGCGATCCGCCGCGCCAGCCCCAGTCCGGTGTGCGGGCCGCGTCCGTCGGGCAGCTCGTGGTAGTCGCCGCCCAGCCAGTCCGGGTCGGCGCGAATGGCGTGCAGCTGCGCCGAGGACCAGGCGATCTGCTCCGCGGACGCGACCGCCCCGCAGCACAGCAGCAGCGCCGAGTCGACCCGTTCGGGCTGGTCCACGGCCCATTCCAGCGCCCGCATCCCCCGAGCGAGCCACCGATCACCGCCGCCCACGTCGGTACGCGCAGCGCGTCGGCCAGCGCCACCTCCGCGCGCACCAGATCCCGGACGGTCAGCGCGGGAAACCGCCCGCCCCAAGTTCGGCCGTCCGGTGCGGAATCTGCCGGGCCGGTGCTGCCCTGGCAGCCGCCGAGCGCATTCGGCGCCACGACGAACCACCGGTCGGTGTCCAGCGCCAAGCCAGGACCGACGATGCCTTCCCACCAACCCGCGCTCGGATGTCCCGGTTCGGACGCCCCGCGCAGGTGCGCGTCCCCGGTGAGCGCATGCAGGACGAGCACCGCGTTCCCGCCGTCGGGGTCGAGCGTTCCCCATGTCTCGTACGCCAGCCGCGCGCCGCTGAGCCGGGCACCGGACTCCAGGTCCAGCGGATCGAGCCCCAGCCACCGGCGCCTGCCGGGCGGGTGCCCTTCCCGCCAAGCGCCGGTGGCGGGAAGGGACCGCGACGTCATCGGCTTCAGCGCTCCAGCTCCGCCTTCGCCGCGCGGAACGCCGACTCCAGGTCCGCCTTGAGGTCGTCGACGTTCTCGATGCCGACCGACAGGCGCACCAGGCCGGGAGTGACACCCGCGTCGATTTGTTCCTGCTCGGTCAGCTGGCTGTGCGTGGTGCTCGCCGGGTGCGCGATGAGGCTGCGCACGTCGCCGATGTTGACCAGGTGGCTGAACAGCGAGACGCCTTCGACGAACTTCCGGCCCGCCGTCACGCCGCCGCGCAGCTCGAAGGACACGATGGCCCCGAACCCGTTGCTCAGGTAGCGGTTGCCGAGTTCGTGCCACGGGCTGGAGGGCAGGCCCGCGAAGTGCACCTTCTCCACTTCGTCGCGCGCTTCCAGCCACTGGGCGAGTTCGAGGGCGTTGCGGTTGTGCCGTTCGATCCGCAGCGACAACGTCTCCAGGCCCTGCAGGACCAGGAACGCGTTGAACGGCGAGATCGCAGGCCCGAGGTCGCGCAGGCCCTGCACTCGCAGCTTCGCGGCGAAGGCGCCGTGGCCGAGCGCGGGCCAGTAGCGCAGGCCGTGGTAGCTCGGGTCGGGCTCGTTGAAGCCGGGGAAGCGCTCCGGGTCGGCGCCGAAGTCGAAGGTGCCGCCGTCCACGACGATGCCGCCGACGGCGGTGCCGTGGCCGCCGAGGTACTTCGTCGCCGAGTGCACGACGATGTCCGCGCCGTGCTCCAGCGGCCGCAGCACGTACGGGGTGGTGACGGTGTTGTCCACGACCAGTGGCACGCCCGCCTCGTGGGCGATGTCGGCGACGGCGCGCACGTCGAGCACGTTGCTGCGCGGGTTGCCCACCGACTCGGCGAACAGCAGCTTGGTGTTCGGCCGGATCGCCGCGCGCCAGGCGTCGGGGTTGTCGAAGTCGTCGACGAAGGTGACCTCGATGCCGAGCTTCGGCAGCGTGTGGTGGAACAGGTTGTAAGTGCCGCCGTAGAGCGAGGAGCTCGACACCAGGTGGTCACCGGCCTGCGCCAGGGTCAGCACCGCGAGGGTCTCGGCGGCCTGCCCGGAGGCGACCGCGACCGCGCCGACTCCGCCTTCCAGCTTCGCGACGCGCTGCTCCAGCACGTCCTGGGTGGGGTTGTTGATGCGGGTGTAGATGTTGCCGGGCTCGGCGAGGCTGAACAGGTCAGAGGCGTGCTGGGTGTCCCGGAAGACGTACGAGGTCGTCTGGTAGATCGGCGTGGCGCGGGCACCGGTGGCGGGATCGGGCTGCGCCCCGGCGTGGATCTGGAGCGTGTCGAACGACCAGTTGGCCTCGGCGCCGGTGTCGTTCTGGGCTGGGACGTCAGCGGACATGTGGACTCCACAGTGGACGGTGGCGTGTTCGTGCGCCACGAGCGAGAAAGGTGCGGTTTTCGCCGGGGTATGCGGCGGGAGAGGATGCGGCGGCTCAGCGTCCGCGGCTGGAGAAGATCAGCGGGCGCGACAAGCTGACGCGGTCACGCGCACGAGATCAACGTGCCGACGCTCCACCAAGCGGATCATGCGCCGGAGCTTAACCGCTGCGGCACGCGGAGCAACAGGTTGTTCACCATTCGGGAGCATCAGCGAGACCGAACGCAGCGGAAACCGAGGTTGCCGACCGAACTGTCCGGAGTGTTGCCGGTGCGCGCCGCCACCCGGTAGCGGTTGCAGTACGACTCGTGGCACAGGTACGAACCGCCGCGCATCACCCGGTCGTCCCCGTCCGGCGGGCCTGACGGATCGAGCGCGCCCGCCGCGGCGTGCACGGTGCCCCAGCGGTCCGCGCACCACTCCCACACGTTGCCCGCCGCGTTGTGCAGGCCGAAACCGTTGGCGGGGAAGGAATCAGCGGGCGCGGTGCCGCGGAACCCGTCCTCGACGAGGTTCTTCACGGGGAACATGCCCTGCCAGATGTTGCAGCGGTGCCGGCCGCCGGGAGTGAGCTCGTCGCCCCACGGGTAGCGGCGCTGTTCAAGGCCGCCTCGCGCGGCGAACTCCCACTCCGCTTCGGTGGGCAGGCGCCCACCGGACCACCGGCAGTAGGCGTCGGCGTCGTTCCAGGACACGTGCACCACGGGATGATCGGCGCGGTCGTCCACGTCCGAGCCGGGGCCTTCCGGGCTGCGCCAGGTGGCGCCTTCCACGCCGCACCACCACGGCGTCTGCTCCGGGCGGGGCGCGGATCGGCGAAGGGCGCCGGGCAGGAACGCCGCGAAGACGTAGGACCAGCCGAAGCGCTCGGCGTCGGTGATGAACCCGGTGTCCGCGATGAACTCGGCGAACTCGGCGTTGGTGACCGCCAGCGGGCCGATGTCGAACGGGCTCACCCGCACCTCCCGAACCGGACCCTCGCCGTCCTGCGGGAAGCCGTCGGTGTCGGTGGTGCCCATGAGGAACGTGCCGCCGTCCAGCGAGACCCAGCGGCGCTCGACGGCCGCGGCGGCCGGGGCGGGCGGTTCGGCTCGGGCGTCGTCGCTGCTGGCGCGCCCAGGTGGGCAGCAGCCTTCGTGCTCGTCCGCCGTCCGGTCCGCATCGTTCACGGTGCCCACTCTAGGAGCGTTCTCAGCGAGCGCGCGCGGGTGGGGAGGTGGTGTGCGTCTCCGCTCGAAGGGCGAGAGCGAGGACCGATCCGGTCGAGCGGACGGCCGGATCAGTCCACAAGAGACGGACGCTTGATCAGGGATGGGTGCGGGACTCGCGCACCAGCTGGGCCACCGCGGCCCCGGCTCCCCTGAATCCGTCGTCCAACAGATCCGTGAACATCACGGCACCCATCACGAGCACGAACAACATCACCACAACGAGAATGAACATCGGCGCAACCCCTTTCATCTGGAACATCGGCATCCGGAGGAGATCGTTACCGGGTGTAGGAGTGACGCGCGTGACGCGTGTTCCGGTTCCCGCCGGGGCTTCGGCGCCGACCACTAGCCTGGGGGTGTGCGGACACCTCGGCCCGATTCCCCCCAGCCCGTCTCCGGACGGCCGAACCCGGCGTTGTGGGTCTGGTACGCGTTCGGCGGTCGGTTGCCCGATCGCTGCGCCGAGTGGGTGCTGCGCGACGTGACCTGCCGGACCTGGGCGCTGCGCCACGTGGCGCGGGCGTTGACCCAACTCAGCCCGTTCTGCCTGTTGCTGTTGCTGTTGCCGGGGCCGTGGTCGATCAAGTTGACCGCGATCGGGATGGGGTTGTTCGTGGGCTTGTTCTACTCGCTGTGCCTGATGGGGGAGGCCTGCGAGCATCGGGTGATCAAGCACGGCTATCCGCCCGGGATCGGCAGGGAGACCCGGAAGGTGCGCAAGGACGTGGAGCGGGCCGGTAAGCACGGCACCGGGTTCCGCCCGTGGTGGCAGTGAGCCGGGCCGCGCTGGCCGACGCCGAACCCGTGGCCTTCTGGCCGGATCGCACCCCGACCCGGCCGCGGGCGCCGCTGCCCGGCTCCGCCACCGCCGATCTCGTTGTGGTCGGGGCCGGGCTCACCGGGCTGTGGACGGCGGTCCTGGCCAAGCAGCGCGATCCGGGCCTGGACGTGCTCGTCCTGGACGCCGGGCCGGTCGGTTCCGGTGGCAGCGCGCGCAACGGCGGCTTCCTGTCCGAATCGCTCACTCACGGCCTCGCCCACGGCGCGCAGCTGTGGCCGGAGGAGCTCGGTGCGCTCGTGGAGCTCGGCCGGAGGAACCTGCGCGAGATCGGCGAGTTCGTCGAGGCGGAAGGGATCGACGCGGACCTGCGGTGGTGCGGCAAGACCGCGGTGGCCACCGAATCGCACCAGGTCGGCGAGCTGCGCGACGAGGCCGACCTCTACCGCGAGCACGGCTTCCGGGCGGTGTTCCAGGGCGCGGGCGGGGTCCGCGCCGACCTGCGTTCGGACGCGTTCCGCGCGGGACTGCGATTACCGGAGGTCGGGGGACTCGTCGACCCGGCGAAGCTGGTGGGCGGGCTGGCGGACGCGGCCGAACGTCTCGGCGTGCGCTTGCACGAACGGAGCCCGGTCGGCGCGCTGCGCTCCCACGGCGGCGGCCTGCGGCTGCGCTGTCCACAAGGGACAGTCCGAGCCGGGCGGGCGGTGCTCGCGACGAACGCGTTCCCCGCGCCGCTGCGGAGGCTGCGCCGCCGCGTGCTGCCGATCTGGGACTACGTGCTGGTGACCGAACCGCTCTCGGCGGCGGCCTGGGAGTCGCTTGGCTGGCACGACCGCCAGGGGGTGACCGACTCCCACAACTTGTTCCACTATTTCCGGCCCACCCCGGACGGCAGGATCCTGTGGGGCGGCGGCGCCGCCGGGTACCACTTCGGCGGCGGCACGAGCGCGAAGCTCGCCGCCCGGCCCGAACCGCACCGGCGGCTCGCCGATGCGTTCTTCGCGACCTTCCCGCAGCTGGAGGGGACCCGGTTCAGCCACCGCTGGGGCGGCCCGATCGACGCGACGACCCGTTGCACTCCGGTGTTCGGCACCGCGCTCGCCGGCCGGGCCGCCTACGCCGTCGGCTTCACCGGGCTCGGCGTGGCCGCCTCCCGGTTCGGCGGGCAGGTCGCTTTGGACCTGCTGGCCGGTGACCCGACCGAACGCACCCGGTCCGCGCTGGTGCGCACCCGGCCGTCGCCCTATCCGCCGGAGCCGCTGCGCTGGCCGTTGGTGCGGCTCACCCAGCGGGCGCTGGAACGCGCCGATGCCGCCGCGGGGGAGCGGGGACGGTGGCTGCGCCTGCTCGACCGGCACGGGCTCGGGCTCGGCAGCTGATCGGACCGGGCGTCGGACACACCGGCGCTTCCTCCTTCTGAGCGAACCGTGCGCGGGCCTGCTCCGGGTCGGCGACCGCGTTCCCGCAGCGAGAGCCCGTCTCGGAAGAGTCGGCGATGCTCAGTGGTAACGATCGTTGATCAGACGGTCATTGCAGGGCCTCGGACCGGGCCATATGTTCGGAAAGTCCCTGCAAGCCACGTGCACGAGGGGTGTCGTCGATGCCGAACCGAGTTCGCGCCGCACTGGTCCAGGCGAAATGGACCGGCGACGCCCAGTCCATGATCGACCTGCACGAGCAGCACGCCCGCACGGCCGCCGCCCAGGGCGCCCAAGTGATCGGCTTCCAGGAGGTGTTCAACGCCCCCTACTTCTGCCAGGTGCAGGAGGACGAGCACTACCGGTGGGCGGAGGCGATCCCCGACGGCCCCACCACCACCCGGATGTGCGCGCTGGCCCGCGAGCTGCGGATGGTGATCGTCGTGCCGATCTTCGAGCTGGACGGGCCGGGCTTCTACTACAACTCCGCCGCGGTGATCGACGCCGACGGCGCATACCTCGGCAAGTACCGCAAGCACCATCTGCCGCACCTGCCCGGTTTCTGGGAGAAGTTCTACTTCCGGCCCGGCAACCTCGGCTGGCCGGTCTTCGACACCGCGGTCGGCCGAGTCGGCGTCTACATCTGCTACGACCGGCACTTCCCAGAAGGCTGGCGAGCGCTCGGTCTCGCCGGTGCGCAGCTGGTCTACAACCCGTCGGCGACCAGCCGCGGACTGTCGTCCTACCTGTGGAAGCTGGAACAGCCCGCGGCCGCGGTCGCCAACGAGTACTTCATCGCCGCCATCAACCGGGTCGGGATCGAGGAGTACGGCGACAACGACTTCTACGGCAGCAGTTATTTCGTCGACCCGTACGGGCGGTTCGTCGGCGAGGTGGCCGGTGACCGCGACGAGGAACTCGTGGTGCGCGACCTCGACCTCGACCTGATCGACGAAGTACGCACCAAGTGGGCGTTCTACCGAGACCGCCGCCCGGACGCCTACGGCCTGCTCACCGAACCCTGATGGCGCGCATTCGACTTGTTCCGAGTGGGTGGCGAGACGGCGACGGCTCCCCGAGACGTCTCGGGTCGAACGGAAGGACTGCGATGACCGACACGGGCAAGCACACCGAGCTGGCGAAGCGGCGCAAGGCGGTGCTGCCGGACTGGGTCGCGACCTACTACGAGGACCCGATCGACGTGGAGCGCGGCGAGGGCCGCCACGTCTGGGACGCCGAGGGCAACCGGTACCTGGACTTCTTCGGCGGCATCCTCACCACGATGACCGCGCACGCGCTGCCCGAAGTGACCGCCGCGGTCAGCGAGCAGGCCGGGCGCATCCTGCACTCCTCGACGCTGTACTTGAACCGGCCGATGGTCGAGCTCGCCGAACGAGTCGCGGAGGTCTCCGGGATCGAGGATCCGCGGGTGTTCTTCACCTCCAGCGGTACCGAAGCCAACGACACCGCTCTGCTGCTGGCCACCGGGTACCGCGGCTCGAACCAGGTGCTGGCGCTGCGCAACAGCTACCACGGCAGGTCCTTCTCGGCGCTGGCCATCACCGGCAACCGAGCGTGGTCGCCGACGAGCCTGTCGCCGGTGCAGACCGCGTACGTGCACGGCAGCAGGCGACGCGGCACCGCGCTCGCGGACCTCTCGGACGAGGACTTCACGGCGGCCTGCGTGGACGACCTGGAGGACGTGCTCGGCCAGCTGCACGGCAACGTGGCCTGCCTGATCGCCGAACCCATCCAGGGCGTCGGAGGGTTCGCAGTGCCACCGGACGGCCTGTTCGCCCGGTTCAAGGAAGTGCTCGACCGGCACGGCATCCTGTGGATCAGCGATGAGGTGCAGACCGGCTGGGGCCGCACCGGGGAGCACTTCTGGGGCTGGCAGGCGCACGCGGGCAGCGGACCGCCGGACATCGTCACGTTCGCGAAAGGCCTCGGCAACGGGCTCTCCATCGGCGGCGTGATCGCCGGTGCGGAGGTCATGAACAGCATCAAGGTCAGCTCGCTGTCCACCTTCGGCGGCAGCCCGGTCACCACGGCCGGTGCGCTGGCGAACCTCGACCATCTCTTGGCCCACGACCTGCAGAGCAACGCGCACCGGGTCGGTGCCGTGCTGCGCGGGGCGCTCGACGACGCCCGGCTCCGGTTGCCGCACGTGGCCGACGTGCGGGGCAAGGGCCTCATGATCGGCGTTGAGCTGGTGCGTCCCGGTACCGGCGAACCGGATGCCGCGGCGGCCACCGCCGTCCTGGAGCACACCCGCAGCGCAGGCCTGCTGATCGGCAAGGGCGGCCTCGACGGGAACGTGCTGCGCATCGCGCCACCGCTGAGCCTGACCGAGGCCGAAGCGCGCGAAGGCGCCGCGATCCTCGTCGACGCGCTCACCGGAGCGGGGGAGCGGCCATGACCAGAACGGTGATCCGCGGCGGACTGGTGATCACGGCGACCGAGGAGGTCGAAGCCGACGTCCTCGTCATCGACGAGCAGGTCGCAGCCATCGCCACCCCGGAACTCGGGGAGCAATGGCTCACCGACGCGGACGTGGTGCTCGACGCGAGCGGCCAGTACGTGATCCCCGGTGGAGTGGACGGGCACACCCACATGGAGATGCCGTTCGGCGGCACCTTCTCCTCCGACACCTTCGAGACCGGCACCCGCGCGGCGGCCTGGGGCGGCACCACGACGATCATCGACTTCGCCATCCAGTCCATCGGCCGCTCCGCGCGGGAAGGACTGGACACCTGGCACGCCAAGGCCGACGGGCAGTGCGCGGTGGACTACGGCTTCCACCTGATCCTCTCCGACGTGCACGACGCGTCGCTGAAGGAACTGGACGGGCTCGTCGCAGAAGGCGTGACCAGCTTCAAGATGTTCATGGCCTACCCCGGCGTGTTCTACAGCGACGACGGCCGCATCCTGCGCGCCATGCAGCAGGCCGCGGGCAACGGCGCGTTGACCATGCTGCACGCCGAGAACGGCATCGCCATCGACGTGCTCGTGCAGCAGGCGCTGGCCGAAGGCCGCACCGACCCGCGCGAGCACGGCGCCGTGCGGCACCCGCTGCTGGAGGCGGAAGCCACCCACCGCGCCATCCAGCTCGCCAGAGTCGCGGGCGCCCCGCTCTACGTCGTGCACGTCTCCGCCTCCGAGGCGCTCGGAGAGATCACCCAAGCCCGCGACGCCGGGCTCAACGTGTTCGGCGAAACCTGCCCGCAGTACCTGTTCCTCACCGTCGACGAGCCGGCCCGGCCGGGCTTCGAAGGAGCCAAGTTCGTCTGCTCCACTCCGCTGCGGCCCGAGGAACACCAGCGCGAGCTCTGGCGGGGCCTGCGCACCAACGATCTGTCGGTCGTCGCCACCGACCACTGCCCGTTCTGCTTCACCCCGCAGAAAGAGCTGGGCGCGGGCGATTTCTCGAAGATCCCGAACGGGATGCCCGGCGTGGAACACCGCGTCGACCTGCTGCACCAGGGCGTCGTTGACGGGCACCTCAGCCGCCGTCGCTGGGTGGAACTGGCCAGCACCACCCCGGCGCGGATGTTCGGCCTGCACCCGCGCAAAGGCACCATCGCACCGGGCTCGGACGCCGACATCGTGCTCTACGACCCGCACGCCGAACAGGTCCTGTCCGCGGACACGCACCACATGAACGTCGACTACAGCGCCTACGAGGGCAAGAGCATCACCGGCCGCGTCCGCACCGTGCTCTCCCGCGGCGAGGTCATCCTCGACGACGGCCACTACCGCGGCCGTGCCGGACACGGCCGCTTCCTGCCTCGCGACACCTGCCAATACTTGATCTAGCGACCACGGAGGTACGCCATGCGGTTCGGGCTCGTGTTGCAAACCGACCCTCCGGCCCGGTCGGTGGTGGACCTGATGCGGCGAGCCGAAACACTCGGCTTCGCTCACGGGTGGACCTTCGATTCCTGCGTGCTGTGGCAGGAACCGTTCGTCATCCACAGCCAGATCCTCGCCGCCACCGACCGGCTGATCGTCGGTCCGATGGTGACCAACCCGTCCACCCGCGACTGGACGGTCACCGCGTCCACGTTCGCCACGCTCAACGAGATGTTCGGCAACCGCACGGTGTGCGGCATCGGTCGCGGCGACTCGGCGCTGCGCGTCACCGGCGGCAAGCCGAACACGCTGGCCACCCTGGAACACGCCATCCGCGTGATCCGCGACCTGGCAGAGGGCAGGGAGACCGATGTGGACGGCACTCCGGTCCGGTTGCCGTGGGTGCGCGGCGGCGCGCTGCCGGTCTGGATGGGCGCCTACGGCCCGAGGGCGCTGGACCTCGCGGGGCGCGTCGCCGACGGCGTGATCATCCAGCTCGCCGACCCGGTGCTCACCCGGTGGATGGTCGAGCACGTCCGGGACGCCGCGCGGGACGCCGGCCGGGATCCCGACACGATCACGGTGTGTGCGGCCGCGCCCGCCTACGTCGGAGCGGACCTCGAGCACGCGCGGAACCAATGCCGGTGGTTCGGCGGAATGGTCGGCAACCACGTCGCCGACCTGGTGCGCCGCTACGGCACCGACTCCGAGGCCGTTCCGGCGGCGCTGACCGACTACATCCGCGGACGCGACGGCTACGACTACTCCCACCACGGGCGCGCGGGCAACGCCAGCACCGACTTCGTGCCCGACGAGATCGTCGACCGGTTCTGCCTGCTCGGATCACCTGAGGCGCACCGGGACAAGCTCGCCGAACTGCGCGACGCGGGAGTGCACCAGTTCGCCGTGTACGCCATGCACGACGCCGTGGAGTCCACAGTGGAGGAATACGGCCGATCGATAATCCCGGGACTGACGGCGGAACCCAACGCTGCTCGGTGATGATGATCCGACCCCGGGTCCGCTCCAACGAGTGACCGGGCCATGGCACACCGTCGTGTGACATCCGTGTGCGGCTCTGGTGCAGCCGGGTCGTTGTCCCGTCAGCGGCGGAACCACTGAGCGGTGACCGGCTTGAACAGGACGGCCACCGGCGGGTTCTCACCGGCTTTCTCGCGATGACGGCGTTTTCGCTGCGTACGGCGTGAATGAGGAATCGATCCCGCAGCGAGGAAGCAGTAGAGGTTCCGCTGAGGGACCCACTACGCAGGTCATTCCGAAACGACCGTGATCGGTGTCCGAAATGTCGTCGGGAGAGACTGTTCGTCATGCGAGGGCGAACGGGTTTCGGATGGACACTGCACGGCGACGGAAGCACGCCACGCCCTGGTGAGTCGGTCGCACCCGGCGAACGGCTCACCTGGGGCCGCACGATCGGGTTCGGCGCTCAGCACGTGGTGGCCATGTTCGGCGCGACGTTCGTGTTCCCCGTCCTGATGGGACTCGACCCGAACCTCGCGATCATGGTCTCCGGCGGGGCGACGATCCTGTTCCTGCTCGTCGTGCAAGGCAAGATTCCCAGCTACCTGGGCAGCAGCGCGTCCTTCGTCGGCGCGGTCACCGCGATCCGCGCAGGCGGCGGGGACACCGCCACGGTCACCGGAGCGATCTTGGTGTCCGGCGCGGTCCTCGCCGCGGTCGGCCTGGTGGTGCACTTCGCCGGACCCGGTGTGGTGCACCGGCTGCTGCCGCCGGTGCTGTCCGGGGCGGTGGTGCTGCTGATCGGGTTCAACCTGGCCCCGGTGGTGGCCGAGACGTACTGGCCGCAGGACCAGTGGATCGCGCTCATCACGATGATCATCGTGGTGGTCGGAACCGTGCTGCTGCCCGGATTCCTCGGTCGCATCGCGGTGTTCCTCGGGCTGGCGGGCGGCTATCTGCTGTCCTGGGCGTTCGACGTGCTCTTCGGTCCGATCACCGCGCCGGACGCCGACGGTGTGGTCGGCACGCATCCGAGGGTGGACCTCAGCGGAGTCGCCGACGCGCCGTGGTTCGGGCTGCCCGACGTGCACGCCCCGTCCTTCTCCGTCTCGGCGATCATCGTGGTGCTGCCCGCGGTGATCGCCCTGCTCGCCGAGAACACCGGTCACGTCAAGGCCGTCGAGGAGATGACCGGGACCGACCTGCAGGGCAGCCTCGGGCGAGCCGTGTTCGCCGATGGGTTCGCCACGACGCTCTCCAGCGCGTTCGGCGGTCCGCCGACCACCACCTACGCCGAGAACATCGGAGTCATGGCCGCCACCCGCGTGTACTCCACGGCCGCCTACTGGGTGGCGGCGGTGGTGGCCATCAGCTTCGGCCTGTGCCCCAAGTTCGGCGCGGTCGTGGCCGCCATCCCGGGAGGCGTGCTGGGCGGCATCACCGTGGTGCTCTACGGCATGGTCGGGCTGCTCGGAGTGAAGATCTGGGTGCAGAACCGCGTGGACTTCGCCGACCCGGTGAACCTGCTGCCGGTCGCGGCCGGGGTCATCGCGGGCATCGGCGACGTCTCGCTCACGTTCACCCCGAGCCTGAGCATCAGCGGCATCGCCCTCGGCACCTTGACCACCCTCATCGGCTACCACCTGCTGCGCGTCTGCAGGCCCGCGCGGGCAGGGTGAGGCCGGGGCCGATCAGGGGGCCGCGAGCTCCTGGCCGAGCAACTGCCGGACCTCGTTCGCCGCGCCCCGTCCCGCCCGATTCGCGCCGATGGTGCTGGCCGAAGGCCCATAGCCCACCAGGTGCAGCCGGGGTTCCGCGGCCACCCGAGTTCCTTCCATCCGGATACCGCCACCCGGCTCCCGCAGGCCCAACGGGGCCAGGTGATCCAGCGCCGCCCGGAACCCGGTGGCCCACAAGATCACGTCGACGGGCACCGCACGGCCGTCCGCCCATCGGAGCCCGTTCGGGGTGATGCGCTCGAACATCGGGTGCCGGTCGAGCACGCCCCGCTCCCGAGCTCGCAGGATCGCCGGCGTCGGCGGCAGCCCGGTCACGCTCACCACGCTGCCCGGCGGCAATCCGGCCCGCACGCGCCGTTCGACCTCCGCGACCGCATGACGCCCGATGTCGGGAGTGAACTCGACGTCGCTCAACACGGGCGGACGTCGCGTCACCCACGTCGTCTCGGCCACCTCGGCGATCTCCGTCAGCAGCTCCACCGCGGAGATCCCGCCGCCGACCACCGCGACCCGACGCCCGCGGAACTCCGCCGCGCCGTGGTAGTCCACGACGTGCAGCTGCCTGCCGGTGAACGACTTTTGCCCCGGGTAGTGCGGCAGGAACGGTTTCGACCACGTCCCGGTCGCGTTGATCACCGCTCGGGCCGCCCACGTCTCGGTGCCGGACTCCACGAGCAACCGCTCGCCGGGGCCCGGTCGCACCGCCGACACCTTCACCGGCCGCCGGATCGGCAGCTCGAACTCGCGCTCGTAGCGGGCGAAGTACTCCGGGAGCACCTCGGAGGCGGGCCGCGCCCCGTCCTTCTCCTGCAGCGCCAGCCCCGGCAGGTCGTGGATGCCGTGCACACCGCCGATCCGCAACGACGGCCAGCGGTGCCGCCACGCCCCGCCCGCGCCGGTGTCCGCGTCCAGCACCACAAAGCCGGAGTCCGGCTCGAACCCGCTGCGGCGCAGGTGATGAGCGCTGCTGAGCCCCGCTTGCCCGGCCCCGATCACGACGACGTCGACCTCGTGCTCCACACTCATCGGAACGCTCCGAGATGCCGTGGACGTCCCCTCGTCGGCTGTGCTTTCCGCCACCGCGGCGCTCACCCGGATGGATGCGACGCACGCCACCGCGACCCCTCCTTAACCCACCCGAAACAAGGCCCTAGTATCGGGGTGTAAGTGGGTGTTCGGCCCCGAACCTCTTTCGAGCGCAAGACCCGTGCGGGCACACGTGTGCGCCCGTTCGCGCGTTTCGGAAGACGGGGAGGTCAGCGGAAAGGAGGCAAGGAAAGTGGCAATGGTGTGGGTGACTCTCGCAGTTGAGGCGATCGTGCTGCTGGCGGTGGCAGGCGTGGCGGTCAGGTGGGTGAACAAACCCGCGCTGAACACTCCCGCTCAGTCCGCTGAGCAGGTCCCGGCGGTGGAGCCGGCGGGTGCGCTGACCGAGCAGCCTGCCTGAGTACGGCGCAACGGGCTTGTCCGGGTGGACAAGCCCCACGCCTCTGAAGAAACTTTTATCGCGGGAGTTCCTTCCCGTGTTACACGCTATTCGAGTGAATTACGGCGCGCATTCTGCTCGCGACTCCTCGAATCGCATTATCGGATCCCGCGAATCGTCTCGGCGGCGTCCGGATACTCGAATTCGATTCACGTGCACCGGTTCCGCGTGTCGGGAACTCGGGCGGCGACGCCCGCCGGTGCGAGACCGATAGGGTTGCCCGGACCTCGCCCGACGATCGCGGAAGGCAGCCGTGACCACATCTCAGCAACGGCCTCAGGCCGGCAAGGCCGGATCGGTGTTCGCGGATTACCGGAAGTTCGCCGCCCGCGCGGCGCGCAAGCCCGGCCTGGTGGGCGCCGTGGCGCCCAGCTCGCCGTACCTCGCGAGGGAGATGGCCGCCGTCGTCCCGCGGTCGCGACCGGCCTCGAACTCCTCGACCGGCCCGGTCGTCGTGGAACTCGGCCCCGGCACGGGAGCGCTCAGCCGGGCGGTGCGCGACCGGTTGCCCGAAGGCGGGCGGCACCTCGCGATCGAACTCGACGGCGGCATGGTGGAGCACCTGCGCGTCGACCTGCCCTGGCTGGAGGTCGTGCAGGGCGACGCGGCGAAGCTGCGGACCCTGCTGGCCGACGCCGAGGTGGACGAGGTGGACGCGGTGGTCAGCGGCCTGCCGTGGTCGATCTTCTCCGGTGAGCTGCAGCGCGACATCCTCAGCGAGGTCGGCAAAGTGCTCGCCCCAGGCGGCGCGTTCACCACGTTCGCCTACGTGCACGCCCTGGGCATGGCCGGTGCGCGTGCGTTCCGGCACCGGTTGGACGGCGCCTTCGACGAGGTGCTCACCAGCCGCACGGTGTGGCGCAACGTTCCGCCCGCGCGGGTCTACACCTGCCGGCGCCCCCGCGACTGACCCATCCGGGGTCTCGGGGCCGATCAGGACGGTTCGGACGCGCTCGACCACCGGAACAGAGCATGTCCAGCGGCGCGTGAGCGGTCTACGGTCTCGATGTGGGGTCCATAGTGCTGCTGAGACCGGTACTCGAAGGCGACCTGACCGATCTCGATCGGATGCTCAACACGTGTGAGGCCACCCAGCCCTACAACTGGTTCGGCTACCAGGGGGCCGGGCATTTCCGGCGGCGCTGGGCGGAGTCCGGGCTGCTGTCCGCCGACGAAGGCGTGCTGCTGGTGGTCACGGAACAGGATCCGCAGCGACGGCTCGGTTTCGTGTCCTGGGCCAAGAATCCCACCGGCCAGACCTCGTACTGCTGGAACATCGGGATCACCTTGCTGCCGGAGGCGCGCGGCCGCGGCCACGGCACCGACGCCCAGCGGAAACTGGTGGCGTACCTGTTCGCCCACACCCAGGTGAACCGGGTCGAGGCGGGCACCGAGGTGGACAACCTCGCCGAGCAGCGCGCCCTCACCAAGGCCGGTTTCACCAGGGAGGGCGTGCTGCGCGGCTGGTTGTTCCGCGACGGCCGGTGGCGGGACTGCGTGCGCTACAGCGTGTTGCGCGACGAGGTCGTCCCGCGCTGATCACTCCAGCTGCTCCTCCAGCCAGGTGGTGTGCACCGGGCCGCTGCGCAGCTTGTCGTTGCCGACGAGCCGGGCGTGCAACGGGATCGTGTTCGCCACGCCTTCGATGCGGAACTCGCGCAAAGCCTGCTCGGCCCGGGAGTACGCCTGGTCCCGGTCGGCTCCCCAACAGATCAGCTTCGCGATCATCGAGTCGTAGAACGGGCTGATCCGGTCACCGCGCGTCAGGCCGGTGTCCACGCGCACACCGGGGCCGCCGGGCAGGTCGAACGACGTGACCTCGCCCGGTGACGGGGCGAAACCGCGGTCCGGATCCTCGGCGTTGATCCGCAGTTCGATGGCGGCGCCCTTGCACACCAGGTCTTCCTGGGCGAACGAGATCGGTTTGCCCGCGGCGATCCGCAGCTGCTCGGCCACCAGGTCGACCCCGCTGATCGCCTCACTGACCGGGTGTTCGACCTGGATGCGGGTGTTCATCTCCATGAAGTAGAAGCACTGGTCCTCGTCGACGAGGAATTCCACGGTGCCCGCGTTGCGGTAGCCGACGTGCCGGGCGAGCCGGACCGCGGCCTCGCTGATGCGTCGCCGGGTCTCGTCGTGCAGTCCCGGCGCCGGTGCCTCTTCGAGGAGCTTCTGCCTGCGGCGTTGCACGGAACAGTCCCGCTCGAACAGGTGCACCACGTTGCCGTGGTCGTCGGCGAGCAGCTGCACCTCGATGTGCCGGGGCCGGGGCAGTGCCCGCTCCAGGTACGAGGTGCCGTCGCCGAACGCCGACCTCGCCTCGGCCTGCGCGGCGGGCAGCACCTCGGCGAGTTCCGCCGCCGAGGACACCGGCCGGATGCCGCGTCCGCCACCGCCCGCGGCGGCCTTGACCAGCACCGGGTAGCCGATTTCGTCGGCCGCGGCCTGCGCTGCGGCGAGGTCGGTCACCGGTGCGCTGCCCGGCACCACCGGCACTCCGGCGGCCTGCGCGGTCGCTCGTGCGGTGGCCTTGTCGCCCATCAGCTCGATCGCCGAGGCGGGCGGCCCGACCAGCACCAGGCCCGCGTCCTGCACGGCCTTGGCGAACCGCGAGTTCTCGGACAGGAAGCCGTAGCCGGGATGCACGGCGTCGGCATGGGTGCTGCGCGCCGCCTCCAGCAGCGCTTCCACGTCGAGGTAGGACTTGGAAGCGGGTGAGGCGCCGATGTGCACCGCGTGTTCGGCCAACTGCACCCAACGGGAGTTCTTGTCGGCGTCGGAGTACACCGCCACCGCCTCGACTCCCGCGGCGTGGCAGGCGCGGATGATCCGCACCGCGATTTCGCCCCGGTTGGCCACGAGGACTCGTCCCGGCCCGGTCATGGCGACACGACCTCGACGACACCTTGACCGGCCTCCACCTCGTCCCCCTCGTCGAGCAGGAAGCGGCCGATGGTGCCCGCCTGCTCGGCTTTGACTTCGCTGAAGGTCTTCATCACCTCGATGAGCGCGATCGTCTGCCCTTCCTGAACCGCGGCGCCGACTTCGACGAACGGATCCTGTTCGGGCGAGGGACGACGGTAGAAGACGCCGGGAAGCGTGGCGTTCACAGTCGACATGATGGCCTCCTCCATAACTATCGGGTGCGCTGCTCGGGGGATCAACTGACTGCCGCGCGGACCTTCTCCAGCCGGATGCCGCGGTCGCGGCGGGCGCTGATCGCGGCGTCGACGTCGACCGGCGTGAACGACACGCGGTCGCCGGTGCGGGCCTGCGCGATCCGGTCGCGGTCCACGGAGATCACGGTGCCCACCGTGGCGTAGCCGCCGCCGGTCACCGCGTCACCGAGCAGCACGATCGGTTCGTTGCCGCCGGGGATCTGCACCGACCCGATGGGATAGCCGAGATCGACGACGTTCGCCGGGTCGCTGCCCGCGCCGAACGGCGGCTCGCGGTCGACGAAGTCGATGGTGCCGCCGCGCAACCGGTATCCGACGCGGTCGGCGTCCTTGGTGACCTTCCACTCGGTATCCACAAAGGACTCCAGTGCGGCCGGGGTGAGCCGGTAGGAGCACAGGCCGACGACCAGTCGCAGTTCCGCCACTCCGCCGAGGCCGAGTCGCAGGCCCGCGGGCACCGAGGTGCCGGGTGCGGGTCCGCTGATGGGCGGAGAGCCCAACGGCAGCCGGTCGTCGGTGCGCAGCGCGCGGCCTTGGAACCCACCGATACCGGTGAGCGTGTAGGTCGAGCGCGAGCCCAGGTACTCCGGCACCGCCACTCCGCCGCTGACGGCCACGTACGGGCGGGCGCCGGAGGTGATCATCTCGAACGAGAGCACGTCGCCGGCCCGCACGGTCAGCGTCTCCCACAGCGCGACCGGCTCGCCGTTGATGCGGGCGGGGGCCTCGGCGCCGGTGATGGCGATCCGCCGGTCGTCGGTGAACTCCAGTTCCGGGCCGATGTAGGTGGCTTCCAGCGCGGCCGCCCCGTCGGGGTTGCCCACGAGCAGGTTCGCGACGCGGTAGGAGTACTGGTCCAGGGCGCCGGACGGCGGCATCCCGATGGCGTACTGCCCGTCGCGGCCGATGTCCTGCACCGTCGTGTACAGGCCTCCGGAGCGCACGATGATCTCACTCATCACAGCACCTCCAGCAGGTTGCGGTTGAAGCCGTCCGGGTCGGCGAGGAACGCGGTCGGGGAGAACTCGACTTCGGCGGTGCGGTAGCGGAAGGTGCCCGCCTCCACCTCGGCGCGGATCCGGTCGTACTCGGTGCGGTCGATGGCGCGGTAGTGCAGGATGTCGCTCGGTTTCGGGAAAGCGATGTGGTCGGCGAAGTCCGGCAGGGTCTGCGCGAGGTCGAACACCGGCGCGGGCGCGATGCCGAACAGCTGATATCCGCCCGCTCCGCGCACCGGATAGACCACGGAGAACGCGCCGCCGTAACCGAAGGCGCGTTCGGGAGTATCGGTGCGCGGCCGCACGTACTTGGGGACTTCGATCTGCCGTTCACGCGGAACCATCTGATAGCAGAACGGCAATCCGGGGACGAATCCGAGCATCGTCACGATGAACGGGGCTCCGGTGATCGAATCGATCAGCTCGGGCACCCCGCGAAATCCGTTGATCCGTGCGGCGTATTCAAGATCGGTCCCGCTGGGATCTTGATGATTGTCGCGGAAGCGCAGCAGCGTCTCGCGGGTCCACGGATCGTCGAACAGGATCGGCACGTCCACGATCCGCGTAGCCACCGTGTGATCGTCGGCGAGGCCGCCTGCGTTGAGCTCCAGTTTGCGCAGCTCATCGACCAGCTCCACCGGGTGCAGCCGATCGGGGTCGAGCCGGATCATGTACGAGGCGTTGGAGGGACAGATGTCGATGACGCCGTCGATGCCCTGCTCCCGGAGAGCTCCGGTGATCGCCATCGCCTTGAAATTGGCTTCCAGGCTCATTTCCTGATCGAGCTCGACGAAGATGAATTCGTCGCCGCCGAACTCGTACCGAGCGGGAGGCAGGTCTGTTCCAGTCGCTGCCATGTCGACCTCCTCAACCGGTTACGGAGGTGATCTGCCGTGTGCTCGAGCATGCGCCGAAGCGATTCCCGGCGCAGAACCTGAGCTGCAAACTCGTTGGACGACACGAAAAAAATCGCACGTTCGGGTCACCATAGCTGTGCGCAACAATGATCGGTACGCGCGAAAGCACGCACCGGAATGGGCTGAAAGGACGCTCCAAGATCGGAAAAGGAACGTCGAAGACATCCGAACGGAGCACTGCGCGGATCGAGGGCGTGCGGGAACATGGCTCGTACCATCGGCGCGCGGCCGGGGATCACCGCAGTACAAGCCCCTGACGGGTCGCGTTCGGCAGCTGCGGGAGGTGGGTCCGGTGCAGAAACTCGTGGATCTCAATGCGGACGCGGGCGAGAGCTTCGGCCGGTGGAAGCTCGGCGACGACGAACGGGTGATTCCGTTGGTCACTTCGGTGAACATCGCCTGCGGATGGCATGCCGGTGACCCCGGGACCATGCGGGCCGCGCTGCGCATCGCCCGCGACGCCGGCGTGGCGGCGGGTGCGCACCCGGGATTCCCGGACCTGGCCGGTTTCGGGCGGCGGGCGCTGACCATGAGCCCGCGGGAGGCGGCGGATGCCTGCCTCTACCAGTTCGGCGCGCTCCGGGCGCTCGCCGACGAGCTGGGCGTCGCGATCACCCACGTCAAACCGCACGGCGCGCTCTACGGGCTCACCGTGCGGGATCCGGCGGTGGCGGAGGCCGTCGGCACGGCCGTCGCCGCGGCCGCGCCCGGTGTTCCGGTGGTGCTGCTGGCAGGCCCGACCGCCGATCGGGTCGCCGAATTGGGCGTGCCGGTGGTGCGGGAGGCGTTCGCGGACCTGGACTACGACGATGCCGGGCACATCATCATCGAACCCGACCCGGTCGCGAAGGACCCGCGGTCCTGCGCGGAACAGGCCCTGTCGGTGCTGCGCGGCGAAGTCCACTCCGTCAGCGGCACCACGGTGCCGGTGCGCGCGGACTCGATATGCCTGCACGGGGACCGGCCGAACGCGGTGGAGGTGGCCCAGGCCGTGCGCGACGCGTTCACGGCCGAAGGCGTTGAACTCGCCGCCATGCGCGAGGTTCTGGGGGACCGGAACACCGGTGCGGCCTCCGAGGCGGGGAAGGCGGAGACCGCACCGGCGTGACCGGCAGGCGTGACCGCATCGGGGTGACCGCGCCGGGGTGACCGGGCCGGGCCGGTGGCGCGGCCCGGCCCGATCGGTCCGGTCAGCTCGTCGGCAGCAGCTTCTCCTGCAGCGCCACCCGGTTGTCCGAGAAGTGATCACCCTCCGGGCTGAATGGGGCCACCTCGTCCGGCACGCAGTCGGTGACGAGCAGCGTGTCGTCGCTGCGCTCCTCCGGCCCGGCCGCGATCATCGGCGTGCCGTCCGGTGCCCACACTCCGGAGTTCCCGCGGTACTGCCACTGCCCGCGTTCCGAGGTCTCCCAGCCGCGCCGGTTCACGTACGCCACGAACACCCGCCACACCGAGGCCATCGCGGGGATGATGTGCTCGGTCGCGTCCGGATAGGGCACCTGGGTGGGGTTGCCGTCGTGCAACGTGAAGTGGTGATCGGCGGCGGTCGGGCCGACGATGAGCCGCGCACCGCGACCCACCAGACTCTGGTAAAGCGGCGGGAACTCGCACTCGTAGCAGTTGAGCAGGCCGACCGGGAACTGATTGACCTTCACCACCGGCGGCAGTTCGGTACCCGCCGTGAAGTTGATCCGTTCCGCCGCCCCGTACAGGTGCGTCTTGCGGTAGTTCGCGACGAGCTCGCCGCCGAGGACCAGGGCGATGGAGTCGTGCACGGTGTCGGCCGCGCGGTCGAGCTCCACGTAGGGCACCACGATCCCGACGTCGTGCGTGGCCGAGACGGCTTGGGCGGCCTGGATCGCCGCGCCGTCCTTCGGCTGGGCCAGCGCCCGCGCCTCGGCGGCGCCGAGCGAGTAGCCGGTGGTGTAGCACTCGGGAAGGCGCACAGCTGTGCCTGGTAGCGGGCGGCGACTTCGACGACCTCCCGCATCCGGTTCAGGTTCGCCGTCACCGCCTCCGGGGTGCCCACCGGGTTCTCACCTTGGAAGAGCGCGAGCCGGACTCCGGTTCCCGGCTGCGGCGGTTCGGGTCGGGTGAGCTTGCTGGCGATGCGGATGGGGCGCAATGGTTCGTCCTTTCTTCGGGGAGTGCTGGTCATGCCGGGGTGGCGATGGCGCCGGACAGGAAGCCGCGGACCGCGCTGAGCAGGTCCTCGGCGTGTCCGGCGGTGAGTTCGTTGCGCACGACGATCCGGAGCACGTCGGTCTGCTGGCGGTCCGGCGGCAGCGCGTAGACCGGAACCGACCAACCGTGCGTGCCCAGGTGGGCGGCGAGCTCTCGCAACGTCCAGCGGTGCCTGCCCTCGTGCTGGGCGAGCACCACGACGGGCAGGTCGCTGCCGTCACCGAGGATCTGGAACGGCCCCAACCCCTCGAGCGCCGCCGCCAGCGAGGTGGCGGTGGCGCGGCTTCGTCCGTGCAGTTCGCGGAATCCTTCGAAGCCGAGTCGCAGGAAGTTGTAGTACTGCAGCACCACCGGAGCGGCCGATCGGGAGAAGCTCAGCTCGTGGTTGGCCCTAGTGCTGCCCAGGTAGTTCGTGTCGAAGCTGAGCCAGTTCGTGCGGGCCTCCGGGTCGCGCCACACGATCCAGCCGAGCCCGGCGGGGACCATGCCGTACTTGTGGCCCGACGCGTTGATCGAGTGCACCCGCGGCAACCGGAAGTCCCAGTTCAACTCGGGATCCAGGAACGGGGCGACGAAGCCGCCGGAGGCGGCGTCCACGTGGATCGGGACGTCCACCCCGGATTCCGCCGCGAGCGCGTCGAGCTCGGCGGCGATGCCGGCGACCGGCTCGTAGCTGCCGTCGATCGTTGAGCCGAGCACGCTGACCACGCCGATCGTGTCCTCGTCGCAGCGTTCTCTGGCCTGCTGCGCGGTCAGGTGCAGCAGGTCCTGCTGGGCCGGGGCGATGCGCGGTTCCACCTCCCAGTACCGGCAGAACTTGTGCCAGCACACGTGGGCGTTGGCGCCTAAGATCAGGTTCGGCTTGCGCCCTGAGGTGTCGCCGCGGTGTCGCCACCGCCGCAGCAGCGAGGTGCCTGCCAGCAGTGCGGCCTCACTGGAGCCGGTGGTGGCGGTGCCGACGGCCGTCGACAGATCGGCGTTCCACAGGTCCGCGAGGGTCTGCACGCAGTGGCGTTCGAGTTCGGTTGCTCCCGGATATTGATCTCTGTCGATGAGGTTGTAAGGCAGGTAATCGCTGAACAGCCGTTCTGCTTCCGGCTCGACGGTGCTGGTCAGAAAGGTGGCCAGGTTCGCCGCCGGATTGATGTCCTCCCGGAGCTTGATTCGGACCGCGTTCGCGGCCGCCGAGGCGGTCCAGCCTTTGCTGGGCAGCGCTCCCGGCGCACGCGCGGTCGTCGTGGGTGGTGCGCTCGCCCGGCTTGCCGCCTGCGGACACGACATGGCGAAGACCTCCTTGATGAAGACTGCGACGTGATTTCACGGGGGGGCTGCGATCTCCGAAGGCATCGCAGCCGAGTGCAGCGGGAGGGATTGGGACGTGCGACGTTTCGAAACCTAGGCGCCGCGAAGCGGGGGCCGACATGGTCAAAAAGACCTGCTGCGCCTGCCCTGGTCCTCCGAATGGCACCGATGGACTGCTCCATTCGTGCCCTTGATTGCCGCATTCGGGGAAATCGGTGGCCGGTCGGTCACTTCTGAAGGGGGTGCTGACGACATAGCCAGTGGAGGCATCGACCGGTCCGGAGCAGGTGGGAAGGCCTAGCCCGGTGGTGAAGTGTCGGCCTTTGAACGGTGCTCGATCGACCTGGTCACGGCGGAGGTGCGCCGTGGTGCCCGGGTTCTGTGCCGGAACAACCATGCGCCGCGCGGGGACCCCGTGTGTCCGGACGCGGCGCGGTCGATGTCACCGAACCTGTGGGAGTCACCTGATGGCCAGTTCGTACCGGCGAGCTTTGGACACCGCGATCACCGCGATGATGCGGGAGGCGATCGAGCATTCCGCGGCGCTGGAGCAGGTGCTGGGGCAGGTGAACCAACTGGTGACGCTGCGGGTGCGGCTGGGGCACACCGGGCTGGTCGCGGGCGAGGTCTACCGGGACGCGCTGCAACGGGCGGCCGGGGCGACCGGTGGCACGCCGGGGGCGCAGGTCGCGCCACTGCTGCAGCGACTCACCCCGCGGGAGAACGAGGTACTGGGACATCTGGTCCGCGGTAGTTCCAACCGGCAGATCGCGCGGTCGCTGGGCATTTCCGAGCGGACCGTGAAGAACCACCTGCGGGCGGTGTTCACCAAGCTGGAGGTCGCCGACCGCACGTCGGCGGCGGTCAAGGCGCTCACCGCTGGGCGAGGTCCCGGTGAGAACGGGACGGCCGTCGCGGCGGGGGCGGCGTCGATGGAGGTGCGCGGACCCGGCGCCGCCGAACGAAACTGACGGGTTCCGGCGCCGCCGTCACGGGGGATCTTCTACCCTCCCGGCATGCCCGCGCTCAATCCCCGTTCGGTCCTCGAAGGCCGGACCAGCAACCGAACACCGATCCCGTTCATCATCGGGTTGATCGTGTGCGGCTTCTGCATGCTGCTCGCCCTGGCGTACTACCTGCTCGCCGGTGGGGTGCTCAGCACGGTGCTGGGAGGTCTGCTCGCGCTGCCGACGGTGGTCGTGATGGTGGGCTTGGTGCTGCTGATGGACCGGCTGGAGCCGGAGCCACGGGTGAACCTGATCACGGCGTTCGCGTGGGGAGCCGGAGTCGCGATCGTCGGCTCGTTCATCGTGAACACGGTCGGCGGGGCACTCCTGCAACCGGTGTACGGGCCGGAACTGGGACAGGTGCTCACCGCCTCGATCATCGCCCCGGTGGTGGAGGAGAGCTTCAAGGGCTTCTTCCTGCTGCTGATGTTGTGGTTCCGCCGGTTCGAGATCGACGGCCCGACCGACGGTCTGGTGTACGCGGGGCTCTGCGCGCTCGGGTTCGCGTTCGTGGAGAACGTGCTCTACTACCAGACCGGCCTGCTGGAAAGCGGTGGCGGTGTCGCGGAAACCGTGCTGGTCCGTGGCGTGATCGCGCCGCTGGGGCATCCGATCTACACCGCGATGACGGGGCTCGGCGTCGCGTACGCGGCGCGCAGCCGCGGCGCCGGGCGGGGTTTCGCGGTGGTCGGCGGGTGGGTCGCGGCGGTACTGCTGCACGCGCTGTGGAACTTCTCCACGGTGTTCGGCTACGGCGGGCTGGCGTTGGCGTACCTGCTCCAGCTCGGGGTCCTGGTGACGCTGGTGGTGATCGTGATGCGGGATCGGCGGCGGCTGATCGGGCTGATCGGCACGCACCTGCCGCCGTACATCCCCAGCGGTCTGGTCCACGACAACGATGTGCGGATGCTCGCGACGATGCGCGGTCGCCGCCAGGCCCGGAGCTGGGCTCGGGTGCAGGCGGGTTTGCCGGGAGTGCGGGCGATGTCGGACTACCAGCTGGCGGCGACGGAGCTGGCGTTGCTGCACGACCACGCGACGCGGGCGACGATCCCGGTGGACCTGTTCCACTCCCGGCGGGACGCGATCCTCGGGCTGATGCGGATGGCGCGGGACGCGTTCTTCCAGCGGCGGCCGCAGCCGCAGGTCGCTCCGCCGCCGTGGGCGGGCAGCGAGCAGTCCGGCTTCTTCCGCACCTCGCAGCTGCAGACGATGCGGATGCCGGTGTACCGCCCGCTCGGTCAGCCGACGCCGGGTACGCCTCAGCCGGGCCGACCGGGAGAGCAGGCGACGACGAAGCTCGGGACCCCGCAACAGGCGACGACGAAGCTCGGAACCCCGCAACAGGCGACGACGAAGCTCGGAACGGCGAAGCCCGGAGGATCGGAGCAGGAAACGGCGAAGTTCGGAACGGCCCAGCCACCGACGGCCAAGCCGCCGACGGCCAAGCCGCCGACGGCCAAGCCGCCGACGCACCAGCCGGGAGCGGCCCAGCCGGGCGGAAATCGCTCCGGCCCGGGCGCACGACCGCAGGGGGCTCCGCAGCAGCCGGGACAGCCGAGGCCCGGTGGACAGCCGAATCCCCGGCAACATCCGCCGCAGCAGCCCCCGCCGCAGGGACCCCCGCCGCAAGGACCTCCGCGGCGGTAGCGCCGAGCCGCGCGTCCGTCCGCTACTGCGTGCGGATGCGCGGCCACAGCCGGGACCACGGCAGCTTCGGCCCGTCGTAGCGGATCACCGAGACGCCCTGCGCGACGTTCACCAGATCCAGCTCGGTCCGGACCGTCGCGAGCCGCCTGCTCTCGGCGAAGTAGGGCTTGAGCGGCTCGGCACCGCCCACGTACAGCAGCACCGTGGCGCTGTCCGGTGGAGCACCGAAGAACCAGTACCCGCGGTGCGGGCTGTGCACACCGGGCAGCCCCAACTCCGGTCCGAGCACGTCGAGCGCACCGGCCAGGTGGTAGCTCTCGCCGACGATCGCGGTGCGCTCGCGTTGGTCGGGCGGCAGCGAGCGGTAGACGTGAGCGACGGTCTCGGCCAGTTCCGGCCAGCCCGTCTCGTAAAGCCTGCTGTAGGCGGCGAGCTGCGGATGCCGCGCCACGCTCGGCAGCGGAGTGATCGGGAGCAGCACCAGCGGCAGGACCGCCGAGAGCGCGTACGCGGGCCACGCCGTCCACGACCAGCGGGCCGCCCCGGCCTCGCGGCGGTGCTGAAATCCGACCGCGCCCGCGGCGAACAGCATGCCGCACAGCCCCGACAGGTAGTTCGGGCGACCGCCGACCAGCAGGTAGAACACCAGCAGGAGAAGTGCCGTGCAGGCGAGGAATCGCATGGGCCGCAGCCGTTCGTCCCGCACCAGGCACCAGAGCCCGAAGCAGCACAGGAACGCGCCCGCGACCGGCCCGGCGTAGAGCAGCGTGGTCGGCAGCAGCAGGAGCCTGCTGCTCTCGGCGGCGACGACGTCGCCCATGTCGCGCGAGGGCCAGCCGTGCCCGGACTGCCAGATCAGCGCGGGGATCGACACCGCGGCGGCCAGCGCCGCACCCGCCCACAGCGCCGGACGCCGCAGCATCGGACGCGGACCGGCGATGAGCACACCCGACAGCAGCGCGGCGCACAGCAGCACGATCTGGAACTTCGTCTGCACCCCCACGGCGGCGACCAGGCCGGCCGCGAGCAGCAGCCGGTCGCGCCGGATCCCCGCTTCGCGCAGCCGGACCCACCGCGTCACCGGCCACAACACGAGCAGCCACTGCGCGGGTTCGAAGGTCGCGGCCGCGAGCCAGTGTCCGCTCAGCAGCAGCCACGGCGACAGCGCATACGCGGCGGCGGCGAGCGTCTGGGCACGCCGATCACCGCCGAACTCGCGGGCGAGCAGCGCGGTGCCCGCGATCCCGAACGCGGTGAGCAGCGCCGCGGGCAGCCGCAACGCGGGCAGCGAACCGGGCAGCACGGCGTCGATCCCGGCCGCCAGCAGCGGAACCAGCGGTTGCTGGTCCATGTAGCCCCAGTCCAGGTGGTACTTGCCCGCGGCGAGGAAGTACAGCTCATCGGAGAGGTAGCCGTAGCGCCCGCTGATCAGCATCAGCAGCAGTGCGGTGAGTCCGGCGACCGTCAGCACCGGCCGGCGCGCGAACGGCGGTGGCTCGGTGGTGCCGACCGGCGCGGCGGACGGCTCGAACGTCGGCTGCTCGGTCGGCGCTGGCACCCGATTCCCCTCGTCGGTTCCGGCCGGAGCGGTTCCCGGCGGCGCGGCGAGGAGTCTAGGGCCGGTTCCGAGACCGTCCGTGGAGGGTGCGGGATCGTCGTGCTCGGTCGTTGCCGGAGGGTGCGGTCAGCGCGGGGACTGCCATGGATGCTCCAAGAAGGACCGCCACGCGAGTTCCCACGGGAACCGGTGGAGGTGGTCGGCGCCCGTTCCGGGTTCGTGCTGCTCGTACACGTCCGGCCCGGACAGCACCGTCACTCCCCAGCCGGACAGTCGCCGCATCGCCTCCTGCACGGGCGGAAACCCGATCTGCGCGCGGTTCGAGAAGGGCATCGCCACCACCGGCTGCCGCTTGCCGACCGCCTCCACCAGCATCCCCAGCGGAAGCGTGTCGGAGATGCCCGCCGCCCATTTGGCGATGCTGTTGCAGGTGATCGGCGCCGCGATCATGCCGTCGGCGGGCGGCAGCGCGTCGACCGCGGCCGGATCCTTGTACTCGCTGCGCACCGGATGGCCCGTTTTCACGGCCAGCGACTCGGCGTCGAGGAACCGCCTGCCGTGCGGTGAGGCCACCACGCACACCGCCCAGCCGTCGGCCTGGGCGAGTTCCACCAGCCTGCCGATGTCCCGCGCCGCGGGGGAGCCCATGCCGATCGCGTACAGGACGGGCTGTCCGTTGTCGTTCATTCGCGCTCCTCAGCGCCGGATACCGCACCACGCGGCGAAGTGCGACAGGCTGTTGGTGGAACGCGCGTCGCTGACCGCCAGCGACTGCACCGTCTCGTGCACCTGCGGGTGGTAGCGGGTGAGCTGCGGCGCGATGCGCCGGGCCGTTTGCAGGCACTCCAGCGAGCGCCGCCGGTCGCCGTGCAGTAACCAGCCGCGGGAGAGGTCGATCCAGTAGTGCCCGCTGCGGCTCGGCGCGGTGTGCTCGGGCAGCTGCACGGTGCCCGCCCTGGTCACCGCGGTGGTGCCGTCGGCGAGTTCCACGGGTACCGCCACGCCGTGGATGTCGACGTTGGTGGCGCCGAACTTGGTGCCGTAGTGGTTGGCCTCGTCCTGCCCGTCGACGACCATCGCGCGGGCCTCCCGCAAGTGGGTGTCGGCGAGGTCGGCGTCGGCGGTGCGGGCCGCGAGGATGGCGGCGCGCAGGTGCACGGCTCCCCGCACGGCGGAGGTCGCCGGCGTTTCCGGGACCGGTTCGAGCAGCCCGAGCGAACGGTCCAGCGAGCGCAACCCGGCGTTGTAGGAGCCGTCGAACAGCAGCACCAGGGCGTGGTTCCACTCCGCGACCGAGCCGCGCACCGGGTCCGCGCCGCGAGCGGCCGCGGCGCGGGCACGTTCATCGGCCAGGTGGCACAGGTCGAGGTGTCCCAGCCGGTAGAGCGCGATCATCGTGTAGGAGTAGGCGGTCGCGAGCAGCTCGTGAACGGTCGGATCGTCCGGGTGCGTGCGCGCGGCGTGGTGCAGGTGCCGCAGCACGTCCGGCAACGCCTGCACCGCCTCGGCGTGCCGGGTCCGCCGGTCCCACTCCTTGATGCGGGCCACGTCGGCGCGCAGGTCGTCCACTGTGCGCGGGCCGGTGTCCAGCTGCGGGTCGTCGCCCTCGACGAGCGCTTGGCGCAGCGCGGGCACCCCCGCCTGCTCGGAGGAGGGGGTGGCCGGCCGGGTGTGGTGCGGCTGCTCGGTGAGGTCGGTGATGTTGACGGACATCGCGCGGGCGACGGCCGCGACGAAGGAATGACTGGCCGCGCGTTCGCCGCGTTCCACCTTGCGCAGCAAGGAATAGGAAACGGCCGCGCGCACCGACAACGCGCGTTGCGTGACGCCGTGGATCTTGCGCAGTTCGGCGATGCGGGAACCGATCCTAGTGGGATTGTCCGCTTCGGCTCCGTCCCCGGGACCCTCCGGGGCGATGCTGTCGGTTTCCGTGTCGTTTTCGTGCGTCATGCTGCCTTCCCCCTTGTGCGCCCGGACCACGAAACCTGATCGGGTTGCGCCCGGGCAATCGGAACTTGTCGGCTGTGGCGATTGTGTGGCACTCCGATATCCGATTTCAGTCCACTGTCAGCTTATGCGATCAGCAGCTGAGAATCGGCGCGCATTCCTCGATTCCCGCCAGGACGGTGCGGAAGAGGAGACGACAGAGGGGGGTGATGCGGAGTCCGCGATGCGGGTTTACCCGGAGCTGGCGGGTCTCAACGACCTGCGCTCGGCGGGGTGGTCCTTCCGGGCCTTCGCGGACGACGAGGGGGAGATCGGCGGCTTGGTCGGCTGGCGGGACACGGCGACGTGCATGGACGTCCTGTGGATCTTCGACCAGGACGATTGCCGCGCAGCGCGGTTCCTGCCTGCCGCCACGGCGGCGCCGGGGGAGATGGTGTGGAACCGAACTGGGGACTTGGCGACCTGCGTCGCCGCCGTGCTGGGGTTGCCTGGGGTGTGACCGGTACGAACTGAATTTCGAGATCCGTACGGATGACCCGGCCACGGGGGTTGGCCGGGTCATCCGCTGTACGGGGTGCGGTGGGGCGTATTTCGCGTTGTCGTGAGCCTCTGAGTTCACTCGTCCGGCCTAGTAAGACAGGGCATGAATAATCAGGCGACTGGTATGAGTTAGCTCACAGTGCTGAATTGGTCGAGTGTTTCGTCGGTGGCGCGGCGGCTATTTTGCGAAGCTCTCTGGGGTTGCTCATTAATGCGGATTTGACGATGCGGATTTCATGGGTCGGCAGGTTGTGATTCAGCTCGGAAATATTATCCTGGCGGGATTTTCTCCCGGCCTCGAAGGCGCTGATGTGGTGCTCTCGGTAGGCTATCGGTGAATTGAGCAAACTGATTGATGACGAATTAATGGGAGGGGCTTTCAAGTTGTTCGCGAATCGCGACATGACTCGGGAGTGACCTGTTCGAGTTCGGGTGGTGCCGTATCCGCTGCGATGTGTCGTCCGCTGTGCCGCCGCCGGAGCGGGCGCCGTCGCGCCGTGGCGGTTCCGGGCAGGTCGGAGGCGGTGCCGCCGGATCGCTCCGGGGTGGCTCGGCCGTGTGGCCGAGCGTCTTCTCGGCCGATGTGCCTGATTCTCCCGGCGATCCTTGCTCGGGGTGGTTCGAAATCCGACTCGGCGAACCCTGTTCGTCACTGCCGGTAATGGCTCGGTGTCGGACGTGGGGGTCTCGTCCGATTTATCGAGGGCTCGGGGTCTTCCCCGTGGAATCGGGGTCGGAGATGTCCGGAAGAGCGGCTCTGGCCGGCTCCGGCGCGGGCGATCGCGGTTCTGGCCAGGCGAGCACTCTTATTTTACCCGGCAGTAATGAATCAGCGTCTCAAGGCTCCGAAAATCCCCGAGGAATTCATGTTAGCTCAACCTGACCGCCCGTCCAGGCCCTTGAACCCCGCGTGTGGTCGGCGTAAGAACGCCGCACCGAGCTGTATCGTGCGCCACAGGGCGGCGGAGTGGCTTGCGGGCTCGCCCGCGAGCTGGAAAGGGAACGGGTCCACTTGGTGACTACGAACGGGCACCAGCCTCCGGAGCGGACGGGAACCGGCGCGAGCGGGCCGGACGCCAACGACTCCACGAACTCCCAGCGCACGAACGACGACACCCCGAACGGCCAGGGCACGAGCCCGCGCAAGCTCAACCGCGTGGTGATCCGCTTCGCCGGAGACTCCGGCGACGGCATGCAGCTGACCGGCGACCGATTCACCTCGGAGGCCGCGGCCTTCGGCAACGACCTCGCGACGCTGCCGAACTTCCCGGCCGAGATCCGGGCTCCCGCCGGGACGCTGCCGGGCGTGTCCAGCTTCCAGCTGCACTTCGCCGACTACGACATCCTCACCCCGGGTGACCGGCCGGACGTTCTGGTGGCCATGAACCCGGCGGCGCTGAAGTCGAACCTCGGCGACCTGCCGCACGGCGGCACCCTGATCGTCAACACCGACGAGTTCACCAAGCGCAACCTCACCAAGGTCGGGTACGAGCACAACCCGCTCGATTCCGGGGAGCTCGAACCGTACGTGGTGCACCACGTCGCGATGGCCGAGCTGACCCGCGGCGCCGCGGAACCCGCCGGGGTCGGGCGCAAGGACGCCGAACGCGCGAAGAACATGTTCGCGCTCGGGCTGCTGTCCTGGATGTACCACCGGCCGACCGAGGGCACCGAACGGTTCCTGCGGGAGAAGTTCGCGAAGAAGCCCGACATCGCCGAGGCCAACGTGCTCGCGTTCCGCGCGGGCTGGAACTACGGCGAGACGACCGAGGCGTTCGCGGTGACCTACGAGGTCGCGCCCGCGACGCTGCCGAAGGGGACCTACCGCCAGATCACCGGCAACGTGGCGCTCGCCTACGGCCTGGTCGCCGCCGGGCAGCGCAGCGGACTGCCCATGTTCCTGGGCACCTATCCGATCACCCCGGCTTCCGACGTGCTGCACGAGCTGGCCAAGCACAAGAACTTCGGCGTCACGACCTTCCAGGCCGAGGACGAGATCGCGGGAGTCGGCGCGGCGCTGGGCGCCTCGTTCGGCGGCTCGCTGGGAGTGACCACGACCTCCGGACCGGGACTGGCGCTGAAGTCGGAGACCATCGGGCTGGCGGTGACCCTGGAGCTGCCGCTGCTGATCTGCGACATCCAGCGCGGCGGCCCGTCGACCGGGTTGCCCACCAAGACCGAGCAGGCCGACCTGTTGCAGGCGCTCTACGGCCGCAACGGCGAGTCCCCCGTGCCGGTGCTCGCGCCGCAGTCGCCGGCGGACTGCTTCGAGGTGGCGCTGGAGGCGGCGCGGATCGCGCTGCGCTACCGCACGCCGGTGCTGCTGCTGTCCGACGGGGCCATCGCCAACGGCTCCGAGCCGTGGCTGATCCCGGACATCACCGACCTGCCGGACCTGCGGGTGACCTTCGCGACCGAACCGAACGCGCCGGACGGCTCCGGTGAGTTCTGGCCGTACGTGCGGGACCCGGAGACGCTGGCCCGCGAGTGGGCGGTGCCGGGCAACGCGGGCACCGAGCACCGCATCGGCGGGTTGGAGAAGGCCGACGGCTCCGGCGCCATCTCCTACGACCCGGACAACCACGACAAGATGGTCCGGCTGCGCCAGGCGAAGATCGACGGGGTCGAGGTGCCCGATCTCGAGGTGGACGATCCGTCCGGGCAGGCCGAGGCGCTGGTGCTGGGCTGGGGTTCGTCCTACGGCCCGATCGGCGCCGCCTGCCGCCGGGTGCGCGGCCTGGGCGTGCCGATCGCGCAGGCTCATCTGCGGTACTTGAACCCGATGCCCGGGAATCTCGAGGAGGTGCTGCGGCGTTACGACAAGGTGATCGTGCCGGAGATGAACCTCGGCCAGCTCGCGATGCTGCTGCGGTCCCGCTACCTGGTGGACGTGCACAGCCACACCAAGGTCGCGGGTCTCCCGTTCCAAGCGGAAGAACTCCAGAACGTGCTCACCGATGTGGTGCAAGGAGTGTCGGCGTGACGACCACGGACCTCGGACTGCCGGAGGTGGGCGGCCTGCACGGCGTGCCCACCAGCGACGAGAAGCAGACCGCGAAGGACTACAAGTCCGACCAGGAAGTGCGTTGGTGTCCCGGTTGCGGGGACTACATCGTCCTCAACGCGGTGCAGAGCTTCCTGCCGACGCTGGGGCTCAAGCGGGAGAACATCGTGTTCATCTCGGGCATCGGCTGCTCCAGCCGGTTCCCGTACTACATGAACACCTACGGGATGCACTCGATCCACGGACGTGCTCCGGCGATCGCGACGGGACTGGCCACGCAGCGACCGGACCTGTCGGTGTGGGTGGTCACCGGGACGGGGACGCGCTGTCCATCGGCGGCAACCACCTGATCCACGCGTTGCGGCGCAACGTGAACCTGAAGATCCTGCTGTTCAACAACCGGATCTACGGGTTGACGAAGGGGCAGTACTCGCCGACCTCGGAGGTCGGCAAGGTCACCAAGTCGACGCCCGCGGGTTCGCTGGACACCCCGTTCAACCCGGTGTCGCTGGCGCTGGGCGCGGAGGCGAGCTTCGTGGCGCGCACGCTGGACTCGGACCGGGCGCACGTCACGGAGACCTTGCAGGCCGCGGCGGAACACCGGGGCAGCGCGCTGGTGGAGATCTACCAGAACTGCCCGATCTTCAACGACGGCGCGTTCGACGTGCTCAAGGACAAGGACGAGAAGCAGCGCCGCATGATCCCGCTGCGCCACGGCAAGCCCATCGTGTTCGGCCCGGAGGACGAGCAGTACGCGGTGGTGCGCGACGCGGCCGGTGAGCTCCGGGTGGCGCCGCTGGCGGAGGTGGACTCCGACGACGTGGTCGTGCACGACGCGGAACGCGCGGACAGCTCGTTCGCCTACGCGCTGTCCAGGCTGGGCGGGGTGAACCTGGATCCGACGGTGACCGGGGTGTTCCGCTCGGTGTCCCGGCCGACCTACGACGACGCCGCCCGGGAGCAGACCGCGGTGGCGAGGGAGAGCAACCCGCCCGACCTCCAGAACCTGCTCAACGGCAACGACACCTGGACCATTTGAGGCCCGGTACCGGCTGCGTAGGTGGTCGGGTGGCGGAACCTCAGGTGCTTCCTCGCTGCGAAATCATTTTCCCAAGTGGCTCCGCCACGAGGGAAAAAGCCGTCCTCGCGAGGAAGCACCTGAGAACCCGCCGCGGTGCCGGTTGCTCTGGCTGGTCGCTGCTCAGCGGCCTCGCCGCTGACAAGATCCCGGCCACGAGATCACTCTCGGCTGGTGATCACTTCGTGGTTCGCTGTTTGCGGGCTACCAGGGAGTTGATCAGGCGGGGTAGGTGTTCGGCGAACAGCCAGAGGCTGAGCAGCAGTACCGTCCAGGACGCGCCGAGCGTCCAGCCGGCGACGACGTCGGTGGGGGAGTGCACGCCGAGCATCACCCGGCTGACGCCGGTGACGACCATCGCGAGCACCGCTGCGGCGAACAGGGCGTTGCGGACCCACCGGGTGCGCAGCAGGCGCAGCGCGAACGCGCCGAGCATCAGGTACAGCGCGGCCGCCTGCGCGGAATGCCCGGAAGGGAAACCGAAACCGTCCTCGACGACGATCGCGTTCACCACCAGCGGTCGCGGCCGGGCGATCATGATCTTGATCAGGTACACCGCGAGACCCGTGCCCGCCGAACCCAGCGCCAGCAGCAGCAACGGCGACCACCGGTGGCGGGTGAATCCGATCAGCACGCCGATCGCGATGCTCACCGGCAGCACCACCAGCACGTCGCCGAGCCAGGTGAGCACCGCCAACGCCCCACCAGCGGCCCGGAACGCAGCTCCAGCGACACCCGCAGCAGGTGCTCGTCGACGCGGAGCACCGGCCCGCCCTGGTACACCTGCTCGGTGAGCTCGGTGAAGCACCACACCCCCACGGCGCTCAGCAGCAGGCCCAGCACGACCGGCAGCCACGGGTAGGCGGAGATCAGATCCCGGATCCCGGCCTGCGGGGGTGCTGAGCCGGTGTTCGCGGCCGCGTCGGCGGAACCGTCCTGATGTGCTGGTTCTTGACGGGAGGCCGCGGCCACGTGTCAACTCCTCGGCGATCTTCCGGTCCGGTCGGTGATCTGCCCGATCCTACCGATCGCCCCGAAACGGGCAGTTGATCACCTAGGCCCGTCCGGGGCGCCCCTGCCGGGTCGGCGCGCACGCGCCCGTCTCGTGCATCCGGGTTACTCGAACTCACCCGCGCGACCGGTCCGCCCGGCACCCGCCCGTGCGACGGTCCGCCGAGGACGTGACCAGAAGGGCGGGCCGCGATGACCCGGACAGCGCAGCAGTCCTCCCGGCAGCGGGTGCCGCAGTCGTTCCCGTACGTGCTGATGTACCACTCGGTGTCCGAGTACACCGAAGACCCGTACTTGGTGACGGTGGAGCCCGCCCGGTTCGAGCGGCAGCTGCGCTGGCTGCGGGCGCGCGGATGCACCGGGGTGTCGATGCGGGAGCTGCTGGCCGCCCGCCGGGCCGGGCGGGGGCGCGGACTGGTCGGGTTGACCTTCGACGACGCCTACACCGACTTCGCCGACACCGTCTTCCCGCTGCTGCGCCGCTACGGCTGGACGGCGACGGTCTTCGTGATCTCCGGGATGATGGGCGGGCACAACGCGTGGGACCCGGCGGGGCCGCGCAAACCGCTGATGACCGAGGACGAGGTCGCCCGCGTCGCGGCGGGCGGCATGGAGATCGGTTCGCACAGCGTGCTGCACCGCCGGTTGACCACCCTGGACCAGGCTGAGCTCGCCGCCGAGGTCGGCAAGAGCCGCCCGATGCTGCAGGCGTTGTCCGGGCAGCCGGTGAACGGGTTCTGCTACCCGTACGGCGGGGTGGACGCGGCCGTGGTGAGCGCGGTGCGGGAGGCCGGATACGACTACGGCTGCGCCATTTGGCGTTCCGAACTCTCGGGGACGCACGCGTTGCCGCGCACCTACGTCGGTGATCGGGACGGGACCCTGCGGCTAGACGCGAAACGGGTCCGCCACGGGCTCAGGGCCACGCGCGCCGCGGAGATCCCCGCACCGAGATTCCTGCGGTTTCGGTAGGGCCGCTACCGCCGTTGGGGGAGCGGGCCGACCCCGCTGAGCTGCGAGGCTGAAGCCCGCGGACGAACAACGGCGACACCGGTCAGGCGGCACGCGGTGGGGGCCGCGACCACTTGAGACACCGGGAACGAGCGGGCGCTTCGACCGCCCGCCGCACGGGACACGCGTAACCGGGGGAGGAAACGTGACCCAGCATCACCTTGCGCTGGCGGTCAACGGCCGGGAAGGACAACTGTCCGGCCGGCTGGTCGCCTACCAGGACCGGTCGGAGGAGGACGCGGTGCGCCGCGCCGCCGGCCTGGAAACCCACGTTCCGAAGGCCAGGCAGGGAACGGTCGTGATCCTCGGACTCGGATACGTGGGCCTGCCGACCGCGTGCGGGCTGGCCGCGCGCCGCTCCAGCGTCGTCGGCGTCGACATCAGCGAGGCGCGGCTGCGGGCCGTGGCGGACGGAGACGTGGACCTGCCCGGAGCGGAACGCGCGGTGCTGCACGACGCGCTGGCCGACGTTTCGCTGCGGCTGTCGGAGGATCCCTCGGCGCTGGCCGAGGCGGACACCGTCGTCGTCTGCGTGCCCACTCCCGTCGACGAGGACCGGACGCCGGATCTCGCCGCGCTGCGCGGCGCGTGCGCGACGGCGGTGGCCCACGCCCGGCCCGGCCAGACGATCATCCTGACCTCCACCACGTTCGTCGGGACCACGCGAGAGCTGCTGGTGGAACCGTTGCGGCGCCGGGGCTTGGAGGTCGGAACCGAGGTGCACGTGGCGTTCAGCCCGGAACGCATCGACCCCGGCAACCACGACCACGCGCAGCGCGACACCCCGCGCATCGTCGGCGGCGTCACGCCGGAGTGCTCGGCGCGGGCGGCGCGGGTGATCGGCGACCTCACCGACTCGGTGTTCCTGGTGGGTTCGCCGGAGGCGGCGGAGCTGACGAAGCTCTACGAGAACATCTTCCGCGCGGTGAACCTGGCACTGGCCAACGAGATCGCCGACATCTGCGGCACGCTGTCGCTGGACCCGATCGAAGTGACCATCGCGGCGGGCACCAAGCCCTACGGGTTCCTCGGCAGCTTCCCGGGACCGGGAGTCGGCGGGCACTGCATCCCCTGCGATCCGCACTACCTGCTGTGGCAGCTGCGGAAGATGGGCGTGACGGCGCCGGTGATCGACCAGGCCATGCGGTCCATCGACCTGCGCCCGGAGCAGGTGGTGCGCCGTGCCGAGGAGATGCTGGCCGCCGCCGGAACGGCCGCGTCCGGGGCGCGGGTGTTGCTGGCGGGCGTGAGCTACAAGGCGGGCGTGCGGGACCTGCGGGAGTCCCCGGCACTACCGATCATCAGCGGACTGACCCGGCTCGGCGCGGACGTGCGCTACCACGATCCGCTGCTCGGGGAGATCGAGCTGCCCGACGGCTCCCGGCTGTCCGGGGAACCGGAACCGCGCGGCGCCGACTGGGACCTGGTCGTTGTGCACACCGTGCATCCGGGATTCGACTACTCGTGGGCCGGGGACTGCCCGCAGGTGCTGGACGCGACGTACCAGTTCGATCTGGCGCCGCACCGGCAGGTCGTGTGAGGCGGGCATGCGCGCTCCGGAACCGGACGGCATCGACACCGCCACGCCCGCGGTCGTCTTCAAGCTGGACCCGAACGTGCTGCACCACGGCGGGCTCGGGCTGATCCGCAGCCTGGGCCGCGCCGGGGTGCCGGTGTACGCGGTGCACGAAGATCCGATGGCGCCCGCGGCGCATTCCCGTTACCTGCACGGGCGCTGGTGGTGGCGCCCGGAACCGGGAGATCCGGAGCGGATCAACCTGGGACTGGCGGCGCTGGCGGAGAAGCTGGGCAGGCCCGCGGTGCTGTTCCCCACCGACGACGCCGCCGCGATCCACCTCGCCGAGCACGGTGCGGCGCTGCGGCACTGGTTCCGCTTCCCCGACCCGTCGCCGCAGCTGCCTCGGGAAGTCGCCGGGAAGTTCACCTTGCAGGACGTGTGCCGGGATCTGAACGTGCCGACGCCGCGCGCGGAACTCGTGCGCACCAGGGCGGAGGCGGACGAATTCGCGGCGGAGGCCGGTTTCCCGCTGGTGGCGAAGCTCGCGACGCCGTGGACGTCCGGTGGCCGGGCGAAGGTGCGCAGCACCTCGATCCTGCGCTCCCGCCCGGAACTGCTGGAGATCGCCGAAGTCTGTGAACAGCAGGACGCGGGCATGCTGATGCTGCAGGAGTACATCCCCGGCGGCAGCGGCAACGACTGGTTCTTCCACGCCTACCGGGGTTCCGCCGGATGCCGGCCGGCGTTCACCGGGGTGAAGCTGCGCTCGTACCCGGCGCACGCCGG
The DNA here is from genome assembly GCF_022828475.1 of Saccharopolyspora gloriosae. GTDB lineage: Bacteria > Actinomycetota > Actinomycetes > Mycobacteriales > Pseudonocardiaceae > Saccharopolyspora_C > Saccharopolyspora_C gloriosae_A. The sequence goes on along the minus strand of NZ_CP059557.1, from coordinate 4,025,645 downwards.
GCTCACCACGCTGGGCCGGTGCGCGTCGAACACGGTGCTGCGCGCGCAGGCCGTGGAGTTGTTGCGGCGCTTGGACTTTCGCGGCATCGCGGACCTGGATTTCCGCTTCGACCGGCGCGACGGCAGCTACCGGCTGCTGGACTTCAACCCGCGACTGGGCGCGCAATTCCGGTTGTTCCGGGACTCCGCGGGCATCGACGTGGTCCTCGCGGCCTACCTGGACCTGACGGGGCAGCCGGTTCCGGAGGGGATTCCGCCCGTGGGGCGCCGATTCCTGGTGGAGAACTACGACCCCATCGGCGCGCTCGGCTATTGGCGGCGCGGAGATCTGGGGCTCGGCAGGTGGGCGCGTTCGCTGTGGGGAGTGGACGAGCTGGCGTGGTTCGCCCGTGACGACCTCGCGCCGTTCGCGCTGATGTGCGGCTGGATGGGAAGACGGGCGATCACCCGGCGATTCGCGCCGCGCCCCAGCGTGCAGGTGGTGGAACCGCCGCGTTTCCGCGCACGGGCGGAGCGGGACGCGAACACGAGGATTCGGCAGCGGCGACGGTCGCCGTATGCGGTCAAGGAGGGGCACTGATGAACGACACCGTCGACGTCGCCATCGTGGGCGCCGGTCCGTATGGGCTGTCGCTGGCTGCACACCTGCGGGCAGGCGGCGTGAGCTATCGGCACTTCGGCATTCCGATGGACTTGTGGCGCAGCAAGATGCCACGCGGGATGTTCCTGAAGTCGCAGGGGTTCGCCTCGAACCTGTCCGACCCGGACCGCTCGCACACCTTGCGGAACTTCTGCCAGGAGACCGGCCGCGGCTACGCCGACTACGGCGTTCCGGTGTCCCTGGAGAACTTCACGGCCTACGCCGAGTGGTTCCGCGAACAACGCGGGCTCGAAGTCGAGCAGGTGCTGGTGACCGACCTGGACCGGCGGGCGGGCGTGTTCGAGCTGGAACTCGCCGACGGCGGCAGCGCGAAAGCCCGCTCGGTGGTGGTGGCCGCCGGGGTGCAGCACTTCTCCCGCACTCCGGAGGTGTTCGCCGACCTGCCTCCCGAACTGTGCACGCACAGCTCGGAGCACACCGACCTGGCCAAGTTCGACGGCGCCGAGGTACTGGTGATCGGAGCCGGGCAGTCCGCGCTGGAATCGGCCGCGCTGTTGCACGAGAACGGGGCGTCGGTGCGGCTGATCGCGCGCGCCAGGGACGTGGCGTGGAACGGCAGGCCGTTGTTGCCGGACCGGCCGTTGCTGCGGCGGATGCGGGAACCGGAGGCCGGGCTCGGTTCGGGCCTCTCCACCTGGTTCTACTCCGAGCACCCCGACCTGTTCCGGCACCTTCCCGAGAGCCAGCGGGTGTTCCGGGCGCGCACGGCGCTCGGCCCGGCGGGCGCGTGGTGGCTGCGCAGCCGGGTCGAGGGCGTTTTCCCGGTGCACGTCGGGCACACGGTGGACTGGGCGAAGACGGTCGGTGAGCAGGTCAAGCTCGGAGTGCGCACGTTCGGCGGCGGCGGTCGCGAGTTCGCCGCCGACCACGTGGTGTGCGCGACCGGCTATCCGCCGGATCTGGAGCGGCTCGCGTTCGTGAACCCGCGGCTGCGGTCCCGGTTGCGCACGTTGGCGCGGACTCCTCGGGTGGACGCGCACTTCGAATCCTCGGTGCCGGGGCTGTACTTCGTCGGCGCCTCGGTGGCCCCGAGCCACGGGCCGGTGATGCGGTTCGTCTACGGCGCGGACCACGCGGTGCGGCGGGTCTCGGCGCGACTGTCCTCTTCGGACGCGAGTAGCAAGGTTCCCGCCGGGGCCGCCGGATGAGCATCGCCGACCTGCGGTCCGGCCCGGCCCCGTGCCGTGCGCGCTGCGTTGCCCGGTGCGAACCGGGGTGCGCGGGGCGCCACGGCTGCTGCCGGTGGTGCTGTGGCCGGTGGTCGACGCGGTCACGGTGACCGTGGCCGCGCTCGCGGTGGGCACGCCGGGACTGCCCGGCGCGCTGTACGTGGTGGCGGTGCTGGGAGTGCTGGCCGCGGGCGGCGGGCATCGCCTCCGGGTCTGCCTGCGCGTCGGAGATCAGGTTCCGCGGTTGGTGCTCGCCGCCGCGGTGCCCGCCGCGCTGCTGGTGCCGTGGACGGGTGACGGGTGGCTGGTCCCGGCGGGGGCGAGTGCGCTGGTGCTCGCCCGCGGCGCGGGGAACGCGGGACTGCGCGCCGCGCACCGCCGGGGGCTGCTGGTCGAACAGGTGCTGATCGTGGGAGCCGGTTCGGTCGGCGTGCGGATCTCCCGCGCGCTGCGGGAACACCCGGAGTTCGGTCTGCGACCGGCATTCCTCGCCGACGGACCGGCCGCGGACGGGACGCCGGTGCTGGGCCGCCCGCACCGGCTGGGCGAGCTGGTGGCCCGGCACCGCGTCACCCGCGTGATCCTCTGCGCCGGGGACACCGACGCGGACCTGGTGTCGATCGTGCGCGCCTGTCGTCCGCTGCCCGCCGACGTCTACCTGGTGCCGGGTCTGCCGGAGCTGGGCGTGGCGGTGCCGCAGCGCTTCCTGGACGAGATCTGGGGGGTTCCGCTGGTGCCGCTGCGCCGCTGGGCGCACACCGGTGCGGCGGTGCGCGCGAAGCGGATCTTCGACGTGGTGCTGGCCGGTGCGCTGCTGGTCGTGCTGGCACCGCTGTTGCTGGCGCTGGCCGCGGCCGTGCGCCTCGGCGGTGGTGGGGCGGCGCTGTTCCGGCAGCGCCGGGTCACCGGAGCCGGCCGGTCGGCGACGGTCGTCAAGCTGCGCACGATCCCGGGCGGCACCGAACAGGGCTGGTCGGTGCCCGCCGCGGATACGACCGGGCTGAGCCGTTGGCTGCGCGGAACGCACTTCGACGAGCTGCCGCAGCTGAGCAACGTGCTGCGCGGCGAGATGTCCGTGGTGGGGCCGAGACCGGAACGGCCCTGCTACGCCGAACGATTCGCCCGCGAGATCCCGCGCTACCGCGACCGGCACCGGGTGCGGGGCGGCATGACGGGCTGGGCGCAGGTGCACGGCCTGCACGGGGACACCTCGATCCCGGAGCGGGCCGATTTCGACAACCGCTACATCGAGAACTGGACGCCGTGGCTGGACGTGGTGGTCGTGGCCAGGACGGTCGGCATCGTGCTGGCCACCGCGATGGGGGAGGACAGGAATGAAGGTTCTGCACGTGATCACCGGTCTGGCGGTCGGTGGCGCCGAGCTGCAGCTGCGCTCGATCCTGCAGCACACCCGGCACGATTCGGAGGTGCTCGCGCTCTACAACCCGGGTGACGTCGCGGACATGATCACCGGTGACGGTGTTCGGGTCCGCGATCTGGGCATGACCAGCAACACGCAGGTCGGCGCGGTGCTGCGCATGCGGGCGCTGATCCGCGAGGGCGGCTACGACGTGGTGCACACCCACCTCTACCGGGCGTGCGTCTACGGAAAGCTCGCCGCCCGGCTCGCCGGTACGCCGGTGGTGGTCGGCACCGAGCACTCGATCGGGGAGACGCACCTGGAGCGCAGGCGGATGACCGCCGGAGTCCGCGGGCTCTACCTCGGCACCGACGTGTTCGCGCAACGCACCATCGCGGTGTCGGAGACGGTCGCCGGGCGGCTCGCCCAGTGGGGGATGCGCGCGGACAAGATCAGCGTCATCCCGAACGGCGTCGACTTCGGCCGCGTCAGCTTCGACTCGGCCGCCCGCGCGCGGGTCCGGGCCGAGCACGGCATCGACGAACGAGCTCACGTGATCGGCGTGCTGGGCAGGCTGGACGCGAACAAGCGCTTCGACATGGTGATCGAGGCCGCGGCCCCGCTGCTGGGCGAGGGCGCGAAACTGCTCATCGTCGGCGGCGGCGCCGAACGGGAACGGCTGGAGGCGCTCGCCGCGGAGCTCGGCGTGGCCGAGCACGTGGTGTTCGCCGGTGAACGCCACGACGTGTCCGCGATGCTCTCCGCGTTCGACCTGTTCGTGGCGTCCTCGGCGCAGGAGACGTTCGGGTTGTCCGTGCTGGAGGCGCTGGCCAACGGGATGCCGGTGCTCTACACGACGTGCCCGGCGCTGGAAGGCGTCCGGACCGATCGCGCCCGGCAGGTTCCGGGCGACGTGGACGGCATGCGCAAGGAGATCACCGCCGAGGTCACCGACCGGCGCCCGCGCGGCGATGTTCCGGTGATCCGGGACCTCTACGGCATCGAAGCGGTCACCGGTCGCATCGACGATCTCTACGAACGGTTGCACTCGAACACCAGGCGCGGGGCGAACGCCCGGCGCGGGGCGAACCGGCCGCTGGCCGCGGAACAGGGCGGAGGCGTGCGATGAGGGCATTGGTCACCGGAGCGGCCGGGTTCATCGGATCGCACCTGGTCGAATGGCTGCTCGCCGAGGGGCACACCGTGGTGGGCGTGGACGATTTGAGCACCGGCAGCAAGGCGAACCTGCCGGAGAACGCACCGGCTTTCCGCTTCGTGCAGGGCACCATCCTGGACGGTTCCCTCATCGACGATCTGGTGTCCGAAGTGGACGTGGTGTTCCACCTGGCGGCGGCCGTGGGTGCGTTCGTCATCCAGGAACGCACCCTGCGCAGCCTGCTCACCAACGTGCACGGCACCGAGAACGTGCTCGATTCGGCGCACCGCAACGGGGTCCGCGTGCTGGTGGCCTCCACCAGCGAGATCTACGGCAAGAACACCAAGCCGGGCCTGTCCGAGACCGACGACCGGCTGATCGGCTCGCCGCTCAAGACCCGCTGGACCTACTCCGAGGCCAAGGCGATCGACGAAAGCCTGACCTGCTCCTACGTCCGGGAACTCGGGTTGAACGCGACGATCGTGCGGCTGTTCAACACGGTCGGACCCCGGCAGAGCGGGCGCTACGGCATGGTCATTCCGCGGCTGGTGAGCCAGGCGCTCAACAACCGGCCGCTGACCGTGTTCGGCACCGGGCACCAGGTCCGCTGCTTCTGCCACGTGCTGGACGTGGTGCCGGCGCTGGTGCGGCTGATGGATCTGCCCGAGGCGAACGGGACCGCGATCAACCTCGGCAGCACCGAGCAAGTGTCCATCATGGAACTGGCGACGAAGGTGATGGAACTGACCGGATCCAACGCCGGCGTCGTGAAGATGTCCTATGAGGACGCATACGGGCCGGGCTACGAAGACCTGCAGCGACGGGTTCCGGACTGCGGGAAGGCGCGGGCGCTGATCGGTTTCCAGCCCACCCGCACGCTCGACGACATCATCCGCGCCGTCATCGACGAGCAGACGCGCGCCGCACAGGTCGTGTCGGCATAGCGGGGGAGACATGCACGACGACGGGGTGCGGGAGGGCGAGCGAGATGAAGTGGCCACACGTCCGGGCTCCGCTGCGGACGGATCAGCGGGCGGCGGGATCGGCAAGCGAATCGCGACGTGGTGGCGGTCGCGGAACGGAACCGGGGCACAAGCACCGGAACCGGCGCAGCAGCCAAGGGCGCTGGATCGCGCGCGGAGCCCCCGTGCGCGCCGGGTCCGCCACTTCGGCGGATCGATCTGGTTCGTCGCGCTCATCGCGATCGCCGCGCTGCTGGTGGTCGTGATGGCCGCCCCGCGCATGATGTCGCCGTCGAAGCCCGGAACGCTCGTGGTCGCCTCGCTGCCGTTCTGGAACCTCGACAACGGGACGGCCACCGTGGTCGCCAACCGGGACTCGGTGAACGAGGTCTCACCGTGGATCTACGGGCTCGGCGACGACGGACGCATCACCCACCAGTTCCCGCCGGAGCGGGCCGCCGAGGTGACCGAGCAGGTCGGCAAGTTGCGCGACGCCGGGGTGCCGGTGGTGGCCTCGCTGGCCAACATCACCGACGGCCGCTGGGCTTACGAACCGGTCGCGAAAGTGCTGCACGATCCACGGCTGCGGGACCGGCACGTGCGGGAGATCGTCGACCTCGTCGAACGGGAGGACTATGAGGGCATCGACATCGACTACGAGAACCTGCGCTCCGGGGATCGGGAGGTGTTCAGCGCGTTCGTCACCGAACTGGGCGCCAAGCTGCACGCGGAAGGCAAAACCCTGTCGGTCGCGGTGTTCGCCAAGGCCAGCGACGTCGGCTACGACGAGCGCAACGTGGCGCAGGACTTCGTCGCGATCGGCCGGGCAGCCGACCAGGTGCGGCTGATGGGTTACGACTTCCACTGGGGAACCTCGCCGCCCGGGCCGGTCGCGCCGATCGCGTGGGTGCGCGATGTCGTGCAGTACGCCAAGTCGAAGATCCCGCCGGAACGCATCGTGCTGGGCATCCCGCTCTACGGCTACGACTGGGTGGGCGAGCACGGCACCAACCTCACCTGGTTGCAGGCGTTCCAGCTCGCCACCCAGCACCGCGCGGAGACGCACTACGACCCGGTGAGCCAGACCCCCTGGTTCCGCTACACCGACGAGCGCGGCCGCGAACACGAGGTGTGGTTCGAGAACTCCGTCAGCTCCAAGGCGAAGTTCGAAGTGGCCCGCGGTTCCGGAATCCGCGGCGTCTACCTGTGGATGTACGGCTACGAGGACACCTCCACCTGGAACCGCCTGGCCGAAAGCCTTCCGGTGAGCGAATGAAGGGGTCTCCGGAATGTTCTGCGTAGCGGGTCGGGTAGCGGAACCTCAGCGGCCTCCTCGCTGCGGGATCGATTTCTCATGTAGCTCCCTACACCACGAAATCGCTGTCCTCGCGAGAAGGCCGCTGAGAACCCGCCGGTGGCCGGGCTGCTCAGGTGGTCACTGCTCATCGGCTTCGCCGCTGACAAGACACGGATCAAAAACCGCTGTGCACGGGCGTTCAAGGGGGAGCTGGGCATGATTCCGTGGTGGGTTCTGGCCATCGTGGTGTTCGGGGCGAACTTCACGCTGTGGGGTCTGATCGGGTTGTTGCGGGTGCTCGACGGGTGGCACGGATCCTTGCGGACCAGAATGCGGCCGCGCCGGGCGAAGGTCACCGATCTGCAGGCGCACCGCGAGAAGAAGGAACTGCCCGGCAGGCACCGCCTGCGGCGGCCGACGAACCTGAAGATCACCGACGTCGCGGTGCTCATCGCCGCGCACAACGAGGAACTGGTCATCAAGGAGAGCCTGCGGGCGATCACCGCGCTGATCCCGCCCAAGCAGGTGCACGTGGTCTCCGACGGCTCCAGCGATCGCACCGTCGAATTCGCCCGCCGCGCCGGGGTGAACGTGATCAGCACCGATGAGAACGTCGGCAAGGCGGGCGCGCTGCAGGTCGGCATCCGCCGGTTCCGGCTGGTGCGGCGGTACCGCCTGGTGATGCTGCTGGACGCCGACACGCGGGTGGAACCGGGCTACTTCAGCGCCGCGCTGCCGTTGTTCGACGATCCGGACGTGGTGGCCGTCGCCGGATGCGTGCGCACCTCGTGGCGGGACCGCTCGCTGTCGTTCGCCGGCCGGCTGGTGGCGTTCCACCGGCAGCGGATCTACTCGATGACGCAGTACCTGTTGAAGTTCGGCCAGACCTGGCGGCACGTCAACGCGACGCACATCGTGCCGGGCTTCGCCAGCATCTACCGCACCGATGTGCTGCCGAACATCGAGGTGAACCCGCCGGGACTCGTCATCGAGGACTTCAACATGACCTTCGAGGTGTACCAGAAGCGGCTCGGCAAGGTCGGTTTCACGCCGTCGGCGGTCGCGGCCACTCAGGACCCTGGCACCCTGCGCGACTACGTGCGCCAGTCGCGGCGTTGGGCGCTCGGACTGTGGCAAACGGTGCGCAGGCACCCGCCGCGGCTGAACCTGTTCACCGGGATGCTCACGTTGCTGCTCTTGGAGCTGTTGACCAGCAGCATCATGTTGGTGCTGCTGCCGGTGGTGCTGTCGGTGCTGCTGATACCGGAGCTGGCGGTGGGCGTGCTGACGGTGCCGTGGTTCGCTGGGACTTATGAGGCGGTGTCCGGGTATCTGACGATTCCCGCGCTGCTGCTGGGGATCGTGCTGCCGGACCTGTTGCTGACCTGTGTGGTGACGCTCATCCTGCGCCAGCCCCGGTTCCTGCTCTACGCGTGGCTGTTCCTGCCGCTGCGAGTGGTGGACTCGGCGATCTCGTTGTCCTCGCTGCCGTTGGCGTGGTGGTCCCGCTCCAGCGGTCGCTGGAGCAGTCCACGCCGCCACAGCATCGAGGGCGCGGATGCGGAATCCGCCGCGTAAGGGCTCGGCGTTGCCGCGTCCCTGGGCGGTGTGGCGGCCGATGTCTCGAGCGCTCGCTCGGCGACAGCGGCGTCCACGCGGGAAGAGCGCTGAGCTTCGCCGGTGCCGGTCGCTCGGGTGGTCACTGCTCGGCAGCACACGGATGCGGGAGGTTCACCCGGTCGTCCCGGGACGAATCGGTGGTGCTCCCGCAGTTGGATGAGGACTTCCGGACGTCCGGGCGCGACGGTGAGGTGGTGAACGTGCTGCGGCTGCTGATGGTCGACGACCACCTCATGCTCACCGAGGCGCTGAGCGCCCGGCTCTCCGAAGCGGGCGACATCTGGGTGGTGGGCCGCTGCGCCACCGACGACCCGCAGCTGCCGGCGATGGTGGACCGGCTGCGCCCCGACGTCGTGACCATCGACGTGGACCCGGTGCACTCCACCGGCGACCTGGTGGCGGCGGTGCGAGCGCGGCGCCCCGAGGTGCGGGTCGTGGTGCTCACCGGAGGTCTCGACCGGCGGCGCGCGGTGGACGCGGCACGGGCCGGAGCGGCGGGCTGGGTGCCGAAGGAGTGCGGTGTGGAGGAACTGACGACCGTGCTGCGCGGCGTGTCCGCGGGGCACGCGTGGTACCCGCCGGAAGTGCTCGGCGAGATCCTGGTGCGGTTGCGGGAGGACGTGGTGCGCGCCGGTCGGCGGGACGGGCCGCTGGACGTGCTCAGCGACCGGGAACGCGACGTGCTGCGCGGCATGGTCGACGGCAAACGCGGCAGCCGCATCGCGGAGGAACTGCGGATCTCCGCGGAGACGGTCCGCACGCACACCCGCAGCATCCTCGCGAAACTGCGCGTGCACTCCCAGCTGGAGGCGGTGAGCGTGGCGGCAGCGGCGGGCCTGCGCACCAACGCGGCCCCACCCGGTTCCGCCGGGGAACTCGCCCCGCCGGATCCCCGATGAGCCGCAGGCCGCGCGTCGCCACGATCATCACCAGGCTCGAAGGCGGCGCGGGTGCGATGGCGCTGCGCGGGGCGCTGGGGCTGGATCCGCGCGAGTTCGACGTCACCGTGATCACCGGCAGCGGTGGGCGGTTGCTGCGGGAGGCCACCGACGCGGGACTGGCGACCGTGCTCGAACCGGCGCTGCGCGCCCCGATCGCCCCTGCCGACGATCTGCGGGCGCTGCGACGCCTCACCGCGCTGCTGCGCCGCGGCTCGTTCGACGTGGTGCACACCCACTGCGCGAAAGCCGGGGCGCTCGGCCGGGTCGCGGCGGCCCGGGCCGGAGCGGCCCGGATCGTGCACTCCTACCACGGCTTCCCGTTCCACGAGTTCCAGCGCGCACCGCGCAGGCAGGCTTACCTGGCGGTGGAACGCGCCCTGGGCGGAGTCACCGATGTGGCGCTGTGCGTCGGCACCGGCGTGGCCGTCGAAGCCGTCCGGCGCGGTCTCATCGCGCCGGAACGAGTGCGCACCACCGGAGTCGCGGTGCGCCCCGTCCCGATCCGGCCCGGCCAGGCCCGCCGCGAGCTGGGACTGCCACCGGCGGCGACCGTCGTCGGAGCGGTCGGCAGGCTCGTCTACCAGAAGGCCCCGGAGGACTGGGTCCGCGCGTTGGCGGCGCTGCGCAGGCCGGACGTGATCGGCGTGTGGATCGGCGACGGCGAACGCGCCGCGCGGGTGCGGTCGGCGGCGGCCCGCCTCGGCGTCCGCGTCGAGCTGGCCGGGGACCGCCCCGACGCGGCCGAACTGGTGCAGGCATTCGACGTGTTCGTGCAGTCCAGCCGCTACGAGGGACTGCCGCTGGCGGTGGTGGAGGCGATGAGCGGTGGCGTGCCGGTGGTGGCCACGGCGGTGAACGCGATCGGCGACGTGATCGTGCCGGGGGTGACGGGACTGCTCGTCCCACCGGCTCGCCCGGACCTGCTCGGCTCGGCCGTCGCGAGCCTGCTGGCGGACCCGCCGTGGGCGGCGGGACTCGCCGCAGCCGCCCGCGCTCGGATCGCGGGCGTGCACACCGAGGCCGCGCTCGCGGCGGAGCTGGCCGCCGCCTACCGGGACCCGGTGACGCCGTCCGCCACCGGGGCAAAGCCGTCCGGCGCCGTCGTGGAACCGCCAGGAAACATCCGTGACCTGCGGTGACCGTCATCCCCTGAAGGTATGAGACTGCAACATGCGGACACCGTCGCCGCGAAGAGCCGGATAGCACGGCCGGAGGCAGTCCGGTCACGTCATCTCGGAGCGGAGGGGAGCGGTGGTGCGAACCGAATCCTTGCCCGCGCCTGCACCGCCCGGCGCGGAGCGGTGCCAGCGCGGCTTGCTGCACGACCTGGGACACGGCTTGGCGGCCGTGTCGTACTTGGCGGAGGGGATGCGCGCCGACGGTGAGCTGCCACCGGCGGCCATGGCCCGGTTGGAGGTGCTGAGCCGGGAACTGGCGAGGCTGCTGGACCTGGTCGCCTCCGGTGCGGAGCCCGCCGAGGCGGCACCGGTCGAGTTGCGCGGCCTGCTCGCCCGGCTCGCCACCGCCCGCGCTCGCGCAGGCGCACCGGCGCTGCGGGTGCGCCCCGGCGGTCCGGTGCTGGTGCAGGCGGACGAGACCGCGGTGTGGCGGATGCTGTCGAACCTGGTGGACAACGCGATGCGGGCGGCTGGACCGGGCGGTGTCGTCGAACTGGGCATCACCCGCCATCCGGCTCCCGACGACGGGCCGGGCACGGTCACCGTGGAGATCGTCGACGACGGTCCGGGTTTCGGTCGCGGCCCCGGCGGTGCTTCCGGGCTAGGGCTGGGCATCGTCACGGGGCTGGCGCGGGAATGCGGGGCACGGCTGCACCTGGACTCGGCACCACTGCGGGGAACGCGCGCTCGGCTGGTGTTCTCGGGGGCCTGACACCGGTCGGAACGGCCAACGATGGGAGAGTTCGATGGGGGACGGTTCAACGCGGGTGCTGCTCGGCGATGACCACACGATCTTCGTGGACGCGTTGGTCGCGGCGCTGTCCGCACGTGGTTTCCCGGTGGTCGGCACGGCGGGATCCCTCGCGGGCACGGTCGCCGCCGTGCGGCGGCTCGCACCGGACATCTGCCTGCTCGACCGGTTCTTCGGCGACGGCGACGGGGTGGCGCGGCTGGGGGAGGTGCTCGCCGCCGGGCCGGACACGAAGATCGTCGTGCTCACCGCCGACGGAGACGCCCACGGGGTGCGCGGCGCCCTGTCCGCGGGCGCCGCGGGATACGTGAACAAGATGTGCGGCTTGGAGAACCTGGTCGATGCGCTGGATGCGGTCGCCGCCGGGGAGACCGTCGTGTCCCTCGCCACGGCGCGGGTTCCGCCGCAGGAGCCGCGCGGCGACGCCCTCGACGCCCGCAGGCTCGCCTCGTACCTCACCGCGCGGGAACGCGAATGCCTCGGCCTGCTCACGGAAGGGGCGCAGACGGCGACGATGGCCAAATCCCTGGGCGTCTCCCCGACGACGGTCCGCACCCACGTGCAGGCGGTGCTCACCAAACTCGGCGTCCACTCCCGCCTCGAAGCGGCCTCATTGGCCCTGCGCCACGACCTCCTCACCTCCCGAACCCTCGCCGACCGGTGACCCCGAACCACTGACCCGCTCCCGCGTCACCGCACCACGCGCCATCGGGACGCAGGCGCAGGACAAGATCGCAGCGCAGGACGAGAACGAATGATCAGGGCAGGACCGCCTCGATGAGGTGGGGGCCTGGGGTCGTGTGCGCGTTGTGCAGGGCCGCGAGGAGTTCCTCGCCGGTGGTGACCCGGGCGGCGGGGACGCCGAAACCGGTGGCCAGCGAGACCCAGTCGGTAGCGGGATCGCCGAGGCTGGTCATGCCGGTCGCGGCCGGTCCGGGGGTGCGCACTCCGGCCCTGCCGAGCTCGGCCTCCAAGATGCGGTACCGGGAGTTCGCGCAGATCACGGTCGTCACGTCGAGCCGCTCGCGTGCCTGCGTCCAGAGCCCCTGGAGCGTGTAGGCGGCGCTGCCATCGGCCTGCAGGTCGATCACCGGCCGGTCCGGGCAGGCCAGCGCGGCCCCGGTGGCGACCGGGATTCCCATGCCGATCGCCCCGCCGGTCAACCCGAGCTCGGTGTGCGCGGGTGCGGCGGCGGCCACCGCCGGATAGGCCGCGGCCGCGGTGATGCCCTCGTTCACGATGATCGACCGGTCCGGTTGGGTGAGCGCGATCGCGGTGGCGACGGCCTTGGCGTGCAGCTCGCCCTCGGGCGCGCGCAGCGCCGGGCGGTCCCGCGGCGGCGGTTCGACTCCGGAGGCGCCGATGGCCTCGGCGACGGCGCCGAGCGCATCAACGGCGTTCTCGTCGAGATCGGCCAGCGTGTGCACCTGGACGTGCTCCGGCACCGGAACGCTGGGCTGCCCCCGGTAACCGAAGAACGCCACCGGGACCCCGGCGCCGACCAGCACGAGATGCGTGAAGCCGTCCAGGGCGGCGAGGGTGTCCTCCGGGAAGTACGGCAGCGACCGCACCACCGGGATGTCCGGGCCGCGCTCGACGCGGGCCGGGCTGCGCTCGGCGAACACTTCGCCACCGGTCGCCGCCGCGATCCGAGCTCCCAGCCGGAGCCCGTCGGCGTTCAGCGCGGACCCGCCGAGCAGCAGCGCGGGACGTCCAGGCCCGGCGAGCAGCTTCGCGATTCCCGCCACCCGCTGTCCGTCCACAGTGGCCAAGGCCGGTTCCGGTGGCACGGCTGCCCGTTGGCCGCCATCGCCCCACATGTGATCAGCGGCGGCGATCAACGTCACCGGCATCCGCTCGCGCAGCGCGGCCTGCCTGGCGTCGAGGAACTCCGATGCGGCCGCCGCGGCCCCGCTGGTCCGGCCCACCCAGCCCGACACCGGGCGGGCCAACGAGTCGATGTCGCTGGCCAGCGGTGCGTCCGCGGCCTGATGCCAGGTGGCGTGCTCACCGACCACGTTGATGATCGGGGTGCGGGCGCGTCGCGCGTTGTGCAGGTTCGCGATGCCGTTGGCGAAACCCGGCCCGAGGTGCAACAACGTCATCGCCGGTCGCCCCGTCATCCGCGCGTACCCGTCCGCGGCGCCGGTCACGACCCCCTCGGAGAGGCCGAGCACGGTACGGACGCCCTCGACGGAGTCGAACGCCTCCACCAGTGGAATCTCGGTCGTGCCGGGATTCGCGAAGCACACCGCGACGCCGGCCTCCTGCGCAGCTGCGAGCAGGCTTTCCGCACCGTTCACGCCCATCCCCTTCCAGTCCGCTTTCCCAGGTCATGTTGAACGTGGTCGGCCTCGCGGACAACCATCAGGGGGCTCGGTAAGGTGTCGGGGGACCTTGACGACGTGGTGGCAGGCGAATGCGGAACGTGAAACTGGGGCGGCGAAGCCTGCTGTCCTTGATGGGTGCGGCGGCGGCAGGCGCCGCTGTGGGGGCGTGCGGGCGAACGGAGCCCGGATCGGCCACTGCGGAGGCGCCGCTGCGCAGACCGATGCCGAGGACTCCGGCGGCGACCGGACCGGTACTGCAAGTGGACGCGGAGCGTTCCCACTACCGGGACGGGGACGTGCAGCTCATGTTCGCGTTCCCGACGGGTCTGGAACACACCGAGAACCTGCCGATGGTGCTGTACCTGCACGGCAGGGACGGGATGAGTCCGACTCCGATACCGTACGAGACGTTGGCCAAGCTGGAAACCGAGTACGCCAACGGGGCCATCCCGCCGTTCGGGTTGCTCGCCGTCGACGGCGGGTTCAACTGCTACTGGAACGATGGCTCCGCCAACGGCGACCTGATGAGCATGCTGCTCGAGGAGGTGCCCGCGTGGCTCCGCACCCGCGGGCTCGGTGACCGCGACGGCTTGCCGTTCGCGGTCGCCGGAATATCGACCGGCGGCTTCGGCGCACTGAACTACGCCGCCGAACGCACCGAGGTGGAGCTGCCCGTCCAGGCCGCCGCGCTGTTGGCGCCTGCGCTGCCGGTGACCTGGCCGCACATGGACGAGAAGGGCGTGTTCGCGACCGAGCAGGAGTGGATCGAGAACGACCCGCTGCGCCGCACCGATCAGCTGGGCGACGTCCCGGTCGGCGTGTGGATCGGCGACGCCGACCTGTATCGGGAAGGTGTGGATCAGCTGGCGGGGGAGTACCCGAACACTCCGGTGATGTCGGTGCTGCCGGGGAACCACGACTCCTCGGTGTTCGACGTAGTAGGCGCCGACATGCTCCGCTTCCTGGGTACCGGCGTCTCAGCCGAGCGGTGAATCTTCGGTCTCGTTTTGCTTTGGTGGTCGGGTGGCGGAACCTCAGTTGGTCTCTCGCTGCGGGATCTTTTTCCCGAGTGGCTCCGCCACGAGGGAAAAAGCTGTCCTCGCGAGAGACCAACTGAGAACCCGCGGGTGGTCGGCTTTGTGACGTGGGCTATGCGCTTCGCGCATACAGGCACGGCCTTCGGCCGTAAGGATTCGGCTTCGCCGTAAGGCACGGCCTTCGGCCGCAAAGATTCGGCTTCGCCGTAAGGCGCGGCTTCGTCGCACGGGTTTGGCTTCGCCGTTAGGAGTTGGCTTCGGCGTTAGGTGGGGCTTCGCCTGGCGGGATGAGGTTGTGGGCGCGGGGAAACGGGCGCTGGTTCACCTGGCTGTGGGGGTGGTGAGGTGGTTTACCAGGTCGGTGAGTTGTTGTCGGCCGGTGCTCGCTGCTTGGGCGGCGTGGGCTTTCGCCTGTTCTCGGGCTTCGGGGCCTAGGCACCACTGCCACCACTGGTCCAGGAGCGCCCCCGAGTGTCCGTCGCCGCCGGCGATCAGCTCTTCGCTGGAGAGGACCGCTGGCCACTGCCAGGCCACCCCCTGGGCGGTGAGCTTGCCGCCACCGGCTACCGGGTCCACGGCCAGCACCGGAGCCCCTTGCGCGAGCCCGAAGACCAGTCCGTGCAGGCGGGAGGTCACCACCACGTCCGCGCGGGCCAGCAACGCCGCGAACTGGTCGGCCGTGGAGCACAACCTGGAGTTGACCCGGTCCAGCCGCGGATCGGCCATCAGCGGCGCGAAATCGGTGCGGCCGATTCAGTTCAGCAAGTACCGGTGCACGCTGTCGTGCCTGCGCAGCGGGGGGTACTCCCGGCGGCCGTGGGACACGACGATCGCCGCGACCGGTGCCGGGCTCAGCGCGGCGCTCGCGGCGAGATCCCGGGACGCCGGTACCAGCGGGCGGTCGCGGGCCAGCACGGAGTGGAAGCCCTGGACTGCGGCGGAGCGCTCGTCTATGACCGTGACGCCGACCGCGATGCGCCTGCACCGGGCGTAGCGGTGATGCAGGTCGTCGAGCTGCCTGCCGTGCGCCGGTCCGCTGACGAACACGAGGTCGGTGTACCTCTCCGGATCCGCGTCGTCGAAGGTGAGCGACCCCGAGGCCAGCACCGGGCTCCACGCCGAGTCATGCGGGATTCCGGCGGCGGCCAGCGCATCCCCCACCCGACGCATGGCCGCCACATCACCCGCGCCGATCTCGGAGTGCAGGAAGCTGGGCCAGCCCGTGATCAGTGCGCGCACGTGAGCCCCTTCCTTGCCGTTCCCGCCCCTTAGAAAGGTGCCCGGAAGCCGCCCTGCTCAACCAGCAGGTACGGGTCGGAGAGTGACCCCGCTCGCATCAGGACGCGGTCATCCCCCACTCGCGCCACACCCGGACTCCCGCGTCCCAGCATTCGCGGGACCAGGACTTTCGGCCGTGTCGCAGGATCGTTCGGCTGGCAGTATCGGCGACCGCATCGACCACTCGGGGGAGGAAGACTCATGCAAGCGACACCCACGCCGCAGAACGCGGACGCGCACGAGCCGACTCCGCAGGAGCGGGCGCGGGCGGTACGCGCCACCGCGCACCACGCGGAGGACGCCGCTCAGCTGGCGGAGCTGCTCGACATGCTGGGGCTGGCCCCGGAGGAAGGGAATCCGGTGCCGCAGGCGAGATCCGGCGGATCGGCCTCCGCCGCGTAGAACTCTCGCGGCTCCGCTACGCCGTGGCGCCGGCCCGCAACCGGTGCCGCGGCCACCCGCATGGCCCGGCCGCACTCGGCCACCTCGGTGACTTTCATCGTCACCGCCGTACCGCTGCGCTAGATTTCCGCTGCGGGGCAACGAATGCGGCAATGCGGCCGACCGGTGCGAGCGGGTGACGAGCATGCGAGCTTCTTCAGCCACATCCGAAGGCCGGGAAGCCCTGGCGGACGTCGACGTGGTGGTGATCGGGGCCGGGTTCAGCGGCCTGTACATGCTCTACGAACTGCGCTCGCGAGGGTTTTCGGTGCGGGTGCTGGAAGCCGGGTCGGACGTCGGCGGAACCTGGTACTGGAACCGCTACCCGGGTGCGCGCTGTGACATCGAGAGCCTCGACTACTCGTACTCGTTCTCCGAATCCCTGCAGCAGGAATGGGAATGGTCGGAGCGGTATTCCGCGCAACCCGAGATCCAACGCTACCTGTCGCACGTCGCGCGGCGGTTCGACCTGCGGCGCGACATCGAGTTCGACACGCGGGTCACCGCGGCGCATTTCGACGAGGGCACGGCGTGCTGGACGGTGCACGCGCCGGGGCGGCCGCCGCTGGTGAGCCGGTTCTGCGTGATGGCCACCGGTTGCCTGTCCGTGCCGCAGCGGCCCGCGTTGCCCGGACTGGACGAGTTCGAAGGATCCGTGTACCACACCGGGAACTGGCCGGAGTCCGATGTGGACTTCTCGGGGCGTGGTGTCGGTGTGATCGGAACCGGGTCGTCGGGGATCCAAGCGATCCCGGTGATCGCCGGGCAGGCCGCGCGGCTGACCGTGTTCCAGCGGACGCCGAACTTCTCCATCCCCGCGTTCAACGGCCCGCTAGATCCCGACGTGGTGCGTGCGGTCAAGGCGAACTACCGGCAACGGCGCCGGGCGAACCGGGCCAGCCCCGGTGGCGTGGAACGCAGCGCGAACGAGCGGAACACGTTCGACGTCGACGCACGAGAGCGCTACCGCGAGTACGAGGGCCGGTGGAGTTACGGCGGTTTCCGGCTGCTCGGCGCCTACGCCGACATCCTGGCCGACCAGCGGGCCAACGACGAGATCGCCGAGTTCGTGCGCGCGAAGATCCGCGCGGTCGTGCACGACCCGGCCACCGCCGAGGCATTGTTGCCCTACGGGCATCCGCTGGGCACCAAGCGGATCTGCGTGGACACCGACTACTTCGAGACCTACAACCAGGATCACGTGACGCTCGTCGACTCCCGGGACAGTCCACTGGAGACGGTCACGGCGCGGGGAGTGCGGGCCGGTGGTGTGGAGTACGATCTGGATTCGCTCGTGCTGGCCACCGGCTTCGACGCGATGACCGGCGCGCTGCGGCGAATCGACGTCCGAGGCAGAGCGGGCCACGAGCTCGCCGAAACGTGGCGCGGCGGCCCGGCGACCTACCTGGGACTCGCTGTGGCGGGATTCCCGAACATGTTCATCCTGGCAGGCCCCGGCAGCCCGTCGGTGCTGACGAACATGGTGACGTCCATCGAACAGCACGTGCAGTGGACGGCCGCCTGCGTCGAGCACCTGAGAAGTGGCGGTTACCGCACCATCGAGGCCACCGAGCAGGCTCAGCGGGACTGGGTCGAGCACTTGCGCGAGCTGGCGGAGGCGACCCTCTATCCGAAGGCGAATTCCTGGTACCTCGGGGCGAACGTTCCCGGCAAGGAACGAGTTTTCATGCCCTACGTCGGTGGCCTCGACCTCTACGAGCAGACCTGCGAGGCCGTGGCGGCCGACGACTACCGGGGTTTCGACCTGAAGTGATGCTCACGGAAGCTCGAAGTGCTGGTAGTCATGGGGATCCCGCCAGCCGCCGCCCCACGTCCAGCCCGCCTCGGTGAACACCCGCACGGCGGCGTCTCCATCGTGCAGCATCCCCGGATCTCGCCGGGAGCGGTCCAGATAGGGGCCTGCCGTGGCGGGCTGGAGTTCACCGTCCGCGCTGATGTACGGGTTGATGAGCGGATTGATGTCAACGGCCCGCCCGTAAGCGTGGTACGACCAGCTGTCGCTGCCGTTGATCCCGCGGCAGCTGAACGCGGAGGTGTTGTTCTCGCGCATCGACAGTTCGTCCGACGCCTCGGGGTATGCCCCGGCCGGGTGCATCCTTGCGATGGGGAACCGCAGCTCGTAGAGCCGGGCGAACGCGGCGACGGTCTGCGCCACCCGGTCCTCGTGCACGATGAGCCGCCCGGTGTGCTCCCGGCCGTCCATCCCGACGTGCCGAAGCCGCAGCAGGCGCAGTTGTTCCGGGGCGACGGGGCATTCGGGGCGCCAGCTAGGTCCGAGCTGCGCGGCGTCGACACCGTGCACACTGGAAGTGAACGCCGGTGCGGGAACACTCGCCGGTGGCTGCGGGTCGCCGCACTGCGCGGTCGTTGCGGCGAGCACGCAGGCCATGAGCACGGCGTGGGATTTCCTCATGGCGGCTCCCCTCCCGGTGAACCGCCAGTGTGCGGGTGCGCCGCCGTGGAATCGACCGCTGGGCAACGAGAAGATCCGCACGATCGTGGGCCATCGGAAGCCGTCTTGTGTTGCGAGTGGACAGTGGGAGGGTGACGATCTCGTTGTGGGATCAGTGGTCGCGGATTCCGGAGTCGGCAGTCCGGCCCCGAAACGGATGCATTCCGGTGCCGCGACGGTGCATTGCGCACCAGCTGACGGCCGAGACCCCCGAACTCGGTGCCGTCGCCGCCGTCCCACCTGGTGGAGAGCGGAGGTCGTGACTCCCGAACGACCTCCGCCTCCGGTCACCCGTGATGTCGTCACGTTCGTGCGGCGACCGCAGGAATCGGCCGGACACCTGCGGGATTCCGGTGCTTCACAGAGGTTGCGGAGACGGCGTTGCGCAGGGCGAACTCGATTCGCGTGAGTTCATCTCCGTCTCCTTGGAGAATCGGATCAGGCCGGGCGGTCCGTCCGGAGCCCGTCGAACGCGATCGCCACGACGACGTCCGCGAGTTCCTTCGCACCGATGCCGCCACGCGGCCGGTACCACTCGACCAGCGAATTCACCATGCCGAACAGCAATCGTCCGACGGTGGCGGCGTCGAAGTCCGGCCGCAGATCGCCGTCCTCGACCGCTTCGGCCACGAGGTCGGTGATGAGCTGGTCGAATTCCCGGCGCCGAGCCAGCGCGGCCCGCTCCACCTTCGTGTTGCCCCGCACCCGCAGCAGCAGCGTCACGAACGGCAACCGGTCCACGAGCACCAGCACGCTGCCGCGCACCAGGTGTTCCAGCCGCACCACGGCACGCGCGTCCCGTGCGCGGGCGGCCGTGGCGGTGGCGAACAACCCGTCCAACGCTCGGTCGACGGCCAGCCGCAGCAGTTCCTGCTTGCTCGGAACGTGGTGGTAGATGGCGGACTTGCTGATGCCGAGCTTGCGGGACAGGTCCTCCATGCTGGTCCCGTCGTAACCGCGTTCGTTGAACAGCTGCACCGCCACCGCCAGCAGGGACTCCAGGTCGTAGCCGGGGCGGCCGCGTTTCGCGGCGCGTGCCGGTGGTGCCGTCGTCATGCGGAGGATTATTCCAGTTGGCAGTGTCCAGCCGATCATGTCGTCCTGACCTCGGGCGCGTCGCAGGGGCTCACGTTCGAGGTGCCTCGCGCGTCTGCATAGTGGTAAGGGCAGGCGCGCAGACGGGAGCCGATCATGAGCACGGTGCACGGGGTGATCAAGACGCCGCTCGGCGAGGTGACGCTCATCGCCCACGACGAGAGCTTGGCGGCGGTGCACTTCGCCGGAGGACGGCATCGTCGTGAGGAATTCGGGGAGCGGGCGGAAATGCCGCTGTTCACCGAGGTCGAACGGCAGTTCGCCGAGTACTTCGAGCGGCGGCGCACCGAGTTCGAGCTGCCGCTCGCGCCGCGCGGTGAGCCGTTCCAGCTGCGGGTCTGGGAGCTGCTCAAGGAGATCCCGTACGGCGAGACCCGCACCTACGGGGAGCTGGCGCGGCGGCTCGGCGACGTGAACTACTCGCAGGCGGTGGGCGCCGCCAACGGGCAGAACCCGCTGTCGGTGATCGTGCCCTGCCACCGGGTCATCGGCGCCGACGGCAGCCTCACCGGCTACGCGGGCGGACTGGACCGCAAGCGCTACCTGCTGGCATTGGAGGAACCGTCCGCGGTGGAGGCGGGCAGGCTCTTCTGACATGACCCCGTTCGAGCGAATCGTGACCGAGCACGGGCCGGTCGTGCTGCGGGTGTGCCGCGCCGTGGTGGGTCCGGTGGACGCCGAGGACGCCTGGTCCGAGACGTTCCTGTCCGCGCTGCAGGCGTATCCGCGACTCGATCCGACGGCCAACGTGCAGGCATGGCTGGTCACCATCGCGCACCGCAAGGCCGTCGACATCACCCGCGCGCGAGCGCGTCGCCCGGTGAGCGTCGAACAGGTCCCGGAACGGCCCGCCGTGGACGGGGTTCCGCGCGAGCCCGACCCGGTGTGGGCGGCACTGCGGGAACTGCCCGACAAGCAGCGCCAAGCGGTCGCTTACCACCACATCGCGGGCCTGCCCTACCGGGAGATCGCCGAGATCATCGGCGGGAGCACCGACGCGGCCCGGCGAGCCGCGGCCGACGGCATCGCCCGGCTGCGCGCCACCATCGGCACCGAGGAGGCAATGCCATGACGGAAGCGAGGGAATCGACCGCTCCGGACGAAGCGCTGGAACGGTTGCACGCGAGGCTGACGGTCGCCGCCGAACGGGACGGGCTGCTCGACGTCGCCTACCGCACGGTGGACACGCCGGTCGGCTCGTTGCTGCTGGCCGCGACCGAGCAGGGCCTGGTGCGGGTCGCGTTCCCCGGCCAGGACCACGAGGCGGTGCTCACCGCGTTGGCGGAGCAGGTCAGTCCACGCGTGCTGGCGGCACCGGCGCGACTGGACGCGGTGAGCACGCAACTCGACGAGTACTTCACCGGGAACAGGCGCGAGTTCGACGTGCCGCTGGACTTCCGGCTGTCGAAGGGGTTCCGGCGCGCGGTGCTGGCCCACCTGCCCCGGATCGCCTACGGCGGCACCGAGAGCTACGCGCAGGTGGCCGCTGCGGCGGGCAGCCCGCGCGCGGTCCGGGCCGTCGGCACCGCGTGCGCGACGAACCCGCTGCCCGTGGTCGTCCCGTGCCACCGGGTGGTGCGCTCCGACGGCTCGTTCGGCGGCTACGCCGGCGGACCTGAGGCCAAGCGAACCCTGCTCACCTTGGAATCCGGATGACACGGCTCGCACCGCGCCGGTCCGGTCGCCGCCGACCACGGCGGGCCGGTGCTCAGCTCCGGGAGCCGCGAACCTCCAGGGAGTCGAGCAGTTCCGCGGTGGCCTGCGCGATGGTGTCCACCGCGCGGTCGAACGCCGCCGCGTTGTGCGCGGCGGGCTGCCGGAACCCGGAGATCTTGCGGACGTACTGCACCGCCGCCGCCCGCACATCACCGTCGGTGACCTGCTCGGCGTAGGGCGGGCGGAGGGTCTTGATGCTTCGGCACATACCTCGCATTCTCCTCTTTCGGAGTGGCCCGCGTAGCGGGTCGGGCTGCGGAACCTCAGCGGCTTGCTCGCTGCGGGATCGATTTCGCGGGTACCTCCGCCCCGAGGGAAATCGCTGGTCCGCGCGAGGAAGCCGCTGAGAACGGGCTGGTGGTCGTTCCGCTCACCCCGGCCACCGGTCATCGGTTTGCCCGCTGAGAAGACACTTGATCTGCATGGGCACCTGGGCTGCTGTGCTTCACCTGTACTCGGGTCCCGGCCCCGGCCGATGTGACCCGTGGTGGGCTCCGTCCGGCCGGGACGTGGGGCGCGGGCCTTACGACCAGGTCGGTACCGGGCCGTGGTGGCGCCAGGCGGTGCCGCGGCGTTCGTGGTCGAAGAGGTCCTCCACTGCTCGCGCCACCAGTGGGCCGAGTTCCCGCTCCAGCAGGTGGAGGGCCAGGTCGATTCCGGAGCTGACCCCGCCAGCGGTGATCAGGTCGCCGTCGTCGACGACGCGGGCGTCGATCACGTGGGCGCCGGTCGCGGCGAAGTCCGCCAACCCCATCCGGTTCGTGGTGGCGTTGCGGCCGACGAGCAGCCCGGCCATGCCGAACACGACCGAGCCGCCGCACACCGTGGCGACCGTCGTCCCCGGGCGCAGCATCGCCTCTTCGAGCCGGCCGCCCAGTTCCGAGCGAGCGGCCGCCGCCAGCCGCTCGTTGATCGCTTCGACCATGCCGCCGGAGCCGTCGCCCGGAGCGGCGCCGGGCACGATGATCAGGTCGGCCCGGTCCGCGTCCACGGTCGCCGTCGCTCGCAGGGTGACGCCGCCGACGCCGGAGCTGACCTCGCGGGGGCTTTCGGCGGTGGCGAACTCGCCGGTGAGCAGGCCGCCGGTGGCGCCGCCGCCGGCGAGCAGCGTCTCGTACGGGCCGATGGCGTCGAGCGGGTCGAACCCGTCGAACAGAACGAACTGCGCGTGCATGGTGGGGCCTTTCCTCGCCGAACCGCTTGCGAGCTCCACGCTAGGGACGGGGACAGGCTGCCGACTGTGGCGAAAACGTCAGCTTCCACCGGATTCCGGCCACCCGCTCGGTTCCGGTGGTAGCTGTGGATTCGGCTCCTTCCCGAGCCGCGATCTCCGCCGACGAACAGGTTCCGCCATGCACACCGTTGCCGTGCTCGCTCTAGATCCGGTCATCGCGTTCGACTTGTCCATCCCGGTCAACGCCTTCGGACTGGCCCGGCTTCCGGACGGATCGCCTACGAGGTCCGGGTGTGCGCGGTGGCCGATGAAGTCAGCGCCGGCGCGTTCACGCTGCGGGCGCCGTGGGGGCTGGAAGGGCTCCGCGGCGCGGACACGGTGATCGTGCCCGGCCAGTCGGATCCGACGCTCCCGGTGCCCGTGGAGGCGCTCGCGGCGCTGCGGAGCTCCGAGGCGAACGGGAGCCGCATCGCCTCGATCTGCTCGGGCGCGTTCGTGCTGGCCGAGGCGGGGTTGCTCGACGGGCGGCGGGCGACCACGCATTGGCTCGGCACCGGCGAGCTCGCCCGCCGCTACCCGCTGATCGACGTCGATCCGGACGTGCTCTACGTCGACGCGGGGAGCATCCTCACCTCGGCCGGGGCGGCGGCGGGCATGGACCTGTGCCTGCACATGATCCGGCTCGACCACGGTTCGGCGGTCGCGGCTGATTCGGCGCGGCTCGCGGTGATGCCGCTGGAACGCGACGGCGGGCAGGCGCAGTTCATCGTGCACGAGCCGCCGGCCCCGGACGGAGCGAGTGTGCAGCCGTTGCTGTGCTGGCTGGAGGATCACCTGCACCTGCCGCTGACCTTGGCGGACATCGCCTCCCACGCCGCGTTGAGCGGGCGCACGCTCAACCGGCGGTTCCGCGAGCAGACGGGGACGACGCCGTTGCAGTGGCTGCACCGGGCGCGGCTGCGTCGGGCGCAGCACCTGCTGGAGACGACGGGCCATCCGGTGGAGCGCATCGCCGAGCAGGTCGGATTCACCTCGCCGACGACGTTCCGGGACCGGTTCAAACGGCTCGTCGGCACCAGCCCCGCCCGCTATCGGCAGGCCTTCCGCGGCAGCGTCCCGGAGCGAGACCCGGTCGGCGTCTGATCCCCGGACGGCGACCGATCCCCCGGAGATCGTCAGGGGTGTCGTCTACCGTCGAACGGATACGGCGACGAGGGGGCTGTCATGGCGACCGGTGCGGGCGAACGAGCGGAACTGCTGGGGATGCTGGCCGTGCAGCGCGACGCGCTGCTGATCACGGTCCGCGGGCTGAGCGACGAGAGCGCGGCCAGGCGCAGCACGGTCAGCGAGCTCACCCTCGGCGGCCTGGTCAAGCACGTCACCGCGGTCGAGCGGGACTGGACCCGCACCCTCCGGGGGCAGCTGTTCCGCGACGACACCACGGCGGACGACGACCGGGCCGGCCTGCGGATGCAGCCCGGCGAGACGCTCGTCGAGCTCATCGACGACTACCGGCTGGCCGCCCGCGACACCGAACGCGCCGCCACCGAACTGTCCTCAATGGACGTGATGCTCTGCTTACCCGAGACGCCCTGGTTCCCGCCGGGCACCGAGTGGTCCGCACGGTCCGTGCTGGTGCACCTGATCCGGGAGACGGCGCAACACTGCGGCCACGCCGACATCATCCGCGAGAGCATCGACGGCGCGAGCACGACGCGTCAACTCGGTGCGGACCTCGGCATCGGGTCGTGACTCAGCGTTCCTCGATGGCGTTCAGCAGGAAGCGGACGCGGTCGTGGACGGGTGCCTTCGGCAGTTCGACCAGCTCGTAGCCGTAGTCGGCGTAGGTCTCCGACATCGCCTCGAAAGTCCGCCGGGCCAGCTCCGGTGTCTGCGCGCGTTCCGCGTCGGTGCGGTAGATCTCCGGCCATGGCGGGGCGATGAAAACCCGCCGCGCATAGCGGAAATCTCGCGCGGCGGTGCGCATGTGCGCGGGCACGGGCAGGCCTTCGACGCGCAGGTAGCCGACGATGTCGGGCAGTCCGCGGTCGAAGAACACGGTGCCGTTGATGGCTGTGCGGTAGTTGCGCAGTTCCCAGCACAGCATCAGTTCCGCGAACAGCGCCGGATCGGCCCAGGGCAGCGCCGCGCCTCCGACGGCGAGCTGATCGCGGATGATGCCGCGCCCGGCTTCCTCAGACCGCTCGTGCCCGGCGGCACCGAGCCGGTCGAGCAAGGTGGTCTTGCCGGAACCCGGCCCGCCTGTCACGACGATCCGCCGCACTGTCGCCACGATGTTCCTCCTCCCCTTCGGGGTGATTCGCCCTTGACTTCGAGCTCGCTCGAACTTTTAACGTGAGTCCAGATCGGGCGGCGCCTTCGCTCTCGCGGGCTACAACCGCCCTGCTCGTGGCGGCGCGGTTCCGCCCGGTCCCCATCACCGTCTTGGAGGAGCTCATGGATCACACGGTTCCGATCGCCGCGCTCGACGACAGCTACGTGGCAGGAGATCCGCCGTGGGTGATCGGCGCACCGCAGTCGGCGGTGGTCGAACTGGAACGTACCGGTGCCATCGGGGGAGCGGTGCTCGACATCGGTTGCGGCACCGGTGAGCACACGATCCACCTGGGCCGTCTGGGCTACGACGTCCCTGGGTCTCGATTCCTCCCGGAACGCGGTGGAACGAGCTCGCGCGAACGCGGCTGAACACGGCGTCAGCGTCCGGTTCGACATCGCGGACGCGTTGCGGCTGCCTGGAGAACCGCGGTTCGACACCGTCATCGACAGCGCGCTGTTCCACGTCTTCGGCCCGCAGGACCGCGTCGCCTACGCGCGGTCGCTGCACCGGGTGAGCAATCCCGGTGCCGTGGTGCACGTCCTCGCGCTGGCCGACGTCGAGGAGAGCATCGGGCCGACGGTGAGCAGAGACGATTTCGGCGCCGCGTTCGCCGACGGCTGGGACCTGGAAGAGGTCGGCCGGACGCACTACCGCGGCATCGCCTCCGACGACAACGCGCGACGGCTGGGCGTCGAGGACGGCGCCGTCGTCGACTCCGCCGCCTGGCTTGCGCGCATCCGCCGCCGCTGAGCGACGGGGACGTCCCGCCTCGGGGGTCGGGACGTCCCCGAGGCTCCGGCGCCCATCTGAGGTGACGACCTCCTCGGACCAGTACCGAGGAAGCGGTCACCTGAGGGGCAATGTCAGGACGGGCGGCACTGCAGCGGTTCGTCGAGGCTCGCGCAGGGAACGTGGCTGCCCTGTTCCCGGATGATGTCGCTGCCGACCTGGGTGGTGAGGTACCGCAGGAAAAAGGGTTAGCCGCGTCGAATCTGTTTCGGATCGCCGATCCCGACGGACCCTCGGTTTCCCGTTTTCTCCCGCGAGCGCAGGAAATCGGCGATCGGGCCGGTCTGCCGGGGCAGGAAATGACCCGTGTGCGCCAGCCTCCGGACGACGGCGTGCGGCACCGCCCGCTCCAGAGCGCGCCGCGTTCCGGCGGAGTCGAACATGCGGTCCCGGTCGCCCACGATCACCAGCAACGGCATGGCCAGCCGCCGCAGCGCCGCGGCATCGAACCGCGGCAGCTTCTCCATGCGCGGGCGGAAATGCGACGAGACGGTCCGCGCGTACTCGGGGATGTCCGAGGTTCCGCACAACCACGACATCGCCGCACGGCCGCGTCCGAAAACCATCAGTGCCGCGGCGAACAGCACCATCTCCCGCCGCTGCCTGCCGAGCCCGCCGGGGCACAGCAGCGCCAGCCGCGTGATCCGGCCGGGCCGCCTGCTCGCGTGGTCCACCGCGAGGAAACCGCCCAATGATTCCGCCACGACCGCAACGGTTTCCAGGCCCAGCCCGTCGAACACCTCGTCCAGCCAGCGCGCGTGCGCGTCCGAGGTCAGCGGCGGCCGGGACGGCGCGCTCAGGCCGGGCTCGCCGATGAGGTCGACGGCGTGCAGCCGGAATTCGCGGGACCACTCGGGCGCGTCGGCGAACCAGTTCAGCGCGTTCGTGGAGGAACCGTGCAGCAGCACCACCGGGGGCGCGTGTTCGGGTCCGCAGCTGAGCACGAACGTGTCCCCCTGGGAGGTCGGCAGGTGCCGATGTTCGCTGGGAACCGGCCACGAAGCGAGGTGTTCGCGGTAGAGCCGGGACAGTCGCTCGGCACCCGCTTCGGAGGTGTAGATCGAGGTCATACCTGCTCCAGGAGCACGTCGATGAGTTTGAGCAGCTCGGCGGTGCGGGTGGGGGAGCCGATCACGATGAACTTGAGGCTGCCGCGGTCTTCGTCGTAGGTGGTGTCGACGCGCAGCGGCGCTTCCCCGGGTTCGCCGCGCAGCGAGCCCAGCACCGCGGAGGTCAGCCGGTCCATCGCCGCGCGGTCGATCGCGTCGATCTGCACGAAGCTGGAGGTCTCGACGTGCCGGGCCGCGGTCGCCGGAGCGGCGCGCTCACCGGTGAACTGCGCCAGGTCCTCGCGCGAGATCCGGTACTGCTTGCCCACGCGGACCGCGTTCAGGCGCTCGTCGCGCACATAGCCGCGCACGGTCTTGACGTGCAGCCCGAGCAGATCGGCCACCTGCTCGACGGAATACCACTGCTGATCCATGTCCGTATCACTCCCTGAATGGACCATAACAGGGAACGATAAGGAAGTTTGGGGATTTATGAGCCGAACGCTTTGTCGCCCCGTTCCTGCGGGGTTCCGGTGCGGCGTCGCCGAGTTGGGGCGGTCGGGTGGTTCGGCGGAGGAGCCCAGCGTTGACATCAAGAGCGACTGGTTCCTAATCTCGTCTACATCAGGAATCGCCGTCTACATATGAAGACGAGATGCTCATGACTTCGACTTCCACGGCGCAGGACGTCAGCCGATTCGCCGCCCGGCTCGGCGAACGGATGGACACCGGTGTGCTGTCCTTCCCGCTCACCTCGTTCACCGCAGCAGGTGAGCTCGACCTCGCCGGGCTGCGGACCTACCTGGAAGGCCAGGCCGAAGCCGAACCCGCGGCGTTCTTCGTCGCCTGCGGCACCGGCGAGTTCTTCTCGCTGACGCCCGAGGAGTACTCGTCCGTGGTGCGGACCGCCGTCGAGGTCGCGGACGGCCGGATTCCGGTGATCGCCGGCGTCGGCTACGGCTGGGCGCTGGCGCGCCAGTTCGCCGAACGCGCCGTGGACGCGGGCGCCGCCGCCGGTCTGCTGATGCCGCACTACCTGGTCAAAGCCCCGCAGGACGGGCTCGTCGAGCAGGTGCGCCGGGTCGCCGAGCACACCTCGCTGCCGCTGATCGCCTACCAGCGCGACTACGTCCGGTTCAGCGCGGAGAGCGCCGCGCTGCTCGCCGAGATCCCCACCGTCATCGGCATCAAGGACGGGCACAGCGACCTCGACGGACTGCAGCGCATCAAGCTGAGCACCCCGCCGGACTTCCTGTTCTTCAACGGAGCCGCCACCGCCGAAATGCAGGCCCGCGCCTACTCGGCGATCGGCATCAGCCCCTACTCCTCGGCGGTGCACGCGTTCGCCCCCGAGATCGCGAAGGCCTTCTTCGGCGCCCTGCGCGCCGATGAACAGGATCGGGTCGACGAGCTGCTGCGCGAGTTCTACTTCCCGCTGGTCGAACTCCGGGACCGCAAGGCCGGGTACGCGGTGTCGCTGGTGAAGGCCGGCGCGCGGCTGCGCGGTCTGCCGGTCGGCCCGGCCCGGGCGCCGCTGATCGATCCCTCCGCCACCGACGTCGCCGAGCTCGACAAGCTGATCACGACGGGCCTGGCGCTCGTCGACCAGGCCTGAACAGGGAGAACACTCATGTCCGAGAGCATCCGCATCGCCGAGGTCCGTGTCACCCCGATCCTGATCAGCGACCCGCCGCTGCTGAACGTGCAGGGCGTGCACCAGCCCTACACGCCGCGCACGATCATCGAGGTCGTCACCGAGAACGGGGTGAGCGGCATCGGCGAGACCTACGGCGACACCGACTACCTGAAGATCGCGCAGGCGTTCGGCCCGAAACTCATCGGGCAGCCGCTGACCGCCCGCAACGACCTGTTCGCCAGGGTCACCGCCGCGGCCGCCGAAGTCGACATCGCGCAGATCGACAACACCGTGGTCGCCGAAGGCCTCCGCGGTGCCCGCACCGAGGTGAAACTGGTGCACAGCGTCGTGTCCGGATTCGAGGTGGCGCTGCTCGACGCGCTGGGCCGCGAGACCGGGCTGCCGGTGCACGCGCTGCTCGGCGGCAAGGTCCGAGACCGCGTGGAGTACAGCGGCTACCTATTCTACCGCTGGGCCGAGCACCCCGTGGCGGGCGAACCCGAGGACGACTGGGGTGCGGCGCTGGACCCGGCGGGCGTCGTCGAGCAGGCGCGGCAGTTCGCCGACCGCTACGGATTCAAGTCCTTCAAGCTCAAGGGCGGCGCCTTCGAACCGAAGCAGGAAGTCGCGGCGATCCACGCCCTGCACGAGGCGTTCCCGGACGCGCCGCTGCGGCTGGATCCGAACGGCGCCTGGTCGGTTCAGACGAGCCTGGAGGTCGCCGCGGCGCTGGAGGGCGTCGCCGAATACCTGGAGGACCCCACTGCGGGCACCGAGCAGATGGCCCAGGTCGCCGCGAAGACCAGCCTGCCACTGGCCACCAACATGTGCGTGACCGCGATCGACGAGGTTCCGGCCGCGTTCACCAGCGACGCCGTGCAGGTCGTGCTCTCCGACCACCACTACTGGGGCGGACTGCGCGCGACTCAGGACCTGGCCGCGGTCTGCCGCACCTACGGCAAGCAGCTGTCGATGCACTCCAACACGCACCTGGGCATCAGCCTGGCCGCGATGACCCACGTGGCGGCCACCATCCCCGAGCTGTACTACGCGTGCGACACGCACCGGCCGTGGCAGACCGAGGACGTCATCACGGTGCCGCACACCTTCACCGACGGCGCCGTGGAAGTCACCGACGCGCCCGGGTTGGGCATCGAACTGGACCGGGAGTCGCTGGCGAAGCTGCACCGGCGTTGGCTCGACAGCGACGTCCGGGACCGCGACGACGCCGCCGCGATGCGCCGCGTGCACCCGGAGTGGACCGCCCCGGCCTTCCCCGTCTGGTGATCGGGTATTGAGCTCTTTCTGAATGGCTCGCGTGGGTGTCCGGTAGCGGAACCTCAGCGGCTTCCTCGCGGTGGGATCGAATTCCGATACACGGCGAAAACGCCGTCCTTGCGAGGAAGCCGCTGAGAACCCGCCGGTGGTCGGCCTGCTCAAGCTGGTCACTGCACGGCGGCTCCGCCGCTGACAATGACGCAAAGATCTCCCTTCGGGAATTTCCCTCTCTCGCGCACTGAATCCGTGCTGACGAACTGAAAACCGGAGACGTCAATGACGACGGTGCCGCCTGCGTCCACAGTGGACGATCCCGCGCTGAGCAGCGCGGTCGGCAAGTTCTTCCGACGCATGATTCCGCTCGTGGTGCTCATGCTGATCATCAACCAGATGGACCGCACGAACATCGGGTTCGTGCGCAACGACCTGGAAGCGGATCTGGGCATCGGCGCCGCGGCTTACGGGCTCGGCGCGGGCCTGTTCTTCGTCGCCTACGCCATCTTCGAAATGCCGAGCAACATGCTCATGGAGCGCTTCGGCGCCCGGGTCTGGCTGACCCGCATCATGATCAGCTGGGGTCTGGTGGTGTTCGCGATGGCGTTCATCACCGACACCACCACGTTCTACGTGATGCGGCTCCTGCTGGGTGTGGCGGAGGCGGGCTTCTTCCCCGGCGTCATGTACTACTTCACCCGCTGGCTGCCGGACCGGTATCGAGGCCGGGCCGTCGCGATCTTCCTGGGCGGCTCGGCCGGGGCCTACGTGGTGACCGGTCCGGTCAGCGGCGCGCTGCTGGAGCTGGACGGTCTCGCCGGGCTGGCGGGCTGGAAGTGGATGTTCCTGTCGCAGGGCGTGTTATCGGTCCTGATCGGCATCGGCGCCGCGTTCTTCCTGGTGTCCCGCATCGGCGACGCGAAATGGCTCACCGCCGAGGAGAAGGCGGCGCTGCGCGAAGCGGTCGCCGCCGACGACGCGCAACGGGCGGACGCGGGCGAGCGGATCTCGAAGCTGCGGTTGCTCGTGAATCCGCGGGTTCTGCTGCTGTGCTTCATCTTCTTCGCCATCTCGCTGACCGGGTACACGATCACGTTCTGGCTGCCGAGCCTGGTCGACGGCATCAACGGGCTGCCGGACTTCGGCGTCGGGCTCGTCACGGCGATCCCGTGGGCGTGCGCGATCGCGGCGATGTACCTGATGGGCCGGTTCACCGACCGCACCGGTGCTCGGCGCCCGTACGTCACCGCGGCGCTGGTGGTGGCCGCGATCGGCACGTTCCTCACGACGCTGGGCGGTCCGTGGTTCGGGGTGCTGGCGATGTGCGTGGCCGCGGTCGGGTTCAAGTGCTCGGCGTCGATCTTCTGGCCGATCGCCCAGCAGGGGCTCGACGGGAAGATCGTGGCTCCGGGCATCGCCCTGGTGAACTCGCTGGGCAACCTGGGCGGGTTCGTCGCACCCACGGTGATCGGGTTCTTGGAGGAGTCGACGGGATCCACCGCGGTCGGCCTGTACGGGCTGTCGGTGGCCTCGCTGCTCGCGGCGGGCCTGGCCACGCTGATCGGCCGCAGACGCCAGGCGCCCGCGCCCGTTTGAGCGACCCGTCGGGGTCACCGGGACCGAGCCTCCCGGTTCCCCCGGCGGCCGGCGCAGGCCTCGTGCCCTTCGACGGCTGGGCGCACCGCCGATGTGTACGGTGTTGCTTTGCGGAAAAGGCGTGGTGGCCGGGGGTTTTCCGGTCGCAGGGGAGTGCGTGATGAGCGGCATGGCGGACGGGCAGAAGGGTGTGCGGGACGTCAAATCGGCGGCCCGGACGGTGGAGGTCCTGGAGGTGCTGGGCGGCCTTGAGGGCGAGCCGGTGAACCTGCGTGAACTGGCCGAACGCACCCAGGTTCCGCGCAGCAGCCTCTACGCCCTGCTCCAGACGTTGGTCGCTCGCGGCTGGGTCCGCACCGACGCCACCGGCTCGCTGTACGGGATCGGGGTGCGGGCGCTGCTGGTCGGCACCTCCTACATCGACGGTGACCTGCGCGTGGCGGAGATCAAGCCGTACCTGGACGACCTGGTGGCCGATCTCGGGGAGACGGTGCACTTCGCCCGGCTCGACGGCGCCGACGTCGTCTACCTGCTGACCCGCGAATCCAAGCACCACCTGCGTCCGTTCAGCCGGGTCGGCAGGCGGCTCCCGGCGAGCGCGACCTCGCTCGGCAAGGCACTGCTGGCCGAGCGCGACGATTCCGAGATCGCCGAGCTGCTGCCGGACCCGTTGCCGAGGTTCACCGAGTCGACGCTGGACCGCGCGGCGCTGCAGACCGATCTGGCCGCCACGCGGGAGCGCGGCTACGCGATCGAACGGGAGGAGAGCAACGTCGGCGTGCACTGCATCGGCGTCGCGCTGCGCTACGACGGTCCGGTGCAGGACGCGATCAGCTGCTCGATGCCGACCGCGCGAGTGACTCCGGAGATCCAGCGGGAAGCGGTCGAGCGGATGCTGCGGGCGCGGGACGAGATAGAGCGGGCGGCGCTGCGCTGGCCGACGTCCCAGGTCTCCTGGCGCTGATGAACGTCCACAGTGGAACGTTCTGTCGGGTCGTCGTGCGCCGGCCCGTCGGCGGTGTGGTGAACCGGTGCCCCTTCGGCCGTCGGCACGCGGCAGGTTCCCCCGGCTGGGCCTTGTGGGCGGCGACGACCGGCGCCACGCTCTGACTCGGGGGAGCTCGACCAGGGGAGCGGGCTGAGGGGAGCGTCCGATGAAGCCGGGCGAACAACAGCGTGAAGCAGGCACGACCGCTCCGGACGTGCCCGAACAGGGGCCGTCGGGTTCCGCGATGCGGGTGACTCCGCCGCGGGCGGCCGATGTTCCCGCGGCCAGGGAACCGGAGTCCGGGCGCCGGCTCGATTCGGAGTTCTCCCTCCACGCGATTCCGGGAGTGGATGTGAAGCACGCCAACGCCGCGCGGATGTACGACTACGCGCTCAACGGCGACCACAATTTCAAGATCGACCGCGAGGTCGCGGACCAGGTGTTCGCGGTGATGCCCAGCGGGCCTGCGGTCGCCCGGTCCAATCGGGCGTTCCTGCGGCGTGCCGTGGAATTCTGCGTGGACGAGGGGATCGACCAGTTCCTCGACCTCGGTTCGGGAATTCCCACCCGGGGCAACACGCACGAGATCGCGCAGGCTCGGAACCCGGATGCGCGAGTGGTGTACGTGGACAACGAGCCCGTGGCGGCCGCGCACACCCGCCAGTTGCTGCAGGGCAATCCGAACGCGGCGATGGTGCAGGCCGACGTCCGCGATCCGAGCTCGGTGCTCAACGCTGATCCGACGCGGGAGCTGCTCGACTTCTCCCGGCCGGTCGCGGTGCTGATGGTCGCGGTGCTGCACTACGTCAGCGATGCGGACGGGATCGAGGACATGCTCGCCGCGTATCGGAACCGCTGCTCGCGCGGCAGTTTCCTGGTGGTCTCGCACACAACCCAAGATCACTTGCCGGACGCCGCTCGCGAATTGCGGGAGGTGCTGGCGAAATCCGGCACCGAGGTGACTCATCGCGATCATGCCGGGGTGCGCGCGGTGTTCGAAGGTTGGCGCTTGGTGGAGCCGGGTGTGGTGTGGACGCCGCAGTGGCGGGGACCGAGACCGGGGCCGGAGGATTCCGCGCCGGAGGCGTCGGAGACGTGGTGCGGCGTGGCAGAATTGATTTGATCGACTGCCAGAGCGGTCCTTTGTAGACGATCATGCAGGGGTGATCGCGCGGCGGAATTTCCCAACATGTGAACGTGTTCGGGATCCGTCCGCAATGCGCGGGAACTCGGATGCGGCTCACAGCATGACATATGTCATTGCCGTGGCTAATTTCCGTGAGTCCGGTGGTCGGCTATTCTCCGATTCGCACGATGGTCCCGGACGAATCGCCGGGCACCATTCCGGCGTCCCGTCCATTCTCAACGCGGCAGGACGCGTCGGGTCGAGGATCGGAGTGGCACCGATGAGTCGCGCGCACCGCGCTTGGCACGGGGAGCCGTTCCCCGCTCGCCGATCGGAGTCGGCGTGACCGGAGTGCTCACCGGGTTCGCCGTCATCGGAGCCATCATCGCCGTCGGCTACCTGGTGGCGCTGCGCGGATCCCTCGGCGACCACGGTCAGGAGGTGCTGAGCAGGCTCGCGTTCTCCATCGGTACTCCGGCTCTGCTGTTCACGACGCTGGCCCGCGCAGACCTCTCCGTGATCGTCTCACTGCCGTTGCTGATCACCGCGTTGAGCACGTTCGTCGCGGCCGGTCTGTTCGTGGCGGCCGGGGTGATCCGCGGCTGGGACGTCGGCCGCACCACCATCGGCGCGCTGTGTTCCAGCTACGTCAACTCCGGCAACCTCGGCATCCCCATCGCCGTCTACGTGCTCGGCGATGCCTCTCTGGTGGCGCCGGTGCTGTTGCTGCAACAGCTGGTGATCACCCCGGTCGCCCTGTCGGTGCTGGATCTGTCGCGGCCCGGCGCGCACACCTCGTGGGTCGCGCGGTTGACCACGCCGTTTCGCAATCCCGTGGTGCTCGGCTCGCTCGGCGGCGTGGCGGTCGCCGCAACCGGCCTGCACATCCCGGATGCCGTGTTCGATCCGATCAACCTGCTCGGCGGCATGGCGGTGCCCGGCGTGCTGCTGGCGTTCGGCATCTCGCTGCGCGGCGCGAGCTTGCCGGGACGAAGCCCCGAGAAGCGCGTGGTGTTCTTCTCCGTGGCGCTGAAGTCCGTCGTGCAGCCCCTGGTCGCCTGGGCGCTGGGACACTTCGTGTTCGGCCTGGCAGAGGCAGAGCTGTTCGCGGTGGTCGTGACTTCAGCACTGCCCGCCGCCCAGAACCTGTTCACCTATGCCGCCCGCTACGAAACCTCCCTCGCCCTGGCCCGGGAGTCGGTACTACTCTCAACGATCCTCGCGGCCCCCGTGATCGGCGTAGTAGCAGCCCTGCTCGGCTAACCCCCCGCCCCACACCCTGATCATCAAACTCGCAGCCGCGAACCCCACGAAGAACGAAGCAAACCCTCCTCGACGGCCGACCCGTGCAGTCGGCGGCAAAGCCCGCGAAGACCGGACAAAACCCCACTTGCCTCGCGGCGAAGCCCGTGCTTTGCGGCGAAGCCGTTCCGTTGGCGGCGAAGTCCGCGAAGGGCGGGCGAAGCCACGCCTGCCTTGCGGCCGAAGGCCGTGCCTGTATGTGCGAAGCACATAGCCCACGTCACAAAGCCGACCACCGGCGGGTTCTCAGTTGGTCTCTCGCGAGGACAGCTTTTTCCCTCGTGGCGGAGCCACTAGTGAAAAAGATCCCGCAGCGAGAGACCAACTGAGGTTCCGCTACCCGACCCCCAAAGCAAAACGAGCCGTGGAATCACCGAAGAACAGTAGTCCGGACGAAGCTCAGGGATTGGGGCCAGGAGTGGAGGTAGGCCTCTTCGTTGACGGGTTTCGTCTGCCGGGCGCGGGCGCTGAAGCCGTGTTCGGCGCCGGGGTAGGTGTGCACGATGCTCGCCCCGTGGCTGCGGCCGGTGAGCGCCGCGTTGAGCGCGTCGAAGCTCTCCCTCGGCACCAGGTCGTCCGCGCCCGGGTAGTGCATCATGACCGGCGCGTCGATGCGGGCGGCGTGTTCGGCGGCGTCGAGCGCGTGGTTCGGCGCGGCCGGGATGGGCACTGTCGGGTGGTAGGCGATCACGTTGGCGAGCCGTTTGTCCCGCCCGCCGAGCAGCAGTGCGAACCGGCCGCCGAGGCACCAGCCGATGACTCCGACTCGCCGCAGCCCGAGTTCGTTGAACATGTGCGAGAGCAGCCGCTGCTGCTCGGCGAGCGCCGTTTCGTCGTCGAGCCGCCCCATCAGCCGCACCAGCTCTTCGTGCCCGGTGTTGTCGGCGCTCGGTCCGTCCCACGGGTCCCAGGACAGCGCGGTGACGCCGGCCGCGGCGAGGTCCGCGGCGAATTCGCGCACTTGCTCGCCGATGCCGGTGAGCATCGGCAGCAGCAGCATTCCGCCGCCTTCGTCCACTTCGGGACGGGCCAGGTAGGTGCGGGAGGTGCCGACCGGCACGAACTCTCCGGTGATCTTCTCAGCCATGTGCCCCACCCTAGGCATCTCCGGTGTGTTGAGCGGTTCGGGCGGGCTCGGCGAGCAGGCCGCCTCGTGATCCACGATGTGCGGAGAGTTCCGCCGACCGCAGTGGAGGAAACGTGGCATCCGAGCCCGTCCGGTACGAGTTCGACTCCGGCATCGCCGTGCTGACCTTGGACGACCCGCCGATGAATCTGGTGGCGTTGGAGACGGTCCCGGCGTTGGAGGCCGCGTTGGACGCGGTCGAACGCGACGGTGCACGTGCGGTGATCGTGACCGGAGCGGGGGAGCGGGCGTTCTGCGCGGGCTCGGACGTCTCGGAGTTCCCCGGCTTGATGCGGCCCGGTGAGGTCGTGGACAGGAAGCTGCGCAGGCAGAACGCGGCTTTCGACCGGCTGGCCGCGTTGCCGGTGCCGACGATCGCCGCGCTCGGTGGTCTCACCTACGGCGGCGGCCTGGAGATCGCGGTGTGCTGCGACCTGCTGATCGCCGAGCGGCAGGTTCGGCTGGCGTTGCCGGAGATCAAGCTCGGCATCTTCCCCGGCAGCGGTGGCACGTTCCGCGTCACCCGGCGGATCGGCCAGGTGCGGGCCAAGGAGTTGATGTTGCTCGGCGAGCCCGTCGACGCGGACACGGCGTTGTCGTGGGGACTGCTGAATCGCGTCGTGGAACGCGGTGCGGCGCTCGAGGCGGCGAAGGAGTGGGCGGCGACCCTCGCGCAGCGCCCTCGCAATTCGCTCGCCCTGTGCAAGTCCCTCATCAACGCCACTGCTGACGAGCCCGACGAGGAGATGCTCCGGCGTTCGCTCGCGGCCAGCGACGAGGCGTTCACCTCCCCCGAAGCCCGCGAGGGAGTCCGAGCCTTCTTCGCCAAGGAAACCCCTGATTTCGGCAACGGCGCTCCGGAGCACCCGGACCGCTGACTTCGGCCCGGTCAGCGGCTGCTTTCGCGGACCACCACGACGGGGCAGGTGGCGTGCTGGACGCAGTGCTGGCCGACGGAGCCGAGCAGGGCTCCGGTGAAGCCGCCGTGGCCGCGGCTGCCGACGACGAGCAGGTCGGCCCCGGCGGCGGCGTCGAGCAGTGCCTTGGCCGGACTGCCTTGCGCGACGACGTGCTGGACGGGCACCCGCGATGCACCGGCCACGTCGTGCACCGCGTCCCGCAACGTCCGTGCGGTGACGTGGCCTGCGTCGTCCGGCGCCCAGCCGTAGATGGGGGACAGGTCCCAGGCCATGAGTGCGGTGATCGCCCCGCCGGTCAGGTCCGCGTGCCACAGCGCCCAGCGCAGCGCGGCGCGGGACGAGGCGGAGCCGTCCACTCCGGTCACGATCTGATAGGTCTCGGTCATGTGCGCCCTCCCTGCGGCAGTAACACCGTGCCGCACGTCCCGAGTGGTCGCATCGCGACGTTGACCAGCAACGATCACGTTCGGCGCGGGCTCGGTGGCGGTATCGGCGGTGATGCCGATCGCATTCCCAACCTGTTGGATTGGGTTTACAGGGGCGTCGGGGCCTGGCTAGGTTCTTGATATGCCGCAGCGGCCGATGCTCACCACCCGGGATCACGTGGATCTGTCCCGGGTGTCCTCGGCGCTCTGTCGCCGCTGAGCCGGCCCGGCTCCGCCGACTCGTCCCGGCGCCGCTGATCCCTTCTCTCCAGCTGTCCTATGTGGACGAATGCTGGTTCCGCTCATCCCGCGCGCGGGGGCGTACCTGCTCGCGCGCTCCTTGCTGGAGGACTCATGCCTACCCGCTCCACGCGGCGTTCCTTCTTGTCCAAACTGGCCGTCGCCCCGCTCGCGCTGAGCCCGCTCGCCGCGGCGGCCTGCGGCGGCAACGATGCGGTCCGCGAGGACGGCAGCGTCGACCTCACCAAGGTCACGCTGACCATCGGAGACCAGGCGGGCATCCAGCAGTCCCTGGTGGAGGCCGCGGGCGTGCTCGACGGCACGCAGTACCAGGTGAACTGGTCCCAGTTCGCCGCCGCCGCACCGCTGTTGGAGGCGCTGCGCAGCGGAGCGGTCGACATCGGGCTGGCGGGCGACGCGCCGACGCTCAACGCCCTCGGTTCCGGTGCCGACATCAAGATCGTCTCGGCGACCAGGTCCCAGCAGCAGTACGGGCTGGCCATCGTCGTGCCGAAGGGCTCCCCGATCAAGTCGGTGGCCGACCTGCGCGGCAAGACCGTCTCGCCCACCACTCCCGGCAGCGTCGGGCACTACCTGCTGCTCAGCGCGCTGCGCGAAGCCGGGCTGTCCGCGAACGACGTGCGGATCAGCTTCTTGGAACCGGTCAACGCCAGCGCCGCGCTGAGCTCCGGAGCCATCGACGCCTGGTCCACCTGGGACCCCTACACCGCGGCGGCCCAGCTCGATCAGGGCGCGACCGTGCTGCGCGACGCGCAAGGCCTCGCCTACGGGCTCAGCTTCATCAACGCCTACCAGGAGGCCCTTGACGATCCGGGCCGCCGCGCCGCCATCCGCGACTTCGTCGGCCGGTACAACAAGGCGCTGGACTGGGCGCGGGCCGAGCCCGCGGAGAACGCGCGGATCTACGGCGAGATCAGCCACCGCCCGCCG
Organism: Saccharopolyspora gloriosae; assembly: GCF_022828475.1. Taxonomy (GTDB): domain Bacteria; phylum Actinomycetota; class Actinomycetes; order Mycobacteriales; family Pseudonocardiaceae; genus Saccharopolyspora_C; species Saccharopolyspora_C gloriosae_A. Next base: position 3,987,248 of record NZ_CP059557.1, on the reverse strand, counting down.
AACGTGGCCCGGCTGGTCTCCGACCGTTCGCAGCGCATCGGCGGCCCCGTCGACGAGCAGGTGACCACCCAATTGCAGGAGGTCGCCGACAACTACCGGGAATTCGGCGTGCTGCGCGAACATCTGGTGATCGGTGATCACGTCGATCGCGGCCTGTACTGATCGGGGCGCGGCGATGACCGGGGAACTCCATCTCGCGCTCTACCTGAGCGACGCGGGGATCCACGCGGGCGGCTGGCGCTATCCGGGTGCGGAGGCGCCGGGCGAACACGGCCTGGACCACTACCGGCGGCTGGCCGAAGCAGCGGAGCGGGCGAAGCTGGATCTGGTGTTCATCGCGGACAAGCTCGCCGTCGACGACATCTACGGCGGCGATTTCTCCACGGTGCTGGAGCACCGGCCGAACACCCACCTCGATCCGATCGTGCTGTTGTCGGCGTTGTCGTCGGTGACCGAGCGGATCGGGCTGGCCGCCACGGCGTCGACGACCTACTCGGAGCCGTTCCACGTGGCGCGGATGTTCGCCAGCATCGATCACCTCAGCGGCGGGCGAGCGGCGTGGAACGCGGTGACCTCGGTCAGCGACGGGGAGGCGCGAAACTGCAGCCGATCCGAACACCTCGACCACGCGACCCGCTACGAGCGCGCGGCCGAGTTCATCACCGCCGTGCGGGCGCTGTGGGACACCTGGGACGACGGCGCGGTGCTCGCCGACCAGCGGGCGGGACGGTTCGCCGATTCGGGAAAGGTGCGCTACGCCGACCACAGCGGGCCGTGGTTCCAGGTGCGCGGACCGCTCACCGTGCCCCGCCCGCCGCAAGGACATCCGGTGGTCATCCAGGCCGGGGCCTCCGGGGTGTTCCAGCGGCTCGCGGCCGAGAACGCCGACCTGGTCTTCGCGGTGGCGCCGACGTTGCAGCGCGGCGCGGAGTTCTACCGCGGGTTCAAGGAACAGGTGCGGGAAGCGGGCCGAGCCGAGCACGAAGTACGGGTGCTGCCGGGGATCATGCCGCTCGTCGGCGAAACCGACGAGCGGGCCGCGGAGATCGAGCGGGAACTGCGGTCGCTGGTGCTGCCGATCGCGGGCCTCACCTTCATGTCGGCGAGCATGAACCACGACCTCGCCCGGTATCCGGTGGACGGGCCGGTGCCCGACATCCGCGACGAGATCCGCGGCAGCAAGGGCCGGTTCCAGCACGTGATCGCCGACGCCATCGAACGCGGGCTCACGCTCGGCGAGCTCGGGGCGGAATACGCCGCGACGCTGTCGTTCCCGTTGGTGGCCGGCTCGCCGGTGACGATCGCCGACGAGCTGCAGCGCTGGTACGAAGCGGGCGCCTGCGATGGATTCGTCCTGATGCCCGCCTACTCGCCCGGCGGTGTGACGGACTTCTTCGACCACGTGGTCCCGGAACTCCAGCATCGAGGATTATTCCGAACGGAGTATCACGGTCATACCTTGCGGGATCACCTCGGTGTTGATCGGCGCTGAGCAACACCGAGGTGATCACCGGATGCTTCAGGGCTGCTTGCGCCCGACGCCCGCCCAGATGGCGGATTCGCCGGACTCGCTGAAGTCCAGGTCCGGCGAGAAGTTCGGGCTGCGGTCCTCCGGGTGCCAGTCCGTCGTCCACGTCATGCCGGGATCGAGCATCTCGAAGTCGCCGAACAGGTCCGCGATCTCCTGCTGGCTGCGCCAGATCACCGGGCTGGAGGAGTTGTCGTACATCTGCTTGATGCCGACGAGCTGGTCGTCCAGGCTCGCGGGCACGCCGTCATCGGTCAGGTGCGACAGCGCCAGGTAGGAGCCGGGCGGGAGGAGTTCCCGGTACCGCTTCATGACCTGCGGCGAGATGTCGTCGCCGTTCGGGCCGGGCTGCTTCACGTGCAGCACCGCGATGAGCAGGATGGCGACCGGCTGTTCCAGGTCCAGCACGCCGGTTTCGATGGCGCGCTGCCACAGCCGCTCCGGGTTGCGGAAGTCGGCGTTGATCACCGCGTGCCGCTCGGGGTCGCCGTGCTTGTCCAGCAGCACCTGGGAGTGCGCCACCGCGACCGGCTCGTGGTCGACGTAGACGACCTTCGAGCCCGGTTCCACCTCGTCGGCCACCGAGTGCGTGTTGCCCATCGTGGGCACCCCGGAACCGATGTCGATGAACTGGTGCACGCCCCGGGCCACGAGGTGGCGCACCGCGCGGTGCAGGAAGAGCCGATTGCTGATCGCGATCGGACGTAACAACGGGTATTCGTTGACCACGTGCTGACCGAATTCGCGGTCGATGGCCCAGTTCGCCTTGCCGCCGAGGTACCAGTCGTACACCCGGGCGACGCTCGGTTTGGTCAGATCCGCACTCTGCGGGGGAAACGGGTCGTCGTCAACATCGCTCATACGTATGGTCCTTCAGTCACAACCGGGTGATCTTGCGACGAATCGTAACCCCTCGAACGCCGACTGTGAGCGGGGGCCATCCGGGTGAAATCTCCGGCAACGCAGGTGGTCACAGGCCTTTCCGGCAGCGGACGCGCGAAATGCGCCGACGTCCCCCGGCGGAGGATCGTTCGGCTTTCACGATTGAGGAAGAGGTGTCGCCGCTCCCTCGAATCGCATCGCGGGCGAAAAAGATCAGAACTTCATCTGCGAGCGGAATTCGGCCGCCAGCCCGCGCAGGAAATCCACCGATTCGTTGAGTTCCAGCGCGGCGCCGCGGATCCGGTCCCACGCGTCGACGAACAACTCGAAGTCCCCCTCGTCGTCCAGGTAAATGCCGCCTGCGGCATGTTCGATGAACACGAAGTCCTTGGTGGCGTCCGGAAAACGCATGATCGTGAAATCGTTCGGCGTGAACGCCAGGCGCACGTCGAACGGCAGCACGTGGATGAAGGTGCGCGAGTACCGCTCGCCCAGGTCCAGCAGGTGCTCCACCTGGTCGAGCGCCACCGAGGGGTTCGGTCCGCCGGGCATCCGCCGGAACGCCGCCTCGCCGATCACGAAGCGGTAGTACGGCGGCCGTTCCAGGTCGAACACCTGCTTGCGGTCCTGCCGGTTGCGGACCAGCGATGTCACGTCCGTGGCGCGGTCTTCGCTGAACTGGGTGAGCATGTAATGCTCGGACTGCAACGGGCCGGGGATCCGCTCGCCATGCCAGCTGAGGATCTCGCCCGCGGCGGGCTCCAGGTCGGTGAAGGTGCGGAACCATTGCGGCACCGCCGAGCGGTACCCGGACCACTGCCCGCGCTGCCCGGTGCTGGACCGGGCCAGTTCCAGCATCAGCTCCGACTGCGCGTCAGTGCACTGGAACGCCTCCAGCATCTGCTTGAGTTCGGCCTGCTTGACCGCCACCGCGCCGGACTCGATCTTGTTGACCTTGCCCTGCCGACAGCCCAGCAACTCGGCGACCTCTTGCTGGGTCATCCCCGCCGCGATCCGCGCTCGGCGGATCTCGTTGCCGAGCTGTCTGCGCCGCGACGTCACCGTGCTCGGCACTCGGAATCTCCGCTCTACGTTCAGTGTCTCGACAAGCAGATCATTTTAGCCGAGTGGGCTCACTCGGGCGTGGTCCCCGGCAGGTTGCCGGAGTTCATCCACAAGTTCACTCTTAAGGGGAATAATCGACCCCGCTGTTCCGGCCGATGGTGATCACGGCAGGTCGAACGCACCGTCGCGGGTCCTGGACATGAACGAACGCCACTGACCGGCGTTGAACACCAGGACCCCGTCGGCGATGTTCTTGCTGTCGCGGACTCCGACGTGGCCGCCGGCCACGGGGTGGTTGACCTCAACGCAGTTGCCGCCGTTGGGTCCGCAGCGGTTGGCGGCCGTCCAGCCGCGCCGGGGGAAGTGCGGGGTCGTTGGGGTCGGATCCGGTGCGTGCACGTGGCGCTCCCTCCACACTGTTCAGTTCAGCTCGACAACGAGATTAATCGTTGAGTAGGATTAATCTCAAGCTTAGGAGGGAGCAATGATGCCCAGCGTTGCGAACAGCTCCGCACACCTCCGGCGTGATCCGGACGCGGCCTTGGAGCAACGCGTGTGGGTGCTGCGCAAGCACCACCGCGTGTCGCTGCGGCAGGCGCACGCGATCGTCTCGGTCGACTGGGACGCGGGCCTGGCGCGGACCGCCTGCGGAATGGGCCTCCGCCCGGATGCGATCGGAGATGTGCCGGAAGGCGGCTGCATGCCCTGCGTTTCCTGCGTCGCGGCGATGCCCGTCGGGGCCGCCTTGCCCGAGGACGCCGCGAGCTAGCCCCGCCCGGTCCGGCTGATCCAGGTCGTGCACGGCCGCCGCCTGTCCTGAAATCTCAACGGTTCCCCGGCGCCGTCCGTGTGCGCCGGTCTGCTCCGCCCCTGGCCGTGTCGCGGTCGGCGAGCGCGTTTTCCGCCCGCACCAGGGGATTCGAGCCTCGATCCGGCCGGTGACGTGCGGATGTATTGATCTGTCCGGAATGGTCAATCGGCTGACCGGGGTTCTCATGACGTAGCTCACGCCGACGCCCTACTCTTCTGCCCTGTCCGGCCTCCCCGAGCGTGTTCCGTCCGGGTGAGCGCCGTGAATGATCTCCTCGCGGAATCGACGCATGCGCGTCTCGCGGGGTGTCCGGGTACGAGTCAACGGCGGTCCGATGAGCAGAGACAGCACCTTCGCGACGGTGCGGCGCAGGTTGCTGGGTTTGGCACTGCTGCTGTGCGTCGCGTTGTTCCTGAGCGTGACGGTGGCGACCTATCAAGGTGTCTTCCGGCCCAGCGTGAACGTGGTTCTCCGGGCCGCGTCCACGGGAAACCAGCTGATGCCCGACTCCGAGGTGAAGGTCCGCGGCATGACCGTCGGCAGGGTCGACGAGGTGCGGCCGATCAACGAGGGTGCCGAGTTGCACTTGGCGTTGGAGCCGGACAAGGCGAAGCTGCTGCCGTCGAACGTGTCGGCGCGCTTGTTGCCGCGGACGTTGTTCGGTGAGCGTTACGTGTCGCTGGACGTGCCGGAGCAGTCGTCGTCGACGCGGTTGGCGGCGGGTGATGTGATCTCGCAGGACCGGTCGCGGGCGTCGGTGGAGCTGGAGACGGTGCTGGCGGACACGATGCCGGTGCTGGAGGCGATCCACCCGGACGACCTGGCGGTAACGTTGAACTCGTTGAACCAGGCGTTGGACGGTCGTGGGGAGGAAGTCGGCGACACGATCACGCGGTTGAACGACTACGTCGAGGGGCTCAACCCGTCGGTGCCGCAGTTGCAGGAGAACCTGCGGCAGCTGGTGGGGGTGGCCGAGACCTACGAGCAGGCCGCGCCGGACGTGCTGCAGGCGCTGGGTGATCTGTCGACGACCTCGCGGACGCTGGTGGATCAGCAGGAGAACCTGCGGTCGCTGACCTCGCAGCTGACCACGACTTCGAACGACGCGACCGGTTTCCTGGAGGCCAACGGCGACGACCTGATCAGGTTGGGCGAGTCGGCGCGGCCCACCGCGGACGTGCTCGCCAAGTACTCCCCGCAGTACCCGTGCCTGCTGCGCAGCCTGACCGGGATCATCCCCCGCGTGGACGAGGTCTTCGGCGAGGGCACCAAGGAACCCGGCGCGCACATCACGCTCGAAGTGGTGGCCGCGCGCGGCGTGTACGAGCCGGGCCGCGACGAACCGTCCTATGAGGACAAGCGTGGACCGCGCTGCTACGACTACCCGCCGGGCACCCGGCCGCAATATCCGGTGGACGGCCCTATTCAGGACGGCTCCACGGCGCCGGTCGCGGCCGAGCCGCCGGGGGCGGCCTCATCGGGCGGGCTCGGCCTGGCCAACTCCCCGCAGGAACGCGAGGCGATGTCCACGGTCCTGGCGCCGTCGATGGGAGTTCCGGCGAGCACCGTCCCGGAATGGGGTTCGCTGCTGGTCGGCCCCGTGCTGCGTGGCGCGGAGGTCAGCTACCGATGACAGCCCGCCCGTGAACCCCCACGTGCGTTCGCGGGCCGGAAGCCCCGTCGGGCCGGGGAGGTGCGCCCCGGCCCGACGGACCTGCTCGCAGCGCCGGGATCGCCCTCGCCGCAACGGGTGATGCCGGCGCTCGATCAGTTCTGGCGCCGCCGCGCGTAGGACATGGGCGTCGTGCCGGTCCACCGTTTGAAGGCGTGGATGAAGCTGGCCGCTTCCGCGTAACCGAGGCGGATCGCGATGTCGTCCACCGAGAGCGCGCCGTCGCGCAGCATCCCCTCGGCGAGCGCGGCACGGACCTCGTCGCGCACCGTCTGGAAGCTGGTGCCCTCGGCGTTGAGCCTGCGGTACAGCGTGCGGGCCGTGGTGTGCAGTTTGCGCGCCACGTCCTCCATTCCCAGCCGCACCCCGTCGGGGCCGAGCATCTGATCCCGCACCTGCTTGGCGAAGCCGGTGCGTTCCCGCCTGCCCGCCAGCAGATCGCGACACTGCGCCTCGCACATCGCCAGGGTGTGCTCGTTGGCCTGCGGCAGCGGCTGGGTCAGGAACTCCGGATCGAGGACGATCACGTTCTTGGCCGCGCCGAACTCCGGCACCGTGCCGAAGAAGACCGGAGCCTGCACCCCGTCCGGCGGTTCCGGCAGGTTCAGCTCGATGCGCTGCACCGGGATGGGCGACGAAATCAGTTCCACGAAAATGGTGTGAATCGCGGAAAGGTCCCGTGCGACCAGGAAATCCCGCACGTCGGCCGGGATCGCGGACGCGTCGAGCTCGACCCGCAGTTCACCTTCGGCCAGCCGGATGCGCGGGATGCAGAACGCGAAGCTCAGCTCCAGGTAGCGCAGCGCCACCGCCATGCCGTCGCTCACCGTCGCGCTGCTGATGAACGCGAACCCCAGAATCCCGTACGAGGTCAGGTGGTACTGGAGGCCGGCGCGCATGCCGAGGTCCGGTATGTCGGGCAGCGCCGTCGCCAGGTTCCGCACGATGCGCAGCTCTTGGTGCGCGTCGACGGACAACGACGGGTCTTCCAGTTCGGGTTCGGTGAGTCCGGTGCCTTGCAGCACGATTTCCGCGGCCACGTGATGCTCGGCGGCGAATCGGGTGAGCAGCAGCGCGCTGATCGGGCTGCGCGGGAAGTCCCAATCGCGGACTACGGGGTCCGGGACGGGGTCAAGGGCGTGCACACTCGAGTTGTGATCTTTGTCGCGGCGGTGCGGCATGTCCGGAAGTATCAATCACGTGACCGTGGACGTCATAGCCCCACCCCCTTTTCGCCTTAACGTGATCGTGACGGACGACACCGTGTAGGCCATTTGCAGGGGAGCAGTGCATGACCGCGACCGAGGTCCAAGCCGAGCGGGACGAGATCGAGGCGGCCATCGAAGGCCGGACCGTGCCGAGTCTGCTCGCAGAGATCGCCAGGTCCCGGCCGGACGCCCCGGCGTTCGCCACGGCCGACGAGAAATGGACGTGGTCGCAGGTGCACGGCCGGGTGCTCAACATCGCGGCGGCGCTGCGGTCGCTGGGCCTCGTGCCCGGTGACGTGCTGGGCGTGATGGCGAGCAACCGCCCCGAGCACATCCTGGCCGACCTGGGCGCCTCGACGCTGGGGGCGACGACCACGACGCTGTACGCGACGCTGGCGCCGGAGCAGATCCGGCACGTGGTGGTGGATTCCGGTGCGAAGGTGGTCGTCGTCGAGGGCGAGGACGCGTGGCGCCGGTGGCTGCCGGTGCTGGGCGAGCCTACCGAACTCGGCGTGGTGATCACGCTCGGTGAGATCGGCGACGCCCGCCCGGAGGGGTTCACCGGGCGGATCCTGAGCTGGGAGGAGTTCCTGGAACTCGGGACGGCGGCCGATGACGGTTCGTTCTCCCCCGAGGACCCGTTGCTGCAGGAGCAGATGTGTCCGGACCCGGACGACATCGCCGTCCTGATCTACACCTCCGGCACCACCGGTGCCTCCAAAGGCGTCGAGCTCAGCCACCGCGCGCTGCTCTACGAGGTGGAGGCGTTGGCGCGGGCCGCGGGACTGCCCGACCACGTGGTGAGCCTGTCGTACCTGCCGTTGGCGCACATCGCGGAGCGGGTGCTGTCGGTGTACCTGCCGTTGCGCAGCGGCGGGGAGACGCATTTCTGCGCCAGCGTCAAGGAATTGCCGAAGCGGCTCGCCGAGGTGCGCCCGACGATTCTGTTCGGCGTGCCGCAGGTGTGGGACAAGCTGCGCACCGGCATCGAGTCGAAGATCGCCGAGCAGGGCGGTGCGCGCGGAAAGCTGGGCGCTTGGGCGTTGCGCGCGGCCGAGGCCGGCGTTCACCCCGAGGCGACCGAGTCGCAGAAGATGCTGGCACGGCTGGCACATCGAGCCGTGCTGCACCGGATCCCGGTGGCGCTGGGGCTGGACCGGTGCGCGGTGCGCGCGGTCGGTGCGGCGCCACTGCCGCCGGGACTCGAGCGGTTCTTCGCGGGCTTGGGGATGGGACTGACCGGCGTGTACGGCCTGTCGGAGACCTGCGGCGCCGCCGTGATGCACCGCGCCGGTGATCCGCGGCGTCCGGGCACCGTCGGCACGGCGATGCCGGGTGTGGAGCTGCGGCTGACCGGTGCGGGCGAGGTGCTGGTGCGCGGGCCGTTGTGCGCCTCCGGTTACCGCAACCTGCCCGAGGCCGACCGGGAGCTGTTCACCATGGACGGCTACCTGCGCACGGGTGATCTGGGGTCGCTGGACGACGACGGGATGCTGCGGATCACCGGACGGCAGAAGGAAATCATCATCACCGCGGGCGGGAAGAACATCAGCCCGGTCACCGTCGAGTCCCTGCTGGTGGAGCACCCGCTGATCGAGCAGGCGCTGGTCCACGGCGACGGCCGCCCCTACCTGGTGGCGTTGCTGTCGCCGGACGCGGAGGCGCTGCGGAAGTGGGCCGATCAGCGCGGGCTGGCCGACGCGGACCGAGCGGAGCTGCTGGCGAATCCGGAGCTGCGCGAGGAGATCGGTCAAGCCGTGGCGCTGGCGAACTCGCGGCTGGCTCGGGTGGAGCACGTTCGCGCCTGGGAGTTCGCGCCGACCCAGTGGAGCGAGGACGAAGGGGAGCTCACGCCGACCCGCAAGGTCCGTCGCGCCGTGGTCGTCAAGCACAACCGGGAGCACTTGGACGCGCTCTACCCGCGGTGATCCGGAACCCGTCCAGCTGGCGGGAAATCTGAACCTGGCACGTTGACTTTCCGGGTAGGGCCGGGCGATGCTGCGGTGGTGAAGGCGATTCAGCGGCTCGTGACGCGTCGGCACGTCGACTTGCGGCGGCACGCGAGCGCGCTGTGTCGGCGCTGACGCTCGCCCCGCCACCGTCCGGCGTCGCGCCGTGATCACCCACCGGTGATCACGAGGTCACCGCGCTCCGGGCTGCTCGTTCCCGGAAAGTCCTCCCGCACGGCCTGACCGGTTTCTCCCTGCCACGGCGGCGATTCCGCGCATCGCGATGACGAGCGGCGCCGCATCGGTCGCTCTCTCGCGCCGTGGCCCGGAGGGGCTCGGCCGTGCCCGCACGTCCAGGAGCCCTCCATGTGCATCCGACCTGGTCCGCGCACGGGATTCGTCCATCCGAAATGGACTGATGTCCCGTGACGGCGACCGCGAAGACCGCCGCACCCCGCCTCGCCGTCGGCAGCCGTCCGGCGTTCCCGTACCGCTCGGTGTCCTGGGCGACGCCCGTGCTGATCCTGCTGCTGTGGGAGATCAGCGCCCGCGTCGGCCTGCTCGACGTGCAGATGCTGCCCGCCCCCAGCACCGTCTTGGGCACCGCCGCCGAACTCACCGCCGACGGTGAGCTGCCTGCGAACCTGCTCGCGAGCCTGTACCGGGCCGCCACCGGCTTCGCGGTCGGCGCGATCACCGGCCTCGGCCTAGGCCTCGCAGTGGGGCTGTCCCGCATCGCCGAAGCGTTGCTGGACCGCGGAATCCAGATGATCCGCGCCATCCCGTTCCTGGCGATGCTGCCGTTGGTGATCGTGTGGTTCGGCATCGAGGAGAGCGGCAAGATCTTCCTTATCGCGCTGGGCACGGCGGTCCCGCTGTACCTCAACGCGGTGCTGGGAATCCGCCAGATCGACCCGAAACTGCTGGAGCTGGCGCGGGTGGTCGGGCTCGGCCGGGTCGAACGCATCCGCTGGGTGGTGCTGCCCGGCGCGCTGCCGTCGATCCTGTCCGGCCTGCGGCTCGCGCTGACGCATTCCTGGCTGGCGCTGGTGATCGCCGAGACGATGGGTGCCGACGCCGGAATCGGCTTCATGGCCACCAACGCCCGCGAATTCCTGCAGACGGATGTGATCGTGCTCGTCGTGGTGATCTACGCGGTGATCGGAGTGGCATGTGATCTGGTCACCAGACTCCTGGAACGCCGCCTCCTACGCTGGAATCCGAGTTATGCACGGATTTCGGCTTGATGGGCTCGTTTTGCTTTGGGGGTCGGGTAGCGGAACCTCAGTTGCTTCCTCGCTGCGGGATCTTTTTCCCTGGTGGCTCCGCCACGAGGGAAAAAGCTGTCCTCGCGAGGAAGCCACTGAGAACCCGCGGGTGGTCGTTTTTTCGACGTGGGCTATGTGCTTCGCACATACAGGCACGGCCTTCGGCCGCAAAGCAGGCTGGCTTCGCCGCCCAATGCACGGCTTCGCCGCGAGGCACGGGCTTCGGTCGCAAGCAATCGGGCATTGCCGCTGACTGCACGATTTCGACGTGATGAGGCGACGAGCGGTGCTCTCGCCCTGAAGTGCGCCTTTCCTTCTTCGACAACAGAAATCAGGAGATTTCCGTGAACCACGAGCGTGTGATCGGGCGTCGTTCGGTGCTGGGCGCCCTGGGGTTGACGGCGTTGGCGCCGTCGCTGGCGGCCTGCGCCGGGGGAGCCGGGTCAGGTGGGGCCGAGGCCGGGAAGGTGCGGCTCACGCACGGGCCGATCTCGGTGCCGAAGATCCGCGGGACGCTGGCGCGAACCCTGCGACAGCAGGGGATCACGGCCGAATGGGTCGGGCCGTTCGCCAACCACGCGCCGAGCATGCAGGCCGTCGTCGGCGGCAGCGCCGACTTCAGCTTCGGCGGCAGCACGACTCCCGCCGACCAGGCCATCCTCTCCGGCGCGGACCTGGTGTACCTGGCGTGGGCGACGGCAGAGCCGCGCACCTCCGCCGTGCTCGCCCGCAAGGACTCCGGGATCCGCGCGGTACCGGACCTCGCCGGCCGATCCGTTGCGGTGAACAAGGCGGGACTCGGGGAGTTCCTGCTGGTCGCCGCGCTGGAAAAGCACGGTGTGCCCCGCGAATCGGTGAACGTCGTGTACATGAACCCGCCGGAGGCCAGCGCCGCGTTCGGCTCCGGGCAGATCGACGCCTGGTCGATCTGGCAAGGATTCCGCGAGATCGCCGAAGAGGAGTACGGCGCCACGCCCATCTTCGTGGAGGGCGACGAGCTGGACTTCCAGATCGACTTCACCAGCTTCCTCGTCCGCCGCGACTACGCCGAACGCAACGCCGACGCGATCCGTGCGGTGATCCGCGCCTACCAAGACGAATACGAGTGGCAGAACGCCAACTACGCCGAATCGCTGCGCATCGGCAACGCCGTGTCGAACTACCCGCAGCCCGTGCTGGAGCGGATGGCGCGCAACAACGTGCAGACGAAGCTGTCGTTCATCAACGACGAGGGCATCGCCCAGTTGCAGCGCGGCGCGGACTGGTTGTCCGAACGGGACATCCTCAGCGGCCCGATCGACATCGCCGAGCACTCCGTGCGGCTGTGAGGAGACGAGCATGAGCACCACCGATTCCGAACCCGCCGTGCGCGTGCGCGGACTGGTCCGCCGATTCGGCACCCGCACCGTGCTGCACGACCTGGGCCTGGACGTGCGGCGCGGCGAGTTCGTCGCGCTCATCGGCAAGAGCGGCTGCGGCAAGACGACGCTGCTGCGGCTGCTGGCCGGGCTCGACGCCCCCGACGGCGGCACGATCACGGCGCCACCGGAGCGCATGGTCGTGTTCCAGGAGCACCGGCTGCTGCCGTGGCGGCGGGTGTGGCGCAACGTCGTGATCGGACTGCGCGGTGCGCGAGCGCGCGACGACGCGGCCCGCGCGCTGGCGGAGGTCGGGCTCGAACAGCACCTGGACTCCTGGCCCGCGACGCTCTCCGGCGGTGAGGCGCAACGCGTGGCGCTCGCTCGCGCGCTGGTGCGGGAACCGAAGCTGTTGCTGCTCGACGAACCGTTCGCCGCGCTGGACGCGCTGACCCGCATCCGGATGCACGCATTGGTGCGCCGCCTCGTCGCGGCACACCGGCCCGCCGTGCTGCTGGTGACCCACGACGTGGACGAGGCGGTGCTGCTGGCCGACCGGGTGGTGGTGATGCGCGACGGACTCCTCGCCGCCGATCACCGCGTCGACCTCGCCACCACCGGTGATCGCTCCGACCCGGAGTTCACCAGGCTGCGCGAGACGCTCCTGACCGAACTCGGCGTCACCGAGACCGGCGAGCAGATCCCGACCCCGGCAGAGCCCGCGCCGTCGTCCACCGAGCTCCACCGGGCCGCGCCGTGAAAGCGGACCCGGATCGAACGGGGCGGGTGGTTAGGTTGGACGGCATGAACGGCTGGCGGAACACGACCTCGCACTGGGGCGCCTACCGCGCCCGGCTCGGCCCCGACGGCGCGCTCGAGGTCGCCCCGCACCCGGCGGACCCGGCACCGTCGGAACTGCTCGGCAACGTCGCGACCGCCACCCGGCACGAAACGCGCGTCGCCCGCCCCGCGATCCGCCGCGGCTGGCTGGAGAACGGACCGGGACCGTCGGACCGGCGCGGCCGGGAGGAGTTCGTCGAGGTCGGCTGGGACACCGCGCTCGACCTCGTCGCCACCGAGCTGCGCCGAGTCCGCGAACGCCACGGCAACCGGGCGATCTTCGGCGGCTCCTACGGCTGGGCCAGCGCGGGCCGGTTCCACCACGCGCAGAGCCAGCTGCACCGGTTCCTCAACACCATCGGCGGTTACACGGCCTCCCGGAACTCCTACAGCCTCGGCACCTCCCTGGTGCTGCTGCCGCACCTGGTGGGCGACGCCGACACCTACCTGCGGCGGGCCGACGGCTGGGACACCATCCGCAGGAACACCGACCTGGTCGTCGCGTTCGGCGGGCTGCCGCCGAAGAACGTCTCCGTCACGCCAGGCGGAGTCACCCGGCACACCAGCTCCGAAGTCCTCGCCGACTGGGACCGCTCGGAAGTGGACCTGGCCGTGATCAGTCCACTGGCCACCGACCTGCCCCGCTCCGAACGGGCGCGCTGGATCCGGGTTCGCCCCGCCACCGACGTCGCGCTGATGCTGGGGCTCGCGCACACCCTGCTCACCGAAGGGCTGCACGACCAGGAGTTCCTGGACCGCTGCACCACCGGATTCGACGAGTTCGCGGGCTACCTGCTCGGCAACGGCGGCCCGGCACGGGACGCGGAATGGGCGAGCGCGCTGTGCGGCGTGCCCGCCGAGGACATCCGCGCCCTCGCCCGCCGGATGGCGGCCGGGCGCACGCTGATCACCGTCAGCTGGTCGCTGCAACGCATCGAGCACGGCGAGCAGCCGGTGTGGACGGGACTGGCGCTGGCCGCGATGCTCGGCGACATCGGCCTGCCCGGCGGGGGTTTCGGCCACGGCTACGGCTCCATCGGCGATGTCGGCGACACCGGTCCGCTGCTACCCCTGCCGACCCTGCCGCAAGGCGCCAACCCGGTCTCGGAGTTCATTCCCGTGGCCCGAATCTCCGACCTGCTGCTGCACCCCGGCGAGGAGTTCGACTACGACGGGCGGCGGCTGACCTACCCGGACATCCGCGCGGTGTACTGGGCGGGCGGCAACCCGTTCCACCACCACCAGGACCTCAACCGGTTGCGCCGCGCGTTCACCAGGCCCGACACGGTGATCGTGCACGAGCCGCACTGGACGGCCACCGCGCGGCACGCGGACGTGGTGCTGCCGGTGACGACCACGCTGGAACGCGAGGACATCGGCGGCGGGCGGCGCGACACCCACCTGCTCGCGATGCACCGGATCCTGGACTCCGTCGGGGAGGCGCGCGACGATCACGACGTGTTCGCCGCGCTGGCCGACCGGCTCGGCGCACGAGCGGAGTTCACCGAGAACCGGACTCCGCGGGAATGGCTCGCGCACCTGTACGGGCAGTGGCGTGACGCGCTCGCCGGGGAAGGCCACGACGTGCCGTCGTTCGAGGAATTCTGGACGGCCGGAGAACTGGTGCTTCCCGCGCGGGCGCAGTCCACACCGCTCGCCGAGTTCCGGGCCGACCCGCGCTCCCGGCCCCTCGCCACGCCCAGCGGGCGCATCGAACTGTTCTCCGCGGACATCGCCGGATTCGGCCTGCCGGACATGCCCGGGCATCCGGTGTGGCGCGAACCGGTGGACGGCCTCGACCACGCCCGGTTCCCGCTGCACCTGATCGCGCACCAGCCGCGCACCCGGTTGCACGGTCAAGGCGACGTCGGCGCCGTCAGCCAAGCCGCCAAGATCCACGGCCGCGAACCGATCGTGCTGCACCCCGACGACGCCGCCGCTCGAGGCATCGCCGACGGGACGGTGGTGCGCGTGTTCAACGACCGCGGCGCCTGCCTCGCGGGAGCCCGGCTCACCGCGGACGTGCTGCCCGGAGTGGTCGTGCTCGCCACCGGAGCCTGGTACGACCCCGTAGACGACCCGGCGCAGCCCGGCGGCTCACTGTGCGTGCACGGCAACCCGAACGTCCTCACCGCCGACCGGCCGACCTCCGCGCTGTCGCAAGGCTGCTCCGGGCAGCAGACGAGGGTGGACGTCGAACCCTTCGACACCGAACCACCGCCGCCGAGCTACTCGCGTCCACCGCGGCTCGTCCCCGAACAGGAAGGCACCCGATGACCCGCACCGACCAGGAACTCTCCCCGGTGGCCCGGCCGGCCCGATCCGCGGAGGGAGCACCGGAGTTCACGGCGGCGCTCGGGCGCATCGCCGACCGGGCCGCCGAGCACGACCGGGACGGCACCTTCCCGCACGAGGCGTTCGAAGACCTGCACCGCACGGGCGTCCTGAACCTCACCGTGCCCACCGGCTCCGGTGGCGGGGGCGCGGGACTCGCCGAGGTCGTGCCGGTGGTGCGGGCCGTCGGCGCCGCCGACCCGTCGGTGGCGCTGGTGCTGGCGATGCACCTGCTCAACCACGCCGATCTGCGCGCCCCCGGCAATCCCTGGCCCGAACAGGTGCGTCGCGACGTGCAGGACAGTTCGGTGGCCGGAGTGGCGCTGATCAACGCGTTGCGCGTCGAACCGGACCTGGGCACCCCCGCGCGCGGCGGCCTGCCCGCGACCACGGCCGAACGCACCGCCGACGGCTGGGCACTGCGCGGCCACAAGACCTACTCCACCGGCATCCCCGGCCTGCGGTGGCTGCTGGTGTGGGCGCGCACCGACGAACCCGAACCGCGAGTCGGCGCGTTCCTCGTACCGCGCGACGCCGGGAACTACCGGATCGAGCAGACCTGGAACCACCTCGGGATGCGCGGCACCCGCAGCGACGACGTGATCTTCGAAGGGACCCGGATCTCCGCCGAGCACGCCGTGGACCTCAACCGGCCGGACGCGCCGGGACGCAACGGTGGAGTGCTCGCCGCCTGGAATCCAGTGGTGCTCAGCGCGATCTACGACGGCGTGGCGCGCGCGGCCCGCGATTGGCTCGTCGGGTACCTCAACGAGCGAGTCCCGGCGAACCTGGGCAAGCCGTTGGCGAGCCTGCCGCGGTTCCAGCAGACCGTCGGGCGGATCGAGGCCCTGCTGCTGAGCAATGGTTCGCTGCTGGACGCCGCCGCGCGGGCCGTCGACGAAGGGACACAATCCAGCGGCCAGGCCGGACTTACCAAACACGCCGTCACGACGAATGCGATTCGGGCGGTGGAACTCGGTATCGAACTCATCGGGAATCCGGGCCTTTCCCGGAACAACCCGATCGAGCGACACTACCGGAACGTGTTGTGCAGCCGGATTCACACCCCGCAGGACGACACCGCGCTCACTGCTGCCGGTACCGCTTCACTTGCCGTCTGAACTGGACGTTCGACTTCTTTTTGATAACCGAAGGGTCACGGGATACTGAGAGGAACCTGAGTTCTCCCGCTGATTCCCTCAGCCGTGTCGTTAACCGGTGTGGCGACCCCAACACGGAGGTTGATGCTGCGTCGTTGCGGTTACCGCGAACGCTATTCTCCGGGGCGTGCTCAATGCGGAGAAAGACGACACCGATCACGCGGAGGCGGAATCCGCGCCGCCCGCGGAGGCCGAACCGCCCCGGACGGACCGGCGGCTGCGGCGGCTGAAGCTGATCGCGACCGTCCTCGGCTTCCTCGGCACGGTGCTGTCCCTCTCGGTTCCGTTCCTGCCGGTGCACCACGACATCACCACGCTGCGCTGGCCCACCGCCAGCGGCACCACCTCCGTGTCGGCGCCGCTCACGACGTTCTCCCCGGTATGGCTGGACGCGGAGATCCCGTGCGTGAGCGCCCGCAGTCTCGACGCGCGCACCGACGGACCGGCGAACCTGCTGAGCACGAACCCGCCGAACTCCGACAACGGCCGGCTCACCGGGATGAGCATGACGGTCGACCGCGGGACGATCACGCTGCTGTCGAAGGGGCGCCAGGTCAACACCATGGCGATCCCCGCCGACGACTGCACGCTCGCGATGCACAACGACGCGGTCGGCTTCAAGGCGGGCTTCGGCGAGGACCGCTGGCTGACCAACATCGCCGGTGATCACCGTCCGCAGGTCACCGGGATCTACTCGGACCTCAACGCCCGCGCCGACGACGTCGCCGGACTCCGCTTCGAAGCCAGGGTGGACAACCGCTTCGAAAGCTCGCCGACCGCGCTGAAACTGAGCGTGATCGCGCTGGCGGTCCTCGCGTTCATCGGATCCGTGGTGTGCCTGCGCCGGTTGGACAAGCGCGCCGGGCGGCGGCCGCCGCGCTGGGTTCAGCCCGGCTGGTGGAAGCCGACCGCCCGCGACGTGGCGGTGCTCGGCTCGCTCGTGGTCTGGTGGCTGATCGGGGCGATGAGCTCCGACGACGGCTACACGATGGCCATCGCGCGAGCGCGCGAGTCCGCCGGGTACATCAGCAACTACTACCGCTGGTTCGCCAACCCCGAAGCGCCGTGGGGCTGGTTCTACGAGATCTACGCGCTGTGGGTGCAGGTGTCCACGGCGATCCCGTGGGTGCGGCTGCCCTCGCTGCTGATGGCCTGCGCGAGCTGGCTGCTGATCAGCCGGGAGGTGCTGCCGAGGCTGGGCCAGCAGGTCCGCCGCAGCAACGCCGCCGGCTGGGCCGCGGCCGCCGTGTTCCTCGCGTTCTGGCTGCCCTACAACAACGGCCTGCGTTCCGAGCCGGTCATCGTGGTGTTCTCGCTGCTGGCGCTGTGCGCGGTGGAGCGCGCCGTCGCGACCAGCAGGTTGATGCCCGCCGCGCTCGGCCTGGTGATGGCCGCGCTCGCCGTCGGCGCCGGGCCGCACGGGATCGTGGCGGTGCTGCCGTTCATCGCCGCGCTCAAACCGCTCATCAAGCTGGTGTCGCGGCGGGCGAAGGAGTTCGGCTGGCTGCCGGTGCTCGCGCCGATCTCGGCCTCCGGCTTCGTGATCCTGACCTGGCTGGTCTGGGACCAGACCTGGCAGTCGATCATGGACGCCACCTCGTTGAAGATCGACCTGGGTCCCAGCGAGAAGTGGTACCAGGAGCTCAACCGCTACAACATGCTGTTCAGCCAGATCCCGGACGGCTCGCTCACGCGGCGATTCCCGGTGCTGCTGGTGATGCTGTGCCTGGCGACCTGCGCGGTCGTGCTCCTGCGGCGCAACCGGATCCGCGGCGCCGCCCTCGGCCCGAGCCGCAGGCTGCTGGCGGTGGCGGCGATGTCGTTCGTCGCGCTCGCGCTCACCCAGACCAAGCACACCCACCACTTCGGCATCTTCGCGGCGGTGGGCGGAGCGGTCGCGGCGCTCACCGCGCTCGCCACCAGCACCACCGTGCTGCGGTCCCGGCGCAACCGGGCGGCGTTCTTCTCCGGGCTCATGGTGATCTCCGCGTTCTCGGCGACCGGGCCGAACGCCTGGTGGTACGTGTCGGGCTGGGGCGTGCCCTGGTACGACATGCCACCCGCGGTCAACGGGCGCAACGCCAGCACCATCCTGCTCGGCGTCGCCGCCATCGCCGCCGTCGTCGCGCTGGTGGAGCACCTGCGCGGGGACCGCAGCCTCGCGCCGGCGAACGGCGTCGAGCACCGCAGCCGAGCGCTGCGGCTCGGTACCGCCCCGCTGGCGTTGATCTGCGCGCTGCTGATCATCGGTGAGCTCGCCGCGTTCGGGAAGGCCATCCAGGAACGCGAAGGCGGCTACAGCATGGGCGCCGACAACATCAAACAGCTCACCGGCGGCAGCTGCGGGCTCTCCGACTACGTCTACGTGGAGACGAACCCGCAGTCCGGGATGCTCAAGGTCGCCGGGGAACAGCCCACCGAACCGGCGCCCGCGTTCTCCCCGGACGTGCCGGTGCCGTCGAAGCGCCTCGAAGGTGAGGAGACGCCGGAGGAGTACCTGAAGGCCAAGCTGACCGGCTTCAACCGCGACGGCACGCCGCCCGGCCCGAGCGGCGTCGCCGACGAGTGGCGGCCGCCGTACCAGTTCGGCGGCGACAACGCCCCGGTGTGGGGCAGCTACACCCCGCAGGGCACCGGCGAACTGCGCACCCAGTGGTACGACGTGCCCGAACGCGCCGCGAACGGGGAAGTGCCGATCGTGCTGGCGATGGCGGGGATCGAAGGCGGCGCGAACTCGCTGGCCGTGGAGTTCGGCAAGGACACCGACCAGGGCTTCCAGATCACCGCTCGCCGCTACCTGCTGCAGGCGGGCGGCCCGGCCTGGCGGGATCACCGCCTCGTCGTTGACGGCGACGCCCAGGACACCACGAAGATGCGCGTCGTGGCCGTGGACCAGTCCGTGTCGGCGCGCGGCTGGCAAGCGGTCAGCGCTCCGCGCGCACCGCAGCTCACGAACATGACCGACGTCGTCGGCGACAGCCCCGCCTATGTGGAATGGCCCGCGGCCCTGGTGCACCCGTGCCTGCAGATCTCCGGCCTGCACCACGGCATCGCCGAGATGCCGCGGTTCCGGGTGGCCGGTGGTGAGGCGGTGCGGCCCACCGGGCAGGGCTGGTCCTCGCCGGACGCGGGCGGGCCGTTCGGCTGGCTCAACGTCGCGGCGAGCATGCGGGAGCTGCCGACGTACCTGAAGAACGACCTCTACCGGGACTGGGGGTCGCTCTACGCCGTGGACCCGTACGAACGGGGAGCGCTGCCCGCGGAGGCCGCGATGCGGGTGCACGAGGAGACGCACTGGGGCGACTGGACGCCCGGCGTGCTCCCGCACACCGTCTCGCTGCCGGGTGACGTGCCGAGCTCGGACGACCGCAACGACATCCGCCCGTTGGAGCCCGACACCGAGGACGACGACAAGTAGCCGCCGTACGGCGCAAAAGCGGCCCACCCGCCCGGATCTCCCGGGCAGGTGGGCCGCTGTCTTTCCCGGAGTGAACGGACCGTTGGTCCCATCCCGCTGGACGAACGGTCCGTTCACTCACTTCCGGTTCGGGGTGAGCGGACCGCTTGACCAACGAGATCGGGCGAACGGTCCGTTCACTCAGATCAGGAGTGGGCGCGACCCGGCCGACGCGGACGCACTGGGCGCCGACGCACCGTCGGCGAGCAGTGCGGCGGGAGTGAACGGACCGTTCGTCCACTCTTGTTGGGCGAACGGTCCGTTCACTCTGATCAGGTCGCCGCTGCGCCCGCCTTCGGGATCACTGCGCCGGCGGTTGCTCGACCGGTGCCTGCGGAGCCTGGGGCTGGGCCGGGATCTGCTGGGCGGGTGCCTGCCGGGCGGCGAGGCGGTTGGCGATCGCCTGCACCACGGCCTCGGTGCGAGCCGGGTCGTCGGCGCCGTAGACCTCGGCGATGGACTCGCGGATCGCGGGACCGGCGGCCTCGGCGACCACCGGGCGCAGCGCCTCGGCCACGGCCTGCGGATCACCCGTCGCACCCGCGTTGATCATCGCGGGCAGCTGGTACACCACTCCGTTGGTGTCCCGGATCGCGTCCACGGCCGGCACCTGCACGTGTTCGGCGCCCGGCACTCTGGACGGTCGCGGCCCGAGCAGGGCGTTGAACATGTGCACCAGCAGTCCGATCGCGGTGTGGTTGCCCGCTTCGGTGCCCCAGCCCACGATCTGGCCCTGCGGTCCGCGCGGGCCGAACAGCTCGTGGTGGATCTCGTTGAGCTTCTGCGCCTGATCGGGAGTCAAGTCGTCCTCCGGAGTAGATGAGCCGAGCAGCCCCGCGAGCTCCTCGCGGGTACCGCGGAACGCGTTGGCGTCGACGGGTGCGTGCCCGGCGACGGTGGCGGAACTGGTGAACTGCAGGATCGCGACGCCGAGACCGCCGTAGCCGCCCCACTGGGCGTCGTAGAAGTCCCGGTAGCGCTCGTAGATCTCGCTGGCGTAGCCGCCCTCGTTGCTCGCGTAACGCGAGTACCACAACGGTGGTAGCCCACCGAGCGGCGGCGAGCCGATCTGCTCCCAGTACCAGCGCGGCAGGTACAGCAGCGGCGACCGGTACCCGGCGGCTTGCAGCCGGCCGATGATGTCGCGGGAGATGTCGGGGCCGCCTCCGTTGGCCTCCACGTCGAGGATCACCGGCACGTCGGCGGGCACCGTGTTGATGATGTGCCCGGCCTGCGCGGCGGCGCTCGAATCGGCGCGCTGGTAGTGGTAGGCGGCGACGAGCAGGCCGGCGGCGCGCGCATTGCCGAGGTTCGCGCCGAACCGGCTGTCGACGAAGGAACTCCCTTCGGTCGCTTTGAGGAAGGCGAACTCGAACCCCTCGGCCCGGGTGCGGCCGAGGTCGAACGCGCCTTGATGGTGGGAGATGTCGATGCCGTAGAGCACGGCCGGCCTCACCTCGCGATGGTCGGACGGCGGTGGCTCGCCGTGGATGATCAGGGCACTACTCACCGTAGCCAAGATCGCGGGCGGAGTGGCGCGTTTAGGAGAAATCGGACCGGAAAAGCCCCATGTTGAGACCACCCGGACCGTTTTCTAGGGTTGCTCGGGAGATCAGCGTGAGCAGGGGAGTTCGTGTGACACAGACCGCCGTGGTGACCGGAGCGAGCAGTGGGATCGGCGCGGCGACCGCCCGTCGCCTGGCCGGGGACGGATTCCACGTTGTGGTGGCCGCGCGCAGGCAGGACCGCCTCGCCGACCTCGCGGAGGAGATCGGCGGGCGGGCGTTGCCGCTCGACGTCACCGACCAGGCCTCTGTCGCCGCGTTCGCCGCCGAGCTCGATGCGTGCGACGTGCTGGTGAACAACGCCGGTGGCGCGTGGGGATCGGACCCGGTCTCGGCCGGGAAACCCGAAGAATGGCAGCGCATGTACTCGGTGAACGTGCTCGGCACCTTGCACGTGACCCAGGCGCTGCTGCCGCTGCTGCGCGCCGGGGGCGGCGGCACGATCGTCAACATGACCTCGACGGCCGCTTTCGTCAACTACGAGGGCGGGGCGGGCTACAGCGCCGCGAAGCACGGTGCGCACGCGCTCACCGAGACGTTGCGCCTGGAGCTGGCCGGGCAGCCGGTCCGGGTCATCGAGATCCAGCCGGGCATGGTGCACACCGACGAGTTCTCCCGGAACCGCTTCCACGGCGATCAGGACAAGGCCGACGCCGTCTACGCCGACGTGGACCGGCCGCTGACCGCGGACGATGTGGCCGGAGTCGTGGCCATGACGGTGGCGCAACCGCTGCACGTCAACATCGACAGCCTGGTGTTGCGCCCTCTCGCGCAGGCCGCCCAGCACAAGGTCCACCGCGGCCCGTTGTTCGACAGCTGAAGCGGGCATCGCCGCTGGCAGGCGGCTGATGAGGAAGTCGGGCCGGGCTCTGATCACCACGACCGTGGTGGTTCAGCGCCCGGCCTTCTCTTCGGGCGCCCCGAGGTAGTGGGCGAGGATCAGCCGGAGCATCGGCACTTGGTCGAGGGCGTCGAAGTCCTGCTCGACGCCGGTGCGGGTGCGAGATGTCGGTCAGCTCCAGCACCCGGTGCGCGGCTCGCGCGGCATCGACGTCGGTGCCGATCCGGCCCTGCGGGGCGGCCTCGCGCAGCGGCCCCGCGGTTGCATCGCGCATCCGGCGGCGCCGCCGATGATGTTCCGGCGCCGGGCGGCCGTAGCGGTCGGCATCGCCTTCAAGTGGCGATCGTCGCTGGTTCCTTGTGCAATGGGCGCCATGACGACGTCGCGGTGGGTAACGGTGGGAGTGCTGCTCGTATCGGTGCTGGGCTTGGCGGGCGCGACGCCCGCGGTCGCCGGCAGCGGTGAGCAGGAGATCACGGTGACCGGCCGGGTCGAGGCAGGAGTGGAGCCGCGCTGCGCGCTGCTGCCCGGCCAGGGCCGCACTCCGTACCTGCTGGTCGGCGGCGACCCGTCAGTGGTGAAACCCGGTGCGCACCTGGTGGTGCGTGGCCGGCCGGACCCCGGCGCGCTCACCACGTGCATGCAGGGAACTCCGCTGCACGTGAGCGAGGCGCACCCCGCTTAGGGCCGGACGAGGCGGTACTTCAGCGGGGAACGCCGGCGGGGCCGGTCTGCCGTGGTCGGGGCGGCAGACCGGCCCCTTTTCCTGTCCGGGCACGGTTCGGGCTGAGCGCGATCGCGGTTTTGATCTCCGGGAGTGTGCTGCTAACTTCCGGGTATGGCCCTGTGATGATCCACGACCGGTTCGCCGACGCGAGAGTTTCCGTTGCGTCGGCGCGGTCGGAGCCGTCCATGAACGGAATCGAACGATCATCACTTGAGAGGGCGCATGTCCATCAGAACGTCCGCGGAGGACGCACGTTTCCTGTCGGCGCTGACCGCCGCGCTCGGCGGGTTGTCCGGGGCGCTGGCGGTGACCTTGGGCGGGTCCCGCGCCACCGGTGAGCACCACGAGGGAAGCGATTGGGACCTCGGTGTGTACTACCGCCCCGATTCACCCCTGGACCCTGCCGAGCTGCGCGCACTCGGCCGGCCGGGAGAGGTGAGCGAGCTCGGCGACTGGGGCGGCGGGGTCTTCAACGGCGGGCGTGGCTGGAGGTCGACGGCAGGCACGTCGACGTGCACTACCGCGACCTGGACGTCGTGGAGCGCGAGCTCGCGGAAGCCCGGGCGGGCCGGTTCCACTGGGAACCGCTCGCGTTCCACCTGGCGGGGATTCCGAGCTACCTGGTGGTCGCCGAACTCGCCGGGAACCAGGTGCTCTCCGGGAGCCTGCCGAGCCCGGAATTCCCGGACGCGCTGCGGAGATCCGCGCCCGCGGTGTGGGCCGGGCAGGCGGTGCTGTCGCTGGCGTACGCGACGAGCGCGCATGGCGCGCGCGGGCGGGTCACCCAGTGCGCCGGGCTGCTGGCGCAAGCCGCGTGCCAGGTCGGGCACGCCGTGCTGGCCGCACGCGGCGAGTGGGTGACCAACGAGAAGCGCCTGCTGCAGCGGGCCGGGTTGCGCGATGTGGACGACCTGCTCGCCGAGCTGAAACCGGGCACGGAGCAGCTCGTCGTGACCGCCGGTGCCGTCCGATCCCGCCTGGAGCGGGCGCTCGCCGAAGTGCACGCTCTGCCTGCGACCTGATCGAGCGCCCGCCCGGGATGGCGGGATCGATGTGGTGGCTGGGGGTAGTGGGGCGGAACGTCGGGTCGCCTGTTCGGTGCCGGAGGGGAGTGGTTCTGTCACCCGGTGTGCGGGAGGCCACCGGCGGTTCGGGACGAACGGCCCGGTCGTGGTGGCCGAATCGGGGCCACAGTGGGAAACGCACGAACTGAGTGGTCCGCGCAAGGGAGAACTATGATGATCCGATCCCCGTTCGGAACGTTCCGCCCCGGTTCCCAGGATCCGGCGGCGTCGCCGCAGGATGAGAACATCGTTGGAGTGCCCGCCCCGCGAGCCGACGAGCCCGGCCTCGCCACGGCGGCCCCGGATTCGATGGTGCGTCCGCGCACGGGCACGGCGGCACTGGTGGTGGCCCGCGGCCCGGAAGAAGGGGCGGTCTTCTCGCTGGAGCAGAGCTGCACGGTGCTCGGCAGGCACCGCGACTGCGACATCGTGCTCGGCGACGTGACCGTGTCCCGCTACCACACCGAAATCCGCCGGGAAGGGGATGGTTTCGTCATCCAGGACGCCGGTTCGCTCAACGGGACGTACCTGAACCGCCACGTGGTGGATCGGGCTGTGCTCACCGAGGGCGACGAGATCTGGGTGGGCAAGGTTCGCTTCACGTTCCACGCGGGCAGCTGAGAGCCGGCGTAGACACCAACGTTCCGGGGCTCGGCACGGCGGCGCTGATCGGAGGATCGCCCGCCCGGCCGGAGCCCCGTTTTCGTGTGCGCGCCACCTCCCGGCGTGGCGGGCTCAGACCGTCGAACCCTGCTGGGCCAGGCGGGCGAAGTGCTCGTTGAAGATGCGGCGAGCCCGCCGGTGCAGTTGGCCGCGGGTGGAGAGATCGGACCCCGCCAGCAGCCCGGTGCCGATCACGAGCGTGGCCAGCACGCCGATCTCATGCGGCAGGTCGAGCCCATCCGGCAGCTCACCGTCGGCCACCGCCTCGTTGAGGTGCCTGCGCAGCAGTGAGCGCCACACCTGATAGCCCTCCGCGAAGCCGCCCGAGGAGCCGTCCGCGGTGTCGTCCGGCTGGTGCGACCACAGCGCCAGCCACACCCGCCAGCAGGTGAGCATTTCCTCGTCCACCGGCAGCAGCCCGTGCGTGGCGCGCTGCACCGCGTCGAGCCCATGCCGGTCGCCGACCGCTTCCGCGACGCGTTGCGACGCGATCTTCCCGTTGTGCCGCAGCACCTCGTTGATCAACTCGGCCTTGTCCTCGAAGTAGTGCGTGACCGATCCCGTGGACACTTCGGCTTCGGCCGCGACGGCTCGCACGGTGGTGGCGCTGAGGCCGCGGTGCGCGAGCAGCCGCCACGCCGCCTCCACGATGTGCTGGCGCGAGCGCGGGTCGCGGATCTTCTTGGCCACGGTGACTCTCCCCGAAAATTCGAAACACTTGTTCCGTAACGCATGCTACGTAACACTCGTTCTAGGAGGTGCATCACACTTCGGAGGGAGCCGACGATGGCCCTGGAGACACCGCCACCTCGCGGTCCGTTCGCCGACGCGGCGGCCCAGGCGGGGATGCTGGTGGTGTTCTCGGTGCGGACCGCGCGCGCCGGAGCGCGGGCGCTGCTGGGGCGCCGGTTGTCGTGGCGGGAATGCCTGGAGCAGTCCTGGTTCCTGGCTTCGGTGAGCACGTTGCCCGCGGTGCTGATGACGATTCCGCTGGGCGTGCTGGTGGCGGTGAACATCGGCTCGCTCGCCGGGCAGCTCGGTGCCGAGAGCTATGCCGGGGCGGTGGTGGCGTTCGTCGTGGTGGGGCAGGCGGCGCCGCTGGTGTGCGCGCTGATGATCTCCGGAGTGGGCGGCTCGGCGATCTGCGCCGACCTCGGTTCGCGCAAGCTGCGCGAGGAGACCGAGGCCATGGAGGTCATGGGGTTGTCCACGATGGAACGTCTCGTGGTGCCGAGGGTGCTGGCCGCGATCCTGGTGACGGTGCTGCTCAACGGCGTGGTGATGGCCATCGGCATCAGCGCCACGCTGTTCGTGCACGTGCTGCTGGGGGGTTCCTCCGGCGGGTTCCTCGCGACGCTGACGACGTACTCGGACCCGGGCGGGTTCCTGATGGCCGAGATCAAGGCGGGGACGTTCGCGGTCTTGGCCGCCGTGGTGTCGGCGTTCAAGGGCCTCACCGCGAAAGGCGGTCCGAGCGGGCTGGGCGACGCCGTCAACGAGGCGGTGGTGATGGCGTTCGTGCTCGTGTTCGTGGCGAACACCGTGCTGACCGAACTGCACCCGCTGCTGCTGCCGCCGAAGGGTGAGTTCTGATGGCGGATCTGCTGGTCCGCGCGGCGCGGCGGCGTACCCGGGGGCTGTTCGACCTGCTGGTGGCGTGGGGTGTGCAGGTCACGTTCTACTTTCGGGCGATCGCCTCGGTGCCGTTCGCGCCGGCGCGCTACCGCAAGCACGTGGCGCGGCTCGTCGCGGAGATCAGCTTCGGCTCGGCCTCGTTGCTGGCCGGGGGCGGCACCATCGGCGTGATCTTCGCGATGTCGTTCGTGGCCAGCACCCAGGTGGGGTTGGAGGGTTACCGCGGGCTGGACCTGATCGGGCTCACGCCGATGTCCGGGTTGATGTCGGCGATGGTCAACACCCGGGAGCTGGCTCCGCTGGTGGCGAGCATCGCGCTGGCCGCGAAGGTGGGCACCGGGTTCACCGCGCAGCTGGGAGCGATGCGGATCTCCGACGAGATCGATGCGCTGGAGTCGATGGCGGTGCGCTCGTTGCCGTTCCTGGTGAGCACCCGGATGGCGGCGGCGTTCATCTCGGTGGTGCCGCTGTACCTGGTGGGCCTGTTCGCGTCCTACATCGCGACGCGGGTCGCGGTCGTGAACCTGCAAGGCCAGTCCGGCGGCACCTACGACTTCTACTTCCAGCTGCTGCTGGCCCCGTCGGATGTCGGGTTATCGCTGGTGAAAGCCGTCGTGTTCGCGATGCTGGTGACGCTGGTGCACTGCTTCTACGGCTACTACGCGACGGGCGGCCCGGAAGGAGTGGGGCGCGCGGCGGGACGGGCGCTGCGCACCAGCATCGTCGCGATCACCTTCGTGGACATGCTGCTGACACTGCTGTTCTGGGGCTTGAGCCCCAGCTTGCCCGCGCTGGGGGTGCAGTGATGGTGGACCTGACGCGCGGCGGCGTGAGCCGGACTTCGCTCGCCCTGCGCGGAATCGGCGGCGTTGTGGTGGTGCTGGCCGCAGCGGCGTTCGCGGTGCTCGGCGGGGCGGAGGCGTTCGACTCCGACCCGGCCGTGAGCGCCGAGGTTCCCGCGGCGGCGGGGCCGGTGCGGGTGAACTCGGCGGTCCGGTACCGGGGAGTGGTGGTCGGTGAGCTCGCGGAGGTCAGTGCGGGCACGGCGGGGTCCCGGCTGACCCTGCGGATTGATCCGTCCACGATGGACTCGATTCCGGCGGGAGTGCGGCTGCGGATCCTGCCGAAGACGTTGTTCGGTGATCAGTACGTCGAGCTCGCCGGTGCGGAATCCGCCGCGTCCCAGGGATATCTGCAGCCGGGCGCGGAGATCGCGGCGGACACCGACGCGGGCACGGTGCGGATCTACGAGGCCTACACCCGGATGTTCGAGCTGCTGGAGAACCTGCGGCCCGCGGAGCTGCAGGTGGCGCTGGGCACCATGGCCGACGTGCTGCGCGGTCGCGGCGCCGAGCTCGGCGAGACCATCGACACCCTGCACGACCTCTCCGGCAGGTTCGACCCGGCCGAGACGGTGGGTGAGCTGGGCGAGGTCGCCGGGCTCACCGAGCAGCTCGCCACGGCGGCACCGGATCTGCTGGCGACCTTGGACGATGCGGTGGTGCTGTCGCGAACCGTGGTGCAGCAGCGGGAGAACCTGACCGACCTGCTCGGCGCCGGGACCGAACTGGCCGGGCGATCGCAGCGGTTCCTGGACGAGAACGCGGCCCGCGCCATCGAGGTCGTGCACGTCACGCGGCCCGCTTCGGAGGTGCTGGGCGGCAACGCGGACCGGATCACCGAGACGTTGCACGACCTGCGGGAGTTCACCTCGAACGCGAGCCGCACCTTCGTCGATGACCGCTTCCAGATCCGGGCGCCGGTGACGCTGGAGGACCCGCATCCGTACACGCCGGCGGATTGCCCGCGTTATCCGGGGCTGGACGGCCCGAACTGCCCGCAGGCCACGACCTACGGGGGCGCTGTCGGCAGTGTCGGCACCGCGCGGGAGAAGGGGGAGCTGGAGCGGTTGTTCACCAGCCCGATCGAAGCGCCCGCACCGTCCACAGGGGACTCTGCGAAGCCCGCTGCCGGGGCCGCGCCGGATGATGACCTGCTGGGCCTGCTGTTCGGCCCGGTCGTGCGCGGAACGCAGGTGGTGACCCGATGAGCCTCACCGCGACCGCCGTCAAGTTCACCGCGTTCGTCGTCGTCTCGGTCTTGTCGGCGGTCCTCGTGGTCAACACCCTCGAACATCCCCTCGAAGGCGGCACTCGCTCCTATCGCGCGGAGTTCACCGACGCGCAGGGAGTCAAAGAAGGCAGCGAGATCCGCATCGCCGGAGTGCGCGTCGGCGTCGTCGACGACGTGCGGCTCCGCGACGGCACCGCCGTGGTGAGCTTCCAGGTGCTCGCCGAACAGCCGCTGCCCGGCGGTACCCGAGCCGTGGTCCGCTACGCCGACCTCCTCGGCAGCCGGTTCATCGCCCTCGACGCCGGGGACTCCGGTGGCGTCCTGCCGGAGGGCGCGACGATCCCGCTCGAACGCACCCGGCCCGCACTGGAACTCACGGCACTGATGAACGGCTTCAAGCCGCTGTTCGAGTCGCTGGACCCGCAGGCCGCCAACCAGCTCGCCCATGAGCTGATCGCGGTGTTCCAAGGGGAATCCGGCACTGTGACGAGCCTGCTGGAGCGTGTGGTGTCGGTGACCTCCGGGCTCACCGAACGCGACCAGGTGATCGGTGAGGTGCTGGTCAACCTGAACACGGTGCTGGCCACCACGACCGAGCACCGCGAGCAGCTGCGGACGCTGATCGGCAGGCTCGGTGAACTGACCTCCGCCGTGGCCGAGGATCGGGGCCGCATCGCCGAAGCGCTCGACGCCGGCGGCGCGCTGGCGAACTCGGTGCGCGGCTCGATGGATCAGATCACCCCGAACCTGACCCGCGACGTGGACGCGCTCGGGACGATGTCGCAGGGCTGGGTGGACAACCGGCAGCGGTTCGACACCGCCGTGCAGGGATTGCCGGAGCTGGTCACGAAGCTGAACCGGACGCTGGACTACGGAACCTGGGTCAACATCTACGTCTGCAACCTGCGGGTGTCGGTCGGCGGGGCGCAGGTCGACCTCGGCGGCGGTCCGCACTCGGAGGTGTGCCGATGAGCCGACGTTCACGCCGGGACCCGGACCCGATCGTCGTGGGAGGCGCGGGGATCCTCGTGCTGCTGCTGGTGCTCGGGCTGGTGGTGGCGGTGCCGCAACTGTCCTTCCTGTGGCGAACTCGGGAGTACACCGCCGAATTCGCCAATGCGGGCGGGCTCACCACCGACGCCCAGGTGCACGTCGCGGGCGTGCCCGCTGGGCGCGTCACCGGCATGGACATCGCCGGCGACCGGGTGCGGGTGACGTTCCGGCTGGACCGGGAGCAGCGTCTCGGCACCACCACCTCGGCCTCGGTGCGGCTGGCGACGGTCATGGGCAACCGCTACCTGGCGGTGGAACCGGCCGGGCTCGGCGAACTGGCCGCCGACGCGGTGATCCCGCGGGAACGGACCCGGATCCCCTACAGCCTCGACGAGCTCGGAACCGACGCCACGGAGACGGCGGGCGAGCTCGACCTGGAGGCGCTGCGCGGCATGATGTCCACCGTCCGCGAGGTCTCCCCGCAGGATCCGGAGCTGCTGGGGCAGGCGCTGACCGGCATCACCGGCGCGGCCGAACTGATCGATCGCCACGACGCCCAGCTCGACGAACTGCTCAACGGCGCGCGTTCGACGACGGCGACGCTGGTGGAGCAGCAGGGCACGCTGGTGCGGTTGCTCGGGGACGCGGACCTGATCGTGCGCACCCTCAACGAACGCCGGGCGACGGTGCTGCGGCTGATCGACGACGTGGACGCGCTCAGCGCGCAGCTCGACGGTTTCCTCAGCGAGAACTCCGCGAAACTCGGGCCGCTGCTGAGCGATCTGCGCGAGATCACGGCGGCGCTGCGGCGCGATGAGCAGGCCATCGCGCGCACCATCGCCACCCTCGGCCCGGCCGGGCGGTCGCTGGCCAACGCCACCGGCAACGGCACCTGGGGCGACGTGTCCGGCCCGGCGGGTCCGCTGCCGGACAACCTGCTGTGCCTGACCGGGCTGGTCGAGGGGTGCCGATGAGACTCACCAGGCTGATCGCGCTCGGCTGCGCTGCCGCCCTGCTCGTGGCGGGCGGGTGGCACGTGCTGCTGCGGCCCGATCCGGCGCACGTGGTGTCGGCGGACTTCGCCACCGCCGACGGCATCTATCCCGGCAACAAGGTGCACGTGCTCGGCGTGCCGGTCGGGTTCGTGGACGAGGTGAATCCGCGCGGTCCGGTGGTGCGGGTGGTGATGCGGGTCCGCCCGGACATCACCGTTCCCGCCGACGCGCACGCGTACATCATGAGCCCGCAGCTGATCAGCGACCGGTTCGTGGAACTCGGCCCGGCCTACACCGGCGGTCCCGCGATGGCCGACGG
Source organism: Saccharopolyspora gloriosae (assembly GCF_022828475.1). Classification (GTDB taxonomy): domain Bacteria; phylum Actinomycetota; class Actinomycetes; order Mycobacteriales; family Pseudonocardiaceae; genus Saccharopolyspora_C; species Saccharopolyspora_C gloriosae_A. Next base: position 3,956,841 of record NZ_CP059557.1, on the reverse strand, counting down.
CGGAGTGATCCCGGCGCAGCGCGCGCACGCGCCGATCCGCTGGGACGAGCTGATGTCGTCGCTGGACACGGTGGTCGCCGCGCTCGGACCCGACGGGCTGGGCAAGGGCGATGACCTGGGCGCGCTGCTGCACTCGGCGGCGAGCTCGGTGGACGGCACCGGGCCGCAGGTGCGCACCGCGATCGACCGGCTCGCGGGAGCGACCGACGTGCTGGCGGGCGACCGGGAACAGATCGGGGAGTTGATCGGCAACCTCGACGTGCTGGTGCGCGCACTGGCCGAGCATCGATCCACTATGGACTCGTTGGCGACGGGGGTGCGGCAGGCGAGCGAGGACTACAACGGGGATCGGCTGCACCTGGATCGGACCATCGGACGGTTGTCCAGGGCGCTCGCGGAGGCGGACACGTTGATCCGGGAGCACGGCGGTGACCTCACCGGCAGCGTGCACGACCTCGCGGGCACCACCGCGCAGGTCGCCGCGCAGCGCGAGCAGCTCTCCGAAGTGCTCACCACGTTGCCGCTGGTGTTCGGCAACTTCAGCCGGGCCGTCACGGAGGACGAGCGGCTGCGGATCCGGCTGAACATCTCCTCGAACCTCGCCCAGTTCCCCGCGACCGCTCGGCTGTGCGAGCGGATTCCCGTTCCGTTGTGCTCCGGCCCGGGCCTGGTGAACCCGATCCGGTTCCCGCCCGATCTCGATCCACTGCACACCATGGCGGGAGGCGGCTAGTGCGGACTTTCAAGCTGTTACCGCTGGTGCTGGGCATCGCGGTGCTGACGAGTTCGTGCGGGCTGAGCCTGCACGAACTGCCGTCGGGCGGGGCGAGCGGCGGTCCTCGGGTGACCGCGGTGTTCAGCGACGTCTCCAACCTGCCCGTCGGCGGTGCGGTGCGGATCGGGCAGGCCACCGTCGGGCGAGTGCGCGAACTGTCCACGAAGGACTTCAAGGCGGTGGCGCGGCTGGACCTGAACCCGGGACTGCGGCTGCCGAAGGACACCGCCGCGCGACTGGAACTGACCGCGGCGCTCGGTGAGCAGTTCGTGGTGCTGGAGCCGCCCGCACAGCCGGGCTCACCGGAAGTCCTCTCCGACGGCGATACGATCCCGCTCTCGCGCACCTCGCGCGGACCGGACCTGGAGAACACCCTCGCCGCGCTGGGCACCGTGCTCGGCGGCAGCGGGCTCGACCAGGCGCGCACCGTCGTCACCGAGCTCAACACCGCACTGGGCGGCCGGGAGCAGAAGGTCCGCGACCTGCTGCACCGCCTCGACGCACTGCTGTCCGAAGTGGACGCCAACCGTGCGGAGTTCGACGCCACGATCGACGCGCTGCACCGGCTGTCGGCCGACACGGCCGCCGACACCCCGCTGCTGGAGGCGTCGCTGCGCGACATCACCCCGGCGGTGGACGTGCTGTTGAGCCAGCGCGACCAGTTCGATCGGCTGCTGACCGGCGTCACCGAGCTGGGGCGCTCCGCCGACGGGGTCGTGCAGGAGGCGGGACCCGCGTTCACCGCGCAGCTCAACGAGTTGCGGCCGGTGCTGGACTCGCTGGCCGGGTTCAACGGTGATCTCGCGAGCACGCTGACGGAGCTGCGCACGTTCCAGGTGAAGCTGGGCAGCGCCATCCCGGGCGACTACCTGAACCTGGACGGCACGCTCGACGTGTCCGGCACTCTGCTGCCGCTGCTGACGGGGCAGAACCCACCGCTGCCGTACGGGAGTCCCGATCAGGAGGCCACCCCTTCCGCCGACCTCGCGCCGTTCACGCGTCCCACGCCGCCCGGTTCCGCCGCCGAACTGCTGACCGGAGGGACCCGATGAGCCGCGCAGTGCTGATCCAACTGACGGTGTTCCTGCTGATCGGCATCGGCTGCGGGGTGTTCGTGGTCAACACGATGCTGGGAGTGCAGGCCACCCGCGCGCCGATCCTGGTGGCGGTGCGGCTGCCCGACGCCGCCGGGCTGGCGGAGTCATCCCAGGTCACCTATCGCGGGGTGCGCGCAGGCACCGTGGGAGCGGTGGGCCTGGACCCGGGCGGGGAGGGCGTGACGGTCCGGCTGCGGCTGAACCCCGGCAGCCGGATCCCCGCCGACACGGTCGCCAAGATCAGCATGGTCACCCCGATGGCCGTGCAGCACCTGGACCTGCAACCCGCCACCGACGAGCCGCCGTACCTGCGCGATGGCGACGTGATCCGAGCCGAGGACACCAGCGCCCCGCTGCCGCTGGAGACGTTCCTGGTGCACGTCACCGACTTGGCCGAGACCATCGATCCGCACGACCTGCGGGTGCTGTCCGAGGCGGCATCCACCGGGCTCAACGGCGCCGGTCCCGACCTGCGCCGGATCATGGACAACACCCGTGACCTCACCCGGCTCGCGGCCGAGCGGGAACCGCAGATCAGCAACCTGATCGAGCAGGGGCCGCAGGTGCTGGGCTCGATCGAGGGGGACGGGGGCCTGCCGCGGCTGGCGGCTTCGGTGCGGGAGCTCGCCGATGAGGCGCGGGCGCAGGACCCGGCGATCCGCCACCTCGCCGAGACGGTGCCGGAAACGACGCGTTCGGTGACGGACCTGCTCGCGCGGAACGAGGGCGCCGCCAGTGCCTTGTTGGGGAACCTGCTGGTCACCGGCGACGTGCTCGGCAGCCACGTTCCCGCGCTGCGGGAGACGATGACTGCGCTGCCGCAGGGGCTCTCCGACCTCGCGAGCATCGTGCACGGCGACGTCGCCGACTTCTACCTGGTCGCCGCCCAAGGACCTGCCTGCTACTACGGCACCGAGCGGCGCACCCCGACCGAAACGGCTCCGCGCGACCCGCAGCTCGGCTGGAGTTGCGCGCCGGGGCCGGGCCTTTCACAGCGCGGAGCCGACAGCGCCCCGCGCCCCGACTCGCCGGCGGTCGCATCGGAGGCCGACCCGGCGCAGTACCCGGCGGCGCCGCCGGGTGCGCAGCCCGCCTCCCCGGACGCCGCGCCCAGCGGCGCGGTGCGCGGGGACGGCGGGGTCCTGGGGCCACGGCCGTGGTCCTCGATCATGTTCCAGGGAGTGCGATGACCAGCGACCGAGCCGAATCCGACCGCGACGCCGGGACGACCCGCACCCGCCTCCCGGAGGCGGACGCGCCCGGCACCGCTGGAACTTCCGCGCCCGGTGAGGGCGCGGAAGCGGCCCCTGCGGGACCCGAGGCGGCCGACCTCGCGGATCAGGGCGGGGGAACCATCGAACCAGAGTCCACTGTGGATGAAGATGAGGCCGAATCCCGAGTGGAGATCGGGGAATCCGCGACGGGCGCCCCCGGTCGAACGAGACTGGGAGCGTTGCGCAGGCCGCCCGTGCTGATCGCGGCCCTGGTGATCCTGCTGCTGCTCGGCGGCCTCGGCTACACCGGGCTGCAGCTCCAGGCCGGTGCCGCGCGGGACTCCGCGCGGCAGGAGGCGCTCGTGGCCGGGAAGCAGTACGCGCTCGCCCTCACCACCTACGACCACCAGAACCTGCAGGACAACTTCGGGTCGGTGTCGGACAACGCCTCGCCCGCCTTCGCCCGCCAGTACCAGGAGGTCAGCGACGGGTTGACCCAGCTCATCCAGCAGTACCAGGCGACGTCGAAGGGCGAGGTGCTCAACGCGGGCGTGGTGCAGGCGGAGCAGGACCGGGCGGTGCTGGTGCTGTTCGTCGACCAGACCATCACCAACACCAACAGCCCGCAGCCGAGGGTGGACCGGACTCGGATGCAGCTCACCCTCGTGCATCCCGACGACAAGTGGCTCATCGACGACGTGAAGCTGATCTGAGCGGGCCGGGCGGGCGGCCGCAACGCGTCGTCCGACCGAACCGGTTTTCCGTTGGCACGGCAGGTTTTCCGCACGCGCGGACAGTGAGGAGCGAGTGACGTGACGATCGCAGCAGAATGCGCCGCGGCCGCCGATGGGCTGACCATCCCCGGCCTGCTCGCGCGCAACGCGCGCGAGCAACCCCGGCAGCCGGCGCTGAGCGGGACCGACACCACGTTGACCTGGGCGGAACTGCGCGAAGAGGTGGCGCGCGGCCTCGCCGAGTACGGGCTCACCGCCGGGGGCCGAATGATGATCATGATGTCGAGTCGTCCGGAGCACTGGATCGTCGACCTCGCCGCCACCCACCTGGCGGCGTTGCCCTGCACCGCGTACGCGACGCTGAGCACCGAGCAGATCGCGTTCGTCACGGCTCACGGCAAACCCGCCGTGGTGGTGCTCGAAGGCGCCGCCGAACTCGACCGGTGGACGCCGGTGCTGGCCGAGGACACCTCGGTCCGCACCGTCGTGGTGCTCGATCCGGAGGTGGCGACCCCGCCCGGCGACGACCGCTACGTGCGCTGGCACGAACTCGCCGCCGCGGGGGCCGAGCTGCACCGGGCCGACCCCGCCGTGTTCGAGCGGTACTGGGCGCACATCGGCTCCGACGATGCGCTGGCGATGATGTACACCTCCGGCACCACCGGCGACCCGAAAGGCGTGGTGCTCAGCCACCGCAACGCCATCTACGAGGCCGTCGCCGTGGACCGCATGGCGCCCACACCGGACGGCGCCCGCTCGGTGTCGTACCTGCCGCTGGCGCACGTCGCCGAACGGGAACTGGGCATCTACCGCGCGCTGTACAAGGCGCTGCACGTCTCGGTGTGCCCGGACGCCTCGGAAGTGGTGCAGACGCTGGCGTTCGTGCGCCCGCCCGCGTTCTTCGGCGTGCCCCGGGTGTGGGAGAAGATCACCGCAGGCCTGCAGGCGGTCATCGCCCGCCAAGCCGAGCCGCAACGCGAAGCCCTCGCCACCGCCCAGGAACTCGCCCTGCACGCGTTCCGGCTGCGCGGACGGGGTGAGCAGGTGCCCGCCGAGCACGCCGAACGGCTCGCCGAAGCGGACGCCCGAGTGCTGCGCCCGATGCGCGCGATGCTCGGTCTCGACGAGCTGCGCTGGGCCAGCAGCGGTGCCGCTCCGCTACCGCTGCACGTCCTCGAATTCCTCGCGAGCATCGGCATCGACGTGCTGGAGGTATGGGGGATGAGCGAGACCACCGGATGCGCCACCGCCAACACCGCCGACGCCTACCGGCCCGGTTCCGTCGGCAAACCGGTGCCGGGTGTGGAGCTGCGCTTCGGCGACGACGGTGAGGTCTTCGTGCGCGGGCCGGTGGTGTTCCTGGGCTACCTCGACGATTCCGGTGAGATCGTCCGCGCCACCGACGACGAGGGCTGGCTCGCCACCGGCGACATCGGCCGGGTCGACGACGAGGGCTACCTGACCATCACCGACCGCAAGAAGGAACTCATCATCACCGCCACCGGCAAGAACATCGCCCCGGCGAAGGTGGAGGGTCTGCTGCGGGCGCACCCGCTGGTCGGGCACGCGGTGGCCATCGGCGACCGCAGGCCCTACTTGACGGCGCTGATCGTGCTCAACGACGAGGCCGCGCCCGGCTGGGCGACGGCGCACGGCATCAGCGGCGACTTCGGTGAGCTGGCGGCGCATCCGAAGGTGCGCGCTGAGCTGGACGCGCTGCTGACCGAGGTGAACGGACAGCTCGCCCGCGCCGAGCAGATCAAGCGCTACGAGGTGCTGAACCGGCCGTGGACCGCGGAAAGCGGCGAGCTCACCCCGACCCTGAAGATCAAGCGCAAAGTCGTCCAGGAGCGCTACGCCGACGACATCAACTCGCTCTACACCTGACGCGAGGTGTGAACGGACCGTTCGTCCAAGGGGATTGGGCGAACGGTCCGTTCACTCGAATCCGCTGCGGTCGGTGTTGGGGTGGTGCGGAGTGAAGGGACCGTCCGTCCGAGCGGATCGGACGGTCCGTTGTTCTCGCCGGAGTTCGCTGAGGTGCGGCAATGTCCGCGCGGGTTCTCCGACCAGTGCAGGTACAGAAGTCAGTGATCGATCAGGGAATGCTTGTTGTCGGTGCTGCAGGGTTCGGGCTGCTGCTCGGGGCCGAAGCTTCCGGAATCGGCCTTGACGACGTAGACCTCCCACGGTTCCCGGCCGGGGCCGTGCACCCAGACCTTGTCTTGGCGGGCGTAGCAACAGGTGGTGTCGTCTTCGACTTCGGTGAACAACCCGAGTGCGCTGAGCCGGTCGGTGGCGGCGTTGACCTCATCGGTGCTGTCGACTTCGACTCCGAGGTGATCAAGACCGGTGTCCTGGCCGGGTTCGCCTTCCAGTAAGACCAACTTCAGCGGCGGTTCGGCAACGGCGAAGTTCGCATAGCCGGGCCGGAGCTTGGCCGGTTCGCTACCGAGCAACTTCGAGTAGAACGCGATCGATCCTTCAAGGTCGCCGACTCGTAGCGCGAGCTGCATCCGTGGCATGACCTCTCCTTGGTCAGACGTACATCGAAACAGCCTGATGGGCCTAGCTTGCGCTGTTGGTTCGATGGGCGTCAATATAGAAGCATGTCGAAACAAGAGGTGCCGCCGGACGATGCGGCCCTGTGCGGCTCTCCGGTGCTGCGGGAACCGCTCGGGGAAGCTCAGGCTGTGGCGCTCGCGCGAGTGTTCAAAGCGATCGGCGAGCCGGTGCGGCTGCGGCTGTTGTCGCTGATCGCGTCGCACGAGGGCGGTGAAGCGTGCGTGTGCGATCTGACAGGTGCGTTCGAGCTGTCCGGGCCGACTATTTCGCACCACTTGAAGATCCTCCGAGAAGCCGGGGTGATCGACGGTGAGCGCCGGGGAACGTGGATCTACTACCGGGTGCGGCCGGAGACGTTGAACCTGGTCTCGGAGGCGCTGGCGCCGGCCGGGGATGCGGCGGTGTCGGCATGACGAGCATCCGGGAACGCGGGGGTGTGGCGGTCGCCGGGAAGCTCTCGACGTTGGATCGGTTCCTGCCCGTGTGGATCGGCGCGGCGATGCTCGTGGGCCTGTTGGCCGGGCGGTGGGTTCCCGGGCTCGGGCCGGTGCTGAACGCGGTGCAGCTCGATGGAATCTCGTTGCCGATCGCGCTGGGCCTGCTGGTGATGATGTACCCGGTTCTGGCCAAGGTTCGCTACGACCGCCTGGAGACGGTCACCGGCGACAAGCGACTCATGGTCTCGTCGTTGGTGCTGAACTGGATCATTGGTCCGGCGTTGATGTTCGCGCTGGCCTGGACCTTCCTTCCGGATCTGCCGGAGTACCGCACCGGGTTGATCATCGTGGGATTGGCGCGCTGCATCGCGATGGTGATCATCTGGAATGATCTGGCGTGCGGCGATCGGGAAGCGGCTGCCGTGCTGGTCGCGCTGAACTCGGTGTTCCAGGTCGTGGCCTTCGCGGGGCTGGGGTGGTTCTACCTCAGCGTCCTTCCGGGATGGCTCGGGCTGCCCACGGTCGGGCTCGAAGCATCACCCTGGCAGATCGCCGAATCCGTGCTGATCTTCCTCGGGATCCCGCTGGTGGCCGGGTACCTCACCCGCAGGTTCGGTGAACGCGCCAAGGGGCGCGACTGGTACGAGAGCCGGTTCCTGCCCCGGATCGGCCCTGTAGCCCTCTACGGGTTGCTGTTCACCATCGTGATCCTGTTCGCGTTGCAAGGTGAGCAGATCACGGCCCACCCGGTGGACGTGGCGCGGATCGCGCTGCCGCTGCTGGCCTACTTCGCGGTGATGTGGGCGGGTTCCTTCGCGCTGGGCAAGGTGATCGGCCTGGGCTACGAACGGGCGGCCACGCTGTCGTTCACCGCGGCCGGAAACAACTTCGAACTCGCCATCGCGGTCGCCATCGCCACGTTCGGCGTGACCAGCGGGCAAGCACTCGCCGGGGTCGTCGGGCCTCTCATCGAAGTCCCGGTGCTCGTGGCCCTCGTCTACGTGTCCCTGGCCGCACGCCGCTGGTTCACCGGCCCGCAGCCGGCGCCGGGCGGAGAGCCTGCTCGATGACCTTCCCAGGAGACGCCTTGCCCGAGGTTCTGTTCGTCTGCGTGCACAACGCGGGCCGCTCCCAGATGGCCGCCGCGCTGCTGCAACACCATGCCCACGGCAAGGTCGTCGTTCGTTCCGCCGGGTCGGACCCCGCCGAGACCATCAACCCGGCCGTCTACGAGGCGATGCTCGAACTCGGCATCGACCTTTCGCAGGAGGTGCCGAGGAAACTCACGACCGGAGCAGTAGTCGCGGCTGACGTTGTGATCACGATGGGCTGCGGTGACGCCTGCCCCGTCTTCCCCGGAAAGCGGTACCTCGACTGGGAGCTGACCGACCCGGCAGGCAAGCGGATCGAGGACGTCCGAGTCATCCGAGACGACATCGACCAGCGAGTACGCGGCCTCCTGGCCGAACTGGACAGGCGCTGATCAACGACTCGCGGCCGGGAGCTGCGGCGCGAGAACACCGCGCCGGCGGTGGCGCGCAAAAGCTCCCGGCGACAAGGCTCGCGGGCGTGCTTCGGTTGTGGAGTGAACGGACCGTTTGCCCAATGGGATCGGACGAACGGTCCGTTCGCCCGCTTCGTTCAGTCCTTCCCCTGCGGCACCGGGCAGCCGCCGGAGCGGAGCCACTTGGGGTCGATGCCGCTCGGCGCCGGAGCACCGAGGTCGGCGGGGGTGTATCCGCGCGGATAATTCGGGTAGGTGCTGTTGCCCGAGTCCTGCGCCAACTTGGACTCGGTGCGTTCCGGCATCCGCCGCACCACGGCCGCGCGCAGCTGCAACGCGCCGTGCGCCGCCTTGGTGACCCATCCGGGCGCGGCGCGGAAGCCGAAGGCGGTGAGCATCGGCTCGTCCAGCAGTGCCCGGACCGCCAGCGACACCGATGGGCGCAGCGGCTTCGGGAACCACGAGCAGAACAGGTCCAAGGTGTAGCGGCCGATCATGTGGTTGGTGTCGTTGTAGCGGAAATGCTCGCGTTCGTAGTCCGCCTTGAACCGGCGGAAGTCGGCGTACGTCGGCGGAATGTTCTTGATTCCCATGCGTTTGCCGACGGCTTGGAAGTAGTAGAAGCCCGCATCCCGCTCGTGCTGGTGCAGCGGCCGCCACCCGAACCGGTCGATCCAGTCGATCGGGTCGTAGACGAAGGTCGAGAGCACGTAGAGCATGTCGTCGTTGGAGATGACGTAGCGCCCGTGCGCCCGGTTGACGGTGCGCAGCGCCTGCTTGCCGCGTTCGGAGGCGTAGCCGTGCTCGGCGATCTCGGCCATCAGCAGCGCGGTGTCGTCGTAACGTTGCTGGGGGCGCTTCTCGAATTCGCCCGTCGCGGCCAGCAGCGCCGAGATGCTCGGCACGCAATAGGTCCGGAACAGGGCGAACTCCAGCGCCCGCTGGTAGTCGAAGGGGAACTCGTAGCCGATGGAGATGCGGTAGATCTCGTGATGGTCGGTGACCGGGTCCAGTTCCGCGATGCGCCGCAGCCAGGTGCGTGCCATGTCCAACCTCCCTTGCGGCCCGGTCGAGCCGAGCCCTCCGACTGTGCAACGACGCGCGCACTCGGGGCGTGACGGGAATCGCTCACACCTGACCGAGAGGGGGGAATGCCACCGGGCCGCGCTGCCCGAGACCGCGCACTGCCGCTTGGAAATCCGGTGCGCTCAGCGACTCGACCATCAGCCGCACCGACTCCGAGACGGCCTGCGGACCGTCGAGATCCAAGCCACGCCACACCTGCTGCTTGATCACCGCCATCGAGCGGGGTGAGCAGTTCGCGGCCAGTTCGCGGGCGTAGTCCTGGGCCGCGGCCAGCACGTCGGGCTGTGGCAGCACGCGCTGCACCAGGCCGAGTTCCTTCGCCTCCGCGGCCTCGACCTTGCGCGCCGACAGCAGCAGATCCATCGCCGAGGCCACCCCGACGAGCCTGGGCAGCAGCCACGCGGTGCCGTACTCGCCGATGAGGCCCAGCTTGCTGAACGCGGTGGACAGCCGGGCGCCGTCGGCGAGGAACCGCACGTCGGCGAACAGCGCTTGGGCGAGCCCGAGCCCGGCGGCTCCACCGTTGATCGCCGCGATCAACGGCTTGCGCAGGGTCATCGGCAGGTGCGGCGGGTGCCCGAGCGAGGTTTCCAGGTCGGGCGCGTCATCTCCGGCCAGCAGGTGCAGCGTGTCGGGTGCGGCTCCGCTGCAGAACCAGTCGCCGTCGCCGGTGACGACGATGGCCCGGACCTCGGGATCGGCGTCGGCCTCGACGAGCGCGGTGTAGTAGGCGGCGAACATCGCGCCGTCCATGGCGTTGCGCAGTTCGGGTCGTGCGAGGTGGACGGTGCGCACGCCGTGGTCGGTGGTGCTGCGGATCCCTGCGGAGGTCGTCATGACCGGGCTCTCCTTGCGGCTCGGGGACTGACCGGTGGCGCGCACGCCTCCCTGGTTGGCGGTCAGGACTGACTGTAATCCACGATCGCGGAGATGTGAGCGGGCTTGCACCGCGCGTGACCTGTTCGTTCGGAATCGCGGCCTATCCTGTGCCGAAACCGCCGCGGCGAACACCGTGACGGGCCGAGGACGTGCCGGGAGGTCGTGGCAGTGGCGGAGACGAGGCCGGGCGGAATCCGCCCGCGAAATCGGCGCGAGCTCATCCTCTCCGCCGCCTCCCGCCTGTTCTACGAACAGGGCTACGCGCGGGTCGGCGTCAGCGACATCGCCGAGGCCGTCGGAGTCGGCCCGTCGGCGCTGTACCGGCACTTCAAGGGCAAGCAGCTGCTGCTGCGGCGCGTTGTGCTCACCCACCTGCAGCCCTTCGAGCAGGTGCTCGACGCCCGGTCGGCCGATCTCGACGCGGTGGTGCGCGAACTGGCCGCGGCCGCGCTCGATCACCGCGAGCTCGGCGTGCTCTGGCAACGCGAGGCCCGGCACCTGCCCGCCGAGGACCGCGACGAGCTCAAGAACCAGCTGCGGGTCGTCGCGGGCGGGCTCGCCGACCTCGCGCGGGCCTGGCGCCCGGACCTGGGCGAGGACGACGCCCGGTTCCGCGGCTGGTGCCTGTTCAGCGCGCTGACTAGTCCCTCCTACCACCACGTCGAGCTGCCGCGCGCCCAGTTCGAGGAGCTGCTGCGGGATGTGGTGTTCACGATCGTCGACCTGCCGCCGCTGGTCTCCGGTCGTGGCGCCGCGAGCCCGGACGCCGACGCGCTGCTGCTGCAACGCGGCGGCGCGTCTCGGCGGCGGCAGCTGTTGTCGGCGGCGACCCGGCTGTTCGCCGAACGCGGCTACGCGGCCGTCACCACCGAGGAGATCGGGGCTGAGGTGGGCATCGCCGGTCCCAGCGTCTACAACCACTTCGCCAGCAAGCAGGAACTGCTCGACGCGGTGATCACCCGAGGCTCGGCGTGGCTGGAGATCGACCTCGGCCGCACGCTGGTCCGCTCTGGCGACGCGGGGGAGGCGCTGCGAGAGCTGCTGTGGTCCTACATCACCTTCGCGCTCGACCACGGCGGATTCATCGACATTCTGGTCGGCGAAGTAGGACACCTCCCGGACCATGAACGGCACCGGGCGCGGCAGACCCAGCGCGAATACGTCACGGAATGGGTGTCGCTGCTGCGGGAGGTGCGGCCGGAGCTCGATCCGGCCACCGCGCGAGTCCTGGTGCAGGCCACGTTGACGCTGGCCAACGACATGGCGCGGACCGGCACGGTGCGCGCCCCCGAAGCCGTGCGGCGAGTCGGCGCGGCACTCATGTTCACCAGCGGTCCATGAGCGCTTCTTGTGCCGTGCGTGCTAGCCGCTGTTCACTTCTCGCAACCGGGACGGCGTTTTTCTAGGTCTTTTGGGGCTGGATGGAGGCTAGGGCGGGATCACTTCTCGGTTGACTGGCCGGGTGCGCTCGAACTAACCTCCGAACGGGGGACCCGGGCGGCGCGGACGTACGGGTTCCGGTCGTGCGGCGGCGCGCAACGGCGCGGTCCCTCGGAGTGCCCGGAGTGCGGGCGGCTCGCGACGAGGCCGCGACCGGCGAGCCGGGCCACGGCCACGGAAGTCGTCCACGAGCAAGGAATGGCGGGTCGCAGGAGCGATGAGCAGCGCGACGGAACCGGTGGGCGTGCCGCCGGCGGAAGAGCCGGACATCCACACGACCGCCGGTCGGCTGGCGGATCTGTACCGGCGCAATCACGAGGCGGTGCACGCGGGGTCCGACCGCGCGATCGAGCGCCAGCACGCCAAGGGCAAGCTGACCGCTCGCGAGCGCATCGACCTGCTGCTCGACGAAGGTTCTTTCGTGGAGCTCGACGAGCACGCCCGGCACCGCTCGACGAACTTCGGGCTGGACGCCGACCGCCCCTACGGCGACGGTGTGGTCACCGGTTACGGCACGGTCGACGGCCGCAAGATCTGCGTGTTCTCGCAGGACTTCACCGTGTTCGGCGGCTCGCTGGGCGAGGTCTTCGGCGAGAAGATCGTCAAGGTGATGGACCTGGCGCTCAAGATCGGGTGCCCGCTGGTCGGCATCAACGACTCCGGTGGTGCCCGCATCCAGGAGGGCGTGGCCGCGCTCGGCCTCTACGCGGAGATCTTCAAGCGCAATACCCACGCCTCCGGCGTGATCCCGCAGATCTCGCTGGTCGTCGGCCCGTGCGCGGGCGGCGCGGTGTATTCGCCCGCGATCACCGACTTCACCGTGATGGTCGACCAGACCTCACACATGTTCATCACCGGCCCGGACGTGATCAAGACGGTGACCGGTGAGGAGGTGACGTTCGAGGACCTCGGTGGTGCCCGCACGCACAACTCCCGTTCCGGCAACGCGCACTACCTGGCCTCCGATGAGCAGGACGCGATCGACTACGTCAAGGAACTGCTCTCGTTCCTGCCCTCGAACAACCTCTCCGAGGCGCCCGCGTTCGACGCCGATCCCGAGTCCGGTTCCATCGCGGACAACGTCGGGGAAACCGACCTCGAACTCGACACCCTGGTGCCGGACTCGCCGAACCAGCCCTACGACGTCAAGGAAGTCCTCGCCAAGGTCCTCGACGAGGGCGAGTTCCTGGAGGTCTCCGCGCTGTTCGCGCCGAACATCGTGGTCGGCTACGGCCGGGTCGAGGGGCGCAGCGTCGGGGTGGTCGCCAACCAGCCCACGCAGATGGCAGGCACCCTCGACATCGACGCCGGCGAGAAGGCCGCGCGGTTCGTGCGCACCTGCGACGCGTTCAACATCCCGGTGCTGACCTTCGTGGACGTGCCCGGTTTCCTGCCCGGCACCGACCAGGAGTGGAACGGCATCATCCGGCGCGGCGCGAAGCTGCTCTACGCCTACGCCGAGGCCACCGTCCCGCTCGTCACGGTGATCATCCGGAAGGCCTACGGCGGTGCCTACGACGTGATGGGCTCCAAGCACCTGGGCGCCGACATCAACCTGGCGTGGCCGACCGCGCAGATCGCGGTGATGGGCGCGCAGGGCGCGGCGAACATCCTCTACCGGCGCAGGCTCGCCGAAGCCGCCGAGAACGGTGAGGACGTCGAGGCGCTGCGCGCGCAGTTGCAGCAGGAGTACGAGGACACCCTCTGCAACCCCTACGTCGCCGCCGAACGCGGCTACGTCGACTCGGTCATCCCGCCCTCGCACACGCGCGGCTACCTGGCGCGTTCGCTGCGGATGCTCTCCGACAAGCGCGAATCCCTGCCCGCGAAGAAGCACGGCAACATCCCGCTGTGAGGAGGGCCGGAACATGAGCAGCTCGGACGAGGGCGCACCGCCGGAGCTCAGCGTGGTGCGCGGCGAGGACGACGGCACCGGCCCGGATCGGCGCCCGGTGCTGCGCGTCCTGCGCGGCAAGCCCACCGACGCCGAGATCGCCGCGCTGACCGCGACGCTCGCCGCGTTCAGCGCGAGCGGCGAAGCGGCCGAACCGGAGGCACCGGTTTCGTACTGGGCCTCGCGAGGGGACCGGCTGCGGCACGGCCCGGCGCAGGCCGCGCCGCGTCCCGGCAGGGGTGCGTGGCGCTACTCCACCCGGCCGCGCTGATGCGGGCCGACCCGGACGTCGCCGCGCGCGGCGTCCGCGTACCGACCCGGCGATCCCCCGCAGCGGGATCCGCCGAGACAAGACCACTGCGGACAGGGATGGTGTGAACACCATGGGGTTGAAGAAGGTTCTGGTGGCCAACCGCGGCGAGATCGCGGTCCGAGTGGTGCGGGCGTGCCGTGACGCCGGCATCGCCTCGGTGGCCGTTTACGCGGAACCGGACGCCGACGCGGTGTTCGTGCGGCTGGCGGACGAGGCGTTCGCGCTCGGCGGCGCCACCGCGAGCGAGTCCTACCTGGACTTCGAGAAGGTGATCTCGGCCGCGCACCGCGCCGGGGCCGACGCGGTGCATCCGGGATACGGGTTCCTGTCCGAGAACGCCGACTTCGCGCAGGCCGTGCTGGACGCGGGGCTGGTGTGGATCGGCCCGACACCGCAGGCGATCCGGGATCTCGGCGACAAGGTCACCGCGCGGCGCATCGCGCTGGCCGCGGGCGCCCCGCTGGTGCCGGGCACCAAAGATCCGGTCGCCGACGCCGATGAGATCGTCGCGTTCGCGAAGGAGCACGGGCTGCCGGTGGCCATCAAAGCCGCGTTCGGCGGCGGCGGTCGCGGGCTCAAGGTGGCCCGGACGCTGGAGGAGATCCCGGAGCTGTTCGACTCCGCGGTGCGCGAGGCGGTGTCGGCCTTCGGCCGCGGCGAGTGCTTCGTGGAGCGCTACCTGGACCGGCCGCGCCACGTGGAGGCACAGGTCCTCGCCGACCAGCACGGCAAGGTGATCGTGGTCGGCACCCGCGACTGCTCGTTGCAGCGCAGGCACCAGAAGCTGGTGGAGGAGGCGCCCGCGCCGTTCCTCAGCGAGGCGCAGCGCGCGCAGATCCACACGGCCGCCCGCGACATCTGCGCGCAGGCCGGCTATCACGGCGCGGGGACGGTGGAGTTCCTCGTCGGCGCGGACGGCACGATCTCGTTCCTGGAGGTCAACACCCGGTTGCAGGTCGAGCACCCGGTCTCGGAGGAGACCACCGGCCTGGACCTGGTCGCCGAGCAGTTCCGCATCGCCGCGGGCGAGCACCTGCGCCTCGACGAGGATCCGACGCCGATCGGGCACTCCATCGAGTTCCGGATCAACGGTGAGGACCCGGGCCGCAACTTCCTTCCCGCGCCGGGCACGGTCACCCGTTTCGTCGCACCGGCGGGACCGGGCGTGCGCGTGGACGCCGGGGTGGAGTCGGGCAGCGTGATCGGCGGCCAGTTCGATTCGCTGCTGGCGAAGGTCATCGTCACCGGCGCCGACCGCGCTCAGGCCATCGCCCGGTCCCGCCGGGTGCTGGAGGAGATGCAGGTCGAGGGCATCGCGACGGTGCTGCCGTTCCACCGCACGGTGCTGCGAGACCCGGCCTACGTCGCCGAATCCGGCGCGGAGTCGTTCACCGTGCACACGCGGTGGATCGAGACCGAGTTCGACAACCAGCTGGCCCCGTTCGCGGATTCGGTCCCTCCGGAGGAGGAGGCCGCGCCGCGTCGGACGGTCGTGGTCGAGGTCGACGGCCGCCGCGTCGAGGTTTCGCTGCCCGCCGAGCTGGGTGCGGGCGCTGCTGCGGGCGCCGGTGCGGCGAAGAAGAAGCCGCGCAAGCGCGCCACCGGCGGTGCCGGGGCTTCGGTGTCCGGGGACGCAGTGACGGCGCCGATGCAGGGCACCCTGATCAAGCTCGCCGTGGAGGAGGGCCAGCAGGTCGCCGGCGGTGACCTCATCGGGGTGCTGGAGGCGATGAAGATGGAGAACCCCGTGACCGCGCACAAGGACGGCACGGTCACCGGTCTCACCGCGGCTCCGGGCGACTCCGTGTCCCAGGGCGCGGCGCTGTGCACGATCAAGGATTGAAGGAGTTCACCGGACTGATCTGCGGTCGTTCATCGGAACCTCAGCGGCCCTACCGCTGACAGGCCGAAAGATCGTTCTGCAGAGGCGCCGTTCCCGGACGTGTTGAGCGGCCGGACGGGAGTTCGGGCGTCACGGGGCGGTGAAATTCGCTCTCGCCCCGTGACGCCCGCCCCGGCGGCGGTCGTCGTGGCCGTCCTCGCCCGGAATCAAGGGCGGTGACGGCGAACGCGATCAAATGTCCACTGTGGACCAACGCTCCCGTTGGAGGAATGATGGACGCTTTGTGCACCTGCCTGTGCCGCCAAGCCGGGCACCACGGGATCTGCCAGGAAACACCCGAGCACGGACTTCGCGTGCTGAGCCCGCAGCTCACGATGACCTCGACCGGCGAAGTCTGCCGCCCCTGCTACCAAGCCACGGCGGCGAGGTTCACCGCCACCGGCAGGCGGCTGCCCCAACCGGCCTGACCCGAGCCGTCGCTGTTCGGTGATCGGCACGCCCGATGCGGGACTTTGGCCCATGTCAGGCGCCCCGCTTCGCCCTGCATCGTGGATCGAGGGGGCAGGTCGGGCAGCTGCGCCAGGTCGCGAAGGGACGAGCTCATGGAGGGCGTGTCGGGTTTCCCGTCGGCGCTGGGGCTGGCGCCGGAGCAGGTCGAGCAGGTGGTGCGGCTGGCGGGCCGTGCGCCGTCGCTGCACAACCGGCAACCCTGGCGGTTCCGGGTGACCCCCGACGTGATCGAACTGCACGCGGACCCGCAGCGGCGGATGCCCGCCACCGACCCGGACGATCGTGAGCTGCGGATCGGCTGCGGCGCCGCGCTGTACAACCTGCGGCTCGCGCTGGAACACGTAGGGCTGCGGCCGCTGGTGACCTTGATGCCGCGCGTGGCCGAGCCCACCCTGCTCGCCGAGGTGCGCCGCGGCGGCTCGATGCGGGTGGGCACGGAGCAGTCCGAGTTGCTGCGCGCCATCACCACCCGCCGCACGAACCGGCGCCCGTTCCTGCCGACCCCGGTGCCGAAGGTGCACCGCAACGCGCTGTGCGGCTCCGTGGCCGTGGAGCACGCCTGGTTGCACGTCATCGAACGGCCGCAACGCGCCAGCCTGCTCGGCATGGTGCGCAGGGCGCACGACGAGCAGCTGCGCAGCGCGGAATTCCGCGCGGAGATGGCGGCGTGGACCGGGCTTCGGGAGGGAGCTCCGGAGGGCGTGCAGGCGTCCTCGGCCGGACCGACGCGGGAGGCGCAGGACGAGTGGGTGCTGCGGGACTTCTCCGGTGGCCGGGAACGTCCGCGAGTACCGGGCAAGGATTTCGAGGACGACCCGTTGACGTTCGTGCTGTGCACCTACAGCCAGGGCAGGCATCCCGAGCTGGAGGCGGGGGAAGCGCTGCAGCGGCTGCTGCTCACGGCGACCTCACTCGGATTGTCCACCTCGATGCTCTCGCAGGTGATCGAGGTGCGGGAGACGCGCCACGAACTGCGCTCGATGCTCGGCGGTGCGCTGGAACCGCAGGCGGTGCTGCGGATCGGCTACGGCACGCCGGTGCCTCCCACGCCCCGGCTGGCACCGGCGGAACTGCTGATCACCGGGTCGGTGTCGGAGTGGGAGCCGTCCACCGCGGTGGCCCCCGGCACCCGGTGAGGTCCGATCAGCCTGCTCGCGGATTGGCGGAGGGAACCCCTGAGGTATCGGCCGGTCGTGGATCCGCGCGCCGTGATGTGGTTCCCTCCAGGTGAGACGCACGCTTCACAACGTCGTGAGCGGGCGTCTCTTCACGTCGGCCCGTGAACTCAGGGCGTTTCGCGGGATCGGATGAGGACGTCGACGCCGTCGAGGACGCGCGCCAGGCCGAACTCGAAGTGGTGCTCGGCGCTGCTCGCCGCACCGTGCGCCGAGCCCGCCGCGCCACCCACCTTCGCGGCGGTGGGGAAGTGCTCCGGATCGAGCAGCCGGTCCAGCAGCGGGGCGTGCACCTGCCACCACTGCTCGTCGGTGAGGCCGGTGCGGCGCTCCGCATCCGCCGCCTCCAGCGCACCGCGTGCGGCGGTGCGAGCGTGGCCGAGCACCAGGCTCAGCACGGAATCCATCTCGACCTCGGTGAGGCCGATGCCGTCGATCGTCCGCAGCTCGCGCTCGTACTTCGCGGTTTCCTGCGGGCCGAGCACCGGTCGGGTGGTGGCGATCTCCAGCGTCCACGGGTGCCTGCGGTGCAGTTCCCAGTTCTGCCGCGCCACATGTTCGAGCCTGGCACGCCAGCCGGTGAGGTCCGGGCCGGGCGCCTCGGTTTCGCCGTAGACGGTGTCGAGCATGACGTCGATCAGGTCGTCCTTGCCGGGCACGTAGGTGTAGAGCGACATCGTCCCGGCGCCGAGCCGTTCGGCGACACCTCGCATCGACAGCGCGGCGAGCCCCTCGGCATCCGCGAGCGCGATGCCGGCCCGCACGATCTCGTCCGCGCCGAGGCCGGGTTTGCGGGAACGGTGTTCCGGTGCGCGCCACAGCAATGCCAGCGTCCGCGCCGGATCCCGCTTCCTGACCACCATGCACGCTCCTGTTCGCCGCCCGTTCCGGACGCCGCGTGCCGGTGCCGGATACGGCCACCCAGCCTAGCCAATCAGCTCGGACGACTCGCAGATCCCGATCACCAGGTGCGACCTCGACCATCAACCCCGCCCACCACAGCCGACCGACACCCACCGGGCGAGCAAGATCGAACGGAGTGAACGGCCCGTTCGTCCCATCCCATTGGGCAAACGGTCCGCTCACTCCCGCCGACGGCTCCGGCCGAGCGGGGTGGGACGGAGTGAACGGCCTGTTCGTCCAATCCCATTGGGCAAACGGTCCGTTCACTCCAAAACCGAAGCGCGCCCGCGAGCCCCGTCGTCCCAGCACAGCTCACCGCGGACGCCGGGATGGAGTGAACGGACCGTTTGTCCGATCAGGTTGGTCGAACGGTCCGTTGACTTCGGCGGGCTTGTGGAGTGAGCGGACCGTTCGTCCAGTCTTGTTGGTCGAACGGTCCGTTGACTCCGAAGGCCTGTCGAGTGAGCGGACCGTTTGCCCAACTAGATGGGACGAACGGTCCGTTCACTCGTTTCCGAGTGTGGACATCGTTCGCCGGAGCGTTGGCGGAGTGAGCGGACCGTTTGCCCAACCAGATGGGACGAACGGTCCGTTCACTTCACCGGATCTTCGGGCGTGGTGGGGCGTGGGGGCGGTATAAGGGGCGTATGCCTGCTGTCGGTACCACCGCTGTGGTGTTCCCGGTGCCCGGAGCCGATGCGTTGCTGCGCGCGGTCGCCGAACGGTTCCCCGGTGCGGTGCGCACCGGGTTTCCCGCGCACATCACGGTCCTCTACCCGTTCCTGCAGATGTCCGATGTGGACGATGAGGTGGTCGCGGAACTGGCCGCGATGGTCGCCCGCCGCCACCCGCTGCGGGTCGAGTTCGCCGTGGCCGACGAGCCGCGACACCTCGACGAGGGGTTCGTGGCACTGCGCCCGGAACCGGACGCAGCGCTGCGGGAACTCACCGCCGAGCTCTGCGCCCGCTGGGGCCTGCTGCCCTATGGCGGCGCTTACGGCGAGGCGGAACCACACGTCACCGTCGCGCTCGACGTCACCCCGCCGCAGGCCCGCGCCATCGCCGAGCGGGCGGCGGGCGATCTCCCGCCGCCCGCCGATCTCGACGAAGCGTGGCTGGTCGTGTTCGACGATGCCTGGTCGCTACGCGCCCGGCTGCCGTTGCGCGGTACGGCTCAGTAGATCCCGTCCTCGCCGTTGGCCGTGCGCAAGGTGCGCATGGCTTCGGCCAGTGCTTCGGATCGGTCCAGCCCCAGTGGTGCGAGCACGCGGCGGCGCAGAATTTCGGCGCACGCTTCCCGGGCTCGTTCGGCCACGTCCTTGCCGTGTTCGGTGAGCACGGCGTAGGTGACGCGCCGGTCGGTGTCGCAGGGTTCGCGAACGATGAGGTCGGCGGCGGCGAGCCGGTCGGCGACCTTGGTGAATCCGCCGCTGCTGAGCGCGGCTTCGCGGGCGAGCCGGGTCATCGGCATCTTGTGCTCGGGGGAGCGCACCAGGCGAAGCAGGATGTCGAAGGAGCCGGGGGCGAGTCCGAAGCGGTCGGCGATCTCGGCCATCAGGCGTTCCTGCGTGAGGTGGTAACCCTCGATGACCAGTCCCCACCAGGTGACGATCTCGTCGTCGTCGGTCGCGGGGTCCGGCCGGTTCTGTGGCTCTGCCGCGCCGGTTCCTCCTGCTTGGCCTGCTGCGGTCTCGGTCGCGCGGACCGTGTTCGTGGCGCTGCCGCCGCTCACCTGATCTCCCCTCGAATCGTCCGTTCGCGGTATCCAGTCTACCTTCCGCATGTCTCGTGCGGAAATATCTTGCATGGAAGACAAAATTCTCCTACGCTTCGTGCTGCGGAGCCGCGAGGCTCCCGATCGAGAAGTCGGCCGGGTCTGGCGCCCGGCATCGTCAAGGAGTGGATCATGACCGACCCAGTCAAGCTCAGCGTCATCTACTACTCGTCGACCGGGACGATCACTGAGATCGCGAACGCGCTGGTCGCGGAGGCGGAGAACGCCGGCGCCGAGGTGCGCCTGCGCAAGGCGCCCGAGCTTGCTCCCGATGCGGCGATCGACGCGAACCCGGCGTGGCGCGCGAACCTCGAGGCCACCAAGTCGGTGCAGGACGTTGCGGCCGAGGACATCGTCTGGGCCGACGCGGTGATCTTCGGTTCGCCGACCCGCTACGGCAACATCGCCGCGCAGCTCAAGCAGTTCATCGACACCCTCGGTGGCGAGTGGCAGCAGGGTCTGCTGGCCGACAAGGTCTACAGCGGCTTCACCTCCAGCGCCACCAAGCACGGTGGCCAGGAGTCCACGCTGTTGGCGCTGTACAACACCATCCACCACTTCGGCGGCATCATCGTGAGCCCCGGTTACACGGACGGCTCCAAGTTCGTCGACGGCAACCCGTACGGCACGAGCCACGTCGACGCTCAGGGGCAGCTCAAGGTCGATGACGAGACGCGCACCGCAGCCGGCGTGCAGGCGCAGCGGGTGGTCAAGATCGCCCGGCAGTTGAAGAACGGCGCGTGAGCGTTCCTTGATCGCCGGTGGGCGGGCCGCATCCCCGTCTCTCCGGCACCTTTCCGCCCAGCTCGTTTCGGTGGCCGTGCGGGCGGCGGAAGTTCGGCGATCTTCCCGCCGAGGAGAACCGTCTTCGGGGGTTCCGCGGCGGAGCGTTCCGGCGGGAAGGTCGCTGAGCGCTCGTGCTCGCGGACCGGTGACGGTGATCCTCGGTCGTCGGGACGAGGCCGGTCGTGCGCCCGGCACGGGTCAGCCGCGGGCGAGTTTCCTTCCAGACATGGAGTTTTTTGATGAGCATCGCGACCAGCGGGCTGCACCACGTCACTGCGATCGCGGGCGACCCGCAGCGGAACGCGGACTTCTACCTGCGGACGCTCGGCCTGCGCCTGGTCAAGACGACGGTGAACTTCGACGATCCGGGCACCTACCACCTCTACTACGGTGACGAGGCCGGACGGCCGGGCTCGCTGCTGACGTTCTTCCCGTGGAAGGGAGCGCCGAGCGGGCGTCACGGCACCGGCCAGGCCACCACCACCTCGTTCTCCGTCCCGGAGGCGTCGATCGGCTGGTGGAAGCAGCACCTCACCGCGCAGGGCGTCGAGGTCGGGCAGGTGCAGAACCGCGACGGCGAGGACGCGTTGCACTTCCGGGACCCGGACGGCCTGGCGCTGTCGCTGGTCGCGCACCCGCAGGGCGATCCGAGGGCGCCGTGGGACAACGGCATCGTTCCCGCCGAGCACGGGGTGCGGGGGCTGCACTCGGTCACGTTGTCGGTCACCGCCGAGGAGGCCACTGCCGCGATGTTCGACGGTCTCGGGCTGTCGTTCGCCGCCCAGGACGGCAACCGGTTCCGGTTCGCCGCGGGCGAGGGCGGCCCCGGTGCGTTCGTCGACGTGCTGGTCACCCCGGACGTTCCGCAGGGGCTGGTGGCCGCGGGCGCGGTGCACCACGTGGCGTGGCGGGCTCCGGACGAGGGGACGCAGGCGACGTGGCGGGAGGAACTGGCAGGCTCCGGCGTCAACGTGACGTCCATTCTGGACCGCCAGTACTTCCGGTCGATCTACTTCCGCGAGCCGGGCGGGACCCTGTTGGAGATCGCCACCGACGAGCCCGGTTTCACCGCGGACGAGCCGCTGTTGGAACTCGGCCGCGCGTTGAAACTGCCTCCGTGGCTGGAACCGAACCGCGCCGAGATCGACCGGATGCTGCCGAAGCTGAACCTGCCAGCCGAGAACAATCCGGGGGCCGAAGCATGAGCGAGTTGTCGCTTGCCCACGACCACGTCGAGGGCGCGGCGGACGCGCCGGTCCTGTTGCTGTTGCACGGCACCGGTGGTTCGCCGACGGACCTGCGCGGCGTCGCCGATCAGCTCAGCCCGCGATCTCCGGTGCTGGCGCCGGCCGGTCCGGTCTCGGAAGGTGGTGCGGCTCGCTGGTTCAGGCGGCTGGCCGAGGGCGTGTTCGACACCGATGACGTGGTGGCCCGCACCCACCAGCTCGCGGACTTCATCACGGAAGCCACCGACGCTTACGGCCTGCGGGGCAGGCGGCTGGTCGCGGTCGGTTTCTCCAACGGCGCCAACATCGCCGCCGCGTTGACGCTGCTGCGTCCGGACGTGTTGCGGGAAGCGGTGCTGTTCGCCTCGATGCTGCCGGTTCCGGAACCGCCGCAGCAGGACTTGGCGGGCACGCGGGTGTTCCTCGGCAACGGCGAGGCCGATCCGATGGCCCCGACCTCGGCGGCGAACGCCCTGGTCGAGGCACTGCGAGCCCGCGGCGCGGAGGTCACCGAGCAGTGGCATCCCGGCGGGCACCAGATCACTTCGCCCGGCGTGCGCGCAGCCGCCGAGTGGATCTCCCGACGCTGCTGACAGTGGTCGGGGAGGGAGGAACGGGCCGTTCGCCGGGTGGGGTGAGCGGCCCGTTCCGCGTCGCGGCAGCGGCGGTGCCGGGCCTGCCCGATCACGGCTGCCGGCCGAGAGGCGTGTAGGTCAACGAGGACGAGACATCGCAGCGCGTGTTCTCCCCGGTTCCCTCGCACTGCGCCCCGGTAGACGGTCCTTCGGGCGAGCCGGAGCGCGAGGAGATCTTGGTGTCCCCGTGCCCGGTTCCGGCGGAGCCGATTTCCGTCTGCTCCGGCGGCGGTGGCGCCGGAGCAGACGGGACGACCGCGGGCGCGACTTCCGTGCGCTGATCGGGCGCGGGCGCGTCGGACAAGCAGAACGCGAGCAGTGCGGCGGCGATCGGTGCGCCGAACACGCTCATGCGGTGCGTCCGGCCAGTGCTCCAGGGCCGCCCGATCGTCACGTTCCCGTGCACCGCCCCGACCTGCACGGTGTGCTCGCTGGTTCCGGAGACGACGTTGTGCGTCCTGTTCGGAATCTCCTCGCTCATGGATCCCCCAATCCGGGCGACATCGCGTGAGCAGAAGATTAGCCCGCCGAGCGGTTGTGCGGGGAATTGATCGCGCGGATTCCTGAGCGGCACTCGCGCCCGGGACGTGGATTATGCCGATCTGTAATGCCGCACTCTCTCCGCGCCGCTCGCCGCACGATTCCGCGCGCTGGGCGATCAACCGTCCAGAATCGGAACTCTCCTTCCTCGTGGCTGGTGCCGTAAATGGGGAATCCCGCACCCGTGCGGGCGGGTGCGGGATTCCCGTCCCTCCCTCGCGCGGCCGGAGTCGGGGAGTGCCGCGGCGTTCAGGAGGTCTGCGCGGACCCGGTGCTCCGGATCCGAGTTCGGGGCGCTGATTCAGGCGGCGCGGGGACGTATGAGGTCGACCGCGGGCCAGATCACCGGCGGTGCGTCGCGCCCGTCGTGGGCGGTGAGGCAGTCGTGGCACAGCGAGATCAGCGCAGGGGCAGCGGCTCGAACGAGCTCCAGCGGGCCTCGGACGTAGCCGCCGCAGGCTCGCGGCAGGGCGCCTCCAGCACACCGCAGGACACGATGCCATCGGTGCTCACCAGGCCCGCGAGCCCAGGGCTCGAACCGAGATCGCTCCGGTCGCGCGAGGTCCGCCGCGCGCAGGCGAGGAGACTCTCCGCCACACATGATCCGCAGGTGCTCCTGGGCGGAATCGCCTGAGCCGCCGCAACAACGACACCGCACAGCGTTCGTCCGCTGCTCAGCTCCGCCACGTGCGTCAGGCCGGTCGCATCGACCGCGAAACCCTCGATCATCCATGATCGCCCCCTCCACGCTTCTCGTTGCACAGCACCGAGTTGCAGTCGAGGCAGCTGGGCGCCACGACCCACTCGGTTTCGTCGGTGGCTCCGGACAGCGTCACGTCCACACCGCACACCGAGCTCGCCTCGGTCTTCCCGTCCCACCGCCAACCCCGGAACGCATGCCTGCGCCCATCACTCGCCGGGCGCCAGTAGTGGCGCTTTGACGGCCCGATAGCTTGATTCGTCAAGTTGCCCCCGTTGTACTGTCGAAGTCTAATGTTGACGCGTCAGACATTATTGGTTGACGCGTCAGCGCGTCCATCGCTCAATCGGAGGATGATCAGTGTCCGTTGCGCCCACCGCTAGGCGTAGGCAGCTCGGGTCGTGGCTGCGGAATCTTCGGGAAATGAAGGAACTTTCTCCGCGTGACGCCGCTGAGTTGATCGGCTACTCCGAGTCGAAGATCAGGCACCAGGAAAAGGGCAGATCGGTCGTCAAGGCAGATGAACTCCGACGGCTGCTGGACATCTACGAGGCATCGACCGAGGTGCGCGAGCAGCTCGAAGCGCTTCGGCCGGAGGCGTCTCACCGCGGGTGGTGGGAAAGCTATCGGCTTCCCACCTGGGCGGCTCCGTTCATCGCGTTCGAGTCCGAAGCGCGCGAGATGCTCACCTTCGAACCGACGCTCGTTCCAGGCCTGCTTCAGACCAAGGAATACGCGTACGAGATTCACCGCGCTGGTCGTTACCTGACCAATCCGCCGGACATCGACGCGAGAGTCAACGCTCGAATGGAACGACAGCGGCGTTTGGCGGAGTCCACGCCACTCGAGCTTCGAGCCGTGGTGACGGAAGAGGTGCTGCGTCGGCCCGTCGGCGGTCTCTCAGTGATGCGGGACCAGCTCGCCCACCTCGTGTCGATGGCGAACCAGCAGAACGTCCTCTTGCAGGTGCTGCCGCTGAGTGCTGGCGCCTACGCCTGCCAGAGCGGATCGCTCACCATTCTCCGGTTCGACGAAGGAGAAGACGTCGCCTTCCTCGAGTCGCCACTCGGCGGTCACGTGGTCGATGAACGTTCAGAGGTGGACGCGTGCCGGTACTTGTTTGACGAGGTTCGCGCTTCGTCCATGTCCACTGCTCAGTCCATCGACCTTGTTCGTAGCATCGCTGAGGACATCGCGTTGCAGGAACAGGAGAAGCCATGATGGATCAAGGTTCGCCCGAGTGGCGTAAGAGCAGCCGATCTCAGAGCGGAGGTAATTGCGTTGAAGTGGCGGTGAACTTACCCAGGCGGGCGTTGTTGCGGGACAGCAAGCTGGGTGCTGGGTCGCCGGTTCTGGCGACTTCGCCGGATGCCTTCGGAGCCTTCCTCGCTGCGGTCAAGGCTGGTCGTTTCGATCGTTGACCTGGGCCGGTTCGCATCCCGTCCCGGTGGTGGGCGGGGCGGCCGTGTGTAGGGTTTCGCGGGGCGTTGCCGCGTTCGCCCCGGAAAGCGAGGAGTGTCCTGATGAGTACCCGGAGCATGACGTTGTTCCTGATCAGGACGCTCGTGTGCCTCGCCGTGGTGGTGGGTGCGGCCATCTACATCGGCTGGTCCTGGCCCGTCGGGATCGCCGTGGGCCTCATCGCCCTCGCCGCCGTCGCGCAGGGCGGCGTCATCCTCTGGCAACGCAGGAAGAACAACTCCCAGCAGTGACGCGGCCGCCGGGTCAGCTCAGTGCGGCACAGTTGGTGGCCTGCGGGTCGGTCGCGGCGGCGGGGTCCAACCGGATGTCCGAGAAGGTGATGTCCATGCGTTTCTGGGAGAACACCACGAACGGGGTGTTGACCTTGCCCGGTTCCAGCTTCGACGTCAGTTCGTGGGACGGGACGCCGCCCGGGCGCTCCTCGCCTTCGGTGAAGCACTCCAGCGGGATCTTGACGGTGGTGTGCTTCTCCAGCGGCAGGTCGCGGAAGAGCTCGGTAGCGGGGAGTTCGACCCCGCACGGGTAGTCGCAGTGGATCGCGACTCCGGCGTAACCGGCCGGCGGGGCGTGCAGCACCGCGTCGAAGACGAGTGCGCCGTCGGCCAGGTAGGGCGCGAGGTCGAGCGGGGGCGCGTCCTCCTTGGTCTGCATGTAGACCTGGGCGGGCAGCGCGTTGTTCCAGGCGACCCGGAGACCGTCGGGCGTCGAGTTGACCTGAGGTCCTTGAGCCAATCCGTCCGTGAAGGACTCGCCGCGCCAATCGTTGAGCTTGGAAGCGCCGAAACCGGAGAACTCGTCGGCGATCCCCTTGTCGTAGATGACCCGTGGGGCGGCCGCCGCGGCGGGCAGGTCCTGCGGGGCGCCGCCGACGGTAGTGATGAACGAGGTGACGGCGACGCCCACGAGCAAGACGGCCGCCGCGGCGATTCCGGGCACCAGCCATTTCCGGGGGAACTTCGATGGCCGCGCGGTGTTCGTCGTCGCTCCGGCGGCCGCGTCGATCGGGATCGAGGTCGGCGCCGCCGGGCGAGGTCGCGTGGACACCTGGGCGGCGCCGAGCGCGACGGTGTACTTCGGGTGCAGCGAACCGCGGACGGGCTTGTCGAATTCCTGCGCGATCAGCTGGCCGATGAGCGGGACGCGGGAGGAACCGCCTGCCAGCAGCACAGCGGAGAGGTCGTCGGCGCGGAGTCCGGCGGAGGCCGTGGTGCGGTGCAGCGCTTCGATGGTCCGGCGCACCTGCGGTGTGATCATCTCGTTGAACTCGCGCCGCGTGATGGTGACCTCGCGCGGCCCGGTGGGCAGCGGGACCCTCAGCCGCACGTCGGGTTCGGTGGACAGCTCTTCCTTGGCGTGCAAGCACATCGTCTGGATCGTGGCGCGCGCGACCGCGCCCTCCGGGTCGGACGGGTCGAGCTCGCTGATGGCTCCGTCCAGCCGCTGGTCGAGGTGAGCGCAGATCGCGTCGTCGAAGTCGGTGCCGCCGAGGTACTCGATCCCCTCGGGCGTGCCGAGGATTTCCATCCGCCCGGCGCGCATGCGCAGGATGGTGGTGTCGAAGGTGCCGCCGCCGAGATCGTAGACGGCGATGACCTCGCCGTCGCCGAGGCGGCGTTCGGTGGAGTAGTGGGTGGCGGCGGCTTCGGGCTCGGTGAGGAGCCGGAAGTCCCGGACGTGCGCGAGCCGGGGGACTTCGGCGAAGTGCTCGCGCCGGTACGGCCCCCACATCGCCGGGTAGGTGAGCACAACGGATTCCGGTGGTCCGCCGACGAGCCGGGTCGTGGTGGCGAGCACGTCGCTCAGCTGCGCGGCCATCAACGCGGCGGGGGAGTAACCGGTTCCGCCCAGGAACAACGGCGTCGGGTCGCCCAAACGGCGCTTGAAGTTCCGGGCCACGTTCCTCGGATCCGCGCCCGGGTGCAGGGCGGCGTCGCCGGTCAGCAACGGCCCGTCGGGGGCGCGGCAGGCCACCGAGGGCACGATCACGGTGGGCGACATCGACACCATCCGGGTGCCGCCCGGCATGCTCAGCGCCGCAGAGGTGAACGAGGTTCCGAGATCGATTCCGACGCCGTAACGCACTGCGCGAGCCCCCTTGAGGTCTCCGAAACCGCGGATCATGAACGGGTGTGATCAACAATAGCCGCGGTGCGATGCCGAGGACATCCCTGGACCGGTAGGTCTGCGGAGGTCCACGGCAGGCGTGCACGTGCTGAGCAGCGGAGTTCGTCGGCGCGGCGGCATTTCCGGGCGGTGCGACGCGGATGACCGCCGCCGTAGGCGGTGCGTTGTTCCGGAAACCGGGCCTACCGCCCGATCAGGCGGTGCACTAGCGTCGCGGATCCGGGACACCGCGGGGTGGTTGGGCATTGTGACCGAAATGGATCGTGTGCGCGGCGAAGTTCGCGTTCAGGGGCCTCGCGCGGCGCTGGCAGAGCTGGCGGCGACGTTGCCCCGCTCGGTCCGGTTCGACGGTGAACTCGGTCGTCGCACGACGTGGGAAGTCGAATCCGGCTTCTACGACGCGGTCGCCGCCGTGCTGCACTTGTTGGCAGGAGCGGAAGCGGAGTCCGAACCGGCGGTCACCGTGGAATTCGGGCGCGACGAGGCGATGCGCGCCCGGGTGCTGGCCACGGCCGGGCCGCGTTCGGCGAGTTACCTGCGCGCGGCGCTCGGCAAGGATGCCGAACGGATCGTTGCGATGGGCGGCGCGATGGACTGCGCCGTGGTCGAGGGCACCGCGATCGTCACCGTGTCACTCGTGGACCGGACGGTGCCGCTGCACCGAAGGCACGGCGGTGCGTTCGAACACCGGGTGCTGGACTTGGTCCGGCAGGGATGGCGCGCGGTCGGTGACGGAGCGGACCGGCACCGCTGGGACGCCGTTGCGGCGCGGGCGGTGCTGCCGCCGCGGCTGGCCGTGGTGACCGACCTGCCGGTGGACTCCGATGTGGTGTCCGGCGCGTCGGAGATCGGGGTCGACGTGGTCGTCGTGGACGGTCCCGCGGACGAGGCGCTGGCGGAGCGCTTCCTCAGCGACGACGGCCCGCACGGATCGATCGACGTGGTGTTCTCCCGCATCCCGCCGTCCGCCGCGTTCCTGGCCGCGCTCCGTCGAAGCAGGCAGCGCGTGGAGGTGAGCCGGCTCGACGACCTCGACCGGGCGGCGCGTGAACTGGCGGCCCGGGCACCGGTGATCGCTGCTCGACGCGCGCTCGTCTCGGTGCGCGGCCTGATGTCCGGACTGCCCGAGGAGCACCCGTTGAGGTGGGCGGTGGACCGGCTGGCAACCGAGGCGCACGAGATCACCGAACTGGACCGGCTCGACGAACTGCTGACCGGGGACGTCCGGCTGCCCAACGATGTCGGCGAGCGGGCCGCCCGACTGCTCGGCGCGCACGGTACCGATCCGCGCACCCGGCTCGGCTTGGACGTCGCGGCGGACGAGGAGCAGGTGCGCGCCGCAGCGCAGCGGGAGGTGCTGCGCTGGCGAGCGCAGGCCGGGGCCGCGGGCCTCGGCGGGCGGAACGCCGTGCTGTACGAGGTCCTGGTGCGGACCGCGGAGGGACTTCTCAGCTCGGCACGTGACCGCTGACCGCGACGGCCGCTTCGACGGCTTCTTCGCGGCGTCGCACGGCCCGCAGGATGAGCACGCCCGGGACGTGTGTCCATAGTGGACGATATTGACGCCTGCCGGTGGCCGGTGACTTCGGCTCGGTGGAGCCGTTACGGGCCGTTCGGTTCCCGGGAACGGGCGGCAGGGCCGCTCCCGCCGGTTCGGCGAGCGTCGCGACCGCGGACACCGGCGCTGCGGTAGGTGCAGCGGTGGCCACGCGGCGGCCAATCATGCTCGAGTGAGGTTATAACCTCGCAGTGTCGGTGCCTCGATAACGCGACCGTTCGGGGCTCCGGGTGCTGCCCGTGGGTGCCGCGTTGTGTGTTGTCTACGTCACCAACAGTGCATACGGGTACTTCGGTGAACTCGGCGACCCCGATGTGCGAGGCTATAAACAACGGAAAGGCGGGGCATGGACGAAGCAGTGGCTGATGCGCGACCACCTCAACGTCGCCCTCGGAGTCCGGGCCTACCGGCCACCGCGGATCTGGGAGTGATCACGTCGTGAAGTTCGATCGGCGGATCTCCGTCCTGCTGATGCACGCGGTGTTGACGCAGGTCGTCACGTTCGTGCTTCGTCCGGCCACGACCTACCGCGCGCTGGAGCTCGACGTGCCCGCGTCCTGGCTGGGAGTGCTCTCCGGCAGCTTCGCGCTGGTCCCGCTGGTGCTGGCGTTGCCCGCCGGGCACATCGTGGATCGGCTGGGCGAGCGACGCGTCATGATCGCCGGTGGAGCGCTGCTGTGCGCGTCAGGCGCGTGCTTCCTGCTGCTCGGCGACTCGGTGCTGGGCCTGGTCGCGGGCAACGTGCTGCTGGGCACGGGACATCTGTGCTCGGTCATCGGCCAGCAGGCACTGGTCGCGAACATGACGTCCTCGGCCCGGCTGGACGCCGCGTTCGGCTACTACACGTTCGCCGCCTCCCTAGGACAGGCGGCGGGGCCGCTGATGATCGTCGTGTTCGGCGGGGCGCAGGCCATCCCGGACACCACGCCGATCTTCTGGGGCGCCACCGCGCTCGCGGCGGCGCTGCTCGTGTGTTCCTTCGGCATCACCAGCGGCACACCATCGTCGGGATCCGCGCCGAAGGGCTCCCCAGGAGTGCGGGAACTGTTGCGGCTGCCCGGCTTGATCCCGGCGCTGTGCACGAGCTGCGTGGTCTTGGCGGCGGTCGACCTGTCCTTGGTCTACCTGCCCGCGCTCGGGGCGGAACGCGAGATCGCCTCCGGAGTGGTCGGTGGGCTGCTGGGCCTGCGGGCGGTGGCGTCGATGGTGTCGCGGTTCTTCCTCGGGCGGAGCACGCGGTTGCTCGGTCGCCGTCGGCTGCTGGTCCTGAGCCTCACCGCCTCGGCGGTCGGACTCGCCCTCACAGCGGCCCCGGTGCCGATCTGGGCGCTCGCGGTCGCCGTGCTCGTCGCGGGGCTCGGGCTCGGCGTGGGACAGCCGTTGACGATGTCGTGGCTGGCGGAGTCGGCCCCGCCGGGACTTCGCGGGCGCGCGATGTCGTTGCGCCTCACCGGAAACCGTGCCGGTCAGGTCGTGCTGCCCGGCGCGGTGGGGCTGGTGGCAAGCGGAGTCGGCGCGGCCGGAGTGCTGCTCGCCACCGCCATCGGCCTCGCGAGCACCGCATTCCTCGCCCGCAGCCTCCCGCTCGACGGCGCATCCGCGGAGAACGAGCCGAGGTGAACGGACCGTTCGTCCAGTTCTCTTGGGCGAACGGTCCGTTCACTCAGAACAGGCACCCGGACCGAGACGACGTGAGCGGAGTCAACGGACCGTTCGTCCAACGGGATTGGGCGAACGGTCCGTTCACTCCGTTCCGGGGTCCGTGGGCGAGTGGTCTGTGGAGGTGAGCGGACTGTTCGTCCCATCTAGTTGGACGAACGGTCCGTTCACTCCGATCAGCTACCAGAGCCCGCGCGTCCCGGCGCCCGGCGCGCAGCAGCGGGTTCTGAATGAACGGACCGTTTGCCCAACCTCCTTGGGCGAACGGTCCGTTCACTCCGCTCCGGATCCCGTGGGTGAGCGGTCTGTGGAGGTGAACGGACTGTTCGTCCCATCTAGTTGGACGAACGGTCCGTTCACCCATGTCGATCTGGGCCGCCCAGCCGCTGCGGAGGCTCCGGTTTCGAGTCAACGGACCGTTCGACCAATCTCCTTGGACGAACGGGCCGTTCACTCGGGTGCTCCTTCGCCTCCGCGACGACGTCCGGACGTGTGCGGCTCGAAGAGCTCACCCCGACCGGGCCTGAGCGGGGTGGGCGTTGGGCCGAAGGTTGGCGGCTGGGGGCGTTTCGTTGACAGCGCGGTGGAAGCGCGGTGATCGTAGAAGCCGTTCCCGCCCAGCGCCGGGCGGCCGGCTAGGGAGCTGTGATGAGCGGATTTCGGGGCCGAGTGCTCGGTGCGCTGATCGGTCTGTTGCTGTGCGTCCCGGTCGTACCTGCCGCCGCCGCGCCGCCGGACGAGGAGGCGGGCGGTCGCGGCGCGGCGGCCGCGACGGCGCTGATGACGCGCTACCGCGAGGACACCGGGCTGTTCGACACCGGCAGCTGGTGGACCTCCGCGAACGCCCTCACCGCGTTGATCGGCAACATGCGCGTCACGGGGCTGCGCGACCACGAGTACGCGATCGCCCGCACCTACGACCTCAACAAAGACGCCCAGGGTGGGAACTTCACCAACGAATACCTCGACGACACGGGCTGGTGGGGGTTGGCGTGGATCGCCGCCTACGACCTCACCGGTGACGGCCGCTACCTGGACACCGCTCGCGCCGACGCCGAGCACATGGCCGCGCACTGGACGTCCGAATGCGGCGGGGGAGTGCTGTGGAACCAGCACAAGACCTACAAGAACGCCATCACGAACGAGCTGTACCTGTGGCTGAACTCCGCGCTGCACAACAGGATTCCGGGCGATTCGACCCATTTGCAGCGGGCTCGGGACGAGTGGGCGTGGTTCAACGCCAGCGGAATGATCAACTCGGACGGCCTGGTCAACGACGGGCTCACCGAGGGCTGTGCGAACAACGGCGACACCACCTGGACCTACAACCAGGGCGTGCTGCTGGGCGGTCTCGCCGAACTGCACCGCGCGACCGGTGAGCAGGAGCTGCTGGATCGGGCCGGCTCATTGGCCGAGGCGTCGACCGGATCGGATCACCTGAATCCGGACGGAATTCTGCGCGAACCCGTCGAAGCCGACGACTGCTTCGGCGACGGAGCCTCGTTCAAGGGCGCCTACGTGCGCGGACTCGGCGCGCTCAACGAAGCGCTCGCCGACCGTCCCCACACCGACTACCTGGCGCGGCAGGCCGACGCCGCGTACGCGAACGACCGCGATGAACTCGACGATTACGGCCCGCACTGGAACGGACCGTGGGTGGCTCCGGGCGAAGGGCACGGTTGCCAGCACAGCGCTCTCGACCTGCTCAACGCCGCCCCGCAGGGGTGAGCGATCCGTCGGCACGTTCAACCGAACGGAGCTGTGCGGGGAGTGGAAGATCGAGTTGAATCATCACCGGTGCACGCCTCGGTGTCAGCTGCTTCCGTTGGTGCCGTCTTGGTGGGGCGATCGGCAAAACCCGTATTCATGCGGGTATCCGGGACGAGTCGTTCACTACGGTGACGACTGATCCGAGCCGTTCATTCGGAGGCTCTGATCGAAGAGGTCGGGTGGTCGTCGAAATCGGCACCGACATCGTCCCTTCTTGAAGGAGAATGATGGCCGCCACCACTGATTCTTCCGTGACTCGCGACGACCGGACGCTGCCCGAACGGGCCACCGCGCTGGGCGAACTGCTGCGCCGCAACGCCGCGCGAGCCGAGGAAGATCGTCGACTTCCCGCGGAGAACGTGCAGGCCTTGCAGCAGGCCGGGCTGTTCAAGATGCTGGTTCCGGCGAGGTACGGCGGAGAGCAGGCGGACTTCCGGACCTTCCTGCGCACCGTTGCCGAGATAGGCAGGGGATGCGGATCCAGCGCGTGGGTGATCACGTTGATCAACACCTGCCAGTGGATGGTCGGACTTCTCCCCGAACAGGCCCAGAAAGAGGTCTACGAGAACGCACCGGACGCCCGTGTGTGCGGCGTCATCGAACCCAGCGCGGCCAGCAGGGCGGTACCGGACGGGCAGGTCATTTCAGGAAAATGGGCATTCGCCTCCGGATGCCTGCACGCACAATGGGCGTTTCTGGGCTTTCCAGTGGTCAACGACGCCGGTGAACAGATCGACCAGGGATTGGCGCTCGTTCCCATGGAGGAACTCGACATCACCGACACCTGGTTCGTCGCCGGAATGCGCGGAACCGGCAGCAATACGCTGGTCGGCGACGAGATCTTCGTTCCCGACCACCGGATCCTGTTGCTGAGCGGTGCGCTGCACGGCGACTACCCGACCGAGCACAAGGACGAAACGCTGTACCGATCGGCGTTCTCGCCGGCCCTGGTCATCATCCTGGCGGCGCCGCTGGCCGGGCTCGCCCGCGGCGCGCTCGACGCGGTGACGGAATCGGTGCACAAGAGCAAGAAGATCTCGTACACCTTCTACGACGACACGAAGTACGCCCCGTCCACGCAGATTCAGCTGGCCGAGGCCGCGCAGCTCGTCGACACCGCGGAACTGCACCTCCTGCGCGCCGCCGAGGACATCGACACCTGGGCGGCCGCGGCCGAGTACATGCCCGCGTTCAACCGCACGCGGGTGCGCATGGACACCGGCTCGGTGGCCGTGCGCACCCGCGAAGCCCTCGATCTCCTGCTCAACATCGGTGGCGCGGGCAGTTTCGCCGAGAGCAATCCGCTGCAGCGGATCTGGCGTGACCAGGAGGTCGCCGGGCGCCATGCGGTGGTCAACCCGGCGATCGCGGCCGAGGTCTACGGCCGCGCCCTGCTGGGGATCGAGGACCAGGTCACGCCGCTGATCTGATCCTCAGCCGGTGGTGACGACGATGTCCCCGAGCACGGAGGAGTCGTCGCGTTCCAGGACCGACGCCGTCGCCAGCAGCCTGCCGTCCTCCTGCCAGATCCGGGTGCGGATCGTCTCGCCGGGGAACACGACTCCCGTGAAACGCGCGGCGTACGAGGACATCCGCGTCACGGCACCGTCGAGCGCCGTGTCGGCGATGGCCTTGCACACCACGCCGTAGGTGCACAGGCCGTGCAGGATCGGGCGGGGGAAACCGGCCGCCTCGGCGAACGCGGGATCGGCGTGCAAGGGGTTGCGGTCGCCGCAGAGCCGGTAGAGCAACGCCTGCTGCGGCCACGTGGGCGAGTCGGCGACGAAATCGGGCTCCCGGTCCGGCGTCTCGACCCGGGAGGACGAGCCGCGATGCCCGCCGAAACCGCCCTCACCGCGCGCGAAGATCGTCGAGCGCGCCGTGCACACCGGCCCGTCCTCGTCGGTCATCGCGGTCTCCTGCACGATCACCGCCGCTTTGCCCTTGTCCTGCACGTCCACGATCCGGGTCGTCGCGTGCGCGCGGCCCGCGGCGGGGAACGGGCGGTGCACGGTGATCTCCTGCCCGCCGTGCAGCACCTTGGCCAAGTCGACCTCGATGCCGGGGAAGGACAACGTCGGCGGCTCGAACTGGCGCAGGTTCGGCGCGAGCACGGCGAACGACGGCAGCA
Organism: Saccharopolyspora gloriosae; assembly: GCF_022828475.1. Classification (GTDB taxonomy): domain Bacteria; phylum Actinomycetota; class Actinomycetes; order Mycobacteriales; family Pseudonocardiaceae; genus Saccharopolyspora_C; species Saccharopolyspora_C gloriosae_A. Next base: position 3,922,087 of record NZ_CP059557.1, on the reverse strand, counting down.
CGTGCAGGTCCTGCTCGTAGGTGTAGCGCAGCTCGCGCGGATCGGTCGGCGGGTTCCCGGCACCGAGCGCCAAGTGGTAGAGCAGCACGTCGGACGAACTCCACTCGACGTCCTGGGCGGCCACGGTCGCCCCGATGGCGACTTCGGGATCGATGGGCATGCGGTTCCCTCACTCGTAGCTGACGTGGACTTCGTCGGTGACCGGCAGCGACTGGCAGGCCAGCACGATGCCGTCGTCGAGATCCTCCTGCTCCAGGATGTCATTGCGCACCATGCTCACCTCGCCGCCGCCGATGCGGCAGGCGCACGCGCTGCACGCGCCCTGCCTGCACGAATAGGGCGCGTCGATGCCGCGCTCCAGCAGCAGGTCGAGCAGGCGCTGCCGGCGTGGCCAGTCGAGCCGGTGCCGGGCGCCGTCGATGTCGACTTCGACCGTGGCGTCGCCTTCGCCGTCCGCCTCGGCGGGCGGTTGTTCGGTCCGCTCGAACGGGTTCTCCGCCAGCGACAGGAACCGTTCGATGTGCAGCCGGCTCCCGGCGAAGCCGAGCGGTGCGAGTGCGCCTGCGGCGACGTCCATGAACGCGCCCGGACCGCAGACGAACGCCTCGTGGTCCGCGAACGGCTCAGCCAGCGCCCGCAGCGATGCTCCGTCCGGCAGGCCCTGCACCGTTTCCAGCCAGTGCACGACCGTCAACCGCCCGGGATGCGCGGCGGCGAGTTCGCGCAGCGCTCCGGCGAAGATCACCGACTGCTCGTCCCGGTTCGCGTAGATCAGCACGATCCGCCCGTCGCCGCCCGCCAGCACCGAGCGCACGATAGACATGATCGGGGTGATCCCGCTGCCGCCCGCCAGCAGCAGGAACTTCCCGTCCAGCGACTTCGGCGTGAACCCGCCGTCGGGCGGCAGGACATCCACAATGGACCCAGCGGTCATGTTGTCGCACAACCAGTTCGACCCGTGACCACCGCGAACGCGCTTGATGGTGACTCGCGGCGCGGAGTCGGTGTGCGGCGAGCTCGACAGCGAGTAGCACCGGGCCACCGACCCGCCGTGCGCACCGGGAACGCGCAGCGTCAGGAATTGGCCGGGACGGTAGGAGAACTCGCCGTCGTCGGGCACGGCGAACACCAGCGAGATCGCGTCCGGTGACTCCTGGACCACCTCGTCGACTTTCAGCCGGTGCACGCCGGAATCGGAAGGTTGGGACATGAGCCCTCCTAGTCGTGCTCCCCGACCGCCGAGCGGGTTTCCCGCATCGCGTCGCCGATGCTCTCGTGCAGGTCGGGGCAGGTCTCCACGTGCGCGGTGCTGCCGCCGCGCACGTGCGCCGACAGCTCCGGGCACTGCTGCGCCGCCGCGCCCGTCCACTGGACGCTGGTGTGCGACGGGCTGTTCTTCTTCGCCAGCACGCACGCGCCGCACCGGGTGCACTCGACGGACCGCAGGCCCCCTTCGAGGTGTTCCCGGCGGTCCTCGGCGGTGCGTTCCCGCAGCCTCGCCCGCATTCCCGGGTCGTCGGCGAACGACGGCGCCTTGGCCCAGTCCGAGCCCGCCATGCTCACTGACCGCCCGCTCGGCGCGCGAGGTTGTCGGCGACCTCCTGCTCCCACGCGACGTTCGCGCGGGTGGTGTCCACCTCGAACTCGAACCGCCCCGTCATGTCCTCGGTCAGGTCGGCGACGTCCACGTAGAACTGTTCGTACCAGCGCCGCAACTGGTACACCGGCCCGTCCTCCTCGCACAGCAGCGGGTTGTCGATGCGCGTCTTGTTCCGCCAGATCTCGACGTCCTGGAGGAATCCGACACCGGTGTTCTTGGCGATCTTGCCCGCCATCTTGTCCGCCTGCTCGTCGGTGAGGCCGGGCAGCTTCTTGGCCAGCACTCCCCATTGCAGGACGAACGAGTTCTCGGTGACCGGGTAGTGGCAGTTGATCAGGATGGTCTCGATGGTCATGCCCTTGTGATCGTTCCACAGCCTGTCGATCATGTACGACGGCCCGTAGTAGGAGGCCTCGGAACGCCCGAAGTTCTCCTCACCCGCGTAGTTCGACTGCGAGCCGCCGACGTCCGGACGCCCCTTCGTGTTCAGGTACTGGGTGGCGATGTGCCCGTCGAAGACGTTCTTGAAGTACGTCGGGAACGCGTAGTGCACGTAGAAGAAGTGCGCCATGTCCACCACGTTGTCGACGATCTCCCGGCAGTGCGAACCCTGGATGAGCTCCGTGTCCCAGGTCCAGTTGCTCCACTCCGGCGAGTGGACCTCGGGCAGTTCGGGAATCACGATGTCCGGCGGCGGCGGGTTGCCCTCCGGGTCGTTCCACACGAACAGCTGCTTGTTGCGCTCCATGCACGTCCACGCCTTGGTGCGCGCCCGCAGCGGAATCCGCTTGGCGTAGGGAATCCCGGCGCAACGCCCATCGCCGGACCAGCGCCAGTCGTGAAACGGGCAGGCCACCGCGTCGCCCTTGATGCTGCCCTGGCTGAGATCTCCGCCCATGTGCCTGCAGTAGCCGTCCAGCACGTGCAGCTCGCCGCTGCCCGCTTGGAAGACCACGAGCTTCGTGCCGAAGGCTTCCACGGCGTGCGGTGAACCGTCCTTGAACGTCTCCGCGAGCCCCAGGCAGTGCCAGCCGCGGGCGAACCTGGTCGGCGGGGTTCCGACGTCGATGGTCCGCACCTCGCCGTCGCCGTTGTTCGACGCCTGCGTCATCGCTGCCTCCTCCGTTCGCCCCTGCCGGGGCTCGAAGCGTGTTTCGGTTCGGCTCCCGCCACGTCCGCCATGTGCTGCGCGGCCAGGTAACCGAAGGTCATCGCCGGTCCGAGGGTCGCTCCCGGCCCGGCGTAGGTGCGGCCCATGACGGCCGCGCTGGAGTTGCCCGCCGCGTAGAGGCCGGGAATCGGATCGCCGTCCTCCCGCAGCACTCGGGCGTGCACGTCGATGCGCAGGCCGCCCTTGGTGCCCAGGTCGCCGGGCACGATCTTCACCGCGTAGAACGGCGCGTCCGTGAGCGCCGCGAGACAGGGGTTGGGCCGGTTGAACGGGTCGCCGTAGTAGCGGTCGTAGGCGCTGCGGCCGCGCTGGAAGTCGGCGTCCTCGCCGGTGCGCGCGTGCTCGTTGAACCGGTCGACGGTCCCGCGCAGCTGCTGCGGTGGAACGCCGATCTCGTCCGCGAGCTCCTCCACGGTGTTCGCACGGCGGATCGCCCCGGCTTCGAACCAGCGCTTCGGGAACGGCTGGCGCGGTCCCAGGCCCGCGAACACGTACCGGTCCCGATAGCGCTGGTCGGCGATCAGCCAGGTCGGAATGTTGCGGGCCGGACCGTCGCCCGGCCCGTACATCGCGTGCACCGCGTCCACGTACGGGGCGGCCTCGTTGACGAACCGCCGTCCGTCGCCGTTGACCATGATGCAGCCGGGCAGCGTGCGTTCGGCGAGGCAGAACCACGGTCCGCCGGTCAGCGGAATCGACGGCCCCCACCAGGCGTCGTCCATCAGGTCCACCGCGGCGCCGAGGTCCTGGCCCGCGCGGATCGCGTCGCCGGTGTTGGCCACCGCGCCGACCGTCCAGCCGGTGCCGATCGGTTCGCGCTGGTGCTGCTTGCGCATGACCTCGTTGTGCTCGAATCCGCCCGCGGCGAGCACCACACCGCGCCGGGCGTGCAGCGTGACCGGCTCACCGTCTCGGCGCACCACGACCCCGGTGACGCGTCCCGCGTCGTCCTGGACGAGCTCGAGCAGTTCGGTGTTCAGCCACAACGGCACCCGCTGGTCGCGCAGCCCCAGCCGCAGCCCGGCCGCGAGCGCCTGCCCCGGACCAGCAGCCGCTTCCGGAGCAGGTTCGCGAACATCCAGCGCGCACCCACCCGGACGGCGCGCAGCACGCCGCGCGGATGGCGGGCGACCAGGTTGAGCCAGCGGAAATCGGCTTGGGTGACGGAGAAGTTGCGCGGTGCCTTGGTGAAATCGGGCTCCAGCCGGGAGAGTTCCTCGCCCAGCAGGCGCCCGTCCAGGGGCTTCGGTTCGATGGAACGCCCGCCGGACCGGCCCCCGGGCGCCTCCGGGTAGTAGTCGGAATATCCCGGCACCCAGCGCATCCGCAACGGGGTGGATTCGAGGACCGTCGAGAGCATCGCGGGGCCGTTGGCCAGGAACGCGCGCCGCAGCTCGGCGGGCGCGGTGTCGCCGATGATGTGGTCGAGGTAGGCGGCGGCCTGCTCGGCGGTGTCCGCGCGGCCGTTGCGGGCGAGCACCGCGTTGTTCGGCACCCACACGCCACCGCCGGACCGGGCCGTGGAACCGCCGAAGCGGCCGGCCTTCTCCACCACCACGGTGTCCAGGCCCGCCCGTGCGGCGGTGATCGCCGCGGTCATCCCGGCGGCTCCGCTGCCCACCACCACGACGTCGACCGGTGAGCCCGCCGGATCGGGAGTCGGGACGGATGCGCTCATGTCACCTCCATCGCTCTCAATACTGAAACAGGTTATAGTTTTATCCGCAGTGGCGCTACGGTGATTACCGGAAACATGGACTCGTGTCGGGGATGTCGATGGAGAACCGGTTTCAGTCGGAGGTCGTGGTGACGGATGAGCTGTGGGCGGACGTGGTGGTCGTGGGGTTCGGCGTCGCGGGCGCGTGCGCCGCGATCGAAGCGGCTCGCGGCGGTGCCGAGGTCGTGCTGCTGGACCGGTTCTCGGGCGGCGGGGCGAGCACGCTCTCCGGCGGAATCGTCTACGCGGGCGGTGGCACCCGGTTGCAACGGGAGGCGGGCGTCGCGGACTCCGTCGAGGACATGTACGAGTACCTGCGGATGGAGACCGGCGACGCGGTCTCCGAGGCCACGCTGCGCCGCTTCTGCGAGCAGAGCCCCGAGATGATCGAGTGGCTGGAGGCGCGGGGCGTGCCCTTCGGCAGCGACCTCGCGCCGTACAAGACGTCGTACCCGAGCAACCGCCACTACCTCTACTACTCGGGCAGCGAAGCGTCCGGCGGATTCCGCGACGTCGCCCGCCCCGCCCCGCGCGGACATCGCGCCTACGGGCGCGGGACCTCCGGCAAGGTGCTGTTCGCCGCGCTGGCGGCGGCGGTGCGCGCCAGCGGCGTCCGCATCGTCGACCAGACCCGGTGCACGGAACTGATCACCGACGCCACCGGCCGGGTGCGCGGCGTGGAGTGCGCATCACTGAGCACCGCCTCCCGCCGCGTGCGACAGGTCCACCGGGTGTCGTCGAAGCTCGCCGCGAAACCCGGGATTTACGTGCCCGCGTGGGGAAAACGCCTGCACGCGGTCGCCGAACGGCTGGAGCGGCGGCACGCGCGTCCGCTTCGAGTGCGGGCCAGGCGCGGAGTCGTGCTGGCCGCGGGCGGCTTCGTGGCGAACCGGGAGATGCTGCGCCGCCACGCCCCGCTGTACCGGGGCGGGCTCCCGCTGGGAACGCGCGGTGACGACGGCAGCGGTATCCGGCTCGGCACCTCGGTGGGCGGCGCGACCGACAAGCTCGGGAACGTCTCGGCGTGGCGGTTCATCACCCCGCCGAGCCCGTTGCTCAGCGCGGTGCTCGTCGACGAGCACGGAGACCGGGTCTGCGACGAGTCCCGTTACGGTGCCGCGCTCGGCGACGCGCTGATCAACCGCCACGGTGGGCGCGGCTGGCTGCTGATCGACGCCGACCTGCGGCGCGAGACGATCCGCCGGTTGCGCGGCCAGACCGTGTGGTTCCAGCTGATGCAGACGCTGTACCTGCTGGGCAGGCGTTCGGTGAGCGCGCCGACCGTCGCCGAGGCCGCGGTGCTCGCCGGTATCGACCCGGTACGACTGCGGACCACCGTGGAGGCGCACGACAACGCCGCGGCCGGGAAGGACCCGGCGGGCAAACCGGCGGAGTTCGTGCGGCCGCTGCGCACCCCGCCGTTCACGCTGCTCGACATCTCGGTCCGGCCCAGCGTCGCCTACCCGTGCCCGATGCTGACCCTCGGCGGCCTGGTGACCGACGAGACGACCGGCGCGGTGCTGGACGAGGACCGCGCCCCGATCCCCGGCCTGTACGCGGCGGGACGGACCGCGGCGGGCATCTGCTCGAACTCCTACGTCAGCGGCCTGTCCCTCGCCGACTGCGTGTTCTCCGGCCGCAGAGCGGGAAGCCGGCTCGCACTGGCCGAGGACGGTTGAGATGCCGCGCCCACGCACAAGACCACCGGTCGTCCATGGAGGAAACGTGCTCACCAGTCAACAGCGTGCTGAGCTGGCGCTGCGGTTGTGGAACGCCGAGCGGGACCGAGTGCCGATCGCACCGCTGATCGACTCGTATCCGCAGCTGACCGCCGTCGACGCGTATGAGATCCAGCTCGGCAACATTCGCAGGCGGCTGCCCGACACCGAGATCGTCGGGCACAAGGTGGGCCTGTCGTCCCCGGTGATGCAGGCGATGATGGGCGTGGACGAGCCCGACTACGGCCACCTGCTCTCCGACATGCGGCTGTCCGAGGACGAACCGGTCGAGACCTCCCGCTACTGCTTCCCGCGGGTGGAGGTCGAGGTCGGCTACCTGCTCGGCGCCGACCTGCCCGGCGAGTCCTGCACCGAGCGGGACGTGCTGGCGGGCACCGAGGCACTGGTGCCGTCGATCGAGCTCATCGACAGCCGCATCGGCGACTGGCGGATCAGCCTCGCCGACACCATCGCCGACAACGCCTCCTCGGCCGGATTCATGCTGGGAGCGGCCAGGATTCCACCGGACGCGGTGGATCCGCGCGCGATCGACGCGGTGCTGCGTCGCGACGGTTCCCCGATCGCGGCGGGCAGTTCGGACGCCGTGCTCGGCGATCCGACGACGGCGGTGGCATGGCTGGCGCGCAAGGTCGCCGCTTTCGGCGTCCGGTTGCGCGCCGGGCACGTCGTGCTGCCCGGGTCGTGCACCCGAGCCGTCGACGTGGCCGCCGGGCAGCGCTTCGACGCCGAGTTCAGCACCGGTGGACGCAGCCTCGGTGCGGTGTCCGTGACGTTCCGATGACACGACGTTCCGACGAGGGTTCGAGGAGCTGGAAGATGAGTCCTGGCAAAGCGACCGCGGCGATAGTGGGCTCCGGCAACATCGGCACCGACCTGCTCTACAAGCTGAGCCGGTCGGAGTTGATCGAGCCGCGCTGGATGATCGGGATCGACCCGGCCAGCGAAGGGCTGCGCCGGGCGGACGAGCTCGGCGTGCGCACCAGCGCCGACGGCGTGGATTGGCTGCTCGGCCAGGACGACCGGCCCGACCTGGTCTTCGAAGCCACCTCGGCGGGAGTGCACCGCGCGAACGCGCCGCGCTACGCGAGCGCGGGCATCCGCGCCATCGACCTCACCCCGGCCGCCGTCGGGCCTGCGGTGGTGCCCCCGGTGAACATCGGCGCGCACCTGGCGGCGCCCAACCTCAACCTGATCACCTGCGGCGGGCAGGCGACGATCCCGATGGTGCACGCCGTCTCCCGCATCGCGCCGGTGAGCTACGCGGAGATCGTGGCGTCCGTCGCATCGGTCTCGGCGGGGCCGGGAACCCGCGCGAACATCGACGAGTTCACCAGGACCACCGGCCTGGGCATCGAGACCATCGGCGGCGCCGAGCGCGGCAAGGCGATCATCGTGCTGAACCCCGCCGACCCTCCCATGATCATGCGGGACACCGTTTTCTGCGCCGTCCCCGCGGATTCCGACACCGACGTGATCGGCGAATCCATCACCCGCATGGCCCGCGACATCGCGGAGTACGTCCCCGGCTACCGGCTGCTGGGCGAGCCGCAGTTCGACACCGCCGCCGACCACATCCGGGTCGCCACCTTCGTCGAGGTCGCCGGGGCCGGTGACTTCCTGCCGCCGTACTCCGGGAATCTCGACATCATGACCGCCGCCGCCGTGCGCGCGGGCGAGGAGCTCGTCCGCGCCGGCGCGCGCCCGGACATCGCAGAGGAGCGAATCTCGTGACCGAGCTGCCCAGGACGTTCTCCGAATCGCTGGACCTGCGGGTGACCGACACTTCGCTACGTGACGGTTCGCACCACAAGCGCCACCAGTTCACCGCCGAGGAAGTGCGCGACATCGTCGGCGCGCTCGACGGCGCCGGAGTGCCGGTGATCGAGGTGACCCACGGCGACGGGCTCGGCGGATCGTCGTTCAACTACGGTTTCTCCCGCACCCCCGAGCAGGAGCTGATCGCGCTGGCGGCGCGCACCGCGGTGCACGCCCGGATCGCGTTCCTGATGCTGCCCGGTGTGGGCGTGCTCGACGACATCGTGCGCGCGCAGGACAACGGCGCGGCGGTGTGCCGGATCGCCACGCACTGCACCGAGGCCGACGTGTCGGTGCAGCACTTCCGGCTGGCCAGGGAACGCGGGCTGGAGACCGTGGGCTTCCTGATGATGGCGCACTCCCAGCCGCCCGAGGCGCTGGCGAAGCAGGCCCGGATCATGGTCGACGCGGGCTGCCAGTGCGTGTACGTGGTCGATTCGGCCGGTGCGCTCGTGCTGGAGCAGGTCGCGGACCGGGTCGCGGCGATCGTCGCCGAGGTCGGCGACGACGCGCAGGTCGGCTTCCACGGGCACGAGAACTTGGGAGTGGCGGTGGCGAACTCCATCGCGGCCGCTCGGGCGGGCGCGGTGCAGATCGACGGCAGCGCGCGCAGGTTCGGTGCGGGCGCGGGCAACACTCCGGTCGAGGCGTTCGTCGGGGTGTGCGACAAGCTGGGAATCCGCACCGGCGTGGACTTCTTCGCGATGGCCGACGCCGCCGAGCGGGTGGTGCGCCCGGCGATGCCGCAGGAGTGCCTGCTGGACCGCTCGGCGCTGCTGATGGGCTACGCGGGCGTGTACTCCAGCTTCCTCAAACACGCGGAACGGCAGGCCGAACGCTACGGCGTCGACGCCGGAGACCTGCTCGTGCTAGCAGGCGAACGCAAACTGGTCGGTGGCCAGGAAGACCAGCTCATCACCCTCGCCCTCGAACTCCAAGCCGAATCCTGATTCCCCGAAGGTCACTGCTTCCTTCGCCCGGTCCTACCGGTCGAACGGGCCGTTCACTCCGCCGGCGAGGTCAGGTGAACGTCCCCGTTGCCCGGTCGCGCCGGTCAAAGGGGCCACTCGCCTGAACGCGGGGCAGTGGGGCCGGGGATGTCCAGGGTTCGAGTGCTCGACATAAACGAGAACATGTTCTAGTGTTGTTGTCGTTGTGAACGGCGATCACGCGACTTCGCGGACAGGTATTTCACTCCGGCCCACCGGTTCTGCGGCGGAACGGGTTCCAGATCGTGCTCGTGCGGCGGGCGCGGGAACGGGAGCGCTTGGATGAGCGACCAGGACGGCCAACGGGTCATCGAGGAAGTGCGGCAGCTGCTCCCGGAGCTGCGCGAACGCGCGCAGAAAGCGGAGGACGCCCGCCGAATCCCCGAAGAGTCGATGGAGGAATTGCAGCGGACCGGCTTCTTCAAGCTGCTGCAACCGGCCCGCCACGGCGGTTACGAGGCCGACCCCGTCGACTTCTACACGGCGGTGCGGCTCATCGGCAGCGCCTGCGGCTCCACCGGCTGGGTCGCCTCCATCATCGGCGTGCACCCGTGGCACCTCGCGCTGTTCACGCAGCAGGCGCAGGACGAGGTGTGGGGCGAGGACTCCAGCACGCTCGTGTCGTCCTCGTACGCGCCGATGGGCAAAGCCGTGCAGGTCGAGGGCGGCTACCGGTTGACGGGGCGGTGGAGCTTCTCCTCCGGCTGCGACCACGCCAGCTGGGTGTTCGTCGGCGGACCGGCCTACAACGACGCGGGTGAGCCCGTCGACTTCTGCACCTACCTGCTGCCGCTGGGCGACTACCGCATCGACGACGTGTGGGACACGGTGGGACTGCGCGGCAGCGGCAGCAACGACATCGTCGTGGACGACGTGTTCATCCCGGCGCACCGGGCGTTGAGCTTCATGGCGATGACCGAGACGCGGTGTCCGGGCCACGAGGTGAACACCTCGCCGCTCTACCGGCTGCCGTGGGGCACGGTGCACCCGACGACGATCACCGCGCCGATCATCGGCATGGCCCAGGGCGCCTACGACGCGCACGTCGAGCACCAGGGCAAACGAGTGCGGGCGGCCTATGCGGGGGAGAAGTCCAAAGAGGACCCGTTCGCCAAGGTGCGGATCGCCGAGGCCGCCAGCGAGATCGACGCGGCCTGGCTGCAGCTCACCCGCAACATCGCCGAGGAGTACGAACTGCTCAAAGCCGGGCAGGAAGTGCCGATGGCGCTGCGGCTGCGCGCCCGCCGCGACCAGGTCCGCGGCACCACCCGATCGATCGAGGCGATCGACCGGCTCTTCGAGAACTCCGGCGGGCGGGCCTTGGCCAGCGGCACCCCGATCCAGCGGTTCTGGCGCGACGCCCACGCCGGCCGGGTCCACGCCGCCAACGATCCCGAGCGCGCGTACACCATGTTCGGCACCGGCGAATTCGGCCTGCCGATCAAGGATTCGATGGTCTGATGGGAGAATTCGTGACCACCGCACCGGAAACGCAGATCGCCACTCGCATCGCCGAGCTGCCGTCGGGCCTGCGCTTGCAGTACCACGAGGCGGGCACCGAACATGCGGACACGGTCGTGATGCTGCACGGCGGTGGGCCGGGCGCGTCGGGGTGGAGCAACTTCAGCCGCAACTTCGAGGTCTTCGCGCGCCGGTTCCACACCATCGCCGTGGACCAGCCCGGCTTCGGCGGATCCAGCAAACCCACCGAGCACGGCCAGTACTTCACCCACAGCGCCACCGCGCTGCACGAGCTGTTCGACGAGCTGCGCATCGACCGGGCGCACCTGCTGGGGAACTCGCTGGGCGGCGGAACGGCGGTCCGCTTCGCGCTGAACCACCCCGACCGGGCCGGCCGCCTGGTGCTGATGGGGCCGGGTGGGCTCAGCATCAACCTGTTCGCACCGGATCCGACCGAGGGTGTCCGGCGGCTCTCCGAATTCGGCGCACCCCCGGGACCGAGCAAGGAGAAGCTCGAAGCGTTCCTGCGGACGATGGTGCACGACCAGTCCCTGATCACCGAAGAGCTCCTCGAACAGCGCTACGCCGCGGCCTCCTCCCCGGAGTCGCTGGCCGCGATGCGAGCGATGGGCGAATCTTTCCGCCGGGCGGAGACCTTCGAACAGGGCATGTTGTGGCGGGAGGCCTACCGCCTGCGGCAGCGGGTGTTGCTGGTGTGGGGCCGGGAGGACCGGGTGAATCCGCTCGACGGCGCGCTGCTGGCGCTGAAGCTGATCCCGCGCGCGCAACTGCACGTGTTCGGCGGCTGCGGGCATTGGGCGCAGCTGGAGAAGTTCGCCGAGTTCAACCGGATCACGCAGGACTTCCTGCTGGACTGACGACCGAGGGAGTGCGCCATGGGCATCCGTTCGCTGGGATATCTGCGGATCGAGGCCACCGACGTCGAGGCGTGGCGGGTGTTCGGCACCAAAGTCCTCGGCATGATCGAGGGCGACGGCCCGGACCCGGCGGCCGTCTACTTCCGGATGGACGACTTCCCGGCACGGCTGGTGATCGTGCCCGGCGAAGCCGACCGCCTCGCCCAGACCGGCTGGGAAGCCGCCAACGAGGCCGAGATGCACGAGGTCGCGCGCAACCTGGAGGCCGCCGGAGTCTCCTACAAGGAAGGCGACGCCGCCGACCTCGCCGACCGGCGCGTGCACGGACTGATCCGCTTCGAAGACCCCTCCGGCAACACCCAGGAGGTCTTCCACGGCGCCGAACTCCGGCACCGCCGAGTGGTGAGCCCGTACGGGCATCGGTTCGTCACCGAGGAACAGGGCCTCGGGCACGTGGTGTTGTCCACCCACGACGACGCGGCGGCGCTGAGCTTCTACCGCGACGTGCTGGGTTTCCGGCTGCGGGACTCGATGCGGCTGGCTCCGGAACTGGTGGGCAGGCCCGCCGACGGTGAACCGGCGTGGCTGCGCTTCTTCGGCTGCAACCCGCGCCACCACAGCCTCGCGTTCCTGCCGATGCCCACCCCGAGCGGGATCGTGCACCTCATGGTCGAGGTCGCCGACGTCGACGACGTGGGCCTGACCCTGGACCGCGCGCAGCGGCGGAAGGTGCCGATGTCGGCGACGCTCGGCAGGCACGTCAACGACCTGATGCTGTCGTTCTACATGAAGACGCCCGGCGGCTTCGACGTCGAGTTCGGCTGCGAAGGAAGGCAGGTCGAGGACGAGGACTGGATCGCGCGCGAAAGTACCGCGGTCAGCCTGTGGGGCCACGACTTCAGCATCGGCGCGCAGGGGTGAGGAACCTTCCGAACGGCCTGCTCGGCCGGTCGGGCGACGGAACCTCGGTGGCTTGCTCCCAGCGCCCCGGCCGGTGTGGCAGCTTTTTCCGAGCGGCCGCCACGAGGAAAAAGCCGTGCTCGTGCGGACGCCACTGAGAACCCGCCGGTGGTACTTCTGCTTTGGTGGTCACCGCTCATCGGCTTCGCCGCTGACAAGAGACAGATCAAAAGACCTTGCTGAAAGGACTCGTCGGCCATGGCCGGAAACGTCGAAGCGACACGGGAAACCGGCCCCTCCGGACTCGACCAGGCGAGCTTCCGGCGGGTGCTGGGCCGGTTCTGCACCGGCGTCACGGTCGTGGCGGGAATGGACGGTGATCGGCCGGTGGGCTTCACCTGCCAGTCCTTCGCCGCGTTGTCGCTGGATCCGCCGCTCGTGCTGTTCTGCCCCGGCCGGAGCTCCCGGACCTGGCCGCTGCTGGCGGAATCCGGCCGGTTCTGCGTGAACGTGTTGACCGATGGCCAAGAAGCGGTGAGCACCGTGTTCGGCCGCGGCGGCCCGGACAAGTTCGCCGAGATCGGCTGGCACCCCGGCCCGTCGGGATCACCCGTCCTGGACGACGTGCTGGCCTGGGCCGACTGCACGATCGAAGCCGTCCACGAAGCCGGCGACCACTACGTCGTCATCGGCCGAGTGCAGGCGCTGGGAGAGGGCGGAGCCCGGAACCCCCTGCTGTTCTACCAAGGTGCCTACGCGGGCGTCCGCGCCGAAGCAGGCCCTCTGGACGCGCTCCTGGCGTGGCCTGGCCAGGACGACTGGCTCTGAGGGGCGCGGAAGCCGTCCGGCCACTGGTCTTCACGTCACCACCGGGCTCCTGGGAAGCCTGCTCAGCGCAGTTCGTGCTTGAGGACCTTGCCGCTGGGGTTTCGGGGGAGGGTTGGGCGGAATTCGACGTGGCGGGGGAGTTTGTAGTTCGCGAGGTGGTCGCGGCAGAACGCGAGCACGTCGTGTTCGGTGAGGTCGTGGCCTGATCGTGCGACGACGTAGACCTTGCCGACCTCGCCGAGGCGGTCGTCGGCGACACCGACCACGGCGGTCTCCGCGACCCCGTCCAGCCGAGCGATCGCCTGCTCCACTTCCGCCGGGTACACGTTGAAGCCGCCGCAGATGTACATGTCCTTGAGCCGGTCGGTGATCGTGAGCCCGCCGCGGTGATCCACGCGGCCGACGTCCCCGGTGTGCAGCCAGCCGTCCGCGTCGATGGCCTCGGCGGTCTGCCGGGGCTCGTCGCGGTAGCCGAGCATGGTGTTCGGTCCCCGCAGCAGGATCTCGCCGACCGAGCCGGTGGGCACCGCGCGGCCTTCGGTGTCGGCGATGCGCAGCTCGAAACCCGCGGTGGGCCGGCCGCACGTGTTGGCCACGGTCGCGTCGTCGTCATCGGGGCGGCACATGGTGGCGACCACGGCCTCGGTCAGCCCGTAGGCGGTGAGGACCGTGGAGAAGCTCAGCTCCCGCTGCATCCGCTCGATCAGCACTACCGGCACCGATGCCGCGCCGGTCACCGCCAGCCGCAGGCTGGAGAGGTCGTGCTCGCCCCGCGCCGGTTCGTCCAAAATGGACTGGTAGATCGTCGGTGCACCGGGCAGCACGGTGATCCGCTCGCGCTGCACCAGGTCCAGGACCACGCGGGTGTCGAACACCGGCACCGGCACGATCGTCGCGCCGCGCAGCAGGCAGACCAGGATGCCCGCCTTGTAGCCGAAGCTGTGGAAGAACGGGTTCACCACGAGGTAGCGGTCCGTCGCGTCCACGCGCCCGTGGCCCGCCCACGCCTCGGCGACCGCCAGCGCCTGCCGGTGCGCGCTGAGCACGCCCTTGCTGCGTCCCGTCGTACCGGAGGTGTAGAGCATGTCGCTGAGGTCGGTGCCGCGCACCCGCGCGGCGACCTCGTCCACTCGCTCGGCGTGCACCGATCCCGCGCGGTCGCCGACGTCGGCCCAGTTCGCACAGTCGGGCGCCGGTGGTTCGGTGAACTCCACCGGCAGTCGCAACACCGTGCGCAGCGAGGGCAGCCCGGGGATCGGTCCGTCCGAGCCGGTGTCACCCGAGCGTCCGCTATTCGAGCCGACTTCACGGGAGAAGCCGACGTCCTCCGGTGCCGCCGAAAACCCCTGGCCTGAGCCGACTTCCTCGGCCGGGAATCCGCGCTCCGAGCCGGCTTCGCTCGCGCCCGCCGACCTCACGCCTCCCCGCAGTTCCGCCAACCGGTCACGCCCCAGGAACGATCCCGCCACGACCAGCGCGCTCGCCGCGCTCCGCTCCAGGACGTCCCGGGTTTCCGCGGCGGTGAACCGGGTGTTGATCGGCACCAGCACCGCACCGACGTGCAGCACGGCGAGCGCCGTCACGACCCAGTGGTGGGTGTTGGGGGAGTTCAGCGCCACCCGGTCGCCGGGCCGGACGCCCTCGGCGATGAAGAACCTCGCCAGCTCACGCACCCGTCCGCGCAGTTCCCGGTAGGTGAGCCGCACTTCCCGTTCGCCGGAGTGGTCCACCACCGCCTCGCCGTCGCCGAATTCCTCGGCGGCGCGATCCAGCGCTGCGGGCACCGTTTCGGGGACCGGCGCGGCGCCGCTCATCGGCTCAGACCCGTTCGATGATCGTCGCGGTCGACAGCGCGCCGCCCGCGCACATCGTGACCAGCGCGGTCGTGGCGTCGCGGCGTTCGAGCTCGTGCAGCGCGCTGGTGATCAGCCGGGCTCCGGTGCTGCCGACGGGATGCCCCAGCGCGATGGCACCGCCGTTGACGTTGACCCGATCCATGTCGGGGCGGTGCACGGCGGCCCAGGACAGCACCACCGAGGCGAATGCCTCGTTCACCTCGAACAGGTCGATGTCGCCGATCTTCATCCCGCTGCGTTCCAGGACCCGGCCGGTGGCCTGCACCGGACCGTCCAAGTGGTAGTACGGCTCCGCTCCGACCAGGCATTGCGCGACGATCCGGGCACGCGGACGCAGGCCGAGCGCGGCGGCGCGGTCGGCGTCGGCCAGCAGCACACCGGCGGCGCCGTCGGAGATCTGGGAGGCCGTGCCCGCGGTGTGAATTCCACCGTCCAGCACGGGTTTCAGCCCGGCGAGCGCCTGCTCGCTGGTGTCGCGCAAGCCCTGGTCGCGGGTGACGAGGGTGGTCTCGCCGGTGTCCGCGCCGTCGTCGTCGAGCACGGGTGCGCGGGTCTGCACGATCTCGCGGGCGAACCTGCCGTCGTCCCACGCGGCCCGGGCGAGCTGTTGTGAACGCAGCCCGAACCGGTCGATGTCGGCCCGGCCCAGTCCGCGTCGCGCGGCGATCCGGTCGGCGGCGAGGTACTGGTTCGGCATGTCGATGTCCCACGACCCGGGCCTGGGGCGGCCCGCGTCGGAGCCGATGTTGGCGCCCAGCGGCACCCGGCTCATCGCCTCCACTCCGCAGGCGATGCCGAAGTCGATGGCGCCGGTGCTGATCAGGCCCGCGATCAGGTGAGTGGCCTGTTGGGCGGAGCCGCACTGCGCGTCGATGGTCGTGCAGCCGGCCTGCTCCGGTAACCCGGAGTGCAGCCAGGCGGTGCGGGTGAGGTTGCCCGCCTGCTCCCCGGCCTGGGTCACGCAGCCGCCGATGACCTGCTCGACGAGTTCCGGAGCCAGGCCGGTCCGCTCCAGCAGGCCGCGTTGCGCGGTTCCGAGCAACTCCGCCGGATGCAGGCCGGACAGCCTGCCTCGGCGCTTGCCGATCGGAGTGCGCGCGGCATCGACGATCACCGGATTGCCCACGGTCGTCTCCCCTCGGTGCGAACAGCTGAGGACGAATGTAGAACGTGTTATCGCTAGCGGCAAGGGATCAAGCGCGGTCCCGGGGTCCAGCCGGTCGAAATCAGTGCTGATAGCCCGATGTGGGACGAACGGCCCGGTTAGCGGGGTTTACTTATCGGCGATGCTGTGGTTCGGTTCACATAGAACAAGTTCTCTTTCTTGATCTCATGGCTCCGCGCGTACCGCAGGAGGTTGCCGTGGTCTCCCCCCACGTCCCGGCCGGCTTCGACTTCACCGACCCCGATCTCTACGCCGAGCGGTTGCCGATGCAGGAGTTCGCGGAACTCCGGCGCACCGCCCCGGTGTGGTGGAACCCGCTGCCGCGCGGCAAAGCGGGATACGACGACGAGGGCTACTGGGTGGTGAGCAAGCACGCCGACGTCAAGGAGATCTCGCGGCGCAGCGAAGTGTTCTCGTCCTGGGAGAACACCGCGATCACCCGCTTCAACGAGGAGATGAACCGCGAGCAGATCGAGATGCAGCGGCTGATCCTGCTCAACATGGACCCGCCCGAGCACACCAAGCTGCGCAGCATCGTCTCCCGCGGGTTCACGCCGCGAGCCATCGACAGCCTCAGTGAGGCGCTCAACGAACGCGCCGAACGCATCGTGGCCGCGGCGATGGCCGGTGAGACCGGTGACTTCGTCACCGACGTCGCCTGCGAGCTGCCGTTGCAGGCCATCGCGGAACTGCTCGGCATCCCGCAGGACCACCGCAAGGACATCTTCGACTGGTCCAACCAGATGATCGCCTACGACGACCCCGAGTTCTCCATCGATCCGGCCACGGCGGCCACCGAGCTGCTCGGGTACAGCATGAACATGGCCGAGCAGCGCCGCGGCTGTCCGATGGACGACATCGTGACGAAACTGGTCAACGCCGACATCGACGGGCACGCGCTCAGCGATGACGAGTTCGGCTTCTTCGTGCTGCTGCTGGCCGTCGCGGGCAACGAGACCACCCGCAACGCGATCACTCACGGCATGCGCGCGCTGCTGGAACACCCCGAGCAGTGGGAGCTGTTCAAGGCCGAGCGACCGGCCACCACCGCCGACGAGATCGTGCGGTGGGCGACACCGGTGATGTCCTTCCAGCGCACCGCTCTGGCCGACGTCGAACTGCGTGGAGTGCCCATCAAGCAGGGGGACCGGGTCGCGATGTTCTACAGCTCGGCGAACTTCGATCCCGAGGTGTTCGACTCGCCGGAGCGGTTCGACATCACCCGCGACCCGAACCCGCACGTCGGTTTCGGCGGCACCGGCGCGCACTACTGCCTGGGCGCGAACCTGGCGCGGCTGGAGATCGACCTGATCTTCAAGGCGATCGCCGAGCAGATGCCCGACATCAAGCAGGCAGGCGAGCCGCGCCGGTTGCGCTCCGGGTGGCTCAACGGCATCAAGGAGTTCCAGGTCCGCTACCGGTGAGCCGAGTCGGGTCACTGCCTTCGCCGCCCGCTCCCGAGCAGTCACCCGTCCACGACAGCGGTGGCCTCCACCTCGACGAGCATGTCGGGTTCGGCGAGGGTGGCGACGCCGATTCCCGTGAACGGCGGCAGCGGGGTGCGGCCGAGCTTCGCGGCGGCGCGGGCGACTCCCTCCATGAACAGCGGGAACTTCTCCGGCGTCCAATCGACGAGGTAGGCGGTCAACTTCGCGACGTCGTCGAAGGTCGCCCCCGCCGCCTCCAGCGCCGTGCCGATGTTGAGGTAGCACTGCTCGACCTGAGCGGCGAAGTCGTTCGGGCCGACCTCGCCGCCGTCGGGGTCGCGGGCGACTTGGCCGGCGATGAACACCAGCTTCGAGCCGGTGGCCACCGAGACCTGCCGGTACAGGTCGACCTTCGGCAGTCCGTCCGGTTCGATCAGGGTGACGGCCATGGTGAGTGCCTCCTCGTGCTGAGCCCGCGGGCTCGTCGGACCGGAACACCGGTCTCTTGTGGTTACCGGGGAACCATAGGAGAGTGTGCGATGACGAGGAAGAACGCACTTTTCAGTGACCGAGGAACCCCATGGTGACCAAGCAGCTCAAGGGCATGCCCGAGGACGCGGACCTGACGCGGGCCGACTCGCTGGCGCGGGAGATCTTCTCCGACATCGCCAACAAGTGGGCACTGCTGATCATCGACGCGCTCGGTGAGCGGACCCTGCGCTTCACGGAGCTGCGCGCGGAGGTCGAGGGCATCAGCCACAAGATGCTCACCCAGAACCTGCGCATGTTGGAGCGCAACGGCCTGATCGAACGGACCGTGCACCCGACCGTGCCGCCACGGGTGGAGTACGCGCTCAACGAACCGGGGCGCGACCTGCGCAAGACCGTGCACTGGATGTGCGACTGGACGCACCGGTACTTCGACCACATCGAGGGATCCCGCCGCCGCTTCGACAGCTGAGCGGGTGCCCGCGCCGGTCAGGGGCGAAGCCGCGCCGAGCGGCTTCGTCAGGGCTTGTGCAGGGTCGCCATCGCTCGCTCGAACTCCCAGAAGGCCCGCATGGACGCGAGCTTGCCGTCGTCGTCCACTCGGTAGACGAAGATCCCTTCGGCGTCCATGACGGAGCCGTCGGCCAGGTGGGTCCGGATGTAGCCGATGTTGGCGACCTCGCTCCCGGCGGCGAACGAGTCGTGGACGTGGAACACGAGGCGCTCGGCCTGAGCGATCACCGTGTCCCAGAACGCCTCGATCCCGGCGCGGCCGTGATGCCCGAGTCCGGTGGGGTCCAGCGGAGATTCGCCCACCGGATCCTGGATCACGGCGTCCTCGGCGAACAACGCGAGCCATTCCTGCTTGGCGCCGCGCACCACCGCGTCCATCGAGGCGAGCGCGGCCCGCCGAGCCGGGTGCTCAGCGGTAGTGGCGGTCCAGGCGACATCCGCGTGCATGAACACTCCCAATCCATCGAGGTCGATGTCCCCGTTGCCCGATAGGACCGGTCAAAGGCGACATTCACCTGGCGGGGCCGGTGAGGTGAATGCCTCCTTTGACCGGTGAGTGGTCAAAGGGGACATCGACCTCGGGTCAGAACTTGCGGATCACGTCGTCGGCGAAACGGGCCAGGGACTCCTTCTTCACCTCGACGTCCGCGTCGAAGCCGTGGCCTTCGAGGACCCACGGGACGACGATGGCGTCGGTGACCCCGGCTTCGGCCTGCTCCCGGTAGCCGTCCAGGCCGAAGCGGTCCACGCACACCGCCTGGATCTCGAAGGGCTGCTCGCCGCGACCGTGCTCGGCGCGCAGCTCGCCGAGCCGCTTGATGGTGGCGCGCAGGTCCTTGATCCGCATCATCGCCGAGGACCACCCGTCACCGCGCAGCGCGGCCCGGCGCAACGCCCGCTCGGTGTGCCCGCCGATGTAGATCGGCACCTGGGCGCCGGGCGCGGGGGAGATGCGCAGGCGGTCGAAGTCGAAGAACTCGCCGTGGTGCTCGACCATCCCGCCGCCGAGGATCAACCGCAGCACGTCGATCGCCTCGTCCACTCGCGGGCCGCGCCGCTCGAAGGGGGCGCCGCACCACTCGAACTCCTCCGGCGTCCAGCCGATGCCGATGCCGAGCCCGAAGCGATCCCCGGTGAGCGCGGCGACCGAGGCGACCTGCCGCGACAGCAGCACCGGATTGCGCGGACCGAGCTTGAGCACGGACGTGTAGAACCGGAGCCGCTCGGTCACCGCGCCCATCGCCGCGGCCGCCACCAGCGGGTCGGTCCACGGCGTCTCTTCGGTCCACATCCGCTTGCCGTCCGGCGTGTAGGGGTAGTCGGCGGCGACGTCTTCGGAGTAGAACAGGGAATCCGGCAGCGCGATGGCGGAGAAGCCGAGTTCCTCGGCCGTCCGCGCGAGTTCGGTGAGCTGGTCCAGCGGGCACATGGCCACCGACAACGTGAACTTCATGAGCGCTCACCCGGCCGGTCCGCGCCCACGACCCACATCGAGAAGTACTGCGAGCCGCCGCCGTAAGCGTGCCCGAGCGCGGTGCGCGCCCCGTCCACCTGGTGGTCTCCCGCCCGTTTCATCACTTGCATCGCCGCCTCCGCGAAGCGCAACATGCCGGAGGCGCCGATCGGGTTCGACGACAGCACACCCCCGGACGGGTTGATCGGCAGCCGTCCGCCGATGGCGGTCTCGCCTGCCTCGGTCAGCCGCCAGCCGGAGCCCTCGTCGGTGAACCCCAGGTTCTCCAGCCACATCGGCTCGAACCAGGAGAACGGCACGTAGATCTCCGCGACGTCGATCTCGGACAGCGGGTCGCTGATCCCGGCCTGCTTCCACAACGCGGCGGCCGCGTCCCGGCCGGCCTGCGGGTTCACCTGGTCCCGCCCGGCGAACGTGGTGGGCTCGGTGCGCATCGCGGTCGCGTGGATCCACGCCACCGGTTGCGTCGCGGCCTGGGCGGCCGATTCGCCGCCGAGCACGATGGCGCAGGCACCGTCGGAGGACGGGCAGGTCTCGTCGTAGCGGATCGGATCCCACAGCATCTGCGAGGCGAGCACCGACTCCACCGTCAGGTCCGATTGCCGCACGTGCGCCCACGGGTTCTTGCTGCCGTTGAGCCGGTCCTTCACCGCCACCATCGCGCCGATGTGCTCCGGGGCACCGGATCGGCGGATGTAGGAGCGCACGTGCGGGGCGAAATAGCCGCCCGCTCCGGCTCCCACCGGCATGCTGAACGGCGGCATGATCGACAGCGCCCACATGGCGTTCGACTCGGACTGCTTCTCGAACGAGACCGCGAGCACCCGGCGGTGCACGCCGCCTTGCACCAGGCTCGCGGCCACGTTCGCGGTGGACCCGCCGACGGAACCCGCGGTGTGCACCCGCAGGAGGGGTTTTCCGTTCGCGCCCAAGGCATCGGCGAGCATCAGCTCCGGCATCATGACGCCCTCGAACAGGTCGGGGGCCTTGCCGACGACGACCGCGTCCACGTCCGCCCAGCCGACTCCGGCGTCGGCCATGGCCCGGTCGACCGCTTCGCGGCACAGTCCGGCCATCGACACGTCGGTGCGGCGGCTGGCGTGCCGGGTCTGACCGGTTCCGAGCACCGCGGCGATCTGCTTGCCCATCAGCCCTCCATCACGCACACGAGATTCTGCTGCAGCGCCGGGCCGCTGGTGGCGTGCGCGAGAACCTTGCCCGCTTCGCCCGACCACACCCGGCTCGCCGCCTCGCCGATCCGGGAGAGCCCGGCGGCGAACATCGGATTGCCGCACAACGCCCCACCGGACGGGTTGATCCGCGTCGATTCGCCCAGTCCGATCGCGGTGCGCAGCAGGATCTCCTGGTGGCTGAACGGGGCGTGCAGCTCGGCGACCTCGACGCCCGTCGCGTCCGCGGCGCTCGCCGCATCCGAAGTGGACGGTGACGCGGTGAGGTCGCGGCCGCCCAGTTGCGCGGACTCGACGCGGTGTTCCAGTCCGGTGATCCACGCCGGTCGTGCACGCAGTTCGCGTGCTCGGTCCGCGCTCGCCAGCAGCACCGCGGAGGCGCCGTCGGTGATGGGCGCGCAGTCGTGAGCACGCAGCGGATCCGCCACGTAGGGCCGTTCCAGCAGGTCGGACACCTGCACCTCACCGGAGACCTGCGCGTTCGGGTTCCGCTGCGCATCGGCCCTCGATCGGGCGGCGACCTGCGCCATCTGCTGTTCGCTGAACAGCCCGGAGTCCAGCCCGAGGCGAGCCTGCAATCCGGCCACGGCAACGGAATCCGGCCACAGCGGTGCGACGAAGTACGGATCGAGCTGCATCGCCAGCGTCCGGCGCAGATCACCGGCGGAGGACTTGCCGAAGCCGTACACCAGCGCGGTGTCCACCTCACCGGTACGGATCTTGACCCAGGCCTCGAACAGCGCCCACGCCGCGTCCATCTCCACGTGCGACTCGTTGATCGGTGGAAACGCGCCGATGGCGTCGATCGCCGCGATGAACGAGAACGCCCGCCCCGCCAAGTAGTCGGAGGAACCGGAGCACCAGAACCCGATGTCCTTCTTGGACAGTCCGGTGCCGTCGAGCAGCTCGTCGAAGACCGGCACCAGCATCTCCACGCCGTTCGTGGTGCCGTGGGTGGCGCGGACGTTCGGCGCTTGGGCGAACCCGACGACGGCGACATCGCTTTCGGTCATTCTCGCGCTCCCTCACGATGTTCGGTTCTCCGGTGGGCTCACAGGTGGTGGGCGTAGGACTTGTACGGCGCGTCCGGTTCGCCCGACGGTGTGAAGTGGTCGATGTTCTGCAGCGTCGTGTCCCACTCCGCGCGCGGTTTCCACTCGGCGCGCACCCGCATCCCCATCCGGACGTCTTCGGCGGCGCAGCCGAGCACCAGGTGCAGGAACGCGATGTCGGCGCCGTCGAGCAGCACGTAGGCCGCGACGTAGGGCGGCTGGATGCGCTGGCCCAGGAACGGCACGTTCACGATGCAGAAGGTCGTCACGATCCCGGTGTCGGGCAGTTCGACCTCTTCTTCGGTGGGCACGCCGTCGGTGGGGCAGGCGCCGCGCGGCGGGATGTAGACCTTCCCGCACGCCGGGCAGCGCTGCCCCAGCAACCTGCCTTCGGCGAGCCCACGCAGGTAACGGCTCTCCTCCGGGGAGGCGGAATGCCGGTAGTGCAGGTGGATCGGCGTGGTCAGCTTGGTGACCGGCTCGTCCGAATCCGCGGGTGCGGGCGCCTGCTGCGCGGCGTCCTCGACCGGATCGAAGCAGGCGATGTCCCGGATGCCGCCGACCGGCTCCGCCGCCCACCTGGCGCGCACCCGCATTCCGGTGCGCATCCGATCGGGAGTCCCGGCGTCGACGGCGTGCAGCAGCGCGGTGTCGGCGCCGTCCAGCCGGATCAGCGCCCAGCCGAACGCGTGCCGCAACGGCTGGCCCTCCAGCGGCTGCGGCGTCCACGACCAGCTCAGCACCGTGCCGTCGGAACCGACGTCCACCAGCTCGTCGAGGGGTTCGAAGGTGAGCGGGTCGTACTCGACGGCGGGAACGTGCACTCGGCCGTCCGAGCCGCGCACTCCGGTGATCCGCCGCTGCCGGAGCGCGGTGGCGAAGCGGCCGAGCACTGATCCCAGGGAACGGGTGTAGTCGAAACCGACTTCCAGCGGTGCGCTGAGCGGTTCGGAGGTCTCAGTCACGCCGCTAAGTGAAACATGTTCTCGCCAAGGCGGCAATGTTCGGAGCACGATGGGGACGGCCGCGGCCACCCGGTCGCCACCGGATGCGAGGAGGTTCGTCGTGCGGATCGGTCTGCAACTCGGATATTGGGGAGCGACGCCCCCGGAGGGCGCCGGGGAGCTCGTCGTCGAAGCGGAAAAAGCCGGTTTCGACGGGGTTTTCGCCGCCGAGTCCTGGGGCTCCGACGCGTTCACCCCGCTCGCCTGGTGGGGTGCGAGCACCAGCCGCGTCCGGCTCGGCACCTCGGTGGCGCAGCTGTCCGCGCGCTCGCCGGCCGCCTGCGCGATGCACGCGCTGACCCTCGATCACCTCTCCGGCGGGCGGTGCGTGCTCGGACTCGGCGTCTCCGGGCCGCAGGTGGTGGAGGGCTGGTACGGCGCTCCGTTCGGGAAACCCTTGGCGCGCACCAGGGAATACGTCTCCATCGTGCGTCAAGTGCTCGCCCGCGAACAGCCCGTGCGCAACGACGGGCCGCACTATCCGCTGCCCGCGGCCGGCCCGGGATCGCTCGGGCTGGGCAAGTCGCTGCGGTCGATCACCCACCCGCTGCGCGCCGACCTGCCCATCTGGCTCGGCGCGGAGGGGCCGCGCAACGTCGCGCAGACCGCGGAGATCGCGGACGGCTGGATCGCGGTGTACTTCTCGCCGCGCGTCGCGCCGCTCTACGAGGAATGGCTGGCCGACGGTTTCGCCCGGTCCGGCGCCCGGCGGGACCGAGCGGGATTCGAGGTGGCCGCCACCTGTCCGGTCGTGGTCACCGACGACCCGGCAGCGGAGAAAGCCAAGGTCAAGCCCTCGCTGGCGCTCTACATCGGCGGCATGGGGGCGACCAAGATGAACTTCCACGCCGACCTGTTCCGGCGGATGGGGTATCCCGAGGCGGTCGAGGAGATCACCGCGCGGTTCCGCGCCGGCCGCCGCGCGGAGGCCGCCGCGGCGGTGCCGGACGAGCTCGTAGACGACGTCTCCATCATCGGCGACCGCGAGCAGGTGCGCGCCGGCGTGCGGACCTGGCGCGCGGCGGGAGTGGACACCCTGCTCGTCGGCTGCCGAGACGTCGCGCAACTGCGCGCCGTGGCCGATGCGGTGCTCGGCGCGGAGGACGAGTCCTTGCCGTCTGGATGAAACACGTTCTAGCTTGGTGGGCATTGTCAGCACCTGGGAACAGGAGTGCGCCGTGACAGCAATCGGACTCTGGAAGATCGCAGCGGAACATCCGGACCGCAAGGCCCTGGTCACCCCGGACGGCGAGGAGATCGGGTACGGGGCGCTGGCCGCCGACGCCGACCGGATCGGCCGCGGCCTGCAGGCGATGGGCCTGGAGCCCGGCGACAGCATCGTGCTGATGCTGCCCAACGGTGCCGAGCTGCTCGCGGCGTACTTCGCCGCGATGCAGACCGGGCTCTACGTCGTCACGGTGAACTGGCACCTGGTCGGTGCGGAGGTCGCCTACATCGTCGAGGACAGCGGGGCGAAGGCGTTCCTCGCGCACGAACGCTTCGCCGGTGCCGCGACGGAAGCGGCGAAGCTGGCCGGCCTGCCCGGCGATCGCTGCTTCGCGGCAGGGGAGGTCTCCGGTTTCCGGCGACTCGCCGAACTCGGTGCGGGCGAGCCCGTCGCGCGTCCGGACGTGCGGACCGCGGGCTCGCCGATGCTCTACACCTCCGGCACGACGGGTCGTCCGAAAGGGGTGCGCCGCGCGCTCTCCGGCGCCGATCCCGACGAGGTTCCGGCGCAGTCCCAGGGATTCTTCGGGATCTTCGGAATCCAGGCGTTCGACGGGCACGTGCACCTGTGCGGGTCGCCGCTGTATCACACGGCGGTGCTGAACTTCGTGAGCATTTCCATCCAGCTGGGCCATCCGGCGGTGCTGATGGACCGGTGGGATCCGGAGCGGATGCTCGAGCTGATCGAGCGGCACCGGGTGACTCACACGCACATGGTTCCCACGCAGTTCCACCGCCTGCTCGCGCTGCCGGACGAGGTGCGCGACCGCTACGACGTGTCCTCGCTGCGCGCGGCGATCCACGGTGCCGCGCCGTGTCCGATCGAGGTGAAGCGGCGGATGCTCGACTGGTGGGGGCCGGTGGTGGTCGAGTACTACGCGGCGACCGAAGGCGGCGGAACCGTGATCCCCGCGCAGGAGTGGCTGCGCAAACCGGGCTCGGTCGGGCAGGCGTGGCCGGGTTCGGTGGTGAAGGTGCTCGGTGATGACGGCGCGGAGCTGCCGCCGGGCGAGCTCGGCACGGTCTACATGCGGATGGGCACGTCCAAGTTCGAGTACCACCAGGATCCGGAGAAGACCCGCAGCGCCCGGGTCGGTGACCTGTTCACCCTCGGCGATGTGGGCTACCTGGACGAGGACGGCTATCTGTACCTGCGGGACCGGAAGAGCGACATGATCATCTCAGGTGGGGTGAACATCTACCCGGCCGAGATCGAGAACGTGTTGTCGATTCACCCGAAGGTCGCGGACATCGCCGTGTTCGGCGTGCCGCACCAGGATTGGGGCGAGCAGGTGCAGGCCGTGGTGCAGCCGGCGGCGGGCTGCGCGGGCGGCGCCGAACTGGCCGCGGAGCTGCTGGAGTTCGCCACCGAGAAGCTCGCGAAGTTCAAACTCCCGCGCAACATCGATTTCACCGAGCAGCTTCCCCGAGATCCGAACGGCAAGCTGTACAAGCGAAAGCTCAAAGATCAGTACTCGTGACGCGCTGGACGGGCCGCTCGCCCCAGCCGGGGCGAACGGCCCGCTCGTGCGTCAGTTCCCGTGGAACCTCGGGGTGCGCTTCTCGGCGAACGCGCGCGGGCCTTCCTTGGCGTCGGCGCTGCGGAACACCTCCAGGCCGAGCCGGGTGTCGACCTGGAACGCTTCGTTCTCCGGCATTCCCTCGGTATCGCGCATGGTCCGCAGAATCGCCCGGACCGCCAGCGGGCCGTTGGCGGCCACGGCCTCGGCCAGTTCCAGGGCGGTGCTCAGCGCCTCGCCGTCCGGGACGACGCGACCGATGAGCCCGATCTCCTTGGCCTCGTCGGCGGTCAGATGCCTGCCGGTCAGCAGGATCTCGGCGGCCAGCGTGTACGGGATCTGGCGCGGCAGCCGCACCGCCGAACCGCCCAACGGGAACAGGCCCCACTTGCACTCGGAGACGCCGAAACGCGCACCGCGTCCGGCGACGCGGATGTCGGTGCCCTGCAGGATCTCGGTTCCGCCCGCGACGGCCGGGCCTTCCACGGCCGCGATCAGCGGTTTCGTCAGCCTGCGGCCCTTCAGGAGCGGCTCGATCACCGACAGGTCCCGGCCGCTGGTGGTGTCGCCGGGGTGGCTGCTGGTCATCGCCTTGAGGTCGGCGCCCGCGCAGAACGCGCCGCCCGCTCCGGTGAGCACGCAGGCCCGGATCTCGTCGTCGCCGTCGACCTCGTCCCAGGCGGTCTTCATGATCGCCATCATCTCGGCGGACAGCGCGTTGCGAGCGTGCGGCCGGTTCAGCGTCACCACCAGCACCGCCCCGCGGCGCTCGACCAGGCAATCGGGTTCCTCGGCGGTCTGGGCGGGTTCGTGCGGAGGGGTTGTGGGCATGGATTCCTCCGGGAATTCAGTGCGGTGCAACATGAACCGATCGGCCCGTTGCCTCGGACGATAACATGTTCTAGTTTCGATCGGGTGGCACACAACATCGCGGATCTTTTCGAGCACGCCGTCGACCTGACACCCGAGCGCGTCGCCGTGATCTGCGGCGAGGACCGGGTCACCTTCGCCGAACTGGAACGCCGATCGAACCGGCTCGCGCACTACTGGGCTCAGCAAGGGCTCGGCCGGGGCTCGCACATCGGTGTGCACACCCGCAACCGCATCGAGGCGCTGGAGTCGATGCTCGCCGCGTACAAGTTGCGCGCGGTGGCGGTCAACATCAATTATCGCTACGTCGCAGCGGAATTGCGCTACATCTACCAGGACGCGGACCTGGCGGCACTGGTGCACGAGCGCCGCTACAGCGACCGGGCCGCCGAGGCGCTGCCGCCGGACCTGCGCAACGTGCTGGTCCTGGAGGACGGCAGCGACCAGGACTTCACCGGCCACGGCGGAATCTCCTACGAATCCGCGTTGGCGGACTCCTCGCCGGAACGAGACTTCCCGGCCCGCTCCGACGACGACCTGTTCCTGCTCTACACCGGTGGCACGACGGGCAATCCGAAAGGCGTGATGTGGCGCCACGAGGACGTCTGGCGCACCCTCGGCGGCGGCATCGACTTCATGACCGGCGAGCCGATGGCCGACGAATGGCAGCAGGCCCGCGACGGAGCCGCCAACGGCGGCCTGGTGCGATTACCCGCCGCACCCTTCATCCACGGCGCCGCGCAGTGGGCCGCGTTCGGCAACCTGTTCGCCTGCAGCACCGTCGTCATCCTCCCGGAGTTCGACGCGCACGAGACCTGGCGGGCGATCGAGCGTCACGGGGTGCACGTCCTGGCCATCACCGGAGACGCCATGGCCCGCCCGCTGATCGAGGCGCTGCACGAGGGCACCTACGACGTGTCCTCGCTGGTCGCGATCTCCAGCAGCGCAGCGCTGTTCTCGCCGTCGGTGCAGGAGCAGTACCTGGATGCGCTGCCGAACGTGCTGCTCACCGATTCCATCGGGAGCTCCGAGACCGGATTCAGCGGCATCGGCGTGCTCGGCAAAGGCGGCACGCGGACGGGTGGTCCACGGGTGAAAGCGGACTCCGCCACCGCGATCATCGGCCCCGACGGCCGGCTGCTTCCCGCCGATTCCACCGAGGTCGGCCTGCTGGCCCGGTCCGGGCACGTGCCGCTGGGCTACTACAACGATCCCGACAAGTCGGGCTCGGTGTTCGTGGAGATCGACGGCACCCGCTACGTCGTGCCCGGTGACTACGCGCGCTACGAGTCCGACGGCACGGTCACGATGCTGGGCCGCGGGTCGATGTCGGTCAACACCGGCGGGGAGAAGGTCTACCCCGAGGAGGTCGAGGGCGTGCTCAAGGCGCACCCCGACGTGTTCGACGCGCTGGTGTTCGGCGTCCCCGACGAACGGCTCGGACAGTGCGTCGCCGCGGTCGTGCAGACCAGGAACGGTGGCGAACCGGCGTGGGCCGAGCTGGAAGCGCACGCGCGCAGGCACATCGCCGGCTACAAGGTGCCCCGGAAGCTCTGGCTGGCCGCGAAGGTGCGCCGGTCGCCGAGCGGCAAGCCGGACTACCGCTGGGCCTGCACGCATGCCGAACAGCACGAACCGAACGCCGTGAAGCAGCCGGGCACCGCCGCGGTGGCCGACGCGGCCGAAAGGAAGTCCTGATGCGCACTGCCCTCTGCGATCAGCTAGGCATCGAGCACCCGATCGTCGGATTCACCCCGTCCGAGCACGTCGCGGCCGCCATCAGCCGTGCGGGCGGCCTGGGCGTGCTCGGCTGCGTGCGGTTCAACGACGCCGAGGAACTGGACTCGGTGCTGGACTGGATGGACGAGAACACCGGCGGGCGGCCTTACGGCGTGGACGTGGTGATGCCGTCCACGGTGCCCACCGAAGGGTCCGATGTGGACCTGAACGCGATGATTCCGGACGAGCACCGGGAATTCGTGCGCCGGACGCTGAGCGAGCTCGGGGTTCCGGAGCTTCCCGACGACGAGCGCCAGGGTGATGCGGTGCTCGGCTGGCTGCACTCGGTCGCCCGCTCGCACGTGGACGTGGCGCTCAAGCACCCGGTGAAGCTGATCGCGAACGCGCTCGGCTCGCCGCCGCCGGACGTGATCGGACGCGCTCACGAGCACGACATCCTCGTCGCGGCGCTGGCGGGCAAGGCCGAGCACGCCCGCAGGCACGTCGACAAGGGCGTGGACATCGTGGTGGCCCAAGGGCACGAGGCGGGCGGGCACACCGGGGAGATCGCCACGATGGTGCTCGTGCCGGAGATCGTGGACGCCGTGGGCGCGGAGGTTCCGGTGCTGGCCGCGGGCGGCATCGGCTCCGGACGTCAGGTCGCGGCCGCGCTGGCGCTCGGGGCGAGCGGGGCGTGGATGGGGTCGTACTGGCTGGCGACCGAGGAGTACACGCAGACGGTGGGGGAGTCGGCGATGCAGCGGGCGCTGCTGGCCGCCGATTCCAGCGACACCGTGCGCACCCGCATCTACACGGGGAAACCGGCACGGTTGCTCAAAACCCGCTGGACCGAGGCGTGGAGCGAGCGGGACGCGCCGTCGCCACTGCCGATGCCGCTGCAGAACATCCTGGTCAGCGAGGCGCACCAGCGGATCACGCGGTCCAACGACCCCGACGTGGTGTCCATGCCGGTCGGCCAGATCGTCGGGCGCATGAACGCCGTCCGCGACGTCGAAGAGGTGATGGCCACCCTCCTGCGAGAGGCCGACGACACCTTCACCCGCCTCAACGACCTCCGCTGATCACGCCTGATCTCGCACGCCCGGCCTCCTGAGGTGAACGCCTCCTTCGCCCGGTATGGCTGGTCGAACGGGCCGTTCACTCCAGGGCGGTGGAGTGAACGGCCCGTTCGACCAGTGGGATCGGACGGAGGAGGCATTCACCTCGAACGGTTCGCCGGGGGATCGGGGTGGGCGAGGGCGGCGGCTCGGTCCGGGGTGAGGACTTCGTAGGCCGGGCCTGGGCCGGGGCGCCACCAGATGGGGTCCGGGCCGTCGCAGCGCTGTGCGGCGAGTTCGCGTTTGAGGACCTTGTGGGTCTCGGTGCGGGGGAGTTCGGTCGCGATCCGGATGTAGCGCGGGAGCTGCTTGGGGCCGAGGTCCGGTTGGGCGGCGAGGAAATCGGCGAGGTCGACCGGGACGTCGCCGGTCGGGACGATCGCGGCCATCACCTGATCGCCGACTCCGCCGTCCGGCACGGCGTACACGGCGGCTTGGGCGATTCCGGGGTGGCGCAACAGGATTCGCTCGATCGGCGCGGTTCCCAGGTTCTCCCCGTCGACCCGCAGCCAATCGTCGGAACGGCCGACGAAGTAGCAGAACCCGTCGCCGTCCAGATAGGCGAGGTCGCCGCTCCAGTACATCCCGCCGCGCATCCGCCACCGGTCGGCGTCCGGTGCCTTGTAGTACCCGGCGAACGCGCCCGCGCCGGCGGTGTTGACCAGCTCGCCGATCGCCTCCTCCGGATTCGTGACCCGCCCGCCCCGGTCGAAGGACGCGGCCGGGCAGCGGCGGCCCGTCACGGGATGCAGCACCTGCACGCCAGGACCGGGCGTGCCCAGCGAGCCCGGCGGCGCGTCCGGGGTGCGCGCGACGACCACACCGCCCTCGGTGGAACCGAACCCGTCCACCACCCGGCAGCCGAACCGCTCCGCGAACCGCGCGAGATCCCGCTCGGCACCCTCGTTGCCGTACACGATCTTCAGCGGATTGTCCGCGTCGTCCGGGCGGGCCGCAGTGGCGAGGATGAACGAGAGCGGTTTGCCGACGTAATTCGCATACGTCGCGCCGAAACGACGGGCGTCGTCGAGGAACCCGGAGGCGGAGAAGCGCCTCCGCAACGCCACCGCCGCACCGGCCGCCAGGCCCACCGCCCAGCCCGCGAACAGCGCGTTCGAATGGAACAGCGGCATCGACACGTACACGCCGTCCCGCCCGTCCAGTTCGAACCGGTCGGCCAGCATCCGGCCGGGGAACGCGACCTTGCCGTGCGTGCAGCGCACCGCTTTCGGCTCGCCACCGGTGCCGGAGGTGAACAGCAGCGCGAGCAGGTCGTCGGGAACGGCCGCCACCGGCGCGAGCGGCGCGTCCCGATGCGCGGACAGCAACCGTGACCACTCCGGCGAGTCGATCAGCAGCACGTTCCCGTTCGCCGCTCCGAGGTCGGCGCCGGAGAGCAGGTCCGCGTACTTGCGCTCGGTGATCACCCAGCGGCAATCGGCGAGCCGGACGTCGCGAGCCAGCGCCTCCCCGCGACGCCCGGTGTTGAGCCCGACCAGCACGGCGCCGGACAGCGCCGCCGCGCCCAGCAGGAACGAGAACTCCGGCACGTTGTCCAGCAGCACTCCGACGTGCCACGGGCCTTCGCGGCGCAGCGAACGCAGCACCGAGGCGTGCTCGGCGCACTGGCGGACGTGCTGCGACCAGCTCCACTCGCGCTGTTCGAAGCGCAGGCCGGGAGTCTCGTCGTGGGTACGGGCGAGCAGGAAATCGGTAACCGTCGGAGTCGGCTCGGGCATGAGTCTCCTCGGGAGTCCGGGGGATCTGCGTGGTGAGTCGGGCGGTGGAACCTCAGCCGTCCCACCGGCGTTCCGCGGCGGCCCCGCCAAAGCGGACATCGTCGCCTTTGCGCGGAGGCGTCCGAGGACCCGGCGGTGGTCGGTGTTCATCGGATTCGGCGCCGGCGAGAGCCAACGCCGCGGTGCGTTCGACTCCAGGCGGGATCAGTCCTGCTCCGGTTCGTCCTCGGCGAGTGCCGTGCCGATCCTGCGCAGTTGCGCGGTGGCGCCGCCGAGGACGAACTCGCGGCGCTTGGCCGCGACGAAGTACCGGTGCAGGTGGTGTTCGAGGTCGATGCCGACCCCGCCGTGGACGTGGACCGCGGTGTGGGCGACGCGATGCCCGGCTTCGGCGGCCCAGAACTTCGCGGTCGCCACTTCGGTGTCGCAGCGCAGCCCTTCCGCCGCGCGCCACGCGGCCTGCCACATCGTCAACCGAACCGCCTCGACGTCGATGTAGGCGTCCGCGAGCCGTTGGGACACGGCTTGGAACGTCCCGATCGGCCGGTCGAACTGGGTGCGTTCACCGGCGTACTCGGCGGTCAGCTCCAACGCCCGCTCCAGCACGCCGAGCTGTTCCGCGCACACACCCAGCGTGGCGCGAACCTCGAGCCAGGCCGCGACGTCGGCGGCCTCGTCCTCGCCGAGCAGCCGATCGGAGTCCAGCGCGACCCCGGCGAGTTCCAGCCACGCTTCGCTGTCGCCATCGACGACCTCCTGACGCCGCACCGACACGCCCTCGTCGGCGGCGGCCACCACGAACACCAGCGTCGCGTCCGAGGTCGAGGCCGGGACCAGGAAGAAGTCCGCGATCGAACCGGCGGGCACCGCCACCTTCACCCCGTTGAGCACCCACTTCCCGCCGGCCCGCTCGGCGGTCGTCGCAGGAACGGCCGGAGCGGGGTCGGCTCCCTCGGCGAACGCCGTCGTCAGCACGACCTCACCGTCACCGGCGGGACGTGCCCACCGCTCCTGCTGGCGCGAATCGCCGAAGCGCACCACCGCCGCTGCGCCCGATACCAGCGACGCCAGGTAGGGCACCGGTGCGACCGCCCTGCCGAGTTCGATCAGCACGCCGCACTGCTCCAGCAACCCGCAGCCACCGCCGCCGAGCGCCTCCGGCAACGCGGCGTCGAGCACTCCTGCCTTGCCGAGCTCAGTCCACAGCGCACGGTCGAATCGGTCCGGTCCGGACTCCACTTCGCGCAGCCGCTCGGCGGTCACCCGGTCGGTCAAGATGTCGCGAGCCAGCTCGGCCAGGTCGTGCTGTGCCTCGGTCGGTGCGAAATCCATCGTGGAACTCCTCGTGGAGACGGCGGCGGGAACCGGATCAACGCCGGGACTGGGGAAGTCCGAGGCCGACGGTGGAGACGATGTCGCGCTGCACCTCGTTGGTGCCGCCGCCGAAAGTGAGGATCAGTGCCGAGCGGTGCATCCGCTCGATCCGGCCGCGCAGCGCGGCACCGGGTGAACCGGCGCGGACGTGTCCGGCAGGCCCCAGCACCTCCATCAGCAGCCGGTACGCCTCGGTGGCCAGCTCGGTGCCGTAGACCTTGGTCGCCGAGGCAGCGGCGGGCGCGGGTTCCCGCTCCGCCGTCCAGGCGATCTTCCAGTTCATCAGCTTGAGGACTTCCGCGCCCGCGTGCACCCGCGCGAGGTGGTTGCGCACCCACTCCTGGTCGAGCACGCGGCGCCCGTCGGGAAGCGCCGTGTCCCGCGCCCATTCCCGCACGCCCGCCAACGCCGAGGTGATCGGTGCGGCCGAGGTCAGCGCTACCCGCTCGTGGTTGAGCTGGTTGGTGATCAGCGGCCAGCCCGCGTTCTCCTCGCCGACCAGTGCCGTCGCGGGCACCCGCACGTCCTCGTAGTAGGTGGCGCTGGTGGTCGGCCCGGCGACGGTGCGCACCGGGGTCCAGGAGAAGCCCGGCGCGTCGGTCGGCACGACCAGGATGCTGAGCCCCTTGTGCTTGCGCGCCGCCGGATCGGTGCGGCAGGCCAGCCAGATGTAGTCGGCGTACTGCACCAGGCTGGTCCACATCTTCTGGCCGTTGATCACGTACTCGTCGCCGTCGCGGACCGCCGTGGTGCGCAGCGAGGCGAGGTCGGTGCCCGCCTCCGGTTCGGAGTAGCCGATGGCGAAGTGGAGCTCTCCGGCGGCGATGCCGGGCAGGTAGTGCGCCTGCTGCTCGGCAGTGCCGTAGCGCATGATGGTGGGTGCGATGCTGTTGAGCGTCAGGAACGGCACCGGAACTCCCGCGATGGCGGCCTCATCGGTGAAGATGAGCTGTTCCAGCATCGTGCGGCCGTCCCCGCCGTGCTCCCGGGGCCAGCCGAGGGTGAGCCACCCGTCGGTGCCCAGTTGCCGCACGATCCGCTTGTACGCGTCGCCGTCGCCGTAGTCGCCGCCGGTGGTCAGCTCCGCGCGGAGCTCGTCGGTCATCAGTGCCGCGAAGTAGTCGCGCAGCCGCTCCCGCAGCCGTTGCTGACCGGACGTGAAGCCGATGTGCATGTGGCCCCCCTGGCGGGTGTTGTCCTGTCCGGACCGGTGGAACAAGTTCCACTGACCATAGACCGGGGCGCATCGGCTAGTCGACCTCTGCTCGGGGTCGTCTTTTTCGCCAAGGAGTTGCCGAGGTGAGCTAATGTGCAACGTGTTCTACATCAGATTTCGCTGGTTGCCACGGGTTCGGCGAAGAGCGCGGCCCTGTCGCGGAAGCGGTTCAGCCGGGTGAACGCCCGGATGGAGCAGTGCATCGGCCACGGCCGGCTCGTTGCTCTGGTGAGGATCGCCGCGCCGAGCGTCCGATGGCCCGAGTCCCACGAGTGCGGAGGAAGCGATGGAGATCGGCGTGCGACCTGAACTGTGCGAGGCCAACGGCGTGTGCGCCGGCTTGGCTCCCGCGGTCTTCGAACTGGACGAGGACGAACAGCTGCACATCCACCGTCCGATCCCGGACGAATCGGTAGAACGTGTTACCAAAGCGGTGCAGCTGTGCCCCAAGGGCGCGCTCTTTATCGCTGGAAACGAGCCGGAAATCTGAGCCTTGAAGATAACGGGAACGAGTTCTACTGTGTGTCGCACGTAACAGTCGCCTGTGCGGCGGCCTCGGACTCGGTGAGGAGACAGGCCGGTGAAGGCAGCGGTGCTCAAGCAGATCGGCGATGACGAGCTCGACGTCCGGACGGATGCCGCGGTGGTGGCGCCAGGACCCGCCGAAGTGCACGTCCGGATTCGCGCGGCGGGAATCTGCCACAGCGATGTGTCCGCCATGAACGGAACCTTGCCCGCGCTGGCCCCCGGAGTGATGGGCCACGAGGGCGCCGGTGAGGTGCTGGCGGTGGGTGAGCAGGTCACCGACCTCGCCCCCGGTGATCACGTCACCATCACCTTCGTACCCCCGTGCGGCGATTGCCGGGAATGCCTGCACGGGCAGGCTCATCTGTGCGCGGTGCACACCATCGCCGCGTTCACCTCACCCCGGTTCGAAGTGGGGGCGGAACCCACGTTCGGTTTCGCCGGGTGCGGCACGTTCGCGGAGGAACTCGTGCTGCCGCGCGACGGGGCGATCAAGGTCGATCCGGACGTGCCGTTCGAGGTGGCGGCACTGCTGGGCTGCGGAGTGCTCACCGGCGTCGGCGCGGTGCTCAACACGGCGCAGGTCGAGCCGGGGTCCACAGTGGTCGTGATCGGCTGCGGCGGGGTGGGGATCTCGGTGATCCAGGGCGCTCGGCTGGCGGGTGCGACCGAGATCGTGGCGGTCGACCCGGTGACCGCGAAGCACGACGCGGCGAAGCGCTTCGGCGCGACCCACGCCACCACTCCCGACGGATTCGAAGAACTCAAGCAGGAACTCACCGGCGGCGCCGGGTTCGACTACGCCATCGAGGTCGTCGGGTCGTCCGGCACCATCCGCGCCGCCTACGACGCCGCCCGACGCGGCGGCACCGTCGTGATCGTCGGCGCGGGCGGTGACGATCAGAAGGTCGAGTTCACGGCGCAGGAGCTGTTCATCAACGAGCGCAAGATCCTTCCGTCGTTCTACGGCTCGGCCGATCCGCGCCGGGACATCGACCGGATGCTGCGGTTCTGGCGTGCCGGGCGCCTCGACCTCGAAGGCATGATCAGCAGGCGCATCGCACTGTCCGACATCAACGACGGGTTGGCGGCGTTGAAGGGCGGCGACGCCGCGCTGGTCCGCCAGATCGTCACTTTCGACTAGCGCCCCGGTGACTGAGGAGTCTGTTGTGGATGATCGGGCGGAGCTGAGCCTGGCCGGGAAGGTGGCCGTGGTGACCGGTGCGGGCGGAGGTCTCGGCAGGGCCGAGGCGCTCGCGCTGGCCGCGGCCGGTGCGGAGGTGGTGGTCAACGATGTCTCCGAAGCCGCGGACGCGGTGGTGGGCGAGATCGAGGCCGCCGGTGGGAAAGCGGTCGCCGTGCGCGGGGACATCAGCGCCGACGAGGTCGCCGACGGGCTGCTGTCGACCGCGCTGGACCGCTTCGGCGGCTTGCACGTGGTGGTGAACAACGCGGGCGTGCTGCGCGACCGCACGATCTTCAACATGACCGACCAAGAATGGGACGACGTCATCCGAGTCCACTTGCGCGGGCACTTCCTGCTCTCGCGGGCGGCCACCGCGCACTGGCGGCGGCAGGCGAAGGACTCCGGTGGCGAGGTGTACGGGCGGATCGTGAACACCGCGTCGGAGGCGTTCCTGTTCGGATCCGGGGGACAGCCGAACTACACGGCGGCCAAAGCCGGGATCGCCATGCTGACCGTATCGACGGCTCGCGCGACGGCCCGCTACGGCGTGCGGGCGAACGTGATCTGCCCGCGAGCCAGGACCGGGATGACCGCGGACACTTTCGGTCCGGTGCCGGAGGACGGCGTCGACCCGCTGTCCACCGAGCACGTCGCGCCGTTCGTCACCTACCTGGCGGCGCCTGCCGCAGCGGGGATCAACGGGCAGGTGTTCGTCGTGCACGGCGGCAAGGTCGTGCTGATGTCACCACCGGCCATCGAGCGCCGGTTCGACACCGCCGGGCCGACCTGGACCACCGCCGAACTCCACGAATCCGTCGGCGACTACTTCGCATCACGTGGGGACGGCATGTTCACCAGCGACGACCTGCTCGCGCTGGGCTGAGCGAGCACGACCCGACGGAGTCCGCGATCGGCTCCGCCGCTCCGGACCACACGCACCGGACGATCAGGAGGAGTGACGACGATGTCGCTGACCGTGCAAGAGCATCGCGAGAAGGTCGGGCTGCGCAACGGCTCGTTGTTGATCGACGGCGAGTGGCGGCAGGCCCGCTCCGGCCAGACCTGGACCCACCTGCACCCGGCCACTCAGGAAGAGGTCGGCGAGTTCCCCGTCGCCGGCGCCGAGGACGTCGACGAGGCGGTCCGCGCGGCGCGACGCGCGTTCGACGAGGGCGAGTGGCCGGCGTTGCCCGCCGGGCGGCGGGTGAAAATCCTGCACCGCTACGCGGAATCCCTGCGCGAGCACGCCGAAGAGCTGCGCGGGCTGCAGGCGCTGGACAACGGGGTGCCGCTGTCGTTCGGCACGGTCTACGCGGGTTCCGTCGACATCGCCGCCGACGCCTTCGACCACCACGCCGGGTGGATCGACAAGGCCGGTGGCGAGACCTTGCCGCCGTACCAGGGCGGCGATCACCTGGCGATGACGTTGCGGGAACCGATCGGCGTGGTCGCGGCGATCCTGCCGTGGAACGCACCGTTCCTGCTGTTCGCCCAGAAAGTCGCTCCCGCGTTGGCCGCGGGGTGCACCGTGGTGCTGAAACCGTCCGAGTACGCGTCGTTCGCCGTGCTGCGGATGGTGGAACTCCTGACGGAGGCGGGACTTCCGGGCGGCGTCGTCAACGTCGTCACCGGCACCGGGAATCCGACCGGTGAAGCGCTGATCACGCACCGGATGGTCGACAAGGTCAGCTTCACCGGCAGCCGCGAGGTCGGACGGCGCATCGTGGAGGCCTCGGCGTCGACGATGAAGCGGGTGTCGCTGGAGCTCGGCGGCAAGAGCCCCGCCTTGGTGTTCCCCGACGCGGACGCCGGAATGGCCGGGATGACGGCGATGGGCATGGTCACGCTCGGCCTGTCCGGGCAGGCGTGCGTCGCGCACACCAGGGCGCTGGTGCATCGCGATGTCTACGACGAGTTCATCGGCGCGGCGGAGATGATCGCCGGGTCGGTCACCTACGGCGATCCGTTCGATCCGGGAGTGCTGGCCAGCCCGCTGATCAACGACAAGCAGCTGCGGCGGGTGCTGGACCTGGTCGAGCGTGGCAAGCAGGAGGGCGCTCGGCTCGTCACCGGCGGCGAACGCGCGGACGGCGACCTCAGCGCCGGGAACTTCGTGACCCCGGCGATCTTCGCGGACGTGGACAACTCGATGAACATCGCCCAGCAGGAGGTCTTCGGGCCGGTGCTGTCGGTGGTGCCGTTCACCGAGGAGGACGAGGCGATCCGGCTCGCCAACGACACCGAGTACGGGTTGGGGGCGGGCGTGTTCACCGCCGACGCGCAGCGCGCCTTCCGGGTGTCGCGCAAGCTGCGCGCCGGAACGGTCGGCATCAACGGTTTCCAGGTCGAGCCGCACCTGCCCTTCGGCGGGTACAAGCAGTCCGGGCTGGGCCGGGAGGGCGGGCGCAGCGCCTACGAGGCCTACACCGAGCTCAAGACGGTGCTCATGCCGTTGACCGCGGAAATGATGTGACGGCTGTGGCACGACTGCGGGACAAGGTCGCGATCATCACGGGCGCGGCCGGTGGCCAGGGCGCGGCCGCCGCGCGCCGGTTCGTCGCCGAAGGAGCCCGCGTCCTGCTCGCCGATGTGGCCGACGAGGCGGGTGCGGCGCTGGCCGGTGAGCTCGGCGAGTCCGCGCTCTACCGGCACCTCGACGTCTCTTCCGAACAGGAGTGGGCCGCGGCGATCCGGGCCGCGGAGTCCGCGTTCGGCCCGGTCGACGTGCTGGTCAACAACGCCGGAGTGCTGCACCTGGCGGCGCTGGCCGATACGGCGCTCGCGGACTACGAGCGGGTCGTGCGGGTCAACCAGATCGGTTCCTTCCTGGGCATGCGCGCGGTGCTGAGTTCGATGCGCAACGGTGGGTCCATCGTCAACGTGTCCTCTGTGGAGGGTCTGGCCGGGATGCCGGGAACGGTGGCCTACGCGGCGAGCAAGTTCGCCATCCGCGGGATGACGAAGGTCGCCGCGCTGGAGCTGGGCGAGCGCGGAATCCGGGTGAACTCGGTGCACCCGGGCATGATCGACACCGGGATGCTGCGCGACGCCACCGGCGGCGCCGCGGGCGGCGCCGTGGACGGCTTCGCCAAGTCCCGGCTCGCCCTCGGGCGGCTCGGGGAGTCGGCGGACATCGCCAACTTGGTGCTGTTCCTGGCCAGTGACGAGAGCTCCTACTGCACCGGCGCCGAATTCGTGGCCGACGGAGGCGCGACGGCGGCTTATGCCTTGTCCCGGTAGCC
The DNA here is from genome assembly GCF_022828475.1 of Saccharopolyspora gloriosae. Taxonomy (GTDB): domain Bacteria; phylum Actinomycetota; class Actinomycetes; order Mycobacteriales; family Pseudonocardiaceae; genus Saccharopolyspora_C; species Saccharopolyspora_C gloriosae_A. Next base: position 3,883,083 of record NZ_CP059557.1, on the reverse strand, counting down.
GAACCGGCGCTGGGACGTCTTCTTCCTAGGTGGTGTTCCGATGGGTGTTGAAGTGGGTGTGCGAGGGCTGACCAAGTCCTTCGGGGAGCGCACGGTGTGGTCGGACGTGTCGTTGACGCTCCCGCCCGGTGAGGTCAGCGCCATCCTCGGGCCGTCCGGGACCGGGAAGTCGGTGTTCCTGAAGTTGCTGATCGGCCTGCTGGAACCGGATCGCGGCAGCGTCGTCGTCGAAGGCACCGACGTGTGCTCCTGCTCGGAGCGGGAGCTCTACGCGATCCGCAGGCGGTTCGGGGTGCTGTTCCAGGACGGCGCGCTGTTCGGATCGATGAACCTGTTCGACAACGTGGCGTTCCCGCTGCGCGAACACACCCGGAAGCCGGAGTCGGAGATCCGCCGGATCGTGCTGGAGAAGATGGAACTGGTCGGCCTCTCCGGCGCCGAGCACAAGCTGCCGGGCGAACTGTCCGGCGGCATGCGCAAGCGCGCGGGCCTGGCCAGGGCGCTGGTGCTCGACCCCGAGGTGATCCTCTGCGACGAGCCGGATTCCGGGCTCGATCCGGTGCGCACCGCGTACCTGTCGCAGCTGCTGATCGACCTCAACGCACATCTGGACACCACGATCCTGCTGGTCACGCACAACATCGAGGTCGCCCGCACGGTCCCGGACAACCTGGGCCTGTTCTTCCGCGGGCGGCTGGTGCTGTTCGGCCCCCGGGAGGTGCTGCTCACCAGCGACGAACCGGTCATCGACCAGTTCGTCAACGGCCGCCGTGCCGGGCCGATCGGGATGAGCGAGGAGAAGGACGCCGGAACCGTCGCCGCCGAACTGGCCGGGTTACCGGCGGCGGCTCCGCGCGAGATCACTCCGCAACTGGCTCCCAGCCCCGGAGTCCCGGAGCGGTCCGCGGTGGGCCGCCGCACCGAGCGGGTGCGCCGCTCCATGGACACCTGGCCCGCCCCGGTGCGGGAGCGGGTGCTGGCCGGCCTGCAGGCGGAGCGCCGCGGCGCGCAACCGGGGGAGCGCGGATGAGTTCGCCGGGAGCGAGCCATCGCGTTCCGGCGGGGGCCGCGTTCGCCCAGGTCGGGCGGTTGGCGACGCTGTCGTGGGAGGTCCTGCGGGCCATTCCGCGCCGTCCGTTCCAGGTGCGGGAATGCGTGGAGCAGGCGTGGTTGTTCGCCAGCGTCACCATCCTGCCGACCGCGCTGGTGGCGATCCCGTTCGGCGCGGTGATCGCCATGCAGCTCGGTTCGCTCACCCAGCAGATCGGCGCCCAGTCGTTCACCGGTGCCGCCAGCGCCCTGTCCATCCTGCAACAGGCCAGCCCGCTGATCACGGCGCTGCTGGTGGCGGGCGCGGGTGGTTCGGCGGTGTGCGCGGACATCGGGGCGCGCAAGATCCGCGAGGAGATCGACGCGATGGAGGTGCTGGGCGTCTCCGTCGTCCACCGCCTGATCGTGCCCCGCGTGCTGGGTGCGGTGTTCGTTTCGTTGCTGCTCAACGGATTGGTCAGCGTCGTCGGCGTGGCGGGGGGCTACTTCTTCAACGTGGTGCTGCAGGGCGGGACGCCCGGCGCGTACCTGGCGAGCTTCAACGCGCTCGCCCAGTTGCCGGACCTCTACGTCAGCGAGCTCAAAGCGCTGATCTACGGGTTCGTGGCCGGTGTGGTCGCGGCCTACCGCGGGCTGAACCCGGCCGGTGGCCCGAAAGGCGTGGGCGACGCGGTCAACCAGGCCGTCGTGATCACCTTCCTGCTGCTGTTCGCGATCAACCTGGTGATCACCGGCATCTACTTGCAGGTCATCCCGCCGAAGGAGTTGTGAGCGATGGCCGTCACCGAGCAGTACCTGCCGCCGCCCACGGCGTGGCGCCGCAGGCTGTCGCTGCTGTTCTCCCGGCCGGGTGACGCGCTGGCCGGGCTGGGCTGGCAGCTGTCGTTCTACCTGCGGGCGGTGGCGCTGGCCCCGCTGACGCTGCGCAAGTACGGCCGGGAGACCGGGCGGCTGCTGACCGAGGTGATGTTCGGCAGCGGCGCGCTCGCCGTCATCGGCGGCACGCTCGGCGTGATGATCGGCATGACCGTGTGCACCGGCGCGATCGTCGGGCTGCAGGGCTACTCCTCGCTGGACCAGCTCGGCACTTCCGCGCTCACCGGGTTCATCGCCGCCTACTTCGACACCAGGGAGGTCGCGCCGCTGTCGGCGGGTCTGGCCCTGTCGGCGACGGTCGGCTGCGGATTCACCGCGCAGCTCGGGGCGATGCGGATCTCCGACGAGATCGACGCGCTCGAAGTGATGGGGGTGCGGACGGTGCCGTACCTGGTGACCAGCCGGGTGCTGGCGGGGCTCGCGGCGGTGATCCCGCTGTACGTGGTGGGGCTGCTGGGTTCGTACTTCGCGTCCCGGCAGATCACCGTGTGGTTCTACGGCCAGTCCGCGGGCACCTACGACCACTACTTCCACCTGTTCCTGCCGCCGCAGGACGTGCTGTGGTCGTTCGGCAAGGTGCTGGTGTTCAGCCTCGTGGTGATCTTGACGCACTGCTATTACGGCTACACCGCGCGCGGCGGGCCTGCGGGCGTCGGGATCGCGGTCGGGCGGGCCGTGCGAACCTCGATCGTGCTGGTCGCCGTGCTGGATTTCTTCCTGAGCCTGGCGATCTGGGGCTCGACGACGACCGTGCGGATCGCGGGATGAGCGCGCGGCGGGCGGCCCTCCGACGGCGAGGAGCGCGCCGATGAAGAACCCGCTGCGCGACCGGCGCCGCCACCAGCTGCTGGGATTGGTCTTCCTGCTCGTCTCGGCGCTGTTCTTCGCCTCGATGATCGGCTTCTACCAGAAGGCGTTCACTCCGACGGTGCCCGTCACCTTGCACACCGACCGGGCGGGCAACGAGATGCGCGCCGGCGCGGACGTGAAGGTGCGCGGCGTGGCGGTCGGCGAGGTGCGCGCGGTGAACCCCGGCGACGGACGCGCCACCGTGGAATTGGCGCTGTGGCCCGAAATGGCCGCGAAGATCCCGGCCGACGTCACGGCTCGGCTGCTGCCGAAGACGCTGTTCGGCGAGCGCTATGTGTCGCTCGGTTTCCCCGCCGGCGGCGGGGACGGTGCGCGGCTCGCGGGCGGGGACGTGATCGGGCAGGACCGCAGCGCGGCCGCGATCGAGATCGAGCGGGTGCTCGACGACCTGCTTCCGCTGCTGCAAGCGGTGCAGCCCCAGCAGTTGTCGGCGACGCTCAACGCGGTCTCGCAGGCCCTCGACGGGCGCGGTGAGCAGCTGGGCGCGACGATCCGCGACCTGGACGGCTACCTGGCGAAGTTCAACCCCGCGCTGCCACGGCTGGAATCGGTCATCGGCCGCATCGACGACGTGGCGAACACCTACCACGAGGCGGCCCCGGACCTGCTGAGCGCGCTGCGCGACTTCACCACGACCAGCACCACCATCGCGCAGCGCGGCGACCAGCTCCAGCACCTCTGGAACGCCACCAACGTCACCGCCGTGAACGCGAGCGGGTTCCTGGAAGCCAACCAGGACAACCTGATCCGGTTGAGCTCCGACTCGCGGTCCACATTGGAACTGTTCGCGAAGTACGCGCCGCAGTACAGCTGCGTGCTCGACCAGATCGCCACCAGCATCCCGATCGCCGAGCGCGCGTTCGGCAAAGGCGATCCGAACCCGATGCAGAAGGTCACCATCGAGATCACCGGCAGCCGCGGCAAATACCTCCCGGGCACCGACGCCCCCCGCTACGACGACACCCGAGGACCCCGCTGCTATCCGTGGGTCGAGCCGCCGGACCGGTTCCCGCAATACCCGCCCGGCGGTCCGCTGCAGGACGGCTCCACGCACCCGCCACCGCCGCACGGTCCCGGTGAGCAAACCCCGGCGGACTCGCCGGCCGCGACCGGCCCGCAGTCCGCGAGCGGGTCCGGAGGCGGCCCGCTGGCACCGAATTCTCCGGCCGAGCAGGACCTCGTCGCCGCCCTGCTGGCGCCGTCGATGCACCGGGCGCCGAGCCGGGTGCCGGACTGGAGCAGCGTGCTGGTCGGCCCCGTGTACCGCGGAACGGAGGTGAGCGTGCGATGAGAAGGGGACTCGCCGCGCCACTGACCAAGCTGTCGTTGTTCACCCTCGTCACGGTGCTGCTCACGGCGTTGCTGGCGATGACCATCGCGGCCTCCGAGGTCGGCTCGACCGCCGGGTACTCCGCGAAGTTCGACGACGCCTCGGGCCTCGGGGAGGGCGACGAGGTCCGCATCGCGGGGGTGCGCGTCGGCGAGGTGAGCTCGCTGGAGGTCGTCGACGGCTCCAGGGCGCTGGCGCACTTCAAGATCGACTCCGGGCGCACGCTGCCCGCCGACACGATCGCCACCGTCAAGTACCGCAACCTCGCCGGGCAGCGCTACCTCGCCCTGGACGCAGCGATGTCGCCGGGCGAACCGGAATTGGCCGACGGGGCCACGTTGCCGGTGGAGCAGACCCGGCCCGCGCTGAACCTGACCGCGCTGTTCAACGGCTTCCAGCCGCTGCTGCGCGCACTCGAACCGGGCGACGTGAACAAGCTGTCCGGCCAGCTGATCCAAGTGCTGCAAGGTGAAGGCGGCACCGTCGAGAGCATCTTGGCGCACACCGCGTCGCTGACCTCCACGCTCGCCGAGAAGGACCAGGTGATCGGGCAGGTCATCAGCAACCTCAACGCGGTGCTCGGCCAGGTCGGCGCCCGCGGCCCGCAACTGGCCGAGCTCATCGACGCGTTGCAGCGCCTGGTCAGCGGATTCGCCGAGCAGCGCGAACCGATCGGTGACGCGGTCACGGCCCTCGACGACCTCACCCACACCACCTCCGGGCTGTTGCAGGAGGCGCGGCCGCCGCTGCGGGAGGACGTGGCGGCGCTGGGCGACCTGTCGGCGAACCTCAACGCCGGGCTGCCGCAACTGGAGCACGACCTGCAGACCCTCCCGGGACGGCTCGATTCGCTGACCCGGACGGTGAGCTACGGGAGCTGGTTCAACTTCTACCTCTGCCGCCTGACCGGGCGGGTGGGCATCTCGGGTCTTGACGTCCAAGCCCAGGTGCTGCCGCTGCCGCCGACCGAGATGCCCGCGAGGTGTCAGCCATGACCACCGCACTGCGCGACCGGGACCAGGCGACCGTGGGGATGGTCGCCCTCGGGTTGCTGACCGCCGTGACGCTGCTGGCGTTCTTCGCCAACGACCTGCCGCTGATCAGCGGCGGAACGACCTATTCGGCGCGGTTCACCGAGTCCGCCGGTCTCGCCGCGGGCGACGACGTGGAGGTCGCCGGGGTGCGGGTCGGCGAGGTCACCGACGTGCGCCTCGACGGCGATCGGGTGCTCGTGCACTTCCGGGTCGAGGACGCGCGAGTGGGCGACCGCAGCCGGGTGTCGATCCAGATCAAGACACTGCTCGGGGCGAAGAACCTCGCGCTGCGGCCGGACGGACGCGGTGAGCAGGACCCGGACGAGACCATTCCGGCGTCGCGCACCGAGGTCCCGTTCGACATCCCCGACGCCCTGGACCAGCTCACCCGCACGACCGAACAGGTCGACAGCGATCAGCTTGGCCGCAGCTTCGAGGTGCTCGCGGAAAGCCTGCGCGGCGGTCCGGAACATCTCGGCGGGGCGGTCGACGGGCTTTCGGCGCTGTCGCGCACCATCGCCTCCCGCGATCAGGAACTCGCCGAACTGCTGCACAACGCCGCCGACGTCAGCAAAGTCGCCGCCGACCGCGACGAGCAGGTGGCCCGGCTGATCGGCGACGGCAACCTGCTGCTGGCCGAACTGCAGAAGCGGCGGGAATCGATCAGCTCGCTGCTGCGCGGAACCCAAGCGGTGTCCGGTCAGTTGCGCGGCCTGATCGCCGACAACCAGGCACGGCTGAACCCGGCGCTGCGCGAACTGGAACAGGTCACCGCGATGTTGCAGCACAACCAGGACAACATCGCCGCCACCATCGCGGCGCTGGAGCCCTACGTGACCGGCTTCAACAACACCGTCGGCAACGGGCGCTGGTTCGACGGATACCTGTGCGGGCTGCTGCCGCCGACCGTCTCCGCCGGGCCGCTGCAGATCAACCCGGACGGCTGCGACCTGAGCAGACCGCAACGAGGTGGGCCATGAGCACGCAGACCGCGAAACATCCCGCGACGACAGCGCTTCTCGCCTTCGGCTGCGTGCTGGTGCTGCTGTTCAGCGCGTGCCTGTGGTGGGTGCTGCGCGATCCCGGCACCCGCATCACCGCCTACTTCGACCGGGCCGTCGGGCTCTACGCGGACTCGTCGGTGCGAGTGCTCGGCGTGGACGTCGGCTCCGTCGAATCGGTGCGGCCACAGGGCGGTCAGGTCCGCGTCGAGATGAGCGTGGACCGGGGAGTGCGGATACCGGCGCAGGCGAAGGCGGTGATGGTCGCGCCGAGCCTGGTCAGCGACCGGTACGTGCAGCTCACGCCCGCGTATTCCGCCGGGCCGCAGCTGGCTTCCGGTGCGGTGCTCGGCAAGGACCGCACGATGACCCCGGCCGACCTCGACGACCTCTACCGCAGCGCGAACGCGCTCTCGCAGGCGTTGGGACCGCAGGGGGCGAACGAGGACGGCGCGCTGTCGGGCCTGCTCGACACGACGGCGGCGAACCTCGACGGCAACGGGGCGAAGCTGAACGAGACGATCCGGCGGCTCGGCGAGCTCTCCGGGACGCTGTCGGACTCGCAGGGCGACCTGTTCGCCACGGTCGACAACCTCAACGAGTTCACCGCGACGCTGGCCGCCAACGACGCGCAGGTGCAGGACTTCTACGGCCGGATCGCCGACGTGTCCGGGTTCCTGGCCGACGAACGCAGGCAGACCGCCGCGTCGCTGAGCTCGCTGGCGACCGCGCTCGGCGAGCTGGAGACCTTCATCGGGGACAACCGGGAGCAGGTCGCGGGGAACGTGGACAACCTGGCGGGCATCACCCAGGCGCTGGTGGATCAGCGCGAGGCGCTGGGCGAAGTGCTCGACATCGCGCCGACGGGGATGAGCAACTTCGTCAACGCCTACGACTCCGCCTCCGGTTCGGTGGCGGTGCGCGCCAACATCAACGAGCTGACGAATCCGCCGGTGCTGATGGTGTGCAAGCTGCTGGAGCACTCCACGCCCGCGCAGATCCCGCCGGATCTGTGGAAGGCGTGCGGCGACCTGGCGGGCGTCCTCGACGGTTCGCTGCCGCTGCCCTCGGCGGGCGAGGCGGTGCACCACCTGAGCCACGGCGAGCTGCCGCCGCTGCCGTTGCCGCTGACCGGCACGATGCCGGGAACCGGGGGGCCGTGATGAAGCCGAGCCGGGTGACCTCGTGCGCGCTGGTGTCCGTGCTGCTCACCGGGTGCGGCTCGTCGCTCTACGACGCGCCGCTGCCCGGCGGCGCCGACCTGGGCGAGCGGCCGTACGAGGTGAGCGTGCGGTTCGCCGACGTGCTGGACCTGGTCCCGCAGGCCGGGGTGAAGGTCAACGATGTGCCCGTCGGCAAGGTGCGGCGGATCGGGCTCGCCCCGGACAACGCGACCGCCGTGGTCACGCTCGTGGTCAACGGCGACGTGGAACTGCCCGGCAACGCCGACGCCCGGCTGCGCCAGTCGAGCCTGCTGGGGGAGAAGTTCGTCGAGCTCGCGCCGCCCGCCGCCGGAGCTGCGCGTGGCCGGTTGCGCGACGGCGATGTGATCCCGCTGGAACGCACCAACCGGAACCCGCAGGTCGAGGAGGTGCTCGGCGCGCTGTCCCTGCTGCTCAACGGCGGTGGGGTGGCGCAGCTCAACGGCATCGTCGAGGAGCTCGACCGCGCGTTGTCCGGCAACGAGCCCAGAATCCGCTCACTGCTGTCCAGAGTGGATGAAGCGGTGACCCGGCTGGACGCGCAGAAGCACGACATAACCCGCGCGCTCGACGGGCTCAACCGGCTCTCGGCCGACCTGCGCGCGCAGACCGACGACATCAACGCCGGGCTCGACGGGCTCGCCCCGGGGCTGCGGGTGATCGAGCAGCAGCGGACGCAGCTGGTCGGGATGTTGCAGTCGCTGGACCGGTTCTCCGGAGTCGCGGTGTCCACCGTGGATGCGGCGGGTCAGGATCTGGTCGCCGATCTGCGGGAATTGGAACCGACGCTGCGCGAGCTGGCCAAGGCGGGCACGGACCTGCCGAAGTCCATCGGTTACCTGGCCAGCTATCCGTTCCCGGAGGACGCGATGGTCCCGCTCAAGGGCGACTTCGTGAACGTGGACGTGGATCTGGACCTGGACTTGACCAGCGTGCTCGGCAACCTCGCCAACAGTTCGGGACCGCTGCTGCCGCTGCCGTTGATCTCGGACGGTCCGCCGGCGGCTGCGCCGGAGTCGCCCGCTGCGCCCCAGCTTCCCGGGGCGCCGCGGCTTCCCGACCCGGGCCAGGAGCCGACGCCGTCCACACCGCCGCGGGATCAGCCCGGCGGACTGCTCGACGACCTTCTCGGGGGCAGTGATGTTCAGCAGACCGACCAAGATCCGGCTGGGGTTGTTCCTGCTCATCGCGGTCGTCGGCATCGGGTTCACCGGTGCGCGCTATGCGGGGCTGGACCGGTTGTTCGGCGGCGGCGGGTACTCCGTGGCCGTGGAGATGCCGGACTCCGGCGGCGTCTTCGTCAACTCCGAGGTGACGTATCGGGGCGTGGCGGTCGGCCGGGTCACCGACATGCGGCTCACCGACCAGGGTGCGGCGGTGGATCTGCACATCGACGCGGCCGCCCCGCCCATTCCCGCCGACGCGCGAGCCGCGGTGGCGAACCGTTCGGCGGTCGGGGAGCAGTACATCGACCTGCGCCCGGCGAACGATCACGGGCCGATGCTGGCCGAGGGTTCGGTGATTCCGGCGGCGCACACCGAGATTCCGCCCTCGCCGGAGTCGGTGCTGCTCAACCTCGACCAGCTCGTCTCCAGCGTACCGCTCGATTCGTTGCGCACCGTCGTCGACGAGTCCGGAACCGCGTTCCAGGGCACCGGCCCGCACCTGCAACGGATGCTGGACACCACCGGCTCGTTGATCGCGGCGGCCGACCGGAACCTGCCGCAGACCACCGCGCTGCTGGACAACTCCGACGCGGTGCTGCGGACCCAACAGCAGCAGGCCGAGCAGATCACCACGTTCAGCCAGGGATTGCGCGATGTCGCCGACCAGTTCAAGACCTCCGATCCGGACCTGCGGCGGTTGATCGACGCGGCCCCACCGGCGGCCGGGCAGATCGACGAGCTGCTGCGCACCAGCCGCACCGGGCTGGAGAAGACCACGGCGAACCTGCTGACCACCATGCAACTGCTCGACGTTCGCGGACCGGCGCTGGAGAACATGCTGGTGGCGATGCCGATGATGTCGGCGACCAGTCACAGCGCTCAAGACGGCGACGGGCGCGGCCATCTGGGCGTGGTGCTGAACTTCTTCAACCCGCTCGCCTGCGACAAGGGCTACGAGGGAACCGAACGCCGCCCCGGCAGCGACACCACACCGGCCCCGGCGAACCGCGACATCAGCTGCGAGGAACCCCCCGGCAGTCCGACGAACGTCCGAGGCTCCGCCAACGTTCCCCGCGCTCCCATCCCCGACGCGGCGGCGATCCCCCCGGAGCAGCAACTGATCCCGTTCCCGCTGGCCCCGAGCGGCTGACCGCACCCGGATCGCGTACGCGGCAAGCCACCTGGGCGAATGCTTCCTTCACCGATACGCACCGGTCGAACGGGCCGTCCAGTAGCTCGTCGAGCTGAATGTCGCCTTCGGTCGGCAGGAATGGGCGAAGGGGACGTTCACCTGGTTCGGCGGGAGCCGGGGAACGGGGGCGGTGTCAGCGCAGGGACAGCAGGGATTCCAGCAGCTCGCGGTGGCGCCTCGGGGTGCCGAAGAGGTGGGCGGCGCCGTGGGCTCGTTTGAGGTGGAGGTGGGCCTCGTGCTCCCAGGTGATGCCGATTCCGCCGTGGAGTTGGATGCCTTCGGCGGCGACGTCCTGGTAGGTCTCGCAGCAGAACGACTTCGCCATCGCCGCCCACTCCGCGCCCCGTTCATCGCGGGTGGCGACCGCCCAGCTCGCCGCCCGCGACAGCGAGCGGGCGGACTCCACGGCCACGTACAGGTCCGCCAGCCGATGCTTCACGGCCTGGAAGGAGCCGATCGGGCGGCCGAACTGTTCGCGGACCTGGACGTAGTCGACGATCTCGCCGAGCCACCGGTCGGCGGCGCCCACGCACTCCGCCGCGAGCGCGACGGCGGCCGCTCGCAGGCAGCGGTCGAGCACCTGCCCGGCCGACCCCTCGTCTCCCATCAGCCGGGCAGGTGAGTCCGAGAACTCGAAGCGCGCCATCGGGCGCGTCGGATCCAGCGCAGTGGCGGGGATCGGTGCCGGGACCTCCGCCTCGAACAAGGACAAGCCGTTGCCGGTGGTGGCGACGACGAGCACCGCGTCGGCCTGCGCGCCGTCCAGCACGAAGCTCTTCTCCCCGGTCAGGAGCCAGATCTCGCCGTCGCGCACCGCGCCGGTCGCGCAGTCCGAGGTGCTCCACCAGTTTCGCTGTTCGGCCCACGCCAAGGAGACCACCCGCTCACCGGACGCGATGCCGGGCAGCAAGCGGGCGCACGCGAACGGATCGCCCGAAGCCAGCACCGCCTCGGCGCTCACCACCGCGCTGCCGAGGAACGGCCCGGCCACCAGCCTGCGCCCCAGTTCCTCCGCGACGAGGCAGCTCTCCACCAGGCTCGCCCCGCTGCCGCCGTGCTCCTCAGGAACGGCCAGCCCGGCGGCACCGATCTCCGCGGACAACCGCCGCCACAGCGCGGTGTTGTGCCCGGTGTCCGGTGCCTCCGGTGGCGGAACGTGCGGACCGCCGTCGCGGTCCACCAGCGCGCGCACCGCCTTCCGCAGATCTTCCTGCTCCTCGGTGAACGCGAAATGCACGATGCCTCCCGGAAATCCCGCTTCACGAGCCGATCGGGGCGGTGCACCCGTCGGCGAGGGCGTCGGCGACTCGCCGCCGGTGCCAGGCGGCGGTGCCCCACGCCGAGCGCAAGGCGGTCGCCTTCGTCAGCCACAGCTGCAAGTCGTTCTCGGCGGTGTAGCCGATGGCGCCGTGCACCTGGAGTGCGGTGCGGGAAGCGAAGTGCGCCGCCTCCGCCGCCGCGAGCTTCGCCGCCGACACGTCGCGCGGAGCGTGCTCGGCGCCGGAATCCAGCGACAGACAGGCCCCGTACAGCAGCGGGCGCGCGAACTCGATCTTCAACGCCACGTTCGCCACATGGTGCTTGACCGCCTGGAAGCCCCCGACGGGCCTGCCGAACTGGTGCCGCTCGCCGACGTACCGGACCGAGGTGTCCAGCAGCCGCCGCGCGACCCCGAGCGACTGGGCCGCACACCCGAGCACTCCCACGTCGAACGCCGCTGCCACCCGCGCACCGGCGATCGTCGTTCCGCCGGAGTCGAGCTTCCACAAGCGGCGGGTCGGATCGATGGACCGTTCCGGCGCCCCATCGGGTCTCCGCGCCACCGCCGCGGAGTCGCCGTCGCACCGGAAGAGCACGGCGGCCGCATCGGCGTCCAGGGCGCGCGGAACGTGCTCGGTGAACGCGGCGGTGGCCACCGCCCGCCCCGCGGCCAGCGCGGGCAGCCAGTCCTGCTCGGCGTCGGTGTCCGCCAGCAGCGCGGGAACGACCGCGATCGACTCCAGGCACGGCCCGGGCAACCCGGCGTAGCCGAGTTCTTCCAAGCACAGCGCCAGTTCCACCGAATCCAGCTCCAGCCCGCCGTGCCGGTGCGGGACCGCGACCCCGCACAGTCCCATCTCGCCGAGCCTGTCCCACACCCGTCGCCACGGTTCCTGATCACCGTCCGCCCAGCTGCGCGCGACCGCAGCGCCGCCGCTGGAATCCAGCAGCGCCCGCAGCGCCTCGGCCATGTCCAGCTGTCCGGTGGTGCGCGCGAACTTCATCGGGGCTCCCTCGGCAGGCCGAGCACGCGCTCGGCGATGACGTTGCGCTGGATCTCGTTGGTTCCCGCGTAAATCGGCCCGGCCAGGGAGAACAGGTAGCCGTCCGCCCAGATTCCGCCGTCGGGCGCGGCGGGGGAGTCCGCGGCCAGTTCGGCCTCCGGGCCGAGCAGCTCCAGCGCGGTCTCGTGCAGGTTGATGTCCAGTTCGGACCAGAACACCTTGTTCAGGCTCGCCTCCGGCCCGATCGAAGCTCCGTCGAGCACCTTCGTGACCGTTTCGAAGGTCGCCAGCCGGTACGCCTGCGCCCCGATCCACGCGTCGACCACGCGATCCCGCACCGCCGGATCACCGCCGCGCGCGTTCCACGACTCGACGAGCCGCCGCGCCGCCGCGAGGAACCGGCCGGGACTGCGCAGCGACAGCCCGCGTTCGCTGCCCGCCGTGCTCATCGCGACCCGCCAGCCCGCGCCCACCTCGCCGAGCACGTCCGCATCGGGCACGAACACCTCGTCGAGGAAGATCTCGGCGAACGCGGGCTTGCCGTCGAGCCGACCGATGGGCCGCACCGTGACCCCTTCCGCGTCCAGCGGGAACAGGTAGTACGTCAACCCGCGATGCCGCTGCGCGTCGGGATCGCTGCGGAACAGCCCGAACGCCCGGTCCGCGAACGCGGCCCGCGAACTCCAGGTCTTCTGCCCGGAGAGCCGCCAGCCCCCCGGCACCCGCCGCGCCCGGCTGCGGATCCCGGCGAGGTCGCTGCCCGCCTCCGGCTCGGACCACGCCTGCGCCCAGACGTCCTCGCCGGAGGCCATCCGTGGCAGCAGCCGCCGCTGCTGTTCGGGCGTGCCGTGCTCGAACATCGTCGGTGCCAGCAGGAAGATGCCGTTCTGCCCGACCCGGCCGGGTGCCCCGGCGGCGTAGTACTCCTCCTCGAACAGCAGCCACCGCACCAGTGAGGCGTTGCGTCCGCCGAACTCGACCGGCCAGGACACCACCGACAGCCCGGCGGCGTGCAGGGTCCGCTCCCACTCCCGGTGCGCCGCGAAGCCGCGCTCGGTCTCCAGCGACGGCAGCGGCTCGGCGGGAACGTTCTCCCGCAGCCAGGTCCGAACCTCGTCGCGAAACGCGATGTCGTCGGCGGTGAAGCTCAAATCCACGACGCCCTCCCGAACATGGCGGGGAAACCCCTGCGGAAAGATCTTTTGATCCGTGTCGTGTCAGCGGCGAAGCCGATGAGCAGCGACCAGCTTGAGCAACCGGACCATCGGCGGGTTCTCAGCTGTTTCCTCGCGAGGACAGCGATTTCGCTCGTGGCGGAGCCACTTGCGACATCGACCCCGCAGCGAGGAAGCAGCTGAGGTTCCGCCACCCCGCCCCCTGTCCAGGTCATTCGAAGGCACTCCTAAGAGTCGTCGGCGGCGCGCTTCATGCTCTTGGCGTCCATACCGCTGAGCGAGTCCTTGCCGACCTCGGCGTTGTGCGCATGGGCCAAGTGGTGCAGGCCGAACGCCGAGTCGAGCCCGCTGTGCCTGCCCATGAGGTCCTCGGCCTGGTTGACGGCCTTCTTCGTCAGGGCCAAACCGAAGCGGGGCATCGCCGCGATCTCCCCGGCCAGCTCCATCGACGCATCGCCGAGGCGCTCACCCGGGACGACCTGGTTGACCATGCCGATCTCGTAGGCCCGCTGCGCGCTCATCCGCCTGCCGGTGAACAGGAACTCCTTCGCCACCCGCGGCCCGAGCACCCACGGGTGCACGAAGTACTCGACTCCGGGAATTCCCATCCGCACCACCGGATCGGCGAAGAACGCGTCCTCGGCGGCCACGATCAGGTCGCACACCCACGCCAGCATCAGCCCGCCCGCCACGCAGGCGCCCTGCACGCTCGCGACGACGGGCTTCGGCATCTCCCGCCAGCGACGGCACATCCCCAGGTACACCTCTTGCTCGCGGGCGAACCGGGATTCGCCGCCCGCCTTGTCGGTGTGCCCCCACCACAGTCCGGCGCGGCGCTCGAAGTCCACGTCGGCGTCCCGTCCCGGCGACCCGATGTCGTGCCCGGCCGAGAAGTGCTCACCCGCCCCGCCGAGCACGATCACTGACACCTCGTCATCGGCGCACGCCCGGTAGAAGGCGTCGTCGAGCGCGTAGGTCATCGCCGAGTTCTGCGCGTTGCGGTATCGGGGCCGGTTCATCGTCACGACGGCGGTCCGCTCGATCCGCTCGTAGGTGACGACCGGTTCTTGGTCGGCCATCGGTGCCTCCTCGTCGAGGTGTTCGGCGCCCTCCGAGGTTAGCGAAACTAGCAAGTGCTTGGTAGGCTTGCATTTTCCTGCGATGACTGGGAAACACGATCGTCCGGCCGCGTTCGGGCGGATCGGGGGTGGTCGGATGGAGCTGGCCGACAGTGCTCAGGAGGCGGCGTTCCGCCGGGAGGTCCGGGAGTGGCTCGGCGATCACCTCACCGGTGATTTCGCGGCGGCGCGGGGGCTGGGCGGCCCGGGACGGGAGCACGAGGAGTTCGCACTGCGGCTCGCGTGGGACCGGCGTCTCGCCGAAGGCGGCTGGACCTGCCTGGGCTGGCCCGAGGAGTTCGGCGGGCGCGGCGCCTCGATCGCGCAGCAGGTGATCTTCCACGAGGAGTACGCCGGCATCGGAGCTCCGGTGCGCGTCGGGCACGTCGGGGAGGAGCTGCTCGGGCCGACGATCATCGCTTTCGGCACCGAGCGCCAGCGGCAGCGGTTCCTGCCCGCGATCGTCGAGGTGCGCGAACTGTGGTGCCAGGGCTATTCGGAACCCTCCGCCGGATCGGATCTCGCGAACCTGTCCACCAAAGCGCGGCGCGACGGCCCGGACTGGGTGGTGCACGGGCAGAAGACGTGGACCTCGCTGGCGCACGTCGCGGACTGGTGCTTCCTGCTCGCCCGCACCGACCCCGAGGGCGGCAGGCACCACGGGCTGTCCTACCTGCTGGTGCCGATGGATCAGCCCGAGATCGAGGTCCGGCCGATCGTCCAGCTCACCGGGACCTCCGAGTTCAACGAGGTGTTCTTCGACGGTGCCCGCACCGATGCCGACAACGTCGTGGGCGAGGTCGGCGGTGGCTGGCGGGTCGCGATGGGCACGCTCGGATTCGAACGGGGTGTGGGCACCATCGATCAGCAGGTGGTGTTCCGCCGCGAACTGGAGCGGATCACGGAGCTGGCTCGCGGCGGCGGCGCGCTCGACGACCCGGTGCTGCGGGACAAGATCAGCCGGGCGTGGATCGGGCTGGAGGTGATGCGGTTCAACGCGCTGCGCACGCTCACCGGGGTGGCCAACGGGACGGCCGGGCCGGAGGCGTCCATCGCGAAGCTGTACTGGGCCACCTTCCACCGCGGGCTCGGCGAGCTGGCGATGGAGGTCGCCGGGGCCTGCGGGCTCGTCGCCGAGGACGCGCCCTACCGGCTCGACGAGCGGCAGCGGCTGTTCCTGTTCACCCGCGCCGACACCATTTATGGCGGTTCCAACGAGATCCAGCGCAACATCATCGCCGAGCGGGTGCTCGGCCTACCGAAGGAGGCCCGGCCGTGACCGTTCCCGTCGAACCCGAGCCGCACGCGCTGCTGGCGGGCAAGACCGCACTGGTGACCGCGGCCGCCGGTTCCGGGATCGGTTCGGCGACTGCTCGCCGGATGATCCGGGAAGGCGCCCGCGTGGTGATCAGCGACGCCCACGAGCGGCGGCTGGAGGCCACCCGCGCCGAGCTGGCCGAGCTGCCCGGCGCGCAGGTGCTCGCGGTGCCCTGCGACGTCACCGACGAACAGCAGGTGCAGCACCTCATCGGCACCGCCGCGGACGAGTTCGGGCGGCTCGACGTTGTGGTCAACAACGCCGGATTGGGCGGTACCGCCCCGATCCAGGACATGACCGACCAGCAGTGGGACCGCGTCCTGGACGTCACGCTCAACGGCACGTTCCGCTGCACCCGGGCCGCGATCCGGTGTTTCCGGGAGCAGGGCGGTGGGGGCGTGGTGGTGAACAACTCCTCGGTGGTGGGCTGGCGAGCGCAGGCCGGCCAGGCGCACTACGCGGCGGCGAAGGCGGGGGTGATGGCGCTGACCCGGTGTTCGGCGATCGACGCGGCCGAACTCGGAGTGCGGGTGAACGCGGTCGCACCCAGCCTGGTGATGCACCCGAACCTGGCGAAGGTGACCTCGGACGAGCTGCTGGCCGAGCTGGAGTCCCGCGAGGCCTTCGGCCGCTCCGCCGAACCGTGGGAGGTGGCGAACGTGATCGTCTTCCTCGCCTCCGACTACTCCACCTACCTCACCGGTGAAATCGTCTCGGTCAGCAGCCAACACCCGTGACGGCGAGCCGGACTCCTCACGAGTCGCCGAGCTGTCGCCACCAGCCCCGCTACGCAGGTGATCCGGAAACAACTCCTGATGAGAGGATGGGGAGATGGCGGAAACCAAGCGCTCGACCGGGCGTGGACAGCGGACGGCGGGCGCCGACGCGGCGAGCGGCGGGTCGCGGCGCCGCGCGGAACTGCTGGCGATCGCGGCGGATCTGTTCGCCGAACGGGGATTCGTGGTCACGACGGTCCGGGACATCGCCGACGCCGCGGGAATCCTCTCCGGCAGCCTCTACCACCACTTCGATTCGAAGGAATCGATGGTCGACGAGATCCTCCGCGAGTTCCTGGAGTTCCAGCAGCGGCTCTACGCGGACGTGGTGCGGGACGCGACCGATCCGCGCAGCACCGTCACCGACCTGATCCGGCAGTCGTTCCGCGCCATGAACCAATACCGCTCGGCGGTCACGATCTACCAGAACGAGGCGAAGTACCTCGCCCAGTTCGAGCGCTTCGGCTACCTGCGGCGAGCGGGCAACGAGTTCGAGCGCACCTGGATCAAGGTGCTCCAGCAGGGGCAGCAGGCGGGCGTGTTCCGCGAGGACCTCAACGTGAAGATCGCCTACCGGTTCATCCGGGACACCGTGTGGACCACGGTGCACTGGTACAACCCGCGCGGCCGGTTGAACGCCGATGTCATCGCCGAGCAGCACGTGACGATCCTCTGCGAGGGGATCATGGCTCCGCGGCGGTGATCCGGCCGGCGGACTCGCCGAGGACGCGGGCGGCGTCGCCGACGATCCGGGTCACCAGTTCCGCGCAGCCGGGCAGTTCGTCGAGCATCCCCACGACCTGCCCGGCGGGCAGCACGCCCGCGTCGGCGTCGCCGCGCACCAGTGCCTGCCTGATCAGCATCGGCGTGTTCGCGGCCAGCAGCACCGCGCTCCACGGCAGCTGCTTCGCCCGCCGCATCGCGAGCCCGTCGGAGATCAGGTGCCGCCAGGACATCCCGGTCATCGCCTTGAACGCGACCGCCTGCCGCAGCGCACCCGGCAGCCGCCGCAGCGTGCCGCCGGATTCGGCGCCGTCGGTCAGGGCGCTGCGCAGCATCCGGTGCGGCATCCCGTCCACTCGTGATGTGACGAGGGTGTCGCCCGCGGCCGCCGCCAGGTAGCGCCGCTTGACCTCCTCGGGCACGGCGCTGTCGGAGGTGAGCAGGAACCGGGTGCCCATCCCGATCCCGGCCGCGCCGTAGCAGAGCGCGGCGGCCAGCCCGCGGCCGTCGAAGAACCCGCCCGCCGCGATCACCGGAATGTCCACGGCGTCCACGACCTGCGGAAGCAGCACGGTGGTGGCGACCGGGCCGGTGTGCCCGCCGCCTTCGCCGCCCTGCACGAGCACCGCGTCGGCGCCCCAGGCCTGCACCTTCTCGGCGTGCCGCCGCGCTCCCACGGACGGGATCACGAGCACGCCCGCGTCCTTGAGCTTGCCGATCAGGCGCTGATCCGGCAGCAACGCGAACGAGGCCACCCGGACCCCTTCACGGATGAGCAGGTCGACCCGCTGTTCGGCGTCGCCTGCGTCGGCCCGCAGGTTCACGCCGAACGGGTTCGCGGTGCGCTCGCGCACTTCCCGGATCGCCGAGCCGAGCTGTTCCAAGCTCATCGTCGCGGAGGCGAGCACACCGAGCGCACCGGCTTCGGCGGTCGCCGAGACCAGCCGAGGCCCGGCGACCCAGCCCATCCCGGTCTGCACCACCGGATGCCGCACCCCGGCCAACCGGCACAGCGCGGTGTCGAGCACGGGCGCGGTCATGCGGGGATCTCCTGGTAGCGCAGCCCATCGGGGTCGAGCACGGTGCGGATGAGTTCGAGTTCCGCGGCGGAGGGCAGCCGCGTCTCGTCCACCGAGCCGGTGTCGAGCTCGAAACCGGTGCTGTCCTGAACCTGCTCGACCGTCACCCCGGGATGCACCGACCGCAGCCGCATCGTGGCGCCCGGACCGGCGAAATCGAGCACGCCCAAGTTCGTGACCACCACCTGCACGTCGTGGAACCGCCCGGCGGACCCCACGGCCCGATCGTGCCCCACCCCGCAGACCAGATCGACCGACTCGACGAAGATCCGCTTGCCGTGTCCGGGAACCCAGTAGTTCGTCACGTGGTTGACGGAGTTCCCCGGAGCCCCGCGCGCCCCGATCAGCTGCACCTTCGGCCGGTCCCACGGTCCGATCCGGGAGATGTTCTGGTTGCCGTACCGGTCGATCTGGGTCGCCCCCATCATCACCTGGCGGCGCCCCCCGGCGAGCAGGTCGAGCACCTGCCGGTACGGCATCCAGCCTTCGGCGGTCACGTCCCGCGTCTCCTGCCCGAGCGCCGGAGTGTCGGCCAGCAGCACCGCTTCGCCGTCGGTCAACAGCAGATCCGGGGCCGTGGTCAGCCGAGCCAGCCGGGCGCCGAGCGCGGGAATCGCCCCGAACGGGGAGGCCAGCGCCTCGCCGGCGTCGCGCCAGGTGTCGGCGCAGGCGACGGCGCAGATCTCCGCGCGGCTCACTTCGCTGCTCATTCGGCCACCTCCCGTGCCGCATCGACCGCGGCTTGATACGCCTGTTCGTCGCCGCTGAGGAACTCCGCGCGAAACGCCTCCCAGCTCGCCGCGTCGGCGGCACTGGCCGCGTAGCGCCGCTGGAACGCTTCGTCGCGGTCGTAATCCGGTGCGCAGCCGGTGAAGTGCGCGCCGCGCGGCGTCTCGGCCACCGCGTCGGTGTGCGTCCGGTTCAGCAGCACCGACTGCACCGGCCCCGCCCGCAGCAGCTCGGCGGTGGGCACCACTCGTTCGCAGCTGACGTAGCCGCGTTCGGCCGCCGCGCACATCAGATCGTCGAAGTAGGGATCGGGGCCGAGGTACTGGGCGTTGCCGTGCCGGTCCGCGCGGTTGAGGTGCACCAGCGCCGCGTCCAGCCGCAGCGCGGGCATCGCCAGCAGTTCCTCGTGGTCGTCGTACGGGGACCGCACGGTGCGCAGTTCCGGGTTGAGCGCGGGAACGTCGGAGCCGACTCCGGCCCTGGTCGGCAGGAACGGCAGCCGAGCGGCCGCCGCGCGCAACCCGGCGAGCACCATTCCCTCGTCGTACTCGGCGACTTCGAGCTCGCCGCGCTGCCGGGCCGCGCGGAAGTGCGGGTCCAGCGGAATCGAATCCAGCGAGACGAACCCGAACACGACCTTGCGCAGCTTCCCCGCCGCGGCAAGCAACCCGACGTCGGGACCGCCGTAGGAGACCAGCGTCAAATCCCGCAGGTCGGAGCGCAGGATCGCGCGCACCAGCGCCATCGGTTTGCGCCTGGACCCCCAGCCGCCGATCCCGATCGTCATACCGCTGCGCAGCCGTCCCGCGATCTCGTCGGGAGTGGTGAGTTTGTCCCGCATCGCCCGCCCTTTCACCTGTTGCGCCCGGAGCCGTCCGGCTGCACGAACGCTTCCCGTGCCCGGTCGGACACTCCGCTGAGGTTGAGTTCGAAGGTGAATCCCTGCTCGAAGCGGTAGCTGCGGTTGACGTCCACCGGGTCGATGCCGTTGAGGGATTCCTTGGCCTTGCGGATCACGAGCGGGTCCTTGCGCGCGATCGACTCGGCGAGGTCGAAGGCGGCCTGGTGCAGCCGCGCCGGTTCCACGACTTCCCAGACCGACCCGAAGTGCGCCAGTTCCCGCGCGGTGGCGTTGCGACCGGTGTAGAACATCGCTCGCGCGTAGTGCTGCGGCACCAGCCGGGACAGGTGCGTGGCCGCGCCGAGCGCGCCCCGATCCACCTCGGGCAGGCCGAAATAGGCGTCCTCGGCGGCGATGATGATGTCGGAGTTGCCGACCAGGCCGATGCCGCCGCCGAGGCAGAAGCCGTGCACCGCGCTGATCACCGGCACCGGGCACTCGTAGACGCTCTTGAACGCCTCGTAGCACCCGTGGTTGACGGCGATGAGCTTGTCGTGGCCGGGATCGGCCGTGAGCTCCTTGATGTCCACACCCGCGTTGAACCCGCGTCCTTCCGCTTGCAGGACCACGCTGCGGGTCCGCTCGTCCGCACCGGCCGTTCGGACGGCGTCGGCGAGGTCGTGCCAGCCCTGCGCGGGCAGCGCGTTCACCGGTGGATGGTCCATGGTCAGGACCACGATTCCGTTGTCGTGGCGCCGAATCCGGATCGTCATGGCATCACCAAACCTAGCACTTGTTAGGTTGAGTTGGTACGGTAGCAATCGCGGTGAAGCTCCCGCCAGAGGCGGAAAATCCCCCAGAGGCTGAAATCCCGAGTCCCGGAGGTTGCGGTGGGCGTCGAGATCGACCTGTCCGGCCGGGTGGCACTGGTGACCGGAGGGACGCGGGGGATCGGAGCCGGGATCGCCGCGGTGCTGCTGCGGGCGGGCGCTCAGGTGTACGTGTGCTCGCGGAACCCGCCCGAACGACTTCCGGAGGCCGCGAGCGCCGAGTTCATCCCGGCCGACGTGCGGGACCCGGCCCAGGTCGACGAGCTGATCAGCGAGATCGTGCGCCGGTCCGGGAAGCTAGACGTGCTGGTGAACAACGCCGGTGGCGCACCGCCCGCCGACACCGCCACGGCCTCGCCGCGGTTCCACGCGAAGATCGTCGAGCTGAACCTGCTGGCACCGCTGCTGGTCTGCCAGCGGGCGTGGCCGGTGATGCGCGAGCACGGCGGCTCCATGATCATGATCAGTAGCATCGCCGCCGGTCGCGCCGCGCCCACCATCGCCGCTTACGCCGCGGCGAAGGCGGGGTTGGAAAGCCTCACCCGCACCCTCGCGCTGGAGTTCGCGCCGAGCGTCCGGGTCAACGCCGTGTCCGTCGGCGTGGCGCGCACCGACAACTTCGCGGAGCAATTCGGCGCATCGGCACAGGATTCCGGGTTCGCCGAGGGCGTTCCGATGGGGCGGCCCGCGGAGCCCGACGAGGTCGGCACCATGTGCGCCTTCCTGGCCTCCCCGCTCGCGAACTACCTGACCGGCGACGTCGTGTCCGTGCACGGCGGTGGCGAGCCGCACCCGAACTTGGCCCGGCTGGCAGGGAAATCCCCACCGGGGGACTGAACCGACAACGCAGGAGGCATCGTGGCCGGAATCTGCGAGGGCAGCGTGGTCGTCGTGACCGGCGCGGCCCGCGGCCTGGGTCGCGCGCACGCGCTGGAGTTCGCCGGGCAGGGAGCGTCCGTCGTGGTCAACGACCTCGGCGTCGCCCTCGACGGCGGCGGGGGAGACGACGGTGCCGCGGAGGCGGTGGTCGAGGAGATCCGCGCGCTGGGCGGCAACGCGGTCGCCGACGGATCCGACGTCGCCGACTGGCGGCAGGCCGCGGAACTCGTGGCGCGGGCCGTCGACACCTTCGGCCGGCTGGACGTGCTGGTGAACAACGCCGGTTTCGTGCGAGATCGGATGTTCGTGAACATCTCCGAGCAGGAGTGGGACGACGTGCTGCGGGTGCACCTCAAAGGCCACGCGGCGACGATGCGCCACGCCGCAGAGCATTGGCGGGACCGGGCGAAGTCCGGCGAACCCGTCGCCGCCCGCATCATCAACACCTGCTCCGGCGCGGGCCTGCTCGGCAGCGTCGGGCAGAGCAACTACGCGGCGGCGAAGGCGGGAATCGCCGCGCTCACCGTGAACGCGGCCGCCGAACTCGGTCGCTACGGCATCACCGCCAACGCGATCGCTCCGGCCGCGCGCACCCGGATGACCGAGCAGGTCTTCGCCTCGGACATGGCCCGCCCCGACGACGACGCCTTCGACGCGATGGCACCGGAGAACGTCTCCCCGCTCGTGGTGTGGCTGGGCAGTGCGGAAGCCGCCGAGGTCACCGGGCGGGTCTTCGAAGTGGAGGGCGGCGCGATCCGCGTCATGACGAGCTGGCGCCACGGCGCCGATCAGGACGCCGGCCGTCGCTGGTCCGCATCCGAACTCGGCCCCGTCGTGCACGACCTGCTCCGCCGTGATCCCGAGCCGGAACCGGTCTACGGCGCGAAACCGAAGCATCAGGAGTTCCGCTGACCGATCTGCGCAGGTGCCCGGGCAGCGGAGCGGCCGAACATCGTTCCGCAGGGCGCTCAAGGAGGAAAAGATGAGCGAGGCGTACATAGTTGATGCCGTGCGAACCCCGGTGGGCAAGCGCGGCGGCGGGCTCAGCGGGGTGCATCCGGCGGATCTGTCCGCGCACGTGCACCGAGCCCTCGTCGAGCGGACCGAACTGGACCCGGGCCGGGTGGACGACGTGCTGTGGGGCTGCGTGGACGCGGTCGGCGCGCAGGCGGGCAACATCGGCCGGACCGGTTGGCTGGCGGCCGGTTTCCCGGAGCACGTTCCGGGCGTCACCATCGACCGCCAATGCGGGTCGTCGCAGCAGGCGGTGCACTTCGCTGCGCAGGCCGTGCTCAGCGGCACGGCGGACGTGGTGATCGCGGGCGGCGTCGCGAACATGAGCGGCATCCCGATCGGCAGCGCGCTGCGAGCGGCCGAAGGCCTGGAGTTCCCCACCGCCTACGGTCCCGGTTCCGGTTCGCGGGGCTGGCAGGAGCGGTACGGCGACGCCGAAGTCACCCAGTTCAACGGCGCGGAGCTCATCGCCCGCAAATGGGGAATCTCCCGCGCGGACATGGAGGAGTTCGCGCTGTCGAGCCATCACCGGGCGATCGCGGCGATGGACGCGGGCCGGTTCGACGACGAGGTGGAGCCGATCGCCGGGATCCAGCGGGACGAGGGGCCGCGCCGAAACACCAGCCTGGACAAGCTCGCCGGGCTCAAGACCCTGCGGCCGGACGGGCTGCTGACCGCGGGAGTGTCCAGTCAGATCTCCGACGGGGCCTCGGCGCTGCTCGTGGCCTCGGAGCGCGCGGTGGCCGAACACGGGTGGACGCCGCGCGCTCGCGTGCACCACCTCAGCGTCCGCGGCGACGACCCGGTGTTCATGCTCTCGGCGCCGATCGCGGCCACCCGGCACGCCCTGGACCGGACCGGACTGTCCCCGGCGGACATCGACGTGGTCGAGATCAACGAGGCGTTCGCCAGCGTGGTGCTGGCGTGGCAGCGGGAGATCGATGTGGACCCGGCCAAGGTGAACCCCAACGGCGGCGCGATCGCACTGGGCCACCCGCTGGGCGCGACGGGGACGAAGCTGATGGCCACCTTGCTCGGCGAACTGGAGCGCACCGGTGGACGCTACGGGTTGCAGACCATGTGCGAAGGAGGAGGCACCGCCAACGTGACGATCTTGGAACGTTTGTGAGTTGGTGGGACGGCCTGCGTGGTTGGTCGGGTAGCGGAACCTCAGCGGCTTCCTCGCTGCGGGCTCCTTCGCCACGAGGGAAAGGCCGTCCTCGCGAGGAAGCCGCTGAGAACCCGCCGCGGTGCCGGTTGCTCCAGCTGGTCGCTGCTCATCGGCTCCGCCGCTGACAAGAAGCAGACCAAACGATCACCCGGGCCGTCGGCTCTCTCGCGCGGCGACAACTCGCCACGCCGTGGTTGGCGGGAGGTACATCTCTCTCCGTGCCGGGATGCACTCGGGTGCGGTGGAGGAGTGAGGTGGACTGCCCGCTTGGTATCAGGAATCCTGCCTGGTCAGCGGGTCGTCGGGAGATCGGGTTCAGGTGTCCTCGCGTGCCGGTGGCGGGTGTGCGGAGCCCGAGGTTCGGCGGTCGTCGGTAGGCGAGCGGAGTGTGTTCTAGACCGCACGTGACCTTCTGAGGACATTTCACGTTTACCTTGCCAGGGGCGAGGTTGTGATCCGGGAGGTTCGGTTGGTGGATGTGGACGTGGCGCGAGGGCGGCACGAGTGGATCCGTCCTGGCGCGTTCGAGGTCGCGCCGGGGGTGCATCGGATCCCGCTACCGATGCCGGGCGACGGTCTGCGCGCGGTCAACGTGTACGCCATCGAGGACGGCGACGGCCTGGTGCTGGTGGACGCCGGGTGGGCCAGGGAGGAAGCGCGGGACGCGCTGGAAGCCGCCCTCGGCGAGCTGGGGCACGGCCTCGGCGACGTGCGCCGATTCCTGGTGACCCACCTGCACCAGGACCACTACACGCTCGCCGTGCGGTTGCGCGCCGAGTTCGGCGCGGGCATCGCGCTGGGCGCGGGAGAGCGGCCGTCGCTGGACGCGCTGCTGGCGGGCACGCACGACCGGCAGCTGTCCAAGCTGGAGCGGGGCGGGGCGACCGAACTCGCCGAGGTGGTCCGGGACGCCGTGGCAGGCGACCAGGGGAAGCCGGAGGAGGGCTACGAGCCGCCCGACGAATGGCTCAAGGACGGCGCCGAAGTGGAGCTCGCCACCCGCACGTTGCGCGTCGTCGAGACGCCGGGCCACACCCGTGGGCACGTCGTGTTCGTCGACGAGCGGAACTCGTTGCTGTTGGCCGGCGATCACGTGCTGCCGCACATCACGCCGTCGATCGGGCTGGAGGCGGCGCGCACCCCGCTCCCGCTCGGTGACTACCTGAACTCGCTGCGGCTGGTCCGCGAACTGCCCGACCTGCGGCTGCTGCCCGCGCACGGGCCGGTCACCGACAGCGCGCACGCGCGCGTGGACGAACTGCTGGAGCACCACGAGCAACGGCTCGCCCAGACCGCGGCGGCCGTGCGCGGCGGTGCGGCCACGGCGCACGAGGTCGCCGGTGTGCTCGGGTGGACCCGCCGCGAACGGTCCTTCGCGGAACTGGACATGTTCAACCAGATCCTGGCGGTGGGCGAGACGCTGGCGCACTTGGACGTGCTGGTCGCCCGTGGCCAGGCCGACCGCACCACTGTGGACGGTGTCGACGAATTCCGGTCGATCTGATGGGCCTGCCGTGCACAGTCCGGTCGCGGCCGGGATCAGCGCAGCAGCAGGCGAACCGTGAGCTCCAGCCGGTTGGCCACATCGGTCGCGGACGCGCGCCGGGTGACCCAGGCGACCAGGTTCGACAGCCACACGTCCGCGATGACGCGGGCGATCGCGCGCTGCTCGTCGGTGGGCTCGTCGTCGCCGGTCGTCATCGCCCCGCTGAACAGCGTCTCGGTCAGCGCCCCGACCGCGTCCACCTCATTGGCCGCCGACGTGTCGGCGAACATGAACGCGCGAGTCATCGCCTCGGTCAGCTGCGGATTGCGCTGCATCGTGCGGGTCGTGCGGGACAGCACGAACAGCACCCGGTCGTACGGGGTGTCGCCGGGGATCTTGGTCCGGTCCAGCCGGTCCAGGGAGCGTTCGAACTCGCGAGCCAGGCCGGTCACCAGCAGGTGGATCTTGGACGGGAAGTAGCGGTACAGCGTTCCCAGGGCCACATCGGCCTTTTCGGCGACCGCGCGCATCTGGACGGCTTCGTAACCGCCCTTGCCGGCGAGCGCGATGGTGGCGTCGATGATGCGCTTGCGGCGCGCGTTCTGCGCCGCCGAGCCACCCTGGTCCTCGGCCAGCAGGCCGGACGCGGCGGATCCGCGTCGAGGCATGGCGTTCATGAGGTCGGTCCTCTCAACGTGCGTCGATGGTGCGGCGGTGCCCGTCCGGGCACGGCCTCTTCCGGCAGGTCTGCGTTGACCTCATGCCTTGTGAGTCCTTGCAAGGTGATGTGCGTAGCGGGTCCCTCAGCGGAACCTCAGCGGCTTCCTCGCCGCGGGATCGATTTCTCCTGCATGCCCCTGCGGCACGAGATCGCTGTCCGCGCGAGGAAGTCGCAGAGAACCCGCCGGTGGTCGTTTCGCCGGGGTGGTCGCCGCTCAGCGGCTCCGCCGCTGACAAGAAACAGATCCAAGATCATTCCCCACGGGCTCCTTAATGAGAACATGTTCCAGTCTACCCGTTGCGAGCCGCGGCGGCCCCGCGAGGTGAATACGTGCGAATAGCGCTGCTGTCGTACCGGAGCAAGCCGCACTGCGGCGGGCAAGGTGTCTACGTCCGGAACCTGAGCCGCGAGCTGGTCGAACTCGGCCACCGCGTCGAGGTCTTCTCCGGGCCGCCGTACCCGGATCTTGATCCGGGCGTCGAGCTGACCGAGGTGCCCAGCCTGGACCTGTACCGGGACGAGGACCCGTTCCGAACGCCGCACTGGCGGGAAATCCGGGACCTCACCGATGTGCTGGAAGTCGCGACCATGTGGTCGGCGGGCTTCCCCGAGCCGCTGACCTTCAGCCTCCGCGCGGCCAAGCTGCTGCGCGCGCGGGCCGCGGAGTTCGACGTGGTGCACGACAACCAGTGCCTCGGCTACGGGCTGCTCGGCCTGCGCCGCGCGGGACTGCCGCTGGTGGCGACCGTGCACCACCCGATCACCCACGACCGGCGGCTGGAGCTGGCCGCGGTGCAGGGCTGGCGCAAGCTCGGCGTCCGCCGCTGGTACGGGTTCTTGCGGATGCAGGGGCGGGTCGCGCGGCGGATCCCGGAACTGTTGACGGTCTCGGAGTCCTCGGCCCGCGACATCGTCGACGACTTCGACGTCGCTTCCGAACGGCTCCGGGTGGTGCCGCTCGGCGTGGATCACGAGGTGTTCCGCCCGCCGGAGCAGCCCCGGGTCCCGGGTCGGATCGTGGCCATGGCCAGCGCGGACACCCCGCTGAAGGGGGTCGGCACGCTGCTGGAGGCGGTGGCGAAGCTGCGCACCGAACGGGAGGTCGAGCTCGTGCTCGTCGCCTCGCCGACGCCGGGCGGGCCGACCGATCGGCTCATCGACGAGCTGGGCATCTCCGGCGCGGTGCGCACCGTCAGCGGGATCAGCGATGAGGAGCTGGCGGCGCTGGTGGGGTCCGCGGAGATCGCCTGCGTGCCGTCGCTCTACGAGGGTTTCTCGCTGCCCACGGTCGAAGCGATGTCCTGCGCGACACCGCTGGTCGCCAGCCGGGCGGGCGCGATCCCGGAGGTCGCCGGGCCGGACGGCCAGTGCGCCGACCTGGTCCCGCCGGGCGACGCTGAAGCGCTGGCCGGCGCGCTGGGTGCGCTGTTCGACGACCCGGAACGCAGGCGGCGGATGGGCGACAACGGACGGCAACGAGTGTTGACGAAGTACAGCTGGGCGTCGGTGGCCGCGGCCACCGCCGAGTGTTATGCCGAAGCGGAGGCGGAAATGGCGGGCAAGAAGTGCTGACAGTTGATTTCGACCTGCTCGGGGTGCGAGCGGGACAGCGGGTTCTGGACCTCGGAGCCGGTGCCGGGCGGCACTCCTTCGAGTACCTCCGGCGCGGTGCGAACGTGATCGCCTTCGACCAGGACACCGAGGCGCTGGCCGAGGTCGAGACGATGTTCGGGGCGATGGCCGCCGCCGGGGAGGTCCCCGAAGGCGCATCGGCGACGACGGTCAGCGGTGACGCGCTCGGCCTGCCGTTCCCGGACGACCACTTCGACCAAGTGATCGCCTCCGAGATCATGGAGCACATCCCGGAGGACGAGAAGGCCATGCGCGAGCTGGTGCGCGTGGTCAAGCCGGGCGGCCGGGTCGTGGTGACCGTGCCGAGGCAGTGGCCGGAGCGGATCTGCTGGGCGCTGTCGGACGAGTACCACCAGGTCGAGGGCGGCCACGTGCGCATCTACCGCCGTGAGCAGCTGATCGGCCGACTGCGGGAGGCGGGTCTGCGCGAAGTGCACCACCATCACGCGCATGCGCTGCACGCGCCGTACTGGTGGCTCAAGTGCGCCGTCGGCGTGGACAACAGCGAGCATCCGCTGCCGAAGCTGTACCACAAGCTGCTGGTGTGGGACTTGATGAGCAAGCCGTGGCTGACCCGCACGGCGGAGGCCGCGCTCAACCCGGTGCTGGGCAAGAGCCTGGCGGTGTACCTGTACAAGCCGGAGGTCGTTGGTGCCTGAACTGCCGGCCGTCGACGGGGTGCTCTCGTCGGCCGATGTGCTGGAAACCGCCAGGTCGATCGCCGGGGTGCAGGAACGCTCCGGCGCGATCCCGTGGTTCCCCGGCGGTCACGTCGATCCGTGGGACCACGTGGAGTCGGCGATGGCCCTGTCGGCGGCCGGTCTGCTGGTCGAGGCGGAACGCGCCTACGACTGGCTGCGCGAAACCCAGCGCGCGGACGGATCCTGGCCGCTGCAGGTGCGGGCCGGAGTGGTGGAGGACGCCGCGGCGGACACGAACTTCTGCGCGTACCCGGCGGTCGGCGTCTGGCACCACGTGATGGTCACCGGCGATGCGGGTTTCGCCGAGCGGATGTGGCCGGTGGTGCGCCGGGCGATCGACTTCGTGCTGGGCCTGCAGCGGGATCGGGGCGAGATCGACTGGGCGCTGGGCACCGGTGGTGAAGTGGGCGGTGAGGCGCTGCTGGCGGGCAGCTCGAGCATTCATCACAGCCTCGTGTGCGCGCTGGCGCTGGCCGATCACCTCGGATGCCCGCAGCCGGACTGGGAGGTGTCGCTGGGCGGGCTCGGGCACGCTTTGCGCCACCACCCGGAGGCCTTCGCCGAGAAGGACCGGTACGCGATGGACTGGTACTACCCGATCCTGGGCGGTCCGCTGCGCGATGACACCGGCCGGGACCGGATCATGCGGCGCTGGCGGGACTTCTTCGTGGACGGGCTCGGGGTGCGCTGCGTGGACGACAACCCGTGGGTCACCGGCGCCGAGACCTGCGAACTGGTGCTGAGCTTGGATCTGCTGGGGTGGCGCACCCGTGCCCTGGAGGTGTTCGCCTCGATGCAGCACTTGCGGGAGCAGGACGGTTCGTACTGGACAGGGCTGGTGTACACCGACGGCAAGCACTGGCCGGTGGAGCACACCACGTGGACCGGCGCGGCGGTGATCCTCGCCGCGGACGCCTTGTCCGGAGCCACGCCGGGAAGCGGCATCTTCCGCGTCGCAGGCCCGCGAGTCGCGCTCCCGGCCGACGGCGCCTGCGGCTGCCGCTCCCCACTCCCCGAACTCGTCCACGAGTGACCACCCGCCCCGACCGAACGCCTTCGTCCGGGAAGTCCGCGCGAGGAGCCGCTCACCCGGTGTACGGGGCGAGGTGAACGGCCCCGTCGGCGGGTCGGTCGAAGGGGCCGTTCACCTGATGGGCGCGGTGCGGTGTCCGCCTCCTTTGACCGGTCGGATCGGTCGAAGGAGGCATTCACCCCTGGTCGTGCGCGGGTGGTGTGGTCAGAGGGTGCCGGGGTCGCCTGCGGTGCGGCGGAGGACTCGGAGGGAGCCGACGGCGCGGACCTCTTCGTAGTTCCCGCCGTCGAGGGCTCGACGGTAGATGCGGTACGGGGCCTGCCCGCCGTCGGCGGGGTCGGGGAACACGTCGTGGATGACCAGCGCCCCGCCCCGCGCGATCCACGGTGCCCAGCCCTCGTAGTCGGTGTTCGCGGCGGCGTCGGTGTGACCGCCGTCGATGAACACCAGGTTCAGCGGGCTGCGCCAGATCGCGGCCGTCGTGCGGGAGCTCCCGACGATGGCGACCACTTCGTCCTCCAGCCCGGCGCCGGCGATGGTCCGGCGGAACTCGCCGAGGGTGTCGAGCTTGCCGACCTGCGGGTCCACCAGGTCCGGGTCGTGGTACTCCCAGCCGGGCTGGTGCTCCTCGGAGCCCCGGTGGTGGTCCACCGTGACGACGCGGCCGCCGGTGGCGCGGGCGGCGGCACCGAGGTAGATCGTCGATTTCCCGCAGTAGGAGCCGACTTCCAGCGCCACACCGGTGCCCAGGAACTCGATGGCCGCGCGGTGCAGGGCGAGTCCTTCGTCGGCGGGCATGAAGCCGATCGCCTGCTCGGCCTTGGCCGCGAGCTCCGGCGGGATCTCGGGCTCCGCGCTCGGCAGGTCGGCGGGCGTCGGTGCGGTCGGTGTCACTGGGTTCCTCTCAACTCCGGATGTCGGCCCGAGCCTACGCAGAATTCCCCTGGCTAAGGTAGAACGTGTTCTATTATTCTGCGGTTCCGCGGACAGGGGAGGCGCCATGCCGATCGCGATCACCGAAGTGCAGCGGGACCTGCGGGAGTCGATCCGAGCCTGGGCCGAGCGTGCCGGCTCCGATGTGCGAGCTGGCGAGGAGCCCGGTGAGCGCTGGAAACCGGACCGTCGCTGGAAAGAGCTCGCCGAGCTGGGCGTGTTCTCCATCGCGGTGCCGGAGCGATCAGGTGGTGCCGGTGGTGGAGTCGTGGAGCTCGCGGCCGCGCTGGAACCGGTTGCCGAGTCGTTGGTCACAGGGCCGGTCCTGCCCACCTGCGCCGCGGGTGTCCTGCTCGGCAGGGCCGGTGGTGACGTCGAGATGTCGCAGGCGTTGGCGGCGGGCGAGGTTCCCGTCGCGGTCGCGAGCGACGCCGGCGGGCTCACGGCGGATCCGGCGCCCGGCGGCGGCCTCGTCGTCTCCGGAGCGATCGACCCGGTGCCCTCCGCTCCGGACGCGTCGCACCTGCTGCTCGCGGCACGTCGAACGGACGGCCGGGAGGTGTGGTTCCTGGTCGACGCCGCGAGCCCCGGCTTGCGCGTCGAGGCCCGTCGCGCACTCGACTTCTCCCGTTCGCTCGGCCGCGTCGAGCTCGCGGACGTCGTGATCCCGGCGGGCTCGCTGCTGCCGGATCTGACCACGGCGGAGGTCCGCGACGTGCTGGTCACCATCGCAGCGGCAGAGGCTTCGGGAGTGGCGGGCTGGTGCCTGCGCACCGCTGTGGAGCACGCGGGCGCTCGCGAGCAGTTCGGCAGGCCCATCGGGAGTTTCCAAGCGGTCCAGCACCTGTGCGCGGAGATGCTGTGCCGGGCGGAGCAGGTCGCGGCGCTCGCCTGGGACGCCGCGCGCACCCTCGACGAGGATCCCGGTCAGCATCCGCTGGCCGCGGCCGCGGCCGGTGCGGTGGCGCTGGACGCGGCGGTGGACACCGCGAAGGACTGCGTGCAGGTGCTCGGTGGCATCGGGTTCACCTGGGAGCACGACGCGCACCGCTACCTGCGGCGGGCGCTGGCACTGCGGCAATGGCTCGGGGGTGGTTCCACCTGGCGTGCTCGCGCCGCCGACCTGGCGTTGGACGGTGCCCGGCGGCGGCTCGGCGTCAGTGGTGAACTTCCCGCGGAGGTGGCGGACCGGCGCCCGGAAGTGCGTGCTTTCGCCGCGGAACTGGCCGCCTCGCCGGCCGATCGGAGACGGGAACGGCTCTACGTGTCCGGCTACCTGGCGCCGCACTGGCCGGAGCCGTACGGGCTCGCGGCGAGTCCGGGCCTGCAACTGCTCATCGACGAGGAGCTGCGCGCGGCCGGAGTAACCCGGCCCGACCTGATCATCGGCGGCTGGGCGGTGCCGACGCTGCTCGAACACGGCACGGCCGAGCAGCAGGAGCGCTTCGTGCGGCCCACGGCGCTCGGTGAGATCACCTGGTGCCAGTTGTTCAGCGAGCCCGGCGCGGGCTCCGATCTCGCGGGCCTGCGCACCCGAGCGGAACGCGCGGACGGCGGCTGGCGGCTGCACGGGCAGAAGGTGTGGACCTCGATGGCGCGGGAGGCGCACTGGGCGATCTGCCTGGCCCGCACCGATCCCGAGGCGCCGAAGCACCGGGGGATCACCTACTTTCTGGTCGACATGGCCGCCCACGGCATCGAAATCCGGCCGTTGCGGGAGATCACCGGTGAGGCCGTGTTCAACGAGGTCTTCCTCGACGGCGTGTTCGTCCCAGACGAGCAGGTGGTCGGCGAGCCGGGGCGCGGCTGGCGGTTGGCGCGCACGACGTTGTCCAACGAGCGGGTCGCGATGAGCGGTGGTTCGGCGCTCGGTGAGGACGTGGAGTCGCTGCTGGCGGTGGCCCGTGATCGCGGCGTCCGATCCGGACGCGCGGAGCACGAGCGGATCGGGGCGCGAGTGGCCGAAGGGCTTTCGGTGTCGCTGCTGCGATTGCGGGCGACGCTGCTGAGCCTCAACGGCCGTGATCCGGGCGCGCAGTCCAGCGTGGAGAAGCTGGTGGGAGTGCGGCATCGCCAGGACGTGGCCGAGACCGCCCTCGACCTCCTCGGCCCGGAGGGTGCCGCCGCCGACGGCACGGCCGCCGATCCGGCGCGCGAGTTCCTGCTCACCCGCTGCCTGAGCATCGCGGGCGGCACGACCCAGATCCTCCGCACGGTCGCCGCGGAACGAATCCTCGGCCTGCCCAGAGGCTGAGGCCTCCCGGACGACGCGCGCGGTTGTCCGGTGGATGTCCCCGAGTGAACGCCTCCTTTGACCGGTCCTGCTGGTCAAAGGAGGCGTTCACCTCACTGGTGGTGTCGAGTGAACGTCTCCTTTGACCAAGGGGATTGGGCGAAGGGGCCGTTCACCTGGTGAGGCGGGCGCGTGGGCCTGCTCGGCGGGTGGTCTTGCGGATGATGGCGATCGCGGCTAAAACTAGAACAAGTTTCATTGCGTTCGTGTCGGGATGACGTGGGGAGCCGGTGTGGAGTTCGCGCTCGATGACACGCAGCAACCCTTGCGGGAACTGGCATCGGAGGTGCTGACCCGGGAACGCGGGCGCGCACGGAGTCCCGGTGTCGAGTCAGCAGGTGAAACCGGTTCGCAGGAGTCGTCGTGGAAGGCGCTGGCGGCGGCGGGACTGCTGTCGATCGCCGTCCCGGAACGGCTCGGCGGCGCCGGTCTCGGCCCGCTGGAGACAGCCGTCGTGCTGACCGAGGTCGGTCGGCACGCCGCGGCCGTGCCCGCGCTGGCGACCTTGGCGTTCGGCGTGCTGCCGGTGGTGCGCCACGGCACGGCCGCGCAGCAGGAACGGCTGCTGCGCGAAGTGGACTCCGGGCAAGTGCTCACCGCGGCGCTCAACGAGCCGTCTTCGCCCCTGACCGAGGCGCCGCGAACGTCGGCGCGGCGGGACGGCGACGAGCTCGTGGTGTCCGGGACGAAGACCGACGTGCTCAACGCCGATGCGGCGCGGGAGATCCTCGTCCCGGTCGCGCTGGACGACGGCACTACCGCGATCGCCCTCGTGCGACCTGACGCGGCGGGGCTCGTGGCGGAGGCCGCGCCGCTGTCCGGTGGCCCGGCGTGGACGCTGCGCTTCGACCAGGTGCGAGGGGAACGGCTCGGGGGCGCCGACGCGCTGCCCGACCTGCTGCGCTGCGCGAAAGCGGGACTGTGCGCGCTCGGCGACGGTGCGGTGGCGGGCGCGCTCGCGCTCACCACCGAGCACGTGGGAACCCGCACCCAGTTCGGCCGGCCGCTGGCGGCGTTCCAATCCGTCGCGGGCCAGATCGCCGACGTCTACATCACCTCCCGCACCCTGCACCTGGCGGCGTTGTCGGCGTGCTGGCGACTCGCCGAAGACCGCGATCCGGACGACGACCTGGCGGTCGCGGCGCTGTGGCTGGCCGAGGAGGCGCCGGCGGCGATGCACGTGTGCCAGCACCTGCACGGCGGCGTCGGCCTGGACGTGACCTACCCGATGCACCGGCACTATTCGCTGGTCAAAGACCTGGCGCGGGCGCTGGGCGGTTCCGGGCACGTGCTGGACGCGCTCGCCGACCGGCTCGCGGACCGGTGAGGAGCGCGGATGTTCATCGACTGCACCGAACAACAGCGGGCGCTGCGGGCCGAGCTCCGCGAGTACTTCAGCGGCTTGATCTCCCCGGCGGAGCGAGCGGCGATGGCCACCGACCGGCACAACGCCGCGTTCCGCGAGGTCGTGCGCCGGATGGGCCGCGACGGGTGGCTCGGCGTGGGCTGGCCCGTCGAATACGGCGGCCGCGGGTTCGGGCCGCTGGAGCAGCACATCTTCGCCAGTGAGGCGGCGCGAGCCGACGTCCAGCTGCCGTCGGTCACTTTGCAAACGGTCGGCCCGACGCTGCTGGCCTACGGCACGCCGGAGCAGCGGGACTTCTTC
Organism: Saccharopolyspora gloriosae; assembly: GCF_022828475.1. GTDB lineage: Bacteria > Actinomycetota > Actinomycetes > Mycobacteriales > Pseudonocardiaceae > Saccharopolyspora_C > Saccharopolyspora_C gloriosae_A. The sequence goes on along the minus strand of NZ_CP059557.1, from coordinate 3,848,980 downwards.
CTGCCCAAGATCCTCGCCGGTGAGGTGCACTTCGCGATCGGCTACACCGAGCCGGAAGCGGGCACCGACCTGGCGTCGCTGCGCACCTCCGCCGTGCGCGACGGCGACACGTACGTCGTGAACGGGCAGAAGGTGTTCACCACCGGAGCGCACGACGCCGACTACATCTGGCTGGCCTGCCGCACGAACCCGGACGCGCCCAGGCACAAGGGGATCTCCATCCTCATCGTGGACACCTCGGATCCCGGCTTCTCCTGGACGCCGATCATCACCTGCGACGGCGCGCACCACGTGAACGCCACGTACTTCAGCGACGTCCGGGTGCCGGAGTGGCTGCGGGTCGGAGAGCAGGACCGGGGCTGGAAACTGATCACCACGCAGCTCAACCACGAGCGGGTCATGCTCGGCCCGTCCGGGCGGATCGACGGGATGCTCGCGCGCGTCCGCGAGTGGGCGGCGCGGCGCACCGACCCGGACGGGACGCCGTTGCTCGACCTGCCCGACGTCCGGCGAGCGCTGGCGCGCGTGCACGCGTGCACGCGGGTGAACGAGCTGTTGAACTGGCAGGTCGCCGCGGCGGCGGACGGCCCGGTGGAAGTCGCCGACGCCTCGGCGACGAAGGTGTTCACCTCCGAGCGCACCCAGTCGCTGGGCCGCCTGCTCGAAGAGGTCGTGGCCCGCCACGGCGACCCCGCCGAGGCCGCGACCGCCGAGCTGCTGCGCTGGCTGGACGTGCTGGCCAAGCGCAACCTGGTGCTCACTTTCGGCGGCGGTGTCAACGAAATCCAGCGAGAACTGATCGCCACGGCCGGGCTCGGGCTGCCCCGAGTGCCCCGTTGACCGGAGGGGAGCACCACGAGCCATGACCGTTGAGACCGACCAGGACACCGAGCAGGCGATCCCGGCGATCGCGGAGCGGATCAGTGCGGCGGGGGAGTCGAGTCCGCGCCTCGCGCGGGACCCGGTGAACCAGCCGCTGATCAACAACTGGGTCGAGGCGATGCGCGACGGAAACCCCGTCTACACCTCGCCGGAGGCGGCCGCCGAATCCGTGCACGGGGGGCTCGTCGCGCCACCTGCGATGGCCCAGGTGTGGACGATGCCCGGCCTGCACCCCGATTTCGAGACCGACGATCCGCTCTACTCGATGATGTCCGCGCTCGACGAGTTCGGCTTCATCTCCGTGGTGGCGACCAACTGCGAGCAGAAGTACCACCGGTACCTGCGGCACGGTGAACGGGTCGCGGTGACCACCAGGCTCGAATCCGTGGTCGGCCCGAAGCGCACGGGCCTGGGCGAAGGCTGGTTCGTGACCACCCGCAACACCTGGTACGTCGGCTCGGAGCCGGTCGCCGAAATGATGTTCCGGGTGCTCAAGTTCCGCCCGCCGGAGCAGGAGGCCCCGAAGCCCGAGCCGGAACCGGCGGCGGGCGCGGCGATCCTGCCCGCGATCAACCGGGACACCGCGTACTTCTGGGAGGGCACCGCCGCCGGTGAGCTCCGCATCCAGCGTTGCGGGCGGTGCGGGCTGCTGCGGCACCCGCCGGGGCCGATGTGCCCGGAGTGCGGCGCCACCTCGCCGACGTACCTGGTCGCGGCCGGGCACGGCGAGGTCTACAGCTACGTCGTGCACCACCACCCGCCGCTGCCCGGCAAGCAGCTGCCGCTGGTGATCGCCCTGGTGGAGCTGGACGAGGGCGTGCGGATGCTGGGCGAACTCCACGACGTCGATCCCGCCGAGGTGTCGGTGGGGATGCGCGTGGAGGCGGACTTCCACCGCGGTGAGCAGGTCACCATGCCGTTCTGGCGGCCACAACAGCGAAGGAGCGCGGCATGAGCGTGCTGCCACGGACTAGGACGGCCGCCGAAGTGCGGGTCGGCACGTCCCTGCCGGAGGAACGCGTCGAGATGACCCCCACGTTCATCGTGAGCACCGCGCTCGCCACGAGGGACTTCCAGGACGTGCACCACGACCGCGATCTGGCGCAGGCCAAGGGATCGAAGGACATCTTCGTCAACATCCTCACCAGCACCGGGATCGCGCAGCGCTACGTCACGGACTGGGCGGGACCCGAAGCGCTGGTGCGTGCGGTGGCGGTGAAGCTCGGCGTGCCGTGCTACGCCTACGACACGCTGACGTTGTTCGGGCAGGTCCTCGACAGCTCCACCGTGGACGGCGAGACCCGCTTCGAGGTGGAGGTGCTGGGCCGCAACGGACTCGGCGAGCACATGCGCGGCACCGTCACGGTTGCTTTACCGGAGGTGGTGGCATGAGCTTCGCCGGTAAGACCGCCATCGCGGGCATCGGGGCGACGGAGTTCTCCAAGAATTCGGGTCGCAGCGAACTCCAGCTCGCCGCCGAGGCCACCCGTGCCGCGCTCACCGACGCCGGACTGCAACCGTCCGATGTGGACGGTCTGGTGACGTTCACCATGGACGAGAACACCGAGATCGCCCTCGCGCGCGAACTCGGCGTGCCGGAGCTGAGCTTCTTCAGCCGCGTGCACTACGGCGGCGGCGCGGCGTGCGCGACGGTGCAGCAGGCCGCGCTCGCCGTCTCCGCCGGGATCGCGGACGTCGTGGTCTGCTACCGGGCGTTCAACGAGCGCTCCGGGCACCGGTTCGGTCAGGTGCAGGCCGCCGCGGCCGCCGCGCCGACCTCGTCCGGAGTGGACAACAGCTGGAGCTACCCGGTGGGGCTGGGCACTCCCGGCGCGCAGGTGGCCATGTTCGCTCGGCGCTACATGCACGAATACGGTGCCACCAGCGAGGATTTCGGCCGAGTCGCGGTCGTGGACCGGCAGCACGCCGCCACCAACCCGAATGCCTGGTTCTACCAGCGCCCGATCACCCTGGACGATCACCAGTCCTCCCGGTGGATCACCGAGCCGCTGCACCTGCTGGACTGCTGCCAGGAGAGCGACGGCGCGGTGGCCATCGTGGTCGTCAGTGCCGAGCGGGCGAAGGACCTGCCGAACCCGCCCGCGGTGGTCCGGGCCGCCGCGCAGGGCAGCGGACCGGACCAGTTCACCATGACCAGCTACTACCGCGACGAGCTCGGCGCGCTGCCCGAGATGGGACTGGTCGCCCGGCAGCTCTGGCGGCAGGCAGGCGCCGGGCCGCAGGACATGCGGATGGCCGTGCTCTACGACCACTTCACGCCGTTCGTGCTGGTGCAGTTGGAAGAGCTCGGCTTCTGCGAACGCGGCCAGGCGCGGAACTTCATCACCGACGCCGGTATCGGCCTGGACGGCGCGCTGCCGATCAACACCCACGGCGGCCAGCTCGGCGAGGCCTACATCCACGGCATGAACGGCATCGCCGAAGCCGTGCGCCAACTCCGCGGCACGGCGGTGAACCAGCTCAACGACGTGCACAACGTGCTGGTCACCGCCGGAACCGGGGTACCGACGAGCGGGCTCGTCCTGGCGGCGGAGTGAGCCTGCCGCCGCCTAGCTCGCGTTGTCGAGTGAGCGGCCGCCGAGGTGGCGGGCCAGGAATCGTTCGGCGACGCGGTACAGGTCGATCTGGTTCTCCGGGTTGTAGCGCTTCGTCCTCCTCGCTCATGGGAGCCTCCTGCGCCCGCAAGGCCGTTTCTGCACGTTCCCCTTGTGCGAGTCAGGTCGGCGAAGGCGGATCTAGGGGCTCGCCGCCGGTCGCCCCTGCACGCTTTCACGCCCGGGGAGGCGGGTGATGGCGGTGATGATGAGGCCGTCGTCGGCGAGCCAGCGGCCGGTGAAGGAGGTGAGGGGCTCGCCCTCCACGTCGGGGCCGGTTTTGAGCAGCCGGGCCGTGAAGGTGCCCGCAGGGTCGATGGTGAGGTCGGCGTCCTCGAAACCGAGCCACTCGCCGGTGATCGGGAACCACGCCTTGTACACGGACTCCTTGGCGCTGAACAGGATCCGGTCCCAGTGCACTGAAGGGTCCGCTGTGGACAGTGCCTCGATGCGGGGGCGTTCGGCGGGGATCGTCACGGCGTTGAGCACGCCGTCCGGCAGCACGTCGTGCGGTTCCGCGTCGATGCCCACGGTGATCACCGACTTCTCCAGGCCGACGACGGCGGCCCGGTAACCGGCGCAGTGCGTCATGCTTCCCACGACCCCGGCGGGCCACCCCGGTGCGCCCCGCTCGCCGGGCAGCAGCGCGGCGGCGGGTACGCCGATCTTCGCCAGCGCCGCCCGAGCGCAGTGCCGGACCGTGGTGAACTCGCGGCGTCGCTTGTCCACCGCGCGCGCGATCACCACGGCCTCCTCGTCGAACAGCCACGCCTCCGGCGGGTCGGTGCGGGTCTCCTCCCAAGCGAGCTCGCCGGGCAGCAGGCGTTCGATCACGGCTTCTCCTCGGGGAACACCAGGCGCAGTGGATCGTCGGGCAGGCCGTGGCGCTTCCACTCGCGCGGGTAGCCGACCGACACCTCCTGGAACCGCACTCCGTCGTGCCAGGTGGTGCGAGGAATGTGCAGGTGCCCGTAGATCACGGCCGCGGCGCGGTGGCGCAGGTGCCAGTCGGCGGTGTGCACGGTGCCGCACCACTGCGCGAACTGCGGGTACCAGAGCACGTCGGTGGGTTCGCGCACCAGCGGGTAGTGGTTGACCAGCACCGTCGGCAGCTCGGGATCACATTCGGCTAGCCGCTGCCGGCTGTGGGCGAGCCGCGCCCGGCACCAGTCGTCGCGGGTGGCGTACGGGTCCGGATGCAGCAGGAACTCGTCGCTGCACACCACGCCCGACTCGTGGGCCACCGCCAAGGCCTCCTCCTTCGTGGAGGTACCGGCCGGGCGGAACGTGTAGTCGTAGAGCACGAACAGCGGCGCGATGGTGACCGGCCCGCCGCGCCCGGTCCACACCGGGAACTCGTCTTCCGGCGTCACCACGCCGAGTTCGCGGCAGCGGCGCACCAGTTCCAGGTAGCGGGCCTCGCCGCGCAGTTGCAGCGGATCCTGCTTCGGCGTCCACAGCTCGTGGTTGCCGGGCACCCAGATGACCTTCGCGAACCGCTCGGCGAGCATGCCCAGCGCCCAGGAGATCTCCTCGGAGAGCTCGCCGACGTCACCGGCGACGATCAGCCAGTCGTGGTCGGTGCGCGGACGCAGGTTCCGCGCGATGTCCTTGTTCTCGGCCATCGCGACGTGCAGGTCGCTGACGGCCAGCAGTTCGCCGGAAGTGGAGCTCATGATGTCGCGATCGTATCCGAACAGCACACGCCGTTCGGCGACTTCCGGCCGGATCTAGGGATTCCACGTGCCGCGCGGAGGCGGACTCAGCGGACTGGTGGCCTGCGCGCAGGCCCTGGCGGGTTTCGGCCGTGCCGGAATCCGGTCGGTGACCGGATCAGGCAGCAGGATGCGTTCGGTGAGCGGCTCCACCGGGTCCGGGCGGTGCGCGGCGGAATCAGGAGTCCCACAGTTTGGGAGGTCAATCCTGGTCTGTCGAGTTGGGTTTACACCGGGAGGGCGTCCCGTTAGCGTGATCGCATGGCCCGGACGGCGACGCTCACCACGCGTGAATACGTGGACAACGCACGAGTGTCCTCCGCGCTCTGTAGCGCCTGAGCCCTGCCTCCGCACTGCCGCGGCCGAGCCCGCCCGCTCGCCCGAGACGGCACCGCCGGTTCCGCGCCGTTGATCTTCCCAGGTGACACCGCACGTCCGACCTGACGTGCGGTGGCCCCGCTCGATCTTCCGCCGGTCGCGACCCGTGCCGTCGCCCTCAGATCCATGACGCCAGTGGAGCGTGACGATGACTGTGCCCACGGCGCCCGAGAGCGCCCGATCCGACACCGGCGGAATCCCCGTCATCACGGTGCGGACCAGCCGAGCCAAAGGACAACAGCGGATTCCCCGCTGGCTGGTCAAGACCTTCAGCCCGATCGCGTTGATCGCGCTGTGGCAGCTGCTCAGCTCGACCGGCGTGCTCGACGACGACACGCTCGCCTCCCCGGCGACGGTCGTGGCCACCGCTTGGGAGATGTGGCAGGAAGGCCGGCTGCAGGACGCGGTGCTGGCGTCGGTGCAGCGCGTGGCGATCGGGCTGGTCTTCGGCCTGATCGCGGCGGTCGTGCTCGCCACCCTCTCGGGATTGTTCCGGCGCGGTGAGGACATCGCCGACGCGCCGATGCAGATGCTGCGCACGGTTCCCGTGATCGGCCTGATCCCGCTGCTGATCATCTGGTTCGGCATCGGGGAGACGCCGAAGATCGTGCTCATCGCGCTCGCCGTGACGTTCCCGCTGTACATGAACATCTTCGGCGGCATCCGCAACGTGGACGAGGGCCTGGTGGAAGCCGCGAAAACGCTCGGGCTCGGCTGGTTCGCCCAAGTGCGGCACGTGATCCTGCCCGCCGCGATGCCGAATGCGCTGGTGGGGCTGCGGTTCTCACTGGGATCGGCGTGGCTGGCGCTGGTGTTCGGCGAGACGATCAACGCGAACGCGGGCATCGGCTACGAGATGAACATGGCCCGCGAGTTCTTCCAGACCGACGTCATCGTGGTCTGCCTGGTGCTCTACGCCCTGCTCGGCCTGGTGGCCGACTTCATCGTTCGACTTCTCGAAAGGACCGTGCTGGCATGGCGACCGGCTTTCCGCGGAGCGTGACGGACTCCGCCCCCGACACCGCGACCCCCGACGAAGCGACCACCGGCGCGGCGACCACCGGCGCGGCGACCACCGACGGAGCGACCACCGGCGCGGCAACCGACGAATCCGCGACCGCCGACGCGGGGATCACGACCACTGGCGCACCGGACTCCGGCGCGGCGGAGTCGTCGAAGGGCTCGCTGCCCGCGAAGGTGCGCGGACTGACGAAGAGCTTCGGCGACCACACCGTCATCAACGGCCTCGACCTGGACCTCGAGCCGGGCCAGTTCGTGGCGCTGCTCGGCCCCAGCGGCTGCGGCAAGAGCACCCTGCTGCGCATCCTCGCCGACCTCGACCGCGAGATCACCGGCGAGGTCCAGGTGGCGCAGCGGCGCGCGGTGGCCTTCCAGGCACCACGACTGCTGCCCTGGAAACGGGTGTGGCGCAACGTGATCCTCGGCCTGCGGGGCAAGCCGAGCCGTGCCCGAGCCGTCGCCGCCTTGGAAGAGGTCGGCCTCGGACACCGGGTGGACGTGTGGCCGAAGGTGCTCTCCGGTGGTGAGGCGCAGCGCGCGTCGCTGGCCCGCGCGCTGGTGCGCGAACCGGACCTGCTGCTGCTGGACGAACCGTTCTCCGCGTTGGACGCGCTCACCCGCCTGAAGGTGCAGGCGCTGGTGGGGGAGCTGTGGGAACGCCACGGTTGCGCGATCCTGCTGGTCACCCACGACGTCGAAGAGGCGCTGCTGCTGGCCGACCGGGTGCTGGTGATGGACGACGGCGGCATCGTGCACGACCAGCTCGTCGAACACCCCCGTCCGCGTGACGTGTCCGCGCCGTCGTTCGTCGCCCAGCGCGCCGAACTCCTCTCCTGGCTCGGAGTGCACTGAGCACGACTTTCCTCAGGAGGCTTCGCGCAGTGCTGTGCGCAGCGGGTCATTCGGCGGAACCTCATCGGCTTCCTCGTTGCGGGACTGATCGTTCATGTCCCCGCACGGTGAAATCGGCGTCCACGCGAGGAAGCCGCTGAGAACCCGCCGGTCGCCGACCCGCTCGACCATCACTGCTCAGAAGCTCAGCCGCTGACAAGGCACAGCTCACAGATCAGGCCGCAAGGCCTCTCAGCGCCCAACGACATTCGCCGCTCGGACGTGCGATGGCGACCGCGGCTCCACCGGAGCCGGGGCGGGGCGTCGCGTCCGCTCGCGGATCAAGACCGAACAGGAAGTGTTGTCATGAGTGTGGAAATCGTCGGCATGATCGGCCCGCAGCACGTCTCGGAGATCCACCGGGCGCAGGGACCCGCGATCGACCCGCAGTTCCTGCGCCGCTTCGCCCGCGCCCACGAGGACGGGGGCTTCGACCGCGTGCTCATCGGTCACGGTTCCGGCTCCCCGGACGGCACCCAGATCGCCGCGCACGTCGCCGCGCACACCGACCGGCTCGGATTCCTGGTGGCGCACCGCCCGGGCTTCGCATCCCCGACGCTGGCGGCGCGCACCTTCTCAACGCTGGACACCCTCGCGGGCGGCCGGATCGCGGTGCACATCATCACCGGTGGCAGCGACTCCGAGCAGCGCCGCGACGGCGACTACCTCAACAAGGAGCAGCGCTACGCCCGCACCGACGAATACCTCGACGTCCTCAAGCGGGCGTGGACCGAGGACGGCCCGATCAGCCACGACGGCCCGAACTACCGGTTCGAGGACTTCCAGACCGCGGTGAAACCCCTGCAGCAGCCCCGGATTCCGCTGTACTTCGGCGGTTCCTCGGAGGCGGCGTACCGGGTGGGCGGCAAGCACGCCGACGTGTTCGCGCTGTGGGGCGAACCGCTGGCCGAGACGGCCGAGCAGATCGACTCGGTGCGCGCCGCCGCCCGCGCGGCCGGGCGCACCGACAACCCCGGCATCAGCGTGTCGTTCCGGCCGATCCTCGGTGCCACCGAGGAACTCGCCTGGGAGCGCGCGCACTCCGTGCTGGACCGGATCCACGCCGCGCGCGGCGGGTTCGGATCGTTCACCGGGCCGAAGACGCTCGGCAAAGGCACCGAAGTCGCCAACGTCGGATCGCAGCGCCTGCTCGCCGCCGCCGCCAAGGGCGAGCTGCACGACCGCGCGCTGTGGACCCCGACCTCGCAGGCCACCAACGCGGCGGGCAACTCCACCGCGCTCGTCGGCACCGCCGAGACCGTGGCGAAGGCGCTGGCCGACTACGTCGACATCGGCGTGACCACGCTGCTCATCCGCGGTTACGACCCGCTCGACGACGCCATCGACTACGGCCGCGAACTCATCCCGGCCGTCCGCGAAGAAGTCGCCCGCCGTGCCCGCGCGGGCGTGTCCACCGAGCAGGACCAGAGCGAAAGGACCCCGGCATGACCGCCACCGCACCTTCCTCGCAACTCTCGGAATTCGCCCGGAACCTGCGGCCCCGCACCAACACCTTCCCGCCGCGGCCGAAGTTCGACTCCGTGGAGGACGAACGTCGCTTCCGCAAGCAGCGCCTCGCCGCCGGATTCCGGATCTTCGGCAAGCTCGGCTACAACGAGGGCGCCGCCGGGCACATCACCGTGCGCGACCCGGAACTGACCGACCACTTCTGGGTCAACCCGCTGGGCCGCGCATTCAGCCGCATCAAGGCCTCCGATCTGCTGCTGGTCAACCACGACGGCGAGATCGTGCACGGCGACCACCCGGTCAACCAGGCCGCGTTCGCGATCCACTCGCAGATCCACCGCGCCCACCCGCACGTGGACGCCGCCGCGCACAGCCACTCGATCTGGGGCAAGGCGTTGGCGGCGCTGAACACCGAACTGCTGCCGATCTCGCAGGACGGTGCCCAGTTCTACGGCGACAACGTGATCGTGCCGGACTTCTCCGGAGTGGTGCTGGACCTGGAAGAAGGCCGTCGCATCGCCGAGACCCTGGGGCAGCGGCGAGTGGCGATCCTCGCCAACCACGGCCTGCTCACGGTCGGGCGGTCGGTGGAGGAGGCGGTGTCGCTCTACGTCGCCGCGGAGCGCAACGCGAAGACGCAGATCCTCGCGTCCTCGGCGGGCGAGCCGCAGCTGATCCCCGAAGACATCGCCCGTCACACCCACGAGCAGTACAGCAGGCACGCGGACCCGGGCTGGGTCACGTTCGCGCCGCTGTACGAGGAGATCGTGCACGAACAGCCCGACCTGCTGGACTGATCGTCCACACTGGACAGGAGGAGTGATCGTGGCTCGACATCGCGGGACGGTGGTCGCGGCGGTGCTCGCGGTGCTCATGGTGGCCGCCGGCTGCGGCGGCGGGCGACCGGCGGAACGGCTCTCGGACGTGACCCTGGTGCTCGGTGACCAGGCGGGCGGCACGCGGGCGCGGGCCGAGGCGGCGAAGGCGTTCGAGGACGCGCCGTACCGGGTCCGGTGGGCCAACTTCCAAGGCGCCGCAGCACTGTTCGAGGCGGTGCGCTCCGGCGAGGTGGACACCGCCGTCGCCGGAGACACCCCGACCTTGCAAGCCCTGGCCGGGGGAGTGCCGATCCGCCCGGCCGTGGCCACCGCCGCCGCGCAGTCGTCCACCGCCATCGTGGTGCCACCGGACTCGCCGATCCGGACCGTGGCCGATCTGCGCGGCAAGCACATCGTGATCTCCTCGGCGGCGGGCAGCATCTCGCAACTCACCGTGCTCGGAGCGCTGGAAGAGGCGGGCCTGAAACCGCAGGACGTGCGGATCACCTTCAGCCTGCCCACCGACGCCCAAGCGGGCTTCCGCGCCGGGCACATCGAGGCGTGGGCGACGTTCGACCCGTACCTCGCGATCGCCCAGGACGCGGGCGCCCGGGTGCTCCGCGATGGCACCGGCATCAACGGCCACAACGGTTTCATCTCCGTCGCCGAATCCTCTGTGCAGGACCCGCTGAAGCGGGAGGCGCTGGCCGATGCCATGCGCCGGTTCGCCCGCGCCTGGCAGTGGAGCGACGAGAACCAGGCCGAATACCAGCGGGTCTACTCGGACCTGACGTCGCTGGAACCGCAGGTGGCTCGCAACATCCTCACCCGGACCCGGCAGGAGATCCGACCGCTGAGCCCTGCGGTGCTCGCCGAACTGCAGAGCACCGCCGACCGGTTCCGCGCCGCCGGGGTGATCCGGGAACCGATCGACGTCGCGGCATCCAGCGTGCCCGACCTGTACTCCGGCGGGGCATGATGCCGGGGATGGAACGAATGGAGTCGACATGACGCGCACGTGGGTGCCCGACAGCGCTTCGCGGGGCCACGTCGTAGTGCTGCACGGCAGGGGCGAACACCCCGGTGTGTACGAACGGTTCGGGCGCAGGCTCGCCGTCGACGGCTACACCGTGGTCGTGCCGGACCTGACCGAGGATCCGGGTGAGCCCGCGGTGTGGTTCGCCGACGCGGGCGACACGGCCCGCATCCTCGTGGGCACCGATACCGGGGCGTTGCGCGCATGGGAGACATCGCTGCACTCGCCGGTCGACGGCCTGGTGCTGGCGGGCACACCGCTGTCGGCGGCGACCGAGGCGCCCGCGGACCGCGACGACGAGATCTCCGCCCGCACGTCCTGCCCGATCCACCGGGAACGGCTCGACACCGATCCCGACTTCAGATGGGGCGAGCTCGACGCGGGCACCTCGGCGCCGCCGCAAGGTCTCCCGGAGATCCCGACGCTGCTGTTGCACGGCGAGGGCGACGCCATCGCGCCGGTGGACCCGGTGACCCGGCTCAGCGCCGCGCACCCGCAGGCCACCTCTGCGGTGTTCAAGGACGGCGTGCACGACATCCTCAACGACAAGGTGCACCGCAGCGTCGCCGCCCGGATCGTGCTGTTCTGCGAGGAGATCGCCAAGGGTGCGGTGGTGCTGCCCGAGATCACGGCCCCGAAGAGTTCCCGGGTGCGCCGCGCCGCGCCCGTGCACATCTCGGCGCGGGTGGACTACTCGGTGCGGGCGCTCACCGAACTCGCCCGCAGCGGCAGGCAGCAGACCTGCGAGTCGATGGCGCGCACTCAGGGCATCCCGCTGAACTCGCTGGTGAACCTGATGGTGGAGCTGCGCCGTGGCGGCCTGGTCAACAGCCAGCGCGGCTGCGAGGGCGGCTACTGGCCGGCCAAGGCGGCCGCGGAGATCACGCTCGCGGAGGTGGTCCGCGTCGTGGAGGGCTCGGTGACCTCCCGGCACGACGACGCGCAGCAGGACGGCGTGTGGGCTCGGCTGGGCGGCACCGTGGCCGAGTTCCTGGACCACATCACCATCGCCGACCTGGCCGCCGACCGGACCCCGGTCGCCTGATCTCAATGGCCTGATCCCGGTGGCCTGCCCCCGGCAGGCTCGCGAGCAGCCCGCGATGGGGAGACCCTCGCCACGAACCACGCGCAGAACGGAGCCCGACATGCCCGACGCCTTCCACCCCGACTTCAGCTCGCAGGACACGCCGCAGGACGACCGCCCGCTGCGGTCCCGGCTGCACCACATCCGCGGTGATTCCCTGGACCGCAACACCGCGCAGACCGAGGGAATGCAGCGGCTCGCCGCGATCAGCGGTGACACCGTCGGTTCCGAGCGGATCTGGACCGGTGAGACGCACGTGGCCCCGTCCACCTCCTCGGACAACCACCACCACGGCGAGTCCGAGACGGCGATCTACGTGGCCGGCGGCAATCCCGAGTTCGTCTTCCACGACGGCACCGAGGAGGTCCGGATCAAGACGGAGCCGGGCGACTACATCTTCGTCCCGCCGTACGTCCCGCACCGCGAGGAGAACCCGGATCCGGACAACAAGGCCGTCGTGGTGATCTCCCGCAGCACCCAGGAGGCCATCGTCGTGAACCTGCCCGAGCTCTACGCGCTCTGAGCGCCCGGTGATCTTCGTCGGGCCGGCGGTGAGCTCCCGAGGCGCTGCCGCCCGGCCTGTAACGCGGACCGCCCCAAGATCGCTGTGGCAGGGTGGATAAAGTTTCGTGCCTGCATTCACGGGCACCCTGCGGCCGGATGCTCCTCGTCGGGGATCGGGTAGTCGAGTTGGTGGCCGCGCGACGGAAGGATCTCGTTGGTCACCCCGCTACGCCCTGCTGATTTATCCGGCCCGCCCGAGGACACCGGGTTCCGCTCGGCCCTCACCGCGTCCCTCGTCACCGCGCAGCGGTGGCTGGAGCTGCTGCGGGCTCGGGTGCTCGACCGGCCGCGTGCGGTCATCGCGGTCGGCGCGATCGCGCTGGTGATCTCGACGGTGGCGATGTTCCTGATGCGCCGGGCGGGCCTCGGGCACGGCGCGGGCATCGACTACCAGGTCTACCGGTGGGCGGTGCACACCTGGCTCAGCGGCGGCGACATCACGGTCGGCGGCCCGATGACCAGTGCGGATCGCATCCTGCCGTGGGTGTATCCGCCTTTCGCGCTGCTCCCGCTGTCGGTTCCGGCGGTGCTGCCCTTCGTCGCCGGGTTATGGCTGATCTACCTGACCGATCTGGCCGCGATCGGACTGGTGCTCTACCTGGTGGCGCGGCGCATGTGGCCGCTGGCCGGTCGGGAGAGCGCCCTCGCGGTGGCCGCGATCGCGCTTCCCGGAACGTTGCTGCTGGAACCGGTGTACGCCTCGTTCGGACTGGGGCAGATCAACATTCTGCTGATGGCCCTGGTGGCCGTCGACTGCCTCACCGAGCGCCCCCGGTGGCCGCGCGGACTGCTGATCGGGCTCGCCGCCGCGATCAAGCTCACACCGGCCGCGTTCCTGCTGTTCTTCTTGGTGCGCAAGGACTACCGGGCCGCCGCGGTCGGCGCGGTCACCGCCGCCGCCGGAACGTGCTTCGGATTCGTGCTGAACCGTTCGGCCTCGATGGACTACTGGTTCGGCAGCGGCCCCGCCGCCGGGGTGAGCGGTTCCGCGTTCCACACGAACCAGTCGGTGATGGGCGGGCTTGCGCGGCTGGATCTGCCGACGCTGACCCAGTACGCCTTGTGGGCGCTGTTCGCGCTGGTGTTGACGTTGGTGACGGTGCGAGTGCTGCGTTCGGCGGAGGTGGCGCCCGCGTTGCTGGGGACCGCGATCCTGGCTCTGCTGATCTCGCCGACGTCCTGGTCGGACCACTGGGTGTGGGTGGCGCCGGGCTTGCTCCTCGTGGCCGGTACCGCCCTGCGCAGGCGCAGCACCGGCTGGCTGGTCACCGGTGCGGTCATCACCGTAGCCGCGTTCGCCGCCACATTCCGGATGCTGCCGGCGGGCGGAGACTGGAATGCGATACAGCACGTGGTCGGTGATTCCTATCTGCTGATCGGTATCGCAATGCTTTTGCTGCTGTCGCGTTATGCGGCGGAACCGACCGGACTGACCGAACCGCCGCGGGCGCTCTCCGCTCGGATCCCGCAGGATTGATCGATCGATCTGGGAATCGGGCGTGACGGTATGGAATCGTCCGATTTCGCTCCGCCTCGCGGAATGCGATAATCGATCAAGAATGCGCGTCGACCGCAGTTCGCTCAGTGTGTCGACGGAATTGCGGAGAGTGCAGGGAGGGGTCGTTTCCGGCGAGGGTCGGCACCGCGACGAGCGGTGCGGCGCGTCCCGCACGCGACGAGGTTCTCTCGGCTCGGTGACGGCAAGCGAGGGGGATTCGGCCTGCTAGGCGGCTTGGACGGCGCAGTACGGCGGCTCGGTGCGTCCGCGTTTCCGGGCCTAGCGCGAAAGGCGGCTCCGCAGGCTGCGTCATTCGTATGAACTTCGCGCGGCCATCGGAGATTCGTCGATTCCACAGGGGACAGTGCGGCGAAAACCCGCTCGACGCAAGGGTTCCTATGCTGTGTCCTACGTCACGGGCATATCGGACTGGACCGAAAAAGCCGCGCTGAGCTGGGCGAACGGCTGATTGCGGCCGGAACGTAGCCGCAGGTCGCGGCAGGTGCCGGGCACGGGCGGTTGATCGAACGTGACCTGCGGTGGAACGGCCTGCAGGGGAACATCGCGCTTGGCAAGACGCCGCTATGTGATTTTTACCCGCGTTACTCAGGCGTAGCCTTGAGCGGCATCGGTCTGTACAGTGCCTCAAACTGACCGACGATGCAACGGCGCATCCTTTTGTCAGTGCCCGATAGGTTTTCGCGGATCGATGGCGAGTGCTCACAATTCCCTCGCGCGATCCGGGCCTGGCGACGGGAGGATCGATGCCGGATTCCCAGTATTTGAGAAATGAGGCGCAACGTCGCGCCGCCGAGCGGGGTCTTTACGACCCGGCTCACGACCACGACGCCTGCGGAGTGGCGTTCGTGGCCGATATGCACGGGCGACGCAGCCATGCCTTGGTGGAGAACGCGCTCACGGCATTGCGAAACCTGGAACATCGGGGAGCCAAGGGCGCCGACCCGGAGACCGGAGACGGCGTCGGCCTGCTCACGCAGGTGCCCGACGACTTCTTCCGCGCTGTTGTCCCCTTCGACCTGCCCGAAGCGGGCGGCTACGCGGCGGGGACCGCATTCTTGCCCGCCGATGAGGCCGCCGCCGACGAGGCCGTCGGAGTCATCGAGCGGATCGTGGCCGAGGAAGGGCTCACCCTGCTCGGCTGGCGCGAGGTTCCGGTCATCGCGGACAACGCGGGCCGCTCGGCCCGTGAGGTGATGCCGAACTTCCGGCAGCTGTTCATCGGGCACGGAACGGACGGAGCCGAGCAGGAAACGGCGCTCCAGTTCGAACGCCGCGCCTTCTGCGTGCGCAAGCGCGCCGAGCACGAGGCGGCGGTGTACTTCCCGAGCCTGTCGGCCCGGACCTTCGTCTACAAGGGAATGCTCAGCGAGACGCAGCTCGACGCGTTCTTCCCGGACCTGCTCGACGAGCGGTTCGCGAGCGCGATCGGCCTGGTGCACTCGCGGTTCTCCACGAACACGTTCCCGTCGTGGCCGCTGGCGCACCCGTACCGCTTCATCGCGCACAACGGCGAGATCAACACGATGAAGGGCAACCGGAACTGGATGCGGACCCGCGAGAGCATGCTCGCGACCGACCTCATCCCCGGTGACCTCAAGCGGCTGTTCCCGATCGCGACGCCCGACGGCAGCGACTCGGCGACCTTCGACGAGGTGCTGGAACTGCTCCACCTCGGCGGCCGCTCGCTGCCGCACTCGGTGCTGATGATGATCCCGGAGGCGTGGGAGAACCACGCCGAGATGGATCCGCAGCGCAAGGCGTTCTACGAGTTCCACAACTACCTGATGGAACCCTGGGACGGTCCCGCGTTGGTGGCGTTCACCGACGGCACCCAGATCGGCGCGGTCCTGGACCGCAACGGCCTGCGCCCCGGCCGCTACTGGATCACCGATGACGGGCTGGTCGTGCTGGCCAGCGAGGTCGGCGTGCTCGAACTGGACCCGGCGCGCGTAGTGCGCAAGGGACGGTTGCAGCCGGGCCGGATGTTCCTCGTCGACACCGGTGCGGGCCGCATCGTCGACGACGAGGAGATCAAGGGTTCGCTGGCCGCCGAATACCCGTACCAGCAGTGGCTGGACGACGGTGTGGTGCACCTGGGCGACCTGCCCGACCGCGACCGCGAAGTGCCCTCGCACGAGTCGCTGGTGCACAGCCAGCAGGTGTTCGGCTACACCCAGGAAGAACTGGGAGTGCTGCTCAAGCCGATGGCCGCCGGTGGCGCGGAGCCGATCGGTTCGATGGGCAACGACGTGCCGTTCGCGGCCTTCTCCAAGCGCCCACGGCAGTTGTTCGACTACTTCACGCAGCTGTTCGCGCAGGTCACGAACCCGCCGCTGGACGCGATCCGGGAAGAGCTGGTGACCTCACTGGCCACCCACGTGGGTCCCGAGCACAACCTGCTCGACCACGACCCGGACGCCTGCAAGCAGCTCGTGTTGCCGTTCCCGGTGCTGGACAACGACCAGCTCGCCAAGATCGTGCACATCAACGACGACGGCGACCGGCCCGGCCTCAAGCCGGCCACGATCCGCAGCACTTACGACGTCCGCGGTGGCGGGCAGGCGCTGCGGGACCGGTTGGACGAGATCTGCGAAGAGGTCTCGGCCGCCGTCGCCGACGGCGCGCACGTCCTAGTGCTGTCCGACCGCACGGCGGACGCCGAACACGCTCCGATCCCGTCGCTGCTCGTCACCGGCGCCGTGCACCACCACCTGGTGCGCGAGAAGACCCGCACCCGGGTCGGCCTGGTGATCGAGGCGGGCGACGTGCGCGAAGTGCACCACGTCGCGCTGCTGATCGGCTACGGCGCCGCCGCGGTCAACCCGTACCTGGCGATGGCCAGTGTCGAGGACCTGGTGCACAACGGCGTGCTCCAGGGACTCGAAGGCACGCAGGCCACCGGCAATCTGATCAAGGCGCTCGGCAAGGGCGTGCGCAAGACCATGTCCAAGATGGGCGTGTCCACGGTGGCGTCCTACACCGGCGCGCAGATCTTCGAGGCCATCGGTCTCGGCCAAGAGGTCATCGACCGCTGCTTCGCGGGCACCACTTCACGGCTCGGCGGCGTCGGTTTCGACCTGCTGGCCAAGGAGATCGCCGAGCGGCACCGCCAGGCGTATCCGGCCGACGGCGTGCAGGCCGCGCACCGGAACCTGAACGTGGGCGGCGAGTACCAGTGGCGGCGCGAAGGCGATCCGCACCTGTTCAACCCGCGCACCGTGTTCAAGCTCCAGCACTCCACGCGGGCCGGGCGCTACGAGGTCTTCAAGGAGTACACGAAGGCCGTCGACGACCAGTCGCGCGACCTGATGACGCTGCGCGGGCTGTTCAAGTTCCGCGACGGCGTGCGCAAACCGGTGCCGATCGACGAGGTCGAGTCGATCGAGTCCATCGTGACGCGGTTCGCCACCGGCGCCATCTCCTACGGGTCGATCTCGCAGGAGATGCACGAGACGCTGGCGATCGCGATGAACCGCCTCGGCGGCAAGTCGAACACCGGGGAGGGCGGTGAGGACGCCGACCGGTTCACCCCGGACGCCAACGGCGACTCGCGCCGCTCCGCGATCAAGCAGGTCGCCTCCGGCCGGTTCGGCGTGACCAGCGAATACCTGGTCAACGCCGACGACATCCAGATCAAGATGGCCCAGGGCGCCAAGCCCGGTGAGGGCGGCCAGCTGCCCGGCCACAAGGTGTACCCGTGGGTCGGCAAGACCCGGCACTCCACGCCGGGCGTGGGGCTGATCTCCCCGCCGCCGCACCACGACATCTACTCGATCGAAGACCTCGCGCAGCTGATCCACGACCTGAAGAACGCCAACCCGAAGGCGCGGATCCACGTCAAGCTGGTCAGCGAGGTCGGTGTCGGCACGGTCGCGGCGGGTGTCAGCAAGGCGCACGCCGACGTGGTGCTCATCTCCGGGCACGACGGTGGCACCGGCGCCTCGCCGCTGTCGTCCATCAAGCACGCGGGCGGTCCGTGGGAGCTGGGCCTGGCCGAGACGCAGCAGACGCTGCTGGCCAACGACCTGCGCGACCGGATCGTGGTGCAGACCGACGGCCAGCTCAAGACCGGCCGGGACGTGGTGATCGCCGCGCTGCTCGGTGCGGAGGAGTTCGGTTTCGCCACCGCCCCGCTGGTCGTGTCCGGCTGCATCATGATGCGCGTGTGCCACCTGGACACCTGTCCGGTGGGCGTGGCGACGCAGAACCCGGATCTGCGGGCGAAGTTCGACGGCAAGGCCGAGTACGTGGTGAACTTCTTCAAGTTCATCGCAGAGGAAGTGCGGGAATACCTGGCACAGCTGGGTTTCCGGTCCATCGAAGAGGCCATCGGCCACGCCGAGCTGATCGACACCGATGACGCGGTGCGGCACTGGAAGACCGAGGATCTCGACCTCTCGGCCATCACCCACGTGCCGGAACTGCGCGAAGGCGCGGCGCTGCACAACACGACCACCCAGGACCACGGGCTGGACAAGGCCCTGGACCACACGCTGATCCAGCTCAGCGAGGGCGCGCTTAAGGACGGCAGCCCGGTGCGACTGGAACTGCCGGTGCGCAACGTCAACCGCACCGTCGCCACCATGCTCGGTCACGAGCTGACCAGCAGGTGGGGCGGCGAAGGACTGCCCGACGACACGATCGACGTGACGTTCACCGGTTCCGCCGGGCAGAGCTTCGGCGCGTTCGTGCCGCGCGGCATCACGTTGCGGTTGCTCGGCGACGGCAACGACTACGTCGGCAAGGGCCTCTCGGGCGGGCGGATCGTGGTGCGGCCGCCGGAGAACGCCGCCTACACGGCCGAGGACAACGTCATCGCGGGCAACGTGCTGCTCTACGGCGCGACCGGCGGTGAGCTGTTCGTGCGCGGTGTCGTGGGCGAGCGGTTCTGCGTGCGCAACTCCGGCGCGGTGGCCGTCGTCGAAGGCATCGGCGATCACGGTTGCGAGTACATGACCGGTGGTCGCGCGGTGATCCTCGGCGGCACCGGCCGCAACTTCGCGGCGGGCATGTCCGGCGGCATCGCCTACGTGCTGGATCTGCGGGAGGACCGCGTCAATCCCGAGATGGTCGATCTCGACCCGCTCGACGACGCCGACCGCGAATTCCTGCACGACCGGGTCCGCAGGCATTTCGAGCAGACGGCCTCGCAGGTGGCGAGCGAACTGCTGGCCGACTGGGACCGTTCGGTGGCGCGTTTCGGCAAGGTCATGCCGCGCGACTTCAAGCGCGTGCTCGAAGCGCGGGACGCCGCCGAGCGCGACGGTCGCGACGTCAACAAGGCGATCATGGAGGCGGCTCATGGCTGACCCGAAGGGATTCATCACCACGGCGCGTGAAACGCCCAAGAGCCGCCCCGTGGACATCAGGATCAAGGACTGGCGCGAGGTCTACCTGGACTTCGAGCCGGGCCGGATCAAGGAGCAGGCCGGGCGCTGCATGGATTGCGGCATCCCGTTCTGTCACCAGGGCTGTCCGCTGGGCAACCTGATCCCGGAGTGGAACGACCTGACGTGGCGCGGCGACTGGAGCGACGCGATCGAGCGGCTGCACGCCACGAACAACTTCCCGGAGTTCACCGGGACGTTGTGCCCCGCCCCGTGCGAGGCGGCGTGCGTGGTCGGCATCAACTCCGACCCGGTGACGATCAAGCAGGTCGAGATCGAGATCATCGACAAGGCCTGGGACGAGGGTTGGGTGACTCCGCAGGCGCCCGCCTCGAAGACCGGCAAGAAGGTCGCCGTCATCGGTTCCGGGCCGTC
Organism: Saccharopolyspora gloriosae; assembly: GCF_022828475.1. Classification (GTDB taxonomy): domain Bacteria; phylum Actinomycetota; class Actinomycetes; order Mycobacteriales; family Pseudonocardiaceae; genus Saccharopolyspora_C; species Saccharopolyspora_C gloriosae_A. Next base: position 3,829,229 of record NZ_CP059557.1, on the reverse strand, counting down.
CGGGCTGGCGGCCGCCCAGCAGTTGACCCGCGCGGGCCACGACGTGGTGGTCTACGAGCGGGCGGACCGCATCGGCGGGCTGCTGCGTTACGGCATTCCCGAGTTCAAGATGGAGAAGCGTCGGCTGGACCGTCGTCTCGGGCAGATGCGGGCCGAGGGCACCGAGTTCCGCGCGGGCGTCAACGTCGGTGTGGACGTGACGGTGGAGCAGCTGAAGGCGGACTACGACGCGGTGGTCCTGTCCGGTGGCGCCACCGCGGCCCGCGACCTGCCGATCACGGGTCGCGAGGCCGTCGGCGTGCACCAGGCGATGGAGTACCTGCCGCTGTCGAACCGGGTGCAGGAGGGCGACCTGCCGTCCTCGCCGATCGACGCCGCGGGCAAGGACGTCGTGGTGATCGGCGGCGGTGACACCGGCGCGGACTGCGTCGGCACCGCGCACCGCCAGGGCGCTGCTTCGGTGACGCAGCTGGAGATCATGCCGACGCCGCCGTCGACGCGGCCCGACACCCAGCCGTGGCCGACGTACCCGATGACGTTCAAGGTGACTTCGGCGCACGAGGAGGGTGGGGAGCGGCTGTTCTCGGTCAACACCCAGGAGTTCCTCAAGGACGAGGCGGGGAACCTGCGTGCGTTGCGCCTCGCGGAGGTGCGGCGTGAGGACGGCCGGTTCGTGCCGGTCGAGGGCACCGAGCGGGAGCTGCCGTGTCAGCTGGCGTTCCTGGCGATGGGCTTCGTCGGCCCGGAGAAGGAAGGTCTGCTCACCGATCTCGGCGTGGAGCTCGACGAGCGCGGCAACGTCGCCCGCGACTCGGACTTCATGACCACTGTGGACGGTGTGTTCACCGCGGGCGACATGGGCCGCGGCCAGTCGCTGATCGTGTGGGCCATCTCCGAGGGCCGTTCGGCGGCCGCCGGGGTGGACCGCTACCTGACGGGCCGGGACGTGCTGCCGGCCCCGATCGCTCCGACGGACCGCCCGCTGGTCTGATCGGTTCGACGCCGGGCGCCCCGGGATCCGTGTGATCCCGGGGCGCTTCGTCGTTTCACCGGGATGTGCGGCGGTGGCCGTTTCGTCGTAGTTGCGGCTTCCTAGCGAACGTCACAGTGGCGGGTTCACCTTCTGGTGGAAACTGGTGTTTTCGCAGCGCAGGCGGTATCTCGCGGTGTCCGCGGCAGGCTCGGCGGTGACGGTTGGTCGCACAAAACACTTTTTATCGGGGGCGCGTTCGGAGGAACATGGGGACGGTCGATCGGGCGCGGCGGGATGGGCCGAGCCGGGTAAGCATCGTTTCCGAGGGGACCATGAGCAAGCACTTCGCGTTCGTCAGCATGACCGCACACGGACACGTCAACCCGACGCTGCCGCTGGTCGAAGAACTCGTCCGGCGCGGCCACCGAGTCACCTACGCCATCGGCCCCGAATTCCACGACGTCGTCGAGGCGGTCGGCGCGCGGCTGCTCGACACCGGCACCGTGATGCCCGAGATGCCCACGAACTTCAAGAACTTCACGCCCGAAGCCATGAAGCCGATGCTGGAATTCCGGCTGAAGGACGTGCGCGAAGCCTTCCCGAAGATGCTGGCGCACTTCGAGCAGGACCGGCCGGACGCGGTGTGCTTCGACCACGGCGAGGTCACCGGCCGGATGCTCGCCGAGAAGCTGGGTGCGCCGGAAGTGGCGCTGGTGCCGCACTTCGCGGGCAACGAGGAGTTCTCGCTTCGCGACATCATGATGAACAAGGACGAGCCGGACGCGTTCGACCCGAGCCACCCGGTCCTGAAGGACTTCATGACCCGGTTGAAGGAGATCACCGACGAGTTCGGGGTGAGCTTCGACCCGTCCGCGTTCGGCCAGGCGCCGCCGTCGCCGCTGAACTTGGTGTTCCTGCCCAAGAAGTTCCAGCTGCGCCCGGAGACGTTCGACGATCGGTTCGAGTTCATCGGCCCGTCGGTCGGGCAGCGCGGCGTGGTCGACTGGAAGCCCGAGCGGGCCGACGCGCCACTGCTGTTCATCTCACTGGGCACCGTGTTCAACCAGCGCCCGGACTTCTTCCGGCTGTGCATCGAGGCGTTCCGCGACTCCGGCTGGCAGGTCGCGATGTCCATCGGCAAGGTCGTGGATCGCGCCGACCTGGGCGAGATTCCGGAGAACTTCGACGTGCGCCCGAGCTTCCCGCAGCCCGCGGTGCTCCAGCACGCCACGGCGTTCCTCACGCACACCGGCATGAACTCGACGATGGAGACGCTGTACTACGGCGTTCCGCCGATCGCCGTTCCGCAGATGCCGGAGCAGGAGGCCAACGCGGACCGCGCCGAGGAGCTCGGCCTGGGCAAGCGGCTGCGGGCCGAGGACATCACCCCGGAACTGCTGCGCGCGACGGTCGACGAGGTGGCCGCCGACGATCGGATCCGCAGCAACCTCGCCGAAATGCGCGACGCGGTCCTCAGCTGCGGCGGAGCCCAAGCAGGCGCCGACGCCCTGGAACGCTTCCTCGGCTGACGCCGTGCGATGAGTGCCTCCTTCGACCGGTGAAGTGGTCCCTGTTTGTTGGACTGGGTGAGTGAAGGCTAGGTGGTGAGGGCCTGGGCTCGGTATTCGGTGGGGGTGAGGTTCTTCAGTGTGGTGGAGATGCGGGTGGTGTTGTACCAGTCGAGGTAGTTCTCGAGGGCGGTGGTGAACTCGTCGGGGGTGTTGTAGTTGTGGTGGTGGAAGAGTTCTTCTTTGAGGTGGCTGAAGAAGTTTTCGGCGACGGCGTTGTCGAGGCAGGTCGCTTTCCGGGACATGGAGGGTGTCAGGTTTGCCTCGTGTAGCAGTTGGCGCCAGGAGGTGTGTCGGTAGTGGAAGCCTTGGTCGGTGTGCACGAGTGGGGTGTGGCCGGTGTTGAGGGTGGCGATGGCTTTGGTCAGTGATGAGTTGGTCAGGTGGGTGTCGGGTCGGGTGCTCCAGGAGTAGGACACGACGGAGCGGTCGAACAGGTCGATGATCGGTGAGAGATAGATTTTGCTTGTGCCGACACGGAATTCGGTGATGTCGGTGACCCATTTGGTGTTCGGTGCCGGGGCGGTGAAGTCGCGGTCCAGGACGTTGCCGGCGGTGGTGCCGGCCTCGCCCTTCCAGGATGAGTAGCGGCGTCGGCGGCGGACTGTGCAGGCCAGGCCGAGGGTGCGCATGATGTGCAGGACGGTCTTTTTCGCCGGTCTCAGGCCGTGGCGGTGCAGCATGGCGTGGACGCGGCGGTGCCCGTAACGGCCGTGGGCCTGCTGGAACACGTCGGTCACGGCCTGTTTCAGCCGGGCGTGCGGGTCCGGCCGGTCGAGCCGGGCCTGGTGATAGAAGAACGTCGACCGGGCCAGGCCCGCGACTTCCAGCAGTACCGCAAGCGGATAGTGCGCCTTGAGGGTGACGATGACCTGGGTTTTTACCCTCGCCCCTGTTCCTTCAAGGCCCGCAGTTTTTTTAGGTAGGCGTTCTCCGCGGACAACCGCAGATTCTCCGTCCGCAACCGTTCCAGTTCGGCCGTCTCGCCGTCCGGTGGTGGTTGTGGTTCGCGGGGTGGGCGGCCTTCCCGCTTGGGGCGCAACGCATCCTCGCCGTCACGCCGATATTGGCGCGCCCAATTTTTCACCTGCTTCGGTGACGACAGGTCATGCTCGGCGGCCAGCTCGGCCGCCGTGGCCTGCCCGGCCACGAACCGCAGCACCACGTCGAGTTTGAACTCGAACGAGTAGGACCGTTTGGTCGGTTTCATGATCAACGCTCCCGGGCCGCGCAACAACCATCGATCCCGCAACGTTCTCACCGCCGAAGCCGACACCCCCAACCGGGCCGCAGCCGACACCGCCCCATGACCAGCCCCGAACAACACCACAGCGGCCTCACGCTGCTCCCGCGACAACGAACTATGCGGATACACGAACCACTCCCCGGTAGCTGGAACTGACTTTCCAGTCCAACCACCGGGGACCAGTTCACCGGTCCCACCGGTTCAAAGAGGCACTCACTTCATCTTCGTCGGCGGCTGAGCCGGAACTGCTGGTACGACCGTGACGAGGGGAGTGGCTGCGGGCCTAGGTAGAATTGCTTTGCGGCAATGATGGGAATTTCGTGCGGCCGGTCGCGCAGGATTGCGTTAGAGATTGTTTCGAACCATGTCGTAAATTTTCCGCATGCGTACAAAGCAAATTCGGATGGCCGCGGCCTGTGCTGCTTCGATATTTCTTCTTGTCGGTGTTTCTGCTACCGCGAATGCCGGTACTTCGTCCGTCGTCCTGGAACCGCCGCCGCGCTGCGATGATTTCGTTTACGTTACTCCTTTTGATGACGTTGAAGGTGATGCCTGGTCGGCTCGGATCGTGGGAGTCGACCTGCCTCGGCTGGTGAATGGAACGGCCGCCACGGTGCACATCGATCCGCAGGACGCATTTCCGGACAGGCCGTACGACATTCATGTCGACGCCTCGCATCCGCTGAACGTGTCGCAAGGGCTGAAAGGGCCGACCGCAGATATCCACGTCGCTGTGATGAGTTTGGACGGCAGCTACGTCGGGTGTTCCAGCGTGTACCACTTGACCGTGCCGCCGCCTGCGTAACGGCGCTCTCGTCGGGACCGGCCCGTCTTCCGCAGCGGAGGCGGGCCGGTCCTCATCTAGAGTGGTGATCCGGGATCCGACGATGACGGGAGATCGTTCATGCCAGACCAGCATCAAGACCTTGTCTCCGCTTTGGAGGAGGCGACCAGCCTCATTCGCAGTGCACAATGCAAATCTTCGCCGTCCGTTCAGGATCTGGTGACCACCAGTAGCAAATCGACTGCCCTGCTTTTTGCGCTTCAGGATCATGTGCGGACCTTGACCGACCAGATCGCCGAAACTCAGAAGCGGATCGACGACACCGAGGAAGGTGACTTTGCCGTAGCCCGAGATGAATGGGGGAGTTTCGGGGAGCGGCTCGGGCTCGCCATCCCCAAATCGATGGCGTTCGGTTCCGCACTGGTTCGCTTGCAGGGAGGAGCGCAGTTCCGCCACGAAGGCGAGCAGTAGCGCGCTGCGCGAGGAGATCGGGGAGCGTGAAGACGGGCACGTCCGCCAGTGGGGCTTGGGCTTTGCCGACTGCGCCGAACTGGTCAGCGCTGTGGGGATTTTCGGCCGCGGTTCAAATCTGTCGAATCGGCGTGGGCGCCTGTGTCGTCGTCGCAAGTTGCACCTCCTCTCGGCGGACGTCGCAGCGGAATCGCAGTCGTGACCGAAACTCTCCGCCGTGGTGGATCAGTGTCCGGTCGGCGCGGCGGATCGGACCAGGTCGCGGGCCAGGTCGGTGCTCGCCGGCAGGGTGGCGAGGGGGAGCGGCTGGGTGGCGAGGGCGCCTTCGTGCAGTACGAGGAGTCGGACGGCGAGGGTTGCGGGCTCGGAGCAACCTGCTGCGGTGGCGAGGGACTGGAAGAGGTTCAGCAGCCAGGACTTCTGGTCCGCCGCGACGCGGTACGCGGGATGCTCGGGATCCGGGATTTCGGCCAGCGCGTTGACGAAAGCGCATCCGCGGACGTTGTCCTCGCTCCAGGTCCGCAGTGCGTCGAAGGGTGCGGTGACGGCCTCGGCGGCGTCCGCGCAGGCCTCGACGGTGGTGCTCACGAGTGATCGCCAACGCCGATCGCGTTCGGCGAGGTAGGTCGCCACGAGTTGGTCCTTCGAGCCGAACTGGTTGTACAGGGTCCGCTTGGTGACGCCGGAGTGCTCGGCGATCAGGTCCACGCCGACGGCGGTGATTCCGCGGTTGTAGAACAGCTCTTCGGCGGTCGCCGCGATGCGGCGACCTGCCGGTGTCATGGGACGTGATTCCAGCATTGGAAGACCTTCACCGATCGGTGTACTGTGGCGGGTGTTCACCGATCAGTATACCTGTGGAGGTCTAAGCGATGGACATGCCCGAGACCATGCGCGCGGTCCGGATCGCGGCGCACGGAGGGCCGGAGGTCCTCGAGCCGGCGGAGGTGGCCGTGCCCGCCGCGCGGACAGGTGAGGTGCTGGTCCAGGTGGGCGCGGTGGCGCTGAACAACACCGACCTCTGGACGAGGGAAGGAGCCTATGGCCGTCCAGGTGCCCCGGAGGCGCAGTCCGGTTGGCGAGGCCCGATCGACTTCCCGCGCATCCAAGGCGCCGACGTCGCCGGACGGGTCGTGGCGGTCGGCGCCGGGGCCGATGAGAGCCTCATCGGCCGCCGAGTGGTCGTCGACCCCGCGATCTACGACTCCGCCGGGCCGGACGCGAATCCGGTGGGGCTGATGGGAAGCGAACGCGACGGCGGTTACGCCGAGTACGTGACCGCGTTGGCGGAACGCGTCCACGACGTCACGGACTCACCGCTCACCGACGACCAGCTCGCTTCGCTGCCCACCGCCTACGGCACGGCGCTGGGCATGATCGAGCGAGGCCGGTTGCGGGAAGGGGAGACCGTTCTGGTCTCCGGTGCCTCCGGCGGTGTCGGAGTCGCACTGGTGCAACTCGCCCGTGCGCGTGGTGCGCGGGTGATCGCCATCAGCAGCGGATCCAAGATCGACTCGGTGCGGGAGGCGGGTGCGCACGAGGTGCTCGACCGTGCACGGGGCATCGTCGAGCAGGTCGGCACCGTCGCCCCGGAAGGCATCGACGTCGCACTCGACGTCGTGGCCGGGGACTTGGTGGCCGACGGGCTTCCGCTGCTGCGCGAAGGCGGCCGGTGGGTCATCGCGGGTGCACTCGGCGGCTACCGCACGACCTTCGACGTGCGCCGCCTCTACTTGCACAACGCCCAGGTGATCGGCTCCGCGATGCACACGCCGGCGCACTTCGAGCTGCTCATGAAACTCGCCCGCCGGGCCGAGATCGATCCCGTGATCGCCGCGACCTTCGCGCTGGATCAAGCCGCCCAGGCTCAAGAGGAGCTCGCCCGCAGGAATCACGTGGGCAAGATCGTCCTGCGTCCCTAGGGATTCGAGTCGTCCGACCATGCGGAATTCGCGGAGAACCGGTCCGATTCTGTTCGGGGCCGAAGGAGCCGTCCGTGAGTCGAACGGCCCCTTCGGCGCGAAAAAGGACTCTCGTCAGCTGAGGTTCACGTCGGAGCAGCTGTAGAAAGCATTGTCGGTGTCGGCGATCTCCCATGCCGCGAAGATCATGTGTTTGCCTTGCTTGCCGTCAGGCAGCCGGACGTCGTGAGCTTCCGCGTCACCGGGGGTCTTCCCGCCGTAATCCACCGTGCTGAACGGCGCGGGTTCGAGCTGGTCCCTGGTCAAGGGCTTGGCCGGATCCCAGTTGTCCTTGGTGATGAAGTACCGGTACGCCTCGGTGGGGTGTGCGGCGGTGTTCTTCCAGGTGACTTGGACGTGTTGCCCGGCCTTGAGGTCCGTGGTGGGCCAACGGCCGCCGCGCGGGTCGTCGAGCTGCCCGAACGCCGGATTGTCCGCACTGCACAAGTGCCCGTCCGCCGGGCCTTGCTGCGGGAAGTTCCCGGGACCTTCCACGCTTTGCGGCTCCCACTGGATCGGGCCGCAGTCGCCCGCCGAACCGTTGGCGCACACGGCCTGACGACTGGGCGGGTTCTCGGCGAACCCGTGCGCCTGCGCGGCGCCGGTGGTGATCGCCGGTGCCAGCAGGGCGCCCAGGCCGAACAGCGAAAATCCGATCGAGCGTGCCGTGCGCTTGGTCGTCATGAAACTCCTTTTCGGGGATATCGACGGAAGGGTTAATCATTTCCAGTCCTTCCGGGTCGAGAACTTTAGTAGCCCGAAAACAACTCACAAGACCTGATCGAGATGATTACCGTCACGTAACGCTCCAATAAAGTTGAACGCGGAAGTTCTGTTTCGTGTGCGCAGGGTGAGTCGAAAATGACTCGTTGTCGATCATTCTCCATGGAATTGAATTCTCCTGATTCGTGGGATGCGAGGCGTGCTTCTCGCGATCGTTCGGGTGCGCGTTCGGCAGTGGCCGCACCGCAACGACGAGCTCCCATCCCCGACACCACCCGAGCCACCGGGGCTGAGTCCGTTGATGCGCGGTGGAACGGACGCCTGCACCGAGGACGTACCCTCATCGCGGGTTCGGCGGTTTCGAGCCGCCCCCGGTACGTCCTTGGAGGACCGCATGTTCACCGGTCTGAGCGCTTTCCCGCTGACGCCCGGCACCGATGCCGGTATCGACGAAGCCGCGTTCGCCCGGCTCGTGCGGCGAGCGGCGGAGGCGGGCGTCGACTCGATCGGTGCTCTCGGTTCCACCGGTGGATATGCCTACCTCAGCCGGGATGAGCGGGCTCGCGCCGCGGACATCGCCGTGGCGAACTCCGGCGGCGTGCCGGTGATCGTCGGTATCGGGGCGCTGCGCACGCGGGACGTGCTGAGCGCTGCTGAGGACGCGCAGCGTGCCGGAGTCGCCGGAGTGCTGCTCGCCCCGATGACCTACCAGCCGTTGACCGACGACGACGTGTTCGGCCTGTACGAGGAGGTGAGCGCGAACCTGTCGGTACCGCTGTGCGTGTACGACAACCCCGGCACCACGCGGTTCACCTTCAGCGACGAGTTGCACGGTCGCATCGCCGAACTGCCGAAGGTGGCCTCCATCAAGATCCCAGGTGTTCCGTCGGAGCCGGACGAAGCGGCGGCGCGAGTGGCCCGGCTGCGGGACGCGACCGGCGGCGCCGTCACCATCGGCGTCAGCGGCGACGCCATGGCCGCGACGGGCCTCATCGCCGGATGCGACGCCTGGTACTCCGTCATCGCCGGAATCCTGCCGCAGCACTGCGCGGTGATCACCCGCGCCGCGCTCGCCGGTGACGCCGACACGGCTCGCGCCCTCTCGCGGCAGTGGCAGCCGCTGTGGGACCTGTTCGCCCGGCACGGCAGCCTGCGCGTCGTCTCCGCCGCGGCCGAACACCTGGGCCTCGCCGCCCATCCCAACCTGCCCCGCCCGATCCGCGGCCTCGGGGGCGAGTCCCACGCAGAAGTCGGTGACGTGCTGGCCCGGCTGGAGATCCGCGTTTAAAGCCGGTCGTATTGCCTGGCATGCCGCAAAAAGATGGCCGAGAAAATGTGGCATTGCTGCCAGTGTGTGGAGTCTTGGTCGATACTACGGGTGATTCGGATCGTTGATTTCCGAAGATTTCCGGCGCGCTGCGGCGTAGTAGTAAATTGGATATATTCTAGGTATGGTGCCGGTGACGATATGCTGGTCGACTTTCGTTGCACCGATTGACTGGGCGAAGTAGCTCATTAGGGTGGAGTATTTCGCGGCCACATGCCCCGGCTGGGACATGTGGCCTTCTTTGGAGAACAAGTCGTCCCATTCGGGATTCCAGTCGTCTCCAAGTGCTAGAACGCGAGTTGAGCTGCTCGTTCGTAGCTTCGGGTCCTCCCCCATCCCTGATATGTGGCGAAGCATCCGTCCATGAACTCGTTGTACTTCTTGAGGAAACTGGCATCGAACAGTGGGGCTTGGATGTATGCAACCTGGTCAAGGCTTCGCTTGAGTGCGATAGCCTGCGGGGGAGTGATTTCTTTCCAGGTGCCGACATAGGCAAAGAAGCAATACAGCCTATTGAGGTCCGGTGTCAGGCGATCGTAGGCCTCGATGCGACGTTCGATGATCTTTTGTTGTGACCACTGCGCGGCCTCGAGCGACTTGAGCCGGTGGTTCAGCCAGTATCCAATGAACGCGACCGTGAGGGGGGGCGTGACTTGGACTAAGAGTTTTGCGATCTCCAGGCTGTTCCAGCCTGCTTGTGCTATTCCGGCGGTAGGCACGCGATCAGTGTCGCACAGTTAGAACTGCTGGTGTGCGTTTTGCGGGAGTCTGCGGAGTGAGCCCTGCCGAGGCGTGGCTTTGACGAGTCCTCGCGCGACTTTGCCGACTTGAATGCCCGGTTCTTCGGCGAACGCCGTCATGGTGCGCCGCGGCGAGCGGGCTCGTCCACGGGTCCGGTGCCGGAGGGCGCACGGTCGTCCCCGTGCGCCGGATGCGATGCACCCCCTGAACAGCGCATCCGGCGCGGCACCGCCCACGTGCAGCGGCGCTTCCTGACCCCCGGCTCGGGTGCAGGAACGCGCGCATCGGGAGATCCGCGTCGGACACGCCGAAATCCCAGCCTCGGCACCGCTGCGGGCAGCGGTTCGAAGCTGAGTTGATTCCTGCTGGTGAGCAGCTTAAATTGTGGCGACCACCGAAGACAAGGGGATCAACGCCGACAGTGTTGGCCAGGGTTTCGAACCCTGTGGTTCATGGGGGTGTTCGTCGTGTGCGGCGATCAACGCATCAGCGCGCAACGGTTCCGGTTGCTGTGCGGGCAGCGCGGGTACAGCTACCCGGACCTGGCCCGGGACCTGCGCAAGCGCGGCATCGTGGTCACCAGGTCCGGCATCGCCGAGCTCGGCAGGTCGCCTGATTCACCGGTGCCGCACTACGCGGCCGAGCTCGCGCGGGTCCTGAAGTCCTCCGTGGGGTATCTCGTGGGCCGGGACCCGCAGTTCCTGGGCAAGCGGTTCCGCGACCTGTACCGCGAACGCGGATGCTCGCTGGCCGCGCTGGCCGAGCAGCTCCAGCGGTGCCGGCAGGTGAAGGTGTCCGTCCAATACCTGCAGCAGCTCGCATGCTGCCGCAACACCAATCCGCGGGCGGAGATCGTCGACGGCCTCGCGGTGCTGCTGGCCACGACGCCCGAGTACCTCAACGGATGCGAGGACCGGCCGTGCCGTCTCGGCGGCTCGGGGCGAGCGGCGGAGTCCGGGTACGGCCCCGTCCTCGGTTGAGCCGCGCCGAACCTCCGGCGCGAGCGCGGGATCGGGTCAGCCGGTGGGCACGTCCTCGGTGCGGTCCGCCGCAGGTCGCTGGTGGTCGAAGTGCAGGGCGTGAGCCCATTCGACCAGTGGCTCCGCCACCACGCGGAAATCCATCCCCGCAGGGCTGAGCGCGTAGGCGGCGGTCGAGCCGGTTCGGTCGTGGTCCACCAGGCCGCGGTGCACCAGCTCGCTCAGCCGCTGGGACAGCGTGACCTGGCTGATCCCGACCTCGCGGGCCAGCTCGTTGAATCCGTGCGGTCCGGTCAGCAGCACGCAGACGACGTGCATGGCCCACTTCTCCTGGAACAGTCCGAGAACTCCACCGGTGACCTCGGCGGGGTCGGCCGAGTCCAGCCGGTGGCGGGTCGCCCAGGACGTCATCTCGGTGAACATCGGCCGGAGGCCGTCGCCGCGTTCGGTCAGCGAGTAGCGAGTGCGCGGCGGCGAGCCGTCCAGCACTTCGCGGTGCAGCAAGCCCGCCTCGGCCAGTTCGGAGAGCCGCTGCTTGAGCGTGCTGGGGCCGGCGCCGGGCACCCGCCGCCGAAGTTCGTTGAACCCCAGTGGTCCCGCGCTGAGGGCGTGCACCACGTGCAACGCCCAGCGGCTGTTGAGCACGCCGACCGCCGCGACGAACGCGTCGTCGTAGCGAACCTCACCTGCAGCCTCGGACACGCGCCCATGATACGACCCCTCGAACGAGCGATGCCATTTCAAGACCAGGTACGTTTTAGTTAGTGGTGTCGGGTGGCACGCCTCCGGCCCGCCGCTCTCGGAGTGGCGGTGCGTTTTTGTTGTCCCGTAGTGGAAATCGCCCGCGTTCGGTCGGGCGCACGACCGACTTCAGTCCCCTGTGGAGGAACCATGTGCATGCTCAGTACCAGCGGAGATCACGGGAAATTGATCACAACGCTGCGGTCCGGCCGCAGCGGACCTCGAAGTGCGGCGAATGTGCCGCAGTACCGGGATTGCCGATGCCGAAGCGGGGCCGGCGTGCCCGGACGGTCAGCGCCACCCGGCGCAACGCGCGGCGAAATCGGCCACCAGCTCGGGCGGCACCGCTCGCAGATCCGCCGCGGCGCTCCAGGTCGTATCGGTGAGTTCGGCGGTATCGGCGCTGCGGTCGGCCAATGCGAGCATCTGCGCGAAGCGGGTGGCGATGGCGTGGTGATCCGGCAGCCCGGTGGTCCACTTGATGTGCGCATGCCGGGAGTACAGCCCGACGACCTGCGGGCCGCCGTCATCGGCGCGTTCGGTCAGTGCGGCCAGCTGCGTGAGACCGGAGTCGGTGCCGACGACCAGTTCGGCCGAGGCGAACAGATCCACGCACCGGGCGGCGCCCGGCTCGCGCACCACGTCCACGGGCAGCCCGTCGAACGTGTCGGACATGGCGGTGTTGCGTGCGGTGACGACGGTGAATCGCCACGGGGCGTCGACCATGCCGGTCAGTGCGCGCGCCACGGCCGCGAAATCGGCGAGCTGGAACTCCAGATTCCGCGGCCAGCCGGGCACGGCGACGAACACGACGTGCCACGGCTCGGCAAGTCGTCCGGAGGTGAATCGCGGTGCAGGAGTGCACTCCGCGGACAGTCGCCGGCCGAGGTTCTGCTCGACCGTGAGGTAATGCCGCATCGGCAGCGCCGCATGCACTTCGACTTCGTCCGGGCCGATCTGGTCCAGCCAGGTCGACTGCTCTTCCGGGGCGACTCTGAACCGGACAGGTGCGGCGGTCGCGGTCCGGACGACGTGCGGCCCCCAGGTGTGCTTGGTCGTCTCCACCGGGATCGAACAGCGGCGCATCAGCTCCGCTTCCGGTCCGCTGTAGTGCAGCGGGACCTCCCCGGTGACCTCGCGCAACGCGGTTACCGAGGAGAGGCCGAGCAACAATTCACCGATGCCGCGCCGACCGAGATCGGCGATCCATCCTCGGGAGCGGACCAATTCACTGCAGCCCGGTTCCGGATGTTCGCCCGCACTGCGGCGGTAGGGCAGAATGCGACCGAACGGAGCCTGCTCCACCGGTACGCGAATCCTGCCTCCGCGATGGCAGCGAACGTCTTCCACATGCCACTGGATGAGGTCCTGCTGGATCGGCATGAGAGATCACCTCCATGGATCTTGACGTCACAGTGTGCTGCGAACGGACACGACACGGTGAAGACAATTGCCCGCGCTCGTCCGACATTTGCCTGACATAGGTTTGGAACACGGCGGTTACTTCTTAGGCTGTCGGCACGGCCGAATCGGCCGAAAGGTTCTGGCGAAGGGCGCAGGCGGAGATTTGGGGGCCAGTGGTGGGCGGAGCGCATGTGTCCGCGCGAAACAGACTGGAACAGGTGTTGCGGCAGAACCGCCGCACCGTCCAAGAGTTCTGCGCGGACTTCCACGCTGCGGCTCGTGAACTCGGCGAATCCACGGTCGTTTCGCCGCGGCAGGTCAGCCGTTGGTTGGGCGGCCAGCTCGGCGGACTCCCGCATCCGGCCATGTGCCGCGTGCTGGAGCGGCTGTTCGGCGAATCGGCAGAGGAGCTGTTCGGGCCGCCCCGTCAGGTGGACGCCGGTGGTGACCCCGGTGCGGCCGCGACGCGGCCCGGGCCGTCCGGTTCCCGCGACCAGAACGACGTGGACATCTCGATCGAAAGCGAGGTCGCCATGGCGGCCGTCGAATCCGCCCGGTTCGGGCAGTTCGCCGAACAGAGCAACGTCGGTCCCCACAGCCTGGAGCAGTTCCGCGCGGATGTGGGCCGGATCGTCACCACCTACCCGAATCGTCCGGTGTACCCGTTGTTCGTGGAGTTGCGCGAACTCCGCGACCGGGTCTTCGACTTGTTGGAAGGCAGGCAGCATCCGGCGCAGTCGCAAGAGCTGTACCTGGTCGGCGGGGTGGTCTGCGGTGTGCTGGCCAACGCCTCCTTCGACCTCGGTTGGTTGTCCGCGGCCGAGACGCAGGCCCGCACCGCCTTCCTGTGCGCGGAATTGGCGGGCAACAACTCGCTTCGCTCGTGGATTCGCGGCACCCAGAGCCTCATCGCCTACTGGGACGAACGTCCCCGCGACGCGGTGGAGCTGGCCGCGCAGGGCTGGAGCTACGAGCCGGAGACCGGCACCCCTCGGGTGCGGCTCGCGTCGATCGAAGCCCGTGCGCACGCGCGGCTCGGCGATCAGCGCGCCACCGAGGACTCGCTGCGGCGAGCGGATCGAGCGAGGGCCGAGGTGGCCGGCGAGGACCAACCGGGCGGCCTGATGACGTTCCCGGTGGCCAAGCAGACCTTCTACAGCGCCACCGCCTGGTTGTGGCTCGGCGATCGCGCCAACCTGCAGCAGGCCGAACGAGCGGCGGAAGAGGCGGTGGCGCTCTACCAGGAGGACCCGCCGGAACGCCGCCGCATCGGCGAGATGAGCCTGGCCCGCCTGGATCTGGCGGTCGCCCGGCTCGGCCAGGACAACCTGGAAGGCGCCGCCGAACAGGTGCGGGCGGTGCTGGAGGCGACCGGCCGGCGTCGCACGGACAGCGTCGTGCGACGGCTGCGCCAGATCGGCCAGGTTCTGCAACGACCACACCTGCACGGCAACCCCTTGGCGCTGGACCTCCGCGAACAGGTGGTCTCGTTCTGCGAGTTCGCACCGCAGGCCGAGCTTGTTGAGGGCGCGAGATGACGGGCGTGGCGCCCTCGACGGTGGGACTGCTGCACCCGGGCCAGATGGGGACGGCGGTAGCGACTCAGCTGCGCAGCCGTGGCCACACCGTGCTGTGGTGTTCGCTGGGCCGCGGCGAACACAGCAGGCACCGCGCCGAGCAAGCCGGACTGCGTGAAGTGAGCGCGCTGCCCGAACTGCTGGATCGCTGCGAAGTGGTGCTGTCGGTGTGCCCACCGGCGGCCGCGCTCGATGTGGCTCGGTCCGTGGCGGAGATCGGATACGGCGGCGTTTATGTGGACGCCAACGCGATCGCACCGGAAACGATGGCGACCCTGTCCGAGGTGCTGACGGACACGGGCATCACCGTCGTCGACGGGGCGATCATCGGTCCACCGCCCGATGCCTCGCACACCGCACGGCTGTACCTGGCGGGCGAGACCGAGCACACGGGATTGATCGCGGGTCTGCTCGGCGAGTCCAGCCTGGAACCGGTGGAGCTGAGCGAGATCGTGGGGCGGGCGAGCGCGCTGAAGATGGCGTTCGCGTCGTTCCAGAAGGCGAGCAGGGTGCTGGCGGCGGTGGCGCACTCCCTGGCCGACGAGCACGACGTCACTGATGCGCTGCTGGGCGAGGCGAACCGGATGTCCGGTCGCATTCTGTCCCAGCGCGACTACCTGCCCAGCGTCGCCGCACGAGCTTGGCGCTGGGGACCTGAGATGCAGGAGATCGCCCGCACCTTGGACTCGGCGGGACTGCCCACGGACCTGGCCGATGCGGCTTCCGCGGTGCTGGCCCGGTGGGACGCCGATCGTGATCTCGCGGAGTTGCCGACCGGCGCGGTACTCGCGCAACTGCGCACGCCCTGACCGAGGATCCGGGCCGCCGTTCGGAGTGTCCGGAAACGGTCGCCGAGGTCCGTCGATCGGCCGAATACGACAGTGCAACAGGACTACTGCGGAAACCGTCCACCGGTCGAATTCCGAGCGAGCGCGGGGAAATTCCCCTTCATGAGCTGACACCCGGCAGCGGCAGACCGTTCTCTTTTGGTCCGCACAAGGCCTGGGCCGAAGGCGGGCAGGCCGAAGCGCCTGGACGCCGTAGCGGTCCAGGCGTGGGCCTGTTCAGATTGGTCGCCGGACCGGTGCTCAGTCAGGCTGGCGGTGTCCGCCGCCCGCGTTGTTCAAACCGGACAGCAGACGCTGCATCACCTGCGGGTCCAACTCGTCCGGCTCGTCGCCGAGCGCCTCGGCGGCGGGGGAGCGGCGCTTCTCGCGGCGCGGCAGCGGCACCGCGGAGGCACTCATGCCCGGAGGCAGTGCCAGTTCGCACCACCGGCGGTTGCCTCGGCCGCCGAGCGGCTCGAGCCCGGTGCGCATTCCTTGTAATTCCTTCAACTGAGCCGGAGCCCCACCCGTCGTCTCGTCCTCGACCTCGATGACCAGGCAATCGCCGCGCAATCGCAATCTGATCGTGAGGAACCCAGGCGAGTTCGGGTCGGAAGCCTGCACCGCGGCGTCCACCATCCGGCCGGTGGTGTGCGCGGCCTCGTCCGCGAGCGGCCGCAGCGACCACTCGCTGAGGGTGAAGCGCACGAAGATGTCAGTGCAGTTCAACGCGGTGGGCAGGGCGATGAGTCGCAGGTCGTCGACCTGTGCGGTGTCGGCGTTCACCTGGTTCCTTCCTGTCGTGCTCCGGTGCGAGCCGCAGCCGTCACCCGGACTCCGTATCTTGCCAACCTGACCTACTCCCGTGTTTAGCAGGGTTGCCGCAGAGGGTGTCATGCCAGGCCGCCGGTGCAACAGTCACGATCCGGTTCACGCCATGCGTCCGGGACGGCCCCTCCGGCGCCCGGATTGTTCCGCCGTGCGCGTCGACGAGCCGGTCGTTATGAGCAAGTTGACAAGGATCGTCCGGTTTCGGCGGCCGGTATGGATTTTTCGTTGCCAGCCGTTGTGCGGGGAGTTTCATATCGGTAATCTGCGAAATCCGCAGGCAGAACTTTAAATTGCGGATTGATAGGTTCTGATCGATGCCGGATTAGTTGGGCATCAGTATTTCCTTGTGCAGTGGTGCGTTTTCTCTGCTGGTTCGAAAATGAAATCAGGAGCAGTGGTTCCCGCGCATTCGGGAACGTTGTGCGCAGACTGGAGGAACGTTGAAGAAGAACGTCGATTTCGCCTTGGCCGGGCGTCGTGGGTTCGCCGTCGTCGCCGGGATGGTGCTGGCGGTCGGGACCGCCGCGGCCGGTGCGAGCGTGGCCGCCGCGGCTCCCGTGACCAAGACCCTCAGCTACACGTGTCAGTTCCCGCTCATCGGTGACGGCCAGGTGAGCACCGATATCGCGGTGACGCTGCCCGACTCGGCGGCGGTGGGCCAGCCGATCGAAGCCACCGACTTCTCCGCGGCGGTGAGCGTCCCGGAGGAGACGGTCAACGGGTTCGACGTGCTCGGCGCGGCCACCGTCGAAGGCACCGCCACGGTGACCGCCGTGGTCACCGATGGAGCCGGAGCCGCGCAGGACGTTGTGCTCCAGGACCTGCCGGTGCCCAGCACCCCGATCCCCGAGTCCGGCCCGTTGGTGGTCACGGCCGCCGGTCCGGTGCCCGCGGTGACGCCGGACGCCGCAGGTGACGCGACGGTCGCGGTCGCGGAGACGTTCACCTCGAAGCTCACCCCGAAGAAGGCCGACGGCTCGGACACCGCGCTGGGCACCTTCGACCTGACCTGCACCGTCGATGCCGGCCAGGACGTGGTGCTGGGAACCGTGCCGGTCAGCGAGGCCGCCGTGGCGCACCGGAGCTGAACCGCACGTTCCGCGACGAGCTGAGAGGTGAGTGACGTGTGGACCGGACGTGATCGGTTTCGCGCGGTGGCAGGCAGTGGTGCGTGCGCCGTGCTGTTCACCCTGGTCCACGCGTTCACCGCCGAAGCGGGTCCCGTGCACCGGGAGCTGAGCTTCAACTGCGCCGCACCGGACGGTGCGGCGCGTCCGATCACGGCCGAGTTCGACGCGCGTTTCCCCGATGTGGCCTCAGCGGGAGAACCGGTCGCGGTCGAGGAAGTGTCGTTGCGGATCACCGTGCCCGCGGAGGCGGCATCGGCCTGGCGGGAGGACGGCGCCACCGAGCTCTCCGGGACGGCCGCGCTCGACCTGGTCGCCGAAGCGGGCGGCGAGATCGTGGCCGCACCGGAGTTGACCGCTCACCCCATCCCGCTCCCCGATGCGGGCGAGGTCGTGGTGGTCGCCGAGGTGCGGCACGTGGAACTCCCGCCGCCGGATTCGGGACCGGTCCGCTACGCCGCGGGCGATCTGCGGTTGGACCTCGCCGCGGGCAATCCGGAGCGGCCCGGTGAACGGTGGCGTTGCGAACCGGCTTCCGGTGAGACCACGGAGCTCCTCTCCCTCCCGGTCTCACCGGAAGCCACCCCGGAGCCGGCGCCGGAAGCCGAACCGGCCGACCCGCTGGCGCCACCGCAGCTGCCCGCGGAGCCGATCCAGATCACCTACGACGTCAACGGGGCGTCCCGGGCGCGGGCGTTGAACTCGGACATCAAGCTCGGTCCGGGAACGATGGTGGCGAGCGTCGACGTGCTCTCCGGCGAGTTGAGCGGCGAGCTGACGCTGCCGCCCGTACCGGGCTACTTCACGATCTTCAGCTTCGTGCCCTCCACGGCCACGGTCGAGTTCCTGCCGGTCGGCCCGGTCGTGGGGACCATCGAGCTGGGCAAGGTGGAGGTCACCGCCGACATCGACATCCGGTTGCGAGACGTGACGATGGGGGATGTGGAGCTGGCCGCGGGACCGGATTGCCGGACGGCGCGGCCCGCGTCGCTGCACCTCGTCTCGGATCCGAATTTCAACCCTCTCGTCGGCGGCACCCTGTCGGCCGTTTTCAGCATTCCGGAATTCCGCGGCTGCGGTGCGGAGGAACCGCTCGATCCGCTGTTCACCGGATTGGTGTCCGGGCCGGACAACACGGCCCAGGTCTATTTGCAGGCCCGGTTGTGACCGATCAGGACGGACGATGTGATGAGTGAGAACGCCGCCGTGGTGCCGCCACCGGTCGAGCCGGCGCCGCTGGGACGCGCTTGGGCGCAGGCGGGCGGACTGCTGGCGCTCGCACTGGACGTGGTGGCCGCCGTGTTCCGCAGGCCTTTCCAGTTCCGCGAGTTCGTCGGCCAGTTCTGGTTCGTTGCCAGCGTGTCCATCGTGCCCGCGGTGCTGGTGGCCATTCCGTTCGGCGCGGTCATCGCGTTGCAGCTGGGTTCGCTGACCGAGCAGATCGGAGCGCAGTCGTTCAGCGGCGCGGCCAGCGTGCTGGCCATCGTGCAGCAGGGCAGCCCGCTGGTGACGGCGCTGATCGTGGCGGGCGCCGCAGGCACGGCGATCTGCGCCGACCTGGGGGCGCGCAGCATCCGCGAGGAGCTGGACGCGATGCGGGTGCTGGGCGTATCGCCGATCCACCGGCTGGTGGTGCCGCGAGTGCTGGCGGCGATGTTGGTGGGACTGCTGCTCAACGGCGTCGTCAGCGTTGTCGGTGTGGCGGGCGGCTACTTCTTCAACGTGGTCATGCAGAACGGCACCCCCGGTTCGTACCTGGCGGGGTTCGTGGCGCTGGCGCAACCGGCCGACCTGTGGATCAGCGAGTTGAAAGCCGTGATCTTCGGGTTCCTCGCGGGAGTGGTCGCGGCGTACCGGGGCATGAACCCGGCGGGCGGCCCGAAAGGGGTCGGGGACGCGGTGAACCAGTCCGTGGTGATCACGTTCCTGCTGTTGTTCTTCGTCAACGCGGTGCTCACGGTGCTGTACCTGCAGCTCGTGCCGCCGAAGGTCGGGTGAGCCCGGTGGCTCTCATGTGGCGGCTGCGCAGGAGCGCGGCGAAACCGGGCGACGCGCTGGAGTCGCTGGGCGACCAGTTCGCCTTCTACCTGGTGTCGCTGGCGCTGATCCCGAAGGCGCTGACGCGCTATCACCGCGAGGTCATGCGGTTGCTCGCGGAGGTGACCTTCGGCAGCGGAGCGCTGGCGGTGATCGGCGGCACGATCGGCGTGATGGTCGGGCTGTCGGTGTTCACCGGCACCGTCGTGGGATTGCAGGGTTTCGCCGCGCTCGACCAGATCGGCACCTCGGCGCTGTCCGGGTTCATCTCGGCGTACTTCAACACCCGGGAGATCGCGCCACTGGTGGCGGGCCTGGCGTTGTCGGCGACGGTGGGCTCCGGGTTCACCGCGCAGCTCGGCGCGATGCGGATCTCCGAGGAGATCGACGCGCTGGAGGTGATGGGCGTGCGCAGCCTCCCGTACCTGGTGACGTGCCGGATGATCGCCGGGTTCGTCGCGGTGATCCCGCTGTACGTGATCGGGCTGCTCACCTCGTACCTCGCTTCGCGCACCATCACGGTGCACTTCTTCGGCCAGTCGGCAGGCACCTACGACCACTACTTCGCGCTGTTCCTGCCGCCGCAGGACGTGCTGTGGTCGTTCGGGAAGGTGCTGCTGTTCAGCGTCGTCGTGGTGCTGACGCACTGCTACTACGGCTTCCGCGCCTCCGGCGGCCCGGCAGGTGTGGGGGTCGCGGTCGGTGGCGCGGTGCGGACCGCGCTGGTCGGCGTGACGCTGCTGGACTTCTTCCTGAGCCTGGCCATCTGGGGCGCGACGACGACGGTGAAGGTGGCGGGATGAGCCACCGTCCTCGGCTGCGCAGGGCGCGGAACCAGTTGCTGGGCCTGGTGTTCGTGGCGTGCGCGGTGTTGTTCCTCGCCACCAGCGTGGCGCTGTACGCGAAGGCGTTCACCCCGGTCGTGGCGGTGACGTTGCGGACCGACCGGGTCGGCAACCAGCTCGACGAGGGCGCCGAGGTCAAGGTGCGCGGCTTGCAGGTCGGTGAGGTTCGGGCTGTCCGCACCGCGGGCAACGGGGCCGAGATCGACTTGGCCATCGAGCCCGAGCAGGCCGAACTGCTGCCCGGTGACGTCACGGCGCGGCTGCTGCCGAAGACCTTGTTCGGCGAGCGCTACGTGAGCCTGGTGGTGCCGGCCGAGCCGCTCGGACCGGTGCTGGCGGCGGGGGACCGGATCGGGCAGGACCGGTCCGGTTCGGCGATCGAGCTGGAGCGGGTGCTCGCCGACGTGCTGCCGACTTTGCGCGCGGTGCAACCGCAGAAGCTCGCGACGACGCTGAGCGCGGTGTCGCAGGCGTTGGACGGCCGGGGCGAGCAGCTGGGGCGGACGTTGCTCACGCTGAACGAGGTCCTGGCCGGGGTGGAGCCGGAGTTGCCGAACCTGACGGCGGACCTGACCGCGCTGGCGGAGGTGTCGAACGACTACGCCGACGTGCTGCCGGATCTGACCGCCGCGCTGTCGGATCTGTCGGTGACGAGCCGGAC
Source organism: Saccharopolyspora gloriosae (assembly GCF_022828475.1). Classification (GTDB taxonomy): domain Bacteria; phylum Actinomycetota; class Actinomycetes; order Mycobacteriales; family Pseudonocardiaceae; genus Saccharopolyspora_C; species Saccharopolyspora_C gloriosae_A. Next base: position 3,808,405 of record NZ_CP059557.1, on the reverse strand, counting down.
GGTGGCCGAGCAGCGGGTCGCCGTGCAGGGACTGATCGCCGACCTCACGGCGACTTCGGACGACTTGGGCGGGTTCCTGCGGGAGCACGGGGACGACGTGATCCGGCTGGCGGCCGATTCGCGGCCGACGCTGGAGTCGCTGGCCAGGCACGCGCCGGAGTACCCGTGCCTGTTGCGGCGGCTCACCGAGCTGAAGCCGGACGTGGACGAGGCGTTGGGGGCGGGCACCGGGCAGCCGGGCCTGCACGTCTCGCTCGGCATCGTCGCGGTCCGGGGAGGCAGCGGTGGCGGCGGGCTCGGTTCCTGCTCGGCGCCGATCCCGGCGGAGGGCGGCGTCGGCTCACCGCAGGAAGGCCGGTTCGCGGGAGTGCTGTCCGCGCTGTCGCGGGGCGTGCCACCGGAATCGGCACCGGAGTGGGGCGGCCTGCTGCTGAGCCCGGTGTACCGCGGAGCGGAGGTGTCGCTGCGATGAGGGGACTGGCTCCGCCGCTGCTGAAGGGACTGCTGTTCACGGTGATCACCGTGCTGGCCACCGCGGTGCTCGCGACCACCATGGCCAATGTGGACAGCCGTGACACCGCGCGGTACACGGCGCGGTTCACGGATGTGACCTCGTTGCGGGACGGCGATGAGGTGCGCGTCGCCGGGGTCCGCGTCGGCCAGGTCGAGCACGTCGGGCTGGCCGAGGACGGTGTCGCGGAGGTCGAGTTCTCGGTGCTGCGGGAGCGGACGCTGCCCGCCTCCGCCACAGCGAAGATCAAGTACCGGAACTTGGTGGGGCAGCGGTACCTCACCCTCGAACGGGGTGTGGAACCGGCGTCGGGAACCCTCCGTCCCGGGAGCATGATCCCGCTCGCCCGGACCACTCCCGCCGTGGATCTGACCGCCCTGTTCAACGGGTTCAAGCCGCTGTTCCAAGCGCTGGATCCGCATGAGGTCAACCGGCTGTCCTACGAGATCGTGCAGGTGCTGCAAGGCGAAGGCGGCACGGTCCGAAGCCTGCTGGCGCACGTGGGTTCGTTGACCGCCTCGCTGGCGGCGAAGGACGAAGTGATCGGGCGCGTCGTGGACAACCTGAACACCGTGCTGGGCACCGTCAACGCCCGCGACGAAAAACTGTCCACATTGGTCACCAATACTCAGCTGCTGGTGTCCGGTCTGGCCGCCGACCGGGAGACCGTCGGCTCCGCGATCAGCGGATTCGCCGAGCTCACCGGCAGCACCTCCGAACTGCTGGAACAGGGCAGGGAGCCGCTGAAGGGCGACATCGCCGAACTCGGCAGGTTGTCGGGGACATTGGCCGCGAACACCCCGGTGTTCCAGGAGTTCCTCGACCGGCTTCCCGCGAAGTACGAGGCCATCGGCCGCACCGCCTCCTACGGGTCGTGGCTGAACCTGTACCTGTGCGCGGCCGCGACCCCCGGTGCGCCCCCGGCCCCCAACGGGCCGCCACAGCTCGGGTTTCCCGTGACGGAATCGAGGTGCCTGCGGTGAAGCCGTTTCGCGAACGCGACCCGAAGAAGCTCGCCACCGCCGCCGTGGTCGTCGCGGTGCTGCTCGCCCTGGGAACCGCGTTCTCCGATCGCCTCCCGTTCATCGGGGCGGGACCGATCTACCAGGCCCACTTCGCCGAGGCCGCCGGGCTGCGCGCCGGGGACGACGTGCTCGTCTCAGGTGTCCAGGTCGGCGACGTGTCCGCGGTGACGCTGGACGGTGCGCGGGTGCGGGTCTCCTTCCACGTCAAGGGAATCCGCGTCGGGGACGAGAGCCGGGCCGCCATCAAGATCCGCACCCTGCTGGGCCGCAAGTACCTCCAGCTCGAACCCCGTGGCCAACGGCCGCAACCGCGCGACGAACCGATCCCGGTGCGGCGCACGGTGACGCCCTACGACGTCAACGACGCGTTCCGAGGATTGACCGACACCGTCGGCGAGCTCGACACCGCGGGGCTGGCGGAGAGCTTCCGCACCCTGTCGGACACGTTCCGGGACTCGTCCCCGGTGGTGCGCAGCGCGCTGGACGGGCTGTCCGGACTTTCCCGGACCCTGTCCGAACGGGACGCCCAGCTCGCCGAACTGGTCTCGAACACCCGCATGGTCAGCGGCACCCTCGCGGACCGCAACGCGCAGTTCGAAGCGCTGCTCGGCGACGGGAACCGGCTGCTGGAGGAGGTCCGGGCGCGGCGCGAGGCGATCAGCGCGCTGCTCGACGGCACTCGGGCGTTGTCGGCAGAACTGTCCGGGCTGGTGAGCGACAACAACGAACAGCTGCGGCCCGCATTGGAGCAACTGGAGCGGGTGACCACCGTGCTGCGCGACAACCAGGGGCAGCTGGATCGCAGCCTGTCCATGGCCGGACCGTTCTACCGGCAGATCTCCGGTGCGCTGGGCAACGGCCGCTGGGTCGACACCTACGTGTGCGGGCTCATCGTGGCCCCGGAGGACGCCGGCGCACCCAGGGACTGCGCACCGTCAGGAGGCGACCGATGAACGTGTTCGCGCGAGGACGGCCGCGCCGGTTGCTGGTCGCGGGGTGCGTTCTGGTCCTGTTCGTGGCCACCGGGACGTGGTGGCTGACGCGGGAGGGCACGTACCGGGTCACGGCCTACTTCGGTTCGGCGGTCGGGGTGTACGCCGGTTCGGACGTGCGGGTGCTCGGCGTCCCGGTGGGCACGGTCGAGGAGGTGCTGCCGGAAGGTGAGCGGGTGCGGGTGCGGCTCGCGGTGGACGGTTCGGTGCGGGTGCCCGCCGCCGCGGGTGCCGTGGTGGTGGCGCCGACGATCGTCAGCGACCGCTACGTGCAGCTCACGCCCGCCTACCTGGGCGGCCCGGCGTTGTCCGGTGGGGCGGTCATCCCACCGGAGCGCACCGCGACTCCCGCCGAGATCGACCAGCTCGCCGCCGGCCTGGACGAGCTGCTCACCGCGCTCGGCCCGACGGGTGCGAACTCCGGCGGCGCGGTGTCGGACCTGTTGGACACGGGTGCGGCGGCGCTCGACGGCAACGGTGCGGCGCTGCGCGAGACGATCGGGGACCTGGGTGAAGCGGGCAAGACGCTGTCGGGGACCGAGCAGGATCTGTTCGCCACGGTGGGGGAGCTGCAGAAGTTCACCTCGATGTTGGCGGCCAACGACGACGAGGTGACGCGGATCAACGGGCAGCTGGCCGACGTGGCCGGCCTGCTCGCGGCGGAACGCGGCGACCTCGGTGCGGCGCTGCACGAGCTCACCGGTGCACTCGGGCTGGTGCAGGGATTCCTCCAGGACAACCGCGGCGCGATGAAGTCCAATGTGGACAATCTGCGGGCGGTCAGCCAGGTGCTCGTCGATCAGCGCGCCGCGCTGGAGGAGACCCTCGATACCGTGCCCGACGCGTTCGACGGGCTGCTCGGCGCCTACCACCCGGACACCGGCACGCTCGACACCCGCACGAACCTCAACGAGCTCACCTCGGCGGCAGGGCGGTTGTGCGCCGCCGCCGAAGGCGGTTGCGGGGCGGCCGGCGCCGCATGGGAACCGGTGCGCGACGCCTCCCCGGAACTGCCCGCCCTGCCGCTGCCCGCCGTCGGCGGGATCTACGCCACGGAGGCGAGCCGATGAGCGGGAAACGACCGCGCCGCAACACGATCCTGCTGCTCGCGGCGTCACTGCTGGTCCCGTCGTTGGCGGGGTGCGGGTTCAGCGGTCTCTCCGAGGTGCCGTTGCCCGGCGGCGCCGAGCTCGGCCCCGAGCCGTACCGGGTGACGGTCGAATTCGCCGACGTCCTCGACCTGGTGCCGCAATCCGCGGTGAAGGTCAACGACGTCCCGGTCGGCACCGTTCGCGGCATCACCGGCTCGGCCGACGGCTGGCACGCCGAAGTGGCGCTGATGATCCGCGGTGACGTGCGGCTGCCCGCGCACGCGCAGGCCAGGCTCCGGCAATCGAGCCTGCTGGGGGAGAAGTTCGTCGAGCTCGACGGCGCCACCGGCCCGATCGGCGAGTCGCTGCGCGACGGCGCGTTCATCCCGGCCGCCGCCACCGACCGAAGTCCCGAAGTCGAGGAGGTGTTCGGCGCGCTGTCGATGCTGCTCAACGGCGGCGGGCTCGGGCAGGTGCAGACCATCGGCCGGGAGCTGAACTCGGCGCTGTCGGGCAACGAGGCGGAACTGCACGAACTGCTGGGGCGGCTGGAGCGCTTCAGCGGCGACCTGGATCGCCACCGCGACGAGATCACTCGAGCCATCGACGGTCTGGACCGGCTCGCCGCGACCGCGCGCGCCCGCGACGCGGAGATCGCGGGGGTGCTCGACGACCTCGGCCCCGGCATCGGCGTGCTGGCCGAACAGCGGGAGGAACTCGTGAACATGCTGCGCTCGATGGACGAACTCTCCGCGGTCGCCGTGGACACCGTCCACCGTGGACAGGACGACATCGTGGCCGACCTCACCGCACTGCGGCCGGTGCTGCGGCAACTCGCCGATTCGGGCGCGGATCTGCCGCAGGCGATGGAGATCCTGCTGACCTACCCGTTCACCGACGCCGTGCTGGACGGGGTGCGCGGCGACTACCTCAACACGTACCTCACCGTCGACCTGGACCCGGCGACGATCGACATGCTGAACAGGCAGGCGCAACAGGCCGAACCGGACTTCCCGGCCCCGCCGCCGCCCGGTTCGCAGGCAGGTCCGCGATGATCGGCCGCCGGATCAAGACGCAGCTGACCGTGTTCGTGGTGATCGCCCTGCTCGGCATGACCTACGTCGGCGGCCGGTACGCCGGGCTGGACCGGATGTTCACCGATCGCGGTTACGAGGTCGCCGTGCGGCTGGCGGTCTCCGGCGGGCTGTTCACCAACGCCGAGGTCACCTATCGAGGCGTCGGAGTGGGCCGGGTCGGGCCGCTGCGCCTGACCAGGGACGGGATCGAGGCTCGGGTGCGGATCGACGACTCCGCGCCGCCGATACCCCGGGACGTCGACGTCGTGGTGGCGAACCGCTCGGCGGTCGGCGAGCAGTACGTGGACCTGCGGCCGCGCACCCGGTCCGGCCCGTTCCTCGCCGAGGGGTCGGTGATCCGCCAGGACCGGACCGCGACGCCGTTGCCGACCGAGCGGCTGCTGGCCTCCCTGGACGGCTTCGCCACGTCCGTCCCGGAGGAGTCGCTGCGCACGGTGGTGGACGAACTGGGCACCGCGCTCGCCGACACGGGTCCCGACCTGCAAGTGCTGCTGGACACGACCGGCTCGTTCGCCCGCGCCGCCGCCGACACGATGCCGGAGATCACGACGCTGCTCCGGGACGGTCGCACGGTGCTGGAGACCCAGCACGAGCAGTCGGATTTCCTGCGTTCGTTCGCCGCCGACACCCGGCTGGTCGCCGAGCAGCTGCGCGCCTCCGACGGCGACCTGCGCGGGCTGCTGCGGGCCGCGCCCGCCGCCGCCCGGCAGGTCAGCGGGGTGCTGCGGGACAACGACCCGAACCTCGGGGTGCTGGTCGCGAACCTGGTCACGCCCGCGACCGTGCTCGTGCAGCGCCAGGACGAACTGGAACGGGTGCTCGTGGCCGCTCCGCAGGCGGCAGCGATGGGAGAGGCCGTTTTCCAGCCCGGTGGAGCCCGGTTCGGGTTGGTGAACACGTTCTTCGATCCGCTGCCCTGCACCGAGGGCTACGGCGGAACACCGCGTCGCGGCGGGCTGGACGTCGAGTCCGGGGTGCCGTGGAACCAGCAGGCCGGCTGCACGCTGCCGCGCTGACCGGACGGAGAGGGCAGATCGATGCGGCACGTCACCGTTGTGGCGGTCCTGGTGGCGGCGGTCGCGTTCGCGACCGCCGCGGGCTGGTCCTGGTGGTCGGCGGAGCACGATCCGCAGGTGCGTCGAGTCGCGGATCGTGCGGAAGTCCTCGCGCAGGCACGGGATTCCATCGAGACGCTGACCACTTTGGATCGACGAGCGGTGGACGCCGGAGTGCGCGGCTGGCTGGCCGCCTCCACGGGGCCGTTGCACGAGGAGTTCACCGATCCGGCGACCGTGCCGCGCCTGCGGGAGCAGGCGGTGGGCACGACGGGACGGGTCGTGCACCTCGCGGTGACGGACCTGGAGGAGCGATCGGCGACGGTCATCGCCGCCGTCGACACCGAGGTCGTGCGCGACGGGGCGAAACCGGAGATCACCGCAGGCAGGATGGAGGCCGAACTGACCCGCACCCCGCAGGGCTGGCGCCTCAGCGCGCTGGCTCCCGTGGAATTGGGGGCGGCATGACACGGTTGCGGCACAGCCGAAACGGCGACGACCTGCCGAGCCCCACCACCGCCCGGCGAGTGATCGTGGTGCTCGCGGCGGTGCTGGTGGCGTGTGGCCTCTGGTCGTCGGCGGCGGCCCTCGCGCTGCGGCTGAACGCCGAGGTGTCCGATCGCGCCGTGGTGGACCTCGCGGGCACCGAGGAGGTCACCACCGCAGTGCGGGACGGGCTGCAACGAGCGTTCTCCTACGACTTCCCACGCCCGCAGGACGGCGCTTCGGCGGCCCGGGAACTGTTCACCGGACCCGCCGTCGCCCGCTACGAGGAGCTGATCCGGCCGGTGCGCGACCAGGGGCAAGCGCAGCGCGTCCGGCTGGTGACCCGGGTCGTCCGCAGCGGGGTCACCGCCCTGGACGGTGGTCGAGCCGAGTTGCTGGTGTTCCTGGACCAGTCCGCGACTCGCGCGGACACCGGCCGGACCAGCGCCTCCGGTGCCCGGCTGGTCGTGCGGGCGCAACGCTCCGGTCCACGGTGGCTGATCACCGACCTGCGCCCGGGGTGAGTCGGGGCGCTCGGCGCGTCCCGCCTATTGCCGGGTCGCACCGCGCCGGGCATGACCGGTGCGCCCCTCAACAGCACCCGGCTCGGCACCGTCCGCATCCCCCACCAGGGACGGTGAACGACGTGGGCGATTCCGGCTGATCTTCACCGCGACCTCGCGTAACGTGGGGAGCCGACTACCGCCGGGTGATGAGGATGGGCGCATGAACGATCGGCCCGAGAGCGCCAACTCCGTGTCCGGGACGGCGGCCGGCCCGGTGGTGCAGACGGGCGCGCACTACGGCGATACCTACATCGGTGCGACACCGGTGCGCGTGCCCCGCGAGATCCATCCGCTGACCATCGAGTTCGTCAACCGCGAGCGGGAACGGACCCGGACGCGCGAGCTGCTCGCGCACAGCGACGGGACCAGCGGCTCGAAGATCGTGATGTTGACCGGACTGCCCGGAGTGGGCAAGTCCGCGACGGCCCGGCACGTGGCCGGGGAACTCGGCGCTTACCCCGGTGGTGAGCTGTTCGTGGATTTCGCGAAGCTGCGCGGACCCGACGGCGCCGCCGTGAGCGACGCGCTCGCGGATTGCCTGCGTTCGTTGGGCGTGCAGGACAAGGTGATGCCCTCCACGCTCGCCGGACGCGCCGGTCTTTACCAGACGTGGACCAGCGAGTCCCCGGTCCTGGTGTTGCTCGACGATGTGGCAGAACCGGCCGAGGTGGCGCCGTTCGTGCCGAAGGCGCCGGGCAGTTCGGTTCTGGTGACCAGCAACCGGCGGCTCAGCGAACTGCTGCTCGACGAAGCGTCGGTGGTCGAGATCGCGCCGCTCGGCGACGCGGCGGGCAGCGAGCTGATGCAGGCGATGTGCGGTGTGCGCCGAGCCGAGCAGGAACCGGCGGCGATGCGGGAACTCGCCGGGCTCTGCGGCGGATTCCCGGAAATGCTGCGGATCATGGCCGCCGCGCTGCGCGAACATCCGAGCCTGCGCGTCGCGGAGCTGGTCGAGGAGAACCACGCGGACGGATCACAACTGACCTCGCCGTTCAACGTCGCCTACCGGATGCTGCCTGCGGAGCCCGCCGGGCTGTACCGGCGGCTCGGGCTGCTCCCGGTCGGGGAGTTCGATCTGGAGCTGGTGCGCGCCGTGGCCGATGCCCCGGCCCGAGCGCGCCGGGAACTGGTCGCGTTGCTGGACGCGCACTTCGTCGTCGACGACGGCAACGGCCGCTACCGGATGCACGACCTGGTGCGAGCTCACGCGCGGGCCTGCGCCGAGCGGCAAGACTCCGCCGAGTCCCGAGCGGATGCGGTGCGGCGGATCGTGCGGCATTGCTTGCACCGGGCGGCGTTCGCGGACCTCGCGATGCTCGGCCCCGGCCGGCTGCGGATCACCGATCACGCGGAACTGCTCGCAGGGCAGGAGCAGCCGTTCACCGGTGAGCGCGCCAAGCAGGACGCGACGAGCTGGATGGACACCGAACGCGCGACGCTCGCGGCGGTGCTGCGGTCCGCCGTGGACGGTGGCCTGCACCGCGAGGCGTGGCAGCTCGCCGAAGCGATGACCGCGCTCTACGTCAACCGGCGCTACCTGCTGGAGTGGGTCGCGGCCACCGATCTCGGCGTGCGGGCCGCGGAACTCGACGAGAGCCCCGACGCCGTAGCCCGGTTGCGCAGCTTCGTGTCCAGGGCGTTCACCGACCTCGGCGAGCTCGACCGCGCCCGCGCGGAACTCGACGCCGCGTTGCCGGTGGCGCAGCGGCTCGGGCGCCCGCGATTGCTGGCCTCGGTGTGGGAACTCGTCGGCCGGTACGGAGACGCGACCGGCGACGGCGCTCGGGCGACCGAGGCGTACGGCCAGGCGCTGGAGTTGTTCACCGCCGCCGAAGACCTGCGGGGGCGGGCGTTCGTCACCTACTTCCTCGGGTGCAGCCAGGACGCCGACGGCGGGTCCAGGCAGGCGTTGGAGACGCTGCGCGAGGCACTGCGGCTGATCAGGGAGGTGCCCGACGAGCGGATGGCCGGACGCGCGCTGACCGGGATCGGCGCCGCCCACGCGCGGCTGGGGGAGCACCACGCCGCGACCGAAGCCCTGCACGAGGCGATCTCGGTGCTCACCGCCGGTGAAGACCACTACTACGCGGCGCAGGCACGGGAGAAGCTCGCCGAGGTCGCCGCCGCCAGTGGTGACGTCGCGCTGCAACGGGAGAACCTGCGCGGCGCGCTCGCCGTCTACGAGAGCCTCGGCAGTCCCCGCGTCGCGCGAGTGCGCGCTGAGCTGGCGCAACTCGGCTGAGCGGCCGTCACAATTCGGAAACGGTCATCCGGAATTCGGTCGCTCCGCACACCGCGGTGTAACCCCCACCGGAAAGTCCTTTGAGGACAAGTGCGTACAGCGCCGACGCCGCTTGCATCGCGGTTCCGTCGTGATCCATCGTGATGCGCACGGTCGGTCCATTGCGGACGGTTGCGACGCATCCGGTTTCCGTTGCGGCGGCACGGATCCTGGATCCGGGGAAATCGACACCCGTCTGCTCCAGCCACACCCGCGCGTCCCGCTCATCGGATACCGCGCCGCGCACCAGCACCGCGGCCGACTGATGCCGCGTCAGCCGCGATTCGTCCTCGTCGACCGCGAGGTGGCGCTGCACGCCAGGCCCGGGCTCAGCCGAGCGGTCGGTTCGCCGTACCGCGGCGGGATGGCGGCGCAACGTGATCGTCTCCGGTGCGCCGAACTCGGTGAACACCTCGAAGGAGGTGGGCTCGCCCCGGAACGGCTCGGGGTCTTGCGGACGCAACAAGGGCGGCTCGCCGTCCGGCACGGGCAGGTCCAGCTCCCGGTAGAGCACCTCGCGCAGAACACGGGTCGCGTCGCCGACGTGTGCGAACACCTGCTCGGCCAGCGCGGCGAAACGGGCCGGGTCGTGCTCGTGGCGCGACCGTTCCAGCTGGGCGGGCAAGTTCCCCGGAACGTCCAGCCGGTCCGCGCTGCGCAGCAGCACCTCGACGGGCGTGCCGGGCACGCTCTCCTCGCCGGACGTGGCCAGCAGCAACGGTTTTCCGAGACAAGCCGCGTACAGGCTCACCGAACCGTGATCACCGATGACCTGGTGCGCCGCGACCAGCGCGGCCTGCCAGCCGCCATCTGGCGGCAACAACAACAGGCCCGCGTCGATCGCGTCCGCGAACCAGGTGCGCACCCGCAGCTCGCCGTACCAGGACCAGATGTTCGGGTGCATCGCCAAGGCCACCTGGTACTCGTCGGCAGGCAGCTCCGCCAGCAGGCGCGCGGCGAGTTCGCGGTGGCGGCCGAGCTGGCCCTCCTCGCGCCAAGTGGAGCTCAGCAGCACCAGCTTCCGGACGCCCAGGCCGAGCACCCGTCGATAGCGGTTCCGCAGCGGCAGGCTCGCGCGCAGCTGGTCGAACGTCGGATCGCCCACGACCGCGGTGCTGCCCGCGATCTCCGGACGTACCGCTCGCAGCTGCCGCCGCTGCGACTCGTTCGCCAACGTCAGCAGCACTTTCCCGGTGCGCAGCGCGTATTCCGGAGGCAGGCCCGCGAGCCGGGTGCCGCCGGTCTTCGGATCAGGCACGTACTTGTTGAACCCGATGCCGTGCGGCAGGACCACCACCGGCCGGGAGGGGTCGAGTTCGTCGAAGTCGATGTTCTCGCTCGCCGAGATGGCCAGCGCGTACGGGATCTTCCGGACCTGGTCCCACGGGACGATCCGATCGGCGCGGGCCTCGCGCAGCAACTCGCGCACTCCGGTGCTGTGCCGCGAGGTGTCGTTGACGGTGAAGACCAGGTCCACGCGGAAGTCGTCCCGGAAGAACCGCAACGCGTCCAGCAGGCGAGCGGTGGAAGTGATGGTGCGCGCGATGACCAGGACGGTGCGCTCGCACCCGAAGGTGCCGTGCACGGGCTCGTCGGCGGAGACGCGAGGGGGTGGCTGATCACCGGTCATGAGGTCGTCCGGTGATCGAGTGAGCACCGTCCCATGCTGCCCGGAGCGGAACCGCCGACGCTAGAGCGGGTTCGCGGGTTCGCGGGTTCGCGGGTTCGCGGGTTCGCGGGTTCGCGGGTTCGCGGGTTCGCGGGTTCGCGGGTTCGCGGGTTCGCGGGTTCGCGGGTTCGCGGGTTCGCGGGTGATCGTACCGAATCCGGCTGCGGTGCTGTTCCCGGGTCCGAGCCGCTGACCGGCAGGGACGCTCGCCCCGGTCGGTGCGATCGGTCTCGTGGTGCGCATGACGTCCCCGCTTCCTGGTGCCCGCCCATGTTACGTACGCGCAGCGGTCTTCGTGCCCGCCCGGTACGTGGGCGAGGCCGGTTCCGGCGCCATGACCGCTGCGTATGTTGGGGACATGCGACGGGCTTCGTTCGGCAACTGGCCTTGCTCGATAGCGCGGGTGGCGGACCTGCTCGGGGATGCCTGGACGACGCTGCTGTTACGGGAGGCCTTCTACGGATTCCGCCGGTTCGACGAGTTCCGGCAGGAGCTGGGCATCGCGCGGAACACGCTCACCGACCGGCTGCGGTTGCTGGTGGACGAAGGCTTGCTGGTCAAGCAGCGGTACCAGGTCGAACCGGAACGCTACGAGTACGTGCTCACCGACAAGGGACGGGACTTCTTCCCGGTGCTGGCGGCGATGGCGACCTGGGGCGACCGCTGGCTCGCCGACGACGGCGGTCCGCCGATCACGCTCCACCACCACGCTTGCGGGCGCGACAGCCAGGCCGAGGTGGTCTGCGCGGAGTGCTCCCGGCCGTTGCGCGCCGCGGACAGCGAGATGCGCATGGGGCCGGGGTTTCCGCCCCGGCTGGCCGAGCGCCCGGACGTCCGGAGGCGCTTCGGGACGGACGGGCCGGACTGAACGCCGCCGTACCCGGACTCGTCGTCAATGGTTGACAGTCTCGGTCTCATGTTGAAACTTTGGTGGTCAATACGCGTCTGAAGCAATGGGGGTCCGGCCATGGAGTGGACCGGTGCACGACTCGCGGACAGACCGACCACCGAGGTGCGAACCTGGATAGCCGCCGCCCCGGAGCAGGTGTGGCCGGTGGTGTCCGACATCGAGCGGCTGCCCGAAGCCAGCTCCGAACTGCACGCCGTGGAGTGGCTCGACGGCGCCAGCGGCCCCGTGTTGGGCGCGCGGTTCCGCGGCCACAACCGGAACGACGTGCTGGGGGAGTGGGCGACGACCTCGCACGTCATCGAATGCGACCCCGGCCGTGCCTTCGCCTGGGCCGTGCAGGACCCCGCCGAGCCGAACGCGACCTGGCGGTTCGTCCTGGCTCCGAAGGACGGTGGGACCGAACTGGCCTACCGGGTGCGGATCGGACCGGGCAGATCCGGGCTCACGATGGCCGTCGACCGGATGCCGGACAAGGAGCAGAAGATCATCTACCGGCGGCTGTGCGACCTGGCGGAGAACATGGACGCCACCCTCGAACATCTCAAGCGCCGCATCGAGCGGACGGCCTGATGCGCACGGCGACGACGGTAGAGGCCTCCGCCGGCGGCGAGGACCGGACCGCTTTTGTGCTGGAGGCCGAGAAGCTCGGGCTCGACGTGTGCTGGGTCGCGGAGGCCTGGGGTTCCGACGCGCCCGCAGCGCTGGGCTATTACGCGGCGAAGACGGACCGGATGCTGCTCGGATCCGGGATCATGCAGGTCGGCACTCGCACCCCCGTCGCGGTCGCGCAGACGGCGATCACCCTGTCGAACCTGTCCGGCGGCCGGTTCCTGCTCGGACTGGGAGCCTCCGGGCCGCAGGTGATCGAAGGCCTGCACGGAGTTCCCTTCGCGCGCCCCCGGGGCCGCACCAGGGAGACCGTCGAGATCATCAGAGCCGCCCTCGACGGCGAGAAGATCTCCCACGACGGGCGCGAATTCACCATCCCGCTGCCGGGCGAAGCGGTGCCGATGCGGTTGTCCGCACGGCCCGAACACCCCGTCCCGATCTACCTGGCGACGCTCTCCCCGGCGATGCTCCGGCTGACCGGGGAGATCGCCGATGGCTGGCTCGGCACCAGCTTCGTGCCGGAGGGCGCGTCAGAGGCCTACTTCGCGCACCTCGACGAGGGGCTGCGGGAAGCCGGACGGGTCCGTGCGGACCTGGATGTGTGCCAAGGCGCGGAGGTGGCGTTCGCGCCCGACGAGGACGCGCTGCGGCCGATGGTGTCCGCGCGCAAGAAGGAACTCGCGTTCAGCCTGGGCGGGATGGGCTCGGCGTCGACGAACTTCTACAACCGGGCCTACGCCCGCCAAGGCTGGGCGGAGGTCGCCGCGGAGGTGCGCGAACGCTGGCAGGCCGGTGACCGCGAAGGCGCGGCCGCGCTCGTCACCGACGACATGGTGCTGGCCACGACGCTGATCGGCACCGAGCCGATGGTGCGCGCACGGCTGCGGGTGTGGCGGGACGCCGGGGTCGACATGGTGCGGCTGTACCCGGCTGGCGATGATCTCGACGAACGGCTGAGCACGCTGGCGAAGGCGATCGAGCTGGTGCACGCGGTGGACGAGTGAGCGCCGGTCGCCGTTGACGGCCGGTCCCGCCCGGTCGGCTCAACTCGTGCGGACCTGACGGCAGGTGCGTCCATCTGGGGCCGTATCGCACGGTCGCGCCGGACCCGCGAACATCGGCTACCGGCTCAGCTCGACCTGATCGCCCACGACCCCCACCGGGCACGGCGAATGGTGCAGCGTGCCGAGCGCGACCGACCCCTGTCGGGGCGCCGTGTTCCGCGAACGATGACCCACGACCAGCAACCGCGCGCCGCGCGCCTGTTCGCACAACGCCTCCACCGGTTGCTGATCCGTCGCTACCCGGTGGACCACGACCTCGGGATAGTGCTCTCGCCACACCGCCAGCAGCCCGCTCACCTGCTCCTCGGCGTCCTCCTGATGAAGCCGGCGCTCGGCGTCGCCGAGGATGGCGGGCAGGAAGTAGGCGTCCGGCAGCGCCTGCACCACCACCAGCTCACGCCCGTGCCGGTCGGCGCAGTCGAAGGCGAAGTGCAGTGCCGGCCTGGTCGCGGGCGACAGATCGAGGCCAACGACCACCGGCCCGGGACCGAGCTCGTCCGCCCCGCGAACCACCGTCACCGGACACCCGGCGTGGGTCGCGACCGCCGTGCTCACCGAACCCAGCAGCGCGCCCCGAATCGCACCGCGACCACGGGACCCGACGACCGCCAGAGCCACCTCGGAGGTCCGCGCCACCAGGCTCTCGGCGGGATCTCCGAGCACCGCCTGCGCGCGCACGTGCAGGTCGGGATTGGCCTCGCGGCACTCGGCGGCGAGGCCGCGCACCAGCTCATCGGCCCGCGTCCGATAGTGCGCGGAGTCGTAGGCGAGCACCAGTTCCAGCGAAGCTCCGAGCGGGGCCGCCTCCGCGGCAGCCCACGCCGCCGCGCGCCTGGACTGCTCCGAACCGTCCACACCGGCCAGCACGGTCTTGGCGGGAAGGAACACGCCTCAACCCCCTTCGCACGGACGACCTTCGATCGTGACCCGGCAGCCGTTCGAACAGCCAGAGTCCAAAGGCACCCCGTGGCATAGCTCGGGAACCGCAGGCCCGGCGAGGAAGCCAAGAAGGTTCCGCCGCGCGGACCAGCGCGGAACGGGTCCGCTCAACGGAGGCGTTCGAGCTCCGCGGCCACGGCGACCACTTCGGCCGCCATCTTGCGCAGCTCCTCAGTGCCGGCCCCGTCCTCGGCGGCCGTACCGACGTCCTCGGCCGCGCAGCGCAGCTGGAACAGCCGATCCTGCAGGTCGGCGATCTCCGTCGCCGACAGCACCACCGCGTCCTCCGGCAGCCCGGAACGCTGCACCGCGCCGCGGCGCTCGTAGGCGCGCTGCCTGCACGACTGCGTGCAGTAGAGCCGGGGCCGTCCCTGCCGTCCGGAGGCGGCGAGTCGGCGGCCGCACCAGGCGCAATGCCGGTCCGTGCGGCGACGACCGGATTCGGTCACCGGTGGTTCTGCACCACGGGCGGCGGTCTCAGTGGTGAGCGAGTCGATCTCGGGCGGGCTGTCCACGGTGCGCAACGGTAATGCGACCCCTCGGCGAACATCGCATTGCCACGCCGGTGCGGGTGCCGCTCCGCGCCGGACGTCGGGCAGAGTGGAGCGGCGACCCTCGACCTCCCCCGGCACAGCCCCGGTTCGTGAAAGGACCCGAGCCTCCGTGACCCACCCGTTCCTGCAGGGACCCTGGCCACGCGCATTCGCCCACCGAGGCTGGCACCTCGGCGACCTGCACGACATGGAGAACTCGATGAGCGCGCTGCGTCGCGCCGTCGCCGAGGGCTACCGCTACATCGAGACCGATGTGCACGCGACGGCCGATGAGGTGGTCGTACTGCACCATGATCCGAGCCTGGATCGCACGACGGACGGGCGCGGTACGATCCGGCGGCTGCCGTGGTCGGCGGTCGGGTCGGCGCGCATCGGCGGGCGGGAACCGGTCGCCTGCCTCGACGACGTCCTGGAGGAACTCCCGCAGGCGCTGCTGAACATCGACGTCAAAGACGACGCCGCGGTTCGGCCGGTGCTGGAGACCGTGCGCAGGCACGACGCGTGGCATCGGGTCTGCCTCGCGTCCTTCGACGATCGCCGGTTGCGCGAACTGCGCAAGGGCGGGAGCTCGGAGCTGTTGACGTCGATGGGGAAGCGCACCGTGGCGACGTTGTGGGGGGCGTCGCGGTACGGAGGTCGTGGGCTGCGCTCGCGGATCGACGGTTGGGCCGCGCAGGTGCCGCCGCGGCACGGCAGGTTGCGTGTCGTGGATCAGCGGTTCGTGCGAATGGCGCATCGCTGGGGACTGGAAGTGCACACGTGGACGGTGAACGAAGCGGCGGACATGCGGGAGCTGCTCGACCTGGGGGTCGACGGGGTGGTCACCGATCGTCCCGACGTGCTGCGGGACGTGCTGGGCGACCGGTTCACCGGTGGCGCACGACCGGGAAGCGCCGGGAAGGCGAAGCCGGGGGACGCCCTGTCCTGAACTGCCGGCGGTCCTCGGGGTGGGGCACCGACGGTGGCCCGATCGGCCGCATGTGCGCTCGATCATGGCGATGAACTGGGGAAATGGAGGTGACGGGGGCTGCTCCCATCAAGATCAACGCGCCGCGACCATACGTTGATCCGGAGCCGATACAGTCCCCGTTACCCCTAATGAGTGAACACTCGAGGACGGAGAGGCATGAGCGTGCTGGGCGGTCTCGCGCCGGACACCGCGAGACGACGTCGCGAGCAGCGAGGGTGGTGCTGGTACGACTGGGCCAACTCGGTGTTCCCGACGTCGGTGACAACGGTGTTCCTCTCGCTGTACCTGACGAGTGTGGCCACCGAGTCCGCCACCGCGGACGTCGCGCGCAACGGCACCGGTGCGTGCCCTGGCGGCAATTCGCTGGTCAACTGCGACATTTCGGTGCTGGGGTTGGCGTTCCCGGCAGGCTCGTTGTGGGGCTACCTGCTCTCGGTCGCCACGGTGGTGCAGGTGCTCGTGCTGCCGATCACCGGTGCGATCGCCGACCGCACCCAGAACAAGCGGACGATGCTCGCCGCCTTCGCCTTCGGCGGCGCGCTGGCCACCTCGCTGCTGGGGCTGGTGGACGCGTCGAACTGGAAGTGGGGGCTGGTCTTCTTCATCGCCGCCAACATCTGCTTCGGCGCGTCGGTGGTCGTGTACTACTCGTTCCTGCCGGAGATCGCCGACGCGGATGAGCGCGACCGCCTGTCCTCCCGTGGGTGGGCGTTCGGATACCTCGGCGGCGGCTGCGCGCTGGCGTTGCAGCTGGCGCTGTACCTCGGCCACGACGCGATCGGGCTCAGCGAAGACGCCGCGGTGCGGATCGTGTTCGTGTCCTCCGGGGTGTGGTGGGCCGCGTTCACCCTGCTGCCGCTGGCGGCGCTGCGCAGGCACCACGCGCCGGAGGGGCGTGAACGGGGCGCCTCGGTGATCACCGCCGGGTTCAAGCAGCTGGGCTCGACGATCAAGCAGGCTCGGAGTTTCCCGCTGACGTTGGCGTTCCTCGGCGCCTACATGATCTACACCGACGGGATCGCGACGGTCACCCAGGTTTCCGCTCAGTACGGTGACCTTGAGTTGCGGCTGCCCCAGGAGTCGCTGATCATCACCTTGTTGATCGTGCAGTTCATCGCTTTCATCGGCGGCGTGCTGCACGGCTTGCTGGCAGGTCGGATCGGCGCGAAGAAGACGATCATGATCAGTTTGGTGGTCTGGGTCGGGGTGCTGGCCGCGGCCTACTTCGTCCAAGCGGGCCAGCAGTTCCAGTTCTACGGGCTGGCCGTCGGGATCGGCCTGGTACTCGGCGGCACCAACGCGCTGTCGCGTTCCCTGTTCAGCCAGATGGTGCCGGAGGGCAAGGAGGCCGAGTATTTCTCGCTGTACGAGGTCGGAGAGCGCTCCACGTCCTGGCTCGGCCCGTTGGTCTTCGCCGGCGTCGGTCAGGCCACCGGATCGTTCCGGCTGGCGATCATCTCGCTGGTCGTCTTCTTCGTCGTCGGCTTGGTACTGGTCTCGATGGTGCCGGTGCGGCGGGCGATCGAGGCGGTCGGAAACCGGCCGCCGGAACGAGTGTGAACGGCGTTCGTGGAGGCCCCTACGTTCGTCCGTGCCGGTGATGCGATTTGGTGAAGACACCGGCATGATTGGCATATGCCGGTACTCAGCGTCGCAGCATCACAGGGCCAGGGTTAGACACACAACGTGATCGAGGCTCAATCGGCCGCTCGGATGGACCGGTGATCTCGCTTCCAATTTTCGCAAGAGAGTGAAGGTTAGCTTGCCCTTGGTTACCAGTTGTCTGGCACTATCACCCGTTCGGTGGAACCTCTAGGTTGCAAGAAGGAGAACGCGTCACAAACGCGCCCTGCTTGCATCTCTAGAGGGGACAACGTCGTTGACGAGTGAAGAAAGTCACCGACGGCAACTACAAGCCCCGTGCCGGGAACATGCGACGGTCTTTCCGTCGTTGCACTCGGTGAGCAAAACCCGTCCGGACTCGCTCCGGGCCGAAGTGAAAGGAACCGTCATGGCCGATCGCGTTCTGCGTGGCAGCCGGCTCGGAGCGGTCAGCTACGAGACCGACCGTAACCACGACCTCGCACCGCGCCGGACGGTGCGCTACGCCTGCCCCAAGGATCACGAGTTCGAGGTGCCGTTCTCCGACGACGCCGAGATCCCGCCGACCTGGGAGTGCCGCCTGCACGGCTCCGAATCCAAGATCATCGATGGATCAGAGCCGGAGCAGAAGAAGGCCAAACCGCCGCGCACCCACTGGGACATGCTGCTCGAACGCCGCAGCATCCCCGAACTGGAGGAACTGCTCAACGAGCGGCTGGAAGTGCTGCGCGGCCGGCGCAGCCACTCCGCCTGAGCAACAACAGCACCCCCGCGACTCGCGGGTGAGCACACCGAACGCCTGGGCCTCCGTGCGGGGAAGCCCAGGCGTCTTTGTCTTGTTTTCGGGCTCTTTTTGCTTTGGGGGTCGGGTGGCGGAACCTCAGTGGCTTCCTCGCTGCGGGATCTTTTTCCCGAGTGGCTCCGCCACGAGGGAAAAAGCTGTCCTCGCGAGGAAGCCACTGAGAACCCGCGGGTGGTCGGCTTTTTGACGTGGGCTATGTGCTTCGCACATGCAGGCACGGCTTCGCCGCGAGGCACGGCCTTCGGCCGCGAGGCAGGCGTGGCTTCGCCCGCCCTTCGCGGGCTTCGCCGCCGAAAGCACGGCTTCTCGCCGCAAGGCACGGCCCTTCGGCCGCGAGGCAGGCGGGGCTTCGCTCGCGCTGGGTGCTTTTGGTTCAGGTGCGGGGGAAGAGGGATCGTAGTTGGTTCGTTCGGCGGCGTAGGCCCCACTTGGTCACTCGGAGGAGGGCTTCGCGGACGATGTCGGGGCTCATCTTGGACTCGCCGAACTCTCGGTCGGTGAAGGTGATGGGGACCTCGACCACGGTGAAGCCCGCTTCCACGGCGCGGAGGGTGAGGTCGACCTGGAAGCAGTAGCCCTGTGAGGCGATGTTGTGCAGGGACAGCTCGGTGAGCACGTGGCTGCGGTAGGCGCGGAAACCGGCGGTGCTGTCGTTGATCGGGACGCCCAGCGCGTATTTCGAGTACAGGTTCGCCCCTCGGGACAGCGCTTGCCGGTGCCACGGCCAGTTCACGACCCGGCCGCCGGGAACGTAGCGGGAGCCGATGACCACGTCTGCGCCGGTGCCGCCGGGGCCGAGCATCGCCAGCATCCGGGGCAGGTCCTCCGGCGGATGCGAGCCGTCGGCGTCCATCTCGACCATCGCCGCGTAGTCGCGGGTCAACCCCCAGTCGAACCCGGCGACGTACGCCGCGCCGAGACCGGCCTTGTCGCTGCGGTGCAACACGTGCACCCGCTCGTCGGCGGCGGCCAGCTCGTCCGCGAGCTCACCGGTGCCGTCGGGGCTCGCGTCGTCGACGACGAGCACGTGCGCGGCGGGCAGCGCGGCGCGCAGCCGCTGCACGACCGGCTCCAGGTTCTCCCGCTCGTCATAGGTGGGGATGACGACCAGAGCCGAGCCGGACGGCCCCGCCTCATCATCGGGGGCGTGCCGGTCCGTCATAGCGATCCTCCTTCGAGCCACACGTCCCCCAGGGAAGTGGCGTGTGACCGGATGTGTCAGTTCTTGTCGTGAGTGCGTCGCCGCACGGTGGCCGCGAGGGCGCCGACGCCCAGGAGCGAGAGCACCCAGGTGGGTGCTGCTCCGAGCGTCGTGGCGAGGGTGCGCTCGGTGCGCAGCGGAACCTCGCCGTCCAGATTCTGCGCGGTGAACTGCTCCGAGCGAGCGGTGATCACCCCATCGGGCCGGATGATCGCGCTGATGCCGCTGGTCGCGGACACGACCACGGCGCGGCCGTGTTCCACGGCGCGCAACCGGGACATCGCCAGATGCTGCCAGCTCATCTCGGAGTGTCCGTACCAGGCGTTGTTGGTGGGCACCGCCAGCAGGTCGGCGCCCTCGCGGGCGGCGCCGGTGAACACGTCGTCGTAGGCCACGTCGTAGCAGAGGCCGACACCGAGGCGGATCGCTCCGGCCTGCAACACCCCGGGGCGCTCGCCAGGGATCATGTCCTGCTGGAAGCGGTCCACGAAGGGGCTGACCAGGCGGGCGACCGAGCGCATCGGGATGGTTTCGGCGAACGGCACGAGGTGCTGCTTGGCGTATTCCTCATCGGCGCCGCGCGCCGGATCCCACTCGACGATGCGGTTGCGGAACGTCCCGTCGGAGTCCTGCGCGAATCCGCCGGCGATCACCGGCACTCCGAGCTGTTCGGTGACCGCCGTCAGCTCGGGGTCGTATCGGGTAGGTCCCCAGCTGCCGACCTGTTCGGGCAGCAGCACCAGATCCGGTCGCTGCACCCGGCCGGAGCGGACGTCGTCGATGAGCTGCCGGGCACCACGGATGTGGTTGTCGTGCAGGACGTCGTCCTCGTAGAGCAGGTCCAGCCCGATGTCCGGCGCGTTGCCCTGCACGAGCGCGACCCGCGCCGTGCCCGCTTCCGGGGCGACACCGACGGTGGGCCACAACGCGGCGCCCGCCACCAGCGGCACCAGCGCCGCCGCGGCGGGGGCGATCAACCTGGTGCGGGCCTGGCGCAGCCGCAGCACGAGGACTCCGAGCGCGCACCCGATCAACGCCACCGCGAAGGTGACCAGCATGGCGCCACCGACCGAGGCCAGCGGCAGCAGCGGGCCGGTGGGCTGGGTGAACGCGAGCCGCCCCCACGGGAATCCGCCGAACGGCTGGGAGCCGCGCAGTGCCTCGGCGAGGACGAACACGGCGGCCATCCACACCGGAGCAGCGGGCAACCGGCTCACCCGCGCCATGCCTGCACCTGCCAGCCCGACGAACACCGCCTCCACCAAGGCCACGCCGAGCCACGGCCACGGGCCGAACTGAGTACCGAGGAAGTCCTGGATCCAGCCCAGCAGCGGCAGCATCTGGCCGAGGCCGAACAGCACGCCGTAGCCGAACCCGGCCCGGGTGCGGCGGCCGTGCACGGCGGCGGCGAACACGGCGACGGCGAGCGGCGCCAGCCACCACAGATCACGAGGCGGGGAGGCCGCGTAGAGCAACAGGCCCGCGAGGATGACCGCGGCGGTGCGCAGCCACCGGGCGGCTCCGCCGGGTAGACGTCTGCCGGGCTGCCCCTCGGCGCTGTTCTGCGAGGTCACCGTGGGGGCACTCACCCGATCAACTCTCTCGGTACTGCTGGCCGGCGAACCGGGGCGGACTTGATGCTGCGCGGGCGCGTTTCGGCGCACGCCCGCGTCAAATGTACGCCGACCGGGCGACGGGAAGGGCCGGACCTGGCAGGTGCCGATTCGTGTGGCCGCGGCCGATCCGGTCGGGGCGACCGCGCCGGGTCAGCGGGTGGCGGAGCGGTTGCGGCGGCCGGCGGTGCGCCGCAGCTGGAGGATCCGGGCGGCGCCGACGAGCGCCACGAGCAGTCCGCCGATGGCCGCGGCCAGCAGCAATGCCACGCCGACCGGCAGGTCGCCGCGCAGGCCGAGGAAGGTCACGGACGTGGGCTGCAGGTTCTGCAGGATGAACACCAGCAGCACGATCAGCGCGATGGTGGCGACGACGACCGCGGCCCAGGTGCCCGCGGTGCGGGTGTGCTGGAGCTTCTCCGCCGTGGTCGGTTCCGCGATGGGCGCAGCCGGTTCGAGTTCACCGCGCTCGCGCTCGGGCTCGGTGAGCGGTTCAGCCGAGGTCGTCCGGTCGTCGGCGGTGTTTTCATCGCTGGCCATGCGGGACATTGTGCAATATGCGCCCGGTCGGGTGAACGGCGTGGCGCACGAAGATCAGGTGAACGCGGCATCCGCCGGATCGCCGGGCGTCCGTCCCGCTGGGCCGGACGGGCTCCTCAGCGAGTCGGGAGGCCACCGGTGAAGCGCTTCAGCACCGTCGTGCGGCGTGCGGACCCCGGCCAGATCTGCACGTGGTAGGTGTCGTGGCCGTTGATCCCGTCCACGCTGATCGTGCCGAACCCCTCGCAGCGGGTCCGCACCCGGTAGACGCCGACGGGCACGTCGAACCGGTGCGCGCTGCGCCTGCTGTCGGAACCGCCGAGCACGAGGATCTGACCGCTGGCGATCTCGACGGAGGCTTCGGTGACGTGGTCCCAGGGTGCTAGGTCGGCCGGGGGCGCCGCCTCGACGATCTCGACGGTGACCGGAACGTTCCGGCGACGGACGGTGCCGACGGTGACCACGCCGTCGCGGCTGGAGATCAGGTCGCGTTGGAGGTCCGCTGCGGTGTCGTTGATGGCGGCCAGGTCGTAGTCCGCGTGGGCGTCGCGGACCTCGAAGCTGTGGTAATCGGCGAAGATGGTGAGGTCTCGCCGCGTCCGGTCGATGTCCACCGTGCGTCCCCCGGTTGCGCGCTCGCAAACCTTTCTAGCAGCCCGTTCCGGCGCCCGTGGCGGGAAATTCGGGATCACCGCCGCCTGGCCCAGCGGCCTGCGCCATCGGAACCGGCGGACGGACCAATCAGGCGCGGCCCAGGACCCCGGCGGAAAGATCGTGCGGTCGTCGTACCGCGGCGAGGAAGCCGCTGAGGTTCCTACCCGGACAGCCGCGCGGGCTGCTCTGCAAGGGTCCCTCAACCGCAGGAGATGACTGCGGCTCCGCCGGAGGTGGCGCTCAGCTGCTTGACGTAGGCGTCGTCGGCCTGGGCGCTGGCCGAGGCCCACTCGGCGCAGGCGCTCGCCCGATCCGCGTACGGTCCGAAATAGACGGAGTAGATGTCCTTGCCGGATTTCGAGGTCGTCGCCGATGCCCCGCACGGCGTGGTGGGAACGTGCAGGTAGTGGGAGCCGGGATGCTCGTCGAGCAGCCGCTGCGCGGTGCTCGCGTCGAACGCGGCGCCGACGACGACGGTGAATCCATCGTCGCAGGCCGGGGCGCTCACCGGAACGGTCAGCCCGAGGTCGGGTGCTGACGAGGGGTTGGACGGGGACGACGGAACCGGTGTGTCCGCTGAGGTCGCCGTGCCGTTCCAGGTGACGGCCGCCCACCCGGCCACGGCTCCCGCCAGCAGCAGCACGCCCAGCGCGGCACCGACTCGCCAACGGCCGCGGCGCCGCGGCGCCTGCTCGGGGGCGGTCGACTCGGCGGTGGCCTGCTGGGCGGCGGGGCGCGGGGCGTCCAGTGCGGCTCGGGCGGCGCGTGCCAGTTCGCCCGCGGAGGCGAACCGGTGCCGCGGCTGCTTGGCCATGCCCTGCGTGATGACGGAGTCGAAGGCGGAACCCAGGTGCGGGGCGGTGGCGCCGGGGCGCGGCGGATCGTCGTTGAGGTGCGCGTTGATCATCGCCACGGTGGCGTCGCGCTGGAACGGTTTCCGCCCGGTGAGGCACTGGTAGAACATGCACGCCAGCGAGTACACGTCCGATCGCGGATCCGCCGGAGCCTCCCCGAACCGTTCGGGAGCCATGTACGCCAGCGTGCCCACGGTGATCCCGGTGGAGGTCAGGGCGGTCCCCGCGCTCGCGGCGTAGGCGATGCCGAAGTCCACGAGGTACGCGAATCCGCTGCTGCTCACCAGCACGTTCGACGGCTTCACGTCGCGGTGCACCAACCCGTCGGCGTGCGCCGAGTCCAGCGCGTGCGCGACTTGCTCGACGAGCACGACCGCCCGTTCCGGGCTCATCGGGCCGTAGGTGTCGAGTTGCGTCGCCAGGTCGGAGCCGTCGACCAGGCGCATGTCCAGGTACAGCCTGCCGTTGATCTCGCCGTAGGAGTGGATCGGGATGACGTGCGGGTCGCGCAGGCGCGCGGTGGCCTGTGCCTCCCGTTGGAACCGACGGCGGAATTCGGCATCACCGGCGTATCGCTCGGCGATCACCTTCAGCGCCACCTGCCGTTGGTGCCGGGTGTCGTGCGCGCGGAGGATTTCCCCCATTCCGCCCCGCGCGATCAGGCCCTGGACCAGATAGGGACCGAACTGCCACTCCACCCGCTGTACTCCTCCCCGAACGACCGGCGTCAGTCTATGGGGTGACGGGGCGGGCCGTGGCGGATGTTCGCCCGTTCTCCGGCGGCTTGTTCGCAGTCGTCGAAAAGACGGGCGTTCGGTCGTTCCGGAAGCGCGCGACCGGGCTATGGGGCTGCGCCGTTCGGTCGAGCAGGCGGCGTGGTGTCGTCGCGTGTTGGCATCGGGGGCGGGGTGTGGTGGGGTACCCGATGGTCTTGCGGGGAGGTGAGCTGGTGGTGGAACCGGCTGCGCTGGACGTGCCCGGTGTGACGCATCGGTACGTCCAGGTCGGAGGTTTGCGGGTGCACGTGGCGGAGGCCGGTGCCGGGCCGCCGCTGGTGCTGCTGCACGGGTGGCCGCAGCACTGGTACCTGTGGCGGCACCAGATTCCGGAACTGGCGAAGCGGTACCGGGTCATCGCCCCCGATCTGCGCGGGCACGGCTGGACCGACGCTCCCGCCACCGGATACGACAAGGACAACCTCGCCGCCGACCTGATCGGCCTGCTCGACGCGTTGGAGCTCGACCGGGTGCGGTTGGCGGGGCACGACTGGGGCGGCTGGGTCGGGTTCCTCGCGTGCATGCGCGCGCCGGAACGGTTCGATCGGTTCCTGGCGTTCAACATCGCCCACCCGTGGCCGTCGATGTCGCCCGCGGCGGTGCGCACGTTGTGGCGGTTCTGGTACCAGGTGGTGGTGGGTTCACCGTTGGGAGCGCTGCTGATCCGGCGGACTCCGTTCATTTCGCGGGGCATCCTCGGCACCGTCGAGCGCGGTGCGCTGTCCGCGCCGGAACGTGCGGCGTTCGCCGACCGCTGGCGGGATCCCGCGCGGGCGCGGGCGTCGGTGGCGTTGTACCGCACGTTCCTGCTGCGGGAGTTGCCCGCGGTGCGCCGTGGGAAGTACCGGCGGACACCGATGTCGACGAAGGCGCGGCTGGTGTTCGGCACGGCGGACCCGGCGATCTCGCCGCTGCTGCTGGAGGGCTACGAGAAGTACGCCGCGCGGATGGATCTGCGCTGGGTTCCCGGTGCGAGCCACTTCATCGTCGACGAGCAGCCGGACCGCGTGCTCGCCGAACTCCAGGAGTTCATGGCGGACTGAGCGAATACCGCTGCGCCGAGCCGACTCCGTTAGGAGGCGTTCACGGGTCCGCTGGGCCGGTGGGGCCGGTGAGCCGGTCGCGCAGCGGTTCCGCGGCGGCGTCGCCCTCGTGGTCGAACAACCGCACCGCTTCGGCGAGGTGCACTTGCTCGGCGGCCGGATCCCGCCGTGCGGCGGCCAGTTCGGCGAGCCCGTGATGCGCGAGCGCCCGGCCCGTCAGGGAGCCGAGCTCGGTCATCTCGGCCAGCCCGTCGTCGAGTGCGGCGGACGCCTCGGTGAGCTCGTCGGCGGCCACCAGCCCGGAGCCGAGCGCTATCCGGGCGCGCGTCGCGTTGAACGGGTCCACGTCGCGGGACTCCCGTAACCGGGCTTCGGCGGTCCGCAGGTGGTCGAGGCCCGTGGCGACCCAGCCGGTCCGGATCTCCGCCTGTCCGGCCAGCAGCAACGACAACGCCGCTTCGCGCGGGAAGCCGAGCTCGCGGAAACCCGCCTCGGCACGCAGCGCCAGCGTCCGCGCCGCAGTCGGATCACCTTGTGCCAGCGCGAGAACCGCCCGGGCGTCGTGGGCGTCGGTGGTGCCGTAGGTGTCGCGGAGGGAGGCGAACAGCTCACCGCACCGCTCCAGCAGGCGCGCGGCCTCCGGCCACGCGCCGCGCCGGTGGTGCAGCATCGCCAGCCTGCGCGCGGTGCGCGCCTCCTTCTCGGCGGCGTCGAGTTCGCGGGCGGCGGCGAGGCACAACTCGTCCACGGTCCGCCAGTCGGCGTGGTGGCCGCGGTACCGGAACAACGGCCACAGCACGTACCCCAGGTGCCAGGCCGCAGCGGGCAGTCCGTGGCCGACGGCGGCGCGCACTCCGCCGACCAGGCTGGGACGCTCCTGCTCCAGCCAGTCCAGCGCCTCGCGGTGACCGGCGAACGCGGCGGAATCCGCTGCGGGGAAGGTGAAGTCGTAAGCCGCGCCGCGCAGGTGCGGGGTGCACAGATCGGCCGCGGCTGCGGTGCGGCGGATGTAGTGCTCGACCACGCGCAGCACCACCTCGCGGCGCTGCTCGGCGGAGTGCTCCGCTTCGGCCCTTTCCCCGGCGTGCAACCGGACCAAGTCGTGGAAGCGGTAGCGATCGGCGCACACCTCCTGGAGCAGGTTCGCGTTGAGCAGTGCGTCCAGCGGCTCGCGCAGCGCGGCGGTGCTCAACCCGGCCGCCGCGGCCACCGCGGTCAGGTGGAATTCCACTCCCGGATGCAGGCCCAGCGTCCGGTACAGGTCTCGCGCGGATGCCGGAAGTTCCTGATAGGACACGTCGAACACCGAACGCACCGACACCTCCTCGCCATGCGGCAACGCCCCGGCCGCCGCTATCCCTCAGGTAGCTCCGCGACCGTTTTCCCGCAACCCCGGCGATCTTCGCGCGGCGAGCCGGGCAGCGGCTTTGCACGGCCGGTCCGAACGCGTTGCCGAACAGCAGATTCGTGCTGTGCCGTGCGGAATTCACCGCGTCGCGGGGAATTGCGTTCAACCGGTGCGGTGCGGGCGTGTGGCGATTCGCCGGGAAACAGGGAACGTTCCGGTGGATTCTCAGCTCCGGGCACGACACGGATCACCCCATCTCGCACCGTACGCAGCGCATCGGTCGTCGCGATGCCCCCAAGCGAGTGGTCCCGCCGGGGTCGATAACGCGGTGCTCCCGGCGCGCGCGACAGTGCCGAGGAAGCGCCCTGCGCGAGCGCGCTGAAGACGGAACCCGATCACGATGACTGGCGGGGTGGCACGGGCGACATAGTCGCTGGGCAGCACGGGTAGGATGGTGGGTCGGACATTCGGTGAAAAGAGATATGCGGTGCTGACTACTCCTCTGGCTTCCCTGGAATGGATCGAGCGAGGAGAGCCGCGTTCCGCGATCTGGCGCTCGGAGAACGACGCCGCCCCGCCGCGGCGGGTGCTGATCGGCGACGACCGGTTGCGGGCGGACGACGCGCACAGTCAGGCCGCGGAGGGCACCGCCTTCCTGTGGCGCGGGGACTTCCACAACGCGCGCAACCTGCTCACCGCGATGGCCCGGCGGGTCGACCGGAAACCGCTGCCCGCGATGGATTCCGTCGCGCAGACCTTCCACCGGCACCGCCAGCGCCAGGCGCAGCGGGCGCGGCTGCTGGGCATGCTGTTGATCCCCGTCGAGGCCGGTTGCGAGCTGAAGCTGCGGCGCGCTCCGGACATCCGGGAGGCGTGCCTGGCGGCGGGTTGCCCGGCTGACGAACCGTTCGTGCTGTCCCTGCGAGAACTGCTCGGCATCATCGGCGCGCACGAATGGCGGCGAAACGGGATCGAGATCCCGGCGCTGGCGGCCCGAATCCACCCGCACTACGGCGTGTTCGCCCCGCAGCGAACCGACTACGTGGAGCTGCTGGCGGCGGAACCGCTTCCCCCGGCCGAGACCGCCTTCGACATCGGCACCGGTACGGGTGTGCTGGCCGCGCTGCTGGCTCGACGCGGGGTGCGGCGAGTGGTGGCGACGGACCTGGACCCCCGTGCGCTGGCTTGCGCCGCGGAGAACGTCAACGGGCTCGGTCTGGGGGATCGGATCGAGGTCACCGCGGCCGATCTCTACCCGGCCGGCCGAGCCGGGCTGGTGGTGTGCAATCCGCCGTGGGTTCCGGCGAAGCCGTCGGCGGCGCTGCAGCGCGCCGTGTACGACCCGGGAAGCCGGATGCTGCGGGGATTCCTGGACGGGCTCGCCGCGCACCTGGAACCGGGCGGGCAGGGCTGGCTGGTGCTCTCCGACCTCGCCGAGCTGCTGGGCCTGCGTTCGCGGGACGAGTTGCTGAGCGCTATCGACACGGCGGGCCTGGCCGTCGAGGGCCGCAGCGACGCCGCTGCGCGACACCCGCGCGCCGCGGATCCGACCGATCCGCTGCACGAGGCCCGCGCGTCGGAGACGGTGTCGCTGTGGCGGCTGGTGGCGCGCGACTGATCTCGCGCGGTGATATCGGCCCGGACGACGATCGAGTGTCTCAAGGTTCTCGAGTGGGGGAAGCAATCGTCCGGGCGATCACTCGGTCGGCCGTCTTGTGCTGGTGAGCATTCGCGGTAATTTATGGCCGGATGCGCCGACGGTCGAGTCGGCGATCAGGAATCTTTCTCAGCGGCGCGTCGATGTCGGGTTGTGCCTTCGTCCTGGGATGCATCGACCGGATCGGCGGGTTCCGCCGAGCGCTTTGAGCGTCACTGCCGACGTATCGGCCGACCTGGTCATGGCGGCATTCCAGGTTCACTGATGTGGCCGTCCGCGGGTGGATGAAAGCGATCCCGCGACCCGCTGTTGAAATTGTTTCACTCGATTCGGCGTCACCGGCGACGTGCGAGAGCGTCTCATTCACAAGAGGTGGCC
The DNA here is from genome assembly GCF_022828475.1 of Saccharopolyspora gloriosae. Lineage (GTDB taxonomy): Bacteria > Actinomycetota > Actinomycetes > Mycobacteriales > Pseudonocardiaceae > Saccharopolyspora_C > Saccharopolyspora_C gloriosae_A. Next base: position 3,780,118 of record NZ_CP059557.1, on the reverse strand, counting down.
ATGCGAGTGCACGAATTGTTCCGGAACGTCACCGGTCAGGTGGTGGCTTCATCGCGCGTCAGATCACCGAACGGGACCGGATGACCACGTTCGCGGTCGCCTGCGCCGTGAAGCCCTCGGGACGGCGGGCCGGACAGACCGGCCCGGCGCCCGCGGACGTGGCGGTGAGCATCGGCGGCGCCGTCCGTTCCACGATCAGAGCTCGGCACGGGGTGCGGGCAGTGAACGAGGAGGTGCACTGAGATGGCCAGGACCGACAACTCCGTGACCGTGCGGGCTCCGCTGCAGCTGGTGTGGGACATGACCAACGACGTGGAGTCCTGGCCGGAACTGTTCGCCGAGTACGCCAGGTCCGAGGTGTTGCGCCGCGCAGGCGACACCATCGACTTCCGCCTCACCACCCGTCCGGACGCCGAGGGCAAGGTGCGGAGCTGGGTGTCCCGCCGGGTGCTGGACGTGGCCGGACGGGCCGTGCGGACGCGGCGGCTGGAGACGGGGCCGTTCCGGTACATGGAGCTGTACTGGACGTACCGGCACACCGAGTCGGGCACGGTGCTGCGCTGGGTGCAGGAGTTCACGATGCGTGCGAACGCCCCGTTCGACGACGCGGCGATGACCGCCCGCCTCAACGCGGCGACCCGGACCGACATGCACCACATCAAGGCCGTCATCGAGCGGGCCGCAGGCCGGCCGGGGTGACCCTTTCGGAATGACCTGCCGGGATTCTCATCGGGATCCGCAGGCGGGGCAACGGCCTCACCGTGGCTCGCGACGGCCCGTGCCTCGGCGAGGCCTGGTCGGCCGATCCCGGGGCGGTCCCGGCCGACGCGGTCCCCTCAGTGCTCCACAGTGGAGTCGACGATCAGGATGCGCTCCACCGCTGATCCTGCGAGTCGGGCTTGTCGTCGGTCTTGAAGTTGCGGCGCAGCGATACGCTGACCAGCTTCTCCAGCAGGGACGCGGCCTGCCCCAGGCGGTCGTCCGGCAGCTGGTCGACCAGCTCGTGCAGCAATGTTCGTTCTTCCCTCACGAGCGAGAGAGTAAGGGACCGAGATCGTCTCTTCGACATCGGTCCCCGTCATAACCGCCGGTCCGGCGCGCGTGGGTACCACTGTGTCCGGTGCGAAGTGCGGTGATGGGCAGGCGTGAAGCGGAAATCGGACTACTCGATCAGTCGGGTTCTCGTCGGGTGCGGGTTCCTCCGCAGGTGGAGGGCGATGCGGGCGGGGCCGGGCGACGAGGGGTCCACTTTGGATCTTGATCGACTTTATCGGCGGCCGGCCTGTTCGCCGGTGGTGTCCGGGGGTGCTCCAGGTCGATATTTCGTTCAACGGTTCGCGATTTCATTATTTTGGTAGCTGTGCGAGCCCGTTGATAATGTGCGAGTCGCGCCGCGATCTGAGTTCTCGGCAGGCGTGAAAATGGCGATCGGATCCACGTAAGGCCTGGTGGGAGGCTATGCGTGATGGTCGTGCCCGGTGCTTGCGCAAGGAACTGAGCGCGATTCGGGAAGGTCGGCGACTGTATCTGAATGCGTGAGTGATCTCTTTCGTGAGCGGTTGTGAACCGAGGGTGTGACATTTCTTGATTTCGACACTCCGCTGTGGTTAGCGTGGACCCGCGCGGAGGCGATCACCGCGAAGACCCGGCCGACATCGGCGAAATGTTCCGCCAGCGCCGCCGAAAAGCCCGGCAACGACGACGCCGTCGTGCGATCTCCGCTCGCTCCGTGGGCGACCGCGCCCGCCATCGCATCGCGCCCAGGTCGCGATTCCCGCTGAGGACCCGACACCCGGCCGGGCCGTCGGCCGCCCGTCCGTGCGGCGCGGCCGGTGCGCAGTGCATATCGGTACCGCCAGGAGGTTCGATGACAGCGGACGCGACCCGCGCCGATGCGGCGGTGCGCCCCCGCCGCGTCGGCTCCGGAACGTTCATGACCGCGATGGTCATCGACACCATCGGCGCCGGGGTCTGGGTCACGTTCTCGCTGCTCTACTTCACCGACGGCCGTGGCATGCAGCTGTCGACGGCGGGCGCCGCCTTGAGCACCGGATCGCTGGCCGCCCTCGTGCTGAGCGGGCTGGCCGTCGGCACGTTCACCGACCGCTTCGGCCCCTGCCCGGCGGCCACGGTGAGCTGCGTGATCCGCGCGCTGGTGTTCCCGGCGTACCTGTGGGCCGACACGCCCGTCGCGGTCGGGCTGATCGCGTTCGGGGTGAGTCTCGGCGATCGGCTGTACTGGGCCGCCCACGGCGGTCTCGTCGCCGGGGCCACCTCCGATGAGCAGGCACGCCGCGGAATGTTCGCGCTGCTCAACAGTTTGCGCACCCTCGGGTTCGGGTTGGGGGCGCTGGGCGTCTCGGTGGGCGCGGCGCTCGAGCACCGAGTGGGGCCGGTGTTCTGGACGACGATTCCGCTGCTCAACGCGGCGGGATTCGCGTTGTCCGGCTACCTGTTCTGGCGCCTCGGCACTCGAACCGGGCGACTCCGGGGATGCGAGGCCGCACGGGATGCGCGGGGCTATCGCGGCGTGTTCGCCGACCGCCGCTTCCTCGCGTTCACCGGGGCCACGCTCGCGCTCACCCTCGCCAGCGTCGCGTTCGACTCGATCCTGCCGATCTACCTGCGTTGGCTGGGCATGCCGCTGTGGCTGCCACCGGCGGCCTACGTGCTCTCGTGCGTGGCGATCCCCGCGTTCCAACCGGTCGCGCTGTGGTGGGGCAGGGGACGCGCGCCGATGCGGTTGATGGTGCAGGCGGCGGTCCTGCTCGCGGTCGCGCTCGCGGGTTTTCTGCTGCTCGGTGGCTTCGGAGTACCGGGTGCGGCGCTGCTGATGTCCATGCTGATTCTGCTGTTCAGCCTGGGTGAGGCGTTGTTCGGCGCGGTCGCGATGGTCCTCGTGCTCGGGTTCGCGGGCGGCCGGGATTCGGGGCGCTACGGCGCCTTCTACCAATTGGTGTGGGGCGTGGCGGCGGCGATCGGCCCTGGCCTGCACACGTTGCTGTTCGCCGTTTCCGCTGCGGCGCCGTGGATCGTGCTGGCGATCGCGCTGCTGGGCGCGGCGCTGGTCTACTCGCACTTGGCCCGGACCGCGGAACCGGCGGTCGAGGACCACCGGTTCCGCGTCGACGTCGCATCCCGCTGAGGAATCCGGTCAGGAGGCTTCGCGGACCAGCCCGGCGATCTCGACCGGAGCCACGATGGCGAGTGCCGCGGCCACGTCCGCTCTGCCGTGCGCGGCTATCAGCACGTCCAGCGCGCAGGCGGCGACATCGGGATCCCGCGGCGCCTGCTCGTCGACCAGCCAGCGCACTTGATCGACCAATCCGTCGTGCATCGCACACTCCCTGCTTCGTCGATGAGGCATGAGGTAGGACCCGGCTCCGGGGCCGGCATTACGTCATTGACGAACGGACCCACCCTTCGAGTGCATTCGACGCGAATTCCTTGACGGCAAAGGGGAAAGCTGCCTGGGTCCACCTTCGGTGCACTGGCGTTGGCCGGCCCGGATGCGGCGGCGACACCGCGCTGCCTGCCCTGGGCGGAGCGATCCGCGCCCCCGATTCCGCCGGCGCGAGCCGGGACATCGCAGGCCCGGCGTGCGGGGGAACCCGGATGCGCTGTGCGGAGCATGGGATTCGATGATCATCGCGGTAGTGTCCGATCAAGCGCCGCGGCTCGTGCCCCGGCACCGGACACCTGCGAGGACCAGATCTGATGAGGCACTCCCCGGCGCCCCGACGACTGCGCACGCTGGCCGTGGTGGGTGCGGGCACGTTCGCGCTCGCCGCCTGCGGCGCGGTCGCGGCCCCTCATGCGCCCCCGGTGGTTCGGCAGGCGTCGGCCGTTGCGGACGTCGCCCCGGTCGCGGTGCCGCCTGCCGGTGGCGTGCTGGACTACCAGCTCGGTGGTGCGTACCCGCCGCCGGAAGGTGTCACGGTGGTGGCTCGGGACAGCACCGCTCAACCGGAGCCCGGGCTGCACAACATCTGCTACGTCAACGGCTTCCAGTCCCAGCCCGCCGACCGGGAGCTCTGGCTCACGGAGCGCCGTGACCTGGTGCTCTCCGGCCCCGACGGCGAGCCGGTGAGCGATCCGGGATGGCCCGACGAACTCCTCCTGGACACCTCCACCGAGCAGCATCGCACCCGCCTCGCGGAGCTCATCGGCGACACCGTTCGGGGCTGCGCGGCGAGCGGATTCGACTCGGTGGAACTGGACAACCTGGACTCCTACGGCCGTTCGCAAGGACAGCTGACCGAGGACGACAACGTGGCGTTCGCGAAACTGCTGGCCGACGTGGCGCACGGCGCCGGGCTGGCGGTGGGGCAGAAGAACGCCGCCGAACTGGGCGCCCGTGGCAAGGACGAGGCCGGATTCGACTTCGCCGTCACCGAAAGCTGCCACCGGTACGAGGGATGCGCCGACTACGCGGCGATCTACGGCGGCGACGTCCTCGACGTCGAGTACGCCGACGACCTGCGCGGCACCTTCCCCGAGGTGTGCGCAGACCCGGCGACCCCGGCCACCGCCACTGTGCGCGACCACGACCTCGTCGCCCCGGACGACCCGGCCTACGTCTTCGACCACTGCTGAGCACGGGACGACATGGTTTCGGTGCGTCGGCGGAAAGGACGCGGCAAGCCGTGCCACCTCGGCATATTCCAGCGCCGGATTGGGCCGACAGAGTGGCTGCGGGTGCTCTCTCCGCGTCGGTGATCGAAATCCGGGGGTGGTTTCTTGCAGAATCCTCGACCGTGACTGGTCATGAAGCGGGCGACGGACACCGATTCCTGCAGAGCGCGGGCAAGCTCATCGCGTTCCACCGCGATGATCGGCTGATGACGGTGGGCGAACCGGCCGCTGACGTGCTGCTCATCGGACAGGGCCTGGTCAAGATCGTGCTGCCGGACGCGGACGGTGGATACCCGGTGGCGGGCGTAGCCGGGCCGGGCGACCTGCTCGGTGAGATGGGCGCCGTGCATGCCCGGCCCCGCACCGCGAGCGTGGTTGCGCTGAGCGGAGGGCACGGTTGGCGGGTGCAGGCGGAGGTGTTCCGGGACATGCAGGAGCGGGCGGCCGTGCGCGACCTGCTGAACGAAACCTGGCGCAAGCGCCAGGAGAACTTCGACGATCGCCAGGTCGCGCAGAGCCGGGGCGTGCGCACCAGGGTCGCGATGCACCTGCTGAAGTGGGCGAAGCACTTCGGGCGGGCCACCGACTCGGGCAGGCAGGTGGACGGTTTGACGCAGCTGGACATCGCCGGTGTCGTCGCCGCCTCGCAGAAACAGGTGGAATCGGCGCTGAGTCAGCTGCGCAATGCTGGGTTGATCCGCACCGGGCGGCGGACGTTCGCCGTCGTCGACGCCGAGGGATTGCAGGAGGTGATCCGCGGCAATCGGCCGGATCACTAGTTCTCCCGGAAATCAGGGGACACGCTCCCGGCGATCTCTCCACACTGTGTGACTTCGGTTAGTCACCCATCTGGAGGTATACAGTGACGCTGGTCCCTGAGAACCGCACGTTGTTCGCGGTCGACGTGGTCGGTTCCGCGAGCACCCGCGGCTATCACGTCGGGGAGATCGTTCCGGCCATCACGAGCCTGGTGGACACCGCGTTGCACCGCAGCGGCCTCGCCGGCGAAGACGTGCTCGATCGGGAGTCGACCGGAGACGGCGCGATCCTGACGTTGCCCGGTTCGTACTTGGGTGCGGTGCTGGACGCCGCCGAGTACCTGGATCGGGCCGCCGTCGAGCGCAACAAGCGCAGCAAACCGGAGATCCGGCTGCGCATGGCCGTCGAAACCGGCCCGGTGGGAGTGGTTCCCGGTTACTACCCCGCGAAGACGGCACTGGACCGGATGCTCAACGCAACCGCGTTCAAGGATCTGTTCGACCGCTGCCGCGAGATCGGTGCGTCCGACGAGGTGAACACCGCGCTGATCGTGTCCGAGCACGCGAAGCGGACCGCCTTCAGCGGCGATCACCTCCAGGTGCTGCGGGAGGGCGAGTTCGTCCGGCTGCCGGTGCGGAACAAGGAGTACACCGCCGAAGCATGGGTGCGGGTGCCGGGGTTCGACCGGCGCACCACGGCCGAGCTCATCACCGCAGGCGAGGCGGACGCCGCCGGAGCGGACGCGGCACCGGAGCCCGGTTCCGGCGCTGCGGCCGCCGAACCCGCTTCCTCGAACTCCCACGTGCACAACGAGGTGCACGGTTCCCACAACGACATCATCCAGGCGGACGTGATCCATGGCGGCGTCAACACCGGACGGCGCTCACGGTGATCGAACGGCGCGGCCCGGTGCGGACGTCGTGACGCCGCCGACGCCAGGCCGCGCCACGGACCGTTCGGCGCACCGGTACCGGCCGGATCGTCGTGAGCGCTGATCAGTGCTGGGAGAGCCGATTGCCGATCGCGAGCCGGTTGAAGGCGTTGACCAAGGTGATCGTCCACAGCAGGTGCGCCAGCTGAGACCGGTCGAAGTGCTCCTCGGCGGGCCGGTAGTGCTCGTCGGGGACCTTGCCGCCCGGCAGGCGCGTGACGGACTCGGTGAGCAGCAGCGCCGCGCGCTCGTGCGCGGCGAACCGGGCCGACTCCGCCCACGTGGGCAGTTCGGCCAGGCGCTGCCGAGTCTCACCGTTCTCCCGTGCCTGCCGCGAGTGCATGGCGGTGCAGAACCGACACCCGTTGAGCTGCGAGGCGCGCAGCCGCACCAGGTCGAGCAGGATCGGATCCAGCCCGGATTCCTGCGCTTCGACACCGGATTCGTGCGCGAGCCGGTACAGGGACCCGAGGTGCTGCGGTGTGAGCCACTCAAGGTCGAGGCGGGTGGTGCCGGACGTGGTCATCGAATTCCCCCAGAGACGCGGATGTGCGTGCGTTCGGCGACGATCGCGGTGACGGTGCGGCGGCAGACCTTCCCGGTCGGGGCCAGCGGCAGCTCCGGGAGCACGACGAGCAGTTCCGGCAGTTTCCGGCGTTCCAGCCCGCGATCGGTTTCGAGGAACGCGGTGAGCTCGGACAGCGTGGGTTCGGCGGTCCCTGGCGTGTGGCTCAGACAGGCGCACAACCGTTCGCCGAGGTCGTCGTCCGGCACGCCCACGCAGGCCACGTCGACGACCGAGGGATGTGCCGCGATCTCCCGCTCGACCTCGGCGGGACTGATGTGCAGACCGCCGCGGGACACGACCTGCCGCAACCTGCCCAGCACGTGCAGCCGTCCGAGCTCGTCGATCACGCCGCGATCACCGCTGCGCACCCAGCCGTCAGGAGTGCGGTAGCGGGCGTCGAGTTCGGGATCGGCGACGTAGCTCAGGGGCGTCATCGGGCCGCGGGCCAGGATCTCGCCGCTCGAACCGCCGGGCACCTCGGTGCCGTCCTCGCCGACGATGCGGATCTCGGCGACCGAGGGATCGGGGATTCCGGTTCCGGGCTCGTCGGGAGTGCGCGCGGTGTGGCAGTTGATCCCGTCGGAGGACCCGTACACGCTGATCACGGGAGCCCCGAACCGTCGTGCGGCGGCCCGGCGAGTCACCTCGGACAGCGGGGCCGCGCTGGACACGACCGTGCCGACGCTGCTGAGGTCCTCGTCCGGGATCGGCGGGTGGTCGGCGAGGCGGCGCAGCATCGTGGGCACTCCGAACACGTGGCTCGGGCGGTACCGGGTGATCAGTTCCAGCGCGGCGGTCGTCTCATACCGGTCCACCAGCACAAGCGTGGCGCCCAGTGCGGCGACCGCCACGTGGGTCGCGCAGGAACCGTACGAGGACGCCAGCGACATCAGCATCAACGCCCGCATCGGCTCGCCCGGCCGCGCGGCTTCGGCGAGGGCGCGCACGTAGTTCGCGCGGCCGCCGCCCATCGCGTTGTGCGAGTAGGCGATCATCTTCGGTTCCGCTTCGGAACCCGAGGTGACGAGGATGCGCACCGGTGCCTCGGCGTCCTGCGGCCGGGCGGACCAGCGCGCCGCCGGGGCGTCGTCGAGTGAACGCGCCCCGATTCGCCGGCGCCGAAGGTGAAGATCCGGCGCAGCGAAGGAATCGTGCCCGCGTCCTCGGCGTCGTCGACGGCACCGAAGATCGCGGCCGCAGCGCGGGACCGGCCGAGCAGGCTGTGGGTGTCCCGGGTGCCTCGGCCTGCCGGGTAGGCGAGAACGGCGGCACCGACGGCGGCGACGGCGAGTTCGGCGACGACCATGCGCCGGCCGTTGGGCATCCGGACACCGACGATGTCGCCGGGGCCGATGCCGGCCGCGGCGAGCGCGGCGGCGATCCGATCGACTTCGCGATCCAGCGCCGCGTAGTCGAGCACCCCGTCAGCGTCGATGACGGCGTCTCGGTGCGGGTGGGCGTCGACGTGCTCGCGGAACAGGGCGTGCAGGTCCCGATCCGGGCAGTGCCCGGCACGCACCCATTCCTCGCGCAGCGCGGGAGGAACGAGGTCGCCGATCCTGGTATCGAGCGGTGGATCGTGGATCATGAGAACTCCCAGGGGGGCAACGGGAACAGGTGCTCGGCACGACCCAGCGCGGAGTTGAAGCGGGCGTCGGCGGCGATGTCGCGCAAGTTCGTGCAGACCGGGGTGAGTTCCACTCCCACCTCCGCGCCCCGCTGCACCCAGGTGCGGGTGGCCTGGTCGCGGCACCGGAAGGCGATGTCGTCCGGCGCGCAACCGAACACCGCTCTCGCGGCGGCGGGGTCGATGTCGCGTGGCAGCACCAGGAAACCGTCGGCCGTCCGCAATGGACCGTCCGTCGCGGTGGGCCGGTGGAGTTGGTCCCGGGGAATGAGGCTCGCACCGGACAGCAGCGACGTGTCCACTCGGGTGCCTTCCCCGGTGCGCACCCGCCGCAGAAGTCCGGCCAGCACGCCGTTCGCGCACACGAGCCCGCCGAGCACGTCGGTCAGCGTCATCAGCGACGGCGCCGCCGGTGTGCCGCGCGGGGTCAGCGCCGCGGCCAGCCCGCTGCCCGCCTGCACCAGGAAATCCGTGCCCAGCGGCGGATTCGGCCCTGCCGCGTCGCCCCAGCCGGACGCCCACGCGTAGACCAGTCCGGGACTGCTGCGCACCAGGTCGGCTGCGTCCAGGCCCAGCTGCGCGGCCTTGCCCGGCGCCCAGTTGTGCACGAACGCCTCCGCGCCGGCCACCAGGTCGTGGAGTTCGCGCCGTCCGGCCGCCGACTTGATGTCCACTTCGACGGTCCGCTTGCCGTCGTTGAGGGAGCGGTACCGCACCGAGCAGTCACCGGCCATCGGCGGCAGGCCGCGCATCGGGTCGCCGCCGGGCGGTTCCACGCGGATCACCTCGGCGCCGAGCATCCGCAGTACGTGCCCGGCGACCGGCCCCTGCACCCGCCGAGTCGACTCGACGACGACGATCCCCTCCAGCGGTGCCGCTGCCGGCACGCTCCAGGTTCGCGGCGCGGCGGCGGGCAGGGCAGTGCCGGTGCAGGCCGGGACCTCCCACGGTGACGCCGGATCGTCCCGGATCGGCAGCACCGCCACCCCGGATTCCGCTGCGGCCGTCCGCACTTGCGCGAACGCGGTGCGGCCGATGACGTCGTGCAGCGCGATGGGCAACGCGCAGGTCGCGGTGCCGAAACGCTGCTGGAAGGGGAACCAGCCGCGTGCGATCGCGGACTTCTCCGCGCCCAGCGCCTGCCAGAAGCGCAGCCACGGTTGCGCGTCGAGCGTTTCCAGCTCGCAGCGGACCCCGTCGGCGGTGGTGAACGGTGGCCGCCTGCCACCGTCCACTTCGGATCTCGGCGCCGCCTCGTCGGCCGGATCGGTGGCCGCGACCGCGAGGTACTGCTGCACGCTGAGCAACGCGGCCTGCGCCACCGACGTGCGCACCTCGCCGTACCGGGCACCTCTGACCCGGGCGATCTCCGCGGCCAGCGTTCCCTGCGCCGCCAGCACTCCGGCGACCACCGAGGCGTAGTCCACGCCCAGTGCGAGGGGCCGCCCGGCGGACCGGCCGTGCACGTGCATGATGCCGCAGGCCGCCTGCACCGCCGCCTCATCAGGCAGCGTTGCCCGCACCGGCCCTGACCAGTCGACCGCGCACCGCACCGCCGCGTCCGCAACGTCCTCGGTCAAGCGCGCGTGGATGTCGGTGGCGACCCGCGTCCTCGCACGAGCCGACGCCGGCGCGGCGCTCAACGGGTGACCTTCCGGCCGTGTACCGAGTACATCAGGCTCGACGTCGCGCGGAAGTCGGGATGCATCGTCACCGTCCGCAGCCGCGCGAGTTCCGATTCCGTCATGCCCGCGGCGAGCAGCCCGTCGCGCATGTGCTCCACCCGATGCACCATCAGCCGCAGATCAGCGGAATTCCGGTGCCGGAGCTGAACGTGGGGAAGTGGGTCGATGTCGACGAGCCCCGCCCGGCGCATCGCCAGCGGCACTCGCCGCCCCCAGTCGTTGTCCACGCCTGCCGACCGCAGCGCATCCGCTTTCGCGGCGAGGAACTTCTCGTAGAGCCGCGCGGATTCCTCGTCGGCGGCCAGCAGCAACGGCTCGTAGGAGGTGTCGAACTCGTCGATCTGCAACCAGGCGCCCGGCTTCAGCGCCCCCACCAGCTTGGCGATCACGTCCTGGCGCCGAGGCAGGAAGCGCAGCACCAGCCGGGCCACGATCAGGTCGAAGCTCTCCGCGGGCAGCGGCTCGGTGACGATGTTGTGCTCGCGCACCCGCAGGTTCGGTCGTGCCGCCGGTATCGGCAGCAGATCGGTGGCCAGCACGCTGCCGGACGGTCCGACCCGATCCGCGAGCCAGCACGCGATGTCACCGGCCCCCGCGCCGACTTCGAGGCAGTGCCAGCCGCCGCCCACCCCGGTCTCGGCCAGCCGCCGCAACGTGAGCGGATCGTGTGCCGCACTCAGATCGTGATGCCAGTCCTCCCTCCGGCCCTGCTGATCCTCGACGACGCCGGTGCCGGTCACGACCGACCCCATTTCTCCATCAGTGCAGCCCTTCTCCGTCCGGCCCGATCCGCACAGCGACGAGATCTCAGGTCCATCGACCCGACCCGGGAGTGTCGGTGCTGCCGGTGAGTTGTTCCAGAAGCAGCGCTCGCCGCACCTTTCCGGTGCCGGTGCGCGGAATCTGGTCCCAGGTCAGCGAAACCGGCTCCTGCATGGCGGGCAGTCCGCGAATCGCCCGGCGCCACGCGCTGGTGGTGAGCTCGCCGTCGGCCGTCACCACGACCGGTAGCGGCGGCTCACCCGGGCGGCCGAGCACCACGCACTCCTGCGCCTGGGGCAGCCGGTCCTCCAGGACGTCCTCGGTCTCCAGGCAGCTCAGCTTCGGCGTCGCGTCCACCTCGCGGTCGAGCAGCGACACGTGGCCATCGCGGTGGTGCACGCCGATGTCACCGGTGTTCCACCACTCGCCGCGCCGCTTCGCCGCCCAGCGCTCGGATTCCCCGAGGTAGTCCAGGCAGCGCGCGGAGGTGCGCACGAACACCAGGCCCGGCTGACCACGCCGGACCGGCTCGAAGGTGTCCGGATCGACCACCCGCAGCCGGGTCCGTCCCGGGATCGGCCGGCCCAGGTGTCGCGCGGAGGAGCTTGCCGCACCGTTCAGCGAACGCCGGGTGTGGAAGCGGAACGTCAGCGGCCCGGTCTCCGTCTGGCCCCAGCCTTGCATCCACAGTGGACTCCGCAATGCGGAGGCGTTCAGGTAGGTCCGGACGGTGGGCGGATGCACCGCGTCGTAGGTGCTGATGAACAGCCGCACCCGGCGGAACGGGTTGTCCAGCCGCTCGGTCAACGGCCGGAACCGCACGTAGGTCGAGGGCAGCGCCTCGATGATCGTCGGCGGGTGCGCGCGCAGCATCGGATCGGCCAGATCCGGGTCCGGCTTGCTGAGGATGACCAGATCCTGCGGCGCCATGCTCAGCGCCACCGCCGTCCAGCAGAACGTCCGCCCGTGCGCGTAACCGCTCGCGTTGACGACGGTGTCGTCCGGGCGCACCCCGATCCGCGGCAGCCGGGTGGACTCGAAACGCGCCAGCTGCCCGATGATGGTGCGAGTGGAGTGCACGACGAGCTTCGGGACCCCCGTCGTCCCGGAGGTGTGGTTGATCACCAGCGGTTCGTCGTCCGGGCGCAGCCGGGGAGCGGGAGCGGCCTGCCCGCGCACGTCGTCCAGGGACAGCGCGCCCGGCGAGTAACCGTCCAGCAGCAACGTGGCGCGAGCCGTGGAGACCAGGTCCAGTCCGTCCTCCGCGCAGCGCTCGGCCAACCCGCCGGAGGTGACGAGCACCGCCGCGTCCAGCCGCTTGAGCAGCTGCTCCAAGGCGGCCGTGGACAGTTCCGCCGAGAGCTGCGCGGGAATCGCTCCGATGCGCACCGCCGCACACGCGAGCAGGTCGTAGTCCCAGTGGTTGTCCTTCACGATCACCACCCGGTCGCCCCGGCAGGCACCGGCCGCCGTCAGCCAGCCGGCCGCCGTGCGCACCAGTTCCGCCAGCTCGTCGACGCCGTACGTCGAACCGCCGTCGGGGGCGATGTCGAACGGCCGGTCCAGGCGGACCGTGGTCGTGGCGTGCCGCCGCGCGGATTCGTCGAACAGGACACCCATGTCATGCGGTTTCAACGCGTCGGCTCCTAGCCTGGGTCGGGATGCTCAGCGGTGCGCGCAGCCTGCTCAGCACGCGGGAGGCGGCCAGCGCGCCGGCGCGCACGGCGCCCTCGCTGGCCGGGCGCAACATCACCCAGTCCCCGGCGTAGTCGATGGGGCGGAGACGGCGGGCCATGAACCTGGAGCGCAGCGCCAGCGCCGCGGGCGTGGCCTCCGGCAGGCCGTGCGCATGGCGGTGCACGAAGTTGCGGCGGTTCGCGACGGTGAACCCCGGGAGGTACCGGGCGGCGGCGTCGGTGAGCCGCGCGATGATCTCCGCGTCGGGCAGTCCGAGCAGATCCGAGGTGGTCGCGGCATTCGGCATCAGGGTGAGCAGTCCCGCCCCCGCGGGCGCTCGATCCGGGTGCTTCTGGTGGTCGAACAGGATCGCCGAAAGCACGTCGTCCTCGGCCTGCGAGGTGAGCAGCACGTACGGCGGGACACCGCGCGCAGGTGCCAGCGGCCGGTCCAGCAGGCAGCTCACTTTCAGCGCCGGGGTGAACGAGCACGCGCGCAGGAACTCGCCCTCGGGCTCCGGAGCTCCCGGATGCAACCGGGCCGCCACCGGGGCGGGCACGCACAACAGCACCGAACGCGCGGTCACGGTCTCCGAACCGATCTGCAATCGGGCGCCCTGCCCGGTGGAGACGACCTGCTGCACTTCCTGCCCGGTCCGCACGTCGAGCCCGGCTGCGAGCCGCCGGGCCAAGGTGTCCATGCCGCCGCAGTAGGTCCGCCAGCTGGAGGCGTCTCCGACGGCCAGCAGCAGCGACAGCATCGTCGCCGCCGAGGACCGCTCGGTGTCCCAGCCGAAGAAGGTGCCCGCGACCGGCTGCAACAGGTAGTCGTGCACGTCGGGGTGGTAGCGGCGGGCGAACTCGGCCACCGTCGTATCGGCCAGACAGGTGCGGTCCGGGTCGTCGGTGTCGAACTCACCGCGCCGCTGCGCCAGCCACATCTGGAACTTGACCAGGTCCACTCTGGCCAGTGGGGAAAGCCCCGCCCCGGTGAGCAGACCGCGCGGCTCGGCGACTCCGGCGTGCGCCCTGCCGTCCCGCCACATCGCGATGGGGCCGCCGATCAACGGCACCGCTGACTCGGGAATCCCCAGCCTGGCCAGCAATTCCCACGTCGCGCGGTAGCCGTGCGGGGAGAGCTGCTCGGCCCCGGCGTCGATCGTGTAGCCGTCCACGCGGACGCTTGCGGTCCGGCCGCCGACGTGGTCGGACGACTCGTACACCCGGACGTCGAGCCCGGCGCGGGTCAGTTCGGTCGCGGCGGTGAGCCCCGCCATGCCCGCCCCGACCACGGCGACGTCGAGTTCGGCGCTCATCGGGCGATCCCCAAAGCCACCAGCAGGTTCGCCACGATCAGCAGCAGCACGTACAGGCGGTGCACCCGGAACCCGAGCTTGCGCGCGCGCATGATGTCGCCCGCACCGAACCCGAGCTGGTACTGCCGGGCGCGCAGCGCGCTCGCGGGCAGCAGCAGCACCACGAACCACCACGGCGCCACACCGGTGAGCGAGGCGCCGAGGACGAGCAGGAACTCGCCCAGCGACAACGCGCCGATGAACAGGGCGTTGCCGCGCGGAGTGGTCAGCGCGGCCACCGTCGGGCGCCCGACACCGCGGTCGCCCTCGACGTCGTTGGTGTTGGAGTACACCCCGAACATCAGTGGCCCGAAACCGAACAGCACCGCCTGCACCAGCACAAAACCGGAGAATTCCCCGGTCGCCAATCCGTACGGGGCGAGGACCAGGGCAACGCCGAGCGCGGCGATGAACGCCTCCTGCAACCCGTGATAGCTGAGCTTGAGCCCGTAGGAGTACTGCAAGCCGATCACGTAGGTCACCGCGATCACCATCAGAGTCCACATCGGACGGTTCGGGGCGAGTGCGATGGCCGCACCCCACAGGGCCGCCCCGGCGGCCGCGGCGGCCCAGCCGAAGCGCACCGCCTCCCGTTCGGAGAGCGTGCCCGCGACCAGCGGCTTGCGCAGCTTCTTGCGCAGCGGATCGTTCGGCCCGTAGTTGGCGATGTCGCTGCCGTCGCGGAATCCCGTCACGTCGTCGAACGAGACCAGTGCGACGAGCACGCAGACCTCACCGGCCAGAAACAGCAGCAGCATCGGCAGCGACCCGGCCCCGACCGCGGCGAGGGGCAGCACGGCGGCGGCGACCACCAGGATGCTCAGGTAGTAGTCGTAGACGTCGAGCTTGCCCAGCCTCGTGTAGCTGCGGGCCTTGCTCTCCGGCCTGCCGGCGCCGAGGTGCTTCGGCGCGGCGTGCAGGTCACTGGTCATCGTGTCGAGACGCTCCTCGTTCGGGATCAGGGGGTGCCCGGCGCCGAGACGCGCGGGCGGTGGCGGACGAACTCGCAGACGGCATCGGCGACCCGGGTCACCTCGGAGTCGCTGAGATGCGGGTAGATCGGCAGCGCCAGGATGCGAGCGCTGGATCGCTCGGCGTTCGGCCAGCGTTCGTCCGCCGGGGCGTAGGGCAGGAACGCCGACTGGTACGGCAGCGCGAGCGGGTAGTACACGTGCGAGCCGATGCCGTGCTCGGCGAGGTACTCCCGCAGCACGTCGCGTTCCTCGGCGAGCACGCAGTACACGTAGTGGCACCGGCCGTTGCGGCCCGGTGGCGGTGGGACGAGGCCCTGGTCGGCCAGCGGAGCGAAGCGCTCGGTGTAGTGCTCGGCGATCTCCGCGCGCCGCTCGAGCCTGCCGGGAAAGCCCGCGTACCGGTGGCGTTGGAACGCGGCCTGGATCTCGTCGAACCTGCTGTTCGCACCGATGATCTGGTGCACGAAGCGTTCCTGCTGACCGTGGTTGCGCAGCATCCGCAGCCGACGGCCCAGCGCCGGATCACGGGTCACCACGGCGCCGCCCTCGCCGGGCATGCCGAATGATTTGACCTGGACGAACGAGTACACGCCCGCCTCGCCCCACAGTCCGGCGGGAGTGCCGTTGAGCACGCCGCCCTGCGCCACCGCGGAGTCCTCGATCAGCCGCAGATCCCGGCTCGCGGTCAGCTCGGTGAACCTGGGCATGTCGGCCATGATCGAGAACATGTGCGCGGGCATGATCGCCTTGGTGCGGTGGGTGATGTGCCGCCGCGCCGACTCCGGGTCCAGCACCAGGGTGCGGGAGTCGATGTCGGCGAACACCGGCGTGGCGCCCACGTCGACCACGGAGGCGGCCAGCGGTGCGCAGCCGAACGCGGGCACGACGACCTCGTCGCCGGGACCGATGTCCATCGCGCGCAGCACCAGTCCGAGCGCCGAGGTGCCGCTGCCGCAGGCGACCACGTCCGCCGCGCCCAGATCGGCGCGCAGCATTTCCTCGAACTCCGCGGTTTGCTCGCCCAGGATGAACTTTTGTCGAGGATCCCGACCGATATCCTGGAGCGCGTCCAACATGATCTTGCGATCGTGTTCGAAGAGATCCGGCGGGAAGAACGGAATCTCGGTGCGCATCACGCGGTCCTCCCGGAATAGAAAGCGCGCACCGCGGAGCACACCCGATCGAGCTGTCCGAGGGTGAGGTCCGGGTACAGCGGAAGGGCGAGCGCGCCGCGCGCGGCCGCCTCGGCGTGGGGCAGCGAAGTGCGGGCGGAATCCAGTCCGCTGAAGCACGGTTGCCGATGCAATGGAATGGGGTAATAGGTCTCGGTTCCGATTTCCGCGCGGGCCAGCCATTCGACCAGTTCGTCGCGGCGTTCGACCTCGATCAGGTAGACGTAGAACACTCCCGCCGAGCCCGGTCCGCGATCGACCACCTGCGGCAGCCGCACGAGGCCGGGAATGCCGGAGAGGCGCTCCCGGTAGGCCTCGGCCAGCTGTGCGCGCCGGGCGATCTCCTCGTCCAGGCCGGGCAGCTTCGCGAGCAGGACCGCGGCCTGGATGTCGTCCATCTTGCTGTTCGTGCCGGGCCGCGCGGTCTCGGTGGAGATGCCGGGGAAGTGATCCAGGGTGTGGCCGAACCGGCCGTGGTGGCGCAGCCCGGACACGACCTCGGCCACCCGTGGATCATCGGTGATCACGGCGCCCGCGTCGCCGATCGCGCCGAGCGTCTTGGTCGGGAAGAACGAGAGCACGCCACCCGCCCCGTGCAGGCCGGCGTGCACCCCGACCTGGCGCATCCCGATGGCCTCGGCGCTGTCCTCCAGCACCGTCAGGCCGCGCCGGGCCGCCACTCTGGAGAGCGCGCTCATGTCGGCCATCTGGCTGAACAGGTGCGTCGGCATCACGAACCTGGTGTGCGGGCCTGCGACCCGATCCACTTCGGCCGGGTCGAGCGCGTAGGTGACCGGGTCGATGTCGGCGAACACCGGCGTGCCACCGGCGAGGACCACCGAACTGGCGGTGGCCACGAAGGAGTAGGCGGGGACGATGACCTCGTCGCCGGGCCGCAGGCCGAGCGCGCGCAGCAGCAGGACCAGCGCGTCGGTGCCGCTGTTGACGCCGATGACGAACCGGGCTCCGGTGTAGTCGCCGATGCACCGTTCGAGCTCGCCGACCTGCTTGCCGTGGGAGAACTTGCCGTTGTCGAAGACCTCCTCGACACGGGCGCTGATGGCCGGCCAGAGCCGGTCGAAAGTGCGGGCTTGCGAGAAGAATGGAACGGGCGCGGATGAATCCGGCAGGCTCGATAATTCCCGCGTCCCGGCGTCGTTCGCACCGCGGGACACGATGGTCAACTCCTGAATAAGGGGGCGAGGTATTCGGCTGGAGAACCTAGCCCAATGCCGTATCGAACCGGAAGTGCATTGAAGGGGCGTGACGATTTTTCACCCTTTCTGGTGATCAGCTGACCAGTGGTTGCGGACCCGGATCCGAAGGGGTTCGGGGAAATCGATAGCCTGGGAGTTCGGGCAGCCGGGCGCGTTCGCCGAAGTTCATTCCAGTGCGGGCACGGCCATTGCCCGAATCCGTCGGGTTTCCGACCGGAATCCGTCCTCAAAGGACTGAATCACCACGATTCCGCTGACCGGTCCGTGCGAACAACGGCGGAAACACCTCCTCGCGGAACTGTCACCACAGCACACCCTCACAGAGCAACGGAGCACGATGCTGCACTCACTCGTGGTCGGCCTCGGACGCGCCGGTGCGGGCCTGCACCTGCGCGTGCTGGCGCAGGCACGGGAACTCGACCGCGACCTGTTCCGCCCCGGCGCGATCATCGCCTGCGACCCGGCGCCCCGCGCCCGCCGCGCCCTGACCGGGGTGATCGTGGCGGAATCGGTGCGCGCCGCCGCCGAACTCGTGTCCCCGGCGCGCACCGTGGTCCACCTGTGCACGCCACCGGTCGACCGGCCCGCGCTGCTCACCGAGCTCGCCGAGCTCGGATTCCGCCAGGTCATCGTGGAAAAGCCGTTGGCTTCGGACCTCGCGGGACTGGCGGAGATCAACCGGCTCCGCAGCCGGTACGGGATGCGGCTGGCGGTGGTGGCGCACTGGCTGGACGCGGAGCTCACCCGCAGGCTCGCCGAGCTCGTCGACCGGCGAACCCTGGGGCAACTGCGGTCGATCTCGTTCCACCAGCACAAACCCCGGTTCACGCACTCGATCTCCACCCACGGTCACCCGACGGCCTTCGACGTGGAGATCCCGCACGCGCTCGGCGCGGCGCTGCGCCTGGCGGGCTCCGCCGAGCTGCTCGACGCGGGCAGCACCGACATGCGCTTCGCGGACCTGGTGCTGCCCGGGATGGGCGGCGCCCGGCTCGCGCTGCGCCACCACCAAGGGGTGCGCACCGACATCAGCTCCGACCTGACCGCCCCCGTGCGGGAACGTCGTGTCGAGCTCGTATTCGAGCGCGGACGGGCGGTCGGGCACTACCCGCTCAGCGACCAGGACCACCACGCGCAGCTGAGCGTGCACGGTCCCGACGAGCAGTGGTCGGTGTTCCCGGACGACGCGCTCACCGAGTTCACGCTGCGCACCTACCGCCGGTTCAACGCCATCGGACCGGCCCCCGACTCCGCCGCCGACGACCGCTTCGCGCTGCAGTGCGAAGTGATTCGCCTGCTGTCAGCGGCGAAACAGCACTGCCGGGGCTGGACCGGCCCCGCTCCACAGTGGAGGAGGACCTCAGATCATGCAGGGTGACTTGCGGCCGAAGCTCGCCGGTATCGGCGATGAGGCCGCCGTGGACCTGACCGGGCAGCTCGCCGCGATTCGCAGGCTCGGCTGGTCCGGCATCGAACTGCGCACCGTGGACGGTGTCGCGCTGGCGGACCTGACCGCGGACGACCTGCGGCGCACGGTCCGGCAGGTGCGGGCCGCGGAACTCGACGTGGTGTGCCTGGCCTCGCGAATCGGGAACTGGGAACGCCCGATCACGGCCCCGTTCGACGCGGACCTGCGCGAACTCGACGCGCTCGCCGAGCAGTGCGGCGAATTCGGCACCCGCTACGTGCGGATCATGTCGTATCCCAACGACGGACTCGGCGAACCCGAATGGGGAGCTCGTGCGCGGGAACGCGTCGCGCTGCTCGCCGAACGCGCCGTGGAGCACGGGATCACGCTGCTGCACGAAAATTGCGCGGGCTGGGCCGCCACCGACGCCGATCGGATGTCGCGGCTGCTGGCGGCGGCCCCGTCGCTGCGGCTGCTGTTCGACACCGGCAACGGCATCGACCACGGCTACGAGGCCCTCGACCTGCTGCGTCCCATCGCGGGCCACGTGGCCCACGTGCACGTCAAAGACGCGACCGGCTCACCCGGAGCGGCGACCTACGTGCGTCCGGGTGACGGGAACGCGCGGGTGGTGGAGTGCCTGCGGTTGCTGCTCAACTCCGGTTACGCGGGCACCTTCTCGCTGGAGCCGCACCTGGTGACCCGTCCGCACGACGGCGTGAGCGCCGACGAGTCCGCCGCCGACCGGTTCGTCGACGCGGGCCGGAACCTGGAGCGGACGTTGCGGGAGCTGCTCGCGCCGTACGCGGCAGGCACCCCGGCGCACGGCCGGTCCTGATGTCCGGCGACCCGTTCGGCTCGGCGGACCGGAATCTGCTGCGGGAACTGCTGCTGCTGCCGACGGTGAACCCGCTGGAATCGTCGGAGCCGCCCGCCCGGATGTGGCAGGCCCAGCGCACCTACGCCCGCGCGGCGGAGTCGATCGGATTCGACATCGCCCACCACGCCCCGCCGGAGCCCGCTGTGCTGGAGCGCGACGACGTGCCCCGCACCGTGCGGGACGTCGCCACCGCGGACTTCCTCGCCGAGCAGCCGAACCTGGTGCTGCGGCTCGGCCCGGAACTGCCGCCGGAGCGCACGGTGATGTTCAACGCGCACCTGGACACCGTGGCGGGCGTCGAACCCGTGTCCTGCGCCGGAGACCGGATCACCGGACGCGGTGCGATCGACGCGAAAGGCCCGGCGGTGGCCCTGCTGGCGGGCATCCGCGCGGCGGTCGCGGCGAACCCCGCGCTGGGCCGCGACGTCGGAGTGCTGGTGCAGATCGTGTCCGGTGAGGAAGGCGGCGCGATGGGCACCTACGGGACCCGTCCGCTGGTCGAGGCCGGATTCTTCGGGCGGCTCAACGTGTTCTGCGAACCGACCGGACTGCGATACCTGACCCGCGCCACCGCGTCGATGACCGCGCGGATCCGGGTCGACGGGCACGGCGCCATCGACGACGAACCGGCGGCCGGGCACAACGCGTCGGTGCTGCTGGGATTCCTCGCCCAGCACCTCGCGCGGCACCTCGACCCCCGGGACCGGCCCGGCCGCTGCTGCGTCGCCGGTCTGCACACCGGAGCGCAGCACAACCGGGTCTACGGCAGCGGAAGCCTGTTGCTGAACCTGTCCTACGCCACCGCGCGCGAAGGAGCCGAGGCCGAACGCGCGCTGTTGGCGGCGGTGCGCTCCGGGGTGCGCGAGTTCGCCGAGATCTTCGACCGCACCAGGGAATTCGCCCGCACCGCCGCGCACGCGGCCGAGATCCTGCGGGTGGACTGGCTCAAACGCGGCCTGCCCTGCCTCGACGCCGCCCCGACGTGGGCGCAGGACCTGTTCGCCGCCGCGGGCATCAAGCGGTGGCCGGACACGCTGCCCGCGTTCACCTGCGACGCCATCTGGATGCACGGGATCCCGGACACCGCCACGGCAGTGCTGGGGCCGGGCTCGCTGGAGACCAATCACGCGCACGCCGAAGGCGAATACGCCGACGTCGCCGAACTGCGGGACTTCGCCCGCGCGGTCACGTCGTTGCTCACCGAGTTCACCGAGCGGCACCACGACGGTGCCAGGAAGGAGACCACCTGATGACACTGCTGCCGGAGATCGCACACTCCGGGCAACGTCTCACGGTGTCCCACGCGGACCTGCACGCGTTCACCGCAGGCGTGTTCGCCGAGCACGGGATACCTGATCGCCGAGCGCACCTCGCGGCCGACGCGCTGTGCTACGGCGATCTGTGCGGATTCGACTCGCACGGCCTGTTCAACCTCACCCGGCTGTACCTGCCGCTGCTGCGATCCGGACGCATCGATCCCGCCGCGGAACCCCGAGTGCTCACCGACCTCGGTGCCTGCGCCACCGTGGACGCTCGCCGCGCGCTCGGCCTGTGGGCCGCCGTCGAGGCGACGGACTCCGCGGTGGCCCGCGCCGCCGAGCACGGCATCGGGATGGTGTCGGTCCGAGGCGGCACGCACTTCGGCTGCGCCGGTTTCCACGCCGCCCGCGCCGCCGAAGCCGGCCTGATCGGGATCGTCGCGAGCAACTGCGGAGGCCAGCGAATAGCCCGCCCACCGCTGGGGGCGTTGACCATGCTGGGCACCAATCCCATCAGCGTCGCCGCCCCCGCCGTCGACGGCCACCCCTTCGTGCTGGACATGAGCACCACCGTGGTCCCCACCGGAAAGGTTCGTGTCGCCGCGAGCAGCGGTGAACGGGTACCGGCGGGATGGCTCGCCGACGACTCCGGCGCGACCGTCACCGACCCGGCCGAGTTCGACCGCGGCAACGCGCACCTGCGCTGGCTGGGCGGCGACCCGGACACCGGCGCGCACAAGGGGTTCGGGCTCGGGCTCGTCGTGGAACTGCTGTCCGCGTTGCTGCCGGGAGCCGGGCTCGGTCCGGCCCCGGAAGCGCTGCACGGCGACGGCGGTCCGCACGGCCGCGACGACGACATCGGCTACTTCGTGCTGGCGATCGCCCCGGACCTGCTGCGCCCCCAAGGCGAATTCGCCGACGGCGCGCGGAACCTGTTCGGCACACTGCTGAACTGCCCGCCGAGCGCACCGGGCGACACGGTCGGCTATCCGGGCTGGCACGAGGCGGAACTGGCCGCGCGCCGCCGGAGCGAAGGCGTGCCGCTGCGCGAGCACGTGCACCGTGAACTGGTCGAGCTGGGCCTGCCCTCCGCCGGAACCGGAGGTGCGCGTTGACGACACCGGAGAAGCCTCGCCGGGTGGCCGTGATCGGCCTCGGCACGATTTCGAAGTACTACCTGGCGGCCGTCGACGAACTCTCCGACTGGGAACTCGTCGCCGTGTGCGATGTGCGCGGGTCCGCGTTGGCCGTGCACCGCGGTCACGTTCCCGGTTTCCGGGATCACCGCGACCTGCTCGCGACCGTCGCGCTGGACGCCGTGATCGTGGTGGTGCCCAACGATGTGCACGCGACGATCTGCCGCGACGCGCTGGAGGCGGGCGTGCCGGTGTGCGTGGAGAAACCCCTCGCGGTCGACCTCGACGAGGCCAGGGCGCTCACCGAGTTCATCACCGAGGACACCCCGCTGTTCACCGCGTTCCACCGCCGCTACAACGACAACGTGCTCCGGTTGCGGGAAGAACTGCAGGGTCGCGGTCCGGTCGAGTCGATGACGGTGCGCTACCTGGAACGCATCGAGGAGCACATCGGCGGCGACACCTGGTACCTCGACTCGGGCCGTTGCGGCGGCGGCTGCGTGGCCGACAACGGCCCGAACGCCTTCGACCTGGTGCGGCTGTTCCTCGGCGACGTCGAATCGGCGGGCGTGACCATCAGCAGAGACGAGAACGGGACCGACCGGCAGGCCGTGGTCGAGCTGCGTTCCGCGACCGGGGTGCCCGCCGTCGTCGAACTCGACTGGTCCCATCTCGGTGAGACCAAGGACGTCGAGGTCCGGTGCACCGACGGCACGGTCCACTACGCGGACATGCTGCACGGCCACCAGGGTTTCAAGGCCTCTCTGTGGCACGAGTACGTCGGGATCCTCACCGACTTCGGCGCCGTGCTCGACGCGCGGCACGAGGACGCGGCCCGGCGGCCCGATGGCGGGCTCGCCGCGCTGGAACTGGTCGACGCGGTCTACCGAGTCGAATTCCTCGACACCGCACCGGAATGGGAGGGCTTGGCATGAACCCGCACGAGGACGGCCGCAAACGCGGTCTGCGCGCCACCGTCGTGAAGGTGCTGCGGCACCGCCGGGAGGATCGGGGCATGTCGCTCGAACCGCATGCGAGCCGCTGCATCCGAGCGGGTGAGGTGCATGAGCTGGTCACCACCGACCACTGCGACACCGCCACCGGGTCCCGCATCGACCGGGTCGGGTTCCTCGGCTTCGCCGAGTTCGGCGGCGCCGGCGTCCTCGACCGCGGCGACGAACTCCGCATCGGCGACCGGCTCATCGGTACCGTGCTCGGATTCGACGCATGCCACTACCCGAACCACTACAACATCCTGGTACGCACCGAGATCCCGTGCACCGGCGAGGAGATCGGCCTCATACCGGAAACACCCATCGCATTCGACCAGGCGCCGACCCGCGCATGACGGCGGAACGTTTCGAAGCGGCTCCGCGGAAGACGACCCGTCGGTAGCCTAGCCATCGGCGAGCCCGATCCTCGCGGCGGAGCGGTGCCTTGCGGCGAAGCCGTGCCTGGATGCGCGAAGCGCACAGCCCACGCAAGCAAGGTGACCACCGGCGGGTTCTCAGTGGCTTCCTCGCGAGGACGGCTTTTCCCCTCGTGGTGGAAGTCACTCGGGAAAAAGATCCCGCAGCGAGGAAGCCACTGAGGTTCCGCCACGGGACACCCACGCGGGCCTCCGACGACAACGGCCGGTGACCTTCCCGCAGGAAGTTCACCGGCCGTTGGGCATGGTTTCCGGTCAGCCCAGCAGTTCGACGTCGAGGCGACCGAAGTGGAACTCCCGCACGGCGGCGAGCAGTTCGTCCGCGGTGAGCTCACCGTTGGAGTCGGTGTCCACGTCGACGAACGCTTGCGCCGCGTGGGCGCGGTCCAAGCCGACGGCGTTGAGCCAAGAGGCGAACTCCTCGGCGTCGATCTTGCCGTCGGCGTTCTTGTCGCACAGGCCGATGATGCTGCGCACCAAGGGACCGAGCACCTTGTTGAATTCGGCTTCGCCGTCCTCGAAGATGAGCTTCTGGGTGATGCGGAGGAACTCGTCCTCCGACAGCGCCCCGCCCGCGGTCAGGCCGCCGGCGTTCGCCAGGTACTCGAACAGACCGGTGAGCGCGTCCCGGACCGCCTGCGCCTCGGCGCTCTCGACGTCCTTGCCGAAGGCCTGGGCGATCTGCACGGCTTCCTTTTCGAAGTCCGCGCGCTCCAGACGGCCGCTGCCGTCCAGGTCCCACTTGGCGAAGCGCTTGCGCAGGCGGTCATTCGCGATAGCCGCAGTCATGGCCATCCTCCTTGATGAATCGTTGTTGAACAGGTGCTCCGCCCACGCCTGTCGGAACGGTGTGGGCGGCCCGCGCGGAGTCCTGGCTCCGCGCAAGATCGGTCCCGATTCGGGTGCGAATCGGTGCGGCGGGTCAAAGCAGGGTCACCGCGCCACCCGCGGACTTGCCGCGGGTGTCGAGCAGCGTGCAACCGGAGTTGGATATCTCGACGAGGTCGTAGCAGGAGTGGGCCTGGAGCAGGACCACCAGATCCGCGTCGGACAACGCCTCCGGAAGCCGTTGTTCTTTGCGGACCCGATGACCGTCCACTTCGAACTCGGCTACTTCGGGATCGTGGAACGAGACGTCGGCCCCGCGGGTGAGCAGTTCTTCGGCGACCGGGTACGCGGGTGATTCCCGGGTGTCGGCGACGTCGCGCTTGTACGCGACGCCCAGCAGCAGGATCTTCGATCCGGCGAGCGTCCTGGCTCGTGCGGCGAGCAGTTCGGCCGCGCGCAGCACCACGTGCGAGGGCATCCGTTCGTTGACCGCGCGGGCGGCGGACAACGTGTCGAAGGTGAACCCCGCGCTGCGCGCCTTGCTCTCCAGATAGCGCGGGTCGACGGGGATGCAGTGGCCACCGACGCCGGGGCCGGGCTGGAACGGGGCGAATCCGAACGGTTTCGTGCCTGCGCAGTGCAGCACGTCCCACACGTCGATGCCCATCCGGTCGCAGAACAGCGCGACTTCGTTCACCAGCGCGATGTTCACGTAGCGGTAGCTGTTCTCCAGGAGCTTCGCCATCTCGGCTTCCCTGGTTCCGCGGGAGACCACCAGGGATTCGACGAACCTCCCGTAGAAGGCGACACCGTACTTGGCGCACAGCGGCGTGCAACCACTGATGATCTTCGGAGTGTTGTGCATCGAGAACCGCTCGTTGCCCGGATCGATCCGCTCCGGCGAGTACACCAAGTGGAAGTCCTCGCCGACCCGCAGCCCGCTGGCACGCTCCAAGATCGGCCGCACGACCTCCTCGGTGGTGCCGGGGTGGCTGGTTGATTCCAGGACGACCAGGGTTCCGGTCCGCAGCCGGGCGGCGACGGTCTCCGCCGCTCTCCGCACCGCGCTGAGATCCGGTTCTCCCGCCGGGGACAGCCCGGTGGGGACGCAGAGGACGATGGTGTCCGCCGTGCCCAGCACGGCCGGGTCGGTGGTGGCGGTGAACCCGGCTGCGACCATCTCCGCCACGGCCTCGTGCGGCACGTCTCCGACGTGCGACCGGCCCGCGTTCAGCCCGGCCACGACCTCGTCGGAAACGTCCAATCCGACCGTGCGCAGTTCGGCGGTGCAAGCGGCGGACGCCAGTGGTAAGCCGACGTAGCCGAGTCCGACCACAACGAGATCAACAGACATCATCCGACTCCTCGGCCGATGGTGGTTCCAGTACCGCTGCGTCAGGCCGAGAAGCTGCCGGTGCCCGGCGGGATGTGCGCGCCGTGACCGGGGGCGATGACGAGTGACGGCGTCACGCAGAACGGGTCGGCGTAGATCCGCACGGGGTCATCGGTGTCGTTGATCAGTACGTGCGCGGTCGCCGGGGCCTTCTCGCACCCGCTGGACGAGTCGTAGGTCGCCACCGGTTCGAGCTCGGTGCTGAAGATCAGGACCTGGCCGGTGTCGGCGGCGCTCGCGGCGGCCGTGGGGAATCCGACGGTGAGGGCTGCGGCGGTCACTGCCAGCAGCAGCCGTGCGGTCAGTCGCATGCTGTCATTCCTGTTCTGTGTCGGAGGATCCGCCCGGCGATCCCGGGAGCGCCGGCGATTCCGGACTCGGCGCTGTTTCCGGCTCGGACTCGGGTCATCGGCCCGGCCTGGTGGCGGTGGACAGCGCACCGACGCTGACCATCATCACGAGCACGCCGAGCACCGCGATGAATCCGGCGGTCTGGGCGGGGGATTCCCGTGGCCCGCTGGAATCCGCGAGTTTCACGTCGGTGTGTTCGACGGGAGGTGGAACGGGCCGCGCCGCGGGCGGTGGCTCTTTTTCGGCCGGTGGGGAAGCTTCGGCGGCGGCGGGCGGCGGTGGCACGGGCATGACCATGAGTGCGTCCGCCGCGGTGGTCTCGCCTGCGAGCGAGCGAGCGGAGACCGCGAGGCCGACCGTCTCACCGGGCCGTGCCTCGCACGTGTAGGTCACCGAGCGGCCGGGCTCCAGCGTGCCGAGCTCGCGTCGGCACGCCGGTGGTTCACCCGTGACCTGGACTTCCAGCAATGGGACGTTCGAGGTGTTGCGCACTCGTACCGGAACCGTTCCCGCCCGGGCGGGCAGGATCTCCAGCGAGACGGACGGCAGTTCGGGAGCGGGAGGTTCGGCGATCTTCGTGGCTGCGTGCGCGATCGCCGACATGCCGCTGTGGGTCATGCCGACCGCACGTGCGGACACCCGGCCATCCGCGGGTGCGGTGCCGGAGCACGAGACCGACCGCGTCGTGTTCGGCCGGAGTGGACCGAGAACTTCGTGGCACGGACCCGAATCCAGTGTCACGGCGATTCCGGCGAGCTTGGTGTCGCCGGTGTTGCCGATGACCGCGGTCTGCGTGATCGGGTCGCCCGGCCGCGCCGCAGCGGGTTGGACTTCGGTGCGCAGGGACAGCGCGGGATGTTCGAACGGCCAGCCGATGTCCTGCCCGTCGCGGGCGGGAGCGGGCGGGGCCGGCTGAGGCGGGATGTACGCGGATGTCAGCAGCGGGATCAGCAGCGTGAACCCGCAGCACGCCAGCACCGCGGAACGTCGGTTCAGAATGGATTGCCGCCGCAACATCTCACCCCCTCGGGGTTGCGCAAAACGTTGGAATCGCCGGAGATGGCACGGTCTTATCCGGCACCGGTAAAAACCGTAGCACCTCGAAATCCGAGGCTCGATCACTCTTCAGTGAAAGTCCACTTAGGTCTAATGGACTTGTTGGCCAGCGAAGATGTCTTCACTCTGCTGCGGTAAGTGGAATCGGCTAGCTCGGCAAACAGTTTCGGCAATCGTTCAAGATCACCCTATTCGGTGAATTTTGCGGCTGACGCTTGGAAAGTTCCTCCTTTGAACGGAGCGTGGTAGGTAGGCTTCTGCGCGGTGGACCGGAGATATCCAGTCGGCCTCCAGAGCCGGCTCCGCTTGGTCCGCGCCATTTCGAGTGGTTCGTCCCGGTCATCCCACAGCACAAGCCGACGTCGCCCGGTCGTGTTCGACCGGCGTTGGCGGCCGGTCGCCGTCAGGAACGGATATTTCGTGATCTTCCTAATCTTTCTGGTGCTCGTATTGATCACCGCGGGCGTAGCCGCGGTCACGTTGCTGAGCGCTCGTCGCGAAGCGGTCGCCGCGGGCGACTCCGACTCCGATTCGCAGTCGTTCGTCGGCGGCGTGCTCAACGCGCTGTTCACCGTGCTGCTCGCGTTCTACATCGTGTTCGCGTGGCAGAACGGCGACGACATCGACAAGGCGGCACAGCAAGAGGTCAACGCGCTCAACGACGCGTACTGGCAGGTGGCCGCGGTGCCCGCTGAGCAGGCCGAGTCCATTCGCTCGCTGACTCAGCAGTACGCCCACCGGGTCGCCGAGCACGAGTGGAGTGCGCTGAGCCAGGGGCAGGCCGACGCGGAGACGGGCCGGCTGCTCGTCGGGCTGCGGGCGGAGGCGATCGCGCTGCCCGCCGACACGGAGGTGCTGAAGTCGGCGCGGGAGCAGGTGCTCGCCGATGTGCGCCAGATCGACGAGGGACACCGGGAACGGGTCGACGTGGCCACCGACGACCAGAGCTTCAACGCGGTGCTGCTCGTGGGGAGCGTCCTCGGTGCGGTGCTGATGATCGTGTTCCCGTTGCTGGTCGGGCTCAGCGCCCGTCCGGCGAACGTGGCCACCATGGCGCTGCTCACGCTGACGCTCGGGCTCACCATTTACCTTTCGGTGCAACTCATGCAGCCATTGCAAGGACCGTTCGGTGTCGATCCGGATTCGTTCCGCACGTTCTTGGAAGCGCTGCCCGGAGGCTCGCACCAGGTCGGCTGATTCGAGGGTTCCGTCGCCGGTCCGAATGCAGGGGAAGAAATAGGTGGGGGTCATGGTGCATGTCGTGATGGGCCGCAGATGTGAGCCGCGGGCCACGGTGCGGAGGCCGGCAGGAAAAGGAGCGGTGCAACGTTGCGACTGGACGATGGAAGCGGAACGAGTGGTCCGCGAATTTCGAGCCGGTGCGCCGCTGGACATGAACAGATTGCGAAACTCGTTGTGTTGGTTATTCGAGTACATCGCGCTGACGGCCGCTGCGGGGTCGACGATCAGCCGGGATCGATTTCACGAGGCATGTGAGAATTTGCTTTTCGAGCAGGGTGAGGCCGCCTTCAACCGGTTGCTCACGCCGGTGCTGACGGCGCTGCTGGACCTGAGCCCCCATGCGGCACGAGGAACCATGTCCCACCCGGACTTCGCCCGGTGGATGCGCGCCCTGGGCATGAACCCGGCAGCGTCCCTGCGCGCATCCGAAAAGGCCCGCCTCCGCAACCCCGACGAGCTCTCGCTGCAAGCCATGCTCCACGTGCTGCGCGACTACCACCTCGCCGGAGCCTCCACCAGCCCCTAACGGCCCCACGCGGAACGATCTTGTGATCGTGCCGGCGGCAAAACCGAATCCTGGCGGCGGAGCCGTGCCTTGCGGCGTAGCCGTGCTTGTATGCGCGAAGCGCATAGCCCACGTCAAGAACCCGCCACCCGACCCACCACGCAGATCATTCTGCGGGATACGCCCACGAGTACTGATGTTCAGGTCGTCCGCTGGCTCCGTAGCGCAAGGTCATGGTCACCTTGCCGTCTTGGGCGAGTCCGGCGAGGTAGCGCTGGGCGGTGGCGCGGGCGATGCCCAGCTCGTCGGCGATCTCGGCGGCGGATCTCGGTGCGTCGGCGGCGCGCAGCGCATCGGTGATGAGTTTGGTGGTGATGTTGGACTGGCCTTTGGGCGAACCGGGCCGATCTCCTTCGCGCAGCGACCGCATGGCCCGGTCGATTTCCTCCTGGTCGACCGTGCCGTCGGTCGCGGGCAGCCGTGACCGGTAGTGCGCGTAGGCGGTCAGCCGGTCCTTCAACTGGTGTGCGGTGAACGGCTTGACCAGGTAGTTCAACGCTCCGGCCGCGAGCGCGGCGCGCACCGACGCAGGGTCGGACGCGGCGGTGAGCATGATCGTGTCGATGTCGAGCTCGGCGAGCAGTGCGATGCCCGGGCCGTCCGGCAGGTAGTTGTCGAGCAGGATCAGTTCGGGACGGTGCTCGGCGATGAGATCGCGGGCCTCGGCGGCCGAGTGCGCGATGCCGACGGTGTGGAATCCGCGCACCCGATCGGTGAATTCGGCATGCACCTGCGCCACGCGGAAGTCGTCTTCGACCACGAGTACCCGGATCATCGTTTCGTCTCCTGTTCTTCGTTCGCCGCTGCGAGCGCTCCGGGCAGCCGGGCCACGAACACCGCCCCGTGGCCGGTCGTTCCGCCGCCGGGGTCGGCGAGCCGGACTTCGCCGCCGAGGCTGTGCGCGGCCTGCCGGGCCAGCGCCAGCCCGATGCCGTGCCCCTCATCATCCTTTGTGGACGTTCCTTCGGTGAACACCTCCTCGCGCAGCGCGTCGGGCACACCGGCTCCGGTGTCGAGAACCGACAGGTGCAGGGTCGTGCCGTCCGAGAGCAGGTCGACTTCGACCCGAGCCGGGCGGCGGTCGCCGGACCGGGCGGCGTCGCAGGCGTTGTCGACCAGGTTCCCGAGCACGGTGGTCACCTCGACGGGCGCGATCACGCCGGTGGCGACCCAGCTGGTCTCTCCGAGTTCCAGCGCCACGTCCTTTTCCGCGGCTGCGGCCTTCTTCGCACCGAGGAAGGACACGAGGTAGGAGTCCCGCACCGCGTCGGCCGCCGGTCCCAGCCCGGCGATCGAACCGCTGAACAGGGCTTGCAGGTAGTCCTCTGCTTCTTGGCGGTGTCCGGTCTGCAACAGTCCGGACAGCGCGTGCAGCCGGTTGGTGAATTCGTGGCGCTGTGCCCGCAGCACGTCGGCGGTGCCGCGCACCGACTCCAGCTCGCGGGTGAGCTTGTCCAGGTCGGTGCGGTCGCGCAGGGTGACGACCGCGCCGAGGTCGATGCCGTCGCGCCGCACCGGGCGGTGGTGCACCACGAGCACCCGGTCCGCGGTCACCGTGATCAGGTTGTCGACCGGGTGTTGCGCCAGCAATGCCGAGAGCAGCCGCGGTGGCAGGTCGAGATCCCGGACCGAGGTGCCCGGTTCGACGCGCCGGCCCAGCAGCCGCTCGGTTTCCCCGTTGCACACCGTGATCCGCTCCGCGGCGTCCATGGCGAGCACGCCTTCGCCGATTCCGTAGAGCACTGCCTCCCGTTGCCGCAGTAGTTCCGCGAGTTCGTGCGGTTCGAGGCCGAGCGTGCGCCGTTTGAGCAGACGGGTGAGCAGTGCGGACCCGGCGATGCCGAGCAGCAGCGCGCCGGCGGCCAGCGCGGCGGAGGTGCCGAGCAGGCGCAGGAACGAGGTGTCGATCTCGCGCGCGTCGAATCCGACGCTGACCTGGCCGACGACGTCGTCGTCGGCGGCGCGCAGCGGGACCTTGCCGCGCGCGGACCAGCCGAGCGTCCCGCGCTGCACGTTGATCACCTCGCGTCCGGCGAGGGCCTGGGAGGGGTCGGTGCTGACGGGGTCGCCGATCTCCTCGGCGACGGGGTGCGAGAGGCGGACGCCGCGGTCGTCGGTGACGACGATGAACAGGGCGCCGGTGGCGGCCCGGGCGCGTTCGGCCTTGTCCGCGACCAGCGGTCGCAGCGCGGGATCGGTGACCGCGCGGGCGAGCTGGTCGTCGGCCGCGACCGCGCGGGCCACGCCGAGCGCGCGCTGCCCGTACTGGTCGACGAGACCACGATCGAGCAGTGCGGCGGCGACTCCGAAACCGATGCCGGTGACCAGGACGATCAGTCCGATCTGCAACGCCAGCACTTGTCTCGCGAACCGCATGGGACGGCGCGACATGCACCGACTTTAACCAGCTTCGTCGGAATGACCTGCGTAGTGGGTCGGGTAGTGGAACCTCAGCGCCTTCCTCGCTGCGGGATCTTTTCCCGAGTGGCTCCGCCACGAGGGAAAAGCCGTCCTCGCGAGGAAGACGCCGAGAACCCGCCGGTGGTGTTTTTGCTCGAGCTGGTCGCTGCTCAGCGGCTTCGCCGCTGACAAGACACATCACAAGATCATCGCGGTGGCTCGCCGATGCGCGGGTCGGTCGGTGAGCAGAACGAGCAGAACGTGCCGAATGCGGAATAGGTGTACAAGGTCAGCAACCCTCCCGTTGCAGGCGTGCAACACCTACGGTTCCGCGAAATGGAACAACGGTGTTACGTGGGCCACGTCGTGGTTCGAAGGGGGGTAGTGCGTTGATCGCGTTGCTCGGCTTGGCAATGGTGTCGGTCTTTCTCTATCTGGTGATGAGCAAGCGGCTGGCTCCGATGGTCGCGTTGATCGTCATTCCCGCGATGTTCGCGGTGATAGCCGGTTTCGCCCCTGATCTGGGCGACATGGTCACCGAGGGCATCACCTCGCTGGCGCCGACCGCGGCGATGCTGATGTTCGCCATCCTCTACTTCGGGATCATGATCGACGCGGGGTTGTTCGACCCGGTGGCTCGGGTGGTCGTCCGGCTCACCGGCAACGACCCGTTGAAGCTGATCATGGGAACGGTGGCCCTGGTCGCCGTGGTCTCGCTCGACGGCGACGGCACCACGACGTTCATGATCACCGTTTCGGCGTTGCTGCCGATCTACCGCAAGCTGGAAGTCAGCCCGGTGCTGATGACGGGCTTGGCCTGCATGACGAACGCGATCCTCAACGTCGTGCCGTGGGGCGGTCCGGCCGCGCGGGCGGCGAGCGTGCTGCGCCTGGATCCGCAGGAGATGTTCGTGCCGATGATCCCGGCGCTGGCCGCAGGCCTGGTGACGGTGTTCGTGATCGCCTACGTGCTCGGGTTGCGGGAGCGGGCGAAGCTGCGGTCCCGCATCGCCGAACCGGCGCTGGCCGGAGTGGGCGCGGCCGGCGCGGACCTGGGAACGACGGGGTCCGCTGGCACCGGCGACGCGCCGGGCTCCGGCGGAGATTTCGACGTGCTGGCACCGGATCGCGACAGCCTGCGGCCGAAGCTGATCTGGTTCAACACGGCGCTGACCGTGGCGCTGCTGATCGCGTTGATCTCCGGGGTGCTGCCCATCGCGGTGCTGTTCATGATCGGGACCGGGATCGCGCTGATCGTGAACTACCCGAGCATCAAGGAGCAGACGGCCCGCATCGCCTCGCACGCGGACAGCGTGGTCGCCGTGGTGTCGATGGTGTTCGCCGCGGCGGTGTTCACCGGGGTGCTCTCGGGCACCGGGATGATCGAGGAGATGGCGCAGTACCTGCTGCACGGCATGCCGGATGCGCTGTTCCCGTACTTCAGCATCGTGATCGCGGTGCTGAGCATTCCGTTCACGTTCTTCATGAGCAACGACGCCTTCTACTTCGGCGTGGTGCCGATCCTCGCGGAAACGGCGGCGCAGCACGGGATCTCGGCGATGGAGGTGGCGCGGGCCTCGCTGCTGGGGCAGCCGATCCACATGCTCAGCCCGCTGGTGCCTGCGATGTACGTGCTGATCGGGCTGGCGAAGGTGGATCTCGGCGACCAGCACCGGTTCGCGATCAAGTGGGCGTTGCTGGTGTCGCTGGTCGTCATCGCGGCCGGGCTGGCGCTGGGCCTGATCGCGGTGCATTGATCTCCACGCGGCAGGCGAGTCCGGGGAGGATCCCGCCTGCCGCGTGAAGTACTGGCGCGCTCACGGGAGAAGCGCGGCCGTGCTGACCGAGTTCGGGCGCCCCCAGGTCGCCCGAACTCGATGCCCCCGCGAAGAACCAAGGCTAGAGCTTGATCCACTAGCCGGGGAAGTTTCATCTCGCCCAGTCAGCGGAGTCGCTGGTAAGAAATTGCTGCGTGGCTGAGCGCTCGCGGCAGCTGGAATATGCCAGCGGTGTACTGCGCTGTCCAGGGCCGATCGCGCTACGCCGCGAGCGCGGCCGATAAGGTCGTTCCCCGTGCCGCAGCGGAACTCACTCACCGAACCGGACAACGACGCTGAACGGCTCCGCCGTCTGCATCACGACGCGATGAGCCCGGACGGCACGCGGTTGCTGATCCGCCGGGTCGCCGACGCCGTGCGCGGAAGGGTGGCGCTGGTCGACGCCGAAGGTGCCCTGACACCGGCGGACACCCAGGTGGACGCGGCCGAGCTGGCGGCGATCGAAACCGACCTGAACCGGATCCGTGCCGGCCAGGCGCGCTCCGCAGCCGTGCACCACGGTGATCGGATGGTGTCCGTGCAGACCATCGACACGGATCCGGTCGCACCGATCCTGCTGATCTCGGCACGCGCGGCGGCGTACCAGGGCGTCGATCGGCTCATCGCGGACGTGGCACGCCTGCTGTGGATGCGCTGGCGAGCCGACGAAGCACTGCGGTCGGCGCAGCGCGTCGGCCAGGCCGCCACCGCCATCCGCGAGGTGGTGATGCACCTGCTGATGCTGGGCCATCCGGACAGCGCGCAGCGGGTCGCGAGCACCCTCACCCCGCGGCTGCCGACCTTCCTGACGGTGTACGTGGTCCAGGCGGGCAAGGTGGACCGGGACTCGCTGGCGGCGCGGATCTCGCGGATCACCGGCGACCGGGCGTGGATCGTGCACTGCCCGGTGTACGTCAAGCACCTGATCGTGCTGGTGCCCGCGGGCGAGCACGAGCATCACCGCCTCGCCGACGCCGTCGAGGAACTGGTGCGCAAGGTCGTGGCGGGGCCGGACCGGATTCGCGTCGGCGCGAGCCAGGTCGTGGCCCTGCGCGAGGTGGCGGTCGGCTACGAGCAGGCGTTCCACGCGCTGGCGGCGGCTCGGGGCGGGACCGGTTCGTTCGAGATGTTCGCCTTCCAGGAGAGCCTCGCCGCGATCGTCGGACCGGCGGGGGAGAGCTGGGCCACGCGGATCCTGGCGCCGTTGCGGGCGTTCGAACCCGCCCGCACGCAGGACCCGGACGCGGAGGCGCTGGAGCTCACGCTGGGGTCGTGGCTGAACTTCGGCACCGGTGCGGCCCGCCAGCTCAAGATCCACCGCAACACGCTGACGTCCAGGATTGCGCAGCTCGAACGCATCTTGGACTGCGATGTGCGAGATCTGCCCACCCAGGCCCGGTTGCACCTGGCGTTGCACCTGGCGGCCCGGTCGGCGGAACCGAACGCGCAACAAGCGGGCGCGCAACCGGCGGGTGTGGAGTCGGCAGAGGCGGACTCGGCAGGTCCGGAGCTGCCGGATCTGCTGGGAACCAGTGAGGTGCGGGCGTGGATGACGCGTCAGCTCGAACCCCTGCACACCGCCGAGGAGCACCTGCTCGACACGCTGCGGGCGTGGCTGGACGGCGGCGCCCGGCTGGAAGCGGCGGCGCGGACCCTGGAGCTGTCGGTTCCGGCAGTGCGCAAGCGGATCGTGCGCATCGAGCGCCTGCTCGAACGATCCCTGCTGCACGGACCCTCGGTGCGCTACGAGCTGCACTTCGCAATACGCCTGCACGACGACGGCGCCATCGAGCCCGATCTTGCGGAGTGAATCGCGTAGTGGTGCGGGTGACCGAACATCAGCGGCCTGCTCGCTGCGGGATCATTTTCTGACCTGGCCCACCTGCTCGGCGAAACCGCTGTCCTGGCGACGATCTGATCGTCATGCGGCGGCTCGGTCGTTCGCGGCGCGGCGGCGCAGCTCCGGCCGGTGGAGCTGCGGCGGTACGTACGCCACGTCGACCGGACCCACGTCGGTTCCCGGCGGCACGATGTCGTCGATGCGATCGAGGAGGTCGTCATCCAGGGAGGTGCCTGCTCCCGCAAGCAGGTCGTCCAGCTGCTCCACGGTGCGGGGTCCGATGATCGCCGAGGTGACCGCGGGGTGGGCGACGACGAACGCCAGCGCTAAGTGGGCCATCGGCAGCCCGGCCTGCTCGGCGACCGGCAGGAGCGCCTCGACGGCGTCGAGCTTGCGCTCATCGGTCATGTGCCGAGGTACCCAGTTCAGGTTGGCGGCCGAGACCGCTTCTCCGCCGCGCTTGCGGAAGCGACCGGTGAGCAACCCCAGCGACAGCGGGCTCCACACCAAGGTGCCCAGGCCGTAGCGCTGGCAGACCGGGAAGATCTCACGCTCGACCCCTCGGTTGAGGATCGAGTAGTGCGGCTGCTCGGAGCGGAACCGGGCCAGCCCACGCCGTTCGGACACCCATTGGGCTTCGACGATCTCCGAGGGCGGCAGGTTGGAGTGGCCGATGGCCCGCACCTTGCCCGAGCGGAGCAGATCGGTCAGCGCGCTCAGGGTTTCCTCGATGTCGGTGGCCGGATCGGGGTGGTGCACCTGGTACAGATCGATGTGGTCGACACCGAGGCGGCGCAGGGACGCTTCGACGGCGGAGACGATCCAGCGGCGGGAGTTGCCACGCTGGTTGGGTCCCGGTCCCATCGGGCCGTTGACCTTGGTGGCGAGGACGACGTCGTCCCGGCGGCCGCGCAACGCCTTCCCGACGATCTGCTCGGATTCGCCCTCGCCGCCGTACACGTCGGCGGTGTCGATGAGGTTGATCCCGCCGTCGAGCGCGCGGTGGACGACGCGGACGCAGTCGTTGTGGTCGGGGTTGCCCGCTCGCCCGAACTTCATGGTGCCCAGGGCGTAGGGGCTGACCTGGATGCCGGTGCGTCCGAGGGGACGGGTGTGCATGGGGTTTCTCCTGCGTGGTGTTCGCGACCGGCGGTCCGCCGGGACGATGGGACGGGGTGCGGCCGGACCCGGCCGCACCCCGGAACTGCGGTGGAGGAAAAGCCTCAGACCTGAGCGTGATCGGCCGCGACGTCGACGATCCAGGTGGTGCCGAAGCGATCGGTCAGCATCCCGAAGGCGGGTGCCCACTGGGCCGGTCCGAAGGGCTCGATGATCGTCGCGCCGTCCGCCAGGCCCTCCCACAACGCGCCGACCTCTTCGACGGTCTCGCCGCGCACGGAGAGGAAGAACGATTCCGAGGTGACGGTGGCGCCGTTCTCACGGCGGGTGGTGGGCGCACCCTGGGCGGCCGGTGCGTCTTCGCCGGGCACGTCGTAGGCCATGACCCGGAAGCCGTTGTCGGCGATCACCTGACCGAACACGACTTTGGTGGCGTCGGGTGACTCGGCGGGCATTCCGAAGTCGCCGTAGGTGGCGACGACGATCTGCCCGCCGAACACCGACTGGTAGAACTCCAGTGCCGCACGGGCCTGACCGTGGAAGTTCAGGTGGGCGACAGCGTTTACCGACATGGTGATCCGGTCCTTCACGAGTGGTTCTCGCCGCCGGAGGTTTCCGACGACGAGAGCGACTTTGTCACCAGTACCGGTCAGGGAACGGCCGCTACTCGTGGCGGTCTGGTGACCATGCCGACCGCCTCCTCGATGGTGACCTCCGGTCGTCTGCTCTCACTCCTGTCCTTGTTGCAGGGCCGCCGTGATCAACCGGGGGAGCTGCTCGCCCGGCGGCGAGTCAGTGAACGCACGGTGCGTCGCGACGTCGATCGCCTGCGCGAGCTCGGACCCCGTCCACGCGGTCCCGGTTCACAGGCTCGGATAGCGCGAACAGCTGGCCGTGCCGCGGCGAAGTGATCCTCGACCTCCCGGTCGCGCAGGTGGCTCCGTTCGTCGCCGAAGAGATCGGCCCTGCCCGGACCAGACTGCTGATCGGTTCCTGGTCCTGGAGCGCGCTCGCGGCGACGCTGGCACGTTTCGACACCGAGATCGAGGTCATCGGCCGAGCTCCCCGCGCGCCGCCTTCGCCGAGCTGTCCGGTCGCGCAGGGCGAGCCGCGGGGCTCGGCTGACCGCCGAGGTCTAGGACGGTGCGTGTTCCAGGCCCTCGAAGGTGAGTTTGGTGATCGCGTCGGCCAGCGCGTCGGCGTCCAGCCCGGGCTGCGGGCGGTACCACTCGATGATCGAGTTCACGGTCCCGAACAGCAACCGGCTGGTCAGCGCCGGATCAAGATCGGGTCGCAGGTTGCCGTCCCGTTCCGCCTCGGCCACCAGCGCACCGAGGAACGCGTCGATCTCCCGTCGCCGGGTGAGCGCGGCGCGTTCCACCTCGCTGTTGCCGCGCACTCGCAGCAGCACCGTCACGAACGGCTGTTCCTCGACGAGCACGTGCACACTGCGCCGCACCACGTGGCGGAGGCGGTGGATCGCCGGTCCCCGCCGGGATTCCGGTTCGGCGGTCACGGCCAGCAGCGCGTCGAGCGCGCGATCCACGGTGCGCCGCAGCAGCTCTTGCTTGCCGGACACGTGGTGGTAGATCGCGGATTTGGTGATGCCGAGGCGTTTGGCCAGTTCCTCCATGCTGGTGCCGTCGTAGCCGCGTTCGTGGAACACGACGGCAGCGACGTGCAGCAGCGAGTCGAGGTCGTGGCCCGGCCGGCCGCGTCCGCGCGCGGTGCTCGTCATGAACCTGCCTGCCCCGGGGCCGCCCGGTCTGGGTCACGCCGGTCGAGCACCCGGCGGAGCTTGCCCACCGAACGTTCGAGCGTGCCGGGATCAACGACGGCGACCTCGGCCGTGATGCCGACCGCGTCCTTGACGGCTCTGGTCAGCGACTCCGGCGCGGCCTGCCGTTGCTGCGCGGTGGTGTCGTCGAGTGCTTCGACGCGGATCGTCATGTGGTCCATCCGCTCGCGGCGGGACAGGGTGATCTGGAAGTGGGGCGACAGGCCGTCGGCGCGCAGCACGAGTTCCTCGATCTGGGTGGGGAACACGTTGACGCCGCGCAGGATGATCAGGTCGTCGCTGCGGCCGGTGATCCGCTCCATCCGCCGCATCGCCGGGCGCGCGGTGCCCGGCAGCAGCCGGGTGAGGTCCCGCGTGCGGTACCGGATGATCGGCAGGGCCTCCTTGGTCAACGAGGTGAACAGCAGCTCACCGGACTCCCCGTCGGGCAGCGGGTCGCCGAGGACGGGGTCGACCACTTCGGGGTAGAAGTGGTCCTCCCAGATGTGCAGGCCGTCCTTGGTCTCGGCGAACTCGGCGGCGACGCCGGGACCCATCACTTCCGACAAGCCGTAGATGTCGACGGCGTTGATGCCGAGAGCCTGCTCGATCTCGCCGCGCATGTCCTCGGTCCACGGTTCCGCACCGAAGATCCCCGCTCGCAGCCCCGTCTTTCGCGGGTCTACGCCCTGGCGCCGCAGCTCGTCGATCAGGGTGAGCATGTAGCTGGGCGTGACCATGATCAGGTCCGGCCGGAAGTCGCGGATCAGCTGAGCTTGGCGTGCGGTCATCCCGCCGGAGGCGGGCACCACGGTGCAGCCGAGGCGTTCGGCCCCGTAGTGCGCACCGAGCCCGCCGGTGAACAGGCCGTAGCCGTAGGAGATGTGCACCAGGTCACCGGGGACGCCCCCCGCGGCCCGGATGGAGCGGGCCACGACCTCGCCCCACACCTCCAGGTCGTGGCGGGTGTAGCCGACGACGGTGGGCTGCCCGGTGGTGCCGCTGGAGGCGTGGATCCGGCTGACCCGCTCGCGCGGGACGGCGAAGGCGCCGAAGGGGTAGTTCGCCCGCAGGTCGTCCTTGGTGGTGGCGGGGAACTTCGCGAGGTCGGCCAGGCTCCGGCAGTCGCTCGGGTGCACTCCGGCGGCGTCGAATTTGGCGCGGTAGAGGGGAACGTTGCGGTACGCGTGCTCAAGCGTCCACTGGAGACGTTCGAGCTGCCTGGCGCGCAGTTCGTCCTGGCCGATCCGCGCGGAGTCGTCGGGCGCGGCGGGCGACTTCGTTGTCGTCCCGGTCATGACCGCTCCTTCCCGCCGTTGAAAGTCCTGCTGTGGCCGCGGAATTCGGCGATCACCGGCGCGTCCGGCGCCGCGCCGCGGCGCACGGTGATGTCGTAGATGCCGCTGCGCCCGAAGCGGGTGCGCTCGGCGGCCTCGGCGTGCAGGTCGTCGCCGGAGTAGGCGGGTGCGACGAAGGTGATCTCGGCGCTCGCCGCGACGGTCACCGGGCCGTGGCTGTTGCAGGCGCAGGCGAACGCGGTGTCGGCGAGCAGGAACACGTAACCGCCGTGCGCGATGCCGTGGCCGTTGACCATCGCCGAGGTGACGGTCATGCGGGCGGTGGCTCGCCCGTCGGCCGCCGTCCGCAGTTCGATGCCGAGCGCACGGGACGCGTCGTCCTCGTCGAACATCGTTCTCGCCGCGCTCGCCACGTATTCAGCCGTGCTCAACGGCTCCACCACCTTGCGTACTGACCGAACAGTCGGTTAATAATTGCAGTGTTGGTGGCGGCGGTCACGATGTCAACCCGCCGCGAATCCGTTCCCATCCGACCGGCGCCGCAGCCGGTCACGAGGAGGTCGGCGGCCCCATGAGCAGTTCGTCGGTGCAGGTTCTGCCCAGCTACGTGCAAGGACGATGGCACTCCCCGGCGGACGAGGGCGAGGTGCTGCCGGACGCGGTCACCGGGGAACCGGTCGCGCGGATCTCCTCGGCCGGCGTCGACATGGGCGCCGCGCTCGACCACGGTCGCCGTGTCGGCGGGGCGGCGCTGCGGGAGCTGACCTTCCACCAGCGGGCGGCACTGCTCAAATCGCTCGGGTCGTACCTGCGGGAGCACCGCGAGGAGCTGTACGCGTTGTCCGCGCGCACCGGGGCGACGCGGGGCGACTCGAAATTCGACGTGGACGGCGGCATCGGCGTGCTGTTCACCTACTCCAGCAAGGGCCGTCGGGAACTGCCCGACGGCAACGTCTACCTCGACGGCTCCGTGGAGCCGCTGGGCAAGGGCGGTACTTTCGTCGCCCAGCACCTGTGCACTCCGTTGCAGGGCGTCGCGGTGCAGATCAACGCGTTCAACTTCCCGGTGTGGGGGCCGTTGGAGAAGCTCGCGCCCGCCTTCCTCGCGGGCGTGCCGAGCCTGATCAAACCGGCGAGCCGCACGGCGTACCTGACGCACCGGCTGGTCGAGCTCATCGTCGAATCCGGGTTGTTGCCGGAAGGTTCCGTGCAGCTGGTCAGCGGTAGCGCGGGCGATCTGCTGGATCACCTCACCGACCAGGACCTGGTGTCGTTCACCGGTTCGGCCGCCACGGCGCAGCGGCTGCGCACGCACCCGGTGGTGGCGGCGAACTCGGTGCGGTTCACCGCCGAGGCGGACTCGCTGAACTGCTCGATCCTCGGTCCGGACGCCGAGGCGGGCACCGCGGAGTTCGACCTGTTCGTCGACCAGCTCGT
Source organism: Saccharopolyspora gloriosae (assembly GCF_022828475.1). Lineage (GTDB taxonomy): Bacteria > Actinomycetota > Actinomycetes > Mycobacteriales > Pseudonocardiaceae > Saccharopolyspora_C > Saccharopolyspora_C gloriosae_A. The sequence goes on along the minus strand of NZ_CP059557.1, from coordinate 3,739,522 downwards.
CACCGAGATGACGGTGAAGGCCGGGCAGAAGTGCACCGCGATCCGCCGGGCGCTGGTGCCCGCGCGGCGCATCGACGAGGTGGCCGCGGCGGTCTCGGCGAAGCTGGCCGAGATCACCGTCGGAGCTCCCGGTGCCGAGGGCGTACGGATGGGCGCGCTGGCCGGCCTGGACCAGCGGGACGAAGTGCGGCGCTCGTTGAAATCCTTGCTGGAGGTCGCGCGTGTCGTGCACGGCGACCCGAACTCGGTGGAACCGGTCGGAGCCGATGCCGAACGCGGCGCGTTCCTCGGGCCGATCCTGCTGCGCTGCGACGATCCGGAACAGCCGCAGCCGCACGAAGTGGAGGCGTTCGGCCCGGTCAGCACCCTGCTGCCGTACGAGGACACCGAGCACGCCGTGCACCTCGCCCGACTGGGCAAGGGCAGCCTGGTCGGTTCGGTGGTGACCGCCGATGCCGAGTTCGCCCGCGAAGTGGTGCTCGGCGCCGCCTCCCGGCACGGGCGGCTGCTCGTGCTCAACCGGCACAACGCCGCCGAATCCACCGGGCACGGCTCACCGCTGCCGCAACTCGTCCACGGCGGCCCCGGGCGCGCGGGCGGCGGCGAGGAACTCGGCGGGATCCGCAGCGTGCTGCACCACATGCAACGCACCGCCGTGCAGGGCGACCCGCAGACGCTCACCGCCGTCACCGGGCAATGGCTGCCCGGCAGCGAACGCACCGTCACCGACGAGCACCCGTTCCGCAAGCACCTCGAACAACTGCGCCCGGGCGACACCGTCGTCGCCGGCCCGCGCACCGTCACCGCCGAGGACGTGGCGCACTTCGCCGAGTTCACCGGGGACACCTTCTACGCCCACACCGACGAGGAAGCGGCCCGCGCCAACCCGTTCTTCGGCGGCCGGGTCGCGCACGGCTACCTGGTGGTGTCGTTCGCCGCCGGACTGTTCGTCTCCCCTGAACCCGGGCCGGTGCTGGCGAACTACGGGCTCGAGAACCTGCGGTTCCTCACGCCCACCTACCCCGGCGACGAGATCACGGTGACGTTGACGGCGAAGCAGCTCACCCCGCGCCAGAACGCCGACTACGGCGAGGTCCGCTGGGACGCCGACGTCACGAACCAGGACGGAGCCTCGGTGGCCAAGTACGACGTCCTCACCCTCGTCGCCAAGTCCGGCTGACACCGGGGCTCTTTCGGAGTGACCTGCGTAGGGGGTCGCTCAGCGGAACCTCAGTGGCTTCCTCGCTGCGGGATCATTTTCCCGAGTGGATTCCGCCACGAGGGAAAACGCTGTCCTCGTGAGGAAGCACCTGAGAACCCGCCGCGGTGCCGGTTGCTCTAGCTGGTCACTGCTCATCGGCTTCGCCGCTGACAAGACGAGAACAAAGATCATTCCGCTAGGCGGCTGAGGACGGAGCTCGGATTCCTTGCTTTCCGAGGTGGGGAGCGGGAAAATTTACTGACCGAATGGTCGGTTCGAATGGTCTCGAAACGGACCGGAGAGGTGGAGGTGGTGCAAGTGGCGATCAGCGTGGGGGCGGAGGTGACCGGCCCGGAGCGGGAGTTCGAGGCCACGATCGAACGCGATCAGCGCATCGAACCGCGGGACTGGATGCCCGAGGGCTATCGCAAGACCCTGGTTCGCCAGGTCGCTCAGCACGCCCACTCCGAGATCATCGGGATGCAGCCCGAAGGCGCCTGGATCTCGCGGGCGCCTTCGTTGCGGCGCAAGGCGATCCTGCTGGCGAAGGTGCAGGACGAGGCCGGCCACGGGCTCTACCTGTACTCGGCCGCCGAGACGCTGGGAGCCGACCGCGCCGACCTCACCGCGAAGCTGATCTCGGGGCGGCAGAAGTACTCGTCGATCTTCAACTATCCGACGTTGAACTTCGCCGACATCGGCGTGATCGGCTGGCTCGTCGACGGGGCCGCCATCTGCAACCAGGTGCCGCTGTGCCGGAGTTCGTACGGCCCGTACGCGCGGGCGATGGTGCGGATCTGCAAGGAGGAGTCGTTCCACCAGCGGCAGGGCTACGAACTGCTGCTGACGATGATGCGCGGCACCGAGGCGCAGCGGGACATGGTGCGGGACGCGGTGAACCGCTGGTGGTGGCCGTCGCTGATGATGTTCGGCCCGCCGGACGGGGACTCGCCGAACACGCGGCAGTCGATGGCCTGGAAGGTCAAGCGCCACACCAACGACGAGCTGCGCCAGAAGTTCGTGGACATGACGGTGCCGCAGGCCGACGCGCTGGGCGTCACGCTCCCGGATCCGGAGCTCGCCTGGAACGCCGAACGCGGCATGCACGACTTCGGTGAGCCCGACTGGTCGGAGCTCAAGCGCGTCATCAGCGGCGACGGACTGTGCAACACCGAACGGGTGGAGTGCCGCAAGGCCGCCCACGAGCAGGGCGAATGGGTGCGTGAGGCGGCCGCGGCGCACGCCGCGAAACGCGCCGCGCGACAGGAGGCGACGGCATGAGCGGGTCCGAACAGGCGCGGTCCACGTGGCCGCTGTACGAGGTCTTCGTGCGCGGCAAGCGCGGCCTCAACCACGTGCACGTCGGTTCGCTGCACGCCGCCGACGAGCAGATGGCGTTGCACAACGCCAGGAATCTCTACACCCGCCGCAACGAGGGCGTGAGCATCTGGGTGGTGCCCGCCGCCGCGATCACCGCGTCCAGTCCGGACGAGAAGGACCCGTTCTTCGCGCCCAGCGGCGACAAGGTCTACCGGCACCCCACGTTCTACGACATCCCCGACGACGTTCCGCACATGTGAGGTCGCCATGTCCTTCGACAACGCCTACGAGGCGCTCACCGAGCAGAACGACACGAGGTGGGCGTTCGGCACCGGCTTCGACGACCCGCTCGCCGGGGTGGACACCGCGGTGCCACCGGGAGTCGACGAGCACGTGCTGTCCGGCTATTGCCTGATGTTGGCCGACGACGCGCTGATCGCCTCGCAACGGCTCGGGGAGTGGGTCACCCGTGCTCCGGAGCTGGAGGACGAGGTGGCGCTGGCGAACATCGCGCTCGATCTGCTCGGCCAGGCGCGGCTCCTGCTGGCGCGTTCCGGTCAGGCGGGGGATTCGGTGCGCAGCGAGGACGAGCTGGCGTACTTCCGGGACTCGCACGAATTCCGCAACGTGCTGCTCGTCGAGCAGCCGCACGGCGACTTCGCCGAAACGGTGGCCAGGTTGCTGGTGCTGTCGAGCTGGCGGCTCGCGCTGTTCACCCGCTTGACGGCGTCGAAGGATCCGGTGCTGGCCGCGATCGCCGCCAAGGGCGCGAAGGAACTCGCGTACCACCGGGATTACGCGGCGCAGTGGGTGGTGCGGCTCGGCGACGGCACCACCGAATCGCACCGCCGCATGCGCACCGGGTTCGACCAGGTGCAGCCCCATGTCGCGGAGCTGTTCGCGGTGAGCGACGTCGAACGCGACGCGGCCGCGCAGAGCGTCGGCGTGGATCCGGCCGCGACGCTGGAGGAGGTGACGGCCGTGCTGGAACAGGTCTGCACCGCCGCCACCGTGGATTGCCCGCGCATCGCACCCGGCCCCCAGGTGTCCGGGCGAGTCGGGTCGCACACCGCGCACCTCGACACGTTGCTCGCGGAACTCCAAGGCGTCGCCCGAGCTCACCCGGAGGCGACATGGTGATGACGACGACCGGACTGGCGCGCGCACGGGAGATCGCCGAATCGGTGACCGATCCCGAGCTGCCGATGCTCACCTTGGCCGACCTCGGTGTGCTGCGCGACGTGGAGATCACCGCCGAAGGCACCGTCGTCGTGACGCTCACCCCGACGTACTCGGGATGCCCGGCGATGGCCGAGATGCGCGCCGACGTGCACCGAAGCCTCACCGCCGACGGCTTTGCGCAGGTGCGGGTGCGGACCGCGCTGGACCCGCCGTGGACCACGGACTGGATCAGTCCGCGCGGCAGGCGGCGGCTGGCCGAGCACGGCATCGCCCCGCCCGGGGCGGCGCCGGTGCGCAGTGCTCCGGTGCCGCTGGAACTGGAACCGCCGCGAGCGCGGATCCGCTGTCCCCGCTGCGATTCGTCGCGCACCGAGGAGCTGTCGCGGTTCAGCGCCACCGCCTGCAAGGCACTGCGCCGCTGCACCGATTGCGCCGAACCTTTTGAACACGTCAAGGAGATCTGACCGTGACATCCACAATGGACGGATCGGTGGCGTCCCGCCGCCGCACCGGCTTCCACGCGCTTCGGGTGGCCGAGGTGGACCGGCTGTGCGAGGACGCGGCCGCGGTCACCTTCGACGTGCCGCCGGAACTCGCAGCGGAGTTCGCGTTCCGCCCCGGCCAGTCGCTCACGCTGCGGCGCACCGGCGCCGACGGTGAACACCGGCGCTCGTACTCGATCTGCGCGCCGGTGGGGGAGCGCCCGCGCATCGGAGTGCGGCTGGTGCCGGACGGCGTGTTCTCCGCGTGGCTGGTCCACGAGGTCCGCCCCGGTGACCTGATCGAGGTGCAGCCGCCGTCCGGATCGTTCACGCCCGACCTGAGCGCTCCCGGCAGGCACGTGCTGATCGCGGCGGGCTCGGGCATCACGCCGGTGCTCTCGATCGCGGCGAGCCTGCTGCGGGAGAGCGGCTCGGAAGTGACCTTGGTGTACGGCAACCGGCGCAGCGACACGGTGATGTTCGCCGACGAACTCGCCGACCTCAAGGACCGCTACCCGGCCAGGCTGGATCTGGTGCACGTGCTCTCCCGCGAGCCGCGCGAGTCGGAACTGGTGTCCGGACGCCTCGACGCCGCGAAGCTGCGGGCACTGCTCGGTGCGCTGGTGCCGGTGGACGGGGACGCGCACTGGTGGCTGTGCGGGCCGTACGGCTTGGTCACCGGCGCGCAGGACGTGCTCACCGGGCTCGGCGTCGCCCCCGATCAGGTGCACCAGGAGTTGTTCTACGTCGACGAACCCCTGCCGAACCCGATCCGCCCCGAGGACGCCCCGCCGCCGGGTGCGCGCAGCGAGGTCACCGTGGTGCTCGACGGCCGCACGAGCACGCTGTCGCTGCCGCGCGACGTTCCGGTGCTCGACGGAGCGCAGCGCGCCCGCCCGGACCTGCCGTTCGCCTGCAAGGGCGGCGTCTGCGGCACCTGCCGGGCCAAGGTCACCTCCGGCGAGGTGGCGATGCGCCGCAACTTCGCCCTCGAACGGTCCGAAGTGGACGCAGGTTTCGTGCTCACCTGCCAATCCCTGCCCACCACCGATCAACTCACGGTCGACTACGACACCTGATCACCGGTGCGGCCTCGACCGGCGGCGGCGCGCAGCATGCGGAGCTGGCCGATCTCGGCGGCGTTCTTCATCAGCTCGGCGTTCACCCAGCCGGCCAGGTGCGCGATCGTCATCGCCGGATCGTTCTGCCAAGGGAACGGCGCCGGGTCGTCGAGGTCTCGCTCGGTGAGCCGATCCAGCACGAGCAGCCAGTCGGAGCGCAGGCTTCGCAGCCAGGTGAGCGCCGGTTCGCCATCGCCGGGCCAGGCGATGTCCGCGTGGTCGCGCGGTGGCTCGCCCTGGAGGTGATCGAGTGTCACGCTCCACCACCAGCCGATGTGCCAGGCGACCCAGGCGATCGTCGGTACCGGAACGGGATCGGGCTCGACCTCGGCGAAATCCGGCGCCCACCCGCCGTCGGCGCCCTGGCGCAACGTCCAGCAGTACGGCGTGGGTTCCCACCGGAAGTCGGCTTCGTCCAGCCGTTCCAGGTGGTACTCGAACAACGACCAGGTCAGTTCGAACTGCCAGCGCAGCAGCTCTGGGCGCGAAGTGGACACCGCACTGACCCTGCCACGCTCCGCACGGGAGCGGGCAATCCTTTTCGCGTCAGCCGCGGTTCACCGTGCGGCGCGACCAGGCCGACCGGGACGCCTCGGGATGCCGGACGCGGGAACATCCAATCTGCCACCGCCTGCGACGGCGGCTAACGTTTCCCCATGGTCCCGATGCCGGTCACCGAGCGAGTCGCGCTGCGGGAGTGGGCTCCCGACGACGTCGACGGTGCGTTCGCCGTGTACGGCACCGCCACCGTCACCGACTGGCTGGTGCCGTCGATGCCGAGCGTCGCCGACCTGGCCGCGATGCGCCGAGTGCTGGCCCAGTGGATCGAGGAGCAGCGCGAGACGACGCCGCCGCTGGGCCGGTGGGCGTTCGAACACCGGGAGAGCGGTGAGGTCATCGGCGGCGCTGAGCTGCGGCTGCTGCCGCCGCACTACGAGGACGTCGAGGTCGCCTGGCATCTGCGCCCGAACTCGTGGGGGCAGGGCTACGCGAAGGAAGCCACCGGGGCACTGATCCGCTGGGCGTTCGCGCACGAAGCGGTGGAGCTGTTCGCGGTCGTCGACCCGCTCAACGACCGTGCACATCGCACGGCCGAACGACTGGGCATGGATTGGGTCGGCGAGACCACGAAGTACTACGACCGCCCGCTGCACGTCTACCGCATCCGCCCCGGAGACCTGGACTGAGAGGTCGCTACCCGAATGGTTCCGCGTGGCGGGCCGGGTGACGAACTCAGGCGTCCTGGTGGGCGATCAGGTGTTCCAGGAGCAGGCGGGTCAGCTCCTCCGCGGCCTGCTCCGGGACCCAGTGCGAGACGTCCTCGATCATCTCGAACCGGTAGTCGGCGGTGACGTGGTCGCCGGTGGCCAGTGCGGCGGTCGAGCCGAGGGCGGCGTCCTCGGTGCTCCACGCGTACAGCGTCGGCACTCGGATCGGGCCGATCGCGTCGTTCAACTTCGACGCCCGGTACCAGTTCAGCGCGGCGTCCAGCGCGCCCGGCTCGCTGAACCGCTGGACGTACTCTTCGACGTGCGTCTCGGGGATCTTGTGTTCGAACAAGCGTCGCAGCCGCCGCGCCCCGTCCTCCAGCAGCAGCTTGTCGGAGCCGGATCGGCGGAACACCTGCATGTACTCCGAGCGCCGCTGCTGGTCCTCGTCCTCGCGCAGCGCGCGGGCGAACGCGTCCAGGTGCGGCGTGGAGACCGCGGCGAGCGACTTGATCCGATCCGGGTGCGCCGCCGCGACCGCCCAGGCGACGGCGGCACCCCAGTCGTGGCCCACCAGGTCGAACCGTGCCCAGCCGAGGTGGTCCGCGATCGCGAGCACGTCGGCGACCAGCGCCTCCATCCGGTAGTCGGCGACCTCGGTCGGGCGCACGCGGGGGAGTAGCCGCGCTGATCGGGGGCGACCGCGTGACATCGGGCGCCGCCGAGCACCGCGAGCTGCTCCCGCCACTCGATGGCGGCCTGCGGGAAACCGTGCAGCAGCAGGACCGGGCGGTCGCCTTCGGCACCTGCGCTCAGCGCGTCGAAGGTGCCTGCGGCTGTGGGAATCTCAATGTAATCGGCCACCCCCGCACTTTAGAGCCCGCGACCGGCCGGGGTGCTCGACGGTTCGGGCGGACCTGGTCGGCGTGGGGTTACTCCGCGAGGCGGTAGCCCCAGGTTCCCTCGTGAATGTCGCCGGGGCGGAGCACGATCAATCCGTCACCAGTGACGAAAGCGTTGGGAGCGCAGGTCATCGGTTCCACGGTGATGCCGGAGCGGGCCGGGCGGTCCGCTTCCGGAGTGTCGTCCGTGTACACCTGCAGATAGCCCTGGGTGCGGTCCACCCAGAGCTCCACCCGGCTCCCGTCGGAGCGTCCGAATCGGACGGTCGAAATGCCTTCGGAGTCCCGGGCGAGGTCGGTGAACGCGGTGTCCATGACGGTCGTCCCGATCGGCCGGGCGGTGCGGTAGTCGAACTCGCCGCCCTCGACCGAGGCGGTGCCGGTCGGGATCAGCCGGTCGTTGGTCACGTAGTAGGTGCTCGCGGGCAGTTCGAAGACGATGTCGTTGATGCTGCCCGTGCCCGCGGCGAGGTAGGTGTGGTTCGCGGTGGCGAACGGAGCGTCCTTCGAGCCGATGTTGCGGGCCGAGAGCGTGCTGCGAATTCCGTTGCCCTCCAACGCGAATTCGATTCGGAACGCCAGCTGGAACGGGTAGCCGTAATGCGGGTGCAGCACGTGTTCCAGCACGACCCGGTCGCCCCGGTGCTCCACCGGCGTCCACTCGGTGAAGCCCATCAGGCCGTGTAGCGCAGACTCTCTGGACGGCTCGTTGATCGGCACCTGCAGCTGTTCGCCGCCGAACTCGTACTGCCCCTGATCGATGCGATTCGCCCACGGCAGCAGGGTTTTCCCCTGCCAGCCCTCGCCGAGCTCGTCGGCCGCGTGCGTCAGCAGCATCTCGGTGCCGTCGACCTGCCAGGACAGCAAGGTCGCCGCGACTCCGGCCACCACGGCGCTGTGGCGGCCGGAGCGCAGCTCGTAGAGCCTGCCGTGCAGCGAGCCGCCGGCAGGCTCCGCCATCGCCCGCCGCTGCCCGGTCACGGACATGCCGGCGGCGGTGAGCCCGGCCGTCCCCGCGGCGGCAAGTGCCGCCCCACCTAGTGTTCGCCTGCTCCACTTGCGGGACGAGCCGTGCTCACCGGACATCGTTGTCCTCCTAGTTGCGGGAAACCTGTTGCGGCGGAACGAAACCCCGGCCGGTGCGGGACCGGCCGGGGTCGGTGCGGATTACGGGGTGCCCGCGTCGATCACGGCTTCGTTCGCCGCGCGGACCGAGGCGAGATCGGGCTTGAGGATCTCGCGGTCGTAGGTGAAGAAACCGTTCACCTCGTTCTCCACATCGGTCGTCTGGGTGTAGACCGAGGCGGAGATGCCCTTCTCGCCGATGATGCGCACCAGGTCGTCGTGCACCTCCTGGTAGCGGCGGGTCAGGTCCTCGCGGGTCTCGACGATCTCGTACGACGAGGGCTCACCGGGCCACAGGTGGCCGTCCTCGATGAGCCCGAGCCCGCCGTACTCGCCGTCCACCGACGCCCGATCCCCGGTGACGTCCGGGGCGCCGGGACCGACGTAGGTGTGGTCGTCGTAGATGTGCCCGGCTCCGGTGTCCGGCAACGAATCGCAGCAGTTCACCCCGCTGGCCGCGTTGACCAGCCGGGACGGGTCCTGCGCCTCGACCTGCTCGGCGACGCGGGCGGTGTCGAACTCGCCCCAGCCCTCGTTGAACGGCACCCACGTCACGATCGACGGCGAGCTGCCGAGCTGATCGATCATCTCGGCGGCCTCCGCCTCGAAGTTCGCCTTCGCCTCGTCACCGGGAGTCTCGCCGTTGACCAGTGCGGGCATGTCCTGCCACACCAGCAGCCCGAGCTGATCCGCGTGGTGGTACCAGCGGGCCGGTTCCACCTTGATGTGCTTGCGGACCATGTTGAAGCCGAGTTCCTTGGTCTGCTCCAGGTCGAACCGCAGTGCCTCATCGGTCGGCGCGGTGAGGATGCCGTCGGGCCAGTAGCCCTGGTCCAGTGGGCCGTGCTGGAAGAGGATCTCGCCGTTGAGCGCCAGCCGCGGCCTGCCCTGCTCGTCATCGATGAGCCCGATGGAACGCATCCCCGCGTAGCTGCCGACCTCGTCGACCGGTCGACCATCGGCGTCGAGCAGCCGAACCGTCAGGTCGTAGAGGAACGGGTCGTCCGGTGACCACAGGTGCGGGTCCGGCACGTCCAGGCGCAGGTCCTCGTCGGCGGCCCCGGTGGCGCGCGCGACCTCGGCGCCGCCCGGTTCGCTGAGCACGGCTTCGACCTGGCCGCCCTGCGAGGAGGCGGCGTTCACGGTGAGGCTGCTCGAGGCCAGGTCCGGGGTGGAGCGCACGTTGGTGATGTGCGACTCCGGAACCGGCTCCAGCCAGACGGTCTGCCAGATGCCGGAACCGCCGGTGTAGAAGATCCCGCTGGGATCGTTGCGCTGCTTGCCGACCGGGTAGGGGTTCGCGTCGTTGCGGTCCTCGACGGCGACGGTCAGCTGCTGCGGGCCGCTGCCGGTGACGGCGTCGGTGATGTCCGCGCTGAATGCGGTGAACCCGCCTTCGTGGGTGGCGACCTCCTGGCCGTTGACGCTGACCGTCGCCTTCTGGTCGACCGCGCCGAAGTGCAGCAGCAACCGCTGCCCGGACCAGTCGGCGGGCACCTCGAAGCTGCGCTCGTAGCGCAGGTGGTCGTCGTGGCGCTGGATTCCGGAGAGCCCGGATTCCGGCGGATACGGCACGAGGATCTGCTCGGAGGTCTCGGCCGGGGGAGTGGCGGCACCGGCGAAATCCCAGAGCCCGTTGAGGTTCTGCCAGCGTTCGCGGGTCAGCTGCGGGCGCGGGTACTCGGGCAGGGCGTTGTCGGGGCCGACCTGGTCGGTCCACCGGGTCGCCAGCGGTGGATCCTTCGGTTCCCATGCGGACGGCGACGCCTGTGCGGGCATGCCGGTCACGGTAGCGAGCGATGCGGCGCCGATCAGAGCACCGACACGGAATCGGAGTAGTGGGCGGCGGGTCAACGCGCGTCGGTGCACGTGGCCTCCTGGTGGATTCGAACCAGTGGGACGGAGCAGGCGCCGAGCCGCTTGCCGCAGGTCAACGCCATCCCCAGTGCTGATGATCAGGACTTCCCGGCAGCGACCCCGGGAAATCAGGACGAAAGCGAAACCACAACAAGCAACAACAGTGACCACAAACACACGCGAAGTCAACGGCACCACGCGAATGCCCGCGCATCGGAGCAACGCCATGGATCTGTTCGGGTGTGCCGGTTAGGTTTGTCCGGGCGTTGCGGACGGTCCGAACGGGACGGTGCGCGACGCGACCTACCACCGCCGCCGGAGTCGAGGAGGACGCGGACATGGCCCAGCAAGCGGACAGCGGTCGAGTGACGGCGGGACCCGGTGGAGCCGAGTTCCTGGCGGCGCGAGATCTGCTGCTGAGCAGGCGGGAGGACTACGCCGCCGCCCGCGCGGAGTTCCGCTGGCCGCGCCCGCCCGAGTTCAACTGGGCGCTGGACTGGTTCGACACCATCGCGGCCCGGCAGGACCGGATCGCGCTGTGGATCGTGGAAGCCGACGGCAGCGAGCAGAAGCTGACGTTCGGGGACCTCACGCGCCGCTCGAACCAGGTCGCGAACTGGCTGCGCGGGCTCGGGGTGTCCCGCGGCGACCGGCTGATCCTGATGCTCGGCAACCAGGTGGAGCTGTGGGAGACGATCCTCGCGGCGATGAAGCTCGGTGCGGTCGTTATCCCCGCGACGCCGTTGCTCGGACCCGCCGACCTGCGCGACCGGGTGGATCGCGGCGCAGCCCGCCACGTCGTCACCTCCTCCGCGCACACCGCCAAGTTCGAGGACGTGCCCGGCGACTACACCCGGATCGCCGTGGGCGGTGCGGACGGCTGGAAGTCCTATGAGGACAGTGCGGACGCCGCGGCGGAGTTCGCGCCCGACGCGGCCACCCGGGCCGAGGACCCGCTGCTGCTCTACTTCACCTCGGGCACGACCGCGCAGCCCAAGCTGGTCGAGCACACCCACGTCTCCTATCCGATCGGCCATCTGTCCACGATGTACTGGATCGGGCTGGAACCGGGCGACGTGCACCTGAACATCTCGTCGCCGGGCTGGGCGAAGCACGCGTGGAGCAACGTGTTCGCGCCGTGGAACGCCGAGGCGACGGTGTTCATCTACAACTACGAGCGCTTCGACGCGAACGCCCTGATGCGCGAGATGCGACGGTGCGCGGTGACGAGCTTCTGCGCGCCGCCGACGGTCTGGCGGATGCTCATCCAGGCCGACCTCACCGGGTTGCCGACACCGCCGCGCAAGGTCGTGGGCGCGGGCGAACCGCTCAACCCGGAGATCGTCGAGCAGGTGCGCCGGGCGTGGGGCGTCACCATCCGGGACGGCTTCGGCCAGACCGAGACCAGCGTCCAGGTCGCCAACACCCCCGGCCAGGAACTCAAGACCGGTTCGATGGGCCGGGCGCTGCCCGGATTCGAGGTGGCCCTGGTCGATCCGGCCAGCGGGCAGGAGGCGTCCGAGGGTGAGATCTGCCTGCGCGTCGACCCGCGACCGGTCGGGCTGATGACCGGTTACGCCGACGACGCCGAGCGCAACGCCGAGGTCATGCGCGGCGGCTACTACCACACCGGTGACGTCGGTTCGGTCGACGAGAACGGCTACATCACCTACGTCGGCCGTACCGACGACGTGTTCAAGGCCTCGGACTACCGGATCTCGCCGTTCGAGCTGGAGAGCGTGCTGCTGGAGCACGAGGCGGTCGTGGAGGCCGCGGTGGTGCCCTCGCCGGACCCGATCAGGCTCGCGGTGCCGAAGGCGTACGTGGTGCTCGCGCAGGGCTGGGAACCGTCCGGTGACACGGCGCTGGCGATCCTGCGGTTCGCGCGGGAACACCTGGCGCCCTACAAGCGGATCCGGCGGCTCGAGTTCGCCGATCTGCCCAAGACGATCTCCGGCAAGATTCGCCGGGTCCAACTCCGCACTCGGGAAGTGGAGATCCACGAGGATCCGGCTCCGGCCGGCGAGTATCGCGAGGAGGACTTCCCCGACCTCAAATCCTGACCGACCGTTCCGGCCCGGGCGCACCCCGCACGGATCTTCTGGTGCCGAACGGACCGATCGCCCTCTCACTCCGGGCGGCCGGTCCGTTCTTCGCGAGGGCACCATACGACCGTCGAAGTCGACCTCTCCAGCGCAGTTAGGGTAGCCTAATCAACGAGTCGGCGATCGAATCAGGACGGTGGGGGCGCGTGCGCGACGAGACGGTTGAGATCGGCACGGTGACTTCGGACGCCGAGTTGCGCGAACTGGTCAAAGAGCCGCACCCGATGATCGCGGAGAAGGCGATCGACCGGGTGGACGAGGAATCCCGCCGATTCCTGGCGGCCTCGCCGTTCTTCCTGCTGGCGACCACGTCCTCGGACGGTTCGCTGGACGTGTCACCGCGCGGCGACCCGCCGGGCTCGGTGCTGGTGGAGGACGACGGCCGGACTCTGGTGTTCGCCGACCGCCCGGGGAACCGGCGGCTGGACAGCCTGCGCAACATCGTGCGGCACCCGCAGGTGGCGATGCTGTTCATGGTCCCCGGCTCCAACGACACGATCCGGGTGAACGGCACGGCGACGATCGTGCGGGAGGCGCCGTACTTCGAGCGCCTCGTGGTCGAGGGCAAGCGGCCGGATCTGGCCGTCTCGGTGCGGATCGACGAGCTGTTCCTGCACTGCGCGAAGGCGTTCCTGCGCTCCTCGTTGTGGGACCCGGCGGGCTGGCCGGACCGGGAATCGGTTCCCAGCGCCGGCCGCATCGCGAAGAGCCAGGCGGGCACGAAGATGCCGGAGAAGGTCCTCAACGCCGCTCTGAAGCTGGACGCGCGCTTCCGCAAGTACTGATCCCGGACGCCGATCCCAGGCGACGCCCCGGCCGCTCGGAAGGCGCGGACGGCGGTGCGCCACGTGCGCCCGCCGGGCGCCGCGAGCCGCCGGGTGCGTGAGCTCGGACGGTGCGGTGGCGATGCTCACCCCGGCGCCCCGTCGCGGCTCCTCGGCGAGCGCGGAGCGCGTGGACGCGGCTCGCATGCGGTCACGGCGGGGAACCGGATCAGAACGGTGGGTCGATCCTCCGGTTGACGTTCGTGGCGCGGTGACACTTGTCTCCGCGCCACGAACGCCGCGGTGGGGAGCCCTCGGCACCGCGATGATCGACGAGCGCTCCATCCCGCAGGCCGTATCGGACGGTTCGACCAATCGGCGTTGATGAAATGGCGGAATTAATTCAGTCATTCGCGCGTTGTCGCACTATGTGGAAATCCGATTGGAGAATTCCGGTCGGAGCCCGGTGCAGGTCGGCGCGGGCGCTCGGCGTCCTGGCGCGGGCAGCGCACGCGGGGTGCGGGGGTGCCGGATCGACCTGGTAGGAAGGCCGTCCACTGGGGATCTCCCCGGGAATTTCCCGCCGGGGCTGGCGCAGCGGGGGCGGGCATCGTAACATCCTGAGCCCCCGAATCGATCTCCCAGGCGAAAAAGGGAAATCGGTATCACCCCGCGAGCCCCCTGTGAGCAGTTTTGTAGGTATTCGCGGTTGCGCTATTCAATGTTGTCATGGTAAGTGCTGCGTACGCGATCATACACACATCGGCGCTGGGGTGCACTTATGTGATCGTGACATGCCTGAAAAAGGCACGGAAAAGGCGCTGGTGGGCGCGCATTTTTTCACCCAGGGTGACGATACGAATCACGCAAATATCCCATTGCTGTGATCAGTGTCACAGCGGCGCACGCTTGCTTCGGCAACTCATTCGAATAGTTTGGTTACTCGACGCACGATTTCGCGTCGAACCCGGTCGGCAATGGGGCTGACTGAGTGCGAGCACTGGTGCAGGTGCGCGGCCTGAATTTCGCGGCCGCCCACACCGGTGCGGAGGTGTCGCCTTATTCGAGCGGCGACCCCGCACGACCGCGAGTTGATCTCGGGGCGGATTCGCGCGGACCTGAGTGGTGCATGAGGCGCATGACCAACGCGAGTGGTGGGAGTGAAGTATGGCCAAGAGCGTGGACGACCTGGCGCAGCACGGAGCACGCAACGGTGTGGCCGAGGACGCGGCCGAACTGGTCGCCCGTGAGGAGCAGGTCTTCGGCGACAACCCGTTGGACGTGCGCGAATCCGATCATTACACGCACGAGTACGTCGGTGGATTCGTCGATAAATGGGACGACCTGATCGACTGGAAGAAGCGCTACGAGAGCGAGGGCCGGTTCTTCATCGACCAGCTCAAAGCCCGTGGTGTGGAGTCCGTCCTGGACGTGGCCACCGGTACCGGTTTCCACTCCGTGCGGCTGCTCGAAGAGGGCTTCGAGACAGTCAGCGCCGACGGCAGCCCGCAGATGCTGGCCCAGGCCTTCCGCAACGGCCTGACCTACGGCGGGCACATCCTGCGCGTCGTGCACGCCGACTGGCGCTGGCTCAACCGCGACGTGCACGGCGAGTACGACGCCATCATCTGCCTGGGCAACTCGTTCACGCACCTGTTCTCCGAGCGGGACCGGCGCAAGACCCTGGCCGAGTTCTACGCCATGCTCAAGCACGACGGCGTATTGATCATCGACCAGCGCAACTACGACGCGATCCTGGACGACGGATTCTCCAGCAAGCACACGTACTACTACGCCGGTGAAGACGTGTCCGCGGAGCCGGACCACGTGGACGAGGGCTTGGCCCGATTCAAATACACCTTCCCGGACAAGAGCGAATTCTTCCTCAACATGTACCCGTTGCGGAAGAATTACGTCCGTCGGCTGTTGCGTGAGGTCGGATTCCAGCGAATCGACACCTACGGCGATTTCCAGGAAACGTACGCCGACCAGGACCCGGACTTCTACATCCACGTCGCGGAGAAGAATTACCGCACCGAGGACGAGCTGTCCGACGTCTACTCGACGGCGGTGCACACTGCTCGCGACTACTACAACTCCGAAGACGCGGACAATTTCTACTACCACGTCTGGGGCGGCAACGACATTCACGTCGGTCTCTACAACACCCCGGACGAGGACATCGACGCCGCCTCGCGGCGCACCGTCGAGCGCATGACGGCGAAGGTCGAGATCACGCCGGAGACCCGGATCCTGGACATCGGGGCCGGCTACGGCGGTGCGGCTCGCTACCTGGCCAAGACCTACGGCTGCAAGGTCGCCTGCCTGAACCTCAGCGAGGTCGAGAACGCCCGCAACGTCGAGTTCAACCGCGCCGCGGGCCTCGACCACCTGATCGAGGTCAAGGACGGTTCCTTCGAGGACATCCCGTTCCAGGACAACGCGTTCGACCTGGTCTGGTCGCAGGACGCCATCCTGCACAGCGGGGACCGCGAGCGGGTGCTGGAAGAGGTGACGCGAGTCCTGAGCAAGGGCGGTTCGTTCGTGTTCACCGACCCGATGGCCGCCGACACCGCCCGCAAGCAGGACCTGGGGCCGATCCTGGAGCGGCTGAACCTGGACACTATGGGTTCGCCCGGCTTCTACCGGCGCGAACTGGCCCGACTGGGCCTGCAGACGATCGACTTCGAGGACCTCAGCTCGTACCTGCCGGTGCACTACCAGCGGGTGCTCGAGGTGCTGGAAGCACGCGAGTCCGAACTCTCCGACCGGATCAGTGAGGAATATCGCAGCAAGATGAAGCGTGGCCTGCGTGCCTGGGTGGAGTCCGGTAACGGCGGAAGCCTGGCATGGGGCATCATCCACGCCCGTGCATGATCATCAGTAATGCGTACGGCCGGTCCTGATGGTCCGGTTGGCGGGGTGCCAGTGAGTGGACACTCATTACATCCCAGTCGCCAGTGCGCAAGGATCGAAGCCGCCAAAGAAGCTGAGAGGTGAGGTTGAGCCGTGAGTGAGATCAATCGCAGGTTGTTCACCAGCGAGTCGGTGACCGAAGGTCACCCTGACAAGATCTGCGACGCGATCAGCGACTCCGTACTGGACGCGATGCTGGCGCAGGACCCGCGGTCCCGCGTCGCGGTGGAGACGCTTGTGACGACCGGCCAGGTGCACGTGGCCGGTGAGGTCACCACCAGTGCTTACGTCGACATCCCGTCCATCGTGCGGGAGAAGATCCTTGAGATCGGCTACGACTCGTCGGCCAAGGGCTTCGACGGCAACTCCTGCGGCGTGAACATCGCGATCGGCGCGCAGTCCCCGGACATCGGCCAGGGCGTGGACACCGCCCACGAGAGCCGGGTCGAGGGCGTCATCGACGAGATCGCCAAGCAGGGTGCCGGCGACCAGGGCCTGATGTTCGGCTACGCCTGCAACGACACCGACGAGCTCGCGCCGCTGCCGATCACGCTGGCGCACCGGCTCTCGCGTCGCCTGACCGAGGTCCGCAAGGACGGCACGCTGCCGTACTTGCGCGCCGACGGCAAGACGCAGGTCACCATCGAGTACGCCGGTGACCAGCCGGTCCGCCTGGACACCGTGGTGCTGTCGACGCAGCACGCCGAGGAGATCGACCTCGACAAGACGCTGACCAAGGACATCAACGAGAAGGTCATCGCCCCCGAGCTCGAGCGGGTCGGCCTGGACACCACCGACTCCCGGGTGCTGATCAACCCGACCGGTCGCTTCGTCGTCGGTGGCCCCATGGGTGACGCGGGCCTGACCGGCCGGAAGATCATCGTCGACACCTACGGCGGCATGGCCCGCCACGGTGGCGGCGCCTTCTCCGGCAAGGACCCGTCGAAGGTGGACCGCTCCGCGGCCTACGCGACCCGTTGGGTGGCGAAGAACGCGGTGGCCGCCGGGCTCGCCGGCCGCATCGAGGTGCAAATCGCCTACGCGATCGGCAAGGCCGCCCCGGTCGGGCTGTTCGTGGAGACCTTCGGCACCGAGAACGTGGACCCGGTCAAGATCCAGGCCGCGATCAACGAGGTGTTCGACCTGCGTCCCGCCGCGATCATCCGGGACCTGGACCTGCTGCGTCCGATCTACGCGCAGACCGCCGCCTACGGCCACTTCGGCCGCAGCGACGTGAGCCTGCCGTGGGAGAACACCGACCGGGCCGAGGCGCTCAAGAGCGCCGCCGGTATCTGATCGAGCACATGCGGACGTTCGCACGGGCTGTCGCGGGGCGTGGCACGGCCACGCCCCGCGGCCCGGTGCGGGCCAGGTATTCAGAAGTTCTTGGGGCCGGTGGCCGACGATGTCGCCGGCCGGCCGATAAGGAGTTGTTGTAGTGCGGATTGCGGTGACCGGGTCGATCGCCACCGACCACCTGATGTCCTTCCCGGGCAGGATCGCCGAACAGCTGATCGCCGATCAGCTCGAGTCGGTGTCGCTGTCGTTCCTCGTCGATGAGCTGGAGGTGCGTCGCGGCGGGGTCGCGGCGAACATCACCTTCGGCCTCGGCAAGCTCGGCGTCACCTCGCTGCTGGTGGGCGCAGTCGGGCAGGACTTCGAGGAATACCGGACGTGGCTGGAGCGTCACGGCGTGGACACCGCTTCGGTGCGCGTCTCGGAGACCAAGCACACGTCCCGGTTCTTGTGCACCACCGACCTGGACTTCAACCAGATCGCCTCGTTCTACCCGGGCGCCATGTCCGAGGCCTCGGAGATCGAGCTCAAGCCGGTCGCCGACCGCGTGGGCGGACTCGACCTCGTGGTGATCTCGGCGAACGACCCGGACGCGATGGTGAAGTACACCAAGGAGTGCCGGGACCGCGGTTACAAGTTCCTCGCCGACCCCGGCCAGCAGCTGGCCCGGATGGACGGCGAGTCGGTCCGCGAACTCGTCCGAGGCGCGGAGTACTTGTTCACGAACGAATACGAGCAGAGCCTGCTGCTGCAGAGCACCGGCTGGAGCCACGCCGAGGTGCTGGCCGAGGTCGGCAGCTGGGTCACCTCGCTGGGCGCGAAGGGCCTCAAGGTCGAGTCGGCCTCGGCCCCGACCTTCGAGATCCAGCCGCCCAAGGAGAAGCAGAAGGGCGACCCGACCGGGGTCGGCGACGCACTGCGCGCCGGATTCCTCGGCGGTCTGTCCGGCGAGCTGAGCGTGGAGCGGGCCTTGCAGCTCGGCTGCACGCTGGCGACCGTCTCGCTGGAGACCGACGGGCCGCAGGAGTACGACGTCGAGCGCGAGTCGTTCCTCGCGCGTATCGGTGAGGCATACGGCGACACCGCCGCCGCGGAGATCGGTTCGAAGCTGCGCTGAGTTCCGGGGGCGGCACCGGGGACACGACACCCCGGTGCCGCCCCCGGCGAGCACACTTGGGGTTCGGGCGTGGCGTAGGTAAGCGTGGGAAGAGGCAGCGACATGAATGGGGTCAACACGAACGGCGACACCGGCTCGGGGCGTGATCCGAGCGGGTTCTTGACCGCGCTCAACGAGCGCGTGCTCGTCGCGGACGGCGGCATGGGTACCGCGTTGCAGGCCTACGACCTGTCGTTGGACGACTTCGCCAACCTCGAGGGCTGCAACGAGATCCTCAACGAGACCCGGCCGGACGTGGTCTCCGGGGTGTACCGGAGCTTCCTGGAGGCCGGTTCGGACGCGATCGAGTCGAACACCTTCGGCACCAACCTGGCCAACCTCGGTGAGTACGGGATCCCGGAGCGCATCCGGGACCTGGCGGAGAAGGGCGCCCGGCTGGCTCGGGAGGCCGCCGACGAGTTCTCCACGAAGGACAAGCCGCGGTTCGTGCTGGGCTCGATGGGGCCGGGCACCAAGCTGCCCACGCTGGGTCACGCGCCGTACGCGGACCTGCGGGACGCCTACGTCGAGAACGTGCTCGGCATGATCGACGGCGGCATCGACGTGGTCCTGGTGGAGACCTCCCAGGACCTGTTGCAGACCAAGGCGGCGATCGTGGCCGCTAAGCGCGCGATGGAGCAGACGGGCCGCTGGCTGCCGATCATCGCGCAGGTCACGGTGGAGCAGACCGGCACGATGCTGGTCGGCTCCGAGATCGGCGCGGCGCTGACCGCGCTGGAGCCGCTGGGCATCGACCTGATCGGCATGAACTGCGCGACCGGTCCCGCCGAGATGAGCGAGCACCTGCGGGTCCTCGCGCAGCACTCGACGGTGCCGATCTCGGTGATGCCGAACGCGGGCCTTCCCGAGCTCGGACCGAACGGCGCGGTGTACCCGCTGCAGGCGGACGAGCTGGCGGAGGCGCTGGTCGGCTTCGTCAACGACTTCGGCGCGCGGCTGGTCGGCGGTTGCTGCGGCACCACCGGTGAGCACGTGCGCGCGGTCTCCGAGGGCGTCGCGGCGCTGACGCCGCAGGCACGTGAGCCGGAGATCGTTCCGTCGGTGTCCTCGGTGTACCAGGCGGTTCCGTTCAAGCAGGACGCGAGCATCCTCAACGTCGGCGAGCGGACCAACACCAACGGTTCGAAGAAGTTCCGCGAGGCGATGCTCGAAGGGCGCTACGACGACTGCGTCGAGATCGCCAAGGCCCAGACCCGCGAGGGCGCGCACATGCTCGACCTGTGCGTGGACTACGTGGGCCGGGACGGCGCCGACGACATGCGGGAGCTGGCCAGCCGGCTGGCCACCGCGTCCACGCTGCCGATCATGGTCGACTCCACTGAGGCCGGTGTCCTGCAGGCGGGCCTGGAGCACCTCGGCGGGCGTTGCGCGGTGAACTCGGTGAACTACGAGGACGGCGACGGGCCGGACTCGCGGTTCCAGAAGGTGATGGCGATGGTGCGCGAGCACGGCGCCACCGTCGTCGCGCTGTGCATCGACGAAGAGGGCCAGGCGCGGACCGCCGAGTGGAAGCTTCGGATCGCGGAGCGCCTCATCGACGAGATCACCGGCACCTGGGGCCTGGACGAGTCCGCGATCATCATCGACTGCCTCGTCTTCCCGATCACCACCGGTCAGGAAGAGGTCCGCAAGGACGGCATCGAGACCATCGAGGCCATCCGGGAGCTCAAACGCCGTCACCCGCGGGTGAACACCACGCTCGGCCTGTCCAACGTGTCGTTCGGCCTGAACCCGGCCGCGCGCCAGGTGCTGAACTCGGTGTTCCTCAACGAGTGCCGCGAGGCCGGGTTGGACTCGGCGATCCTGAACGCCTCCAAGATCCTGCCGATGAGCAAGATCGAGGAGGAGCAGCGCCAGGTCGCCCTCGACCTCGTCTACGACCGCCGGACCGAGGACTACGACCCGCTGCAGAAGCTGATGCAGCTGTTCGAGGGCAAGACCGCGTCCTCCACCGGTGCCTCCCGCGCGGAGGAACTGGCGAAGCTGCCGCTGTTCGAACGGCTGGAGAAGCGCATCGTCGACGGCGAGCGCAACGGCCTCGAGGAGGACCTCGAAGCCGCCATGCAGGAGAAGAAGCCGCTGCAGATCGTCAACGAGCACCTGCTGGCCGGCATGAAGGTCGTCGGTGACCTGTTCGGTTCCGGGCAGATGCAGCTGCCGTTCGTGCTGCAGTCCGCGGAGACGATGAAGGCCGCCGTGGCCCAGCTCGAACCGCACATGGAGAAGGACGACTCCGGCGGCAAGGGCAAGCTGCTGCTGGCGACGGTCAAGGGCGATGTGCACGACATCGGCAAGAACCTCGTCGACATCATCGTGTCCAACAACGGCTACGACGTGGTCAACATCGGCATCAAGCAGCCGGTGAACGCGATCCTCGACGCCGCGGACGAGAACAAGGTCGACGTGATCGGCATGTCGGGCCTGCTGGTGAAGTCCACGGTGATCATGAAGGACAACCTGCAGGAGATGAACTCCCGCGGCATCGCCGAGAAGTACCCGGTGATGCTCGGCGGGGCCGCGCTGACCCGTTCCTTCGTGGAGAACGACCTCGACGAGGTCTACCAGGGCGATGTGCGCTACGCGAAGGACGCCTTCGAAGGCCTGAACCTGATGGACCGGCTGATGTCCATCAAACGGGGCGAGAACCCCGAGGTGAACGAGGCGGAAGAGGCGAAGAAGGCCGAGCGCAAGGAGCGCCACGAGCGTTCCAAGCGGATCGCCGAGAAGCGCAAGGCCGAGCAGGGGCCGCTGCCCGACCTCTACGACGACTCGATCCGCTCCGACGTGGACGGTGACGCGCCGGTGCCGACGCCGCCGTTCTGGGGCTCGCGGGTCGTCAAGGGCGTGCCCACCGCCGACTACCTGGCGCTGCTCGACGAACGCGCCACGTTCTTCGGCCAGTGGGGCCTGCGCGGTGCCAAGAAGGGCGAGGGACCGTCCTACGAGGAGCTCGTCGAGACCGAGGGACGACCCCGGCTGCGCTACTGGATGGACGAGCTGGCCACGGCGGGCATCCTGCAGCACGCGGCGGTGGTGTACGGCTACTTCCCGGTCGTCACCGAGGGCAACTCGGTGATCGTGCTGGACAAGGAGGAGCCGGACGCCCCGGAACGCACCCGGTTCACGTTCCCGCGCCAGCAGCGCGACCGCAGGCTCAGCCTCGCGGACTTCTTCCGCACCAGGAAGAAGGCTGAGGAGACCGGCCAGGTCGACGTGCTGCCGATGCAGATGGTGACGATGGGGCAGCCCATCGCCGACTACGCCAACGAGTTGTTCGCGAAGAACCTCTACCGCGACTACCTCGAGATCCACGGCGTGGGCGTGCAGCTCACCGAGGCGCTCGCCGAATACTGGCACCGGCGGGTCCGGCGGGAACTGCTGTGGTCCAGCGGCCGGGCCGTCGCCGAGGAAGACCCGAACGACGTGACCGAGTTCTTCAAGCTCGGCTACCGCGGTGCCCGCTACTCCTTCGGCTACGGCGCCTGCCCGGAGATCGAGGACCGCGCGAAGATCGTGGATCTGCTGGAGAGCGAGCGGATCGGCGTGGAACTCTCCGAGGAGTACCAGCTGCACCCGGAGCAGTCCACGGACGCGATCGTCGCCCACCACCCCGAGGCGAAGTACTTCAACACATGAGGCAACGTGCGCGGGCCGTAAGGTTGATCATCAGCGGCCCGCGCACGTGCCGCGGAAACCCGAGCAGGGAAAGCACCCTGACAGGGACGAAACCCGAGCAGGGAAATCTAGAAGGGAAATCATGAGCGCGAAGCTGCAGAAGGCCAACGGCATCGAGTTCGCCGTCGCGGACCTGAGCCTGGCCGAGTCCGGCCGGCACCAGATCCGGTTGGCCGAGCACGAGATGCCCGGTCTGATGGCGACTCGCAAGGAGTATGCGGACTCCAAGCCGCTCAAGGGCGCGCGGATCGCAGGTTCGCTGCACATGACCGTGCAGACCGCGGTGCTCATCGAGACGTTGGTCGAGCTGGGCGCCGAGGTTCGTTGGGTGTCCTGCAACATCTTCTCCACCCAGGACGAGGCCGCCGCGGCCGTCGTCGTGGGCAAGAACGGCACCGTGGACAAGCCCGCGGGCGTGCCGGTGTTCGCCTGGAAGGGCGAGACGCTGGAGGACTACTGGTGGTGCACCAACCAGCTCTGGGAGTTCGACGGCGGCAAGGTCGCCAACATGATCCTCGACGACGGTGGCGACGCGACCCTGCTGGTCCACAAGGGCGTCGAGTTCGAGGCCGCCGGCGCCGTGCCGCAGGCCACCGACAGCGACCCTGACGAGTTCAAGGTCGTGCTGTCCACGCTGCGCGAGAGCCTGGGCAAGGACAAGCAGCGCTTCACCAAGCTCGCCAAGGAGATCAAGGGCGTCACCGAGGAGACCACCACCGGTGTCCACAAGCTCGTCGAGCTGGTGCGCTCCGATGAGCTGCTGTTCCCGGCGATCAACGTCAACGACTCGGTGACGAAGTCGAAGTTCGACAACAAGTACGGCTGCCGCCACTCGCTGGTCGACGGCATCAACCGCGCCACCGACACCCTCATCGGCGGCAAGGTCGCCGTCATCGCCGGTTTCGGTGACGTCGGCAAGGGCTCCGCGGAGTCGCTGCGCGGCCAGGGCGCCCGCGTGATCGTCACCGAGATCGACCCGATCTGCGCGCTGCAGGCGGCGATGGAGGGCTACGAGGTCAAGACCCTCGACGAGGTCGTCGAGATCGCCGACATCTTCATCACCACGACCGGCAACTTCGACATCATCACCGCCGATCACATGGCGAAGATGAAGCACCAGGCCATCGTGGGCAACATCGGCCACTTCGACAACGAGATCGACATGGCCGGCCTGGAGAAGACCCCGGGCATCAAGAAGGTCGAGATCAAGCCGCAGGTGCACGAGTTCACCTTCACCGACGGGCACTCCATCCTGGTGCTGTCCGAGGGCCGGCTGCTCAACCTGGGCAACGCCACCGGGCACCCGAGCTTCGTGATGTCCAACTCGTTCACCAACCAGACGCTGGCCCAGATCGAGCTGTGGACCAAGCCCGGCGAGTACGGCAAGGACGTCTACGTGCTGCCCAAGCACCTCGACGAGAAGGTCGCCCGGCTGCACCTGGACGCCCTCGGCGTCAAGCTGACCACGCTGACCAAGGCGCAGGCCGAGTACATCGGTGTGGACGTCAACGGGCCGTACAAGCCCGAGCACTACCGCTACTGATCCGCTCGGCACGCTCAGCGGCATGAGCGACCGGTGGTCGCGCGCCACCGCCCGGACCGGTCGGTCCGGGCGGTGGCGGCCCCCGGTTTTCGATCGAGAACACCCGTCGAGGGAATCCGCGCTTCGATCACGTATTCGCGCCAGCCCCTCGAATTCGATTTCCGGTTGCACGGTCCCTGCTTTCACGGCTGTTCGCGGGAGCGGCCGAGCTTGTGCGGCGACCGGCGAGGAAGGAAAACCTGAGGCCGACATGGACACGATCGCACTCGAACTGGCACCGCCCGATCTCGACGGTGGACACGAGAAGGCCGTGGAGGAAGGCCGCAAGGTGGCCGAGAACAGCCGCGCCGCCGGGCTCGCCGACCGCATCGGGCACCTGATGATTCCCGGCATCATCGCCGAGGACGACGACCGTCCGATCGAGATGAAGCCGAAGATGGACGTCATCGACTTCTGGAACACGGTGCGCCCGGAGATCGGCGACGTGAAGGGCCTGTGCACCCAGGTCACCGCGTTCATGGACAAACCGCAGCTCACCGACCGCGTCCGGGACCTGCAGAAGGCAGGCATGGAAGGCATCGCGTTCGTCGGCGTGCCGCGCACCATGGCCGACGGCGAAGGCGGCGGCTTACCGCCGACCGACGCGCTGAGCCAGTTCCAGGACGTCGTCCCGAACCGCGGCTCCATCCTCATCCCGACTCGGGAGGGTGAGCACGGCCGGTTCAACTTCAAATGCGAGCGCGGCGCTACGTACGGCATGACGCAACTGCTGTACTCGGACGCCATCATCGGATTCCTGAAGGAATTCGCGGAGAAGACGCCGCACCGCCCGGAGATCCTGCTGTCGTTCGGTTTCGTGCCGGGCGTCGAAGGGCGCCGCAAGCTCATCGACTGGCTCATCCAAGACCCCGGCAACCCGGTGGTGGAGGCGGAGCAGAAGTTCGTCGCAGGCATCACCGACCTCACCTTCGAGGAACGCAAGCAGAAGCTGCTCGACCTGTACAAGCGCGTCATCGACGGCGTGGTGGATCTCGGCTTCCCGCTGAGCCTGCACTTGGAGGCGCCGTACGGGTATTCCAAGCCCGCGTTCGACGTGTTCGCCGCGATGATCGATTACTGGGCTCCGACGCCCAAGGCGGCCTGAGCGACGCGATACCCGGCGATCACGGATCGCCCTTCACCGAACGGACCGTCCGGCTACTCCCTTGAGCCGGACGGTCCGTTCTTGTTGTTGGGGGGGGCTGGGGTTGTTTTGCTTTGGGGGCCGGGTGGCGGAACCTCAGTGGCTTCCTCGCTGCGGGATCTTTTTCCCTCGTGGCGGAGCCACGAGGGAAAAAGCTGTCCTCGCGAGGAAGCCACTGAGAACCCGCGGGTGGTCGGCTTTTTGACGTGGGCTATGTGCTTCGCACATGCAGGCACGGCTTCGCCGCAAGGCACGGCTTCGCCGCAAGGCACGGCTTCGCCGCAAGGCACGGTCTTCGGCCGCAAGGCACGGCCTTCGGCCGTGGGGACTCGGCTTCGCCGGGAGGTGGGGGCTCTGTCCAGTTGACTGCACCGAGTGCCGTTGATCAAGACGACGGCAATCCACTATGGAGGGACTTGGTGGATGTCTGATCTGCGAAGGAAACTCGTGGATGGCCGGGTGGACCTCCGCCGGGTCGGGATGGGCCACTTTTCGCCGGGACGCCTCCGGCCCTGCGTACCTGCATCTGCAAAGGGCAGCGCTCGCCAGAGGCGATGGTCGACTTCTACGGCATCCGCGACTCTGATGTTTGGCAGCTGATCATCGACTACATCGTGCGCGGCCAGGGCGTGCCGACTACGTCACCCGCGAGGGGCCGGCGAGGGCCATCGCGGGGTCGTTCTGGAGCGAGATCGAGAAGATCGCACCTGACCAGCGGGACTTCAACATCGCCTCGGAGGTCTACGACCAGTGGCGTGCGACGGTGCGCGTCCGCAAGGACGGAAAGCCGCGGATTGGCGGAGGCACTGGACGAGCCAGGCGGATCGCTCCCAGCCGGCTGAGCCGTGGGGCCGATCCGCCTGCGAGCTGGCGAGCGCGCTGTCAGCGGCAGAAGCGGACGGTTGTTTCCTGCCGAGATCGCCATGCCCATCCTGAGGTGGGTTTCGTGATCACGCCGAAGGGTCTGCCCACGTGTTTGCCGTCGCGCGTCCCGTCGGCCGGAGTGGTGGTCGCCGCAGGCGAACGACCACCCGGCGGGTCAGGGCAGTTCGGATTCGAGGCGGCGCTGCAGTTCGCTGAGGGTCTCGCGTGCGAGGTCGAGCCTCTCCGGGTCGAGGCCTTCGGTGGTGCGCAGGGCCAGATTGGTGTAGGCCGCCTGCATCCTGTGCAGTGCGGCGCGGCCGGTGGGGGTGACTTCGAGCAGCTTGGCCCGCTGGTGCGCGGGGTTGGGCCGATAGCAAGCGAGGCCGTCCTCGACGAGCAGGTCCGCGACGCGCTGCACGCCCTGGCGCGTGTGGCCGAGCCGGGAGGCGATGGCCCCCACAGGGGCGGCTTCGTGCTCGACCTCAGCCAGGACCTGCCAACGCGCCAAGCTCTGACCGGTGGGCCGGGCGATGCCGTTGCCGACCGCCTCGACGACGTCGGCGAGCCTACCGACCTGGTCGATCAGTGCGGCGTAGGCAGCGCATGCTTGATCACCACTCTTGACAACATGTTGTCGTCTCGCTAGCTTGTCGGACACGACAATATGTTGTCATGTGAGTGCTTCGGCTCGCAACAGGTGAACAAGGAGAACCGAATGCCATCCGCACCCCGCCCACTCCTGATCTCGCGCGACATCATCATCGCCGCACCACCCTCGGCGGTGTTCTCCGCGCTCGCCGATCCGCACCGCCACGCCGATTTCGACGGTTCGGGCACCGTGAAGAACACGGTCTCGGGCCAGGCCCCGGACCGGCTGAGCCTGGGCGACACGTTCAAGACAGCCATGAGGCTGTTCGGCGTGCACTACCGGATCGTCAACACGGTCGTCGAGTTCGAGGCCGATCGGCGCATCGCGTGGTGCCACCCCGGCAAGCACCGCTGGCGCTACGAACTCGACGAGGTCGACGGCGGCACGCGGGTGACCGAGACCTGCGACTTCACCACCTCGCCGGTCCGCGGACTACTCGTGCGCACACCGTGGCCCCGCTGGAACGCCGAGGGCATCGAGAAGACCCTGCCGCGGCTCAAGGCACTGGTCGAGAACGGCGCCTGAACCCCACCAGCCGGGCCGACCCCACCCGACTCGCCCACCAGTAGCGAGACCTGCGGCCGACGGCCGACCACATCGCCGCACGGCCACCCGGCAGTCGAATCGCCGCGGCATCTCACCACTTCGACATGTTTTCCCGCTGTTCGCATTTCGCTGAATTCTCCACGCGCAGGGTCGAACCTTTGCCGCGTGCCTAAAACCACCGTCCGCGGCTTGCCGCCGCAGTGCGGACTTCACAACCCAGGAGAGTCGAATGGCATCCGAACCTCGCCCATTCCGGATCAACATCCCTGAAGAAGACCTCGTGGACCTGGCGGAGCGACTGGACCGCACCCGCTGGCCCGATGAGCTGCCCGGCGTTGGTTGGTCCTACGGCGTCAACAAGGCGTGGCTGAGGGATCTGGCCGATCACTGGCGCGAGGGCTACGACTGGCGAGCGCACGAGGCCGCGCTGAACGCGCACCCGCAGTTCACCGTCGAGCTCGACGGGCAGAACATCCACTTCCTGCACGTCCGCTCGCCCGAGCCGGACGCGACGCCCTTAACATCACGCACGGGTGGCCCAGCACGATCGCCGACTTCCACGCGATCCTCGGACCGCTGACCGATCCCCGCGCACACGGCGGCGACCCTGCCGACGCCTTTCACATAGTCGCTCCCTCGCTGCCGGGGTACGCCTTCTCCGGCCCGACCCACGAGCGCGGCTGGGGTGTCAACCGCACCGCCCGCGCTTGGGCTGAGTTGATGAGCAGGCTGGGGTATGAGCGCTACGCGGTCCAGGGCGGGGATTTCGGCAGTCTCATCGCACCCGAGCTGGGTCGGGTGGCCGGTGAACGGGTGATCGGGGTCCACGTCAACGCGTTGGCCTTCGCCGCCTGGCCCATGTCCCCCGATGAACTTGAACTGCTCAGCGAAGCCGATCGCGAACGGGCGCTCGACCACGAGCGGTGGTGGTACGGGCGTTCGGGCTACATGCACGAGATGAGCACCCGCCCGCAGACGATCGCCTACGCGCTCAACGACTCGCCGGTCGGGCAGCTGGCCTGGAACCTGGAGTGGTTCGTCGACTACGACCCCGCGCAGACCGAGCAGGTCCCCGTCGACCGGGACGCGATCCTGACCAACGTCATTATCTTCTGGCTGACCAGGACCGCGGGATCGGCGGCACGTCTCTACTTCGAGGCCGGAGCCGAGCTGTCGGCAGGGAGGCCGTCGCCATCGGCGGCTGCGACGGCGGTGGCGAACTTCCCCGGGGACAACGCCATCCAGGACCTGGCGCGACTATCCAATGCGGTCACACGCTGGCGGGAGTACGACCAGGGCGGGCACTTCCCCGCCCTGCAAGCACCGGAGGTGCTCATCGCCGACATCCGGGAATTCTTCCGCTCCCTTCCTGGCACGCCCTGACCGGCGGATCGACCCAATCGCAGAGAGGAATCGCTGTGCAGATCGGCATCGGACTTCCGAATCAGGTGCGTGATGTCACCGCAACGACCATTCCGCGCTGGGCGGCCCGGGCTGAGGAAGCGGAGTTCTCCACCCTCGCCACGACCGGGCGCTACGCGTACCCGGGTGTGAGTGACACCGTCGCGCTCGCGTCCGCGGCGGGGGCGACCACCACGATCGGACTGCTCAGCGCGGTCCTGCTGGCCCCGACGTGGCCTGGTGCCTTGCTGGCCAAGGAGATCGCGGGCATCGACGGTGTCTCCGGCGGCCGTCTCACGCTCGGCGTCGGCGTCGGCTCGCGCGAGGACGAATTCACCGTGCCCGGGCACGAGCTGCACGGTCGCGGCGCGCGGTTGGAATCCGACCTGGCGACCTACCGCGAGGTCTGGGCCGGCGCCCCGGTCGGCAACGGGCCGAACCCAGCCGTGCCATCGGGAACCCGGCAAGTCTCCGTGCTGTTCGGCGGGTACTCCGCTCGCGCGCTGGACCGCATGGTGCGCTGGGGCGAGGGCTACATCGGCGGTTCGCTGCCGTCGGCCATGACGGCGCCGCGCTTCGAGGCGGCGAAGCGGGCCTGGCAGGAGGCAGGCCGCCAGGGCGCTCCGAAACTCGTCGTGCTCGCCTACTTCGCACTGGGCGACACCGAGGCCGGACGGGCGAACATCCAGGACTTCTACCGGCTGGCCCCCAAGGACATTGCCACCAACGCGGTGCTCTGCACCACCCGGGAGACGATCGAGCAGACCATCACGGTCTACACCGGCCTCGGTGTCGACGAGATCATTTTCGTTCCCGCCACAGACGACCCCGACGAGATCACCCGGCTCGCCGACATCGTCACCTGAACAGCCGGCGGGAGCCGACATCCTGGCCCGCATGGCAGCAAATGCCCAGCGCGGCCCCGATATCGCTGCGGTTCCCAGCAGCAGACAGCACCGCGCTGAAAGACGTCCGCTACTCGGCATTACAGGACGTTGTGCGACCGTCCGGCACCACGGACATACCGGATGCGAGGGGCGAGACAGCGGGCTCCTTGAGCATCTGAACCGACCAGCCCGGCGTGTCCCTCTTGCTTGGTGCAGAGAAGTGAGTTGAAAGGGAAGGGCTTGCTGCTGGATTGACGGTCCAAGGGTCACTGGTCCGGGCGGTGGAGGTGGGCGGTGAGTTCGGCTATGTCGGCGGGGGCGACTCGGCAGCAGCCGCCGACGAGGCCGGCGCCGTCGGTGACCCAGCGGGTGACGAGCGCGGCGTCGAAGCCGGAGCGGCCGGTCCACACCTGGCGTTCGGCGTCCCAGCTTTCGCCGCTGTTCGGGTAGACGACCACCGGTTTGCCGCTGACCGCCCGCGCGATCGGCACGGCGCGCGTGGCGTCGGCGGGGGAGCAGCAGTTCACGCCGACGGCGAGGACGTCGTCCCGGTCGGCGGCGACGGCGAACGCCTCTTCCAGCGGCTGCCCGGCGCGGGTGCGGTCGCCGGAGATCGTGAACGACAACCAGGCGGAAACGCCGAGCCCGTCGAGCGCGTCGAGCAGCGCGACGGCCTCGTCCACGTCGGGAACGGTCTCCAAAGCGAACAGGTCCGGTGCCGCCGCGGCGAACGCCTCCAGCCGCGGCCGGTGGAAATCGACCAGCGCCCGGTGCCCGATCCCATAGCGCCCGCGGTACTCCGAACCGTCCGCGAGCATCGCGCCGTAAGGGCCGACGGAGGCGGCGACGAGCCGGCCGGTGCGGTGCGCGGCGGTCTTGGCGACCTGTTCCCGGACCGGCGCCAGATGCGCGGCCTCCCCGGCGAGTTCGACGCTGCGGCGCATCAGCTCGGTCGCCTGCTCGGGTCCCACTCCGTGTTCGGCGAACCCTTCGAAGCTCGCCTGGTATCCGGCGGACTTCGCCACTTCGGCACCTGCCGAGAAGAACGCCTCGTGCGCACCGACGATCTTCTCCGGCGCATCGAGCAGGAACTTGGCCGACCACAGGCCACCGGAGAGATCTCCGCCCCGCGCTTCCAATTCCGTGGCCAGCCCGCCGTCCAGTATTCGCGGCCCGTCCCGGAACAGCTCCTCCGCCGCAATGCTCATATCCGCACGGTAATCCCTCCCGAACGCGCGCTCTTGCCGTCGGAGTGGCCGAGCACGCCGAGCCGGCGTCCTGATGCGGACGTCCGTACGAGCGGGTCTGGCTCCGCCGGTTCGCTCACCAGGTCGGTTGCAGCCCTTCCGCGACGTCCGAGAGATCGGCCCGCATCAGTTCGTGCAGGTAGAACATCCGATCGCTGAGGTTCGCACGTGCGGATCCAGGTCGTGACGCTCCGCCGGTGTACACACCGGTCTTGATGGTGCTTTTGTGCTCACCTTGTGCGTGAGCCCCACGTCGACGTGGAAGCACGCCGAGTAGGTCTGTTCCTGACTCGTCCCCAGGACGTTGAACCGTTCGTCGACGGAGTAGAAGATCTCGAAGCGAAGGCGCTGTGCGAAGCGCGTTCGGCGGAGCTCATCGGGCAAGCCGGCGAGGAATTGGAAGATGACCGAGGTGTGGCGCAAGGGCACCAGGAGTCCAACGGCAATTGTGTGGAGGTGGCGTTCTCGGTAACGGAGATAGCGGTCCGGGATTCAAAGGCGCCGGGCGAAGCGTCGCTGCGGGTCTCGTCCGAGTGGTGGCGGAGCTTCCTCGGGGCGGTGGTCGCTGGGCGCCACGAAGACCGAATTCGGTGTGGCAGGCCGGCCCCGTCGCTGCCGATGGCGTTCCGTCGTGGCGGGATCACGCCAGGGCGACCCGGTCGTGACCTGTGGGTGGAGATCATGGGCGCATGACCGGAGTCGCCTCCTCCACTGCCCGGATCGCCGTCACCTTCGCCGCTGCGCTGGCGGTGACCCTCGTTCCCGCCGGGACCGCGAATGCGGCGACCGCCTACTGCGAAAGCCTCACCGAGGCCTCCAACCCGGACTGGCTGGGCGGTCTGCCCGATGACACGAGCCTCGCGGCGCTGTCCCTGCCCGGCACCCACGACACGTTGTCGCTGCACGGCGGGGACATCACCCAGACCCAGGAGAACCACGGCGACAGCGCGGAAACGCTCACCGCGCAGCTCGACGCGGGCGTGCGCGCCATCGATATCCGGGTCCGGAAGGTGGACAACGAGTTCACCATCCACCACGGGACCTTCTACCAGAACGCGAACTTCGCCGACGTGCTGGCGAAAGCGGACGCCTTCCTCGCCGCGCACCCCGGCGAAACCATCGTGCTGCGGCTGAAGGCCGAATGCACCGGGGACATCGGCTCCTGCACCGACGAGAACAGCGATCAGGACACCGCGACCATCCTCGACCGCTACGCCGACGAAGACCCCAACGGCGGGCGGCTCTACAACCCCGCGGCCGACGGCATGCCGACGCTCGGCGACGCTCGCGGGAAAATCGTGCTCGGCGCGCTGCAGGAAGCGAAGGGCGGCCTGGTCGGCGGTTACGGGCTTTCCCAGTTCACCAACGACAACTGGGGCGAGTACGTGCAGGACGAGTACAACGTGCCTACGGTCGGCGACATCGACGACAAGTGGAACCACGTGCGCGACCACTGGGACAAGACGAACTCCGCCGATTCCGGTGAGATGTTCTGGAACTTCAGCAGCGGATCCAGCCTCGGCGCCAATCCGAAGACCGTTTCCTGCGGCACCGGGGACACCCGTGGCGTCAACGATCACGCCCTGGAACACCTTGCGAGTAACGACGTCCCCCGAACCGGTGTGGTGCTGATGGATTTCCCCGGCGGCGACCTGATCAACGAGGTGATTTCCCGGAATTCCTGACCCGAGTGCTCCGTTCGCCCAATGCTGGGGCGAATGAGGTATTGCACGGCGAACCTCTTCCGGAGATGGCGAGGACGTCGTCGACCGATGGTGCCCCCGCGCCCGCGAGTGGCGGTGTTCGGGGATGTCGATCGGACGGATTCGCGTGCGCGTTGGGCGCAGGGTGTTACGACAGCTGACCACTGGAATCCGTACCGGGAACAAGAAAGATGGACAGGGTCCCTGACGCCACACGAGAGGGTCGCCATGTCCGAGAAGTGGCACAGAAGCACCCGCAGCGGCTCCGTGGGCAACTGCGTCGAAGTCGCCCGCTGTGCGGGAGTGACGCTCATCCGGGATTCCAAGCAGCCGCACGGCGCTCGGTTGAGCGTGTCCCCGGAGCGGTGGCGCGGATTCCTGCTCCTGGTCGAATCCGATCACTGGCGTCGGCACCGGGACGCCTCGGCGCGCTGGTCAAGAAGGTGAGGCGCGCTCGGACGGCCGTTCCCGAGCGCCGCGAGCCGCCCGCCCTGGACGTCGTCGAGCCGGACGCTGGGGCGGGGGAGGCCGGCCAACGGGCGTCGTCCGGGCGGGCCGCGGTGTCGTCACGCTCGGTGGGGAGCCGCGAACGGGTCGTCGATGCGGAGAAACCAGTGGTGAAGGCCATGATCGCGGTTTCCGGAACGATGCTGGGTGCCGGCGGGCCATCGCGTTAACGTGGTGTGCAGTCAGGTGAAACGGAGGCGTCATGGACACGGAGAGCACGCTCGCGGCACTGCGGGCGCGGGTACCGGAACAGCTGCTGGTGACAGACCCGGACTCCGTCGGACGCTACGCCCACGACGAGGCCGAATGGGCGCCGCACGGCACGCCCGCCGCCGTTGTGCGACCCGTGCGCACCGAGGACGTCGTCGCCGTCGTCCAGGTCTGCGCTGAACTGGGGGTTCCGGTGGTGCCGCGCGGAGCGGGGACCGGCCTCTCGGGCGGAGCGAACGCGCTCGACGGCTGCGTGATGATCTCGTTCGAACACATGAACTCCGTGTTGGAGATCAACCCGCGGGAACAGCTCGCCGTGACCCAGCCGGGCGTGATCAACGACGAGTTCCGCGCGGCCTGCCGGGAACACGGCGCCTGGTACCCGCCGGATCCCGCGAGCTCCCCGTGGTCGACGATCGGCGGCAACGTCGCCACCAACGCCGGTGGCGTGTGCTGCGTGAAGTACGGCGTGACCAGGGACTACGTGCTCGGGCTGGAAGCCGTTGTCGGCAACGGCGAGGTCGTGCGCCTCGGGCGGCGCACCGCGAAAGGCGTCACCGGCTACGACCTGTGCGGACTGTTCGTCGGCTCCGAAGGCACCCTCGGCGTGATCACCGAGATCACCGTAAAACTGCTGCCCGGTGTCCGCGCACCGGAACGGACCGTGGTCGGCTACTTCGACTCGCTCGTCGCCGCGGGTGAGGCCGTCGCCGCCGTCGCGGCGTCCGGAGTGGTGCCCTCCGCCTTGGAACTGCTCGACCGGCACTGCCTGCGCGCGGTGGACGAGTGGAAGAACATGGGGCTCAGCGACGAAGCCGAAGTACTGCTGCTCGGCCGTTCCGACACTCCCGGTGAAGCCGGTGAGCAGGAAGTCGCGACCCTCGTCGAATGCTTCGAGAAGGCCGGTGCCACGTTCAGCGCCGCCTCCACCGACCAGCACGAAGCCGATGCGCTGTTCGCCGCCCGCAGGCTCGCCTACCCGGCGCTGGAACGGCTCGGCCCGTTGCTGACCGAGGACGTGTGCGTGCCGCGAGCGCTGGTGCCGGA
Organism: Saccharopolyspora gloriosae; assembly: GCF_022828475.1. Lineage (GTDB taxonomy): Bacteria > Actinomycetota > Actinomycetes > Mycobacteriales > Pseudonocardiaceae > Saccharopolyspora_C > Saccharopolyspora_C gloriosae_A. The sequence continues at coordinate 3,705,404 of NZ_CP059557.1, read as the reverse complement.
CATGCTCGCGAAGGTCGAGGCGGCCGCGCTCCGCCACGACACGCTGATCGCCAACATCGCGCACGCGGGCGACGGCAACCTGCACCCGCTGATCATCACCCCGGCCGGGGACGAGGCCGCGCGGGAACGTGCCCAGCGCGCGTTCGACGACATCGTCGCCGACGCCATCGCGCTGGGCGGCACGGTCAGCGGTGAGCACGGCATCGGCCTGCTCAAGCGAGCGGGCCTGCACGACGAGCTCGGGCCGACGGTCGTGGGCATGCACCACGCGGTGAAGAACGGGCTCGACCCGGCGGGGATCTTCAACCCGGGGAAGGTCTTCGGCACGCCCGAGGGCTGAGCGTGGTCGCTGCGACAGGATCAAGTCGCAGGTCAGCGGGTCATGAACAACATGATCCGGGCGGGTTCGGCGCCTAGCATGGCGAGTGCCGGCGGTGCAGGGGAGTGCATCGTCGGCCCCTATGCTTTGAGCCCGCCGCGTGGCGGGCGGCTGCTCTGATGGTCAGTGCTGAGCGACCTGCCGCCGGACACGCGAGGTCGCGGGGTTCGCTGGTCCGCAGGTCATCTGGCCATCCCGCTCGGGCGCTGGAGCAGTTTGCGGGCGGCGTCCTCGATGCACTGCTCCTCCAGCAGCACGTGATGGGCGGCGTCCCCGAGCGGGATGAAGCTGTCCGCACTGGTGACGCGAGCGATCGAGCCGGTGAACCCGGCGTCGACCAGCGCGGTCACCACCGGTTCGGACACGCCGCCGGAGCGTCGCGTCTCGTCGGCCACCAGCACCCGTCCGGTCGCGGCCGCCGCGGCGAGCAGGTCCTCGGCGGGCAGCGGGCTCAGCCAGCGCAGGTCCAGCACTCGGACGCCGACACCTTCGCGCTCCAGGCGTCGCGCCACCCGCAGGCACCGCGGCAGGCCGTTCCCGAACGTCACCAAGGTCAACTCGTCACCGCTGCCGTGCGTGCGGGCGCTCCCGATCGGCACGTGGCCGTCACCGGGCGCCGGGTAATGCGCCGCCCAGGCGTTGTCGCCCGGGGCGTGGAGATGCCGCTCGTGGTATAGCGCGATCGGCTCCAGGAACACGCACACCCGGCCGTCCACTCGCGCCGCTGCGACGCACGTTCGCAGCATCGCGGCAGCGTCGTCCGGGCAGGAGGGGGAAGCGACCACCAGACCCGGGATGTCGCGCAGCGCGGCCACCGAGTTGTCGTTGTGGAAATGCCCGCCGAAACCCTTCTGGTAGCCGTAGCCCGCGATGCGCACCACCATCGGATTGCGGAACCGGCCGTTGGAGAAGAAACCCAGCGTGGCCGCCTCGCCGCGCAGCTGATCCGCCGCGTTGTGCAGGTACGCCAGGTACTGGATCTCCGGTATCGGCAGCATCCCGGCGAGACCCGCACCGAGTGCGGTACCGAGGATGCTCTGCTCGTCGAGCACCGTGTCGAACACGCGAAACCCGCCGAACGCGCGGCGCAAACCACGTGTCACGCCGTACACGCCGCCTTTGCCCGCCACGTCCTCGCCGAAGACCAGCGTGCCCGGATCACTGGCCAAAGCGTCGGCCAAACCTCGGTTGATCGACTCGGCCAGCGTGAGCGGCCCTTCCGATTCCGGCGCGGTCGAACCGAAATGCCGTGCGCGTCCCGCGCTCCGGTGCGCCGACCGGTCTCGCACCACGCCCGGGTCGGCCGGGGCGATGGCGGCCATCACCGCGGCCCGGTCGGCGAGTTTGGGGCGGGACAGCACCTCCTCGGCCACGCGGGCGACCTCGGCGCGGAACGACTCGTAGCGTTCGAGAACGGCGGCGGGCGAGCGGATGCCGCGCCGGATCAACGCTGTGGCGGTGGCGACCAGGGGGTCCCGGTCGTGATCGGCGAGGATCTCCGATCTGGTCCGATAGCTCGATTCCACATCCGATCCCGCGTGCCCCATCAACCGGACGGTGCGCAAGTGCAGCAGCGCGGGCCGGCGATGCTCGCGCACCCATTCCGCAAGTTCCGCTGCGGCGGCGAGGCAACCACTCGGATCATCGCCGTCCACTGTGGAGTACCTGATTCCGGGATGGTGCGAATACATGTGCGCCACCCAGTCGGGCGGGGTCCGCACGCTGATGCCGAGGCCGTTGTCCTCGCAGACCAGCAGCAGCGGCATCGGCAGTCCCTGATGCGCGCAGTGCGCGGCGGCGTTGAAAGCGCCGAGCGCGGTGGAGTGGTTCGCCGAAGCGTCACCGAAACTGCTCACCACGACCGAATCCGAAGGCCACTCGTGATCGACGCCCAGCCGTTCGGCACGGCCCAGCGCGAAGGCCAGCCCCATCGCCCGCGGAAGGTGGGAGGCGATGGTGGAGGTTTGCGGGATGATTCCGAGCTCGCCGTGACCGAACACCTTGTGCCTGCCCGCGGAGATCGGCTCCTCGGCCGAGGCGACCACCCCGAGCAGCACGTCCCGCAACGGGTCATGGCCCGGGACCTGCCGAGCGCGACGCAGGTAGAACGCGCCGGAACGGTAGTGCAACAGCGCAGGGTCGGTGGGGCGCAGCGCCGCCGCCACCGCTGCGTTCGACTCGTGCCCCGACGAGCCGATGCTGTAGAAGCCCAGCTTGCGTCGCCCCAATGCGCGCGCGGCGAAGTCGAGATGCCTGCTGCCCGCTTGTGCGTCGAACAGCGCCGACAGCTCCGCCGCGGAGCTCGCGCCGGGTTCAGCACCGGTGCCGGACAGCGCCGGGACCATGTCGGCCACAGCGGAGGTGAAGTGTTCGTCGATCTGCTCGATCCGATCACCGGTCGGGTTCATGACCGCTCCGTTCTGCCCAGCGGGCCGTCTTCCGAGGAACCGGCGTTGGTGCCGTGCCACCGAAGATCCGCGCGCCCCACCGGCGGCGAAGTCTGCATCTCGACCGGCTGGTCCCGCCGATGCGGCTCGGGCTGGTGTCCCGCAGCGGCCGGTCCCCAGAGCACGGCGAGTTCGGAACCGGCCCGCTGCAGGCAGTCCAGTGCGATCGGCAGCAGCGGATTGGTGTTCTCCTTGCGGTACAAGGTGCGCACCCGGCGCTGCGGTTGTCGCCCGGCGATGCGGGTGACCCGGACCGAGCCCGATCCGAGCGCCAGGCCGGGCAGCATCGCGACTCCCATGCCCCGGGCCACCAAGTCCCGGATGACCGAATAATCATTGCTGCGGAAGGTGATTCGCGGAACGAAGCCGCTCGTCGCCGCGAGCCGGATCAGCGATCGCGAACCGGCGGTGTCCCGGCGGGTGCAGATCCACGGTTCGTCGGCGAGTTCCTGCAGCGGAACCTCCCCGGCTCCGGCCAGCCGGTGAGTGCCGGGCAGCACGAGCCGCAGCGGTTCGCACACCACCTCGTCGACGCGCAGGTCGGTGGGCCATTGCCGCGGGTCCAGGTCGTACTCGAACACCACCGCCGCATCGAGCACCCCGTCGAGCACGCTGTCGACGACCTCGTCCGGTTCGCCCTCGTCGAGTTGCAGTTCGGCGTGCGGGCGCTGTTCGATCACGGCGGCCAGCACGCCGGGCAGGATTCGGGCGTTGGCGGTGGCGAATCCGGCCAGCCGCAGACTGCCCTCCTCGCCGCTGACCATCGCGCGGACCTCGCGCTCCAAGGACTGGAGCGCGCCCAGGGCGTCCCGGCTGCGTTCCGACAACCGGGACGCGAGCGCGGTGCATCGGGCGCTGCGCGCAGACCGCTCGAACAGCGGAGCCCCGACGGCACGTTCGAGCAGCGCCATCTGCTGGGACACCGCCGACGCCGTGTAGCCCAATGCCCGCCCCGCCTCCGCGAAGGAGCCGGTGCGCACGCATTCCTGCAAGGTGCGCAGGTGGATCGGATTGAGCATGTGATCAGCCGCCCGCACCGATCGTTTCGGCTTCGACGCTCGCGAGCCGGCCTCGCAGCTCCATCGCGGCGCGGACCCGGCTCTTCGCCGTGTCCAGGGCCGCGGTGTGCGGATCGACCCCGTGTTCCCGCGCGGCTCGCAGCACCAGCCGGGCGTTGGCCCGGCAGCGTTCGGCGACCTCGTCGAGGATGCGTTCCGGCGCAGGGCGGAACGCGGAACGACGTGCGTCCATCGCGAACCCGGCGGCGATGGCACCGCCCGCGTTGGCGATGAAGTCCGGCACGACGGTGACCCCGCGCGCCGCCAGCGCAGCACGCGCACCCGGCGTGGTCGGCAGGTTCGCGCCCTCCACGATGATGTCGGCCCGAACGCCGGCCGCGACGCGTTCTCCGAGTACGTCCTGGCCTGCGGCGGGTATCAGCACGTCACAGTCGACCAGCAACTCCTCGCCCCGCTCGAGGCGCTTCGCCGCCGGAGCCCCCTGCACGCACGCGTCGCCGTACTCGGCACGCCGCGCCAACCACGACGGCACGTCGAGCCCGTCTGCATCGTGCACTCCTCCGTCCACTGTAGACAACGCGACGACTTGGGCGCCCAGTTCGTGTAACCGGCGAACCGCCGCGGCACCGACGGCACCGAACCCCTGGACCGCCACGCGCACTCCCGCCATCGGCCGCTCGTGCAGTTCCAGCGCGGCGGAAAGGGCCGCGACCACCCCATGACCGGTGACGCCGAGTTCGTCGTAGGGCACCCCGCCCAGCACTTCCGGGACGCCCACCGCGGTGCCCCGATCGCCGAGCTCGTCCTGGATGATCGCCGCGTCCCGCTCGGTCATGCCCATGTCCAGGCCCGCGACGTAGCTGGCCGGAATCTGATCGGAGAGCTTCCGGGCGAACGCGCGCACGATCCGCTCCTTGCCGGGCGCCGACGGGTCGGCCACGATGCCCGCCTTCGCGCCGCCGTGGAACAAGTCGGCCGCCGCCCACTTCCACGTCATCACCCTGGCCAACCTGGCGATCTCGGCGACGTTCACCGTCGGGCTCATCCGGATCCCGCCCTTGCCGGTGCCACGGGCCGTGTTGTCGACCACGAGCACACCGCGCATGCCGCTGCGGGAATCGGAAACGCAGACGATCTTCTCGGGTCCCCATTCGTCGACCGACTGCAACAGATCGTTCACAGCTGCCTCCTGCGTGGTCCGGTGGAGCATGCGTAATCCGGGGCGGGCGTGCGATCCGGATGGGACGGCCGATCGGGCGGCCGCGGTGTTCAGACGAGATTGCGTTCGGGGCGGTGCGCTGCGCGTGCGAAGCGGTCGACGCTCAGCCCGCCGATGTCCACCTCGGGCGGGCGGCCGAGGACGAGGTCACGAACCACTTCACCGACGGCCGGGCTCTGCAGGAAACCGTGCCCGGAGAACCCCGTGGCGTAGAGGAAGCGGTTCACCTCGGTCGCCTCACCGATGAGCGCGTTGTGGTCCGGGCTCAACTCGTACAACCCGGCCCAGCGGTGTGCCGCCCCGATCGCGGACAGCGCGGGGGCTCGCCGCGCCACGGTGTCGGCGAGACCGTCGAGCCAGCGATCGTCGGTGTGCGGGTCGGCGGTCTCGACCGGATCCGGCATGCCCATCAGCAGGCCGGGGCCTTCGTCGTGAAAGTAGAAACCGGTGCTGAAATCGATGGTGAACGGCAGCCGCGCAGGCAGTCCGGGCACCGGTTCGGTGACCAGGATCTGCCGCCGCAGGGGCCGGACCGGCAAGTCCAACCCGGCCATCGCGCCCACTGCGGCCGACCAGGCGCCGGCCGCGCAGACCACAGTGGACGTGGCCACCGTCCCGGAATCGGTGCGCACACCGGTGATCTCGCCGTCGGACAGCTCGATGCCCTCGACGGCGCATCGGCGACGGATCCCGCCGCCGAAGCGTCGTACTCCGGCCGCGTAGCCCTGCACGACCCCATCCGGGGTGCAGTGGCCGTCGGTGGGGGAGAAGGCACCGGCGAGGATGCCGTCGACGGACACCAGCGGCGAGAGCTCACCCGCCTCGCGGGCGGTGAGCATCCGGCTGGGAACACCGAGTTCGTTCTGCAGCCGCACGGAATCCTCGAACGCGACCACATCCGCGGCGTCGGAGAGCAGGAACAGGTAGCCGTGCCTGCGCAGGTCGATCTCCCCGCCGGGCCGTTCGGCGAACCGCGCGAACGCCTGCAGACTGCGGGCGCCCAGCGCGATGTTGACGGGGTCGGAGAACTGCGCCCGCACCCCGCCGGCGGCCTTGCCGGTGCTGCCCGAGCCGAGTTCATCGCGTTCCAGCAGGAGCACAGCCGTTCCCGCTTCGGCGAGGTGGAAGGCGATGGAGGTGCCCACCGCCCCGCCGCCGATCACGACGACCTCGGCCCGGCCGGGCAGGCTCACGACGTGCCGCCCAGTTCGGGCGGCAACCGATAGCCGCGGTCCGGTTCGACGGTGGCGACGTCCATCTGCGCCTTCTGCAACTTCCCGGAGAAGTCCCAGTTCAACGACTGCCAGCGGGTGAACTGGTCGAGCACCCAGATGCCCGACTGGCGGCTTCCGTTGCCGGAGCGGCCGTTTCCGCCGAACGGAAGGTGCGCCTCCGCCCCGGAAGTCGAGTTGTTCACGCTGACCATCCCGGCGCCGGTGCCCTGGCGGAACCGGAAAGCCGTGGCGGGATCGGTGGTGTAGACGGCCGCGGAAAGCCCGTAACCGGGTGCGTTGCCCAGCTCGATCGCTTCGTCCAGACCGTCGAAGGTGCTCACACCGACGATCGGGCCGAAGGTCTCCTGGGTGAACACGTGATCATCGGGACGCAGCCCGTCCAGCAGCACCGGGTGGTAGAACAAGCCCGCTTCCGGATCGCCCTGGAACCCTTCGCGCGGAGCGGCGGCGTTGATCCGGCCGACCGCCGAGGACCCCAGCACCTGGTGGTGATCCGCGATGGTGTCCAGCACCGATTCGAAGCCGTCGGCGAACTTCTGGTCGAGCAGCGGACCGTAGAGCACATCACCGGCCGGATCGCCGATCGCGGCCGTCCGCAGCGCTCGGTCCAGCCTGCCGACGAACTCGTCGTGCACGTCGCGGTGCACGATCAGGTTCCCCAGCGAAGTGCAGCGTTGACCGGCGGTGCCCCAGCCGGAGAACAGCGCACCCTCCACCGCCAGGTCGAGATCCGCGTCCGCGGCGACCACCATCGGATTCTTCCCGCCGAGTTCCAGGCACGGACTCTGCGTGTACTTGCCGCACAGCGCGCCGACCCGCGATCCCACCGCGCTGGAACCGGTGAAGCCGACCTTGTCGACGAGACCGTCGCGCAACGCGGACTCCAAGCCGTCGAACGTGGCCTCCCCGTCGGCGTAGACGAGGTTCAGCACGCCTCGCGGAACGCCCGCGCGCCAGGCCAGTTCGGCCACCGCCCGTGCGGCCGCAGCGGCGTACTCGGCCGGTTTCCAGACCACCGCGTTACCGCACAGCAAGGCGGGGACCAAGTACCACGACGGCACCGCCACCGGGAAGTTGCCCGCCGTGATCACCATCGCGACGCCCACCGGCACCCGGAAGGTGAACAGCTGCTTGTCCGGCATCTCCGACGGAACGGTCTGGCCGTAGAGCCTGCGCCCCTCACCGAGGAAGAAGTCGCAGGTGTCGACGATCTCCTGAACCTCGCCGAGCGCTTCGGCGTAGGGCTTGCCGATCTCGCGAGTCACCAACCGGGCCAGCGACTCCTTGTTCGCCTCCACCAGCCTGCCGAGCTCCGCGACGACCCGGCCGCGCACCGGCGCGGGCACCTGCGCCCACTCCCGCTGCGCGGTGCGGGCCGCGTGCGCCGCCGCGCGCACGGTCTCCGGACCCGCCAGCTCCACCCGCGCGACCACGTCGTCCAGCCGGGCCGGGTTCCGGGACAGGTACTCCGTGGATCCAGCTCCGGCGGCCGCCTCGAGCGGGTCTGCTCCGATCACCGAACTCACCGTCGTCGACACCGTGGTCCACCTCTTCCTCGTTCGTGCGGGCGTGTGCTGTGCGGCCGGTACATCGCGGATCGCAGCGCGACCGGTCCGTTCCGTTCAATACCGTCGTGGCCTGGGACGGCCGGTGGTCGCAAGGGTTTCGGGCTGCCGGGTCGGGGAGTCGTCGTTCTGCAGGGGCGGCCGATGCGAGCCGGACCGGACGAAGTTGATGTGTGCGCCCGGTCACGAAACCCACGGTAACCGCGCAGGCGTTCGAACATCGAGCATCAGAAGAGTGATTTCCTGGGTTTCTGAGCATCAGCGAAGCTATCGCTCAGCAACGATCACCACTGCCGCCCGCCTACCGTGTGCGAGGTTGCGGGAGCAGCGAGCTGGGAGGCACGAATGACGAGCACGTGGACGGACGCGGACGTGACCGCCGCGCTGGACCTCGACACGGCGATCCGCTCGCAGCGCACCGCGTTCGCAGCGCTGGGCGAGGATCGCGCACGGCTCGCCCGGAAGACGTCGGTGCCCAGCGGCACCGGAACCGCGCTCGGCTACCTCGGCACCGTGTCCCCGGAGCACGGCGCGGTGAGCAAGCTCGTGTCCGCGCATCCGGGCAACGCCGAGCTGGGGCTGCCGGTGATCTCGGCGACGGTGCTGGTGCTCGACGCCGAGAACGGCCAGGTGCGGGCGGTCATGGCGGGCACCGCGCTGACCGAGCTGCGCACCGCGGCGGGCAGCGCGGTCGCCATCGACGTCTTGGCGCCGGAATCGGCCGGAGGCCTGGCGGTGCTCGGTTCCGGGGTGCAGGCCCGGGCGCACGTCCGCGCCATCGCCCGGGTGCGCGCCCTGCGGACAGTGCGCATTCACAGCAGGGACCGCGAACGGCGGGAGACCCTCGCACGCGAACTCGCCGCCGAACTGGGCGTCGACGTGCGGGCCGCCGACACCGCGGAGCAGGCGGTGCGCGGCGCCTCGCTCATCGCCGCCTGCACGCTGAGCACCGAACCGGTGATCACCGCCGACCTCGTCGAGCCGGGCGCGACGGTGGTGTCGGTCGGCAGCTTCGAACCGCACCGCCGCGAGGTCGACGAGGAACTCGTCCGGCGCTGCGACCTGGTCGTCGTCGACGATGTGGACACGGCCGTCCACCACGCCGGGCCGATCGTGCGCGCACTGGAACGCGGGGACACCGACCGCGCACGGCTTCGCTCGCTGGGCGAGGTGTTGACCGGGCGCGCGCCGGGACGGACCGACCCGGCGCAGCTGGTGTTCTACAACAGCGTCGGAATCGGCATCCAGGACGCCGCCGCCGCGCACGCCGTGCTCGGAACGCTGTGAGGGGGAGTCGGATGGGTTTCGCGGAACGGCTGGAGTCCTCGCTGGACGAGGCCCGGCGAGAGTTCCCCGGCCGCGTCGGGTTCGCCGCGTGGGACCTGGACGAGCGGATTCCGGTGCTGGCCGGAGCGGACCGCGAGGTGCATCCGGCCAGCACGATCAAGGTGCTCATCATGATCGCCGCACTGCGGGCGGTCCACGAAGGACGGTTCACGCTGGACACCACCGTCCCGCTTCCGTCGCAACGCGCGGGCGGCTCCGGGGTGCTGCGCGAACTGCCCGGCGTGGACCGTCTCACGGTCGGTGATCTGATCACGCTCATGATCATCATCAGCGACAACGCCGCGACGAACGCGGTGATCGATGCCGTCGGGTTCCCCGCGATCGCGAGCTGCGCCACCGATCTCGGCTGCGTCGCCACCAAGGTCGAACGGCGGCTGATGGACGTGCACGCGCCGGGGAGCAACAGCACTTGCGCGCTGGACCAGGCGCGGATCCTGGACCGGCTCGCGACCGGCCGGGCGCTACCGGTGCAGCTCACCGTGCACGCGCTGGACGTGCTGTCCCGCCAGCAGATCCGAGACCGGCTCCCCGCCTCCTTGCCGGAAGGGGCGCGGTGTTGGAACAAGACCGGCGAGATCCAGGGTTCCCGCCACGATGTGGCGTTGATCGGGGACGACCGGCCGCGCGCGGTGGTCGCGGTGCTGGTGGACGAGCTCACCGACGAACGATCCCGTCGCGGCGCCGAACGCAGCCCGGTGCACGATCGGATCGCCGACCTCGGCCTGCGAGTGTTTCAAGCGATCGGGTGACTCAGCGCCGATGCACCACGGCACCATCCACAATGGTCAGATCGACTCGGGTGCGCCCGATTTCCGGACCGGGCAGGGAGAACGGGTCGCGATCGAGCACCACAAGATCGGCCGCCTTGCCCGGTTCGAGCGACCCGGTCTCGGCCGCGAACCCGTTCGCCCGAGCGCTTCCGCGCGTGTGCGCCGTGAGCGCGGCCCCGAGTTCGAGCGACTGCTCCGGCAGGAAAGGATCCGCCTCGCCGCCCGGTTCGCAGCGATTCACCGCGGCGTGCACCGCTGCCAGCGGCGCGATATCGGAAACCGGCCAGTCGCTGCCCGCCGCGAGGGGAGCCCCCGCCTCGTGCAAGGACCGAAACGGGTATTGGCGCGCGGCGCGTTCGGTGCCCAGCCTGGGAATCGTCAGCTCGGTCATCGCCCCGTCGTTGATCGCCCAAGCCTCCTGAACGTTCGCCGTGACCCCGAGTTCCCGGAACCGTGCAACGTCCTCCGTCCGGATCACCTGCACGTGCGCGATCTGGTGCCGCAGGCCGGAACCCGGTGCGGCGGCGACGGCGTCCAGCGCATCGCGCACGGCACGATCTCCCACGGCGTGGAAGTGAACCGAAAATCCCTCGGCGGCGAGCCGCCCGACCACCTCCCGGAGTTCGGGGGCCGACAAGTGCGAGAGTCCGTTGCGCCGCTCGCCGAGGTAAGGCCGCACCATCGACGCCGTCCGGTTCTCGCACACGCCGTCGATCATCAGTTTGACGTGGTCCGCGCGGAACCGGGCGCCGCGTGCCAGCTCCCGGCGTTCGACCAGGTCCGGCACCTGTTCCGGGCCGCGGCGGCGATCCCACCACAGCGCGCCCTGCACGCGTCCGCTCAGCAGGCCCGTCCGGTCGAGCGTCCGATAGGTGTCGAGGATGTCGGCGTGCCCGAGGTAGGCGCCGACGATCGCGTCCTGCCACCCCGTGACGCCGTGGGCGTGCAGCAGCCGCTGCCCCTCCAGCAACGCCGCCCGGTACTCGTCCGGATCCGGGGCGGGCAGCGCGCGAGCGACGAGATCGGCGGCGCCTTCGTGCAAGGTTCCGGCAGGGCGGCCGCGGGCGTCCCGCTCGATCCACCCGTCCGGCGGATCAGGGGTCTGTGCGTCCACGCCCGCGAGCCGCAACGCGGCCGTGTTCACCCACGCGCTGTGATGATCGCGGTTGACCAGGTACGCCGGACGGGAACCGGTGACCCGGTCGAGCGCCTCGGCGGTCGGCGCACCTCCCGGGAAGTGCGCCGAGTCCCAGCCGCCGCCCAGAACCCATCGGCCGTCGCCCTCGTGATCGCCGATCACTCGGAGGCAGTCGGCGGCGTCCGCCGCCTCCATCAGGTCGCAGCGCAACCGGAGCAGCCCGCCGAACACCGGATGCGCGTGCGCGTCCTGGAAACCGGGCAGCAGGAGCCGCCCCCGCAGCTGGATCACCTCGGTCCGGTCGGTGATCAACGCGTCCACGTCGGCCGATCCCAGCGCGACGATGCGACGGTCCCGGACCGCGAGCGCATCCGTGTGCGAACCGGTGGCGTCCATGGTGGCCACCGGGCCGTCCACGAACGCCAGGTCGGCGCCCGTCAGCGATGCTCCTCGCCGGTGATCACCGATACGGCGAGCTCACGCAGGTGCTCGTCGACCGCCGGCACCCTGAACCCGGAGCGGCGGATGTGCGAGACGAGCTCCGCGTCCGGTGGCACCCCGTGCGTGCGCAGGTAATAGCCGACCGCGCCGGGCCAGATCCACTGGCCGTCGGTGTGGAAGGTCAGCGGTACCGACGCGGGAGCGGCCGGGTCGAGCTGATCGGTGTCATAGCTGCGCGCCGCCAGGACGACGGGCGCGCGGTCGAGGTAGTCGGCGAGACCGGTGAACTCGTCGACGCCGACTTCGGGACGGTCCACCCTGGGGCGCCCGGTTTCGTCGACCGCGTCGAAGACCTCCGCGGTGCGCAGCGCGGGCGCGCGGGTGGCGGTGCCCGTCGCGTCCGGGACCCCGGCGTGGTGCGCGAGCCAACCGGGGATGTTCACGCCCGCTCGGGGGTAGGTGCGGAGTTCGGCGGCGAACGCCTCGGCGGGCGGCGTGCGCTGCCAGGCCGGCTCGTAGTCCCCGTTGAAGTCCACGCTGTAGCTGCTGGGGCGCTGCAATCGGTACAGCGCGCTGATCCAGGTGCCCCGGTCCGGTTCGTGCATGCCGTGGCGGAGCCGGGCGAACAGTTCCGCGACCTCCGCGGGCACGGCCAGCGGAATCGGCGTGCCGTTGGGCGCGAGCAACCGCGCGGAGATCTCCGAGTGCGCGCCGACCGCGCGGTACTCGACGGTCACCTCGCTCCACGCGGGCGGCATCGAGCGCAGCAGCACCCGGCCCACGTCTTGGATGAGGTTCTGCTGCGCCGCTTGATCCAGCGCGCCCGGCGGACCCTGCGGATCCGGTCGGTGGGGGCCGGCCCCCTGCTCGGGGAGTCCCGGTTGGCTCATGCCTGCATCCTCCCAGTCCGTGCACGGGGAGCGGAGCCGATTCTCCGAACTCGTACCCGCGCGACGCCCTGCCTTTACCCGCGCGAAGTCTGACTCCGACGCGGTGAACAACTGCCGCGCCCAGAGCTTAAGACCCCGGACGAGTGAGTGTCGGCGCCCAGTTGCCGGTATTGGCAGGATCTTCGATTAGCCTGGTCAGAGGCTTGCTGGTAGGTCACATCGAGGTTTCGCCGTGAACTTCGGATGACGGCGTGAATGTCGGATACGACGATTGTTGACAATAAATCCAGCGCGGGTTTAGCTTCGAGCCATCGCCAGCGAGACCCGGAGGTGACCATGCGGGCCAACGAGTACGGCCTTCCCCGTCCCCTCCGCTGGCTGTCGTCTTCATCGCTCTGGCTGCGACATTAGAGACCGGCCACCGCCGGCAGGCGGTGGTCACTCCGCAGCGCGTGCGGCCGGCCGAACTCGGACCCCGTGGGATCTCCCCTGAGCGATGCCTGGAATCCCTCGGCCGGAACACGCCCCTTCTGTAGGTAACTCTGGTGGGCGCCGACCTTGTGCGCCCATTTCTTGCACTGCACTTGGGAGGAGGTTCGGCCGGTGGCACTTGTGGACTGTGACCCGCTGATGAGGGTGACCTGGACAGATCCGGTGACGGGAAAGCACGGATACCTCGTCGTGCACACTCTGGTGTCCGGCTTGGCGACCGGCGGAACCCGGATGCGCGCCGGATGCACGATGTCGGAAGTGGAGGACCTGGCGCGGGGCATGGCCCGTAAGACCGCCGTGTTCGATCTACCCGTCGGTGGCGCCAAGGGCGGCATCGACTGCGACCCCAAGGACCCCCGGGCGCACGGTGTGCTGCGCCGATTCGTCGGGGCCATGCGGCCGTGGATCGACGCGCATTGGGTGACGGCCGAAGATCTCGGCGTGCCGCAGCACCTGATCGACGAGGTGTTCGTGGAGGCCGGGCTGGAGCAGTCGTACCACGCCGCTATCCGCCGGGCTCCCGACGTCGAGCACACGCTGCGCCGGGTCCGCGCGGGCCTCAACGCCCCGGTCCCCGGTGGGTTGCTGCTCGGTGATGTCGTCGGTGGCTACGGCGTGGCGCAGTGCTGCCTCGGCGTGGTGCACGCACGCAGCTGGGACCACGGCAGCACCACCGTCGCGGTGCAGGGCGTGGGCACCATGGGCGGCGGCGCCGCCTGGTACCTGCACGAGGCCGGGCTGAAGGTCGTAGCAGTGGCGGACGCGGCCGGCTCTCTCTACCACCCGGACGGGCTCGACATCCCGGCGCTGCTGGACGCCAGGGACCGGTTCGGTGAGATCGACCGCGATCAGGTTCCCGCCGATGTGCAGCGGCTGCACAGGGACGCGGTGCTCGCGGTGGACGTCGACGTGCTGATCCCGGCCGCGGTGTCCTACGCGATCACGCCGGAGCGGGTGCCTGAGGTGGCCGCGAAGGTGATCATCGAGGCGGCGAACACGCCGATCACCCCGGAAGCCGAGCAGGTGCTGGCCGAGCGCGGGATCCCGGTGATCCCCGACTTCGTGGCCAACTCCGGTGCGGTCGCCTGGGCGTGGTGGTTGCTGCTGGGGCGAGTGGACGCGGACCCGGTGCTCTCGTTCAGCGTGCTCCGCGAGGAGATGTTGGCGAAGATCCCGCCGCTGATCGCGGCCTGGGACGCGGAGGGGACCACACCTCGGACCGCGGCCCTGCGGCTCGCGGACTGGCAGACCGAGCAGAACAAGGTGGCCGAGGCGGAAGGGCGGTTGCTGGTCAGCATTCCGTAGCTCGCCGAGTCCAAGCCGAAACGTGCGTGCCATCCCGTCAAGGGGTGGCACGCACGGGCATTTCAGGGAAATCGTCAGAATAGGGATGGGCGTTACATCGATCTCAGGCCGCCACAACTTCGGGTGACAAGTGTGTGACAACCCGCGTTCGGGGTGCTAGCGTGAGTCGTGGTTGCAGTTTTGGTTCCCAGAAGTACTAAAAAGTGCCTGCGATACAAGTGTGGCGCAGGCACTTTGTTGTGCCGTAGGCCGTTCGGCCCGGGTGATCATCTCGGCGACTTGGGGTTGACGCAGTGTCGGCCCTGGCCATCCGAAGTAGGAGTAAAGAGAATGGCTACCGGTACCGTTAAGTGGTTCAACGCTGAAAAGGGCTTCGGGTTCATCACCCCCGATGGGGGCGGTTCCGATGTGTTCGCCCACTACAGTGCGATTGACGCCTCCGGTTTCCGCACGCTGGACGAGAACCAGCGCGTGGAGTTCGAGATCGCCCAGGGCCCGAAGGGTCCGCAGGCTTCTCAGATTCGCGGCATCTGAGTTCAGTCGACACCGCGAGAGGCCCACGCCTGCCAGGCGTGGGCCTCTCGCATGTTCGTAGTGGGTGTTGACGGCTTCGCGGTAGGCTTCGCTCCCCGCTGATGTCGATCTCTGCGAGGTTCCGAGTGCCCCTTCGTGTGTTCGTCGCCGGTGCCACCGGCGTGGTCGGAAGGACGTTGCTGCCCAGGCTGCGGCAGCGGGGACACCACGTGACGGCGCTGCTGCGCACCGCAGGCCGTGCCCAAGGCGTCCCCGGTGCCGACGAGGTCGTGGTGGGCGACGTGCTCGACCTGCCGCGCCTGCGCACCGTGGTGCGGGACGCCGAGCCGGATGTGGTGGTGTCCCAGGTGTCCGGGTTCCGCGGGCCGGACTACGACGACGCGCTCGCCCGCACCTCGCGGCTGTGGGAGGACGGCACCCGCAACCTCGTGGCCGCGGCGGCGGACGCGGGAGTGCGCCGGGTGGTGGCGCAGAGCATGGTCGCCGCGTACTGCCCGAACGGGCACGACGTGCTCGACGAGGACTCTCCGCTGTGGATCGACGCTCCCGGGCGTTGGGGTGAGGCGGTGCGGGCGGTCGCGGGCATGGAGCGGGCGGTCGTGGACCGGACGGACCTGGAGGGCGTGGTGCTGCGGTACGGGTCGTTGTACGGCCCGAACACCTGGTACGCGCCGGGCGGGTTGGTTCACGAGCAGGTTCGAGGCAGCGCGTTGCCGCTGGTCACCGACGGTGTCGGGCTGACGTCGTTCACGCACGTGGAGGATGCGGCCAGCGCGGTCGTCGAAGTGCTCTCCGCCGGCGAGACCGGGACCTACAACGTGGTGGACAACGAACCGGCCGAATGCGCGGAGTGGTTACCGGCCTACGCCAGGATGATCGGCGGCCCGGCACCGTTGTCGCTGACCCTGGACCAGGCCAGGGCGCAGCTGGATTGGCTCACCGTGCACCGGCTCACCGAGCAGCGGGGAGCGACGAATTTCCGGCTTCGGGAGACGCTCGGCTGGCGGCCGGGTTGGCCCAGTTGGCGGGAGGGATTCGCGACGATGTTCGGCCTGTGGCCGGGCTGAAGCGTCGCGCTACTTCGTGCTGGAAATGGCGAGTGCTCAGGGTACCCGAACGCCTTGCGCGAGTGGGCCGGAACGTACTCGGATTTCGGTCGATCCGGTACGTCCGAATGCCGACGGGTGATCACGGTTAAGTGAATCGACCCGGATTCCCTCAATTTCTCCGAGAGCGTACGAACCGGCCACTTCGTGGAAAGTTCCGGAAGGAACTTGTCCCAGGTGATTCCGATGCGGTAGGCGGCCCGCATTCGGCGGGTGGGCGACCTGGTGCGCCACTTCATCGGTGCGGCGCGCGAATGCCGCAGCGGGGGATCGATCCGAATCGGTGCGGTCGCGCGCCGCGATGCCGTGAACCGGGGGAATGCCGGATCGCTCAGCTCCGGTCGTAATCCTCGTCGTCGGGAACGTCTCGGTGCTGATCCGCGAGATCCGCCGAGTCGGCCTCGCCCACCTCGTCGGCGGCGGCAGTGCCTGCCGTGACGTCTTCGGTGACCGGATCCGTGGCGTGCCTGGCTTGTTCGGCGGCGTCGGCTTCCGGCGTCTCGGAGTCCATGGCGCGCTCCTTCCAGTGGTTGGGCGACCTGCGGCCAACCGTATCGGGCGCCGCGCGGTTCAGCCCCCGAGCGGGGGGAAATCCGGTCGGCGTCGCTCGTGGAAGCTGCGCACGCCCTCGCGGACGTCCGGCCGGTCGAAGGCGGCGATCATGCGGTTGTTCGCGTCCGCGCTCGCCGTCTCCAAGCCGCTGTCCAGGCCCGCGTAGATCTGCTCCTTGATGTCGGCCATGGCGGCCGGGGAACATTCCGTGGCCAGTGTGCGCGCGTACTCCAGCGCCGCGGCCAGCACCTCGTCCGCGGGCAGGACCCGATCGACCAGGCCCAGCGCGTGCGCCTCGCTGCCCAGCAAGGTGCGGGCCGAGAGCATCAGGTCGAGCGCGGTGCCCGCGCCGACGAGCTTGGGCAGCAGCCAGGAGATGCCGTGCTCGGCGACGAGCCCGCGACGGCTGAACGCGGTGGTGAACTTGGCGTCCTCCGCGGCGAAGCGCACGTCGGCGAACAAGGCGGCCACCAGGCCGATCCCGGCGACCGGACCGTTGATCGCGGCGATGATCGGCTTCCGGATCCGGATCGACAGCGAGACCGCCCGCTCGTCACCGTCCCGTTCCGGCGCCGCGTCCAGCGCGGACAGGTCCGTTCCGGCGCAGAATCCGCGGCCCGAACCGGTGACCACCACCGCCCGCACCGTCGGATCGCCGTCGGCTTTCTCCAGCAGGTCGAAGTAGCGCCGCCGCATGCTCGGAGTCCAAGCGTTGAGTCGCTCCGGGCGGTGGAACGTCAGCAGCAGTACCGCGTCGCGGTGCTCGACCAGGATCTCATCGTCCTCCGGCACCTGATCACCTCCGTGGCGATGTGCCCTCGGAAACTACCGAGCGGGACCGAGTGGTTCAACCGGGCAAACGAGCGACCCGCATGCTCACCAGGTGATCACGACCAGTGATCGAACCGGATGAGGTTGCTGCTCACGCGGGGGTGCCGGAACCGTGGTCACCGACGACGTCGCGGCCGATGAAGTCGTGCAGGACCTGGCGCATCCGCCGCACCGAACGGTCCGGGCGGCCGGTGAGGACCCCGATGCCGAGTCCGTCGATCAGCGCGGTCAACCGCACCGCCAGCTCCTCCGCGTCCCCATCGGTGAAGACCCCTTGGCGCTGGCCCTGGAGGATCGTTCGCGCGATCGTGTCGTGCCACCGGGTGTAGGAGTCACCGTGCAGGACGCGGAGCTCGGGACGCAGCGCGCTCTCGTTCCACACCTGCAGCCAGATGGACCACTCCCGGCGCAAGCCCGGCGATTCGGGCAACTGCAGCTCGACCAGCCGCAGCAGCCGCTGGTGCGCGTCGTCGATGCTGTGCAGCTCGGCGACCTGGCGGTCGAAGGCCTGCCGCACCGAGTGCCGCAGCGCCTCGGTGAGCAGGTCGTCGCGACCGGGGAAGTGGTAGTGGATCGCGGCCGCGCTGACACCGCAGGCCTCGGCGATGTCGGCGACCCGCACCGCGTGGAAACCGCGTTCGGCGATGAGCTCCCAGGCGGCGTCGAGTATCTGCTGGTAGCGATCGCCACCGGCGCGCTCCGGTGGGCGGGCCGCGCGGCGCGGGGCTGCGGCGACCGTCTCCGCGTCGTCCCTGCCGTTGATCAGCCAGTTCACCGTGACCTGGCCGATTTCCGCGATGCGGGTCAGTTCCACCGGGGTGAAGCGTCGGACGCCGGTCAGCGACTTCGAGAGTTTGGTGGCGTCGAGCCCGATCCGGTCGGCGAACGCGCGGTGGCTGTGCGGATAGCCGGCCACCACCTCGCGGACCCTCGCGCGCAGCGCGGTGGGGTCGGAATCGGCAGCGTGCTCGGCGGATGTGGGTTCGGAGGTCATCGTTCTGGGCGGCTCGTCCGGGCGTCGCAGGATCATCGGGGGTGTGGTGCGGCGTCCCCTTATCGCCGGATCGGCCGTCCGGCGCCGTGACCACGCACGATCAGGACGCTACCAGCGAGACCGGCCGCCTCGTGGCCCTTCCGCTCTGGGACGTAGAACCTCAGGGTTCCTTAGCATCAGTGGCGTTCACGCGCTCGGCCCCCTCTGCTTCGTCCCCGCCGTCGGCCACCGTCAGGATGTGGGGGTGATGGGAACAAGTACCTCGCAGCGCTGGCAGGCGCTGGTGGTGTGCCTGCTGGCGGGGTTCATGACCCTGCTCGACGTCAGCATCGTCAACGTCGCGCTGCCGTCCATGCAGCAGGGCCTGGACGCTCCGCCGGTCGCGCTGGGCTGGGTGGTGTCCGGGTACGCGCTCACCTTCGGGCTGGTGCTGGTGCCCGCAGGCAGGCTCGGCGACGATCGTGGCCGCAGCCGGATGTTCATGCTGGCGCTGCTGCTGTTCACCGTGGCCAGCGCCGCCGCCGGGTTCGCGGAGTCGTCCACGTGGCTGGTCGTGTCCCGGCTCGTCCAGGGCGTGGCGGGCGGCATGCTCAACCCGCAGGTGCTGGGACTGATCCAACAGCTGTTCCAGGGCAGCGCGCGGGCCAAGGCCTTCGGCCTGTTCGGCGCGGTGGTCGGGTTGTCCACCGCGATCGGGCCGCTGCTGGGCGGGCTCATCATCGAACTCGCGGGCAGCGAGCAGGGCTGGCGCTGGGTGTTCTTCGTCAATGTGCCGATCGGCCTGGCCGCGCTGGTCTTCGCCGCACGGGTGCTGCCGAAGGACGAGGCGACGGAGGGCGCGCGCAGTCTCGACCTGATCGGTGTCCTGTTGCTCGGCGGTGCCCTGCTGGCCTTGCTGCTGCCGCTGATCGAACGGGAGAGCGGCAGCGGGCCGCCGTGGTACCTGGTGCCCGCCGCGCCGGTGCTGCTGGTGCTGTTCGTGCTGTGGGAACGCGGCTACCGCAACCGGGGGCGGGAGCCGATCATCGACCTCGGGTTGTTCGGCATCCGCAGCTACAGCTTCGGGTCCGCCCTGGGCCTGCTGTACTTCGCCGGGTTCACCAGCATCTTCTTCGTGCTGGCGCTGTACTTCCAGCGCGGGCTGGGGTATTCGGCGCTGGAAACAGGGCTGGCGATGACTCCGTTCGCTCTCGGCTCGGCGGCGTCATCCGCGCTGAGCAGCAGGTTGGTGAACCGGTTCGGGCGGTCCCTGGTCGTGTTGGGACTGGTGGGCGCGCTGGCGGGGCTGGTGGTGACGGACCTGGTGCTCGCCGGCGGGCCGGGATCTGCCGCCGGGCTGCTGGTCGCGGCCCCGCTGCTGGTGGCGGGGGTCGGCAGCGGCCTGGTGATCTCGCCGAACCAGACCGTCACCCTCGCCAAGGTCGACTCGGCTCGCGGCGGCACCGCGGCCGGGATCCAGCAGACCGGTCAGCGGCTCGGCACCGCGATCGGCACGGCCACGGCCTCGGGCCTGTTCTTCAGCGCGCTCGCGGTCGGCGGCTACGATGCCGCGATCTCCACCGGTCTGCTGGTCGCGGTCGGCTTCGTGGCACTGGCGTTGCTGCTCGCCGTCACCGAGCAGCTCATTCTGACGCGTCGCCGGTGAGCGGGGCGCCGGTCGCCAGGCGGGACTTGCGGTAGCCGTACGCCAGGTAGATCGCCAAGCCCAAGGCGAGCCAGACGGCGAACCGCGCCCAGGTGAGCACGCTCAGGTTCGACATCAAGTACAGGCAGGCGATCGCCGTGAGCACCGGCAGCACCGGCGACCACGGCATCCGGAACGGCCGTGGCAGGTCGGGCTTGCGGTGGCGCAGCACCGGGATCGCGATGGCCACGATGACGAAGCCGGAAAGCGCGCCGATGCTCACCATGTCCGCGAGCTCCGAGATCGGCACAAAACCACCGAGCAGCATCACCAGCACGGCGCCGCCGATCGTCACCCGGTGCGGAGTGCCCCACTTCGGATGCACCTGGGACAGCTTCGGCGGCAGCAGCCCGTCCCGGCTCATCGCGAAGCCGATCCGTCCGATCGTCACCAGCTCCACCATCATCACCGAGGTCAGTCCGGTCACCGCGCCCAGCGCGATGACCGCCGCCACCCAGTGCGCGCCGACGGAATGGAACGCGGCGGCCAGCGGCGCGGCCTCATCGATCTGCGTGTAGTCGACCATCGCGCTGAGCACCAGGGCCACCAGCACGTACAGCACGGTGCACACCACGAGGCTGCCCAGCAGTCCGATCGGCAGGTCCCGGCGCGGGCGCTTGGTCTCTTCGCCCAGGTTGGCCAGTGCCTCGAAGCCGGTGTAGGCGAAGAAGACGATCGCGGCCGCCGTGAGCACGCCGCCGAACCCGTACATCGACTGCTCCATGCCCAGCGCCGCCGACACCAATGGCTGTTCCAGGACGCTCGCGCCCTGCTCGGCGGGCTGCGCGGGCGGGATGAACGGCGTGAGGTGCGCGCCGTTGAAGAAGAACAGCCCGGCGACGATCACCAGCACGCACACCGACACCTTGACCACGACCAGCCCGTTGGTCAGCCAGGACGACTCGCGGATGCCCAGGACGGCGACGATCGTGAGCACGCCGATGATCAGAATGGCGCCGATGTTGATCGTCGCCTCCTCGCCGAACCACTCCGGTGGCAGCCCGAGCAGGCTGGAGACGTAACCCGACCAGCTGCGGGAGACCACGGCGGCGCCGAGGGCGAACTCCAGCAGCAGGTCCCACCCGATGATCCAGGCGAAGATCTCGCCGAGCGTGGTGTAACCGTAGGTGTAGGCGCTGCCCGCGGTCGGCACCGCGGCGGCCAGCTCCGCGTAGCACAGCGCGGCGAGCGCGGCGACGACACCGCCCACCAGGAACGCGAGCACCACCGCCGGACCGGCGTGCTCCTTGGCTTCGATGCCTGCCAAGGTGAACACGCCGGTTCCGATGATGATGCCGATGCCGAAGCCGACCAGGTCGACACCGGACAGCCGCCGGGACAGCCCGCTGCGCTCGGTGCGCTCCAGCACGTCCTCGACGGGAAGGGTTCGCAGAACACTCACGGGACCGCACGTTAGAACCTCCCGGGGCGGAAAGCGAAACCTCATCCGTGGCGTGACTGAGTCGGTATCGGATCCACATGCGCACACCGCCGATCGGTGCAACGGATGCGGCGACCGGCAGATCCCCGCTCGGGAAGCCGCGCGTCAGGCGACCACGTGCGCGGTGTCCCGATTCCACACGCGGTGCCCGGCCAGCACAGTGGCGAACTCCGCCATGAACTCGTCGGGCAACGCCCCGCCGGTGGCCGCGGCGGTGATGACGCCCTTGTCGGACACCACTCCGTCGCCGTCCCCGGCGTGCCGCACGCCGTCCACCCCGGCGCGCTGCAGCAGCGCCAGCCCCTCATCGCTGGCCGCGACGGGTTTCGCGTGTTTGAAGGCCTCCGCCACGAAGTGCACGGTGTAGCCGTCGGCGGACAACGCCCGAACGCTGGCGCTGCCACCGGGCACGATGACCCCGTCGTAGAGCGCCGAGGACATCGTCGCGATGGCCCGGTCCACCCGGACGTCGCTCTCGTCGGCGCCGCGCACGGCGCCGTCGCGGGTGCCGAGGACCTCGGCGGTGGCGCCGCGTTCAGCGAGGGCGTCGCGGATCTGGTCGACCTCGGCGCGATCGACGCCGTCGGAGACGAGCACCGCGACCTTGCGGCTCACGATGGTGTCGCTGACCGAGTGCGACTGGCTCAGCGCGGGGGAGTGCTTGCCGTGGTTGGGGCCTGCCGGGGCCGTCGGCGGCGTGACCCCGACGCCTTCGGCCACGGCGACCGCGAGATCGTGGTCCACCTGGTTGATCTGTGCCACGGACGCTTCGCGCACGTGGTGGTGTTCGACCTTGCCGAGTTCGAACCGGAACGCGGCGATGATGTGCTCGCGTTCCCACGGCGCCATGCTGTTCCAGAACATCGTGGCCTGCTGGTAGTGGTTCTGGAAGCTCTCGCTGCGCTTGCGGATCTTCGCGCCTTCCACCTTTTCCTGGTAGTGCTGGAAACCGCCGTTGTCGGCGCCCGCGATGACCGGGCAGCCGCCGCCGAGGGTGTTGTTCGAGTAGCTTGTCTGTCCTTTGTGGATGCGCTGTTGCTGGAAACCGTCGCGCTGATTGTTGGCGACCTCCGCGACCGGGCGGTTGACCGGGATGTGCGCGAAGTTCGGCCCGCCCAGCCGGATCAGCTGGGTGTCCAGGTAGGAGAAGTTGCGCGCCTGCAGCAGCGGATCGTTGGTGAAGTCGATGCCCGGCACCAGGTTCGCGGTGTGGAAGGCGACCTGTTCGGTCTCGGCGAAGAAGTTGTCCGGGTTGCGGTCGAGCACCATCCGGCCGACCGGTCGCACCGGGACCTCTTCCTCCGGGAGGAGCTTGGTGGCGTCGAGCAGATCGAAGTCGAAGTCGTGCTCCTTGGATTCCTCGATCAACTGCACACCGAGCTCCCACTCCGGTCCCTGACCGGCCTCGATGGCTTCCCACAGGTCGCGGCGGTTGAAGTCGGGGTCCTTGCCCTGCACCTGCTGGCATTCCTCCCACACCAGCGAATGCGTGCCCAGCCGCGGCTTCCAGTGGAACTTCACGAACGTGCCGGTGCCCTCGGCGTTGACGAAGCGGAACGTGTGCACCCCGAATCCCTGCATCATGCGGTAGCTGCGCGGCAGCGCGCGGTCCGACATCAACCACATGATCATGTGCATCGTTTCCGGTTGCAGCGACACGAAATCCCACAACGTGTCGTGCGCCGACTGCGCCTGCGGGATCTCGTTGTGCGGCTCCGGTTTCACGGCGTGCACGAAGTCGGGGAACTTGATGCCGTCCTGGATGAAGAACACCGGCATGTTGTTGCCGACGAGGTCGTAGTTGCCCTCCGCGGTGTAGAACTTCGTCGCGAATCCGCGCACGTCGCGCACCGTGTCCGCCGAACCGCGCGAGCCCGCGACCGTGGAGAACCGCACGAACACCGGCGTGCGCCGCTGCGAGTCGGTGAGGAACTTCGCCGTCGTGTAGTCGGCGAGGCGGTCGTCGTAGGCCTCGAAGTAGCCGTAGGCGCCTGCGCCGCGAGCGTGCACGACCCGCTCCGGGATGCGTTCGTGATCGAAGTGGGTGATCTTCTCGCGTGCGTGGAAATCCTCCAGCAGCGTGGGGCCGCGTTCACCCACGCTCAGGGAGTCATCGGTGTGATCGACCCGCAGGCCCTGCTGGGTGGTCAGGTAGGTGCCCTCCGGGTCCTGGCGGACACCGTCGAGTTGTTCCTGCTTGTCGTCGTGCTGAGAAGCCATGCCGACCTCCGGGAGCGGATACGCCTGTACCCGCTGGGTGCCCGCCACGGCGGGTGGTTACGCCTCAGCCGAAGAACGGCAGCTGATGGATGAGCTCCGGGGCGCCGGCCACGATCAGGAAGTGGATCGCGCGCCCGATCAGGCTCACCGTGAGGAAACCCAGCAGCGGCAGCCCCGCTGCGCCGGAGAGGAAGCACAGCACGGTGAACGGCGGGAAGCTGAGGACCGCGCTCACGAACAGGACCCCGAGGCCCCACCACGGGTGCTGTTGGGTGCGGTCGTGGAACTTCTCCAGCCACACAGCCCAGCGCCCGCCCTTGCGTGCTTCGGTCATGCGGCCGAGCCTGGTGCCGAGGCTGAAACCGCCCCGGCCCGCCAAGAAGAACAGGGTCTTGCCCGCCATCTGCCCGATCGCCGCGGCCAACGCCAACGCCCACCAGTTCAGCCCGTCGACCTGGGTGAGGACTCCGACGAGGTAGAGCTCGATGTTGGCGAGGGGGAAGACGCTGCCCAGCAGGGCGGTTCCGGCGGTGGCCAGCAGCCAGCCGATCATCGTGCGAGTCCCGGCCTCGTAGTGGGCGCGTGTCCGCTGTCGGATCGGGGGCGAGCGGACATCAGGACGTACTCCACGGAACTCGAACGGGGCAACGGGTCGACCTTACCGGGACCTCCGTGCGGGCAGTTCCGCCAGGTCACCAGGTGCGCGATGGTGTTCCGGTACGTCCCGTTCGCCGCGGTCAGCGCTGTTCGTCGTCGTCCGGGTTCCAGGTGAGCAGGCGGACTCTGCTGACGGTGCGCAGGTGACGGCGCATCGCGGTGCTCGCCGTGCGGGGGTTGCCCGCACGGATCGCCTCGGCGATGCGTTCGTGCTGCGCCAGCGACTTCGGTGGCCGGTTCGGCTGGCGCAGCGATTCCTGGCGGCTTTCGGCGATCTCCTCGGCGATGGTGCGCATGAACTCGGCGAGCATCGTGCTGTGCGCGGCCGCGGTGATCGCGGCGTGGAACCGGCGATCGCCCTCACCGCCCAGTTCGCCGCGTTCGACCTGGGCGCGCATGGCGGCTAGCGCCGCGTCGATCTCCGCCAGGTCGGCGTCGGTGCGGCGTTCGGCGGCGAGTTCGGCGAGCTTGGTCTCCAGCCCCTCACGGGCGTCGAGCACGTCGGGAAGCCGGTTGCGGCGGGCGACCAGCTCGTCCACCGGTTCGCTGTCCAGCGTGCGGCGCTGCAGGTAGGTGCCACCGCCGTGGCGCACCTCGACCAGGCCCTGCACTTCCAGCACCACGATCGCCTGGCGCACCGATGCCCGGCTGACACCGAGCCGTTCCGCCAGCTCGCGCTCCGGTGGCAGCCGATCGCCCACTTCGAGACCGGACGCGGCGACGTGTTCGCGCAGCCGCAGCACGACCTGCTCGTAGAGCCTCGGCCTGGTCAGCGGCCGCAGCGCGTCGGACACGTTCGTCTCCTCGTCCTCCGGAGATCGTGGACGTCCAGGCTAGCAGCGGGCCAGTGGTCCGGGAACTGAACCATTTCGGCCCTTGACGCTCTCGATCTCGCGGCGCAAAGTGGTCCAGCCAGTAAACCAGTGTGTCCGGTCTCACCCGAGGCGCATGGACGGTGAGGAGACAACGGTGTCGCCCGAGCTGATTTCCATCTTCGCGCTCGTGGCCTGCTTCGTGCTGGCCACGACGATGTCGGTGAACATGGGGGTGCTGTCGTTCGCCGCCGCCTTCGCGGTCGGCAAACTCGCAGGCGGCCTGTCCGATGACGACATCTTCGCCGGATTCCCCGGTGACATCTTCGTCGTGCTCGTCGGCGTGACCTACCTGTTCGCCATCGCCAGGGCCAACGGCACCACCGATTGGCTGGTGCACTGGGCGGTTCGGCTCGTCGGCGGCAGGCTCGTGGTGATCCCGTGGGTGATGTTCGGGATCGCGGCACTGCTCACCGCCATCGGCGCGGTCAGCCCCGCGGCCTGCGCGATCATCGCGCCGATCGCGCTGAACCTGGCCGCCCGGCACGGCATCAACCCGCTGCTGATGGGCGCGATGGTCGTGCACGGCGCGCAGGCGGGCGGGTTCTCGCCGATCAGCGTCTACGGCGTGATCGTGAACGGGGTGGTCGCCGACAACGGGCTGCCCGGCAATCCGCTGGTGCTGTTCCTGGGCAGCTTCGCGGTGAACCTGATGATCGCGGGCGTCGTGTTCGTCGTGTTCGGCGGTCTGCGCACCGCTCGTGCGCACTCCACCACCTTGCCCGCGGACTCCGACTCGGAACCCGAACAGCTGCGGCTCACCCGCGACCGGGTGCTGACCCTGCTCGGACTGGCGGCGCTGGTCGTGTGCACCCTGGTGTTCGAACTCGACGCCGGGCTGGTGGCGATGAGCGTCGCCGTGGTGCTCACCGTGATCTCGCCGAAGACCGCGGCGAACGCTCCCGCGGAGGTCACCTGGCCGACGGTGCTGCTGATCTGCGGTGTGCTGACCTACGTCAGCGTGCTGCAGGAAATGGGCACGATCGACTACGTGGGGCACGCGGTCGCCGGGGTCGGGCTTCCGCTGCTCGCCGCGCTGCTGCTGTGCTACATCGGCGGTGTCGTGTCCGCCTTCGCCTCGTCGGTGGGGTTGATGGGGGCGTTGATCCCGCTGGCGGTGCCGTTCCTCGCCACCGGCACGATCGGCCCGATCGGCATGGTGACCGCGCTGGCGGTCGCCGCCACGCTGGTGGACGTCAGCCCGTTCTCCACCAACGGCGCCATCGTGCTGGCCAACGCGAAGGGCGTGGACCGGGAGGTCTTCTTCCGCCGCCTGATGATCTACGGCGGGGTGGTCGTGGCTGTGGGGCCGCTTGTGGCGTGGCTCATTTTCGTCCTCCCCGGACTGGGGTGACATGGAACCGACCTCGGAGGTACGCATGGATCGCGCAACGGAGTTGTTCCCGAAGCTGCGCAGGCCCGAGGGCAAGGAAGCCCTCCGGTTCGGTGCCCGCGCCCTGACCTATCCGGAATTGACCGCCGCCGTGGCCGGGATCGCCGAACGGGTCGGCTCCGCCCGGCGCGTCGCGGTGTGGGCCACTTCGGAGTTGGAGACCTGCGTCGCGGTGATCGGTGCTCTCGCCGCGGGCGCGGCCGTGGTGCCGGTGAACCCGAAGGTGGGGGAGCGGGAACTCGCCCACATCATCGGCGACAGCGAGCCGGAACTGCTGCTGGCGGCGCCGGGATTCGAGCCGCCGGAGGCGTTGGGGCAGGTCTCGGTGCAGGAGGTCGATCTGGTTCCTGGAACCGGGGAGCTGCCCGCCGAACCGAGCGAGGACGCGCCAGCGTTGATCGTCTACACCTCCGGCACCACCGGGCCGCCGAAGGGCGTGGTGCTGCCGCGCCGTGCGATCCGGGCGAACCTGGACGCGCTGGCCGACGCCTGGGAATGGACCGATCAGGACGTGCTGGTGCATGCGCTGCCGCTGTTCCACGTGCACGGCCTGATCCTCGGCACGCTCGGGCCGGTGCGGCTCGGTGGCACCGTGCGCCACCTGGGCAAGTTCTCCTCGCAGGCCGCGGCCGAGGAGTTGGCGGGGGAGGCGACGATGCTGTTCGGAGTTCCGACGATGTACCACCGGCTCGCCGATGACGCCGAGCGGGATCCGCAACTGGCGAAAGCGGTGGGTCGCGCTCGGCTGCTCGTGTCGGGATCCGCCGCATTGCCCGCGGTGGAGCACGAGCGGATCTCGCGGCTGACCGGGCAGCGGGTCGTGGAGCGCTACGGCATGAGCGAAACGATCATGAACTCCGGTGTGCGGGCTTCCGGTGACCGCAGGCCCGGTTACGTGGGGCTGCCGTTCGACGGCGTGGAGATCAAGCTCGTTGATGATGCCGGTCGGGACATCGAGGTCAGCGATGACGACACGGTGGGGGAGATCCTGGTGCGCGGGCGGAACCTGTTCACCGAGTACCTCAACCGTCCGGACGCCACCGCCGAGGCGTTCGTGGACGGGTGGTTCCGCACCGGGGACGTCGCGACCCGTGCACCCGACGGATATCTGCGCATCGTCGGGCGCAAGGCCACCGACATCATCAAGAGCGGCGGTTACAAGATCGGCGCGGGGGAGATCGAGAACGCGCTGCTGGAACACCCCTCGGTCGCCGAGGTCGCGGTGACCGGTCAAGCCGATCCGGACTTGGGTGAGCGCATCCTGGCCTGGGTGGTGCCCGCCTCCGAACTCCCCGACTCGGAAGCGACGGCGCGGGAGCTCGTGGAGCACGTGGCCCGGTTGCTCACGCCGCACAAGCGGCCGCGTGAGGTGCGGTTCGTGGATTCCTTGCCGCGCAACGAGATGGGCAAGGTCATGAAAAAGGCGCTGCATGGGTGAGGCGATCGGTGCGCGCGAGCTGATCGGCACCTTGTGCGGGGACTTCGAGGAGTTCGAGGCCCCGCACGTCGGCTCCGCGCGCGCCGCGTCCGCAGACGGGCCGCTGGGCTGGCCCGGCTACGACGGCCAGCGCCGCCGCGCCGCCGCGCGCACGGGCGCCGAGGAATCGGTGCTGTGCGGGCACGGCACGCTCGGCGCGGACCGAGCGGTGTTGATCGCTTTCGATTTCGGTTTTCTCGGTGGTTCGGTCGGCGAGGAGGCGGGTGCGCGGGTCGTGGCCGCGTTCGAACAGGCCCGGGAGCGCAGGCTGCCGGTCGTGTCCCTGGTCGCCTCCGGCGGCAGCCGGATGCAGGAGGGCATCCGCGCCCTGGTCCAGCTCCAGGCGATCGCCCGCGCCTGCCTGCTGACCCGGCAGGCGCGGATTCCGCACATCACGGTGCTGCGCAACCCGACGACCGGCGGGATGTGGGCGGCGCTGGCGGCGGGCGCGGACATCGTGCTCGCCGCGCCGGAGGTCGCGGTGGCCTTCGGCGGCAGCCGGGTGCGCAGTGCCACCGAAACCGGGGAGGCGTTCACCGCCGAGGGCAAGTTCGCCGACGGCCAGGTGGATCGCCTGGTAGCGGACGAGGAACTTCCCGCCGCGCTGGCCGAACTGGTCGGTCTGCTGCACCCGCAACGCCTGGCCTGCTCGCCCGATCCCGCCGAGGTGCCGGAGTCGTTCCGCAGCTCGGATTCGCCGAGTTCTGCGGCGGGGTCCGCGCCGGAGACGGGGTGGGACGCGGTCGAGCGAGCACGTGCCGCGAACCGTCCGCATGCAGCCGACTACCTGGACCGTTATTTCACCTCCCGGTTCGAGCTCAGCGGAGACCGTGCAGGTGGCACGGACTCGGGAATGTTGTGCGGGATCGGCGAGCACGACGGCCGGCCGGTCGCCTACGCCGCGCAGGCCGGGACCGCGAACACCCCGGCCGGTTTCCGCACGGCCGCTCGGCTGATCCGGTTGGCCGACCAACTGGGCCTGCCGGTGCTCACCCTGGTCGACACCCCGGGCGCGGCCAACGACGCCGCGGCCGAGCGCGCCGGTGCCGGGGCCGCGATCGGGCAGCTGTTCACCGCGGTCGCCGAGGCCCGGGTCCCGATCACAACGCTGGTCATCGGCGAGGGCGGATCCGGGGGCGCGTTGGCGCTGGCCGCGCCGGATTCGACCTGGATCACCGCGGACGCGTACTTCGCCGTCATCGCACCGGAATCGAGCGCGTCGATCCTGAAGGAGCCGCCGGAGAACGTGCCGGCACTCGCCGATCGCCTGAAGCTGCGGCCGCAGGATCTGCTCGAACTCGGTTTCGTCCAGGGCGTGGTGCCACCGAGCTGAGGTTCGGCGCGGCTCGGAAACGGGTGCGATGAGCGAAGGTTCATACCTTCGACCTTCCCCGCTCGAACACCTGTGCGCCATCGCTGGATCGTGTGATCATCGACGGCCCCGAGCGAACCCCCGTGGAGAGCTCAAGGTCTCGGCGTCCTGCCTGGCATGAGATGTGATGGTCATCCCCTACCGGTTTCCTCAATGGTCAGGTTAGCCTAACCATACAGACATGAGTCAGTCTCATGTCGGGATCGCGCCGCCTAGGGAAAGGGCAAGATGGACCGCAGGGGGATCAGCGGCCGGACCGCTGTTGTGACCGGTGCCGCTCACGGTATCGGTGCCGCGGTCGTGCACGCGCTGGGTGAGCTGGGTGCGACCGTGGCCGCTGTCGACCTGGACGCCGACGCGCTCGCCGAAGTCGTCTCGGCCGGCGCGGAGAAGGGGCGGCACGTGCTGGCCTGTCCCGCGGACGTCGCCGGCGCCGACGCGGTCGAGGCGGTGATCGAACGGGTCGAGCGCGAGGCCGGACCGGTGGACCTGCTGGTCAACGTCGCGGGAATCCTGCGTCCCGGCACCGTGCAGGACATCGGTGAGGACGACTGGCACCGGACGTTCGCGGTCAACACCACCGGCGTGTTCCACCTGTGCCGCTCCGTGTCGAAGCGGATGATCCCGCGCGGTCGAGGCTCCATCGTCACGGTCGGCTCCAACGCCGCGGGAGTGCCACGGCATGGAATGGCCGCCTACGGCGCCTCGAAGGCGGCTTCGACGCTGTTCACCAAATCCCTGGGTCTGGAACTGGCCGAGTACGGCATCCGCTGCAACGTGGTCTCACCCGGTTCGACCGACACGCCGATGCAGCACCGGCTGTGGGACGAACGCGGCGCCGAACCGGTGATCGACGGCTCGCCGGAGACCTACAAGACCGGTATTCCGCTGCGCAAACTCGCCACGGCCGAGGACATCGCGGAGGCGGTCGTGTTCCTGCTCTCCGACCAGGCCGGGCACATCACGATGCACGACCTGTACGTCGACGGCGGCGCGACGCTGCGCGCCTGAACCGACCGCGACACCCCGCCCGCACGGAAGGCACACATGACCATCGATAGCGATACCACCATGCGCGGAGAATCCGACGAGCTCGACGAGCATCCGAGCCCGGCCGCGCTGCTCGCCGGATACCAGGCCGGTTCCTCGTTCTTCTTCGCGTCCCCGCGCGGCTCGCTGTTGGCCGACGGCGTCGACGCCGTGGTTCCGAAGACGACGTGCGCGGGCGGCCGCGGTGGGCTACCGGAGCAGGTCGCCGAATTCCTGCGTCACGCCGAGGAATTCGGCCGGGTGAACCCGCTGGTGGTCGGTGCCGTGCCGTTCGGCGAGAACCTGCCCGCGCACCTGGTGCTGCCGAGCGAGGTGCGCCGCGCCGCGCCGTTGACGGCTCCGGTCGCCGCGCCCGACACGCCGCGGCTGGATTACCGGCTCAAGCAGGTTCCGGCTCCCGCCGAGTACGAACGGGCGGTGGAGCGGGTGCTCAAGCGCCTGCGCGACGACGAGATGAGCAAGGTCGTGCTGGCGCGCTCCCTGGAGCTGACCACCTCGGAGCCGATCGATCCCGGCGTGATGCTGCGCAACCTCGCGGGCGCCGATCCCGGCGGCTACACCTACGCCGTCGACCTGCCGCGCCGCGGCCAGGACGGCTCGCGGGACTCGTTCGGCGAGCAGCCGGGCCTCGATCGCACGCTGCTCGGGGCGAGCCCGGAACTGCTGGTGTCCCGCGACGGTGTCCGGGTGCGGGCGAACCCGCTGGCCGGGTCCCGGCCGCGCAGCGCGGACCGCGTCGAGGACCGCCGCCGCGCCGACGAACTCCTGGCCTCCGGCAAGGACCTCCGCGAACACGCCGCCGTGGTCGAAGCCGTCGTGGCGGCGCTGCGCCCGCTGTGCGGCGACCTCGTGGTGCCGGAGCACCCCTCGGTGGTGCACACCACCGCGATGTGGCACCTGTCCACCGAGATCACCGGTGAGCTGGCCGACCCCGGAACCTCGTCGCTGCAGCTCGCCGTCGCGATGCACCCGACGCCCGCGGTGTGCGGCACGCCGCCGCAGGACGCGCGGGCGGCCATCGCCGAGGCCGAACCGTTCGAGCGCGGCTTCTACACCGGCATGGTCGGCTGGTGCGACGCCGCGGGAGACGGCGAGTGGGTGGTCACGATCCGCTGCGCCGAGATCGAGGACACGTCATTGCGGTTGTACGCGGGTGCCGGGATCGTCGAAGGTTCCGAACCGGCCGACGAACTGGCCGAGACCTCCGCGAAGTTCCGCACCGCGCTGTCGGCCATGGGCTGGTCGGACGCGCTGTGATGTCCGATCGCCCGTGACCCCCGAACGAACAGGAAAGCCGATGCTGCCCGGATGTCCGACCTGGCCGGAAGAAACCGCCGCCCGCTACCGCGAAGCCGGGTACTGGCGAGGTGAGACCTTCGGCGCGATGCTGCGCGCCCGCGCCGCCGAGCACGGTGAGCGGACCGCGGTCGTGGACGCCGGCCGCTCGATCACCTACGCCGAACTGGACACCCGCGCCGACCGGCTGGCCGCCGGACTGCGGGAACTCGGCATCGGCGCGCAGGACCGAGTCGTGGTGCAGCTGCCGAACGTCGCCGAGTTCTTCGAGGTGTGCTTCGCCCTGTTCCGCATCGGGGCGATCCCGGTGTTCGCGCTGCCCTCGCACCGGCTCACCGAAGTCGCGTACTTCTGCGAGTTCAGCGAAGCGGCGGCCTACATCACCTGCGACGTGGAGGCCGGTTTCGACCACCGCGCGCTGGCCGCCGAGGTCGTGGCGAAGGTGCCGGGGCTGCGCCACGTGCTGATCGCGGGCGATCCGGGGGAGTCCGGTTTCCGCCCGCTGTCGGAGCTCGACGCAGAACCATCCGATGTGGACGGACCCGGGCCGGGGGACATCGCGTTCCTGCAGCTGTCCGGTGGCAGCACCGGGGTGCCGAAGCTGATCCCGCGCACCCACGACGACTACGCCTACTCGTTCCGCGCCAGCAACGAGATCTGCGGCGTCACCGCGGACACCGTGTACCTGGTGGCGCTGCCCGCCGCGCACAACTTCCCGATGAGTTCCCCGGGCACGTTCGGCGTGCTGCAGGCGGGCGGCCGGATCGTGCTGGCCCGGCGACCCAGCCCGGACGAGGTGTTCCCGCTGATCGAGCGGGAGCGCGTCACGCTGCTGGCCGCGGTGCCGCCGCTGGCTCTGGTGTGGCTCGACGCGGCCGTGAACACCGAGCACGACCTCTCCAGCCTGGAGGTGTTGCAGGTCGGCGGCGCCAAGTGCAGCGAGGAAGTGGCCCGCCGGGTGCGGCCGGTGCTGGGCGCCACGTTGCAGCAGGTCTTCGGGATGGCCGAGGGGCTGGTCAACTACACGCGGCTGGACGACCCGGAGGACGTCATCGTGTCCACTCAGGGCCGTCCGATCTCCCCGAAGACGAGGTGCTGGTCGTCGACGACGCGGATCAACCGGTCGCTCCCGGGGAAACCGGGCACCTGCTCACCCGCGGGCCGTACACGATCCGCGGCTACTACCGCGCCGAGGAGCACAACGCGAAGGCGTTCACCCCGGACGGTTTCTACCGCACCGGTGACGTGGTCCGGTTCACCGCGGAGGGCAACATCGTGGTGGAGGGGCGCGCGAAGGACCAGATCAACCGGGGCGGGGAGAAGGTCGCCGCCGAAGAGGTGGAGAACCACCTGTTGGCGCACCCGGCCGTGCACGACGCCGCCGTGGTGTCCATGCCGGACGACTACCTGGGCGAGCGCACCTGCGCGTTCGTGGTGCCGCGCGGAACACCGCCGAAACCCCGAGAACTGATCAAGTTCGTCCGGCAGCGCGGACTCGCCGGGTACAAGGTGCCGGACCGCGTCGAGTTCGTCGACCGGTTCCCGCAGACCGGCGTGGGCAAGATCAGCAAGCGCGACCTGCGCGAGGCGGTCCAGCGCGAACTGGTGCCGGAACTCGAACGTCGCTGACCAGACGGGCCGTGAACGGAGCGGGGCCGACCCCGCCGCACCGGCCGGGGAACCGCCCCGGGCGGGACCGAAGCAGGACAGGAGGAAGTACAGGTGGGGTTGCCGACGATCGCGCCGTACCGGGTTCCGAGGCAGGACGAGCTGCCCGCCAACCGGGTGGACTGGCGGCCGGAAGCGAGCCGGGCCGTGCTGCTCGTGCACGACATGGAACGCCACTTCGTGGACGCTTTCGAACCGGGTTCGGAGCCGCTGACCGAGGTGGTGCCGAACATCCGGACGCTGGCCGAGCAGGCCCGTGCGGCCGGTGTGCCGGTGGTGTACTGCGCCCAGCCGAGCGGGCAGACTCCGCAGCAGCGCGGCCTGCAGCTGGAGTGGTGGGGTCCCGGCGTCGCCGACCCCGCGCAGGAGGCGATCATCGACGAACTCGCCCCCGAACCGGGCGACGTGCGGCTGACGAAGTGGCGCTACAGCGCGTTCCAGCGCACCGAGTTACGCGAGACGATGCGCTCCTGGGGTCGTGACCAGCTGATCATCACCGGGATCTACGCGCACATCGGCTGCCTGATGACCGCCGCCGAGGCGTTCCAGCAGGAGGTGCAGGCGTTCCTGGCCGCCGACGCGGTCGCCGACTTCTCCGCCGATGAGCACCTGATGGCGGTGCGGTACGCGGCGAAGCGGTGCGCCGTGGTCGACTCTGCGCAGCGGCTGGCCGATGCGTTGGCGCCGCAGCGATCCGTGGTCGCATGAGCGCCGGGAACGTCGACGAGGCCGGGCAACGGCGGGTGCAGGAGGAGAAGATGAACGAGAAGCTGACCTTGGAGGGCGTGCGGGCCGATGTGGCCGAACTGCTCTACGAGGACCCGGAGGAACTCACCGACGAGGAGAACCTGCTGGACTGGGGGCTCGATTCGGTGCGGATCATGAGCCTGGTGGAGCGCTGGCGCCGCCAGGGCGTGCAGGTCACGTTCGCCGATCTGGCCGAACGCCCCACGCTCGCGGAATGGTGGACGGTTCTGGAGTCCAAGGCCTGATCGGCTCTTCAGCGGGATCCGCGTAGGTGCCCGGGTGGGGGAACCTCAGCGGCCTTCTCGCTGCGGGATCCCGTTCTCGCGCAACGCCGAACGGGCTGTCCTCGCTAGGAGGCCGCTGCGAACCGGGTGGGCGTTCCGGCTCCGCGGCTGACCGGAGGATGATCGAAAACTCACTCGGCGAACACGTCTCAGGCCGGCTCGTCCAGTAGCCGTTTGAGGCGGGCGGTGATCGTCGCGCGGCGCCAGTCGTGGGTGGCCAGGAAGGCCAGCAGCGCTTCGTGCACCTCGATGTCGTCGCGTCCGGCCGACCCCTCGGCGAGCCGCCACAGCAGTTCCGGGTCGCGTGCCGCCAGTACCGCGCCGCGCAGCCCGGTGATCAGGTCCTCCCGCTCGTCGCGCACGGCGGGCGATTCGGACGAGCGCAGCAGCACGCCGCGGTGCAGTCGCAGTGCGCAGTCCAGCCGTCCCTCCCGCAATGCGGCCCGCAGGTCCAAGAAGTCGGCGTCGACCTCGGCGGCGAGCCGGTACGGCTTCGTCTGCACCACGTCGTGTCCCAGTTGGGTGCGCAGCCGGTGGATCTCGGCGCGCACCGTCACCGGGTTGCCCTGTTCGCCGTGCAGCGCGAGGGCCAGCTGCTCGGCGTTGACGCCGTCGGGGCACAACGCCAGCACGGCCAGCAGCTCCGCTCGGCGCGGACTCAGCGACACCTCGCGGCCGCGCAGTTCGGCGACCGGGCGGGACGTGAGGAAGCGCAACCGCAGCGTCGGTGCCTGTCGTGCGGCCGGTGGTGATGCCGGTGCGGGGAGCGGGGTGCTCTGCCGCGGCGCGCGCAGCAGGTAGCCGTCGTCCAGCGGCTCGATGTGAGCTTCTCGGCCGCCGAACAGCAACGCCCCGTCCGGCCGGTCCAGCTCGACCCGGTCCGGCAGCCCGAGATCACCCGGTTCGGCGGCGATCACGCGGCCCGAGGAGCTCAGCAACGCCCCCGGCTCGCCGCGCAGTGCGCGCAGCGCGTCGATGTGCCGTTCCCGCAGGAGTTCGTCGCGCCGCGCCATCCAGTCCCGCAGCGTGCCTTCCACGAGAGTCGCGGCGGCCGAGACCAGTGCGGGCAGCGCCGGATGCATGGTGTGCAGCGGGCCGCTGAGATCGATCGCGCCGAGGATCCGGCCCGTCTCCGGATCGTGCACCGGCGACGCCGCACAGGTCCACGAGTGGTAGCGGCGAACCAGGTGCTCGGCCGAGTGGATCTGCACCGCGCGCCCGGTGGCCAGCGTGGTGCCCATCGCGTTCGTGCCGATCGAGGACTCCGACCACGTGGTGCCCTCGGCCAGGTGCACGCGGTCCGCGGCGCGGCACACGTTCGGATGGCCCTCACGCCACAGGATGTTCCCCTCGGCGTCAGTGACGATCATGATGTGCGTGGTGCCGTCCGCCGCGTCGAGCAGGGTGCGCCGCAGCATCGGCACGCAGGCCGCCAGCGGGTGCGCCGCGCGGACCTCGGCGAGCCGATCGGACTCGAACACCACCGGCGGTTCCCACCGCTCCGGATCCACGCTCGCCGCCAGCGATCGACGCCACGACTCGAACACCACCGGGCGCGGTGCCTGCGGAGCGCGCTGCCCGGAGAGCACGGCGGTGTGCACCCGCCGCAGCAGGCGGGCGCGTTCCAGCGGGTCGGGCGGGGTGTGGTCGGTGCGCTTCATGACTCCGTACTCGCTGCGAGGACTGGGCGGCGCCACCCGCCGGTGGGGCGGTGCGGACGGAGAGTCCGCCGGAGACTTGTCGCGGCACTGCGCCGAACGGTGTCGACCAGGTGCGGAGACGGCCAGGCGCCGCGGTGAGCCAGTGTCTTCTCCTCTCCCCGCCGAGCAGTCCGGCATCGCCACGAGCCGGCAACGATTCGGTTCAAGATCCGGACCTGGCACGGTACCGAACGGTGCTGAGGCGGTCACGCTCGGAAGCTGCTCCGCCGGTGCGGTGGAGCGCGCTCGATCGGACCATCCTGGACCGTGACGCAGGCAACAAGCAAGCATGGTCACTCCGTTGCCGTCCGGTCCCGGTCTCCCGCAACGCACCGGCAACGTCACTGCAACGTTGCCGTCCGTAGCTTCTCGACGACACCGCACAACGTCGTACGGGAGGCACCGAATGACCCTCTACGCAGCACCGGGAACCGCCGGATCGGTGGTCGAGTTCCGCTCGCGTTACGACCACTTCATCGGCGGCGAGTACGTCGCGCCCGCCAAGGGCGGCTATTTCGAGAATCCGTCGCCGATCAACGGCAAGGCCTTCACCGAGATCGCTCGCGGCACCGCCGACGACGTGGAGCGCGCGGTGGACGCCGCCGAGGGCGCCGCGGTGGCGTGGGGACGCACCGCGCCCGCCGAACGCGCCGGGGTGCTGTTGGCCATCGCCGACCGCATGGAGCAGAACCTGGAGAAGCTCGCGGTCGCCGAGAGCTGGGAGAACGGCAAGCCGGTCCGGGAGACGCTGGCCGCCGACATTCCGCTGGCCATCGACCACTTCCGCTACTTCGCGGGCGCGCTGCGAGCTCAGGAGGGCTCGCTGTCGCAGATCGACCCCGACACCGTGGCCTACCACTTCCACGAGCCGCTCGGCGTCGTCGCCCAGATCATCCCGTGGAACTTCCCGCTGCTGATGGCGACCTGGAAGCTGGCACCGGCGCTGGCGGGCGGCAACGCGATCGTGCTCAAGCCCGCCGAGCAGACGCCCGCATCGATCCACGTGCTGCTGGAACTGATCGCGGACCTGCTGCCGCCGGGCGTGCTCAACGTCGTCAACGGGTTCGGCGTCGAAGCGGGCAAGCCGCTCGCCTCGAACCCCCGGATCCGCAAGGTCGCCTTCACCGGTGAGACCACGACCGGACGGCTGATCCTGCAGTACGCCAGCGAGAACATCATCCCGGTCACCGTGGAACTCGGTGGCAAGAGCCCGAACATCTTCTTCGACGACGTCGCCGCCAAGCGCGACGCGTACTACGACAAGGCGCTCGAAGGCTTCGCGATGTTCGCCCTCAACCAGGGCGAGGTGTGCACCTGCCCGTCGCGGGCGCTGGTCCAGCAGGGCATCTACCGGGACTTCCTGGCCGATGCGGTGGCCCGCACGGAGACGATCAAGCAGGGGAACCCGCTGGACACCGACACCCAGATCGGCGCCCAGGCCAGCAACGACCAGCTGGAGAAGATCCTCTCCTACATCGACATCGGCAAGCAGGAAGGCGCCAAGATCCTCACCGGCGGCGAGCGCATCGAGCACGGCGGCGATCTCGCGGGCGGCTACTACGTGCAGCCCACGATCTTCGAGGGGCACAACAAGCAGCGGATCTTCCAGGAGGAGATCTTCGGCCCGGTCCTGTCGGTGGCGTCCTTCGCCGACTACGACGAAGCGGTGAAGACCGCCAACGACACCCTCTACGGTCTCGGCGCCGGCGTCTGGTCCCGCGACGGCAACACCGCCTACCGGGCGGGCCGCGAGATCCAGTCCGGCCGGGTGTGGGTGAACAACTACCACACCTACCCGGCGCACGCGGCCTTCGGCGGCTACAAGCAGTCCGGCATCGGGCGCGAGAACCACAAGGTGATGCTCGACCACTACCAGCAGACGAAGAACCTTTTGGTGAGCTACGCCGAGAGCGGCCCGGGGCTGTTCTGATGGGCGACACCGACACGGGCACTCCCGCACGGGTGGCCGTGACCCCGGAGGCGGCGGACCTGATCCGCCGCCTCCGGGCGCAACACGGCCCGGTGATGTTCCACCAGTCCGGCGGGTGCTGCGACGGGAGTGCCCCGATGTGCTACCCGCAAGGCGAGTTCCGCACCGGAGTGTCGGACGTGCACCTCGGTGATCTGGCCGTGCACGACGAGAACGGCGAGCCGGATCCGGTGCCGATGTGGATGTCCGGCCCCCAGTTCGAGTACTGGAAGCACACCCACCTCACCATCGACGTGGTACCGGGGCGGGGGAGCGGTTTCTCCTTGGAGGCGCCCGAAGGCGTGCGCTTCCTGATCCGTTCCCGGCTGCTCACCGACGAGGAGTGGGCAGGCCTCGGCGAAAGCTGACCGGCGCCGAACGAGCGGCGGAGTGAACGGACCGTTCGTCCAATCCGCTTGGACGAACGGACCGTTCACTCCATCTCAACTCCGCTGGACGGCGTGGCCTCCGGGTGCGCGTGCAGCCGGGTGTGAGTGGGTGAACGGACCGTTCGTCCAGTCGGATCGGGCGAACGGTCCGTTCACTCGTGCGTTCACGGCCAGGGGATCTGC
The DNA here is from genome assembly GCF_022828475.1 of Saccharopolyspora gloriosae. Lineage (GTDB taxonomy): Bacteria > Actinomycetota > Actinomycetes > Mycobacteriales > Pseudonocardiaceae > Saccharopolyspora_C > Saccharopolyspora_C gloriosae_A. Next base: position 3,666,738 of record NZ_CP059557.1, on the reverse strand, counting down.
GGGGAGCGGGTGAAGCCGATGCCCGCCGCCGTCCAGCGCGGACCCTGCTCGGCGAGCCGGGTGCGGAACGACTCCCAGTCGTGCGTCGCCGCAGGCGACCAGCCCAGCTCGGCGATCGCGGGCAGGCGCGGGAACGCCATCGTCTCCAGGTGCGCGGAGTTCTCCAGCGTCTCCGTCCACATCGGAGCCTCGATGCCGAGCACGGACTCCGCGGGCACGCCGGGCAGGTGGCTCGCCGGGTCCCAGCCGTACGCGTCGGCGACCTCGATGTAGGCGGCCCAACTCAGGCCGAGCTCGGTGGACTCGTCGTACTTCATGTCCAGATAGGACTTGTCGGCGGGCGACATCAGGATCTTGTTGCCGCGGGCGGCGGCCGCCGCCATCGTGTCGGCCTCCGCGGCCTCGACGCCCCAGTACTGCACGACCGAACCGGCCTGCGGCTCGGCCTTGGCGTACTCGTGCCAGCCGACGGCGGTCTTGCCGTACTTCTCCACGATCGGCAGCGCCCGGTCCATGAACGCCCGGTACTGCTCGTCGCTCGTCGCGTCCGCCTCATCGCCGCCGATGTGCAGGTACGGGCCGGGGGTGAGCGCCGCGATCTCGCGGATCACGTCGTCCAGGAACTCGTAGGTGACGTCCTTGTCCACGCACAGCGAGCTGAACCCGACCTCGATGCCGGTGTACAGCGGTGGCGCGACCCCGTCGCAGTTGAGCTCCGCGTACGACGACAGCGCCGCGTTGGTGTGCCCGGGGGTGTCGATCTCCGGGATGATGGTGACGTGGCGGGACTCCGCGTAGGCCACGATCTCGGAGTAGTCCTGCTGCGTGTAGAAGCCGCCGGGGCCGCCGCCGACCTCGGTGCTGCCGCCGTGCTCGGTGAGCCGCGGCCAGTCGTTGATCTGAATCCGCCAGCCCTGGTCATCGCTCAGGTGCAGGCGCAGGAAGTTCATCTTGTACAGCGCGATCTGATCGATGTAGCGCTTCACCGACTCGACGTCGAAGAAGTGCCGGGCCACGTCGAGCCCCGCCGCCCGGTGCTCGTACCGCGGCCGGTCGGTGATCTCACCGCCGGGGATCGTCCACGGCCCCGGTCGCACCTGCGGGCTCTCGATCGTCGCGGGCAGCAGCTGGCGCAGCGTCTGCACGCCGTTGAACAGTCCGTCCGCGCCGCCCGCGTGCAGGGTCACCGCGTCGCCCGCGACGTCGAGCCGGTATCCGGCAGGCCCGAGGTCCGCGTCGTCGAGGCGCAGCGCGACATCGCCCGCGCCGCCCTCGGCGACCGGCAGCGGGAACCCGGTGGCGGGACGCAGCACTCCGGCGAGGTAGTCGGCGACCTCGCTCGCACCCGGATCGGCGCTGATCGCGCTCTCGGCGGTCAGCGTGAACTCCACGCCGGGATCTTCGCGCACCGATTCCGGAGCGGGGATGACCTGGTGCAGCGGGGATTCCGGCGCGGCGACCGCCGCGGGCGTGATCGTGCTCAGAGCTCCGGCGGTGAGCACACCGGTCAGCAGCGCCGCCGTCGCGGCGCGGACCCGGCGCGCGCGGACCGGTCGTGAGGAGGTGAGGGGCATGGGCTCGCTCCCGGTAGGGGACGTGGTCATAAAGGTATAGACCACACTCGCCCTCTTGAGCAGCGCCCGAACGGACGTATCGGACGCCGTTCGAGACGGTGGCGAGCCCGGCTCCGGATCAGCGGCCGCCGCGCAGCGACTCCCGCAGGTTCTCCAGAACCGCCGGATCCTCGATCGTCGACGGCACCTTCGTCTCCCCGGAGTCCGCGATCTCGCGCATCGACTTGCGCAGGATCTTGCCGGAGCGGGTCTTCGGCAGGCCGTCGACCACGTCGACGTCGCGGAACGCCGCGACCGGCCCGATCTGGTCCCGCACCGACGCCACCAGCTCGGCGCGCAACGTCTCCGGATCCACCTCCACGCCGGACTTGAGCACCACGAACCCGCGCGGCACCTGGCCCTTGAGCTGGTCGTGCACGCCGACCACGGCGCACTCCGCCACCGCCGGATGCGTCGCGAGCACCGCCTCCATCGAGCCCGTGGACAACCGGTGGCCCGCGACGTTGATCACGTCGTCGGTGCGGCCCATGACGAACACGTAACCGTCCTCGTCGATGTGCCCGCTGTCGCCGGTGAGGTAGTAACCGGGGTAGCGGGACAGGTACGACTCGCGGAACCGTTCGTCATCGCCCCACAACGTCGGCAGCATGCCCGGCGGCAACGGCTGCTTGATGCAGATCGCGCCCTCGGAGCCGTGCGGCAGCTCCTCGCCGGACTGATCCAGCACCCGCACGTCGAACCCCGGCACCGGCACCGTCGGCGAGCCCGGCTTGATCGGCATCGGCTCCAGGCCCCGCAGGTTCGCGCAGATCGGCCAGCCCGTCTCGGTCTGCCACCAGTGATCCACCACCGGCACGTCCAAGGTCCGCACGGCCCACTGGTAGGTCTCCGGATCGAGCCGCTCGCCTGCCAGGAACAACGTCCGCAGGCTCGACACGTCGTAGCGGGCGAGCTCGGCGGCCTCGTGATCCACCCGCTTGATCGCCCGGAACGCGGTGGGCGCCGTGAACAACGCTTTCACGCCGTGCTCGGCGATGACCCGCCAGAACGCCCCGGCGTCCGGAGTACCCACCGGCTTGCCCTCGTAGACCACTGTCGTCGCCCCGGCCAACAGCGGACCGTAGACGATGTAGGAGTGCCCGACGACCCAGCCCACGTCCGAGGCGGTCCAGAACACCTCGCCGGGGCCGATGTCGTAGATCGCGTTCATCGACCAGCGCAGCGCCACGGCGTGACCGCCGTGGTCGCGCACCACGCCCTTGGGGAGGCCGGTGGTGCCGGAGGTATAGAGCACGTACAGCGGATCGGTCGCCGCCACCGGCACGCAGTCGGTGGGTTCGGCGGCGGCGAGTTCCGCCGCCGCGTCCGCCTCGCCGGGGCCGAGCTCGGCGTGGGCCTGCTCCCGCTGGAAGATCAGCACGCCGCCTTCCGGGCGGTGCTCGGCGAGCCGCAGGGCCTCGTCCACGATGGGCTTGTACTCGACCACCCGGTTCGGCTCCAGGCCGCAGGAGGCGGCCACCAGCACCGTCGGCAGGGCGTCGTCGATCCGCGCGGCGAGCTCCTTCGGCGCGAAACCGCCGAACACCACCGAATGCACCGCGCCGATCCGCGCGCACGCCAGCATCACCACCAGCGCTTCCGGGATCATCGGAAGGTAGACGATCACCCGGTCGCCCTTGCCGACCCCGCGCGCCCGCAGCGCGCCCGCGAACCTGGAGACCCGGTCCAGCAGTTCGCGATAGGTCCAGTGGGCCACCTGCCCGGTCATCGCGGAATCCCAGATCACCGCGTCCTGGTCGCCGCGTCCGTCGCGGACGTGCCGGTCCAGCGCGTTGAAGCAGGTGTTGAGCACTCCGTCCGGGAACCACCGGCCGGACTCGTCCAACGCGGTGGTCGGTGCACGGTCCCAATCGACGGTCGTGGCGGCCTCCAGCCAGAACCCTTCGGGGTCCGTGAGGCTTCGCCGGTAGGCGTCGGCGTAGGCGCTCATGAGCATGACCTCCTTGGCGGTGTTCCGGGCCTCAGTGTCCTACCCGACGAGGGTCCGTTCGCGCCAGCATCCGCGCCGCGCCGGTGGTGCGGGGTTCGTTTCCGTCCCGCGCGAAATCATGCGACAGTCCACAATGGGCGATCGGCGGACCGAACGGTTTCCGTCGCGACAACAGAGTGATCGTGGCGATTCACGACGAACGGTCGGTGTGAGTTCTGCCGAGCCGAACCCGCGCACTTTCAAGATCATCCGCTCATCGCGCGGTTCTCCCGCTGGGCGCACCCCCATGAATTCAAGGGAACTTGCGGTCATGGATCGAACACAATGCGTGGGTGGGGGAGGCGGTCGGTTAACGCGAACCGCGGCCCGGCCGACAACCGTGATGGAGGTGTCAAGCATTGATCAGCGTGGAAATGACCTACCGGGACGGCGCCGCCGATGGCGATGCCGAGACGGCGGAACTGCCCACCACCCCGTGCAGCGTGGTCTGGAGCGGCGGCCACTCGTTCGTCCTTGAAGGCGCGGGCGGCCGCGCCCGTTGGGCCGGCGTCGACGACCGCGGCCGAGCGCGCTTCCTCACCGACGCGGAACTGCAGCGCCGTGGCTGGAGCCACGACCGCGGCTGACCGGTTCGTCCACCCCCGGCCGCTCCGGCTACCGCAAGGGGGGTGTGGCACCCTGATCCGAGCGGGCGCCGAGGCGCCCGAGAACCGCAGGCGCAGGTGAGCGCCGCGCGGCGGATCGCACAACCGTGTCAGGGAGGGCTGTGGTGCAGGACGCCGACGGCACCACGGCCGGAGCCAAAGGCCGAGGTGAAGCGGGCGATCCCACGTCCCCGGAACCGGCAGGATCCCGAATGACCGAACACGACGAACCGGACCGAGGCGCGGACGCCTCGGATCGGTCGTCGCAGTCCGGAGAACCTTCCCGCGCGGAAGCGGCGCCCGGCGCCGAGGAGCGCTCGACGGCGGCCGCACCGCCGGATCCGGGCATCGCCCGGATCAAGGAAGTCGCCGCCGGAGTCTGGGACGACCCCTGGATGACGTGGCCCAACCTGCTCAGCGCGGTGCGGCTCGCAGGTGTTCCGCTCTTCCTGTGGCTGCTGCTCGGGCCGCAATCGGACCTGCTCGCACTGCTCGTGTTGGTCGTCAGCGGTGCCACCGATTGGCTCGACGGAAAACTGGCCCGCTGGCTCGACCAGTACAGCCGGGTGGGCGAACTGCTGGACCCCGCGGCCGACCGGCTCTACATCGTCGCGACGCTGTTCGCGTTCGTGCTCCGCGACGTGATCCCGTGGTGGGCCGCGGCCGCTCTGATCGGTCGCGACGTCGTGCTCACGCTGTGCCTTCCGGTGCTGCGCTGGCACGGATTCGAGCCGCCGGAGGTGCACTACCTCGGCAAAGCGGCCACGTTCTGCCTGATGTACGCGTTCCCGCTGTTGTTGCTGGTGCAGGAGGACTTCGCCTTCGAGAGCGTGGTGCGACCGGTTGCCTACGCCTTCACCTGCTGGGGCGGGGCGCTCTACGTGTGGGCCGGCGTCCTGTACCTGATGCAGGTTCTGGGCGCCGTGCGCGCGGCCCGTTCCCGTAGCGCCTGACCCGGAACCCGGCGGTTGATCCCCCTCGCCGCGCCTGGTACCGGTGCCGTGTCGATCACGGCGTGCCCATCTTGCGGCCGAAAGCGGCCCCGACCTAGGCTCGCGTGGCCCGTCGCGATCATCGCGTGCGGGTGCGGCGGCGCACTTCGCCCCGCTCACGGCTCGACGAGGAAGGCGGGACCCCAGTGGCCCCGGACGGGATCAAGTACACCCAGGATCACGAGTGGGTGCTGCGCACCGGCGAGGCGACCGTGCGCGTCGGGATCACCGACTACGCCCAGCAGCAGCTCGGCGATGTCGTGTTCGTGCAGCTTCCCGAGGTGGGCGAGACCGTCGAGGCCGGTGGCGGCATCGGCGAGGTCGAATCGACCAAGAGCGTCTCCGACATCTACGCGCCCGTCGCCGGCGAGATCGTCGCCCGCAACGAGCAGCTCGACGACCAGCCGGAGCTGGTCAACTCGGAGCCGTTCGGCGAAGGCTGGATGATCGAGATCAAGCTCGCCGACCCGGCCGCGCCCGACGACTTGCTCCAGGAAAGCGACTACCAAGCCCTCATCGACCAGGGATGATCGTTGATCTCGGGTTCGCAGTCGGCTTGAGGTGGGAGTCCCGCGTCTGCGACCTGGGACGGCACGGTACGTTTGACCGCACTTGCACGACCCATCCGCGCAGAGGAGAGCTCAGGTGAGCCAGAACGACGGGCCCGGCGGCGTTCCGCCGGAGCAGTCACCGGAGACCACCTCGGTCTTCAGGCCGTTCCTCTCGGAGCCGGAGAGCACCGAGAGTGCGACCCCGGAGCCGGCAGCGGCCTCCGGGGTCGATGCGTTGCCCGCCGGGGCTGCCCTGCTGGTGGTCAAGCGCGGCCCGAACGCCGGGTCGCGATTCCTGCTCGATCGGGAGACCACCAGCTCCGGACGCCACCCGGACAGCGACATCTTCCTCGACGACGTGACGGTGTCCCGTCGGCACGCCGAGTTCCGGCGAGAGGGCAACGACTTCGTCGTCGTCGACGTCGGCAGCCTCAACGGCACCTACGTCAACCGGGAACCGGTGGACACCTCGGTGCTCGCCAACGGCGACGAGGTGCAGATCGGGAAGTTCCGGTTGGTGTTCCTGACCGGTCCGATCGAGGGCCAGGGCCGCTAAGGCGAGCGTTCCGTGTACCGAGCGCATCGGGGCGGCGCCTGGCGGCGTCGCCCCGATCGTTCTCGGCGGTGATCGCAACTCGGTCCGCCGCCGGCCGGTGATCACCACGGCCGTTCGGGCGGCCGGGGTGCGGCGTGGTTCCGGAGCTGTTCTCCGCGATCCGCAACGGGTTCTGCGGATGGCGGTGCGGTGTATCGTGGCGGTGGACGTCGTTCGCTCGTGAGCAGGTGGGCAACGGTGTCAGGAATCGCCTCGGGTCGGTGTTCGGACCGAGGCGGACAACAAGAGCCGGGTATCGGCGATCGATCGGTACGAGGCTGTGAACGAGCCGGAAAAGCCGTCCACCGAGCGGAAAATTCGGGCGGAGGCGATGGCCACCGCCGTATCGCGGGTAGCGTCAGAGGCGTCGGTGCGCGATCCTCGACCAAGGATGTCACGCTTCGGCGCGCTGGAGGAGGCGATGAGACGATGAGCAGCGAAATGCGCGTCGTCGGCGTGCGAGTGGAACTACCAGCCAACCAGCCGATTCTGCTGCTGCGCGAGACCGAGGGCGAACGGTACCTGCCGATCTGGATCGGATCGGTGGAGGCCACCGCGATCGCGTTGGAGCAGCAGGGCGTGCGACCGGCCAGACCGCTCACCCATGACCTGCTCAAGGACGTCATCGGCGCCCTGGGGCGGGACCTGGAAGAGGTGCGGATCACCGATCTGCAGGAGGGCACGTTCTTCGCCGAACTCATCTTCGATGGAGACGTGCGGGTCTCGGCACGCCCGAGTGACTCGGTGGCGCTGGCGTTGCGGGTCGGAGTGCCGATCCACGCCGACGAGTCGGTGCTCGACGAGGCCGGGCTGATCATCCCGGACGAGCAGGAGGACGAGGTCGAGAAGTTCCGGGAATTCCTGGACTCGGTCTCTCCGGAGGACTTCCGCGGCGCCGATACCTGATCCGGACAGCGGGCTCACGGCCCGCTCGGGTGCCGCAATCCGGCTCCCGGTGCGCGTTCGCACCGGGAGCCTTTTCATGCGCTCGTGTCCGCCGCGTGAGCCGGGCCGCGCCGGGCGTCACACCGGGGTGGGCGCGCGGCTCCGCGCGTCGCGTTGACCCGCTCACGGGCCGGGCTTACCGTCGGAGTGCGCGAATCGCCCCGATGTGATTTTCCAGGTCGGGGAAGGTCGAAGCCCCGGTTCCATGATCGTTCGTCCATTCGGCGGATGATCATGCGTCGAGCCGGGTTCTGGTGGTTCGCCGGCTTCGAGCCGGGCGAGGGGAGGCAGGCGTGGTGGAGCGAGCACCTGGCGAGGAATCCGCCGCGGAGCAGTCGGCACCGTTCCCCGACACCGCGCTACCGGACGAGCTCGTCGGTTACCGCGGCCCCGCGGCGTGCCAGATCGCCGGCATCACCTACCGGCAGCTGGACTACTGGGCGCGCACCAAGCTGGTCGGCCCGTCGATCCGCGGTGCCGCGGGATCCGGGTCGCAGCGGCTGTACTCGTTCAAGGACATCCTGGTGCTCAAGGTCGTCAAGCGGCTGCTGGACACCGGAGTCTCGCTGCACAACATCCGGGTCGCGGTGGAGCACCTGCGGCATCGCGGGGTGCGGGATCTGGCCAAGATCACGCTGTTCAGCGATGGAACGACCGTCTACGAGTGCACTTCTGCGGAGGAAGTGGTGGACCTGCTGCAAGGCGGGCAGGGCGTGTTCGGCATCGCGGTCAGCGGTGCGATGCGCGAGATCACCGGCACCATCCACGAGTTCCCCGCCGAACGTGCCGATGGCGGTGAGCACGAGGAGCCGGTGAACGACGAGCTGTCCCGCCGTCGCCGGGATCGCCGGACCGGCTGAGCGCCGCGCCACGTGACGCCTGCGTCACCGCCCGTCAACGCCGTGACCGGCGCATTGGGATGATCGAGCGGGATGAAGATCGCACTTTCAGTCGTCACTGGATCGGGTAGGCTGCGGTGCATCGCTGACCCCGCGCGGGAGAGTTCGCCGGTGACTGGTCACCGGCGGCGCCGAAGGAGCAAACCCTCCCCGACAACCTCTCAGGCTGCTGGACCGCACGGGCGAGATACCTCTGGAAAGAGGGACCATCGGTAGGTGGTTCCCCGCCGACGGTGCAAGCCCGGTCGCCGTACCGGGTGAAGCTCTCAGGCGTTCGCGTCGCGGACGGTGACAGAGGGGGAGAGCAGCATTCGTGCTGCCGCCCTGTGTCCGTCGCGATGAATGAGGTGTGGCGATGACGACCGAAGACCGTATCCCGCTGGCCGCCCTGGAACACGGCACTCCGTTCGCCGACCGCCATGTCGGGCCGTTGCCCGCCGAACTGGCGCGCATGCTGGACGTGATCGGTGTCGGCTCCCTGGAGGAACTGGGGCAGGCCGCGGTGCCCGAAGGCATCCGCGAACGCGACCTGCAGTTGGCGCTGCCGGAGCCGGCCACCGAGGCCGAGGCGCTCAAGCAGCTCCGGGACTTGGCGCGGCTCAACAGCCCGCACACCGAGATGATCGGGCTGGGGTACTACCCGACGATCACGCCGCCGGTGATCCTGCGCAACGTGCTGGAGAGCCCCGCCTGGTACACGGCGTACACGCCGTACCAGCCGGAGATCTCGCAGGGCAGGCTCGAGGCGCTGCTGAACTTCCAGACGATGGTCGCCGACCTCACCGGGGTGCCGGTGGCGAACTCGTCGATGCTGGACGAGGCCACCGCGGCCGCCGAGGGCATGACGCTGGTTCGCCGGGCCGGCCGGGCGAAGTCGCCGCGGTTCGTGGTGGACGCCGACGTCATGCCGCAGACCCTGGAGGTGCTGCGGACCCGCGCCGAGCCGCTGGGCATCGAAGTGATCGTCACCGACCTCTCCGCAGGCCCGGACGGGTTGCCGGAGGACGACTTTTTCGGCGTGCTGCTGGCCTACCCCGGCGCCTCCGGTGCCCTGCGCGATCACGAGGCGATCATCGAGCGCGTGCACGAGCGCGGCGGGATGGCCGTGGTGAGCGCGGACCTGCTGGCGTTGACGCTGGTGCGCGCTCCCGGTGAGATCGGCGCCGACGTGGTGGTCGGCACGACCCAGCGCTTCGGCGTGCCGATGGGCTTCGGCGGCCCGCACGCCGGGTACATGGCGGTGCGCAAGGGCATCGAGCGACAGCTGCCCGGCAGGCTGGTCGGGGTGAGCGTCGACGCCGACGGCTCTCAGGCCTACCGGCTCGCGCTGCAAACCCGCGAACAGCACATCCGCCGGGAGAAGGCGACGAGCAACATCTGCACCGCGCAGGTGCTGCTGGCGGTCGTCGCGTCGATGTACGGCGTCTACCACGGGCCGAGCGGGCTGCGGGCGATCGCGCGCCGGGCGCACCGGATGGCCGCGGTGCTGGCCGAGGCGCTGCGCCGGGGCGGTGTGCGGATCGAGCACGCGGAGTTCTTCGACACGATCGTCGCGCGGGTTCCGGGCCGCGCCGCCGAGGTCGTGCGGGCGGCCCGCGAGCGTGGCATCAATCTGCGGCACATCGACGACGACCTCGTCGGCATCAGCTGTGACGAGACCACCACCAGGGAGACGCTGCTGCGGGTGGTCGAGGCGTTCGGGATCACCGACGGATCGGTCGCGGGCATCGACGCGCTCGACGCGGAGACCGCGGACGCGCTGCCCGGTGCCTCGTTGCGCACGTCGGAGTACATGACGCACCCGGTGTTCCACACGCACCGCTCGGAGACCTCGCTGCTGCGCTACCTGCGCCGCCTGTCGGACTCCGATGTGGCGCTGGACCGGAGCATGATCCCGCTGGGCTCCTGCACGATGAAGCTGAACGCGACGGCCGAGATGGAGCCGATCACCTGGCCCGAGTTCGCCGAGGTGCACCCGTTCGCACCCGCGCAGGACGCGACGGGGCTGCTGGAGATCGTGCGCGACCTGGAGCGCTGGCTCGCGGAGATCACCGGGTACGACGCGGTGAGCCTGCAGCCGAACTCGGGCAGTCAGGGCGAGTTCGCGGGGCTGCTGGCGATCCGCGCCTACCACCACAACCGTGGTGAGTCGGCGCGTGACGTGTGCCTGATCCCGGCGAGCGCGCACGGCACGAACGCCGCCAGCGCGGTGATGGCGGGGCTGCGGGTGGTCGTGGTGCGCTGCGACGACAAGGGCAACATCGAGCTGGACCACCTGCGCGAAGTCGTCGACCAGCACCGCGACGACCTGGCCGCGATCATGATCACCTACCCGTCGACGCACGGCGTGTACGAGGACACCGTGGAGCAGGTGTGCGGCCTGGTGCACGACGCGGGCGGTCAGGTCTACGTCGACGGGGCGAACCTCAACGCGCTCATCGGCCTGGCGCGGATGGGCAAGTTCGGGTCCGACGTCTCGCACCTGAACCTGCACAAGACGTTCTGCATCCCGCACGGCGGCGGCGGTCCGGGCGTCGGCCCGATCGGCGTGCGCGAGCACCTGGCGCCGTTCCTGCCGAACCACCCGTTGCAGCCCGCGGCCGGTCCGGAGACCGGTGTGGGGCCGATCAGCGCGGCACCGTGGGGCAGCGCGTCGATCTTGCCGATCTCCTGGGCGTACGTCCGCATGATGGGATCCGACGGGCTGCGGCGGGCGACGCTGACCGCCGTCGCGGCGGCGAACTACGTGGCGCGGCGGCTCGACGAGTACTTCCCCGTGCTCTACACGGGCACCGGCGGGTTCGTCGCGCACGAGTGCATCCTGGATCTGCGGCCGATCACCAAGGCCTCCGGCGTGACGGTGGACGACGTGGCGAAGCGGCTCGCCGACTACGGCCTGCACGCGCCCACGATGTCGTTCCCGGTGGCGGGCACGTTGATGGTCGAGCCGACCGAGAGCGAGAACCTCGCCGAGCTGGACCGGTTCTGCGCGGCGATGATCGCGATCAAGGGCGAGATCGACAAGGTGGCGAGCGGCCAGTGGCCCGCGGACGACAACCCGCTGGGCCAGGCGCCGCACACCGCCGCGTCGCTCGCCGGGCCGTGGGAGCACGCTTACAGTCGAGCGGAGGCCGCCTACCCGCTGGGTACCGACACGCAGAAGGTGTGGCCCGCGGTGCGCCGGATCGACGGCGCACGGGGCGATCGGAACCTGGTGTGCTCGTGCCCTCCGCTTTCGGCGTACGAGAGCTGAACGTCCCAGCGGGGGTGAGCGGGTGTTGTGGGCGATGCACTACGGTGGGCGGCTCCATCATCCGAATCGCCTCCGAGAGGAGTGCAGCAATGCTCACGATCAGCGAGAGCGCAGCTGAGGTCATCAAGGTCGTTCTGGCCGGCGGTGACTCGCCCGAGGGTTCGGGGCTGCGCATCGCCCCGGTCGCCGACGAGGCCGGTCAGGCCGAGTTGCAGGCGGCGATCGCCAGCGAGCCGCAGGGAGACGACCAGGTGGTGGAGGAGTCCGGTGCTCGGGTCTTCCTCGAGCCTCAGGCCGCAGAGCTGCTGGGCGACAAGGTGCTCGACGCCGAGCGCGACGACAACGGCGAGCTGAACCTGGCCGTCCGGGACTGAACGTGATCGGCCCGCCGCTTCGGTGGCGGGCCGGTCCGTTCCGTTCCCGGCCCCGCACAAGCGGGGAGCGGCGGTGAGCGTCGCGATCGGTCGTTTCATGCGATGAAGATGCCGGCCAGGTTCTCGGGTCCGCCGATGGAGCCTGGCCATCGTGCTGTCCGGGGGACCGGTCAGGAAGCCGGTTCCAGGGCGAGCAGGTCCGCGCACACCTGGATCAGGCGGGCGCGCAGCGGAGCGGCCCGTTCGGCGAAGTCACGTTGCCTGCGCACGTATTCGGCGCGGCCTTCGGCGGTCTCCACCGCGATCGGCTCGTAGCCGAGGGCGCTGAGGTCGTAGGGACTGGCGCGCATGTCCGCTTCCCGGATCTCCACCGCGAGTTCGAAGCAGTCGGCGACGAGCTCGGCGGGCACCAGCGGATCGAGCTTGTAGGCCCACTTGAACATGTCCATGTTGTTGTGCAGGCAGCCGGGCTGTTCCAGTGCGGTCTGCTCGGCGCGGGTGGGTTGCAGCGCGTTGAGCGGCCGGGCCGGTTCGGTGAAGAAGCGGAACGCGTCGTGGTGGCTGCACTTGATCGGCATCGACTCGACGACCTCATCGGTGCCCGCGTGCCCGAGGCGAAGCGGCCACGCCTCGTGGCGGACGTCGCCGGGGGAGGTGCGGTAGAGCATCGCCCACTCGTGCAGTCCGAAACAGCCCAGGTGCGGCCGCCGGGACCGCACCGCGGTGAGCAGTCCGTGCACGAAGCGCGCCGTGTCGCGGCGCTTGGCGGTGAGCATCGCGGGGTCGAGGGCCACACCGTCCGGGGTGGCGAGGTAGCCGCGTCGCTCGAGGAACTCGTCGCCGCCGGCCAGCGCGACTCCGATGCCCGGATGCCAGCGTTCCAGCAGCGACGGCTTGTGCGAGTAGTAGGTGAACAGGAAGTCCATCACCGGGTGCTTCTCCCCGGCGCGCTGCCTGCGCCGATGCGGAACGGTCCAGTGCTCGACCCGCTCCTGGTGCGCGGCTCGGCGGGCACGCCATTCCTGTTCGCCCAGCACTCGCATAGTGCTGCCAGGATAGGTCAGCGGTCCGCGCGGGCTGTTCGGCGGTGTCGAGATCGTCTCGTGCGGTCGGGGAGGGCGGTGATCCGAGTCAGATCAACTTCCCGTCGCGGCGCGCAGCGTTTCGAGCAGCTCCCGCAGCCGTTGCGGAATCGGGGTTTTGGCGCCCTCCGGCGTTCGGCAGGCGAAGGTCATCCGCCCGTAGGTGACGAGCTCGCCGTCTCGGGTGAACTCGAAGCCCACCGAATAGGACGTGGTGCCGATCCGCTCCCGCACCGGCGCGCAGGTCAGCTCGTCGAACACGTGCACCGGCGCCAGGTAGGTCGCTTCGGAGTGCACGCCGACGGTGCCCGCGCCGAGTTCACCGGCGAGCTCGGCGGAACGCAGGCCGTGGCCGTGCAGCCAACTGCTGTAGGTGCGCTCCATCCACGGGTAGTAGATCGCGAAGTACGCGATGCCCAGCGCGTCGCAGTCCCCGTAGGACAGCCGGAACCGCTGCACGTCGTCCGTCACCGTTCACCTTCCGATATGGACGGTCGCGGTGCCCGAGAGCACCGGATCGCCGCCGAGCACGTCGAGTCCGACCTCGCAGTGGGCCAGGCGTTCACCGTCCTGTTCGGACACTTCCGTCACAGTGCCGTGCGCACGCAGGCGATCCCCTGCGTGCACCGCGCCGAGATGGCGCAGCCGCAGCTCCCGGACCCGGTGCGCGCCACCGGCCCACCGGCTGAGCAGGTTCACCACGTAAGCCTGGTTGAGCGGCCCTTGGTTGATCACCCGATCGCCGAGCCCCAGCCCGCGCACCGCGGCGACGTCGAAGTGGATCGGGTTCGCGTCCCGCATCAGCGCCGACATGGTCTTCATCTTCTCGGCGCTGATCGGGCCGACCCGGTATTCCGGCAGCACGTCGCCGGGCCGCAGCGCGTTCACCGGCTCCTCCTCGGGAAGATGATCGAGCTCGTGCAGGTCGCGGCGAGCTCTCCGGAGGTCTCGTGCAGGTCGAGGCGGTATCCGACCAGATCGAACACCCCGGTCCGCGCGCCGCGTTTGCGCCGCGCCGACTCGATGCGGCCGCGCACCGCGTAGGTGCCGCCGACCCGCAGCGACCGGTGCTGCACGGTGTGGATCTCCCCGGCCATCGGACCGTCGGATTCCCGCGCGCCGAACCACGACCACAGCTGCTCCCAGGACACGCCCATCGCCGAGGTCGCGGCGAGGAACACGAACACCGGGCTCCCCGCCTCGTCCGCGGGGTCGGCCAGCGCGCAGTCGTTGACGAGCCGGACCCACCACTGCTCGAAGGTGAATTCGCCGCCGGGGAACTCGGTGCCGACGAGCTCGGCCAGCCCGGCCTCGTCGGGTACGGCAGTTGTCATATCGACCGCTCCTGATCAGCCCAGTAGGGGTCGCGCAGCTCACGCTTGATCACTTTGCCGGTCGGCGCCTTGGGCAGGCTCGCGACGAAATCCACCGACCTCGGCTTCTGGTAGGAGGGCAGGTGCCGCTTGGCGGTGCCGATGATGTCCGCCTCGGTGGCCGCGGCGCCGGGTTTGAGCACGACGACGGCCTTGACGTTCTCGCCCCACTCCTCGTCGGGCACGCCGATCACCGCGCACTCCAGCACCGACGGGTGGGCGGCGACGGCCTCTTCGACCTGCACGCTGTAGATGTTCTCGCCGCCGGAGACGATCATGTCCTTGGCCCGGTCGACGATGTAGACGTAGCGCTGCTCGTCCCAGGCCGCGATGTCGCCGGTCCACATCCAGCCGTTGCGGACGGTGCTCGCGGTCAACTCCGGCCGGTTCCAGTACCGAGCCATGTTCGCCTCCGAGCGCACGATGATCTGGCCAGGGGTGCGCCCGTCGCGCGGCACCTCGGCCCCGCCGGAGTCGACCACGCGCAGCCGCGCGCCGAAACCCTCCCGCCCGCAGGAACGCAACCGGTGCGGATGGTCGCCCGCGAGCGCCGCGACGTGATCCTCCTGGGACAGGAACGTCATGCCCGGCCCTTCCGTCTGGCCGTATCCCTGGATCAGCGAGCACGGGAACGAATCCAGGGCGGCGCGCACGATCGACGAGGGCATCGGGCCGCCGCCGTACTGGATGTTGCGCAGGCTGGACAGGTCGTGACCGGCGAAACCGGGTACGGCCATCATCCAGTTCAGCATCGTGGTGATGCCCAGGAACGCCGACACCCGCTCCTGCTCGATGATCCGCAACGCCTGCTCGGCCTGGAAGTTCACCAGCACCAGCGGGCACCCGTGCCGGAGGTAGTTCATCGCGAGCACGATCGGGATGTGGAACATCTGCCCGGTCATCAGGTAGATGTCGCCGGGCACGATGCGTTCCGCCACGGTCTGGTTGAGCCCGCCCGCCTCCGCGCTGCGGTGCGTGTGCAGGGCGCCTTTGGCGCGTCCCGTGGTGCCTCCGGTGTAGAGGATGAAGAACGGGTCGTCGCCGCCGATGTGCTCGCTGCGGTCCGGTTCGGCGTCGCTGGACGCGGCGAGCAGCTCCTCGTATCCGGCTGCGAACTCCAGCCAGTGCGGCACGTCGCAAGCCCGTTGCAGCAGCCGGACCTGCGCCGACCACTCGGCTTCGGCCACCACCACGCGAGGCGTCCCGTCCTGCACGAGCCGGATGAGCTCATCGGCCGACAGCCGCCAGTTCAGCGGTTGCAGCACCAGCCCGGCCCGCCCGCAGGCGAAGTACAGCTCCAAGTACTCCACGCGGTTGCGCGCCAGCACCGCCACCCGATCGCCGGGGCTCAGCCCGAACCCGAGCAGGCCGTTGGCGAGCCTGCGCACCCGCTCATCGAGTTCCGCCCAGCTCACCCGGCGCTCGTTGGGCACGTCGTAGACGGCTTGCGCATGCGGTGTCAAGGCTGCCCACTTGGCCGGGATGAACCCCTGGTTGATCGTCACGGCGCGCTCAAGAGTCCTTTCGCAACGATGGCGTGGCGGTGCCGGTGGAGCCGTGCCGATGCGCGGCGGACTCCTCAGTACGGAAGGTCCAGCCGAATCCGCAGCCTGGTGAGCCGCCAGCCCTGCTCGGTGCGGCGCAGCTCGGAGAGGTAGGAGCCGGTGGCGATCGCGCGCAGCGCGCCGTCGGCGACCGCGAACAGCGTCAGGTAGTTGCGCGCCCGTGCCTGGTCGCCCGCCTGTTCCAGCACCAGGTTCGTGATCACGTGCCTGCGCCGGTCCGACTGGGACCGGGCCGTCTCCCGCACCAGGTCGACGATCGCGTCGCGGCCGTGGAACGGGCCTGCGGACTCCGCACCGTCGATTTCGATGGACATCACCGCGTCGGTGGTGAAGCAGTCGGCGAGCAGGTCCAGGTCGCCCTCGTCGTAGCCGAGCGCGTAGCGGGCCAGCAGGTCTTCGATCTCGGCGCGGACCTCGGCCACGGGCATCGGACGTTCCTCCTCGCGTGGGGCGGTCGTGCTCATTTGATCAAGGCGCCCGCGTCGACGGGGAAGGTCGCACCGGTCACGAACCGCGCCTCGTCGCTGGCGAGGAACGCGACCGCGTTGCTGACGTCGGACACCTCGACCGCCGGAGTGGGCAGCGCGTTGAGCGCGCGCATCCCCGGTACCGCGTTCTCGAACGTCGGCTCCGCTCCCGGCTCGCTGAACACCTCGTAGAACCCCCGGTGCTGGATCATCGCCGTCTGCACGTTCGTCGGGTGGATCGTGTTCACCCGGATGCTGTGCGGGGCGAGTTCGTTGGCGAGGGTGCGCATCAGGCCGACCACGCCGTGCTTGGCGGCGACGTAGTGCCCGGTGTTCTGCAGCCCCTTCGACCCGCCGATGGACGAGGTGAACAGCAGGCACCCGCCGTCGCCCTGTTCGATCAACGTCGGGATGGCGGCTTTCGCGGTGTGGAACACCCCGGTCAGATTGATGTCGATCATCTCCCGCCACTGCTCGGCGGTGAACTCCCAGGTGGGGGCGAAGGTGACGATGCCCGCGTTGGCGATGACGATGTCGGCCCGGCCGAGCTCCGCCACGCCCGCGTCGAACGCCGCCTGCAGGGCGTCGAAGTCCCGGACGTCGGCGACGCGCGCGACGATCCGCCGGCCGAGCTGTTCGACGCCGCGCACGGTTTCGGCCAGATCGTCCTCGGTGGCCATGGAGTAGATCGGAGCGACCGAGTCGACGTCGGCGCACCGGTCGACGGCGATGATGTCGGCGCCCTCGGCAGCGAGGCGCAACGCGTGGCCGCGTCCCTGACCGCGTGCCGCACCGGTGATGAAAGCGACCTTGCCGGCCATCCGATCGGCCATTCGTCTCTCCTCGGTATCGCGCCTCGAAGTCGTCGCCGGGCCGTGTGGTACGCGGGTGCCGGAAACCCCCTGGGGGAGTATGTCGATCGTGATCTTGGTGTCAAGGCGGCCGACGAGGCTCTCCTGAGCTCTCCGGACGGCATCGGAACACCCTCGGCGAGCCCGTTCGCTGGGCACGTGGCCGGAGACGGATGGTGCCGGTTCGATCACCGCGGGTGCCGGGTCGGGGCGAATTCACGCGATCAGCCCAAGCGGCGAACCACTCGTTCGGCCGCTTCCCCGCAAACGAAAGCGCGGGCCGTTCACGAGGAACGACCCGCGCTTTGCGGGGTGAAACCGACCAGCGTCAGGCGTTCACGTGCGTGCCGTCGCGGACGGTGCCCACGTACTCCTCCACGAGGTCCTCCAAGGCGACGACGCCCTGCGGTGTCCCGTCCGCGTCGACCGCGGTGGCCAGGTGGCTGCGCGCCCGCCGCAACGAGGTCAGCGCCTGATCCAGCCGGGCCGCCACCGGCACCGTGGGCAGCCTGCGGACCCTGGCCGCGGCCACCGGAGTGGACGGTTCGGCGCCCGCCTGGTCCAGCACGTCCTTCACGTGCAGGTAGCCGAGCAGCTCACCGGACTCCGCGCGCACCGGGAAGCGGGAGAACCCGGTGCTGGACACCGCGTGCTCCACATCGCCCAGCGTCGGATCGCCCGGCAGGCTGGTGACCTGGTCCAGCGGCACCAGCACGTCGGCGACGGTGTGCTCCACCGAGGACAGCGTCTGCGCCAGCCTGCGGTGCTCGGACTGCTCCAGCAGACCCTCCCGGCGCGACTCCACCAGCAGCTCGGCCAGCTCGGAGGACGTGTAGGCGGTGTCCAGCTCCTCCTTCGGCTCCACCTTCAGCAGCTTGAGCACGCCGTTGGCCATCATGTTGAACAGCGCGATCAGCGGCCGCGCCAGCTTCACGAACGCGACCAGCGCGGGTACCAGCCACAACGCGAGGCGTTCCGGATCGGCCAGCGCCAGGTTCTTCGGCACCATCTCGCCGATCAGCACGTGCAGCACCACCACGATCGCCAGCGCGATCGTGAAGCCGAGCGCGTGCACCACCGGGGCGGGCATCGAGAACGGCGCGATGAGCAGCTCCAGCCGGTGCGCGACGGCGGGCTCGCCCAGCCGCCCCAGGCCCAGCGAGCACAGCGTGATGCCCAGCTGAGCGCTGGTGAGCATCAGCGAGCCCTCCTGGCTCGCCTTGATCACGGTGCGCGCCCGGCTGACGCCGTGGTCGAGCAACGCCTCCAGCCGGTCCCGGCGGGAGGACAGCAACGAGAACTCCGCACCCACGAAGAAGGCGTTGAGCAGCAACAGAAGTACGCCCAGCAGAATCGCCACGGTGTCGCTCATCGGGTGCCCCCAGAGATGCCGGTGTCATCGGCGGCGGTGTTCGGCTGCGAGTGCCGCAGCCGGCTCAGCCGCAGCTCGGCGATGCGGTGGCGGTCCATGCTCGCGACGGTGAGCCGCCACCGCCCGACCTCCACGTGATCACCACGGGACGGGATGCGGCCCAACCGGGCCATCACCAGTCCGGCGACGGTCTCGTATTCGCCCTCGGGCATCTCGAACCCGGTGGCCTCCTCGATCTCGTCGGCGCGCAACAGGCCGGACACGATCCAGGTGTCCTTGGCCAGCGGGCGCACCGCCGCGGTCTCCCGCCGGTCGTGCTCGTCGCGCACGTCGCCGATGATCTCCTCGACCACGTCCTCCAGGCTCACGATGCCCGCGGTGCCGCCGTACTCGTCGACGACCAGCGCCAGCTGCAGGCCGGAGCCGCGCAACCTGTTCAGCAGCGAGTCCCCGTCGAGCGTTTCCGGCACGGTCGGCACCGGGCGGGCCAGCGAGCCCACCGGGGTGGTGTCGCGCTGGTCGCCGGGAACGCCGAAGGCCTGCTTGACGTGCACCACGCCCTGCACGTTGTCCAGGTCGCCGTCGTGCACGGGGAACCGGGAGAAACCGGTGCGCCGCGCCACCGCCAGCAGGTCCAGGATCGTGGCGTCCGAGGGTAGCGACGCCACCTTGACGCGCGGGGTCATGAGCTCGTCGGCGGAGCGGTCGCCGAAGCGCAGCGACCGGTCCATCAGTGCTGCGGTGGACTCGTCGAGCGTTCCGTGCTCGGCGCTGGACCGCACGATCGATCCGAGTTCGTCGGGTGACCGGGCCGACCGCAGTTCCTCCTGCGGTTCGATGCCGAGTCGTCGCACGGCCCAGTTCGCGCTGTTGTTCATGCTGTCGATGAGCCAGCGGAAGATCTGCGAGAAGCGGGAGTGGTAGCCGGAGACCGCGCGGGCTGTCGGCAGCGGGCGGGCGATGGCCAGGTTCTTCGGCACCATCTCGCCGAACACCATCGACAGGGTGGTGGCCAGCAGGATCGCCACCGCCAGCGAAATCGGTCCGGCCACCGCGTTGGGCATGCCGGTGGCCAGGAAGACCGGTCGCAGCAGTTCACCGATCAGCGGCTCTGCCACGTAACCGGTGATCAACGTCGTCAGCGTGATGGCGACCTGGGCGCCGGAGAGCTGGAACGACAGCGTGCGGTGCGCGCGCTGGACGGCCTTGGCCCGCCGGTCACCGACCTGGGTGACATGCGCGTCGACCGTGCTGCGTTCCAGTGAGGTCAGGGAGAATTCCGCGGCCACTGCGAGCGCGGTACCCAAGGTGAGCACCACGACGAACAGGATTCCGAGGACGGAGAGCACGATGGCCATCAGCGATCACCTCGCTGCGGGCCTGTGCTGGTGAACGGAAAGCCGGGACTGCTCGGTCCCGGCTCGGTACTACCTTCAGGAGACTGTGCCGTGGGCACCGAACGTGTCACTCCTCGGGGGAAAACGGAAATATGCGACTCGAGTATATCCCGATCGGAGCACTACGACGGCGCACCGTGACGCCCGCGACGCCCCCGGGAAACCGGTGCCGTGGCGCTCGATGATCAAGTGAGGGGGCACCCTCGAGTTTTCACCGTATTTCCGGGTTGTGGTTCACACCATTTCCTGAGGGCGTAACCTCTGCGCAGTTCCGCACGCGGCCACCCGCCGCACCAGCACCAGAGAGGTCGTGATCGTGAGTACCCCCACGGTTGCGGACGCGCCGCAGCAGGGCTTTTTCGGGCACCCGCGGGCATTGTCCACACTGTTCTTCACCGAGATGTGGGAGCGCTTCTCCTACTACGGGATGCGCGGAATCCTCGCGCTGTACCTGTACACCGCGATACAGGACGGTGGTCTCGGACTGCCGGAGACCACCGCCACCTCGCTGGTGTCCGCCTACGGCGCCTCGGTCTACCTGACCGGTGTCGCGGGCGGCTGGCTGGCCGACCGCCTGCTCGGCGCCCGCAGTGCGGTGTTCTGGGGCGGCGTGCTGATCATGTTCGGGCACATCGCGATGGCGGTGCCCGGCGGCCTGACCACCACCGGCATCGGCATCATCCTGATCATCGCCGGTACCGGTCTGCTCAAGCCGAACGTGTCCAAGATGGTCGGTGACCTCTACACCGAGCAGGACCAGCGTCGCGACTCCGGGTTCTCGATCTTCTACATGGGCATCAACCTCGGCGGTTTCGCCGGGCCGTTGATCGCCGGGCTGCTGCAGTCCGAGATCGGGTTCCACTGGGGCTTCGGCGCTGCCGCGGTCGGCATGGCGCTCGGTCTCGTGCAGTACGTGCTGGGCAGGGGCAACCTCTCCAGCGTCAGCCAGGTCCCCGCCAACCCGCTGCCCGCCGAGCACAAGGGCGGCGTGCTGGGGCGTGCCGGTGGCATCGCGGCCCTGTTCGTCGTGGTGCTCGTGGGCCTGGTCGGCACCGGGACGATCGGGCTGGGCGGCCTGGTCAACCTGGTGACGGTGATCTCGGCCGTGCTGCCGATCGTCTACTTCGCGGTGATGCTCAGCAGCAAGCAGATCACCAAGGTCGAGCGGGACCGGCTGGTCGCCTACATCCCGCTGTTCCTCGCGACGGCCCTGTTCTTCCTGCTCTTCGAGCAGCAGGCGAGCACGCTGGTGATCGTCACCGACATGCAGACCACCAACGAGGTGTTCGGCTGGGAGTTCCCGGTCAGCTGGTTCCAGTCGATCAACTCGCTGGCGATCATCATCCTGGCGCCGGTGTTCGCCGCGCTGTGGCTCAAGCTGGCCGACCGCCAGCCGAGCACGCCGATCAAGTTCGTCGGCGGCGTCGTGTTCGTCGGCCTCGGGTTCCTGTGGGCCGTGCTGTCCGGTTTCATCACCAACGCCGATGGCAAGCAGCTCGCGCTGGTCGTGGCGATGGTCTTCGTCGTCCTCACCATCGGTGAGCTGATGATCTCTCCGGTGGGCCTGTCGGTGACCACGAAGCTCGCGCCGGCGGTGTTCTCCTCGCAGACGATGGGCCTGTACTTCTTGGCGCCCGCGATGGGGCAGGGCATCGGAGCGCAGGTGGTCAAGCTCTACGACCCGGCGAACCAGACCCTGTACTTCGGTGTGATCGGTCTGGCCACCATCGCCTGCGGTGGTCTGCTCGCACTGGCCGCACCCAAGATCAAGAAGCTGATGCACGGAGTGCCGTGATCTGAGTTCGGCGATGCGGCGGGCGGTCCGGACGGGCCGCCCGCCGTCTCATGTCCGGGTCGTTCCCTCGCCGCGCCGGGACGGTCCCTGGTTCGGCACGCCGAGCTCCGCGGCCGCGTCCTCCAGCAAGGAACGCAGCCGGTCCAGCAGGGCCAGCGTCCGGTGCAGCGACGTCGGATCCTGCGGCAGCGACTCGGCGATGTCACGCAGGTCGTCGGCCCACTTCGCCGCGGATTCCCGCGCGGCCGCGAAGCTCTGCTCGGCCTCGCTCGTGGCCGAATGCGCCATCTCGGCGAGTGCCCAGAGCAGCTCGGCCAGCCGAGTCCGCGTGTCGTCGTCGATCATCTCCACGGTGGGCGGCAGGACCTGGGCGAGGTTGCGGGTGGCATAGGCGCAGCCGGTGAGCACCGTCAGCGACCGATCCAGCGAACTGCGCCGGGACGGCAGGCGATAGGCGACCAGCGGGCGGGCGCTCGACAACGTGGTGTGCAGGGACTCGTCCACCTCCCGAACACCTTCGCGCAGGCCCTCGCCCAAGACGCCGCCGCTCACGGCGCTGCCGGTCGACCGCAGCATGTCCCGCAGCTGGAGCAGGAAATCCTCGGTGTTGTTCCACAGCAGCCGCCGCGTCCGGGTGGGCAGCACCAAGGTCGCGGCCAGCACGCCGGCGACCGCGCCGATCGCGGTCTCGGCGAGCCGCAGACCGAGGACGTTGACGCTGAACGTGCCGAGCACGCCGTAGAGCGCTCCGAGCATCGTGGTGAGGAAGAACGTCATCCCCGCGTAGGAGACCCCCGCCAGGTAGAACGCCAGGAACACGCAGCAGAGGATCATCACCAGTTCGGCCACCGAGTCCCCGGTGATGCGCGCGGCGACCAGCACACCGGCCAGCACCCCGAGCATGGTGCCCGCGGTTCGCTGCCAGGCCCGCACGACCAGCTCACCGCGGCTGTTGGCGCTGATGAACACCACGAACGCCGTGATCACCGCCCAGTACCAGCGGTTCGGCGACACGAGCTGGCCGAGCACGATCGCGACCGCCGCGGCACAGGTGACCTGCACGGCCGTGCGCACCTCGGGGCGGCGCAGGCCCGTCTCCTGCTCGGTGCGGTCGCCGGTGGCCCGCTCTCCGGATGCCGCGCCTCCGGAGTCCCCGTCGTCGGAGTCCGCACCGTCGGACCCGTCGTCGCGGGGGCGTGGCGCGACTCGGCCGAGGTCTTCGTTCGCGGCGGTGAGCTCGGCCAGCGCGGCGCCCAGCCTGCGAATCGCCATCGCCAGCTCCACCGAGCCGTCCCGCCGGGACTCGGCCGCATCCGGATCGGCGGGCCGGACACCATCGCGTTCGATGCGGTCGGCGAGCCCGCGGGCGGCCGCCCGGACCTCCGAGGCGTCGCTGCGGACCACGGCGAGCAACCCCGCCACGGCCTGCGCGACCGCGGCGCCGCCGCTGGGGTGGTCGATCACCCGGATCAGCGGGTTGAGCAGGTTCTCCGCGGTCAGTTCCACGTTCAGGATCCGTCGCCGCAGCAGTTCCCGTTCCGCCTCGTCCAGGCCTTCGAGTTCGGCCACGGCGTTCTCCAGCATCCGGGCGGTCTCGTTCAACCGCACCGAGCGGTGCTGCAGCCGTTTGCGGTAACGCGTGCCTTCGGGGTGCTGCGCGACGTTGCGCACGTCGTGCAGCAGCCCCTGGACCTGTGCGCGCAAGGTGCGGCGCCCCCGGTCGAGGATGCCGCGCGGATCGTCGCGCAGGAGCACGAAGCGCATCAGGAACGCGCTGAGCGCGCCGCACACGGCGGCCAGCAGCAGGTCGGGCAGCTGGGGCGGCTGCGGGCGCAGGAACATCGCGAAGAAGTACCCCATGAACGCGACCATGCCGAAGGCGAAGTAGCGGGGTCCGAACCGCCGGATGTAGGTCGCCGCGAACACCACCGGCAGGAACAACCCGACGTTCAGCACGGGCAGGCTCGCGGTCGAGACGGCCAGCACGAGTGAGACGGCCGCGGGCAGCGGCATCAGCAGCGTGGTGCGGCGGCGTTCGCGTTCGGTCTCGTCGTTGACGGCCGTGGTCGAGTTGATCGCCACCACCGCCGCGATCATCCCGTTGGTCATCGGCCTGCCGAACCAGGTCAGCAGCCCGAGCGTGATCCCGAGCGCCAAGGCCGTCGCCAGTGTCACGCGGGTGGCGTTGCGCAGGCGGCGAAGTGCCGGGTCGGAGGCGAGGAAGCGGTTCCACCACTCGCTGACCATCGCGTGCGCCCGTTCCTTTCCCGGCGGCTCGGCTGCGGCCGCCGCCGCGACTTTACGCCCGCTGCGGAGGTGGCGACTCACTGAACGCGCCGCGGGCGGTCAGTTGCTCCGGTGGCGCCGGACGCTCTCCTCGACGACGTCGAGCACCGGGCCGAGGTCGTCGGCGGGCAGCCCCATCGCGAGGTGCGAGACGAGTCCTTCGAGGACGAGCTCCAGGTAGGCGGTGAGCACGTCCACGTCCACGTCGTCGCGCAGGTTGCCGCCCGCGCGCTGCCACTGCAGCCGGGCCTTCGTGGCGGCCGTGAGCTGCTCGGAGCGCTGCGCCCAGCGTGCCCGGAACTCGGAGTCGGTGCGCAGCCGCCGGGACACCTCCAGCCGGGTGCCCAGCCACTCCGTCTCCGGTTCGGTGCCGCCGCCGGGCGTGCGGTCGGCGAGCAGATCGCGCATCACCTGCACGAGGCCCTGTTCGGCCACGACGTCGGCCATGCGCGCGGCATCGTCCTCGGCCAAGGCGAGGAACAGCGATTCCTTGTCCTTGAAGTGGTGGAATATCGCGCCGCGGGACAATCCGGTGGCGTCTTCCAGCCTGCGGACGGTGGCGCCTTCGTATCCGTGGCGGGCGAAGCAGGTCCGGGCACCGTCGAGGATCTGGCGGCGCCTGGCCTGGAGGTGATCCTGACTGACCCTGGGCATTGGGTGATCGTCCCAGCTCGGCGCGGCCCGATGCAATCCGTACGTACGTATTGTTGGCAACCGTCCACCTGTTGGGGAAGTATCACGCATAGGCACTGGACTTTTCCGCACACCTGCGCGCCGATCCCGCCAATTCGAGTGATTATGTCCGATTCGTGTCATTTCCACTGTTGGTCCGCGAATCGGGCCGGGTGCTCGACCGGACGGGTGCGACCAACGTCGGTCCTCGGTAGCGTCGGTGCACTCACCCAGGTGGTGATCAGCATGACCGTGTCGATCGATTCCGCGACCGCGGCGCGTCCGCCCGCCGAGGTTCCCAGTTCCAGAATCCGCACCCGAGCCGAAGCCGAGACCTACGTGGCCTCGGTCTGTTTCAAACACGGGCCTCCGAAACTGCTCGGCATCGAACTCGAATGGACCGTTCATCACGCCGACGATCCCCGCAGGCCGCTCGATGCCGGGACGCTGATCCGCGCACTCGGCCCGCACGCTCCCCACTCCCTGGTCCCGGACAGTCCGCAGCGTCCGCTGCCGAACGGTTCCGCCCTCACCGTCGAGCCCGGTGGCCAGGTCGAGGTCTCCAGCCTTCCCTCGCCTTCGATGCGCTCCCTGTTCGACACGGTGGCCGCCGACGCCGACTACGTCCGGCGCCGACTCGCCGATGCCGCGCTGCTGCTGGGGGAGCACGGCACGGATCCGTGGCGCACTCCGCACCGGCTGCTGCACGTCCCGCGCTACGCGGCGATGGAATGCGCGTTCGACCGCATCGGCATCGGCGGGCGCCTGATGATGTGCAGCACGGCCGGTGTGCAAGTGTGCCTGGACGCGGGTGAGCCGCATCGGGTCGCGCCGCGCTGGGCCGCGCTGCACGCGCTGGGACCGGTGCTGATCGCAGCGTTCGCGAACTCACCGCAGCTGTTCGGGGAACCCACCGGCTGGGCGTCGGCGCGCACTCGATCGCTGCTGCGCACCGACATCCCGCGGATGCGCCCGGGTCCGGCGACCGCCGACCCGGCCGCGGACTGGGCTCGCCGTGTGCTGGACACGGCGTTGCTGTGCCTGCGCCGCGACGGCACCGACTGGGGGGCACCGGGCGGGGTCACCTTCGCCGAGTGGATCGGTGGTGCGTTGCCGGCCCCGCCGACGTTCGACGACCTCGACTACCACCTGACCACGATGTTCCCGCCGGTGCGGCCGCGCGGATACCTCGAGGTGCGCTATCTGGACGCGCAGTTCGGCGACGGGTGGATGCTGCCCGCCGCCGCACTGATCGCCCTGTTCCACGACGAGTCCACCGTGGACGAGGTGCTGGAGCTGGCCGCTCCGGTGACCGGCCGGTGGGTCGACGCGGCCCGCATCGGGCTCGCCGATCCGGTGCTGGCCCGCACCGCCACCGCGGTCGTGGAACTCGCCGGTCGATGTCTCGACGGCCTGGGCGAAGCACCGGAACTGGTGAGCCGGCTGGCCGAGACGGTGGCCCGGCGGCTCGCCGAAGCCCGCTGATCGACGTGTGCGAAGTCCCGCGCGTCGGGGACAGGGGCAGTGACTCCCCGAGCGCGATCGTTATCCGCGAACTTGGAGGTGACCCGGTGAGCACCAGGTCGAATACCCAGAGCGATTCCGAAACGACGACCGCGGCGGAGGTCAGCCGCGGCGACCTCGCCGAACTCGGCGTGGAGCGGCTGCGTTCGCGCGTCGCCGACGAACTGATCCGCACCCGCAGGCGCAGTGTCGCGCTGACCGAGAGCGTCGACGATGACGACCTCACCCGCCAGCACTCCCCGTTGATGTCGCCGCTGGTGTGGGACCTCGCCCACATCGGCAGCCAGGAGGAGCTGTGGCTGGTGCGCGACGTCGGTGGTGCCGAGGCGATCCGCCCGGACATCGACGACCTCTACGACGCCTTCCAGCACCCGCGCCGCGACCGGCCGCAGCTTCCGCTGCTGGGGCCGGCCGAAGCGCGCTCCTACGTGGGCACGGTCCGGGAGAAGGTGCTCGACCTGCTCGACCGCGCCCCGCTGGAGGGCAGGCGGCTGGTGGAGCAGGCGTTCGCCTTCGGCATGATCGTGCAGCACGAGCAGCAGCACGACGAGACGATGCTGGCCACCCACCAGCTGCGCACCGGAGCACCGGTGCTGACGGCCGAGTCGCCGCCCGCCGCCGTGGGCGACCTCGCCCCGGAGGTCCTGGTACCCGGCGGACCGTTCACGATGGGCACTTCCACCGAGCCGTGGGCGCTGGACAACGAGCGCCCCGCCCACCAGGTGCACGTCGCGGACTTCCTCATCGACACCACTCCGGTCACCAACGGCGCATACCGTCGCTTCGTCGAAGGCGGCGGCTACGACGAC
Organism: Saccharopolyspora gloriosae; assembly: GCF_022828475.1. Classification (GTDB taxonomy): domain Bacteria; phylum Actinomycetota; class Actinomycetes; order Mycobacteriales; family Pseudonocardiaceae; genus Saccharopolyspora_C; species Saccharopolyspora_C gloriosae_A. The sequence continues at coordinate 3,639,728 of NZ_CP059557.1, read as the reverse complement.
CCGCGGTGGTGGAGCGAAGCGGGCTGGGCGTACCGGCAGCACGCGGAACTGGGCGCACCCAGGTTCTGGCGGCGTGACGGCGACGGCTGGCTGCGGCGCCGTTTCGGGCACGTCGAACCGCTGCCGGACGAGGAACCCGTGCTGCACGTCAGCTTCCACGAAGCCGAGGCGTACGCGCGGTGGGCCGGGAAACGGCTGCCCACCGAGCAGGAATGGGAGAAGGCCGCCCGCCACGACCCGAGCACCGGCCGGTCGCTGCGCTACCCGTGGGGCGATGCGGATCCGCTGCCGGAGCACGCCAACCTCGGTCAACGGCACCTGCGGCCCGCGCCCGCCGGGGCGTATCCGCTCGGCGCGGCGCCGTGCGGAGCGCGGCAGCTCATCGGCGACGTGTGGGAGTGGACGTCCTCGGACTTCCTGCCGCATCCGGGTTTCGGCGCGTTCCCGTACCGGGAGTACTCGGAGGTGTTCTTCGGCCCCGAGCACAAGGTGCTGCGCGGCGGATCGTTCGGCACCGACGCGGCCGCCTGCCGGGGCAGCTTCCGCAACTGGGACCTGCCGATCCGGCGGCAGATCTTCGCCGGGTTCCGCTGTGCGCGCACGCCGCGTCCGGGCGAGCTCGGCTGACCCGGAATGTGCAGGCACCTGGGCTATGTCGGACCGCCGGTCTCGCTGGCGGAACTGCTGCTGGATCCGGCGCATTCGTTGCTGGAGCAGACCTGGTCGCCGCGGGACATGCGCGGCGGCGGCACCGTCAACGTCGACGGCTTCGGCGTCGGCTGGTACGAGAGCGGGACCGAGCCCGCCCGGTACCGGGCCGCGGTTCCGATGTGGACGGACTCCGCCTTCGGCGGGCTCGCGCGCAGGCAGCGCGCGAGCGCGGTGCTGGCGGCGGTGCGTTCGGCGACGGTGGGCATGCCGGTGATCGAGACGGCCTGCGCCCCGTTCACCGAGCAGCAGTGGTCGTTCAGCCACAACGGGGTGGTGGCGGGCTGGCCGGAGTCGCTGGCGAAAGCGGCCGGTGAGCTCGACGTGGTCGACCTGATGACCTTGGACGCACCGACGGATTCCGCCGTGCTGTGGGCGTTGCTGCGCCACCGGTTGCGGCGCGGTGAAGACCCCGCCGAGGCGGTGTGCGAGGTACTCCAGCAGGTGGTGCGGACTCGGCCGGAGTCCCGGATGAACCTGCTGCTCACCGACGGCACCACGCTGATCGCCACCACGTGGGGCCACGCGCTGTCGGTGCGGCGGACCGCGGACTCGGTGACGGTGTCGTCCGAACCGTTCGGCGATGACGAGCAGTGGACGGCGGTACCCGACCGCAGGCTCGTCGTCGCCGACTCCCGCGCCGTGCGGGTCCAGCCGTTGAACGAGGGGGAACTACCGTGAGCGAGCCCGAACTGATCGTGCACTTCACCGAGGCCGACGCGGCCAGGGACCTGCGGGCCGACGCCCGCGCGGGCCTGACCGACCGGCCGAAGTGGCTGACTCCGAAGTGGCTCTACGACGCCGCGGGCAGCGAACTGTTCGAACGGATCACCGAGCTGCCCGAGTACTACCAGACCCGCGCCGAGCACAACATCCTCAGCAGGCACGCCGTGGAGATCGCCGAGATCACGGGTGCCGGCACGCTGGTCGAGCTCGGGTCGGGTTCGTCGGAGAAGACCCGGCTGCTGCTGGACGCGTTGCGCAAGACCTCGACGTTGCGGGAGTTCGTGCCGCTGGACGTCTCCGAGTCGGCGTTGCGCCAGGCCATCGCGGCGATCGCGGTGGACTACCCGGAGCTGCGGGTGCGCGGCATCGTCGGCGACTTCACCACCGAGCTCGCCGCGGTGCCTGCCGGGCAGGGACGCCTGGTGGCGTTCCTCGGCGGCACCATCGGGAACTTCCTGCCCGCCGAACGCGCCCGGTTCCTCGCCGCGGTGCGGTCCTCGCTGCGGCCGGGGGAGCGGTTGCTGCTGGGCACCGACCTGGTGAAGGACCCGGACCGGCTGGTGCGCGCCTATGACGACGCGCAGGGAGTGACGGCCGAGTTCGACCGCAACGTGCTGCGCGTGCTCAACCGGGAGCTGGACGCGGAGTTCGACGCCGACGCCTTCGAGCACGTCGCGCGCTGGAACGCCGAGCAGGAGTGGATCGAGATGCGCCTGCGGGCGAGCCGCGCGATGCGGGTACCGGTCGCAGGCCTCGGACTCACCGTCGAACTGGCCGCGGGGGAGGAGATCCGCACCGAGATCTCGGCGAAATTCCGGCGGGAACGCGTGGCGGGTGAGCTGGCCGATGCCGGCTTCGAGCTGAGTCGCTGGTGGCTCGACGACGGGAACGATTTCGCCCTCTCGCTGGCGACCGCGATCTGACCGGCGGCCGAGCGCGGTGCGGCGGCCGCGTCCACCGCGCTCGGGGCCAGGTGTGGCAGGGTTGCGGCGTGACTCCGATGATCAAGGTGGCGCAGTACCTGGGCAGGCAGCAGTGGTTCGCGTCGGTGGGCAAGAAGCTCGTGCCCGCCGATCTCGCGGTGCAGCGGCGGACCGGCGGCCGGGTGAGCTTGGCGCGGATGGGCGGACTGACCTCGCTGGTGCTGACCTGCACCGGGCGCAAGAGCGGCCGCCCGCGATCGGTGCCGTTGATGTACGTCCCGCACGGCGCGGAGTACATCGTGATCGGGTCGAACTGGGGTCAGGCCGCGCATCCCGGCTGGTCGGCGAACCTGCTCGCGAACCCGGACGCCGAGGTGGACCTGGTGTCCCGGCGGGTGCCGGTGCGGGCGCGGCTGGTCACCGGCGAGGAGCGGGACCGGTTGTGGCACGAGGTGATCACGCCGACCTGGCCCGCCTACGACGACTACGACCGCCGCTCGGGAGACCGCGAATTGCGCGTGTTCGTGCTGACCCCGCGCTGAATCGCCGGTGTTGCGAGCCAGGACGTTGTTCACGGCTCGCCCCGCCCTCGATCGTCCCACTGGCGGCAGCGCCGGTTGCGGTGCCATCGCGGCGCTGAAAGTGGACTGGCGTGACGCCGTCTGCCGGGCTGGTTTTCGCGGAATTTTCCGTTGCGGGAAGCGGAATTTCATGGCCCCGCCGGCGGGCCGTTAGCGTCGTGTTCATGGATTGGAATTTTCGGTCGGCCGAAGAGCTGGCGGCCGCGCTGCGCGCTGGTGAAGTGTCCTCGGTGGAATTGACCGAGGCGGCGATCGCCGGGATCGAACGGGATGACGGAACGATCAACGCGATCTGCGTGTCCGATTTCGATCGTGCCCGGGCGGCTGCGCGTCATGCCGACCGAGCATTGCGCCGGGGCGAGGACCGGCCGCTGCTGGGCATTCCGGTCACGGTCAAGGAGTCCTACAACATCGCGGGGATGCCCACGACCTGGGGCATGCCGCAGTACCGGGACTTCGTACCGGCCGAGGACGCGGTACAGGTGTCGCGGCTCAAAGCTGCCGGCGCGGTGGTGCTCGGCAAGACCAACGTGCCAGTGGGCCTGCAAGATCTGCAGAGCTACAACGCGATCTACGGCACCACCAACAACCCGTGGAATCACGGCCGCACGTCGGGTGGGTCGTCCGGCGGATCGGCGGCGGCCTTGGCATCCGGGTTCGGTGCGCTCTCCATCGGCTCCGACCTCGCAGGATCGTTGCGCACCCCCGCGCACTTCTGCGGTGTCTACGCGCACAAACCGACACTCGGACTGGCCGCGATGCGCGGCATGGTCCCGCCGCCTGAGCCTGCGTTGCCGACCGAGGCCGACCTCGCCGTCGTCGGTCCCATGGTGCGCACAGCCCGCGACCTGACGCTCCTGCTCGACGTGATGGCCGGACCGGACCCGCTGACGCTCGGGAGGGCGCACGAGGTGACGCTGCCGCCCCCGCGCCACGAGCGATTCGGAGACTTCCGGGTTCTCATCCTCGACGAGCATCCGTTCATCGCGACCGGGGCCGCGGTGCGAGCGGGCGTGAACCGGGTGGCGGACGCACTCGTCGACGGCGGCGCCCCCGTCGAACGGAACAGTCCACTGCTATCGGACGTGGCCGAAGCCGCGACGCTCTACACGCAATTGCTGTTCTCCGGTTCCGTTGCGCGCTTTCCCGTCGACACCTACGACCAGCTGCGGACCCGCGCCGCCGAACTGAGCGCGCACGACCAGAGCCTCGACGCCGCGCGGCTGCGCGGACTGGTGTCGAGCCACCGCGATCGGATCGAGTTGAACAACCGTCGCGAGCTCCACCGCCTCGGCTGGCGGCGGCTGTTCGGTGAGTTCGATGCCGTGGTGTGTCCGATCACGCCGACCGCCGCGTTCCCGCACGACCACAACCCTGACCTGTTGGAACGTCGGATCGACATCGACGACGTCGAGTACCCGTACTTCGACCAGCTCGTCTGGGCCGGTCTGGCCACCATGCCCGGCCTGCCCGCCACCGCGATTCCCGCGGGTCGATCCTTCGAGGGGCTGCCGGTGGGAGTGCAGCTCATCGGTCCGATGTTCGAGGACCGCACCACAGTGCGGCTGGCCGAACTGCTCGAACAGCGGATCGGCGGCTTCCGAGCTCCGAAGTGAGGCGCCGTCACGGGTTCGGCGTCGAGGTCGAGGTACGGCGAGGCATCCGCCAGCGGATCAAAGCGGCGATCACCCGGGCGGAATGCCGGCCGACCGCCGAGATTCCGCTGCTGGGGGAACAAGGTCGAATCAGAGCTTGAGTTCCCCGACGAGGATCGACCAGCCGATGGAACCGCGTTCGCGGGTCAGGTAATCGTTGCGGAATCGGCGTGAATCGGCCATGACCGTCTGCCGGTCCGGGTGGTCGGGATTGCGTTTGGCCCAGCTGTGCACGTTCTTCCAATGCCCGGATTCGTAGCGATCCCAGTCATCGACGGACGCTGAGACGAGACCGGTGACCTCGACGCCGAATTCTTCGGCGATGTGCACGAGTTCGATCAGCGACGGCAGTTCTTCGGTGGAGGACCCGTCGACGGAGTGCACGTCACCGATCGCGACGCGGCCCTGCTCGACGAGCGTGCCGGCCATCCACTCGAGCGCGGCCCGGTAGCCGCCGAGTGCGAAGCTCGCTCCCAGGCAGGTCGCCACCGTGTACCTGCCTGGTTCGAAGTCCAGCGCCGGGCCTTCCACGTGGCGCACCCGGTCGGTCAGCCCGGCGTCGTGCACGCGCTTGCGGGCGGCGTGCACGAACTCGGAGTTGATCTCGAGCCCGACGACTTCCGCGCCCATCGCGGCCAGCTCGGCCGCCCACCAGCCACGCCCGGATCCGATGTCCAGCACCTGATCACCGGCACCGATCTCCAAGTGCTCGGCGACCTCGCGGAGTTTCGCCGGGCTGCTCGGATTCTGGACGTCGTGGGTGGATTCGACGATGGAGAAGTAGTCGATGTCGCTCATCGGCGCCCAGAGTATCGGACCCGGCGAAGGCGACGCGGAGCGATTCGTGCCGCGAGTGCGCGGCAGAAGACGGCCGGGATGGATCTTTGGCGCGTTCGGTGCTCTGGAGAAGAGTTGCGGGCGAGGGCATTGCAGACCGGGAGGAGGGCCGATGGTCCGTGCGCGCCGACCCCGCATCGCTCGACGAAGTGTGCTCCCAGCCGGTGATCCGGACCGGTCGTTACCTGATGAGTGCCCGGCGGGAGGTGAACACGTGCTGATCCCGGAACAGGGCGGCGGAGTGGTGTGCATCAGGTGCAACCAGGCCCGCCGGCCGGGCCGGGACGCTCACATTCGCCCAGGGGTGGGCAGGCCGACCAGGCAGCGCAGGCACGGCATGCCCGCCGGGCGGTGCGAGACCTCCGCGGACTCGGCGGGGATGAGTTCGCCGCAGGCCGTGGTCCACTGCACGACGTCCTCGACCGGCTGGCCGGTCTGGGCCAGATGCGCCTGCCGGTGGGATTCGGCGACCACTCCGGGCGCGTAGCGCACTGCTACGACGTGCGGCGCGGGCGCCGGTAGATGTTCGCCGGGGTGGATGTTCTCCGATGCGTCGGGCAAGCCGTTCACCTCCGGGGGTGGGACGCGGCCGCCCAAAAAACGTGACGCGGGGTAGGTGCTGCCGCTACCCGACCAGGGTAACGATCGCGAGCGGACGCCGGAAGGCTCCCGCTGATCGGCGCATTGTCGCCGCGCACAGTGATAAAGCGGCGATGTCCTGCCGGATTGATCGGGGAATTCGGCGGAATGGAGCAGCAAAGCTGATCCCGCATTGAGCGCTCGGTGCACGGCCGAATGCCGCTGCTCCCGATAGCCTGAACGGCGGCCATCGAAATCCAGGGGGTAACTCGTTGAGCCGAGAACGACGTGAGTTCGCCGCGCCTGATCTGCCGTACCGCTCGCGCGCCGCGACGGTGGGCAAAGTCTGCGTCGCACTGCTGTCCGCCGCCGTGCTCGCCGTGACCGGCTACGGCTGGGCGAACTACGGCGATCTGCAGTGGGCGTTGAGCACCAGCTCCGCCACCGACGGCGCCACCGCCGACGGCTCGACCGACATCCTGCTGGTGGGGCTGGACAGTCGTACGGACGCGCAGGGCCGACCGCTGCCGGAGCACGTGCTGCGGAACCTGAAGGCCGGGCAGAACCCGGCGAGCCTCACCGACACGCTGATCCTGGTGCACGTGCCGGAGAACGGGAAGCGGGCCACCGCGTTCTCCATTCCCCGCGACACGTTCACCAGCATCCCGGGGCACGGTGAACACAAGATCAACTCGGCGTACGGGCGGGGCAAGTCGGCGGCCGCGGCGCGGTTCGGCGGGCTCGACGAGCAGGAGCGGGAGCGGCGTGCCGCCGACGCGGGACGTTCCGTGGTGACCGATGCGGTGCAGCGCCTCACCGGCACGCAGATCGATCACTACGCCGAGGTGAACCTGCTCGGGTTCGCGCGCCTCACCGAGGCGGTCGGCGGCGTTCCGGTGTGCCTGAAGCGACCGGTGCGCGACTCGTACTCGGGCGCGGAGTTCGCCGCCGGGCACCAACGGATCTCCGGCGCGGACGCGCTGGCGTTCGTGCGCCAGCGCCACGGCCTCCCGCGCGGGGACCTGGACCGGATGGTGCGCCAGCAGGCGTTCCTCGCCGGTCTGGTGGACTCCGCGACCTCCGGTGGCCTGCTCTCGCAGCCTTCGAAGCTGGCGGATCTGGTCGATTCGGCCAAGCAGTCCATCGTGCTGGACCGGAATTGGGACGTGCTGACCTTCGTGCAGCGGGTGCAGGGCATCGCGGGGGGAGACGTCGAATTCGCGACCATCCCGATCCGGGACGCGAACTACGACACCTCCGACGGGCAGGCGGTGCGCGTCGACCCGATCGAAGTGCGCCGCATCGTGCAGGGAGCGGCGGACGGCAGGCCGGTGCCGCGACAGGCCGATGAGGCGGAAGCGGACCCGGCCACCGGGCAACGGTCCGAGGACGGGGCCACCGGTGATCGTGCGGCGGAACCCACCGGAGAGAGCGAATCCTCGCCGCGCAGCACTCGCGACGCCGACTCCACCCGGTCCTCGTCGAGCGCCGACGAGCCGACCCGCGGTTCCCGGTCGAGTTCCTCCGAGGCGACGAGCCTGCCCAGCCGGTCGTCGACGACGCGTTCGTCGGCCTCCGAGTCCTCGGCCTCGGAGTCCTCGAGCTCGGAGTCCTCGAGCTCCCGATCCACCGCGCGCACGACGACCTCGACCACTCCGGTCGAGCAGCCCATCGCTCCGGAACCGATCAACGCCGACGGCGTCAACTGCATCAACTGACCGAGCCCGGAAATGCGACGGCCCCGGCACGCTTGTGACGTGCCGGGGCCGCCGATCAGCTACCTGCCGGATCGGCAGGTGATCAGGAGCGGATCATCTTGCGCAGCACGTACTGCAGGATGCCGCCGTTGCGGTAGTAGTCCGCCTCACCGGGGGTGTCGATGCGCACCTTGGCGTCGAAGTCCACAGTGGACCCGTCGGTCTTGGTGGCCACGACCTTCACCGTCTGCGGGGTGTCACCGTCGTTGAGCTTGGTGATGCCCGAGAAGTCGAAGGTCTCCGTGCCGTCCAGGCCCAGCGACTTCGCCGAGGAGCCCTCCGGGAACTGCAGCGGGATGACGCCCATGCCGATCAGGTTCGAGCGGTGGATCCGCTCGAAGGACTCGGCGATGACGGCCCGCACGCCCAGCAGGCTGGTGCCCTTCGCGGCCCAGTCGCGCGACGAACCGGAGCCGTACTCCTTGCCGCCCAGCACCACGAGCGGCGTGCCCTGCGCGGCGTAGTTCTGCGCGGCGTCGTAGATGAACGCCTGCGGAGCGCCGTCCTGGGTGAAGTCCCGGGTGTAGCCGCCCTGCACGTCGTCCAGCAGCAGGTTCCGCAGCCGGATGTTCGCGAAGGTGCCGCGGATCATGACCTCGTGGTTGCCACGGCGGGACCCGTAGGAGTTGAAGTCCTTGCGGTCGATGCCGTGGTCGCTGAGGTACTTGCCCGCGGGCGAGTCCGGCTTGATCGCACCGGCCGGGGAGATGTGGTCGGTGGTGACCGAGTCGCCCAGCAGCGCCAGCACGCGGGCACCGGAGATGTCGGTGACCGGCGCGGGCTCCATGCCCATGCCGTCGAAGTACGGGGGCTTGCGCACGTAGGTGGACTCGGTGTCCCAGTCGAAGGTCTCACCCTCCGGCGTGGGCAGCGCCCGCCAGCGCTCGTCGCCCTTGAAGACGTCCGCGTAGTCCTTGGTGAACATCTCCTGGGTGATCGCCGAGTCGATGGTCTCCTGGACCTCCTGCGGCGAGGGCCACAGGTCGCGCAGGAACACCGGCTCACCCTCGGGGTCGTGGCCCAGCGGGTCGGTCTCGAAGTCGAAGTCCATCGTGCCGGCCAGCGCGTAGGCGATCACCAGCGGCGGCGAGGCCAGGTAGTTCATCTTGACGTCGGGGTTGATCCGGCCCTCGAAGTTCCGGTTGCCCGACAGCACCGAGGTGACCGACAGGTCGTTCTGCTGCACCGCGGCGGAGACGTCCTCCGGCAGCGGGCCGGAGTTGCCGATGCAGGTGGTGCAGCCGTAACCGACCAGGTGGAAGCCGAGCTTCTCCAGGTACGGCCACAGGCCGGCCTTCTCGTAGTAGTCGGTGACGACCTGCGAGCCCGGGGCCATCGAGGTCTTCACCCACGGCTTGCGGGTCAGGCCGCGATCCACGGCGTTGCGGGCCAGCAGTGCCGCGCCCAGCATCACCGAGGGGTTCGAGGTGTTGGTGCAGGAGGTGATCGAGGCGATCACCACGGCACCGTGGTCGAGCTCGAACTCGCCGAGCTCGTCCGAGGACACCTTGATCGGGTTCGTCGGGCGCCCGGAAGCGCCGTCGGCGGCCGAGACCAGCCGCGGCTTGTCGGCCTCGCCGCGGTGGGTCACCGAGACCGGGTCGCTGGCCGGGAAGGATTCCTCGCCCGCCTCGTCGAGCGCCGCGTCATCGGTGTTCTGCACCTGGACGTAGTCGGTGAGCGACTTGCGGAACGACGGCTTGGCGTCGGAGACCTCGATGCGGTCCTGGGGGCGCTTCGGCCCGGCGATGGACGGCACGACCGTGGACAGGTCGAGCTCCAGCAGCTCCGAGTACTCCGGCTCGTGGTCCGCGTCGTGCCAGAGGCCCTGTTCCTTGGCGTAGGCCTCGACCAGCGCGACCTGGTCGGCCGGGCGGCCGGTGAGCTTGAGGTAGCGGATCGTCTCGTCGTCGATCGGGAAGATCGCCGCGGTCGAACCGAACTCGGGGCTCATGTTGCCGATGGTGGCGCGGTTGGCCAGCGGGACCGAGGCCACGCCCGAGCCGTAGAACTCGACGAACTTGCCCACCACGCCGTGGCGGCGCAGCATCTCGGTGATCGTGAGCACCACGTCGGTGGCGGTGGCGCCCGGGGGGATCTCGCCGGTGAGCTTGAAGCCCACCACGCGCGGGATCAGCATCGACACGGGCTGGCCCAGCATCGCGGCCTCGGCCTCGATGCCGCCGACGCCCCAGCCGAGCACGCCCAGGCCGTTGACCATGGTGGTGTGCGAGTCGGTGCCGACGCAGCTGTCCGGGTAGGCCTGGCCGTTGCGGGCCATCACCGTGCGCGCCAGGTGTTCGATGTTGACCTGGTGCACGATGCCGGTGCCCGGCGGGACGACCTTGAACTCGTCGAAGGCGCCCTGGCCCCAACGCAGGAACTGGTAGCGCTCCTTGTTGCGGCCGTACTCGAACTCGACGTTGCGCTCGAAGGCGTCCGGCCTGCCGAACACGTCGATGATCACCGAGTGGTCGATGACCATTTCGGCGGGAGCCAGCGGGTTGACCTTCGAGGTGTCGCCGCCGAGCTCGGCGACGGCTTCGCGCATGGTGGCCAGGTCGACCACGCAGGGGACTCCGGTGAAGTCCTGCATGATGACCCGCGCAGGGGTGAACTGGATCTCCGTCGAGGGCTCGGCCTGGGAATCCCAGCTCGCCAACGCGCGCACGTGGTCGGCCGTGATGTTGGCACCGTCCTCGGTGCGCAACAGGTTCTCCAGCAGAATTTTGAGGCTATAGGGCAGCCGTGCCGCGCCGTCGACCGCGTTCAGCCGGAACACCTCGTAGGAGGCGTCACCGACCTTCAGCGTGCCGCGGGCACCGAAGCTGTCCTTGCTCGCAGGTGCAGTCACGTTCAACTCCATCTCGCGACGGGGCGCAAGTCAATTCGGGAACGACCGCGAGTCTCGCGCACGTCGGCCGAGCGTGCGCGCAGACCCTCTCGGTCTCATGGTCGTAACAGTACGCTTGTCCTGTAAGTCGGCTCAAGGCCGGGTGCGGCCGAAGCGGCGCCGCGATGTTCCGGTTCGTGCAGAACTCCGTTTTTTCCGGCGGAATTCGATGCGGAACCACTCGTGAAGGTGCGAAAGATCACGTTTCGCGGCGCACGCGCGCCGACGTGCCTGCGCAGACGCGCGGACGTCACCGCCCAGGTGCCGAGGGTGACAGGACGCGGCCCCGGACTCGCCGGTTCGAGCAGCTCCGGTGCCGGATTCGTAGCGGTCCGCGTTCGGATTGCGGATGCACGGCCAATGGCGGGCAGGCGCCGAGTCGCGGATTTACGCTCGATGCGGCAAGGCGCCGGGAAAGAGCGAGTCCGGCGTTCGATCGGCGAAAGTCCTGCCGCGCCGGGGGGAAATGATGGCCACACGTGAGCGAACCCGCGCGAAATTCGGGGCGGGGCTCGGCGGCGAGTTGTCCTCGGAATTCCTGGGAACCTTCGTGCTGATCCTGCTCGGCTGCGGTTCCGTGGCGGTCGCGCTGGCCGGCCTGCCCGGATCCGGCAGGCAGGAGGATCCCTTCGGCCCCGCGAACTGGCTGATCATCGCGTTCGGCTGGGGGTTCGCGGTGGTGTTCGGGGTGTACATCGCGGGCGGCGTCAGCGGAGCGCACATCAATCCGGCCGTGACTCTGGCCTTCGCGGTGCGCCGGTCCTTCCCGTGGCGCAAGGTCGTGCCCTACATCGTGGCCCAGGTCGTCGGCGCATTCCTCGGGGCGGGCGTGGTGTTCGCCTGCTATCGGTGGGCGATCGACGCGTACAACGCCGAGGCGGGCGTCGGCCGCGGTGAATCGCTGGACACCTTCTCCATTTTCGCGACCTTCCCGGCGAAGTACTTCGGGTCCTCGTGGCTGGGGCCGCTGCTGGACCAGGTCGTCGGCACCGCGATCCTCGTCGCGCTGATCTGCGCGCTGATCGATTTCCGGAACTCGGCGCCCGCGTCGAACATGGGGCCGTTCCTGATCGGCATGGTCGTGACGACGATCGGATTGACCTTCGGGGTCAGCGCGGGCTACGCGATCAATCCGGCCCGGGATTTCGGTCCGCGGCTGTGGGCTTACCTGACCGGATGGGGAGACATCGCGCTGCCCGGCTCGTACCAGTGGTTCAGCTTCTACTTCTGGATCCCGATCGTCGGACCGTTCATCGGCGGCGTGCTGGGGGCGCTGATCTACGACATGTTCATCGGCAGGGTGCTGGCGGTTCGGGAAACGGCGCCCGAACCCGGCCGGGCGCCCGGCGCGGAAGACGATCGGTGATCCGCCGCGGCGAGTTGAGACCAACGACTCCGGTCTCGAGTCCTGCTGTGCTTCGATGATCGTCGTGCGCAACCTGCTCCACGACCCGAAGACCGCCGGTGTCACCGCAGCGGTGCTCTCCGCGTTCTGCTTCGGGGGTTCCGGCCCGTTCGCCAAGCCGCTGATCAACGCCGGGTTCACCCCGTTGCAGGTGGCGTGGATGCGGCTGGCGGGCGGCGCGCTGCTGATGCTGCCGTTCGCGGTGCGCCACGCGGGGGTGCTGCGGCGGGCGCCGTGGCTGCTGCTGGGCTACGGGGTGTTCGCCATCGCCGGGGTGCAGACCTTCTACTTCGCGGCCATCGCCTCGATCCCCGTGGCGGTGGCGCTGCTGATCGAGTTCCTCGGACCGGTGCTGGTGCTCGGCTGGATCCGGTTCGTCCGCCGCGCGCCGGTGACCAAGCAGGCCGCGATCGGCACGGTGCTGGCGCTGGTCGGGCTGGCCTGCGTGGTCGAGATCGCGGCGGGGCTCCGCTTCGACGCGGTGGGGCTGCTGCTCGCGCTGGCCGCGGCCGGATGTCAGGCCGGGTACTTCCTGTTGTCCGACAGCTCGGGCGACGTGGATCCGCGCGCCCTCGCGTCGTACGGGCTGCTCGTCGGCGCCGCCATCGTCACGGTCATCGCCCGGCCCTGGCAGCTGGACTGGACGCTGCTCGCCGAGCCGGTCCCGCTGGGCGGCGCTGCGTTCCCCGCGCTGCTGGTGGTCGGGTGGGTCGTGCTGGTGAGCACCGTGCTGGCCTACCTCACCGGCATCGTCGCGGTGCGGCGACTGTCCCCGCCGGTCGCCGGCGCGGTCGCGTTCCTGGAGCCGGTGGTCGCGACGGTGCTGGCGTGGCTGCTGCTCGGCGAGCACGTGGGGCCGTGGCAGTTCGCCGGGGGAGCGCTGGTCCTGGCGGGGGCGTTCGTCGCGCAGCGCTCCGCTCCCGCGTCGGAGCCCACGGCGAAACCCGTCGAGGTCTGAGTTCTTGTTCGGCAGGGCGGAGTGTGCCGCTCGTGCCGGTTGGAGCGTCGGTGCCCGGACGCGCCGGGCGTCGGGTCAGGCCGTGCGGGTGCGGTTCATGCGCTGGTAAGCGGTCTTGGCGGCGTGCACGATGAGCCCCTCGAGGAGGGCCACGGCCACGCTGGTCAGCAGGGTCGCCAGGAAGTTCATGGTGGGGTGCTTTCTGCCGTCTCGGATCCTGCCCGTACACCCTGACGGTCCCGGGCCGGGGTGAGGGCCAGGTTGGCTCCGGGTGACAGGCAGGTGAAGCGGCGGGGAAAATCCACCGTTTCACCTGGTAGGGGAGATTTCCGAGGCGTGTCGGGCGACCGGCGCGATGCTCACCCGGGCGTCGTGACGAGCGGCTGGGATCCCGCGGGAGCTCGGCGGGCCGAACCGTTCCGGTGCGCGGCCGGAGGCGGGGGCAGCACCGCGCCCTCGATGACGTCCTCGGTCTCACCTTGGCCGGCATCCTCGGCATCTCCGACTTCACGCCGGCCGGCTGCCTCGGCGGGGAGTTCGGCCGGGCGCTCCGTTTCCCCGGCGGGCAGTGCGAGCGGGGATCCGGTCGTCTTCGTGTCAGGAGGCCGCTGCCAGAGCACCACTGCTGTGGTGGAAGCGATCGCGGAACCCACCGCGATGCACCACTGATGTGGTAGTAGCGGGCTGCTGCCGAAGAACCGGCTCAGCCCCGGCACCTGCACCACGCCGAACAGCACGATCAGCGACACCACTCCCGAAGCGAGCACCAGCCGGGTGCGGCCGCGCACCGCGAGCGTTTGGGCGAGCTGCGCGGACACCAGCGCCACCAGTCCGGTCGTCCGGGCCTGCCCTGGTGTGGACACCGGCTTGGCCAACGCCCAGGCGAGCCCGGCCGCACCGGCCGTGGCCGCCGCACGCAGGTACACGGACTCGGTGAGGGCCGTGCCCAGCGACGCGTCCGGACCTTCGGCGAGCAGCCGCTCCGGCGTGGCGTGCGGCGGCGGGCGCACCGCGATCGCGATCGCGGGCAGCACGTCGGTCAGCATGTTCACGACCAGCAGCTGGCGGGCGTTGAGCCCCGCGTCGCCGCCGAAGAACCCGGAACCCACCGCGTACCCGATCTCACCGAGGTTGCCGCCGAGCAGCATCGACAGCGCGTCGTGCACCGACGCCCACATGCCGCGGCCCTCCACGATGCCATCGGTGATGGTCTCGATCCGGTCGTCGGCGACCACCAGGTCCGCGGACTCGCGAGCCGCCGGGGTGGCCCGGGAACCGAGCGCGATGCCGACGTGGGCCAGTTTGATCGCGGGCACGTCGTTGGCGCCGTCGCCGGTCATCGCGACGGTCCTGCCATCGGCGCGCAGCAGCCGGACGATGCGTGCCTTCTGCGCCGGGCTGACCCGCGCGAACACCGAGATCGATGGCAGCTCCGCGGCGAGGTCCTCGTCGTCGAGTTCATCGAGTTCCGTGCCGTGCATGACCCGCTTGGCGCCGAGCATGCCGAGTTCCGCCGCGATGGCCTCGGCGGTGCTGGGGTGGTCGCCGGTGATCATGATGACGTCCACGCCCGCCCGCTGCAGCCGCGAGACGGCCGCCGCCGCCGTGGGGTGCACCGGGTCGGCGAGTCCGAGCAGTCCGACGAAATCCAGTCCGTGCACATCGGACTCGTCCAGTTCGGACCCTGTTTCGTCCGGTGTGGACTTCTCGGCGACGGCGAGCAGCCGGTAGCCGAGCAGCGCGAGGCGCTCGATCTCCTGCTCCACCTCGGCCCGGGCGGTGGCGTCGAAGTTCCGGTCGCCGTCGGTGCGACGCCACCGCGTGCAGCGGTTGAGCACCACCTCGGGCGCTCCCTTGACGTGCAGTGCGACGTCGTCTCCGCCGCGGGTGCGGGTGGCGTGGAAGCTGCGGGAGGGCTCGAACGGCAGATCCGCCAAGATCTCCCGTCCGTTCGGGTCGATGCCCGCCGTGAGCGCGCCTGCGAGCACCGCCCGGTCGGTGAGGTGCGGCAGCGGCTGGTCGTCGTCGGCCTGCGGATTGGCCCGCACCGCGACCTCGACCACGGCGCGCTCGGCGTCGTCGAGCCGGTCCGGTGTGCTGCTGTGCCCGCCGTCGGAAACCTGCCCGAGGGTGATTCGGCCCTGGGTGAGGGTTCCGGTCTTGTCGAAGCACAACGCGTCGACGCGGCCCAGCGCCTCGATGGTGGCGGGGCTGCGCACCAGCACGCCGCGGCGCGACAGCCTGCGTGCGGCGGCGAGTTCGGCCAGCGTGGCCACGAACGGCAGCCCCTCCGGCACGGCGGCGACGGCGAGGCCGACGGCCCGGCCGACGGTCTGGCCGAACGGGATTCCGCGCAGCAGGTCGACGGCCAGCAGTGCCCCACCGGCGCCGATCGACAACGGCAGGATCTGCCGGGTCAGTTCCGCGAGGCGGGCCTCCACTCCGCCCGAACCGCCGGCGGCGCGACCGTTCTCCTGGGTGGTGCGCCCGAGCTCGGTGGCGGTGCCGGTGGCGACCACGACCGCCGTCGCGGTTCCGGTGGCGACGGTGGTGCCTTGGTAGAGCATTCCGGTGCGGTCGCCGAGCGCGGCGGCGGTGGTCGCCTCGGGCGTCTTGACCACGAGGTTCGATTCGCCGGTGAGGCTGGATTCGTCGATCTCCAGGTACTCGGCCTCCAGCACCCGGCAGTCGGCGGGCACTCCGTCACCGGAGCGCAGTTCGATCACGTCACCGGGCACCAGCCGGTCGGCGGGCACGGTGATCGTCTCGCCGCCGCGGCGGACTTGCGCGGGCAGTTGCCCGGCGTCGAGCAGCCGGGCCAGTTCGCGGTCGGTCGCGACGCGCTGGACCCCGTCGATCAGGGCGCTGATCCCGAGCACGCCGGTGATCAGCACGGCGTCGACGACCGAACCGAGCCCTGCGGAGACGATGGCGCCCGTGACGAGCACGGGTGTCATCGGGTTGACCAGCCCTTCCAACGTCGCCCCCGCGACGCCGAAGTCCCGGCCGCCCTGCTGCGGCTGGGAGCGTTGCCAGCGGTGGGCGACGGCCCCGGTGAGGCCGTCGACGGAGCTGTTGAGCAGGCCCAGCACGGCCTTGCCGGGCAGCGCGTGCCACGGCGTTCGCTGTCGCGGCGCGGGAGCCGGACGGTTACCGGCCTGCATCCCGGCCAAGGTGCCGGTGCCGATCGCGAACAGCGCCGCCGCCTGTCCCGGCAGGCTCGCTCGGGAAGGTGCGCCGAGCGACGGGCCGACCGCACCGAACAGGACGCCCAAGCAGGTCCCGCCCACCGACAGCGCGGCGGCGTGCTTGCTCGCGGTGCGCGCTTCGGCGGCGGCGCTGAGCACGGCGTGCGCCTCGGTCCTGTTCGGGCACAGCAGGTCCGCGCCCCACGGCGTGGGTTTCTCGGCCTCGGTGAGTCCGAGCCCGACGTCGGCGGCGGCCAGCGCGGAGTGCCCGCGGGTGGACACCAACGCCACCACGTGGCCGTCCTCCTGCAGCCGCCGCACCGAGCCGGTCAGCCGGGAACCGCCGTGCACGACGTCGTCGACGGAGAGCCGCCGGTCGAGCCTGCTGCCGATCCCGGCGAGCACCACCGTCCCGGCTGCGCCGGCGGCGTCGACGAGCGCTTCGGCGAGCGGGTCGAGCTCGTCGATGACGGTCACGACCGCGGCGGGTTCCTCGTGCCTGTTGAGCAGCAGCAGCATGGCGCCTCGGTCGCGGTGCGCGCGCATCGACTCGTGCAGGTGCGCGGGGACGCTCGCGGCGTTCCCGTTGAGCGGGGTGCAGGACCACTTCCCGTTGCGCCGGTGGGCTTTGGGGTGTTCCGGGTCGACGAGCTCGGCGGCGTGCGCGAACAGCCGGGTCGAGTCCGCGTCGGAGTCGAACGGCAGCACCTCGTCGACGACTCGTCGCCCCGTCAGCAGGGCGGGCGCGTCGAGCACCACGGCGTCGACCCGGTCCAGCCGCCGCAGCGACTTCGGTTCGAGCACCACGGTGCCGCGGGTGGACAGCGAGGTCGTCAGCTGCGCGGCGAACGCCTCACGGCCGCTGTTCGCGGGGCGGGGAATCGCGGCGAGCATGGTGGCCAGCGCACGCCGCTGGTCGCGGGTGGCGGCGAGGACGGTGCCGTAGCCGCCGAGGGCGAAGGTGCCGGAGAGGTTCGCGACGTGTTCGACGGGGCCGTCGGGCAGGGCGTTCGGGCGCGGTTGCGCGGTGAACGCGGCGGATTCGTGCGATCCGGGATGGGTGGTGCTCTCCCAGTGCGTCCACGCTTGGCGCCGGGCGATGGCCTCGCGCGCCGAGCAGAACCGGGAGGACAGGTCGGTGAACACCGCGAGCGGGTTCTGCGACAGGCCTTGGGTGACGGCGCCGCCCACGCTGAGCGCGGCGTCCGTGGTGGACCTGCCGAGCGCGCGTTCGGCACCGGCGCGCAACCACGGCACCGAGTCGGCCAGCGACACGGCGGCGGGCACCAGCGGCGAACCGGGCTGGAACGGGAGCAAGGGCGCGACGGCGGAGTAGCCGAGGCCGAGCACGCTCAGCCCGAGGGCTCCGACGTCGCGCAGCAGCGCGTCCGCGTTGCCCGGATGCGCGGCACCGGCCTGGCTGAGTCCCTGCAGGCCGTGGTCGCGTTCGACCTCGTCGGCCACCTCGCTCAGCGCGCCGCGCCCGGCGCTGTCCGGGTCGTGGTGCACCGTGACGCGGCCCAGCACCGCGTTCACCTCGACCGCGCGCACTCCGTGCACTGTGGACAGACGGGCGCGCAGGTCCCGGACGGCGTCGGCCGACTCGGGCAGGTGCAGGCCGCGCACCTCGAGGTGGGTGCGGTCGTCTTGGGAATAGATCCGCCGCGTCAGGGGTGCGGAACCGGCGGAGCGGACCGCGTCCACGATGGGTGCGGCCACTTGCGAGGCTCGCGACAGCCAGGTGCCGAGCGGCATGAATTCCCTCTCCGGGTAGGTCTCGGGCGTCGATGGGAGCGACCGGTCCACCAGCGATAGGTGTGCGGGCGGGAGTGGCCCGCGTGAGTCCGCCCCGGCGTCCGTGGGCGAACCGCGGTACGGACTGCCGAGGCGGATCGGCGAGGGGCCGGGCGTGAACGGGCCGGGCCGGGAGCTGAGGTAGTGGCTACTTGGCGCGGCCGACGACGGCGGTGCCCACGCCGATGGCCAGTGCCACGGGCCATTCGAGCAGGCTCAGCGCGACGCCGGCCGCGAGGCCGCCGTAGAACACGGCTTGGCCGGGCTCGGGGAGTTGCGCGCGGACCGTCTCCGCGGCGGAGGTGAGTTCCTTCTTGCCCGGCAGCGCTGGAAGCTGCACGTCCGGCTTGTGGAACTGGGCGGTGACGAACGGCAGGTGCACGGTGGCCTGCTGAGCGTTCGAAGTGCTCGCCGACTGCCGGGTGCCGGTCCCGGAACGGCTGCCGGAACCACTGGATGCGCTGGAACTGCTGGTCTGTCGCCGGCCGGTGGCGTTGGCCCGCTGAGTGGTGCCGCGGGTCGTGCTCTGCTTCCCGGTGCTGCGGTTCGAACCGCCGGTCTGCTTGCTCGTGGTGCTCTGGCGGGCGGCGGTGGTCTTGGTGCCGGTGCTGCTGGAACCGGACCGGGAGGAGCCGGAGCCGCGTCCTTGGGAGCCACTGGCGGACGTGCGCCTGCCGGAACCTGATTTCGCTCCGGAACTTGTTGCGCTGGTCATGAGTTCCTCCCCGATACGACGCACGGAAACATTCACCGTAAGCGAAGGTGAACAAGGTATGAATCGAACGGAACCGAAGAACCCACGAACGAGTCGGCACGGCTGATCGGCATTCACTTGGAGTGAGGTTTTCCGTTGCGCAGCTGGGAGAACCACACGGTTAACAGGTCCGGACACGTCGCCCGATACCTGCGCACGATGAGGTCGACGAGCAGCGGGTGCGCCCCGATCGGCGCGGCGACGGCCTGGGCGGGCAGCGCGCTCAGCTTCCGGTGGAACAAGCCGGGAGCGAGCAGGTACGGCGCGATGATGCGCTCCGCCGCGGGCCGCTCCCGGCACACCTGCTCGGTCAGCGGCGTCGCGGTGCTGACGTAGCTCGGCCGCAGCGACGCGCCGCAGCGGCGCCCCAGCAGGCGGGCCGCTGTGCGCACGTCCTCCAGCGCACGCCGGTCGGAGGAACCGGCCGCGGCGAACACCACTTCGGTTCCCGCGCGCCATCCCGCGCCGGTGAGCCGATCCAGCATCGCCGCCGCCAGTTCCGGCGCGGGTCCCAGCGGTGCGGTGGTCGTGACGTCACCGGCACGACCGGCCGCGGCGAGTTGCGCGGGCAGGTCGGTGCGCACGTGGTATCCGGCCGCCAGGAACGCAGGTACCGCCACCACCGGCCCGCTGATGCCGCGCAGCGCGTCGGCGACGGTGGGGCCGATGACGTCGACGTAGGCGACGTGCACCGCGATGCCGGTCCGTTCGGCGACGGCCGCCGCGATCCGCTCGATGACCCGCGGACCGGCCGGATCGCGGGTGCCGTGCGCGGCGAGCAGCAGCGGGGCGGTCATTCCGGGACCGCGCATCGCGGTGCGTCCCGCATGGGTTCCAGCGGGAGCCGATAGCCGCGTTTGATCACCGTCTGCACCAGCTCCGGCGCACCGAGCGCGGAGCGCAGCCGGGCCACGGCCTGTTCCACGGCGTGCTCGTCGACGATCCGCGTCGAGCCGGTGGTGGTGAGGGCGGTTGCGAGTTCGGCGCGGGCGACTACCCGTCCCGGGCGTGCCAGCAGCATCCGCAGCAGTGCTTTCGCGTTGGGCGACAACGGTTTCAGCTCGCCGTCCACGGCGGCGGCGTGCCCGCGCAGTTGCAGCGTTCGCCCGGCGACGGGCAGTGCCGGACAGCGGCCCGGCAGCGTCTCGCACAGCTCCCGCACCATCGCGCCCAGCCGGTACCGCTGCGGCAGCACCGCCGGAATTCCCAGGTCCGCCAGCGGCGCGTGGGTCACCGGCCCCACGCAGGCCGACAGCACCGGTCCCCGCAGCGCCGCGAGCAGGTCGTCGCGTCGTCCGAGTTCGGTGGCGTGGCCGAGCAGTCCGGCGGCGGCCGGGGCGCTGGTGAACGTGACGGCATCGACCTCGCGGGCGCACACCGCCTCGACCAGGTTCGTCAGCGGTGCCGTGTCGACGGGCGGGATCCACCGGTACACCGGGATCTCGATGACCTCGGCGCCCGCGCAGCGCAGCGCCGCCACGAAGTCCGGCAGCGGCTGCCCGTGCAGCTGCACCGCGACCCGGACTCCTTCCAACGGTTCGGTGAGCAGGTGTTCGAGCAGTTCGCCGGAGGACTCCGAGTCCGGTGACCACGCGTCGGCGAGCCCGGCCGCCCGCACCGCGCCACGTGCCTTGGGGCCGCGCGCCAGCAACCGCGCCGCCGCGAGCGCGTCGAGCAGCGCCTCTCCTCGTCCCCAGCCGTCGGCGGCCTCCACCCAGCCGCGGAAGCCGATGCCGGTGGTGGCGACCACGACCGACGGCGGATCGGCGATGCACTGCTCGGTCGCGGTGTGCAGCCGCGAGTCGTCGGCGACCGCAACGATGCGCAGCGCCGGGCCGTGCAGCACCCGCGCGCCGCGCCGCCGCAGCAGCGAGTCCAGCTCATCGGCACGGCGTGCGGCGGTGACGCCGATGGTGAACCCGGCCAGCGGAGTCGGCGCGAGCCGGGTGGGCTCGGCGGCCGCGGGAAGGTCCGGGTGCGTTGTCACGGAACGGCGATCTCCACCATCTCGTCGTGGCGCCGCACCTGGAAGGTCGGCAGGCGGGCGGCCGGGTCGTCCAGGCATTCGCCGGTGCGCAGCGAGAAGACCTGCTTGAGCATCGGTGAGGCCACGGTCGGTTCCCCGCCGCGGTCGCCGACGATCCCGCGGCTCATCACGCCCGCCCCGCAGAACGGATCGACGTTGCCGACGGCGTAGAGCTCGTCGTCGTGGGTGCGGAACACGGCGACAGGTTCGGCCGCCAGCAGCGCGGGAACGCCGTAAGCCGGGGCCAGCGCGGTCCACGGGCAGATCGGGAGCCAGGTGGTCATGCGGGTACCTCCTCGGAGTCGGGCCGGGCCGCGCGGATCGACGGCATCGGCAACGTGACCGGTCCGGGCCGGGGCTGGCCGCGTTCGGCGACGAAGCTGATCGTCGGGTCGGGCGCGTCGGGGGCGTTGACGAAGGACACGAAGCGGGACAGCTTCGCCGGGTCGGCCAGGACTCCGGCCCACTCGTCGGCGTAACCGTCGACGTGCTGCTCCATCGCGGTCTCGAGTTCGGCGGCGATGCCGAGGGAATCCTCGACGACGACGTCGCGCACGTGTTCCAGCCCGCCGTCGAGGGATTCGATCCACGCCGCGGTGCGCTGGAGCCGGTCGGCGGTGCGCACGTAGAACATCAGGAACCGGTCGATGAGCCGGATCAGCCCGTCGTCGTCGAGGTCGGCGGCGAGCAGTTCCGCGTGGCGCGGGGTGAAGCCGCCGTTGCCGCCGACGTAGAGGTTCCAGCCGCGTTCGGTGGCGATCACGCCGAAGTCCTTCGACCGGGCCTCGGCGCATTCCCGCGCGCAGCCCGACACGCCGGACTTGAGCTTGTGCGGTGCCCGCAGACCGCGGTAGCGCAGTTCGAGCCGGATGGCCATCGCCACCGAGTCCTGCACGCCGTAGCGGCACCAGTCGGTGCCCACGCAGGACTTCACGGTGCGCAGTGCCTTGCCGTAGGCGTGACCGGATTCGAAGCCGGCGTCGACGAGCCGCCGCCAGATCAGCGGGAGCTGTTCGACGCGGGCGCCGAACAGGTCGATCCGCTGCCCACCGGTGATCTTCGTGTAGAGCTCGAAGTCGCGGGCGACCTCGCCGAGCACGATGAGCTTATCCGGCGTGATCTCCCCGCCGGGCACTCGCGGCACCACCGAGTACGTCCCGTTGCGCTGCATGTTGGCCAGGAACCGGTCGTTGGTGTCCTGCAACCCGGCCTGCTCGCCGTCGAGGATGTGCCCGCGGCCGAGGCTGGCGAGGATCGAGGCGACGACCGGCTTGCACAGGTCGCAGCCGAGTCCCCGGCCGTGTCTGCCGATCAGCTCGGAGAACGTGGCGATCCCGGTCACCCGGATGATCTCGAACAGTTCGGAGCGGGACTGCCCGAAGTGCTCGCACAGCGCGTGGGAGGCGGCGACGCCGCATTCGCCGAGCAGCGTCTTGAGCATCGGCACGCACGAGCCGCAGCTGGTGCCCGCCTTGGTGCACGCTTTGACGCCGGCCACGTCGGACAGCGCCGCACCCGTGATCGCGCCGGTGATGTCCTCCTTGGACACGTTGTTGCAGGAGCACACGATCGCGTCGGCGGGTAACGCGCCCGCGCCCAGGCCCGTTCCGGCGGGCAGCAGCAGTCGCTCGGGCGGAGCGGGCAGTTCCCGCCCGACCAGCGGCCGCAGCGTGGCGTACGCGCTCGCGTCGCCGACGAGCACTCCGCCGAGCAGCAGTCGCGCATCGTCGCTGAGCACCAGTTTCGCGTAGGTGCCCGCGGCGTTGTTGGCGTAGACGACCTCCAGCGCACCCTCGGTCGCGCCGTGCGCGTCGCCGAAGGCGGCCACGTCCACCCCGAGCAGCTTCAACTTCGTCGACATGTCGGCACCGGGGAAGGCTTCGCCGCCGAGATCCAGCAGTTGCCGCACGACGACCTCGGCCATGCCGTAGCCGGGGGCGACCAAGCCGTAGCAGCGGCCCTCGACGGCGGCGCACTCGCCGACCGCCCAGATGCGCTCGTCGGAGGTGCGGCAGCGGTCGTCCACGAGCACTCCGCCGCGGTCGGCGCGGGCCAGTCCGGCCGGCTCGGCGAGCTCATCGCGCGGACGGACCCCGGCGGAGAACACCACCAGATTCGTCTCCACGGTGTTGCCGTCGCCGAGTCGCACCTCGGCGACCCGTCCGTCCGGTCCGGCGACGATGGAGTCCGTGGCCGTGCCGCAGTGCAACGCGAGCCCGAGCTCACCGACCAGCCCCGCCAGCACCCGGCCGCCGCCGCCGTCGACCTGCAGCGGCATCAGCCGCGGCGCCATCTCCACCACGTGCGGGCGCATCCCCAGCAGCCGCAGCGCGTTCGCCGCCTCCAACCCGAGCAGCCCGCCGCCGATGACGACGCCGGGGGCGCCTTCGACGGCGGCTTCCCGGATGCCGTCGAGGTCGTCGAGCGTGCGGTAGACGTGGCAGCCGTCGAGGTCGTGTCCGGGCACCGGCGGCACGAACGGGCGGGACCCGGTGGCCAGCACCAGCGCGTCGTAACTCAGCTCGGTGCCGTCGGTGGCGGTCACGGTCCGCGAGACGCGGTCGATGCTCGCGGCCCCGCAATCCAGCCGCAGCCGCACCATCGGGTCGTCCAGGAAGCCCGGCCCCGCCAGGCCGAGAGCCTCGGCGCTCTTGCCGTCCAAATAGGACGACAGGGCGACCCGGTCGTAGGCGGGGCGGGATTCCTCGGCGAGGATCTCCACCCGCCACGCGTCCGCTTCGTCGCGAGCACGCAGGTCCTCGACCAGGCGATGGCCGACCATTCCGTGGCCGATCACCACAAGGGTGCGGGTCATGCGGCGCCCTCCTGTTCGGTCGTGATTCCGTCCCTGGCGGTCAACGCGTCGCACAGACCGCGCACCTCGTCGGTGCAGCCACCGCAGCCGGTGGTGGCGCGGGTCGCCCGCACCAGCCCGCCGACATCGCGAGCACCGCGGTGCCAGGCGCGCACCAGGGTCTTCTTGGTGACGTTGTTGCAGCGGCAGACGACGGCGTCGTCCGGCAGGTCCGCGGGCGCGGTGGCCGCGGGGGAGTGCCCGAGCAGCAGCCCGAGGCGGTCCGCCGGCAGCGGCAGGTTCCGGTCGTGCAGCTGTGCCACGGTCGCCGTGGCCTGCGGAAAGCCGATCAGCACGGCGCCGGCGACGCGTTCGGCGCGGACCGCGAGCTTCGCGTACCGCCCCCGCGCCGGATCCGACAGCGTCACCAGCTCCACGTCCGCATCGGTGCCGTCGAGCAGTGCCGCCGATCCCATCGAGGCCAGCTCGATACCGCGCGCCTTGAGCCGGGTGACCGTGCCGAAGCCCCGATAGCGCCCGGTGCCGCCGGTGAGCCGCCGGGCCAGCACCTCCGCCTGCTCCCAGGCGGGAGCGATCAGCCCC
Organism: Saccharopolyspora gloriosae; assembly: GCF_022828475.1. Lineage (GTDB taxonomy): Bacteria > Actinomycetota > Actinomycetes > Mycobacteriales > Pseudonocardiaceae > Saccharopolyspora_C > Saccharopolyspora_C gloriosae_A. The sequence goes on along the minus strand of NZ_CP059557.1, from coordinate 3,615,547 downwards.
GGCACCGTCCCGTCGTGCTCGGCGCAATCGCCGACCGCGTGGACGTGCGCGTCGGAAGTGGCGAGGTGGTCGTCGACCAGGATTCCCCGCCCGACCGCGAGGCCCGTCTCGGCGGCGAGCCCGGTTTCCGGTGTCACCCCGGTGCACAGCACCAGCGCGTCCGCCGCGAGCGCCTCCCCGTCGTCGAGGACGAGCTTGCCCGGCCGGTACCGCACGGCACGCCTGCCGAACCGGACGCGCAACCCCATGCCGCGCAGGTGCTCGCTCAGCAACGCCCCGCCCGCCGCGTCGAGCTGGCGATCCATCGGATGCCCCTGCGGATGCACGAGCGTCACGTCCAAGCCCCGCGCTTGCAGCCCGCGCGCCGATTCCACGCCGAGCACCCCGCCGCCGAGCACCACCACGTCCCGCGCGCCCTCGGGGATGCGCGCGCAGTCGTCGAGCGTGCGCAACGGCGTGACGCCCGCGGACAGCGCACCGTCGGCGTCGCGCACGCCGGGAACGCCGGGCACGGTGGCCCGCGCGCCGGTGGCGAGCACGAGCTCGTCGTAGCGGTGCACCACACCGCCGTCGGTGCGCACCAGCCGCCGGGCGCGGTCGATGGCCGTGGCGGTGACGCCGAGCCGGACCTCCGCGCGCTGCTCGGGCAGCGTCAACCCGGCCGCGGACAGCGTTCCGTCGAGCACCGAGGCGAGCAGCACCCGGTTGTAGGCGGGCCGGTTCTCGCCGCCCAGCACGGTGATCGGCCCGTCGTGGCCGTGCCACCGGAGCCGCTCCACGAGCCGGTGCGCGGCCGGGCCGTTGCCGATGATCAGCACGTGGCTCACGCGAACACCTCCTCGACGGCGCCCGGCACGAGCGCAGGGTCCGGCGGGAGCGGTTCGATGCGGGCGGCGGCGACCTTGAATTCCGGCATCCGGCTGCGCGGATCCAGCGCGGGATTGGTGATCAGGTTCGCCCTGCCCTCGCCGGGGAAGTGGAACGGCAGGAACACGGTGTCGGTGCGCATCGACGCCACCAGCCGCACGCGGGCCACCGTGCCGCCGCGAGCCGAACTCACCAAGGCCCGCTCGCCGTCGGTGAGACCCGCGCGTTCGGCGGTATCCGGGTGCACCTCGACGAACGTTTCCGGTGCGGCCTCGACGAGTTCGCGCACCCGGCGGGTCTGCGCGCCCGACTGGTACTGGGCCGGCACCCGGCCGGTGGTGGCGTGCAGCGGGAACTCCGTGCTCACCGACTCGGCGGAGTCGCGATGCTCGACCTCCGCGAAGCGGGCTCGGCCGTCGGGGTGGGCGAAACCGTCCAGGAACAGCCGCGGCGTGCCGGGGTGCTCGTCGTCGGTGGCGGGACACGGCCAGTGCAGCGCCTCGCCGGCGTCGAGACGTTCGTAGCTGATGCCGGAGTAGTCGGCCTTGCCGCCCGCCGACGCGCACCGCAACTCCTCGAACACCTCGCGCGGCGACGTGGGGTAGCGGTGGCCGGGTTCACCGAGCCGCCGCGCCAAACCGTGCAGCAGCTCCAGATCGCTGCGCGCGTGGCCGGGCGGAGTGCGCAACCGGCGCCGGCGCAGCACACGGCCTTCGAGGTTCGTCATGGTGCCGTCCTCCTCGGCCCACTGCGTCACCGGCAGCACCACGTCGGCCAGCAGCGCGGTCTCCGAGGGCACGAAGTCCGCCACCACGAGCAGGTCCAGCGCGGCCAGCCGCTGCGCGACGTGCCCGGCGTGCGGCGCCGAGACCACCGGGTTCGAACCGAACACCAGCAGTCCGCGCGGCCCGTCCGACGTGCCCAGCGCATCCAGCAGTTCGTAAGCGCTGCGCCCCGGACCGGGCAGGTCGCTCGGCGCCACGCCCCACACCCCGGCGATGTGCTCCCGCGCCGCGTCGTCGGTGATCGACCGGTAGCCCGGAAGCTGATCGGCTTTCTGCCCGTGCTCCCGGCCGCCCTGGCCGTTGCCCTGCCCGGTCAGGCAGCCGTAGCCGCCGCCGTCGCGGCCCGGAAGTCCCAGCGCCAGCGCCAGGTTGATGAACCCTGCGACGGTGTCCACGCCTTTCGAGTGCTGCTCGGCGCCGCGTCCGGTGAGAACGTACGCCCGCTCGGCCTGCGCGAGCATCCGTACCGCCGCCCGCATCGACCCCGCGGGCACCCCGGTGACCCGCTCCACCCGCTCCGGCCACCAGCTCATCGCCCGTCGCCAGGCCGCGTCGAACCCGCTGGTGCGGTCGCGGATGTAGCCGGTGTCGGCCCACCCGTCGACCACCGCGATGTGCAGCAGGCCCAGCACCAGCGCCAGATCCGTCCCTGGTGCCGGTTGCAGGTGCAGCGCGGCGCGCTCGGCCGTGGCACTGCGCCGCGGGTCGATCACGATCAGCTCCGGTCGGCTGAGGTGCTGCATCAGCGGCGGCATCGTCTCCGCCACGTTCGCCCCCGCCAGCAGCACCACGTCGGCGGCGCCCAGGTCGGTCACCGGGAACGGCAGTCCCCGGTCCAGCCCGAACGCCGCATTGCCCGCCGCGGCCGCCGAGGACATGCAGAACCGCCCGTTGTAGTCGATCTGGCTGGTCCTGAGCGCGAGCCGCGCGAACTTGCCCAGCAGGTAGGCCTTCTCGTTGGTCAGGCCGCCACCGCCGAACACGCCCACCGCGTCCGCACCGTGTTCGGCCTGGATGCCGCGCACCCCGTCGGCGACGGTGCGCAGCGCGGTGTCCCAGTCCACGGCCACTAGCCGCCCGCCGCGGCGCACCATCGGATGCAGCAGCCGATCCGGGGCGTCCAGCACGGACGGCGCGGTCCAGCCCTTCTGGCACAGCCCGCCCCGGTTCACCGGGAAGTCCGTCGGCGTCACCGCCAGGCCCGCGCGTTCCTCGGTCAGTCGCGTGCCGCACTGCAGCGCGCAGTAGGGGCAGTGGGTGGCGACGGTTCGCGGCTCAGGCACCGGGAACTCCTTGCGCGACCGCCGGCTTCGCGGCGACCACGGGTTCGGCGGGCTCGCGGCGCAGGTACACCGCCCAGGTCACGACCACGCACGCCAGGTAGACGACGAGGAAGGTGGCCAGCGCCGCGTCACCGCTGGCGGCCGCACCGCCGAACGAGGCCCGGAAGGTGAGGTTGATGAACACCCCGCCGAGGGCACCGATCGCCCCGGCCACGCCCATCAGCGCGCCGGAGAGCCTGCGGGCGTGCGCGAACGAGCTCACCGCGTCCCGCCCGCCGGTGACGGCCCGCTCGGCCTGTTTCGCGAAGACCGCCGGGATCATCTTGTACACCGAGCCGTTGCCGATCCCGGTCAGCACGAACAGCGCGATGAACGCGGCCAGGTACAGCGGGAACGAGTTCATCCCCGAAGCCACCAGCAGCAGTCCCGTTCCCGCGGCCATGGCGAGGAAGTTCCAGAACGTCACCCGCGCACCACCCCAGCGATCCGACATCCGGCCGCCGATCGGACGGGCCAGCGACCCCAGCAGCGGACCCATGAACGTGTAGGTCGCCGCCTGCAGCGGGGTGAAGTCGAACTCGTTCTGCAGCACCAGCCCGAACGCGAAGCCGTAGCCGATGAACGAACCGAAGGTGCCGACGTAGAGCAACGAGATCCACCACGTGTGCCTGCTGCGCGCCACCTCCAGCTGCGCGCCGGGATCGGTGACGACCGCGTCGATGTTGTCCATCCGCACCGCGGCCAGCAGCGTCGCCACCACGATCAGCGGCAGGTACACCCCCGCGACGAGCGCCGGACTGGTCCCGCCGACTGTCGCGATCACCAGCAACCCGATGATCTGGACGACCGCCACGCCGATGTTGCCGCCGCCCGCGTTGAGCCCGAGCGCCCAGCCCTGCTTGTGCTGCGGGAAGAAGCTCGTGATGTTGGTCATCGAGGACGCGAAGTTGCCGCCGCCGAGTCCGGTCAACGCGCCCAACACCAGGAACACGCTCAGCGGAGTGCCCGGCTGCTGAATGAAGTAGCAGGTCAATCCGGTCGGAACCAGCAGCACCGCGGTGGACAAGATGGTCCAGTTCCGTCCGCCGAACCGGGTCACCGCGTAGCTGTACGGCAGCCGCAGCAGTGCCCCGACGAGCGTCGGAACGGTGGTGAGCAGGAACTTCTCCGATGCGTCGAAGCCCAGGCCGATGGCCGGGGACATGAACAGCACCATGACCGACCAGATGCTCCACACCGAGAACCCGATGTGCTCGGACAGGATCGACGACCACAGGTTGCGCCGCGCGACGCGTTCACCGGTCCGTTCCCAGAACGCCTCGTCCTCCGGGTTCCAGCCGTCGATCCAGCGGCCTGGTCTGGTGTGCGGGGTGGAGGTCACCTCGGCTCCTCTCGTCGTGCCGGACCGACGTTAGGAGCTCGGTGTTTCCGCGCTTTTCGACTCGCGTTACCGCCGTGCAAAGCCGCCTTCACAGGAGCCCGCATCGCCCCTGTGAGCTGCGGTGACGCCCGCATTACCAGTGATCTGGGCCACGTGGCACCGTGGTGGGGTGACAGCACCCGGCAGTGATCCCGCCACCGAGCACGCCCGAGCCCGAGAGTTGTTCGCCGCCTCCCGGCGGATCACGGCGCTGACCGGAGCCGGGGTGTCCACCGCTTCCGGAATCCCGGACTTCCGCGGCCCGGACGGGGTGTGGACGCGGGATCCGCATGCGCAGCGGCTCACCGACATCGACGCCTACATCGCCGACCCCGAGGTGCGCAGGCAAGCGTGGCGGGCTCGGGCGGAGCATCCGGCGTGGGCGGCGGAGCCGAACGCGGCGCATCGGGCGTTCGCCGCGTTCGCCGAGCAGGGCAGGCTCACCTCACTGCTGACGCAGAACATCGACGGGTTGCACCAGAGCGGCGGCGTGGATGCGGGTCTGGTGCTGGAGCTGCACGGGTCGGTGTTCGGCGTGATCTGCCTGGACTGCGCCGCGACCGGTTCGATGCGGGCGGCGCTGGCGCGGGTGGCCGACGGTGAGGAAGATCCGCCGTGCCGTTCCTGCGGCGGCATCCTCAAGTCCAGCACGATTTCCTTCGGCCAATCCCTCGATCCGGCCGTGATCCGCGCGTCGCAGCGGGCGGCGCTGGACTGCGACCTGTTCCTGGCCGCGGGGACCTCGCTGACGGTGCACCCGGCCGCGGGACTCGCCGAGCTCGCGGTGCGGGCGGGCGCGCGGCTGGTGATCTGCAACGCCGAACCCACTCCGTACGACGAGCTCGCCGCCGCGGTACTGCGCGAGCCGTTGGTCGAGCTGCTGCCGGGGCTGGCCGCGGTCCCGCTTTCGGACACCGCCGAACCCCTGCGCACCTGGGGAGATCCCAGCACCTGGGGCTGAGTGGCCCCGGCCGGACGTTCCTTGTCCGACGACGTTCACGTCGGCTCGCATTGATCGATCGGCGAGTTGATCGGTTCAGCGCGCGTGAAAAGTCCGTTTCATGCCCAGATGCATCATCTGTGACGCGTGTGGTTCATGCGACGAATTGCGAGCACTGATGTCCAGATGCACAGTTGTGACCGTCCTATGCGCTGAATGGCGCAATACCTGCAAGGCCGAACGGCCCAGTTCGGTGGCTGGAGGTGGCGGTCGTGCGGCGACCCCGACGACTCACCGGCGGCCTGGTGCTCGCCTCCGCAATGGCCCTCGCGCTCCCGGTGGCGGCCGGCAGTGCGCCGGAACCGCCGGTGCGACCTGGCGACGGCGAGATCCAAACACAGCGCGACCGGGTCGGCGACCGGGCGGACCGCGTCGGTGAACTGACGCAGCGCCTCGCGGAATCCGAGACCCGGCTCACCGACCTGGGGGCGCAGGTCGAGCTGGCGATGGAGGACGCGAACAAGGCCCGTGTCGACCTCGCCCGCGCCGAACGCGCCCGAATGCGGGCCGAACAGGTCGCCGCTGGGGCGAACGGCCAGGCGGGTGCGGCGGCCGGCGAGGTCGAGCGCCAGCGTTCCCGGCTCGACGAGTTCGCCGCGGGCAGCTACCGGCAGGGCAGCAAGCTCGGCTCCCTCACCGCCTACGTCGGAGCTCGCGGTCCGGACGATCTGATCGACCGCGCCGAACTGCTCGACACCGTCGGCCGCAGTCAGCTCGACGTGCTCGACGACCTGGAACGGGCGCACATCGATCGGGTCAACAAGGACTCGCTGGCCCGGCAGGCGTTGCAGGACGCCGCCGCCTCCCGCTCGGCGGCGGCCGATGCGAAGGGGCGCGCGGACGCCGCCGAGAACGCGGCGATCTCCGCCCGGGCCGAGCAGGCCGGTAAGGCGGCGAGGCTTGAGGTGGAACGGGACGGGGTGCGGGCCGAGCTCACCGACGCCCGCGCCGCGGTGCAGGGCCTGGAATCGCAGCGCGACCGGTACGAGGAGTGGCTCAAGGCCAGCCAGGCGCAAGCCGCCCAGAACCAGGCGACCTCGCAGCACTCCGGGACGGGCCAGGGGAGTGCGGTCCCGCAGGACGATTCCGGGGCGGTCACCGGTTCCGCCGAGGTCGTCGTCCAGCGGGCGCTGTCGCAGCTGGGCATGCCCTACGCGTGGGGCGGCGGAGACGCCGACGGACCCACGCGCGGAATTCGAGACGGGGGAGTGGCCGACTCCCACGGCGATTACCGCAAGGTCGGGTTCGACTGCTCCGGCCTGATGATCTACGCGTTCGCCGGAGCAGGTGTGGAACTCGACCACTACAGCGGTTACCAGTACCAATCGGGCACGCAGGTCCCGCTGTCGTCGATGCAGCGCGGCGACATGCTGTTCTGGCGCTCCGGCGGCCGGGTGCACCACGTGGCGCTCTACCTGGGCGGTGGGCAGATGGTGGAGGCGCCGTACTCGGGTTCGCAGGTCCGGGTGACTCCCGTCCGCTACTCGGGCATCGCGCCCTACGCGGTCCGGGTGCTCTGAGCGGCGATTCGTGCGGCGGCGGCCGTGCCGGTGGTTCGTCCACCCGGCGCGGTCGCCGCTGTTGTCTCCGGCGCGAGTCGGCCCGCCTGCGTGTTCCCGGCCGGGATGGGGTAGGTATCGGCGGGTGATGAACGAGTTCGCCGCCGTGGTGCTCGCGGGTGGCCGGGCGCGGCGGCTCGGGGGAGTGGACAAGCTCGCGCTGCCCACCGGCGGTCGCACGCTGCTGGACCACACGCTCGCCGCGGTGCGAGGCGCCGATCCGATCGTGGTCGTGGGGCCGGAGCGCGCGGTGTCCGTCCCGGTCCGCTGGTCGCGGGAGGATCCGCCGGGCTCCGGGCCGCTCGCGGGACTGCGCGCAGGGCTCGGGGAGGTCCCGTTCGCGGCGGGTCCGGTGGCGGTGCTGGCTGCTGATCACCCGGGGCTCGTCCCGGAAACGATCGTGCGCTTGCGCGCCGCGGTCGAGGGCGCAGGAGCGGTGCTCGTTGATCACGACGGGATGCCGCAGTGGCTGCTCGGCGTCTGGCGGGTGGAGGCGCTGCGCGCGGCGATGCCCGCGGATGTGCGGGACCGCCCGGTCCGGGCGCTGTTCGACTCGCTCGATCCCGTGCGGATTCCGGCGGTCGGGGCGGAGGCCGGCGACGTCGACACTCCGCAGGATCTCCACCGCTTGAACTGATCAATCGATCTCGCTCTCCCGCCGGAGCTACGCGCCCGAACATGTTCATACGCTCGAAAGCTTCAGTGTTAACTGAAATTAATCCCTCATGGGTCACCCGAGATCAACGCGTCACCACCAAGACCCGCCCGGGACGAACGAGTCGCTTCACAAGGGTCATACCGCTGGTGCGGTTGACTTCGAACCTGGCCGGGTGCCCCCTCGCGCAGTCGAGGCGCAGCCGTGCCAAGATCGCCTGCGGACCGCGCTCGGCGCGCAAGTGCCCACGTCCGCCGGGTCTCGGCCGAGGCGGGGAACCGGTACGTGACAAGCGGGCGGCGCGACGGACGTCGACGCGACCAGGGAAGCGAACGAGAGGTGTCGAAGTGACCGAGGCCGGCGAGAGCGGGGCGGCGCCCGCGGAGCAGGTGAACACACCGGCCCGGGACGCACAGTTGCTCGAACGCACCGTGTTCGAGGTCAAACGGGTCATCGTCGGGCAGGACCGGCTCGTCGAACGAGTCCTGGTCGGACTGCTCGCGAAGGGGCACGTGCTCCTGGAGGGCGTGCCCGGCGTGGCCAAGACGCTGGCGGTGGAGACCTTCGCGAAAGTCGTCGGCGGCTCGTTCTCCCGGTTGCAGTTCACCCCCGACCTGGTGCCCGCCGACATCCTCGGCACCCGCATCTACCGGCAGGGCAGCGAGCAGTTCGACGTGGAGCTCGGGCCGGTGCTGGCGAACTTCGTGCTCGCCGACGAGATCAACCGCGCGCCCGCCAAGGTGCAGTCGGCGCTGCTGGAGGTCATGGCCGAGCGGCACGTGTCCATCGGCGGCGAAAGCTTCCCGATGCCGAACCCGTTCCTGGTGCTGGCCACCCAGAACCCCATCGAGAACGAAGGCGTGTACCCGCTGCCGGAGGCGCAGCGCGACCGGTTCCTGTTCAAGCTCCAGGTCGAGTACCCCTCGGCGGAGGAGGAGCGGGAGATCGTTTACCGGATGGGCGTGGCCAGTCCGGAGCCGACGCCGGTGCTCAACGCCGATGAGCTGACCCGGCTGCAGGGCGTCGCCGCGCAGGTGTTCGTGCACCACGCGCTGGTGGACTACGTGGTGCGGCTGGTGCTGGCCACCAGGACCCCGAACGATCACGGGCTGTCCGACATCGCGGGCTGGGTGTCCTACGGTGCCTCGCCGCGAGCGAGCCTCGGCATCGTGGCGGCCTCGAGGGCGCTCGCGCTGGTGCGCGGCCGGGACTACGTGCTGCCGCAGGACGTCGTGGACGTGGTGCCGGACGTGCTGCGGCACCGCCTGGTGCTGTCCTACGACGCGCTCGCCGACGGCATTCCGGTGGATCACATCGTGAACCGGGTGTTGCAGACGGTGCCGCTGCCGCAGGTCTCGGCACGCCCGCAGGCGGCCGCGCCGCAGGGCCAGCCGGGCGGCTACGGGCAGGCTCCGGTCGGCCCGGCGCAGCAGTACTGACCAGCCCGGGCGCCGGTGCGCGACGATGCCCGATCCGACGAATGAGGAGCGATCAGCCGTGTCGGTGAGTTCCGCTCAGGGCGGTGCGGACCGCCCGTCCTGGGCTCCGCCGGAGCTGGAGGGGCCGCGGCTGCAGGCCGCGCTGCGCTCCTTGGAACTGACCGTGCGCGGCCGCCTCGACGGCTTGTTGCAGGGCAACCACCTCGGTTTGGTGCCCGGTCCCGGTACGGAGCCGGGGGAGGCGCGGGTCTACCAGCCCGGTGACGACGTGCGGCGGATGGACTGGGCGGTGACGGCGCGCATGTCGGAGCCGCACATCCGCCAGACCGTCGCGGACCGGGAGCTGGAGACGTGGGTGGCGCTGGATCTGTCGCCCAGCCTGGATTTCGGTTCCGCGGCCTGTGACAAGCGGGAGCTGGCCGTGGCCGCGCTGGCCGCGGTGACGCATTTGACCAGTGGCGGCGGTAATCGGATCGGGGCGGTCGTGGACAACGGAACCGGCCCGGTCCGGTTGCCTGCGCGCGGCGGGCTGGGGCATTCGCGGGGGTTGCTGCGCAGGGTCGCGGAGATCCCGCGGGCCGCGGAGGGCACTCGGGGTGATCTGCCGGGATTGCTGGAGTCGCTGCGCAGGCCGCCGCGGCGGCGTGGCCTGGCGGTGGTGGTCTCCGATTTCCTCGGGGATCTGGACTGGCAGCGGGCGTTGCGCGGACTCGGCGCCCGGCATTCGCTGCTGGCGGTCGAGGTGCTGGATCCGCGAGATCTGGAATTGCCGGACGTGGGCACGGTGGTGCTCTCCGATCCGGAGACGGGTGAGCAACGGGAAGTGCGCACGACACCGGTGCTGCGCAAGGAGTTCGCGGCCGCTGCGGCCGCGCACCGCGAGGAGGTCGCGGCGGCGCTGCGGCGTGCGGGTTGCGCGCACCTGGTGTTGCGAACGGATTCGGACTGGATCGCCGACGTGGTGCGGTTCGTGGTGGCCCGCAAACGTGGATGGTCCGGGGGAACGGCGTGATGTTGAGTTTGTCGGGTTTCACCACGCCGTGGTGGTTCTTGCTGCTGCTGGTGGTCGCGGCGCTGGTCGGCGGTTACGTGTGGGCGCAGAAGCGGGTCCGCAAGGACACGCTGCGGTTCAGCAACTTGCCGGTGCTGGATCGGGTGGCGCCGAAGCGGCAGGGTTGGCCGAAGCACGTGCCCGCCGCGTTGCTCGGGGTCGCGATGATCCTGCTGACGGTGGCGTTGTCCGGGCCGACCGCGGAGCAGCGGATTCCGCGCAACCGGGCCACGGTGATGCTCACCGTGGACGTGTCGCTGTCGATGATGGCCAAGGACGTCGAGCCCAGTCGCCTGGAGGCGGCGAAGATCGCGGCGAAGGAGTTCGCGGACAAGCTGACTCCCGGCATCAACCTGGGGTTGGTGTCGTTCGCGGGCACGGCGACGGTGATGGTGATGCCGACGACGGACCGCGCCGGGGTGAAGCAGGCCATCGACAACTTGTCGTTGTCGGAGGCCACGGCCACCGGGGACGGCATCAACGCGTCGATGTCGGCGATCGACTCGTTCGGCAAGATGGTCGGCGGTCCCGGTGGGGCGCCGCCCGCGCGGATCGTGTTGATGGCCGATGGTGGGCAGACCATTCCGCGTGATCTCAACGCTCCTCGTGGTGCTTATACGAAGGCGGGCGAGGCGAAGAAGGCCGGGATCCCGATCACGACGATCTCCTTCGGCACGGATTACGGCTCCATCGACATCGAGGGCCAGTCGCAGCCGGTGGAGGTCGATGACGAGGCGATGGAGGAGATCGCGGGGCTCTCCGGCGGCGAGTTCCACAAGGCGGCGAGCGCGGAGCAGCTGCGGCGGGTCTACGACACGCTGGGCGAGCAGATCGGTTACGAGATCAAGCACACAGACGCCAGCAGGCCGTGGTTGGTGCTGGGTACGCTCACCGCGATCGTCGCCGCGGTGCTCTCGTTGCTGCTGGGGCGGCGTCTGCCCTGAGCACACCCGCAGAGCACGGGAGCCCGACGTGAGCAGTGCCGCCGGTGCGGTGGAGTTCCTCCGCGAGTTCGTGAAGTCTCCGACGACGACGGCCGCGGTGGGGCCGAGTTCGCGGTATCTGGCGCGCGACATGGTCGCGCCGATTCCCGCGACGGGCGATCCGGTGGTGGTGGAGCTCGGCCCCGGTACCGGGGCGTTCACCGAGGCGATCCAGCGGCGGCTCGGCGGTCGTGGCACGCATCTGGCGGTGGAGCTCAACCAGCGGTGGGCCGAGTCGTTGGGCGCTCGGTTCCCCGAGGTGGAGACGGTGTGCGCGGATGCCCGCGCGTTGCCGAAGCTGCTGGCGGAGCGTGGTGTGCGGGCTGATGTGGTGGTCAGCGGGTTGCCGTGGGCGGCGCACGCGCCGCAGGACGGTGTGCCGTTGATCCGGTTGATCGCGGATTCGTTGACGGAGCAGGGCGCGTTCACGCAGTTCGCGTACACGTGGACGCGGTGGGCGGCGCCCGCTCGGCGCCAGCACGCGGATCTGCGGGCGGTGTTCGAGGAGACGGTGCTCAGCCGCACGGTGTGGCGGAATCTGCCGCCTGCGTTGGTGTACTTGGCCCGGCGGCCGCGTTGATGCTGTGTCCGGGGCTGGGCTGACCCGTGCGCGGGGCCTGGGCTTGTTCGTTCCGGGCTGGGCTGATCCGGTGCCGCGGTTGATCGTTTTCGACGATGTCGGGGTGGGCGTGGCTGGGTTACGTTCGTCCGATGGCGGATGAGGTGGTCGCGGGCCTGAACGAGCTTCCGCTGCTCGTGGAGCTGGGCAGTGCGTTGGTGCTGTCGAGCCTGGTGGGCTTGGAGCGGGAGGTTCGGGCCAAGAGCGCGGGTCTGCGCACGCACACCCTGGTCGGGGTGGGGGCGGCGTTGTTCATGCTGGTGTCGAAGTACGGCTTCGGCGACATGCTGGAGTTCGAACGGGTGTCGCTGGATCCGTCGCGGGTCGCGGCGCAGGTGGTGTCGGGGATCGGGTTCATCGGCGGCGGGTTGATCTTCGTTCGCCGTGATGTGGTGCGGGGTTTGACGACGGCGGCCACGGTGTGGCTCGTCGCGGCGATCGGGATGGCCTGCGGTGGTGGGCTGGTGCTGTTGGCGTCGGCGGCGACGCTGGTGCACTTCCTGGTCGCGGTGGGCTATCCGTGGTTGTTGCGGCTGCTGCGCGGGGTGCTGTGGGAGCCGCAGGTGGTGCGGGTCGGCTATCTGGACGGGCACGGGGTGTTGCGGGAGGTGTTGACCTTGTGCACGAGCCGCGGGTTGAAGGTGCTGGATCTGCAGGTGGAGCGCGAGGACACCGATGGCGAGCAGCAGCGCACCGCGGTGGTGGCGGTGCGGCTGCAGGGAAAGCGGCCGGTGAGCGGGCTGGTGGAGGAGATCAACACGTTCCCCGGGGTGCTGCACGCCGCCGTCGGGGATTCGGCGGAGTCCGGTATCTGATCGCGGCGGAGCCGTCCTCCCGAACCGGCCGCCGTGGAGTCGCGACCGGACAATGGCGGGTGCGCCGGTCCGGATGGCGGCGCCGATGGGGAGGGAGAACGTAGCGGCATGAGGATCAACCTGACGAGCGTGCTCGTTGAGGACCAGGAGAAGGCCCTGCGGTTCTACACCGACGTGCTGGGTTTCGAGCTCAAGCACGACATCCCGATGGGCGGGCCTCGGTGGCTGACCGTGGTGTCCCCTGAGGACCGTGACGGCACCGAGTTGGTGCTGGAGCCGAGCGGTCACCCGGCGGCGAAGCCGTTCAAGGACGCGTTGGTCGCCGACGGCATCCCGTACACGTCGTTCGCCGTTGAGGACGTGCGGGCCGAGTTCGAGCGGCTGCGCGAGCTGGGGGTGCGTTTCACGCAGGAGCCGGTGGACATGGGTTCGGTGACGGTCGCGGTGCTCGACGACACGTGCGGGAATCTGATTCAGATCGCGCACGAAGCGGGCTGATCGCCGGGACACGACGGCGCGGGTGCGTGCTCGATCCACTGTGGATGGAGCACGCACCCGCTTTTCGTCAGGTGTCGAGGGCGCGGCGGACGAGGGTGGCGAGGTGGACGGGTTCGGTGTCGGTGGCCTGGCGGATCTGCAGGCGGCAGCTGAAGCCGTCGGCGACGACGGCGGTGCCGGGGTCGGCGTCGCGCACGGCGGGCAGCAGTGCTTGTTCGGCGCAGGCCATGGACACGTCGTAGTGGCCGCGTTCGAATCCGAAGTTGCCCGCGAGGCCGCAGCAGCCGGCGTCGAGCACTCGGGCGTCGGTTCCGGTGGCGGCGAGGGCGGACTCGTCGGCGTCGAAGCCGAGTTCGGCGTACTGGTGGCAGTGCCGTTGCACGAGGGCACGCTGCACAAGGGCACGTTGCCCGACGGCTTTGCCGCCGCCGGTGCGTTGCCAGCGGTGGCGGGTGGGTTCGACGTGTTCGGCGAAGGTCTTGGTGGCGGTGGCGAGTGCGCGCACGTCGGGGTCGTGCGGGGCGAGTTCGAGTGCGTCGTTGCGCAGGAATGCGGTGCAGCTCGGTTCGAGCCCGATGACGGGGAGGCCAGCGTCGATCTGCGGTCGCAGCAGCCGTGCGGTGCGTTGCACGACGCGTCGGGCGGTGCCGAGTTGTCCGGTGGAGGCCCAGGTGAGGCCGCAGCACACGGGTTCGCGGGGAGTTCGACGGTGTGGCCGAGGCGTTCGAGTGCGATGACGGCGTCGCGGCCGATGTGCGGGTCGAAGTGGTCGGTGAAGGTGTCGGGGAACAGCAGGGCGCGCTGTGCGCCGGGTTCGGCGGGGTGTTCGCGGTGGTGCCACCAGGAGCGCAGGCTGCGTCCGGCGATGCGGGGCATGTCGCGTTCCGCGGCGATGCCGCCGAGGCGTTTGATCAGTGGCGCGATCCGGCCGCCGAGCAGGGCGTTGGCGAGTGCTGGGACGGGTTGGGCCAGTGTCAGCCAAAGCGGCAGGAAGCCCATCGAGTAGTGCGAGGCGGGGCGCAGCCGGTTGCGGTAGTGGTGGTGGAGGAACTCCGCCTTGTAGGTCGCCATGTCGACACCGACGGGGCAGTCGGTTTTGCAGCCCTTGCAGGACAGGCACAGGTCAAGTGCGTCGCGGACTTCCGGTGAGCGCCATCCGCCGCGGATGAGGGAGCCGTTGAGCATTTCGAACAGCAGGTGCGCGCGGCCGCGGGTGGAGTGCTTTTCCTCTTTCGTCGCACGGTAGCTGGGGCACATCACCCCACCTGTGGTGTTGAGGCATTTGCCCATGCCGACGCAGCGGCGGCTGGCGGGGGCGAGGTCGCCGTCGTCGGCGTGCAGGGCGAGCGTGGTGCGGGTCGGGATGCGCGGGGGCGCGACCAGCAGCCGCAGGTCGGAGTCGAGTGGTCGTGGTCGCACGATCTGGCCGGGGTTGAGCAGGTCATCGGGGTCGAAGGCGGCTTTGAACCGTTCGAACTCGCCGATGACCTCCGGCGGGTACATGCGGGACAGCAGTGCGGAGCGGGCTTGGCCGTCGCCGTGTTCGCCGGAGACGGAGCCGCCGTGGGCGACGACGAGGTCGGCGGCGGCTTCCATGAATTCGCGGTAGCGGGCCGCGCCGCCGCCGGTGAGCAGGTCGAAGTCGATGCGGACGTGGATGCAGCCGTCTCCGTAGTGGCCGTAGGTGACGCCTTGGCGGCCGAACCGCGCCAGCAGGGCGTCGAACTCGCGCAGGTAGGTGCCGAGGCGTTCCGGGGGCACCGCGGCGTCCTCCCAGCCGGACCAGCGTTCGGAGCCGTCGGCCATGCGCGTCGAGTAGCCGGAGCCCTCTTCGCGGATCTTCCACAGTGCGCCCATCCGGGCCGGGTCGGTGTGCACGACGGATTCGGCGCGTGAACCCATGGCCCGGCGGACCTTGTCGGCGGCGTTCTCGGCGTCGCGCAGGTCGGTGCCGCCGACCTCCACCAGCAGCCAGCTGCGGCCGCCGGGCAGCAGGCGCAGCGCGGGTGAGGCGGGGTTGCGGGTGCGCACCACGTCGACGAGTTCGGAGCTGAGGCCTTCGATGGCCAGCGCGTCGAGTCCGCGCAGCCGGGTCACCTGGTCGGCGGCGGCGTAGCTGTCGTCGAAGCCGAGCACGATCATCGCGCGGGCGGCGGGCACGTCGACGAGTTCCACGGTGGCGCCGAGCAGCACGGCGCAGCTTCCTTCGGTGCCGGTCAGCGCCCGTGCCAGGTGGAATCCGTGTTCGGGCAGCAGCTGGTCGAGGTTGTATCCGGACACCCGCCGGGTGAGGTCGGGGAACGAGTCGCGCACCAGCTGCGCCGAGGAGTCGCGCAGGTCCCGCAGGCTGCGGTACAGCCGCCCGGTGCGGTCGCCGCGGGCGCACAGCGCGTCGAGTTCGGTGTCGGGGGTGGCGCCGACGGTCAGCCGCGTGCCGTCGGAGAGCAGCACGTCCAGCGAACGCACGTTGTCCACGGTTTTGCCCCAGGCCACCGAGTGCGTGCCGCAGGAGTTGTTGCCGATCATGCCGCCGAGGGTGCAGCGGCTGTGCGTGGAGGGGTCGGGGCCGAACGCGAGGCCGTGCGGTTTCGCGGCGGCCTGCAGTGTGTCGAGCACGACGCCCGGTTCCACTGTGGCCAGTTTGCGCGCGGGGTCGACCTCGAGGATCCGGTTGAGGTGCCGGGAGAAGTCCAGGACCAGCCCGGGGCCGCAGGCGTTGCCCGCGATGCTGGTTCCCGCGCCCCGCCCGGTGATCGGCACGCCGTGTTCGCGGGCCACGGCGAGCGTGGCGGCCACGTCGTCGGCGTGCCGCGGATGCACCACGCCCAGCGGGACCTGCCGGTAGTTCGAGGCGTCGGTGGAGTACAGCGCGCGGGTGCCGGGGTCGAAGCGCGCCCGTCCTTCGAGGACGCCGCGCAGGGCGGCGGCGATCTCGGCGGATTCGGGCTGGTTCGCGGTGGGCCGGTGGTGGGCGGCGGTCGTCATCGGGGGTGCTCCTGACCAGGGTCGGCGCGGTCGTGGGGGCGGTCCGGGTGGGTCGGTGCGTGTCGGATCACGGCTGTCTGCACCGTAGGGCTTCGGGGCGTCCGGTGGCGGTGTCCACTGTCGGCGCGGCACCACTTTGGAGGTCGTTTTCTGTGCGGTGCGGATGGAAGGGCGAGATCGGTGAACCGATAATGTCGCGTCTGTTCAGGTGAATCGCTTCGTCCGTCGAGGCGCGGGGGTTCACCACCCAGGGCATTCGGGAGGAGATCCACAGTGGGACGGTCCGTACTGGTGACCGGAGGAAACCGTGGCATCGGGTTGGCGATCGCCCGCGCGTTCCAGGCCGCGGGCGACGAGGTGGCGGTCACCCACCGCGGATCCGGCGCCCCGGACGGGCTGCGCGGTGTGCAGTGCGACGTGACCGACGCCGAACAGGTCTCGGCCGCGTTCGACGAGGTGGAGGCGGCGCAGGGCCGGGTCGAGGTGCTGGTGTCCAACGCCGGGATCACCGATGACGGGCTGCTGCTGCGCATGGGGGAGGAGCAGTTCGGCCGCGTGCTGGACGCGAACTTGGCGGGTTCGTACCGGGTCGCGAAGCGGGCGGCGAGCAGCATGTTGCGCCTCAAGCGCGGCCGGATGATCTTCGTGTCCTCGGTGGTGGGTCTGTCCGGTGGGGCGGGGCAGGCGAACTACGCGGCGAGCAAGGCGGGCCTGGTCGGGCTGTCGCGGTCGATCGCCCGCGAGCTCGGGTCGCGCAAGATCACGGCGAACGTGGTCGCGCCCGGTTTTGTGACCACCGACATGACCGATCAGCTCAGCGAGGAGCGCAAGAAGGAGATCTTCGGGCAGATCCCGTTGGCGCGGTTCGCCGAGCCCGAGGAGGTCGCGAACACCGTGGCGTGGCTGGCCTCGGACGCGGCCGCCTACGTCACCGGTGCCGTCATCCCGGTCGACGGCGGCCTCGGCATGGGCCACTGACGGCCCGACCCGGATTGTCGTCCGGCCCGCCCGGTGGCGGGCCTCATCAAAGTACAGCGGAGGAAGTACGTGAGCGGATTGCTCGAAGGCAAGCGGATCCTGATCACCGGCGTGATCACCGACGCGTCGATCGCGTTCCACGCGGCGAAGATGGCGCAGGAGCAGGGCGCCGAGGTGGTGCTGACCGGGTTCGGCCGGATGAGCCTGGTGGAGCGCATCGCGGGCCGGTTGCCCAAGCCCGCGCCGGTGCTGGAGCTGGACGTCACCAACGCCGAGCACCTCGACACCCTCGCCGACCGGGTGCGCGAGCACGTGGACGGTCTCGACGGCGTGTTGCACTCGATCGGGTACGCCCCGCCGTCCTGCCTCGGTTCGGAGTTCCTGGAGGCGCCGTGGTCGGACGTGTCGACGGCGGTGGAGATCTCGGCGTACTCGTTCAAGTCGCTGACCACCGCGACGTTGCCGCTGTTGTCGGCGGGGTCCTCGATCGTCGGCATGGACTTCGACGCGCGCGTCGCGTGGCCCGCCTACGACTGGATGGGCGTGGCGAAGGCGGCGCTGGAGTCCACCAGCCGCTACCTGGCGCGTGAGCTGGGGCCGCGCGGCATCCGGGTCAACCTGGTCTCGGCCGGGCCGGTGCGCACGATGGCCGCGAAGTCCATCCCCGGCTTTTCCGGTCTGGAGGAGACCTGGGCGGAGCGGGCGCCGCTGGGCTGGGACGTCAACGACCCGACGCCGGTCGCGCAGTCGATCTGCGGGGTGTTGTCGGACTGGCTGCCCAAGACCACCGGGTCGATGATCATGGTCGACGGCGGTTTCTCCGCTCTCGGAGCGTGAGGCCGGTGGGGCGTGTCGCGGAGGGGGCGCGCACGCCCCACCCGCGTGAGCGGCCGATTCCGCTCCGGGCCATCATGGTCAGGTGAGTTTTGATGCGCTGCTGTTCCTGTCGTTCGGTGGACCGGAAGGCCCGGAAGAAGTCCGGCCGTTCCTGGAGAACGTCACCCGCGGCAGAGGCGTGCCGCCGGAGCGGCTGGACGAGGTGGCCGAGCACTACCACCACTTCGGCGGAGTGTCGCCGATCAACCGCCTCAACCGCGAGATCATGGCCGGTCTGCAGGAGCAGCTGCGGGCCGAGGGCCGCGACCTGCCGGTGTACTGGGGCAACCGCAACTGGCACCCGATGATCGAGGACACCGTGGCGCGCATGGCCGAGGACGGCGTGCGCGAGGCGCTGGTGTTCCCCACGTCGGCGTGGGGCGGCTACTCGGGCTGCAAGCAGTACCACGAGGACATCGACCGAGCCCGCGAAGCGGTGGGGGAGCAGGCGCCGGATCTGGTGAAGCTGCGCCAGTTCTTCGACCATCCGCTGTTCGTGTCCGCCAACGCCGACGCGGTGCGCCGCGCCTACGCGGAACTGGGCGATGAGGAGGCCCGGCTGGTGTTCACCGCGCACTCCATTCCGGTGCGCGCGGACTCCGCCCCGGGTCCTGACGGGCGGCCCGAGTGGTACTCCCGGCAGGTCGCCGAAGCCGCCCGGCTGGTCGCGGCCGAGGCAGGGGTGGAGGCCTACGACGTGGTGTGGCAGTCCAGGTCCGGCCCGGCGCAGGTGCCGTGGCTGGAGCCGGACGTGGTCGACCACCTGGAGAACCTGCACGCGAAGGGTGTCGGTTCGGTGGTGCTGAGCCCCGTCGGTTTCGTCTCCGATCACCTCGAGGTGGTGTGGGACCTGGACAACGAGGCGGCGGAGAAAGCCGCCGAGCTCGGCATGGGCTTCGCGCGGGCCGGTACCGCCGGGGACGACCCGCGGTTCGCGAAGATGATCGTGGAACTCATCTCCGAACACGTCGACGAGGTCCGCCCCCGCAAGCTCTCCCTGCTGCCCGCCGCCGGCTGCGGCCGCAATGGCGAAGCCTGCTCCCCGGGCTGCTGCACCGCCACCGACGGCTGAGCTGCTTCTCGGCCGCCCGGGAGGACCAGGTCCTTCGGGACGGACGCGGCACGCACCCGTCCCGGAGGAACCCGAGGCGAAGCACTCCATGCCCCGGATCGCAACGGCTCGCCCGCGGTCTCGGACGGGTGCGTGAACGGATCTCTGCGAGCTCGTGGTGGTCGGCTGCGGGTCAGTGCCCGGGCACGTCGCCGACGGCGAGGAAGATTCGGGTGCAGTGTTCGACGAGGGTGTCGCGGTCGATGCGCAGGGCGCCGTCGAGCCAGGCGGTGAGCGTCTGGGCGAGGCCGCCGACGGCGAACTGGCTGAGCACGTCGAGGTCGGCACTGTCGGGCAGGCCGTAGAAGTCCTTGGCCTGCCCGCCGAGCAGACCCACGAACAGCAGTGTGGAGCGTTGCCTGCGTTCGGCGAGCGCGGCTCCCGCCTGCGCGGAGAACAGCAGCCGGCCGCGCCGCGGATCGTCGCCGACGATGCTCACGAGGGTGCTCAGACCGGCCCGCGCCTTGGCGCGCGCGTCGAACGGCGCGTCGGCGACCGCAGCCAGGGTGCGGTTCGCGAGGTCTTCGATGACGTGGTCGTAGACGGCCGCGGCCAGTGCTTCGCGGTCGGTGAAGTTCTCGTAGAAGTAGCGGGCCGCGAGCCCGGCCTGCTTGCACACGCCGCGCACCGACAGCGTCGCTTCGTCGGACCCCAGCAGGTCGAGTCCCGCCTCGAGGAACTGCGCACGCCGTTCGGCTTTGCGGTGATCACCTTCGACACCGCCGTACACGCGCAGGGAAGACGGCTCCATGCCGCCATCTTGGCATTTCGCGGTGCCGCCTCGGCATCTCGCGGGGAGTCCGGGTGGACCTTGACATGCTCCGCGGAGATCGGTTCCATATCTGCTAACGGTCGTGAGCAGAGTTCGCCGGGCGGAATCGCCCGCGCGGACGACCGGTAGCGGAGGAGAGGGACCGATGACAGTTCCCACCGAATCGCGAGTGCGCGAAGACGAGCTGATCGTCGGCGCCGGCCTGCTGGCGGGCGGCGCCAACGTGATCATGCAGCTGGCCAGGCCCGGCGTCGGCTACGGCGTCGTGGAGAGCAAGGTCGACACCGGCAACATCTTCAAGCACCCCATCAAGCGAACCCGGACCACGCTGACCTACCTCGCGGTCGCGTCCATGGGCACCGACGAGGAACGCGCCCTGTTCCGGCGCGCGACCAACCGCTCGCACGCGAAGGTGCGCTCCACCGAGTCCAGCCCGGTGTCCTACAACGCGTTCGACAAGAACCTGCAGCTATGGGTCGCGGCCTGCCTCTACCGAGGCGTGGAGGACGTCTACACGATGCTCGTCGGCGGACTCACCGACGACGAGGTCGACGAGCTCTACCAGCGTTCCGCGACGCTCGGCACCACGCTGCAGGTCACCGACGACATGTGGCCCGCCGACCGCGCCGAGTTCGAACGCTACTGGAACGACGCGCTGGAGAAGGTGCACGTCGACGACACGGTGCGCGAGTACCTGTACCAGATCGCGGTGCTCGGATTCATGCCGCGCTACGTGAGCGTCCCGCTGGGCGGGTTCAACAAGTTCCTCACCACGGGATTCCTGCCGCAGCGGTTCCGCGACGAGATGCGACTGCCCTGGAGCGAGCGCGACCAGCGCCGCTTCGACCGGATGATGCGCGCCATGGGCGCCGTCATCCGCCGGTTACCGCCGGTGCTGCGGAAGTTCCCGTTCAACTACTACCTGTGGGACATGCGCCGCCGCATCAAAGCGGGCAGCCCCCTGGTGTGAGGCAGCAGACCGCGCGGGTGGCGAAGCCGAAACTTCGCCACCCGGCCTGGTCGACGAAGTCGTGGACCGGACTCCTCAGTGCTTGCTGGCGCTCTCGGCGAGCACTCGCACCATCTCCGCGATCGAGGCGCGGCGGGCGGCTCGGACCGAGTCGAACAGCGGGCGCAGCGCCTCCGTGCGAGCCCGCGTGGCCGAGGCCGACAGCGCACCGCCGGGGGCGTCGTCGGTGGCGACCCACAGGATCGCCTCCACTTCGGAGGCGCGCTGCAGGATCCGCAGCGGGCGTTGCGGCACGTCCTCCGGCCACGGCGGCTTCGGTCGGTCGGCGACGGTCGAAGCGATCTCGTCGCGCACCCCGGGGCGCCGTTTGGCGATGTCCAGGTCGATCAGCGTGCTCGCGGCCTCCCGCATCGCCGAGGACATGCCGTGCTCGGCCTCGCCGATCGGCAGGTGCTCGGCCGGGGGCAGCTCGCCGACGGGGAACACCGTCCAGCGCAGGATGCCTTCGGCGACCGTCTCCGGGACCAGGCCGAGACCGGCCTCGGGCAGGAGCGCGGCCTCACCGCGGCGCAGGGCCTGCTTGGAGAACGCGCTCGCAGTGCCCAGGCCGCGGACGTCGCCGGGGACCGGGAGCGCGAGTTCCCCTTCGGTGGCACCGGCTTTCCGCAGCGCCGCCAACAGCAGCGCGGGACCGGCGGGGGTGTCTTGGGGGCCGGGAAGATCCAGCTTGGCGGCGAGTTCGTCGTCGGCGGCGCGCACTTCCTGCGACTCGCCCCAGATCTGCAGAGCGTCGAGCACGTCGTCCGCGGCGGTCGCACCGTGCAACCACGCGGACGCCCACACGACCATCGTTGCGCTTGGGCATGGCACGGTAAGGAAGAGTACGTATCCCGCGCGCGGATTTCCGCCGGGGGGGCGGTGCGTTGTGGGCCGCGTCGCGGTCGCTCCAGCGGCGCGGCGCGACCGCTTCGGTCACCCGGATGAGTAGGGTCTGCGCGTGCGTTCGGTCAACTACGGCAACGACATCCTGTCCTCCGGTCGCAAGCGCCGCGAGATCCCCGAGGTCCCGGCCGAGCCGGGACTGGTGGTGGAGGACCCGGCCAGCGGCTTCTGCGGGGCGGTGCTGCGCGTGGAGAAGGGCAACGTGGTCCTCGAAGATCGCCGCGGCGGGCGGCGGCTGTTCCCGATGCGCCCCGCGGCGTTCCTCCACGAAGGGCGCCCGGTCACCCTGGTGCCGGTGCGCGCGGACGCTCCGGCCACGACGCGCACGTCGGCGTCGGGCTCGGTGCACGTCGACGGGCTGCGGGCGCGGGAGGCGCGCGGCAGCCGGATCTGGGTCGAGGGCTTGCACGACGCCGAACTCGTCGAACGAGTGTGGGGACACGACCTGCGGGTCGAGGGCGTGGTGGTGGAACCGTTGCACGGTGTGGACGACCTGCCCGGCCTGCTCACCGAATTCGGCCCCCGATCGGGGCATCGGGTCGGGGTGCTCGTCGACCACCTGGTGGCGGGCAGCAAGGAGTCGCGGCTGGTCGAGAGCATCACCGATCCGCACGTGTGCATCACCGGCCACCCGTTCGTCGACGTGTGGGAGGCGGTGAAGCCCGCGTCGGTCGGCATCGAGGCGTGGCCCCGGGTGCCGCGCGGGCAGGATTGGAAGGAAGGCGTGTGCGCCGAGCTCGGCTGGGGGGAGCCCGCCGACGGCTGGCGGCGCGTGCTCGGCTCGGTCAACGGGTTCCGGGACTTGGAGGCCCCGCTGATCGGCGCGGTGGAACGTCTGATCGACTTCGTCACCGAGACCTGATCCCGCCCGCTGCCGTGCGGGAACGGCCGCGTGCCCGCCTGCTATACCGGCTTGATCACGTCGGGCGAATTCGCACACAAGGGTGGTGGCCTCTGTCACGATGGAGCCATGGCCCCGCTCGTGTGGTTGATCGTCGGATTGCTCCTGGTGGCGGCCGAAGTGCTGTCCGGGGAATTCGTGCTGCTCATGCTGGGCGTCGCCGCGCTGGGGGCGGCGGGTGCGGTCGCGCTCGGGGCGCCGCTGTGGTTGAGCGTGGTGGTGTTCGCCGCGCTCTCGGGAGGACTCGTGCTGGGGGCGCGTCCGGCTCTCAAACGCCGGTTCGAGGTCCGCAACGAGCTCAAGACCAATGTGGACGCCCTCCTCGGCAAGCGGGCGACCGTGGTGTCCACCGTGGACCACCAGGGCGGCCGGGTCCGCATCGACGGCGACGTGTGGTCGGCCCGCACGCTCGATGAGGCCGAAGTCTTGGAACCCGACGCGACGGTGCTGGTGATGGAGATTTCCGGCGCCACCGCCATCGTGTCGGCGCAACCGTGAAGGAGAGGGCGAAGTGGATCCTGTCGGATGGATTGCGCTGGCGGTCGTAGTGCTGTTGGTGATCGTCGTGGTGGCCAAGTCGGTGCTGGTGGTTCCGCAGGCTCAGGCATCGGTGGTCGAACGGCTGGGCCGGTTCCGCACGGTGGCCGCGCCGGGGCTGAACTTCCTGATGCCGTTCCTGGACCGGGTGCGGGCGAAGATCGACCTGCGTGAGCAGGTCGTGTCCTTCCCGCCGCAGCCCGTGATCACCCAGGACAACCTGACGGTCTCCATCGACACGGTGGTGTACTTCCAGGTCACCGATTCGCGTTCGGCGGTCTACGAGATCTCCAACTACATCATCGGTGTGGAGCAGCTGACCACGACGACGCTGCGCAATGTCGTCGGCGGCATGAGCCTGGAGGAGACGCTGACCTCCCGCGACCAGATCAACACGCAGCTGCGCGGGGTGCTCGACCAGGAGACGGGGCGTTGGGGCATCCGGGTCGCGCGGGTCGAGCTCAAGGCGATCGATCCGCCGCCGTCCATCAAGGACTCGATGGAGAAGCAGATGCGCGCCGACCGGGAGAAGCGCGCGATGATCCTCAACGCCGAAGGCGCGCGGGAATCGGCCATCAAGACCGCCGAGGGGCAGAAGCAGTCCCAGATCCTCTCCGCCGAGGGCGCCAAGCAGGCGTCGATCCTGGACGCCGAAGGTGAGCGCCAGTCCAGCATCCTGCGGGCGCAGGGGGAGCGGGCCAGCCGCTACCTGCAGGCGCAGGGCCAGGCGAAGGCGATCGAGAAGGTGTTCGCCGCGGTCAAACGCGGTAAGCCGACCCCGGAACTGCTGGCGTACCAGTACCTGCAGACCTTGCCGCAGATGGCGCAGGGTGACGCGAACAAGGTGTGGGTGGTGCCCAGCGACTTCAACAAGTCCCTGGAAGGTTTCGCCCGGATGCTCGGCGCACCCGGCGAGGACGGCACGTTCCGCTACGAGCCCCCGCAGGAGGAGCCGCCCACCGACCGTCCCGAGGACGAGGAGGAGTCGGTGGCCGCGTGGTTCGACACCTCCTCGAACCCCGAGGTGGCCGAAGCGGTCCGGGCTGCCGAGGAGGTCGCGCGCAAGGAGGTTCCCAGCGCGACGTCCGGGTTGTCGGGCGGCCAGGC
Source organism: Saccharopolyspora gloriosae (assembly GCF_022828475.1). Classification (GTDB taxonomy): domain Bacteria; phylum Actinomycetota; class Actinomycetes; order Mycobacteriales; family Pseudonocardiaceae; genus Saccharopolyspora_C; species Saccharopolyspora_C gloriosae_A. The sequence continues at coordinate 3,591,394 of NZ_CP059557.1, read as the reverse complement.
GTTGTCCGGCCCGCAGGCCTCGACCCAGGCGATCAGCGGGGAGACGGGGGCGCTCGGGCAGCCGCCGGCGGGCGGCACGTCCCCGGCGTGATCTAGCTCTGCCGGGGTTCGCCCCGGTCGAGAAGGGGCGGCGTTCGCGCCGCCCCTTCTCTTCGCCTGAATCACTTTATTAGAACAATTACTTCAGTGTCGAATGAAATTAACGATCTGAAGATCAAAAAACACGACCGCACCGACCAGGAGAGCGGGATCCGCCGGTTCGCGGGAGTGGGAGTCAGGCCGGATCTTCGAACATCGGCCCGCCTGCGACGCCCAACGCGTGCAGCACGCCCAGCAGGTGGCCGCGCAGCAGTGTCTTGGCGATGTCGGCGTCGCCGTCGCGCAGGGCCGCCGCGACCTGGGTGTGCTGGTGGTTGATGTGCGGCTGCCAGTCCTGGGTGCGCGCGCCCGCGGTGATGCGCAGCTGCCGGTCGCGCAGGGCGGTGTAGAGGTCGTCGACGATGGGGTTCGCGGCGGCCGCGACCAGCCGGGCGTGGAAGTCGCGGTCGGTCTCGTGCATCTGCGCGGCGCTGAGCGCGCTGCTGTCGCACGCCGGGTGCTCGCCGAGTTCGCGTCCCACGGTGGTCATCGCCTCGGGGCCTTCGGTGGCGAGCTTGTCGATCGCGAAGCTCTCCAGGGCCAGGCGGGCCTCCAGCACGGCGCGGGCTTCGGTGGGGTGACCGGGACGACCAGGGCACCGCGTTTCGGGTAGAGCCGCAGGAAGCCCTCGGTCTGCAGCCGCAGGAACGCTTCGCGCACCGGGGTGCGGGACATGTTCAGCGCGGTGGCCACTTCCCCTTCGGACAGCAGGTGGCCGTCGGGGTAGGTGCCGTCGAGCAGTCCCGCTTTGACGTGCTGGTACGCCCGATCGGCCGCGGGCGGTTCGGCGCCCGCCGAGGTGGGGGGCTGCGGGGGATGATCCGGTGTTGCGCTCGACACGCGCCCATAGTACTGATCCGCATCTTGTATCTATGGTGGATACAAGTCGAGAGAGGTGGGTGTTCCGGTGTCGGTCGGTGTTGCCGGGGAACAGGAAGTCGCGAAGTGGGCGGTGCCGCCGCGCGGAGCGTGGCTCGTGTGGGGCGTGGGCGCGGCGTGCTACTTCGTCGCGCTGTTCCACCGCGCGAGTCTCGGAGTGGCGGCGCCCGACGCGCTGGTGCGGTTCTCAGCGGGGCCGGGCGTGCTGGCGTTGTTCTCGGCGCTGCAGCTCGGGGTGTACCTGGTGTTGCAGGTGCCGTCGGGGTTGCTGGCGGACCGGTTGGGGCCGCGTCGGGTGATCACGGGTGGTGTGGTGGCGCTGGCGGTGGGTTCGGCGGTGTTCGCGGTGAGCGGGTCGATCCTGGGCGGGGTCACCGGCCGGGTGCTCATCGGCATCGGTGACGCGTTCATGTTCACCAACGTGCTGCGGGTGGCGGCGCAGTGGTTCCCGGCTGAGCGCTACGGGCGGGTCGCGGCGTTGACGGGTTTGGTCGGCGGGCTCGGACAGGTGCTGTCCACGGTGCCGTTGACCTCGGCGCTGCACGGGCTCGGGTGGATGCCGACGTTCCTCGGTGCGGCGGCGTTGACCGCGGTGCTGGCGGTGGTGGCCGCCGGCGTGATCCGGGATCAGCCCGCCGGGCGGGTCGCGGAGGCCGCCGAGGGCGCGGCCGAGCGGATCGGCCGGACGTTGCGGCTGGTGGTCGCGCAGCGGGGCACGAAGCACGCGTTCTGGGTGCATTTTGTGCTGCTGTCGCAGTTCCTGGCGATCACGACGTTGTGGGGTGCGCCGTGGCTGACGGGCGCGCAGGGCGTGGCCGGTGGCACGGCGGGGGCGCTGCTGCTGGTGTCGGCGGTCGGTTTCATCTTGGGGTCGCTGGTGGCGAGCCAGTGGATCGCGGGCAGGCCGCGTCGACGTGAGCGCTACACGCTGGCGATGTCGGTGCTGGTGGTGGTGGCGTGGTCGCTGATCGTGGCGTGGCCCGGGGTGTTGTCGGCTCCGGTGCTGGTGATCGTGCTGGGCGTGCTGGGTTTTGGTGGTGGCGCGGCGATGCTGGCGTTCGACGGTGCGCGGGAGGCCAACGCGGTGCACCGGTCGGGTGCGGCCTCGGGCGTGGTGAACATGGGCGGTTTCCTCGCCGCGGTGCTGATTCAGGTGTTCGTGGGCGCGGTGTTGGAGGTCGTGTCGGAGCTTCCGGCGGTGGCGGCCTACCGGTGGGCGTTCGTGCCGGTGGTGGTGCTATTGGTCGTGGGTACCGGTGGGCAGTGGTTGTGCCGGAGCGTGCGGCGCGGCTGAGCTGCGGAGTTGTGGGCCGCGGTTAGGGTCGGCGTGATCGGTTTCGTCGGGCGGAGGAGGTCGGGTGTCCACTGCGCTGGAGCTGCGCAACATCGTCGGCGGGGTTCGTGCGGGGACGGTGTCGCCGGAGTCGTTGCCGTTGGTCGATCCCAGCAGCGGGGAGGAGTACGGCAGTTCTCCGTTGACGCGGTGGACCGATGTCGACGAGGTGATGGGCGTCGCGGCGGCGGCGTTCGAGCAGTGGTCGTCGATGACGCCGGGGCAGCGGCAGCGGTCGTTGTTGCGGTTCGCGGATGCGGTGGAGCGGGACGCGGAGCGGTTCGTGCTCGCGGAGTGCCGGAACACGGGGAAGCCGTGGGACGTGGTGCGGGATCGGGAGTTGCCGCAGGCGGTGGATCTGTTGCGGTTCTACGCGGCGGCCGCGCGGGTGCAGGAGGCGGGTGCCGCCGGGGAGTACGAGGCGGGGTGCACGTCGTTCGCGCGGCGGGAGCCGATCGGGGTGTGCGCGCAGGTGACGTCGTGGACGCATCCGTTGTTGCTGGCGGTGGCGCGGGTGGCGCCTGCGTTGGCGGCCGGTAACACGGTGGTGCTCAAGCCTGCGGAGACGACTCCGGTGAGTGCGGTGTTGCTGGCGGAGGTGGCGGCGGAGGTGTTGCCGGCCGGGGTGTTGAACGTGATCTGCGGTGATCGCGACAGTGGCCGGGCGATGGTGGCGCATGAGGTGCCGGGGATGTTCTCGATCACGGGCACGGTGCGGTCGGGGATGGAGGTGGCCGCTTCGGCGGCGGCGGATTTGAAGCGGGTTCATCTGCAGTTGGGCGGTAAGGCTCCTGCGGTGGTGTTCGACGATGCGGATGTGGGGCGGGCGGCGCGGGGTATCGCGGAGTCGGCGTTCGGTGGTGATGCGGGGCAGAGCTGCACGGCGGCGAGCCGGGTGTTGGCGGGTCCCGGGGTGTACGAGGAGTTGGTGGCGGCGTTGGCGCAGCGGGCGGCGGTGTTGCGGCCGGGGCCGCCGCAGGATGTGGATGCGGCGTTCGGGCCGTTGAACAGTGCGGGGCAGTTGGAGTTGGTGGCGGGCCATGTGGAGCGGTTGCCGCAGCACGCGCGGGTGGTGGCGGGTGGCCGGCGTCGGGGTGGGCGTGGGTTCTTCCACGAGGCGACGGTGGTGGCGGATGTGGAGCAGGGTGATGAGTTGGTGCAGCACGAGGTGTTGGGGCCGGTGGTGACGGTGCAGCGGTTCGCCTCGGAGGCTGAGGCGGTGGAGTTGGCCAACGGTGTGCGGTACGGGTTGGTGGCGAGTGCGTGGACGCGTGATCATGCGCGTGCGTTGCGGATGTCGCGTGCGTTGCAGGCGGGCACGGTGTGGGTGAACGTGCATCGGCCGTTGGTGGCGGAGATGCCGCATTCCGGGTTCAAGCATTCGGCGTCGGCGCGTGATTTCGGCCGTTTCGGTTTGGAGGAGTACAGCCGGATCAAGCACGTGATGTCGTCGTTGGAGGAGTGAGCGCCCGGTGTGGGGCGCGGTGTCAGGCGGGGGTGGAGGTGCGGCCGTGGGTGTCGTGGCGGTCGAGGTCGTGCAGTGAGGCGCCGCGGGTTTCGCGGGCGCAGGCGATGGCGATCAGGGTGATCGCGGCTGCTGCGGTGAGGTAGGCGGAGATCGGTGTGGCGCTGTCGTAGGTGTTGAGCAGTGCGACGGCGATGATCGGTGCGAGCGAGCCTGCGACGATCGAGGTGACCTGGTAGCCGAGTGAGATCCCGGAGTAGCGCATTCGGGTCGGGAACATTTCGGCCATCATCGCGGGCTGTCCGGCGTACATGAGGGCGTGGAAGAGCAGGCCGATGGTGATGGCGGCGACGATGGTCGCGTTGTGCCCGGTGTCCATCATGGGGAAGGCGAAGAAGCCCCAGGTGGCGGTCAGGGCGGCGCCGATGGCGCAGACGGGGCGGCGTCCGATGCGGTCGGCGAGTGCGCCGACGAGGGGGATCGCGGCGAAGTGGATGAGGTGGGCGATCAGCATCAGCCACAGGATGGTGGTGGTGTTCTTGCCGATGACCACGCTGAGGTAGGTGATGGAGAAGGTCGCCAGCAGGTAGTACATGACGTTCTCGCCGAAGCGCAGGCCCATGGCGGTCAGGACTCCGCGGGGGTATTTGCGGAGTGCTTCGAACACGCCGGAGGAGTGGGTTTCGTGCGCGGCTTGTTGTTGGGCGGCTTTGAAGATGGGTGCGTCGGTGACGCGGGTGCGCACGTAGTAGCCGATGAGCACGATGACGGCGGAGAGCCAGAACGCGACGCGCCATCCCCAGGTCAGGAATGCCTGCTCGGAGAGGGTTGTGGTCAGTCCGAGCAGGACGAGGGTGGCGAGCAGGTTGCCCATGGGGACGCCGGCTTGGGGCCAGCTGGCCCAGAAGCCGCGTTTGGCGTCGGGGCTGTGTTCGGCGACGAGCAGTACGGCGCCGCCCCATTCGCCGCCGACGGCGATGCCTTGGATGAAGCGCAGGGTGACGAGGATGGCGGGGGCGAGGTAGCCGATGGAGTCGAATGAGGGGATGCAGCCCATGGCGAAGGTGGCGGCGCCGACCATGATGAGGCTGACTTGCAGGAGGGTTTTGCGGCCGTATTTGTCGCCGAAGTGGCCGAAGACGAGTCCGCCGAGTGGTCGTGCGGCGAAGCCGACGGCGTAGGTGACGAAGGCGGCGAGGATGGCGTCGAGTTCGTTGCCGCCCGCGGGGAAGAACAGCTTGCTGAACACGAGGGTGGCGGCGGTTCCGTAGAGGAAGAACTCATACCACTCGACGACGGTGCCCGCCATGGAGGCGGTGACGACTCGGCGGAGTGCGGCCGGCCCGGGCGCAGGCTGAGACGACATGGGAACTCCTTCGTTCATGGTCAACCCGCCGGGCTGAGATCGGCTCAGTCTGCGTGGGCGTCCATGCGAAGACAATGGTCGTTTTTGTATTTCCGGTGTGCGAGGTCCGGATCGTGATGTCGGCTGGTGCTCCGGTGAGACCGGCTGGTGCGCGTTCCCGAGTTGGCGGGGTTGCGCGGGGTCAGGCGGTGTCGCTGAGTGCGGTCGACAGCAGTGCGGCGGCGGGGCCGGTGAGGCGGTGTCCGCCGCGCCACACGGCGTGCAGGGGGCGGTGCAGGTCGAGTCCGGCGACGGGGATTTCGACGACTTGTCCGGTGCGGAGGTCGGAGTCGACGGCGAGGGTGCTGAGCACGGCGGGTCCGGCGCCTGCGACGACGCTGTTGCGCACGGCGGTGGTGGAGTGCAGTTCGAGCAGTGGTTCGGTGGTGGTCATGGCGGCGGCCGCGAGTGCTCGTTCGAGGGTTTCGCGGGTGCCGGAGCCGTGTTCGCGCACGATGAGGGGTGTGGCGGCGAGTTCGGCGGGGTCGAGGGGTTCGCGGCGTCGGGTCCAGGGGTGTGCGGGTGGGACGACGACGGTCATGCGGTCGTGGGTCAGGTAGCGCACGGAGACGCCGTCGGGCACGTCGGGTGATTCGAGGAAGCCGAGGTCGGCGCGGCCGTGGCGGACGGCTTCGGTGACGGTGGCGGAGTTGGTGCTGTCGAGTTCGAGGCGCAGTCCGGTGAAGGCGGCGCGCAGTGTGGTGATCCAGCGGGGGGCGAGGTAGTCGGCGATGGTCATGCCTGCGGCGACGCGGAGTTGTTGGCGGTGTTGTGCGCGCAGGGCGTGGACGCCGGTGGTGAGGGCGTCGATTTCGGTGAGGACGCGGCGTGCCCAGTCCAGGACGGTGGTGCCTGCGGGGGTGAGGGTCGCGCCGCGGCGGGTGCGTTCGACGAGGTGCAGGCCGAGGCCGCGTTCGAGGCTGGTGAGGCGTTTGCTGGCGGAGGGCTGGCTGATCCGTAGTTGTGCGGCGGCGGCGCCGATGCTGCCGAGTTCGCTGATGAGCACGAGCAGCCGCAGGGATGTCGGGTCGGGATCGGCCATGCAGTGACTGTAGCTCTGCGTGTTGTGTGCGGGTTCGGTCATGCGTTCCGGTTATGAGGACCTTCGTGGTTTCCGGCTACCGGTGGGTGTGGCGGTGGGTGAGGGTCGGTTCGTGCGGATGTTGATGAGTGCCGGTCCTGTTGTTGCTCGGGGTGTGCTAGGGCGGTTGCCGGGGGTGGCGTTGACGGCGGTCGCGGTGGTCGTGGCGTCGGTGGTGGCGTCGCTGGTTCCGGGTGTGGGTGTGGTGACCGCGGCGGTGGCGCTGGGTGTGGTGGTCGGCAACGTGGCGGGGTGCCGGGGTGCGGTGGCTGCGGGGTTGGCGTGGGTGTCGAAGGCGTTGTTGCGGGCGGGTGTGGTGTTGCTGGGTTTGCAGCTGGCGGTGGGTCAGGTGCTGGGGTTGGGGGTGGCGACGGTGGGCGTGGTGGTGGCCGCGGTGGTGGTGACGTTTTCGGGCACGGTGCTGCTCGGCCGGGTGCTGGGCGTGTCGCGTGGTTTGTCGGTGCTGATGGCGGCGGGGTTTTCGATCTGCGGGGCGTCGGCGATCGCGGCGGTGGAGGGCGTGGTGGAGCGCGAGGACGAGGAGGTGGCGACGAGTGTCGCGATGGTGACGGTGTTCGGTTCGTTGTCGATGCTGTTGGTGCCGTTGCTGGGCGGTGTGTGGGGGCTGGGGCCGGAGATGATCGGCCGGATCGCCGGGGGCAGCGTGCACGAGGTGGCGCAGGTGGTGGCCGCGGCGTCTCCGGCGGGTGCCGGTGCGGTGGCGGTGGCCGTGGTGGTCAAGCTCGGCCGGGTGGTGTTGCTGGCGCCGATGGTGGCGGTGATGGGCCTGGCGCGGCGAGGCGGTGGTGGTGGTCGGCGGACGCCGGTGCTGCCGCTGTTCGTGGTGGGTTTTCTCGCGGCGATGGCGTTGCGCAGCGCCGGTTCGGTGCCGCCGGTGGTGTTGGATGCGGCGAGTCAGGGCGCGACGTGGCTGCTGGCGGCGGCGATGTTCGCGCTGGGCACCTCGGTCAGGGTGGGCGGGTTGCTGCGCACCGGCCGGAATGCGTTGCTGCTCGGTGCTTGCTCGACGGTGCTGGTCACGTCGGTGATCGTCGTCGGCATGCTCACCCTGACCTGAGGGCGTGTTGCTGGTGTCGCGGGTCCGGTGTGGTGTCGGCCGCGCAGTGGTGATCCTCCGGCGGCCGTCGGCTCCGCGGTGGAAACCGGCTTCGGGTTCACCGCCCGGGCCGGCTCCAGGGGTGGAGTTGTTCGTAGGCGCGGGAGGCGCGCAGGACGCGGGCGTCGCTGTGGCGGGGGCCGACGATCTGCAGGCCGATGGGCAGGCCGTCGGTGGTGAACCCGCAGGGGACGCTGGCGGCGGGCTGCTGGGTCATGTTGAACGGATAGGTGAACGGGGTCCAGCCGGTCCATCGCGGGGAGGGGGCGTCGGCGGGTGTTTCGGCTCCGGCTTCGAACGGGGGGACGCCGACGGTGGGGGTCAGCAGCAGGTCGTAGGTGTCGTGGAAGGCGCCCATGCGCTGGCCCAGTGCCATGCGGGTGTTGGTGGCCTCGAGGTAGTCCTGCGCGGAGTAGGTGAGGCCTTCTTCGACGATGTCGCGCAGTCCGGGGTCGAGCAGTTCCCGTTGGGCGGGGGTGAGGTGGGCGACGGATTTGGCGGCGCCGGAGAACCAGAGGACGTGGAAGTCTGCGACGGGGTCGGTGAAGCCGGGGTCGGCGTGTTCGACGGTGGCGCCGAGTTCGGTGAACACCTGGGCGGCGCGGGCGACGGCGTCGGCGATCTGGGGGTCGACGGTGGCGAATCCGAGGTCGGGGCTCAGGGCGATGCGCAGCCCGCGCACTCCGTTGTCGAGGCCGTCGAGGAAGGAGTGCGCGGGTGGTTCGAGTGCGGACCAGTCGCGGCTGTCGGGGCCGCTGAGCACGTCGAGCATGAGTGCGGTTTCGGTGACGGTGGTGGTCATCGGTCCGGCGTGGGCCATGGTGCCGAAGGGGCTGGCGGGGAAGTGCGGGACGCGGCCGTAGGTCGGTTTGATGGTGTAGATGCCGCAGAAGGAGGCGGGGATGCGCACGGATCCGCCGCCGTCGGTGCCGATGGCCAGGGGCGCCATGCCGAGTGCGACGGCGGCACCGGCGCCGCCGCTGGAGCCGCCGGGGGTGCGGTCGGGGTTCCAGGGGTTGCGGGTGATGCCGGTGAGGGTGTTGTCGGTGACGCCTTTCCAGGCGAGTTCGGGGGTGGTGGTTTTGCCGATGAACACGGCGTTGTGTTCGCGCAGCCGGGCCACGGCGGGTGCGTCGGCGGTCCAGGGCTGGTCGGGGTCGACGGTGCGGGAGCCGCGCAGGGTGGGCCAGTCCCGGGTGAGGAAGATGTCCTTGATGGAGGTGGGGACGCCGTCGACCTTGCCGTTCGGTTCGCCGCGCGCCCAGCGGGCTTCGGAGGCGCGGGCCTGCTCGAGGGCGCGGTCGGCGTCGACGAGGCAGTAGGCGTTGACGGCGCCGTCGGTGTCGTCGATGCGGCGCAGGGTGGCCTCGGTGGCTTCGACGGGGGAGAGGTCGCCGCGGGCGAACTGCTCGAGCATGTCGGTGGCGGTGAGGTCGGCCGCCGTGGTCTCGGTGGGGACGGGCCGGGGGGTGGCCGCATGGGGGGTCGAGGTCATCGCTTGCGCTCCGTTCCGCTGACGTAGCCACGTTGTTTGTCCACCACGTTGCGCAGTGCGCCGTCTTGGGCGTAGCTGCGCAGGTTCTCGAGGAACAGTTCGACCAGTTCCGTGGTCCAGCCGAGGGTGTCGCCGGACATGTGCGGGGAGATCAGGACGTTGGGCATCTCCCACAGCGGGGAGGTTTCGGGGAGGGGTTCGGTGTCGAACACGTCGAGGGCGGCGCCTGCGAGGTTGCCTGCTTCGAGGGCTTCGACGAGGTCGGGTTGCACGATGAGTTCGCCGCGGCCGACGTTGATCAGGCGTGCGGTGGGTTTGACCGCGGTGAGGGCCGTGGCGTCGATGAGCCCGTGGGTCTGGTCGGTCAGGGGTGCGGCGAGCACGATGTAGTCGTATTCGCCGAGCACGGCCGTCAATTCGTCGGAGGCGTGCACGGTGGCGAAGTCGGGGTCGTCGTGGCGGGCGACGCGTCCGGCGCCGTGGACGTGGAGTCCGGCGGCGGTGAGCTGTGCGGCGATGGCGCGGCCGATGGGGCCGGTGCCGACGACGAGGGCGTGTTTGCCCGCGATGCGTTCGGTTTCGCGGTGGTGCCACTGCTTGCGGTCTTGGAGCCGGAGGCTGGTGTGGAGGTCTTTGGCGAAGGTGAGCACGGTGGCCAGGACGTATTCGCCCATGGGGCCGTCGAAGACGCCGCGGGAGTTGGTGAGGGCGACTTCGGAGTGCAGCAGGTCCGGGAACAGCAGTCGGTCGACGCCGGCGCTGGCGGCGTGGACCCAGCGCAGCGAGTCGGCGTGGCGCCAGGCCTCGGCGACGGCGTCGGAGCGGAAGTCCCACACGAACAGGACGTCGGCGCCGGGCAGTGCGGCGGCCAGGTCGTCTTCGGTGGTGGGGCGGAGTTCGGCGACGCGGGCGATGCTGTCCATGGCGGGCGGCGGGTCGCCACCGTGGAGGACGACGACGGTGGGGGTGTTGTCGGTCATGACCTGGCCTTCAGGGGTGGGCGCTTCGGTGGGTGGCGCTGTGGACAGGGGAGGGCTCGCGCGTCGTCGCGGTGTCCGTCCGGGCCGTCTGCGGCCGGGGATTGACACGCTAGAAAGCGCTCGTAGGATTGTCAACAATCCGCAGGTATCTCGCGGTGGGGCCGGTGCCTGTCGGCGTCCCGGCCCGCGAGGCGGTCTTCGGCCCTGGGCAGGGCACGGCGTGGCCATCCGGTGGCCGCGAGCCGAGACCGGCCGATCCACATTTGCTCGCCGCCCTCTCATGGAACGGATTTCACGATGCCCAGGTACCTGTCGATCACGCTGGAGAAGCGTGGCGTGTCCTGCGTGGCGGAACTGCTGGACAAGGACGCTCCCCGCACCTGCGAGGCCGTGTGGCAGGCGTTGCCGCAGGCCGGGCCGGTGCATCACGCGAAGTACGCGCGCAACGAGATCTACACCATGGTGCCGCGCTTCGCCGAGCGGGAGCCGGGCCAGGAAAACCCCACGGTCACTCCGATTCCCGGTGACCTCGTGTACTTCTCCTTCGACAGCGGGATGCTCGACCGCGAGTTCAAGGAGGAGAAGGACATCGAGGCGCTGCCGGGCGTGATCGACCTGGCGATCTTCTACGGGCGCAACAACCTGCTGTTCAACGGTGATGTGGGCTGGGTGCCGGGCAACGTGTACGGGGCGATCGTGGAGAACCTCGGCGCGTTCGCGGAGGCCTGCAACGACGTGTGGCGCTCGGGCAGCGTCGGGGAACGGTTGCGCTACGAACGTCACTCGGGTTGACAGGGGTGCGCGGCATGCCGCCGGAGGATTTCCTGGGGGCCGTGTCCTGTCCCGCGCCGCAGCGAGGGGTGGGCGTGGTCGCGCCGTTCGACTTGGCGATGGACCGCGAGTTGTGGCGGTGGACGCCGGAGAGCGTGACGTTGTACGTGACGCGCACGGCGTTCGTGCCGGTGCCGATGACGGTGGAGATGGCGTCACTGATCTCCGACGAGGCTGCCGTGCACAGCGCCACGCGTGACCTGCTGTCCCCGGAGCCGGACGTGGTGGCTTACGCGTGCGCGTCGGGCAGTTTCGTCGATGGCGCGGCCGGTGAGCGCAACCTGACCACGGTGATGCGGGAGGCCGGTGCGCCCGCGGCGGTGACGACCTCGGGTGCGCTGGTGCAGGCGCTGGAGGTGCTCGGGGTGCGGCGGGTGGCGGTGGCGACGCCGTACGTGGAGAACGTGACCGAGCGGCTGGTGGGTTTCCTCGGTGAGCACGATGTCGAGGTCGTCACCAGTGTGGGGCTGGGTCTGCTGGGCCGGATTTGGAAGGTCGATTACCGCCAGGTCGTCGACATCGTGCGTTCGGCGGATCGACCGGATGCGGAGGCGATGTTCATCAGCTGCACGAATGTGCCGACCTACGACATCATCGGCCCGTTGGAACAGGAATTGGGCAAGCCGGTGCTCACGGCGAATCAGGTCACGATGTGGGCGGCGTTGCGGAAGATGGGATTACCGGCGGTCGCCCCGAAACAACGGCTCGTGCAGGCTTTCGGCGCTTCGGCGGCCTGATCAGGACGGTTCGCCGCGTCGTGGAGCGTGTCGATCGAATTACGAAAACATTTCCGCTAGTGCGGGCGGCACCGAACCGTGCGGTAACATTGTCGACAATTGACCGCCGGTCCGGTGTCGTTCGCCCCCGCAACCCCTGATTTCGCCGCGGGTCGCGGGAACGAATCAAGGAGGGAGCTGCCGGTGCCGATCACCGCAGGGATTCTCTACCCCGGATACAGCGCCGAAGACGATTACCCGGCCCTCGAACGGCTGCTCGGTGGCGACATCCGATTGCCGTTGGTGCACACCGTGATGCGGGAGGACGCGCATCGGGTGGACGCGCTGCTCGAGGTCGGTTCCGCCGACGTGCTCGCCGACGGAGCCCGTGAGCTGCTCGCGCACGGGGTGCAGGCCGTGATCTGGGCCTGCACCAGCGGCAGTTTCGTCTTCGGCTGGGAAGGCGCGCGCGACCAGGTCGAGAAGTTGCAGGCCGTCACCGGCCTGGCCACCTCCAGCACCTCGTTCGCGTTCGTGCACGCCGTGGCCCGTCTCGGCCTGGACCGGGTGGCGGTCGCGGCGACCTATCCCTCGGACGTCGCCGATCGGTTCGCCGATTTCCTGGCGCACGGCGGCATCGAGGTGACCAGGTTGTCCAGTCGCGGCATCGTCACCGCCGCCGAAGTCGGCACGTTGACCCGCGAGCAAGTGCTGGATTTCGCCGCGGCCAACGACGACCCGACCGCCCAGGCACTGCTGATGCCCGACACCGCGCTGCACACCGTGGCGTGGCTCGACGAGCTGGAGCAGCGCCTGGGCAAACCGGTGCTGACCGCCAACCAGGTCAGCGCGTGGGAAGTGCTGCGGCTGGCCGGTGACTCGGGGCCGCACGAGGGGCTGGGCACGCTGTTTCGCCGGCCCGGCCCGGACCAGGGGTGAGCTCGGGGGAGCCGCTCCGCGCTTGACAATTCGATGAGGAGATGGTGTCGGTGCTCGGAGTCGACGAGCAGAACCAGCACGGCGAGTTAGAGCCGGTGCAGCGGAAATCGACCGCCGCGATCGTGGCAGACCAGCTGCGCTCGGCGATCATGTACGGCTCACTGCCCCCCGGTAGTCAGATGGGCGAGGCCGAACTGGCATCGCGGCTCGGAGTGAGCCGCGGACCGTTGCGGGAAGCGATGCAACGGCTGGTGCAGGAGGGCCTGCTGCACAGCGAACCGCACCGCGGGTTGTTCGTGACGACGCTCGACGCCGACGACGTCACCGACATCTACCTGGCGCGGCTGGCGGTGGAACGCGCCGCGTGCGAACGCATCATCCGCCACCACCGGGTGGAGGCCGTCGCCGAGCTCACCGCCGCCCAAGCCCGCATCGTGTCCGCGGCGGGCCGGGGCGACGCGATCGAGCTCAGCGACGCCGACCAGGAGTTCCACGAGACGCTGGTGCGCGTGTCCGGCAGCCCCCGGCTGCAGCGGATGGCGCAGACGCTGCTGGTGGAGAAGCGGATGTGCCTGACCGCGCTGCAGGACAAGTACACCGCCGACCCGCAGACCCTCGTCGACGAGCACAGCGGCCTGGTCGACGCCATCGAGTCCGGTGACGAAGCGCTGCTGCTGGCGCGGCTGGAAGCGCACATGAACGACGCCCTGGAACGGCTCAACGCGTTCACGCCACTGCTCTCGGAGACCGGCCCGGCCAGCTGAGCCGAAGGCGCACCGGGGCCTGGTGCGTCGTGATCATCGCGGGTCGCGGGCGGCCGCGGTGTTCTCAACGCACCAGGCCCGGCCGGTCAGTGCGCGGGCGCGACCGGTGCGGGCAGTCCCGCTTCGGCGCGCACGGCGCAGCCGGTGACCTCAACGGCCTTGAGGGCGTCGACGACGGCGTCCACGGTCACCGCGAACGGCAGGTTGTGGATCGTCTCGGCCGGGTCCGTGGCGGCCTCGGCCACCGTGCGCAGCACCGAATCATCGGCGTCGCCGAGTCCCGTTTCGGTGAGCGTGGTGGGCAGGCCGACGCGGGTGGTGAACTCGATGAACTCGCGGATCTCCTGCGCCGGGCGGTCTTCGAGGATCAACTGCGTGATCGAACCGATGTTGACCTTCTGCCCGTGGGCGAGTCCGTGGGTGTGGGCGACGGCGGTGAGCCCGTCGTGCACGGCGTGCGCTGCGGCGAGCCCGCCGGATTCGAAACCGAGCCCGGACAGCAGCGTGTTGGCCTCCACGACCGCCTCCACCGCGGGAGTCACGAGGCCGTGTTCGACCGCGCGCACCGCGGGAATCGCCGATTCCCACAGGATGTCCCAGGACAGCTTCGCCAACGCCGCCCCCGCCTTGGTGGCCGCGCCCCCGGCCATCGTCGCCGCGTTCGACTGGGCCACCGCCCGCGCCTCGATCCACGTCGCCAGCGCGTCACCGACACCGGCGATGAGGAACCGGGCCGGGGCGTCGGCGATGAGCTGGGTGTCGACCACCACCAGCGCCGGGTTGCGGGCGTAGAACCGGTAGGACTCGAACGACCCGTCGGCGGTGTAGACGACCGACAACGCCGAGGTTGGGGCGTCGGTGGAGGCCACGGTGGGCACGCTGGCGACCGGCAGCCCGGTGTCGTCGGCGGCGGCCTTGGCCGTGTCGATGGGGGCGCCGCCGCCGACGGCGACGATCACGTCGGCGCCCTGCGCACGCAGCACCTCGGCGACCCGCCGGCTCTCGGCGGCCGTGGGCACCCCGTTGAACTTCTCGAACGCCACCGGCAGCCCGGCCTCGCCGAAGGACCGGGTGATCGCGGTTTCCGTCAGGCCGCGCACCACGTCGTCGGCCAGCACCAGCGGCCGCTCACCCAGCTTCGCCACGTAGGAACCCAACGAGTCGAGCGCGCCACGGCCCTGGACGTAGCGGCCGGGGGAGATCATCGTGCGCAGCGCGGCGGATGTCTCGGTCATGGATCGTCCTTCCTGCGTGAACACCCCGCCACGGCCGTGCGCCGATGCGTGATCGGCGGACGGCGGTGGCGGGGCGGGTGTGGATCAGGCGCACCCTGTAGTGCGGCCCGCCCGATTCGATCGCATCCACCCGTTCGGCGGCAATCGGTACTCCACATGGTGATAACGCCTCTTGCTCGCAAGCCACCGGCTGCCCGCCGGGAGTGCATCGGAAACGCCGTTCGGCTGCAGTGGAGGCGTTGGCTAGCCTGAGCCGGTGGCAGAGACCCGACCCGGCGGCCGCACCGCCCGCACCCGCGAGGCCGTGCACGCCGCGGTGCGCGCGCTGTGGGCGGAGGGACGTGACCCGCTGACCGTGCGGGAGGTCTCGGCGCGCTCCGGCGTGCACGAGGTGACGATCTACCGGCGGTGGAAGAACGTGGAGGCACTGGCCCTCGATGTCGCCGTGACCCGCATGAACGAGCAGTCCCCGTTCCCGGACAGCGGTGAGCTGCGCCGGGACCTGATCGACTGGGCGCGCTCGGTCGCCGACCGGGTCGACACGCGTGAGGGGTTCGCGTTCTACCGGGCGATCGCGGCGGCCACCGCGTCGCACGGCGCCGGGCACGGACCGGCGACCGAGGCGGCCGCGATCCACCTGCGGCGCCGGACCGATCAGATTCAGCAGGTCCTCGACCGGGCGGCGGCCGACGGGGCGCCGCGGCTGACCGTCGAGCACGTCTTCGACGTGGTGCTCGCCCCGATCTACCTGCGCGCGATCTTCGGCTACAGCACGCCCGGAATGGATCTGGAGGTGCTGGTCGACCGGGTGCTCACCACACCCTGACCCGCACCCGCCGCACCTTGTGCAAGAGAACCTGCATCAGTGGTGTTCACGCGACCATGCTTAATGTAACTTCTCTAGCGTTAAGGCGGGGTTCGTGTGGGAAGGGCGCCATGAGCGAGCACTACGACACGATCAGCGAAGTGCGCGACGGCATGCGCATCGACTGGGACCTGCGCATCACCATGAGCGACGGCATCACCCTCGCCGCCGACGTGTTCCGGCCCGACGACGACCAGCCGCATCCCGTGCTGCTCGCGGCCGGCCCCTACGGCAAAGGACTCCCGTTCGCCGACGGCTACCCGGCCGCGTTCACCGCACTGCTCGACGAACACCCCGAGGTCGCCGCCCACTCCAGCAACGCCTACCAGGTGTGGGAATACCCCGACCCCGAACGCTGGGTGCCCCACGGCTACGCCTGCGTGCGCATCGACACCCGCGGTACGGGCGGCAGCGAAGGCGACATCGACTTCTTCTCCCGGCGCGAAGCCCACGACCTCTACGAGTGCATCGAATGGGCCGGGGTGCGGGCGTGGAGCAACGGCAACGTCGGCATGCTCGGGATCTCCTACCTCGCCAGCAACCAATGGCGAGTCGCACAACTGGCGCCGCCGCACCTCGCAGCCATCTGCCCGTGGGAAGGCGCCACCGACCTGTACCGCGAATACACCCACCACAGCGGCATCCCCACGATGTTCATGCCCACCTGGATGCCCCACCAGGTCCACGGCGTCCAACACGGCAGGCCCGGCGCACCGCGCAACCCGCACACCGGGCGGCGCGTCTCCGGGCAGGCGGTGCGCTCGGCGGCGGAACTCGAGGCCGCCGCGATCCCGCCGACGTGCTGCGCGCGAACCCGTGCGTCAACGACCACTACCGCCACCGCAGCGCCGCGCTGGAGCAGATCACGGTGCCGGTGCTCTCGTGCGCCAACTGGGGCGGCATGGGCCTGCACTCACGCGGCAACTTCGAAGGCTTCACCAGGGTCCGCTCCACCCAGAAGTGGCTGGAGGTGCACGGCCTCGAACACTGGGCGCAGTTCTACACCGACGCCGGTATCGCGCTGCAACGGCGCTTTTTCGACCACTTCCTCACCGGCGCCGACAACGGCTGGCAGCACCAGCCCCCCGTCACCCTCCAAATCCGCACCCCACGCGGATTCCTGCGGCGTCACGAACAGGAATGGCCGCTGGCGCGCACCGGTGGAGCCGGCACTACCTCGACCTCGACACCGGCGGCCTCACCGAACACCCACCGCACGCGACGCAGGCGGCGGAATTCACCGCCCGCAGCGCAGGCCTGCTGTTCGCCCTGCCCGCCGCCGAACACGACGCGGAGTTCACCGGCCCGGCCGCGATGACCCTGTTCGCGTCCTCCGACACCCGCGACGCGGACCTGTTCGTCACGGTGCACCTGTTCGACCCCGACGGCACCGAAGTCCTGTTCACCGGCGCGTCCGAACCGAACGCCCCCGTCTCCCAAGGCTGGCTGCGGATGTCGCACCGCGAACTCGACCCCGCCCTGTCCCTGCCGCACCGGCCATGGCACCCCCACACCACGCCCGCGCCACTGCAGCCGCACCAGGTCTACGAGGCGCACGTGGAGATCTGGCCGCTGTCGATCGTCGTGCCCGCCGGATACCGCCTCGCAGTGTCGATACGCGGACAGGACTACACCCACGACCTCGCACCCGGCCCGCTCGGCGTGCGCGGCAGCGGACCGTTCTGGCACGAACTGCCCGGCGACCGCGACGACCCCGCCTACGACGGGCGCACCACCCTGCACAGCGCACCCGGACAACACCCCAGCCTGCTGCTTCCGCTGATCCCGGCCGAAGATCACGACCACGATTCCGGCGCGTTCCGCCCCTAGCCGCCCGGCCGAATCAGGCGACGCCCTCCACAGCGGGCATGAGCTCGAGTGCCGTGCGCGCCTGGTGAGCGACCGCGTCGGGACCGGCCGCCAGCTCCGCGAGCCTGCCGCGCCAGAACGCCCACCGCTGCGGGCAGAACCCGCCGCCGCGCACCCCGCCGGCCCGGGCCAGCGGCCCCAGGCGTCCCGGTCCCCGATCGGGCACCGAGCACGAGCCCAGGCGGGCGAGCCGCGCCAGTTCCGGGCCGCAGTGCCGCAGCCACGGCAGCACGGCGTGCAGCCCGCCCGGCACGGCGGTGTCCTCAAGGCAGTCCCGCAACGTCCAGATCGCATAGCCGGAGAAGTCGATTCCGGCCGCGGTCAGGCGCGCGGCGAACGCGTTGAGGTTCACCCGGGACTCGGTCGAGCCGTCCCCGTCGGCGTCCCAGGCCTCGCGCACCTGCGCGCCGAAACACGGCAGATCACCGAACACCACGAGCCCACCCCAGATCACGCACCGCGTCCCGCCGGGTGAGGGTGCCGTGACCCTTGATCTCGACCAGCAGGTCGACCAGGTCCCGGTGCCTCACGCCGCCCGAGGCCCCGGCCGCCCGGACCACGGGCCGCCAGGCGGCCCACAACATCCCCTCGATCGTGGACTCCGCCGCGTGCTCGGCGACGAACGCGCGGCGCACCGGCTCGGTGAACAGCGACGCGGTGCGCGCGGCCGAACCGGGCGCGGAGTCGCGCAGGTAGCCGTTGACGAGCGCCTCGTAGTGGCGCGACGCGGTCTCGTAATCCATGGCGCGGCCACCGTAACCAGCCGACGCCCGAGGCCCTCCACCGTGCCGCGCATCGACGCTCGCCACGGCATCCACGGCGGCGAGGTCCGCACAGCACGGTGCCCCGCGCCGCGAGAGCCGCGCGGGGCACCGGTCAGGTGACGGGGCGGATCACAGGCCGCCGATGGCGATGTACTTGGTCTCCAGGAACTCGTCGATGCCGACCTTGCCTCCCTCCCGGCCCAGGCCGGAGGCCTTCACACCGCCGAACGGGGCCGCCGGGTTGCTCACCACGCCTTGGTTGAGGCCGATCATGCCGCTCTCCAGCGCCTCCGACACGCGCAGCGCGCGGTGCAGGTCCTGGGTGTAGACGTAGGCGACCAGCCCGTACTCGGTGTTGTTGGCCTCGTCGATGGCGGTCTGCTCGTCGGTGAACGTGCTGATCGGCGCGACCGGCCCGAAGATCTCCTCCCGCGTCATCCGCGACGACAGCGGCACGTTCTTCAGGACCGTCGGCGGGTAGAAGTAGCCCTCGCCGTCCTGGCGGGAGCCGCCGACGACGACCTCCGCGCCGCGGCCGACGGCGTCGGTGACGAGCTCGTCGACCTTGCCGAGCTGGGTGGCGTCGATCAGCGGCCCCACCTCCACGTCGTCGCGGACGCCGCGGCCGATGCGCAACGCCCCCATCCGCTCGGCGAGCCTGCGGGAAAACTCCTCGGCGACGTCGGCGTGCACGTAGAACCGGTTGGCCGCGGTGCAGGCCTCACCGATGTTGCGCATCTTGGCCTGCATCGCGCCGTCGACGGCGACGTCGAGGTCGGCGTCGGCGAACACCAGGAACGGGGCGTTGCCGCCGAGTTCCATGGACACGTTGAGGACCTGCTCGGCGGACTGCTCGATGAGCTTGCGCCCCACCGAAGTCGACCCGGTGAACGACAGCTTCCGGGCACGCCCGTCGCGGATCATCGGTTCCATCACGGAACCGGCGCCGACCGCCGTGACCACGTTGAGGACCCCTTCGGGCAGGCCCGCCTCCAGCAGGATCTCCGCCAGCGCCAGCATCGACAGCGGCGTCTGGTGCGCGGGTTTGATCACCGAGGTACAGCCGGCGGCGATGGCCGGGCCGATCTTGCGGGTGCCCATCGCCATCGGGAAGTTCCACGGCGTGATCAGCAGCGTCGGCCCGACCGGCTGCTGGGTGACCAGGAACCGGCCGGTGCCGCTGGGCGCCACGGCGTAGTCGCCGCCGATGCGCACGGCCTCCTCGGCGAACCAGCGGAAGAACTCCGAGGCGTAGGTGACCTCGCCGCGCGCCTCGGGCAGCGGCTTGCCCATCTCCAGGGTCATCAGCAGTGCCAAGTCCTCGTGGCGCTGCTGGATCAGCTCGTAGGCGCGGCGCAGGATCTCGCCGCGTTCCCGCGGCGGGTACTTCGCCCAGGCCGGTTGGGCCTCGTGGGCGGCGGCCAGCGCGGCGATCCCGTCCTCGGGGGAGGCGTCGGCGACCGAGCACAACGCGCGGCCGGTGGAGGGGTCTTCGACTTCGTAGGTGCGTTCACCGGTGGCCGTTCGCCATTTGCCGCCGATGAGCAGCTGCTTGGGGGCGGCGTCGACGACGCGGGCCTCTTCGGACTCGGTGCCTGCGGGGGAGCTGCTGGTGGTGCTCATCGGTTCAGCGGGCCTTCCGTGTCGGCGGGTGGACAGGACGCAGCCGTGATGGTTGCATGTCACACGCGATTGTCAACAATCCTACATTCGGGACACGACAGCTTGGAGTCGAACATGGCTGAGCTCTCGCCGGTGTTGCAGCAGGCGACACCTGTGCTGGCCGCCCGCGGACAGGGCGTCTACCTCTACGACGAGGACGAACGCCGCTACCTCGACTTCACCGCCGGTATCGGGGTGACCAGCACCGGACACTGCCACCCGCGCGTGGTGGAGGCGGCGCAACGCCAAGTGGGGACCCTGATCCACGGCCAGTACACGACAGTCATGCACCGGCCGCTACTCCAGCTCACCGAGCGGCTCGGCGACGTCCTGCCCGCAGGCCTGGACCGCATGTTCTACGTCAACTCCGGCAGCGAAGCCGTGGAGGCATCGGTGCGCCTGGCGCGGCACGCCACCGGACGTCAGACCATCGTCGCCTTCCAAGGCGGCTTCCACGGCCGCACCATGGGCGCGGGCGCACTCACGACCTCCGGGGTGAAGGTGCGCGCCGGGATCGGCCCGATGATGCCGGGCGTGGCGTTCACCCCGTTCCCGGAGACCTACCGGCACGGCTGGTCGGAAGCCGAAGCGGTGCGTTTCGCCCTCGCCGAACTCGACCAGCTGCTGCTGACGGTCACCTCCCCGAAGGACACCGCCGCGTTCATCGTCGAACCCGTCCTCGGCGAAGGCGGCTACATTCCCGCCCCGGCGGAGTTCCTGGAAGGGCTGCGGGAACGCGCCGACCGCCACGGCATCCTGCTCATCACCGACGAGGTGCAGACCGGGGTGGGCCGCACCGGGAAGTTCTGGGGACACCAGCACTCCACCATCACACCCGACATCCTGATCACCGCCAAGGGGCTCGCCAGCGGTTTCCCGATCTCCGGCATCGCGGCCTCCAGCGCGCTGATGAGCAAGGCCTGGCCGGGATCGCAGGGCGGCACCTACGGCGGCAACGCCGTGGCCGCCGCCGCCGCGCTGGCCACCCTCGACGTGGTGCGCGACGAGAACCTCGTCGACAACGCCGCCGAGCAGGGCGCCCGCCTGCAGGAAGGGCTGCGCAAGGTCGCCGCCGAACACCCCGTGATCGGTGAGGTCCGCGGCCGCGGCCTCATGGTCGGCAACGAGTTCACCACTCCCGAGGGCACGCCCGACACCGCCACCGCCGCCCGGGCGCACGCCGCCGCCGCCGAACGCGGCCTGCTGCTGCTGACCTGCGGCCCCGCGGGCAACGTGGTGCGGATGATCCCGCCGCTGATCGTCAACTCCCAGCAGGTCGACGACGCCGTGGGCCTGTGGAAGGAGGCGGTGGCCGCCGCCGTCGCGGGCTGATCCCGCAGCGAACACGCCCGAAGCGGGGTGTGGTGCCGGTGGGCGCCGCACCCCGCTTCGCGTTGCGCGCGGGATCTCCCTCCCCGTCGGCGTGTCCGGGCGAAGTGGGCACGCCGGACGGGTGGATTCCATACCGTTGCGGTAGCGGTGTGCCACGAACGGGAGACCTTCTGGGATGCTGCACCGCACAGGTCGGCACGGAGTGTGCCGGCGAGTCGACTCCGCAGGTGTGAAGGTCATGAGTGATTGGTCGGCGAATCCGCCGAGGGGCCGACGGCCGCAGCAGGGCGGTTACGACTACTACGCCCGCGGTCGTGACGGCGGCGGCGCACCGCCGCAACCACCGCAGCCACCGCCGACGCGGCGAGCATCGCCGCCTCCGCCACCGCCGCGGCGCAAACGCCCGAACTGGGCCAAACGCATCGGCATCACCCTGCTGGTGCTGCTGCTGGTCGTGGTCGGATTCGGCATCTACGTCGACAGCCTCCTGCAGCGCACACCCGCCCTGGACTACGAGGGCCGCATCGAGGACACCCCCGGCACGAACTGGCTGCTGGTGGGTTCCGACAGCCGTGAGGGCCTCGACGAGTCCCAGCGCGAGGAACTGTCGGCGGGCGACGCCGCCGGGCGGCGCACCGACACGATGATGCTGGTGCACATCCCCACCGGCGGCGGGAAACCGGCGCTGATCAGCCTGCCCCGCGACTCCTACGTGCCGATCCCCGGCCACGGCAGGGACAAGCTCAACGCGGCGTTCTCCTTCGGCGGCCCGCAGCTGCTGGCCCAGACCGTCGAAACGGTCAGCGACGTGCACATCGACCACTACGCCGAAATCGGCCTCGGTGGCTTCTCCTCCCTGGTCGACGCCGTCGGCGGCGTCGACATCTGCCTCGAGGAGCCGATGAACGACGAGAAGGCCAACGCGCACCTGGAAGCCGGTTGCCAGGAACTCGACGGGCCGCAGGCATTGGGCTTCGTGCGCGCCCGCGACACGGTCGCAGGCGGGGACCTGGGACGCGCGGAGAACCAGCGCAAACTGCTCGGCGCCCTGATGGACCGGACGATGGGGCCGGGGACGCTGTTGAACCCGTTCCGGCTGGTGCCGCTGGCCAACGCCGCGGGCAGCACGTTCCTGCTCAACGACTCCGACCACGTGTGGCACCTGTTCTGGCTGGCCAAGGCGCTCGGCGATGTCAGCGGCGGCAACGGCATCACCACCAGCGTGCCCTTCGGTGATTTCGCCAGGACCGACAGCGGCCAGTCGGTGATCAAGTGGGACAAGCAGGACGCGGCGCGGATGTTCGAGGCCATCGCCAACAGCGAACCCATCCCCGAAGATCTCGTCGACCCCTGATCCCGAGGACGCAGCGAAGAGGGGGCGCGACGAACCGGTCGTCGCGCCCCCTCTTCGTGCTTGCGGTGCCTACAGTGCGAACCGGTCCAGCTGGGCGGGGTCGCCGTTGAAGGTGTTCTGGTCACCGGGGAACACTCCGGCGTTGCTGAACTGCCAGATCGCCTGATACGCCCAGCCCGCGGGCAGCGGCCCCATCTCCGGGGCGAACCGCGCCAGCCACAGCGGGTTGTTCGCCGCGAAATTCGGGTTCGCCCCCGTGCACTGATCCCACCAGCGGGTCGTCGTGTAGATCGCGGGGAACCGGCCGGTGCGCGCCAGGTAGGTGTTGCTGAAATCGGCGATCCACCCCGAGATCTGCTCCGGGGACTGGCCGTAGCACATGTCGCCGTACGGGTTGGACTCGATGTCGAGCGCACCCGGCAACGTCCTCCCGTCCGGGAACCAGCCGCCGCCGTGGTCGACGAAGTAGTGCGCCTGCTCGGCACCGGTGGAACTGTCGGGCAACCCGAAGTGGTAGGCGCCGCGGGTCATGCCCACCGCGTAGGAGCCCTCGTACTGCTGCAGGAAGCTGTCGCTGGTGAACCCGATGCCCTCGGTGGCCTTGACGTAGGTGAACCGGGCGCCGTCGGCGTAGGCCCGCGGCCAGTCCACCGCCCCCTGATGCCCGCTGACGTCCATCCCCGCCACGCCCGCACCCCGCGGCGCACCGCGCTCGGTGTCCTCGGTGGCCGAACGCCCGACGCTGTAGCCCGCCCACGCTCCGTCCGGGTCGGAACGGTCCAACGACGGCCCCGCGGGTGCCGCCGCGCCGGTCAGCGGTATCCCGGCCAGCAGCGCGCCGCTGAGCAGGGCCGCCACCGCGGGGGACAGCAGGGACCGGCGCCGGGATCTGAACGGGTTACGGGAAACGGTCACTGCGGTTCGCCTCCTAGATGAGGGACGGGCCGGGCGGTGCGACGCCCACGCAGATCACCGCACAGGACCACGGAGCGTCGAAGATCGTGCGGGCAGCGACGATAACCGCTTGATCGGGTTCTCGCCGGGTCACAGTCGCCGAACCGTGATCTGCCCACCCCGATTGGATAAACACCGCCACGTCCGGTAGGTCTCGGTGCCATGGCAGAACGAACCAGCGGCCACGGCGGCCCACGGCGCGACGGGCGCCGCCGCCACGAACACCGCACCACCACCGGCCGCCCCGAATCGGGCGGGCACACCGGTCCCCGCGACGCCGCCGGCCTGCGCAACGCCCTGCGCGGCCTGCACGGCGCCGGCTACGGCCGCTACAAATCCCTGACCGGCACCTGGTCGTTCGACGGTTTCGACCTGGAGATCCAACGCGTCCAGCCCGACCCCTACGCGCCCGCCAGCCGCTGCGAAGTGCGGGTGCACCCCGCCACCGCCGCGCTTCCACCACAGCTGTGGTCCACGGCGGTGCGGGCGCGCGGCCTGGCCGGGTTCCTGGTGCGCGCCGCCGAACACCGGCTGCGCGGCAGCGACCTGCGCGTCGACGCCGGACGCCAGCAGGTCCTCGACCGCAGCTCGTGTCAGCTGCAACCCGACGGCGGAGTGCGGCTGCGACTCGGGATCGACCTGCCCGGCCGCGGCCGCAGCATCGACGGCCACGCGGCCGAACGCGCCCTGTGCGACCGGCTGCCCGACATGGTCGCCGCGGCGTTGCGCCACGACACCGCCGACCAGGCACGGATGACGGAATTCGTGGAGTCCGTGGAGGACACCGACGCGCTGCGGGAGGAATTGGCCGCGCGCGACCTGGTGGCGTTCGTCGCCGACGGGGCCGTGCTGCCGCGGGCCAGCGGAGTCGACGAACGCCCGCTGGCCGGCGCCGTGCCGTTCGAGTCCCCGGACTCGATGCGGGTCAGCGTCACGCTGCCCAACCGGGGCGAGATCACCGGCATGGGCATCGGCGAAGGCATCACCCTCATCGTCGGCGGCGGCTTCCACGGCAAGTCGACGCTGCTGCGCGCCCTGGAGAACGGCGTCTACGACCACGTGCCCGGGGACGGGCGGGAACTGGTCGTGGCCCGCGAGGACACCGTGAAGATCCGCGCCGAGGACGGCCGCCGCGTGCACCGGGTGGACGTGAGCCCGTTCGTGAGCCACCTGCCGACCGGCGCGGACACCGCCGACTTCTCCACCGACAACGCTTCCGGCTCCACCTCGCAGGCCGCGTCCCTCGTGGAATCCGTCGAAGCCGGAGCGGGAGTGCTGCTGGTCGACGAGGACACCGCCGCGACGAACCTGATGATCCGCGACGCCCGCATGCAGGCCCTGGTGGCGAAGGAATCCGAGCCGCTGACACCGTTCCTCGACCTGATCCGCCCCTTGTCGCGGTCCCGCGGGGTCTCCACGGTGCTGGTGATGGGCGGGTCCGGGGACTACATGGACGTCGCCGACCGGGTGCTGATGATGGACTCCTACCGTGCCAGGGAGGTCACCGCCCGGGCGCGCGAACTGGCCGCCACCCCCACCGGCCGCAGCCGGGAAGCCGACGAGTTCCCCCCGGTGCGCCGGCGCGTGCCCGATCCGCGCTCGATCCCTTCGGAGCGGCCGAAGGTGCGGGCACGGGGCACCGACGCGCTGACGTTGGGCGAGTCGACCGTGGAGCTGCGGGCGGTGGAGCAGATCGTGGACCCCGCGCAGGTCACCGGTATCGGGCTGGCGCTGGTGACGTGCGTGCGTTCCGGCCTGCTCGACGGCACCCGCACCGTGGCCGAAGTCCTCGACGGCTACGGCGCCGAGGTCGCCGAGCGCGGGGTCGCGGCCGTCGACGCCCGCTACGTCGGCGACTTCGCGGTGCCGCGCCGGTTCGAGTTGGCAGCCGCGCTCAACCGGCTGCGGCTGCTGCGGGTCGCGTCCTTCCGCGACTGAGCACCACACCCGGCGCCGGGGCACGTTTCCCGGTGCCGGGCCTGCGGGCACCTTCCGGGGACAGGCAGTTTCGCCTCGCGGACGGAGGCTCGTGATGCCGGGCACCGGCGCGGTCGAGCAGTACCGGGACCGCCGCCACGCGGGCCGGGTGCTGGCCCGCCACCTCACCGGCCGCCACTGGCGGGATCCGCTGGTGCTGGGCCTGGCCCGCGGCGGGGTGCCGGTCGCGGCCGAGGTGGCCGCGGCGCTGAACGCGCCGCTGCGGGTCGCGGTCGCCCGCAAGATCGGTGCCCCCGGCCAGCCCGAACTGGCCTTGGGAGCGGTCACCGCGCACGGCCCGCCCAGCTACGACCAGCGGCTGCTGCGGGCGTTCCACCTGGACGCGGCCGCGTTGGAACCGGCGTGCGAGCGGGAACGCGCCGAGGCCCGCAGCCGGGAGGACAGGTTCGCCCAAGACCCCTCGTCACCCGCGGGCCGCGACGTGCTGCTGGTCGACGACGGCCTGGCCACCGGCGCCACCGCGCGGGCCGCGATCCGGATGCTGCGGGAGTCCGGGCCGCACTCGATCGTGCTGGCCGTCCCGGTCGGCGCCCCCGACGCGGTGGCGGCGTTGAACGAGGAGGCCGACGAAGTGCTGTGCGTGCTGCGGCCGGTGCGCTTCAGCGCGGTGGGGCAGTGGTACGGCAGTTTCCGGGAGACCTCCGATACCGAAATCCACCACTTGCTGTCAGGATCCGCCGACACCGGCCCAGGCTGAACGCCGATGCCGCTCGGCGGGACCCTGATCAGCGGGCGTGCCCATTCGTTGCTTGATGCGCAACCGGACTGTGAGGTTGTGCGGGAAACGGGTGGAATCGGGATCTTCTGCCCGGAAGGTGTGGTCTCGACCGCTCAAGTGGGGTTGGCTGAGCCCTTATGACCCTCCCCGGCCACTCCCATCAACCACCCGCCCCGACGCAGCGGTCCGCCGCGCGCTCCGGCGGCAGGCGCCCCGGGGACGACGACGGCCGCTACACCGCCGAGGTCGCCGCCCAGATCGGCGAAGCCGCCCAAGTCCTCGGCGAACGCCTGCAGGACCCGGCGATGCCGCACAGCGTCGACGACCTCGAACACGTCACCCGCGGTTTCGCGACCACCGTCGACGGCATGGCCGCCGGGGTTTCGGGCATCACCGAATGGCTCCGCGCCGCCGGGCACGCCGGCGCCCTGTCCGGGCACGCCAGCGTCATGGCCGAACGGCTCGGACACATCAGCCGGGAACTCGCGCGCCTGGCCGACGCCGTCGACGCCGCCGAGCACCACGCCTGAACCGCACCTCAGGACTCCTTGTCCGGTTCGGGCGGATCCGGCCGCAGCACGTCCGGATCGTCGTCGGCGGGCGGTTCGGCGTCGAGATCCTCCTGCGCGCGAGTGGGGTGGTTGCCCTGCAACATGCCGCGCACGTCGTCTTCCAGGACGTCGTCGCGCAGCGGGCCGTGCTTGGCACTGCCGCGTTCCATCGTGCTCACCGTCCTTCCCAGTCGGTCCCGCGCCCCGCGTACCCGGCGCGGACGCGTTCGAATCACCCCGCCTGTGGTGATCAAAGTCCCGAACCTTTGAAGTTAGACAAGCTAAAGAACTAGGCTGGCGTGACGTGACCGCAGACCCCGCCACCGCGCACGAAGGCGGACCGCGGCTGCCCCGCGGATTCGTGCTGACCATCGCCGCCGGATCCGTGCTCCAAGCCCTCAACGCCGCCACCATGGCCGTCGCGCTGGTCGACATCCGCGCCGAGTTCCACGCGGGCGCGGCCGCGTCCTGGCTGATCTCCGGGCTGTACCTGGCCACGGCCGTCGGCTCGCCCACCGCGGGCAGGCTCGCCGACCGGGTCGGGGCGCGGCGAGTGTTCGTGACGTCGCTGGCGTTGACCGTGGCCAGTTCCCTGTTCGCGCCGCTGGCACCGAACCTGGGCTGGTTGATCGCGCTGCGCATCCTGCTGGGCCTGGGCACGTGCGCGGCGTTCCCGTCCGGGGTGGCGATGCTGCGTGCCGAGGCCGATCGTCGCGGTATCGCGCTGCCCGCGTCGGCGTTGAGCGTGCTGGCCATCGCCGGGCAGGTGATGGTGGCGTTCGGCCCGGTGCTGGGCGGCGTGCTGGTGTCCTGGCAGGGCTGGCAGTCGATCTTCCTGATGAACGTGCCGCTGGGCGTGGCGGTGGCCGTGCTGGCCTGGGCGTACCTGCCCGCCGACCCGCCCCGCGACCACGCCTCGGTGCCCGTGGTGCTGCGCGGCCTGGACCTGCCGGGTGCGGCGTTGTTCACCGGCTGCGTGGCGGTGCTGATGCTGTTCCTGCTGTCGCTGACCGGCGCCCCGAACTGGTGGCTGGCGGCGGCGGCCGTCGCGCTCGCGGTGCTGTTCGCCGTGTTCGAGTCGCGGGTGGCGCAGCCGTTCACCGACGTGCGGATGCTCGCCCGCAACCGGGCGCTCACGGTCACCTACCTGCGCACCGTGCTGACCTACGTGGCGTTCTACACCGTGTTCTACGGGTATCCGATGTGGCTGCAGAACGCCCGCGGCCTGAGCCCGGACGGCGCGGGCCTGGTGGTGCTGCCGGTGGCGTTGGTGGCGATGGGGTCGGTGGCCGTGGCTGGGCGGGTGATCCGCGGGCGCGGTCACCGGCCGGTGCTGGTCGCCGGATCGGTCGCGTTGCTGGCCGGGGGACTCGGGCTCACCCAGTTGCACTCGGCGAGCCCGCTGCCGGGGTTGCTGGCGGTGGCCGCTGTGCTGGGGTTGCCCAACGGGTTCAACAACATCGGCAACCAGGCCGCGATGTACCGCCACGCCGACGCCGCCGACACCGGGATGGCCTCCGGGCTGTACCGGACCTCGCAGTATGTTGGTGCGAACATCGCGGCGGCCGTGATCGAACTCGCCTTCGCAGGCCCCGCCGCCGATGGCGGGCTGCACCGGCTCGGTACCGTCGTCGCCGTGATCAGCGTGGCGTTGCTGACCGGTGAGCTGCTGGAACACGTGCTCGGTCGCCGACGCGGCGGGCGGCCGCGGCGACCCGCCGCGAGTTGATCACTATGGTGGCGTGCAGCGGGCACGAACGGTGCCCGCCGGTGTGGAGGTGTACCGGTGGATCGGGGCAGTGCAGGCGAAGCGTCGGCCGCATTCGATTCGCTGCTCAACAGTCTCGTCGAAGGCGGCGGTGAGCAGCGACGCACCGATCAGGGACCCGGCGCGCTCGGATTGTCGAACCTGCTCGACCCCGAAGCCCACGACGTGGTGTCGAAAGCCATCCGCGCCACCGTCGACTGGGGCAGCCGCGAACTCGACAGCACCCACCTGCTGTGGGCGGTGACCCAGGTCGAATCGACCTCGCAGATGCTGGCCGACTCCGGGGTGCGCGTCACCGACCTGGCCGCCGGAGTGCGCACCGTGGCGGGCACCGTCGACGCCGTGGCCGGTGGAGCGCGGCGCTCCCCGGTGCTGTCGTCCTCGGCGCGGCGCGCGCTGCTGGGGGCTCACCAGCAGGCACTGGGGGAGGGCGCCGAGGTCGTCGGAGCCCGCCACGTGCTGCTGGGCCTGGCCACCGACCCCGAATCGGTCGCGGGCCGTGCTTTGGCGCGGGCGATGGAAGGTGGCGACCGCACCCGCACCACCCGGTCATCGCCCTCGGCGCTGAGCACCACGCCGCGGCTCGACGAGTTCGGCCTGGACATGACCGAACTGGCCCGAAACGGCCGGCTGGATCCGGTGATCGGGCGCGGTGAGGAGATCGACCAGGCCGTGGAAGTGCTGGGGCGGCGATCGAAGAACAACCCGGTGTTCATCGGCGACCCCGGCGTGGGCAAGACCGCACTGGTGGAGGGGTTGGCGCAGCGCATCGTCGAGCGGGACGTGCCCTCGCCGCTGGCGGGCAAACGCCTCGTGTCGCTGGATCTGGCCGGGATGGTCGCGGGCGCGAAGTTCCGCGGCGAGTTCGAACAACGATTCCGCGACGTGCTCACCGAACTGCGCTCGCACCGCGACGAGATCGTCGTGTTCATCGACGAGATGCACAGCATCGTCGGAGCGGGCGCAGGCGAGGGCTCGATGGACGCCGGCACCATGCTCAAACCCGCCCTGGCGCGCGGCGAACTGCACCTGATCGGCGCCACCACCGTGGAGGAGTACCGCAGGCACGTGGAGAAGGACCCGGCACTGGAACGCCGGTTCCAGCCGATCCTGGTGCCCGAACCGTCGGTGCCCGAAACGGTGCAGGTCCTCGAAGGGGTCGCCGAGAAGTACCGCACCCACCACCGGGTGCGGATCTCCCCGGAGGCCCTGGAAGCCGCCGCTCGCCTGTCCGAGCGCTACCTCACCGACCGGTTCCTGCCGGACAAGGCCGTCGACCTGCTCGACCAGGCGTGTTCGCGGGTGCGGATGCGCCGCGGCGGCGCCCTCTGGGGACCGGAACCGCTCGTGGACGCCTCCGATGTGGCCGATGTGGTGGCGCGGCGCACCGGCATCCCCGTCGACGAGGTCTCCGCCCAGGACCGCAAACGGCTGCTCGACTTGGAGAAACGACTCGCCGAACGGGTCGTGGGCCAGGACGTGGCGGTGCGATCGGTGGCCGAAGCGGTCCGCCGTGCCCGAGCAGGACTGGCCGACCCGCAACGCCCCATCGGCAGCTTCCTGTTCCTCGGCCCCACCGGGGTCGGCAAAACGGAACTGGCGCGCGCGTTGTCGCGGGTGCTGTTCGGCGACGCCGACCGCATGGCCCGGTTCGACATGGGCGAATTCCAGGACAAGCACACCGTGTCCCGGCTGATCGGGGCGCCACCGGGCTACATCGGCTACGGCGAGGCGGGCCAGCTCACCGAACGGGTGCGCAGACAGCCCTACTCGGTGGTGCTGCTCGACGAAGTGGAAAAAGCCCATCCGGACGTGTTCAACACGTTGCTGCAGGTCCTCGACGCGGGGCGGCTGACCGACTCGCAGGGCCGCGCGGTGGACTTCCGCAACACCGTGGTCATCATGACCTCCAACATCGGCTCCGACCGCATCCTGGACTCCGCCGCGCCCGCCGACGAACTCGCCACCCAGCTGCTGGAGGACCTGCGCGGATTCTTCCGGCCCGAGTTCCTCAACCGCATCGACGAGGTCACCGTGTTCCGCGCGCTGGGGGAACGGGAACTGGGCGCGATCACCGCGCTGCTGCTGGAACGCACCGCCTCGCAACTGCACGACAAAGGGGTCCGGCTGGAAGTGTCGGCCGCGGCGGTGCAGTGGCTGACCGAACGCGGCGCGGGCGGCGAGTTCGGGGCGCGGCCGCTGCGGCGGGTGATCCAGCGGGAACTCGACACCCGCCTGGCATCGCTGCTGCTGGAAGGCTCCCTGGCCGAGGGCGCCGAGGTGCTCGTCGAAGTGCTCGGCGGCGAACTGTCCCTGCACGTGTCCTCCGCCCGCCACGGCGCGGCAGGGGGACGCCACGCCGCTCCCGCACATCGCCGCACCGGCGCCCCGGCCTGAACCTTCGCCCGGCCGGAGCACACCACGTCGGTGGCAGCGCCGGTCCGCTGCGCGCCGGAGATCGTTTCGGTTCCGCGCGAGGCGGGTAGCCCAGCAGAGACCTGGTGATCCTCCACGACAGGGAGGCGCAATGCCGCGGACACTGGCGCGCATCCTCATCGACGACCATCTCGTCGATGGCGACACCACCCCTGGCGCGGAGATCGGATTGCGCGTCGAGCAGACGTTGACCCAGGACGCCACCGGCACCCTGGTCATGCAGGAACTCGAGGCGTTCGGCCTAGACCAGGCCCGCACCGAATGCAGCGTCCAGTACGTCGACCACAACCTGCTGCAGGCCGACGAGAAGAACGCCGAAGACCACACCTACCTGCGCACGGCGTGCCGCCGTTACGGGCTGTGGTACTCCCAACCCGGCAACGGCGTCTCCCACCCCACCCACATGCAACGGTTCGGGGCGCCGGGCAAAACCCTGGCCGGTTCCGACTCCCACACGTGCGCGGCCGGGGCGTTGGGGATGCTCGCGATCGGCGTCGGTGGCCTGGAAGTGGCGCTGGCCATCACCGGGCAGCCACTGCGGCTGCAGATGCCGCAGGTGTGGGGGGTGCGGCTGAGCGGTGCGCCGCCGCCGTGGGTGTCGGCCAAGGACGTGGTGCTGGAGATGCTGCGCCGCCACGGCGTGTCCGGCGGCGTGGGCCGCATCATCGAGTACCACGGGCCGGGCCTGGCGCACCTGTCGGCGATGGACCGCCACGTCATCGCGAACATGGGCGCCGAACTGGGCGCGACGACCACCGTGTTCCCCGCCGACGACGCGGTGCACGACTTCCTGCGCGCCGAGGGCCGCGAAGCCGACTTCATCCCGCTGGCCGCCGAGGACGGCGCCACCTACGACGTCACCGAGGACATCGACCTGTCCGCGCTGGAACCGCTGATCGCACGCCCGTCCTCGCCCGGTGACGTGGTGGCGGTGCGGGAGGTCGCGGGCACCGAGGTCGGGCAGGTCGTGATCGGGTCCTCGGCGAATCCGGGGCTGCGGGACTTCGCGGTGGCCGCGGCGATGGTGCGGGGCCGCCACACGGTGCCGCAGGTCAGCTTCGATGTGAACCCCACCTCCCGGGAGATCCTCACCGACCTCGCCCGCATGGGCGCGATCGGCGACCTGATCACCGCGGGCGCCCGCCTGCACCAGGCGGGCTGCCTGGGCTGCATCGGCATGGGCCAGGCCCCGGCCGTCGGGCAGAACTCGCTGCGCACGTTCCCCCGGAACTTCCCCGGCCGTTCGGGCACTCCGGAGGACTCGGTGTGGCTGTGCTCCCCGGAGACCGCGACGGCCGCCGCGCTCACGGGCCGCATCACCGACCCGCGCGAACTCGCCGACCGGCTCGGCCTGACCCACCAGGTGCGGCTG
The DNA here is from genome assembly GCF_022828475.1 of Saccharopolyspora gloriosae. Lineage (GTDB taxonomy): Bacteria > Actinomycetota > Actinomycetes > Mycobacteriales > Pseudonocardiaceae > Saccharopolyspora_C > Saccharopolyspora_C gloriosae_A. The sequence goes on along the minus strand of NZ_CP059557.1, from coordinate 3,559,373 downwards.
CCGGAGCAGGCGTCGGTGAACACCTCCATGCTCGTGGCCCCACCACCTCCGCACGAGGCGGCCCAGGTGCGGCCGGTGAAGGGACCGAACATCTCGGCGCTGCCGGAGTTCACCGCGCTGCCCGAGCGCATCGAAGCACCGGTGCTGCTGATCACCGGCGACGACGTGTCCACCGACGAGATCTCCCCGGCGGGAGCCCGGGCGCTGCCGCTGCGCTCGAACATTCCCGAACTGGCCCGGTTCACCTTCACCCGCCTCGACGCCGACTACCCACGGCGCGCCGAGAAAACCGGAGCGCATCTCATCGTCGGCGGCGACAACTACGGGCAGGGCTCGTCCCGGGAGCACGCCGCGATCACACCCCGCTACCTGGGCGTGCAGGTGGTGCTGGCGAAATCGTTCGCCCGGATCCACTGGCAGAACCTGGTCAACTTCGGCATCCTGCCGCTGCGCTTCACCGACCCGGACGATCACGACCGCATCACCACCGGCGACGTGCTGCGCATCGACGAGGTCCGTGACGCCGTCACCGAAGGCGGCGACATCACCGTCCGCAACACCACCCGCGGTGACGAGTACACCGCCTGTCATCACCTGTCCCAGCGACAGGTGCAGGCCGTTCTTGCGGGCGGAATCATCCCCCTGTTCGCCGCCTCCCCATAAGTCTTCACACGATGGTGGCGAGCCTTGTTTCGGTCAGACTAGCGCTCCTACGGTGGGAAAACGCGGTTGAGCACCTGGCCACGACGTCACGGGCCGTCCTCGATCCGCAGCGTCGCGGGAAGCCCCGCAGCACCCGGTGATCACGATCGTGACCCCTCGGGCGCCGGCCTCCCGCCATCGCCGCGGACACCATCGGCGGACGGCACCGGCCGGCCGGGGACCGCGGCACCATCCGATCAGGGGGAGGCAGTGTGATTCTCGCGAACACCGGCAACACCGACCGCACGGCGCAGCACCGGCGCGATCCGGTCGACGCCCCACAGCGCCGCACGATCACACCGCCCCGAGACGCGGGAGAACCGATCACCCCCGCCCACACCCGGTCACTGCGCCTGTCGGTGCAACGACCCGACCCTGGCGTGGTCGTGGTGGGCGTCGGCGGGGAGATCGACCTGTCCTCGGTGTCCCGGCTGGCGGAACTGGTACGCCAGCGCCTCACCGCCGCCACCTTGCGCGCCGTGGTGCTCGACCTCTCCGAAGTGACGTTCTTCGGCTCCGCCGGACTGGAACTGCTGTTGCACGCCCAGCGCCGCGCCGAAGCCCGCCGCACCCCCCTCTACGTCGTGCTCGGCACGGGCGCGGTGCACCGGCTCGTCCGCCTCACCGGCCTCACCGACCGGTTCACCACCCGCGACACCGCCACCGAGGCCGTCGCCGCGATCCGTCACCGCCACTGCTGAACCCCGGACACCGGCGGTGAACCCCGGGGTCAGTGGTCGCGGCGCATCGCGACCCGCTGCTGCGGAAGCCGCTCGGCCTCGTGGGCGAGATGAGCGGCCAGGCCCGGCGTGAGTTCCTCGGCGCCGAGCGTGCGGAATCCCAGCCGCGCGTAGTACGGGGCGTTCCAGGCGACATCGCGAAACGTCGTCAACGTCAACGCCGCACACCCCAGCCCGGCCGCCCGGGCCGCGGCGTCCTCGAGCAGCGCCGCCCCGATACGGCGCCGAGCCCACACCGGATGAACGCACAACTGCACGACGTGCAACGCGTCCTCGAGCGGCTCAGCGGCCAGGAACGCCACCGGCCCAGCCGCACCGGCCGCCACCCACAGCCGCCCGGCCTCCCGGTAGGCGGCCAGCGCCCGCACCGGCATCGGCGGGTCGTCGGCGACGCAGCCCATCCCGATGTCCCGGAACCACACTCCGGCCGCCCGTTCGATCTCGGGCAGCAACGCCACCTCACCGGCCGCAACGTCCCGTATCCGCACGAAGGCGAAGCCTCCCCGGCGGTCACCGGCGGCGGCAACCGAATTCCGGCGCAGGTGTGTCGTTCGTCGAGATGCCCGGAAAACACGCACCGCGAACCGATCCCACGGGGCAAACTGGCCCCGTGACCGGATCAGTGGAAGATCGGCCCGTCGCGCCCCGAGCACCCAGCATCACCGACCCGCCGAGCCTGGTGGAGCTCGCGGCGAGCACCCTGCGCAGCATGATCGTCGGCGGCGAGCTGCGCTGCGGGGAACGCATCATCGAAAACCGCCTGACCCACGAGCTCGGCATCAGCCGCCCACCGCTGCGCGAGGCGCTGCGGGTGCTGGAACGAGAAGGCCTGGTGCGCCAGCTGCCGCGCAAAGGCGTGATCGTCACACCGTTGACCCTGCACGACGTCTACGAGATCGTCACGCTTCGCCGCGAACTGGAACGCCTCGCCGTGCGACTCGGCGTACCCGTGCGCGAACCCGGCAGGCTGCATCGCTGCCGCGCCGCACTGGCCGCGCTGGAAGAGGCGGCCGGTGACGGCAACGCCACCCTGTTCGCACAACGATCCCTGCGGCTGCGACTGGCGGTGGTGGGCCTGGCGGGCAACCGGCGCCTGGAGGACGCGTGCCGCTCACTGGGGCTGCAGCTGATGCTCGCGATGACCCTCAACCACCGCGCCCCGGACCGCGCACTGCTGCACACCGACCTCAGCAGGCAACGGCGCCTGGTGGGGGTGATCGACGGCGGTGATGCGGATACGGTGCTGGCGGAACTGGCCCGCTGCACCGATCCGAGCATGTTCGACGGGATCGAATCGACCGTCGGCGGGCATTCCGAGGAGGCGGTGCAGTGGCTGCGCCGGGAACGCGCGTATCGGGAGGATCAGTGAACGCCCCAGTGAACACCGCAGGTGAGGTCCGCACCGTCGTCATCGACGAGTACCGGCCCCAACTGGCCGAGGGCGCGTGGGCCGCCCGGGCGCCACGCTGATCGGGCGAGTGCGCCTGGAAGCCGACGCGAACGTCTGGTACGGCACGGTGCTGCGCGGCGACACCGAGCACATCACCGTCGGCCGGAGCAGCAACATTCAGGACGGGTGCGTCGTGCACGCCGACCCCGGATTCCCCGCGACGGTCGGGGAGGGCGTGACGGTGGGGCACCGGGCTGTGCTGCACGGCTGCACCGTCGGCGATCACAGCCTGATCGGCATGGGCGCGGTCGTGCTCAACGGCGCGGTGATCGGGGAGGGGTCGCTGATCGCGGCCGGCGCGGTCGTGCTGGAAGGCACCGAGGTGCCGCCGGGGTCGATGGTCGCGGGCACGCCGGGCAAGGTCCGCCGCGAACTGACCGAGGACGAACAGGCCGCGCTGCGGATCTCCGCGCAGACCTATGTCGCCAACGCCGCCCGCCACCGCGAAGCCCTCCACGAGTGATCCCGCCGCGGTGACCCCGCCGTCCGTGATCGCGCGGACTGCTCGGTCGGGGAGTGAAGTCCCCGGACATGCGAAGTGCCGTGGTCCCGCCCCGCTCAAGGGGAGGGACCACGGCACGTTTCAGCAAGCCTGCATGGGTCGCCAGGTCTCACTTGATGTGGCGTTGACCGTGCTCGCCGGTGAGACACCGCAGGGGCGGTGGTGACCCGGTCCGCGACCCGGTATGAGCGCCACGTTCAGCCGTCGTTCCAATGGGCTGACGAACAGAGCTCGATCAGCTCTGACCGCGACGGGCGGCTGAGCTCATGGCCCCCGAGTGGGGGTGTCGCATCATGGTGCGAGCCCGACCCATTTCTCGTGCCATGCCACCCAGCCAACGAACCAGACCTGCCATTTCGGCGTCCCTTCACACGTAGTGGTCCAGCCGCCACCGGCCGTTCACGGGTCGCGGGCCTAGCTGTGCCCCCGGGTGAACGAACGGTGCCATTCCCGTAGTCGTCACTGGTGAGCGCTGTGTTTCACCCATGAGATCACGAACAAATAACGACCGGGTCGAGTGCTGGATTTCGCCGCTGGACGACCGGATGAAACGATTCAACCGACGCGGACCGCCGCCCTGCGATCACCCCGGGTGACTGCCGACGGCATCACGGATCTCCGAGACCATCGACATCCCCGACTCCCGCGCGCAATGCGCACAGCAGAAGAACCGGCCACTGACCTCCACACCGTGGCCCAAGATGCGACAACCACAGTGCTCGCACTGCGGAGCCAGCCGCTGCGCCGCGCACTCGAACGAATCAAAGGTGTGCACGTTGCCGCCGGAGGTGTGGACCTCGAAACTCATCCAATACTCGTTGCCGCACACGTCACAAGTGGCCATGACCGCCTCCGAACTCACCGAAACCTGAATGTCATCGAAGGCCCCAGCATGCGTGGCCACGCATGCCTCGGCAACCGCACCACATCAGCCATGACCTGCACTGATTACCGCACTGCTCAGTTGGGGGCTGCCGGTCACCACGGCGCTGTGCCACGATCGATCGACGCTCTGAGTGGTCTGCACCAACCGGTCGGCTTCGAGGGGAAACAACATGCACGACGATCGCGCCGTAGTGGAAAAACGCCTCGACCGCGTCCTCGCGGAACGACTCCACCCCGCCGTGCACGCCCGAACACACCCCCTGAACATCGCGATGTGGCAGGTACCCGGCGAACCCGTACCCGCCGCCCACGCCCTCCACGCCCAATACAGCCCCATCACCACCGGCCACGAATGGGGACCGCCCTGGGGCACCACCTGGTTCCGCATCACCGGCACCCTCCCGCACGACTGGGACGGACTCCCCGTCGAAGCCGTCGTCGACCTCGGATTCGACCTCGACCGCCCCGGATTCCACTGCGAAGGCCTCGTACACACCCCCGACGGCACCCCGCTCAAAGGCCTCAACCCCCGCAACAGCCACATCCCCGTCCACGCCGAACCCGGACAACACCTCGAGTGGTACATCGAAGCCGCCGCCAACCCCCTCATCCTCGGCGACGACGGCTACCGGCCCACCGCCCTCGGCGACCCACCCCCATGGCTCCACGGACACCCCACCACCGGCACCCCCCTCTACCGGCTCACCCGCGCCGACCTCGCCGTACGCGACCTCGACACGTGGAACCTCGTCCACGACACCGAAGTGCTCACCCAACTGATGCGCGAACTCCCCACCGACTCACCACGACGCCACGACATCCTCCGCGCCCTCGAACGCATGCTCGACCGCCTCGACCTCCACGACATCCACACCACCGCACCCGCCGCCCGCGCCGAACTCACCACCGCACTCGCCGCACCCGCCCACACCAGCGCACACCGGCTGCACGCCGTCGGCCACGCCCACATCGACTCCGCCTGGCTGTGGCCACTGCGCGAAACCATCCGCAAAGTCGCCCGCACCGTCGCCAACGTCACCGCCCTCATGGACGAACACCCCGACTTCCGGTTCGCCATGTCCCAAGCCCAGCAACTGGCCTGGCTCAAACAACACCAACCCGACCTGTTCGACCGCGTCCGCCACCACGTCCGCACCGGCCAATTCATCCCCGTCGGCGGCATGTGGGTCGAATCCGACACCAACATGCCCGGCGCCGAAGCCATGGCCCGCCAATTCCTCCACGGCAAACGCTTCTACCTCGACGAATTCGGCATCGACACCCCAGAAGTGTGGCTACCCGACTCCTTCGGCTACAGCGGCGCACTCCCGCAACTGGTGCGACTGTCCGGATCCCGCTGGTTCCTCACCCAAAAAATCTCCTGGAACCAGACCAACCGATTCCCACACCACACCTTCTGGTGGGAAGGCATCGACGGCACCCGCGTATTCACCCACTTCCCACCCATCGACACCTACAACGCGGAACTCACCGGCACCGAACTAGCCCACGCCTCCCGCAACTTCGCCGAACACGGCCACGCCACCCGCTCCCTGGTGCCCTACGGCTACGGCGACGGCGGCGGCGGACCCACCCGCGACATGCTCGCCCGCGCCCAACGCCTCACCGACCTCGAAGGATCCCCGAGGGTCCAACTCGACTCACCCGCCGAGTTCTTCGCCGCCGCCGAAGCCGACCACCACGACCCCGCAGTGTGGTCAGGAGAGCTCTACCTCGAATTCCACCGCGGCACCTACACCTCCCAAGCCCGCACCAAACAAGGCAACCGCCGCAGCGAACACCTCCTGCGCGAAGCCGAACTCTGGTGCGCCACCGCCACCGTCGCACTCGGCCGCGACTACCCCTACCCACAACTCGACGCACTGTGGAAAACAGTGCTCCTACACCAATTCCACGACATCCTGCCCGGCTCCTCGATCGCCTGGGTCCACCGCGAAGCCGAACAGACCTACCAGCAAGTCGCCGCCGAACTCAACGAACTCATCAACGACGCCCAACGCGCCCTCGCCGGAACCGGCACCGAACCGATCACGTTCAACGCCGCACCCCACGACCGCAACGGCACACCCGCCCTCGGCGCCGGCCCCACCACCGCCACCACCGCCACCACCGCCACCACCGCCACCGAAACCCCCGACGGCACCCTCGTACTCGACAACGGCCAGCTCCGCGCCACCATCGACCAACGCGGACTCCTGACCTCCATCATCGACCTCACCACCGGCCGCGAAGCACTCCCACCCGGCCGAGCCGCCAACCTCCTGCAACTCCACCCCGACCACCCCAACGCCTGGGACGCCTGGGACCTCGACGAGTTCTACCGCCACCAAGGACGCGACCTCACCACCACCGACCACCTCCACCTCGACGGCACCACCGTCGTCGTCCACCGCACCTTCGGCGACTCCACCATCGAACAACGCCTCAACATCCGCGGCCGCACCGTCGAAATCCAAGCCGACATCAACTGGCACGAAACCGAAAAAATCCTCAAAGCCACCTTCCCACTCGACGTCCACGCCGACCGCTCCAGCGCCGAAACCCAATTCGGCCACATCCAGCGCCCCACCCACACCAACACATCCTGGGACGCCGCCAAATTCGAAATCTGCGCACACCGCTGGCTGCACGTCGGCGAACACGGCTACGGCCACGCCCTCGTCAACGACTCCACCTACGGCCACGACGTCACCCGCGACACCCGCAACGACGGCGGCACCACCACAACCGTGCGGCTCTCACTGCTGCGCGCACCCCGATTCCCCGACCCCGACACCGACCACGGCCCGCACCGACTCCGATACGCACTCGTCGTCGGCGCCGACATCGGCGACGCCGTCCGCGAGGGCTACCGAATCAACCTCCCACCACGCGAAACACCCGGATCCGGCCCAGTCGCACCACTGGTGACCATCGACTCCGACGCCGTCATCATCGAATCGGTCAAACTCGCCGAAGACCGATCCGGCGACGTCGTCGTACGCCTCTACGAATCCCGCGGCGGCCGAGCACGAACCACCCCGACCCCCACGTTCCCCACCTCCGCCACCACACGCACCGACCTGCTCGAACGACCACTGGGGGAGACCTGGCACCAACCCCGGCCCCTCGAACTCCGCCCGTTCGAAATCGTCACCCTGCGCTTCACCCGAACCTGAACCAACAACAGCGGCCCCGCACAAAACGAAACCGCGCGCACCCGCCACCAAATTCACCAACGGCCGCCCCACAATTACGAATTCATACGAATGCCACACGGAAAAGACGCGCACCACCACCCGCACCGGTCGAACGGACTAAGCCGAGAACCGCGCCGGGCCTGAACGATTCGTCCAGCACCCGAGGGTTCAACGCACCAAAGCATGGGGAAGCCGCACCCCACGGGGGACGCGACCAGGGCGCAAACACCGTCCACCCCGATGCCACCACCACCCGCACCGGGACCTGCCGCCGACAGCACCCCACCACCAGAAACACGCACTGACCCGCACGAACACCGGACCGGACGACGCAACGCACCGTCCCCCGACCCGGTACCGCCCCAGCCCCCGCGCGGCGCGGCCGAGTGAACACCACCCGCACCACTGATCGTCACCGCGCCAGGGCACACCGAAGTGCGCATGATGACCGGTACGCCGATGCCTCGCCCACACGGCGAGCGAACAACACCGGCGCACCGGTGCCGCCGGTCCCGCACCGGCGACGCGAAAGAAAAAAGGGGATCGTCCGAGCCGCCACATCGGCTCGGACGATCCCCGCCCATCACGCCAACAACCGCAACCACGTCTCGCGGTCGCACACCCCGGTCACCCGCAACCCGTGCGCCGCCTGCAACTCCCGAACAGCCCCCGCCGTCCGAACCCCGAACCGGCCCTGCTCACCCGAATGCACACCCCGAGCGGTCAACAACACCTGCACCGCCCGCACCGCATCGCCACCCGCATCCACACCGAGCACCGGAACCAACCGAGCCCAATCGCCACCACCGAACACCACAGGCTCGACCACCCGAGTGGCAAAGCACGACGCCCCGGCCACCCCCCGAACCCGCCGGAACCCCGCCACCGCATCCTCGGTCGCCGCATCGAACACCCCATTGACCACCACACCCGACCCCTGCGCGCGCAACAACAACTGCAACGCCGAGACCACCGGCCCCGCCGACTCCGGCCGCAGCAACGGCCACACCACCGGCTGCACCACCCGACGCCCCGTCGCCGAACCCACCGCCTCCCGCAGATCCGGCAACCGCGCGTACAGCACATCACCCGGGCACGCCGTCGACATGAAATCACGATGCCCGTAGATCGCCCCGGCCTTGATGCCGTACTGGGAGATCATGTAGGAGCACAGCTCCACCAACGACTCCCACAACGCATCCGGCACCGACGCATCGGTGTAAGTGCCCTCGTTCTCAATACCGAGCGCCACATCGTTCTGCTCACCCGCGTGCGCCCCCAGCACATGCTGCGAGCCGCCCTGCAAAGCGGCCAGACTCTTATGTCTGCCCTCGGTGAGATGCCCACCTCTGCTATTGGTGAAGTTCTGCCCCGTGTCGATCCAGCCATTGGAGTCCATGTGGAAGTCCTGGATCTGCCGCGACAACGCGAACGCGTGCGACTGAGACGTATCAGAACTGTTCGGCGTCGCCGTGTGATGCACAATGATCTTGCTCGGCTTCGAATCGAGAACGTCGATGCTCCCGCTGGCCGACCGGGCATCCCACGCCCCAGTGCCCGAGATCGACGGCGCGGCGAACCCCCGCGCGGAACGCGAACCCGCAGCGACCGCAGGTGCCCCCAGCGCCCCAGCGGCGGTCACGGCGAGCCCCGCGCCCAACAACACGCGGCGAGCCAGTTCAGGATGACGCGACATGAATTCCTCCCAGTGCGGTTCGTGATCGTGCTGGTGAACCTAAGAACCGCAGCGTGCCTCCCAGCACCCCCAGGACGTGAATTCCTGGCGAAAACCCGCCACCACCCGTTGCCCACCCACCGTGATGTTGCGGGGTGATCTTCACACCCACCGATCGGTACCGTCGGACGACCAACCCGGACCCACGGAGGTAACCCGTGCTCGTGGCAGTCACCGGCGCCCAAGGCGTCGTGGGACGCGCGGTCATCACAGCCCTCACCCGCGCAGGGCACAGCACCCGCCCCATCGACCGCACCGCCACGACCGACCCCGACACCATCACCGCAGACGCCTGCGACTACCCACGCCTACGCGACGCCCTTGACGGAACCGACGCGCTCATCCACCTCGCAGGCATCCCCAACCCGCACGCAGCCGACCCGCCCACCGTGCACAACACCAACGTCACCGCCGGCTACAACGCCCTGCACGCCGCCGTCGAATGCGGCATCACCACCGTCGCACTCGCCTCCAGCATCAACGCCATCGGCGGAGCCTTCAGCCGCCGCGCCCACTACGAACGTTTCCCCGTCGACGAACAACACCCCACCTACAACGAAGACCCCTACAGCCTCTCCAAGTGGATCGCCGAAGCCCAAGCCGACAGCATCGCCCGCCGCCACCCCCACATGACCATCAGCAGCCTGCGCATCCACGGCGTCACCGAAACCCGCGACACCGCCCGCACCCAACTCGGCCCCACCGACTCCGACATGGCCATCAACCACCTCTGGGGATACGTCCGCGCCGACGCCGTCGGCCGCGCCTTCGAAGCCGCACTGCACGCCACCTGGCAAGGCCACGAAACGATCAACGTCGTCGCCCCCGACACCATCAGCGACCAGCCCTCCCTCGAACTCGCCCGCCGGTACTGGCCCCACGTCGAACTCCGCGGCGACCTCACCGGCCACCGCGGCTTCTACGACTGCGGCAAAGCCCAACGGCTACTCGGATGGACGCACACCGGAGCATGACCGCCCCACCCCGCGTCACACCCCGCTACTCACCGCGTCCCCACCGAAGCGGGCCGAACTCCGGCCCCGCACGGCGGGCCGAGCCCCGCAGCAGCGGTGGGGGACAGTGATGAACCGGTTCGCAGAGTTCCTGCGGCGCCAGATCGACATCGATCTCGAACTGCTGCGCTGGGCACGCGAGGACATGGAAGCCGGCACCACCAACACCGGCTGCCTCGGCGACGTGTTCCGCGGATTCCGCGAGTGCGAACTCAAAACGCGCCTGCTGCGCCTGCACCAGAACTGCGGAACCGGCAACGGCCCCTGCGACACCCTCGGCCAGACCTACCCACCGGAGGACGAACGCGGCTGCACCACCCGCGCCGTCCTCGGTCTGCCCTACTCGGACCGGCCCGGTTACCGAGCGCGCTGGCGCCCCTGAAGGACTCAACCCGGACACCGGCTCCGTCGAGCCGCTGCGGCGCTGAGCGCTCACCGCACTGCCCGCGCTCAGAACCAGTGCAGGCCGTGCGCTGACCGCACCTCCTGCACTGGTTCCAAGCGCGCAGCCGGTGGGGAAGGGGTCACCCCCGGGGCAACGCGCGGTTCACGCCGTCAGCAATCGCCAATCGCGGCCCGCCAGCAGCAGCGTCGCCAGGACACCGGTCAACAAGAACCCGGCGACCTCACCCAGCACCATGCACAGCAGCGCGATCGCCACGGCCACAGCACCCAGCACCACTCGCACCTTCGGCCGGGACCTCCCAGGCAGCTCCGCCTCCCGGAAACGGTGGGCGAAATCAGGGTCCTGCGTGCTCAGGCCCTTCTCGATCTCCGCGATTCGGCGGCGTTCGTGCCTGGGCAGCATCCCTCGACCTCCCTGCAATGGACCTGTGCCCTGGGACTACCCGCACCCGCGAGATCCCTACACCCGCGCCTATCGAACGAGCAACGCCCGCTTCTCGCGCCGTCCGCAGGGGACAGGGGCGCGGCCCTGCCCGGCAACCGCCGCCTGCGGACGAGGGGAGTGGAGGGGCGATCAGGGCGAAGCCGCGGCGGGGAGCACCGGCTTGGAGGGAGCCGCTCGGGGAGTGGCACGGTGTCGGAGGACCGACCATGGCGCGCGGGTCGGGGAGCGAGTGCGGACAGCCCGATCTCAAAGTTGATCAGCCTGATTTGGTGGATAACGTTGATTATCCACCAAATGGAGAGGGAGTGGGGGCGGCCGTGATTCGGGGGACTGTTCCGGGTCCGGCCGTGACCGTGGTCGCCGGTCGGCGTCGTTCGGCCGCTCACCGCGATGTCGACGTCAGTGCCGCCGCGGATCGCGCGTGCACCAACGAGATGGCTCGCCGTCCCGGCGCCTGAGTCGTTCTAGATCCACATTGACTCGCGGATCTTGATCAACACCAGGACGTATCTTGTTCCCTGAAGGTTCGAGACATCGCCCAAGCCACCTAGAAACGTCACAGTGACGAAATTACGTAAGTGGAGTGGGACGGCAAGGTCAGGTGGGGTATTCGCGAGAACCAGGCCGAGCCTGGACTCGACCACATCGAGCGCCGGTCGTCGGCCGCCGCCGGATGCATCCGGCTCACCCGGCCGCGCTGCGTCGGCGCGCTTGCCGCGACGACGACCCATCGGACACTCAGGCGTCGACTGGCGCGCACGCCTGCCGACGCGCGCCCGGGCCGCGCTGCTGCGGGCCGTTGAACGACCTTGCCGCCAGCGTGTTGACCGCCGGAAATCAGCCCCTCTCGACTCGATAATCCTAGGTAGCTCGAGTGCCGATAATCTACATTATGTCAAGTAAAGGATCGGAGTCCCGCTCCCCGCCAGGCAGCGGCCGCGACCGGAGTGAAATGCGTGCTTCCGAAAGACGGCGTGCGAACTCTGTTGCCGCGACGCGTCGGCTCCCGCGAAGATCACGATCGTGACGGCTGACGATGCAAGCGAACTCGATCAACTCCTCGACGAACAGATCGCGCACTACCGCGCCATCGCGCCGGAGTACGAAGATCACGTCATCCCGTTCGCCGGTGCGGATGAGCTCGTCACCGCGTTGGACGCGTTCGGGCCGGGTGGAACCGTGCTGGAGCTCGCCTGCGGTCAAGGCATGTGGACCGGGCGGCTGCTGCGGCACGCCGACGAGGTCACCGCCGTGGACGCGTCCCCGGAGATGCTGGCGATCGCCTCAGATCGGATCGGCCGGGACGATCGGGTGCGGTTCGTGCGCGGCGACCTCTTCTCCTGGGAGCCGGACGACCGGTACGACGTCGTCTTCTTCGGCTTCTGGCTGTCGCACGTGCCGCTCGAGCGGTTCGGCTCGTTCTGGGCCTTGGTGGCGAACTGCCTGAAACCCGGAGGGCGTGTGTTCTTCGTCGACGACGCCCACCGCTCTCCCGGCGAACTCGTCGAGGGCGAGTCGTCCACGACGATCCGGCGGCAGCTCAACGACGGGCGTGCACACCGCATCGTGAAGGTTCCGCATCGGCCTGCTGATCTCGAACGGCGATTGGCCGCGCTCGGATGGGCAGTGCACGTGACGTCGAGGTCGGGGCCGTTCTTCTGGGGTTCGGGGAGCCTCGTCTGACCGGCGGGGAGTTGATGCGCCGCTCCCCTGCCGAACTTGGTCCGCGCGGCCGATCTACGGCGCGGACTTCGTCGCGCGTATTCCGCTCCGGCGGCGGAGTGCGTACATTGATCGCACTTTGCATACGTAGTCAACAGTGGGAGTGGATCAATGGTGGTGTCCAGGCGATCGTTCATGCTCGGGACGGGTGCGGCTCTCACAGGTGTGGCGTTCGCGCCCTCCGTGCTGGCCGGCTCGGGAGCGTCCGCGGCCGGGAGCACGCCCTCGTGGCTGGCCGACACGGTCCTGTACCAGCTGTATCCGCAGAGCTTCGCCGACACCGACGGCAACGGCGTCGGCGACCTGCGCGGCATCATCGAGCACCTGGACCACCTGCAGTGGCTCGGGGTCGGTGCGATCTGGGTGAACCCGGTGTTCCCGTCGCCGCTGACCGACGCCGGGTACGACATCGCCGACTACACGGGCGTGCACCCGCGTTACGGCGACGAGCAGGACGTGGCCGAGCTGGTGGAGCAGGCGGGTCGGCGCGGCCTGCGGGTGCTGTTCGACCTCGTGGCGGGTCACACCTCCGACCAGCACCCGTGGTTCCTGAACTCGTTGCGGGACGACAACGACCACAACTACATCTGGGCCACGCCGGAGCAGCTGCCCGAGGACGGTTCGCTGCCGGAGGAGTTCGTGGTCTCCCCCGGCCCGCGTCCCGGCGCGTTCCGCAAGAACTACTACGACACCCAGCCTGCGATCAACTACGGCTACGCGCGGATGGATCCGGCGGAGCCGTGGCGTCAGGGCGTCGACGAGGAAGGGCCGCGGCGCAACCGCGAGGCGATCTTCCAGGTGATGGATCACTGGTTGCGGCTGGGCATCGCGGGGTTCCGGTGCGATCTCGCCGCCACGCTCGTCAAGGACGATCCGGGTTGGGTCGAGACGAGCCGGTTGTGGGGGGAGCTTCGGGAGCGGGTCGCGCGGAGTCATCCCGATGCGGTGCTGATCTCGGAGTGGGGCGATCCGGAGACGTCGGTGCCTGCCGGGTTCGACGCGGACTTCTACTTGCCGGTCAACGGTCCCGGAGACGGGGCGCCGTGGAAGTCGTTGTGGCACGAGAACCCGTACTTCGGCGCGGAGGGCACCGGGACCGCGAAGATCTTCGTCGATGCCTGGACGACGGCGACGGAGAACATCGGGCGCGCTCGCATCATGTTGCCGACGGCGAATCATGACAGTGCGAACCGGCTCAACGACGGTGTGCGCAGTCCGGAGGAGCTGCCCGTTGCGTTCGCGTTCCTGCTGACCTGGCCGGTGGTGCCCGCGCTGTACTACGGCGAGGAGATCGGTATGCGCATGATCGAGGGTTTGCCGGAGGTGGAGGGCAGCGCGGGGCGTCAGCGCAACCGCACGCCGATGCAGTGGGACGACGGCCCGAACGCGGGGTTCTCCTCGGCGCCCGCCGATGATCTCTACATCCCGATCGATCCGGATCCGGGCCGGCCGAACGTGGCGGCGCAGCGGGCCGATCCGGGTTCGTTGCTGCACTTCGTGCGGCGGTTGCTGGCGCTGCGCAAGCAGCATCCGGAGCTCGGTACGCGGGCGGACGTGCGGGTGTTCTCCGACGGCTATCCGCTGACCTACCTGCGCGGTGATCGTTTCCTGGTCACGGTCAATCCGCGGCGTGCGGAGGCGACGATCAGCGTGCCCGATGGCCGGGTGGCGGGTGCGGTGCCGGTCGAGGACAGCGGTGTCCGGGTGGAGGGCGAGGTGTTGACGGTGCCGGGCTTCGGTTACGCGATTCTCGATTTGGCGGGCTGACGGCGGCGGGGCTTCGCGGCTCCGATCGCAGTTGGACTTCGCCGCCCTGGTGCGCCGCAGCGATGAGTTCGTGCGGACACCGGGGCGGCGCATCCGCGTGCGCAGCGTCATCGGTGCAGGCCGCGCGGCGCTTCGTCGTGCGCGCGGGCGGTTTCCGCTCGGTGCGGTGGGTTCTTGACGCTCCGTGGGGTGAGAGCTAGCCTCCGACGACCTTCATACGTATGCATAGATGTTGATCGGCGTCGGGACCACCACTGGAGATGCCCATGTCTGTCGGAATGCCGGACTCCCCTGCCCCACCTCTTTCCGCAGGGCAAGAGCAGGCGACGAAGAAGAAGATCCGCCGCGCGGTCTACGCGGGCGGCGTCGGCAATTTCGTCGAGCAGTTCGACTACGGGCTTTACGGATACATGGCGCCGATGTTGGCGTCGTCGTTCTTCCCCGGCGGGGACAGCGCGGCCGCGGTGTTGAGCACGTACGCGGTGTTGGCGGTGGCGTGCGTGTTCCGGCCGCTCGGCGGGACTTTGGTGGGGCGTTGGGGCGACCGGGTCGGCCGGAAGAAGGCTCTGCTGTGGACGATCGTGATGATGGGCGTGTCCACGGCGCTGATCGGGGCGCTGCCGACTTATCAGCAGGTCGGTTTTCTGGCGCCGTTGCTGCTCGTGGTGATCCGGACCTTCCAGGGGATGATCTCGGGCGGTGAGTACGTGGGCGCGGTGGCGTTCATCGTGGAGTGGGCGAAGCCGAACCAGCGCGCTTACTACACGTCGTACGCGTCGAACAGCTGCTTCCTCGGCATCCTGTGCGGTGCGGGTGTCGCGGCGTTGACGAGCGCGGCGTTCGAGCAGCCGCAGCTGGAGTCGTGGGGTTGGCGGATTCCGTTCTTGGCGGTGCTGCCGTTGTCGGCGGTCGGGTTGTGGTTGCGCAGTCGCATCGAGGAGACCCCGGAGTTCATGCGGGAGACCGAGGGCGGCACGAACATCGTGAAGGCGCCGATCCGGGAGGCGTTGCGGGAGCAGTGGCGTCCGATCCTGGTGTTCTGCGGTGCCTCGATCATGCTGGCGATCTTGTCCTACACGTGGGTCACCTACTACCCGGAGTACCTGGTCAGCGAGCTCGGGCTGTCCAGGTCGGAGGCGTTGGTGTCGAACTTGATCTCGGTGGCGGTGCTGATGCCGTTGCTGCCGGTGGCGGGCAGGCTTTCGGATCGGATCGGGCGCAAGCCGATGTTGATCAGTGGTGCGGTGGCGTGCATCGCGCTGGTGCCGTTGGCGTTCGCGATCGGTGAGCAGGGCGGCTTCACCTCGGCGGTGTGCAGTCAGCTGGTCTACATCATCCCGGAGTTCTTCCTGACGGGGATCGTGACGACGTGTTCGGCTGAGTTGTTCGCGACGCGCACCAGGTTCAGCGCGAGCGCCATCGCGTACAACAGCTCGTTCTCGATCTTCATGGGTGTCACGCCGTTCATCGCGGCGCTGCTGGTGAACCGGTTCGGCACGATCTACGCGGTGTGGGTGTACCTCGCGGCGGCGGCGGTGCTGGCGTTGGTCGTGATCACGGTGTTCATGAAGGAGACCTACCGAAGCGAACTCGGCGCGGACAAGTTCGCCTAGTGCCTCTCCCCCGCCTAGTCGTATCTCGTCGGCGGCACTGGCTGCGGTGAATGGCTCATTTGCCGATCTGATCGGGTGTGTGGGCCATTCACCGCACCGGCCGTGTCGGGTGGACGGCCCGACGAGTCGCACTGGGCGAAGGGGCATTCACCTGGTTCGCCGGTGCGGGTCAGACGCGCCAGGCGCGGCGTAGGGCGGGTGGTGCGTGGGTGCCGCGGCGGACGAGTTCGGGGGCGAAGGCCATTCGGCGGGCGGAGTCGGTGGCTTCGCCGGTGAGGCGTTCGATGAGCAGGCGGGCCGCGGTGCGGGCCATTTCCGGGAGGTCGTAGCGGATCGTGGTGAGCGAGAACGCTTCCCAGGAGGCCATCGGCAGGTCGTCGAAGCCGATCAGGGTGAGGTCGTCGGGGATGCGGAGGCCTTCGCGCAGTGCGGCGTTGTAGGCGCCGATGGCCACGACGTCGTTGCCGCAGAACAGGGCGGTCAGGTCGGGGTCGGCGTCGAGGAGTTCGGCGAGGCCGTGGTAGCCGGTGTTGAAGTCGTAGGGTCCGCGTCGGATTCGGTTGGCGGGCAGGGCGATGCCGGTGTCGGCGAGTCCTGCGACGAAGCCGTGTTCGCGGTCGCGGCCGGAGCTGGTGTCGGTGGAGCCGCCGAGCAGGGCGATGTTGCGGTGTCCGAGTTCGGTGAGTTCGGTGGCGACCATTCGGCCGCCGCGTTCGTTGTCGACGACGGCGGAATCGGCGCCGTCGCGGCCGTCGACGCGGTTGAGGAACACGAACGGGACCTGTTTGCGGCGCAGTGCGTCGGGCAGTGCGGATCCGCTGGTGGCGGTGGTGAGCACGGCGCCGTCGATGGAGTGGTCGAGGAGTCGTTCGGTGGCGAGGGCGTCGTCGGAGCGTTCGGTGAGCAGCATCATCCGGTAGCCGCGTTGTTCCAGTTCGTCGTGCAGCGGGCCGACGAGGTAGGGGTAGAACGGGTTCGCCAGGTCGCTGACGAGCACGCCGATGCGGCGGGTGGTGTGCGTGGAGAGGCTGCGGCCGGCTTCGCTGGGTACGTAGTTGAGCGCTTCGGCGGCGCGGCGCACGCGGTCCTGGGTGGTGGTGGACACCCGCGGGTCTCCGCGCAGGGCGCGCGAGACCGTCGCTTGGGACACGCCGGCGAACCTGGCGACGTCATGACTCGTGATCGACATTCGACCTCCCGGTATACGGATTCTAGTCGGTTTCCGGGTGTGAGATCAGGACGGTTCCGGAATCGGTGCCAGCTGTGGGAGTTGTTGACCGGGGTTCGGCCCAGTGCTGTAATGCATACGTAGTCATCGATTGCGGAGGTGCACGGATGCAGCAGGTACCGGTACGGGTCGGCGAAGCGGAGATCACGCGCAGGACGATCCGGCGCAGCGACTTCGTGTCCTGCGACCAGGCGTTCATCGACTGCCGCACGCCGGGCTCGGAGCGCAAGGAGAACTACGCGATGATCGGGCCGGGGGTGTCGCAGAACTCCAAGCAGGTCATCAACCTCCGCGAGCCGCACGGCTACAACATCGGCGCGGCCGCGATGCCGAACGGCGTCGTCAACAACCTGCACCTGCACTTCACCGCCGAGGTGTTCCTGTGCTTCCGCGGCGAGTTCCTGCTGCGCTGGGGTTCCGACGGTGAAGAGGGCGAGCTGGTGCTGCGGGAGGGTGACATCGCGTCGATCCCGACGTGGATCTTCCGCGGGTTCACCAACATCGGACCGGACGACGGCTGGTTGTTCACCTCGCTCGGGCACGACGACACCGGGGGCATCATCTGGGGTCCCACGGTGCTGCGCGAGGCCGCCGGGTACGGGCTGCACCTGACCGAGGACGGCAGGCTCATCGACACCGTCGCGGGCGACGAACCGCCGCAGGACGTGGAGCTGGTGCGGCCGATGGCGCAGCCGGATCTCGCGCGGCTGCGGTCGTTCTCCACGGAGAAGATGCGGCGGCGGGTGGTGACCCAGGACGACCTGGAGTGGTGCTCGCGGCCGTTCCTGGACTCGGTGGTCACCGGTGGCGGCGCGGAGCTGGCGCTGGTCGTCGGGTTCGGCATGACCGAAGACCTCGATCAGGAGCCGCGGATCTTCAACCCGCACGGGCACAACATCGCGTGGCTGCGCGCCGAGCCGGGCGCGGGATGCTCGGGCACCGCGTGGAGCAGACGCAGGTGCTGATGGTGAAGGAAGGTCGCTGGGAGGTCACGCTCAACGACCACGATCCGGTCACGGTGGAGCTCGGTGAGTGGGACATGCTGTCGGTTCCGCCGGGCGCGTGGCGCGGCATCCGCAACGTTGGCGCGGAGACCGGCAAGCTCGTGGTGATCAATTCCGGGGACGGGCGGGTGCGTCTGGACTGGGACGAGGAGGTCGTCAAGGCCGCTGCGGACGCCGGGTACTCGATCGATCACAACGGTTACGTGGCGCCGTACGCGCTCGTGCCGCGTGCTCGTGACTGATCGGGTGGTGCTGCTGCCCGGCATGCTCTGCGACGCCGGGTTGTGGGCCGGGGTCGAGTCCGCGCTGGATGTGCCGGTGGTGCACGCGGAGTTGAGCGAGCCGAGCATCACGGGCATGGCCGAGCAGGTGTTGTCCTGTGTGGACGGGCCGATGCTGCTGGTCGGGCTGAGTTTGGGTGCGATCGTCGGGTTCGAGGTGGCGCGGCTGGCTCCGGAGCGGGTGGCGGGGTTCGCAGCGTTGTCGACGAACGCGGGCGCTCCGCGGCCGGATCAGCACGAGGCGTGGTGGCGGCAGGCTCGGCGGGCGCGGGCGGGTGAGTTCTGCGAGGTCGTGGAGGAGATCCTGCCGAGCATGTTCGCGCGGCAGCGGCCGGTCGCGGCGGGGGCGTTCCGGGAAATGGCCGCGCGCGTGGGTACGCGGCGGTTCGTGGCCCAGCTCGCCGCGCAGGCCACGCGCACCGATGCGCGCGAGGTGCTGCCCATGATCACCGCTCCGGCGTTGGTGGTCTCCGGTGGCGAGGACGCGTTGTGCCCGCCGGAGTTCCACCGCGAGATCGCGGCCGGGTTGCCCGACGCCGAGCTGTACCTGGTGCCCGGTGCGGGGCACCTGCTTGCACTTGAAGCTCCTGAGCGCACCGCCGAGCTGGTCAACCGGCTCGTTCGCCGGTGCGCTCCCCCATCCACGATCGAGGAGATCGACTGTGCGTGAAGTGTTGAAGCATCCGGCGCCGAAGAAGGCGGCCACCGACGACTCCGAGCTGCGGGATCGGGTGCGCGGGATCATCGAGGACGTCCGCGCTCGTGGTGACGTGGCGGTGCGGGAGTACTCGGAGCGGTTCGACGGTTGGAGTCCCGGGTCGTTCCGGCTTTCTCCGGAGGAGGTCGAGCGGATCGTCGCGTCGGTGCCGCGGCAGGTGCTCGACGACATCCGGTTCGTGCAGGAGCAGGTGCGCGTGTTCGCCGGGCATCAGCGGGAATCGCTGCGCGACGTGGAGGTGGAGACGTTGCCGGGGGTGCGGCTGGGGCATCGGCATGTGCCGATCGATGCGGTGGGTGCGTACGTGCCGGGTGGGCGGTATCCGCTGACGGCGTCGGCGCACATGACGATCGTGACGGCGAAGGTCGCGGGGGTGCCGAGGGTGGTGGCGGCGACGCCGCCGATTCGCGGTGAGGTTCCGGCGGCGACGGTCGCGGCGATGCACTTGGCGGGTGCGGATGAGATTCATCTGCTGGGTGGTGTGCAGGCGGTGGCGGCGATGGCGGCGGGTACGGAGTCGGTGGGTTCGGTGGATCTGCTGGCGGGGCCGGGCAACGCTTATGTGGCGGAGGCGAAGCGGCAGTTGTTCGGGGAGGTCGGGATCGATTTGTTCGCCGGGCCGACGGAGATCTTGGTGATCGCCGATGAGCATGCGGATCCGTTCGTGGTGGCGGTGGATCTGTTGTCGCAGGCTGAGCACGGTCCGGACTCCCCTGCTGTGCTGATCACGACGTCGCGGGCGTTGGTGGTGGAGGTGGTCGAGCACGTGGAGAAGTTGTTGCCGGGCATGCCGACCGCCGATTTCGCGGGTCCGGCTTGGCGTGATCACGGTGAGGTCGTGGTGGTCGGGTCGGTGGACGAGGCGTTCGAGTTGGCCGACTCCTATGCCAGTGAGCACGTGGAGGTGTTGACGGAGCGGCCGCGGCTGGCGTTGGAGCGGATGCGCAACTACGGGGCGTTGTTCCTGGGTGAGGGCACGTGCGTGTCCTACGGGGACAAGGTGATCGGGACGAATCACGTGCTGCCGACGAAGGGTGCCGCGCGGTACACGGGTGGGCTGTGGGTCGGGAAGTACTTGAAGACGGTGACGTACCAGGAGGTGGTGGATTCGGCGGCGAGTGCGCGGCTGGGTGAGGTGTGCGGTCGTGCGGCGCGGGTCGAGTTGTTCGAGGGGCATGCCCGCTCTGGTGATGTGCGGGCGGCGAAGTTCGGTGGCGCGGGTTTGGAGTGGGCCGATCATGTCTGAGTTGGCGGGGCGTACGGCGTTGGTGACCGGCGGTGGCAATGGTCTGGGGCGGGCGATGTGCCGGGCGTTGTCGGCGGAGGGTGTTCGGGTGGTCGCCGTGGGCCGGACGCTCGGGTCGTTGGAGGAGACGGTGGCGGGGTTGCCCGGTGCGGGTTCGGCGGTGGTCTGTGATGTGGCCGCTCCGGGTTCGGTGGCGGGTCTCGTCGAGCGGCTCGGTGACGAGCGGGTGTCGATTCTGGTGAACAACGCGGGGGTCGCTGGGCCGGTGGCGCCGCTCGTGGATGTCGGGCCGGGTGAGTGGGATGAGGTGTTCGCGGCGAATGTGCGCGGTACGTATTTGATGTGTCGTGTTCTGCTGCCCGCGATGATCGAGCGGGGTTTCGGGGATGTGGTCAACGTGGCTTCGGTGTCGGGGAAGCGTCCGTTGGCTCGGCGTTCGCCGTATTGCGCGTCGAAGATGGCGGTGCTCGGGTTGACGACGACGTTGGCGGCGGAGGTCGGTCCGCTCGGGGTGGCGGTGAATTCGTTGTCGCCGGGTCCGGTGGAGGGGCCGCGGATGGCGCGGAATTTCCGGTTGGAGGCCGAGCGGGCCGGGACGACGGTTGAGCGGGCGGAGGCCGAGTTCGTGTCGCGGGCCGCGTTGGGGCGGATGGTGACCGAGGACGAGGTGGGTGCGGCGTTGGTGGCGATGCTTTCGATGCCGGGGTTGTGCGCCGCCGACATCGACCTGTCCGCGGGGATGGTGGGCCGATGAAGCTGAAGGCGAAGTTGCGTTCGGGTGCCCGGTTGCGCGGCGGGATCGTGCGGTTGCCGGCGGAGATGCTGGTGGAGTTGTCGGGGATCGCCGGGTTGGATTACGTGCTGGTGGATTGCGAGCACGGGCCGGCGGATCTGGTGGTGTTGCAGCAGCACATCGCGTTGGCGCAGGCGCACGGTGTTGCGGTGTTGGTGCGGGTGGGTCGGGCGGATGCGAATCAGGTGCTGCGGGTGCTCGATCTTGGTGCTGAGGGGATCGTGGTGCCGCATGTGGAGTCGGCGCGGGAGGCGGTGGAGGTGGTGCGTTCGGCGCATTATCCGCCGTTCGGGGAGCGTGGTTTCGCGACCTACAGCAGGGCGGGTCGTTATGGCGCGGTCACTGCGCAGGAGCATGTGCGTGCCGCTGCGGACGTGGTGGTGATCGCGATGGTGGAGACGGCGGCGGGTGTGGAGCACGCCGCGGAGATCGTGGCGGTGGACGGGCTTGATGCGGTGTGGGTGGGGCCGGCGGATCTGGCCGTGTCGCTGGGGGTGCCGCCTGGGGATGCGGCTGTGGTGCGGGCGAAGGCCGAGGTGCATCGGCGGGCTCGGGAGGCGGGGTCGGCGGTGATGAGCATCGTGTCCAGCGCTGAGGCGGGTGCTGTTGAGGACGCGGATTTTGTGGTTTACAACCTCGCGCACATCCTGCTGGGCACGTTTCGTTCGTTGCGCGCGGGTCCGGGCGGCGACTGACGGCGTGACGGGAACGGCCCACCAGACCGTGGAATTCGGTGTGGTGGGCCGTTTTCGTGTGGTCAGTAGAGCTCGGGGCGGCGGTCGGCGAGGAGGTCGGCGTGCGGGGTGAGTCGTTTGTTGCGGGAGGCGGTGAGGTCGAGGTCGGTGTGGGCGGTGCCGGTGTCGGTGGCTTCGGCGCGGATCCAGCCGTGTTGGTCGATGAGGGTGGTGGCGCCGGTGAAGTGGGTGTCGCGTTCGGTTCCGGTGCGGTCGCAGCAGGCGATGGCGAGGTGGTTGATGCGTGCGGCGGCCATCGCGATGGTGACTTCGGGGGCGCGTTCGCCGGTGGGGCGTGGTTGCAGTGGCCAGTTGGTCGGTACTGCGAGCAGTTCTGCGCCGTTGAGGGCGAGTTTCCGGGTGAGTTCGGGGAATTCGAGGTCGTAGCAGATCAGTGCGCCGATGCGGCCGTGGCTGGTGTCGAGCACCGGTGGTGCTTCGGGGCCGGGGGTGAACAGGAGTTTTTCGTCGTCCCACAGGTGGGTTTTGCGGTAGACGGCGATGAGTTCGCCGCGGTCGAGGATCGCGGCGCTGTTGTAGAGCCGTCCGTCGGTTCCGAGTTCGCAGAATCCGCCGACGACGACGGAGTCGGGGGCGGCTGTGCCCCATTGTGTGAACAGGGGGTCGTGCGGGGTCAGTGCGACTGAGGCGGCTTCGGCCACGGAGTTGAGCCGGTAGCCGGAGGTGGCGAGTTCGGGCAGCACGATCACGTCGGCGCCGCGCGCGGCGGCCCCGCGCACGGCCGCCGCCGTCAGTTCGCGGTTGTGCGGCAGGTCGGCCACGCGCGGGGCCAGTTGGGTGCAGTGCACTCGGGTCACGGGTGGGTCATCCGAGTTGTGCGGGGGGTTCGTCGGCGAGGAGTTGGGCGAGGACGTCGAATTCGTTGAACAGGGACCATTCTTCGACGATGCGTCCGCCGGAGAAGTACAGCTGGGACATGCCCCACAGGTGTGCGCGGCGGGCGGTGGGTGTGCCGTAGAGGCCGTAGCCGCGGTGGGTTCCGGTGCCGGACCAGCGCACGGAGGCGCTGTAGCCGTCGGTGTCGTTGCCCATCCAGTAGATCTCGTCGACGGTGACGCCGAGGTCGGGGAACGTGGCGAGCAGGGAGCGTGCCATGCCGCGCACGTCGGAGCGGTTGCGGCCGGTGCGGTTGGTGGTGCCGTGCCAGCGCACGGCGTCGGCGTAGACGCGGTCGAACATGCTGAGGTCGCGGCGGTTGTAGACGTTGTGGAACAGTGCCTGCACGGTTTGCTCGACGTCGAATCGTCCGGTGGGCAGCGGGAGTGGTTCGGGTTTGCGGCCGCCGACGAGTCGTACGGGTTCGCTGAATTGGCGGGCGGTCAGGGGTGCGATGCCGCCTTCGTTGCCGTAGGTGCGGGCGGCGTCGACGACGTTGATGCCGAGTTGCTGGAGTTTCGCGGCGGTGTTGTAGAGGACCCACTCTTCGTAGATCTCGTTGTCGCGCACCACGCAGTTGGCCATGACCCAGGTGTCGAGTTTGCGGCCGGTGGGCGGTCCCCAGCGCCATGGTCCGGTGTGGTGGCCGATGTTGATGGCTCGGTGGGAGGTGACGAAGCCTTGGGTTTCGTCGCCTGCCCAGATGACGTCGTCGGCGTAGTGGCGGCAGTCGGGGAAGGCGTTGATGGATTGCATGGTGCCGTCGACGAGTTGCTCGACGCCGTAGGTGTAGCCGTTGTCGCCGTGCAGGCGGCAGCCGGGGCTGTAGGTGTCGTAGATGTAGCCGACGTCCTGGTCTTCCCAGATGCGGTGGGTGATTCGCACGATGTAGTCGACGATGTCGGTGTAGGTGTCTTCGAATCCGCGCATGGGTTGCCTGCGCTCCCCCGGCACCCGCTGCGGTTCGTCGGCGCCGTGTCCGGAGTCGACGCGGATCGTGTGGTCGGTCGGCATGGTCCGTGCGGGCGGGTGCATGGTGCCTTCGGGTGCCCGCGGCCGGTGGTGGGGTTCTGTTCGTCGGGGGTGCCGCTCATCGGGCGTGTCCCTTCTGGTGGCGGTCGGTGCGGAGGGTGGCGGTGGCGCGGTGCGCGGCCATCTGTTCGTACTGGGAGATCACGTCGACGGCGTCGGCCAGCAGTGGTGTGGCTTGTTCGGAGACGCGTTGGTAGGTCAGGGGTTTCAGGAAGCGTGAGACGGAGAGTCCGGCGCTGTGTTTGGCTCCGCCTGCGGTGGGCAGCACGTGGTTGGTGCCTGCCATGCCTTTGTCGGAGTAGGCCACGGTGCTCCACGGGCCGAGGAAGATGGAGCCGTAGTTGCGCAGTGCCCGGTGGTAGTGCTCGTCGTGGGCGGTGATGACTTCGAGGTGTTCGGGGGCGAGGTCGTCGGTGAGTGCGATGGCGGTGTCGGCGTCGGCTGCCCAGGTCACCGAGCCGTGGTCGCGCCAGGCGGGGCCTGCGATGTCCTTGGTGGGCAGGGTTTCGAGTTGGCGGTCCACTTCGTTGATCACGGCGTGTCCGAGTGCTTCGGAGGTGGTGATCAGGGCGGCGGGTGAGTTGATGCCGTGTTCGGCTTGGCCGAGCAGGTCGGCGGCGACGAGTTCCGCGTCGGCGGTGTCGTCGGCGAGGACCGCCACTTCGGAGGGGCCTGCGAGCAGGTCGATGCCGACGGTGCCGAACAGTTGGCGTTTCGCTTCGGCGACGTAGGCGTTGCCTGCGCCGACGAGCATGTCGACGGGGCGTTCGCCGAGCAGTCCGAAGGCCATGGCGGCGAGTGCTTGCACGCCGCCGAGGACGTAGATGTGGTCGGCGCCGGAGAGGTGCGCGGAGTAGAGCACGGCGGGGTCGGGGGTGCCATCGCGGCCGGGTGGCAGGCAGGCCAGCACGGTGTCGACTCCGGCGACTTTGGGGACGCCGACGGTCATGAACGCGCCCGCGGTCAGGGGGAATCGTCCGGCGGGCAGGTAGGCGCCGACGCGTTGCACCGGGACGTAGCGGTGTCCGGTGATCAGGCCGGGGGCGAGTTCGGTTTCGAAGTCCTGCAGGTGGGCGCGTTGGGCGCGGGCGAACGCGGTGGTGCGTTCGGCGCCGAGTTCGAGCGCTTCGCGGTGTTCGGGGGTCAGTTGTGCGGCGCTGTTGTGGAGGGTGGCGGCGTCGAGTTCGACTCGGGTGTCGTGCCGGCCGTCGAGTTCGCGGGCGTAGCGCAGCACGGCGTCCATGCCGTCGCGTTCGATGGTGGTGAGCATGTCCGAGACCCGTTGGATCACGGCCGGTTCGCGTTGGGCGGCGGGGCCGTCGTTCGCGGGTGCTTTGAGGATGCGGTGGGATCCGCCGAGTTCCCTGATCAGGGAGGGTGCGAAGCGCATGGCGGGCACATTACGAACCGGCCGGGCACAGGACAAGGTGAGAAGTTCCTGCGTGTGCCATAGGGTTTCCCTGTGACGTTGAAGCAGTTGCGGGCGTTGGTGCTCGCCGCGCGGACCGGTTCGTTCACGACGGCCGCCGCGGCGATGGGGATCGCGCAGGCGTCGGTGTCGGAGTTGATCCGCAAGCTGGAGGACGAGCACGGCACGCGGTTGTTCACCAGGGGCGCGCGGCGCTTGGTGTTGACGGCGGCGGGTGAGGCGCTGTTGCCGCACGCGGAGCAGGCGGTGCTGGCCGCTGACGAGGGGGCGCAGGCGCTGCGTTCGGTGCGGTCGCTGCACGGCGGTGTCGCCACGTTCGGGCTGTTGCGCAACGCCGGGTATTACCTGCTGTCGGATCTGGCGCAGCGGTTCCACGACGCCTACCCGGATGTGCGGGTCCGGTTGATCGGGTTGAACTCGGTGGAGGTCGCCGCCGCGGTCGCGGCGGGCACGGTGGAGGCCGGGCTGGTGGTGCTGCCCATCGACGATGAGGGCCTTGAGGTGATCCCGTTGTTGCGCGACGAGGTGTACTTCGCGACGGCCGAGGCGGATCGTGCCCGTGAGCCGCTGGGCATCGAGGACGTCGCCGCCGCGCGCCTGATTCTCTACGACGCGCACTACGGCTGGTCGGATCCGACGCGGCGCCAGCTCGCTGATCGTGCTCAGCTCGCCGGGCTCAAGCTGGAGCCGTGGATCGAGGTCGAGCACGTCGAGTCGGCGTTGTCGCTGGTGCAGCGCGGCATCGGCGACACGATCGTGGCCCGCGCGGTCGCGGAGTCCCCGGCGTGCCCGGCGGCGCTGCACACGGTGGGGTTGCGCGAGCCGCTGCACGACACGATCGCTCTGGTGCGCAGGCGCTCGGCGGCGCTGTCTCCGGCGAGCCGGGAATTGGCTCGGCTCGCGCAGCGCATGATCTTGCAGCGCGTCGACGGGCGGTGAGGCCGGCCGGGTCGCGGGTCATCCGGCCGGGACACGGCATCGCGGGTCGCGGTCAGGTCCAGAACGACGTTGCCGGAACCTGCAGCTGTTCGCGGTGTTCGGCGAGGAACGCCTGGATCGAGCGCGGCGGGTGCCCGGTGAGGTCGGTGACCGCCGTGGTGACTTCGGCGAGTGCGCCGCCGACCACCCGGAACTCGACGGCATCTCGCTGGCCGAAGCGCTCTCCGCCCTCGGCGACCCCGTACGCCTCTCCATCGTGCGCATGCTCGGCGACGGCCGGGAACACCAGGGATCCGAAGCCGACGTGGCCGTCTCCCCATCGACCTTGAGCCACCACTTCGCGACGCTGCGCAACGCCGGCGTGGTGTTCATCCGGCCGGAAGGCACCTGCTGCTGGCACTCCCTGCGCCCCGAATTCGAACAGCGCTTCCCCGGGCTGCTCGCCGCCGTGCTCGCCCAGCGCTGACGACCCGGCCCGCTACACGCCCACCGGATCCGAGGCCGCGGGCGCGTGCCGCCGCTGCACGACGATCCCCGCCACCACCAGGAACGCCGCGAGACCGAGCGAGAGCCACAGCTCCAACCGCTTGCCGGGCAGGATCGCCATGGCCAGCAGGATCCCGGTGATGCTCACGATGGTGAGCACCGTCAAGTACGGGAACGCCCACATCGGCGCGTCCAGGCGCCCTTCACCGCCCTGGGCGCGCAGCGCGCGGCGGGTGGCGAGCTGGGTGATGGCGATGACCAGGTACATCATCAGCACGATCGCGCCGCTGGAGGCGAGCAGATACCCGAACAGCTCCGGCACCGCGTAGTTGACGACGACCGCGACCCCGCCGATCACCGTGGAGGCCAGCACCGCGGCCTGCGGAGTGCCGTTGGCGCCGGTCGTACCGGCCAACCGCGGGGCATCGCCGCGCTTGGCGAGGGAGAACAGCATGCGCGACCCGGTGTAGACGGCGGAGTTGAGGCAGCTGCACACCGCGACGAGCACCACCACGTCCATGATCATCGCGGCGCCCGGGATGTGCATGGTCTCCAACGCCGCCTGATACGAACCGCCCGCTTCCAAACCGGGGGCGTTCCACGGCACCAGCAGCACCACGACGAACACCGACCCGATGTAGAACAACGCCAGCCGCCACACCACGGCGTTGATGGCCCGGCGGATGTTGCGCCCGGGGTCGGCCGATTCGGCGGCGGCGATGGTGACGATCTCGCTGCCCTGGAACGCGAACATCGCCGTGAGCAGCCCCGCCAGCACCGCGACGCTCCCGTTGGGCAGGAACCCGCCGTTGGCCCACAGGTTCGACGGCCCGCTGACCTCCGAACTCGGCAGCAACCCGAGGATCGCGGTCACGCCCAGCACGATGAAACCGATGATCGCGATGACCTTCAACAGCGCGAACCAGTACTCGATCTCGCCGTAATTGCGCACCGACAGCAGGTTCGTGCCCGCCAGCAGCGCGATCACGACGAACGCCGGCACCCACGTCGGCACCGACAGCGACGGGCCGACGATGTCGCCCGCCGCGATCGCCTCGATCGGGATCACCAGCACGTAGAACCACCAGTACAACCAGCCGATCGAGAACCCCGCCCACCGGCCCAACGCCCGATCCGCGTAGGTGGAGAACGAGCCGGTGTCAGGGTTGGCGATCGCCATCTCCCCCAGCATCTTCATCACCAGCACCACCAAGGTCGCCGCGATGAGAAACGACACCAGCACCCCCGGGGCCTGCTTCGGCGATCGCCGCCGACGACCCCACGAACAAGCCAGCACCGATCACACCCCCGATCGAGAGCATCGTGATCTGACGGGGCTTGAGTCCGGTGGTCAGTGCACCACCGGACGCGGGCGGGGAGTCTTGCCCAGAGGCGTGCGCATGACGGGGCACAGTAGGCGCATCGCCCCCGCAGAACCAGAGGCGATCCCGAATCCCCACCTCGACCCCACCGGAACCCGGCACCGAGCCGATGCCGCCCAACGCCTCACCCACCCGGTCCTGCCCGGTCAACGAAGACACCCACCTCGGGGCATCAGCCCGACATTGTCGGTGCGCGGTGCTAGGACGAGCACATGGTGTGGACCTTGGTCGAAGTGGAACGGGCCGTGCGGGCCGCGTGGGGCGCGGACACCTGCGCGCCGGAGGACCTCCCGCAGTGGTCGACGAGCAATCCCGCTCGCGGGCAGTGCGGGGTGACCGCGTTGGTGCTGCACGACCTGTTCGGCGGGCACCTGATGCGCGGCGAAGTGCGCGTCGACGACGAATGGGTGGACTACCACTGGTGGAACCTGCTCGGCGAGGACGTCGAGGTCGACCTGACCCGGGAGCAGTTCGCCGCCGACGAGATCGTCGGCCCCGGTGTCGTGATCGTGCGCGGCCCGTTGAAGCGGATGCGGGAGCAGTACGAGCTGCTGCACCACCGGGTCCTCGACGCGCTCGCCACCGCGACGGCGTGAGCAGCGCTGTTCTCCCCTGCCCGGATCGTCGTTGCGCCGATCAACCCGGCCCGGACCGGCCCGCCTCGATATCGGCCGCGTCCAGAACGGCGCGTTCCTGTTCCGGGGTGAGCCCGGCCCTGCGAGGACGATCCAGGCCACGAGCGCGCTCATCGGCCAACGCCGTGCGGATCGTGTCGCCCAATGCACGAAGCACCAGCCCGGCGTCACGCGCCGGAACCGGATCGTGGGTGACCAGGCCGTGCATGCTCTCCGGCAGCCACAGCGGCAGCGACGCCGGCCCGCCCCAATGCGCGACACCGGCGCCGGTGAGCACCTCGGGCGCGACGGGCACGAGTTCCAGGTCGGGTGCGCCGACCAGCCGCGCGGTCGGCTCGAACACCTCGCCGAGCTCCACGCCGGGGCCGATCGCGTCGAACGTTCCGGTGAGGTCGTCCTCGGCGGCGGTGACGATCCAGGCGGCGAGGTCGCGGACGTCGATGTGCTGGACGGGCTGGCGCGGACTGTCGGGAACGACGGCCCGGCCGCCGCGGGCGAAACGTCCCGCCCAATACCCGAAGCGATCCATGACATCGCCCGGCCCGCTGATGATGCCCGGCCGCACCAGCAGGCTGTGATCGTCGCCGAGTCGTGCGCGCACGGCGTTCTCGCCGGCGACCTTGAGACCACCGTGAATCTCGATGGTGGTCTCGGCGGCGAACGGATCGTAGCGGCGGGTGGAGGTGACCGGTTCGTGCAGCGGCGCGTGCACGGTCTGCCCCGGTGAGGCCGTGTCCGAGTAGACGTTGATGCTGGAGACGAACGTCCAATGCCGGGTGCGGTCGGCCAGGGCCTCCAACGCCTCCAGCACCCAGCCCAGCGCGCCGGTCGCCACGTCGACGACCGCGTCGAACCGCGCACCGATGAGCGGATCCAGCGCGCCCGGCTCGTCGCGGTCGAGGGCGAGGAAACGGGCACCGTCGGGAGCCGGGCCGGACTCGCCGCGTGCGGCGCACGTGACGTCGTGCCCGCGGGTGAGGGCGTGGCGGGCGATGTGGAGGGACAGGTAGGACGTGCCGCCGAGAACGAGAAGTCGCATGCCCCTCACTGTCACGACCCGTCGTGGCCCGGTGCGCGGCATATCGCTCGTGGTGAACGCACGACACCCGCGAACCCGCAGGTGGAGCCCCGCGTGTTCACCACGAGGTGACCGTTCAGCGCCGCTCGATGAGGGCCACCGCGGCGGTGACGAGGGCGGCGTTGTCCGGGGCGATGTCTCCGTCGGGCAGCTGCAAGGTGTCCTCGAGACCGATGCGGGCGTCGTGGCCCTCGCGGGCGGCGAGGGTGAGCACCGGCCAGGCGCCGGCGGCTTCGCCGTGCAACAGGATCGGCGTGCCGGTGGGGCCGATCTGGTCGAGATGCGCCCGGGCCGTGGTGGCCGCGCCGCGAGCGGTGGGATCGGTGATCTCGGCGAGGATGCGCAAGACCCGGCCCCGCGCCGGTGATTCCCGGAAGTGCGCGGGGCCGTCGGTGCCCGACGACAGGCCCGCCTCCACGGCGACACCTCGATCGAGCAAGGCGGCGGCGAGATCGTCGGCACCGGGTTCGTGCCAGTTCACCGACGCGTGATCGGGCAGCACGGTCCAGCCCCGGATCGCGGCGATGCGGTCGCGCGGATCCGGCGCGGTCCAGGCCCCGGTGGTGACGCCGACGGGCACGCCGGGCGCGGCCGCGCGCACGGCCAGCAACGCCGCCGCCACGCTCTGCGGGTCGACGCTGTCGGTGCCGTCGGGGTATTTCGGGTGCAGGTGCAGTTCGGTGGCCCCGGCCGCGGCGCACTTCGCCGCGGCGGCGGCGAGCTGTTCGGGATGCACCGGCAGATGATGATGCTCGCGCGGGGATCGGGCGCCGTTGAGGCAGGCCTGCAGCATGCGCTCGATTGTGGCGGTTTCCGGTGCCGCCGGGTATTCGATGCGCTGGGTCGTTGCCGTGCTGGTGGCTTGTCGTGATCAGTTCGCGCGGGGTTAGCGTGGTGATGTGGTGATGTTGGAACCGCGGGAGCGGGTTGCGATCGACCGTCAGCTGGCGAGCTGGGACGTGTCGTCGGCGCGGGGACCGTGGACCCGCTGGTTCCTGGAATCGGTGCGCGACCGGCCCGGCGTGCGGGCCGCGGAGCTGGCAGCGCAACTGGACCGCCCGGTGTCGCGCCTGAAATCGCAGGGCTGGTCACTGGCGGAGCTGAACCTGCTGATCCGCTCCGGACAGCGCTACTGGTTGTCCGAACGCGGCACCGCCTACCTGGCGGGCCGCGAATAATGAGTTGCCGACCCCGGCAGCGGATCGCTTCACTACGGGCATGACCAGTCGAGCCGATCCCCGAGGCCGACGCGCTCCCCCTCCCCGATGGTCGAGAGCGTCGGGTTTGCGGCACGCGTTCGCGTGCACCGTTGCTCGTTGTCGGTGATGACCGCCGCGCGAATGGTCGTGCGGCGGCGGAAGGCTGGTGCGGATGAGTTCACCGGGTGATCGTTTCGAACTGGCGTCGCTGGACCCGGACGCCCCACTCGACGACCTCGAACCCTTGCTCGACATCGTCGGAGACGCCCACGTCGTCGCCGTCGGCGAGAGCAACCACGACATCCGCGAATTCGGCCTCGTGCGCCACCGGGTGGTGAGACTGCTGGTGCAACGAGCCGGATTCACCGTGGTCGCCGTGGAATCCGGCTTCCCCGAGGCCCGGGAACTCGACGCGTGGGTGCGGGGCGCACCCGGCGCCGTCGAAGACGTCGCCACCCGCGGCCTCGGATACCGGTTCGGCGAAGCCCGCGAAATGCGGGACCTGCTGAGCCGGCTGCGAGCACGCGGAGACGTCGCGTTCGCGGGACTCGACCTACCCGGATCGGCGGGCAACGCCGACCGGGCGTGGCCGCCGGCCGCCGAGGTCCTGCGCGAGGCGGACTCCGATGCGCTGCCGCTGCTGGAAGACGCGCGTCGGGCGATGGCGCGATACCGCGCAGTGCACAGCGGACTGGCGATGGCCCGCTACGCCGAACTGGAACGCGCCGACCGCGATGCCGCGACCGCCGCGATCAGCGAACTCCTGGCGCGACTCGAAGGCATCGGCCCGGCCCTGCCCCCACCCGCACGAACCCAGCACGCCGTGGCGCTGCACGCGATCCGCGGCGCCTGGCGACTCGACCAGTTCATGCGGGAACTGCTCGCGGTCGCAGCAGGCCACGGACGGCTGGTGTCCCGAGACGCGCACATGGCCGAATCGGTGCGGTGGCTGCTGGAGCACCACGGTCCCGACGCGCGGATCGTGCTGCTCACCCACAACGGGCACCTGCAGCGCACACCCGTGCCGTTCGAAGGAATGCCGCACCCGATGGTGCCCATGGGCATGTATCTCGACGCCGAACTCGGCACGCGATACCGGCCGATCGCGATCACCGGCGGCAGCGGCACCACCGTCGGGCTCACGATGGACCCGGCCGCACCCGGCGGGCTCTCGCTGCACGAAACACCACTGCCCGCCGCCACCGACGACAGCGTTGAGGCGTGGCTGGCGGATGCCGGCGCGGTCGGCGTCGACGTGCGCGGCGCCTCAGGCGGACCGGGAAGGATCCGGCACGCGGACACGTTCGTGGCGACACCCGTGTTCGACGCGTTCGACGCGGTGCTGCAGGTTCCGCGAGTGCGCCCCAGTGATTTCGTGCCCGCCGGAGGCGGCCTCAACGGCTAGCGGCCGGGCTGGAACCCGGTGCCGGAGCTTCGCCGGGAAGACACCGGCGGCGACCGATCTCCGATGGCCGCAACGGACGGTGATTCCAGCTACGGCGAGCACGTCCCGCCCGAAAAGGCCTGATCACTCCGGGTGGGCGTCGTACTGGACGGCTGGTTGTGCGGCTTCGGCGTGCTGCCGCGACGGCGCCGAGGAAGCGACGAGCACGGCGGTGGCGTGGACGTCGCCGACGGCGACGTCGTGGGCGAGCTCGGACAGTCGCCTGCCGTGCTGCCGCGCGTGCCTGCGCAGCAGGGAATGCGCCTCGGGCAGGCTGATGTCGCCGTGTTCGGCGAGCACACCGCGGGCCTGCGCGACGGTCACGTTGTTGTTGAGAGTGGCTTGGAGTTGTTCGGACAGGATCTCGGTCCGGTCCACGGCGCGCTGCTGCAAGATGCTGATGGTGGCGACGTCGGCAAGAGCTTGCCCGAGCTGCGTGCTGGTGTCGTCGACACCTTCGGCCTCGGCGTTGAGCAGGGTCAGGGCGCCGATCACGTGGTCGCGCAGCCGCATGGGCACAGCTGTGGCCGCCCGATAGCCGTGCTGTTCGGCGGCGGAAGCGAACCGGGGCCACCTGTCCCTCTCCGCGCTCAAATCGGAACTGGTCACCACGGCGCCGGTGCGCAGGCAGTCCCGGCACGGCCCGTCATCGGTCTGGACGGCGACGAGCTCCAGCACCCGCGCCCGCTCGGAAGAGGCGGCCGTGGTGGCCAGCCCGCCGCGCTGGTCCGAGAGCACGACCCCGGCCGCCGAGACGCTGAGCAGATCAGCGGCCCGCTCGGCGAGCGTGCCGAGAAAATCGAGGATGTCGAAGTCGTCGACCAAAGTGTCGGCCAGCGCGACGAAAGCCTCGGCCAAGCGTTGTTCATGCTCCGCATTCATCACGGGATCCTTCTTTCCGCGTCATTCGCGAAGGGACGGCCTCATTCGGTCGTGCCCGCACCGAAGCGCAACGTCCGATCGGTGACCTGCTTGGCCACGTCGGTGACCAGCAGCTCGTGGGTGTAGGCGTGCGCGCGCAGGCGCAGCAGAGCGACGTCCATCGTCACGGCGAGCTGCGCGGCGGCCATGCCGGTCGCTTCGTGGACGGCGGTGTGGGTGTCGGTCAGCCACACCGCGTCCTCGGTGCCGCGCCCGCCGATCTGCTCCAACAGCGCTTGGGTGGCGGCTTCGGCCAGCAGCAGCGCGTCGGTGAGCTCTTGTTCACCGAGAGGCCCCGTCGCGCTCCGGTACACGTTGAACGAACCCAACCGGACGGCACCGACCAACAACGGGAACGAGAACACCGCCGCCGCACCGAGCTCGCGGGCGGCCGGGGTGAACCCGGGCCAGCGCGCCCCGTCGGCGGCCAGGTCCGCGACCAGGACGGGGGCGTTGGAGGCGAACGCGTCGAGGCAGGGACCTTCGCCGACGGTGAGTTGAAGGCTGTCGAGCTGGTGGCTGATCGTGTTCGTGGCCTCCACCAAACCGCGCTGCGGCAGCGTTTCGTCGGCCAACTGCGACAGCGCGGTGATGCCGGCTCCGGACACCGCCAGCGCGGACACCGCACGCTCGCAGATCAGCTCCAGCATCGAGCTGGACCGATCACCGTCGCCCAGCGCGAGCAGCGCTTGCAGCCGGGCGCTCCCATCTCGGGTCATCACTTCACACTCCCCTCCTTCCACGGTACGTCCATGGCGAGCGTCGGGTCATGCGCTGGGCGGGGGCACGTACAACGGCGTGTGCCGCAGGAGGGTGGCGAACTCGGGTTCGGGCAGCGCGTGGGCGAACAGCCAGCCTTGGTAGGCGTCGGCTCCGAGGTCGCGCAGCACGTGGAACTGCCCGGCGGTCTCCACGCCTTCGGCGATGCAGCGGCGGCCCAGCGCGTGGGCCATGTCGACGATGGCGTGAGTCATCGCCCGATCCGCGGCGTCGTGTTCGATTCCGGCGACGAATTGCCGATCGACTTTGATCAGCTCCGCGGGCAGGTGCTTGAGGCGCGCCAGCGACGAGTGGCCGGTGCCGAAGTCGTCGATGGCGAAACGCGCTCCGCGCCGGGCCAAGCGCAGCATTCCTCGGCGGGTGTGAGTGCGCGGATCGGCCAGTTCGGTCTCGACCAGTTCGAGGACGATGCGGTGCCAGTCGATGCCGGATTCGGCCACGGCCTCGGCGATGACATCGCCGAACGCGGGATCGCCGGGTACGAGGCCGGTGAGGTTGACCGCGATGTGCACCGCGCCGTGCGAACACGGCCAGCGGGCGGCATCGCGCAGCGCTGTGCGCAGCACCCACTCGTCCAGTTCACGCAGCAGCCCGCCCCGTTCGGCGACCGGCAGGAACGTGCCCGGACTGAGCAGGCCCCGTTCAGGGTGCGGCCACCGGACCAACGCTTCCGCACCGATGATCGAGCCGTCGGTGGCGACCACCGGCTGGTAGTGCAGCCGCAGCCCGTCGCGGCGCACCGCGTCCCGCAACTGGCCTTCGACGCGAACCTGCTGGTCCGCCGAAGCCATCAGCGCGGGCTCGGCCCGGCGGACCTGGTCGATGCCGTGCTGGGTCGCCTGGCTCATCGCGGCGGTGGCGAATCGCAGCAAACCCTCGAGGTCGTCGCTGGGCTCGTCGTGGATCGCGGCACCGATCGAAGCCGACACCTGCAAGAGGTGATCGCGCACCGGCACCGGGGTGCGCACGAGCCCGGAGACGCGGCCGGTCAACGCTTCCAGCCCGCCCGCCGCGGCCAGATCCGAGCAGATGATCAGGAACTCATCCTCACCGGCGATGCGCGCGACCGTGCACTCCTCGCCGAGTCCGTCGATCAGCCGCCGGGCCAGCAACACCAGCAGCTCGTCTCCGGCGTCGTGGCCCAACGAGGTGATGACGCGTTTGAAGTTGTCGATGCGGCAGGCGAGCACGGCGAGGCTGTCGGCGTCGGATCGGCCGGGCAGGGCGCTGAGCAGTTCCTGCACGGCGGCGCGGTTGGGCAATCCGGTCACCACGTCGTGGGTGGCCCGGTATCGCAGCGACGGGTCGGAAGCCCGTTGTTCGGTGATGTCCTGCGTGGTGCCGATCAGGATCACGTTGCCGTCGGGGTCCCTGGTCGCCGAGCCGTGCAACCGGAAGACCCGCACCGCCCCGTCGGGCCGCAGGTACCGGTGTTCGACCTCGACCGGGTGCTGGTGGGAGACGAAGGGATACCAGGTGTCGCGCACCCACGCTCGATCGTCGGGGTGCACCGCGTCCAGGTAGTCCTCGAACGACATGCGCATGTCGGCGGCTTGACCGGTGAGTTCGCGCAACGTCGCCGACAAGCGCAGCACGTCGGTGCGCGGATCCCACTGCCACGTGCCGATGCGGGCCATGCGCTGCACGTCGTGCAGCGACGGGTCCCCCTGCTCCGCGGCGCGCTCCGCCTCGGTCAGCCAGACCTGCTTGTCGGAGGACAACCGGCCCAGTGCGGTGGCGAGGTCGGAAACGTCCAGCAGAACGGTCACCAACAGCCGGCCGTCATCGTGGTGCGGCCACACCGCGGTGCGGACCAGGCTGACGCTCGGACCACGGGAACGCAGCCGCCACGCCGCGCCGTCAGGCACCAGCAGCTCGGTCAGCCGCCGCCCGACCAGTTCCTCGGGGAGGGTTTCTCCGGCGAGTTCCGCGGCCTGGTCGCTGGCCCGCACCACGATGCCGTCCGGGCCACTGACCAGCGCGGCTACGTCGGGCAGCCACAATTCGTTCGCGACCTTCACCAAAGTCGCTCGACGCTCAGCGGCGGACTCGCACACCGGCCACCTCACTTCCCCCACTCACCGCGCACATCCCGGGTCACCAGCCGACCCCGTCAATGCTGCCAGCTCACACCGAGCTCCACCCGCGTCAGAAATACCTCTCGAACGGGCAGAACAAGAAGACCGTGCGGAGGGGAACACCGACCGGTTCAGCCACCCGACGTCGGCAGCGACCGCGTCGAGGCGACAACCGCTCCGCCGTGCTCGGTGCACGCCGGTCCCGACCGCGCCAGGAACCTTCCCCGCGACCTCCGGGACACAGTCGACACCAGCGCAGCCCGCCCCTCGGGTCGAAAGGTCGTGCACCTCACCGGCGCACCGAGTGAACTTCTTCGACCGGTGCCGGTGAGTACAGGAGGCAGTGACCCTGCTGAATCGGTTCGGGGTGGCGCGGGTTGTGATCCGTTGCGGGTGCGCGTGCGGGCGTCACCGTGCGGGATAGCATCGCGGTCGGTAACCGTCCGGCGAGCAGGAAAGACACTCCTATGACCAAAGCGCCCGTCACCGTCACCGTCACCGGTGCCGCTGGCCAGATCGGCTACGCGCTGCTGTTCCGGATCGCTTCCGGGCAGCTCATCGGGGCGGACACCCCGATCAAGCTCCGCTTGCTGGAGATCCCGCAGGCCGTCAAGGCCGCGCAGGGCACCGCGATGGAGCTCGACGACTGCGCGTTCCCGCTGTTGAGCAGTGTCGACGTGTTCGACGACGCGCGTGCCGCGTTCGAGGGCACCAACGTCGCGCTGCTGGTGGGCGCACGCCCGCGCACCAAGGGCATGGAGCGCGGTGACCTGCTGGAGGCCAACGGCGGTATCTTCAAGCCGCAGGGCGAAGCGATCAACGCCGGTGCCGCCGACGACGTGAAGGTGCTGGTCGTCGGCAACCCGGCGAACACCAACGCGCTGATCGCCCAGTCCCACGCCCCCGACGTGCCCGCGGAGCGGTTCACCGCGATGACGCGCCTGGACCACAACCGGGCGCTCACGCAGCTGGCGCAGAAGCTGGGCACCACGGTCAACGAGATCAAGAAGCTCACGATCTGGGGCAACCACTCCGCCACCCAGTACCCGGACCTGTTCCACGCCGAGGTCGACGGCAAGATCGCCGCCGAGCAGGTGGAGCGCTCCTGGCTGGCCGACGAGTTCATCCCCACCGTCGCCAAGCGCGGCGCGGCGATCATCGAGGCCCGCGGCGCGTCCTCGGCGGCGTCGGCGGCGAACGCGGCGATCGACCACGTCCACACTTGGGTCAACGGCACCCCCGACGGTGACTGGACCTCCGCCGGTGTCGTCTCCGACGGCTCCTACGGTGTGCCGGAGGGCATCATCTCGTCGTTCCCGGTCACCGCGAAGGACGGGAAGTTCAACATCGTGCAGGGCCTGGACATCGACGAGTTCTCCCGCCAGCGCATCGACGCTTCGGTCGGCGAGCTCGTCGAGGAGCGCGACGCGGTCCGCGGACTCGGCCTGATCTGAGCATCCCCGTTCGCCGGTCCGCACCGACCGCGGTGCGCCCCGGCGAACGGGCCGGGATCACCCCGGTGATCCCGAACCTTCACGGCCTGGTGGTCGCCGTGCTGCGGAGAACCTTCCGCGACACGACGACCACCAGGCCTTTTTCGTGCGCGCCTTCAGAACTTCGGCAGGCTCGCGGTGCTCGCGGTGTGCAGGTTCTGGATGACGTTGCGGGTGCACGGGTCGAAATCGCCTTCGCTGCACCCGGTCTGCGCATAGGTGTCGGCACCGGACTCGAACAGCAGGTACGTGGTGCCGTCGTGGTCGGTGATGCCTTCGGCCATGCTCGGCGCGCGGAAGCACTTCGTGGACGCCTTGTCGATGTCGGTGGCGCCTTTGTCGACGACGTAGATGTTGCTGCGGTTCTGGCGGCCGTAGGAAGTGCTGTAGAAGAAGTGCCCGTCGGCGACCGACAGCCCCTGCGTTTTGGTGGGCACCTCGTACTTCGTGCCGGTCGTCAGCGTCCCGTCGGCGGCCACCGCGTAGGCGTACATGCTGTCGCGGCCGGAGTCGTTGAACTTCCCGGAGTACAAGGTGTTGCCGTCGGAGGTGAGAAACGACGAGCCGTAGACCTTGCGGGCTTCGCCGGTCTGCGCGAGCACCTCACCGTTGTCGGCCTTGAGGGCTTTCGCCACGTCGGTCGCCTTGTACTTGCGGATGGTGTGGCCGCCGTCGCCGGCCTGGCGTCCGGACACGAACACCCAGCCGCGAGCCACCGCGATCCCGCCCACGTGCGACTCGGCGATGGCCACCGTTCCGACGCGCTCACCGGTGGCGGGATCAACACCGTAAATGCGGGCGTGCTTCCCGTCCGGTCCGTACTCGGTGATCAGCAGCAGATCCTTGCCGCCGTCCCAGTCGTTCCAGGTCGTCAACCCCTGCGGCACGTACGAACCGAGCCCCGGAATGCCGGGGCCTTGACCGAACTTCCCGTTGTAAACCTTCCCCGCGGAATCCCCGTTGTAGAACCCGGAATCACCACCTGCGTGGCTGTCGCAGGTGATCGCGGCGGGCGCGGCCGCCGCCGGGATGGCTACGGTGCCGCTGAACGCGAGGGCGGTGCCGACGGCGGCGGACAGGGTGCTGCGGACTGCGGACCTCATGACGTCTCCCCTTGACGAATGTCCTGCTCGATACCCCGGTTCCGACGCACCGCCGGCGCCACCGGTTCCGATCACGATCTCGGGAACAGCGGTCAACGCTGAGCCGTGATCGTGTCCGCCGACCACACGTCAACGGCACCCCTTGCCGGCCTGGCGAGAGCCACGCACGCACGGCCCACGCACGTTGCCCCCCACTCTGCCCCAGGTACCTGCCCCAACCGCCCGCGCCTCAGATATCCAGAGGGGAGTCGTTCGCCTGCGAAAGGGAGAGGTCGCATGCACGCCGAACACCAGGCAGGGGCGGCGCGGGAAGGGAAGACCAGGGCACCGGCCCGCCGACCCCAGACCACAACCCGGACGCCGCTAGCAGGCCTCGTCGCGTTACAGCGAAGCGCAGGCAACGCGGCAGTCGTCCAGATGCTCCGCCAGGCCGGGCACCCAGGAGCCCGGGAGGAGCACCGGCATGGCCCCGACTGCGACCTCCACCAAACCGAATACCCCCTACAGCGCTCCACCGTCCACGACGTTCTACGCACTCCGGGCCGGATCTCCGCCTCGTCCGGCCGGTTCGAACGCGCAGCGGAAGCCGCTGCCCCGCAGGCACCGCGCGAACAGCAGCCGTCGAGGCCCAAGGCGAACACGTTCGCCACCACCCGGCCGTTCTCCGTGCAGCGGGCGAACGACGACACCGCGACGCCGATCGAGAATCAAGCGCAGACGCCCGGCCAGGCCCGGTCGAGCCCGGACAACGCCGCGGGCCTGCCGACCTTCGCTCCCGGGGCCTTCGAGTTTCTCGGTGAGCTCGAAGGCGGATCAAGCCGTCCGTGGCATGTGCGGGTCGGCGCGACTGACAAGGTGTTCAAATTCAGCCAGCGACGGGGCCGGACCCCGTTGACGCCCGACGGGGTTCCGGGACCGATCACGGTGCCGAAACCCGGAAACGCCGCCGAGAGCTCGGCCGAAGGAGCCACGCAGGCCAAGAAGAGCAACTCCCTGCCGGCCGAGGAGATCATGCTGGCCGAGATGCTGACCGGCAAGATCTACCAGGCGGCCGGGGCGAAGGTACTCCCGGCCAGGTTCGCCTGGGTGGCGACCGGCAACAAGACGGCGGCGGAGTGGACCCTGGCCCAAGTCACCGACTTCCGGACGGTGGATCCCGACGGGCTGAACGCGGCACAGATCGCCCCCACGACGGACTTCCTGTCGTTCGTCGGCCTGGACGTCGTGCTGGCCATCTTCGACCTGCGCAAGCCGCCGAACTGGATGAAGATCGGCGCCGACCTGTACCGCCAAGACCTGGGCGGAGCCATGGACGTCAGCGCCCAGGGCGCCCCCAAGGCGCCGGGTGACTTCGTGGAATCCACGGATGTCTTCAAGACGATCGAGAGCATGTCCACCGGGCCGCACAGCAAGGGCTCGCCCTACGCCGGCGTACCACTGGAAAGGTTCGCCGAGTCCCTCATCGACCTGGACAAACGGCTGCCCCCGGCGACGATCAAGCAGCTGGTGGACGCGAGCGGCCTGCCCGAGACCAAGCGTCCGAAACTCATCGCCGCCCTCAACAACCGGATCAGCTCGGGCGTCGCATGGGCGCGCACATACGTGGAGCCGGTGGCCATGTCCGGCCGGCAAGTGAGCAAAGGCCTCGACCCGGACACCGAACCGGACACCGAGCCCGACTGGGCGAACGCTCTCACCCCTGATGCGCTGGACTGGTTCCGGGACATCCACGAACTCGGCGGCCAACAGCGCACCCGGCTCAAGACCGTGGTCACCGGCTGGCGGGACGAGTTGATCGAAGCCGCCGGCGATTCCTACCTGGTCGCGACGTTGCGCCAGCTGATCGATCTGATCGACGCCGACAGGAAGCCGAGCGGACTGGACCGGGAACTGGACGACACCGTGCAGCAGCTGTACGACAAGATCAAGCTCTGGCCGTTGGAGGCCACCCCCGAGCCGCTGCGGAACCTCGCCCAAGAACTGTCCGATTACGCTTACCTCATCAACACCGAAAAACTGGCCCTGAACAACAGGCTGACCAACTTCGAGCGGTCGGAG
This sequence comes from Saccharopolyspora gloriosae, assembly GCF_022828475.1. Classification (GTDB taxonomy): domain Bacteria; phylum Actinomycetota; class Actinomycetes; order Mycobacteriales; family Pseudonocardiaceae; genus Saccharopolyspora_C; species Saccharopolyspora_C gloriosae_A. The sequence continues at coordinate 3,518,236 of NZ_CP059557.1, read as the reverse complement.
CAGCGTTCCGACGACCCGTCCGCCGCGCCCACGTTAGTCGGCCCGGAAGAGCTGCTGAACACGAATCAGTACCGCGCCGGCATGGCCGAGAAGCTGCACGACGATCTCCAGCGCCTGCAGGGCAAACGTCTCATCCGCCGGGTGAGCAAGGCCGAGGCGGGCAAATACCGGATCGCGGCGCAGGCACAGAACGTCGACGAAGCGGTCGAGGCGCTGTTCGACACCAAAGGCCACGTACGCGGCGAGATCGTCTTCTCCGTGGGGGACGTGTACATCCTCTCCCGGGAGAGGAACTGGGCCGCAGAGGTCAAGGCCGAGGCCGAGAAGAGATCCGAAGGTAAAGACCCGCAGAAGAACGTGCCCTACATGGGTGCCGGGTACGAGTGCGTGGTCGAAATCCCGATCACTCCCGAGCTGCTCGGTTTCCTGAACGACTACGCGTACATCAGCGCCCCCGCGAGCGCCAAGCCGAACGCGTTCAAGCCCAACCCCAACGTCAAGTACGAGGGCGCGGCCGGCGGCACCGGAGATGGCACGGGCATCCCCAACGTCGTAGTGAAAAAGCAGGGATTCGGCCAGTTCCTGGCCGCCACCCGGGCGATCACGATCACCGACGCCACCGAGAGCGCGACGATGAAGAGGCTGTGGGAGAAAGAAGTGCAGAAAGAAGTGGAGATCCTCGAAAAGAACGCCCGACTGAAGAAGAACGCGAACAAGACCGCCGCCGAAGGCAAGAGCGACTACGAACTCGACGGCGATGACTTCTTCGCCGGCCTCTATGAGTGACGGTGCTCGGCCCGACGACCTCCGGCCGGGACTCGCGGAGCCTCAGCCGGCCCCGATCTCGGCACGGTCGATGCTGAACCGGGCCGGTCGAGACGGGGTTCCTGGGCGCGGATGGTGCGGAAGGACCACCATCCAGACCGCCCGGCGATCAGTCGATCATGCCTTCTGCCGAGTTCGTCCGCGATGCGGCTTGCGCCGTTTCGGATCGTCGCAGCGACGCGAAGGGCGATGAACACCTGGGCTCGATGCGGAAACCGCTTGCACATCCGAGCCGGTCATAGCCGTGTGCTAGACGATGAACATGACAACAGGAAACTCCTACGCGCTCGTGCTGCGCCCCGGTGAGCAGCTGAGCCGCCGAGCCGTGGGCTGCCCGACCGGTGAGTACAGCGTGGTGCACCAGCACGACGGCAACGTCGTCGTGTACCGCAACGCCGACTCGTTCCCGGTCTGGGCCACCGGGACCAACTTCCAGAGCTCCGTAGGCTGGCACACGCCGGCCAGGTTCGACACCGCCGCCTACGGCAAGCCGGGCCGCCTGACGCTGGAGGAAGACGGCGACCTGGTCGTGTACTCCCCCGACGGGGCACGGCGCTGGTCGAGCGACACGGCGGGCGAACCGGTCGCGAGCCTGATGATCCACGACTGGGGCAAGCTCGTGCTGAAAGACCACGAGGGTTACGTCGTGTGGCAGACCGAGCGTGCGCCGAAACGCTGGGACGGCTGGAACAACGTGGCGGACGGCCGCAGGCTGCGGCGGGGGCAGTGCCTGCGCAACGCCTCGCTGGTGTCGGACAACGGCGAATACGCGTTCGTCGTCGGCGGAGGCGACGCCGACTACCTCTGCCGCACCGATGGGCCGATTCTGTGGGTGGTGTTCCACCAAACCGGCGACGGCTACGAACTCACCACGGAAGGCAAGCTGCTCAGCCGCCGCCCGGACGGCCTCCCGCACCATCCCTACAGCTTGATGGGCGGAGATTCGCCGAGCCCGGACGCTCTCCTCGTCTCCGAGATGCTGGTGACCGACGACGGGCGACTCGTCCTGGTCGACGAGGACGGCGCGATCATGTGGACCATGCGGCCTGAACAGGAATCGGAGGCGGAAACCCCGGAACCGGCGCGGCGGGAGATTCCGGCGGCTCCTGCGGGGATTCCGCCGCTCCCGGTCACCGAATCCGTTCCGGTGGTGCGAACGGACTTCTCCGATGACGCCGCCTGGGTTGCGGCGGCCGCGCGGGCGACGGCGACGTACTGGGACGGCGACCTCTCCGCGTCCGCGAACGTGACCTCGGTCAACGATGCCCGTTACGCCGGGCTGACACCGGAACAACTGGTGGCATTGGTACCCGAGGACGCCGACTGGGCCGTGCTCATCGTGGCGGACGAGCTGACCATGACCTCGCCCGAACACCACCTGTGCGTGGTCAATCTCGACGAGGACGGCCTAGGTGAGACTCAGCGCGCCACCGCACCTGCCATGGTGGAGATGGAGGTCAACCTGTCGCTGGCCAACATGGACTGGGAAGACTTCTCCGACGGCTCCGAGGACCACGTCATCGAGGCGATGAACCTCCACTAGTCCCGTCGTGCGGCCGTCGGGAGCAGCAGCAGCGCCGACCACGTTCAGCACCTCGCCGGTCCACAAAGCGACCACATGGGACACGCTCCAAGCGCTGAGCACTGTTCCCGGGCCGGGCACACCCCGCCACGGCAGGCCGACCGAACCTGCTCTTTGCCGTTCCGGCAAGAAACTTTGTCATGTTCGCGCCGGATGTGGAGTATTCGCCTCAGAGGAGGAACTCCACATGAGCGAACGAACGACCGGCCACTACGAAGTCGCCGTCATCGGAGGCGGAGCAGCAGGTACGAGCGCCGCGCTGAGCCTGGCCAGAGCGCGGCGCACCGTCCTGGTCGCCGACGCCGGACACCCCCGCAACGCACCCGCCGCCCACGTGCACAACTACCTCGGGCGGGAAGGAACCCCACCCGGCGAACTCGTCGCGACCGGACGAACCGAGGCGACCGGCTACGGCGCCGAGTTCACCCCGCACGCGGTCACCGCCGCCCGCCACCTCGACGGCGGAGGTTTCCGGCTCACCCTCGACGACGACACCACGATCACCGCGACACGGCTGCTCGCCGCCACCGGCCTCGTCGACGAACTGCCCGACGTTCCCGGCCTCGCGCCGCGGTGGGGCCGGGACGTGCTGCACTGCCCGTACTGCCACGGCTGGGAAGTCCGCGACCAGGCCATCGGCGTGCTCGCCACCGGACCGATGGCGCCGCACCAGGCACTGCTGTGGCGGCAGTGGAGTCCACGAGTGACGTTGCTGCAGCACACCACGCCCGCCCCGACCCCCGAAGACCGCGCCCGCCTCGCCGCCCGCGGCATCACCGTGGAACCCGGCGAAGTCACCGGCCTCGTCATCGACGACGACCGGCTCACCGGCGTCACCGTCAACGGCACGACGGTGGCCTGCGACGCGCTGGTCGCCGCACCCGTGTTCACCGCCCGCACCGGCGCGCTGACCGAGCTCGGCCTGACCGCCGAACCCGTGCAGCGAGCCGGAACCGTCATCGGCGCGCAACTTCCCGTCGACCACACCGGCGCCACCCGCGTTCCCGGAGTGTGGGCCGCGGGCAACATCACCGACGTCACCGACAACGTCATCGGCTCCGCCGCCGCCGGAGCACGCGCCGCCGCGGCCATCAACGCCGACCTCGTCGAACACGACACGCGCCGCGCCCTCGAGCGCCGCACCGCCGGGCAGGAACCCGACCTCGGCGAACGAGCCCTCGCCGACCGCCACGGCCGCTGACACCCCCACCACGAAGGAGACGACCATGAGCGACCGCGCCGCGGAAGCGCACATGTGGAACGAGATGTACGCGAGCACCGAACACTTCTGGAGCGGTGAAGCCAACACCGCACTGGTCGGCGAAGTCGCCGACCTCCCACCGGGCCGGGTCCTCGACCTCGGCTGCGGCGAAGGCGGCGACGCCCTGTGGTTCGCCGAACGCGGCTGGCAGGTCACCGCAGTCGACCTGTCCCCGGTCGTCCTCGAACGCGCCCGGGCACGAGCCACCGAGCGGGGCCTGAGCATCCGGTGGCGGGAAATCGATCTCGCCACCGACTTCCCCGACGGCGAATACGACCTGGTCTCCGCCCAATTCCTGCACTCCTGGGGAGAACTGCCCCGCGAGAAGATCCTGCGCCGGGCCGCCGACGCCGTCGCACCGGGCGGAGTGCTGCTCGTCGAAGGCCACTGCGGCCGGCCCGCCTGGGAGACCGACCCGCACCCCGACGTGCACTTCCCCACCCCGCAGGAAGTCGTCGACTCCCTGCGCCTGCCCGACGGCGAGTGGGACGTGCTGGTGTGCGCCGAACACGAACGCACCCAACGCGACCCGGACGGCAACGAGACCACCCGCATCGACAGCACGGTGAAGATCCGCCGCCTGCGCTGACCCGCCGCGCCCCGGTCACCTCGATCGGGGCGCGCGTGGCGGCCCGGTCAGCGGGCGAACTTCGCGATGGCAGCCGGGGTGACCGGGGTGAAGAAGTTGACGAGGTTGCCCTCCGGGTCGCGCAACAGCAACGAGCGATTGCCCCACGGCATCGTCGTCGGCTCGGTGACGACCTCCGCCACCAGACCGGTCAGGTTCCGGTGCACCTCGTCCACGTCGTCGACGAGGAACTCGATGATGACGCTGCGGTTGGCGGCCTCGGACGCGGAACCGGGCGCGAACACCCCGACGGTGCGGGTACTCGCGATCGCCACCGTCGCCGAGGCGGTCCTGAGTTCGGCGAAGTCCTCGCCGGCCCGGTCCGCCCGCACCGCGGTGGCGTGCTCGTAGAAGTCGACGAGCCGAGCCACGTCGCCGGTGATGATGCGAATCGAAACGAACTCCATGAGGTCTCCCTGGTCGATCTGTGCTGGTGACCGCACGCTATGACCGATACCGGGCAGAACCCGCCCGGTATTCGCGAGAGACTTCCGGGCATGCCCCGCCCCACCGCCCGCGTGCTCGCCCTGCTGGAACTCCTGCAATCCGGAGGCATCCGCACCGTCGCCGAACTCGCGGACCGGCTCGGCGTGGACGAACGCACCGTGCGCCGCTACATCGACCACCTCGTCGACCCCGATGTGCCCGTCGAGTCGGTGCGCGGCCGTTACGGCGGCTACCGGCTCGCCCCCGGCTACCGCATGCCGCCGCTCATGCTCAGCGACGACGAAGCGCTCGCCGTGCTGCTCGGCTTGATCGCAGGACGCCGAACCGGGTTGCTCACGGCCACGCCCACGGCGAGTGAGACGGCGGCGGCGAAGATCCGGCGCGTGCTGCCCGCGCGGCTCGCAAACCGGCTCGACGCCGTGCTCGGCTCCCTCACGTTCACCGCCTCGGCCGCCGAACCGGCCGTCCCGGACACGTCCGTGCTGCTCCCGATCGCCGACGCCGCACGCCACCACCGGCCGATCTTGATCCGCTACACCGCCGCCGACGGCCGCCGCAGCCAACGCACCCTGCACCCCTACGGTCTGGTCGCCCACTCGAAACGCTGGTACGTGACGGGCACCGATGCCGAGATCGGCGAGGACCGCACGTTCCGGCTGGACCGCATCACCGAGGCGAGGACCTTGCCCGGTGCGTTCGAACCTCCCGCCGCGCTCGACCCGGCGCAGCGCGTCCTGACCGGCCTCGCCACCGCTCCTCACCGGCACGAGGTGACCCTGCTGATCCAGGGCACCACCGAGCAGATCCGCACCCGGCTGCCCGCCGGCGTCGCGATCATCGAGGAACCCGACCGCATGGACACCGGGCACTGGTCCCGCGTCGAACTGCGCGCCGAACGCCTCGACTGGCTGCCCGCCGTGCTCGCCTCCCTGGACCTGCCCTTCGCCATCGAACGACCCGATGAGCTCCGCGACCGCGTCACCGCACTCGCCGACCGCCTCGCACTCTCGGCCCGCCGACACCCTCCCCGCGCGGACCAGGGCCGCTGACCGCACAGATCGCCTCCGGTGATCCGCACCCACCCGGCAGCGCCGCGGACCTGGCCGCAGCACCTGCCGTGGCGAGAATCCGGTGGTTCCCGGCGATCACGCCACTGCCGCGCGGGCGCAGCGCTGGCTAGGTTTCTTCCCGTCCCCACCGGAAAGAAGACATCTCCCGTGACGAAGTTCCTGCTCAGCGTGCACGTGATCGCCGCGATCCTCGCCGTCGGCCCGGTCGCCGTCGCGGGCAGCGTGTTCCCCCGCTACCTGCGCCAAGCCGCCACCGACCCCGGCGCGATCACCGTGCTGCGCGCCCTGCACCGGCTGTGCCGGGTGTACTCGCTGCTGGGCATCGCCGTGCCCGTGTTCGGTCTCGCGACCGCACTGCAGCTCGGAGCGCTCGGCGAGGCGTGGCTGCTCACCTCCATCGCGCTGACCGCTGCCGCGGCCGCCGTGCTCGCCGCCGCGATCCTGCCCGCGCAACGCCGCGCCCTCGACCTCACCGCCGGCACCGAGGCGCTCACCGCGTCCCGGTTGCCCGCGAAACTGGGCATGAGCACCGGAATCTTCAACGTGCTGTGGGCGATCGTGACCGTACTCATGATCATCCGACCCGGTTCGACGACGGGAGCGTGACCGGGCATGCGCGGAGATCTCCGCCCGCTGCGCACCGCCGCCTACGTCGAAGCCGCGTCCCTGCTGGTGCTGCTGGTCAACCTCGCCACCGTGCACTGGGACGCGGTGTCCTCGGCGACCGGCCCCGTGCACGGCTGCGCCTACCTGATCACCATCGCCGCCACCTTCGCCGCCGCGGCCCCCGCACGAGCGAAACTCGCCGCGTTCCTGCCCGCCATCGGCGGCCTGCTCGCCCTGCGTATGCAAGCCACGAGCGGCACCTCCGGTTGAACGACGATCCGAGCGGAAGCGACCGAACGGCCCGTTGTGAACGTTCTTCTCCGGAACGGGCAACCTCGCCGAACTTGGTGGCGTCAAGGCGATGACGAACGGGTGCGGCGAAACGCCCTTCCACGACGGCACATTCGCCGTCCGCTCCCAAGGAGGATGTTGTGCGACAAGTCCTGTCCGCATTGGTCGCGGCGCCCCTGCTGCTCGCCGTTACCGGAGCACCCGCCTACGCCGACACCCCGCCCAGCTCGGTGTCCGGAGTCGTCTTCTACGACCTGAACTCCGACGGCGTGCGCCAACCCGACGAGCCCGGAGCAGCCGGCTTCAAGATCGGGGTTCGCTTGGTCTCCGACGACGTGGGGATCTCGACGTACACCGACGCCAACGGCCACTACCACGTCGGTGACATCACCGCGAAGGGCAAGTTCTCGGTCCAGATCGACCGAGCCGGACACGACAGCACCACACCCTGGGCCGTCGGCGGCACCTTCAACTACGGCGGCGTCGACGCGGTCGTCGACTTCGGCATCCGGTAGCGCCTCGGCGCACCGAACGCGGGCCACCGTGATGTGAGTGAACGGACCGTTCGTCCAAGCACATGGGACGAACGGTCCGTTCACTCACATCACGCCGATGACCGATCACCCGCGCGGGATCGCATCGGACTGGTAGTTTCCAGCCGACCGTGCCACCGTCCGAGGAGGTGAGACCCATGAACGCTGCATCGACGTGGGTGCTCCTTCCTCCCTGCACGGTCGGCGATTGACGTAGGTGTCGCCGGGAGCGCCTCGACAACAAGGCACTCCCGAAAGGCGAACCCATGGTTGACAACGTCGCTCTGGTCCTCGGTGGTGGTGGCGCCGCCGGGCAAGCGTGGCAGATCGGTGTCATCGCAGGTCTGGCCGAAGCCGGTCTTGATCTGACCGAGGCCGCCGACCTGGTGATCGGCACCTCGTCCGGCGCCACCACGGCAGCGCAGATGCGCAGCGCAACAGCGGCCGAACTGCTGGCCTCGGTGCTGTCCCCGGCGGCGCCACCCGTCGGACGAACCCCGCGGCAGCCGCCGTCCCCGCCCAGGGACACGGTGTTCGAGCGGATGAGGGCCATCGGCGCCGCCGCCACCTCAGCAGCGGATCTGCAACGTGCGATGGGCGCGTTCGGGTTGGAGAGCGACTCCGTGCTCGAACCCGGAGCAGGACGACGTGCACTGGTCGCCGCCCGGTTGCCCCACACCGAATGGCCGGATAGGCCGATGATCGTGGTCGCCGTCAACGCGCACACCGGCGAGCCGGCCGCGTTCGACCGCGACTCCGGCGTGGACCTGGTGGACGCGGTCACCGCGAGCACCGCACTGCCCGGCCTGGTCCCCACCCACAGCATCAACGGCACCCACTACATCAACGGGGGCGTGCGCTCCGGCGAAAACGCGGACTTCGCCTCGGGTTACGCGAACGTCGTGGTGCTCTCGCCGTTCGGCGGACGAACCGGGACACCACCGGAAGGCCAGTTCGAGGGCCTGCGCAGAGAACCGGAATGGGGCACGGACCTGGCAAGTCAAGTAGCGGCCCTGCGCGAGCAGGGCAGCCGCGTTGAGGTGATCACAACGGACGCCGACTCCCGAACCGCAATGGGCACGAACCAGATGGACCTGGCAACCCGAATCCCCGCCGCCCGTGCCGGTTTCGCCCAAGGCAAACAGGAAGCGACCCGCGTGACGATCCTCTGATCGCATGCCGCCCGGCCTGACGTGCGCGGTCGCGCTGTCCGGCTGAGGAGCCCGGCCGCACGAGCGAACGGCGGCCTGGCCGAACAGTGAACGGACCGTTCGTCCAACTTGATTGGACGAACGGTCCGCTCACTCAATGCAAAGGCCCGTGAACCACAGCGCGGGAGCGGGAAGCCCGCGTCGGTCCGGGGGTCAGGTGTGGGTGTCCTCGTCTCGGATCCGCAGGTCTTGCAGGAACACCGCAAAGGTCTGCGGGTTGAACATCAGCACTGTTCCGGTGGGGTCCTTCGAATCGCGCACCGCCGTCAAGCGCGGTGTGCGGGCCACTTCGACGCAGTTCTCCTGCGTGCCGCTGTGGCTGCTCTTGTGCCAGGTCAGGTGCGTTAAATCGGTGGGCTCCACGTGCTGTCGGCCTCCGCGTCCATCGCTGTTGCCAGGCTGGCAATCACCTCACCTGATTGTGTCTCAGCGAGCGCCTGGGTCAACAGTGAGCGGAAGGCCTTTTCGTACGTGGTGATCTCCGATCGGTCTTCGACGAACAAGCTGCACGTGAGGTTCTCCAGGAACACCACCGTCGGCCCATCCGGTTGCCGCAGCAGGGAGAACGAGCCGTTCGCGCCCGCGTGCGCACCGGCGTTGGGCACCACTCGCACCCGGATGTTCGGCCACTGCGCCATTTCCAGCAGGTGCTGCAACTGGCGGCGCTGCACGTCCACACCGCCGATCACCCGGCGCAACGCCAGCTCGTCGATGACCGCTGTGAACGTGGGAGCGTCCCGGCGGCGCAGCACCGCGTGCCGCCGCAGCCGGGTCACCATGCGCTGCTCCACCTCTGATTCGGGCACCAGCTTGGAATCCGCCATCAGCGCACGCGTGTACTCCCCGGTCTGCAGCAGCCCCGGAATGAGCATGCCCTCGTAGTTGACGATGCGGTCGGCGCGGGATTCCAGGGAGATCAGCGTGTGCTGGCGTTCGGGGAAGTCCGGTCGATCACGGTGCCACCACCCGTCCTCACAGGCTTCCCGTGCCAACGCCATCGCCGTTTTCCGGCGCGCACCCGTGACCCCGTAGACGGCGAGCAACGCGGTGACGGTCTCGATATTCGGCCGCCGCCGACCCGTCTCGATGCGGCTGAGCTGGCTCGTGGACAGATCGATGCGCTTGCCCGCATCGCTGATCGTCAACTTCGCCCCGGCGCGGAACCCCCGCAACCGCTCGCCCAGCTCTTGGCTCCGGACAGTGATCTCCTGCGACGACATGGCCGCTCCTCCTCAACTCGGGAAGCGGCCATGATCGACGCAGAAGGGTGGTCGAACAGATCACCTCGGCGGCGTTTTCCGCTCAACCACACCAAAGCCCGAACGCATGCCAAGCCCGCAACGCCGAGGAGCGCTACGGGCGCTCGCCGATCAGCGCCGTGCGGTAGACCTAGCGCCGGTCGTCGGCGGAGTCACAAAGAGGGGCGGAATGCCGTGGCTGGCTTGATAGGAGACACCAGGCCAGGAAACTCCTCGAAAATTCGGTCAATTACCCGCACATGGGATATGCGGAAACAAATCGGTCACCGAACGGCCGTGCTCCAGGGGAGTTCCCGAATCCGGCATCCCCATGTGCGGACCGCCGCCTGAACGCACTTCTCCCGAACTATGACCGATTTCCCGCAGGCGAGTGTTCAGAGATTGGTCGCTGTCGTCACCTCTCGCGTCGTATTGGAAGCGGGACGTGATTGCATATCCGGGTGATTCCAAGTGCCACGATCCCCACAGGGATGTACATCGAGCAGATCCTCTCCCAGTGGGAGCAGGACGAGGAGCGGGACGCGCTGGTGTGCGGTCCGGTGCGGCTCACCCGCGGCCAGGCCCGGCGGCGGCTCTTCCAGCTCGGGCATGCGCTTCGCGAGCAGGGACTCGCGCCGGGCGACGGCATCGGGCTGTTCCTGAGCAACCGTGCGGAATCGGCGCTGCTGGTGCTCGCGGTGCACATGATCGGTTGCCGGGCGGTGATGCTGCCGCCGGAGCCCGGTCCGGGTGAGCTCGCCGCGCTCATCGACCAGTCCGGTGCCCGCGTCGTCGTCGCAGACCCCGCCTACGGACAGCAGGCACTGCAAGCCGCCGAGCGCTGCACCAGCGCCCCGAAGCTGCTGAGCCTCGGCGCATCCGACGCCTCGCCCGCCGACGCCGATGTGTGGGAGCTCGCGCAGCAGTGCCCAGTGCAGCGGCCCGAGACCACACCGGAACCCGGCCCCGCTGACGTGATCACCGTGTTCTACACCGGTGGCACGCTGGGCCGGCCGAAGCTCGCGGCCCACGGTCGAATGCCCTACGACCTGGTGGCGGCCACGGCTGAAATGGGCCGCGCGCTGCAACCCGCAGGCGGAGACCGGGTCCTCGCGGCGACCCTGCTGACCCACACCAGCGGCCACCTGACCCTGCTCTTCGCCCTGCTGACGGGCTCGACGCTGGTGGTGCTTCCCGAGTGGGACGCGGACGCCGCGTTCACCACGCTGCGGGACGAGGAGATCACCGTGACCACGGCGGTACCGCCGATGCTCTACCAGCTACTGGACCACCCGAGCTGCGAGCGCAGCGCACTGCCCGCGCTGCGGCAGATCAACCTCGGTGCGGCGCCCATCGCTCCGGACCGGCTGCGGCAGGCCGTCGAGACGTTCGGGCCGATCATTTCCCAGGGCTACGGGCAAACCGAGTGCGCGGGCATCACCGCCCTGCCGCCGGAAGACCTGCCCGACCCCGGCGACATCGACTCCCCGCTGTGGCGCAGCTGCGGGCGACCCATGCCCGGCACCCAGCTGGAGATCCGCGACCAGGACGGCGAACCACTGCCCCAAGGCGAAACCGGCGAGGTCTGCGTGCTCAGCCCGCTGCGGATGCTGAGCTACTGGCAGGACCCGACGCGCACCGCGCAAGCTGTGGACGCCGGCGGATGGCTGCGCACCGGCGACATCGGCTACCTGGACGCGGACGGCTACCTGTATCTGGTGGACCGGGCGAAGGACATCATCGTCACCGGCGAGACCAGCGACAACGTCTACAGCAAGGTGCTGGAGGACTTCCTGCACACCCTGCCCGGTGTGCGACACGCGGCGGCCGTCGGCATCCCCGACGAAGCCGTGGGCGAACGGGTGCGGATCTTCCTCACCGGCGAGGACATCGACACCGACGCCCTGGCCGACGCCGTCACCGCGGAACTCGGGCCGAACTACACGCCGCACGACACGGTGCTGCTGCCCTCCCTGCCCACGACCCCGGTCGGCAAGGTCGACAAGAAGGCACTGCGCGCCGGCGCGGAACCGGCGCTGCAGCGCTGACACCAACGCTCAGTCCCCGGCGCCCCACGGATGGGGCACCGGGGACGGCCCCAAACCTCAGCCGAGGCCGGACACGAAACGCCGGAACGTGCATCCAGTCGTCGTGATCGGGCAGCTGTCCGCCGCGGCCAGAGCCGCGGAACTCTCTGCCGCCGGTGTCGATGCCTCGCACGTCGGCGATGAACTCGGCGAGGTCGTGCGCGAACAGCGTCGAGCCGCACGGGTCGGCGACTGCGGCATCGGTTACCCGGAAGCCAGGTCTGCACCGACCAAGGCAGCGGATATCCCGCCCCCGGCTCTCCTATCGCGACGGGCTCGAGTGTCGGTGCTCGCGAGTGGCGCCGCAGCTCGTGCGCAGCGCCCGCCTCGATCTCCAACGAGCGGCGCGTCTCAGCGGGATCGTCTGGCTGCATCGGAAACCGCGCGACGAGTCCTTCGCCGAACTGGAACAACACGTTCACCGTGCCCGCGGCGTCGAGTGCACGGACCGACAGATCACGCCAACCGGGGAACTGGTCGTCCACGAGCTCGCCGGACCGTCATCGCCCCAGCATCGCAGCGACCGCGATGTGAAGGGGGTGAACGGACCGTTCGTCCAACCAGATTGGACGAACGGTCCGTTCACCTTGATGGCCCCGAGCGTGGTCGAGGCCGGTGCTCTCTCGGCGAAAAGATCGGAACTCGCCCCGGCGTCGCGGAGTTCGAGCTAGCTTCGATCACACCCGCAGACGCGAGTTCGGGGGTTTCGCAGCATGAACGGGTTGGCGACCGATCCGCTGGACTCCGCGCTCGTCCGGTTGCGCGACGGGCGGCGCGTCCTCGGCGCGGGGTTCCTCATCGCGCCCGGTGTCGTCGCGACCTGCGTGCACGTGATCGGTGACGCGGAGCCGATGGCGGACTTCCCGCTGCTGGGCAGCCAGGGCCACGCCGTGGAAGTGCTGGAACGCGACGACGAGCTGGATGTGGCGATCCTGCGGCTGGCCGAACCGCCCTCCGGTGCGCTGCCGGTTCCGGCGCGGATCAACGGTGAGGTTCGTGATCACCGCTTCCGCACCGTTGGTTTCCCCGCCGACCTGCCGGAAGGCGTCTGGGTCACCGGGCGGCTCATCGGTGCCCAAGGTCGTGGCCGCATCCAGATGGCGCAGGACACCGGTCACTGGCAGATCGAACCCGGTTTCAGCGGGGCGCCGGTGTGGGACGAGGAACTCGCCGGTGTCGTGGGCATGGTCGTGACCACCACCGCCCGCAACGCCGCCACCGCGCACCTGGTGCCGACCACGGCGCTCGGTGACGCGTGGACGGCGCCGTCGCGCAATCCGTACCGGGGGCTGCGGTCGTTCCGGCAGGAAGACGTCGAACTGTTCCGCGGCCGCGACACCGACATCGACCGGCTGCGGGAACTGGTGGACCGGCGGGACTTGGTCGCGGTGGCGGGGCCGTCCGGTAGTGGCAAGTCCTCCCTGGTCCACGCCGGATTAGCGCCTCGGCTCGAAGCCGCGGGGACGCGCATCGTCGAGCTCGGCGCGCACGACGAGATCCCCGAGGTCACCACCGACACGCTGCTGGTGCTCGACCAGTTCGAAGAGGCCGTCGTCGAGAATCCCGTGACAGCGCGGGAGAGGATCGCTGAGCTGACCGGGGCGCTGGCCCGCTCGGAACGGCTGCGGGCGGTGCTGACGCTGCGGTCCCGGTCGCTGGACGACCTGATCACGCGGGACACCGTTGACGAGCTCAACCGCTCGGTGTGGTTCCTCGAACCGATGTCGCGTGCGCAGCTCGCCGCCGCCATCGAAGAACCCGCGGCGCTCGTCGGCGGACTGGCCTTCGAAGCCGGTCTGGCGCAACGCATCCTCGACGACACCAGCGACGAACCCGGCACGCTTCCGCTGGTGTCGCTCGTGCTGGAACAGCTGTGGGAGAACCGCCACGGCGCGTGGCTCACCCACCAGGCCTACGACGCGCTCGGCCGCGTCCCCGGAGCGCTGAGCCGCCACGCCGACGGCTCCCTGCCCGAACCCGACGACCTCGACTGATCAACCCGGGCAGGAGCGTCGCGCCCGGGAAGTCGCCGTGTTCGGCTTCAGCGCGCCCGGGTGCCGGTCGATCTCGGCGCGCGGCCCGGCGGCGACGATCGTGCGCCCGTCGATCAGTACGGCGCCTGCTGACCGCCGACACCGTCCGGACCGGTCCGGACGGTGTCGGCGGTCAGCAGCAGCACGAAGAATCCTCTCGACGTTCACACGGCGGCTCGCGGTCGACGGAGATGTCCGTGCTCGCAGGCGCTCGGACGGGAAGCCCGCCGCAGGGAACGGCCACGCTCGTCGCCCCAGCTGATCCGACGAGCGGACCCGACCCTGCTCGGACGCCTCGGCGGCGGTGGGCGGATTCGCTGCCTTTCCAGGCAACCGCCGAGTCACCTGGGTGTGCCCTCCTGGCCATACCCCGGAGCCCCTGCCGCGTGCGAGCTTCCGCGAAGGACTCGACGTCGTGGAGGAGCTCGATGCGGGAGCGGAAACAAGGCGAGAAAGGCCCGGGTGCCCCGGACATCGTGGTGACGCACGGCAGGCCGACGCACCCTGCGAACGCGACCTCGGGCGAGTCGTCGGCCACATCCTCGGTGCTCGGATTGCACGGCACGATCGGGAATGCCGCCGTCAGCCGACTGATCACCGCCCAGCGGCGGCCGGACGGTGAACCGGTCCTGCAGCGGGTCACTCCCGGTTCTCAGAGCGGCGACCAGCGTCCCGCCTCGACGCACGGGCCGCTGCGCGGAATTCTGCGCGACCTCGACAGGCTCATGAACAGCTATCAGAACTTGATCACCAAGCATCGGGAAGCCGTTCGGATGCGCGATTTGCAGAACGGCACTCGCCCGGACATCAACCGGGACCGCGTGCTGGAGATCATGGACGTGTTGCAGGACATCGAGAGACTTCGACGATCGGACGCGGAGACCGAACACTGGTGCACGACCAACGCGTCGTGGTTGCGCCAGGTGCGCGACAGCCTTGACGTCGATCTTCGAATAAGCACCGAAGAGTGGCAGAACTTCGGATACTTCGTCATGCTCAACTTCGGCCGGCTGTGGGGATTGCCGGAAATGGGCGGACTCTCGTTCAACGGCTCCTACCTCGACTACTTCAAGTCCATGTCCGCGCGGACCCGGGCCTCCCTCGACAGGGACGAGGCCGTCACGCAAGCCCCGCGCCGGCCCGAGGCCCCGGCCGGCGCAGGCAAGAAGGACTCTGGGGACACGCCGGACAAGTGGACCGACAGCCTGCGGCAGAAGGTCGAGGCGGCACTGAACAAATGCGTCCTTCGGCATTACGCACCGGCAAGCCGAGTGAAGAGCATCCTCGGCCCCGACCCTGACAGCGCGCTCAAGTCCCTGGCGGTGTTGAACAACGAAGGCGCGGCGGCGACGCACAACACCGGTGCGTTCGACCTCGAAGACCTGGCCAACCACGGCTTCGTCTTCTTCTACATCGAGCCGGTGAGCGCGGGTTTCCGCGGCAGCCGCTTCGGCGAGGGCGAGCCCGCTCGAATCACGCTCCCGATCCGCGCGCTCCAGGAGCGAAACGGGTGGATCATGCTCAACGACTTCCTCGATCAGGAGTCCCCGACGCTCCGCGCCGACAAAGGCGGGGAACTGCTCTCCTACACCCGCGCCGAGAATCCGTCGAGCCCGTCCGACCCCTATCGGTCGGTCCCCGCGAAATCTCCCGCCGGGAAGTTGAAGAAATCCGTGGAAGGCATGGCCGGCTTGTACGCCCGGGCGGAGGTGCGAGTTCAGGAGGTGGCCGCTCTCGCCGACCAGATCCGCGCACTGGCCGAGACCGACCACGAGCCCGCGAATTCCGACACCACGGCCGATCTGCACCGGATGTTCGATCTCATGCGAGACCTCCAGCGAGCAGAGTCGGAGCTGTCGGCGGAGATCTCGACCATCGACCCGACGAAGCTTCACGAGCTGAGCGAGACTCGCCGCGAGTCACTCGACGATGCCGAACGCTTTTCCAGGAAGGTGAGGATTTACCGGAAGCCCGCCAACCTCACGGACAGCACGATGCAGTACTACGGCCCTCAGGGGCGCGACGAACGCCAAGAGCCGCTTCCGTCGAACGTCCTGGTCGGCGCCGACGTCGTCCCGGGGCTCGCGCAACGCTGCGTCGTCGAGGTCGCCCGCATTCACCGCCAGCACCCCGATGTCGCCCAGCGCCTGATGAGCATGCCAGGTGAGGAACTCATCCGGGTGCTGCTCAAGGACTTCACCCGCCCGCAGGCGATGCTGCAGAAGAAGGTTCCGTTCACGCGCGGGAACGTCGAATTCAAGGCGCCGTGACCGGAAACCCGGCAGGGGCCGTTTCCCCGTTCCGCGCGACCCGGCTGAGCCTGCTGTGCGGCCGGGTGCAGCGACAGGCTGAGGCCGGGTCGCGCTCGTCGGAATGCTCACAGTGTCGCGGAATTCGCTTGATCCGCAGGTGATACTCGATGGATGGGAACCGTGTACGCGAGCCTCGACCAGCGATTACGGACATTCATCGACGAGCAGCCGGTGTTCTTCGTGGCCACCGCGCCGCTGTCCGGCGACGGGCACGTCAACCTGTCCCCGAAGGGGCGTTCCGGCACGCTCCTGGTGCTCGACGAGCTCACCGTGGCCTACCTCGACTTCGGTGGCAGCCACGCCGAGACCATCGCGCACCTGCGGGAGAACTCCCGCATCACGCTCATGTGGTGCGCGTTCACCGGGCCGCCGAAAGTGCTGCGGGTGCACGGCCGGGGCACCCCGGTGTTCCGCGACGACCCGCGATTCGGTGAACTGATCGGACGATTCGGCGACGCCGACGGGCCGGGCCTGCGGGCGATCATCATCGTCGAAGCCGAGCGCGTCAGCGACTCCTGCGGGTTCGCGGTCCCGTTCATGGAATACAGCGAGGAACGGGACCTGCACGCGCGGTACTTCGGCCGCAAGACCGACGACGAGTTCGCCGCCTACTGCGAGAAGAAGGACACCAACGTCGCCAGCATCGACGGCCTGCCCGCCCTGCCGGTGCCGTTGCCGCCCCGCGCCGAAACGGTCGACGCGGACATGGCGGACCACGGCCTTTCGTAGATCAATTTCGTCACCGTGACCAATCAGTCCTGACCACGAGCATGCGCCTGGAACGGTTGATGTGGCGCGGTTCGGCGCTCAAGGATCAGCCGTCGGATCCGAACCACCGGGCGAGTTCTCCGCGCAGGCTGCGCTGATCGTCGCCGGTCCACGCCACGTGCCCGTCGGGGCGCAGCAGCACCGCGGGCACGTCGAGTTCCTCGCTGACGTCAACGACGTGGTCGACCCGATCGGCCCAGCCCTGCGTGGAGAGCTCGCCGGTCTGATCGAGCAGCAGGCCGCGGCCGCCGTGCATCAGCTCGTAGAGCCGTCCCCGCTTGAGCTCCACGTCGCGCAGCCGCCGCCCGAGCAGCGGATGCCCCTCGCCGAAGTCGTAGCGCACACTGATCGCGGTGATCTTCTCGATCAGGTAGCGGTTGACCTCCTCGAACTCCATCAGTTCCGCCAGCAGCCCCCGTACCGCCCGCGGCCCCGGCTCGGTGGAGAGCAGTTCGCTCTGCGCGCGAGTGTTGTCCAGCACGGCGGCCGCCACCGGGCGCCGTTCGGCTTCGTAGGTGTCGAGCAACCCCTGCGGCGCCCAGCCGGTGATCTCGGCGGCCAGTTTCCAGCCGAGGTTGAACGCGTCCTGCACACCGAGGTTCAAGCCCTGACCGCCGGTCGGCGGGTGGACGTGCGCGGCGTCGCCCGCCAGCAGCACCCGGCCCGTCCGGTAGCGCTCGGCGAGCCGGGTGGCGTCGCTGAAGCGGGACGTGGAACGCGGCGAATGCATCCCGAAGTCGGTGCCCGCGAAATCCCGCACCCGTCGGCGCAGCTCGTCGATCGTCGGCGGAGCCGCGCGATCCTCCGACACCCCCTTCGCGGGCACGATGAATCGGAAGATCCCGTTGTCGAGGGGCATGGCGCCGAAACGGGCGTGAGTTGCGCGGACCTCGGCGATCACGGCCGTCAGTTCCTCCTGCGACGTGGTCACCTCGACCTCGCCGAGCAGCGTCTCCGTTCTGGCGGGCTCGCCGGAGAAGTCGACGCCGAGCAGTTTGCGCACGGTGCTGCGGCCTCCGTCGCAGCCCACCAGGTAGCGCGATTGCAGCAACGCCCCGTCGGCCAGCTCGGCGCTGACCTGGTGGTCGTGCCGGGTCAGGCCGACCAGTTCACGGCCGCGCCGGATGTCCACGCCGAGCTCGGTGGCGTGCTCGGTCAACAGGCGTTCGGTGGCGCGCTGCGGGATCGCGAGGACGTAGGAGTGCGCGCTGTCGAGCCGCTGCGGCCAGGACTTGGCGATCCCGGCGAAGAACCCGCCGGCCACCACCTTCTCCCCCACTTCGAGGAACCGTTCCAGCAGGCCACGCTGGTCCAGCACCTCGATGCTGCGCGCGTGCAGTCCCAGCGCGCGGACCTGCTGCACCGGCGTCGCTTCCCGTTCCAGCACCAGCACGTCCAGGCCGTGCAGCCGCAACTCACCGGCCAGCATCAACCCCGTCGGGCCGCCGCCCACCACGATCACGTCGTGCATCGAATCCCCCATCGCCACGGTGGGCGCGACGACCGCGTCGACCGGGGCGCGCTCACCGAGCTGAACATTCATTTCCGCAGGTTGCGGCTTCGATCGGAGAGTGTGCGGTACGACCCGGCTCTTGCCGCAAGTCCCCCTGTGCGCTATAAGTTGAAACAGGCAAGGAGAGGAGCACCTCCCTTGCCGTTGTTTTCGCCCGCCTGCGGGCTTTCCTTCCGCACCGCGCGATCCGCGCCGGTCCGTGTTCGTCTCGCGTTGTCGCCGCTGATCTCGGTTATTCCATTCGAGTGAACAAGGTCGAACCCGCGTAGTTTGATCGTGGAACCTGCGACCTTGTTCCCAGGGGCGATCGCGCTGGGGACGGGGTGGGGGCTGCGATGAGCAAGTGCGAGCGGTGCCGTGAGAACGAGGTCCATGGCGGCATGACGCTGTGCGATCCGTGTTTGCGGAAGATCGGGTCGGCCATGCAGGAGCTGGAACGCGGTGGCGTTGACCTCCATGACCCGGATCCCCGCATCAACCCGACCGCGCCTCCTCTGCAGCCGCGAGGCGGATGCGTCCTTCTCGCCATCGCCCTCGTGGCGATCCCGCCGGGCCTCGTCATCGGCCTCATCGACGTCATCGCGTAGCGGCAGGTCCGATGAGGATCTGCGGCCGACACAGGAACTAGGCGGACCATCGACCTGGAGGCCCGATGCCGGAGCCGATCTCCCCGCAGGACACCGCAGCAGAGCGCGCCGAGGGATCGTTCGCAGTCATCGTGACGCTCTCCGAGCCTGCCGATACCGGTCCGTTGTTCCGCCGCCTTCGCACCGTCCCGGGCACCACCGTGACCCGCGAACGTTCCGGCCCGGGTCACGGTGAGCTCGGCGTCGTCGAGGCGCTGCAACTGCTGGTGCCTTCCGCGACGGTGCTCGCCATCGCCATCCGGACGCTGCCCGTGTTCATCATGTCCCGGCGGTCGTCGGTGACCGTGACGCTCACTCGCAAAGACCGCTCCGTGACGGTCACCGCTGAGAATCTTGACGATCCGCACACGGTCCTGCAGTTCGCCGAACATCTGCTCGGCGATGAGTGAGCCGGCCGACCGGGACTACTCCCGGTCGCGTGCGGTGCTCATGGGGACCTGGGACTACACGGACTTCGAGCAGGTCCTCGCGGTCCAACGCAGCTTCAACCGGATGCGAGATCTGCTCCTGGACCCGGTGTGCGGCCCGTGGCCCGAAGAGTCGATCGTCGCGTTGAAGAATCGGAGCACGCTCGGGACAACTCATGTCGAGCTCATCGAAGCGTTCATCGCGGCCACGGACGTCGCGCTGTTCTACTACGTCGGACATGGAATCTACGATCACCGCGAGCGACTGTGCCTCACCGTGGGCGACACCAGGAAGGACTCGAACTTCACCGCCGCCACGGCGCTGCCGTTCGAGGCTGTGCGAGACGCGTTCCGCGCCAGCCACGCCGCCGTCAAGATCGCCGTGCTCGACTGCTGCTATGCGGGCCTCGCCACGGAAGACTACGGGCGCCTCGCCGCCGACCACCTGCCCCCGGTTTCCGGTGCGTACCTGCTGATGAGCAGCAGCGCGGTCGAGATGTCCTGGTACGAGCTCGAGGAAGTCGCCGACGCGCAGACGTACTTCACGAAGGCCCTCGTGGACACGGTGCGTGCGGGGATTCCCGGCGGGCCTGCCGGGCTCACGTTCGATCACCTCTTTCGCGTGGTCGCCGACCAGCTCATCGAGAACGGCAGACCCGAACCGGGACGCCGCATCGAAGATCACGCCGCCGGATGGGTGTTCGCCTCCAACAACGCCCCGGAATCCCCGGCCGAGCCCGGCGCGGACCCGGAGACCGTCTTCCGCGAGGCGTACCGGCGCGAGACGAAGGAGGGCGTCGAGCGGCTACCCGCCATCGCCGCGCTGTACCGCGCGGCGGCCGCGGCAGGCCACACCCCCTCGATGAACCGGCTCGGGCAGATCGAGGAAGGTCGCGTCCAAGCGAGGATGCAGGGCATCGAGCCCGGCCCCGTCAACGGCACGGCGCTGTCGAAGGCCACGCAGTGGTACACGAGAGCCGCCGAAGCAGGTGACCCGGTCGGCCCGCTTCACCTCGGACAGCTCTACGAACTGCACTACCGGGATCGGGACCGGGCGTTGTACTGGTACGCCCTCGCCGCACGGCGCGGGAACAGCGCGGCGCGGGAACAGCTGACCGGACTGGAGCAACGCATCCGCCTCGGGATCACCGGGTCCGAACCGCCCCGGGACGGTGACGACGAGCAACCGGCACAGGCTCGTGCGGCGCCCGATGACACCCTCGCCCGCCTCGCCACCGACATGTCGCGTCGGCGATGGCTGGACGACTGGGGTGGCGTGGAGTCGCTGGCGATCGCCCAGTGCCTCGACATCCTCATCGACGCCTGCGGCGGGGCCAACGGTGAATGGGCCGCCCTCGACGAGACCGAACAAGAACGCATCCTCGCCGACTTCATCGCGCTGCGGCCGCGCAAGGCGGACCTTGCGAGCACGGCACGTCGGTTCTACGAAGCCGCCGGTCCCGGGAACCTCCGCGACCACGCGGCCGCGAACCGCCGCCCGGCCAGGTGACCCGAACCGAGCCACAAGACGAAGGAAGTGCGACGTGGCAATCCCGGACATCAGCACGGAACTGCGGCAATCGCTCGACCGCCACCGGTTCTCGCTTCGGCCACAACCCGAGGCCCGTTCCGGTGAGAAGACCGTGCACCTCGTCCTCGACCACGGCGCGGAGGCGCTCCACGCCGGGCGCGTGGACTTTCACCTCGGGCTGTGGAGCGCCTTCGCCGTCGTGCGAGGGCATGGGCTCTTCCGCTCCGAGGAGGTCAGCCGGCACGAGACGTTCGAAGAGGCCGTGCTCGCCGTCCTCGCGAACTTCACCCACCTCGAGTAGGAGGCGCCAGCATGCGTGTCGAACCGCGATTCCGCGATCAGATCAGCTGCCTCGTCCTCAAAGACCGCAGGGCCAAAGCGCTCGATGAGGCGCTGTCACCGCAGGACAGAGTCGCATTCAACGGTTTCCTCGTCTCGGTGGTCGCCGTGCTCCTCGCGCCGCTGCTGGGTGATCGCGCCAAGATCGAGGACCTGGCGGTGTTCAGCGGTGAAGTCGCCGCCCGGCACCGCAGCGAGGGCCGGCCGGTCAACGAGTTCGTCGTGGAGGAGATCCTCCGCGAGATCTACGGCATCCCGCGGCTGTTTCGAACGGTCCCGGTGGAACCCGTGGCCGTGTCGAGTGCGGGCGCGGCGATCGTGCGCTACCTGAACAACACCGACTCCGGTATCGCCGCCGACATCGACCGCATCCTCGAGGTGGCGGTGTCGCTGCATCAACGCCGAACCGGGGAGTGATCCGGACGTCCCAGCCTGGTGATCAGTACGCGGGCAGCCAACCCCTGTGCAGAGCCGGGGAGAGTTCGTGGGCTGCGGAGTGGGCGAGGCCGTCGGCGTCGTGCAGGTAGCCCTCGGTGGTCGAGAGGGCGGCGTGGCCGAGGTCGTGCTGGACCTGGCGGGGTTCGGCGCCGCGAGTGATCGCGTGGGTGGCGTAGGAGTGCCGCGCCGAGTGCGGGTGGATGGTGTCGCGCAGCGGGGCCAGGTGGGTGGCGATGAGCGCGGCCTGCTCCCCCGCCAGCAGTTCCCGCAGCCATCGGGAGCGAGGCGGGGGCGCGTCGGGTGCGGGCGCGAACGTCGTGCACAGCCGGCGCAGTACGGCCTGCACGTGGGAGACGTGCACTCGCCGTCCGGTGCCGGTGATCAGCAGCGGCTGGGGTGGGCGGTTGCCGGGCTGGTCGCGCAGCGCGGGGACGGGTGCGTCGGTGCGGACGGCGAGGTAGTCCTCGACGGCGTCGGCGACGGGTGCGGCGAGTGCGACGCGGCGGTCTTTGGCTCCTTTTCCGTGCACGCGTAGCGCGGCGGGGCCGCCGGGTGCGGGCCGGTGGTAGTCGGCGAGGTTGACCCCGACTAGTTCTTCGGCCCGCACTCCGGTGCCGATCAGCACTTCGATCATGGCGCGGTCGCGCAGGCCGCTGCGGTTGTCGGCGGCCAGCAGGTGCGCGGCGAGCAGCAGCGCGCGGCAGGCCTCGAACGACCACATCGCGGTCGCCGAGGGGGTGGCGCCCGCGCGGTTGAGGTGCTGGGCGGATCGGTCCACCAGGGCCGCCGGGTTGTGCTCGGCGAGGCCTTCGCGCAGCAGGTATTTCCGGTAGAACGCCGAGACCGCCGAGAGCATGCGGGCGCGGGTCGCGTCGCGGTATCCGGCTCGGGCGAGTTCCTCCAGCCACCGCTCCACGTGTTCGACCCGGACGTCGGCGAACGAGGCGAAGTCGTTGCGCACGCACCAGTTGAGCCATTCCAGTCCGGTCGGCTCGATGCGCCGGGCGCGGCCGCGGCGGCGGCCCGGCTCGGGCGCGTGGTAGCCGGGGACCCAGTCCAGCGGGATGCCGAGATCGGTGGCGTAGGCGACGCGGGTGTTCAGCGACGTGTAGATCCGCAGGAACTCCGCGAAGCGCTCCCGGCCGGACTTGTCGTCCTGCTCGTCCCGTACGGCCACCTCGGTCATGTGCTCCCGCTCCTCCTCGCTTTGGGGCCTCATTTTCGAGCCCCTGCTTCCCGCGCCCGCAGGGTGTCCGTTTTGCGGCATTGCAAGGCTCCGTGTCCGCCCTGCGGCCTCATGATCAGAGTATATCCATAATCCTCCTTATTCATATGGTCACTCCTGGTATCCGCGCTCCGGATGGTTCCACTTAGTTAACTGAAACCAGGCGATATGGTTTAATAACTGGAACTGAGCGATCGGCGCAGATTCGGGCCATGAAGGGTGATCGGCGGGAACGATGACGGAACACGAGGACGCGGACACGGCCTTCGGCACCACCGGGCAGGTGCCGCCCGCGCGACGAGGCAGCCGGGACGAACGGCGGGAGTCGACCCTGCGGGCGCTCGCCACGGGACAGGACGCCCACTGCGCCTACTGCGGCGAACCACTCCCCCCGCTGCCACCGCGCGGCGGACGTCCCACGCCGTACTGCCCGCCCGACCCGGAGCGCTACGGCAACTGGGGCGCGAAGACCATCAGCTGCGCCATGCTCGACGAGCACCGCGAGATCTGGACTCGCGTCTACGGCGCCGACCAGCCGATGACCCACCTCGACGTGCACGCCCTCGACGAACGCCTCGCCGCACTGCGCTCGGTGCTCGACCCCACGAGGGAGGAGATCGCGGCACTGCAGGCCCACGCGAGCTCCGAACTCGCCACCGCGCTCACCGCGCGCGGCTCTGCCGAAGCCGAGCGCGATCACGCCGCCGAACAGGCCCGCGCCGCGCTCGCCGACCGGGACCGTGCGGCAGCCGACGCCGCCGAAGCCCGCACCGAAACCGACACGGCCCGCACCGAGCAGTCCGCGGCCCAGCAGCGCGCCGAGCAAGCGGCGCAGGACCGGGACCAGGCCCTCGCCGACAAGGCCGCGGCAGAGCGCGTCGCCGAACAAGCCCAGTCCGACCGCCAGAACGCGCTCGACCAGGCCGCCGCGGCGCACCAGCGCATCACCGACCTGCAGAACGCTCTCGCCGAGCAGCGCAGCGGTGCCCTGGAGCAGCAGGATCGCCTGCGGCGCGAGCACGACCAAGCAAGCAGGCAGCTGCACGAGCAGCTCACCGCCGTGCACGAACAGCGGATGCGGGAGCAGGAAACCGAGCACGCCGAACGGCTCGCGGCCGCGCAGGCCGGCGCCGACGAGCGCATCGCCGAACTGACCGATCGACTCACCGCCGCCACCCGCGGCTACGCCGAGAGCCTCGGGCCGCTGCACGAGCAGCTCACCACGGTGCGCGAACAGCTCACCGGGCGAACGGCCACGGCCACCGCCGCGCAACGGCGCTTCGAGGAATTGCGCGACGGGCTCCGCCACGCGCTCGACTCGCAACCCCGCGTCGAAGACGCCGACCACGGCGAAACCCTGCGGCAGAAGCTGCGTGCGCTGTTGCCCGAGACCACACCGGTCCCGGACGGGGCCGCCGATGACCTCGCCGCACCCGATCCGGACCGTCCGTCCCCGCCACGGAACTGATCGCTACCCGGCTCGGGCACGCCAGGTGGCGGAGGTCCGCGCGGACGTGCCGAGCTCGCGACGTGGTGGCCGGTGATCCCACCGGGGCAGGTGCTGGGCGTTTCGAGACGATGTTGCTCTGAAGCGAGTTCCCGTCGGCTATGCGCACCTAAGGTGCGGTCGGTGCGACGCCGCGCTGATCGCATCATTGGCGGACCGGTACCGGTCGGCGGCGTGATCAGCGATCGGAGGCGGGAAATGGTCCGTGCCAACCGATTCCATTTTCGTCACCGTGATGTTTCTTCCCGCTGTGGCGGGATGGATCTTCATGGGGACGGTGTGCTTTGCGCCGCTGCCGCAACGGTGTCGGCAAGAAGCCTGCGCTGCGGCTGATCACGACGAATCGGGCGCTGCTCAGCCAGCACCTCCACAGGGTCACTCCGTCGATGAACGGGCACAACCTGCACTTCTGCGACCAGACGACCCGTCGTGCGCGCGACATCCTGCACCGCAGGCTCGACCTGGACGACCCGGCCGACCCGCGCGCCCGGCTGGCCCTGGACGTGCTGATCGCCGCGACCCGCTGCGCCTTCGACGCCTGGGCGGCCCGCACCGATCCGCCGACCCCGGCGAGCCTTGATGCGGAGCTGCGTGCGGCGTTCGCCGCGATCCCCGGCGGCCTCACCCTCGCCCCGGTGCTGCGGCGGACCGGCTGACCGCGTTGGGCCTCGGCTGCACGGGTTGCCGCAGGGCCATGGGCCGCGCTTGGCGGGCGCGGCCGTGCCCGGACTGATCGACTTGAGCCGGGCAGGGAAAGATCAATTCTGGCGGGCCGCGCATGCGCCTCGTGCCGAGGCATTCCCAGGGACGAGTGGCGTACCGGCATTCCGCGCACGAGCGGCGCCGATCGACGACGGAAAGCGAGCACAGGTATGCAGATCACCCGTAGCACCAGCCTCGACACCCAGAAGGGTCCCGCCGACTGGTTCACCGGCGACGTTTACATCGACGCCGTCGCCGCGCCGGCCGCGAGTTCCACGTTCACCGCCACCGCCGCGCACTTCACTCCCGGGGCGCGCACGGCTTGGCACACTCATCCGCACGGTCGACGATCTTCGTCACCGAAGGCGTGGCGCTGTGCCAGCGCGAAGGCGGGCCGGTCGAGATCCTGCGGCCCGGTGACCGCGTGTTCTTCGAGCCTGACGAGAACCACTGGCATGGCGCGGCCCCGAACCGTTTCATGGTCCACATCGCCACGCAGCAGAACGACGAGTCCGGCAGCGCCGTCACGTGGGGGCGCCACGTCACCGACGATGAGTACGGCGCCTCGCCGGTGGAGTGATTGCGCCGAAGCCGCACGGCTGCTCCCGGTTCACGCGGTGGACGTCGGTGTGACCCGGCGGTTCCGGCATCACCTCGCCGGGTGCGGGCCGGGCGGACTCGCGATACGTGGGTGCTCTGCCGTGGCTGCCTGGAAATTCCGTCGCGGTGGGCGTTGGCCACGTGCCACCATCACCGTCATGTTCGAGGTGATGACGTCCGATCAGCTCGCCGACCGCACGTCTCGTGCGCGTGCGGCGGCCGTCGAGGCGGGACGGGAGCTCGGTCTGGACGTGGGGGCGGCGACGATGCTGCACGATCTGTTCTCCGTGGTCGTGCACCTCGCCCCGTCGCCGGTGGTCGTGCGGGTTCCGACCGTGGTGGCGCCCGGCGCGGGGCCTGATGCGCAGGCGGTGCGGCAGCGGACCGAGCTTGATGTGGTGTCCTGGCTAGCGGGCCAGGGTGTCCCGGTGATCCCGCCGAGCCCGCTGGTGCCGCGGGAACCGGTGCTGCGCGGCGGTTTCTCGATGACGTTCTGGGAGTTCGTCGAGCAGTCCGACGCCGAACCCGACTACGTGGGCAACTGCGGTCTGACCGCCGACCTGCATGCGGCGTTGCGCGACTATCCGGGTGAGCTGCCGTTCTTGTCGGCGGCGGAACCGGCGATGGTCACGGAGGCGTTGGGTGCTCTCGGAGGGGGCCGGAGCTGATCGATGCCGCGGATCTCGACCGCGCGCGCCGGGAATGGGCGGTCCTGGAACCTGTCGTGGGTTCGCGGGCGACGTTCGAGGAGGTGTTCCCCGGCGTGGAGCTGCAGGCGATTCACGGGGACGCTCCGGCGGCGAACATCGTCTCCACGGCGCGCGGTGAGCTGTACGCCGATTTCGAGCTGGCCACGTTCGGCCCGGTCGAGTGGGATGTGGCGGCGATGGGTCCGGACGGTGAGGCCGCCTACGACCGTGCGGCGCGGCGTCGGGGCTTGCGCGAGTTGGACGATCGGGTGCTGCGTTTCGTCAACGCGGTGGGCATGTTGCGGGTGGTGTCGTGTCTCCCGCTGGTGCCGCAGTTGCCGATGCTGATGGATGCGCTGAAGCCGGCGATCGATCAGTGGCGGACGATGCCGTTCGCCGGTGGTCTCCCCGAACTCGGGGGTTCACCGGCGGACAGCGGCTCACGAGGCGGTTGAGCGTTCGCGGACGTGGCCGATCATGTCGGCCGGGCCGGTAGTGTCAGCGCGGAAAACGGGCCTCGTCGACGACTTTCGTCACCGTGATCTTCCACGCTGGGGTGCGCCGCGTTTCGCGGGTCGGCCGGCATGTCCTGTGCGGGGTGCTGCTGCTCGGAGGGGAGAAGGTCGATGGCATTCGCCGAGGACGAGGTCGCGTACCTGTACGCGCATCCGATGGGCCGGTTGTCCACCGTTGCCGCCGACGGCCAGCCGGACGTCGTTCCGGTGGCGGTGGAGTTCGACGGCGCGTTCTTCTGGGTCGGCGGCGGCGCCCCGGTCGTCGGTACCCGCAAGTTCCGCAACGTGGCGGCGGGCAACGACAAGGTCGGCTGGTCATCGACGACGTGCCGTCGTTCGATCCCTACATCGCGCGCGGCATCCGGGTGTACGGCCGCGCGGAGCAACCGTTCGAACGAGTCGGGATGGTCGGGGACGGCGTTTACCTGCGCATCACGCCGGTCGTGTCGTGGAGCTGGAATCTCGCGGGAGAACCCGTCCCCGGCGACCGCTGGTACGACACTCGCCGCACCGTCCACGACGACCGGCCCTGAACCGCGATGGAGCCGTCGGGTGGTGTGCTGATCAGCGTCTGCGGAGTCAGCGCAGCTGGTCGCGCGCCGGGAATCGGCTGGTGCCGCGCAGGTATCGGGTGAACCGTTGCCACCGCCCGTCGCGGGCGACGTGGCGTGGTTCGGCGGGCGGCGGCGCGGCCGGGGTGCCGGTGGCGCGGTCTGCGCGCCACCGGTCGACGAGGTCGTCGATGCGCACGGTCGCGATCGGCACTTGCGGCCCGGAGGGGGTGCGCAGCCAGGCGACGATGCGGCGGTTGAGTTCGCCGGCGACGTCGCGGACGTCCTGTTCGGTCGGCAATGCGCGCACGGTGTCCGGGAGCCGCTCGATCTCTTTGCGCAGTTGCAGCGGGGTCGGCAGCAGCGCCTCGCCGGAGAGTCCTTCGCGTTCGACGTAGCCCTTGACCCACCACAGCTCGTCGTGCGGCTGACCGGCGCCGGGCAGGGGTTTGCCGGTGCCGTCGAGGCCGTTGAAGTCGCCGCGTTCCTGCGCGACCCGGATCTGGCGGTCGATCCACGACTCGAAGGTCATGCCGAGCGGTTTGCGTTCGGTCATGGCTGGCTCCTGCCGACGCTGCGGGTTCGTCGTGCTCGCCGAACGGACTCGGCGGCCGTGCTCAGAATACCGGTCTCCCACCGCGCGTCACGATGTCTCCCGCCCGCGACGCACCACATCCGTGGTGGCCTCAGGTGCGCAGGTAGGAGGCTCCGTTGACGTCGAGTACGGCGCCCGAGGACCAGGTAGCCTCCGGTGACGCGAGGTAGACGACGGCGGAGGCGACCTCGTCGGCGGCGGCGACTCGGCCGAAGGGGCTTTGGGTCCGGATGTCCTCGCCCTGCTGTCCGGAGAGCCGGTCGGCGACGCGTTCGGTGGCGACGAAGCCGGGTGCGACCGAGGCGACGGCGATCCCGTGCGGTGCCAGTGACACCGCACGGGACTGGCCTAGGGCGTGCAGGGCGGCTTTGCTCGCCGCGTAGGCGGGATGGTCGGGTTCGCCGCGGAAGGCGCCACGCGATCCGACGTTGACGATGCGGCCCGCCGCGCCCCGGTCGATCAGGTGGGCGGCGACCTGGTGGCTCACGTTCGCCGCGCCCAGCAGGTTCACGTTGATGGTGCTGCGCCACGCGGCCTGCCAGTCGGCGTAGGAGGTGATGGCCGGTGGGTGCGGGGTCATCACCGCCGCGTTGTTGACCAGCACGTCGATGCCGCCGAGTCCGGTGACGGCGTCGGTGACGAGGCGTTCGACTTGGGCGGGTTCGGCGATGTCGGCTTGCAGGAGCAGGTGACCGGACCCGGGCAGTGCTCGCACGGTCCGCTGCGCCTCGTCTGGGCGGGAGGCGCAGTGCACGGCGATGCGGTCGCCTTGGGCGGCGAACGCGGTGGCGATGGCCCGGCCGATGCCGCGGGAGGCGCCGGTGATCAGAACGCCGCGACTCATCGGGCGAACACTTGGGATTCGTCGCGGAACGCCTTGAACTCCAGTGCGTTGCCCGCGGGGTCGAGCAGGAACATCGTCCACTGCTCACCGGGTTCCCCGGCGAAGCGCAGGTAGGGCTCGATGACGAACTCGGTGCCCGCCGCGCGCAGCCGGTCGGCGAGCACGTGGAAGTTCTTGATGGTCAGCAGCAGCCCGAAGTGCGGGACGGGCACGTCGTGGCCGTCGACGGGGTTGTGCCCGGCGGTCCCTCGGTGTCCGGCCACGACGTGGGTGACGAGCTGGTGTCCGTGGAAGTTCCAGTCGATCCACGCGTCGGCGGAGCGGCCCTGGTCGAGCCCGAGGACGTCGCCGTAGAAGGCGCGGGCGTGGTCGAGGTCGTCGACGGGCAGGGCGAGGTGGAAGCCGGGCAGGGTCATGGTGGCTCCTTTCGGGCGGCTGCTCCCCTCACGTTGACCCCGCGACATCCTAATGTCAACATTCGAACATGGAGTCGTCGTTGGGTTCGATCCGCACCGCGCAGCGCCGTGGACTGGCCGACGAGGCCGCCGACCGGGTTCGGGAGGCGATTTTCGCGGGAGTGGTCGCGCCGGGTGATCCGCTGCGCGAGGTGGAACTGGCCGCGTCCCTGGACATCAGCCGGGGTGCGGTGCGCGAAGGGCTCGCGGTGCTGGCGCGGGAAGGGCTGGTGCGCAGCGGCTGGCATCGCGGCACCAAGGTCATCGAGGTCACCGCGGCCGACGCCGAGGAGGTCTACGCGTTGCGCGCGGCACTGGAACGGCTCGCGGCGCGGTCCGCGGCGGGCAACGCCACGGTCGCCGACTGCGCGGAACTGGATCGGGTTGTCGACGGCATCGCCGCCGAGCTCGCCGCCGGTGCGGGGGTGGCGCGGCTGCTGGCGCTGGACATCGACTTCCACGACCGGATTTACCGCTTGGCGGGCAACCGGCGGTTGCTGGAGGCGTGGCAGGCGATCCGCTCGCAGATCTACCTGTTCCAGCTCACGCGGGTGCGGCTCGGTGACGATCAGTACCGGCGGATCGTCGTGGGCGAGCACCGCGAACTGGTGCGGCAGCTGCGGGCCGGGGCGGATTCGCTGGAGCAGGCCGCCGAGGACCACGTGCGCGACGCGGGCCGCAGCCTCATCGCCGCCCTCGACCGCCAGTGAGGTCGGTGAGCGCTACTCCCCCGCCGGCGCCGGATGCGGTCGCCGAGCCGAGAGCGCTCAGCGAGTGAGCAGGTCGATGATCTCGGCGGTGGTGGCGCTCTGGCCGAGGCGGGGGAAGATCCGCTTGATGCTGTTGTGGTGCGCGTCGGCGTCGAGGTCGGTCATGGCGTCGGTGGCGAGGGCGACGTGGTAGCCGTGCTCGTGGGCTGCGCGGGCGGTGGACTCCACGCCGAGGCTGGTGGCGATGCCGCCGAGCACGATCTGGGTGATGTCGCGGCGGCGCAGCTGCACGTCGAGGTCGGTGCCGTGGAAGGCACCCCAGTTGCGTTTGGTGACCACGATGTCCTCGGGGTGCCCGGCGAGTTCGTCGACGATCACGTCCCACCCTTCGGGCGGCGATCCGGTGCGGCCGGGGGCGTCGGTGCGGCCCGGTGCGGCGTCGGCGCCGTCGGCGGCGAAGCTGACCCGCACGAGCACGACCGGTGCGCCATGTCGGCGGAACGCCTCGGCCAGCTCGGCTGAGCGGGACACGACGTCGGCGGGCGAGTGCGGCGTGCCGGGTGCGCCGGTGATTCCCTGCTGCAGGTCGATGAGCACGAGCGCGGTGCGCGCGTCGAGCGTGCTGAGAGCCATGGGGCGAGTCCTCACGACGAAACCGTCGGCCGGGTGGTCGCTGTTCGGTGATCCGTTCGAGCAGCGACACGGATCCTAGAAGCCTCCGTTCACGCCGTGAGGTCAGGGCCGTGCAGCGCGGGGGCGGCCGGTTCATTCCGCCGGTGACCACCGCTTCCCCGCCGTGTCGTGCGCGGTGCGGTGCAGGCTGCTCAGCAGTGCCAAGGCGTCGGCGCTGGGGGTGCCGTGTTCGGCGTGGTAGAGGATCAGTTGCTGCCCGGGGGCGCTGCGCACGTCGAACGCCTGGTAGATGAGGGTGAGCGGCCCGACCTCGGGGTGGTGGAGGTGTTTGGGGTCGCCGGTTTTGCCGCGCACCGAGTGGGAGTCCCAGAGGGCGCGGAACCGTTCACTGCCCGCGCTGAGCTCGGCGACCAGCCCCGGTAGCGCCGGATCCGCGTAGCCCGCCGCGACCCGCAGGTTCGCCACGACGGCTTGCGCCGTCCACTCCCATTGCGCGTAGAAGTGGCGTCCGGCGGGGTCGAGGAAGGTCATGCGCGCGTAGTTGTCGGCCCGGTCGAACGGTGCGAACAGGGCGTCGGCCAGTGC
Source organism: Saccharopolyspora gloriosae (assembly GCF_022828475.1). Taxonomy (GTDB): domain Bacteria; phylum Actinomycetota; class Actinomycetes; order Mycobacteriales; family Pseudonocardiaceae; genus Saccharopolyspora_C; species Saccharopolyspora_C gloriosae_A. The sequence goes on along the minus strand of NZ_CP059557.1, from coordinate 3,486,858 downwards.
GTTGGTGGCCAGCACGTCCAGTGTCCGGTTGAGCACGAACGCCGGGGTGCGCGGGGAACCGTCCATGAGCTGCCGCAGTTGCGGGCTGACGACGGCCGGTGCCGGGTCGGGGGTTCCCGGCGGGGCGGTGCCCGCCAGCCGGTGCAGGTGTTCGCGGGCGTCGGCGTCGAGGTCCAGTGCTCGGCACAGCGCGTCGAGGACGTGCGCGGAAGGGCGCGTTTCGCGGCCCTGTTCCAGCCGCGTGTAGTAGTCGACGTTGACGTCGGCGAGCACGGCGACCTCCTCGCGTCGCAGTCCGGCGACTTTGCGCCTGCCGGAGTGGACGACGCCCGCGTCGCCGGGAGATCGCTGCGCGCGGCGTGCGCGCAGGAACGCGCCCAGCTCACCACTGCTCATGCCACCAGCCTAGGGCGGTGCCGCGCCGGTTGGGTGGGTGCGGCGCACCCCGTCACGGCGGGTCCTGCCGGGCGGCGCGGGCAGCGGCGAAGCTCGAACTCACCGCAGCACAGCGATCGAGGACGAGGGATGAGCACAGCAGATCGACCGGCCGCCGACGTGGTGGGCATGTGGGTCACCGCCGACGGGCACATCAGGCAGGAATTGCGCGCCGACGGGCGCTACGACGAAGCACGCGGTGCGCGGCGAAGCGCCTACACGGGCCGCTACACGGTGACCGGTGATCACCTCGACTACGTCGACGACACCGGGTTCACCGCCACCGGAGACGTCCGCGACGGCGTGCTCCACCACGAGCACCTCGTGCTGCACCGGGAGGAACAGGCATGACCGACACCCCGAAGGTCGTCGTGATCACCGGGGCCAGCAGCGGCATCGGCGAGGCGACCGCGCGCCGCTTGGCCGCCGATGGGCACCACCTGTTGCTGGGAGCGCGGCGCACCGATCGTCTTGCCGCGCTGGTCGAGGAGATCACCGCCGCGGGCGGCACCGCGGCGTTCCAGCGGCTGGACGTCACCGACGCCGCCGAGGTGCGGGGCTTCGTGTCTGCCGCGCGCGAGCGCTACGGCCGGGTGGACGTGGTGGTCAACAACGCCGGGGTGATGCCGCTGTCACCGCTGCACGAGCTCGCGGTCGACGAGTGGGATCGGATGATCGACGTCAACCTGCGCGGGGTGCTGCACGGCATCGCCGCCGCGTTGCCGGTCATGCGCGGTCAGGGGCGCGGGCAGTTCGTGAACGTCGCTTCGGTCGGCGCCTACGAGGTGGTGCCCACCTCCGCGGTCTACAGCGCCACGAAGTTCGCGGTGCGCGCCCTGTCCGAGGGATTGCGCCAGGAATCGTCCGGTGACATCCGGGTGACCGTCGTGTCCCCCGGGGTCACCCGGTCCGAGCTCGCCGATTCCATTTCCGACCCGCGCGCCCGCGAGGACATGAAGACCTACCGTTCGGTGGCCATTCCGGCGGCGGCGATCGCGGACGCCATCGCCTTCGCCGTCACCCGGCCCTCCGAGGTCGACGTGAACGAGATCGTGGTGCGCCCCGCAGCCGGCGCCCAGTAGCGGGGTCGCCGGCTCGCAGGCCCGGCGGCGGTCGCGCCCGAGGTGGGGACCAAGATGGGCCAGGAGCGCCTGGAACAGCTGCGTGAGGAGCACCGCGCCGAGTCCGAACGGCCGCTCGGGGTGTTCGGCGAGGTGCATCCCACGTGGCCTGTCGGCCTCGCACGGAAACGACCACCTGCGCGCGGGAGCTGGTGGCCACGACGGTGGCATGGTCCTGACGCGAGGAATCACTGCGAAGATCTGTTTTTCTGACCGGTCACGAGCGCGAAAGTCAGAAGTTCGCCACGGTCGGTGTCGAGCATGGGGATCGTGGCACGAGATCCGTGCCTGACGAGCTCGTCGGGGGAATGTTCGGCACAGACCTCGCACCACAGCTTCCAATCAAGCCAACCATCGGGTTGCGCCCGGCTTGCAGTGACCTGGATCAGTCCGGTCTGTTCCCATTCGAAGCGCCACCATTCGGGCGTGTGAAAGGCCAGGACCTCCCACCCCACCCCGGATCGCAGGTACGCGGGGGCGCCACCGAGCTCGCGCAATTCGCGGTGCAGTGACGGCACGGCGATCGACAGCTGACCGCCTGTCTTGAGGAACTCGCCGATGTAGCCGATGTAGAGATCATCGGTACCGAAGTAGTGATAGCTGCCCACAGACAGGACCACGTCGAATTGTTCCGGTTCGAACGGCAGGTCATGCGCTTCGGCGCGCACGGCGTGGACCTGGTCGCCGACGCCTGCCTGATCGAATCGTGCGGCGTTGTCCTCGGCCGGGACCCACAGTTCCGAGGCCCACACTTCGACGCCGTACTCGCGCGCCAGGAAGATCGAGGTCATGCCCAGTCCGCACCCGAGATCGAGTACCTTCATCCCGGGCCGGAAGGTGCAGTCCCGGCTGAGGTCTTCGAGCAGCCATAGCGGGTTCGGACCCATACAGTTGTCGACCATCCACTGCGGATCGTACGTCGCGGCACGCGGGTATTCGTCAGGTCTGATGAGTGCATTCAGCGAAGTCACCGCACTTGCGTAGCAGCCCGCTTCACGACTCGACAACGGAATTTCCCGGGCAGGGCCATGGCGACTTGCCGGGTCACGATTCGGGGCGTGCCCGCAAGGTGTTCACCGTCGGCAAGGAAATCCCGTCCGAGACTGTGAAATCACCGACCGCTCCCCGATGGGTGCGGTTCAAGCCGTGGCCGGGTCCGGGCCGGCGATGAACACGTGGTCGTCGTGGTGATCGGGCCAGCCGGGGTCGCCGGTGGCGGCGAACGACACCCACGCCCGGTGCAGCGTGTCGGCGAGCTCCGCGTCGGGCGATTCGCCGAGTAGGCCGTGCGGGCCGGTGGCGACGTGGAGGTTGTGGAACACGAACGGCAGCTCCAGGCCGTGGCAGGCGCCCAGCCGCCCGCCGAACCGGGGTGAGCGCCAGGTGAACTCGGCGACGTGGGTGCGTCCGCCCGCGTCGCGGTGACGGGCGGCGAATTCGCGGGCGGGCAACCGGAACACGAGGTCGGTGAGCGCCTCGGTGAGCACCGCCCCCGCGGGTCGCCGCCCCAGGCCGTAAGACTGCAGGACCTCGGCCGCGGCCGGGTGGGACGTGGCGAGCGTGGCCACGGCCAGCTCATCGGTGAGGGCGTCGGCGGCTCCGGTCGGCGCCGAATACAGCGACATCTCGTCGCGGCAGGTGCTCACCAGCACGTCGACGCCGGTGGCGCTGCCCGCGGCGACGGCGTCACCGGGCGGCTGCGGCAGCACGTCGTCGCCGTGCAAGGGCAGGAACGCGCTGAGGCCGAAACTCGGGTCGTGGCCGTGCTCGTCGCGCAGGTCGGGACCATGACCGGGCGCCGAGATCGCGGTTTGGGCGGCGAGCAGCCGTTCGAGTTCGACGCCGCGGAACGCGTCGGTGCTCGCGGGGATCGACAGTTGTTGCGCGAGCGCCTCGGTCAGTCGGCTGCCCGCGTCGAGCCCGCGGGTCATGCCGGTGTGCCCGCTCTGCACGATCGCCCGGTCCACCAGGCCCCCCAGCAGGGGTGATCCGAGCAGGTCGGCGATGCTCATCGCCCCGGAGGACTGGCCGAAAACGGTGACGTTGCCGGGGTCGCCGCCGAACGCGGCCGCGTTCTGCCGCACCCAGCGCAGCGCGGCGAGCTGGTCGCGCAGTCCCACGTTGGTCGCGCCGATGGGTGCGAACCCTTCCGCGCCGAGCCGGTGGTTGATGGTCATCAGCACCGCCCCGGAACGGGCGAACGCGGCGCCGTCGTAGAGGGGCGCCGAGCCGGTACCGGAGATGAACGCGCCGCCGTGCACGAACACCAGCACGGGCAGGCCACCTGCGGCCGGGTCGGGCGTGCTGACCTCGACGGTCAGGTAGTCGTGCCCGCCGTCCCAGTCCGGCCCGCGCAGCGGCGACAGGTCCAGATCGTCCAGTTCCGCGCCGGGCGCCTGCGGCGGGATCGTTGCGGGGCGGGTGGCGTCGCGGATCCCGTCCCAGGCCGGTGCCGGTTGTGGAGCGGCGAACCGCAACCGTCCGACGGGGGCGGCCGCGTAGGGCACGGCGTGGAACCTCGCCACCTCGCCGCGGTGGTGGCCGCGGACTCGTCCGGAGGTGGTGGGCACGATCGGGTCGGGCACGGGGCGGGTCTCCTTCGCGGCGTGGGGTTTTGCGTGATCGACCCTAGCCGCGAAAGGGACCACCGCCGTTGCGCGAGGCAAGTGCTTCGCGCCCGGCCGCTGGTGACTGCGCCGCGCTCGGTGCTGCCGCAGTCGACGACCGCCCTGCCTGGGCGAGGCGGCGCGCGGTGAGCAGTTCCAAGCCCGTGGTGGAGTCGGTCTTCGGCCTCATCGGTCCTCCTGGCGGAGAGCGTCGTCTGCCGCTCGGCCGAGCAAGGTGTGCAGTCGGCGGGTCGAGTCGGGTGAAGGGAGATCGTTCGGCCCCGCCGCGAATGAGGTGCTCGCGCAATGCACATCCGCGGGTGGTGAGCTGGAGGATGTTGGTGCACCGCGCGGTGGGTGCGGGACTTGCACGGGATTCCCGACGTTGGTTTCTCCCAGCGCGTTCGTTCGGCACCACCCGGAGCGGCACGCGAGTCCGGTACCGGGTTGCTCCGATCGGTCGCTGAGCGCGGGCGGGCGAATGGTCTCGTCGGTGGATCTCGATACGGTGTGATCATGAGCAACTCCGCGTCGTCCTGGGCCGATGGGCCGTTGCTGGCCTTCGATCTGGAAACCACCGGCACCGATACCGACACCGACCGCATCGTCACCGGCACCCTGATCTCCATCCGGCCGGGCGAGGCGCCGCGGGTCCGCACCTGGTTGGCCGATCCCGGTGTGGAGATTCCCGCCGAGGCCGCCGAGGTGCACGGGATCAGCACCGAGCACGCCCGTGAGCACGGCCACCAGGCCGCGCAGGTGACCGCCGAGATCGCGGAGGCGCTCACCGCGCAGTGGGACGAGTCGCGTCCGCTGTGCGTGTTCAACGCGCCGTTCGATCTGTCGCTGCTGACCAGTGAGCTGCGGCGCCACCACGGGCGTGCGCTGGAGCTGACCGGTCCGGTGGTCGATCCGCGGTGCTTGGACAAGCGCCTGGACCGCTACCGCAAGGGCAAGCGGACGTTGGGGGCGTTGTGCGAGCACTACCGGGTGCGGCTGGATGCGGCGCACGACTCGGCCGCCGACGCGCTGGCGTGCGCGCGGTTGGCGTGGCGGCTGGCCAAGACCTATCCCGCTGAGATCGGCACGCGCCCGCCGGCGCGGTTGCACGAGGATCAGACGGGCTGGCACCGGGATCAGCAGCACGACTTCGCCGAGTTCCTGGAGCGGCAGGCCACGCGGGCCGCGGACGTCGCCGAGGCGGACGGGTTGCGGTCGAGGGCCGCGCAGGTGCGTTCCCGCTCCGAGTACTGGCCGCTGGCCTCGGCCGACATCGTGCACCACGTCCCGGCGTGACCGAGGGGGCGGGCTGCTGCGGACGGCGGCGGGCCGTGCGGGGGCCGCTGCGGCTGGACGGAGCAGGCGCTCTGTCGTGATCTTGCCATCGGGTCTGGCCGCGGCTGTCCCGGTCCTACCGTGTGAGCGCTTTCCGGCCGGTGAGCGCTCCGCGCGGAGCCCCGGCCCGCCCCCCTTTCCCGGAAGGAAGCCCTGTGGCAACCCCCGACTCCCCCGACCTCGCACGAGATCCGTGGTGGTGCCGCTGCACCGTGGTGGCCGCGTCCACGATCATCGTCGCCGGCACCGTCGCGTTCACCGCGCCTGCGCCCGCGCCCGCGTTCCCGTCGGCCGCGCCGCGGCCCGCGTCGACGACACCGGCCGCCGCCGCGCCGCGGGCGGGCGCGCAGACCCCGTTCACCACGCTGGAAGCCGAGGACGCCGCGACCAACGGCACCGTCATCGGCCCCGACCTCGCCCAGGGCGGTCTCGCCTCGGAGGCTTCGGGGCGGCGCGGGGTGACGTTGGAGGGGCCGGGCCGGTACGTGGAGTTCACCCTCGGCGCCGACGCGAACGCGCTCACCGTCTCGGGCAACGTGCCCGACGGCAGCAGCGGCGAGGTGGCGGTGTCGGTCAACGGGCAGCGGCTGCCGAGCACGCTGCAGGTCACCAGCAAGTATTCCTATGTGGACACTCCGGGCATCGTCGGGTCCACGACGCACCACCTGTTCGACCATGCGCGGCTGCTGTTGGGACGTGACCTGCACGCCGGGGACACGGTGCGGCTGGAACCGGAATCGGTGTCGTCCTACACCGTCGACGTCGCCGATTTCGAACAGGTCGCGCCGGCCCCGCCCGCCCCGCGGGGTTCGGTGTCGGTGCTGGACGCCGGTGCCGATCCGACGGGCGCGCAGGATTCCGCGCAGGCGTTCACCGCCGCGATCGAGCAGGCCAAGGCCGCGGGCACCGAGGTGTGGGTGCCGGAGGGCCGGTTCCGCATCGATGCGCCGCTGGCGGTCGATCAGGTCACGATCACCGGTGCCGGCCCGTGGCGTTCGGTGTTGGCGAGTTCGCATCTGATCGACCAGACCGAGGCCACCGGCGGGGTGCGGTTGCGGGACTTCGCGGTGATCGGTGAGGTCACCGATCGCGTCGACGATTCCCCGGACAACTTCGTCAACGGCAGCCTCGGTGCCGGTTCGGAGGTCACGGGGTTGTGGCTGCAGCACTTGAAGGTCGGGTTGTGGCTGACCGGCAACAACGATGACCTGCTGGTGGAGGGCAACCGGATCCTGGACACCACCGCCGACGGGCTCAACCTCAACGGTTCGGCGAACCGAGTGCGGGTGCGGGAGAACTTCCTGCGCAACACCGGTGACGACGCGTTGGCGATGTGGTCGTTGAACGCGGCCAACAGCGGCAGCGAGTTCACCGGCAACACGGTCGTGGCGCCGAACCTGGCCAACGGTATCGCGATCTACGGCGGCACCGACCTCACGGTCCGCGACAACCTGGTGGCCGACACCAACGCGCTGGGCAGCGGCATCGCGATTTCGAACCAGGCGTTCGGAGACCCGTTCTTCCCGCTGCGGGGCACGATCACCGTCGCGGGCAACGAGCTGGTGCGCACCGGGGCGATGAACCCGAACTGGCAGCACCCGATGGGTGCGGTGCGGGTCGACGCGTTCGACTCGCCCATCGAGGCCGACGTGGCGATCACCGACACCACCGCCACCGACAGCCCCTACGGCGTGTTCGAGTTCGTCTCCGGCGGCGGGCAGGCCCACGAGGTCCGTGGCGTCACCATCGACGGGGCGACGCTGCGGGGGTGGGCACCGTGGTGGTGCAGGCCGAGACGAGTGGTGCGGCGGCGCTGAGCAACGTCACCGCGGAGTCGGTGGGCGCGGCCGGGGTGTACAACTGCCCGGGGTCGGGCACGTTCCACGTGGAGCTGGGCGAAGGCAACAGCGGCTGGGACGGCACGTGGCCGTGCGGTACGTGGCCCACTCCGTGAGGTCGTGAGGTGCGGCCGCGTCCTCGCGCCTGTCCGTTCACGCGCCGGGGTCGGTGGCGGGCGTGGACCGGCGCTGCGGCGAGTTCGCACCCGCTCGTCGCCACGGACCGTGAGCACGAAAGCGCCGTTTCTGTGCCGCAACGTCGGCGCAGTGCTCACGGTCGGCGACGAAGCGGCCTGGTGTGGCAGGGAACGCATCCCGCCTTCGGCCCTAGCGGGCGAGCTGATCGTCCCAGTTGAGGGCGATGTTGCGCACTGGCGGTGACAGTGCGCGGTGAGTCACCCACATTTCGCGCCCACTCGGGTGGTGCTTTACCGGTCCGTTACCGGTAGGGTCTGATCCGCCGGTGGGTCACCCACTGGTGGTACTGGCCGTTTGCTCCCCGCAGAGTCGATACGGATGACACTTCAAGACGATCTAGTTCGCCCCTGGTTCCAGCCGGCGGTCCCTCCCGAGCAGCAGGACCGTTCGCGGCCCGACGCCGGACCGGTGACCACTCGCTTCGTCGGAGAATTGCCCCTCGACGCGGCACCGGCGCCGCCCGCCTCCCCCGGTGCGGTTCGCCCGCAAGGCCCCTCGGCCCGCCCGGAGGATTTCCTGCCGCGCGCGGAACCGGAGGTGCCGCGCCCCGATCGAGTCGAGGTGACTCAGCCCTACATCCCGGCGATCCGGGATGAGCGCCCGGAGTTCGCCAAGCGGCTCAACCCGGACCCGCCCGCCGCGCGTGCCGCGACCGCGGAGCCCGCGGCGCCGAGATCCCCGCAAGGCACGGTCGCCGACCTGGCCCCGGTGACGCCCGCCGCGGCCCCGGCCGCACCCCCGGTACCGGCCCCCGATGCCGCACCGGTTCCGGCGGCTCCGCAGGCCGAGCCCGCCGGCCCGGCGAAGCGGCAGCCGGTGCGGCGGCGCAGCCTCGCCCGCCGTGTGGTGCGCCGCATCATCGGCCCGGACCTGCTGCGCAAGGACCCGCCGAAAAAGCGCCGCTGACAGCGATGTTCACGACGCGGCGGCCGAGTTCGCACGGTGAACTCGGCCGCCGCGTCGTCGTAGGTGCCCTCCCGAGTGTCCGGCGCTGACCGGCCATCGCCGGTTCGGTACGGTGTCGCGGCTCTGTCCGTGCCCGTGGTGGGCCGCTTCGAAGGTTCGGTGGACGGTTGTCGCAGGTCGTCTCGTTCGAGCAGGTCGTGTCCCGGCTGCGCGCGGCGGGTTGTGTGTTCGCCGAGGACGAGGCGCGGCTGCTGCTGGAAGCGGCGAGCACGGCTGAGCAGCTCGCGGCGTCGGTGGCGTCGCGGACGTCGGGCCTGCCGTTGGAGCAGGTGCTGGGCTGGGCGGAGTTCCGGGGTCTGCGGATCGTGGTCGAGCCCGGGGTGTTCGTACCGCGGCGCCGCACCGAGTTCCTCGCCGAGCGGGCGGTGATCGCGGCCCGCGCCGCCGGGCAGGCTCCGCTGGTGGTCGATCTGTGCTGCGGTACCGGCGCGGTGGGCACGGCCGTGGCCGCGGAACTGCCGCACGCCGAAGTGCACGCCGCCGACATCGATGAGGCCGCGGTGCGGTGCGCGCGGCGCAACCTGCCCGGCGACCGGGTGCACGCGGGTGATCTGGACGCCGCACTGCCCGAGTCGCTGCGGGGCCGGGTGGACGTGCTGGCGGTCAACGCCCCGTACGTGCCGACCGGGCGGATCGCGATGATGCCGCCGGAGGCCCGCGACCACGAACCCCGTGCGGCGCTCGACGGCGGCACCGACGGCCTGGCACTGCACCGTCGGGTCGCGGCCGCCGCACCCGGCCTGCTCGCCCCCGGCGCCACCGTGCTGATCGAAACGAGCACCGAGCAGGCCGATCGGACGGCCGCCGCGCTCACCGGACACGGCTTGCACGCACGGATCCGCACCGACCCGGAAGTCGACGCCACCGTGGTGCTCGGCACCACCCCCTGACGGCGCGGGAACATATGCGCATGTGGAAGTCCCGTTATCTGGAAGACGTTGCGCCACCGGGGGGTCGGCTCAGTAGCCTGACTCGTCGCCCGCCCACGCGAATCCACAAAGGACAATGATGGCGTTGATCACCGATGGGTCCGGGTCGCCGGTGCTGGCCGACAGCGTGCGGCTCGCCGATGACGGCGTGCACCTGCTGGACCGCAGGGTGTTCCCGTTCGAGCGGACCTGGGTGCACGCACGCACCGTCGACGAAGTCGCCGCCGCCATCAAGGACATGGTCACCCAGTCCAGCGGCCCCTACTTCGCCGCGCTGTGGGGAATGGCGCTGGCCGCGCGCCACGCCGCCGAGGACGAACCGCAACAGGTGCCGACCCGGCTGGCCGAAGCCGCCGACCGGCTCATCGCCGCCCGCCCCACCAACGACCACCAGCGCATCGCGGTGTCCTGGGTGCTCGACGAGGTCGCGGCCGCACGCACCCGCGGCGAGGACTCCCCCGCGGAACTGGCCGCGGCCGCGCTGACCGGAGCGCGCGCAGGCGATGCCGACTACCGAGGCCGCAGCCGCGCGATGGGCACCGCCGCCGCCGCACTGCTGCCCGACGACGGCCGCATCCTCACCCACTGCTGGGGCGATCTGTACCTGACCGAAACGGTCGCGGCCGCCCAACGCGCCGGGAAACGGCTCACGTTCTTCTGCACCGAGACCCGCCCCTACCTGCAGGGCGCCCGGCTGACCGCCGAAACCCTCGCGGAAATGGGCGTGCCCACCACGGTGATCACCGACGGCATGGGCGCCGCCCTGTTCAGCGGCGGCGAGGCCGACGCCCTGCTCACCGCCAGCGACCGCGTCACCCTCGACGGCCACGTGATCAACAAAGTGGGCACGTTGCAGCTGGCGGTCGCCGCCCACGCCTTCGACGTCCCGTTCCACGCGTTGTGCCACGGCCCCGACCCGCACGCCCCCTCCGCGGGCGACGTGCCCATCGAGTACCGCGACGGCGACGACGTGCTGCACACCCTGGGCCGGCGCACCGCGAGCGAACGAGTCCGCGGGCACTACCCGGCATTCGACGTGACACCACCGAGATTCGTGACCACCGTGGTCACCGACCGCGGCCCGTTCGCCCCGCACGACCTGGCCGGATACGCCAAAGCACAGCAGTGGGAGGAGAGTTCGTGACCGCACCGACGGCGGCCCGCTGGGTCGTGATCGACATCGAGGGGACGGTGACCCCGACCAGCCAGGTCCACCGCGTCCTCTACGACTACGCCCGGCCACGGCTGGGACCGTGGATCGATGCGCACCCCCACGACCCGGACGTCGAGGCGGCCGTCGCGGCCGTCCGCGACGAAGCGGGCCTGGACGCCGATGCCGACACGGCCGCGATCGTCGCAGTGCTGCACCAGTGGATGGACGCCGACCGCAAAGCCACCCCGCTCAAAACCCTGCAAGGCCTCATCTGGCAACAGGGCTACGCGGACAAGCAACTGCGCACCGACCTGTTCGGCGACGTGGTGGGCGCGTTGCTGCAGTTCCGCGAACAAGGCGCGGGCCTGGCGGTGTTCTCCTCCGGATCGGTTGCCGCCCAGATCGCATCGTTCTCCCACACCGGCGACGGGGACCTGCGCCACCTGTTCACCCACCACTTCGACACGGTCAACGCAGGCCCGAAACGAGTCGCCGACTCCTACCGGACGATGACCGACGTCCTGGGCGTCGCACCGGAGGCGATCCTGTTCGCCTCCGACGTGCCCGCGGAACTCGACGCCGCCGCCGAAGCGGGCTGGCAGACCGTCGGCCTCGCCCGACCCGGCGAACCCTTCGCCGACACCGATTTCGGTGCGCACCGCGCGGTCACCACGTTCGACGACATCAGCATCGAGGTGCCCGCATGAGCGTCCAACAGCACTCCCCGGCCCTCGATGGCGACGTGCACCGCGCCGGTGCGGCCCTGGCCGCGGAGTCGGCGCGGTTCGCCGCACTCGGCTGGATGCGCGGCACCTCGGGCAACCTGTCGATGACGCTGCAGTCGGACCCGCTGCGCCTGGCCGTCACCGCCAGCGGCCGCGACAAAGGCGAACTCGGTCCCGAGGACGTCGTGGTCGTCGACGCCGACGGCGCCGCGGTACCCGACCAGCCCCGCCCCGACCAGCGCCCATCGGCCGAAGCCGGACTGCACGCCCGCATCGCCCGCGTCGCCGGGGCGGGCGCGGTAGTGCACGTGCACGTGCTGGCCCCGGTGCTGGCCGCCGACCGCTGGCCCGATGGCGTGGTGCTGCGCGACCTGGAAATACTCAAAGGACTCGGCCGCGGCGCCCACGACGACGTCGTGACGGTGCCGGTCGTGCCCAATTCGCAGGACATGACCTGGCTGGGCGACCGGTTCGAGGACGGATTCGACCCGGCGACCCCGGCGTTGATCGTGGCCCGCCACGGCGTGTACGTGTGGGGCGACGACCTCCACCAGGCCCGGCACCGCGCCGAATGCCTGGAATGGCTGGTGTCGTTCACCCTCGCCGCGCACACCGCCCGGGCCGGACACATCTGATGAGGAGAGGCACATGACGCTGCTGACCGTGTGGGACGACACCGATCCCGCCACCGCCACGGTGCGCACCGAGGACCCCGCCGAGATCGGCGGCATCCTCAAGGAATTCGGGGTGCGCTTCGACCGCTGGCAACTGCAGGACCTGCCCGCCGACCCGACCTCCGAGGAAGTCCTCGACGCCTACCGGGCGGAAGTGGACCGGGTCATCGACAGCGAGGGCTACATCAAGGTCGACGCGATCGCGATGCGCCCCTCCGACGACCCGGAATGGCCGGCGAAAGCCAAAGCCGCACGCGAGAAGTTCCTGTCCGAGCACACCCACGACGACGACGAGGACCGCTTCTTCGCCCGCGGCGCCGGGGTGTTCTACCTGCACCTGGAAGGCAAGGTGTACGCGGTGCTGTGCGAGGCAGGCGACCTGCTGAGCGTGCCCGCCAACACCACGCACTGGTTCGACATGGGCACCAGCCCCGATTTCGTGTCGATCCGCTTCTTCCACGACGACGACGGCTGGATCGGCGAGTTCCTCAACACCGACACCGCCGAGCGCTTCCCCGGATTCGACGAGCTGATGGCCTCCCGCAGCTGACCTCGACCCGAACGCGGCGCCCCGCACCGCCCACCGGTGCGGGGCGCCGCCGTGTCCGGATCCGTTGCCGCGGCAGTGGATCCGGACACCGGGACCGTCAGCGGCAGGCGCCCTCGATCACGTCGACACCGGCGACCGCGCCACCCGCGGCGTCGATCTCCGAACGCATGGCCGCGAGGTTCGCGCGGATCGCCTCATCGGCGGCGACCTCATCGACCGCGGCGCGCAGCCCCTCCGCGGTGAGGTCGTCCTCAAGAAGGCGGCGACCGAGGCCGAGCTCGGTGACGCGGTCGGCGTTGGCCGCCTGCTCCAGCATCTGCGGCAGCCCCACCATCGGCACCCCGTAAGCCAGCGACTCCATCGTGGACCCCATGCCGTTGTGCGTGACGAACGCCGAAGCGCGCTGCAGCACGCCCGGCTGCGGGAAACTGGCCCGCACGTCGAAATTCCCGGGAATCTCACCCAGATCCGCCACCTCGACGGTGCCGCCGATGGACATCGCGACCTGCCACGCACCGTCGCTGAACGCGTCGAGGAACGTGCGGTACAGGTCGGGACGGTTGTTGAACGCGGTGCCCAGCGAGATGAACAGCAACGGCGCCTGCTCGTCGGCCGGGGTGTAGTCCTGCTCGGCGCGGCTGCCCAGGCAGGGGCCGATGAAGTGGAACCGGTCGTCGAAGGTCTCGGAGCCGATCTGGAAGGCCTTCGGCAGGAACACGACACTGGTGACACCGGGCACGGGACGCATCGGAACATGATCACCGGGAAGACCGAACTCCGCGGCGAGCTCCTCGAACAGGCCCGCGGCCCGCACCATCACGGGGTCGTCCGGATCGAAGTCGACGGGCAGCATCTTCTGGTGCAGCGACACCTGCTCGTTGGCCGCGAAACTCGGCATCATCGCCACCATCGGCACGTCCAGCTTCTGCGCCAGCATGCGCCCGACCGGAGTCAGCATGTCGAAGCACACCACGTCCGGCGGCTCGGCCTCGAACCGCTCCAGCAGCACCGGCAGCGCCTTGCGGCTCTCACCGTGCAAGAACTCCAGCATCCCCGCCATCGCCTCGACGGTCATCCGCATCTGGGGGGTGACCGAGGGCAGCGACATGGGCAACTCGACACCCTCGGCACCGGCCTGCTCCACGATGCCGGCCATCTGCGGCCCGGTGGCGTAGCTGACCCGGTGGCCACGCCGCGTCAGCTCCTCGACCAGCGGCAACGTCGGATTGATATGCCCGTGGCCCGGCGCGGTGACCACGGCGATGTGCTTCTTCACGATTCCCCTAGCGATCGGCACTGGCCTGTTCGGCCCCATACCAGTCGAGTTTGCCCGCGCCCACGGAGCCGTGGCGGCAGGGGACCGTGCGGCGATCATCACACTGTCTGCTCTCGCCACGGCGCACACCGTAATCACCCCACTGCCGCACCCCGGCCCGGACAGGCGGGACGTCGCCGGTGCTCGATTCGGCCCCAGCCCAGCACATCGCAGCCCGGACACCACATCGAGCCGCGATACCTATACCGGGATAGTTATACCGGCCGTATGATCCCGGGCATGGTGCGCGTACCGCTGAGCCCGGACGAACGAACCCGCGGCGAAAAACTCGGCCGACTCCTGCGCACCGCACGCGGCGACCGCAGCATCACCGACGTCGCCACCGGCGCAGGCATCTCCGCCGAAACCCTCCGCAAGATCGAAACCGGGCGCATCCCCACCCCCGCCTTCTTCACCGTCGCCGCCGTCGCCACCGAAGTCGGCCTCTCCCTGGACCTCCTGCACACCGAAACCACCCCGACAGCAGCCGGGGACCTATCAAAACGGCCTGCATAGGCACCCAGCGATAGCGGAACCCCCACAGCTCCGCCGCCGACAAGACAACGACTTGCAAAGCCCCCTCAGCGCACCCCGGCAGGACTCCGCTAGCCCTTCACACACACCACCTGCTTGAGGTGCGCCACCACCTCGACCAGATCCGCCTGCGCCCGCATCACCTCATTGATGTCCTTGTACGCCGACGGAATCTCATCGACCACACCCGCGTCCTTACGGCACTCCACACCCTCGGTCTGCGCCACCAGATCCGCCGCCGTGAACTCCCGACGCGCCCTCGTCCGCGACATCGCCCGCCCCGCACCATGCGACGCCGACGAGAACGACTCCGCATTCCCCAACCCGCGCACGATGAACGAACCCGTCCCCATGCTGCCCGGAATGATCCCCCACTCCCCACTCCCGGCCCGAATCGCACCCTTGCGAGTCACCAACAACTCCACCCCGTCGTAGCACTCCTCAGCCACGTAGTTGTGATGACACGAAATCGGCTCATCGAACCGCGCACCCGGCACCGTCGCCACCAACGCGCGCTGCACCAGCGACACCATCACCGCCCGATTCCGCCGCGCGTACTCCTGCGCCCAGAACAGATCCCGCCGGTACGACTCCATCTGCGGCGTACCCGCCACGAACACCGCCAGATCCCGATCAGGCAGATCCGCGTTGTGCGGCAACGACCGCGCCACCTCGATGTGCCGCTGCGCGAGTTCCTTACCGATGTTGCGCGACCCCGAATGCAGCATCAACCACACCCGACCCGCATCCGCACCACCCTGCTCCAAACACACCTCGATGAAATGGTTCCCGCCACCCAAACTGCCCAACTGCCGCAACGCCCGCCCACGCCGCTGGCGCACCCCCTCGTGCAACCCGTCGAACCGGCGCCAGAAACCATTCCAACCGGACTCACCACCCACCGGCGACACATCCACCGGCTCGTCATGCATCGAAAACCCCACCGGCACCGCAGACTCGATCCGCCGCCGCAACCGCCCCAGATCGTCCGGCAAATCCACCGCCCGCAACGACGTGCGCACCGCACTCATCCCACAACCGATGTCCACACCCACCGCCGCCGGAGACACCGCATCACGCATCGCGATCACACTGCCCACCGTCGCGCCCTTGCCCAGATGCACGTCCGGCATCACCGCCAACCCGTGCACCCACGGCAAATTCGCGATGTTGCGCAGCTGATCCATCACCGCACCCTCCACCCGCTCCGGATCCGCCCACATCCGAATCGGCACCGAAGCGCCCCGCACCACACCGGCCACCACGACCTCCTGAGAACCGCCGACAAGCCCCCGCTCCCCGGCACACGACACAAAAAAACCCGAGCCACCAGGCCCGGGAATCACCACCACACGAAAACGGCGTCAGAACACGCCACCACGAGCAGGCAGACCGGACCGCGAACCCGACAGTTGTCGCCACACGCTCACAAGACCACCTCCCCACACCCTCGCGGCGCCTCCGACAACGCCCACATCACGACGATCATGTCGCCCACCGCGACCAGCCGCAACCGAATTTCCACCACTACCCGACGCGCTCGAAATCCGTCGTCAACGTGTGCGCCTTCGCAGGCCCCGACACCCGCCACCGCTGCCACCACGAATCCGCGCCCACCACCACGAACTCACCACGATACGAATCCGCCCGGCACGGATGCTCCACACACCACCGACCCGACCGCAGATCCAAATCGTGGAAGAAACCCCCGTAATCGAAGAACACCGACGCCCGACCAGGCCCCGTCACCCGGTAATGCAACGTGCGCTGCGCCGAACCACGATGCGCCCCCAACTCCAGCACACCCCGCTCCCGATAGACCAGCAACCCATCCGGCTCCGCCGAGAACACCGCCTCACCCTCGAAACCACCCAGCCGCGCACCCGCGTCATCCACGATCCCCCGCCGCAACCCCCACCGGCCGACGAAGAAACCCGGCAGATCCTCCACCGCGAACCCCGCGGTCACGACTCCGACGACCCCGTCGAACCACCCACCACCGCATCCGACGACGCCGGCTCCTTCGGCGGCAACAACGCCGACACATCAGAACCCGTGTCGTTCACCTTCACCACGAACGGCCGCGTCTCCGTGTACCGCACCACGCTCAACGAACACGGATCCACCACGATCCGCTGAAAACCGTCCAAATGCACACCCAGCGCATCCGCCAACACCGACTTGATCACATCACCGTGCGAACACGCCAACCACACCGCATGCGGACCGAACTCCGCCGACACCCGCGCATCGTGCTCCCGAATCGCC
Source organism: Saccharopolyspora gloriosae (assembly GCF_022828475.1). Lineage (GTDB taxonomy): Bacteria > Actinomycetota > Actinomycetes > Mycobacteriales > Pseudonocardiaceae > Saccharopolyspora_C > Saccharopolyspora_C gloriosae_A. The sequence goes on along the minus strand of NZ_CP059557.1, from coordinate 3,470,211 downwards.
GCCACCGCCCGCGACTGCACCTGCGCCAAACCCTCACCACCGGGGAACACCGCCGCCGACGGATGCTGCTGCACCACCGACCACAACGACTCCCCCGTCAACTCCGAGACCTTTCGCCCCGTCCACTCCCCGTAATCCACCTCGGACAACCGCTCATCCACCACCGGCTCCACACCACGCGACGCCGCGAACTCCCGCACCGTCTCCGCGCACCGCTGCAACGGCGACACCACCACCGACGACACCGGCACCTCGCTCAGCCGAGCCCCCAGACCCGCCACCTGAGAAATCCCCGTCGCATCAAGGCCCACCCCCGGACTGCGCCCGGCGAGAATGCCCGAACCGTTCGCCGCCGACCGTGCGTGCCTGAGCAAGATGAGAGTCGCCACGATCGCCGAGGGTAAGCCCCACAACCCACACCGCCGAACACCACCCGAACAACACGGCGGCCCGGCGCCAGAAGGCACCGGGCCGCCGCGCGGACGAAACACCGATCAGGGCTGCATCACATCAAAACCGAGCAACGCGAACACCAGCAGACCGAGACCGATCCGGTACCACACGAACAAGTACACGCTGTGGCGCTCCACGAACCGCAACAACCACGCGATGCAGGCATAACCGACCACACCCGCGACCACCGTGGCTACGATCATCTGCACCCCCGAAGGCTGCAGACCAGGCCCACCCTCGAACACGTGCGGAATCTCCGACAACCCCGCCGCGAACACCGCCGGAATCGCCAGCAGGAACGAGAACCGCACCGCCGTCGGCCGCGTCAACCCCAACGACAGACCCGCCGTGATCGTGCCCCCGGAACGCGACACACCCGGAACCAGCGCCAACGACTGCGCCAAGCCCATCAGCACACCATCGCGCAACGTCAACTGGTCCTGAGACCGCCGCTGCTTGCCGAAACGCTCCGCCAATCCCAGCAGCACACCGAACACGATCAACATCGCCCCGGTCACCCACAGACTGCGCAACGCACCCCGGATCATGTCCTGGAACAACAACCCCAGAACCGCGATCGGCACACTGCCCACGATCACGTACCACGCCAACCGGTAATCCTGCGTCCGCCGAACCTCGGCATTCACCAGACCCCGGAACCACGTTCCGATCAACCGCACGATGTCCTTCGCGAAGAAGATCACCACCGCCAGTTCCGTACCGATCTGCGTCACCGCCGTGAACGACGCACCCGCGTCCTCACCGAAGAACAACTCCGAGACGATCCGCAAATGCCCTGACGACGAAATCGGCAGGAACTCGGTAAGACCCTGGACCACGGCGAGCACCATGGCCTGCAACCACGACAACTGAACCCACTCCAGCACATTCGAGAGATGAACAAGGCACGCACCGGCCACGCACCCGGGGCGAAACGCCTCCCCCTCGAACGCAAATCTTGCAACACCACCCGCACCCGCCCGAGACCACCCCGCCCCCACCGGCCACCAGCGACGACCCCGCCCCGCACACCCCGCGCACACGACACCGACCGAGACGAACTCTCGACCAACCCCACATGAACGCCGAACCCCGGCAACACCGCTCGAACCAGCCCTGGTCCACCACCACCCGCCGATGCCATGCTGGACGTTTACTCCCCGGACACCGGGGTGGGCGGACGACCACCACACCAAATCAGGGATCCTGGAACGGTCACCGCCCGAACCGCGGGCGCACGCACCTGGAGGACCCCTTGCGCCGACTGGTCGCCGCCTGCATCACCGCCACCGTGCTCACCGGCTGCGGCAGCGTCGGCGCCGGCGACCCGCTGCAAGTCACCGACACCCTCACCGCCGCCGAACCGGCCCACGCACCCAGAGCCGACGCCCCGCCGGCGGGCACCGTCCGAGCCGCACCGGCCACCACCCGCACCGCCCAGCTGCCGGGCACTCTCGCCACCGCGCACGGACGCACCGTGTCCCTCTACGACACCCGGGACCTCAACCGCCCGCCGCGCACCCTCGAACTGCCCGGCGAACCCGCCACGCTGCGCACCACCCCCGATGGTGCGCTGCTGGCCGCGCAACCCGACGCCGACCTCGTCGCCCGCATCGACCCGGCCACCGCCACCGCCGAACAACTCCGCTATCCCGGCGGCCCCATCGACGCCACCGCCGTGCCCGGCGGACTCGCCGTCGCCCTGCGCGCGACCAACACCGTCGTGCTGCCCAACGGTGTCCAAGCGACCGGTTTCAAGCGCCCCGCCGAGCTGCTCGTCCTGAGCGGCCGGCTCCACGTCCTCGACACCCTCAGCACCTCCTTGATCCCCATCGACCTCGCGACGGGCGACAAGCAACCCGCCCTGCGCGCGGGCACCGGCGCCACCCGGATGGTCGCCGACCGCTACGGCCGAGTCCTCACCGTCGACACTCGCGGCGAAGAACTCCTCGCCTTCGACACCGATCCGCTGATCATGAAGCAGCGCTATCCCGTTCCCGGCGCCCCGTACGGCCTGGCCTACGACCCCGCCCGCGACCTCGCCTGGATCACCCTCACCGCCACCAACGAACTCGTCGGCTACGACATCGCGGGCGGAGAACCCCGAGAAGTCCACCGCATGCCCACCGTCCAGCAACCTGACTCCGTGACCGTCGACCCCGAAACCGGACATGTCTACGTCGCCTCGGCAACCGGGGCGGGACTCCAGGTGGTGACGCCATGAGCGAAGAGAAGGACCCCGAAACCTCTTCCCAGCCCGCCCCCGCCCTCGGCGGGGCGCGGGACGTCGGCTGGACCGACGACAAGTGGGAGTACCGCCCGCTGCGGCTACCGCCGGGGGTCACCCGGCCCAGCGCCGCGACCCAGCTGAGCATCCACGCCGAGTTCTCCGGCTGGGAACTGTCCCGCGTGCTGCTCTACGCCGACGGCACCCGCAAAGTCTGGCTCCGCCGCAAACGCAGCACCCCCGGCGTGCCCGAACTGCTCACCTGAGTCCTCGCCTCCCCGAGACGCCCGGCCCATCGGTCGGGGCGTTTTTCGGTCGTTGTGAGTGTCGAAGGTTTAATTTCAGCTGACACTGATCTTATCGAGTTCATTACACGGCCATGACACTCTGCTGCTTCTGAGCTGTGGTTCATTCCGGTGCACTGAAGGTATCGACGGCGTGGTGGGAGTGCGATCTGTACCACTCCCCAGGACCATCGGCCTTACCCTCCCGACACCCGAAGAACAAGGAGCAGACAGTGGATCCCGCCGAGCGAAACCGGGCCGACGCCCTCGACTACCCCAGTGCGAGCGTGCACACCCTCATGCCGGACGCCACCATCCCGGCGCAGCACCGGCAGCCATGGCCCGACGATCTCGACGACACCGACGAGAGCCACTTGATCCGCGGCTACGACTGAGCAGCCGACGCGGCCGGCCCCTCGCCGGAGGTGCGCGGCGAGCGGTACCGGTCGCCGAACGCGCACGACCGCCGAGCCGCATCGCTCGGCGGTCGACTCCCCGCTCATCGTCGGGGAGCGCCCGGACAGATCAGTTCCGAGATCGACGGTGCAGTTAGGTCTTCGACTCGTCGGTTCCCTCATTGCTGGTGTTGTCGGTGTTCGTCGTGTCGTGATGATTTCGGTCAAGGCTGAAAAGATAGAGCTAAGAAAGTGCCGACGTGGCGTTGAACCACGGACCAGTTTCTGACACTAAGTGCCGCTAGGGTCGCGCGTCGGGGAGATCCCGGAGGACTTCCTCCAGCTGCTTGAGCACGGCCGCGGCCGGTGCCCCGGTGCGCACGACGCCGACGACCACGTCATCGGCCGCGCCGTCCCAAGCCGAGGACAGGCCGGTGCGCACGACCGCCAAGGCCCCGCGCAACCGGCTGCGCGCGTCGAGGTGGGCACCGCTCTTGAGCCACTCCCGCAGGACCTGGTTGTGCGCGGCGACGATCGCGGCCGCGGCCACCGCCGCCCGCAGCGCCCCGTCCGGATCTTCCGCATAACGGCCGCGCAGGTACCGCGCGAACGCCCGCTGGTAGCCGTCGGTGCTGGCGATCTCCTTGTCCCGCAAGGACGACACCTGCCGGGTGAGGGCGAACCGCTGCAGCGACACTTCGGGCTCGGCGAGATAGGTGTCCAGCACCGCCTCCGCGGCCCGGCTCACCACCAGCAGCGGTTCCTCGGTGCCGACGGCGCCGTCGAGGAACTCCGCCGCATCCGCCAGCCGCTCCTCGTGATCACCGAAGACGGCGTCCTCCTTGGACCGGAAGTACCGGAAGAAGGTGCGCCTGCCGACACCCGCGGCCTCGGCGATCTGATCCACCGTGGTCGCCTCGAACCCGTTCGCCGCGAACAGGTCCAGCGCCGCCAGCGACAACGTGCCGCGGATCCGGCGACGGCCCTGCGGAGTGCGACCGGCTCGCGGTCTCGGCTGCTCGGACATGGCCGAAATATACCCACCCTCATTGTCGGTGGCACTGCGTGCCGTTAGGATTTCGTCGCACGAGGATGCGGAGGGCATCATCCACCGCACCCGGATCCGGCGATCACCACGACCCCAGCGGCACGCTGGAGACGGGAGGCAAGCGGTGAACCCGAACTTCGAGACCTACCGACTGGCCGACGAGCACGACGCCCTTCGCGAAGCGGTGCGCGCGCTCGCCGAAAAGGAGATCGCTCCGCACGCCGCCGAAGTCGACGAGCAGGAGCGCTACCCGCAAGAAGCACTCGACGCCCTGGTCAAAGCCGGTTTCGCCGCGGTGCACGTGCCCGAGGCGTACGGCGGCGAAGGCGCCGACTCCATCGCCACCTGCATCGTCATCGAAGAGGTCGCCCGCGTCTGCGCCTCCTCCTCGCTGATTCCCGCGGTGAACAAGCTCGGCACCATGCCGATCATCCTGTCCGGCTCCGAGGACCTCAAGAAGAAGGTCCTCGGCGACCTCGCCGCGGGCACCGCCACCGCGTCCTACGCGCTGTCCGAGCGGGAAGCCGGCTCCGACGCCGGATCCATGAAGACCCGCGCCCGCCAGGACGGCGACAACTGGGTGCTCAACGGCACCAAGTGCTGGATCACCAACGGCGGCGTGTCCAGCTGGTACACCGTGATGGCCGTGACCGACCCGGACAAGGGCGCCAACGGCATCAGCGCGTTCGCCGTGCACAAGGACGACCCCGGCTTTGTGGTCGGCCCGAAGGAGAAGAAGCTCGGCATCAAGGGTTCCCCCACCGTGGAGCTCTACTTCGAGGACTGCACCATCCCCGGCGACCGCATCGTCGGGGAGCCCGGCACCGGCTTCAAGACGGCGCTGCGCACCCTCGACCACACCCGTCCCACCATCGGCGCCCAGGCCATCGGCATCGCCCAGGGCGCGCTGGACGCGGCGATCGACTACGTCAAGGAACGCAAGCAGTTCGGCAAGTCCATCAGCGACTTCCAGGGCGTGCAGTTCATGCTCGCCGACATGGCGATGAAGATCGAGGCCGCCCGGCACATGGTCTACATCTCGGCGGCCCGCGCCGAGCGCGGTGAAGGCAACCTCGGGTTCATCTCCGCGGCCGCGAAGTGCTTCGCCTCCGACGTGGCCATGGAGGTCACCACCGACGCCGTGCAGCTGTTCGGCGGCGCGGGCTACACCCGCGACTTCCCCGTCGAGCGCATGATGCGCGACGCCAAGATCACCCAGATCTACGAGGGCACCAACCAGATCCAGCGCATGGTGATGGCCCGGTCCCTGCTCAAGGGCTGATCCGGCGAAGCGGATCCGACCGCTCCCGAACCTGTGGCCCCCGGTATCGCCGGGGCCACAGGCATGTCGTGACCTGCGATGCCCGCTGCCGAAGCCCCTGAGACACCTCCCCCGCACCGCCGCGACACCCGGGAAAGCTCATGAACGTCCTGCGCGATCTGTTCACCTTCATCGGGCGGCTCGGCATCGGCATCATCCTCATCGCCCACGGCAAGACGACCGGCACGGCCGAACACTGACCGCCCACGGGATCAGTCCTTCTCCTCCTCCGAGGTGAGCGCCGAGCGTTGCCGCGCCACCTGGTTGCCCGCCTCCGCGTAAAGGCTGGTCAGCAGCCACGCGCCGACCCCGATGTCATCGGTGATCCCCACCAGCGGCAGCAGATCCGGAATCACATCGATCGGCCAGATCAAATACAGCAACCCGGCCAGCCACAGCACCGTCTGATACTTCGGCACCGCCGCGTCCCCACCCCGCCAAGGCGCCGTGATCATCGTCGGGATCGCCCGGAGCCGCTGAACCGGCCCGCCGGAGCCGGGAGCCGACGACGTGACCCGGCGTGCGGCCCGCAGCGGAGCGAGCCTGCGCCGCACCCGCGCCACCAGCCCGGCCACCAGCACTCCGATCCCGCCCGCGATCAGGCCCCCGGGAAGCAGCCACCACTGCCCGCTCCAGTCCCCCGCCGCGAGCGTGATCAGGCCCGCGACCACGAGCAGTCCACCAACCGCGATCATCACGCACACCTCTCCGCCCGCCGACGATCGTGCGGACCGCCCCCAGCGTGTCATGAACGGTCACCGGCGCTCACCCGCACGATGAACTGGGACGCGGCAGGCTCAGATTCGTGCCACAGTCGCCGACGGGCGAGGGATCCGGACGGTTGGGGGCACCGTGGTCGAACAGGCCGAATCAGCACGTCGGCAGCCGTCCCTGGCACGGGCGGGCGGCACGATGGCCGTCGCCACCATCGTCAGCCGCATCACCGGGCTCGGCGCGAAGGTCGTGCTCGTGGCCGTGCTCGGGCTCGGCATGGTCAACGACTCCTACACGGTCGCCAACACCCTGCCGACCGTGGTCAACGAACTCCTGCTCGGCGGCGTGCTCACCAGCGTCGCGGTGCCGCTGCTCGTGCGGGCGCAGCAACGCGGCGAACGCGACGGCGAGTCCTACGCGCAATGGCTGATCACCACAGGCGGGGTGCTCATGGCGGCCGCGACCGTCCTGGCCGTGGCCACCGCTCCCCTGCTCACCGCGCTCTACCTCGGCGCCGACACCCGCGCGAACACGGCGCTGACCACCGCGTTCGCCTACCTGCTGCTGCCGGCGATCCTTTTCTACGGCCTGTCCGCGCTGCTGTCGGCGGTGCTCAACGCGCGACACGTCTTCGGCCCGCCCGCCTGGGCGCCGGTGCTGAACAACGTCGTCGTGCTCGCCACGGCAGGAGTGTTCGTGCTGCTGCCCGGCACCATCTCCCTGGACCCGGTGCGGATGGGCGAACCGAAGCTGCTGGTGCTCGGCATCGGCACCGCCCTCGGCATCGTGGCGCAGAGCCTCGTGGTGGCCATCGCGCTGCGCGCCACCGGATTCCGGTTCCGCTGGCGGTGGGGCTGGGACCACCGCCTCGGCGAGTTCGCCTCCCTCGCCGGCTGGGTCGTGCTCTACACCCTGATCAGCCAACTCGGCATGATCGTCACCACCAGAGTCGGCGCGCAGGGCACCGAGGGCAGCGTCGCCACCTTCACCTACGCCTGGCTGCTGTCCCAGGTGCCCTACGGAGTCCTCGGCGTGTCCCTGCTGACCGCGCTGATGCCGCGCATCAGCCGCTCCGCCACCGACCGGGACTCCGGCGAGTTCGTCGCCGACCTCTCCCTCGGCACCCGGATGAGCGCGGTCCTGCTGCTGCCGATCAGCGCGCTGATGGTGGTCGCGGGCGGCTCGCTCGGCATCGCGTTCTTCTCCCTCGGCAACAACGGCATCGCCGCCGCGGACCGGCTGGGCGCCACCATCGGGGTGTGCGCGCTGGGCATCGTGCCGTTCGCGATCACGATGCTGCAGCTCCGGGCCTTCTACGCGATGAAGGACGCCCGCACCCCGACCGTCATCAACCTGATCATGGTCGGGTTCCGCACCGCCCTGTGCTACCTGTTCCTCGCCACCATGGATCCCGCGAACCTCGTGGTGGGCGTCGCGCTGGCCATGTCGCTGAGCTTCGTGCTCGGCGCCCTCGTCGGACAGCTCTGGCTGAGCGTGCGGATCGGCGGAATCCGCACCCGCCGCACCGCGCTGAGCATCCTGCGCGCGCTCGCGGTCACCCTCGTCGCCTGCTGCTGCGCCATCGCGGCCGACGCGGCCGTCAGCGCGGCCCTCGGCACCACCGGGGTGATCGCCGGGGCCTGGCTCACCCTCGTCGTGGACGGTGTCGTCGTGCTCGCCGTCAGCTTCGGCGGCCTGCTGCTGGTCAAGGCACCGGAAATGGACCCCGTGCGGGCCGCCCTGCACCGCCGAAGGTGATCACTTGGGGTTGCGGGCGCGCATCCGGCTGCGTTCGACGCGCAGCGCGGCGAGCTCTTCCGGCTCGGTGATGGGCTGCAACGGGGCGCCCACCGCCCAGCCCAGCAGCAAGTCCGCCAACGCCGGATTGCGCGCCAGGATCGGGCCGTGCAGATAGGTGCACACGACGTGCCCGCGCACCACCCCCTCCGCCCGTTCCGGCCCGTTGCCGATCCCGCGCGTGACCCGGCCCAGCGGCATCGAACCCGAGCCCAGCCGGGTCCGGCCCAGGTGGTTCTCGAAACCCGTGAGCATGCCGACCCCGGCGAGCAGGCAGTCCGTCGTCACCTCACCGATGGCCCGCTCCCCCGCGGGCTCGGTGACCGCGTCGACCAAGCCGAGGCCTTCGTGCCGCACCCCGTCGCCGGTGGTGAACTCCGTGCCCAGCACCTGCAGGCCACCGCAGATCCCCAGCACCGGAGCGCCCCGGGCGGCGGCCCGCTGCAACCCGGGCGACCGCGACAGCACCCGCATCGCCGCGGTCTGCGCCACGTCCTCGCCACCGCCCAGCAGGTACAGGTCGCACGAGTCGGGTACCACCGCCGACGAGGACAGCACGGTGACGGTCTCGCTCGGAATGCCCCGCCAGTGCAGCCGCCGCTCCAGCACCAGCATGTTCCCGCGATCCCCGTAGGTGCCCAGCAGGTCCGGCAGCACCAGCGCGATCCGCACTCCCCCGCCGCTCATCGGACGACGCTCCGGGCGAGCAGGTCGCGGAACGCGGTGTAGTTCGCGATCACGTCCGGTTCCGGGCCGCTGCGGGCCAGCGCGTCCTGCGCGGTGGCGGCCACCTCGCAGGACACTCCCGCGTACCGCAGCCGTACCGCCAGATCCAGTCCTCGGTCGCCGGTCACCAACACCGACCTCCCTTGCAGCGTCGCGAAGTCCACGTCCCACAGCCACGACACGTCGTAGCCGTCGGCTTCCCTGCTGTTGACCGACAAGATCAGCGGGCGGTCGTGCCCGGAGACGAGGTCGAGCATCTCCAGCCAGCTCGCCGGGTTCTTCGCCAGCAACAGCCGCACCACCCGGTCGTCGAGCAGCACCGTCGAGTAGCGGCCACTGGCCTGGCGCAGATCCGCGACGCGGGCCAGCACCTCGGACGGATCGCAGCCGAGCTCGGTCGCCGCGGCGACCGCGAACGCGGCGTTGACCCGGTTCACGTGGCCGGGAAGCGCGAGGGTCAGTTCCCGCTCCCGCCCGTCCGGTCCGACGATCCCGGTCTCGGTGACCGTCCAATCGGCCTCCGGGCGGGATAGTCCGCACTCGCAGTGCCAGGGACCGTCCAGATCGGTGATGAAGGCTCCGCACCGCGGGCAGTTCAGCGCGTCGTGCGTCCAGCGCGTGCCGCCGGACACCCAGGTCACCGACGGATGCCCGGTGGCGACGGAGACGATGTTCGGATCGTCGCGGTTGGCCACGACTCGGGTCTGCGGTGCCTGTTCCAACGCGGTGCGGAGGCTGCGCTGCACGGTGCGGATCTCACCGACCCGATCCATCTGGTCCCGGCTGAGGTTGAGCAGCAGGATCACGGCGGGGCTGAATTCGGCGGTGACCTGAGCCAGGTGCAGCTCGTCGACTTCCAGCGACGCGAACGGCGCGGACAGGTCCGTCATCAGCGCCGCCACGTGCCCGTCGAGCATGTTGGCGCCGGTGACGTTGCTGGTCGCCGAGCCACGGCTGCGCAGTGCCTCCGCGACCAGCGCGGTGGTGGTGGTCTTGCCGTTGGTACCGGTGATCATGACGATCCGGCGCCCGGCGGCAAGCCGCGCGAGCAGTCCCGGTTGCAGGCTCAGCGCGAGCCTGCCGCCGATCATGCCGCCGCTGCCCAGGCGCAGCCTGCGCGACATGCTCGCCACGACCCGTCCGGCGCCGAGCGCCAGTGATGTCCGCAGTGGACTGCCGGGTGCCTGCGGGGCCGGGCGCGGCGGGGCGATCACTCGCCACGGCGCGTCCGGATCGTCCGACGTGGACGGGCCGGGTGACGCCGGTGGATCGTCGGCTTCGCGCGGCCACGGCGGCGTCGGCGACGCGTCGCTCGGCTTGGCCGGTTCGTCGTCGGCGTCGCCCTGCCCCGTCGTCCGTTCGCCGTCCCTTCTGGTTCCGGTCATTCGTCACTCCCCCTTGACGAACAGCGGTGGTGCGGTGGCCGTTTCCGGCTTCACCTCACTGCCGCGGGACCGCGGGGTCCGCCAGGTTCGGCCTGCTCACCGCCCGCGCCCGCCGCTTCGACAGTGTGGCCCGCCGTCGGCGATACAGCGCGACGAATCCGAGCAGGCCACCGGCGGTCAAGGTCAAGGTGCCGACTTCGCCGTGCGTGCTCAGCGCCTCGGCCAACACCACCTGATGTGCGGGGGACATGACTGTGGAGCACTTCCTTCCCCGAGTCGGCTGAGTTGATGTCCGGGAGCCCACCATCGTCCGAGTCCGCTGGTCACGGACCGGGGCGGACATGCCGAAGGGTCACCCGGCCGGGCCGCGCGATCCGGTCGTCCGGGGTGATCGCGGGCGCCCGTTTCCATCCGGCGATCAGGAGGCGGACGTCACTAGGCTCGGAGCCGTGTCCGGTGCCGAGACCACTGGACACGGTGTCCCGCGGCGGCGAATCCGGCCGAGTCCGCGGACGATCTTTCCGAGGACCGTTCCGGGAGCCCTGCCATGAGCGAGTACCTGCTGCTGTTCCTGCTGGGCGCGGTGGCGCTGGGCGGCGTCTGGTGGACGGCGTGGGACATCCGCACCGATCTGCGCCGCCGACGGCTGAAGTAGGCCTCTTGCTTCGTTGCTGTTCTTGTCGGTCTTCAGTCGCTTCGGATTAATTTCAGTCGACACTGAAGACATCGTGCCGATAGATATGTCGCGGCGCGCGAATGCGCGGAGGTGACGGCCCGGTGCGGGCTACTCCGTGTGCAGGCCTTCGGAACTCATGGCGCGGGACAGCGCCGGAGCGGTCAACGCGGTCACGACCAGCACCGAGACCGCGGCGAAGCTCAACACCGCGCCAATCCCGACGAAGTCGAAGACCGGGAAGGTCTCCAGGAGCGTCACGATGAGCAACGCCCCCAATCCCAGACCGACGGGCACCGCGAGCACCGCGGTGAGCAACATCGGCACCGCGTTCTGCAGGAACGCCGACCACACCAGCGTGCTGCGCCGGGCGCCGACGGCACCGAGCACCGCCATCGGCCGGGTCCGTTCCTGGATCTGCTCGATCGCGGTGACCAGCAGACTGCACCCGATCAGGGAGAACGTGACCAATGCTCCGAGCAGCAACGCGTACTTGATCGCGCGGATCTGCTCATCCGAGTTGTCCTGATTGGTCCGGGGAGGCTCCACCGACCCGGCGGTCAGGTTTGCGGCCACCACGTTGCGCACCGACTCGATCAATTCCGGCGGGGCGTCGTCGTCGACCTCGACGTCGAGCTCCACCGAACGGGTCTCCATCGGAATGCCGGTGGCGGCGGCGGGCGTCAGCAGCAGCTCCGTGCCCATCATCCGATCGGCGGTCGCCCCGACGTCCTGCAACGGAGGAACCTGCCAGGCCACCGTGCCGGCGCCGTTGGCGATGGTGCCACGGGTGTAGATCTCCCACAGGTCACCCTCGTCGACTCGCAGCCCGCTCGAATCGACGTCGGCGCTCTGACCGCGGCCCTGGTCGGTTCGGTACGCGGCTCCGTCGGCGCAGTCGTCGACCTGAGCGAGACGAGCGATCGTCGCGCAATCCGCGATCTTCACCGACAACCAGCGGGGGTCCGTCCCCCCGGATCTCAGGTCCACCGAATGGTCGCCGGACACGGCGCGCACTCCGGGAATCGACCGGATTTCGGCGAGCGAGGGGGTGAGGCCGTCGCGCCCCTGCAGATCCTCAGTGGCCGTCACCGTGATGTTCGGTTGCGCGACGGCCTTCGACCGGCTTTCCGCCGCCGACTGTTCCGACGTGGCGATCAAGGTCTGGAGGCCGATCACGCCGGTGACCACAACGGCGATGGCGCTCACCGAGCGCGCGGCGGTGCCGCTGGTGAAGTGCAGCCTGCGCAGCGCGAGCTGCCACGCCACCGGTCCGCCGCGCGACCGCTGGGCCAGCGCGTCCAACGTCCACGGCAGCAGCAGCGGAACCGACACGAGAATCAGCGAGATCGAACCGACCAGCCCGTACACGACGATGTCCTGATCGTTCCACGGCATCGCGCGGGTCGCGAGGACGCCCGCGACGCCGGCGACGAGTGGAACGCACCGCACCCACAGCCGCCGCCGCACCGGCAAGCCCTGCCGGACCCACCGCAACGGTTCCCGGACCGCGCCGCGCAAGGACGCCAGCGAGACGAGCACCGTCACCACAGGCACCCCGAGGGTGATCAGCACCGCCATCCACCACACGGGGGTGATGTCGGTGACGGTGATCAGTTCGGTGACGACGTCCATGCTCCCGGCGATCGCACGGGCGCTCAGGAACATCGCCCAGCCTGCGACGACCCCGGCGACCGATCCGACGAGGCTCTCCCCTGAGGCGATGCGGCGTACCTGCCAGGCACTGGCGCCGACCAGCCGCAGGGCGGCGAGCCGCCGCTGCCGCGCGGCCTCCGCGAGCCGGGCCGTGCTCACCACGAACACCACCACCGGCAGCAGCAGCACGGAAACGCCCATCACCCACATCAGCCAGGCGTCCTGGGGCAAGCTGCCCGGCTCACGGGCCTCCCCGAAGTGGTCGTCGACGCGATGGGTGGCGTTCCACTCCGTCAGTCCGGTGGTGCCGGCGTAGTAGTACAGCTCGCCGGGAACCAGCAGTCCCTCCGGGCCGATCTGGTCGACGATGCGTCCGTCGAGCCGTTGCCGCAGCAGCTCGGACCCGGGTTCCTCGAGCAATGCCTGGAGCGCCGGGGACACCACCAGTTCACCCGGCGCCGGGTACCGGTGCAGGCCTGCGGGCAACGGCGCGTCCGGCCGCTGCGGCTGCAGCTTCCTTCCTTCGATCCTCTTGTCGTGGAACGAGGTCGTTGCGTCGATGCCGAGCACCGCGGCGGGGGTGTGGGACTGGGCAGAGCTGGCGGCCTGCATGTTGCGCGGCGCGATGCGGGCGTCCCTGCCGTCCATCCAGGCCGGCATCGACGCACTGGCCAGCAGGACCGCGACACCGATGCCGACGCCGACGGTCATCAGCGCGAGCCGGCCCCACGGAGAGTGGCGATCACCGATGGCCAGCCGCACGCCGAGGATGAGATCGGCGGCCCAGGTGCGCAGCCTGCTCATCGTGCGGTCTCCTCGAGCAGTGTCCGGCCGTCGCGGATCACGACCTCCCGGTCGGCGTAGGAGGCGACGCTCGCCTCGTGGGTCACCAGCAGCACGGCGGTGCCGGACTCGGCGGCGGCGTCCGCGAGCAGCCGCATCACCTGTTCACCGCCCACGGAGTCGAGCGCACCGGTGGGCTCGTCGGCGAAGATCACCGAGGGGTCGGCGACGAGAGCGCGGGCCAGTGCGGCACGTTGGCCCTGTCCCCCGGAGATCTCGCCGGGGCGCTTGTCGAGCTGTCCGGCCACTTCGAGCTTCTCCGCCCACTCGCGCGCTCGGGTCTCCGCTTTGCGGCGGGCGACGCCGTTGAGCCGCAACGGCAGGGCGATGTTCTCCAGCACGCTCAGTTCCGGGACGAGCTGGCCGAATTGGAAGACGAACCCGAACTCGGTGCGGCGCAGCGCGCTGCGCTCCTCGTCGGACATCGCGGTGATGTCGCGGCCGCGGAAGCGGACCTGCCCCGACTCGGGGGCGATCACGCCTGCCAGGCAGTGCAACAACGTCGACTTGCCGGAACCGGACGAGCCCACGACGGCGACGACCTCGCCCGCATCGACCCCCAGCTCAGCGCCGCGCAGCGCCGGGGTAGGGCCGAACGAACAGACCAGTCCGGTGCCGGTGAGCATCGACTCGGTCCCGGACCTCGACGCGGCGGTCATGGTGAACTCTCCTTGTGCGAACTGACGTATCGGCGCCTGCCGCCGGTGCAGGCGGTCACTTCCCTCGCACGGCCGAGTTTTCAGGGCGCGCGGGACGCCCCACGCTACGACGGCGTCCACCACGGCACGGTCGGCGGTGGGAAGCCAGAGGGATTCCCCTTACCGGGAAGCGATCGGCCGGTGCCGCGCCGTCCTGCCCCAGGGCGTTCCGCCCGGTGTGAGCGCGGCGCAGGTGGGGCCGGCGTCCGAGCTCCGGCCGATCAAGCATGGGCGAACCCTACATGGCCGCCCGATGCGGTTCGGACGGTTTCGGAAGATCACTCCGGCTCGGTGCGGGAGAGCCGTTGCCGCTGCGGGACGACCGTGTACTTCGGGTCACGAGCTGAGACCCGTCCGGCTTCGAAGATGCCGTAGCGGGTGGCGGCCCCTGCGAGGCCGAGGCACAGGCCCGCTGCCGCCGCGATGCGCCGATTCCGTCCCGCCACCGCGACCACCACGGCTCCCGCGCAGGTCAGCGCTTTCGCCGCGCGCAGCACCGTACCCGGTGCGCCCGTGCGGTAGGCCTCGGCGACCAGGCCGGCGTCGCGCAGCATGAGTTCCTCCGCGGCCAGTTCCAGGGCCGCTCCCGCCACCGCCATGCGCCGCGCCGGTCCGGCCTCGTCGGTGGGCACGGTCAGCAGCGCGATGCCGCCCGCGGTGGACACGGCGCTGCCCGCGAACACGAACGGCAGTTCACGGTGCACCTCGTGCCAGCCGGGCACCGCGGTGTCGGCCAGCAGCACCGCCGTGTAGGTCGTCATCGCGGGCGCCACCAGACCGGACAGCGCCCCGCTGAGCCTGCCGAGGCGGGGCAGCAGCCCGGTGACCTCGCTGGCGGCGGCCGCCGCGGCCACTCCGGAGAACGGCGCGAGGATCCACGAGCCGACGCTGAGCGGGGAAGTCGGTTTGATCACGCGCAGCATGTTCAGGAACCGGGCGGGCCTGCCCAGGTCGTGGACGAGCGCGATGACGCTGGCGCCCGCGCCGGTCGCCGCGGCCAGCAGCCCGGATCTGCGCAGCCGGGGCCGTCCCGTCAGGTCAGCCAGTGCCGCCATGGTCGCGGAGGCACCGGCGAGGCCGCCGAGGAAGAGGTACGCCGGAACGTCCGGCACCTTCCACGTCGGGGTCTTGATGATCTGGCGGCCGTAGTACGAGCGGAATTCGGCGTCCGGTACCACCGACTCGGCGCCACGACGGGGGCTCATCGCCGCGAGCTTCCGGCGAAGCAGGCCGCGATGAGCACCGCCGCCGCGCCCGCGGCCGCACCGGCGTGGCGCCACATCGACGGCAGGTCCCGGGTGGTCACCACCGGATCCGGTGGCAGGCCGTACACCTCCGGTTCGTCGAGCAGCAGGAAGAAGGCCCCGTCTCCCCCGACGCCGTCGTCGGGCTCGTGGCCGTAGAGCCGAGCCCCGGTCTCCCCGCGCTCGTGCAGTTCGTCGACGCGGAGGGCGGCGCGTTCGCGGAGTTCGTCGAGCGGCCCGAACTGGATGGACTCGGTGGGGCACGCCGTGGCGCAGGCCGGGGCGAGACCGGCGCCGAGCCGGTCCTGGCACATCGTGCACTTGAACGCCCCGCCGTCGCCCGGCCGGATGTCGATCACGCCGTAGGGGCAGGCGGGCACGCAGTAGCCGCAGCCGTTGCAGATGTCGTCCTGGACGAGCACGGTGCCGTGCTCGGTGCGGATCAGCGCGCCGGTCGGGCACACATCGAGGCAGGCGGCGTGGGTGCAGTGCTTGCACACGTCGGAGGACATCAGCCACCGCACGCCGCCGTCACCCTCCGCGCCGGGCGGTCCCGTTCCCGGCATGCCGAGGTCGGTGGTGGTCACCTCCTGCTCGACGAACGCCACGTGCCGCCAGGTGCTCGCGCCGAGGTCGCCGGTGTTGTCGTAGGACATGCCGGTGAGCTCCATGCCGTCCGCGGGCAGCAGGTTCCACTCCTTGCACGCCACTTCGCACGCCTTGCAGCCGATGCACACACTGGTGTCGGTGAAGAACCCGACGCGCTCGGGGTGGCCGGTGTACCCGGCGTCCGCGGCGGGGTCGGCCAGCGGGCCGCTGAGGCGGTGCTGCTCGGTCCGGTCGGCCACGACGTCACTCCCTCTCAACTCCCGCTCTCGCGGGGATCGTCGGCGTGTTCGGTGCCGGTGCGGTCGGTGATGCCGGCCCGTCTGCGGTAGTCGGCGACGTAGGCGGCGAGCGCCGGGCCGCGTGGGCGGCGGCCGGGCCGGATGTCGCAGGTGCCCGCCTTGGTCTCCATGATGTGCACGTTCGGGTCCAGGGACACGCCGATCAGTTCGTTCGCGGCGTCTCCGGTGGTCAGCCCGTTCGGTCCCCAGTGCCAGGGCAGGCCGATCTGGTGCAGGGTGCGGTCGCCGAAGCGCAGCGGCCGGATCCGGCGAGTCACTAGCACTCTGCCTTCGATGGCGCTGCGGGCGGTCACGACGGTGGCCCAGCCGAGGTGTTCGAGGCCGCGTTCGGCGGCGAGTTCCGGGGAGACCTCCAGGAACATCGCCGGTGCGAGTTCGGCGAGGTGGTGCAGCCAGCGGCTCATGCCGCCCGCGGTGTGGTGCTCGGTGAGCCGGAACGTGGTGAACACGTACGGGTAGACCTCGGCGCCGGGTTCGGCCCCGCTGGGCTGGTAGCGGTTCTCCGGGCGCTGATAGGTCTGCCGGGCGGGGTTGCGCTGCTGGTCGTGCAGCGGGTTGGCCAGCGGCGATTCCTGCGGTTCGTAGTGCGCGGGCAGCGGGCCGTCGACGAGGCCCGCGGGGACGTAGAGCCAGCCGCGGCCGTCGCTCTGCATGATGAACGGATCGGTGCCCGCGATGCCCGCGGGACCGGTGGCGTCGTCGGCGGCGGGCCGGTAGTCGGGGCGCTTGTTCTTGTCGAAGTCGGGGATGTCGTGCCCCGTCCACGCCTGCGCGTCGGCGTCCCACCAGACGTAGGCCTTGCGGTCGCTCCAGGGCCTCCCCTGCGGGTCGGCGGAGGCGCGGTTGTAGAGGGTGCGCCGGTTCGCGGGCCATGCCCAGCCCCATTCGGGGGCGACCCAGCTCTGCTCGTGGCCCGGTTTGCGGCGGGCGGACTGGTTGATCTCGTCGGCGAACACGCCGCTGTAGATCCAGCAGCCGCAGGAGGTGGATCCGTCCGATTTCAGCCGCGCGTATCCGGGCAGGGCGGCGCCGGTCTCGTCGGTGCCGTTGATCTCGCGCAGCACCGCCGCCGCGCTCGGCTCGTCGAGGTCGCCGTGGGTCGGGTAGTCCCAGGTGAGGTCCAGCAGCGCGCGGTCGCGTTCCCGTTGCCCGGCGCTGCGCTGCGGCTGTCGCGCGGTGAGCTTGTCCCGGAGCCTGCGACCGAGGTGGTAGTAGAACCACAGGTCGCTGCGCTGGTCTTCGCGGGGTTCGACGGCTTTGTGGTGCCATTGCAGCAGCCGTTGGGTGTTGGTGAACGTGCCGTCCTTCTCGGTGTGCGCGGCGGCGGGCAGGAAGAACACCTCCGTTCCGATGTCCTCCGTGGACAGTTCGCCGTTCTCGATTTCCGGGCCGTCCCGCCAGAACGTCGCGGTTTCGATCATGTTGAGGTCGCGGATCACCAGCCAGTCCAGGTTCGCCAGCCCCATTCGCTGCTGGCGTGCGTTGGCGGAGCCCACCGCCGGGTTCTCCCCGATCACGAAGTAGCCCTTGACCTTCCCGTCGATCTGGTCGGCGACCGTCTGGAAGCTGCCGTGATCACCGGTGAGGCGGGGCAGGTGGTCGAAGCGGAAGTCGTTGTCCGGGGTCGCCGCCTCGCCCCACCAGGCCTTGAGCAGGCTCACCACGTAGGAGCGCATGTTCCCCCAGTAGCCGCGCGCGTTCTCGTCCTGCGCGACGAACGACTCCAGGTCGTGGTCGGTGTGCGCGTGCGGCATCGGGATGTAGCCGGGCAGCAGGTTGAACAGCGTGGGGATGTCGGTGGAGCCTTGGATGCTCGCATGTCCGCGCAGCGCGAGGATTCCCGCGCCGGGGCGGCCGATGTTGCCCAGCAGCAGCTGCAGGATCGAAGCGGCGCGGATGTACTGCACGCCCACGGTGTGGTGCGTCCAGCCGACCGCGTAGGCGATGGTGCTGGTGCGTTCGCGTCCGGAGTTGGCGGTCAGCGCCTCGGCCACGCGCAGGAATTCCGCCGCGGGCACGCCGCAGGCCCGTTCGACCATGTCCGGGGTGTAGCGAGCGAAGTGCTTGCGCAGCAGCTGGAACACGCACCGCGGGTGACGCAGCGTCGGGTCGGTCTCCGGTTCGCCGTGGTAGACGGGACCGCCCGAGCCCGCGCGCTCCGGGCCGCTGCGCGCCCGTTCCCGGCCGTGCGCGGTGGACTTCGGTTCGCCGCGGCCGGGCGAACTCTCCGGGCCGTGCCCGGCCACCGCGGGCATCGCCTGCGTCCCCTCGTACTGCCAGCTCGCCGGATCGTAGGCGCCTTCGGTGGCGTCGAAACCGGAGAACACGCCGTCGAGGTCCTCGGTGTCCTCGAACTCGGCACCGACGATCATCGCGGCGTTGGTGTAGTTCACGACGTAGTCGTGGAAGTAGGCGTCGTTCTCCAGCACGTGGTGGATCAGGCCGCCGAGGAACGCGATGTCACTGCCCGCGCGCAACGGCACGTGCCGGTCGGCGACGGCGGAGGTGCGGGTGAACCGCGGATCGACGTGGATCACCGTGGCCCCGCGCCGCTTCGCCTCCATCACCCACTGGAAGCCGACGGGGTGCGCCTCGGCCATGTTGGAGCCCTGGATGAGGATGCAGTCGGCGTTGGCCAGGTCCTGCAGGAAGGTCGTGGCCCCTCCGCGCCCGAACGAGGTCCCCAGACCGGGAACCGTGGAGGAGTGTCAAATGCGCGCCTGGTTCTCCACCTGGATCGCGCCCAGGGCGGTGTAGAGCTTCTTCATGAGGTAGTTCTCCTCGTTGTCGAGGGTCGCTCCTCCGAGGCTCGCGATGCCCATGGTGCGGCGCAGCGGGCGGCCTTGGTCGTCGGCCTGCTGCCAGGTGGCGTCCCGCGTGGCCAGCACGCGGTCGGCGATCATGTCCAGCGCGGTGTCGAGGTCCAGGTCCTCCCAGTCGGTGCCGTGCGGGCGCCGGTAGCGGATCTTGGTCTGCCTGCCGGGCGAGGTGACCAGTTCGCGGCTCGCGGACCCCTTCGGGCACAGCCTGCCGCGGCTGATGGGCGAGTCCGGGTCACCTTCGATCTGGGTGATCTCGCCGTCGCGCACGAACACCTGCTGCCCGCAGCCCACCGCGCAGTACGGGCACACCGATCGCACGACTTCGTCGGCCTGCTCGGTGCGGGATCGCAGCGCCTCGGTGCGCGGGGATCGTGCCGCGGTGCCGCGCCCCAGCCCGTCGGGGCCGCTCAGCTGGCGGAGCACCGGCCAGTTCAGCCACTGCGGCATGGGCGCCCTCCTCCCGCGACGACAACGGCGGGTGCCTCATGGGACTCGGCCCATGGGACACCCGCCGTGTGATCGACGCAAGCTCAGCGAGCCCCCGAAAGATCCCGCTGACCGAGCACGATCCCGCTCCGGCGACCCCGATCGCCGGGTGTGGAGGTCAGCCGCTCACGTTCTCGGCGGACTCCTCCTGCTCGTGGTGTTCGGTGGAGACGGTGTGCGCGGCCTTGCGGGGCATCCAGATCCACGCGACCAGCGCGGCGGCCAGGATCAGCCCCGCTCCGGCGAGGTTCGCGAACTGCATGCCGCTCATCCACGAGGTCATCACCTGCTGTGCGAGGCCCGCGCCCTGCTGCCCCAGCGACGCCGCGACCTGCAGGCCACCGGGCAGCGACTGCTCGGCCATCGCCCGCACGTCCTCGGGCAGGCCCGCGACCGCCGGGCCGAGGTGGCTCGCGTAGCTGCTGCCGAGCACGCTGCCGAGCACCGCGACGCCCAGCGAGGCACCGACCTCACGGGTCACGTCGTTGGTGGCGGAGCCCATGCCCGCGCGCTCGCGCGGGACGTTGGCCATCAGCTGGTCGGTGGCCGGGGCCATCGCCAGCGACATGCCGCCCGCCGTGAGCGCCAACGGCAACAACAGGTGCCAGTACCCGGAGTCGACCCGCAGCGTGCTCAGACCGGCCATGCCCGCGGCGGCCAGCACCAGGCCGGCCGCGATGGTGACACGCGGGCCGAACCGCTCCACGATGCCTGCGACCTGCGGGGCCACCAGCACCATCATGATCGACATCGGCAGCATGGCCACCGAGGAGCCCAGCGGGGAGTAGCCGAACACCAGGATCAGGGTCTGGCTCAGCGAGAAGAACACGCCGATCATCGCGAAGAACACCAGCGTCAGCGCGACCGCCGACGCGGAGAACCCGGCATTGCGGAACAGGTTCATGTCCAGCATCGGGTCTTTCGCCCGGCGCTCCCACAGCACGAACAGCCCGATCAGCACCAGGCCCACCGCGACCATGATCAGCGTGCGCGGGGCGGTCCAGCCGACGTGCTGGGCGTCGATGAGGCCGTAGACGACGATGGTGATGCCCGCGGTGGACAGGATCGCGCCACCGATGTCGATGCCACCGTGGCCGCCTTCGGCGGGGGCCGCGCTGCCCGCGTTCTTCGGCACGTATCGGATGCCCGCGATGACGGCGACCACCACGACCGGAATGTTGATCGCGAACACCGCGTGCCAGGTGGTGAACTCCAGCAGCAGCCCGGCGATCACCGGGCCGAGCGCGGTGCCCGCGCCGGAGACCGCGGCCCACACCCCGACGGCCTTGGTCCGCTCCGAGCTGGGGAACACGCTGGTCAGGATGGACAGCGTCACAGGCATGATCATCGCGCCGCCGAGGCCGAGCAGGCCGCGCGCGGCGATCAGCTCCGCGCTGGAGCCCACGAACAGCCACACGTACAGCGATACGGTGCCGAACAGGATGAGCCCCGCCTGCAGCATCAGCTTGCGCCCGTAGCGGTCGGCCAGCGTCGAGGTGGTGAACAGCAGCCCGGCGAACACCAGCGCGTAGGCGTTGCTGAACCACTGCTGGTCCGACAACGACGAGCCGAGGTCCTGCGACAGGAACGGCAGCGCGACACCGAGGGAGGTGTTCGCCAGCATCGTCGCCGACAACGCCAGGCACAGGACCAGCAACGTGGTCCAGCGGCGGCGATAAACCCCCAGGTCGATGCCGTCGGCGGCGGCGCGGCGCTCGCCTTCGGTGGCCGGGCCGTCGACGGTGGGGTGCGCACCGCCCGAAGCCGACTCGGGGTTGGTACCGGACACGAGATCTCCTCAGTTGGCGCGTACGACTTACCCGCCCACGTTATGTCAGTACTGCCATTTGTCACTCATGACATCAGTCACCGTTGACGTTCCCCGAACTCCAGGTGAACCTGGGTCGCATGACCGCCGCACCCGTCCACTCCCCCGCCGAGCCCGCCGACCGCCGTCGGCGCCGGACCGCGCGCACCCGCGCGGGCATCGAGGAGGCGGCGCTGCGGCTGTTCACCGAGCAGGGCTTCGACGCCACCACCGTGGAACAGATCGCCGAGGCCGCCGACATCGCGCCGCGCACCTTCTTCCGCCACTTCCCCAGCAAGGACGCCGTCCTGTTCGGCGACCACCTGCGCGAGCAAGAGCGGCTCCGCGAAGTGCTGCTGTCCAGGCCCGCCGGGGAGCATCCGATGCGCAAGCTCGCCGCGGCCATGTTCGACACGGCCGAACGGATCCAGGCCGACCGCCGGCAGCACCTGATGCGCGCGCAGCTGCTGGACTCGCTGGAGGCCACCGGGGAATACGAGTCCCACTTGATGCACCGGCGCTGGGTGCACGACGTGGCGGCGGCCCTCGCCGAGCACTGCGGCGACGGGTCCTGCCCCGAGCCGCGGCTGTACACGTGGGCGATGCTGATGATGACGTGCTTCGGCTCGGCGATGCGGGAATGGCTGGTGCGCACCGACGGCACCTCGCTGCCGGACATCCTCGCCGGTCTCCTCGACGAGACGGCCGCGGGCCTGCGGACTGCCACCGAAGAGACCGGCGCCGCGTTCACGGGTGCAAGCTGAGTCCCTTGCACACCTTGTCGACCGCGTTGCGCCCCTCGTGCAGCGCGACACCCACCAGGTCCAGATCCGCGGTGGGCACTGCGCGGGCCGGGCCGGCTCAGCAGCGCGCAGCGGTGAGACGCGGCGGTCCGCGCTCCCGACGTGCGATTCATCCGCCGAGACGCACACGATCGCCGGGGTCAGCGCACCGTGATCCACTGCTCCGCGCGCGGCACCAATTCTCCGATGACGGGTGCGCCGGGGATCTCCCCCGCCACCAGCAATCCGCCGGAGGTCTGCG
The DNA here is from genome assembly GCF_022828475.1 of Saccharopolyspora gloriosae. GTDB lineage: Bacteria > Actinomycetota > Actinomycetes > Mycobacteriales > Pseudonocardiaceae > Saccharopolyspora_C > Saccharopolyspora_C gloriosae_A. Next base: position 3,447,680 of record NZ_CP059557.1, on the reverse strand, counting down.
CGTCGGCCAGCAGCAACGCCGTGTCCTCGCCGATCGCGGTGAGGTCGCAGTGCGGGCGCACCCAGTCCAGGTTGCGCCGGGTGCCGCCGCTGACGTGGCCGTCACGCAACGCCTCCCGCGCCCCGTCCAGGTAAGGCACCGCCGCCGAGTCAACGACCGCGGACACTCCGCTGGCCCTGGCCAGTTTCATCAAGTGCCCGAGCAACCCGAATCCGGTCACGTCGGTGGCGCACCGCGCCCCCGCCTCGCGCGCCGCCACCGAGGCCGTGGCGTTGAGCTCGGTCATCGCCGACACCGCATGCGGGAACACCTCCCCCGTCGCCTTGTGCCGCGTGTTGAGCACCCCGATCCCCAGGGGTTTGGTCAGTGACAGTGGCGTGCCGGGACGCCCGGAGTCGTTGCGCAGCAACGCATCCGGGTCGCCGATGCCGGTGACGGCCATGCCGTACTTCGGTTCCAGGTCGTCGACGCTGTGGCCGCCCGCGACGGGACAGCCGGCGGTACGGCCGACGTCGAGGCCGCCGCGCAGCACTTCGCGCGCGAGCTCCAGCGGGAGCAGATCGCGTGGCCAGCACAGCAGATTCACCGCGAGGATCGGCCGCGCGCCCATCGCGTAGACGTCGGACAGCGCGTTCGCCGCGGCGATCCGGCCCCAGTCGTAGGGGTCGTCGACGACCGGGGTGAAGAAGTCGGCGGTGCTCACCACCGCCTGCCCTCCAGCGGCGGGCGAGTCGGGTGCGGTCGGGCTCGGGACGGTGCCGTGCGACGGCGGACCGACGCGGACCGCTGCGGCGTCATCGCCGTGCTCCAGTCCGACCAGCAGCGTCGGGTCCGGCACACCGCGCAGGTCGGCGACCATGGTTTCCAGCTCACCCGGCGGGATCTTGCACGCGCAGCCCCCACCGTGCGCGTACTGCGTGAGCCGATACCGGGCGGGTGCGTCGAGTTCCGTCACCTCACCGACCGTAGCCCCGCCAGTCGCGCCCGGCATCCACGGCCGCCCCCGTGTGGGAGGCGAACGCGGATTTCAGGCGGTTTTGAGCGGAAGTTGCAGGTACGAGGGGAACCGCCCGCCGGTACGGCGAACAGATCCATGTCGTCAGAGCCTTCGACCTCGGCGTGCAGGCGCACTTTCGGGTAGGCGGCCATCGGCGTCTCCGCGCCGGAACCGACGACGAACGAACGCCGGGCCGGGATACGATTCCGAGCCGTGGGCGGCCCCCGGCGAGTCCGCCGCCGCGGGCTCCGCGGCAGGACGAGGGGGGTCGTTCAGGTCGGTGCCCCCTGCAAGACTGCGGGCGCACGTTTGTTTCCCGACGTACCTTGGGCACCGCCCGGAGCGGGTGAAGGAGGCGTCAGGGCGCCTGGTGGCCCCCGCGGTCTTCAAAACCGACGTGGCCGAGCACCTCGGTCAGGCGGGTTCGATTCCCGTCCGCCTCCGCCACTCCGCGCTCCTCGACGCCCCGGCCGCCGTCCGTGGTTGCGCCGACGGGCCGGCGGAAGGTCTCGGCGGCAGGGCCTACCATGCTGGGCGTGGGGATCAAGCGGCCCAATCCGGCGCGGTGGCTGTACTACCAGTTCGGCGGCACGTTGCCCGCCGACTACCGCGAGTGGGTGCTGCGGGACGCGACGTGCTCGACGTGGGTGCTGCGGGTGTGCGTGCGCGGAATGCTGCACATCCTGCCGCTGATCGCCGTCATGTTCGCGATCCTGTACTGGGCCGGTGGCTCGTGGCCGATCGCGCTCGGCGCGGTGCTGCTCGGCGTGCTCGTGGTGCTGCGGATCGTGCTGACCAGTTCCGTCGAGAGCGTCGACGCGCGGCTGAGCAGGCACGGGTTCCCGCCCGGTCACGCCTCGGCGGTGCGCAACCAGATGGACGCCGACGCCGCCGCTCGCTACCGGGCCGTGTGGCGCGGCGAGCAGTGACCGAGCGGCGCACCACGCCAGCGGATCTTCGATACTGCTCCTAGGCTGCGCCGCATGGACGCGCGGCGCCGGATTCCCGCCACTGACCGGATGCTCGACGATCCCGTGCTGGTGACCGCCGCCGAACGGCTCGGGCGGGACGTGGTCCGCACCGTGGTCCACGACGCACAGCGTCGCGCCAGGATGGGAGAACTCGCGCCGGAGCAGGTGATCGCCGCCGCGCGGGACGCGCTGCCCGATTCCGCCTGCGGGTTGCGGCGAGTCGTCAACGCCTGCGGGGTCCTGTTGCACACCAACCTCGGCCGCGCTCCCCTCTCCGACGCCGCGGTGGAAGCGGTGTGCGCGGCGGCCGGGACCACCGACGTGGAACTCGACCTCAAGACCGGCCGGCGCGGACCGCGCGGGCGCGCAGCATGCGCCGCTCTGACCGAGTCGGTGCCTGCCGCCGAGGACGCGCACGTGGTGAACAACGGTGCCGCGGCGCTCGCGCTGGCGGCCACCGCGCTCGCCGCGGGCCGCGAGATCGTGCTGGCCCGCGGCGAACTCGTGGAGATCGGCGACGGTTTCCGCCTCCCCGACCTGCTCACCTCCACCGGCGCGCGGCTGCGGGAAGTGGGCACCACCAACCGGGTCCGGTTCGACGACTACCGGGACGCGATCGGACCGGAGACCGGGTTCGTGCTCAAGGTCCACCCGTCGAACTTCCGCATCACCGGGTTCACCTCGCAGGTTCCGGTCGCCGCGCTGCGGGACCTGCCGGTCCCGGTGGTCGTCGACATCGGGTCCGGGTTGCTGCGGGCGCATCCCGTCCTGCCGGACGAACCCGACGCGCACGGCACCCTCGCCGCCGGGGCCGACCTGGTGACGGCCAGCGGGGACAAGCTGCTCGGCGGCCCGCAGGCCGGGCTGCTGCTCGGTTCGGCGGAGCTGGTGCGGCTGCTCAAGCGGCATCCGCTGGCGCGCGCGGTGCGGGTGGACAAGCTCACCCTCGCCGCATTGGAGGCGAGCGTGCGCGGCCCCGCGACACCTACCGCGCGGGCGCTGGCACGGTCCGAAGCCGAACTGCTCGACCGCGCCCGGCTGCTCGCCGCCACGCTGCGGGAACGCGGCATCGACGCCGGTGCGCAGCCGAGCACGGCCACGGTCGGCGGCGGTGGTGCCCCCGGCGTCGAGTTGCCGAGCGCGGCGGTGACGCTGCCGTCCCGGTTCGCGGCGGCACTGCGCACCGGGAGCGCTCCGGTACTGGCCAGGGTGGAGCGCGGGCAGTGCCTGCTGGACCTGTACGCGGTCGCGCCCGCCGACGACGACGTGCTGCTCGCGGCCGTCACGGCGGTGGACTGATGCACGTCGTCGCCACCGCCGGGCACGTCGATCACGGCAAATCGACGCTGCTGCGGCTGCTCACCGGCATGGAACCGGACCGCTGGTCGCAGGAACGCGAGCGGGGCATGACGATCGACCTCGGTTTCGCCTGGACGACTATCGGCGAGCAGGTGCTGGCGTTCGTCGACGTGCCCGGCCACGAGCGGTTCGTGCCGAACATGCTCGCGGGGATCGGTCCGGTACCGGCGGTGTTGTTCGTGGTGGCCGCCGACGAGGGCTGGCAGCGCCAGTCGACCGAGCATCTCGACGCGCTGCACGCGTTGGGGGTGCGGCACGGGCTGCTGGCGGTGACCCGTTGCGACCTGGCCGATCCCGCCGCCGCGACCGAGCAGGCGCAGCGGCGGCTGCAACATTCGGCACTGGGCGAGCTGCCCGTGGTGCACGTGAGCGGGCGCACCGGCGCGGGCCTGCCGCAGTTGCACGCGGCGCTGGCGGACCTCGGGGACCGGCTGCCCGCCCCGGACGCCGCGGCGGCGGTGCGGCTGTGGGTGGATCGGGCGTTCACGATCCGCGGCGCTGGCACCGTCGTCACCGGCACGCTCGCCGCGGGAACGCTGCGCACCGGGGATCGGCTGCGGCTGGAGCCCGGTGGCCGGGACGTGACCGTGCGGGCGCTGCAGTCGTTGGGCGAGCCGCTCGCCGAGGTGGCGGCCGTGGCGAGAGTGGCGGTGAACCTGCGCGGCGTACCGCTGGAGCAGGTGGGGCGCGGACACGCGCTGCTCACCCCGCGCCGGTGGTTGAGCAGCGACCTGCTCGACGTGCGGGTGCGGGACGCGGCCGAACTTCCCCGGCAGCTGATGCTGCACCTCGGCTCGGCCGCCGTCGCGGCGCGGATCCGGCCGCTGGGCGAGGACACCGCGCGGCTGTCGTTGCGGGAGCCGTTGCCGGTGCGCATCGGCGACCGGGCGCTGCTGCGGGATCCGGGCGCCCACGACATCGCCGGTGGCGCGGTGCTGCTGGACGTGCGCCCGCGGGCGCTGGGGCGCCGCGGAGCGGCGCGAGAACGGGCGCGTGAGCTGGCGGGCATGGACGGCGTCCCCGACGGAGCCGCGGAACTGCGGCGCCGACGGCTCGTCCGGCGCGACGAACTGACCGCGATGGGCGCGGAAGTCCCCGCGGCGGCCGCGGAAGCGGCCGGGTGGGTGCTCGACCCGGCACATCGTGACGAGCTCGCCGAGCGGCTGGTGCGGCTGCTCGACGAGCATCGCGCGCGGCATCCGCTCGCCGACGGTGTGCCCACCGAGGCGGCCCGGCGTGACCTCGCGCTACCGGATCCGGCGCTGCTGGAGCCGTTGCTGCGCACCGGAACGGCCCGTGAGATCCGCACCGGCGGCGGACGGTTGCGCCTGGGGACCTCGCCTTGGCCGCCGGAGATCGCCGCGGCATTGCGACGGCTGCGCCGCACGCTCACCGAGGCTCCGTTCGCGGCCCCCACCGCCGCCGAACTCGCGGAACTGGGCTTGGGCGCGGAGCCGCTGGCGGCCGCGGTCCGCACCGGCGAACTGCTCCAGCTCGCACCGGGGGTGCTCCTGCTGCCGGGAGCCGACCGGCGTGCGCTGCAGGTGCTGCGGGAGCTGCCGGAACCCTTCACCCTCTCCCAGGCCCGCCAGGCCCTCGGCACCTCCCGCCGAGTAGCCGTGCCCCTGCTGGAACTGCTCGCCCGCACCGGTCACACCGAACACCTGCCCGACGGCACCCACCGCCTCCGTCCCTCCCCCACCTCGGGTGAATGCCTCCTTCACCCGGCCCCACCTTGCGGGTTCTAGCGGTCCTTGCAACGCCTTGGATTTGAGGGGTTGTGGGGTCGTGGTTGTTGCGGGGTTGAAGGCGTGGTTTTTCGAGGTGTTGGAGGGTGAAGGGGGCTGTATTGCGGGTGCTGCTCGGGTGGCCGGGGTGGCTCCTGCGACGGCGTTCGGGTGGGCGAAGAGGGCGGGTGTTCGTGGTCGTGGGAAACCGGGCAGGCGTGGGCATCCCGGCCGGGCGGTCTACGACGAGTTGCGTGGGTCCGGGGTGTCGAGGCGGGATGCTGCGGCACGGGTCGGGGTGCATGTGCGCACTGCCGCTGATTGGGATCGGGGGATCCGCAAGATCGGTGATGCCCGGGTGCACCCGGACGGGCACAGGATCGACTACAACACCGCTGTGACTAGTGGATCAGTGTTGTCGTTGGCGGTGGTCGAAGCTGAGCTGCACCCCCGGTTTTTGACGGTGACGGAACGGGAAACGATCGCTGACTTGTGGCGGCAGGGCGAGTCGTTGCGGGTGATCGGGCGTGTTTTGGGCCGGTCGCCCTCCACGGTCAAACGCGAGATCGACAACCGCAGCGTCGCCGGCGAATATCAGCCGCACCGGGCGCAGCGGGCATGGGCCGCCAGCCGCGCACGCCCGAAGGCCTCCAAACTCGCCCAACACGGCCCGTTACGCGACTACGTCACCGCCGGCCTGCAGCAACGATGGTCACCAGAGCAAATCTGTCACGCTCTGGTCACCGAGTTCCCCGACGACGAAGGCATGCGGGTGAGTCCCGAAACGATCTACCAAGCCATCTACATCCAGGCACGAGGCGGGTTACGGCGCGAACTCGCCGACGCGCTGCGCACCGGACGCACCCGCCGCGCACTACACCGCAGCCCCGAACAGCGCACGCCCCGATTCGACGACATGGTGATGATCTCCGAACGCCCACCACAGATCGAAGACCGGGCCGTGCCCGGCCACTGGGAAGGCGACCTGATCGTCGGCACCCGCAGCGAAAGCGCGATCGTGACCCTGGTCGAACGCTCCACCCGCTACGTCCTGCTCGGACACCTGCCCGGCAGACACACCGCCGAAGCCGTCCGCGACGTCCTGATCCCCCTGATCAAAACCCTGCCCGAACACCTCCGCGGCTCCCTGACCTGGGACCAAGGCTGCGAAATGGCCGCACACAAACAGTTCACCATCACCACCGGAGTCCCGGTCTACTTCTGCGACCCCCACTCACCCTGGCAACGCGGAACGAACGAGAACACCAACGGACTCCTGCGCCAATACTTCCCCAAAGGCACCGACCTCCGCATCCACAGCCCCGAAGACCTCGAACACGTCGCCCAACAACTCAACAACCGACCACGCAAAACACTCGGCTGGCACACCCCAGCCCAACGCCTCCGTGATCTACTCACCACCACATAAACCATCAGGCGTTGCGACCACCACAAGAATCCGCCCCTCTCGAATGGGCCGTTGACTCCACCGGCGGGAGCGAGTGCACGTCCCCATCGACCGGTGAGACCGGGCTGATGAGGCAGTGACCTGGACCGACGTTCGCGGGTCCGCTGCGATCAGCCGCGGTGCGGCGCATCGTGGGTGGGTGGCGGGCCGGGACGCCCGGCTGGTGAGGGAGGCACGTCATGGCGCGCAAGATCTGGACGGGCTCGATCAACTTCGGCCTGGTCACCATCCCGGTCGGGCTCTACGCCGCCACCGAGGACCACAGTCCGTCGTTCCACCAGTACGAGCGCGGCACCACCGACCGGGTCCGCTACAAGCGGGTCAACGAGCGCACCGGTGACGAGGTCGACTACGGCGACATCGTCAAGGGCCGCGAGGTCGACGGTGTGCTGGTGACCGTCGATCAGCAGGAACTGGACGAGATCGCGCCCGGCCGCTCCCGCACCATCGACATCACCGCGTTCGTGGACCTCGACGAGATCGACCCGGTGCACTTCCAGCGCACCTACTGGCTCGCGCCGAACGCGAAGGAGAACCACCGCCCCTACGACCTGCTGCGCCGCGCCATGGAGCAGACCAACCAGGTGGGCATCGCGACGTTCGTGCTGCGCGGCAAGGAATACCTCACCGCGGTGCGCGCCGATGAGACGGCGCTGGCGTTGAACACCTTGTACTTCGCCGATGAGATCCGCGAACCCGGCGAGATCATCGGAGATCCGGGCGGATCCGCGCCCTCCGACAAGGAGATCCAGATGGCCGAGACGGTCATCGAATCGATGACCGGCGAATGGCGCCCGGAGGACTACGAGGACACCTACACCGAAGCCGTCGAACGGCTCCTGGCCGACAAGGCCCGCGGGGTGAGCCCCGAACCGGAGGAGGCACCGTCCCAGGCGACCGACGTCATCGATCTCACCGACGCGTTGCGCCGCAGCGTCGAACAGGCCCGCGGCAAACGCGGCGGCACGGCGAAGGGCGACGACCTCACCGAGCTGAACAAGGGCGAACTGGACAAGCGGGCGAAGGAACTCGGCGTCCGCGGCCGTTCGAAGATGAACCGATCCGAGCTCGAAGCGGCGGTGCGCGACGCCGCGGCCGGGTCGCGGGCGGCGTCGTGAGGCGGCGGGCATGTCGGCGCGGGTGACCGTCCGGGTGCAGGACCGCGAACTGACGCTGTCCAATCTGGACAAGGTCCTCTACCCAGCCGCGGGGTTCAGCAAACGCGACGTGATCGACTACTACCGGCGGATCTCCCCGGTGCTGCTGCCGCACCTGCGGGGCCGCGCGGTGACCCTGATCCGCTTCCCGGACGGCGTGGATTCAGGCTCGTTCTTCGAGAAGAACGTCTCCCGGCACGCCCCGGACTGGGTGCCGACCGCACGGCTGGTCAGCGGCGCCGACGGTTCCGGTTCGGCCGTGAACCACCACGTGCTCATCCGCGACCTGCCGACGCTGGTGTGGACGGCGAACCTGGCGGCGCTGGAACTGCACGTTCCGCAGTGGACGGTGGGCGAGGACGACTCGCGCAACAACCCGGACCTGCTGGTGTTCGACCTCGATCCCGGGCCGCCGGCGACGATCGTCGAGTGCTGCCGGGCCGCCGAACTGCTGCACGAGCGGCTGAGCTCGGACGGATTGCGGGTGTACGCGAAGACCAGCGGCGCCAAGGGAATGCAGCTCTACTGCCCGGTGCGCACCGAGGAACCCGGCCGCACCTCGGCCTACGCGAAGGAACTCGCGCTGCGCCTGGCCGCCGATCACCCCGATGCGCTGCTGGCGAAGATGAACCGCGCCGCGCGGACCGGCAAGGTCTTCTTGGACTGGAGCCAGAACAACACCGCGAAGACCACCGTCGCGCCGTACTCGCTGCGCGCCCGCGAACACCCCACCGCCTCCACCCCGATCACCTGGGACGAGGTGCGCTCCTGCCGCGAGGCGCGGGACCTGCGGTTCACCGCCGAGGAGGTGCTGCGCCGCGTGGAGCGCGACGGAGACCTGCTCGCCGATCTGCACACCGATCCACATCCGTTGTGAGCCGGCGCGGGAGGAAATTCCCGTCCGCGCCGATCTGTGGGATGGCGCATACGCCGCGCCCACGCCGGAATGCCCGTCCGTGCCCGTCGTGTTTGAGGCGGTGATACCCGCGGGAAGACAACGAGGAGTTTCTCGGACTAGAGAGGTGACCATGACCGGCTTCTTCGGTTCCGGAGGGTTCGGTTCGAGCCCGTTCGACGACTTCCTGGCCCGCTACCTCTCCGGCGGAGACGGCCCGCAGCAACCGCGGCGAGTCGACCTGACCCGGCTGATGAGCGGGCACGCCCAGGACCTGGTGGCCGCCGCAGCGCGCCTCACCGTCGAACACGGCGGCCGTGACCTGGACACCCACCACCTGCTGTGGGCCGCGACCCGCTCGGAGACGCCCAGAGCCATGCTGGAGCGCGCCGGAGCGGACGTGGACGCGCTCGGCAAGCAGATCGAGCAGCAGCTGCCCGCAGGCGACGCGATCGACCAGCCACCGGCGCTGACGCCGGCTTCGAAGCGCACGCTGCTGGAGTCGCACCAGATCGCCCGCGCGGTCGGCGCCTCCTACATCGGCCCCGACCACCTGTTGCTGGCGCTGGCCGCCAACCCCGACTCGCGTGCCGGGCGGCTGCTGACCGCTGCGCACGTCACGCTGGAATCGCTGCAGGCGGCTCCGGCGGATCCCGCGCAGTCCCGCCAACAGGAGGCTGCCGAAACGTCGAGCACGCCGACGCTGGAACAGTTCGGCCAGGACCTCACCGCCCGCGCCCGCGATGGCGGGCTGGACCCGGTGATCGGCCGGGACGAGGAGATCGAGCAGACCATCGAGGTGCTCTCGCGGCGCACCAAGAACAACCCGGTGCTCATCGGTGAGGCGGGCGTCGGCAAGACCGCCGTCGTCGAAGGGCTCGCCGCGCGCATCGTGGACGGCCACGTGCCGGACACGCTCAAGGACAAGCGGGTCGTGCAACTGGACCTGTCCGGTGTCGTGGCGGGCACCCGGTACCGGGGCGACTTCGAAGAGCGGATGAACAAGCTGCTCGACGAGATCAGCCGCAACCGCGACCAGCTGGTGATCTTCATCGACGAGCTGCACACCGTGGTCGGCGCGGGCGGTTCGGACGGCGCCGTGGACGCGGGCAACATGCTCAAGCCGAAGCTGGCGCGCGGCGAACTGCACGTCGTCGGCGCCACCACCCTCGACGAGTACCGCAAGAACATCGAGAAGGACGCCGCGCTGGAGCGCCGGTTCCAGCCGATCACGGTGGACGAGCCCAGTGTCTCCGACACCGAGCGCATCATCTGCGGCCTGCGGGACCGCTACGAGGCCCACCACCAGGTGCGGTTCAACGACGACGCGATCCGGGCCGCCGCCGAGCTCGCCGACCGCTACATCGCCGACCGTTTCCTGCCGGACAAGGCGATCGACCTGATCGACCAGGCGGGCGCCCGCAAGCGGCTGCGCACCGGGACTCCCGACACCGACCTGCGCGAACTCGAGCAGCGTTACGACGAGCTGGCCAGGGACAAGGCGCAGGCCATCGCCGAGGAGGACTACGAGCGGGCCGCCGGGCTGCGCGACGAGATCGTCGGCGTGCGCGACCAGATCCGCTCCCAGCGGCAGGGCAACGGCGGCATCCCCGTGGTCGGCCGGGAGGAGATCGCCGACGTCGTCTCCCGCGCCACCGGCATCCCCGCCACCCAGCTCACCGAGGAGGAGAAGAGCCGCCTCATGAAGCTGGAGGAGCAGCTGCACCAGCGGGTCGTCGGCCAGGACGAGGCGGTGCACGCGATCTCCCGCGCGGTGCGGCGCTCCCGCACCGGAATGGGCGATCCGAACCGCCCGGTCGGCACGTTCCTGTTCCTCGGCCCCACCGGCGTCGGCAAGACGGAACTGGCGCGGGCGCTGGCCGAGTCGCTGTTCGGCGACCAGGACCGGATGGTGCGGCTGGACATGAGCGAGTTCCAGGAGGCGCACACCGCCAGCAGGCTGGTGGGTTCCCCGCCCGGCTACGTCGGTTACGGCGAGGCAGGCCAGCTCACCGAATCGGTGCGGCGGCGCCCGTACTCGGTGATCCTGCTCGACGAGATCGAGAAGGCCCATCCCGACGTGTTCAACACGCTGCTGCAGGTGCTCGACGACGGCAGGCTCACCGACGGTCAGGGCCGCACGGTGGACTTCACCAACACGGTGATGATCATGACGAGCAACCTGGGCTCGGACATCATCTCGCAGCGTTCCGGAGTGCTCGGCTTCTCCAGCCGGGAACAGGATCAGGCCGACGAACCGGCTCGCGACCGGCTGATGGCGCGGCTGCGGGAATCGTTCCGGCCGGAGTTCCTCAACCGGATCGACGAGGTCGTGGTGTTCCGCAAGCTGGAGACCGACCAGCTGCACCGGATCACCGAGCTGCTGCTCGGCGACACCCGGCAGCGGTTGCACACCCAGGACATCGAGGTCGACTTCAGCAACTCCGCGGTGGACTGGATCACCGAGCACGGCCACGAGCCCGACTACGGGGCGCGGCCGCTGCGGCGCACCATCCAGCGCGAGGTCGACGATTCGATCTCGGAGTTGCTGCTGGAGGGCAGGCTCGGCGAGGGCCAGCGGGTCGAGGTGGACACCTCCGGCGACGAGCTGACCTTCGAGGTCCGGCCGGCTTTGGAGGCCGGGGCGGGCACGTCCTGACCTCGCCCGGCACGCTGATCCGCTCCCGCGCTCCGGCGCGGGAGCGGACTCGTGCGTGAGGGACCGTCGCGGCCCTCCGGTCCTCGCGGAGATCAGCGTCCGCAACCGGACCACCCGGCGGGTTCTAGCGACTTCCTCGCGCGGACAGCGATTTCGCTGGGACGGGGATGCATCAGAAATCGCGGCCACACCGGCGAAGGGGCAGCGAGGAAGCCGCGCTGAGGTTGGCGTTCGAGTGACCCGCTATGCAAATCATTCTGAGAGGAGCGGCGTTGCGAGTGAGATCGTCTTGCTCGTTCTGGTGAAGCTCGCCAGGTTCCGGAAAAGCGGCCAGATCCTTCGGCACGGAGGGTGACTATTCAGCGCCGATGGGTTACTCTGTGATGACCGTCGCACTTCCCCCTCGTGCGGCGAGGGACGCCCAGGGCTTGAACCCCCAGCAAGCCCTGGGCGTCGTCACATCCAGCGCCGCAGCGGAAAGCGGACCCTCAGATCACTCCGCGAGGCGCGCCGGGAAACCGCCGGTGGCGATGGGACCCCACTCGTCGATGGTGACCCGGATCAGGGATTTGCCCTGCTTGCGCATCGCCTCCCGGTACTCGTCCCAATCCGGGTGTTCCCCGGAGATACTGCGGAAGTACTCCACGAGCGGCTCCACGCTCTCCGGCTGATCGATGACCTCGGCGCGTCCGTCGACCTGCACCCAGGCACCGTTGAACTCGTCGGAGAGCACGCAGACCGACACCTGCTCGGCACGGCGGGCGTTGCTGGTCTTCGCCCGCTCCGGATAGGTGGAGATCACGATCCGGCCCTCCGAATCGACGCCACAGGTCACCGGAGAGATCTGCGGGCGCCCGCTGCCGCGTTCGGTGACCAGCAGGGCGTGGTGGCGAGGCCGCAGGAACTCCAGCAGCTCCGAACGTTCGACGCGCTTGTTGGTGGCGATGGTGGGAGCCACGGCGGGTCCTTCCATGGTGATCGTGCGCAATGGACTCTTCGGCGGCGAACCTACCCCAGCACCCCGACGGCCGACGCCGCCTGCGACGTCACCGATGTGACGGAATTGCACGCGGTTGTCGATGTATCACGAAGAATTCCCCCGTCGACGCGCTCCATGTGAGTGACGAAAGACCCTGCGATCAGCACTCCAGCGCCCGTAGCCTGACTGCGGCGTCCCGGCACGGACAGACGTTCCGGACCGGACGGTGCGGGGGCACCGCACGCCGCACGACTGGGGAGCGGAGACGGCCGATCGGGCCGTGCCGCGCAACATCACCGCACACGCGCGCCCGGGAAGCACCGCAGGGCCGCGGAATCGGGAGATGACGTTGCCGAGGATCGACACGGTCGCACGGGAATTCCTGCGCTACCTCTACGCCGAAGACCACTTCCGGCCCGAGGTCGCGGCATTCCTGCACAGCGCGCAGGCCGACGTGCTCGCGCCACCACCGGACCACGACGAACTCGCCGAGGTCGTCGGCTCGCTGCGCGGCGAGGAACTGGTCGCCACCGGAACCGAACACGCCGACGGACTACCGCTGCGCGCCGGGCTCACCGGCTCCGGACTGATCTGCGTGAGCGAACACGACGGCGACCTGCGGGCATGGCGGGAATCGGCCGGCGTGGCGGTGCTGACCGCCCGTGCTCCCACGGTGGTCGCGCCGCGCGAATCGGCCGAACCCACGACCGTCCCGCCCGACTCGCTCGACGGGATCGCCCGCGTCGCCAAGGTGTGCCTGCTGGCACTGCCCACGGTGCACGCCCGCTACGGCGAGGACGAACTGGTGCAGCGAACCGCCCAACGCCTGTGGGAGGCGGCGCGCAGCGCCCGGCCGGACCCGCGACGAGTACGGCTGCTGGCCTCGAAGCTGCGCGGCGAACTGGCCACCGGCTCGATGGCGAACACCCTCGGCGTCGTGCTCCTGGACAGCCTCGACGAGGCGGTCCGCGAAGCCCAGCTGCCCTGACACGTGCTCGACGAGCGCGTGTCCACCGGCAGCGCGCGGAACCGTTACTCGCAACAGCCACCGATCCCCGCGTGCGGCGGCTACGAATGGATGGTGTGAACACGACATCCCCGCGCACCCTGCGCCTGCCGGTGGCGGCGTGGTGCGGAGTCCTGGCGGCCGCGGTCGCGTTGGGCGCCGGTCACCTGCTCGCCGCACTCCTCGAACCCCGCTCCTCGCCGTTGCTGGCCGTGGGCAACTCGGCGATCGACCTCACCCCGGAACCGGTGAAGCAGTTCGCCATCAGCGCCTTCGGGCAGGCCGACAAGATCGCGCTGCTGGGCGGGATGGCGATCGTCATCGCGGCGCTCGCGGCCGCGGCCGGAGTGCTCTCGCGCCGCGACGCCCGCCCCGGAATCGTCCTCATCGGAGCATTCGGGCTACTCGGCGTCGCCGCGGTGCTGTCCCGGCCCGATGTGGGAGCGCTGGGCGTGCTCGCCCCGGTCGTGGCGGCGCTGGCCGGGATCTCGGCTTTCCGGCTGCTGCACCGGACCGCACTCGCGGCCGCCGAAGCCGGCGCGCAGCCGCCCCCGCGCGACGAGCACGACCCGAACGACACCCTCGAAGAACCCTTCGACCCCGAGCTGCTCACCGAACCCGCCGAAGGCACCGACCGACGCCGATTCCTGGTGTCCTCGGTCGCGGTGGCCGCCACCGCCGGGCTCACCGGCGCGGGCGGCTCCCTGCTCACCGGCGGCCGCGACGCCGAAGCGTCGCGGCGAACGGTCGCGCAAGCACTCGGCGGCTCCGCCGCCCAGACCGTGCCCGCCGGAGCGGACTTCGCCGCCGCGGGCACCCCGTCGTTCATCACCCCGAACCGCGACTTCTACCGAATCGACACCGCGCTGAGCGTCCCGCGCGTCGAGATCGCGGACTGGCGGCTTCGGGTGCACGGCATGATCGACCGCGAACTCGACCTCGACTTCGCCGACCTGCGCCGGTTCCCGCAGGTGACCAGGACGATCACGATGACCTGCGTGTCCAACGACGTCGGCGGCCCCTACATCTCCACCGCCGAGTTCACCGGCGTGCCCATCCGGGAAGTGCTGCTGGCCGCCGGAGTCCGCCCCGGCGCGGAACAGGTGTTCAGCACCAGCGTGGACGGGTTCACCGCGGGCACACCGGTGGACGCGCTGCTCGACGCCGAACGCGGCGCCCTGCTGGCCTACGGCATGAACGGCGAACCGCTGCCCGCCGAACACGGCTTCCCCGTTCGCATGGTCACCCCCGGTCTCTACGGCTACGTGTCCGCCACGAAATGGCTCACCGACCTCGAACTGACCACGTTCGACAAACCCGCCTACTGGATCGAACGCGGCTGGGGACGTTTCGCGCCGATCAAAGTCCAGTCCCGGATCGACAACCCCGACGGTTTCGGCCGCATCCCCGCCGGACGCACCACCATCGCGGGCATCGCATGGGCGCAGCCCATCGGCATCGAACGCGTCGAGGTCCGCGTCGACCGCGGGCCGTGGCAGGTCGCGCAACTGTCCACTGAGGTCAACCGGCAGACCTGGCGGATGTGGCGAGCCGAGGTCGACCTCGCGCCGGGCGGTCACAACATCGAATGCCGCGCCACCGACCACAACGGCACCACCCAGACCCAGCAGCGCGCCCCGGTGCTGCCGGACGGGGCGACCGGCTGGCACTCGGTGTTCTGCAACGCCCGTTGACGACGACATCCCCGCGCTTTGACCGGCACGTCCAGCGGCGACGCGAGCTTCACCTGCTCACCCGCCGCACGGGGAAGGACGGGCCAACACGCAACCGGCCAGATCGAACCTGCCCGCCCAGGACGAACCCGATTCAGGAGAACTCTCCGAAAAATATCGGCCCATGACCAATCCGGAACGCCGTGCACACCGAATACCTGATGAGGCAAGGGATCCGCGCCCCGCGAGATCCCGAACATCAGGAGGACACAGCATGAGGATCCGTCGACGCACCGCCGCGATCACCGGCACCGCAGCCGCCCTCGCCCTCGCCCTCTCCGCATGCGGACAGGCCGAGCAGGACGACATGGAACAGCCCGCGCAGCAGCCGGCTCCCGCCCCCGCCGAGCCGCAGCCCATGGCCGACGGCGTCACCACCGCCGACGACGTGTTCGGCCCCGGCTGTGCCCAGGTGCCCACCGACCCGAACGACCCCGGCTCCGTGCAGGGCATGGTCGACGACCCGGTGGGCACCGCAGCGAGCAACAACCCGCTGCTGACCAAGCTCACCGCCGCCGTCCAGGCCGCCGATCTCGGCGACACCCTGAACAAGACCGACACCCCCTACACCGTGTTCGCGCCCGCCGACCCCGCGTTCGACGCGCTCCCCAAGGAGACCCTCGACGCGCTGCTCACCGACCCGGCGAAGAAGCAGCAGCTCACCGACATCCTGACCTACCACGTGGTCCCCCAGCGGATGGACGCCGACGGACTCGCGCAGGCCAAGACGGTGCCCACCGCCCAAGGAGGACAGCTCACCGTCGAGGGGTCCGGGGAGAACCTGAAGGTCAACGGCGCCTCCGTGCTGTGCGGCAACGTCCCCACCGCGAACGCCACCGTGTTCGTCGTCGACAAGGTCCTCATGCCCGGTCAGTGACGGGGGGTTCGGACGGCGCATCCGCGCCGCCCGAACCGTCCGCCGGGGGGTGGCCCGGCACACGTGCGGGCGGCGCTGCTGAGCGCCGCCCGCACGCCATGTGCTTCGATTTCCTCTGTGGACGTTGCGAACGGGATTTTCCGGCGCCCCGGCCGAGATCCATCGCCGACGGCGCGGCGCGAGCTGGACGCCGCGGGCATCCAGCACCCCGCACTGCGCACCGCCTACCGCCATTGCCGCGACCTCCACGCCGCGCACGGCCGCACCTACTACCTCGCGGCCCGGCTGCTGCCCCCGGAACGCAGACCCGCCGTGCACGCGCTCTACGGATTCGCCCGATGGGTGGACGACGTCGTCGATGAACCCGGCCCCGCGAACGCGCATCGCGCCGCGGAGATCGCCCGGATCGACGCCGCACTGCACCGCGCGCTCACCGGTGGGACGGCGGACCGCCCGGTGCTGGCCGCCGTCGCCGACACCGCCCGCCGATACCGGCTGCCGGCGCAGCTGTTCACCGACTTCATGCGCTCCATGCGGATGGACCTGCACGTCACCGGCTACCCGGACCGGGCGGCGCTCGACGAGTACGTGCACGGCTCCGCCGGAGTCATCGGCCTCCAGGTGCTGCCGGTGCTCGGCACCACCTGCTCCCGCGACCAAGCGGCACCGCATGCAGCGAAGCTCGGACACGCCTTCCAGCTCACCAACTTCCTACGCGACGTCGGCGAAGACCTCGACCGCGGCCGCGTGTACCTGCCCGCCGACGAGCTCGCCGCGTTCGGCGTGGACGCCGAGCGGCTGCACTGGTGCCGCCGCACCGGACGCCCGGACGGCCCGGTGCGGCGCGCGCTCGCAGACCAGGTGGCGCGCACCCGCGCGCTGTACCGGCAGGCCGAAGCCGGAATCCCGATGCTCGATCCGGTGGCACGGCCGTGCGTGGCGACCGCGCACGTGCTCTACGGCGAGATCCTGGACCGCGTGGTGGAGTCCGGATATCGCGTGTTCGGCGCGCGGATCGCGGTACCCACCGGCAGGCGCCTCGGAGTGGCGGCACCGGCACTGCTGTCCGCCGTCACCGCCCGAGCGCGCACCGCGGCGCAGGAGAGGATCCGGCGATGAGCACTGAGGCCACAGCACTGTTCGACCGAGGCGGCCGCGACTACGACACGCTGGTCTCCGCGAACCCCGGCTACCACCGCGACCTCGCCCGATCCGCCCGACGGCTCGGGCTTCCGGGCGGTGGCCGCGGGCTGCGGCTGCTCGACGTCGGCTGCGGCACCGGTGCCTCCACCCGCGCACTGCACGAGGCCCTTCCCGAGGCGTCGATCACCGCGGTCGACGGTTCCGCGCGCATGCTGGCCCGAGCGCGCGACAAGCCGTGGCCCGCGACGGTGCGCTTCGTGCACGCCGACGCGCGCCGCCTGCCCGAAGCCGGGGTGCACGGCCCGTTCGACGGGATCCTCGCCGCCTACCTGCTGCGCAACCTCCCCGACCCGGACGCGGGGCTGCGGCTGCTGCTCGACCTGCTCCGCCCCGGAGCACCGCTGGCCGTGCACGACTACTCACTGCCCCGCCGCAACGCGGACCGGCTGCTGTGGCACGCGATCTGCTGGACGGTGATCATCCCGGCCGGGCGGTACGTCACCGGGGACGCCGCGCTGTACCGCTACCTGTGGCGCAGCGTGCTCGAATTCGACACCCCGCCGCAACTGACGGAGCGGATGCGGCGCGCGGGGTTCGCCCGAGTGCGCACTGCGGCGATGTCCGGGTGGCAGCGCACCCTCACCCACACGTTCCTCGGAAATCGGCCCGATGCGTGATCCGCGCGCCGTCCGCCACCCCGGCCGTCCCGGAGCCGACCGGCCCGGCGCCGCCACTCCCCGCGTCGTGGTGATCGGCGGCGGCATCGCCGGGCTCGCGGCCGCCGCCTGCCTGCGCGACCGGGACGTGGACGTGGTGCTGCTGGAACGCGAGCATTACCTCGGCGGCCGCGTCGGCGGCTGGAACACCACGCTCCACGACGGTTCCACGGTGCCGATGAACCGGGGTTTCCACGCGTTCTTCCGGCAGTACTACAACCTGCGCGGCCTGCTGCGCCGCGTGGACCCGGAACTCACCGGGCTCGGCGCGCTTCCCGAGTACCCGCTGCTCAGCGCAAACGGACGCCTCGACACCTTCGCCGGGCTGCCGAAATCCCCGCCGTGGAACGCATTGGGGTTCGTCGCCCGCAGCCCCACCTTCCGGTGGCGAGACGTCCCGCGGATGAACCTGCGCGCGGCGGCGACGCTCGCCGACGTGCGAGTGCCCGAGTCCTACGCCCGGCTCGACCACATCAATGCCGCCGACTACCTGCGCCGCATCGGATTCCCCGAAGCCGCACGGCACCTGGCGTTCGAAGTGTTCTCCCGCAGCTTCTTCGCACCGCCCACGGACCTGTCGGCGGCCGAGCTGGCACTGATGTTCCACCTGTACTTCCTCGGCTCCAGCGAAGGACTGCTGTTCGACGTCGCCACCGACTCCTTCCCCGCCGCGTTGTGGGAACCGCTGCGGGACCACCTCGACCAGCGGGGCGTGCGGTTCCGGCTGGGCACCGCCGTCGAGTCGATATCGCACGAGGGACCACGTGAGTTCGCGGTGCACACGGCGGACGGTGAGGCGATCGCGGCGGACGCCGTGGTGCTCGCGGCGGATCTCGGCTCGGCGCAACGCATCGTGCGACGCTCCCCCACGCCGGCGCACCGCGAGTGGCGGGAACGTCTCGGCTCGGCGCGTACCGCACCGCCGTTCCTCGTCTCGCGGCTCTGGCTGGACCGTCCGGTTGCCGAGCAGCGGCACGCGTTCCTCGGTACCAGCGGGTTCGGGCCGGTGGACAACATCAGCGTGCTGGACCGCTACGAGCGCAGCGCTGCCCGGTGGGCTCGCGATCACGGTGGTTCGGTGGTGGAAGTGCACTGCTACGCGCTGCCCGCCGACGCCACCGTCGACGAGCTGCGCCCACAAGTGCTCGAAGAGCTGCACCGCGTGTACCCGGAAACGACAGGCGCCGAGGTTCTCGACGAACGGCACGAACTCCGCTCGGACTGCCCGCTGTTCCCGCCCGGCGGCTTCGCGCTGCGACCGTCGATTCCCACTCCGGAACCGGCGCTGGTGCTCGCCGGCGACCATGTGCGGGTCGATCTGCCGGTGGCGTTGATGGAGCGCGCCGCCACCAGTGGAATGCTCGCGGCGAACCGGCTGCTGGGGCTCTGGGGGCTGCGCGGGCACGACGTGTGGAGCGTCCCCGTGCAAGGCCGCTCCCCCGCCCTCCGCGTCGCCGGTCGCTTCGCCTGAGTCATCGGCCGTGGCGCGATGCCGAACCCGCACGAAGCTCCCCGGGCTCCTCGCCTTCTTTCGCGGTGGCTCTCCGGCATTGATTTCATTCAGCACTGAAGCCCTAGTATTCAGAAACTTGTTCGACCGCGTCTGCGTGGCATGCCGGTGACGTGGGTCAGGAAGTCGGGCGGGTGCGCAAGTCGTACCTGCGTTCGGCGTAGGCGAGGTCGTCGCGCCACAGCCGCAGCGCCGCCCAGCGCATCAGCGGCCGGACCACGCTCGCCGCCGACCGCGCCGCCCGGAAACCCGGACGTGCCGAATGCGCTGCGATCGCTTCGATCACCGCAGTCGTCGGACGGCCTGCCGAGTTCCGGCCCAACGGCGTAGCGTGCGTCTCCACCACGCTGCCCACGCCCTCCCCCGCCACGATGCGCATCACGATCGTGCGCGGCTCCGGAGCGCTGAACGTTGCCCGCACCGGCACCCCCACGCCCCTGGCCAACCGGAACGACACCGCCACCTCGAACACATCGCCCTCGTCCGGATCCGGGGTGCGCAGCACGGTCAGGTTCGCGAACGAATACGGGTGGAACCACGAGCCGTGCCACGGATCGAGCCGGTTCGCCACGACGTCCTGCACCTCGCACACCCCGATCGCGGTGGCGACCGCGCTGATGCTCTTGTCGAGGGGCGGACGCCGCGGCAGCACCGGAGCGGGCAGCGGGACCTCACCGCCGACCGCGTCGAGGCGGACCCAGGCGAGCACACCGTCATCGTGCGCGGGAAACAGCCGCCACCCCGCCGAATCCTCGCCCAGGCACATCCCGTGCCAGCGGCACACCAGCCTGCCCCGGTGCACGCCCGCTTCGCTCAGCGGGGCACCCAGGTGCGGACAGGCCCCGGGTCCGATGCGGAGCGTGCCGCGCCCGTCCCGCCAGGCGACCAGCTCCACTCCCGCCACGGTGCGCCCGAACGGTCGTTCACCGGTGATCTCCCGGCTCGCAGCGAGCACGAACCAGTTCCCCGACGGCCGCGCGAGCGCCCGCCGCAGCGTCGCGTTGATGAGCTCCGGACGAGCCTGCCGCCAGGTGCCTTCCTGCTCGGCCCAGCGCGGCGCTCGAACCCGGCGCAACGGCATGCGCTCGCTGAAGAAACCTCGGCCCAGAGCGGTCATGGCGGCCCCCGTTCGATCGGCGGTGCAGCGTAGCCGCGAATGGAGGCCGAGAGCCCGCGTCCGAGCCGCCCGCGCCCGGAGATTCCACCGATCGCGCCACGGACTCTCGACCGGGCTCACGACGAACGGGTGTGCCACGGCTACCGGCCGGGTAACGCGGAACCGGAACGCCCCGCTGGAGGAGGACCACATGCCCGCAGGCGCCAACCGCAAGCAGGAACGGCAGTACGAGCACATCAAGGCGAACGCCGAGGAACACGGCAGCAGCGAAAGCCGGGCGAAGGAGATCGCGGCCCGCACCGTGAACAAGGAGCGGGCTCAACAGGGCCAGGCGAAACAGCGCAGCAGGACGTCGGTGCACGACGTGCCGCCGGAGCGTCGTGGCGGGCTGCGCTCCGGAAACCGCACCGGACCGCTCGGGCGGACGAAGGCCCAGCTCTACCAGGACGCGCGGCGGGCGGGCATCGACGGCCGTTCGAAGATGACCAAGGCGGAACTGGAACGAGCGCTCGCACGCGGCTGAGGGGCCGGTGCCGAACGCTGTGCGAGGCGGGTCGCTCGTCGCCGGTGGATCGAAGCGGCGAGGTCGATCAGTCCGCAGGCCGTTCGGCGATGGCCGCCGCGGCCGCTTTGACGCAGTTTCCGAGGTCTTCGGCGGCCGCGGCGGCTTGATCCAACGCCACGTGCGCGTCGGGGGGCTGGGCGGTGCCCGGTGTGGCGTAGCGGTGCGCGAGCCCGTCGAGGACGACCGCGAGCCGATGCCCGCGGACCGCGACGTCGAGCAACGCGTCCCGCGTCGAGAGCTCGGCCGACTCCGCGGCGGGTTCGGCGCGGGCGTCCGGGATGCCGGTCGACTCACCCGCGCGCCGCGCGCTGTCGAGCGCTCGGCCGATCTCCGAGCGTGCTCGACCTGCTTCCTCCACCACCGCGCTGCTGGGTTGCGAACGCCGCGCCGGAACGGACTCGCCTCGTCCGGAGCCGGCCGCGCTTCGGTCGCCTTCTCCTTCGGCGGCGTTACCTGTGCTCATCTGTGTCGTCCCCCCGAGCGATCGCGTGCGGATCTCCTCGCCGATCACTCCATCGTGCTTGACCGGTTCAGCGGTTCTCACCGGCTGCGCGAGGATTACCCGGATCGGGGGAACGACACACGTGACGCCAGGACCGAACGACGATGCGGCGGGCACGCCGAAGCGCGCCCGCCGCACCTTCCGATCGGATCAGGGAGCCTGCACGAGCCCCCCGCCGATGTCGGTGGCCGGAAGCGGAAGCCGCCGCGCGCTCTGCGCGAGACGCGCCCACAGGCCCCACGCCCGCTCGGGGTGCTGCTGAGCCAGCAGCGCGGCGACGCCGGCGACGTGCGGTGTCGCCATGCTGGTGCCGCTGAGCTTGCGGTAGCGCTCCTGGCCCGGCCAGCTCGAATACACGTCGACTCCGGGTCCGACCACGTCGACCTGACCGATCTCGTCGACGGTGCCGGAGGAGAAGTCGGCGACGGCGCCCTGTTCGTCGACGGCCCCGACCGCCAGGATCGACGGGCAGTTGGCCGGGTGGCCTACCGGCGCGATGTTCCCGGCGGAACGTTCGCTCTCGTTGCCCGCCGCCGCGACGATCAGCGTGCCGCGCTCGATCGCGCGCTGCGCGACCCGTTCGAACGCGTCGGAGAACGGCTGGCCCGGCTGGGTCGGGGCGCCGAGCGACATCGACACCACCGAGCACCCGTTGGAGATGGCCCACTGGATGCCGGAGAGGATGCCGCTGTCCCCGCCGGAGCCGTCGTCCCCGAGCACCTTGCCCGCGTAGATCGAGGCCTCCGACGCGATGCCGTAACCCGGACCGGAGTCGGTGCTGCGCGGCCCGCAGGCGGTGCCGATGCAGTGCGTCCCGTGACCGTGGCCGTCCTGGACGTCCTGGCCGTCCACGAAGGATCCGGTGACGACGTCCCGCCCGGCGAAGTCCGGGTGCGCCTGGTCGAACCCGGTGTCGAGCACGGCCACCCGGATTCCCGCTCCCGTCGGCCCGCTGCGGTCGGCGCGGACGGCGCGAAGCCCCCACGTGACCTCGCCGTCGGCGGGCGGTTGTGGCGATCCGATGGCGAACACCCTGCGTTCGGCCTCGATGGCCGCCAGCGGGGTGCCGCGTTCCCGCACGGAGTTCTGCAGCGCGGCGATCTGGTCCTCGGCGGCGTCGATGAGAGCGACGCCGAGTTCGTGCAGGATGACGCCTCCGGCGCCGCTGAAGAGTTCGCCCGGCCCGGCACCGGCCGCGTCGGCCGTGCTGGCGGTGCGGATCCCGGCGAGCCGGGTGAGTTCCCGGGCACCGAGCACGGTCGCGTCGTCCTCCAGCAGGACCAGGTAGCGCCCCGTGGTTCCATTCGCGGCTGTCGTCATGATCGCCCCCTTGCTCTCGGTGAAAACGTGCCCCATGAGGTAACCCCCGTCACACCCGTCACGGCAAGACGCCGGTCGTGTGTGGATCAGGAGCCGGAATTCCCTTTATCGGTGGGAAAATCGCACCCACCCACCGTGCCGTGTGACCCCTGATCGGCGATCCGGACACGGAGAGTTCGATTACTGCTCGACGACGTTCCGTTCGGCCCGCAGCACCGTTCACACCGTCGGCCCAAGTCCGTCCAGGAAATTCGGGGTTTCTGTCCGCTCTCCGTTCATCGCACACTGGAGTGCGAGGCCGTCCCTCCGCCGCCGCTCGGTGCCGCGGCGGACCACACCAGTCGAGGTGGCGCATGGGTAGCACGACCGAGAACGTGATCATCGTGGGCGTCGACGGCTCCGAGCCGTCCCGTGCCGCCCTGCGCTGGGCGTTGCGGCAGGCCGCGCTCACCGGCGCGACCGTGCGCGCGGTGGTGGCCTGGGAGTACCCGGCGTTCTACAGCTGGGAGGGCGGCCCGATGCCGCCGGATGACTTCCAGGACGCCGCGCAGCGCAACATGAACGACGCGGTCGACGTGGTGGCGGGCGGTGCCGACGTGGAACGCGCCGTGGTGCACGGGCACTCGGCGCAAGCGCTCCTGGAAGCCGCCGATGGTGCTCAGCTTCTGGTGGTCGGCAGCCGCGGGCACGGAGGTTTCTACCGCACCTTGCTCGGGTCGGTGAGCCAGCGCTGCGCGGTGCACGCCAAGTGCCCGGTGGTCATCGTCCGCGAGTGAGCCCCGCCCGATCCCCCTCTCCCGCAACGAACACGACGGAACGATCCCCGGTGGGCTGACCGGGTCGAAATCGTCGCCGGTAACACACCCGAGTGATCAACGAATCTCTCGCTGTGCCAACGATGTCCTCTCCGGTATCGATGAAGTAGCGCCGGGTCCGGATACCTGTGCGAGCTTTAACGACATGGCGGGGGAATCGTCCCAGCATCCATCACGTCCACTGAGGACGGAGTCCGGGCGCGCGGCCCCATGGACTCATTGCCCGCTCCGCCACCGGACGCCGCGGCGGCGCCGCGCGCGCTGGTCGCCAGCCGGTGGACCGTTCCGGAACCGTGGCCGGCTTCTGCACCGCGGCTTCGGACGCCCCGGGGCCAGCGGGGACCGCCGGACCGCACGAGGAACTCGCCGACAAGGTCAAGATGCGTGAGTGGTTCGCCCGGATCGGCGTCCGGTTCCGGCCGGCGTCCGTGGCGCACGCCGGTCTGACGCACACGGCGGTGTGGTGCTGGAACTCAACGCACGCCCGCAAGGGTCCACCTGGCTGCTCGGAGAGATCGAGCGCGCGGAGGGCCGGGCACCGCTGCTGCTGGGCATCGGCGCCTGTCTGGGGCTGTGGGCTCGATCCCATGCGGGGCGGACCGGTGTGCACATCGTGCGCTACAGCGCGTGGGCGGCCAACGCCAGGTTGCTCGACTTCTACCGATCGCTGCAGGGACGTCACGTGCGCACGGTCCCGGGAATTCGGTGCGGCGCGCTGTTCGAGGACGAAGCGCGGGTGCGCGACGATCTGCCGGTGGTCGAAGGGGCGGACATCGTGGCCTGAGCCCTCGAACCGACGCATCGAATGGCGGCCGCGATCGGCCGGACCGGCTCGGCGACCTGCGCCGGAGCGGCGGAAAATGCGTTTCCTCCAGCGGTCTTCGAGAAGTAGCGTGCCTTCTCGTGAGCGATGAGAAGGTCTTGGTCACCGGTAGCGCCGGACACCTCGGGGAAGCGCTGGTCCGCAGCATCCGCGCCGAAGGCCGCGAGGTCGTCGGACTCGACGTGCTGGAGTCGCGGTTCACCACCGTCACCGGCTCGATCACCGATCGCGAGGTGCTGCGCCGCTGCTTGGACGGTGTGACGGGAGTGCTGCACGCGGCGACCCTGCACAAGCCGCACGTGAGCTCGCACGGCAGGCAGGCGTTCGTGGACACCAACGTGTCCGGAACCCTTGCGCTGCTGGAGGAATCGGCCGCCGCCGGGGTGCGGAGCTTCGTGTTCACCAGCAGCACCAGCGCGTTCGGGCGGGCGCTCACACCTACGGCGGACGAACCCGCCGCGTGGATCACCGAGGACGTGGTCCCGGTGCCGCGCAACATCTACGGCGTCACCAAGATCGCCGCCGAGCAGGTGTGCGAGTTGATCCATCGCGATCACGGACTGCCGGTGGTGGTGTTGCGGACCTCGCGGTTCTTCCCGGAGGACGACGACCGCGATGAGGTGCGCGCCGTCTACGACGGGCTGAACGCGAAGGTCAACGAGTTCCTGTACCGGCGGGTCGAACTGCAGGACGCGGTGGACGCGCACCGCCTCGCGCTGGCGCGGGCGCCGCAACTCGGGTTCGGACGGTACATCGTCAGCGCCACTGCCCCGTTCTCCCCGGACGACCTGGGGCGGTTGCGATCGGACGCGCCCGCGGTGGTGGAGCGGCTGTTCCCCGACCACGTGGCGGAGTTCGCCCGTCGCGGCTGGCGCATGTTCCCCGGCCTGGACCGGGTGTACGTCAACGACCGCGCTCGCGAAGATCTGGGCTGGACGCCGCGGTACGACTTCCGCCACGTGCTCGATCTGGTGCGCGCCGATGAGGACATCCGGAGCCCGCTCACCCGCGCGGTCGGCATCAAGGGCTACCACCTGCAACCCCACGGCGTGTACACGACCCGCCCCCGGTGACGGCACGCCGACCCGGACTTGCAGGCCCTGAAGGAACCCGGCTACCGCACATCGGCCGTGGCCTTCGGTGCGGCGCAGCACTCCGTCGGCAAGCTCTGATCATCGCTGGTCAGCCGATCCGAGGGGCATCGAGCCGCTAGCCCGCCGCACTGGTCGTTCTCGGGTTCAGAGGCCCTTGAACGGGTGTGCCGTCGCGAGCAGGACCGCGGTTTCGCCGGGTGCGATGCGGGACCGGTCGTACGCGGCGTGCAGTGCGGGGAGGACGATCGCGCTGGCGCCTTCGAGCAGGATTCCGTTGCGGGCCAAGCCGATCCGAGCCTGGTCGACACCGTCGTCGATGGCGATCGCGGTGCCTCCGGTCTCCTCCAGGACCTGCAGCGCTTGGACCGTGGCGGAGTCTCCGCCGATCGACGGGGTCGCGGTGGCGTCGCCCGCGAAGGAGTCGTGCACGTTCGCACCCGCGAGCACCGCGGCGAGGCGCGGGAACGGCTCGACCAAGTGGATCCGCGGGCCGGGCTGCTCGCGGCGCCGCGCCATTTCGCGCAGCCCGAGGTGGACGCCGAAGGCGAGATCGCCGCGCGCCGTCGGCAGCAGCACGTGCTCCGGAATCCTTCCCAGCTCCTCGACGATCTCCCAGCCGATGGGGCGCATCGAGTCGATGCCGAAGGGACTGCTGCCCACGACCGGGCGGGCGTGGTTGGTCACCGCCAGCCGCTCGGGGTCCGCGTCGTGCTCGCGCACGAAGTCCCAGCGCTGCTCGGCGGTGTCGAACAGGTGCAGCCGCCCGCCGGTGTCGCGCACGGCGGCGGCGATCGGCTCGGGTACGTCGTGGGTGACCGCGAGGTCGCAGCCGAGCCCGTGGGCGGCGGCGTAGGCGGCCAGCGACACGGCCGCGTTGCCGGAGGACGCCGCCACCACCGACTCGTACCCTGCCGCGGCCGCCCGGCCCACCGCTCCCCTGCTGAACCGGTCCTTGTGCGAGCCGGTCGGGTTGGCCGATTCGTTCTTCACCCACACCGCGACCCCGTCCGGGGCGAGCTCGGCGGGCAGCGGGAACAGCGGCGTGGAGCCCTCGCCGAGGGTCCGCGCGCCGCGCACCGCGAGCTCTCCGATCGAGTCTCCGTCGTAGCGGCAGCGCAGGTTCGCCGGTGTCCCCTGCTCCAGGCAGCGCGGGCAGCCCGCGGTGTGGTCGGCCACCGGGTACGACCGGCCGCAGCGGATGCACACGAGGTCGGCCAGGCGGTCGTTCATGACGGCCGCGGGGGCGGACGTTCCTGCCGGGGCTGCGTGGGGCATGCGGGGACTCGCGATCGGTAGGCCTTGGCCGGTGGACTCCCGCTCAGCTTAGGTGTGCCGCGTTCTCGTCTTGGCAGGGGCGAAGCCGATGAGCCGCGGCCGGCAGCGCACCCGACGCGTCCGTCCGGTCCGTGACCCGGCCGCACCCCGGCCGGGTCACGGACCGCGGAGTCAGCCGACCGCGACCGCGGGCGAGCTGCCGAGCACCGCGCCCTCGGCGTCCAGCGCCTGCACGCCGACGAACGCTGCCGCGCCCGGCACGTCCACCCGAGTTTCGAAGCCGACGCGCGGGGCGTCGTGAACCGGGGTCAGGTTCGCCTCGTCCGGCCCGGTGAGCACTCGCCAGGCCGCGACTTCGGTGGCCCCGTTCCAGCTGGCGTACACGCTGGTCACGTCGTCTCCGGGCTGCCCGGCCACGGCGGGGGCGTCCAGTGGTCTGCCGACCCACGCCGACCGGAACGCGCGGTAGGACGTGATGGAGTCGACGAACTTGCCGTGGAACAGCACCGCACCGTTCTCGTCGAACTCGGTGAAGTACGGCTCGCCGCCCCACCCGACGAACAGGTGACCGTTGGCGAGGACCTGCGTGTTGCCCTGGTTCGGTGCGAGCAGCCCCTCCGGGCTTTCGTGGCTGCGCACCACGTTCGCGGTGCGCGCCGTTTCGTCCACGCCGAGCGTCAGCGCGCGGGACTTCCCGCGCCCGGGCGCGGCGGCGGCGTTGTCGAACAGGCTGATCGTGCCGTCGCTCAGCCGACGGCAGTCGTGCTGCCAGGCGAACGGCGCGTCGGGACCCATCTTGAAGTCGCTCTTCTTGCCGTTGAGCCGCCAGTTCACCTCACCGGTCGCCCGGTCGATCCGGTACACGGCGTGCGTGCACCGGGCCGAGACGAGCAGCGCGTCACCGTCCTCGCAGACCGCGTTGAGGTGGATGTAGTCGAACCACTCCTCCGGGTCCTTCGGGACCGGGTAGAACGATTCGTCGAGCGTGACGTGTTCCAGGCTGCGCCACTCGAACAGCAGGTCGCCGGTGGCGATGTCGATCTCCTGGATGACGCCTTCGAGCACCTTCGCGTCCGGCGCCCCGCCGACGGGAGTGGTGTCGGCGCGCACCTCGGAGTAGATGATCAGTAACGCGGTGCCTTGCGGGGTGAGCACGAACTCGTGCATGTCGCCTTGCAGGCCGTTGGCCGGGCTCACCGTGGCGATCCGCTCGTAGTTCTCGTCGAGCACCACGAACCGTCCTTCGCCGAAGCCCGGCGGGATGTGGATGGCGCCCTCCCACCAGGTCAGCACCGGTTTCCCTTGGTACTGCTGGACTTTCATGTCGGCGATGACGCCTTCGGCGGGCTGGGAGAACCACACCGGCTGACCGAGGTCGTCCATGATCAGCGCGCCGGGCTGGAAGTCGGCGCGGGGCGCGGCGGCCTCGGCGTTGAGCTTGTTGGCCCCGGCCGGAGTGAGCAGCACGTGTCCGGGCTCGACACCGGCGGCGGGCGTGCTGATCTCCACTTGCGGCGGGTTCAGGTCGGGCCGGCTCACGAAGGTGTGGCCCGCCCGGGTCCCGGCGCGCGGCGCGGCGGCCGCCACGGCGGCGGTGCCGGTGCTCACCAGTGCGGGTACGGCGGCGGCCGCCGCCATCATGCGCAGCACGCTGCGTCTCCCCACGGCGGCGTTCGGGGTGGTCGTCATCGGTTGGCTCCTCGAAGGATTTTCGGCTACCGGCTACGAACCGGGCGGCGCGCAGGTCTCGGGTCGAACAGTGGTCTTCGTCTTGTCAGCGAAGCCGCTCGGCAGCGACCACCGGAGCAGAACGACCACCGGCGGGTTCTCAGCGGCTTCCTCGCAGGGGACGGCGATCTCGCTCGTGGCGAACCGCTTGCGACATCGCTGTCACCTCGGCCAGGAGCGCGGCGAGGAAGCCGCTGAGGTTCCGCTGCCCCCTACGCGCGTCCGATCAAGAGTTCTCAGGAAGCAGCGAACGGAGAAGGGAATTTGCCTTCGTTCTGGACCTGTTCCGCAAGGTCGCGGATCGAGGCGGTGTCGTTGATGTGCGGGAAGTCCTCGGCGGGCACGTCGACGCCGAGGAAGTCGCACAGCGGCTCCCAGCCTTGGCCGACCTGGTACTCCAGCAGCCGATCGGCGGGCACACTCGCGCGAACCTCGGCGTTGTGCCGTTCGAAGACCTCGATGGCGTGCGCGCGGTCCTCGAACCGGCCGTCGAAGGTGCCGTTCCAGATCATCCGCTCGATGGTGGGACGCAGTTCGGTGGTGAACGTGTCGTTCGCTTCGCCGGGCGGGTCCTGCACGAACCGGTAGATCGTGTTGTAGGTGCTGTCGTACCAGCGTTCCGGGTCGCGGGTGGTCAGCAGGACCTTGGCGTCGGGGTAGGCCGCCATCAGTTCCCGCCAGAACGTACAACCCGGCCAGTCCACAGTGGACTCGTAGCCGCCGAGGACCTGGCCCCAGTCGACCGGACCGTCCAGCGCGCGGGACCAGTCCTGCATCCGCTCGGGCTCCGCGATGACCTCGAACATGTGGTAGCACGGCCCGAAGCCGAGGTGCTCCAGCGCCGACTTGATCGACGCCGTTCCGGTGCGGCCGAACCCGGCCCCGATGATCTTCACCATGGTGTTGCTCCTTGTTGTGCTCGCCCGAGCGGTCGGGCCTTTCCGTTGTCCCCGATGCCGACGTTCCGGAGCGGACGCCCCGGTGGCCGGAGGCTCAGCGCGCCTCGGTGATCATCACCGCGCCGACGGTGGCGCGCGTGGCCTCGTCGATCAGCAGGCCGCCGCCGGTGAGCCGGTTGCGTTCGTACGGGTCGCAGAACACCGGCTGCGCCAGCCGCAGCCCCACCTCGCCGATGTCGTTGAGCCCGAGCTCGGCCGCCGGATCGCGGCGCAGGGTGGTGACGTCGACCTGGTGCCGAACCTCGGCCACCAGGGCTTTCACCGTCCGCGTGGTGTGCTTGAGCAGCAGCCGCGCCCCCGGCCGCAGCACGGACTTCGCGCTCATCCAGCACACCCGCACCGACAATTCGGTGGCCGCGGCGGGCGCGGCGTCCGGAACGCACAGCAGATCGCCGCGCCCCACGTCGATCTCGTCGGCCAGCCGCACCGACACCGACTGCGGCGCCCGCGCCTCGGCGAGCGCGCCGTCCGCGGTGTCCACCGAGGTCACCCTGGTGCGCAGACCGGACGGCAGGTGCAGCACCTCGTCTCCCTCGCACACCCTGCCGCCGCTGATCTGGCCCGCATAGCCCCGGTAGTCCTGCCCCTGCGCCCGGATCACGTACTGCACCGGAAGCCGGAAGTCGCCGCTCGACCGGTCCTCGTCGATGTGCACCTGCTCCAGGTGCTCCAGCAACGCCGGGCCGTCGTACCAGGGCGTTTCCGCGGACCGGTGCACCACGTTGTCACCGCGCAGCGCCGAAATCGGAATCGCCGCCACGTCCCGCAGCTCCAGTTCGCCGGTGAACCGGGCGAACTCCGCGGTGATCTCGTCGAACACGCCCTGGTCGTAGCCGACGAGGTCCATCTTGTTCACCGCCAGCACCAGCCGCGGCACCCGCAGCATCCCGGCCAGCACCGCATGGCGGCGGCTCTGCTCGGTGAGCCCGTTGCGGGCGTCGACGAGCACGATCGCCAGGTCCGCGGTGGAGGCCCCGGTGACCATGTTCCGGGTGTACTGGGCGTGGCCCGGTGTGTCGGCGATGATGAACGCCCGGCGCGCGGTCTCGAAGTAGCGGTGCGCCACGTCGATGGTGATGCCCTGCTCGCGTTCCGCGCGCAGGCCGTCGGTGACCATGGCCAGGTCGAGCACGTCGTCGCCGCGCTCCTTGCCCGCCAGCTCCAGCATTTCCAGCTGATCCGCCAGCAGCGAGCGGGAATCGTGCAGCAGCCTGCCGATCAGAGTGCTCTTGCCGTCGTCGACGGCACCCGCGGTGGCGAACCGCAGCAGGCTGTCGGCAGGAGCGAAGGCCTCCGGCTCGGTGTCGGTGGGCAGGCTCATCAGAAGTATCCCTCTCGCTTGCGGTCCTCCATCGACGCGGCGCTCGCGCGGTCGTCGGCGCGGGTCTGGCCGCGTTCGGTGACCTTCGTGGCGGCGATCTCGGCGATCACCTCGGCCACCGTGGACGCCGTGGAGGGCACCGCGCCGGTGCAGGTCATGTCGCCGATGGTGCGGAACCGCACGGATTTCTCGACGAGCGGCTCGTCCGGGTCTCGGTGCACGAACGGGTTGTCGGCGAGGTACATGCCGTCGCGTTCGAAGACCTTGCGCCGGTGCGCGAAGTACAGGCCGGGCAGTTCCACCCCGTCCTGGTCGATGTAGGTCCAGATGTCGCGTTCGGTCCAGTTCGACAGCGGGAACGCTCGGACGTTCTCGCCCGGCCCGATCAGGCCGTTGTAGAGGTTCCACAGTTCCGGGCGCTGGTTGCGCGGATCCCACTGGCCGAAGGCGTCCCGGAACGACAGCATGCGTTCCTTGGCCCGCGCCCGTTCCTCGTCGCGGCGGGCGCCACCGAACAGCGCGTCGAACCGGTGCTCACCGATGGCGTCGAGCAGCGTCACCGTCTGCGCCCGGTTCCGGCTGGCGCCGCGCCCTTCCTGTTCGATGACGCGGCCCGCGTCGATGGAGTCCTGCACCGAGGCCACGACCAGGCGAACGCCGAGTTCGGCGGCCCGGCGGTCCCGGAAATCCAAGACCTCCTCGAAGTTGTGGCCGGTGTCGACGTGCAGCACCGGGAACGGGATCGGCGCGGGAAAGAACGCCTTCTCGGCCAGTCGCAGCAGCACCGCGGAGTCTTTTCCGCCGGAGAACAGCAGCGTGGGCCGGTCGAACTCGGCCGCTACTTCGCGGATCAGGTGCAGCGCCTCGGACTCGAGGATGTCCAGGCGGGACAGGGCGGGTTCGGCGGGCATCAGCGGCTCCCCTCGGGATGTATCGAGCCCGTGCGGGACAACGCGGTCAGCAGCGGCTCGGCCAGTTCCGGGCGGCACACCAGCAGATCCGGCAACCACGGGTCGGGCCGGTCGTACACGAGCGCGGAACCGTCGAGGCGGCTGGTGTGCAATCCGGCGGCGCGGGCGACTCCGATGGGGGCGGCGCTGTCCCACTCGTACTGGCCGCCCGCGTGCACGTAGGCGTCGACGTCGCCGAGGATCACGGCGGCGATCTTCGCGCCCGCCGAGCCCATCGGCACCGTTTCCGCGCCGATCGCGGCGGCGACCTCGGCGACGAACTCCGGCGGGCGGCTGCGGCTCACCGCGACGCGCGGGGCGCCGGGGCGCTTCGGTGGCGGCTTCGGCGGGCCGCCGGTGTCCAGGACCAGGCCCCTGGCGGGCAGCGCGACCGCGGCCGCGAGCACGTCGTGGTTCTCGGCGAGCGCCACGTGCACGGCCCAGTCGGTGCGGCCGGGCTCGGAGAACTCCCTGGTGCCGTCGAGCGGATCCACGATCCACACCCGTCCGGCGGTCTGTCGCTGCGGGCCTGCCGCACCGTGCTCGGACAGCACCGCGTCGTGCGGCCGCTGCGCGGGCAGGGCGTTCACCAACAGCTCGTGCGCGGCGGCATCACCTTCGTCACCGAGCGCCTTTCCGTCCACTTCGGACCGTCTGCGCTCGCGGAGCTCCAGGAGGCACTGGCCCGCCTCGTTCGCCAGCCGCGCGGCGAGTTCGTGATCATCGTCCGCCTTCACCCGGTTCCTCCTTCTGCGCCGGCGTCGACACGGTCTCCCGCCGGGGCCGGCGCCCGAACGCGGGAGAGCTTTCCGGACGTCGTGATCGCCGCGGCCAACGCGACCACCGTCCCCAGTGCGGCGGCCAGGAGCGCTCCCAGCCCGAGCAGCATCGATCCGGTGACCGCGAGCATCCCGCCCAGCAGCACCCGCACCGGCCGGTCCGGGATCCGCGCCGACAGCAGCGCCCCTGCGAGCACGCCCGGCAGCGCACCGGCCAGCAACGACCCCACAAGTCCGAAGTGGACTTCGCCGTGCAGCAGATGCCCCAGCGCCGCCACCAGCACCAGCGGTACCGCCTGCACCAGATCGGTGCCCACCAGCCGGGCCGAGCTCATCGCCCGGTCGAGCAGCAGCAGGCACACGATCACGATCGAACCGGAGCCGACCGAGGTGGTGCCGACGATGAACCCGGCGACCGCGCCCAGCAGCACCGTGGGCACCGGCCGGACCCGTTGCGCACCTCCCGGATCGTCGCGCCCGCGGTCCAGGTACATGCGGATCACCAGGGTCGCCACCGCCAGCAGCACCGCCACCGCGCTCACCGTCTTGAGCACCGACCCGGTGCCCGCACCGAGCGAGCCGGCCAGCACCGAGCCGATCGCCGCGCACGGCAGCGACCCGAGGCACAGCAGGCCCACCGTCGGCAGGTGCACGGTGCGGCGGCGCAGGTGCACCGCCGCGCCCACGGGTTTCATGACGGCACTGGCGACCAGATCGGTGGACACCGCCGCCAGCGGCGGCACCCCGAACACCAACGTCAGCAGCGGCATGGTGAGCGCCCCGCCGCCCATTCCGGTCAGGCCCACCAGGGATCCGGTCAGCAGACCGGTCAGGGTCACTCCCAGGTCCACGAACCCACCCAGCCCCGTTCCCGCAGCAGCGCCACGACCTCCGCGACGGCCTCGTCCTGGGACAGCCCGGAGGTGTCGAGCACCAGGTCGGCGTCGGCCGGTGGTTCGTAGGGCGCCGAGACCCCGGTGAACTCGGGCAGCGAGCCGGCGCGCGCCTTGCGGTACAGGCCCTTGCGGTCGCGGCGTTCGCACTCGCCGAGCGGAGTCGCCACGTACACCAGGACGAACCCGCCGCAGTCGCGCACCATCCGGCGCACCGCGTCCCGGTCCTGCGCGTACGGCGCGATGGGCGCGCAGATCGCGGCTCCGCCGTGGCGGGTCACCTCGGAGGCCACGAACCCGATCCGCCGCACGTTCCGGCTGCGGTCGGCGGCGGAGAACCCGAGCCCCTCGCACAGGGTGCGGCGCACGACGTCGCCGTCCAGCAGGGTCACCGCCCGGTGGTCGTGCTGGGTGAGCTCGTCGCGCAGCGCGCGGGCCAGCGTGGACTTGCCCGCACCGGAAAGTCCGGTGAACAGCACCGTGAAGCCGCGCCGGGTCAGCGGCGGGTGCAGCCGCCGCTGCTGCTCGGCGATCTCCGGGGTGGTGAACCAGGACGGCAGCGGGCCGCCCTCGTCGAGGCGGGCGCTCAGCTCGTCCGCGCTCAGGCCGCTGCGCCCGCCGCCGGGCCGAACCTGCGCGGCGCGGACCCAGCGGTCGGTGGAGTCGCGCACCATCTCGGGCGGCTCGAGCACGGTGATCGGTGAGTCGTCGAGGTGCTGTTCGGCGATCAGGTGGGTGGCGCCGTAGGCCGTCGCGACCTGCGCGGCCAGCGCCGCGTCGCGCTTCGGGTCGGCGCGGCGAGCCAGCGGAACCGGGACGATCGTGGTGCCCGGGGGAAGCTGCGGACGCGCGGCGAGCACGGCCTGCACCAGGATTTCCGGGCGCGGCCCCGTCATCCGTGGAAGCAGCAGCACGTGCGCGTCGAGTTCCGCCGCGAGCTCGCGGATCTGGGCGAGTTCCCGGTGGTGCAGCGGCGCGTCGACCACCAGCCCGAGCACCGGACCGGCGGGCAGTCCGGCTCGGACCTCCGCCGCCGGCGGGCGCATCCGGCGCAGCGCCCCGCCGGGGGCGGCCGCCGGGCGCAGCGAACCGGCCGCGTGGCTGGTGGTGCCGTCCGACCAGGGGGCTTCGTTGTGCAAGACCGCGACCGGTGCGCCTTCGGCGTCGCGGAGTTCGATCTTCTCGGCGGTGGCGAGCTCGGCGGGCACCGGCAGGGTGATCGGCGCGGGCCACGGCGTGCCGTCCCGCAGCCGTCGCCGGGTGCGCACCGATTCGGTATCGGCGGCGCCCAAGAAGCCGCCCAGTGCCGGAAACGCGCCGTCGAGCAGGAGTTCCACATCGGACAGTTCAGCGGGTTCGGGCACCCAACCTGGGACGGGCACGTCCCCGGTGAGGGCGTCCGAACATTCAGGCTCCGCTCTGTTCGCGCTCACACGCACCTCTGTCCGCTGGTCGGGGCCGACTGGATCCATACCGTGGCCGAAGACGGCCGTGCGGGAGAACCCCGGTGACCATTTCTCGCCAGATCGCGTTTTTCCCACCACTGCCGGATCAATTCCAGTGCAACCGCGAGTTAACTCCGGCATTTCACGCGAATGTCACCGAGCCTCCGGGGAATCCGGTCGCGGCAACGTCGAGTGGAACGTGCGCACCCCCGGCCCCACCTCGAATATCCCGCAGCCGTCCCGGATCCGGCTCGCCCCGGCGATCCGGCCCGGCACGTGCACCCGCGCGGTCGTGTTCGGCGGAATCCGCACGGTGAGCGTGAAATCGCGGTCATCGCGCACCCAGCGTGACTCGACGCGACCGGCCGGTGTGGTGTAATGCCCCGCCACCCAGCGCAGTTCACCCACCACCTTCGGCCGAATGCGCAACGCGCGGAATCCGGCCGACCCGGCCGCCTGGCGGATTCCGGCGAGTCCGGTGTGGAACCACTCGTCGAGCTGGGTCAGGATCATGTGGTTCAGCGAGTTCCGCATGTCCCACTGCTCCGGAATCGTGGTGAGGCCACCCGGATTCGCCGCCGTGTCCTGCAAGAACGCTCCGTAGCTCGGCGCGGCGTCCTGCCGGGACACTTCCCACAGCACGTCGTCGCGGTCGGCGTCGCGCAGCACCCGCACGACCGGCCCGAGGCCGAGATGCCCCGCGCGCAGGTGCGAGCCGTCCGGTGTCCGGATTCGTTCGACCAGCGCGGCCAGCACCCGGTCGCGTTCGACCGCGGGCACGATTCCCGCGTCCAGCGGCATCGCCTGCGCCGCCTGCGTCGCGCCCGCCTCGGTGCCGTCCCCGCTGTAGCGGCCGAGTTCGGGAACGTAGAACCGCTGGTGGAACGCGGCGGCGATGTCGTCGGCGAGCGCGCCGAACTCCCGGGAATCCGCAACGTTACCCAGAATTCCCGCCATCTCGGCCAGCGCACGCGCGGTGGCGTGGTATCCCCACGTGCCGGTGAGCTCGCCGGAGGTCTCCTCCGCGGCCACCCAATCGCCCAGTTCGCCCGTCACCAGGTTCCCGTGGGTTTTGCGGCGCCGCAGGTAGTCGAGGAACTCCGTCATGTTCGGGTAGTACTCGGCCATGGTGCGGGTGTCGCCGTAGATGCGGTGCAGCAGCCAGGGCACCAGCACGATCGCATTGCCCCAGTTGACCTCGTCGCCGAACGCGCCCTGGTAGCCCCAGTCGTAGACGGGCGCCTTCAGCGCCACGTTCCCCACGTCCGGTCCGCGCCCCGCCTGCCCTTCCGCGAGGTGGCGTTGCATGGTCCGCAGGTACGCGCCGAGGTCGAAGTGCCTGGACAGCACGCCCATCGGGTGCGTGTAGTCGGCGCCGTAGGCCAGCTTCTCCCGGCCGGGGCAGTCGGTGAGCACCGACATCAGGTTGGACGCCACCGAGAAGTGCGCCATCCGGTGCAGCCGGTCCACCCGCTCGTCGGAGGTGCGCACGGACCCGGCGCGCGGCGCGTCGGCCCGCAGCTGCAGCCCGCGCACCTCCGGCCGCACCGGGGCCGTGACCTCCAGGAACCGCATCGCGAAGTACTGGAACGACGGTCGCCACCGCTCCCCGTCCGGCAGTCCGGCCGCGGTGTAGGTGTGCAGCACGTCGGTGCCGCGCCGGTCGTTGCGGATCGAGGTCTGGTCCACGGTCCCGTCCGCGTGCAGCGACTCACCGGGCCGCACGGTCACGACCGTGCCCGGCGGCACCGGCGGCAGCCGCAGCTCCGGCCAGCCCGCGATGTTCTGCCCGAGGTCGAACACCCAGCGCCCGGGTATCGGCTCGCGCACCACGGCCGGGCGCCACTCGCGGACGATCCGCACCGGAGCAGCCTGGCGCCACACGAGTTCCGTGGTGCCGTTCGGCGGAGTGGTGCGGGCCGCCGCGACCCACCCGGTGGGAGTGCCGTCGCGACGGCGCGCGGCGGCGGAGTGGTCAGCGCCGGGCAGGTCCCAGCCGGGCTGTTCCCGCCGGGCGTTGTGGTCGGTGCCGGAGAACCAGTTGTCCGTCACCGCCGGGCCGAGCGCGGTGCGCCAGTCCGGCCCGCTCACGATGTCGCGGCGCCCGTCCGGGCCGGTGATCTCCAGCCGGGCCAGCAACCGCGGTGACACGGCCGCGCCCGCGGTGGGTTCCCACTGCGCCACCGGGTCACCCGAACCTTCGACCGGGGTCCCGGCGGGGTGCTCGTGCTCCAGTGGCGGCGCGATGATCAGTCCTTGGTCGCCGACGGCCACGACCTGCCTGCTCTCCCAGGACTCCCGGGTGCCGATGGTGACGGCGCCGCCGACGTGGTGCGCGTCGGGTTCGGCCACCCGGATGCGGTCGGCGCCCGGCTGCGCCGGCACCAGCAACGCGCCCCTGGCGGGTTCCTCGCTGGTCCACCACGAGTACACGCTGCGCGCTCCCCCGTTGGTGCCGTGGCGGTGCACGTGCGCGGTGCCGTGGCCGAGCGCGATGCCCAGCGTGTTCTCGCCGTCGTGCAGTAGTTCCGCCACGTCGTGCACTCGGTATTCGGCGGAGCGCTGGTAGTTCGAGTTGCCGGGTGCCAGCACTTCGCTGGTCACGGGACGGCCGTTGAGGGTCACGACGTGGATGCCGAGTCCGCACACGTACAGCCGCGCCCGGTGCACCGGCGGCCGCGCGGTGAACGTTCGCGCGAAGATCGGCAACGGATCGCCGGGGTCCCGGTCGGGGTGGGCGATCCAGCCGGCCTCGGCCCAATCGCACCGGGTGAGCAGGCCGAGTTCCCAGCAGGACCACGCGCTCCACGGCGACCAGCGGTCGTGCTCGTCGCGGACCCGGACGCGCCAGCGGAGTCGTTGCCGGGCGGCGGGCTCCGGCCCGGCGTAGCGGATCCGGGTGTGGCCGGAGGCCACGATCCCGGTGTCCCACCAGGTCTTCCCGCCCGGATCGGTGACCTCCGCGTGGTACGCGGTCTGCATTCCGCCAGGGTCGTCGTCCTCTGGCGCCAACGACCAGCTGAGCACCGGTGCCAGGTCGTCGACACCGAGCAGCGGTCCGGTCCGCCCGTCGATGCGCGGGTGCTCCGGGCGGATTCCGGTCATCGGCCACTCCAGCGCATCGCCCTCGCGGTCATCGCCTGCGTTTCTACGCACCCCCTCCGGACACGTCAACACTCCACAATGGACGCTCATGCTCCGCCGGACGACGGGTGCCGATGGTGACGCCGCGGCCTATCCTCGGTTGGCCGGCGCCGGCCGGTTCCGCCCCGCCCCCGGAGAGGACGGCATGAGCAGTCCGGACACCACCGCCGCCATCCCGCTGGCGAGCCGCGCCGGCCGGTGGATCATCGTCGGCACCATCCTCGGTTCCGGGGTGGCCTTCCTGGACGGCTCGGTGGTGAACGTGGCGCTGCCCGCGATCGGCCGCGACACCGGCGGCGGGTTCGCCGTCCTGCAATGGGTGCTCGACGCCTACCTGCTCACCCTCAGCGCGTTGCTGCTGCTCGGCGGGGCGCTCGGGGATCGCTACGGTCGCCGCCGGGTGTTCCAGATCGGGCTGGTCGTGTTCACCGCGGCCTCCCTCGGGTGCGGGCTCGCACCCAGCGGGGAGGCGCTGATCGTGGCGCGGCTCGTGCAAGGCGTCGGCGGCGCGCTGCTGGTCCCCGGCAGCCTCGCGCTGATCAACTCCACGATCTCCGCCGACGACCGCGGCCGTGCGGTGGGCACGTGGGCCGGGCTGACCGGGGTGTCCTCCGCGCTCGGCCCGTTCGTCGGGGGCTGGCTGGTCGACGCGGTGTCCTGGCGCTGGGTGTTCTTCATCAACGTGCCGCTGGCGGCGGTCGCCCTGTTCGTCACGGCCAGGCACGTCCCGGAAACGCGCAGCGGCCGCGCGGGCACCCCCGACCTGGCCGGGGCGGGCAGCGTCACGATCGGCCTCGCCGGGGCCATCTACGCGCTCATCGAGCTGCCCGCGCGCGGCTGGGACCCGCTCACCGCCGTCGCCCTCGCCGCCGGAGTCGCCGGGCTCGTGGCGTTCCCGTTGATCGAACGCCGCACCCGCGACCCGCTCCTGCCGCTGAACCTGTTCGCCTCCCGGCAGTTCACCGGCGCGAACCTCACCACGTTCACCGTGTACGCCGCGCTCAGCGGCGCCCTGTTCCTGCTGTCGCTGCAGCTGCAGCAGACGCTGGGCTACTCGGCGCTGCGCGCCGGGGTGGCCACCCTGCCGATCACCGTGATCATGCTGCTGATCTCGGGTCGGATGGGCGCGCTGGCGCAGCGCACCGGGCCGCGGCTGCCGATGACGATCGGCCCGTTCGGTTGCGCGGCGGGACTGGCGCTGATGACGCTGGCGGTGCCGGGTTCCAGCTACCTCACCGGCGTGCTGCCGGGCGTCGTCGTGTTCGGCCTCGGCCTGTCGATCACCGTCGCGCCGCTCACCGCCGCCGTGCTGGCCTCGGTCGACCAGCAGCGCGCCGGGGTGGCGTCCGGAGTGAACAACGCGATCTCCCGGCTGGCCGGGCTGGTCGCGGTGGCGGTGCTGCCGTTGGTGGCGGGCATGACCGAGCCCGGCGGCACCGTCGCCGACGGGTTCGGACTCGCGATGCTCATCTCGGCGGCGGTGTGCGCGCTGGGCGGCGTGCTGTCCTGGTGCACCGTCGGCGGCAACCGCATCGGAGTGGAACCGATGCCGCTGCCCGGACTCGACCACGCCTGCCAGGACCCCTGCACCCGAGAACGCACCTGACGGGTCACAGCACGCGGTCGAACGCCCACTGGTGCGCCGGGCGGGCCTCGAGGTGCGCAGGAGGTTCCGGCAGCACCGGGAGCACCTCACCCGCGAAGTGCGCGATGAGCACCACCCGATCCTGCTCCGAGCGGTACAGCCCCACGTCCCGGCAGCCCGCCGCGCGCACGGCGGGCACGGCGTGCTGCCGCGCCCAGTCGAGCAACGACCGCTGCTCCCCCGGCGCGGCCCGCACTTCCCACATCAGCGCGACCTCGCTCATGAGCCGCTGCGCCGCGGCGGGATCGCGGGCATCTCGGAGGCCTCGTCGATGTCCGCCTGCGTCATGCGGAACGCCGCCGGATACGACTCGCGCTCCGTGCGGCGCTCCGGTTCGGTGCTGCGCCAGAAGTAGTGGCAGCGCTCGCAGCGCCACACCTCCCACACCCCGGCGACCGGTGACACGGCCTGCCTCGTCAGTTCCTCGGCGGCACAACGCGGGCACATCGCCTGCTCCTTTCCTCCTGCAAGGGAATTCACTTGTCGCGCAACAAAGTTCGCAGCTTCTCCACCCACCGGCCGGTTTCCGGCAGGTCCCGGACCGGCTGCCCGTAGTGCCCGCGCGCGTCGGGAGCGACGGGCGTCGTCGCGTCGATCACCAGCTTGTTGCTGATGCCCGCGGGCTGTGAGCCGGGATCGAGCCCCACCACCGACATGTTCGGCAGGTTCACCAGGTCACCGGCCGGGTTCACCTTCGTCGACAGCGCCCACATCACCTGCGGCAGGTCGAACGGGTCCACGTCCTCGTCGACGACGATCACGACCTTCGTGTAGCCGAGCCCGTGCGGAGTGGTCATCGCCCGCAGCCCCACCGCGCGGGCGAATCCCCCGTAGCGCTTCTTCGTCGACACGATCGCCAGCAGCCCGTGCGTGTACATCGCGTTCACGGCCTGCACTTCGGGGAAGTCCGCGCGCAGCTGCTGATACAGCGGCACGCAGGTCGCCGGGCCGATCAAGTAGTCGATCTCCGTCCACGGCTTGCCCAGGTACAGCGATTCGAAGATCGGGCCGCCGCGGAACGAGATGCGGTCGATGCGCACCACCGGCATGTTCCGACCGCCGGAGTAGTGCCCGGTGAACTCGCCGAACGGCCCCTCGATCTCCCGCTTGCGCCCTTCGATGACGCCTTCCAGCAGGACTTCGCAGCCCCACGGCACGTCGAACCCGGTCAGCGGCCCGGTCGCGATGGGCGCCGGTGCGCCGCGCAGCGCGCCCGCCATCTCGTACTCGGACTGCTCGTAGCCCAGCGGGGTGCCGCCGACGATGGTGAGGATCGGGTCGTTGCCGAGCGCGATGGCCACCGGCAGGTCCTCGCCGCGTTCCTCGGCCTTGCCCAGGTGCAGCGCGATGTCGTGCATCGGCACCGGTTGCAGGCCGAGTTCGTTGCGGCCCTTGACCTCCATCCGGTACACGCCGACGTTCTGCTTGGCGAAGTTCTCCGGGTCGTCCGGGTCGCGCGAGACGACCGCGGCCTTGTCCAGGTAGAAGCCGCCGTCTCCGTCGTTGAGCCGGAACAACGGCAGCACCTCGAACAGGTCGACGTCCGCGCCGCTGCGGGTGTTCGCCAGGAACGGCGGATCGTCTCGGCGTTCGGGGGTCACCGGGTAGTTCTCCCAGCGCCGGATGAACTCCTGCACCTGCTCCCGGGTCGAGGTCGTCGGCGGCAGTCCCATCGCGATGGCGTGGTTCGCCCAGGAACCGTGCGCGTTGAGCGCGATGCGGGCGTCGGTAAACCCGGTGACGTCGTCGAAGTACAGCGCGGGCGCCCCTTCCCCGAGCCGGGAGACCGCGTTGGCCGCCGCGCCGAGGTCGGGTTCCGGATCGACCTGCTCGGTGATCCGCAGCAGCTGCCCTTCCGCATCGAGCGCGTCCAAATAGGACCGAAAGTCGTCGTGGGCCACTTTCTCCTCCTCTTGTGGGTTGTTCAGAGGTCCTTGCGGAATGATCTTTTGGTCGTTGCCTTGTCAGCGGTGGAGCCACTGAGCAGTGACCAGCCTGAACAGGACGACTACCGGCGGGTTCTCAGCGGCTTCCTCGCGATGTCGGCGATTTCGCCGTTGCAGGGCGGCAGAAATCGCGGCCACACCGGCAAGGGGCAGCGAGGAGGCCGCCGAGGTTCTGCCACCCCGGGCACCTACTCAGATCACTCGGGAGAGCCTCCTCAGTCCGCTGCGCCGGGAACTCGGTCTCGGCGGGCTTCGGCGAGCCCGTTCCAGCGCCGGGCGCCGGGTGCCGGAAGCTCGAACTGGTCGAGCACGCGCGCCACAACGTGGTCGAGCACGTCGGTCACGGACTCCGGGTGGTTGTAGAAGGCGGGCATCGGCGGCACCAGCGCGGCGCCCATCCGGGAGAGCGCGAGCATGTTCTCCAGGTGGATCTCGCTCAGCGGCGTCTCCCTGGGCACCAGCACGAGCTTGCGGCGTTCTTTGAGCACCACGTCGGCAGCGCGCCCGACGAGCCCGTCGGCGTAGCCGATCCGGATGCCCGCCAGGGTTTTCATGCTGCACGGCACGATCACCATGCCATCGGTGCGGAACGAACCGGACGAGATCGAGGCGCCCTGATCGGCCGAGCCGTGCACCACGTCGGCGAGTTCGCCGACCTCCCGCGCGGTATAGCCGGTCTCGAGCTCGATCGTGGTCCGCGCCCAGCGGCTCAGCACCAGGTGCGTCTCCACGCCGGGCTGCTCGCGCAGGGCCTCCAGCAGGCGGACCCCGAGCGGCGCACCGGTGGCCCCGGTCATCCCGACGATCAGCCGCACACTCACGCTCCATTTCGTTCGTCTACGAACGTTCGTGTACATACTATCACCGGATTCGGCGGCCCTCCGCGATCCCCGGTTCTGCGGGGACGCTCATCTCGTAAGATGCGAGCCCACTTACCCGGCACCGAGGAGTGCGTTGTGCAGCTGGAAAACGCGGTGTTCCACTTGATGCGCCGAGTCATC
This sequence comes from Saccharopolyspora gloriosae, assembly GCF_022828475.1. GTDB lineage: Bacteria > Actinomycetota > Actinomycetes > Mycobacteriales > Pseudonocardiaceae > Saccharopolyspora_C > Saccharopolyspora_C gloriosae_A. Next base: position 3,405,161 of record NZ_CP059557.1, on the reverse strand, counting down.
CAGGACCACGGCGCGCGCTGGCAGGCGCGGTCGCCGCAGCTCACCAAGCCGCAGTACGCCGCGCTTACCGCCATCGAGGAGAGCCCCGGCATCGAGCAGGCCGCACTGGGCAAACGGGCGGCGATCGACAAGGCGACGCTCGCCGCGATGCTCACCCGCCTCGAACAGCGGGGCCTCGTGGTGCGCAGCGTCGACCACTACGACCGCAGGCGGCGCCTGCTGGAACTGACCGCCGACGGCAGCAGCGTGCTCCGGGACACCACCGAACTGGCCGACTCGATCAACAGCCGGATGCTGGACCGCCTCAGCCCTGAGGAGACCGACCAGCTGCGCGAGCTGCTGGCCAAGCTCGCCGCCGACGAATCCGGCGAGCTCGCCCCGCCTCCGGAGGACTCGGCCGCGAACGCCTAGCGGCTCACTCCCCGCCCGGCCAACCGGGGCGACCAGGATGCGGCCCTGCGGCTGATCGATCAGAGCCATGCCGAGCTGCTCCGCGACCACGACACCCTCGACGAAGTGGCCGCCGCGCTCGGCGAGCCGACCGCGACCGCACCGGCGGCGTCCGCCGAATCGACGCTGACGATCGGCGCGCTGGCGCATCGAATCGGCCTGCGCCCGGCCACCCTCCGCAAGTGGGAACGGGCCGGCATCCTGCGTCCGCATCGAGACCCCGCCACCGGCTACCGGATCTACCCTCCCGGCGTCGTCCGCGACGCCCATCTCGCCCACCAGCTCCGGCGCGGTGGCCACCCGCTGAGCCGGATCGCCGAGGTGGTCGCGCGGATCCGCGACGCCGACGGCGTGGAACCGCTCCAGGAGGCCCTGCGCGACCGGCGCGACCGGCTACGCCACCGAAGCCGCGCGATGCTCGACGGCGCGGCCGAACTCGGCGTCTACCTACGACCCGCCGACGACCGACCGGCGCGCGCCCGGATCCCGGAGAACGACTAGCCGCCACCGGAACGGTCGGTCACACTCAGGCACACGCTCGACCCCGCGCCGACGGCACGCGGCCGGCACACCGAGCACAGGCACGTCCTCCACGGACACGACTGCGCACTCCGCAGCCCGTGCCCTTCGACGGCCCGGCACGAGCTCGGCCGCCGGCTCCGATCTCCGCCGCAGGCACCCGGACGAACGCCGTGCCCCTGCGGGCACGCCGGCCCACACCGATGGATCAGCGATGACCGATGCCTCCCGCCCCGACCCGGTCACCGACCGGTTGCAAGAGGTGGCGTCCACCCTCGGCGACCTCCGGCTGGACGAACTGCTCGGCGAGCTCCAAGAGCGGCTGGCCAGAGTCGTCAGCACACGTGATCGGATGCAGGACCTGCTGGACGCGGTGCTCGCCATCGGCACCGAACTCGACCTCGACACCACGCTGCACCGCATCGTCACCGCCGCCACCGAACTCGTGCAGGCCCGCTACGGCGCGCTCGGCGTGCTCGGCACCGGCGGGGAATTCACCCAGTTCGTGCAAGTCGGCATCGACGAGGACACGGTCGCCCGGATGGGGCCGGCTCCACGCGGACGCGGCCTGCTCGGCCAGGTCACGCTCGATCCGCGCCCGCTTCGGCTGGCCGACCTCTCACAACATCCGGCGTCGATCGGCTTCCCGGAGAACCATCCGCCGATGCGCAGTTTCCTCGCCATCCCGATCCGGGTGCGCGACGAGGTGTTCGGCAACCTCTACTTGACCGAGAAGCTCGACGGCGGTGAGTTCGGCCAGGACGACGAGGTGGTGCTGCGCGCCCTGGCCGCCGCCGCGGGGGTGACGGTGGAGAACGCACGGCTGTTCGACCAGGCTCGGCTGCGGCACCGCTGGCTGCAGGCGTCCAGCGAGATCACCACGGAGCTGCTCTCCGGCGTCAGCACCGCCGACGGCCTGCGCCTCATCGCCCAGCGCGCGATGGAGATCTCCCGGGCCGACTGCGCGCTGATCGTGCTGGCCCGCCAAGGCACCTCCTCCGGTCAGGCGCGGGTGGAGGCCGTCGCCGGGGAAGCGGACATCGAAGTGGGCATCCCCGTGAGCACCGACGGGCCGGTGCTGGCCAGTCTCACCGGCGACACCCCGGTGCTGGAGTCCGACGTGTCCGCGGCCCCGGTCAGCGGACTCAACCACGTGCTGCCCGGCTACGGACCGGCGCTGGCGGTCCCGCTGCACTCCGGTGAGGCGGGCGCGGGCGCGGTGATCGCGTTGCGCCGCAAGGACAGCAGCCCGTTCGGGCCGGGCCAGGTCCCGCTGCTGGCCTCGTTCGCCGACCAGACGGCGATCGCGCTGGAGCTGGCCGCGAAGAACCGGGCGCAACGGCAGCTCGACGTGTTCGGCGACCGCGACCGGATCGCCCGGGACCTGCACGATCACGTGATCCAGCGGTTGTTCGCGACCGGACTGAGCCTGCAGGGCACGTTGCGTCGCGCCACCGACACCGATGTGCGGCGCCGGTTGCAGCAGTCGGTGGAGCAGCTCGACGACACGGTCCGCGAGATCCGCACCGCCATCTTCGACCTGCACTCCTCCCCGGAGACCGACGACCCGGTGAGCCTGCGCCGCCGGTTGCTCGACACCGTCGCCGACGCGAGCAGCGGCGCCGGGTTCGCCCCCGCGGTGCGGATGTCCGGCGCGATCGACACGGCGGTGCCCGCGGCGTACTTCGAGCACGCCGAGGCGGTGGTGCGGGAGGCGGTGACGAACTCGCTGCGCCACGGCGGGGCCACCGAGATCACCGTGTCCATCGACACCGGCGCGGAGCTGACGATCGACGTGCGCGACAACGGCCACGGCATCGGCGGCCGCTGCGCGGGCAACGGCCTGCGGAACCTGCGCGACCGAGCGCTGCAGCACTCCGGAACTCTGGAACTCACCGACGCGGAGGCAGGCGGAACCCTCCTGGTCTGGCGCGTTCCCCTGCCCGTGGCGCCCGAGGCGGACTGAGCCCGTCACCGACGCGAGGCCGCAAGCTCAGGAGCCGGGCCGGGATTGGCGGATTTCCGTGGCGAGCACGGCGGCTTGAGTGCGGCGTTGCATGCCCAGCTTCGACAGCAGCTGCGAGACGTAGTTCTTCACGGTCTTCTCCGCGAGGAACATCCGCTCGGCGATCTGCCGGTTCGTCATGCCCGCGCCGATGAGCTCCAGCACGGCCCGTTCCTGCTCGGTGAGTCCGCGCAGCGGATCGTCCTGCGCGTGCTTGCGCCGTTGCCGTTCCAGCACCGCCGATGCGGTGCTGGAGTCCAGCAGGGATCGTCCGGCGGCGACCTCCCGGATGGCGGAGCGCAGGTCGGAGCCCAGGACCTGTTTGAGCACGTAACCGGAGGCGCCCGCCATGATCGCGTCCAGCAGCGCTTCGTCGTCGGAGAACGAGGTCAGCACCAGGCAGCGCACGCCCGGCAGCAGGGACAGCAGATCGCGGCACAGTTCGATGCCGTTGCCGTCGGGCAGCCGCACGTCCAGCACCGCGACGTCGGGACGCGCCGGGGGCAGCCGCACCAGGGCTTCGCGGACCGTGCCCACCTCGGCGACGATCATGAAGTCGGGTTCGTCCTCGAGGAGGTCGGCGATCCCGCGGCGCACCACTTCGTGGTCGTCCACGAGTGCGATGCGCGTCTCGCCGCTCCCGGTGCCCGATGCCTCCGGAACGCCGTCCGTCGTGTCCATGTCGCAGCCCCCGCTTCCACCCGCGGCGCGAGTGCGCCCGACCCCTTCTCCCCAGGTTAAGGGCCGTCCCAGCCGCATCGCTCGGTCGGCGTTCGACGGCCCGGCGTCAGCTGATCCGCACTCCGGCGGTGGTAGTTGCTCGCGTCCTCATCCGACCGTTCCGTCCTGTTGTGGTGGCTACGGTCGCCCCCTCGGTCATCACCTGTTCGACGGTACGAATCGGGCACACCGCGTCACACGGCCAAAGGTCCCGCCCCCGGGCGGATGACCCGAGCCGGGAGTGGTTCCGCCTACCGCTGCACTGTGGTGTCATCGGAGCTGATCATCGCCGCGTCCGGTGCGGGACGCGGCGGGCGGCTGCGGAGGGAAAGGCGGCGGGATGCGGCGAGGACGACGGGGCCACCCGTGCGAGCCCGACGCGAGCAGGCTGGGTCCGTGGACGTGCCCGGAGTGCGGCCAGCAATGGGAGATCCACGGCGTCGCGGGCACGGAACCGCGGGTGCGCCGCGTCAGCCGAGTCGCGAAGTTCGTCGCCACCTGGCTCGGCGGCTGAGCGCTCTGCTCGAAGTGAACGCCTCCTCCGCCCGATGGAACCGGGCGAAGGAGGCGTTCATCGTCAAGGCCGGCGTTCACCCCATTCCTGTTGGGCGGACGGGACGTTCACCTGGTGGCGATCAGGTGTACCAGGTCGGCTCGGGGATCTCGCCGAGCAGCGTGTAACGGCCGACCTCCACCCGCTTGTAGGCCACCGGGTCGTGCAGCGTGTGGGTGCGCAGGTTGCGCCAGAAGATGTCGAGCCCCGCGGAGTTCGACGTGGCCCGCGCCCCGTCACCTCGAAGATCCTCGTGGCGATCTCCAGGCCGGTCTGCACGATCCGCTCCTTGGCCGCGGCGATGAGCACCGCCGCCGAACCGCGCTCCGCCGCCGTCACGCTCGCCCGCTCCGCGTGCAGCAGCGCTTCGAGGCGCTCCCCTGCGCGGTCCACCAGGGCCTCCGCCGCCCACAGCTTCGACTGCAGATCGCCGTAGGCGTCGAGGATGTAGAACTCCTCGGTGGCGCTGTCCTTGTTGTCCCCGCCGAACGGCCAGGCGCGGGTCTTCTCCTTCGTGTAGGAGGTCGCCGCGTCCAGCGCGCCTTGGGCGATGCCGAGGTAGAAGTTCGTGAACACCAGCTGGATCGTGGGCGTGTTCAGCGTGTTGTAGACCAGCGGCTGGAACTCCTTGCCGACGTAACCGGCCGCCGACTCCCACGGCACCCGCACCCCGTTGATCTCGACGCTGCCGGACTCGGTGAGCCGCTGGCCCAGGTTGTCCCAGTCGTCGCCGTAGACGATGGCCTCCTGATCGGAGGGCACGATGGCGAAGATGTGCTTGTCGGTACCGTCCAGCACTCCTTCCAGCACCGTCAGGTCGGAGACCTTGCTGCCGGTCGAGAAGGACTTGCGGCCGGTGTAGACGATCTCGTCGCCTTCATCGGTGATCACCACGTCGGAGTCGCGCGGGTTCACCGCGCCGCCGAAGAAGAGGTCGCTTTCGGTGTAGAGCTGTTCGACGGCCTCGATCTGCGCGTCGGTGCCGACCAGGCGCACCGCCCACGCCCACAGGTAGTGGTAGCCGAGCAACTGACCGATGGAACCGTCGCCCTTGGCTACCTCCCGGATCACCTTGTACGCGGTGCTCCAGGTCTGCCCGCCGCCGCCGTGTGCGACGGGTCCGAGCAGGGTGACCAGGCCGGATTCCTTGAGCAGCCGGACTTCGGCGTGCGGTGTCTCGCCCGCGCGGTCCCGGGCGACCGCGTCGGTGGCCAGCAGCGCGGCCACGTCCTGGGCTCGTTCCAGCCAGCCTTCCGGAGTGGCGGGCCGCTGCCCCCAGCGCCCGGCGGTGTCGTTGACGGCATCGGACTCAGTCGTGCTCATCCAGTTTTCTCCTTGCTGCGTGGGAAGAATCGGGGGGTTGCGGCGGCCTGTCAGGACACGCCGATGGGGTCGCCGGTGCGGTCGAGGTCGGCTTCCAGCTCGCGCACGATGGGCAGCACGTGCTTCCCGAAGTGCTCGACGTCTTCGAGGTAGTGCAGGAACCCGAGCAGGAGCAGGTCCGCGCCGCGCTTCTTGTACTCGATGATGCGGTGCGCGATCTGCTCGGGGGTTCCGATCAGTCCGGTGCGGAATCCGTCGTTGTACTGCACGAGGTCGGCGAATTCGGAGTCCGCCCACATTCCCTTGCCGTCGGAGGTGGATTTCCCGGCCTGCTGCACCGATTTCCGGAATCCTTCGACGGCGTCCACGTCCACCTTCTCCACGATCTCCTTGAGCACGGCCTTCGCCTCGGACTCGGTCTCCCTGGCGATGAGGAAACCATTGAGTCCGAATCGAACGGTCCGCCCGTTGCCGGCGGCCCGTTCCCGGACATCGGCGACCTGTTCGCTGAAACCCTCGAAATCCTTGCCGTTGCTGAAGTACCAGTCCGAGACGCGCCCGGCCAGCGTGCGCGCGGCAGAGGAATTGCCGCCCTGGAAGATCTCCGGGTGCGGCCGCCCGGGAACCTCGAAAGGTTGCGGACGCAGGCTGAAATCGCGGATCCGGTAGAAGTCTCCGGCGAGTTCGAAGTTCGGCTGCGTCCACAGGCCGCGCAGCACCCTGATGAACTCCTCGGTGCGCCGGTACCGTTCGTCGTGCTCCAGCCACGGCTCGCCGAGCCCGGTGAACTCGTCCTTGAACCAGCCGCTGACGATGTTCACCGCGAACCGTCCTTCGGACAGGATGTCCGCGGTGATGCCGTACTTCGCCAGGATCGCCGGATGCCACAAACCGGGGTGCGCGGCCACGATGAGCTTGAGCCGCTCGGTGGCCAGCAGCAGCCCGAGGCTGAACGCCGCCGGATCGTGCTGCTGCGCGGCTCCGTAGCTGGAGGCGTAGCGCACCTGGCTCAGCCCGTACTCGAACCCGCTGTTCTCGGCGAGCACCGCGAGTTTCTTGTTGTACTCGAATCCGAAATCGGTGCGCTGTTCGATGTTGCTGGTGACCAGGCCACCGCTGACGTTGGGCACCCAGTAGGCGAACTTCAGCGGTTCGGCGGGTTTGTCTGCGGACACGTTCGTCTCCCGTCGTGGAACAGGCGGGGCGATGCGCCGGGATCGATCTCCGGGCACCGCGTGGAAAGGGATCTTGACCGTCGCTCATCACCGATCCGGGAACGGATCGGCGGAAAACGGCGAAGTGGAACGGGAACCGCGACCGGGCCGCTTCGCACGGCACCGGAACGGCGATCACCGGAGAGAGAAGGAACTGATGCCGCCCTCGGAACGAGGCGGGACGATCAGATCAGCGACGACAACCCTGCGCGCCGACGCGGGAGAAATCCACGTGACGCCTCTTGGTCAGCCTGGTCGCGATGAACACGATTTCATCCGACCAGAGCAGCCGAATGGTGTCAACAGCGCAGTGATCCCATTCCACGTATCGGACGCTTCGCCCCGGTCGCTCCACAATGGATGATCCACGCCGGGCGGGACCGGATCGGGCGGTCGTGGAGAAATCCGCGCGCCGAAGCGCGACTTGCCGTCCCTGGCCCGGTAACGTGATCGGTTCGATCACACGGCGGACGCCCCGTCGGGGACACGCAGGGAGGGGATCCAGCCATGGCCAAGTTCACCTGGCACACCCGCGCCGTCCCGAAGGGCCTACCCGTTCGCCAGGTGTACGGCTTCCTGTTCGCACCGGACGGGCGCGTGCTCATCCGGGTGGACGGCGCCAAGCATTCGCTGCCCGGCGGCCGGCCGGAACCCGGCGAGTCCGCTTACGTGGACATCCTGCGGCGAGAGACCTACGAAGAGGTCACGTTGGACATCGCCGAACCGCACTACCTCGGCTACCAGTGCGTCGACGACGGTTTCGCGCCGTACGCGCAGGTGCGGATGGTCGCCGAGATCAGCCGCGTGCACCCGCCGGAGCCGGATCCCGACAACGGTCGCACCTACCTCCGGCTGCTGGTGCACCCCGGCAAGGCCGGAGACCTGCTCAACTGGGGCGAGACCGGCCACCAGCAGGCCGCGGCCGCCGCGACCGCCGCCATCGGCCTGCTCGGCCTGCCGCACAACGGCCTTCCGGAAAGCGGTTACCTCTGAGGGGTTCACTTCGGCGGATCAGCCGCAGCGGACTGCGTGGATCGCGCAACCGCGCCGCCCGTGCCGGTGCGACCGGCAGGGCATCGCGCGGATGGCCGACCGTCGCGACCGCCACGGCGACCACCGGCACGAACGCGCCGGCCACCGCGGTCACCCAGGAGGTCGCGGTCTCCAACGAACTTCCCAGCGTCACCAGTCCGACGGCGATCGCGGGGCAACCGGCGCCTAGGTAGAACGCCACGTAGAGCGCGCCGACGACGGCACCGCGTTCCTCGGGCGGCGCGACGTCCTCGATGGTGCCGGCCGCGCCGCCGTAGGCGAACCCGTGACCGACACCCGCCACCACGGCCGCGCCCAACGTGATCGGCAAGGAGCCGCCGCCGGTCAGCGCCAGCAGCACGAGACTCACGAACAGTCCGCCGAGCCCGGCCAACTGCGCGGGCCGGGCGCCGAAGCGGAGCACCAACGGTTGCGCCGACGCGGAGCAGACCAGCACCGCGCCCAGCACGCATCCGATGACCGCCAGGTCGGCGTGACCCGCCCGGTCCAGCAGAACCGGGACGACCGCGAGGAAAATCCCGACCACGGTCCAGGCGAGGAACCCGGTGGCCGCGGCCGTGGCGAACGACCGCCGCGTGCCGCGCGGGATGTGCGGCCGCTCGGGTCTCCACCGCCGCAACGGCGGCCCAGCGGACGCCGGGAGCGCCGAGACGCGACTCCACCCGAAGCCCAGCAGGACAAGGTGCAGCAGGTACGGCGAGAACAACGGCGCCCACACGTGCTGGGCCAGCACACCGGCCGCGACCGGACCGGCCGCCGTGCCGAGCAGGAACGCGGTGCTCGCCAGGACAGCGGCCCGATGCCTGCTCGAATCGGGCGCGTTGCCGTTGATCAAAGCGGTGGCGGCCGTGGTGACCGCACCCAGCGCGAGTCCCTGCGCGGCACGACCGGCCATCAGCCACCCGGGGTTCGCGGCGAACGCGAAGCACAGCGAACCGGCGGCGGACAGCACCACCCCCGCCCGCAGCACCGATCGAGCTCCCAGCGCGTCCGACGCGGACCCGAACAGCAGCAGGGCGGGCGCGCTCACCAGGGCGAACGTTGCGTAGAGCAGCGTCATGGTCAGATCGCTGATCTCGAACGCCCGCTGGTAACCCGGATACAGCGGGCTCGGCAGGTACGCCCCGGCGGTGAGCACGACCAACAGGTAGATGCCCGTGCGCACCGCACCTGCGCGGTCGCCGCGGTCGTACTCGGGAGGGGTTCGGGGATCGCGGCGCGATCGTTTCGTGGGCAGCACGCCGACAGCTTGCTGGCCATGAACCGTGAAGGGAATCAAACGTTCCTCGAGCGAACCGTGCAAAATAGTCGCATGGTCGATCCGAAACTGAAAGTCCTGCAGATGGTCGCCCACTACGGCACGGTCACCGCTGCCGCGGCCGCGCTGCACTACACCCCTCGACGGTGTCGTACCAGCTGCGTCAGCTGGCCGATGAGCTCGGCGTGGAGCTGGTGGCCCAGGCCGGTCGCGGCATCCGCCTCACCGCCGCGGCCAGGACCGTGCTGCACCACGCGGAGGCCCTGCACGCGCAGGCGGAGCGCGCTTACGCGGAACTCGCCGCGGCCGTGGACGAACCCTCCGGGCCGTTCACCTTGTGCGGCTTCTCCACCGCCGCGACCCACCTGCTGCCCGCCGCGGCCGCGGATCTGCGCAGGCGGTTTCCCCGAGTGCGCGTCCGGGTCATCGAAGCGGAACCGGCGCCCTGCTTCGACCTGCTGCTCGCGGGGGATGCCGATCTGGCGTTGGTGATCAACACCGCGGAGACGCCGCCCATGGGCGACCACCGCTTCGAGCAGCACCCGCTGCTCGACGATCCGCTCGACCTGGTGGTTCCCAGCGATCACCGGCTGGCCGGGCAGGCCACCGTCACACTCGCCGATGCCGCCGACGAACCCTGGATCGTCGGCAGACCTGGAACTACTTACCACGATCTGGTGCGCACCGCGTGCATGACGGCGGGCTTCAGCCCCAACATCGCGCATCACGCCGACGAGTGGGACACCGGAACCGCGCTCGTCGCTCACAACTTCGGCATCATCCTGGTGCCCCGGCTCGCCCGGCTCCACGGCGACTGGCCGGTGGTGCGCATCCCGCTGCACGGGGAACCCGCGCCGGCGCGCCGCATCCTCGCCGCGACCCGGCTCGGCGGCCGGGATCATCCGGTGACCTCGGCATGCCTGACGACGATCGGCGCCACCGCGGAGAACCTGATCCCCACGTCCGCGAACGCGTCCACCGACGCGCTCGGCCACTCGGAGGGCCGCCCCTGAGGAGCTGTCGTTGAACTTGGACGGTCCGAGACGGGGCCATTTTTCGTTGTCCGCCAACGGAAAACGACCACCGAAGATCATCGAGGCGGTTGAACCGCGCGCCGAACACCGCTTCCACGGTGGCGCTGCGGCGATGCTTGCGCCGAATCCCTCGATCCGCGACCCACGCAGGACACGTCGAAGACCGGTGATGAACGTCCCCGGACGGTCCTCAGCTCCGGGCGGGATTCGTGCGCGCGGTGAAGAAGTCCTGCGGGGCGAGCGCGTCGATCGGAATCGAGCTCCCGCCGACCTGCTCCGGCCCCGCGCGGACCGCGCGAACCCGCGCACGGCGAGTGCCGGCGCCGGTTCCTCGTCGATGCGCTGGACGACCGCGTAATAGGCGGCCAGCAGGTGCACGCAGGGCCTTCGGGCCTCTCGGCACGGGCAGTCGAGTCCGAGATCTTCGGGCTGCGGCGCCGCGTCGACACCCTCCGCCGACGAGGCCGGTGGCGAGCTCATCGGGAGCGTCCCCACCGTCGAACGCCGTCGCCGCCGCCGGATCATCGCGGAGATACCGGTCGACGGCACTCCACCCCACCGCCGTACCGACCAGCGACATCCACCCTCGGGAACGAGTGAGCGGACCGTTCGTCCAACAAGACTGGACGAACGGTCCGTTCACTCCGGTCGGAGTGGGCGGTGGGTCGCTTGGCCGGTCACGGTCTGTCGGACGGCGGCTGGTTCTGAGCGGCACTGGCCGAACCTGAATCAGCTCACGAGGATCTTGATGTAATCGGGGTCCGGCGGGATCGCGGTCAAGTCCGCCCTGAAGGTGACGTAAGCACCATCGCGAGCGACCTCGCTGAATCCGTTGAACTTGAACGACACCAACATCGGCCGGTTGCGCCCGGTCGAGATGAAGTCCGCCGACAGCTGCACTCCGGCCGACGCCGCGCGGCGCTTGATGTGGTTGATCAATACCGTGCCCACCCCACGTGACATCACGCGGCACGACATGAGCAGCAATCGAATCGTCCAACCCGGTCCGCTGGTGTCCATCAGGGCCAGACCGATGTTGCCGTAAGGCCCGTACCTGTCGGTCAGCCTGGCGACCAACAGCAGGTGGTCATCAGACCGGCGAAAGGCGTCCAGCTCATCGTACGAAAATGTGCGTCCCGTGGTGTTCAGCTGGTTCGTGCGCACGGTGAGCTCCTCCGCACGCTGCAGATCGCCTTCACCGGCTTCGGCGATCTCGAACCGCATGTCCAGCCCCGCCAGAAACGTCTCCTGCGGGCCGGCGAAGGATTTTTCGTCGATCTTGCGTCGGGCGTCTTCGCGGTACATCTCGCGACGCCTCTTCGAGTCCTCCGTCACGAACCTCGGGATGAACTCCGGCCGGACCAGCAGATCCGTCAGCTCCGCCGCGTCCACGCACAGCACGTCCGGGTGCTCATGGACGACTTCGTCCCGTTCGAACGGCTGGTCATCGACGAAAGCGATGGCATCGGTGCCGATGTTGAGAGCCTCGGCGATCCTGCCCACGGATTCCGATTTGACGTGCCATCCGATCTGCGGGTGGAGGAAATAATGATCGATTCCGAATTCCTCGAGCTTCGCTCGTACCGCTTCCGGATCGTTGCGGCTGGCGAGCGAGTGCAAGATCCCGCGCTCGTCGAGAACCTCGAGCACCTGACGAACACCGGGCCGCAACCGCACATCGCCGTCTTCCAGGAGCACCCCGTCCCAGATCGTCTGATCGAGGTCCCACACCACGCATTTGACGGACTTGACGTCGGTGACCTGTTCGGTCATCTCGCTTCCTCCTCCTGCTCGGCATCAGGACGTGCTCGCGGCCTGGGCGAGGTAGATCTGCTGAAGCTGGGTACTGCCTTCGATGATCTCCATGACCTTCGAATCACGGAGCAGCCGATTCGCGGTGTGCCCCTCGAGGCAACCTCGGGCACCGAGAATCTGAACGGCGTCCGCAGCGGCGCGGAAGGCCTGACAGGAGGCGAAATACTTGGCGGTCCAGGTGGCGTGGACGGTGCGCGGATCTCCGGCGTCCTTGAGTTCACCCGCTTCGACGCACAACAGGCGCGCGGCGGAGTGCGCGGTGGCCATGTCGGCGACCATGCGCTGCACCAGTTGGTGCTCGCCGATGCGCACGCCGAAACTGGTGCGGTCGTGGGCGTGTTGCAAGGAAGTGCGCAGCGCGGCGGCGAGGATGCCGACGCACCCCCAGGCGACGCTGTACCGGCCGATGTCCAACGCGCTCGTGGCCACTGCGGCGATCCCGAATCCCACCCGCCCGACCAGCGAACTCGCAGGCACCGCCACATCGTGCAGGTGCAGCTCCGCGACCATGGAGGCTCTGGTGCCGCTCATGCCACGCACCGGCACCACCTCCACTCCGGGCAGGTTTCGCTCGACCAAGAACGCCGCCGGTTTTCCGTCGCACGCGGCGAATACCAAGTACACGTCCGACCGCTGCCCGTAGGTGATCCACTTCTTGGTCCCCGTCAGCCGGAAGGTCTCGCCGTCGTGGACCGCGGTGGTGGCGAGTGCACCCGCATCGTTGCCGGAGGTCTCCTCACTCAGGCAGAACGCACCGATCACCTCGCCGGTGGCCAGCCGCGGCAGCCACTGCCGTCGCAACGTGTCGCTCCCCCACCGGCACACCGCGTACGAGACCATGCTGTGCACCGTCAGGACGCTGCGCAACGACGAACAGGCACCGCCGATCTCCTCGTTGAGCAGGCCGAATGCCACCGCGTCCTGGCCCAGCCCGCCGTGTTCGGCCGGGATGAGCGTCCCGAACCACCCCTTCCCGGCGAACGCATCGATCGACCGGAGCGGAATGGTCTCGTCGCGATCCCAGGCCTCGGCATGCGGTTCGACCTCTTCACGAGCGAATTCGCGAAAGGCCGTCTGCTGCTGCTCGCGGATAGCGCTGAGCGGCATTTTTCCTCCAACTCAGGCGTGTTGCGGACGGCCCGCCTTGGCGTGAACGAAGCCCGCGATGGCATCAACACTGCGGAAGTTGTCGAAATCCAGGTCATCGTCGTCGACCGGAGTGGCCAGCTCCTGCTCGACGAAGAGCACCAGCTGCACGACGAACATCGAGTTCGCGTAACCTCTGCTGAACATGTCCTCGTCATCGGCTATCTCCTGATCGGGGAGGTAGCGACCGAGGAACTCACGCACCTTCGCCTTGGTCTCCGTCACGAGATTCCCTTCCGAGAGCCGCTGTTGGCGTATTGAAAGAACCCGGCGCCGTTCTTGCATCCGTGCAGTCCGGCATCGACCATCCGCCGCAACAGCGGGCATGGCCGGTACTTCGAGTCGTTGAAGTGCTCGTAGAGCCCCTCGATCGAGTACAGGATCGTGTCCAGCCCGATCAGGTCGGCGGTCGCCAGCGGCCCCATCGCGTGCCCGAAGCAGGTGACGAAGATGTCATCGACCTGCTCGGCGGTGGCTACTCCTTCATGCAGCAGGAAGATCGCCTCGTTGACGGTGAGCATCAGCACTCGGTTGGAGACGAATCCGGGCGAGTCCTGCACCACGATGCCGCGTTTGCCGAGCGACTCCAGCATGCCCAGCGTCACGGAAACGGTTTCGTCGCTGGTGTGGTGTCCACGAATGACCTCGACGGTGGGCTTGCGTGACACCGGGTTCATGAAGTGCGTTCCGATGACCCGGTCCATCCGGCCGGTCACCGCACCGACCTTGGTGATCGGAATAACCGAGGTGTTCACCGCGAACACGGTCGAATCGGCGCAAATCCGGTCGAGACGTCGGTAGAGATCCTCCTTCGCATCCCATTTTTCGGTGATGTTCTCGATGACGATCTCGACCTCGGCGAAATCCGCTGCCGAGGTGGTGAAGGTGATCCGCCCGAGAACTTCCTCCGCGTTCACGGCGGGAGCGCCCTCGGCGAACATCCGCTGAAACCGCAGATTGGATCGGATGCCGGATCGCGCCCTGTTCAGCACCTCGTCGGAGAGGTCGAGCAGCACGACCTCGTGGCCGGCCGTGGCCGCGACCTGAGCGACCTCGGCGCCCATGACACCAGCCCCGGCGACGCCGATCTGGGAAAAGCCGGACATTGCACCTCCACAGTGGACGAACTATGGCGGCCGGTTTCACGTGGACGAAGCGCCCACCCGATCCCGTAACCGCGCGACGGTGAGCCCTTCGAACAGAGAGTCCAGCGGCACGTCGAGCCCGAATTCGTTGCGCAACCGGGCGGCGAGCTGGATGCCCAGCAACGAGTGCCCTCCGAGGTCGAAGAAGTCGTCGTGCATGCCGACCGATTCCATGCCCAGCAGGTCCTGCCACAACTCGGCCAGGGAGCGGCACAGGTCGTCGCTCGGCTCGACGTACGGCGTTCCCAGCCGGGGCCTCGGGTGCCGAGCAGTGAGTGCCGTCGTGCTCACTTCCGGGACCTGCACCGTCCGCCTGGCCTGGGCCAGCACCGCCGCCAGGTCCTGGGTGCACACCGTGGCGACCGGCGAGACGCGATGGGCGAGCAATCGCTCGAACACCTCGACGCCCTCGGCTGGTTCGATGCCTTCGGCGAGCTGCTGGCTCAGGAAACCCACCGCAGGACCGCCCGTCCGCGGCAGTGCGTACGGCACGACCTCCTGCGGCACACCGTCGCGAGCGCCGACGAGACGCCGGCGCAGATCACCCGCCTTCTTCAGCACGAAGTTCTCGATGCGCAGCAGCTCCGTACCGTCGGTCGCCATGACGGTCAGGTCGGCGCTCACCGTCTGCCGTTCGCCGTCGTCCCGCACTCGATGCAGCTGGTGGCTGAGGACCTCACCGCGCAAGGGTCCCGACACCTTCACCCGGCCGTAGGAAAGCGGTATCCGGAATTCCTCCGCGGTGAACAGCCCCACGAACGCGGTGGCGATGTCCAGCAGCGACGGGTGCAGCGGCAGCTCGTGGGTCTCGTGCGCGAACTCGTCCGGGAGCCGGAGCAGCGCGGCGAATTCCCGATCGCCACCGCGCATGGACACCAGGCACCGGGAGCGAGGGCCGAAGCTCATCGGGCCGACCGCACCGAGGTCGTCGGGCACCACGAGGGAGGCGCCGTGGACGAGGGCGTCCAGGTCGTGGACCGGAGCAGGTGCCGGCTCACCCAGGTGAGCCGTGCCCGCCGAGTTGCGCTGCCAGCAGGACGCGCCCGCTGCGTCGGTGTAGGCGCTGACCACGTCGAACGGGACCTCGCCGGTCGTCTCGTCGAGTTCTCCGAGCACGACCCGCACCTCTGTCGATTCCTGCTCACCGGCCACGACCGGCGTGTAGAACGTGATGTCGCCGTACCCGACCGGGTCCTGGCCGTGGGAATCGGCCACGGCGGCCCGTACCAGCTCCAGATGCCCCGCACCGGGCACGACCGGCATGTCGAGCATGCGGTGCTCGTCGACCAGCCAGCTGCTCCGGGCGCTGAACCGACCGGAATACATGGAGTCCGAGATCCGGTGGGTCAACAAGGGATGCCCTGTCGGGTGCGGTCGCGGCCCCACGGCGTCGACCGACATTCCGACCTCGCGCCAGGCATCCCAGTCGACGGTGAGGGTGAGCGGGCCTCCGGTCGCTGCGGCTTCCTCCGCCGCTGCCTCGAGAAACGCGTTCGCCGCGCTGTAATCGACTTGCCCGGCTCCGCCGGTGACCGCGATGAGCGACGAGCACAGCACGAGGAAGTCCAGGCCGACGTCGGCACATGCCGCTTGCAACGCGAGCGTTCCTGCCACCTTCGGCGCCAGCACGACGTCGGCGGCGTCCGGGTCCTTCAAGGCCATCAGCCCACCGCCGGGCACGCCCGCAGCGTGCACTACACCGTGCAACGCCCCGTGCCGGGCGACTACGTCGCGCACCAGTTCCCGCACCTGCGCTCCGTCGGTCACGTCGACCTGATGCGTCTCGGCTCCTTCCGGCACCTCAGGGGAAGTCCCTGAACGACTGGCGAGCACCACCGTCGCTTTCCACTCATCGATCAGGTACCTGGCCAAGGTGCGTCCGATCCCGCCGGTACCGCCGGTGATCAGGTACACCCCGCCGCGCCGCAGCAGGGAGGCATTGCCCGCGGTGAGCTTGAGCGGCTGCCGTTCCCGTCGCCACCGGCGCCCGCCACGCAGCGCGACCTGCTCATCGTCCGGCCATTGCGCGGTGAGCTCGGCGAGCAACGCGACGCGGTCGTGCGGGCCGACGTCGATCGCCCGGCAGCGCACGCCTGGCACCTCCAGCGGCCACACCAAGCACGGGCCGAGCGCGGTGGCCTTGACGGGCTGGGCGGCCCCGTGGCCGACGGGGTGCGCATTGCTGGTCAGAACCGCGACGTCCAGTCCATCATGGACGGTCAGGGACTTCGCCACCGCGATCAGACCGTGCAAGCCGAGACGCTGCGCCTCGTCAGGGGAAACGGGTTCTGCGGTCACGAGTCGCGCGTGCACCAGCAGCTCGGGCGTCCACTGTGGCTCGATCAGCGACCGGAAGTCGTCGGTGCCCGGAGGTACGACCACGACGTCGTCGCCGTACTGGGCCAGGCCCGCAGCCAGCTCGCCGGACAGTGCCGAGTCACCGGCGAACAGCAGGACCTTCTTCGGTTCCCGCGCAACGACTTCGCCGAGGACGGCGGGCTGCCACACGGGCACCGATACCCAGTCAGCCAGGTCCGGTTTGCGGCCGAGCTCGGGTACCGAATCGGCGGGCGAACGGCGTGGGGCAGGCGCGGAGACGCCGTACCGCCTGCCTTGGAACGGGTAAGCCGGCACGGGCACTCGGCGACGTCGGTGGTGGTGCGTGGCCGACCAGTCGATGGGGACTCCTGCCAGCCACAGCTCCGCGGTGGCGGTGGCGAGCACCTCCGCGGCCGGTCGAGCATCAAAGCCGGCGGGGAGGCTGGCGAACGCTCGCACGTTCTGCTCCGGATCCCGGTTCTGCATGGCCAGACCGCCCAATGCCCGGCCAGGTCCGACTTCCAGGAGCACTTCGCCGCGCACGGCGTGCAGACCTTCGATGAACCGCACCGGTTGCCGCAGGTGACGGGCGTAATACGACGGGTCCGTGGCGTCGACGTCGGTGATCCGGTCACCGGTGACGTTCGAGGCATAGGGAATCTTCGGCGCGTGGAAGGTGATCGAGCCGGCCAGTTCGGTGAATTGCTCGACGATGGGCTCCATCATGTGCGAGTGGAACGCGTGCGAGGTCAGCAGCGGCCGAGTGGCGACCTCCTGTTCCGCCAGCCGCGCGGCCAAGTCCTCCACCGCAGCCGTCGGACCGGCCACGACGCACAGCTCGGGACCGTTGACCGCCGCCAGCGAAAGATCATCACCGAGATGCTCTGCGATTGCCGTCGACGGCAACGGCACGGCGAGCATCGCGCCGGGCGGCAACCCTGCGATCAGGTCCGCCCGGGCGCACACCAGCGCGATCGCGTCGTCCAGGTCCAGCACTCCCGCGACGCAGGCGGCCACGTACTCGCCGAGGCTGTAGCCGATCAGAGCATCGGGCCGCACCCCGCGGCTCGACCACAATTTCGCGAGCGCGTATTCGACGGCGAACACGGTCGGCTGGGCGAGCCCGGTCTCACGCAGCTCAGGCCCGTCCGTTCCGCGCCCGAGCATCCGCATCAGGCCCGTTCTCGACGTCGCGGGCGTGGCGGTGTCAGCGGGGTAGAGCGACGCCAGCAGTGATCTGTTGTGCCTGCGCATGAGCCGGTCGCATTCCTGGAGCGCGGCGGCGAACACCGGTTCGGTCTCGAACAGGCCACGCCCCATGCCGGGATACTGGTCGCCGAGGCCGGGGAACAGGAAGGTGACCGAGGGGGATTTGCCGCTGATCGTGCCGTGCAGCACCTTCGCCGGGTCGTCGTCCCGCAACGCGCGCACCGGATCGGGGCCGACGACGGCGAGCCGGTGTTCGAACGGGGTCCGTCCTTCCTGCAACGTGTAGGCGACGTCGGCGAGCCGCTGCCCGCGATCTTCCCCGAAGTGCTCGGCGAGTCGGGAGCGCGCGCTGTGCAACGCCTCCGGAGAACGTGCGGACAACGGCAACACCTGCGGGGTGCCGGTGTCGTCAGTGGGCCGAGGCAGGGGTGCTTCCTGGAGGACGACGTGCACACCGGTACCGCCCAGTCCGAACGAACTGACTCCGGCGCGCAGCGGGGCGGCACCTTGATCCCACCGGCTCTCCTCAACAGCGACCCGAAACGGCGTGGACGCCCAATCG
Source organism: Saccharopolyspora gloriosae (assembly GCF_022828475.1). GTDB lineage: Bacteria > Actinomycetota > Actinomycetes > Mycobacteriales > Pseudonocardiaceae > Saccharopolyspora_C > Saccharopolyspora_C gloriosae_A. Next base: position 3,386,836 of record NZ_CP059557.1, on the reverse strand, counting down.
ATGCGCGGGTTCGGGTCGCGGAAGTGCAGGGTCGGCGCAATGGTGCGGTGCCGCAGCGACAGCACGGTCTTGATGAAACCGGCGATGCCCGACGCGGCGTGGGTGTGTCCGATGTTGGATTTGACCGAGCCGATCCGGCAGGTTCCGCTGGTCCAGCCCCGCTCCTTGAAGGCCCTGGTCAGTGCGTCCACTTCGATGCGATCACCGAGCGCCGTACCGCTGCCGTGGGTCTCGACGTAGCCCAGTGACGACGGCTGCACTCGCGCCGCGCGCAAGGCCGCACCGATCACTCTCGCCTGCCCTGCGACACCGGGCGCGGTGAAGCCCACCCGCTCGGCGCCGTCGTTGCCCGCGGCGGACCCGAGCACCAGCGCGTGCACGGTATCGCCGTCGGCGATCGCGTCGGAGAGCCGCTTGAGCACGACCATTCCGACGCCGTCGCCGATGACCGTGCCTTCGGCATCGGCGTCGAACGGCCTGCAGTGACCGTCCGGCGACAAGATGCCGCCGCGCTGGTACAGATAGCCCCTCGGCTGTCCGGAACGCAGGGTGACTCCGCCGGCCAGCGCCGTGCGCGATTCCCCGGTGCGCAACGATTGGCACGCCAGGTGCACGGCGACCAGTGAGGTGGAGCAGGCGGTCTGCACGGTGACCGCGGGGCCGTGCAGGTTGAGCTTGTAGGACACCCGCGTTGCGAGGTAGTCGGTCTCGTTGGCGATGTTGCGGGCGAACGCCGTCGCCTCGTCCGGTGTGTCGACCAGGCCCAGGTGGTCGTTGCGGTACGCACCGGCGAACACACCGACCGGCCCCGGGACGCGGTGCGGATCATGACCCGCGTTCTCCAGCGCCGTCCAGGCTGATTCCAGCAGGAGCCGGTGTTGCGGATCCATCATCCCGGCCTCAACCGGGTTGATGCCGAAGAACTCGGCGTCGAACTGATCCTCGTCGTCGATGGTGCCTTGCGCGGGCACGTAATCCGGATCGGTCAGCATCCGTTCCGGGGTGCCCGCGGACCTCAGCTCCGCCTCGGTGAAGAAGGTGACGGGCTCGCGACCTCCCCGGATCACGTCCCAGAACTCGTCCGGTGTGGAAGCGCCTGGGAACCGGCACGCGATCCCGACCACGGCGATGTGCCCTGCGAGGTGTGCGGCGTCGTCAGCATCCATGCGAGGTGCCCCCGTTCCCGGTTCGAAGGTCGAGCCCGAGGTCGAGTGCGGGCACTGAGTGGGTCAGTCCGCCGACGGCGAGAAAATCAACACCGGTCTCGGCGTAGGTTCGAGCGACGTCAAGACCGATTCCGCCGGAAGCCTCCAACCGCACCCGTCTTCCGGTCGCCCTGACCCGAGCCACGGCCCGGCCGCAGTCGGCTGTCGTGAAGTTGTCCAGCATGATTTCGGGCGCCCCGGCGGCGAGCGCCTCGTCGAGCTGAGCGAGGGTGTCGACCTCGACCTGCCAAGGCAAGTGCGGGGCGTGCTCGCGAACGGCCGTGATCGCCGCGCTGACCGAGCCCGCCGCCGCCACGTGGTTGTCCTTGATCAGCACCGCATCGCCCAACGCCATCCGATGGTTGGTGCCGCCGCCCTGGCGCACCGCGTACTTGGCGAGCACCCGCAGCCCTGGCAGCGTCTTGCGCGAGTCCCGCACCTGAGTGCCGGTGCCCGCGAGCTCGTCGACCCAGCGAGCCGTGGCGGTGGCGATGCCGGACAGGTGGCACAGCAGGTTGAGCGCTGTTCGTTCCGCGGTCAGCAAGCGTCGGACGGGGCCGCGCAGCACCAGCACGTCCGCCCCGGCATCGACTTCGGCGCCGTCCTGCGCCCTGTCGACCAGCCGGTACTCGCCGGCGCCGAGCACGGCGTCGAACACGGCCAATGCGATGGGGACACCTGCGACCACGCCGGGTTCGCGGGCCGATATGGCGGCGTAAGCCGTGGCGTCGCCAGGAATGATCGCTTCAGTGGTGACGTCCGGACCGTGGGCGAGGTCTTCGGCCAGAGCCGTCTCAACTACGCGCCGTACCTCGTCGACCGGCAGTCGTACGTCCGCCAGAGCTGACTCCGTTGCCGCGGAGAGCGCGTTGAGGCGGAGCATCGTGGACGAATCGATCATCTGGCGTCTCCAACCAGGGCTCGGGCATCGGTGAGCAGGCGGCCGGTGTCGTCGAGGCGGACCGCGACGCTGCGGCGCCAGCGTCGGTCGGTCCGGGGAAAATCCACCCGCGTATGACAGCCGCGCGACTCTGTGCGATGTAGGGCCGCGGCGACCACCGCACGTGCGGCCAACGTGAGCGCGGCCCGTTCCCAATCCGCCCGCGTTGCCGGGATCAGCGGGGTCGCCGAACCGTCCAAATAGGACTCGACGGCACGCAGGCCCGCTTCGCTGCGGTCGATCATCACCTCGGTGCTCATCAGACGGCGCAATCGAGCGAGGTCGTCCACGGCGACCATCAGCTCGGCGGCCGGGCCACCCGGTTCGAGCACCGGTCGCCGCGCCGCGGCGACGGCGGCAGCCACCCGCTCCCCTGCGACCAGCCCTTCCAGCAGACTGTTCGACGCCAGCCGATTCGCTCCGTGGAGCCCGGTGCGAGCCACTTCACCGGCCGCGTAAAGACCTGGCACGTCCGTGCGCCCCATGGCATCGGTGACAACGCCGCCGCAGTGGTAGTGCGCGGCGGGCGCGACCGGGATGGGATCGCGCACCGGATCCAACCCGGCGGTGCGGCATGCCGCGTGCACGGTCGGAAACCTCTCGGCGAAACCGGCGATCCCGGTGGCGTCGAGGAAGACGTGATCGTCCACCCCGCCGGGGGCCGTGCGCACATGTCGAGTGATCGCCGCGGACACGACGTCGCGAGGTGCGAGGTCACCGAGCTCGTGCACCCCGTCCATCACCTCGGCTCCGCCGGCGTCGATCAGCACGGCGCCCTCACCACGCACGGCCTCGGTGATCAACGGACAACGGCCGCTGGCGTGCGGTCCGGTGTAGAGGACCGTCGGGTGGAACTGGACGAACTCGAGGTCGGAGGCGGTCGCTCCCGCCCGCAGCGCCAGCGCCAATCCGTCGCCGGTCGCCACCGCGGGGTTCGACGTCGCCCGGTACGCCTGGCCGAGACCCCCGGTAGCCAGCAACACGGCCGGGGCGCGCAGCAGCGCGGGACGCCCTTCCTGGTCGAGCAGGCGCACTCCGGCGACGGACCGGTCACCGGCCAGCGCGATCTCGGTGACCAGGTGCCCTTCGAGCACCGCAGGCCCGGCGTCGACAGCGGCCGCGAACAAGGCGCGCTCCAGTTCGGCGCCGGTCGCATCTCCACCTGCACGCACGATCCTCGCCGCGCGGTGGCCGCCCTCGCGGGTGCGGGCCAAGACGTTGCGTTCCGTCAAGTCGAACCGCGCACCTCGCGCGCGCAGCCGGGTGAGCGCGGCTGGTCCGGCGGCCAGGATCGAACCGACCGACTCCGGCTCGCACAGGCCGGCTCCGGCCAGCAACGTGTCTGCCACGTGCGCGGCGACGGAGTCCCCGGGGTCACGCTGGTCGGGCAACACCGCCGCGACTCCCCCCTGCGCCCATTGCGTGTTGCAGTCGTCGACGGCGCTCTTGGTGAGGACGGCGACGCTCAAACCCAGGCGCACCGCGCGCTCAGCCGCGGTGAGCCCGGCGACTCCGCTGCCCACGATCACCAGGTCGACGCCGGTCTCCCAGGACCAGGTCATTCGCCGCCTCCCGGCCGGCCGATCTCGATCATCCGCTGGACGGCGCCCCTCGCCCGCTTCGCGACCTCCAGGTCGAGGAGCACCTCGTCTTCGCCCTCGCGCAGTCCGCGCAACAACGCCGCCGGGGTGATCATCTTCATGTACCGGCACGACGCCCGTTCGTTCACCGCGGCGAACTCGATCTCCGGCGCCGCCTTCCGCAGCTGGTGCAGCATGCCGACCTCGGTGGCGACCAGCACCCGCTTGGCGTTGGTCGTCCGGGCCTGGTCGACCATGTCGCCGGTCGAGAGGATCTTGACCTTCTCGCTCGGCACGATCCCCTCACCCGCGAGGTAAAGGGCCGACGTCGCGCAACCGCACTCCGGGTGGATGAACAGGTCGGCGTCGGGGTTCTCCGCTGCTCGGCCGGCCAATTCCGGACCATTGATCCCGGCGTGCACATGGCATTCGCCCGCCCAGATGTACAGATCATCCCTGCCCGTCCGCCGTTTGACGTGGGCGCCGAGGAACTGGTCCGGGCAGAACAGCACGCCGCGGCCGGGCGGGATGGAGTTCACCACGTCGACCGCATTGGAGGACGTGCAGCAGACATCGGTCTCTGCTTTGACCTCGGCCGTGGTGTTCACATAAGATACGACGACCGCGCCGGGATGCAGACTCTTCCACTCGCGCAGATCCGCTCCCGTAATCGAGTCGGCCAACGAGCAGCCCGCTCTGGCGTCCGGAATGAGAACGGTCTTCTCGGGCGCGAGAATTTTTGCGGTCTCTGCCATGAAGTGGACACCGCAGAAAATAATCGTTGACGCGTCGCACGTCGCCGCGATCCGACTCAAAGCCAAGGAGTCACCCGTGTGATGGGCGACGTCTTGAATTGCCGGAACCTGGTAATTGTGCGCCAGGATGATCGCGTCACGCTGCTCCGCCAGCTCGTGCACCTCGTCGCGCCAGGAAGCGTCAGGCTCCACGCCGGAATACGGCGTCAGCGCATCGACGGGTTCGGAGATTTTCATCCTCAGACACCTTCCTGCAGGCGCGAACAGGCCATTACCACACGGTGAACTTCAGTAATGAGCCAACGGCGGTTCAGCGCGCAGAACTCACCGCCCCCATTGCCGGGACGCCATGCGCTCGCACTCCGATTGACAACCGTTCAGGCACACCGAGCATGCCGACACGTCGGGTCACAACCCGAGCTCGGCCTGCAGAAGAACCCCAGAAAGCCCCAGTCCCCCCAGGGAGGATCGCTCCCCGAATGAAGACGCTCGTACCGTACCACCGGCTCGCTGACCGCCAACTCCTCCAAATCGGTGAACCCGCCCAGTTCCGCCGGAGATCCACTATTTCTCGCTCGGAACACGCGCTCTACGAACGATTGCGCGGCCGCGCACAACGTGTCTATCGTGAATACTCGTGACAGCTGAACCATTCGATAAAATATCTGTCGCGCGTGAAATTCTATCCGCTATAGGGGTGGATCCCGGGGCCGTACAACACGAGACCCGACTACGCGCCGACCTGGGGCTCGACTCCACCGAAACCGCACAGCTGGAGATCGAACTCCGCGAACGCTCGGTGTTCAACGTGGACTTGTGGGACTCCCACGACTACACGGTCGCCGAGCTGGCCGACTCGCTGCCCGACCACTGAGGCCCCGACGCCACGGGAGATCCGTTGTCGCACGATGGAAACGCCACGAACGACGTGCCCATTTCCCGGAAGGCCGCTTACCGCGCCGCGGGGTGGTGGCGACCAGAGCTGCTGGACGACCTCGTCTTGAGCGGACACCAGCGGTCCGCGCCCGCGCTCACGGAGGGATCGCGCTCGGTCTCACGAGGCGAGCTCGCCGACACCGCGACGGCTTGTGCGTCGGGGCTGCGGCGCCTCGGCGTCGGCGCCGGCGACACGGCGATCGTCCAGCTGCCCAACGAAATCGGGATGCTGGTGCTGGTGCTGGGACTGCTGCGGGTCGGCGCCCTGCCGGTGCTGACATTGCCAGCGCTGCGCGAGCACGAACTCGACCCGGTGCTGGCGGCGTTGCGACCCACGATCATGGCGGTGCCGCGTCGGCAACGCCGGTTCGATCACCTGGCCATGGCGCGCGGGCTTCGGCAACGACACGCCTGCGTGCGCAACCTGGTGGTCTCGGGCGGTGGCGACCTGCCGGACGAAGTGGACCTCGAAGCCCTCTGGGCCGAGCCTGCCCGGTCCCCCGCCACCCGGCGTCGCTCACCCTCGGATGTGGCGCTGCATCTGCTCTCCAGCGGCACGACCGGTGCGCCCAAGCCCATTCCACGAACGCACGAGGCGTTCGGCCACGTGATCCGACACGCCGCTGAAGTGTCCTGTTTGGACGAGAGCTCCGTGTACCTGGCAGCGCTTCCCGCCACCCACAGCTTCGCCTTCGGGCATCCCGGGGTGCTCGGCACGCTCGCGAGCGGAGGCCGGGTGGTCCTCGCCGGCCCCGACGATCCCGCGGCGGCTCTGCGGCTCGTGGCGACCGAGGGGGTGACGCACTGCGCCCTGGCCCCCGCGGTGCTGCTGCGCTGGCTGCAGGCCGCGGAACGCGATGAGTACGACACCTCGAGCCTTCGCGTCCTCCAGGTCGGCGGGTCGCGCTTGTCCGAAACCACCGCCGAGCGCGCGCACGCACTCCTGGGCGGCCGAGTGCAGCAGGTCTACGGGATGAGCGAGGGCCTGTTGAACTTCACCCGGCTCGACGACCCCGCAGAGATGATCGTCGGCACGCAGGGCAGGCCTTCCTCACCCGCCGACGAAACGCTGGTCGTGGACGAGCGCGGCGAATCGGTGCCGACCGGTGAAACGGGCGAACTGCTCGCACGCGGCCCGGGGGTGATCGCCGGATACCACGCGGGCGCGTCTGCGGCGTCCTTCACCGCTGATGGTTTCTACCGCACGGGAGACCTGGTGAAGATGGATCCAGCGGGCAACTTCATCGTGATGGGCCGCGTCAAAGACGTCATCAACCGCGGTGGCGAGAAGATCCCGGCCGACGAGCTCGAAGCGCTGGTAGTCCGGCACCCGAGCATCCGTTCCGCCGCCGCGGTCGCCATGCCGCACGCCGTGCTCGGCGAGGCGGTGTGCCTCTACGCCGTATCCGCGACCGATGACGGCGGCGTCGATCTGCGTGCCTTGCGCATGTTCCTGGAGCAGCACGGCCTGGCGCGGTTCAAGCTGCCGGAACGGCTCGTCGAGATCGACGCGCTTCCGCTCACGGGCGTCGGAAAGGTGGACAAGGTGGCCCTGCGAGCCGACATCGCGGACCGGCTTGCGCAAGAAGAGCTTTCCCCCAAGCGGCAAACCACCCCTTCCCCGTGAAACCGCATCCGTACCCGCTGCGATCCGCCGAGCCGAGCGGGCATCCCCGTGGTGATGTGGCGATCTCGGACTCGCACCCACCGGCGAAACGCGCGACGAACGAGCCTGGATCCCCAGACGGTACGCCCTACGCCGGACAGCACGGCGGCGGGTACCGGCACGGAGTCGCCGACGCACCGCCGCCATCGAGAGGACCTGACGTGCATCCCTTATCCGTGTGTGTCTTCTGCAGTGCGTCCACCAGCATCCCCCGCACCTACCAAGACCTCGCGGCCGAGACGGGGCGGGGCATCGCGGAACGCGGTTGGACGCTCGTGACCGGTGGCGAAGCCGTTTCCATGATGGGCGCTGTCGCCGACGCGGCGCGTGCGGCAGGGGGCCGCACGGTCGGTGTCGTGCCGGAAGCATTGCTGCACGAGGCCGATCGTGACGCCGGGGAACTGGTGGTGCTGCCGTCGGTGAGTCAGCGGAAAGCCACGATGATCACGCGGTCGGACGCGTTGCTCGCTCTTCCCGGAGGCGTGGGCACCTGCGATGAGATCTTCGAGTCGTGGACGACGCGAATGCTCGTCCCGCACTCGAAACCGCTTGTGCTGCTCGATCACGAGGGGCACTTCGGGGAACTCGTGTCCTGGACGGATCGGATGCACCGAACCGGGTTCATCAGCCACGAATGGCGCAGCGCGCTGCGGGTCGCCACCACCGTGGCCGAGGCGCTGGACATGTGCGAGGCCGAAGCCCCGGTGACGACCTGACTCGGGCATCGCGCCGCATTCGCCGAGGTTCGCCGACGGCGCGGCGGACATGCCGCACGCGATTCTCCCCGGCGGCATCGGCGGGGTCTGCTAACTTGATCACGTGATTCTCGACGTCAAAGCCGATGTCCTCTCGCCCAACCCAGGCATGCGCATCGTCGCCACCGCGGTCCGCGGGATCGATAACACCACCGACAATCCCGAAATCGACGCATTGCTGGCCGCGAGCTGGCAAGACATGGGCGCCCAGCTGAATTCGGTCGGATCCGCCCAGCAGCATCCGTTCGTGGCCCCGTGGCGGGATGCGCTGCGCAATCTGGGAATCAACGGAAAGAAGTACCCCTGCGCCATCGAATCCATGGTGCGCCGCGCCTTCAAGAGCCCCGAGCCGCTCCGCCTGAACCCGCTGACCGACTTCATTCATTCCCTGTCGTTGCGGCACGTCGTCCCGCTCGGCGCCTTCGACGCCGATGACATCGGCGGAGGTGAGCTCGAACTTCGCCGCACCCGGGAAGACGACCTGTTCCAGCCTCTTGATGCCCCGGAAGCGGTTCCCGTCGAACCGAATGAGGTCGCCTACGCGTGGCGAAACCAAATCCTCACCCGCCACTTCGTCTGGCGGCAAGCCGCGCAAGCGCTCATTCGGCGGGAAACCACCAATGCCATCATCGTCGTCGAACTCCTCGACCAGGTCGATGAGACCGCCACGAAGTCGTTCATCACCGAGCTGCACTCCGGCTTGGAGAAGTTCTTCGGACCTGCGTCATTCCCGCAGGTGCTCGACTCGGACGACTCCCGCGCGGTCTTGACCTGATCTCCCCTCAGAACTCGCGAAACCCGCACGCCCGGCCATCGCGTTCTCCCGACGACCGGTGACGGGAGAAGATCGGCGAGCGCGACCCGTGCTCCACGCACGGCCGTCGTCCTGCGCGGCGGTCGTCCCACGCGGACGCCTCGCACGCGCACGGCACGACCGGTCGGCCCGCCGGGTTCTCGGCGGGCCGGTGCGCAGCCGCTCTACTCGATCGCCATCTTGAGACCCAGCCCCAGCAGGACGCCGGCCGTCGCCCGGTCCATCCAGCGACGCACCTTCGGTCGAATGAGAACGGATCGCGCATGGTCGGCCACCCACACCAGGCTCGGCAGCCAAATCAGGTAGATGGACAGGTGGATCGCCACGAGCAGTCCGCCCCACAGAGCGGAGTTCGAGTTCATGGGGATGAACTGCGGCAACAGGCTCATGTAGAACACGCCCACTTTGGGATTGAGCAAGTTCGTGACGAGGCCCGAACGCAGCGCCGAGCGGCGGGTGATCGCGTCGTTTCCAGCTGACCAATCCTGCTCCGAGCCATTTCCCGCCCTATTGCGCAGCAACGACTTCCAGAGCGCGGACCCGCCCAACCAAATCAGGTACACGGCACCGGCGATGCGCACCACGTTGTAGGCGACTTCGGATGCCGTAATCAAGGCGGTCAGGCCGACGACGCTCGCCGAACCCCAAACCAGGCATCCCAAGGTAATCCCGACGGCCGAAGCCAAACCGTTCCAACGCCCCCCGAGGAGTGCCTGTCTGAGGACGAGCATCGTGTCCAACCCCGGCGTGATAACTCCCAGAATCGCCACCAGCACAAAACCGGACAGCGCCGCGCTGGTCATCACCGACCACCCCGCTGCGAGCCGCTGAAGGTCCGCGAACACTTGAAGTCGCCACGGCGACGTACTCGTTTCATTCATCCCCCAGGATCAACTTCACGAACAGACGGACATGAGTGTAGCTCTTCGCGTTCATCGTGGTGGCGCTTTGACGCAGGTCCCGCAACCTGGAGTGCCGATCGAGATTCGCCTCGCGCCGCCGGCCGAAACTGATCCGCCCCAGTGCGCGATCCGGTGATTCGACAGCGTGAAGCGACTGCGCCGGCCGAAATGGGTCGCCGTGACGACCGACGCCGATGCGGCGCAAAAGCCATGAGCGATGGGACGTCACACCGGGCGGTACCCGGCCGCATCCGGTCGACCGGGGCGAGGTCCGCGCCCAGCTCACGCGGTCGTTCGCTTGACCGGCGGACCCCCAGGGCACTAGCGTTCGCTCTCAGCACACCTGTTCACTATGCGCACGATCGGAGCGGATCGGTGGCACGCATCCTGACGCTGAGCGAGGCGATCGCCGAGTTGGTCGCCGACGGCGACGCGATCGCACTCGAAGGCTTCACACACCTCATCCCGGTCGCGGCCGGACGCGAGATCATCCGCCAGGGCAAGCGGGAGCTCACGCTGTGCCGGATGACCCCGGACATCGTTTACGACCAGCTCATCGGCGCCGGCTGCGCCCGCAAGCTGGTCTTCTCCTGGGGCGGCAACCCCGGCGTCGGCTCGTTGCACCGGTTCCGCGACGCGGTGCAGCACTCCTGGCCGCGCCCGCTGGAGATCGAGGAGCACAGCCACGCGGGCATGGCCAACCGCTACGCCGCCGGCGCCTCCGGGCTGCCGTTCGCGATCCTGCGCGGCTACACCGGCACCGACCTGCCCGCGCAGACGGACTCCATCAAGACGGTGACCTGCCCGTTCACCGGCGAGGAGCTGGCGGCGGTGCCCGCGCTGAACCCGGACGTCGGCATCGTGCACGCCCAGCAGGCCGACCGCGAAGGCAACGTGCAGATGTGGGGCATCACCGGCGTGCAGAAGGAGACGGTGCTCGCCTCGAAGCGATCGCTGGTGACCGTCGAGGAGATCGTCGACGAGCTCACGCCCCGGCCTGGATCGGTCGTGCTGCCCAACTGGGCCGTCACCGCCGTCGCCGAGGTCCCCGGCGGCGCGCACCCCTCGTACGCGCAGGGCTATTCGGAACGGGACAACGCCTACTACCAGAAGTGGGACGCCATCTCGCGGGACCGCGCGGAGTTCGAGTCCTGGCTGGACGGCGAAGGACTGGCCGAGAGGAGCGCGCGATGACCGAGACGTTCACCGCCGACGAGATGATGAGCGTCGCCGCCGCGCGCTCGCTGACCAACGGCTCCGCCTGCTTCGTCGGCATCGGGCTGCCCAGCACCGCCGCGAACCTCGCGCGGCGCACCCATGCCCCCGAGCTGGTACTGATCTACGAGTCGGGCACGCTCGGCGCCAAACCGGACCGGCTGCCGCTGTCCATCGGTGACGGCGTCCTGGCCGACACCGCGGACTCCGTCGTGAGCGTGCCGGAGATCTTCAACTACTGGCTGCAGCCCGGACGCATCGACTTCGGCTTCCTCGGCGGCGCGCAGATCGACAAGTTCGGCAACATCAACTCCACCGTCATCGGCGGGGACTACGCGGATCCGAAGGTGCGGCTGCCCGGCGCGGGCGGTGCCCCGGAGATCGCCGCGTCCTGTCGCGAAGTGCTGGTGGTGATGCGCCAGAGCACTCGCAGCTTCGTCGAATCGGTCGACTTCGTCAGTTCAGTCGGCTACGGGGCGGGCAAGGGCGACCGGGAGCGCCTCGGGCTGCGCGGGCGCGGCCCGGTGAAGGTGATCACCGACCTGGGCATCATGGAACCGGACCCGGAGACCTGCGAGCTGACGCTGACCCACCTCAGCCCCGGCGCGGACGTCGAGCAGGTGCGCGCCGCGACCGGCTGGGACCTCAAGGTGGTCGCCGAGCCCGCGGTGCAGGAGGCTCCGAGCGACACCGAGCTGCGCGTGCTGCGGGAGTTGAAGGCGACGATCGAAGGAGACAAGGCATGAGCAACGGCGCTTACGTCCTCGATTCGGTGCGCACCCCCATCGGCCGCTACGGCAAGGGCCTCGCGCCGGTGCGTCCCGATGACCTCGCCGCGCACGTCGTGCGCACCCTCGTGGAGCGCACGCCCGAGCTGGATCCCGCCCGCGTCGAGGACATCGCGTTCGGCAACGCCAACGGTGCCGGCGAGGAGAACCGCAATGTCGCGCGGATGGCCGCGCTGCTGGCGGGACTGCCGACGAGCGTCGCGGGCGCCACGGTCAACCGCCTGTGCGGTTCCGGGCTGGAGGCGGTGATCGGCGCGAGCCGGGCCGTGGAGACCGGTGACCAGCAGCTGACCATCGCCGGTGGCGTGGAGTCGATGAGCCGCGCCCCGTGGGTGCTGCAGAAGCCGGAGGGCGGGTTCCCGCGCGGGCACGAAACGCTGCACTCGACGACCCTGGGCTGGCGGATGACCAACCCGGAGATGCCGGAGCGCTGGACGATCGCGCTGGGCGCCTCCGCCGAACAGCTCGCCGACCGCTACGAGCTCACCCGCGACGAGCAGGACGAGTTCGCGGTGCGCAGCCACCGCCGCGCGGCCGAGGCGTGGGAAGCGGGCCTGTTCGACCGCGAGGTCTCCCCCGTTCCCGGAACCGAGCTGACCCGCGACGAGGGCATCCGGCCGGACAGCTCCGTGCAGGCGCTGTCGAAGCTCAAGCCCGCGTTTCGCGGCGACGGCACCGTCACCGCGGGCAACTCGTCCCCGCTCAACGACGGCGCCGCCGCGCTGCTCATCGGGTCGGAGGCGGTGGCCGGTGAGCTGGGCGTGACCCCGCTGGCCCGCATCGCGGGGCGCGGCGTGGCCGGAGTGGATCCGGACGTGTTCGGCATCGGGCCGGTGGAGGCCGCGAACACCGCGCTGCGCCGGGCCGGCATCGGCTGGGGCGATCTGACGGCGGTGGAACTCAACGAGGCGTTCGCCGCGCAGTCGCTGGCCTGCCTAGCCGAATGGCCGGACCTGGACCCGGAGATCGTGAACGTCCAGGGCGGTGCCATCGCCATCGGCCACCCGCTCGGAGCGTCCGGGGCGCGCATCCTGGGGTCCCTGGCGCACCAGCTGCGCCGAGCCGGTGGCGGCTGGGGTCTGGCCGCCATCTGCATCGGCGTCGGGCAGGGCCTGGCCGTGGTCCTGCACGCCTGAAGGAGGAGTCGACGATGACCACCGAGACCACCCCGCAGCGATCCGGCCTGCTGCTGCCGCACTACCGGCGCGACGACGCTTCGCACCCGCCGCTGGACTCGTCCGGGTACCGCTCGTCGGCGTTGCGCCACCCGAAGCGGCCGCTGCACCTGCTGCCGCAGTACCTCACCGAGGTCACCGGGCCGCTGCTCGGCAACGACCGGGTCTCCGAGACCGACCACGACCTGACCGTCGGCCACGACGGCGAACCGCTCGGCGAGCGGATCATCGTCAGCGGCCGGGTGCTCGATTCGGACGGCAAGCCTGTTCCGAACACGCTGATCGAGCTGTGGCAGGCGAATTCCGCGGGCCGCTACCGGCATGCGGGAGACCGGCACCCGGCTCCGCTGGACCCGAACTTCACCGGTGTCGGGCGGGCCATGAGCGACGATCAGGGCGAGTACCGGTTCGTCACGATCAAGCCCGGCGCGTACCCGTGGCGCAACCACGACAACGCGTGGCGGCCCGCGCATCTGCACTTCTCGCTGTTCGGCCAGGCGTTCACGCAGCGGCTGATCACTCAGATGTACTTCCCCGGAGACCCGCTGTTCCACCAGGACCCGATCTTCAACTCGGTGCGCGATCCGCAGGCCCGCGAGCGCATGATCAGCCGCTTCGACCTGGACAGCACGGTGCCCGAGTGGGCGTTGAGCTACAAGTTCGACATCGTGCTGCGCGGCGCCGCGGCCACTCCGTTCGAGGACGAAGAGGAGGACGACGACTGATGGCGGAATCCGCTGAGCTCACCACGCCGTCGCAGACGGTCGGCCCCTTCTACGCGTTGCCCGACGGTCTGTTGTGGACGGACGGCCCGGAGGTCGTCGCGGCGGGCACGCCGGGGGCGTTGACGGTGCGCGGCACGGTGTTCGACGGCAACGGCGACCCGGTGCCGGACGCGGTGATCGAGATCTGGCACGCCGACGAACGGGGCCGGTTCTCGCACCCCGCGGATCCGCGCGGCGAGTCCGCCGCGTTTGAGGGATTCGGGCGCTGCGGCACCGATCCGGAGGGCGGGTTCTGGTTCCGCACCGTCAAACCGGGTCCGCTGCCGACGCCGGACGGGCGCACCGAGGCGCCGCACCTGAACGTCACCGTGCTGGCCCGCGGGATGCTCAACCGCCTGGTCACCCGCGTGTACTTCCCCGATGAGGCCGACGCGAACGATGCCGACCCGGTTCTGTCCAGTGTGGACTTGGATCGCCGAGGAACGTTGGTGGCGCGGGCCGAACCGGATGGGGTGCGCTTCGACATCAGGTTGCAGGGCGATGCCGAGACCGTCTTCTTCGAGCTCTGAGGCCGGCTTGTTCACCCCGATGTTCACCACCCCGGACGCCGAGCGGCGCACCGGCCGCGCGGCCTGGGTGCAGGCGATGCTCGACTTCGAGGCCGCGCTGGCCCGGGCGCAGGCACGGGCCGGAGTGATCCCGGAGTCCGCCGCGAACGAGATCGCAGCGCACTGCAGGGCGGACGAGTTCGACGTGGACTCGATCTCGCACCGCGCGGTCTCCTCGGCCACACCGGTCATCGCGCTGGTCGGCGATCTCACCGAACTGCTCGACCCCGCCGCACGTCCCTACGTGCACCTCGGGGCGACCAGCCAGGACGTGCTGGACACGGCCGCGATGCTGCTCACCCGCCGCACCTTGCGGGGAGTGCTCGGTGATCTGCACGGCGCGGCGGACCGGTGCGCCCGGCTGGCCGAGGAGCACCGGGGCACGCTGATGATCGGGCGATCACTGCTGCAGCAGGCGTTGCCGACGACGTTCGGGCGCCGCTGCGCCACCTGGCTGACCGCGCTCACCGAGTCCACGACCGCACTGGAGCGGGTCGTGGCGCGGCGGCTCGCGGTGCAGTTCGGCGGCCCCGCCGGAACGTTGGGGTCGCTGGGCGATCAGGGCGTGGCGGTCCTCGAACACCTCGCCGCGGAACTCGGCCTCGCCGAGCCGGTGCTGCCGTGGCACACCGACCGCACCCGCATCGGCGAGCTGGCGGGGACGCTGGGCACCGTCGCGGGCGCGCTCGGCAAGATCGCGCTGGACGTGGAGCTGCACGCGCAGACCGAGGTCGGCGAACTCACCGAGGGCAGCTCCGGGGGTTCCTCGGCCATGCCGCACAAGCAGAATCCGGCCGGTTCGGTGCTGATCTCCGCCGCGACCCATCGGGTTCCGGGCCTGGTGGCCACGTTGCTCGCCGCGATGCCGCAGGCGCACGAGCGCGCGGCCGGGGCGTGGCAGGCGGAGTGGGAACCGCTGACGGAGCTGCTGCGGCTGGTCGCCGCGGCCGCCGCGGGCACCGAGCGGCTGCTGGCGGGCCTGCGGGTGAACACGGCACGAATGTCGTCCAATGTGGACCTCACCGGCGGTCTGGTGATGGCCGAGAGCGCATCCGCGACGCTGCAAGCGGAACTGAGCCGCACCGAGGCACAACGCCTCGTGAAGGAGCTCTGCGAGCGGGTCGCCGAACGCGGCGGCACGCTGCGCGAAGCGCTGCTCGCCGACGAACGGGTGCGCGCCGCACTGTCCGAGAACGAGATCATCGAGGCGACCGAGCCCGCCGACCACCTGGGCTCGGCGGGCGCGTTCATCGCTCGCGCGCTGGCACTGCACGAATCGGGAGGGAATCCGCAATGATCCCGCACTACGAATTCACCGGCCCGGAGGGCGCGGAGGTGGTCGTGCTGTCGAATTCGCTCGGCACCGACCTCGGCCTGTGGGACGCGCAGCTGTCCGCGTTGTCCGAGCGCTTCCGGGTGCTGCGCTACGACCAGCGCGGGCACGGCCGCACTCCGGGCACTCCCGGTCCGTACGCGCTGGCCGACCTCGGTGGCGACGTGCTCGAACTGCTCGACCACCTCGACGTCGAGCGGGCGCACTTCGCCGGGGTGTCGCTGGGCGGCATGACGGGGATGTGGCTGGCCGAGAACGCCCCGGACCGCCTCGACCGGCTCGCGCTGCTCTGCACCTCCGCCGAACTCACCCCGCGCGAGGCATGGCGCGAGCGCGCCGCGCTGGCCCGACGAGACGGTACGAAGTCCATGGTGGACGGTTCGCTGACCCGCTGGTTCACTCCCGCCCTGGCGTCCCGCGCGGACGTCGTGGCCAAGTTCGGCGACGCGCTCAGAGCCTGCGACGACGAGGGCTACGCGAGTTGCGCGGAGGCCATCGCCGACATGGACCTGGTCGACGGCCTGCCGCGGATCACCGCCCCGACGCTGGTCATCGCCGGTCGCGACGACCCGGCGACGCCCCCGCCGCACGCGGAACGCATCGGCGCGGGCGTGCCCGGTGCCCGGGTGGAGATCATCCCCGATGCCTCCCACCTGGCCAACGTCGAACGCGCCGAGTCCGTGAACCGCCTGCTGCTGCACCACTTCACGAGGAGCCTGTAGATGACCGACGACGCAACCCGCCGCGAACAGGGCATGGCGACGCGCCGGGACGTGCTCGGCGACGCGCACGTGGACCGCGCCGTGGCCGCCACGACGGAGTTCACCGCCGGGTTCCAGGACTTCATCACCCGCTACGCGTGGGGCGAGCTGTGGTCCGGGGACGGCGTGCCGCGCCCGACCCGCAGCTGCCTGACGCTGGCGATCCTCGCGGCGACCGGCTGCGAGGAGGAGTTCGCGATGCACGTGCGCGCCGCCCGCGGCAACGGCGTGTCGACCGACGAGATCCGCGAAGTCCTCATGCACGTGGCCATCTACGCCGGAGTACCGAAGGCGAACCGCGCCTTCGCACTCGCCCGCGACGTGTTGGCCGCCGAGGAATCCGGCTGAGTTGCACGGCCTCGGTGCAGCGGGAGCTCAGCGGAGACACCCGAGGGCCGGGACTGACCCCGAGGCGAACCGTCCGATATGGAACGGTGGTGGCGGCACGGGAACGCCCCGGCACGCCCGTTGAACGAGGAGAGCGATGGAACCGGCTTCGGAATCCGGCGGCTACGTGCAGTCGCTTGCGCGCGGTCTCGCGGTCATCCGCGCCTTCGACGAGTCCCGCCCGGAGATGACGCTCAGCGACGTCGCCCGCGCCACCGACCTGTCCCGCGCCGCGGCCCGCCGGTTCCTGCACACCCTGGTGCAGCTGGGTTACGTGTGGACCGACGGCCGGGTGTTCGCGCTGACGCCGCGAGTGCTGGAGCTCGGCTTCGCGTACCTGTCGAGCATGTCGCTGCCGGAGATCGCACAACCGCACCTGGAGCGGCTGGTCTCGCGGGTGCACGAGTCGGCGTCGGTCTCGGTGCTCGACGGCGACGACATCGTCTACATCGCCCGCGTGCCCACCAGCCGCATCATGACCGTCTCGATCAACATCGGCACCCGCTTCCCCGCCTACGCCACCTCGATGGGGCGGGTGCTGCTGGCCCACCTGCCCGCCGACCACCTCGACGAGTTCCTGGCGCGGGTGCGGCTCGACCCGCTCGGCCCGCACACCCTCGGCAACCCCGAGGAGTTGCGCGTCGAACTCGCCCGCATCCGCGAGCAGGGCTGGGCGCTGGTCGACCAGGAGTTGGAGGCGGGCCTGCGTTCCATCGCCGCCCCGATCCGAGACCGGTCCGATCAGGTGGTGGCGGCGGCGAACATCTCTTCGCACGCCAGCCGCACCACCGGCGAGCAGGCCCGGGAGAACCTGCTGCCCCCGCTGCTGGAAACGGCCGAGTCGATCCACGCCGATCTGCGGGTCACCCCGGGCACGACATCGGCCACGCAGTGATCACGAGCCGCTGAGGCTCCGGAACGTCGGCGGTTCGCACCGCTGCTGCGACCTGGGGTCAAAGGCCCCCGTTTCCGGGACACCCCGTGTCCTCACCTCTGTTCTTCCACGCCGGCCAAGCGCCCGAAGTGCGCGTTCGGTGCACCCGCGCTTCCCGCATCCGAGATACCGGTACGATACCGATATCAGCTTGCGGCCGGAGCGACGGGAGGGACGCCTTGGGTGAACAGCCCGTTTCCCGCGACGACTGCGACCCGTTGGACGCGATCGAGTTCCAGACCGCGGTGCTCGTGCGGAACCTGGAGATGCTGTGCCGTCGCGGGGACCTCTACCAGGAGGTCGACCGAGCCGGGTACCTGCTGCTGCGGACCCTGATCGCACGCGGCCCGTCGGACATCACCTGCCTCGCGTCCGCGCTCGGGCTCGACCCGTCGACCACCGGCAGGCAGGTGCTGGCGGCGCAGCGAGCCGGTTGCGTGACCCGCGCTCCCGGCGGCACCGACCGCCGCCGGTCGGTCGTGCACGTCACCGAGCAAGGCATCAACGCCGTCAACGCCGTGCACGCCCGCCGCAGAGCGGGCACCGCGGCCATGCTCGCCGACTGGAGCGAACAGGATCTGCGGACACTGTCCGACATGGTCACCCGCTACAACCAGGCCATCACCGGCGAATTCCTCGACACCGACCCGCCCGGAGGGGCTTCGTGACCACACCGCACGTCCCGCTCAACGTCCTCGACCTCGTGTCCGTCAGCGAGGGATCCACCATGGCCGACGCGATCGCCTCGTCCATGGCCGCGGCCGAACTCGCCGACGAACTCGGCTACGCGCGGGTCTGGTACGCCGAGCACCACAACACGCAGAACCTCGGCGCCACCGCCACCGCGCTGCTCATCGCCCAGGCCGCCGGCCGGACCGAGCGGATCCGCGTCGGCTCCGGCGGCATCATGCTGCCCAACCACGCGCCGCTGCAGGTCGCGGAGTCCTTCGGCACCCTCGCCCAGCTGCACCCCGGCCGCATCGACCTCGGACTGGGCCGCGCGCCGGGAACCGATCAGCTCACCGCGCAGCTGCTGAGCCGGTCCGGTTCCGACGCGCAGAGCTTCGCGAACTCCCTCTACGACCTCACCGGTTGGTTCGGCGACGAGGGCCGGGCGCACAGCGCGCCGGTCACGGCCGGACCGGCGACGGGCACGCACGTCCCGCTGTGGGTGCTCGGCTCGACGGTCAACGGCGCGTCCATCGCCGGGCAACTGGGCCTGCCGTTCGCGGTGGCCTCGCACTTCGCGCCCGCCGACCTCGACCAGATCCTCGAGGTGTACCGCTCGTCGTTCTCCACTGAAGCCCCCACCGCGCAGCTCACCGAGCCGCGCGTGATGGTCGGCGTCAACGTCGTCGTCGCCCCCACCGACGAGGAGGCCGTCCGGCTGTGGACCACCGCTCAACGCATGTTCTTGGACGTGCGCAGCGGAAACCGCCGGGGACTGCAACCGCCGACGGAACCCGGGGAAGTCGGCGGCGAGCACGAACGCCGGTTCGCCGACTCGATGCTGAGCATCAACGCGATCGGCTCCCCCGAGACCGCGGTGCGCGAGCTGGAGGCGCTGGTCGACCGCACCGGCGCCGACGAACTCATCACCGTCACCTACTGCCACGACCCGGCGGACCGGCTGCGCTCCTTGAAGCTGCTCGCGGGAGCGTGGTTCTGACCCACGCCCTGCCCGCCTGCCGAACCGAATGACATTTCTTGGGATATTCCACATTCCGGCAGTCATCAGCTGGTCACTCCAGCCCGATTCATTCGGCATATTCCGCGATCGTGGCGTGGATATGCACGGATGAATCGGGCACCGCACATCGGGAACCAAAATCGGTTCCAGCAATCGGGCGAAACCGCTTGACCGAACGCCGCAATCGCACCAGGCTGATCCGCTCACGAAGCGGAAGGGGTACGCGTGGATCCGGCTGCGCAAAGCCTGCACGAATTGCTGTTCGAACAATTGAGCGCCGATGACCGGCTGGCCGACCCGGCGAAAGAACTGATCCTCGCCGCCTTCGACGGCGACGATGCGCTATCGGCGGCACTCGACGGCACGAGCCCACCACGGCCGACGCAGCCCGCGGACGCATCGGACAGGACCGTGCCCGGGACATTCCTGCGCAGCATCACCGTCGAAGGATTCCGCGGCATAGCTGGAGAACAACGGCTCGACTTGAAACCCGGTGCCGGACTCACCGTCGTCACCGGACGGAACGGGTCGGGCAAATCCAGCTTCGCCGAAGCCGCCGAGATCACCCTCACCGGCGAAAACGAGCGGTGGCGCAACAAGACGACCGGGTGGTCGAGAGGTTTTCGGAACGTCCATCACAACGGCCCGGTCCGAGTCGGTGTCGAACTTCTCCGCGAGGGAAGCGACAAACCCATCGCGGTGCAGCGACAATGGCCGGAAGGCGCCGAACTCGATGGCTCCGTCGCATTCCTCCAACGGCACGGAGCGAAACGCGGCGCCTACGACGTGGGCGTGTGGTCCGACCTGCTCACGACGTACCGTCCCTTTCTCCCGTACAGCGAACTCGGCAAACTCATCACCGGTAAGCCGAGCGAACTGCACGACGCGCTGTACTCACTGCTCGGGCTGGACTCGTTCAGCCACACCATGCGCCGCATCGCGGATCGGGAGAAGACTCGGCGGGACGAACAGGCGCGGCTCACGGATGACCGCAAGCGCCTGCGCGCGGACTGCGCGGCAGCGGCCGACGACCGCGCGCGGCGGGCTGCCGAGCTGCTGGCCGCGACCCGCCCGGATCTGCAGGCACTCTCGGAACTCGCGCTCGGCGACGACACCGACGAGCACACGATCGGCGTGCTGCGCGGCCTCACCGCACTCGTGCTTCCGACCGAACAGCAGATGCGCGAGGCCGCTGATGGACTCGGGACCGCGAGTGCCCGAGCCGACAACGCCAGAACCGACGAGACGACGACGGCGAAGTCCGCGGCCGAACTGCTGCGGCACGGCATCGCTTTCCACGACGCCGTCGGCGACGCCCCGTGCCCGGTATGCCGTCAGGGGCGGCTCGACGCGAGCTGGCGGGAGGAGGCCGCCAGTGCCGCGGCGGAATTCGAGCGCAGTTCCCAACGACTGGCGACAGCAGAATCCGAGCTGCGGGAAGCGCAGCAGGCGGCGCGAGATCTCGTGACGCCGGTCCCCGCTGCCCTCGGCTCCGACGACTCGGTGCTGCCCACCCAAGACGTCCACGAGGCTTGGCAACGATGGTGGTCGGTGCGCGACATCAACGATCACGCCGACTTCGCGGCCGAACTGCTCGTCCGGCACCGCGAACTCGCGAAACGTCTCGACGCCCTGCGACTCCTCGCGGAGCAGGAATTGGCCCGGCGCAATGAGATTTGGGCGCCACTCGCGCGCAAGGTCGCGCACTGGCACGACCAAGCCCTGGCCGCACGACCCCACAGCGCGCAGCTGACGTCCCTGCAGGCGGCGAAGAAGTGGCTCACGAAAGCGGGCGATGACCTGCGGAACAAGCGACTGCAACCGTTCGCCCGGGAATCCCGGAGAATCTGGTCCCTCCTTCGCCAGCAGAGCAGCGTCGAGCTCGACGGATTGACCTTGGCGGGCAGCAAGACCACACGTCGCGTGCAGGTCAACGTCAGCGTCGACGGGGCCGACAGCGCCGCGCTCAGCGTGATGAGCCAGGGCGAGCTGCACGCGCTCGGCCTGTCGCTGTTCCTGCCCCGCGCGACCGCGCCGCAGAGCCCGTTCCGGTTCCTCGTCATCGACGATCCGGTGCAAGCCATGGATCCTGCCAAAGTGGACGGTCTGGCCAGGGTGCTGGCGGAAACCTCCGAGCACCGGCAAGTCGTGGTGTTCACCCACGACGATCGGCTCACCGAATCGCTGCGCCGGTTGCAACTGCCCGCGACGGTGCTCGAAGTGTGCCGCAGGGAACGGTCCGAGGTGAGCTTGCGCGAAGTCGCCGATCCCGTCGCCCGTTACCTTTCCGATGCGGACGCCCTGGTCAAGACCGTCGACATGCCCGTGGACGTACGGGGTGAACTCGTGGCCACGTTGTGCCGATCCGCGCTGGAAGCGGCGAGTCACGCCGCGGTGCGCGCGCGACGGCTGGCGCGGGGTGAGAGCCACGACAGCGTCGAGGCGCTGCTCGCCGCCGCCGAGACGACGCACAAGCGACTCACGCTCGCGGTGCTCGACGACCCGAACCGCACCAGTGAGCTGTTCGGCAGGCTGCGTCCTGCCGGGCCGAGAGCGATCGACACCGTCCAGGCATGCAAGCAAGGCGCGCACCTGCCGCCGAATCTCGACCTGCGGGCGCTCGTGCGCGAGACCGAAAAGCTCGCTCGGTGGGTGGTGGGGAGATGAGCGCCAGTGCGGTGCGGCTCCGGCACGCCGAACGGCTGCTCAACGGACGGCTCGAGGTCAGCGGCGTGTGGCCGCGTTGTTGCGCGTGGTTGTTGCGGCTGGCCCTGGAGAACGCGCTGCGCGAGTTGTGGGGGCAGCGACGTCCCGAACTGAGCGCCTGTTCCAGGCGCGCACAGTTGCTGGCGTTGCAGATGTTCACCGGGATGGACACGGCACGTGCGACCGCGGAGCTCTGGTATGCGCTGAGCCGGGTCGCGCACCACCACGACTACGACCTGTCGCCGACGGCGGCGGAACTCCGCGACTGGCACTACCGAGCCCGCGAAGTGTGCGCCGCTCTCAACCCCTGAGCCGACCGCAGGTCAGTCCAGCCGCAGGACATCGGCCAGGACCGTTCCCCTTCCGGGGCGAAGGGGCCGGGCTGTCGTCGACGACGAGGACGTCGCCGTCAGGAGGACGGCGATTCCCTCGGCGTGACCGTCACCTTCGTTGAAAGAGCACATCGCCTCCGCGGACCAGTTGCTCGCCGCGCACCACCTCGGGAGCATCGAGGCGGCCGATCACCCTCGCTTGGGCAGGATCGAGTCGTCGACGATGGCGCCCGGGTGCCGGATCACCGTGGCCGCGAGGTCCTGTGCCTGCCGGGCGGCCGCGACCGGTTCCGCACCGGTGAGCCTGCCCGCCAAGTACGCGGCGTCGAACGCGTCACCGGCGGCGGTGGAGTCCACGACGGCCTCCACCGGCACCGCGGGCAGCCGCACGACCCGGGTGCCGTCGAACACCACGCAGCCCTGCGCCCCGTCCTTCACCGCCACATCGGCCACCCCCGCCCCGCGCAGTCGATCCACAGTGGGCTCGGGGTCGGGGTCGGCGAACAGCGCCTGCTCGTCGGAGAACGTGGGCAGTCCGATCGCGGCCAGCTCCCACAGCTCCCGCACGTGCTCGGCGGCCTCCGCCGCGTCGCGCCAGCCCGCGGGACGGTAGTTGCTGTCGAACGCCACCCGGCCACCGCCGTCGCGGAACCGCACCAGCGCCGCCCCCAACCGCTTTCGCGCACGAGCAGTGAGGATCTGCAGGCTGATCGCCGACAGGTACACCACGTCGTAGCCGCCGAAATCGGGATCCTCGCCGGAATCCTCGTCGAACAGGCCGCGCGCCGCGGACTGCGAGCGGTAGTAGGTGAACGACCGCTCCCCGTGCTCATCGGTGCGCACCAGGTACAGACCGGGCTGTGCGGCGGGGACGCGCCGGATCCGGTCGGTGCCGAGGCCCTCCGCCCGCATCGCGGTCAGGATCCGGTCGCTGTAGTGATCGTCACCGAGCAGCGTCAAGTAGTCCACCTGGACCTGCTCCGGCGTGGTGACCCTCGACAGGTAGGTCGCGGTGTTGAACGTGTCCCCCGCGCATCCCAGGGACAGCTCGTCCGCTCCCCGATGGGTGAGCTCGATCATGCACTCGCCGATCGCCAATACCCGGATCACGCCCGGTCCTCCCTGTCGTACTCCCGCCCCGGCGGCCGCCGGGGCGGTCAACCCGATCCTCGCCCCGCGGCTCACCAGTCGTGCATCGAGCCGTCCCGCAGGCGGTTCACCGGCAGGTACTTCGGCTCGTACGGGTAGCGCGCGGCGGCCTCCTCGTCGAGCTCCACACCGAGCCCCGGCGCGTCGCCCGGGTGCATGTAGCCGTCCTGGAAGGTGTAGTTCGTCTTGAACACCTCGCTCGCCGGTTCCAAATGCCCCATGTACTCCTGGATTCCGAAGTTCGGCACCGTGATGTCCAGCTGCAGCGCCGCGGCGAACGAGATCGGTGACAGGTCCCCCGCGCCGTGCGAACCGGTCCGCACGCCGTGCAACGCGGCGAGGTCGAACACCTTGCGCAGGTGGGTGATCCCGCCGGTGTGCGACACGGAGGTGCGGATGTAGTCGATCAGACGCTCGCTGATCAGGTGCTGGCAGTCCCAGATGGAGTTGAACACCTCGCCGACCGCGACGGGCGTGGTGGTGTGCTGCCGGATCGTGCGGAACGCCTCCTGGTCCTCCGCCGGGGTGGGGTCCTCGATCCAGAACATCCGGTAGGGCTCCAGCGACTTGCCCAGCTGCGCCGCCTCCAGCGGGGTCAACCGGTGGTGCACGTCGTGCAGCAGGTGGAAGTCGTAGCCGAAGCGCTCCCGCACGGCCCGCATCAGCTCCGGCGCGAACTCCAGGTAGGCCGGGGTGTGCCAGATGTTGTCCGAGGGCATCGCGGCGTCGGCCGGTTCGTAGGTGGCGCCGGTGCCGGGGTGGTGCAGCCCGTAGGTGCTCTCCAGCCCGGGGATCGCGGCCTGCACGCGGATCGCCCGGTAACCGCGCTCCCGGTAGCCGGCGACGTCGTCGAGCAGCTCGTCCACGGTTTGACCGCTGGCGTGCCCGTAGATCATCACCCCGTCGCGGGCGGCGCCGCCGAGCAGCCGGTGCACCGGCAGGCCGGCCTCCTTGCCGAGGATGTCCCACAGCGCGCAGTCCACGGCGGCGATCGCGGTCATCGTGACGGGACCGCGCCGCCAGTACGCGCCGCGGTACAGGTATTGCCAGATGTCGTTGATGCGCCCCGAATCCCGGCCGATCAGCAGCGGGCACACGTGGTCGCGCAAGTACGAGGCGACCGCGAGCTCACGGCCGTTGAGCGTGGCGTCGCCGAGCCCGGTCACCCCGTCCTCGGTGGTGACCTTCAAGGTGACGTAGTTGCGGCCCGGACAGGTCACGATGACCTCGGCGGCGGTGATCCTCATGCTGACTCCTCGGACAGGACTGCGATCTTCAGGTGGTCACGTTCGGTGAGTGCGGTGCTGAGCGCCCGGTCGGCCTGCTCCAGCGGGAACCGCGCGGTCACCATCCGGGCCAGGTCGACCCGGCCCGAGCGCAGCAGCGACACGGCGGTCCGGAACGCTCCGGGGCCGTAGCGGAAGCAGCCGCGCACGTCGATCTCCCAGCGCTGCGCGGCCGCGAGCAGCTCGGCCGCGGCCGGGCGGGCGGCGGGAATGCCCATGAGCGCGACCGCGCCGCCCGGCACCAGCGCCTCGAGGTTCACCGCTTCCGGTGCCCCGGAGCACTCCAGCTGCCGGTCGAAGCTCGCCGCCGCGGGCCGGTCGGCGGTGGTGTCGAGGACTTCGTCGGCACCGGCGCCGTCGGCCGACGCGAGCCGTCGCGCGTCCACGTCGGTGAGCGCGATGCGGCTCGCCCCGGCCGCTCGCGCCGCCGCCACCGCCAGCTGTCCGATGGGTCCGGCCCCGGTGATCAGCACCGACGCCCCGCTGAACACGTCGGCACGGCGCACCGCCCAGCACGCCACCGCCAGCGGCTCCACCAGCGCGGACACCGCGGGGTCGATCTCGGAGGGCACCGGGTGCACCAGTTCCGCGTCCACCACCAAGGTGCCGCGGATCGTGCCGTGCACCGGCGGCGAACCGAAGCACCGCCCGGACGGGCACAGGTTGTACCGGCCCGCCGCACAGGTCGCGCAGCGGCGGCACGGCCGGGCCGGTTCGACGGCGACGGTCCTGCCGAGCAGCTCCGGGTCGGCGCCGTCACCGAGCTCGGTGACCACTCCGGACGCCTCGTGCCCGAGCACGGTCGGACTCCGCAGCACGTTGGACCCGTTGCGGCCCTCGGCGTAGTAGTGCAGGTCGCTGCCGCACAACCCGGTCGCGCGCACGGCGACCCGCACGGCACCAGGCCGCAACGGCTCCGGCCCCACCTCTTCGATCCGCAGATCGCGCGCCCCGTGCAGGACGGCAGCTCGTTCGCTCACCGACTGTTCCCTTCTCAATTCCCGTGCACCACAACGACTGGGCAGTCCTGATCTTCTGATCGGTGTCATGTCAGCGGCGAAGCCGCCGAGCAGCGACCGGCTAGAGCAAGCCGACCACCGGCGGGTTCTCAGCTGTCCTCGCGAGAAGACCGTTGAGGTTCCGCCACCCGGACACCTACGCAGGCCGTTCCGCAACCACGCGGATCGGCAGCGGTTCGACCTTGCGGATCAGTACTCCGTAGGAGAATGCGCCGATCAGGCCTAGTGCCCCGGACAGCACCAGCGGGGCCACGAACGACCCGCCGGTCGCGGTCTGCAGTACGCCGGTGACGATCGGGCCGATGAACCCGGCGATGTTCGACGCGCAGTTCTGGATGCCCGCCAGCGAGGACACCTGGCCCGGTTGCGGCGCGACGTCGGCGGGCAGCGAAGCCACCGACGCGGCGCTGAACGCGAGGCTCGCGTACGAGATCGACAGCAGCACCACCGCCGTCGCCGCGTTCGGCACCACGACCGCCAGCGCGATCACCGAACTCAGCAGCATGCCGGGAATGAGGCAGGTCTTGCGCGCCTTCGTGAGGCTCCAGCCGCGTCGCACCAGGGAATCCGACACCCAGCCGCCGAGCAGGCTGCCGCCGATCGCCACGATGCCGGGGATGGCGCCGACCGTGCCCAGCTCCAGCAGGTCGAAACCGCGCGCCTGCACCAGGTAGCTCGGGAACCAGGTGATGAAGAAGAAGATGATGTAGTTCAGGCAGAAGAAGCCCAGCATCATCGCCCACACCGTGCGGTAGCGGAACAGGTCCCGCCAGCGGACCTTCGGCCCGGTGTCCGAAGTGGACTCTTCGCGGGCACCGCCCGCCCTGATGTAGGCGAGTTCCTCGTCCGTGACGCGCGGGTGGTCCTCCGGCTCGTGGTAGGCCCGCCACCACCACAGCGCCCAGAGCAGCGCGAGCACGCCGACGACGACGAACGCCGCACGCCAGCCCTCCCAGGCGATGATCGCGGCCACCACGGGAAGCGCGATCGCGGTGCCCGCCCGCGCCCCGTTGTCCCAGATGCTGTTCGCGAACGCCCGCTCCTGGCGCGGGAACCACCGGGACACGACCTTCGCCGAACCCGGGTACCC
Source organism: Saccharopolyspora gloriosae (assembly GCF_022828475.1). Lineage (GTDB taxonomy): Bacteria > Actinomycetota > Actinomycetes > Mycobacteriales > Pseudonocardiaceae > Saccharopolyspora_C > Saccharopolyspora_C gloriosae_A. The sequence continues at coordinate 3,360,085 of NZ_CP059557.1, read as the reverse complement.
GGTGGACTCGCCGATGCCGAGCAGGAACCGGAAGACCAACAGCGCCATCAGGCCGGTGACCAGGCCGGTCAGCATCGTGGCCACGCCCCACACGAGCGCGCCCAGCGCGAACGAGCGCTTCGCGCCGATCCGGTCGATGAGCACCCCGGCGGGAAGCTGGAAACCGGCGTAGGCCAGGAAGAACGTGCCGAGGATCAACCCTTGCACGCTCGGGTCGAATCCGAGGTCGTGGTTCATCGAGGGCAACGCCACGCTCAGCGCCGAACGGTCGATGTAGTTCACCGACAGGCCGACGAAGCACAGCAGGGCCATGCCCCATCGCAGGTTGTTCGCGCGGCCTCTCGGGCGGGATGCCCCGTCCGCGACCTCGGGTCGCACGGCCATTGCTCCTCCTTGAGCCGACCCGCTTCCGGCGCTTCCCCGAACCGAGGACCGTTCCGAAATACGGAATACCGTTCTATTTTCGTGAACGGTAGCGTAAGGGGACGATCACCGGGAAATCAACGCCCGGCCTCGACGCAGATCCCCGGCGAGGACTCCTTACCCGAAGGCGGTGCAGCAACCCATGACCTCCGGCGCCACTGAAGGCAGCGCACTGCGGACGCTGCGCGTGCTCGAAGCGGTGGCTCAGCCCGGCGGCCCGCACCGCCTCGGGGAGATCGCCGCCGCGACCGGCATCAACAAGCCGAGCACGCACCGCATCCTCAGCGGCCTCACCGGTGCCGGATACGTCGTCGGTGACGGCGACGGCGCCTACGGCCTCGGCTCCCGCGCCTACGCGCTGTCGGCCACCATCGCCTCCGGCGAGGACACCGGCGGGGACGCCGTGCTGCGGCGCTTGCAGGCCGAGGTCGACCAGACCGTGCACGTCGCGCTGCGCAGCGGCGACCACGCGATCTACGTGCGCAAGGTGGACAGCGCAGGCCCGTACCGGATGGCGTCCCGGATCGGTGGCGTACTTCCGCTGCACTGCACCGCGATCGGGAAGGCGATCCTGGCGCATCTGCCCGATGGGGAGCGCACCGCACTGCTGCGGAACCTGACCGCGCGCACCGAACGAACCCTCACCGAACCGGCCGACCTGGAACGAGAACTCTCCCGGGTTCGCGCCGACGGCTACGCGCTCGACGACGAGGAGAACGAGCGGACGATTCGCTGCATGGCCGCGCCGCTGCTGGATCGCGAAGGACGTCCCGTCGGCGGCGTGAGCATCTCCACGATCACCTTCCAGACGCCGAAGGAATCCCTGCTGGAGCACTCCGCTCGCCTCGTGGACACCGCCGCGCTGCTCGCCCCGCTCTACACCTGAACGGCGAGTCACGCTCCGCAGCAACGCGGGTTTTGATCCGTTCTCGTCGCTGTACGTGTCTTTGCGGCCGTTTTCGGTAGGACAGCGGCGAATCACGGCAGCGTTCACCGCGGCGGTACGCCCACCAGCCGCCACAGGGACACCATCCAGCGACCGGACGGTAGTACGCTCGGTGACCACATCGGTGATGACGGATCGTCTCGGCCTTCCACCTCACGCAGCGCATCGGGTAGCAGGGTGCGAAAGTCCCGCAGATCTCCCGGGCGCCCCGGATGATCACTCGATCTAGTGAGGCCGGGAACCGGACGGCACGATCTCGAGTCAGAACCGGTTGCCGCAGAAGTCGGCGAAGGGAGACACCGCAGTGGATCACGTCCGAGCCCGGCTGCGCGGCGGGCCTGAGGATGGCCGCGAGGTCAGGGTCCCGGCGGACCCGACCGGCCACCCCGTTCCGCGCATCACGGTGCCCGTCCGCCCACCGTCGCCCTCGCACTGCGCCGCCGGGCCGCCACCGCTGCTGATCTACGAACGCTCCGGCTCGCACACCGTGGGCACCTGGGATTTCGACTACGTGGGAGCCGAATCCCAGCGCTGAGCAGTTGTCCTGTCCGCGGCGAAGCCGATGAGCAGTGAACAGCGTGAGCAAGACGACCATCGGCGGGTGCTCAACGACTTCCTCGCGAGGACAGCACTTTCCTCCGTGGCGGAGCCACTCGGGAAAAGCCTGTTGCACCGGCCAGGGGCGCGGCGAGCACGCCGCTGAGGTTCCGCTGAGCGACCCCTCATCCGGAAAGACGGCTGAAGCCACCACCACACCGCTCATTCGCCTCCGACCGGGCGCCACATCGGGTAGAGCTTCGGACCGTCGGGGAGTTGGATCGGCTCGTCGACGTCGGTGAAGCCGAGCCGGAGGTACAGCGCGCGGCTCCCGAGGCTGCTCGCCTCCAGGTACGTCGGCAGGCCGGTGCGGTCGTACTCCCGGAGGCTCGCCGTGAGCGCCGCCGTGCCCACCCCGGTGCGCTGGTGACTCGGTGCGACGCCGATCAGCGACAGGTACCAGTGCTCGGCCAGCGGATGCCGAGCTCCGGTGAGCTCGCCGAGCATGCTGAAGCGATCGGTGAACGGGCCGACCACCTCGCCCAGCCGCTGCTCGCCCGCCGCGTCCAGCATCCGGGGCGGTTCCGCCGCTGTGCCGGGAAACCACACCTCCACGACCGATTCGGTGGACCGCACCGCGCCGACGCGATCGGCGTGCTCGACGACCATGCCGAACCACTCCAGGTACACCTGATCGCGCCGCTGCGCGTCCGGAACCAGCCAGCAGGACACCGCGTCGTCGACGAACGCGCTGACCAGCGTCCTGGTCCGCACATCAGGCTCATTCCCCATCCATCCGCTCCTCCGAACGTGCGATCGTGACCGATCGCGCCCCCATGCCGATCCGCTCGTACGACTCCGGGTATCGGGCGCGCAGTACCGAACCCCAGGTGAGTCCGCCCAGAACCACCACCAGGTAGGCACCGGGCAGCATCCAGGCCGCCGGATCGCCGGGCGCCACGCCCAGCACCGTGCCGAACGAACGCACCGTCAGGACCAGAATCCCGCCGAGCACCAGTGCGGCCATCGACGGCGCCAGCAGCGTGCGCCATATTCCGTGCCCTGGCGCGGGAATCCGCAGGAAGTAGCCCACGACCGCCAGCGAAGTGGCCGTGACCAGGATCAGCACTCCCAGCGCACCGGCCGACGCGCCCCAGAAGAACAGGTAGGTGACCGGGTCCCAGCCCGTCATCGCGAACAAGCCGACCACCAGCACCGTGAGCACGCTCTGCGCCGCCGAACCCGCGATCGGCGCCGAGGTGCGGCTGCTGGTGATCGCCAGGGCGCGCGGACCGATGCCTTCGCGGCCGAGCGCGAAGAAGTAGCGGGCGCACACGTGGTGGAACGAGAGCATTCCCGCGAACAGGCTCGTCACGTACAGCGCGGATCCGACCGTCACCAGCCCGGCGGGCAACCGGTCCGCGGCGAGCGCGAACATCAGCTGAGTGGAGTGCTCCCCGGCCTTCGCCACGATCTGATCCGGCCCGGTGGCCACCGTCAACGCCCAGGTCGAGAGGCCGTAGAGCCCGCCGATCACGAACAGCGACAGGTACGTCGCCCGGCTGACCGTGCGGGAATCTCGCGCTTCCTCGGCCAGCACGGTGGAATTCTCGAAGCCGATGAACCCGGTGAAGGCGATCACCAAGATCACGCCGGCCGCACCCGTCCCCAGCTGCGCCGGATTCAGCGTCGTCAGCGAGACTCCCGGTTCCGCGGGGTCGGTGATGAACGCCAAGTCGTAGAACAGGATCACGGCGATCTCGGCGAGCAGCAGGACTCCCAGCACCCGTCCGTTGACGTCGATGCGGAGCATGCCCAGCAGGCCGACCAGTCCCAGCCCGACACCGGCGAACAGCCACCACGGCAGGCCAGGTCCGCCCACCTGCCGCAGGAAGTCCGCCGCGCCCACTCCGAATCCGCCGACGAGGCTGATCTGCACCATGGTGTAAGCGAGCACCGCCACCCCGCCCGCGGCCGTACCGGGAGTCCGGCCGAGCCCCTTGGCGATGTAGGCGTAGAAGGCGCCCGCGTTCTCCACGTGCCGGGCCATCGTCACGTACCCGACGGCGAACAGGCCGAGGACCACGGCGACCGCCAGGTAGCCCACCGGGATGCCGTTCACGCCGGAGACCGCGAACCCGCTCACCGCTCCCCCGCCCACCACGGTCTCGGGCGCCGCGGCGGCGACGGTGAAGAAGATGATCGACCACATCCCGAGGCGGGAGGCGGCGAGCGAGTTCGACACCGGGCCGGGGCGGGGCGAAGCCTGCACCGGTCTCACGGTCTTGGACGTGGGCACGTTCGATCTCTCCTTGTCGTGCGGTGTTCTCCGGGCGCCGGTCAGCGACGCGGGGTCATCGCCCACTGCTCGCGGGCCGCGCTCACCTCGGCCACGACCGTGCGCAGTCCGCCGGGCAGCCGCGGCAGCCATTGCTCGCAACGACGTTCGGCCTGGCGCAGGACCGGCCGGGGCAGCCCGAGCCGTCCGGTGACGCCGGTTCCGGTGGTCAGCAGCGCCAGGGTCACCTCCGCTTTCGCGTCCGGGACGGTGATCATCCCGGAACGGGTGGCCGCCGATTCGGCGTGCGTGAACAGGTCCGTGAGTTCCTCCGCCGGAGTCCGGTGATCCAGCGAACCGGCTCGCCAGGCGACCGCCGGACCGCCGCGCCAGCCGCCGGAGACCGGAACCTCCCGCAGCACGTCGGTGATGGTGAGCCGCGCTCGCACCTTCTCCGTCGCGGTGCGCGCGAGGTGGCGGATCCAGGTGCGCACCTCGTGGTCCGGTTCGTTGCGGACCTCGCGCAGCACCGACCAGGACAGGAAGTCCGGCGGCATCCCCTTGCCCGCGGGCCGCACCGTCGGCGCGACGCTGATCTCCTCCTCCAGCAGCAGTTCCACCAGCAGGCCGCCCGCACAACCCAGCGACACCAGCACCGGATCGACTCGCGCGGTGAGCCGGTCCGCGCCCGAGTGCGCGGCCAGGAAGTAGCGGTCGGCCAGCCGAAGCGGGATGCGGCCGGTGCGGGTCGGCCGCTCCCGCGCCACCTGCCTGCTCGGTGGCACGGGAGGATCCGGACGGCCGGGTACGTCCTCGGTCGTGATCAGGTTGGTTCGGGGCAGGCGGCGGCCCCGGCGGCCGTTCACCGCCCCTTCGTGGATCGACATGAACACCCCAGTGACTCGGTTCCCCCGGAAACGCCGGCGACTTCGCGACCAATCGCGCTGCGCTTCCAACCTGCGACACAGAGTAATGCTTCCCGGTCCGGAGCAAGATCCTCCAGAAGCGCGAAGTTTTCTGTGATCAAGCAGACCGCACTTCGCTCGAACGAGTGGTCATCCGGGTGCACCACCTGAAACCACTTGACGCGCAAGGGTTTTCGGGGTTCGCGGAAGCCGAGATGCCCGGACCGCGAGCCCGGGCGCGTCGAACCTCCCGCCACCGCCGTCCAGATCGACCGACTTCCGCGGGGAACACCTGGTGACGGCTCCGTGTTTGACTTCGAGTTAACACGAAGTCGCAGGATCAACGCCGGACACCGCACCACCGGACCCGGCGACCACGTGGCACGCCGTCCCGAACCGGCCGCCGCACCGGCCCGCCCCGAACCGGGCCGCTCACCGAGAGGAACCACCACATGACCCCCACCGGCGTCAGCTGGGAGACGATGCGCTCCTTCGCCAGCGACGAGTCGGTGACCCGCCAGCGCCTCGCACGCGGACTCACCCGGCGGATCATGCGCTACGCCCGGCCCTACCTGCGGGACATCGTCCCGTTCCTGGTGCTGGTCGCCTTGGCCGCCGTGCTCGGCATCGTGACTCCGCTGCTGTTCAAAGCGATCATCGACAACGGCATCCTGCCCCGCGACATGGGCGTGGTGGTGTGGCTGTCGCTCGTCGTCGCCCTGGTGGCCGTGCTCGAAGCGGCGCTGTCCCTGCTGCAGCGCTGGTATTCGGCGCGGCTCGGCGAAGGCCTGATCTACGACCTGCGCTCCGAGGTCTTCGACCACGTGCAGCGGATGCCGGTCGCGTTCTTCGTGCGAGCCCAGACAGGGTCGCTGGTGAGCAGGCTCAACACCGACGTCATCGGCGCGCAGCGTGCCCTGACCAGCACGTTGTCCTCGGTCGTGTCGAACGTGCTGAGTCTCGTGCTGGTGCTGGCCACGATGTTCACGCTGTCCTGGCAGATCACGCTGATCGCGTTGGCGCTGCTGCCCGCGTTCCTGCTGCCGGTGCGCTGGGTCGGCCGGAAGCTGCAGCGCATCACCCGCGAGCAGATGAAGACCGACGCCGAGATGAGCTCGCTGATGACCGAGCGGTTCGGGGTGGGCGGAGCGATGCTCGCGAAGCTCTACGGCCGCACCGACGAGGAGGCCGGGCTGTTCTCCTCGCGCGCCGCGCGGGTCCGCGACCTGGGCGTCGTGTCCGCGATGTACAGCCGGGTCTTCTTCGTGGCGTTGACGCTGCTGGCCTCGCTGGCCACGGCGGTCGTGTACGGGCTCGGCGGTGGCCTCGTGGTGTCGGGGGCGTTCGAACTCGGGACGCTCGTCGCGCTGGCGACGCTGCTGAGCAGGCTCTACGGCCCGTTGACGGCGCTGTCCAACGTGCACGTGGACGTGATGACGGCACTGGTGAGCTTCGACCGCGTCTTCGAGGTGCTGGACCTGCGGCCGATGATCGAGGAGAAGCCGGACGCGGTGGAGCTCGACGCCCGTTCCGAGCCTGCCGCCGTCGAGTTCACCGGCGTCTCGTTCCGCTACCCCGCGTCCAGCGAGGTTTCGCTGGCCTCGCTGGAATCCGTGGCCCGCCCGGAGAACGCGCCTGCGCACGACGTGCTGCACGACATCACCTTCCGCGCCGAGCCGGGGCAGACCATCGCGCTGGTCGGGCATTCCGGCGCGGGCAAGACGACCATCACGAACCTCGCCGGCCGGCTCTACGACGTGGACGAGGGCGGCATCCGCATCGCCGGGCACGACGTGCGGGACGTGACGCTGCGCTCGCTGTACTCCACGGTCGGCGTGGTCACCCAGGACCCGCACCTGTTCCACGACACGATCCGCGCGAACCTGTCCTACGCGCGTCCCGGCCTGTCCGACGAGGACCTGTTCGCGGCGTTGCGCACCGCGCAGCTTCAGGATCTGGTCGACGAGCTGCCGGACGGCTTGGACACGGTGGTCGGCGACCGCGGCTACCGGCTCTCCGGCGGGGAGAAGCAGCGCCTGGCGATCGCCCGGCTGCTGCTGAAGGCTCCGCCGGTGGTGGTGCTGGACGAGGCCACCGCGCACCTCGACTCCGAGTCGGAGGCAGCGGTGCAACAGGCGCTGTCCACGGCGTTGGCGGGCCGCACCGCTCTGGTCATCGCGCACCGCCTCTCCACGATCCGCGAAGCCGACCGCATCCTGGTGATCTCCGGTGGCACCATCGCCGAGCAGGGCACGCACCAGGACCTGCTCGCCCGCGGCGGCCTCTACTCGGAGCTCTACCGGACCCAGTTCGCCCAGCAGACCGACACCGCACCCACCAACGGAAACGGCCAGCGCGCCACGACACCGGCGAGCTGATGCTCCGAGTCGAACGCGTCCCTCGCCCGTTCCCGTTGGGCGGGGGACGCGTTCATCTCGAAAGCGGGAATGGGGCTAGTCCGTGAGCGGGCGGGTTCCCATGCGGCCGTCCGGGTCGATGCGGCGGAGCATGGCGCCGCAGATCTCGCCCATCTGCTGGATCTGAGTGCTCGTGAGCGCGTCCAGGACGAGGTCGCGTACTCGTTCGACGTGGCCCGGTGCGGCTTGTTCGACCTTGCGGTATCCGGCGTCGGTGAGTTCGGCGAGGTTGCTGCGACCGTCGCGGTCGGAGCGGGCGCGGTGCACCCAGCCGTTCTTCTCCAGCCGTGCCACCACGTGCGAGACCCGCGAGGGCGAGGCGCCTGCGCGGGCGGCGAGGTCGCTCATCCGCAACGAGCGTTCCGGCCGCTCCGAGAGCATCGCCATCACCCAGTAGCCGAAGTGCGTCAGATCGGAGTCGCGCTGGAGCTGGGCGTCGAGAGCGGGCGGCAGCAGCGTCATGAGCATCGCGAGCTGGCGCCATGACTTCTGCTCGTCCTCGGTCAACCACCTCGGCTCGTCCACCCGACCAGTCTAACCGGACCGCTTGAAGTGCCCGGCGCCTTTCCCTAGGCTGTTACTTGAAGATTCAATAAATGGGGTGAGATGACCACCACGCACTCCGGGCCGATGCCCGCCCTCTACCTCAGCCACGGCGCACCGCCGCTCGTCGACGACGAGCTGTGGACCTCGCAGCTCGCGGCCTGGGCCGGTGACCTGCCACGTCCGCGAGCGATCCTGATGGTCTCGGCGCATTGGGAGTCCGCGCCGCTGATGCTCGGCGCCACCGACACCGGCGTGCCGCTGACCTACGACTTCGGCGGGTTCGCCGAGCGCTACTTCCGCACGCGGTACCGCAGCCCCGGGGCGCCGGAGCTGGCCGCGAAGGTCGCCGCGCTGATGCCGGACACCGAACCCGTCGCGCACCAGCCGAACCGCGGACTGGATCACGGCGCGTACGTCCCGCTCACGGTGATGTACCCGGATGCGGATGTTCCGGTGCTGCAGATGTCGCTGCCCACCTTGGCGCCGGCCGCCCTGCTCGAACTGGGCAGGCGGCTCAAGCCGCTGCGCGACGAGGGCGTGCTGATCATCGGCTCCGGTTTCACCACCCACGGTCTGCCGTGGCTCATCGACTGGCAGCCGAACGCGGCGCCGCCGGGTTGGTCGCAGGAGTTCGACCTGTGGGCCGGGGAGGCCTTGTCCCGCGGTGCCGTGGACGAGCTGGCGGCCTACGCCGATCGCGCCCCCGGCATGCCCTACGCGCATCCGACGTCCGAGCACTTCGCGCCGATGTTCGTCACCCTCGGCGCCGCCACCAGCCCGGACACCCCACCGGACCAGGTCATCGACGGCTACTGGATGGGCTTGGCGAAGCGCTCCTTCCAAGTCGCCTGACAGCGCTCACGGACCCACGGCCCACTCGACCGGCGCGACCGGACAAAGGCGCCATTCACCTCACCATCGACGCGGAAGCAACGGCCTCTTCGACCGGCGATAGCGGGTGAAGGAGGCATCGACCTCACCACCGACGTGGAGGCAGATGACCGGTAGGAGCGGGCGAAGGAGGCGTCGACCGGAGGTGGTGTGCGGGACGGGCGTCACGTTCAGGGGGCCTGGCAGTTGATGATCCGGGAGGCGGGGATTCCGCAGCGTTCGGCTCGGGCGCAGCCGTGGATCTGCCAGTCCAGCTGGCCGGGGGCGTGCGCGTCCGAGTCGATGGCGAAGTGGCAGCCGAGCTCGAAAGCCTCCCCCAGCAGCGCCATCGGCGGGTCCAGCCGCTCCGGCCGCGAGTTGATCTCGACCGCGACGCCGTGGTCGCGGCACGCCCGGAACACCTCGCCGGAGTCGAACTCCGACGGCGGACGCCGCGAACGCAACCTGCCGGTGCAGTGCCCGAGCACGTCGACGTGCGGGTTCGCGACCGCCGCGCACATCCGGCGGGTCATCTTCCGCGAACCCATCCGCAGCTTCGAGTGCACGCTCGCGACCACCAGGTCCAGCTCGGCGAGCACGCCCGGGTCCTGGTCCAGCGATCCGTCGTCGAGGATGTCGACCTCGATGCCGGTCCGGATCCGGAACGGAGCGAGCGCCGTGTTCAGCTCCGCGACCAGCTCCAGCTGCGCCCGCAACCGCTCGACGCTCAACCCGCGCGCCACGGTCAGCCGCGGCGAGTGATCGGTCAGCACCATCCACTCGTGCCCCAATTCCCGTGCGGTGCGGGCCATCTCCTCGACGGGACTGCCCCCGTCGGACCAGTCGGAGTGGGTGTGGCAGTCCCCGCGCAACTCCGCCCGCAGCGCACGGCCCTCCCGCTGCTCGGGAGCCTGCTCGCGCAGCCCGGCGAGGTAGTCCGGAGTCTGCCCGCGCACCGCCTGCTCGATCACCGCGGCGGTGGTCTTGCCGATGCCGGTGAGCGCGGTCAACCGGCCGGATTCCGCGCGTGCGAGCAGGTCGTCCTGGGCGGCGACGACCTCGGCCGCACGGCGGAACGCGCGAACCCGGTAGGTCGGCTCGTCCGCCCGTTCCAGCCAGAATGCGATCTCCCGCAGCGCGGCACCGGCGTCCATTCCTCGTTGGTAGCCGGTCCTCGCCCTGACCGCACGCCGGCGGGAGAATGCGCTCGGAACACGGGAGGCACGGTGGACGCACGGCAACTGGAGTACTTCGTCACGATCGTCGACGAGGGCGGATTCCACCGTGCCGCCGAACGCCTGCACGTCGCGCAGCCCTCCCTGTCCCAGGCGGTGCGCACCTTGGAGCGGGACGTCGGAGTCGCGCTGTTCCACCGGCTGGGCAGGCGCGCGGTGCTCACCGAGGCGGGCCGGGCGATGCTCGAACCCGCCCGGCAGGTGCTGCGCGACCTCGACACCACGCGCGCCGCCGTCGAATCGGTGAAGGGCCTGCGCACCGGACGGGTGCAGGTGGCGGTGCTGCCGTCGCAATCGGTGGAACCGCTCACCGCGATGATCGGCCGGTTCCACGAGGCCGACCCCGGGGTGCTGGTGTCGGTGCAGCCCGCGTTCACCGCGCCGGAGGCGGCCGACATGGTGCGCGGCGGACGCAGCGAATTGGGGCTGATCGGCGCGGCGGAGGACTTCGCGCTGCCCGGACTGCGGGCGCACCTGGTGGAACGACAGCGGTTCGTCGTCGTCACCGGCCCGGACGGGCCGTGGGAACCGGATCGGAAGGTGCTCGGGCGCACGGATCTCGCCGGTCAGCGCGTGATCACTTCACCGCACGGGAACCGGATGCGCCACGTCGTCGACGAGATCATCGCGCTAGGCGTGGACCTGCGGATCGTGGTGGAAACCGCGCACCGGGAGGCGATCCTGCCATTGGTGCTCAGCGGTGCGGGCGTGACGCTGCTGACCGAGGGCTGGGCGGAGTTCGCCCGCGCGAGCGGAGCTCGGGTGTTCGACCTCGAACCGGCGGCCGAGCTGCGGATCTCGCTGATCCACCGGTCGGCGCCGCTCAGTCCCGCAGCGCAGCGCTTCCTCGACTCGGCACTGCGGAGATAAGCGGCGCCTATCAGCCGGATGCGCAGCCGGTCTTGGACGTGCCCGCGCGATCGGCGTTGGATGGCCGCATGTCCAGCTACGAGATCGCGGTCCTGCCCGGTGACGGCATCGGCAACGAGGTGATGCCGGAGGCGCTGCGGGTGCTCGACGCGGTGAGCGCCAAGTACGGCACCACGTTCACCTTCCGGCACTTCGATTGGAGCTGCGAGACCTACCAGGCGACCGGCCGGATGATGCCCGAAGACGGCATCGATCGGCTCCGCGACCACGATTCGATCCTGCTCGGCGCGGTCGGTTTTCCCGGCGTGCCCGATCACGTCTCGTTGTGGGGCCTGCTGCTGCCGATCCGCCGTGAGTTCGACCAGTACGTGAACCTGCGGCCGGTGCGGCTGCTGCCCGGAGTGACGCCGCCGGTGCGGGACAAGGAACCGGGCGACATCGACTTCTGGGTGGTGCGGGAGAACACCGAGGGCGAGTACTCGCAGCTCGGCGGGCGCCAAGCCGAGGGCACTCCGACCGAGATGGTGCTGCAGACAGCGGTGTTCACCCGGCACGGAACCGACCGGATCCTGCGCTACGCGTTCGAGTTCGCCGAGCGCATCGGGAAGCCGCACGTGACCTCGGGGACGAAGTCCAACGGCATCTACCACTCGATGCCCTACTGGGACGAACGATTCCGGGCCATCGCGGCGGAACATCCGGACGTGGCGGTGGACCAGGACCACATCGACATCCTGTGCGCGCGGTTCGTGATGTCACCGGAGCGGTTCGACGTGGTGGTGGCCAGCAACCTGTTCGGCGACATCCTCTCCGACCTCGGCCCGGGAGTGACCGGCACGATCGGAGTGGCGCCGTCGGCCAACATCAACCCCGAGCGGCGCTTCCCGTCCACGTTCGAGCCGGTGCACGGTTCCGCTCCGGACATCGCCGGGCGCGGCATCGCCAACCCGATCGGACAGATCTGGTCGGCCGCGATGATGCTCGACCACCTCGGTGCGGCGGAAGCCGGCGCCGACGTGCTGCGCGCCATCGAAACAGTGCTGGCAGCGGGATCCGTGCGCACGCCGGACCTCGGCGGAACCGCCAGCACCGAGGACCTCGGCAAGGCCATCACCGCCGAACTCACCGGCTGACCCCCACGCCGCCCTCGCGAATGGAGTCAACGGACCGTTCGTCCAATCCCATTGGACAAACGGCCCGCTCACCCCCTGCCGTGCTCGACGTGAGACAAGTCAACGGACCGTTCGACCAATCCCATTGGACAAACGGCCCGCTCACCCCCTGCCGTGCTCGACGTGAGACAAGTCAACGGACCGTTCGACCCATCTCGTTGGGCGAACGGTCCGTTCACTCGCGTCGTGGGCGTCGGCGGTGCCGGGTCAGGGGTGGAGTTTCGTCGTGGCCCAGTGGGCCAGTTCGGCGCGGGCCGCGGCGAGCCGGTCCGGTGCCGGGCTCTCCGCGCCGTTGGCGATGAGGGCGTAGTGCGCGGCTCCCGGATCTTCGGGCGCCGTGATCAGCAGGCGGTCGTCGTCGCGGGCGATCGGGGCCTCAGCGGCGTCGTCGAGGTCGGAGAGCACCGTGGTGTTGCGCTCCCCGAAGCTCTCCGGCAGGTGCAGTTCCGTCGGCGCCGTGCCGGGGCCGTCCCGCCACACCAGGACGCCGAACTGGCCGTCGCCGACGACCTCGCGCAGCGCGGGCATGTCCGCGGGAATCTCGTTCCACGTCAACGTCCGCTCACCGTCGCGGGACCGGTCCTCGTAGGTGAATCCGACGGTCGTGCCGTCCACCGCCCGCGGGTACAGACGGTCGAGGACCCGCGGATCGGCTCGCAGGCCGAGGGTGCCGGTGTCGTCGCGACTCACCACGGAGAAGTCCTCCCCGTTCCATCCGTCCGCCTCGGTCTGAATCTTGTCCGGGTTCCCGTTCATGGCCTCGTGGTGGCGGCCGTAGTAGATGTCCCACTGCCATTGGGTTCCGGACAGCACGGAGCCGGACTCTGCGGGCGAGTTCCACCAGTCCGCGCCGGAAAGCCGCGAGTCCATGCCCTGGTAGATGCCCTTCATCACCGTCGGGAACTTCTCGGAGGTGTTGCCGCCCAGCGGGTGGCCGAACTCGGAGACGAACCCGGTGGTGCCGAGGTCCGCCGCGCGGTCCCGGATCTCGGCGAAGTCGGCGCTGTTCTCCCCGTCCTTCGCCTCGCCGTACAAGCCGGATTGGGCGAGGGCGTGGTAGAAGTGCGCGTTGAACACGTAGCGGGTGCCGAGCCCGTCGATTTCCTCGAAGCCGCCCGGTTCCTTCACGAAGGACACGTTGTTGTTCCAGAACACGGTGGGTTCCACGTACGCTGGCTTGTCCTGCCACCCGGTGCGATCCATGACGGCGCGAAACCTCTCGAAGAACGGCCACAGCACGTCGCGTTCCCAGGCCGCGGCGTCCTGGCCGTCGTCGAGATTTCCGGCGTGCGGCTCGTTCATCGGGTCGAAACCGAGGACGCGCTGGAACTGGGCTTCGGTGAGATGTGCGGCGAGATGATCGAGAGTGGTTTCCGCCTGAGCCAGGAACGCGTCCTGCACACCGACTTCTCCGGCCGAGGTCGGGATGCGGCGGTTGTGCCAGAAGTCGGTCTTGGCCTGCTTCACCGCCTGGTTGTTCATCATGTTCTGTCCCCAGTGGACACAGATGCCGCAGCTCTCGGGCGGGTAGCCACCGCCGTCGATGACCCATTTCGGGGCGCCGTCGCCGGTGTACCAGCTGTCGGAGCGGAACAGGTGCCGGGAGTAGAGGTCCTGGTGGTAGTCCGGCAGCACCCAGAATCCCTCGTCGGCGAACGCGGCGATCTGTTCGGTGACGCGCCGCAGGTAGTCCTCGTCGATCCGGTCCGGCGCGGGCTGCACGCGTTCCCAGGACAGCAGGAACCGGACCGAGTTGGCGCCGGTCCGCTCGCGCAGCGCCGCCGCTGATTCGCGGGCGTCGGCGGCGTCGGCGAACGGCAGGTTGCCGTTCTCGTTGAGCTTGACCTCGCCGGAGACGTTGTAGCCGCGCAGCACCACTTCCCGGCCGTGACCGTCCCGATAGGACACTCCGGATTCGGAGGGCACCAGGGTCAGCGTCCGGCTTGCGGGGTCGTCGACGGGCCGTGTCGGCGCGGCTCCCGCAGCCGGGGCGAGCGGGAGCGCGATGAGGGACAGCGCACAAGCGGCGCCGAGCAGCCGGATCATGAGCCACAAGCTACGAACCGCCGACAAGCCGGACAACAGCTGATCGTGAACAGTGTTCACGTTTCACTCGGTCGGCCTAGCAGGATCAGTCACCCCGTTGCTTATCGAATTAGGCCGTTGCCTAAACCTATTAGGCACTTGCATAATGGCCTCGAACCGAGGGGAGGACGTCATGGCACGCGTAGGACTGACCGCGCAGCGCCTGACCCGCGCCGGAGCCGAGCTCGCCGACGAGGTCGGGTTCGAGCAGGTCACCGTCGCGGAGCTCGCCCGGCGGTTCGACGTCAAGGTCGCGAGCCTGTACTCGCACGTCAAGAACTCCCAGGACCTCAAGACCAAGATCGCGCTGCTCGCTCTCGAAGAACTCGCGGATCGCGCCGCGGCCGCGTTGGCCGGACGTGCGGGCAAGGACGCGTTGGCCGCCTTCGCCGACGCCTACCGCGACTACGCCCGGCAGCACCCCGGCCGCTACACCGCCGCCCGCCTCCCGCTCGATCCGGAGACGGCCGCCGCCAGCGCCGGAGTCCGCCACGCACAGCTGACCCGGGCGATCCTTCGCGGCTACGAACTGACCGGCGACGACCAGACGCACGCGGTCCGGCTGCTCGGCAGCGTCGTCCACGGCTACGTGAGCCTGGAGGCGGCCGGCGGGTTCAGCCACAGCGCTCCCGACTCCGAGGAAACCTGGCCGCGCATCGTCGACGCACTCGACGCCCTGCTGCACAACTGGCCCGCTCCCTGACGGCACCACACGAAACCCGAGAACTCCCGCCCGGATTGAGATCATGAGCAGCGAACAGCACTGGATCACCACGCCCATCACCGCCGAGCTGCTGCGCGGTGCGCGAGAACTGGAGCGCACCGAACGCGGGCTGCGACCGCTGCGCCTGCCTGCGCGAGCCCGCGCGCAGTGCACCGACGAGCGGATGCTGGTCGCGCAGGCCGAACCTTCCGGTGTGCGGCTGGTCCTGCGCACCCGCGCCACCGTCGTTGAGCTCGACACCGTGCCCACCAAGAAGGTCGTGCCCGGAGCGCCGCCGCGCCCGGACGGCGTGTACGACCTGCTCGTCGACGGCGACCTGACCGACCGGACCAGCGTGGCGGGCGGGAACGTCATGACCGCCGACCTCGCGACCGGCTCCGGCGAGGTCCGTCCCGGCCCGGCAGGCACCGCCCGCTTCTCCGGCCTGCCCGCCCGGGAGAAGCTCGTCGAGATCTGGTTACCGCACAACGAAAGCACCGAACTCGTCGCCCTGCGCACCGATGCCCCCGTCGAGCCGGACGCGCAGGATCGCGCGGTGTGGCTGCACCACGGCAGTTCGATCAGCCACGGCTCCAACGCCGCGAGCCCGAGCACGATCTGGCCCGCGCTGGCCGCCGCGCGCGCCGGAGTGGATCTGATCAACCTCGGGTTCAGCGGCAACGCCCTGCTCGACCCGTTCACCGCCCGCGCGCTGCGCGACACCCCGGCCGATCTGATCAGCCTGAAGCTCGGCATCAACGTGGTCAACGCCGACCTGATGCGGCTGCGGGCGTTCACCCCGGCGGTCCACGGCTTCCTCGACACCATCCGCGAGGGGCATCCCGAGACGCCGCTGCTGGTCGTCTCACCCATCCACTGCCCGATCCACGAGGACACGCCCGGTCCCGGCGGTGTCGACCTCGACGCGCTCAAAGCCGGGGAGCTCCGGTTCACCGCCACCGGCGACCCGGACGAGGTCGCGAGCGGGAAGCTGACGCTGCGCGTCATCCGGGACGAGCTCGCCCGCGTCGTGCGCCTGCGGGCGGCTGACGACCCGCACCTGCACTACCTCGACGGGTGCGAGCTCTACGGCGAAGCCGACGCGGCCGAGCTGCCGCTGCCCGACCAACTGCACCCGGACGCCGCGACGCACGAACGCATCGGCACCCGCTTCGCCGGCCACGCATTCGGCCCCGGAGGCCCGCTCACCGCTCGCCCCTGACCGCCGGACCTCGGCTTCCCGTTTCAGGTGACCGCCTCGTTCGACCGGTCCTCTCGGCCGAACGAGGCGATCGCCGCGGAGGGGCGTCGGCGCGGACGGCGCCGAACGCGAGCACGGTTCCGACGATGAGCAGCACCACCGGGTCGACGCACCGCGACCAGGAGTCCGCTCACTCGGCGAAGAACTCGGCGCCGGAACCGCCGTGCGTGAACGTCTCACCGAGCACGACGGTGATTCCCGGTTGCCCGATCCACCACAAGACCGGTGCGCGAGCAGCCGGATTCCGTCGCATCCGGACGAGGTTCCCGTCGAGCACGGCGACCGCGAGACCGATCATCAGCGCCCACCCCGGAAACCACGCCTGCGCGCCTCCGGCCGCGACCGAGCCGGTCATCCGCATCGGTCTCCGGTCGCATGCCCGCCGATGCGGGCGAGTCCGGTTCCCGTGGGGCGATCCGGCCGATGGGCCTATTCCCTCCATAATGGACACACCGTGATTTACGCGACCGGTCCGCAGTGACCGAAGAACTGGCGTGCGAATTTTCAGGATGAGGCGCGAATTCTTTAATCCTGCGGCCAAAAAAGGGGATCAACACTGACCGCTTCTAGGAATGCAGCGCGAGAATGGACCAACGGCACTGCAGTATTCGGGTTACTTCGTTCGCCCGTCGGTGTTGTTCGCGATCCGGCAACTGCCACCGGGAGACGATCAGCCGCTACAACTGATCCGAACCGCTCGCCGGCTTCGAGCACGGCAGCGGATCTGGGGATCACGGGAGCAACACCTTCACTGGGAGGAACAATCATGTCCCGCACGCTTCGTTCCGCGTCGGTGGCGTTCATCGCCGCCTTCGCTCTCAGCTCGTTCGCAGGTGGCGCGGCGCACGCCGCCGCGCCCACCACCTCCGGCGGCGAATCCGTCGCCGCACCGAGCGAGACCAGGGCGCCGACTTGCCTCACTGACCGGGAGAAGAAGGGCAAGGTCTACACCACGGTGTGGATCACCAACAAGTGCAAGAAGATCTACCGGGTCAAACTCATCATGGCTCGGGGTGCGGACAGCCGATGCTTCTCGATCGAGCCGGGACAGACCCGCAGCCACAAGTCCCGCGGTGTGAGCCCGTACCTGGAGCGGGTCAGCCTGTGCTGATCCGCGCGAACCCGGAAGTCCGACGATTCCGCTGACGTGGCGAACAACGACCCCGGCGCCCCCTATTTCCGCGGAGGGAGCACCGGGGTCGTTACCGTGCCGAACATGATCGCGGTGGCCGCGTCCACCGCGCGGCGAGTCCAGCGCTCACCGGCCGCGCCGACAGAACAGCCGCCCTCCACAACGACCCGAAAAGGTCGTCCTGCGCCGAAGGCCGACACGCCGCCGGTGACGAACACACCGCGCGAGTGCCCCCACGTCCGATCGCGGACTGCTCCAACAGAACGGGACCGAACCGGGTAGAAACACTGCATTCTCAAGACGCTGCATGCGGTCCGCACCATCCCGGCGGTGGAAGCCACCGAGTCGGCGTGCGCGGGGCCACCTCATCGGACGCGAAGCCCCTTGAACCGCGAACAGCTGTGAGTCCGGCGACATCCGTTGGGAACACGCGCCGAGGGCTCGTAAGCTGGCGGATTCCGGCCTCGTCAGTCCCCGAGCGGGGCCGGAACCCCGATCACAGGATTCACCCCATGGCACCCGGTTCAGGATCGCCCGAGCAGCGGCACCCGCACGGCGTTGACCACTACGACGCGACCTTCGCCCGCGACCTCCGCTGGTCCCAGCAACTGCGCGAACAGCTCGACGAACTCCCCACCACACCGGAACCCGACCGGAGCTGACCGCCGGTTCACTCGGTGGCGGGGTCGGGTTTCGGACCCGGATCGACGCCGAGTTGTTCGGCCAAGAGCCGCAGCAAGCAGTCCGCGTCCACGGGCTTCGTCACGCATTCGGTGGCACCGGAGGCGAGGCTGCGCTCGCGGTCGCCGCGCATCGCCTTCGCCGTCACCGCGATGATCGGCAGATCCCGGTGGCGCGGGATGCGCCGGATGGTGCGGATGGTGGAGTTGCCGTCCAACTCGGGCATCATCACGTCCATCAGCACCACGGTCACGTCCTCGTGCTCCTGCAATGCGCTGAGCCCGGCGATCCCGTTGTCCACGTACACGACGCGCAGCCCGTGCTGTTCCAGCAGCGCGGTCAGCGCGTAGACGCTGCGCGGGTCGTCGTCGACGACGAGCACCTTCTGCCCGTCGAAACGCGGCAAGCCCGGCCCCGAGCCACCGGAATCCGGCGGCTCCGACCCGTTCTCGGTGGTGAGGAGCATCTCCGATTCCTCCGTCATCGGCGGATCGATGCCCTCCGCGGCGGCGTCGAACTTGACCTCCGCGCTGATCGGCGGCGACTCGGGCGCAGGCGGAACCTCCGCCACGGCCGCAGGTCCCGCTTCCGGATTCGGCCACTCCTCCTGTTCCCACGCGGGAAACTCCGGCGGCAGGTAGAGGGTGAAGGTGCTGCCTTGGCCCGGTTCGCTGTCCACGATGAGCTCGCCGCCGAGCAACGCCGTCAGCTCCCGGCTGATGGACAGGCCGAGCCCGGTACCGCCGAACTCGCGCACGATCGTGCCGTCGCCCTGTTGGAACGCCTCGAAGATGCGGTTGAGCTTCCCGGCGGGCACCCCGATTCCGGAGTCCTGCACCGAGAACGCCACGAGTTCCGGCAGCGCCCGCAGCGCCGGATCGGTGGCCGCCGACGAGTCGGCCCGCCCGATGCGCAACCGCACCGCCCCGCGCTCGGTGAACTTCACCGCGTTCGACAGCAGGTTGCGCAGGATCTGCTCCAGCCTGCTCTGATCCGTGTGCAGCGTCGCGGGTGCCGAATCCGCCACCACCGCCTCGAAATCGAGGCCCTTGTCCGCCGCCAGCGGGCGGTACTGCGATTCCAGGTGCCGGGCCAGCTCTCCCGTCTCGACGTCCTCCGGCAGCACCGTCATCCGCCCTGCCTCCACTTTGGACAGGTCCAGCACGTCGTTGATCAGGTCCAGCAGGTCGCTGCCCGCGGCGTGGATGGTCCTGGCGAGGTCCACCTGCTGCTCGGTGAGGTTGCCGTCGACGTTGTCGGCGAGCAGCTTCGCCAGCAGCAGCGAACTGTTCAGCGGCGTGCGCAGCTCGTGCGACATGTTCGCCAGGAACTCCGTTTTGTAGGCGGACGCCTGGGAAAGCTCGCTCGCGCGTTCCTCCAGCTGCTGGCGGGCCTGCTCGATCTCGCTGTTCTTGATCTCGATGTCCCGGTTGCGCGCGGCCAGCTGCGAGGCCTTCTCCGCGAGCTCCGAGTTGGAGCGCTGCAATTCGTTCTGCTGCTGCTCCAGCTGTTCGGAACGCGCCTGCAGCTCCCGCGCCAAGTGCTGGGACTCGGTCAGCAGCGCCTCGGTCCGGGAGTTCGAAACGATCGTGTTCACCTCCACCCCGATCGTCTCCTGCAACCGTTGCAGCAGGTCCAGGTGCAGCGCGCTGAACTCGTGCATCGAGGCCAGTTCCAGCACGGCCAGCACCTGATCCTCGAACAGCACCGGCACGACCACCACGCCCACCGGCGACGCCGCGCCCAGCCCGGAACTGATCCGCAGGTACCGCGGCGGCGTCTCGCGCACCAGGATCGTCACGCGGTCCACCGCGGCCTGCCCCACCAGCGACTCGCCCAGTCCGAACCGCTCCGGAGGACCGTTCTGCGGCAGGCCGTAGGACGCGGTGCGGACCAGCGCCGGGCCGTCGTCGTCGAGCTGAGCCAGGTAGAACGCCCCGTACTGCGCGGACACCAGCGGCACCAGCTCCGTCATGATCAGCGAGGCGAGCGCGGACAGGTCCCCGCGTCCCTGCATCAGCCCGGACAACCGTGTCAGATGCGTCTTGAGCCAGTCCTGCTCCTCGTTAGTGCGGGTCGTCTCCGCGAGGTTGGAGATCATCGCGTTGATGTCGTCCTTGAGCTCGGCGACCTCTCCGCTGGCCTCGACGGTGATCTGCCGCGTCAGGTCTCCGCTGGTCACCGCGTTCGCCACGCCCGCGATGGCCCGGACCTGGGTGGTGAGGTTGCCCGCGAGCCGGTTCACGCTCTCGGTCAACCGCCGCCACGTCCCGGAGACGTCGCGGACCTCGGCCTGCCCGCCGAGCCTGCCCTCGGTGCCGACCTCGCGGGACACCCTGGTGACCTCGTCGGCGAACGCGGAGAGCTGGCCGACCATCGTGTTGATCGTCGTCTTGAGCTCCAGGATCTCGCCCTGGGCGTCCACGTCGATCTTCTTGGACAGGTCTCCCTGGGCCACCGCGGTCGTCACCTGAGCGATGTTGCGCACCTGGTTGGTGAGGTTGCGCGCCATCAGGTTCACGTTGTCGGTGAGGTCCTTCCACGTTCCCGCCACCCCGGGAACCCGCGCCTGCCCGCCGAGGATTCCCTCGGTGCCGACCTCGCGGGCGACCACCGTGACCTGCTCGGCGAACGCCCCGAGCGTCTCGACCATGCCGTTGATCGTCGCCGCCAGCGCGGCCACCTCGCCCTTGGCCTCAACGGTGATCTTCTTCGACAGGTCGCCGCCCGCCACCGCGGCGGCCACCGCGGCGATGTTGCGCACCTGGTTGGTGAGGTTGTCGGCCATGATGTTGACGTTGGCGGTGAGGTCCTTCCAGGTGCCCCCGACGCCCGCCACCCGCGCCTGGCCACCGAGCTTGCCCTCGGTGCCGACTTCGCGGGACACCCTGATGACCTCGTCGGCGAACAGCGACAACTGGTCGAGCAGGTCGTTCACCGTCGAGGCCACGTCGCCGAAACCACCGGGCAGCCGGTCGTCCGCGCGCCGCGGCATGCGCTGCGTCAGATCACCCGCGGCGACCGCGCCCAGCACCCGGCGGAGGTCGCTAGCCGGCCGCAGCAGCGCCTCCAGCAGCTCGTTGACGGCCTGCTCGGCGTCGCGGCGGGCACCGGTGCCGCCGAAGTCCACCGGCGGTTGCGGCCACTCGCCGCGCACGGCCGTTTCGGTGGCCCGGCGCAGTTCGGCGATCAGGTGCTGCTCGCGTTCGGCCAGCTCGTTGAACACCGCGGCCAGGTCGGCGTCCGGTCCCGCGACGGGCAGCCTGCGGCGGAAGTTGCCGTCCCGCAGGTCCCGCAATCCGGCGAGCAGCCGCTCACGCCCAGGATCGGCGGCCACCGCGTCACTCCTTGCTTCGCGCGCCGCGGTCGAGCCGCAGCTCGGTCGCCAGCACCGCGGCCTCACTGCGGTGGCGCATCGCCAGCTTCGCCAACATCTGCGACACGTAGTTCTTGATGGTCTTCTCCGCGAGGTACATCCGCTTGGAGATCTCGCGGTTCGTCAAGCCCTCGCCGATGAGCTCCAGGACTTCTCGTTCCCGCGCGGTCAGCTCCCGCAACGGATCGGCGCGCTCCTGCTCGCGGCGCAACCAGGACAGCATCGCCTCGGTCTTCTTCGGGCTCAGCAGCGAACCACCGGAACCGATCGTGCGCAGCGCGTTGAGCAGCTCCTCGCTGACCACGCCCTTGAGCACAAAACCCGCGGCACCGGCCAGGATCGCGTCCAGCAGCGCCTCGTGGTCGTCGAACGAGGTCAGCATCAGGCACCGCAGCTCCGGGTGCTGCGAGCGCAGTTCCCGGCACAGCTCGACACCGTTGCCGTCGGGCAGCCGCACATCGAGCACGGCCACGTCCGGCTGGTGCCGCGGCACCAGCGCCAGCGCTTCGGCCGCCGATGCCGCCTCACCGATCAGTTCCAGTTCGGAGTCGGATCTCACCAGGGCCGCCACGCCCCGCCGGATCACCTCGTGGTCGTCCACCACGAACACACGTATCGCCATCTCGCTCGCCGGCCTCCCTCACGGGTCACTACGGACACCAGGGCAATGACCAGCATAAACACCGATGGTTGTTATGCGCCCGGAGCGGAATGGCGACGATCTCGCAGGGCGAACTCCGATACGGGCGTCACGGTCGAACCTCCGCGGCCGGGAGTGAGCCGCCCGGCGTGCCAGGACAGCTGGCATTGCTCGCGGCAGAAGTCGTCGGACGGGCTTGAGGACGGGATCGGTTCGCGGCAACTCGCACAGATCATCATCGCTGCACCGCCTCCACAGAGGGGAAACCGTTGAAGGTTCGTACACGACAGTGCACTCGCCGGGTATTCCGCTCCGGTTGCGGTCAGGTCACGGAACGCATCCTCCCAGCTCGCAGGAGTCGCTGGAGCACTTTCCGGCCTGCGTAGCGGGTCGCTCAGCGGAAACTCTGCGGCTTTCTCGCTGCGGGATCTGGTTCCCGAGTGGCTCCGCCAGGAGGGAAAAACCGTCCTCGCGAGAAAGCCGCTGAGAAACCGCCGGTGGGCGTGCTCAAGCCGGTCGCTGCTCAGCGGCTTCGCCGCGTGACAGGACAACGACAACAAGATCGTGCTGATGGCGCCGGCCCCTCAGCGCAGCGCGTAGACGCTTTCGACGAAGTGGGCGAGCTGATCGTCGGTGATGTTCCGGGCCAGGTCGGCTTCGCTGATGATGCCGACGAGCCGGTGCCGGTCGATCACGGGGATCCGCCGGATCTGGTGGGTCTCCATCATCGCGAGCACTTCTGCCGTGTCGGCGTCGGCGGAGACCCAGTGCGGGGTGCCCGCCGCGAGCTCGCCCGCGGTCACCTCCATCGGGTCCCTGTTCTCCGCGCAGCAGTGCAGCACGATGTCCCGGTCGGTGATCATGCCGCGCAGGCGGTCGTCGCGGCCGCAGATGGGCAGCGATCCCACTCCCAGATCGCGCATCATCCGCGCGGCGACCTGCACATTTTCGTCCTCACCTACGCAGCGGGCTCCCGCGTGCATGATTTCGCGCGCCATCATGAGCTTTCTCCTTTCCGATCCGGCCGGTCACGGCCGCGCGCCCTCCGGTCTCGGCCGTGTCCCATGGACTCCAGCCACCGAGCTCGGTATCCGGCCGCCGTTCTCCTGGCTCGGGGCCGGGATCCGAATCCGCGCCGGGGGGACTGCGCTGCTCCCGCCACGACTCAGCCCACCCGCATCAGACGGTCGAAGACCTCGTTCGCATGCCCCCATGTCGTGGTGAGCACGCCGTCGGGTTGCCCGGTTCCCGGTGGGGCGTCGACGGCGACGGCGAAGCCGTGCTCGGCCAGCCTGCGGCGCAGGAACACCAGGTGTCCCGCGCGGGATCGCCCCATCCGCTCGCCGTTGTCCCATGCCACGCTCTGCCCTGGCGCCAATGCGGACGTATCGGTATCGGCCATGTCCTCCGTTGTAGTCACTCCCACCCCTCGTCGCAGGCCAGCGACGATGCGGGTGCGACAGCGGCCGAGCAGTGATGCGGTGGTGGCAAGAGAGGTACCTCGGGGCCGTTCGGTTCCGGGGACGGACATGGCGAACAGGAGCATCGGATGGCAACCGAAGAGGTCGATGCGGTCGTGATCGGTCTGGGACCGGGCGGCGAGGACGTCGCCGGGCGGCTCGCCACGGCCGGGCTGGACGTGGTGGGCGTGGAGGCTCGGCTGGTCGGCGGCGAATGCCCCTACTACGCCTGCATTCCGACGAAGATGATGGTGCGTGCCGCGGACGCGCTCGGCGAGGCCCGGCGGGTGCCGGAACTGGCCGGTTCCGCCACGGTGCGGCCCGATTTCACCCCGGTCGCCGATCGGATTCGCGACGAGGCCACGACCGATTGGGACGACACCGCCGCCGTGGAGCGGTTCGAGGGCACCGGCGGGCGGTTCGTCCGGGGTCGCGGTCGCATCACCGCTCCCGGCGAGGTCACGGTCACCACGGACGCCGGGCCGCGAACGTTCCACGCGCGCAAGGCGATCGTGCTCAATCCCGGCACGGAACCCAAGGTGCCGCCGATCGACGGGCTTGCGGGCACCCCGTACTGGACCAACCGGGAGGCGGTGGCCGCGCGGACGGCGCCGGAGTCGCTGCTGGTGCTCGGCGCGGGGCCGGTGGGGCTGGAGTTCACCCAGATCTTCGCCCGTTTCGGCAGCGCGGTCACGGTCGTCGAGACCGGCGACCGCATCCTCGGTCCGGCCGAACCGGAGGCCTCCGAGGTGTTGGATCGGGTGCTGCGAGCCGATGGCGTGAACGTGCGCGCCGGTGCGGGCGTGCGGCGGGTAACGCACGCCGACGGCCGGTTCCGCGTCGAGTTCGAACGAGGTGAGCCGGTCGAGGTGGAGCGCCTGCTGGTGGCCACCGGCAGGCGGACCGACCTCGCCGCGCTCGGAGTGGGCGCCGTCGGGCTCGACGAGAGCGCGCGCACGATCCCGGTGGACGAACGGTTGCGGGCCGCGGACGGGGTGTGGGCGGTAGGCGACGTCACCGGGCACGGCGCGTTCACCCACACCTCGGTGTACCAGGCGCCCATCGCGGCCGCCGACATCCTCGGCCGGGACAGCGCTGCGGCCGACTACCGCGCGGTTCCGTCGGTCACCTTCACCGACCCCGAGGTCGGCATGGTGGGGCTCACCGAGCAGGCCGCCACCGCGCGCGGCCTGCGAGTGCGCACCGGCGTCGCCGAGATTCGGTCCGCGGTGCGCGGCTGGATCCACAAGTCCGGCAACGACGGGCTGATCAAGGTGGTGGCCGATGCCGATCGCGGCGTGCTCGTCGGCGCGACCGCCGTCGCCCCCGGCGGCGGGGAGGTCCTGGGCGCGCTGGCGGTGGCGGTGCACGCCGAGGTACCGATCTCCGTGCTGCGGCGGATGATCTACGCCTACCCGACGTTCCACCGCGCCATCAGCTCGGCGGTGGACGAGATCGACGTCTAGTTTCAAACCGCTCGCGGGTGGGGAACGCCGAGGGACGCAACCGCTTCGCGGCAGGAGACGATGTGACCTATGTGATCAGCGAACCGTGCGTGGACGTGCTCGACCGGTCCTGCATCGACGAGTGCCCGGTCGACTGCATCTACGAGGGCGGCCGGATGCTCTACATCCATCCAGACGAGTGCATCGACTGCGGTGCCTGCGAACCGGTGTGCCCGGTGGAGGCGATCTACTACGAGGACGACGTCCCCGAGGAATACCAGGCCTACACCCAGGCGAACGCCGAGTTCTTCATCGAACTCGGCTCCCCCGGCGGTGCCGCCGGGGTGGGCAAGATCGACCGCGACGTTCCGCCCATCACGAACCTGCCGAAGATGGCCGACTGAGCCGCCCCCGTACGATGGATCAGCACGGCACGACGGGTGCGCCGATACTTCCGCCGGTGCGCGGAGCTCCGGATCGCCCGCGTGCCGTGGTGTCCGGGCGGGCACGAGCCCGCACGACGAGCCGGGGACGACGGGGCGCATGGGGACATCGGGACGCATCGACACTCCGGGGGTCGTCACGGCGGGCGGCAGGCCCAGTTCGGTACGCCGTGCCATCGACCAGATCCGGCGGATGCTGCGCAGCCAGGAACTGCTCCCCGGGCAATCGCTGCGGCAGGAGGCCTTGGCCGAACGGCTCGGCGTGAGCCGGGTTCCGGTGCGGGAGGCGCTGAAAGCGCTGGAGGGCGAAGGCGTTCTGCACCACCGGCCGAACGTCGGGTACACGGTGGCCCGGTTGTCCGCGGACGAACTGCGACAGGCGTACCTGATGCGGGCCGCGCTGGAAACGGTGGTGCTGCGGGAGGTTCCGCGACTCACCTCCGAGCAGCTCGCCGAGCTCACCGCCATCAACGAGCGGATCGCGGAGGCGGCCGCGACACCGGACGTGGCGGTGATGCTGGAGCTCAATCACGAGTTCCACTTCGCGGTGTTCCGCCATTCCGGACTGAACCTGGTGGTGGCCGAGATCGAGCGGGTGTGGCAGCGCACCGAGGTGTACCGGACGGTGTACCTCTACGACGAGGCGTCCCGGCGGCGCATCGTCCGCGAACACCGCAGGCTGATCACCGCCCTGCGCCGCGGCGACACCGACCGCGCCGTGGAGCTCATGAACGCTCACCGCGACGCCACCCGCGATCACCTCGCCCCCTCCCTCTCGCCCACTCCCACTCCACCCACCTGAACCGTCCGAACCAGGTGCGGGACTGCTCGCCGGGGCTGATCCGATCGATCAGCCGAGCGGTGGATTGTATTCAATTTTACATGGACTTCTCGTTCGGTGACGTGGTTCACTCCGTCTGCGCACGGTGGCGGCGACGGGAAGGGCGACGGCATGGCGGATTTGGAGTACCGGGTCTCCGAGGGAGTGGGCACGATTCTGCTCAATCGGCCGGAGCGCAAGAACGCCTTCACCTTGGAGATGGTCGATCAGTGGGCGCAGGCGATCCGC
The DNA here is from genome assembly GCF_022828475.1 of Saccharopolyspora gloriosae. Classification (GTDB taxonomy): domain Bacteria; phylum Actinomycetota; class Actinomycetes; order Mycobacteriales; family Pseudonocardiaceae; genus Saccharopolyspora_C; species Saccharopolyspora_C gloriosae_A. The sequence goes on along the minus strand of NZ_CP059557.1, from coordinate 3,333,591 downwards.
CGAGCCCACGCCGACCCGGACGTGCGGGTGCTGGTGGTCACCGGAGCCGGGGACGCGTTCTGCTCCGGAGTCGACCTGGACGACTTCACCGGCGAGCAGAAATCCGTGCTGCAGAACAAGACGGTGCTCACCGATCGCGTGCACCAGGTGGCGCTCGCGCTGGAGGACATGGACAAGCCGGTGCTCGCGGCGGTCAACGGCGTCGCGGTCGGCGCGGGCATGGACATGGCGCTGATGTGCGACATCCGGCTGGTCGCCGAGTCCGCGCGCTTCTCGGAGGGCTACGTGCGGGTCGGCCTGGTTCCGGGTGACGGCGGTTGCTACTTCCTGCCCCGGCTGGTGGGCACGGCGAAGGCGTTGGAGTTGCTGTGGACGGGCGATTTCGTGGACTCCGCCACGGCGGTGGAGCTCGGCATCGCCAGCTACCGCTACCCGGACGCCGAGCTGCCCGAGCGGACCGCCGAGTTCGCCCGCAAGCTCGCGTCGGGTCCGCCGGTGGCGATCCGGGCGATCAAACGTGCGCTGTACCAGTCGGCGCGCTGCGACCTGCGCACTTCGCTCGACCTCATCTCCTCGCACCAGGCGATCGTCCAGTCCACTGAGGACTCGGCCGAGGCGCTGAGCGCCTTCCGGGACAAGCGCCGCCCTGACTTCCAGGGCCGGTGACTCCGCATGGACTCATTACTGAGCCCGTCCGCGGTGGCCGTCGTCGGCGCCTCCGAGCGCAAGACGATGGCCGCCAGACTGACCCGCTTCCTGCTCGACGGCGGGTTCACCGGCGCGGTGTATCCGGTGAATCCGCGCTACGAGCAGGTGCACGGCCTGACCTGCTACCCGGCGCTGGACCGGCTCCCCGGCCCCGTGGACCTGGTGCTGATCATGGTGCCGGCGCAACGGGTGGCCGAGGTCGTCGCGGACTCCGCGCGAGCAGGCGCGCGACTGGCGATCGTGCTGTCCTCCGGGTTCGCCGAGGTCGGCCCGGACGGCGCGGCGTTGCAGGAAGAGTTGGCGGAAACGGCACTGCGGCACGGAATTCGCGTCCTCGGACCGAACTGCCAAGGGCTGCTCTACCGTCCCGCCGAGTTGACCGCGACGTTCAGCTCCGGCGCGGGCCTCATCTCCGCCCCACCCGTGGAGACCGGCGGCATCGCCTACATCGGGCAGAGCGGCGCGCTCGGCGGCAGCGTGCTCGGCATGGCGGCCGATCGGGGCGTCGGGCTCACCGCGTGGGTCAGTGTCGGCAACCAGGCCGACGTCACCGCCACCGAGGCGACGGCGTTGCTGCTGGAGGATCCGGCGATCCGGGTGCTGGCCTGCTACCTGGAGCAATTGCCGGACGGCGCCGCCTGGGCGCGGTTGACCGATCGGGTCGCGGAGCTGGGCAAGCACCTGGTGGTGCTGCGTTCGGGGCGTTCGGAGGCGGGCAGGCGGGCGGTGGCCTCGCACACCGGGGCGCTGGTCCGCTCGGGCGCGGCGTTCGACCTGGTCGCCGAGCGGTCCGGCGCGGTGCTCGTGGACGACATCGACGAACTGCTCGACACCGCGATCGCACTGGGCGGTCCACGCCCGGTCGGCGGGCGGATCGGGGTGGTGACCAGTTCCGGCGGTGCGGGCGGTCTCGCGGCGGATCAGGCCGAGCCCACCGGGTTGCGGTTGCCGGAACTCGCTCGGTCCACGCAGGACGCTCTCGCGCCGTTGATCCCGCCGTTCGGCAGCCTGGCCAACCCGGTGGACGTGACCGCACAGGTGATCAACGACGCGAGCGCGCTCGGCCGGGTGTGCGAGGCGGTCGCCGCCGACGAGGAAGTCGACGCGGTTCTGGTGCTGCTGACCACGCTCGGCGGGCGCACCGCGGAACTGATCGCCGAGTCGATCTTGCAGGCCTCCCGCGCGACCGCCAAGCCGTACGTGGTGGCCTGGCAGTACTCGCACGCCGAGATCGCCGCGCCCGCGGGGCGATTGCGCCGCGCCGGAATCCCGGTGGTCACGACGAGCGGCGCGGCCCTCACCCTGCTGACCCGGCTGCTGCCACGACCCTGCCGCACCGTCACCACGGCTCCGCTGCCCGGCCTGGAAGCGCAGCTGCCCACCGGCACGCTCACGGAGGCCGCGGGCGCGGCGCTGCTGGACGCGATCGGAGTGACCAGGCCGCGCGGGGAGCTCGCCGCCGACGCCGGAGAGACCGAGTTGATCGCTCGTGAGTTGAGCGGCGAACTGGTGCTCAAGGTCCAGTCACCGGACCTGCCGCACAAGACAGATGCGGGCGGAGTCCTCATCGGAATACCCGCTGCTGAAGCAGGGGAAGCGGCGAAACGCATCCTGCGCGCGGTCGAGCGGGCCGCACCGCACGCCCGCATCGACGGCGTCCTCGTGCAGGAACTCGCCCCGCCGGGGGTCGAGCTGCTGGTCGGCGTGCGGGGCTCCCGCGACGGCTACCCGCCGGTGCTCACCGTCGGCTTCGGCGGTGTCACCGCTGAGCTCTACGCCGACGTCACCACCGCGCTCGCCCCGATCGACGCCCCGGGCGCCGAGGCGATGCTGCGGTCACTGCGCGGTGCACCGCTGCTCACCGGATTCCGCGCTCGCCCACCCGCCGACCTGCGGGCCGCGGCCACCGCGATCGCGGCACTGTCGCGCGCCGCCGCCGCGTTCGGCGACCGCCTCGCCGAATTCGAGATCAACCCGCTGATCGTGCATCCCGACGGCGAGGGAGCGACCGCGGTGGACCTGGTGCTCACGAGCACCGGTCCCCTGGACTGACGGAGGCCGGAAGATGACCACGATGCGCGGGCCGAAGGCGCCCCGCGAGCATCGTTCGCACGTGCGGGCGGTGATCGGCGGCTCGATCGGGAACCTCGTCGAGTGGTACGACTGGTTCGTCTACGCCAGCTTCGCGTTGTACTTCGCCGGGCGGTTCTTCCCGGAGGGCGATGCGACGGCGCAGTTGATGAACACGGCCGCGGTGTTCGCGGTCGGTTTCCTGGCCCGCCCGCTGGGCGGCTGGTTGCTGGGCAGGATCGCCGACCGGAAGGGCCGGAAGTTCGGCCTCACGTTGTCGGTGAGCATGATGTCGGTCAGTGCGCTGATGATCGCCGTCGCGCCCACGCACGACCGGGCCGGATACCTGGGCGCGGTGATCCTGGTGGTGGCCCGCGTCCTGCAGGGCCTCAGCGTCGGCGGCGAGTACGCGGCCAGCGCCTCCTACCTCACCGAGGCGTCCCGCCGCGGGCATCGCGGTCTCGGATCAAGCTTCCAGTACGTCTCGGTGACGCTGGGCCAGCTGCTCGGGCTGGCAGTGCTCATGGTGTTGCAGGCGACGATGACCGAGCAGCAGCTGACCGCGTGGGGCTGGCGGATTCCGTTCGTGATCGGCGCGGTCGCGGCGGTCGTCGTGTTCTACCTGCGACGCCGATTGCAGGAAACCGACGCGTACCGGGAAGAGGCCTCGCACGACGAGGCGCAGCGCCGTGGCACGTTGCGGGAGGTGTGGCGGCACCGCCGGGCGGCGCTGCTGGTGTTCGCGCTGACCATCGGCGGCAGCGTCGCATTCTACACCTACACGACGTACCTGACGAAGTACCTGGCGAACTCGGTAGGACTGTCCAAATCGGACGCTTCGATGGTGATGTTCCTGGCGTTGTGCCTGTTCGCCGTGCTGCTTCCGGTGGGTGGTGCGATCTCGGATCGGATCGGGCGGCGGCCGGTGCTGATCTTCTTCGGCGTCGGCACCACGCTGGGCACCTATCCGATCCTCACCGCGATGCAGCGCTGGCCTTCGGTCGGGGTCGCGCTGGCGCTGACGATGCTGGCGCTGACCATCGTGTGCGGCTACTCCTCGGTGAACGCGTGCGTGAAGGCGGAGCTGTTCCCCACCAGCGTGCGCACCGTGGGCGTGGCGATCCCGTACGCGCTGGCACAAGCGATCTTCGGCGGCACCGCCGAGTACATCGCGCTGGCCTTCCGCGGCGCCGGGCACGAGCACTACTTCTTCTTCTACGTCTCGGGATGCGCGCTGTTCTCGCTCGTCGTGTACCTGGCGATGCCCGAGACGCGGACCGCGGCGCTGAGCAGAGCGGAACTCGACGCGGACGAGGAGAAGGTGACATGACCGACCGCACCGAACTGCGCCACCGGGTGCGCGACCTGTGCCGCGGGTGGCAGGACGAGGGGCGTTACCGGCCTCGGCCGGACGCGTGGCTGCGCTCGTTCGACCTGGACTTCTCCCGCGAGCTGGCCCGGCGGGGCTGGATCGGCATGACCTGGCCACGACACCTCGGCGGCGCCGAACAGTCCAATGTGGATCGGTTGGTCGTCACCGAGGAGTTGCTGCGCGCCGGAGCACCGGTGGCGGCGCACTGGATCGGGGACCGTCAGATCGGCCCGTCGATCCTGCGCCACGGGACGCCCGAGTTGCAGCGGGAGATCCTGCCCGGCATCAGTTCCGGGGATCACGTGCTGTGCCTGGGAATGAGCGAGCCCGAGGCCGGTTCGGATCTCGCGGCCGTGCGCACCACCGCTGAGCGCACCGACGGCGGCTGGCGGGTCAACGGACGCAAGATCTGGACCAGCCACGCCCACCGCGCCACGCACTCCTACCTGCTCGCGCGCACCGAGCGGACCGAGCGCAAGCACGACGGGCTCACCGAGTTCGTGGTGGACATGGACTCGCGTGGTGTCACGGTGACGCCGATCGTGGACATGGCGGGCTCGCACCATTTCAACGAGGTGGTGTTCGAGGACGTGTTCGTCCCGGCGGGCCGCGTCATCGGCGTGGCGGGGCAGGGCTGGCGGCAGGTCACCGAGCAGCTCGCCCATGAGCGCGGCGGGCCGGAACGGGTGCTCTCGACGTATCCGGTGCTGGCCGGGCTGCTGGACGCGACGGCCGAGCTCGATGCGGGCCTGCTGGTGGAGCTCGGAGAGCTGGTGGCTCGGCTGGGGGTGTTGCGGGCGATGTGCGTGCGAGTCGCCGAGGCGCTCGACACCGGCGTGGCGCCCGTCCGGGAGGCGGCGACGCTCAAGTACCTGGGCACCGAGTTCGAACGCGACGTGCTCGAATTCGCCCGCACAGCGGCGAATCCCGGCGTGCTCGCGCCGGACGACCCGCTGGGCGGGGCGATCCTGGCCGCGCCGGGATTCAGCATCCGCGGCGGGTCCTCCGAGGTGCTGCTGTCCATTCTCGCCAAGCAGGAGGCGCCGTGAACGACACGCTGCTCGCAGAGGTAGCGGCCGACGTGCTTGCTCCCGTCACCCCGCAGGACGCCGACGGTCACCTGCCCGAGGTGTGGGCGACGATCGCCGAACTGGGATGGCCGCTGGTGTCGATCCCGGAGAACTCCGGTGGCTCGGGCGGGTGCCTGGCGGACCTGCTGGCGCTGGTCGGTGCGGTGGCCGAGCACGGGGTGAGCGCGCCGCTGGCGGAAGCCGCGCTCGCCCGCTGGGCGCTGGCCGGAACCGAACGGGCGGACCTGCCGGGCCTGGTCGTGCCCGCGTGGGAGGATTCCACCGGCGCGCTGCGCGGGGTCGCCTGGGCGCGGCACGCGCGGAATCTGCTGGTGTGGCCCCGGAACGGGACGCCATACCTGGTCGATCTCACGGCGCCGGGTGTGCTCGTCGAACCCGGCGCTAACCTGGCAGCGGAACCGAGGGACACCGTCACCGTTCCGGACGACGCGCGCACTCCCCTTCCCGAAGCGCCCGCGCGTTCGGCCGCGACCTCCCGCGCGGCGCTGCTCACCGCCGCCGCGATCACCGGGGCGGCACGCGGGGCGCACGAGATCACCCGGACCCACGTGACGCGGCGCAACCAGTTCGGCCGCCCGCTCATCGCGGTGAAAGCGGTCGCCAACGCCCTCGCCGGGATGCGCACCGAGCTCGTGTCCACCCAAGCCGCGCTCGACCGCGCCTGCGACGTGCACACCGCTGATCCCGCACGTGCGGAGGCGGCGACCGCGACGGTGAAGATCCGCGCGGCCCACGCCGCCACGTCCGTCGCCCGCTCCGCGCACCAACTGCACGGAGCGATGGGCGTGACGCGGGAGCACTCGCTGCACCACGTCACCCGCAAGCTGTGGGCCTGGCGCGACGAGCACGGCAGCGAGCGCGAATGGTCGAGCCGGCTCGGCCGCACGGCGGTCATCGTCGGCCAGGACGGCGTGTGGGACGAGCTCACCGCCCCGGCGTGAGTCAGGCCGTCAGCTCGCGGCGGAGGTCTCGCTTGAGGACCTTTCCGGTGCTGGTGCGGGGAATCGTGCCGGTGCGCAGCTGCACCACGTCCGGGATCTTGAACGCGGCCAGCCGCTCGCCGACGTGGTGGCGCAGCTCGTCGGGGTCGACCTCCGCGCCCTCCTGGACCTGCACGATCGCGGCGACCTGCTCGCCGAGTTCCCGGTGCGGCACGCCCACCACGGCCACGTCGGCGACCGCCGGGTGCTCGAACAGCGCAGCCTCCACTTCGGCGCAGTACACGTTCTCGCCGCCACGGATCACGATGTCCTTGAGCCGGTCCACCACGTGCACCAGGCCGTCGGCGACGTAGCCGAGGTCGCCGGTGCGGAACCAGCCGTCGACGAACGCCTCCCCGGTGGCCTTCGGATCGTTCCAATAACCGCGCACGACGTTCGGGCCGCGGAACCACAACTCCCCGATCTCACCGCTCGCCACGTCCTCTTCCAGGGCGGGATCAACGACGCGCAGATCGGCGCCGGGCACGCAGCGGCCCACGCTGTCGGGGTGGGCGACGTATTCGGCGCCGGTGTTGTTCACGACCGCCGAGGTCGTCTCGGTGAGCCCGTACCCGTTGCCGGGCGCCACGTTCGCGGTGAACGAGGTGTGCACCAGACCCACCAAGTCAGGCGGGATCGGCGCCCCGCCCATGTTCACCGCCTCCACGGTCGACAGACCACCGTCGGCGTGCCGCGCCAGGTCCCGCAGCACGGTGGGCACTCCGGCGATGGTGTTCAGCCGCTCGTCGCGCACCAGGTGGATCGCCTCGCCCGGTTCCCACCGGTACATGGTCACCAGTTTCCCGCCCGCCAGCGTCGTCGAGCACAGACCGGACAGGCCCGCGATGTGGAAGATCGGGAAGGTGAGCAGCACGCCCGCTCTCGCGTCCGGATCGGGTTCCACTCCCGCCGCCGCCTGCGCCACGCGACGTCCCAGCGCCATGTTCCACAGATTCGTGCAGTGGTTGCGGTGACTGGCCACGGCACCCTTCGGGCGGCCCGTGGTCCCCGAGGTGTACATGATCGTGGCGTCGTCGTCCGGATCCACCGCCATTTCCGGCAACTTCGCGTCGAAGTCGAGTCCGGCGAGCAGTTCCGCCCAGCAGCGCACCCCTTCCGGCGGGCTGTCACCGCGAACCTGCACGACGTCGAGCGCACCGAAGTCGGGTGCGAGCCTGGACACCCGCTCAGGATCGGCGAACAGCACTCGTGCCCCGGAATCCTCCAGCGCGAAGCGCAGTTCCGGACCCGTCCACCAAGCGTTGAGCGGCACCGCGACGAGACCGGCGGCCTGCACGGCCCAGAAGATCGGCGCCCACTCCGGGTAGTTCCGCATCGCGATCGCGACCCGATCGCCCTGGCTCAAGCCGAAATCGGTGCGCAGACCGTTCGCCAACCCGGTGGCGACCCGCAGGTGCTCGGTGAACGTCCAACGCTGCTCGCCGAACACGAGGTAGTCGGCGTCGCCGTGCACCGCGGTGCTGAGCAGCACGTCGCGCAGGGTCTGCGGGCCGGTCGCGTAGACCCGCATCGGGATGCCGCGCACGTCGCGCGGGACCAGTTCGAACTCCCCGCCGGGGCCGGTGAACTCCGCCAGCAGACGCTCCCGATCCAGCATGCAGCGACTCCTCCCCGGTCCGCATCGACCGGCCGGCATCACGATCACCCCCAGTCTGCGTCACGACCTCCCGCCGGAACAGCCCCCGAACCGCCGCATCACCTCCGCACCGAACGTCCGCTCGGGTAATGGGGTCGGTGTTCGATGCTGAGCCCGCAGGTCCCCGTTGGGACGCGGGGCGAGGAGAAATCCGGGAGGCACCGACCGCGCCCGAAGGATGAGTTGCGACGCTGTTCGGAAGAGCGGCAGGTCGAGCGGATTTCGGGTGTTTCCTTCGTGCACGCGTGCAATTTCTCGTCGGGGCGTTCGGCTTATGGTTCAAGAGTGACGCACAATCTCTGGACGACCTTCTCAAGCGGGTCGCTGCTGAGCGGATCCGCCACTGACAAGACAAAGATCAAAAGATCATTCTGCGAGGATCCCTAAAGCCGCGGCCTTGCCAGGGAGTGCTGATGTTCGACAGACGAAGCCATCACCGTGACGATGAGATCGACCGCGACTTGCTGTCGTACCACCATCACGCGCTCGCCGAGGCGGTCGCCGAATTCGCCGACCGGCACATCAGACCTCGAATCCCAGAGCTGGAAGCGTCGGGGCAGGCCGACCACGATTTGGTGCGAGAGATCGCTCGGCTCGGCTGGCTCGGTGCGACCATTCCCACCGCCTACGGCGGACAGGGGATGGACCATCGCGCCAAAGTGATCATCATCGAACGGCTCTCCCGCATCTCCGGAGCGATCGGCGCCGCCGCGCAGGCCGGCGACATTCCCGTAGCGATATTCCGGTGGATCGCCACCGCTGAACAACAACAGTGCTGGCTTCCCGCCCTGGCGGACGGGCGCGTACTCGCCACGATCGCGGTGACCGAATCCCATTCCGGCGGAAACGTGCTCGAAATGGACACCACCGCCGTCCGAGATGGCGAGGATTACCTCATCAACGGACGAAAATGCTTCATCGGCAACTCGCACATCGCCGACGTCCATGCGGTAGTCGCCCGCACCGGCGAGAACGAACTCAGCGTGTTCGGCGTCGATGCCCGCAGCCCCGGACTCACTGTTCGGTCCAACGAGCCCAGCCTCGGTTTGCGTGGATTCTCGTTCGGCGATCTCGACTTCGACGATGTCCGCGTGCCCGCCACCGCCAGGCTCGGCGCGCAAGGAGACGGACTCGACGCGGCCCACCTCGCGAGCGTCGTTCACGGCCGCCTGGCCATCGCCGCCGTCGCCCTCGGCCTGCACCACAGTCTGCTGGAGGTCACCGTCGACTACGCCGGAGGGCATTCCCGGCTGTCCCGGCACGAAACCGTCCAGCAGCGAGTCGGGCAGATCAAGTCCAACTACATGACCGCCCGGCAAATCGTCCACTACGCCGCCTGGTTGCTCGACCGGGGCGGTGACTGCGACGCGGAGTTGTTCAACGCCAAACACGTCGCCATCGAGCGCGGCATGGATTCGGTAGGACTTTCCCAAGAGGTCTTCGGCGCCCGCGCGCTGCGTGCGAATGAGTCCATCCAGCGGCTCACCCGCGACCTCCAGCACCTCAGGGCTCCGGCCGGGACCGCCGACGTCCAGCGGTACCGGCTCTGGCAATCCGCCACCCGCAAGGCGAAGTCCTCCTGGTCCAGCCGCGCCACCACCCCGTAACCCGCACACCCGTGCAACGAGGGCGACGGCTCACGGCCAGGGCGGGAGGAACTCCGGGAAGTCGGCGCTGACCTTGCCGGGGAACTCGGCCGGGCGCTTCTCCAGGAACGCCGACACGCCTTCCGCCGCGTCCGGACCTGCGCCGAGGCTGTGGATGGCGCGGGAATCGAGGCGGTGCGCCTCGAAGGGGTTCTCCGCGCCGAGCATGCTCCACATCAGCCTGCGGGTCGCCGCGACCGACACCGGAGCGGTGTTGTGCGCGATCTCCAGCGCGATCTCCCGTGCGGTGGCGAGCAGGTCCGCGTCCGCGACCACGCGGGACACCAGCCCGCCCGACTCGGCCTCGGTAGCCCCGAAGACGCGGCCGGTCGCAGCCCACTCCATCGCCTGCGAGATGCCGACCAGGCGCGGCAGGAACCACGTCGACGCGGCCTCCGGCACCAGTCCGCGGCGGGCGAACACGAACCCGAACCGCGCGGCCTCGGCCGCGAGCCGGATGTCGGCGGGCAGCAGCATCGTCGCGCCCACTCCGACTGCGGCACCGTTGACGGCGGCGATCACCGGTTTCTTCGACGCGGCGATGCGCAGCGAACAGGTGCCGCCGCCGTCGCGCGGCACCCCGTCCTCGGTCAGGCCGGTGGCTCGCGCCTCCGGATCCCGTGCGTCGTAGTCGAAAGTGCCTGCGCCGCTGCTGAGGTCCGCTCCGGCGCAGAACGCCCGGCCGGCCCCGGTGAGGATCACCACCCGGACCTCGTCGTCGGCGTCGACGGCGTCGAACGCGTCGAGCAGCTCGCGGCGCATCACATCGGTGAACGCGTTGAGCTTGTCCGGACGGTTCAGCGTGATCGTGGCGATCCGCTCGTGCACCTCGTAGGAGATCTCCCGAAAGCTCAATCCGCACTCCTCATCCCAAGTCGGGTGAAGGCCCGTTCGACCGATCCCACCGGTCAGATGGGCCGTTCATCTCGGTGCCAGTGGGGTGAACGGCCCGTTCGACCGGTCCTTCCGGTCGGAAAGGGCATTGACCTCAGATGCCCATCAGGTCGGCCAGGTGGAGGCGGCGGGCTCGGTCGGAGCCGAACAGGAGCTCGGAGGTCTTGGCGCGCTTGTAGTACAGGTGCGCGTCGTGCTCCCAGGTGTAGCCGATGCCTCCGTGCAGCACGACGCCATCGGCGGCCGCCCGGAACGCGGCGGGAGCGCAGTGGACCTGGGCGATAGCGGCGGCCACCGGCAGCTCCTCCGGATCCTCGTCGGCGGCCCACGCGGCGTGGCGGACCACGGAGACCGCCTGCTCCCAGGAGCCGTAGAGATCCGCCAGCGCGTGCTTCACACCCTGGTACGAACCGATCTGCCTGCCGAACTGCACCCGGGCCTTGGCGTAGTCGGAGGTCATCTCCAGCACCCGCCGCATCCCGCCGACCTGCTCGGCGGCCAACGCCACCGCGGCCAGGTCGTCCACTGTGGACCTCACTGCGCCGGGATTCTTCGTCGCCAAGCGCCGCGCCGGAGTGCCGGCGAGGTCGATCCGGGCGAGTCGCCGCGTCGGGTCGAGCGTGCGCAACGTCGTGCGCCGGACTCCCGCAGCCGTCGCGTCGATCGCGAACCAGCCGGTGCCGTCCGGAGTCGACGCGTGCACCAGCACCACATCGGCCACATCACCGGAGATCACCGGAGCCAGCCGTCCGGTCAGCCGCCAGCCGTCGCTTTCGGTGGCGTCGGCGCCGTGCGCGACGGTGCCGATCAGCTCTCCCGATGCCAGCGCAGGCAGGCACCGGTCCCGTGCTTCGGCATCGTCGACGGCGTTGAGCACGTCGATCGCCAGCACCGCCGAAGCGAGGAACGGCGAGGGCACCAGCGTGGCCCCGAGTTCCTCCGCGACGACGGACCGTTCAACGTGACCGGCTCCCGCCCCTCCGTGCTCCTCGGCGACGACGAGCCCCAGCACTCCCAGCTCCGCACCGGCGCGACGCCACAACTCCCGATCGAACCCGTCGTCGGTGTCCAGCACGGCCCGGACCCGCTCCGGCCCGGACTTGTCGGCTAGGAAATCCCGCACCGCCGCGCGCAGGTCCTCTTGCTGCCCGGTCAACACCAATCGCATGAGCGCACTCCCCGATTCAGCTGGTTTCACGCTGGGTGCCGACGCGGAGCTCCCGGAACGGCACGTCCCGATCGACCTGGGGTTCCTTCGGCAGGCCGAGGATCCGTTCGCCGATGATGTTGCGCTGCACGTTGTTCGTTCCGCCCGCGATGCTGGAGGCGGGCACGGCGTTGATCGCCACCGCCAGTTCCTCCGCGGCCTCGTCACCGGGCTCCCAGGCCACCGCATCGGTTCCGGCGATCTCCCCGGCCGCGTGCAACGCCTGCCACAGCAGCATGGCGCCGCCGAGCTTGCCCACAGAGCCGCGCGCGCCCGGCGGGGTCCCGGACTCCGCTTCTTGCCGAAGCCGCACGCTGAACAGCTCCAACGCCCGTTCCGCCGCGTGCAGCCCGGCCAGTTCGGCACGCACCTGGGGATCGGCGCCGGCGCCGTTCTCGCCCGCCAGCCTGGCCAGGTTCGCCGCGCCCAACGGCTCGTCGCGGCGCCGGGTGGCCCCGCCGAGGGAGACGCGCTCGTGGCCGAGCATGGTGACCGCCGCGCGCCAGCCCGCGCCGATCTCGCCGAGCACCGCGTCCGCGGGCAGCCGCACCTGGTCGAAGTGCACCTCGTTGAACGGGCTCTTCCCGGTCATGTCCCGCAACGGGCGCACCGTGACGCCCGGCGCCCGCATGTCCACGATGAACATCGTCAGGCCCGCGTGCTTGGGCACGTCCGGGTCGGTGCGGGCCAGCAGCGCCCCGAAATCGGCGAAACGCGCGCCGGAGGTCCACACCTTCTGCCCGCTGATGATCCAGTCGTCACCGTCGCGGACGGCTTTCGTGCGCAGGCTCGCCACATCCGACCCGGCGTCAGGTTCGGAGAACAGCTGGCACCAGATCTCCTCACCGCGCAGCAGCGGCCGCACGTAGCGCGACCGCTGCCGTTCGGTGCCGAGGTCGACCAGCGTCGGCCCGCACATCCCGAGCCCGATCACGAACGGACCGGTGGGCAGGTCGTATCCTGCCGCCCGCTCCCGGAAGGCCTGCTCCTGACCGGCGGACCCGCCCTGGCCGCCGCACTCGGCGGGCCAAGTGATCCCGGCGAAACCGGCGTCGTACAACGCGGCCTGGAACTCCCGCGCCACCGGGATCAATTCGGCCGGTCCCAGTTCCGACCAGTTCGCCGGGATCGCCGATTCCAGAAATTCCCGCGCACGGCGGGAGAATTCGCCAAGCGAAGCGGAGCCGGCCGCCCCGCCGGAGTCAGTCGTCTCCGCCATCTTCGCCACCGTCCTCGTCCGTAGTCCTTCTGTGCTCGTCAGCTCTGTGCCGGGTCAGCTCGGTGTCTCGTCAGCTCTGCGCCGTGTCAGCGGCGAAGCCGATGAGCAGTGACCGGCTAGAGCAGGCCGACCACCGCCGAGTTCTCAGCATCATCCTCGTGAGGACGGCAGCCCATCCCCGATTTCGCCGTGCAGGAGGCTGAATGAGAAATGGATCCCGCAGCGCGGAAGCCGCTGAAGTTGCGCGTCCCGACCCACTGCGCAGGCCACCGGTCACAACCTTTCCAAGATCGTGGCGTTCGCCTGGCCGCCGCCCTCGCACATGGTCTGCAGGCCGAATTCGGCGCCGCTGTCCTGCAAGTGGTGCACCAGCGTGGTCATGATGCGCGCCCCGCTGGCACCGAGCGGGTGGCCCAGCGCGATGGCGCCGCCCAGGGGGTTGAGGGACTTCACGTCGGCGCCGAGCTCGGCGAGCCAGGCCAGCGGCACCGGCGCGAACGCCTCGTTCACCTCGAACGCACCGATGCGGTCCACGGACAATCCGCTGCGGCGCAAGGCCTTCTTCGTCGCCGGGATCGGGGCCGTCAGCATGATCACCGGGTCGTCCCCGGCGAGCACGGCGGTGTGCACCCGGGCGAGCGGGCGCAGGCCGAGCTGCGCGGCCTTCTCCCCGGTCATCATCAGCAACGCGGCGGAACCGTCGCTGATCTGCGAGCTGTTCGCGGCGGTGATCACCCCGTCCTCGCGGAACGCGGGCTTGAGCCCACCGAGCTTGTCCACCGTGCCACCGCGACGGATGCCCTCGTCCTTGTCCACGACGGTGCCGTCGGGCAGCGTGATCGGCGCGATCTGAGCGTCGAAAGCACCGGCGTCCTGTGCGGCGGCGGCCTTCTCGTGCGAGCCGATGCTGAACTCGTCGAGCCGGGCGCGGCTGAAGCCCCAGCGCTGCGCGATCATCTCCGCGCCGATGCCCTGGTTCGGCGGGGTGCCGCCGTACCGCTCCATCAACCGCGTCCCGAACGGGTCGGCGCCGTTGACGGTGCTGCCCATCGGAACCCGGCTCATCGACTCGATGCCGCCCGCCACGACCACGTCGTAGTGCCCGGCGACCAGCCCGGCGGCGGCGAAGTGCACCGACTGCTGCGAAGACCCGCATTGGCGGTCCACCGTCACGCCGGTCACGGTGTCCGGCCAGCCCGCGGCGAGCACCGCGTTGCGCGCGATGTCCAGAGTCTGTTCACCGCCCTGGCCGACGCAGCCCCACACCACGTCCTCGACCACGCCGGGGTCGACGCCGGTCCGCGCCACGAGCGCGTCGAGCACCTGGGCCGACAGGTCGACCGGGTGCACTCCGGACAGCGCCCCGTTCCGCTTGCCCACCGGAGTGCGCACGGCCTCCACGATCACCGCATCACGCATGGCTTCCCTCCCGCCGAGATAAGCAGTCAACTCTGACTGTAAACGAGGTGAGGCCGTTCGGTGTTACGCCGAACGAACCCGGATCAGACGGATTCGGCCGCATAGCGGGCTTTCAGCGTCCCTTTGACGAGCTTGCCGGTCGGCGTGCGCGGCAGCTCGTCGAGGAAGTCCACGCTGCGCGGCACCTTGTAGTGCGCGATCCGGGCGCGCACGAACTCCAGCAGCTCCCGCTCCAGCTCGGGGCCGGGAACGACACCGGAAGCGGGTTGCACCACCGCCTTCACCGATTCGCCCATTTCCGGATCCGGCACGCCGATCACCGCGACGTCGGCGATGCGGGGGTGCAGCGCCAGCAGGTCCTCGATCTCCTGCGGGTAGATGTTCACCCCACCTGAGATGATCATGAAGGCTTTGCGGTCGGTGAGGAACAGGAAGTCCTCGTCGTCCAGGTAGCCCACGTCGCCGACGGTCGCCCAGTTCTCGTGCTCCGGATGCCGAGCGGCACGCGTCTTGTCGACGTCACCCCAGTACTCGAACGTCTGCTCCTCGCGGTCGAAGTACACCGTGCCCACCTGCCCCACCGGCAGCTCGGCGCCCTCGTCGTCGCAGATCCGCACCGTGCCGAGCACCGACTTGCCCACCGAACCGGGTTTGCGCCGCCACTGGGCGGAATCGATGAACGTCATGCCGATGCCCTCGGTCGAGGAGTAGTACTCGTAGAGCACCGGCCCCCACCAGTCGATCATCGCCTGCTTCACCTCGGCCGGACACGGCGCTGCGGCGTGCACCGCGACCTGGTGGCTGGAGAGGTCGTAACGGTTCCGGACCTGCTCCGGCAGCTTCAGCATGCGGATGAACATCGTCGGCACCCACTGGCTGTGCGTGGCGCCGTAGCGCTCGATCGCCCGCAACGCCTGCTCCGGCTCGAACTTCTCCATCAGCACCACCGTGCCGCCCAGCGCGTGCGTCGAGGCGCAGTAGCGCAACGGCGCCGCGTGGTAGATCGGCGCGGGCGAGAGGTACACCGAATCCGGACCGAGCCCGTAGAGCTGCGAGACGACCGCCACCAGGATGTCGCCTTCCTCGCCGACCTGGCGATCCGGCAGTTCCGGGCGGATTCCCTTGGGGCGGCCCGTGGTTCCCGAGGAGTACAGCATGTCGGCGCCCCGCGGCTGATCCGCTGGAGCCACCGGCGAGGACTCCGCCAGCGCCGCATCATAATCGTCGTAGCCCGCGACCGAGCCGCCGAAGGCCAGGCGAACCCGTGCTCCCGGCACGCTCTCGGCCACTTCCGCGGCCGTGCCGGCCAGCGCGGCGGACACGATCAGCGCGGTCGCGCCGGAATCGTCGACTATGTAGGAGATCTCCGCCGGCGTGAGGTGGCTGTTGACCGCCGTGATGTAAAGACCCGACCGCACGGCCGCCCAGTAGACCTCGAACGCGGGCAGCGCGTTGTCCGTCAGCAACGCCACCACGTCACCGCGCCCCAGGCCCGATTCGCGCAGCGAATGCGCCAGGCGACTCGACCGCTCCTCCAGCTCCCGGTAAGTCAGCCGGGCACCGGAGCCCGCCATGATCACGGCGGGCTTGTCCGGGTCGGTCGCGGCGTGGGCACCTGGATACACGCGGTTCCTCCTTGAACCTCGACCTCACCGGGCGACCGGCCGCGCCTCGCCGCGAGCCTCCACGCGGGCGCCCGCAGCCCGGCGCCGCGGCGGAGGCCACCACGGCCCGACGCACCCCGCTCGGGCGCCCCGGACCAACCGAGCCTGGCACCGCCGCACGGCAACGGTCAATGCCGACTGGTTCCGGGACGTGTTCGAGCCACCAGCGGGTACGCTGTCCCGGTGGTCGAGTCCGAGACGGCGAACGCGAAAGGCCCCGGCAGCCCGGCCGGGGCGACACCCCGCACGCGGGAGGAACGCACCGCCGACAGCAGAGCGCTCATCCTCGACGCCGCCGTCGACTGCCTCATCGAACACGGCTACTCCGGCGCCTCCACCCTCGTGATCCAGGCGAAGGCCGGAGTTTCGCGAGGGCGGCTGCTGCACCACTTCCCGTCCCGGGACGGGCTGCTCGTCGCCGCCGCGCAGCACCTGGCGAACACCCGGCTCGCCCAGACTCAGGTGCACGCAGAGCGGAAACTCGCCGACGAACCCGAAGGCCCGGCGCGCGTCGACCGGTGCATCGAACTGCTGTGGGAGACCTTCCAGGAACCCCACTTCTGGGCCGCGATCGAACTGTGGACCGCGGCCCGCACCAACCCCGCGCTCGGTGCCGCGCTGCTTCCCGAGGAACGCGGTCTGCGCGCCGCGATCCGCGACGTCACCGACGGAATCTGGGGACCGGCCGTGCGCGAGCACCCGCAGTACCACCTGCTGCGCGAACTGCTGTTCACCAGCATGCGCGGCGCCGCGATGCCATACGCCTTCGAGGACCGCTCCCCCGCCACCGACCCGCACCTGGCGCTGTGGAAGACCCTGGCGCACCGCCTGCTCTACGACGAGACCTGACCACCGACGCCACGGCCCGGTTCGGGGGCGAATCCCAGCTGGAGTCAACGGACCGTTCGCCCAACGGGATTGGGCGAACGGTCCGCTCACTCACCCCACCCGGCCGCACACGCACCCGACGACAACGCCGCCTCCGGAAATCGAGATGAGTCAACGGACCGTTCGTCCAACTAGATTGGGCGAACGGTCCGTTCACTCCAGCCTGCGGAGCCGTGGCGGTGGAACCTCGCCGAGTTGGAATGGGTGAACGGACCGTTCGACCAATCCCGTTGGACGAACGGTCCGTTCACTCCGGTCCGGCACCCGGTGGTGCGCCCGGGGGCGTCGGCTTCGCCGTCAGCGGGGGGCCATGCGGATGGCTCCGTCGAGGCGGATGACTTCGCCGTTGAGCATCGGGTTGGCGACGATGTGCTCGGCCAGCGCGCCGAATTCGTCGGGTTCGCCGAGCCGCGAGGGGTGCGGTACCTGCTCGCCCAGTGAGGCTTTGACCTCTTCGGACGCCCCGGCCAGCAGCGGCGTGTTGAACAGGCCGGGCGCGATGGTGACGACCCGGATGTGGTGTTCGGCGAGGTCGCGGGCGATCGGCAGCGTCATGCCGACCACGCCGCCCTTCGACGCCGAGTAGGCGGCCTGCCCGACCTGGCCGTCGAACGCGGCGGCGGAGGCGGTGTTGATGATGACGCCGCGCTCCTCCCCGACCGGTTCGTGCGCGAGCATCCGTTCCGCCCCGAGGCGCAGCACGTTGAACGTGCCGATCAAGTTGATGTTGATGATCTTCGTGAACGCCTCCAGCGGGAACGGTCCGCGCTTACGGCTCACGACCCGCAGCGCGTTGCCGAGGCCCGCGCAGTTGACGACGGCGCGCACCGGTCCGACCTCGTCGGCCACGTCCAGCGCGGCGGCGACCTGGGTCTCGTCGGTGACGTCGGCGGCAGCGAACCGGGCGGCGGAGCCGAGATCGGCCGCGACCTGCTCGCCCGGCGAAGTCGGGAGGTCCAGCAGCACGACGCTGCCGCCCGCCGCCACCAGCCGCTTGGCGGTGGCCAGTCCGAGCCCGGAGGCTCCCCCGGTGATGACGGCGACGCCACCCGCGATGTCCATGCGTTCCTCCTCGCCCGACGGGACCAACCGGCCCCGAGCAGTCAGTGATGACTGTTCTTCTACGGCAAGGGAGGCGCGCGCCGCAAGAACCCCCGAGAGCAGTCAGGGTTGACCGCCGCAGTGGCGATCGCAACACTGGCAGCATCCGGCTCACGCACTCCTCGACCCGGTGCCGCGGCAACCGAACGGTTCCACCGCACCGGACGAACAGTCCGTTCACGCGAACACGGCCGACACATCACGGCCCCTCACCTCGTTGTCCTGACGTCCCCCGGATTCGCCCGCCCTCAACGCCGAGGAAACGCCGATGAACACGACCCTCGCAGGTACCGGCATGACCAGCAGCGACCAGATCGCGCGGCACGCGCGCACGATCCCGGACACGATCGCCCTGCGGTTCGAGCAGGACCAGCGCACCTACCGGGAACTCGACGAGCGGCTCAGCAGGCTCGCGAACGCACTGCTGGCGCGTGGCGTGGCGCCGGGAGATCGGGTCGCGGTGCTCGGCCTCAACGGCATCGAGGTCGTGGAGGCCTACCACGCCTGCGGGCGGCTCGGCGCGATCTGCGTGCCGATCAACTTCCGGCTGGTGGCCGACGAGGTCGCCTACGCGCTCACCGACAGCGGAGCCGCCGCCGTCATCGTCGACACGACGCTCGCACCGGTGCTGGGCAAGGCCCGCGAGTCGGCGCCGGACGTGCGTCTGGTCATCGGCGAGGGCACCGCGGAAGCCGGACCGGGCGCGACGGGCTACGAGGACGCCCTCGCGGCCGCGGATCCGGAACATCCGGGCATCAACGTGGACGAACGCGACCCCGCGTACATCATGTACACCTCCGGGACCACGGGCCGCCCGAAGGGAGCGGTGCTCACCCACCACAACCTGCTGCTGCACTCGTTCAGCATGATGGCGCACCTCGGCACGCCCATCGGTGAACGCGTCGGCATCTCCGGCGCACCGCTGTTCCACATCGCCGGCGTGTCCGGGATGCTGCCGAACATCTTGCTGGGCGGGAAAACGGTGCTGTCGCGCTCCGGCCGGTTCGATCCGGCGGAGATCGTGGACGTGCTGGAGCGCGAACGCGTCACGGACTGCTTCTTCGTGCCCGCGCAGTGGCAGGCGATCTGCGCGGTGCCGGGCATCGCCGAGCGCGATCTGTCCGCTCTGCACCGCATCTCCTGGGGCGCGGCGCCCGCGTCGACCACGCTGCTGCGCGCCATGCTCGACACGTTCCCGCAGGCCGAGGTGGTGACCTCGTTCGGCCAGACCGAGTGCAGTCCGGTGACCACGTTGCTGCGCGGACAGGACGCGCTGCGCAAGATCGGCTCGGTGGGCACGCCGATGCTCAACGTCGAGGTGCGCGTGGTGGACACCGAGATGAACGACGTGCCGCGCGGCGAGATCGGCGAGATCGTCTACCGCGGCCCGACGGTGATGCGGGAGTACTGGGGCAAACCCGCCGAGACCGCGGACGCGTTCGCGGGCGGCTGGTTCCACTCCGGAGACCTGGTGCGCGAGGACGAGGACGGCTACTACTACGTGGTCGACCGGAAGAAGGACATGATCATCTCCGGCGGCGAGAACATCTACTGCGCCGAGGTCGAGGACGTGCTCGCCGGGCATCCGAAGGTCGCCGAGGTCGCGCTGATCGGCGTGCCGGACGAGAAGTGGGGTGAGACGCCGCTGGCGGTGCTCGTCGCCCGCGACCCGGCCGACCCGCCGACCTCGCAGGACGTGGAGCAGTACTGCCGCGAGCACCTGGCCGGCTACAAGCGCCCGCGCCACATCACGATTCTGCCGGAACTGCCCCGAAATCCCAGCGGGAAGGTCCTCAAGACCCGCCTGCGCGCCGACCGGGAATCCGGCAGCCTGCCCGACGCCTGAGCTCCCGGGAGGCCGTCAGACCTCGAAGGTCACGACAGCCGAGCTTTCATCGCGGCCGGGCTCTCCGTAGCCGGGCGGCCTCCCGGACAGGCGCACCGTCCGCACGAATCCGCAGTTCGTCCAGGTTCCCGCGTGCAGCACGAAACAACCGGGTTCCCACACGTTCCGCTCACACCAGTCCAGGGCCTCGTGGACCTCGCAGCCGGTGAGCAGGTGCCCGGACCTGACGGTGCCGCCGCGTGCCCCGTGAGCGTCCACGTGCCACGACCACAGTTCCGCCTGGAACGTGGGCTGGTCGTTCTCCTCGCACACCAGGCGTTCGTCGAAGTCTTCGACTTCCACGACGATCAGTACCGATCCCGCTGCCAGTGCGGAGGCCGGGAGTCACCGAAGATGCGGCTGGCCTGCTCGGCGCTCGGCACGACGAACACGCCGGAAGCCTCCACCAGCACCTTGTCCGGTTCGGCCGCGGTGGTGATGGTGGCTTTCGGCCCGGTGCGGCGGTCGGAGACGGACTCCTCCGGCACCCAGCCGGTCAGCCGCAGCGGCGTCTCCAGCGGAACGGGTTTGCGGTACCGCAGCGACAGCGCCACGGTCATGCCGGGCCGCCCCAGCGCGGCGTGCGCGTGCCCGAGGATCTGGTCGATCAGCATCGCGCTCACCCCGCCGTGGGTGTAGCTGTGCGGCCCTTCGTAGGCGAGCCCGAGTGTGCAGGTGCCGACGACGACACCGTCGCCGACTTCGACCCGCATCGGTGGTGCGATCGGATTTCCCGGCCCGACGGCCGGGTTGTACATCCGCCTGCCGGGCTTGGCCTCGTCGACGGACGGCGGCGTGTGCCGGTCGCGAGTGGCCGCGCTGAGCGGGCCTGCCAGGTCCCGGGCCTGGTCGGCGATCTTGCGCAGTGTCGCGGCGTCCACCTCGGTGCTGGTCGCGGCGGCGGTGAGTTCGCGCAGTGCGTCGCCGAGTTCGCGCGCGGCGCGGGCTCGGTCCTGGTCTCGGTCCTGGCCGGAGCCCTCGGGTTCGCTCTCGGCGTCGGACTGGCGGTACGCAGCGATGGCGGTGCTCTCCTTGCTGATCTTGCCGGGGTGGCGGCTCCGCAGCGTTTTCCCGCTGCGGAGCCGATTTCTCATGTCGCCGGCATCCGGTCACTCACCGCGCCAGACGGGCGCGCGCTTCTCCGCGAACGCGCGAGCACCTTCCTGCGCGTCGGCCGACTCGAATACCGGCCGGACCAGGTCCGCTTGCGCGGTGAACGCCTCGGCGTCGGTCCAGCGCACCGCACCGGAGACGATCTGCTTGGTGGCGCGCACCGCCAGCGGGCCGTTGGCCGCGACGCGCGCGGCGAGTTCCTTCGCACCGTCGAGCGCGCCGCCCGGTTCGGTGAGGGTGTTGATCAGGCCGTGCGAGTGCGCCTTCTCCGCGGTGAGCGGGTCGCCGGTCAGCGCGATCTCCATCGCCAGCTGGTACGGCAGCGTCTTCGGCAGCCGCAGCAGTCCACCGGCGGCGGCGACCAGGCCGCGCTTGACCTCGGGCAGCCCGAACTTCGCTTCCCGTGAGGCCACGATGAGGTCGGCCGACAGCGCCAGCTCGCAACCCCCGGCCAGCGCCCAGCCTTCGACGGCGGCGATCAGCGGCTTCTGCGGCGGCGCCTCGGTGAGCCCGCCGAAGCCGCGGCCGGGCAGCGAGGGCTTCTCACCACGGGTGAAAGCTTTGAGGTCCATACCTGCGCAGAACGTGCCACCGGCGCCGGTGAGGATGGCGATGACAAGATCGCTGCGGGACTCGAACTCGTCGATGGCGGCCGCGATGCCCTCGGCCACGGACGTGTCGACGGCGTTGCGCGCCTCCGGCCGGTCGATGGTGATCACGGCGATGCCGTCGCCGAATTCGGTGCGGACGCTGTCGCTCACGCTGTTCTCCTCTGTTCGCCGAGGGAATCGGCCTCGCCGGTGGTGGGCCTGAACTTGGAGTGTTACCCGCGCCGGGAAAAACAGTCAAGCCAGACCGTTCCCGGTCGGGAACCGGTTCTCGCGGAACGGCCCTTTCCATTGTTGTCCTGTCAACCGCGGAGCCGCCGAGGACCCGCTGCGCAGGTCATTCTGATCGGGCTCCCAAGCCGGGAACCACCTGGGGATCGTCTCATCCGACTTCC
Source organism: Saccharopolyspora gloriosae (assembly GCF_022828475.1). GTDB lineage: Bacteria > Actinomycetota > Actinomycetes > Mycobacteriales > Pseudonocardiaceae > Saccharopolyspora_C > Saccharopolyspora_C gloriosae_A. The sequence continues at coordinate 3,311,674 of NZ_CP059557.1, read as the reverse complement.
GCACCCGCTCACGCCTGTCCAGCAGCACGAGGTGCGCCAAGGATTCCCGCAACGCGATCCGCATCTGGAACTCCGAGAGCGTCTCGAACGGCCGGGACCAGCTGAGACCGGAAGTCACGTCCCAGCAGGTGCTGCCGGGCCGGTCGGCGACGGCGCGCTCGATCTCGGCGAGCCGTTCACCGTGGTGCGCGCGCAGCGCGTCGGTGCGGAATCGCAGCCCGCTGAACCGGTATTCGTGCGCGGGAAGCACCTCCTCGGCGTTGATGTCCCCGACTTTGCGCAGCGATTCGAGGTAATCGGATAACGGATCCGCCGCATGTCCCGGATAAAGCGAGATGTTCGGGCTGATCCGCGGCAGCACGTGATCACCGGAGAGCAGCAGTCCGTGCTCGCGTTCGTGGAAGCACAGGTGGCCGGGCGTGTGCCCCGGAGTCCACACCGCGCGCAGGTCCCAGCCCGGCAGGTCCACGCGATCGTGGTCGGCGATGAGCCGTTCGGCGGCGTCGTCGAGCAGGTGCGCGCGGGCGCCCTCGCGCGGTTCGTCGAGCACGTGCGGCGGTGCGCCCGTGGCGCGCAGCTGCTGCCGAGCGCGTTCGGCGGCGACCCCGGTGAGCACGTCGTCCGGCCGCACCAGCTCGGCGTCGGCGGCGTGCATCCCGATCCAGGCACCGGACGCCTCCCGCACGCGTCCGGCGAGCCCGAAGTGGTCCGGGTGCACGTGGGTGACCAGCACCGCGCGCACGTCGGCCGGTTCGTAACCCGCGGCCGCCAGGCCCGCGACCAGCGCGAGCCACGAGTCCTCGTGGTCCCAGCCCGCGTCGACGAGCGCCACCCCGCCGGGCAGTTCCAACGCGTAGATCAGCGTGTACCGCAGCGGGTTGTCCGGGATCGGCACCGGGATGGACCACAGGCCGTCGCGGACCTTCTCCACCGGCGGCAGCACTTTCTCCGCCCACGCTTCTCGTTGCCGGGTTCCGGTCACCTTGAGGCCGCTGGTGTCCACGGTCTGCCTCTTCCTCGCGACGGTGCGGGTGCTGCGCCGGACTGTAGGAGACGTTGTCGTGGGCGGAAGGCATGCTCGTGGCGAACGCGGCTCCGCTCGATCCCGGCACGCCGTCGAGCGGCGTCGGCGACAGGACTGGGGAGGATTCGGTGCGGCACCGGCAGATCGCCTTGCTCCGAGGCGTCAACCTGGGCAAACACAACAGGATTCCGATGCAGCGGTTGCGCGCCGCGATGGCCGGGCTCGGCTTCGACGAGGTCGCCACGCACCTGCAGAGCGGCAACGTTGTGTTCTCCGCCACCATGCCCGCCGGGGAGTCGGAGCGGGTGATCTCGGCGGGCATCAGCCAGGAGTTCGGGCTCGACGTGCCCGTGGTGGTCCGGACCCGCGACGAACTGGCCGAAGTGGTGGCCACCGATCCGCTGGCCGAGGTGGCGACGATTCCGGCGCGGTACCTGGTCACGTTCCTGTCCGCGCGGCCCGATCCCGCGGTGCTCGCCGAGCTCGACCCGGCTGCGTTCGCTCCGGACGAGGTGCGCTTCGGGGAGCGCGAGATCTACGTGTGGTGCCCGGACGGAGTGCGGAACTCGCGAGTGCCGCAGTCCTGGTGGGAGCGCCGCCTCGGATTGCGGACCACCGCGCGCAACTGGACCACGGTGACCCGGCTGCTGGCACTCGCCGACTCCTGACCGCCTGCGAGCTCGGTGCCGTTGTCGCACCACTGCGGCGGAAGCGCTCGGCGCGTCGCGGAAACCCGGCGCGGCGCCACCCCACCAGGGCCGTTCTCCCCTACCGGTGGACCGCGCCCACCTCCGAGCCTGGAGTGAGGAGTCATGTGGTGACGCCGCACGGCCGGGCTGCGGTGTGGCCGAGGCGAGGAGGCGCAATGGGGCGAGCGGTGGGCATCGACCTGGGCACGACGAACTCCGTGGTGGCCGTGCTCGAAGGCGGCGACGCGACGGTCATCGCGAACTCGGAGGGGGCGCGCACCACGCCGTCGGTGGTGGCCTTCGCGCGCAGCGGTGAGCTGCTGACCGGGCAGCCGGCGAAGAACCAGGCGGTGACGAACGTCGACCGCACCATCCGGTCGGTCAAGCGCCACATGGGCACCGACTGGAAGACGACGATCGACGACAAGAACTACACCGCGCAGGAGATCAGCGCCCGGGTCCTGATGAAGCTCAAGCGCGACGCGGAAACGTACGTCGGCGAGGAGGTCACCGACGCGGTGGTCACCGTCCCGGCCTACTTCGACGACGCGCAGCGCCAGACCACGAAGGAGGCCGGCCAGATCGCCGGGCTCAACGTGCTGCGGATCATCAACGAGCCCACCGCGGCCGCGCTCGCTTACGGCCTGGAGAAGGGCGAGAAGGAGCAGACCATCCTCGTGTTCGACCTGGGCGGCGGCACGTTCGACGTGTCGCTGCTGGACGTGGGCGAAGGCCTGGTCGAGGTGAAGGCGACGTCCGGGGACACCGACCTCGGCGGCGACGACTGGGACCAGCGGATCGTGGACTGGCTCGTGGAGCGGTTCAAGGCGTCGTCGGGCATCGACCTCACCAAGGACAAGATGGCCTTGCAGCGGATCAAGGAAGCCGCAGAGAAGGCCAAGATCGAGCTCTCCAGCTCCTCCACCACGAACATCAACCTGCCGTACATCACGGTGGACGCCGAGAAGAACCCGATGTTCCTCGACGAGACGCTGTCCCGAGCCGAGTTCGAGCGCATCACCTCCGACCTGCTGGAACGCACCCGCAAACCGTTCGAGAACGCGGTGCGCGACGCGGGGATCTCGGTGCAGGACGTCGACCACGTGGTGCTCGTCGGCGGCTCCACCCGGATGCCCGCCGTCACCGAGCTCGTCAAGGAACTCACCGACGGCAAGGAACCCCACAAGGGCGTGAACCCCGATGAGGTCGTCGCCGTCGGCGCCGCCCTGCAGGCCGGTGTGCTGCGCGGTGAGGTCAAGGACGTCCTGCTGCTGGACGTCACCCCGCTGTCCCTGGGCATCGAGACCAAGGGCGGCATCATGACCAAGCTGATCGAGCGCAACACCACGATCCCCACGAAGCGCTCCGAAACGTTCACCACGGCCGACGACAACCAGCCCTCGGTGCAGATCCAGGTCTTCCAGGGCGAGCGCGAGATCGCGGCGCACAACAAGAAGCTCGGCAGCTTCGACTTGACGGGCCTGCCGCCTTCCCCGCGCGGGGTGCCGCAGATCGAGGTGTCCTTCGACATCGACGCCAACGGCATCGTGCACGTCAACGCCAAGGACCTCGGCACCGGCAAAGAGCAGTCCATCCAGATCTCCGGGGGCTCCGCGCTGCCGAAGGAGGACATCGACCGGATGGTCTCCGACGCCGAGGCGCACGCCGACGAGGACAAGCAGCGTCGTGAAGAGGCCGAGGCCCGCAACCAGGCCGAAACCCTCGTCTACCAAACGGAGAAGGTCCTCACCGACAACGACGCGCAGCTGCCCGCCGACGTCAAGGACCGGGTGCGCGCGGCGATCGGCGAGACCAACGAGGCGTTGCGCGGGCAGGACGTCGCCGCGATCCAGACGGCGGCGGAGAAGCTCGCCACCGAGTCCCAAGCGCTCGGCCAGGCGCTTTACAGCGACACCGGAGCCGCGGGCGACGGCGGGGCCGGCGGTTCCGCCGCGGGCTCGGGTTCGGGCGGTTCGGGTTCCGGCGCTTCCTCAGGTTCCGGTGGCTCGGGGTCCGACGACGACGTGGTGGACGCGGAGATCGTCGACGAGCCCGGCGGCGACAAGGAGTGAGCGATGGACGACGACCGTCCCGGCGGCCCACCCCGGAACGCGCTCCCGATGCCCGCGGAGCGACGCCCCGCCAGGCCGCACGTCGTGGCTCCTCCCCGCGTGGACGCCGATTCCGCAGAGCCACCGACGACCTCGGATTCCCGTCCCGGTACGGATTCCGGGGCTGCCGATGACTCTGCGAACCCCACCCGGATCGAAAGTGCGCCAACGGATCCCGAGCAGATCACCCGGCTCCAGGGAGAACGCGACGCGCACCTGGAAACGCTGCGCCGGGTGACGGCCGATTTCGACAACTACCGCAAGCGCATGCTCCGAGAGCAGACCACGCACCTGGACCGCGCGGCGGAGAACGTGCTCTCCCAACTGCTTCCGGTGCTCGACGCCGTCGAGATCGGCGCCCGCCACCACCCGGAGGCGCTGAACGCGGTGCACAAGCAACTGCAGCAGACCCTCGCCGCCGAGGGCCTGCACCGCATCGACCCGCTCGACGAACCGTTCGACCCGGTCGAGCACGAGGCCGCCCCACCCGAACATCCCGAGCCGCACACCGTGATCCCGTTGCACCACAAGGAAGTCGAGCCGGGCGCCCGGATCACCGAAGTGCTCCGCCCCGGTTACCGCGTCCACGGCCACCTGATCCGCCCCGCCCTGGTGCGCGTCGGGCAGTGCAGCACCAGGTGAATGTCGCTTTTGCCCCGAGGGACCGGTCAAGCGGTCCGTTCACCTGGTGGGAGCTCGCACGGCGTCGAGGATGAGGTCGAGCAGCCGGGTCGTCTGCTCCGGGGCGTTCCCGGACGTCGCGGAGAAGAACACCCCCAGCAGCATGGCGACGACGTCGTCGGCCGGGACGTCCGCGCGCAGCGAACCCGTTCGCGCTCCGGCCTCGAGAATCGTCGCGACCGCGGCGGTGATCCGCTCTCGCGTGGCGGGTTGCGCCATGCTGCCGGATTCCCAACCGGCGCGAAGCGTGTCGAACATCCCGCGCTTCGCCGCGACGAAGGCCGCGTAGCGCTCCATCCACGCTCGCAGCGCCGCGTCGGGCGGCAGTTCGTCGAGCAGTTCGGCGGCGCTGGCGACCACGTCGTCGAGCTCGGCCGCGTACACGGCCTCAACGAGCGCCTCCCGAGTTGGGAAGTGGCGGTAGAGGGTGCCGATCCCGACACCCGCTTCGCGCGCGACGGCTTCCAGCGAGACGGTTCCGCCGCTGGCGGTGAACGCGGCGCAGGCGGCCGCGAGGACCTTCTCGCGGTTGCGCCGCGCATCGGCGCGGGCGGGGCGGGCGCGCGTCGGCTCGAGATCACTCAAAGTGGAGGCACCTCCGTCTGTGCTACCGTCGTCATTACCGGAGGCTCCTCCGCCTCTCGTTCCATCATCTCACTCGAACAGGACCCACCATGACTTCACCCACCCCTTCCTCCGATCCCGCGACCACCGGCGCGACACGGCCCGGCGGCGCCGCCCACCTCGCCGGCCGCACGGTGGCCCGGGTCGGATACGGAGCGATGCAACTCGAACGGCTGCACGACGATCGCGCCGCAGGCCTCGCGATCCTGCGCCGTGCCCTCGAACTCGGCGTCGACCACATCGACACCGCTCAGTTCTACGGGAACGGCCTGGCCAACGAGCTCATCCGCGAGGCGGCGGGCGACGGCGTGCTCATCGCCAGCAAGATCGGCGCCACCCCCGCCTCCGGCGGTCCGCTCCCGCTGCGGCTCGCGCAGCGACCGGAGGAACTGCGAGCCGACCTCGATGCCAACCTCACCAGCCTCGGGCTCGACCAGATCCCCCTGGTCAACCTGCGCCGCGCGGACGTCGGCCCCGGCCTGATCGCCGAAGGCGACCAGCGGGTCGACATCGACGACCAGCTCGCGGTGCTCATCGCGCTGCGCGAGGAAGGCAAGATCGGCGAGATCGGCCTCAGCACCGTCACCGCCGACGACCTGCGCCGAGCGCTCCCGGCGGGCATCGCCTGCGTGCAGAACGCTTACAGCCTGGTGACCCGCGACGGCGAGGATCTCCTCCAGCTCTGCGTGGCCGAGAACATCGCCTGGGTGCCCTACTTCCCGCTGGGCGGCGCCTTCCCCGGCATGCCGAAGGTGACCGACGAACCCGCCGTCATCGCCGCGGCCCGCTCGCTGGGCAGCACCCCTTCGCAGATCGGCCTCGCCTGGCTGCTGCACCACGCCCCGAACGTGCACCTGATCCGCGGTACCGCCACCCTCGGACACCTCGAAGAGAACATCGCCGCCGGTGCGATCTCCCTCGACGAGGAGATCCTCGCGTCGCTCGACGCGATCCCGTCCAAGCGGGGCGACATCATCGCCGGATGACCCTGGCGGTATCCGCCGATCAGGTAAGGATCATCGGCCTCGACCCTTCGGCGACGGCACGCTCGGCCATCACCCGGACCAGTTCCCCGGCAGGCGGATCCCCATCCGCCCTCTCGTCCGCCGATTCGGCGCCCGACGTATCAGCATCCGGCGCCGAGAACGGAAACATCACCACGTAGTGCGCGCCGTCGCCGCAGGAAGCGGGCTGCTCGGCGCTCTTCGCGCGGCGGACCGAGTCGTGCCGCACCTCGCCCGCCCGTTTCCGATCGCCGGTCCCCGTGGCAGCGTTGGTGAAGCTGTAACCCACCCGCTTCGGCCCGGCGTTCGATCGGTGCCGTTCATCGCGTCACTGATCACACTCGGCCACACCGACCGGAATGGAGCGTTTACAGTCCGTGCCCGCCGGACCATAGTTTGAAGGCGCACGCGCGGTCGCCGACTCGTGGAGAGAGATCATGCAGAACAGGCTCGCCCGCACGGTGCGGACGGCACTGCTCATCGGAGCCGGCGGTGCGGTCACGCTGGTCCTCGTCCCCACCGCCATCAGCATCGGAACCGGCGGTCACCTGCCCGGATTCCTGCAGCCGCTCGCGACGTTCCTGTGGCCGCTGGTCATCGTGTTCCTGCTGTTCGCCGTCGCGCTGGCCGGGTGGGAGCGGGTCACCAACACCGACAAGCCCATCACCGCGCGCCGGCTCAACTCCCCGTCGAACCGTGAACGCTCCGTGCAAAGCGCCGAGCGCTACGCGCGCGAACGGATCGACGGCTCCCTCGCCGAGCACGTCACGCGGCTGCTCGACGTCGACGAGGTGCCCCCGACGGTCGCCCGTCCCGCCGACGTGATCGTGCAATTGGGCCAAGGCGGAAAATCTCGGCTGCCCGCGCACGCCGACCTGCCGAAGACTCTCGACGACGCACACGGCTCGCTGCTGATCCTCGGTGCGCCCGGCTCCGGCAAGTCCACGCTGCTGCTCGAACTGACCCGCGCGCTGGCGCTGCGGGCCACGGGCGACCAGAAGCATCCGATTCCGCTGATCATCGATCTCGGGTCGTGGGCGATGTCCGGCTGGCGGTGGGACAACCGCAGGCCCGCACCGCCCGGCGATTTCCAGAAGTGGCTGCTGCGCGAGATCGAACGCCGCTACACCATCCACCCGTCGCTCGGCCGGATCTGGCTCGAGCAGGGCAAAATCGGGCTGATGCTCGACGGGCTCGACGAAGTTCCGCCCGAATACCAGGAACGCTGCGTCAACGAGATCAACAACGTGCGGGACGCCTTCCTCATCCGCGAGCTCGTCGTGTGCTGCCGCGATGAGGAGCACGAAGCGCTCACCACGCCGCTGCAGCTCAACAGTTCCGTCACCATCAACCCGCTCACGCGCAAGCAGGTCGTGGAATTCTTCACCCGCCTCGGCCCGCGCGTGGACGGCGTGCGCGCCGCGCTGCGCACCGATCCGGAGCTGTGGCGACTGCTGGACTCGCCGCTGATGCTGAGCCTGATGGCGCTGGCCTACCAGGACCGGCCGCCGTCGGAGGTCGATCTCACCGGCACGCTCGAGCAACGGCGCCGCGAAGTGTTCGACGCCTACCTCACCGCCGTTCCCACCCGGCAGGCCGAAAACCTCGGCTACCCACCGGAGAAGGTGTTGCGAACGCTGCGGTTCCTGGCACGAGTCTCGGCCAGCCCGCTGTGCAACGACCTCACCGCCCGCACCCGCCTGCCGAGTCTCGTCGCATGGGCGCGCTTCCTGCCGTCGAGCACGCTGGTGCACGTGTTCGGGCGCGGACTTCCCGGGGTGCTCGCCGGATCCGTCACGGGCACGACGCTGGCGATGGGCATGCTGCTCGGCCCGGCCGCCGCTCTCGTGACGGCGGTGCTGCTGGTCGGCTACGTCGCGTTCCTCGACCACCTCTCGACGCTGCCGTGGGTCCGGCCCGCGCAGAAGGCCGGGACCATTCCGCAAGGCTGGATCACCGCGGCCTGCGGCTACGTGCTCGGTCTGGTGGTGAGCCTGGCCCTCGTCGGGCTCACCACGCCCGCCACGAACTGGCTCGCGGACCAGCCGCTGTGGGTCGGGGTTCCGGCGGTGATCGTCGCGGCGTTCCTGACCATCATGAGCGCGGTCGAGGCGTGGTCGAAGATGCCGGGCAACAGCGCCGCGCTCGGTGCAGCCGGGGCGGTGCTGGTCGGCGTCTCCATGTTCTGGATCGGGCCGCAGGAGCTGCTGACCTCGATGGGGATCGGCGCGGTGCTGGGCATCGTCGCCGGACTCACCACTGCCGCCCGCGACGAGGTGTGGTGGCAGTTCGGCGAGGACCAGTACGAGGCGTTCGACGGGCAGGGTTCCAAGCTGCTGCGGAACTCCGCTCCCCTGGTGGGGGCCGCCGGACTGCTCGGTGTGCTGCCGGTGCTGTTCAGCGGGACGCTGCTCGACGAACGGGCGCTGGACGCGGGCCTCGGCCTGCTCGTCGCCGGACTCGCCGCGCCCGCCGCCTGGCACGCCGACGTGTTCCCCTTCGACACCGCGAAGAACGCCGCCTCCGAATGGCTGGCGCGAGCGATGGCGTTGAGCGAACTGCCGGTGCGCCGGGCTCGGCTGCTGCGCGGGCTGGCGGAGCACAGCATGTTGTCCCGCGTGGAGGGCGGCTATCGGTTCACCCACCTGCAGCTGCGCGATCACCTGCTCGGATATGAGCGGAAGGCGGGAAAGAAGCCGGAACCTGCCGCGAGCGACGAAGGTGCGTCGGGGGCCTCGGCCGAACCGGCGGCAGTGGAGGACTCATCCGGCACCGGCGAAGCCGGTTCCGGTGGTGGGCAGGAACCTCCGAAGCCGAACTCGCCCACGTCGGCGTCGTCCGGCGACGCGGCGGACTCCGGCTCCGGAGAAGGGAAAACCGAATCCGATCCGGCGACGCCGAGCGCGGCGAAACCCTGACCGCGCGGTGATCAGCGAGATCCGGGGATCAGCCGTGCCAGGCGGCGGTAGGAATCGAGCAAGGCGTCCTCGTCGTGGCCGCTGGTGGTGATCAGCAACTCGTCCGCATCCACGTCATCCACAATGGACTGCAGCTGGTCACCGACCTGCTCCTCGGTGCCGAACACGTGCCCCTGCATCGCCCGCTCGAACTGCGCCCGCTCCTTGCCGCTCGGCTGCCGGGCGAGGACCTCGGCCGCGGACTCCAGGGGCGGGAAGACTCCGTGCACCCGTGAATACGCGGTCGACCAGGCCTCCGGCACGAGGATGCGGCGAGCTCGCTCAGCGGTCTCGGCGACCGCGACGGACCGGGACAGCACCACATACGGCCGCTCCGACCACGACGACGGGCGGAACCGCTCCCGATAGTCGTCGACCGAGCGTCGCAGCGCGTCGTCTCCGCGCACGGCGGCGATCACCAGTGGCAGTCCCGCCTCGGCGGCGTACCCGGCACCCGCCCCGGTGGCCAGCACGAACACCGGGATCCGAAGTCCCTGCGACGGCATCGCACGCACCGCGGAGCCGGGCTCGCCCGCGAAGTAGCCGAGTAGCTCGGCCAACTGCTCGCCGAAGCGCTCCGCCGACTCCCGGCCATGCCCGAGCGCCCGCCGCACCTCCGAGGTGAACCCGAGCGACCTCCCCAGCCCCAGGTCGATCCGTCCCGGATGCAGCGACTCGAGCACGCCGAACTGCTCGGCCACCACCAGCGGTCGGTGGTTGGGCAGCATCACGCCGCCCGTGCCGACCCGGATGCGCGAGGTCGCCGCCGCCACCGCCGCCGCCAGGACCGCCGGAGCCGACCCCGCCACCCCGGGAACCGCGTGGTGTTCGGCCACCCAGAACCGGTGGTAGCCGAGCTCCTCCACCTCGGTCGCGAACCGGATGGTGCGCGTCAACGACTCCGCGGGTTTCCGCCCGCGCCGGACGAGCGAGCGATCCAGGACGGAAAAGCGCAGCGGTGCGGTCACACCGATCCCAACGCCACCGGGCCGCGACCGGATTCCCGCCGCCCGCCGAGACCTCGATCCCGCACGGACGCCCCCGGCGCTGCCGAACAGATGAGTGAAACTACCCCGAATGGAGCAGCAACCCGGATGCGGATACTCTCTGCTTTCAATCAACACGTTTCGTGTTCACAACTGGAGGATTTTCCGTGCCGACCTTGGCTCCGCCGACGCTCACCTATCACTTGACCTGCGATGACACGCACGGCTGGGCGGCCGTGTACCGAACCGGCGGGACCGGCCTGGAGTTCTTGGGCTTCCAGCGCCTCGACGAGGCGACTTTGCGGATGGTGCGGACGAACCCGGACACCAGCCGCGACGAGGACGGCATGCTCCGGTGCACCCTCACGGTCTGATCACCCGGCGCCCGGCCTGACCGGGCACTCGCGGCGGAGTTGACGTCGCCGGTCCACCGAACCTGCTGCACAGTCGGACGCAGAGACCGGTGGCGTGACGCGGGGGGCGAGATGAACAAGGCCCAGGCCGACCCGGTGGTGGTCGGCATCGACGGATCCGGGACCGCCCGGCGAGCCCTCCGGTGGGCTGCTCGTGAAGCAGCTCGCAGGCACGTGGGACTGCGAATCGTCTACGGCGACGTGTTCGCCGCGCCCCTGCTGCCCGGAATCCGCGGCCGGCGAACGACTCCCCCACAGCCCGGCCCGGTCCGCGCCGATGTGGAGACATTGCTGGCGGAGGCCGCCGAAGCCGCCCGGCGAGAAAGCCCGGAGATCACCGTGGAGGCCGTGTCGCTGCCCGGATCCCCGGCGTCGGTCCTGATCAACGAATCGAGCCGAGCGGGTCTGGTGGTGGTCGGCGACCGAGGGCTCGGCGGCTTCACCGGGTTGCTCGCGGGCTCGGTCGCCGTGGCCGTCGCCGCGCACGGCCACAGCTCGACGGCGGTGGTGCGCGCGCGAAACGGGCACGAGCAGAGCTCGACGCACGGCCCGGTGGTCGTGGGGCTCGACGGATCACGGCAGGCCGAGCAGCTCCTCCCGCACGGGTTCGACGCGGCGGCCGACTACGACGCGCCGCTGCACGTCGTGCACACCTGGAACCTCGTGGGCGTGGACGTGCGGCGGATGCGCGTCGGATTGGCGGCCAATGAGATCCAAGCGGGCGAGGAACGGCTGATGTCCGAACTGCTGGGCGGCTGGAGCGAGCGGTATCCCGACGTGGCCGTGCGCCATTTCGTCTCTCGCGGGTCGGCCGCGGCGGAGCTGCTCGGCCATGCCGAGCAGGCTCGGCTCATCATCGTGGGCGCGCGAGGTCGCGGCGGGTTCACCGGGATGCTGCTCGGATCGACCAGTCAGGCCCTGATCCACCACGCGCCGTGCCCGATTCTTGTGGTGCGCACGGCGAATCCGCGGTAACGACCACGAGTTCGGCTCGGATCGCGGGGGCATCGGTGGCCGAGTTGTGGATCAGGCCCTCGGCAACCTGATCCACGCGGAACTCCCGAATGCCCGCTTCGTGTTCAACAGAACCGCCATGGCGACCCCGGAGGACATCCGCCGCCGGTTCCCGCAGGTCGACGCCCCCGGCCTCATGCGGCCGACGAGCCACGATCAGCCGCATCCCGTTCGGCACCCCCGAATCGGGATGACCGCCGCAGGGAGACCACGATCGACGGCCCCACCGAACATCGACCGGTGGCGCGCGAATCACCGCTACCCGGCCGCCAGGTCTTCGGTTCCCAGTTCCTCGACCGCGAGCGCCGCGCCGAGTGCGAGGTGGTCCTGCCAGCGAGCCGCGGTCAGCTGGAGCCCGATCAGCATGCCCGAATCGGGGTGGCGGCCGCAGGGAACGCTGACCGACGGTCCGCCGTACATCGACCAGACGTAGGTGAATCTGGCGATGCTCCTGGTGGAATCCGCGAGGTCCACCGCGGCACGCCGCGGCACGTCGACCGGGATCGTCGGGGTCGCGATGACGTCGACCTCGGTGAACACCTCGTCCACCCGGCGCTGGAACTCGCCGCGCCACTGCCGGGATCGGCCGGCGAGTTCCGCCGGAATCTCTTGCCCTAGCCGGATTCTGCGCAGCACGTCGGGGTCGATGGTGTCCGGCCGGAGCCGCACGCGTTGCTCGTGCACGGCGGCCGCCTCCGGGTACATCACCTCGAGCATCCGATCCTGCGCGATCTCCACGTCCGGGATCTTCACCCGCCGCTGCTCACCGCAGACCTCGCGCAGCGCGCCGGGCACCGGTTCGAGCACGGTCGCCACCCCCGGATCGACGTCGTCGAAGAAGGCGTTCGCGGGCACACCGATGCGCAGGCCGGCGGCTCCCCCGAGCGCGGACTCCACCGGAATCCGGTCGGCGTCCACCGACGTCGGATCGGCCGGGTCCCACCAGTCCAGCGCGGCGAGGACCGCGGCCGCCGTGCGCACGTCCACCGCCATCGGTGACACGGCGTCGAAGGACGGGCTCACCGGGAACACGCCCGCGTTCGAGACCCGGCCCAGGGTCGGCCGGACGCCGACGATCCCGTTGACCGCGGCGGGAATCCGTCCTGAGCCTCCGGTGTCGGTTCCCAGCGAGGCCGCGCACATTCCGCTCGCCACGGCCACCGCGGAACCACTGCTGGAACCACCCGAGATCCGCGTGTCGTCCCGGGCGTTGCGGCAGTCGCCGAAGGCGTCGTTGCGGCCGGTGACGCCCATCGCGAACTCGGCCATGTTGTTCTTCGCCAGGACGACCGCACCGGCCTCCCGCAACAGCCGGGTCGCGGTGGCGTCGGCGGTCGCGCGCTCACCGCCGTGATGCGCCGAGCCCGCGGTGCTGACCACCCCGGCGACGTCGATGTTGTCCTTGATGGTGACCGGGAGCCCGTGCAACGCCCCCTGCGGTCCGGTCGCCGCGTCCAGCCGGTCCGCCTGCCGCAGCGCCTGCTCGTCGAGCACGGTGATCAGCGCGTGCAGGGCGGAATCCAAGGTGTCGACGGTTTCAAGCCGTGCCTCGACGAGGTCCCGGATCGACGTCACAGAGCTCTCCTCACCGCGCGGCAGGCAATTGTCAGACTTTTACCTTCGCTGACGTCGACCGCACAAGGCAAGCTCATCCCGAGGCCGGAACCGACCGCGCGATCCGCGGCCGACCCGTTTTTCCCGTCGATCACTCCGGGTGACACCCGGAGTACCGATCCGCGCTCACCCTCGGGCGTCGTCCAGGTGCGCGCGGGCGACCTGCTCCAGGTGTTCCAGGTCCGAGGACACGCTGGCGAAGGTGAACCCCTCCGCCAGCCGACGGGCCGCCGTCGCCCCGTCAGGAGTGTGGATGCCGACGGCGATCCCGGCGGCGTCGGCCGCGGCCCGGACCCTGGCCAGCGCGGCGTCGAACTCGGCGGCGACGGCCGGATCACCCGGATACGACGCCCCCACCGCGAGCGCCATGTCCGCCGGGCCGATGTACACCCCGTCCAGGCCGGGCGTCGCGCTGATCGACTCGACGTTCGCCAATCCCTGCGGCGTCTCGATCATCGCCAGCACCACGACGCTCGCGTCGGCCTCCGCGGGCACCGGCCCGATGCGCAGGCTCGATCGCATCGGGCCGTACGAACGCACGCCGTTCGGCGGGTAGCGGGTGGCCGCGACCACGGCGGCCGCCTGTTCCGCGTCGTCCACCAGCGGAACGATGATGCCGCGCGCACCCGCGTCGAGCGCGCGACAGATCGCGGCCCGGTCATGCGAGGCGACCCGCACGATACCGGTGGCACCGGCCGCGGCGTCGATCGCGATGAGCCCGTTGAGAATGCCCTGATAACCGAGCAGGCCGTGCTGCCCGTCCAAGCACACGTAGTCGTAGCCCGCCCTCGCGAGCCGCTCGGTCGAGGCCGGGGCGTCGAGCATCACCCAGTAGCCGAGCGCGGGCTCCCCGGCACGGATCTTGCGCACGAAATCGGCGGTCATGCGGCTCCTGTTCGTCGGCGTTCCCGCATTGGCCGGTCGATTGAAGCACCCGTCGAGGTGCTCGGTACTGCTCCGATCTGGTCCTGTACCACCGATTTCCACCGGAAGGAGTATCAAAGTCCACTATGGACATAGTGTGGCCGCAGGTCGCGCTCAGCTCACAGCAATGCCAGCAGCGCGCCCAGCGCCGGATTGTCGTTGGCGCTCCGCCACGCCAAGTGCAGTTCCACCGGCTCCGGATCCGGCAACGTCACCGGGCGCAACACCACGCCGTCGAACCGCAGCAGCGTCGCCGTCGACGGCACCAGGGCGATGCCGAGCCCGGCGCGCACCAGCGCGAGGACCGTGTGCACCTGGCTGACGTGCTGGGTGTAGTGCGGTGAGACGTGGGCTTCGCGGAACACGCTCACCAGCAACTCGTGGAAGTAGCGCGCCTCCGTCGGCGAGTACATGACGACCTCGGCCGCGTCGAAATCGGCCGGGCTCAACGGCTCCTCCACCGCCGCCAGCGGGTGGCCGACCGGCAGCGCGGCCAGCAGCGGCTCCGCCAGCAGCCGGCTCGACTCCAGTTCCGGACGGGTGATCGGCGGCCGCACCAGCCCCAGGTCCAGCGCGCCGGAGGAGAGCATGTCCAGCTGCTCCCGAGTCACCAGCTCACGCAGCACCACGTCCACGTGCGGCAACCGGTCCCGCGCGGTCTCCAGCACGCCGCCGAGCATCCCGTACGCCGAGGTCGCCGTGAACCCGACGCGCACCACCCCGGCTTCACCGCCGGGCACCCGCCGCACCGCCAGCGTCGCGTTCTCCGCCTCGTGCAACAACCTGCGGGCATCGCGCAGGAACGCCTGCCCCGCCGGGGTGAGCCGCACCGCGCGGCCGCTGCGGTCGAACAGCCGCACCTGAAGATCTCGTTCCAGCAGCTGGATCTGACGGCTCAACGGTGGTTGAGTCATGCGCAGCCGCGCGGCCGCCCGGCCGTAGTGCAGTTCCTCGGCGACCGCGACGAATCCGGCGAGCTGGTTGAGCGTGAACATGCGTCGCCTCCCGCTGCTCGATGCGTTTCCCGCATCGGTCGATGCTCGATTGGAGTTGGACACGCATCGATCGATGATCCTAACGTCCCGACTGGCGAGTTGTGCGCGCCACCGGTCACCGAGGCGCGCTGAACCGCCGTCAAGGCCGGCCGGACCAAGGAGGATTCACCGCATGACCACAGGCACCACCGCCACCGACCTGACCGGGCGGATGCTGATCGCGGGCACCCCGGTTTTCGGCGACGGCGAGCAGATCCGCGCGATCGACCCCGGCACCGGCGCCGAGCTGGAACCGGCCTACGGGTACGGCGGACAGGCCGAAGTCGAACGCGCGTGCGCGGCGGCAGAAACGGCCTTCGAGATCTACCGGGCCACCACGTTCGAGCAGCGCGCGGTGTTCCTGGAGACCATCGCCGACAACATCGAGGCGATCGGCGAGACCCTTTCCGCCCGT
This sequence comes from Saccharopolyspora gloriosae, assembly GCF_022828475.1. GTDB lineage: Bacteria > Actinomycetota > Actinomycetes > Mycobacteriales > Pseudonocardiaceae > Saccharopolyspora_C > Saccharopolyspora_C gloriosae_A. Next base: position 3,296,184 of record NZ_CP059557.1, on the reverse strand, counting down.
GCGCACGCCGAAAGCGGCCTGCCGCTGGCCCGCACCACCGGTGAACGTGGCCGCACCACCGGGCAGCTGCGCTTGTTCGCGCAGGTCGTCCGCGAGGGCAGCTTCACCGGCGCCCGGATCGACCCGGCGCAGCCGGACCGCGCGCCCGCACCGCGCGCCGACATCCGCCAGCGCAAGATCCCGCTGGGTCCGGTCGCCGTGTTCGGAGCCAGCAACTTCCCGCTCGCCTTCTCCGTCGCGGGCGGCGACACCGCCTCGGCGCTGGCCGCCGGATGCCCCGTCGTCGTCAAGGCGCACGACGCGCACCCCGGCACCTGCGAGCTCGTGGCGCGCGCGATCAGCGACGCCGCAGCGTCCTGCGGACTCCCGGCGGGCACGTTCTCGCTGCTGTTCGGCAGTGGCCCCGGTCTGGGCACCGCGCTGGTCACGGATCCGCGGATTCAGGCCGTCGGATTCACCGGCTCGCGCGGCGCCGGGCTGGCACTGACCGCCGCGGCCCAGAGCCGTCCGCAACCGATCCCGGTCTACGCGGAGATGAGCAGCGTGAACCCGGTGTTCCTGCTGCCGGGCGCGCTCGCCTCGCGGGCCGCGGAGCTCGGCGGGGCGTTCGTCGGTTCGCTGACCATGGGTTCCGGCCAGTTCTGCACCAACCCCGGCCTGGTCGTCGCCGTGGACGGCCCCGAGCTCACGACCTTCCTCGACAGTGCCTCCGAAGCGGTCACCGCGTCCGCACCGACCCCGATGCTCACCCCCGGCATCGCCCGCTCCTACGCGGCCGGGGTCCAGGCGCTGGAGGACAAGGGCGAGGTGACCGTGCTGGCGCGCGGCCAGGAATCCGACGCTCCGCAGTCCTGCCGGGCCGCGCTGCTGGTCACCGACGCCGACGCGTTCCTCAACGGCGACGGGCTGGACGGGGAGGTGTTCGGTTCGTCCTCGCTGGTGATCCGCTGCCGCGACACCGACCAGCTCCGCCTGGTCGCCGCCGGGCTCGAAGGTCAGCTCACGGCGACCGTGCACGCCACCGCCGAGGACACCGGCGAGGCCGGCGCGCTGCTGCCGACGCTGGAGCGCAAGGCCGGGCGGATCCTGTTCAACGGCTGGCCCACGGGCGTCGAAGTGGGCCACGCCATGGTGCACGGCGGCCCGTTCCCGTCCACATCGGATTCCCGCACGACCTCGGTGGGGACCTTGGCCATCGACCGGTTCGTACGGCCCGTGGCGTACCAGGACGTGCCCGCCGAGCTCCTGCCCGGAGTCCTCGCCGACGGCAACCCGGAGAAGATCTGGCGCCGAGTCGACGGCGAGCTCGGCAAGCACTGACCCACCGGCCGAACTCACCGGCCCGCTCGGTCCCGTCCATCCGGACGGGGCCGAGCTCGTCATGCGCACCGCTCGCCCGTCGCCGAACGACCGCTGCGCGGCACCACGTCGACCGCGAACGATCGGCGGCTCGTCCGACCTGGTCAGGGCCGGATGGCCATCGGCTCCGCGATCAGGATTCGCGGTCTTCGGTCGCCTTCTGCTTCGCGCGGGCGTTCTCCTTGCGGACCTCCGCCTGGGTGGCGCGTTCCTGTTCGAGCCAGTCCGGGGCCTCGGCCTTCAGCGCCTCGATCTGCTCGGTGGTGAGCGGGTCGGTGATCCCGCCGCGGGCGAGACCGCCGATGGAGACGCCCAGCCTCGCCGCGACCACCTGGCGCGGATGGGGTCCGTTGCGGCGCAGCTCCTTGAGCCATTCGGGCGGATCGGTCTGCAGGGCGTTGAGCTCGTCGCGCGAGACGACACCCTCCTGGAACTCCGCGGGGGTGGCTTCGAGGTACACGTTCAGTTTCTTCGCCGCGGTCGCGGGCTTCATCGTCTGGGAGGTCTTTTGCGACGTCATGGGCTCCAGGGTATCGACCGGGCGTGCGGTACCTGCGGTGACGCCCGGTAGCCTGGCCTGGTGGCAGGCTCGGTCGGATCATCGTCGTTCGCACTCGCGTTCGTGCCAGGAGTGACGCCCGGCAAATGGGTGCGGATCTGGAACGAACGGTTGCCGGAAGTGCCGCTGAACCTCGTGGACACCTCCGCCGCCGACGCGGCAGGCCTGGTGCGCGACGGCGAGGTCGACGCGGTGCTGTTGCGGCTTCCCACCGATCGCACCGGGCTGCACGCGATTCCGCTCTACACCGAGACGACCGTGGTCGTCGTTGCGAAAGACCACGTGGTGACCGCCGCCGACGAGGTCACGCCCGAGGACCTCGCCGACGAGGTCGTGCTGCACCCGCTGGACGACACGCTCGACTGGGAACGGCCGCCGGGCCGCCCCGCCATCGAACGGCCCGCCACCACCGGCGACGCGATCGAACTGGTGGCGGCGGGAGTCGGGCTGCTCGTGGTCCCGCAGTCGCTGGCCCGGCTGCACCACCGCAAGGACCTCACTTATCGGCCGCTGACGGACGTACCGCAGTCCCGGGTCGCGCTGTCCTGGCCGGAGGAGGAGACCACCGACCTGATGGAGGAGTTCATCGGGGTGGTGCGCGGGCGCACGGTCAACAGCACTCGCGGCCGACGGCAGGAACCGGCCCCGGCGAAACGTTCCGGCGGCGACGGGAAGAAGTCCCCCGCCCGCAAACCCGCGAGTGGTAAGGCCCGCCCGGGCTCCGGTGCCCCCAAGGGCGGGAAGCGCGGAAAGCCGGGAAAGCCCCGTCGGCGGCCGTAGCGCTTCTGCCCGAAATCGCGTACGTGGTCCCCACGCCTCCGGGCTGAGCCGGCTGTCTCGGGTCAGGACGTTGCTGACGCTTGAGCAGGTCGGATCGCGGCGATGATGAGCGCGCTGGCTGCGAGTGGCGGCACCGCCCACAGAGCGGCCGTGAGGTAGCCGTTCTGGGCGGGGAGCATGCTTCCGTCCGGGCTCAGCGGGCGGCGGAGCACGGGCATGTAGTTGGTGGTTGGTGACTGCTGCCTTCGCGCCATGGCTGAGCGGATGAGCGAAGCTCGTCCTCGTCGGTGTGCCCCAGGCAGAGACGGCCGGCGTGCTCTCGATCAACCAGATCATCCGCAGCACCGGTAGCGCGCTCGCCGGACTCCTGCTCGCCGCAGCAACCCTGCGGGACGGCGCCGACTCGTCGTGCCCAACCAGACCGACCCGCCCACGTCGCGGTCGGGTAGGGGATCTCGCGGACCTGTGTGCCCAAGCCGGTCGACCGCTACCGGCGGCTACGGTGATGTCGGGCGGGTCGTCCAGCGGCGGCTCAGCTCGCCGCCCGCGCAACCGGGTTCACATACCTTGCCACCGACATCACGAACGGCACGTTCGCCGCAACGGAGGAAACGAGGTTGGTCATGTCCGACCCCACCGGGACGACCGCGATCGGCCGATACGGTGCGGCGCTGCTCAGGAACCGGGCGTTGATGCGCGCGCCGATCTGGCTTTATCGCGCACGCCTCGGATTCCTGTTCGGTTCGCGGTTGCTCATGCTGGAGCACCTCGGCCGCAAATCCGGTGCCGTGCGCCGCGTCGTGCTGGAGGTCATCGGCCATCCCGCACCGGACGTTTACGTCATCGCGTCCGGGTTCGGCTCGCAGGCCCAGTGGTACCGCAACCTGATGGCGAACCCGCAGGTCCGCGTCTCGGTCGCCGGTCACCACTCCTCCCCCGCCACCGCCCGGCGGCTGCCGACGGGCGAGGCCGACGCCGCGCTCACGGCCTACGCGCGCAAGCACCCTCGGGCATGGGCGAAGTTCAAGAACGTCCTGGAGAACACGCTCGGCACGGCGATCAGCGAGCAGGACACCGCACTACCGGTACTCGAACTCCGCCTCGACACGACGAGCCCGACGCCGCGCTGACCCGTTCCGGGTGGAGCCACGGCTCGTCCGTTGACCGCCGCGGGGTCGCCCTGGGATCAACGGCACGGCCGCGGTCGAACCACACCCCGGCTCTTCAGGAACTCCGCGGGTCCGCGAGGACCACTGCGGTGAGCTTCTCGCTGGAACCGTCGATCATGTTCCGCAGAGCTTCGCCGGGCTCGTCGGACCCACCGGGGGCGGGCCGCAACACGTACCCGTCCGGCGACAAGCTCCGGAGCGAATCCGCGATCAGCGCTCGCGCCTGGCAGAACCTCTGCTTGTCCTCGCCCTGCTGGAGGTGGGTGACCGCCTCGTCGAACTTCTCCCGGCCCGCCCGGTGTCCGGCGGTGGCGAGGATGCGCTGGGCGTGTCGGATCTCGTCCGCCATCAACGGCCGGAGCCGACTTTGGGATCGCGCCGACATGGTTCGGGTTTCGAGCCTGCGGGCTTCATCCAGGTAGCGATCCATGAGCAGGTGGAACTCGGCTCCTGGTGGCGGCGGGTTCGGATCGAAGTCGCGCAGCACGCTGTTCAGCCACCCGACCATCAGCCGCCCTGCCTGCCCCAGCTCTTCCCAGCAGGATCGCCGGATGCCATCGGCCAGGAAATGAGCCCGGTGGGTCGCGGTGCGGGAGCTCGTCATCCTCGGTTGAGCGTCGTGCAGGCACCCGTAGTCATCCTCGAGTTCCTGCGCCCGCGTCTCCGCGGCGTCCGCCAACACCGCGAGGTGCACGTAGACGTGGAAGGCCGCCAGGGCGCGAAAAACGTCCCACTCGTTCGCCCGGTTCCCGCCGGGTGGCCGCCACGGCACCACGACAGCAGGCTGCTGGGCCGGGTCCGTCCCGTCCGGCGTCGGGTTCAGGTCCCGCTTCAGCAACGAGTGCGCGTGCCGGAACTCGTAGAGCTTCTGGTGCAGGGACTCGTGGAGCAGGTATTCCGCCACGACCCACGGGTTCCGAATCGCCTCGTTCCCGAGGAAGACGGCACCACCGATCCGGAACAGCGAATTGGAGCGAACGCCGCTCCACCGACCGGCCGATGAGATCACAGCGACCACGTGCGCATGACTCAGCACTCCGGCGGAGATCTTCGGAAGCAGCACCGCGAGCAGTTCGGCACCTCGCCGCAACATGTCCAGGTCGGCGGATTCCGGAGCGCGCAGCGGCATCCCGGAGTGTTCCCGAACGGCCTCGCGGAAGGCGCTCTCGGCGGGACCGTCTGAGTCGGACTCCCGCCACACCCAGCCGTGCCGCCCATCGGATCCCAACCTGCCGTTCGAGGAACCTCCTTCACCCAGAAGGCCGTGGCGGCGAGCTTCCGCGAGGTGCGCGACCGCCTGCCGGAGGACTCGCTCCTGCTCATCCGGGAGATCACTGCGGTCCGGCTGCGCCGCCGGCTCCCCCATCCTCATGATGACCGACCGCAGCGCCGGATCACCGATCACCTCGTGCCGGGCGTCCGGCTCGGCCTCCTGCAGAGCGTCAAGAAGTGACGCGGCGGCTGGGTACCTCGTCCCGAGCCTGTCCAACCTGAGCTTCTGGTTCGACTCGAACTGATCGCGTATGTGGGCACTGTCGCCGAAGGGCTTGGACGTCGAAAGCCGATGGTCCAACTCGGCCGTCGTCTGCTTCCGTTCCACCTGCTGATCCTTCCGTTCCGTGCCGCGGCGGCCGAGCCCCGGCGCGGTGAGTGGACGTACCGCGAATCGAGCGAGCCGGCCGCTACTGGGCCAGCCCCGCCTCTTGGAGGGAGGCGATGAGCAAGGTGACGTCCTCGTCCGCTCGTTCCCGCGTCACCCGATATCGGCTCGTGAGCAGGTCTACGGCGTCCTGTTGCGTCGCTCCGTCGAGCATCAACCGCAGGACCTGGGCACCCGACCCGTTCAACTGCCAGTACTGGCCCGAGATTTCGTCGAGCAACGCGACACCGTCGTCAGCGTCCGCGGTGGTGACGTGGTTTCGAAGTTCCAGAGACATGTGGATCAGCCCTTCGGCACTGGTCGTTCCGGCGATCCGCGCGGCGGATCGTCGTGATTTCCTCGGGAAAGCCGTTGCGCCGTCTGCACGTTCCGCAGCCGTCCCGCACCCGGCGGTACCGTGATCAAGGGGTGCACGCCCAGGGTGGTCGCCGGTTCGTCGACCGGGTGGCCGTCGACTTCGACCCAAGCGTGGGCGAGAAAGGGATTGGTGCGCACACCGCTCTGCCACGTCGGCCACGTTCCCCTGGTCCGGCACAGCAGTGCGGTCGCGATCGAACGCGGTACGCACCCATCTCCCGCGCACCGGATGCTCGCGGCCACGACCAGCTTTCGAGCCCGTTCGGCTTCCGCACGCCCGGCAGGACGAGCGTTTCTCGCGCAAAGCCGGAGGACCTGGCGAATCCGCCGTGGCCGCATCCGGCCGATCAGGTGAGCGACCGCGATGATCGGCTTCACCCGCAGACCCTGGTACCACGGCAGGGGATCGCGGGATGCCAACGAGACCGGTGTGCTCATGGGCGCTTCTCCGATCCTCGAACGGGGACGAGTTCGGGAGGACCTTGCCTCCCGACGTGCGAACGCACCCAGCACTCCAGGAGCAACGTGGATTCCAGGGCGACGAGGGACAGGCGAGGCGGATACAGGCCGAAGCAAGCGCTGCGAAACAGGTCCGCGTCGATCAACCCCAGTTCGGCCAGGACGGGACGATCCAGCAGCGAGCCGAGTTCGTCCCGACGAGCCAGCAGACCTTGCCGCAAATCGGTGCTGTACTCGCCTTTGGTGCTGCGGCCGAGCAAGCCGTCCGGGACCGTTCCGCCCATCGCGCCGACGAGCAGCGGCTTGTACTTGGCGGGGTCGGTACGTTCGTGCAGCCGTACCGCCAACGCCGCTTCGATGACTTTGTCGTCGTAGAAGGGGAAACTGGTCGGTACCCCCTGCGATGCGGTGAGTTCGCACAAATGCCGGTCCAGCCGGGCTCCGCCTCGGATGGACCCCAGCACGCTGTGCTGCCCCCGGTCCGGGGCCAGCGGCGGAGCGTTGACGGCCTCACGTCGCATCAGGCGCGACACGGTGTCGACAGCGGCGGGCGTGGCCCACGGGGGTAGTTGTGCCGGTGCTTGCCAGCCGATCTGCGCGCTCTTCGAGAACAGCGGTTTCGGGGACAGGTCGGCCGCCGAGTCCGACAGCCAGCGACCGAAGCTCCGGTTGTCCGCCAACGCGCCCAGCGTGGACATCCATCCCCACCGGTTCTGCGCGAGATTTCCCCGCACGTGTCGCAGCCCCGCGATGGGGAAGCGGCGAATGGTCGTGTGCATGTAGGAAGGGCGTGCCTGCAGGATCTGGTCGCCGCCTTCTCCCGACATGTGCACACGCGACCCTTCGGCCCTGAACCATCCGGCCGCCTTCTGGTACTCGCCGCGCACACGCCCGCTCAGCACCGGTTCGTCCATGCCTTCGCCGGCGTGCAGGAGGTCCGCGTGAAATCCGGGCAAGTCGTCCGGATGAGCGAACAGGTGATCTTCGCAATCGAGCTGGGCCGCTGCTTGTTTCGCCCAGCTTTCGTCGTCGTTCGCCGTGTCGGCGCTCAGGCGGGTGAAGGTCACCAACTTCGCCGGGCCTTGATCGGCGAGGAAGCACACCGATGTCGAATCCATGCCGCCGGACAGATCCGCGCTCACCACTCCGCCGCCCTGAGTTCGGACGGCGACGGCATCCTTGAGCGCTTCAGCCAGCCGGGGCGCACCCTCTTCCAGCGTCAGCACAGGTTCGGGAGGAATCCACCGCCGCCTCAGCCGGGGCCGGCCGACTCCGTCCATCTCGAGGCAGCAGTCCTCGGGCACGCTCCGGATGCCGCTCCACACGGAGCGATCGGCCACCGGGTAAGGAACTGCGGGCGCCATCAAATTCGCCGCCAGCACCTCCTCGTCCACCGTTGCGTCCGAGAGTTCGGCCAGCACGTCGGAATGGGAGCACCCCACGGCCACTCCGCCGAAATCCGCGTAGAAGATCCTGCGGAATCCGGAAACGGAACCTTGCACTCGACTCTGGCCCGAGATCGATACCATGAGGTGATAACTGCCCGGGACTTCACTGCTGAAACGGTCCGCATCGTTCACATTCCGAAGATTCGCGGACATGTCTTCGAGAACGTGCGCGCTGATGGACGCCTCACCGAGCAGCGCCGTCGCACATCGGGCGTCCGCGAAGCAGGTCATTTGATTCTGCGCCCACCGCCCGAGCACCCACGGCCGCCCGGAGGGGTGGTGGAGCGCTTGGAGTCGCTCCACACCGAGGATGCCGGCTACCGCCAGAGCGGCATCCGTATCCGGAAGGATCAGATACCAGCTCTGACGGCAACCTGCGATGGTGGACTTGCTCACCAATTGCTGCAATTGCTGTGCTGGGCCGGGGCTTCGAAGAAGTTGAAACCACAGCCGGTCGTCAGCTCGGAGTAATCGCCGATGTTCGACAGCATGGGCGGCTCGTAGGCCATCCGCTGATCGTTCACACCGATACTCGTTTCCATTTCTTTGCTGGGATCCATTGGATTATCTCACCAAACCTCTCATTGAGCGGTGCCGATGCACTTGCCGGCCAACTCAGTTTGGCGATGCGATTCTCCTCGCCGCAAGAGCACATCCGAGTGAACAAGTTCAACTCGGCATCTCGAGGCCATTTGAAGAAATCAAGTCAACAACTATGATCCGCTGAAATTTTTCAATTCACGAACTGCGCCCGTTCACTATTTAGCCGTAAGGCTTTCGACGTATTCTCGTGCATTCGGGACATCCGAAAGTCGGTCCCGTCGCGTTCGGGTCCGGCACGATCGCCGTACCGCACGTGCCCGGCACCGGGTTCTGAATGCGGATGGAACGGTCGGTCAGGGCTTGCGGCCGATTCCGCCGTACATCGCGATGTCCGCCTCGTCCAGCGCCAGGTGCTCGTCGTCGTCCGGGCGCCACTTGTGCATCTGGACGAGGCCCGGGGCGACCAACTCCAGGCCGTCGAAGAACCGCTCCGAATCGGCCTTGCTCCGAAATCGCAGGGTCTCGCCGTGTTCGTGGTAGGTGTCGGCGACCTTGGCCAGCAGCTCCGGAGCGAAGTCGTCGGTCGCGACCGTCGCCGCCACGTAGCTTCCCGACGGCATGGCGTCGATGATCCGGCGCACCACCGCCAGCGCCTCCTCGTCGTCCTCGATGAAGTGCACTATCCCGATGAGCATCAGGCCGACCGGACGATCCAGGTCGAGCGTCTCGAGCACCTCCGGGGCGGACAGCAGCGCCTCGGGATCGCGCATGTCCGACTGGGGGTAGGCGGTGCGCCCGCGCTCCGCGCTGGTCATCAGCGCACGGGCGTGCGCCAGCACGATGGGGTCGTTGTCGGTGTAGACGACCCTCGTTTCGGGCGCCGCCTCCTGCACGATCTCGTGCAGGTTGGGCGAGGTGGGGATGCCGGTGCCGATGTCGAGGAACTGGCGGACGCCGCACTCCTGCGCAAGGAAACGGCCTGCTCGGTGCATGAACGTCCGGTTCGCCCGCATGTGCACGCCCAGCGCCGGCCAGACTTGCAGGCCGGCCTCGCCCGCGGCCCGATCGACGGCGTAGTTGTCCTTGCCGCCGAGGATGTAGTCGTAGATCCGCGCACCGTGCGCGCGATCCGTGCGCAGGTCCGCATCCGGGCGCGAGTTCCCGTCCGTCATCGTGCTCCCACCTTCGTCCGACTCACTCAGGTGCCCCCGACAGGCACTGCCCGCGGCTCCCGGGAGGCCGCGCTTCCAGGACGCGGGCTCACCGTGGCGCTCCGGGCACGGTCAGCTTCCCACGATCACCCGTGCGCGATCACTACCGGGCGGCGCCCGGTCGAGGTCCGACCGGTCGAGGTCCGCGCTACCGGACCAGCGGATTCGGATGCGCGACGCGAACCGGACATCGTTCTGCTCGGGCGGCCACCGCCACCGACGTCGACCACGATCCCGCCGCCGTGGCGGAGTTCTCGGCAGACCAACAGGGTCGAGCGCTCAGGCCGGTCCGCCCTCGGGCAGGAGGGTGAAGTCGGTTCGTCCGGAGCGGACGCCGTTGACCTGCAGTTCGATTCCGTGCGGTCCGGGGTGGTAGCGCCGCGTCGTGAGCACGCGGAAGGGGTGCGCGCGGGTCAGCTCCACCGTTTCACCGGGAGCCAGGGTCCTGGTGGTCAGCTTGAAGGTCTTCGCCGTCTGGCTCCCGTCGGCCTTGCGGTGGTGCACGAGGTAGTCGATCGCCAATCGCGCCGGTTCGGGCTCCGGGTTGTGCACCGCCGCCGTGAACGTCAGGACCTCGCCGATCGACACCGTCGTCGCGGCCAGGTCCGGCCCGGTCACGTCGACGCGGGCAGGCGCGAAACCCAGCAGCCGCAACGCTTCCGGATGCCCGCGCTTCACCAGGGTCCGCAGACCGTGCCGCACCACGCGATCGGTGTTGGCATCGGGGGCGGCGAGCCACTTCGCGGCGGTCACCACAGCGAGGCCGGGGTCCACCCGGCTCAGGTCGTTGAGGTGGTTGGCGACCGAACGCCGCACGTACTCGCTGTCGTCCCGGTACAGATCCGCCAGGATCGGCAGCGTCGACGAAGGATCGGCGAGGACCGCCGGAATCCGCACCGCCCACGGCAGATACGGGCGGGTTCCCTCCGAGGCCAGCCGCCGCACGTGCTCGTCGTCCGAGGCCGTCCAACCGGAGATCGTCCCCAGTGCTCGGCCGAGGTCGTGGTTGAGCAAGGAACGCAGCGCGAACTCCGAGCTGAGCCGGTCGGTCAGTTCGGCCAGCAGCGCCAACACGTCCTGGAACGCCGCCGCACCGCCGTCCTCGATCGCCTTGGCCGCGACCGCGCTGGTCACCGGCCAGATCAGCCAACCCGTGAACGTCGGCGCGCGGTCTCGCGCGGTGCGCACGGTGCTCGCGAATTCCTCGTAGCCGTCGGGCAGATCCGCCAGCAGCGCGTCCCGGAGGAGATCGCTGCGCTCCCGCAACGCCAGCGGCGGCAGCGCCGAACCCGCCGCGCGCACCGCGGACAGCGGCGCGGACGGCAGGACCACTCGCAGCGCCGAGGTGAGCTCTCGGACGGTGTGCGCGCCGATCAGTTCGTCGGCGAAGGGCATGGGGCGACCTCCCGGTCCGGGTGGGAATGCGAGTCGCCTCGACGTCACGGCCGTCCTTCCGCGACTCCGAGCAAGTCGCTCGCGCCGTGCACGTCGAAGTTCCGGCGACGGTACCGCCGCCCTCCGACAACGCCCGGAAATCCGACGTCGTCCCGGACTTGCTCAGGGCTCTCCCCTAGGCCGGAACCAGCGCGTTGGCGGCGAGCGGAACGCACTCGCACGTCACCGGCAGCTCCTGAAAGCGCTCGCCGTCGGCGTACCCTGTGACGCCCGGTGTGGACAGGCGGACCCGGCTCGCCCGGTACGTCGTCACCTGCGCGTGCTCGACGTGCGTCCCGGGGTAGATCGTGGGCAGCAGGCGCACGATCTGGTCCCGCCGGGCTGATCCGATGACGGTGACGTCGAACAGGCCGTCATCGGGCACCGCGTCCGGGCAGATCCGCATCCCTCCGCCGTAGGTCTGGCCGTTGCCGACCGCGACCAGGATCGCCTGCGTCGGGACCGTTCGGCCGTCCAGTTCGAGGACGTAGTCCAGCGGGCGCAGCGCCGCCAGCTCGACGAGCACCGCGAGGTTGTAGCGCAGCTTGCCGCGCGGCCACTTCAGCCGGTTCGTCCGCTCGGTCACCAGGGCGTCGAACCCACCGGCGAACGCCGTGCCGAACCAGCGGTCGCCCACCCGGCCGAGGTCGATCGGGCGCACTGCCCCGTCGCGCACGACGCGAGCTGCGGCGACCGGATCGTGTCGCGGAATCCCGAGCATCCTGGCGTGATCGTTGCCCGTTCCCGCCGGGATGACGCCGAACGGGGTGTCCGTTCCGGCGACCGCTTGCAGCGCGACGTTGACGATCCCGTCGCCGCCGCAGGCCACCAGCGCGCCGGTTCCCGCCGCGACGGCCCGATGCGCGAGCGCCAGCGAATCCGCTTCGTCGCGGCCGATCAGGACGGTTGTCGACACCCCGGACCCGCGCAGGTACCGCACGGCGCGCACCGCGGCCGCCGCGGTGCGCCCCTGCCCCGCCTTCGGGTTGACCAGCAGCGAAAACTCGGTGATCACGGGATCAGCTTGCCGGGGTTGAGCACTCCCGACGGGTCCACAGTGGACTTGACGGCGCGCAGCACCGCCACGCCGAGCTCGCCGATCTCATCGGTCAGCCACTCGCGGTGATCCAGGCCCACGGCGTGGTGGTGGGTGATGGTGGCGCCGGAACGGCTGATGGCGTCGCCCGCCGCCCGCTTCGCCTCATGCCACTGCGCCACCGGATCCTCGCCGCGCCCGCAGGCCACCGTGAAGTACAGCGACGCGCCCGTCGGGTACACGTGCGAGATGTGGCACATGACCAGCGGCGCAGTGCCCTGCGCCTGCAGCGACTCGGTGAGCGAGTCCCGCACCGCGTTGCGGGTCTCCTCCAGCCGGGACCAGGTGCTCGCGGTCTCCAACGTCTCCACCAGCGCGTTGACGTCCAGCAGCGCGTCGCGCAGGTACGGGCCGTGGTAGCGGCCGTGGTCCCACTTCTCCGCCGGACCAGCGCCCAGCGAGGCCCCGCCCGCCTCGGCCAGCAGCTCCCGCGTCCGCTCGCGCACCGCGATCCGGCCGCCTTCGTAGCGCGTGATCAGCAGGCAGCCGCCGGACTGCTCCCCGCCGCCGACGTCGCGGGCGGTGGCGAGGTTGATCATCGTCTCCGCTTCGTCGGAGAGCCGGGCGACGGTGGGCAGCGCGCCGTCCTGCGCCAGCAGGCGCAGCGCCTTCGTGCCCGTGGCGAAGTCCGGGAACGACCACGCTTCGGCCTCCACCTCCCGCGGCTTCGGATGCACCCGCACGGTCACCTCGGTGATGATCCCGAGCGCACCCTCCGAACCGAGGAAGAGCTGCCGCAGGTCCGGTCCGGCCGCCGACGCGGGCGCCCGGCCCAGGTCGAGCTCACCGCTCGGGGTCGCCACCCGCAGCCGCACCACCATGCCGTCGAACCGGCCGTACCCGGCCGAGGCCTGCCCCGACGAACGGGTCGCCGCGAAGCCACCGATGCTGGCGTGCTCGAAGCTCTGCGGGAAATGCCCCAGGGTGAAACCGCGCCCGGCCAGCAGTTCCTCGGCCTCCGGGCCGCGCAGCCCGGCCTGCAAGGTCGCGGTCTGCGACTCGGCGTCCACTTCGAGCAGCCCGTCCAGCCGCCGCAGGTCCAGCGCGACGACCGAGCCGAAACCGCCGCGCTCCGGCTCGACACCGCCGACGACGCTGGTCCCACCCCAAAGGGGACCACCGCCACCCGGTGCTCGGCGCAGCGCGCCAGCAGCTCGCACACCTGCTCGTGCGAACCGGGCAGCACCACGGCGTCGGGCGCGGATTCCGCGTCGCCCGCCCGCCGGCGCAGCAGGTCCGGGGTGCTCTTGCCGCCCGCGTGCAGCAGCCGGGAGTCGTCGTCGGTGCGGACTCCGTCGTCGCCGACGATCCCGGCCAGCGCGGACCGGACCTCGTCCGCCAGCCGCGACTCCCCGACGCGCACTTCGGACCGGTCCACCGAAGGCGTGTCGCGGCGCACCACACCGAGTCCCTGTTCGAGCAGGGCGCGCACCTCTTCGGGCACGGGGCTCGCGGCCTCGGCGGTGCCCCAGGCGTTCCACTCCTGCTCCTGGGTGCGGTGATCAAGCTCAGTCATACGTTACAGTTTTACACATGACGTCACGTCGTAACGACGATGCGATCCTCGACGCGGCGAAGCAGTGCGTGCTCGCGGTCGGCATGCGTCGCACCACGCTCGCGGAGATCGCCCGCCGAGCCGGGGTGAGCCGCCCGACGGTCTACCGGCGGTGGCCGGACGTGCGAACCCTGTCCGCGGATCTGCTCACCCGCGAACTCGTCTCGCTGCTGCCCGCCGACACCGGCGACGGGTCGCGCGAGCACGGCATCAACGGGATCGTGCGCACCGCCTCGGCCGCGCGGGAACACCCGCTGTTCGTCAAGATCCTCGAAACCGATCCGGAACTGCTGATCACCTACGTGTTCGACCGGCTCGGCGCCAGCCAGCACCGCATCCTCGAACTGCTCACCTCCTCGATCCGCAGCGGGCAGGCCGACGGGACGATCCGCTCCGGCGACCCGGACGAGCTCGCCGCGATGGTCCTGCTGCTGGTGCAGTCAGCGGTCATGTCCGCCCGCATCGTGTCCGAAGCGCTGCCCCGGAACGCCTCGACGCGCAACTGCGCACCGTGCTCGACGCCTACCTCCGCCCCCAGGAGTGACTCCGATGACCTCGCTGAACGCCGCCCGGCGCACCAGGGACCTGACCGAACTGGCCGCTGGCGGTCAAGTCGACGTGCTCGTCGTCGGAGGCGGCGTGACCGGCGCGGGCGTCGCGCTGGACGCCGCGTCGCGCGGGCTGAGCGTGGTGCTGGCCGAGAAGCACGATCTGGCCTTCGGCACCAGCCGGTGGAGTTCGAAGCTGGTGCACGGCGGACTGCGCTACCTGGCCTCCGGCAACGTCGGGATCGCCTACGAGAGCGCCGTCGAACGCCGCATCCTGATGGAACGCACCGCCCCGCACCTGATCCGCCCGCTCCCCCAGCTCGTGCCGCTGGTCTCGGGCGTCGGGGCGAAGCAGGCGGCGCTGGTGGCCGCCGGATTCCTCGCCGGTGACCTGTTGCGCCGCGGCTCCGGGACGTCCGGGTCCGTGCTGCCCGCGCCGCGCCGGGTGTCCCGCGTCGAGACGCGGCGGATGGTGCCCTCGGTCCGGCAGGACCGGCTGCGCGGTGGGCTGCTGTCCTGGGAGGGCCGGCTCGTCGACGACGCGCGGCTGGTCGTCGGGATCGCGCGGACGGCCGCGGCGCACGGGGCGCGGATCTTGACGCGCTGCGCGGCCGAGCAGGTCACCGGCGACGGCGCCGTACTGCGGGATCGGCTCACCGGTGAGGCGATCGACGTACGCGCCCGGAAGGTGATCAACGCGGCCGGGGTGTGGGCCGGGGAGGTGGCGCCCGGACTGCGGTTGCGGCCGAGCCGGGGCACCCACCTGGTCGTGTCCGACGCGGTGTTCGGCGGGCTGGACGCGGGGCTCACGGTGCCGGTTCCCGGCACCACCAACCGGTTCGTGTTCGCGCTGCCCGCCGGGCACGGCAGGGTCTACATCGGACTCACCGACGAGGAGCAGGACGGTCCGATCCCGGAGGTGCCGAAGGCTTCGGCCGACGAGGTCTCCTTCCTGCTCAACACCGTCAACTCCGTGCTGGCGCGGCCGATCCGCGAGGACGACGTGCTCGGCACGTACTCCGGACTGCGCCCGCTGCTGGACGCCGGCGACGGGCAGAGCTCCGACCTGTCCCGCGAACACGCGGTACTCACCGGGGACAACGGCGTGATCAGCGTCGTGGGCGGGAAGCTGACGACCTACCGCAAGATGGCGCAGGACGCCGTGGACGCCACCGCGCTGACCGATCGGCCGTGCCGCACGCGGAAGCTGCCGCTGCTCGGCGCGGCGAAGGCCGCACATCTGTCCACTGTGGATGCACCGCATCGCTTGATCTCCCGCTACGGAACGGAAGCGGCGACCGTCATCGCCGAGGCCGACGACCCGCGGCTGCTCGAACCGATCGACGGGCTCGACATCACCCCGGCCGAGCTGCGCTTCGCCGTCCGGCACGAAGGCGCCCTCGACGTGTCCGACCTGCTCGACCGCCGCACCCGCCTCGGCCTGGTCGCAGCGGACCGCGACCGCGCCACCGATGCCGCCGAGGAGGCCCTGCGAGCGGGCTGAGACCTCCCGCCGCGAAGCCCCGAGCGCCATCACGGGGTTTCGGTTGCACGGTTTCCGATCGTTAAGCTGCCCGCAAGCGATCACACGGGCAGGAGTGCGGACATGCGGGAAGCGGTCGGCGATCGGCGGAACAGGATCTTGGCCGCCGTGCAGGCTCGCGGAGCGGTGCGGGTCACCGACCTCGCCGCCGAGCTGGAGGTCTCGGTGGTGACGGTGCGCCGGGACGTGGAGGAACTGGGCCAGGAAGGCAAGCTCCGGCGCGGGCACGGCGTCGCCCGCTCCCTGGTGCCGCCGGAGCAGGCCGTTCCCGCCGCACCGAGCACCGGCCAGGCCGTGGCGCTGGTGGTCCCCGAGCGGCACGCCTACCTCAACGAGGTCGTGCACGGCGCGCGGAACTCCTTGGAAGCGGCCGGAATCCGCGTTGTGCTGCACCTCGCGCCGCACGCGTCCGGAGCGGAGCGCCCGATCGTCGACCGGGTGCGGGCGGCCGAGGTCGGCGGCCTGCTCATCGCACCCCGGTGGCGCAGCGCCGTCGCCGAGGAGGCGGACTACCGGTGGCTGGCCGAGGTCGACCTGCCGATGGTGCTCGCGGAGCGGCGACCCCGGCGCGGCGGACCGCTGCACGCGGTCGATTCGGTGTGCAGCGACCACTGGCACGGCGTGCGGCTGGCGGTGGAGCACCTGGTGTCGCTGGGACATCGGCGGATCGTGCTCGCCGCCCGAGCCGACAGCCCGACGGCGCGAGCGTTGCGCGCCGCGTTCACCGAGATCGCGGCCGCGAACCCGGCAGTCGAGGACTGGTCGGTGCTGCTCAGCGCGCAGGACTCCGACGCGGACGGGGAGTTCGGCGACGGGACCGACTTCGCCGACCCGGGGTGGCTCGCCGCGGTGCTGCGCGAACGCCGCGCCACGGCCGCACTGCTGCACGGCGATGTGGATGCGCTGATGCTGACCCAGCAGCTCGCCGAGGCGGGGACGCGCGTGCCCGAGGACTGCTCGGTGGTGGCTTACGACGACGTGGTGGCCGCGCTCGGCGCGACCCCGTTGACCGCCATCGCGCCGCCGAAGGCGGAAGTGGGCCGGGTGGCGGCGGAATTGTTGCGGGAGCGGTTGACCACCGAGGCGACCGGCTCCACCTGGAGTCCGCGGCTGATCGAAGTGCAGCCCCGGCTCGTCGTGCGCGGCTCCACTCGCGAATTGATCGTTTGACCGCTTTTTTCTTTCTATTGACCGATATTCGTTCATAAGGCCAGAATCTCCAAGGTCTCGTCACGGACCTTGGAGGCACCGATGCCCGGCCTACCGAGTCGTCGACACGTACTGGCCGCAGGGCTGGCCGTCCCGATCTCCGGAGCACTCGCAGCGTGCGGTGGTGCTCGGGCACCGGGCGGCCGAACCCGGATCACGTTCTGGTCGGCACTGCGCGGCAGTGAACAGGTCGTGGCCGCGTTCAACCGGTCGCAGCGCCGCATCGAGGTCGTCTTCGAGCAGATCCCGACCGGCAGCCAAGGCGGGTACGCCAAGCTCAGCAACGCCGCCCGCGCCGGTAACGCGCCCGACGTCGCCACCATCGAATACCCGCAGCTGCCCGGATTCGCCATCGACGGCGTGGCACGCGACCTCACCGCGCTCATCGGCGATCGGCTCCGGCGCCGGCTGCTGCCGCAAGCGTTGCGGCGGACCACTTTCGACGACCGCGTGTTCGCCGTTCCGCTGGACATCGAACCGATGGTCATGCACTACCGGCGGGACCTGTTCGAGCAACACGGCTTCCCCGTTCCGCGCACCTGGGCGGAATTCGCCGAGCTGGGACGCACCGTGCGCGATCGGCTGCCGGAACGCCGCATCACGCTGTTCCCGACCGACGGTGGCAGCCAATTCGCCGCGCACGCCTGCCAGATCGGCGCCCGCTGGTTCGACATCCGGGACGGCCGGTGGCAGGTGTCGCTGACCGACGCCCCGACCCGACGGCTCGCCGATTACTGGCAGCGGCTCATCAACGAGGACGTGGTGTTCACCGGAGCGGCCGACAGCCAGCAGTACAACGCACTGATCGGCGACGGCCTGGTGCTCACCCGGCACAGCGGTGCGTGGGACGCCGGAGCCCAGATCAAGAAGCAGCCCGGCCAGGCCGGTGCGTGGGGCGTCGCGCCGATGCCCCGGTGGGATCCGGATCAGCCGGACCTCGGCGACCACGGCGGCTCCACCTTCGCGATCACCGCGGGCAGCGAGCGGCCCGAGGCCGCCATGGAGTTCATCGAGTGGCAGGTCTCGCACCCCGACGCGCTGCGCGCACGGCTGTCCGCCGGAACCAGCGTGCAGTACCCGGCGGTGCCGGACCTGATCGACGTGGGCAGACGGGCGCTGGACGCGAGCTACTACGCCGGGCAGGACGTCTACGGGCTGTTCGACCAGGAGGCCGCGCGGATCCGCGGCGACTGGGTGTGGGGACCCCGGATGAGCTCGACCCTGCAGGTGATGCAGGACCACTTCGCCCGCGCCGCCGCCGGGCGCGGCTCGCTGGTCGACGCGGTCCGCGCCGCGCAGGACGGCACCATTCCCGACCTCGAAGCACTGGGCCTGGCCATCAGCGAGCACGCCGGCTGACCGGACCGCCCGCATTCACGACAGGAGGTGACATCCGATGGTCCCGGTCGCGCCCGCAACGTCGCCGCGCACCTTCCCATCGGCCGTCCGCGCTTTCCGGTGGGACGGCAAGGGTTTCGCGTGCGGGGTGCTGATGGCACCGTTCTTCGCACTGCTGGCAGTGGTCTTCCTCGCCCCCGCGGGCACCGCGCTGTGGCTGAGCCTGTTCGCCGACGACCAGTCAGGGCTGGGCTTCGGGCCGGAACAGGTCTCGTTCGTCGGGCTGCGCAGCTACCTGGCGGTGTTCGGCGATCCGACGTTCCGCAGCGGGCTGATCGTGGTCGGCACGTTCTGCCTCGGGTATCTGCCGCTGCTGGTGCTGGGGTCGCTGGCGTTGGCGCTGCTGCTGGATTCCGGCGCGACCCGGCTGCGCGCCTGGGCGCAGCTCGGGCTGTTCCTGCCGCACGCCGTTCCCGGCATCATCGCCGCGATCATCTGGCTGTACCTCTACACGCCCGGGATCAGCCCGGTGGTCTCGTTGCTCAGCGCGGCCGACATCGAGGTGAACCTCCTCGGCGTGCGGACCGTGATCCCGGCGATGGTGAACATCGCGCTGTGGACCAACCTCGGCTACAACACGGTGGTCTTCTACGCGGCGTTGCAGCCGGTGCCGCGAGATCTGACCGAGGCCGCGGTGGTCGACGGCGCCGGGCCGGTGCGCGTCGCACTGCGCATCAAGGCGCCGCTGATCCGTTCCTCGGTGGTGATGGTGCTGCTGTTCAGTCTCATGTGGACGTTGCAGTTGTTCACCGAGCCGATGCTGCTGAGCAACTCGACGCCGGTGATCAACTCGCGGTTCTCGCCGAGCATGTACATCTTCGACGCGGCGTTCACCCGGAACAACTACGGCCTGGCGGCGGCCGCCTCGGTGGTGCTGCTGATCTGCACCGTAGGGCTGTCGTACCTGGTGACCCGGTGGGCCAACCGCACCGGCCGGGAGGCGCGATGAACTCCGCGCACTCGTTGCGGCCCCGGCTGCTGGGCCGTGCCGTGGTCAACGTCGTGGTCGGTGTCTCGGTGCTCTACACGCTACTGCCGGTGCTGTGGCTGGTGCTGGCCGCCACGAAGAGCGCCGACGCGGTGTTCGGCAGCGATCTGCTGACGCTGCGGGATTTCACACCGGTGGCGAACCTGCGGGAGCTGTTCGCCATGGACGACGGCATCTACGGCCGCTGGTACTTCAACAGCCTGCTCTACGCGGTCTGCGGCGCGGCGCTGAGCGCGCTGGTGAGCACCGCCTGCGGCTACGCGTTCGACAAATACCGGTTCCGGCACAAGGAGAAGCTGTTCGGCCTGGTGCTGGCCGCGGTGATGGTGCCGCAGACCGTGCTCGCGTTGCCGCTGTATCTGATCGCCTCGCACCTCGGTGTCGTCAACACGTTCTGGGCGGTGTTCGTGCCGGTGCTGTTCAACCCGTTCGGCGTGTACTTGGGCCGGATCTTCAGCGAGGGCTACGTGCCCGGCGAGGTCCTGGAGGCCGCCAGGATG
Organism: Saccharopolyspora gloriosae; assembly: GCF_022828475.1. Classification (GTDB taxonomy): domain Bacteria; phylum Actinomycetota; class Actinomycetes; order Mycobacteriales; family Pseudonocardiaceae; genus Saccharopolyspora_C; species Saccharopolyspora_C gloriosae_A. The sequence goes on along the minus strand of NZ_CP059557.1, from coordinate 3,276,368 downwards.
GACGGCGCGGGCGAATTGGCCACGTACTTCCGGGTCGCGCTGCGGATGCTCGGACCCGGGCTGGTGACCGTGTTCCTGTTCCAGCTCACCGCGATCTGGAACAACTTCTTCCTGCCCATGGTGATGTTGTCGGATCAGGAGCTCTACCCGGTGAGCCTCGGCCTCTACAGCTGGAACAGCGCGGCGACGGTGTCGCCCGAATACTACCCGGTGGTCATCACGGGTTCGCTGCTGGCGGTGCTGCCGCTGCTGGCCGCTTTCCTGCTGCTGCAACGGTTCTGGCGATCCGGGCTCACGGCCGGAGCGGTCAAGTGAGCGCCCGCCCGCGCACGGCCCTGGCCATGTCGCAAGAGGCCGCGCGGATCGTGCTCGACGACGAGGTGCTGGCCGAGCTACACGAGATCAGTTCCCTCGGCTCCGACGAGGTGCTCGACGACCTCGCCACCGCGCGGGCACGGGAGGTGCTGCGGGACGTGGAGGTCCTGGTCACCGGATGGGGCTGCCCGGAGCTGTCCGCCGAGGTGCTCGCCGCCGCTCCGCGGTTGCGGGCCGTGGTGCACACGGCCGGTTCGGTGCGCGGGCACATCACCTCGGAGTGCTGGGACCGCGGCATCGCGGTGTCCTCGGCGGCCGCGGCCAACGCGGTGCCGGTCGCCGAGTACACCCTCGCGATGATCCTGCTGACCGGCAAGGACGTGCTCGGGCGGACGCCGGGTGAAGGGCCGGCGGCGATCGGCAACTTCGGCCGCACCGTGGGGATCCTGTCGGCGTCGCTGATCGGGCGCCGGGTGATCGAACTGCTGCGGCCGCACGACTTCGACGTGCTGCTGTCGGACCCGTACGTCACCGCCGCCGAGGCCGAGGCGCTCGGCGCACGCTCGGTCGAGCTCGACGAGCTGTTCGCGCGCAGCGACGTGGTCAGCGTGCACACGCCGCTGCTGCCCACCACCCGAGGGCTGGTCGGACGCGCGCTCATCGAGTCGATGCGGCCGGCAGCGGTGCTGATCAACACCGCGCGGGGAGCCATCCTGGACCAGGACGCGCTGCTCGACGCCGCCTCCGCCGGGCGCGTCCGGGCGGTCCTCGACGTCACCGAACCCGAGGTGCTGGCGGTGGATCACCCGTTGCGGCACTGCCCGAACGTGCTGATCACCCCGCACCTGGCCGGCTCCAGGGGCAACGAGTGCCGGCGGCTGGCGCGGCACGCGGTGGCGGAACTGCGCCGCTGGGCCGCCGGATCCGGATTCGCCCACCCCGTCCACCGCGAGCAGTTGGAGCGCATCGCATGAACCCGTTGCCGTTGCCGGACGAGGATCGCGACCTGAGCCCGCACACCGGCTACACCCGCGCCCATTGGGAGGCCGCCGCCGACGGCCTGCTGACCGCGGCGTGGCGGTGGGCGGGGCCGGGCGGCTCGCGGCTGGATCTGCCGGGCCAAGCCTCGATCGCCGGGCCGCGATCCGACGGCCTGGAAGGCTACGCGCGCACTTTTCTCGCCGCCGCCTACCGCGTCGCCGGGGCGGGCGGCGACGATCCGCACGGCTGGCTGGACCGCTATGCCGAAGGCCTGGCGGCGGGCACCCGCACGCCGGGCGCCGAAGCCCACGAGTCCTGGCCGATCATCCGGGACCACCACGTCGCGGGGCAGCCGATGGTGGAGGCCGCCTCGATCGCGCTGGGTCTGCGCCTGTGCAGGCCGTGGCTGTGGGACCGGCTCTCCGCCGACGTCCAGGACCGGGTCGAGGCGTGGCTGCGCGGAGCCCTGCATGCGCTTCCCGCGCCGAGCAACTGGTACCTGTTCCCGTTCAGCGTGGCGGGTTTCCTGGATTCCGTCGGCCGCGGCGACGCCGACACCGCGCGCGTCCAGCGGCGTGCGCTGGAGCTGCTGGAGGCGTGGTATCGCGGGCAAGGCTGGTACTCCGACGGTGACGGGCGCGCGTTCGACCACTACAACGGCTGGGCACTGCACCTGTACCCGGTGCTCGACGCGCACCTGCGGGGTGAGCCCACCGTGCACGGACCGCGGCTCCGCGAGCACTTGGCGGGTTTCGCATCGTTGTTCGGCGGCGACGGTGCGCCGGTGTTCCACGGGCGGTCGATGACCTACCGGTTCGCCGCCGGGGCTGCGGTGGCGCTCGGCGCGGTCACCGGGCTGACTCCGCTAGCACCCGGTGTGTCGCGGCGGTTGCTCAGCGGGAGCCTGCGGTACTTCCTCGACCGGGGAGCGCTCTCCGATGAGGGGCTGCTGAGCCTCGGCTGGCACAGGCCGCACGAGCCGACGGTGCAGCCGTACTCCGGCCCGGCCTCGCCCTACTGGGCGTCCAAGGCGTTCCTCTGCCTGCTGGCACCACCAGATCATCCATTGTGGACGTCCGTGGAGGGCGAGGCCCCGAGCGAGGGGCCGGATCGAGTTCTCGCCCTCGCCGCACCCGGCCTGCTGATCCAGACCACCGGCGCCGACGGCATCGCCCGGCTGCACAACCACGGCAGCGACCACATTCGCCCGCACGAGGCCGAAACCGCGGCGGCCGAGGACCCGGGATACGCGCGCCAGGCCTACTCCACCGGGACCGGGCCGACCTCCGCTGCGGACCTCGCCGACAACCACATCGCGGTGGTCTTTCGCGGGCGGCGCAGCGCGCGGCGGCGCATCCACCCGCTCGGCGCGGGCTGCGGTGCAGGGTGGGGCTGGGCGGCGTCCTGGCATCGGCCGGTGTTCGACGACGGCTCCCCCGTGCTCCCGGCGCTGCGCGTGGAGAGCGTTGTGGTGGCGCGCGGCGAGTTCGAGCTGCGGGTGCACCGGGTGGTCGGCGCCCCGGAGGGCGCGGTGGTGGAGTCGACCGGTTGGGCGGTCGGTCCGGACGAGCCGCTGTTCTCAGCGCTCCGCCCGCTGCACGGCTGGGCCTCGCAGGACGAGGTGCGTGCGTCCGCGGGCACGGCATTCACCCCGACCGCGAGCATGCCCAGGTTGACCGGCGCGGCCGCTTCCCTGTTCGTCGCGCTCTCGGCGCTCTCGGCCGAGCCCGCCGAGCTCGGCTCGGTCATCACCGAGGTGAACGCGACCGCCGAGGCCGTCGAGGTCCGCTGGGCGCAGGACGGCGCCCGGACCACGATCTCCTTCTCCCCCTTCGCCGTCACCCATACCGGAAGTTGAGCGATGAGCTGGAAGTTCGCCGTGAGCACCCTCGGCATGCCCGGTGCGCCGGTGCGCGAGGCCGTCGAGGTGGCGGTGGAGCACGGCTGCGACGGCCTGGAGCTCCGCTCGCACCCGGACGAGGAGGTCCACCCAAGCTTGCCGGTTCGGCGGGCGGCGTCGTTGCGGTCCCGCATCGAGGACGCCGGGCTGGTCGTCTCCTGCCTGGCCGGGTACGCGCGGGTGTGCGAGCCGGGCACGGACGCACCGGTGATCGCGCAGCTGCGCACGCTGATCGAGTCCGCCGCCCTGCTCGGTGCGCCTTCCGTGCGGGTGTTCCCCGGCGGCGAGCCCGGCGCGGACGGCCCCGCGGCGGACCGGATCGCCACAGTGCTGCCCGATCTCGCCGCGAGCGGGGTGCGGCTGCTGATCGAAACGCACGATTCGCACCCGACCGGCGAGGCGGCGGTGCGGCTGGCGGCTCCGTTCGCCGATCCCGGGCGGGTCGGGGTGCTGTGGGACGCCCTGCACCCGTGGCGATCAGGAGAACCGCCGGCGCGAACCCGCGCGGTGCTGGGCGAGCATCTCGGTTACTTCCAAGTCAAGGACGCCCGCTGCGCCGAGGACCCGACACCGGTACCGCCGGGTGCCGGACGTGTGCCCCTCGACGAGTGCGGGGCAGCACTGCGCGGGTGGTCCGGCTGGATCTCCTTGGAGTGGGAGAAGGCCTGGTACCCGGCGATCCAGCCCGTTCAGGAGCCGCTGCGCGCCGCGGGCGACTGGTTCCGCCGGTGGCGCCCGGAGTGAGCTCACGGATGCCGTGCATCCCCGCCCGCGACAAATCTGACCACAGTGGACAAACGACGTCGAGTACCGGCGCCGATCCCGTTCGCACACCCAGTGAAGCCAAGGAGGTCTTCATGCACATGAGACACCTGCCCAGGAACACCCGTCGCGCGGCGGTCACCGCATCGGCGGTGCTGGCGATCTGCACGGTCCTGGCCCCCGCCACCGGCCTCGGCACCGCCACGGCTTCGAACTCGGCCGCCGCCGAAGCACGTCCGATGGAACGCCTGGGCCGCGGCGTCGTGGCGGTCCGGGGCAACGACACCGACGTGCTCGTCTCCTGGCGTCTGCTCGGAGCGGACCCGGAGGGCATCGGGTTCAACGTCTACCGCTCCACCGACGGTGGCGAGTACACCCTGCTCAACGACGAACCGCTCACCGGCGGGACCAACCACACCGACGACGGCGCCGACCTGACCAAGGACAACAGCTACCTGGTCCGGCCGGTGGTGGACGGCGAGGAGCAGGAGGGGAGCGAGGCGTTCACGCTGACCGCGGACCACGCCACCGAACCGGTCGTGCGGATCCCGTTGCGCGACGGCGGTGACGTGAAGTTCACCTGGGTCGGCGACCTCGACGGCGACGGCGAGTTCGACTACGTGCTGGACCGGCAAACCGAGCGGCAGTCCCTGGAGGCCTACCGCAACGACGGGACGTTCCTCTGGTCGGTCGACATGGGTCCCAACAGCGAGAACCAGGACAACATCGAAGGCGGCTCGGCCGCGATCAACGTGGGAAACTGGGACGGCGTGACCGTGCGGGACCTCGATGGCGACGGCCGCGCCGAGGTCGCCGTCCGCGTCGCCAACGGCGTTGTGTTCGGCGACGGCGAGGAGTTCACCGCCGAGGACGACGTCCACCAGTCCATGGCGATCCTCGACGGTGAGACCGGCGCCGCCCGCGCCACCGCCGAGGTGCCGACCGACTTCATCGACGACGGACCCATGGGCGCCCGCCTCGGCGTCGGCTACCTGGACGGCGAGACCCCGAGCCTGGTCGCGTTCATGAAGAACCGCCAAGACGACGGGCCGTTCAACTGCATGATCGCCGCGTGGCGTTTCGACGGCCAGGAGCTCACCCGAGAGTGGAAGTGGCTGCGCGACGAGGGATCGGCTGAGGCCGACGGGCACAACACCCGCATCGTCGACGTCGACGGCGACGGCAAGGACGAGATCGCCGAGATCGGCTTCGTGCTCAACGGCGACGGAACCTTGCGCTATTCGCTCGGCGACGACGGCATCGTGCACGGCGACCGCTTCCACATCGCCGACATCGACCCGAAGCGGCCCGGGCTGGAGGGCTACGGCGTCCAGCAGGACAACCCCAGCGGGCTGCGCGAGTACTACTACGACGCCGCTGACGGCACGATGCTCTGGAAGCACGAAGAGGACGGGACCGCGGACGTGGGGCGCGGCATGGCCGCCGACATCGATCCGAACGTCCCCGGCATGGAAGTGTGGTCGTTCTCCGGCATCTACGACGCGCGCAACGACGAGCTGGTCGAGCCGGACCCGGAGCTGGCGCCGTGGCCCCAGCTCGGGCTGTGGTGGGACGGCGATCTCACCGCTGAACTGCTCAACGACGGCAAGTTCGAGAAGTGGGACCCGGCGAATCCCACCGAGAGCGGAGATCTGCCCCGGCTGCTGAACATCTCCGACCACGGCGCGGTCAACGCCGCCCAGGGCAAACAGCCGACACTCGTCGGCGACATCCTCGGGGACTGGCGGGAGGAGGCCGTCTACACCAATGCCGAGCAGAACGAGCTGATCGTCTTCACCACCGACCAGCCCAGCGACACCCGGCTCTACACGCTCGCGCACAACCCGGCTTACCGAAACGCCATGACGCTCAAGGGATACCTGCAGTCAAACCACGTCGACTACTTCCTCGGTGACGGGATGGAAGAGCCGCCGAAGCCGAACATCACCTACTGAGTTCCGGCCTCCCGGAACGAACTCAGCACCGGACGTGCGGCGCGATCTCGCGGGATCGCGCCGCACGTCCGGTTTCCTGTTCGGCTCGGGAGAGGTGCGGCTCCGATCACGCCCACTTCTCGATGGCGCCGGCGTCCGGCGCACCGTCCGCGATCAGCACTCGCAGGCCACGGCTGAGTCCGCCACCCGGACTCAACGACAACGGCTCCCGGGCCGCCAGTTGCGAGCCGATGCCCGGGTAGTCGTGGACCCGCACGAACCACGGATCTCGCCGGGTGGCCTCGTCCGTGCCGGTGAACGCGAGGGTGTGATCCTGGCCGGCCCAGGCGAGCCAGCGGGCCGTCGTGTCGTGCACCTCCCGCTCCCCCGCTCCCGCAGCGGTGAACACCCGTGGTTCGCCGATCGACGGCAGTCGCCAGAAGAATCCGCCGTAGCCCGCACCGGGACACCCGTTCGTCGCGGGGCTGCCGAGGCGCAGCTCCCGGCCGGTGGCGTTGGTGAGCGCGGTCGTCACCTCCAGCTCCCACCCGTGCTCGACGAGCCGCGCCCGGACGCGCCGGTGCTCGTCGAGCAAGGTCTCGCCGCGCGGGGTCCGCCACCGCAGCCGCTGGTCGAAGGCATCGTCGCGAACCTCGACCAGTCCCGCGTGCTCGATGCGGCCGTGGTCGTCGCGGTCCACGTAACCCTCGTCGCGCACGAAAGTGCCGCCGCCCCACAGGTTCCAGCCGTCCACGTCCTGCAACGCGACCGAGAACCCCAGGTGCCACGGGTGATCCGCGGGCCGCACGTCGGTCACCGTGCGCCCGCCCAGAGTGCGGACCGGATGCAGGTGCGGGCGCGGCCCGAGGTGCGCGGGCAGCTCGGCGCCCTCGACGCACTCGGCCACGACGACGTCGGCCAACCGCAGGCGCGCGATCATCGATCCCTCCAAGTCGAGTCCACTTCGGACAGCAGCAGCAGCTCGTCGGCCGAGCGCACGACCGCCTCGTCCACGCCGGTCACCACGAACCGCGGATTCGGCCCGTCGCGATCGATCCAGCGCCGCGACGGCGGAATCTCCCGTGGTTCGGGTGCGGTCCGCACCGCCTCCAGCACCTGCATGAACGGGCGGGTGGCCGCGGGCGGCACCAGCAGCGGGACCGATTCGTCGCGCACGTGCGCGACGAGGTTCTCCAGCAGGCCGGTGAAGCCGTGCTCGGTGATCCGCAGGCCACCACCGGTTTCCAGCCGGACGCGGCCCGTCCGGTACTCCAGGACGATGCGGCCGCTCGTGCCGTGCACCACGACGTAAGGCGCCACCTCCCCCTCCGCGCACACCGTGGCGGCCACGGTGATCGTGGTCTCGCGCGCGGTGACCAGGCGCAGGCAGGAAGTGTCATCGGCCTCGATCGGATTGGCCCGGTACAGCTCCACTTCCACGTCCCGCAGCTCCTCGTCGCCGCGCACCCCGTCGAGGGCCAGCGCAGTGGCGGTGGCGTGCCCGAACGGGTTGGTCAGCGCGCCGTCGACGACCGGCACGCCGTCCAGCGACCGCCGTCCCGCCCACTTCGCACGGCCGTAGTACGCGGCATCGCGCCGCCACGCACCGGCCGCACCGATCCCGCGCACCTCCCCGATCACCCCTGCCTCGATCTGAGCTCGCACGTACCGCAGGGCGTGCGAGCCGAGGCTCTGGAAGCCGACTTGGCAAGCCCGGCCCGAGCTCGCCAACCCGGTGGCCAGCCGGTCGAACTCGGCGAGCGTCGGCGTCGGCGGTTTCTCCAGCAGCACGTGCGAACCGGATCGGGCGGCCAGCAGCGCGAGGTCCGCGTGGGTGTGGATCGGAGTGCACACGATCGTCACTGCCGGCCGGACCCGATCGAGCAGGTCACCGAGTACCGGCAGCACCGGGACGTCCCCGATGAGCCGGCGGTCGCCGTCGGCGGGCGGTCGCGTATCGCAGATCCCGGCCAGCCGCATCCCGGTGTCGCGGAGGCGTTCCAGCTCGCGCAGGTGCCAGCGCCCGTGGCCGTGCATTCCGGCCAGGACGATCGTGGTCGTACCGCTCATCGAACCTCGCAAGAGACGTCCGGATCTCGTCGGCACGCATCGTAACGATCGAACGACCACTGCGGAAAGCGCATTCCGCAAGCCGCCTCCGTGACCTGCATGGAATCCGACCGCGCCGCCGGTTCGGCGAATTTCCGGTGTTGACAGCTCGACCTAGGACTTGTTCCATCTGGAAAGCGCTTACCCAGACCGCGTGCGCGACGGCCCGGCCGATTCGGCCGCATGGCGGCCTGCATCCCGCTGATCGGAACAACGACGTCACCGAATCACGCCGAGGAGACACATTGACCAGCGACACCGGGGAATCCCGCCCGGGAGCGAAGGAATCCCGAAGCACATCCAGAAAAGCGGCGGCGAGCGGCTGGATCGGCAGCGCGCTGGAGTACTACGACTGGTTCGTCTACGCGCAGGCCGCCGCGTTGGTGTTCCCCAGCATCTTCTTCCCCGAGGGCAATCCGACCGTCGCACTGGTCGCCTCACTGGGCACCTACGCCGTCGGTTACGTGGCCCGCCCGATCGGCGCGGTCGTGCTCGGACACTGGGGCGACCGCCGGGGCCGCAAGAACGTGCTGGTCCTGGCGATGCTGCTGATGGGCCTGTCGACTTTCGCGGTCGCCCTGCTGCCCACCTACCACCAGGTCGGCATGCTCGCCCCCGTGCTGCTGGTCCTGCTGCGGTTCGTGCAGGGCTTCGCGGTCGCCGGGGAGCTCAGCGGCGCCAGCGCCATGATCGTGGAGAACGCGCCGTTCGGCCGCCGCGGCTACTACGCGAGCTTCAGCCTGCACGGCACCCAGGCCGGACAGGTCATCGCGGCCGCGATGTTCCTGCCGCTGTCGGCGTTCCTGTCCGACGAGGCCTTCGACGCCTGGGGCTGGCGAATTCCGTTCCTGCTCAGCGCAGTGGTCGTGTTCGCCGGTTACGTCATCCGGCGGCGCGTCGACGAGAGCCGGATCTTCCTGGAGGAAAAGCAGGAACCCAGCACTCGCCGGGCGCCGATCGTCCAGGTGCTGCGGGACAGCGGCATGGACGTGCTGCGCGCGGCGTGCATGACGCTGGTCAACGTGATCGGCGTGGTCGTGTCCGTGTTCGGCGCCGCTTACGCGACGCAGCCCGGATACGGGATCGAGATGGACACCAGCATCTACCTGTGGATTCCGGTGGTGGCGAACCTGGTTGCGCTGGCGTTCATCCCGTGGTTCGCGAACCTCTCCGACCGGTTCGGCCGCCGCCCGCTGATGATCGTGGGCTCGCTGGGCTCCGGGGTGCTGTCCTACGCGTACCTGTGGTCGATCAGCCAGCAGAACGTGGCGCTGACCCTCGTACTGGCCATCCTCACCTGGGGGCTGCTCTACCAGGTGTGGAACGCGACGTTCGCGGGCTTCTTCCAAGAGTTGTTCCCGGCTCGGACGCGAGTCACCGGTTTCGCCATCGCCCAGAACCTCGGGTTGGCGATCACCGCGTTCCTGCCGAGCATCTTCACGCTGGTCGCTCCGCCCGGCTCGGCCAACGTGCCGCTGACCGTCGGGACGCTCTGCTTCGCGATCACGATCGTCGGCGCGGTCGCGGCCTGGTCGGCGCGGGAAACCCACCGCATTCCGCTGGAGGAACTGGGCTCCAAGGACGCGAAACCGGTCCCCCGTGAGGAGTTCGACCGCCGCCGCGCAGAATCGCGGTGAACCCCTGTGGGCGCCCGGACTCGCCGGGCGCCCACGCGGAGTGCCGATCGACGGTAACCGGGCGGTATCCTCGGAATACGTATTCCGAGGAAGGAGCGATGCCCGGTGCCGGCACGAGCAGCGACCCTCACCGACGTCGCCAAGGAAGCAGGCGTCTCGCTCGCGACGGCGTCCCGTGCGCTCAACGGCAGCGAGCGCGTCGTACGGGCCGAGTTGCACGCCCGGACGCTGGAGGCCGCCGTCCGGCTCGGCTACACGCCCAACGCCCAGGCCCAGTCGATGGCCAAGGGCTCCACCGACGTGGTGGGGTTGCTGGTCAACGACATCTCGGACCCGTACTTCTCCACCATCGCCGCCGGGCTGGCGGGCGCCGCCGAGGAGCACGGGCTGCTGGTGATGCTGTGCAGCACCGGCGGCAGGCCGGAGCGGGAACTGGAACTGCTCGCGGCACTGCGGCGGCAGCGCGGGCGGGCGATCGTGCTGGCCGGTAGCCGCACCAACGACCGCGCGCACCTACGGGAACTGTCCGCGCAGGTGGAACCGTTCACCGAGTCCGGTGGCCGGGTCGCCGCGATCAGCGAGCCGCGGCTCCCGGTCGACACCGTGGTGGTCGACAACCGCCGGGGGTCGCACGACCTCGCGGTCGAACTCGCCGCGCTGGGCTACCGGCGACCCGCCGTCCTCACCGGACCGGAGCGCCTGCTGGTCTCGCGAGATCGGCGCGACGGTTTCGCCTCCGGCTGGCGGAAATCGGCCGAGGGCGAGCCGGTCTGCGTCGCCGAGGAGTTCAGCCGCGACGGCGGATTCCGGGCGATGCACCGGCTGCTGGACGAGCATCCGGAGATCGACTGCGTGTTCGCCATCAACGACCTGATGGCGCTGGGCGCGATGGCGGCCTGCCGGGAGCGCGGCGTGGACGTTCCGCGTGATCTCGCGGTCGCGGGCTTCGACGACATCTCAACGCTGCGCGACGTCACTCCGGGGCTGACCACGGTCCGGCTGCCGCTGACCGAGATGGGACGCATGGCGCTGGACCTGGTGCTCAACGAAGCCGACGGCAAACCCCGTCGCCGCAAGGTGCGCGGCGAGGTCGTCGTCCGGGAGAGCACTCCGCGGCGCTGAGAGCCTGCCGGCATCGGATCTGCGGTGCCGGTCCGGGAACTCGACCGAACCCGGTTGTGCACCAACGGTTTCAGCGGTCTTGTCGGCGAGCCGATGAGCGGTGTCGGCTGGAGCAGCACGTCCGGCGGCTTCTCAGCGCTCCTCGTGCGAGGACGGCGACTTCACCGCACAGGCGCATCCATCCCGCGACGAGAAGGCCACGGAGGTTCCGCGATCTGCCCTACCCGGGCCGTCCCGGATTCGCCTTCCCCCGAACCTTGCACCGCGAACCGGGTTCCGCCTACCGTTGCGGTAAGCGCTTTCCAGAGAGGCGGTACCGCATGGCGGAGCGAAGGCTGGGCGTCATCATGAACGGCGTCACCGGCAGGATGGGCCACCGGCAGCACTTGATCCGGTCGGTGCTGGCCATCCGGGAGCAGGGCGGCGTAGAACTCTCCGACGGCAGTCGGGTGCGACTCGACCCGATCTTGGTCGGCCGCAACGCCGAGAAGCTCAAGGAGCTCGCCGAGCGGCACGAGCTGGATCGTTGGACCACCGACCTGGACACCGCGCTGTCCGAGCCCGGGGACGAACTGTACTTCGACGCGCAGCTGACCAGCGTGCGGGAACCCGCGATCACCAGCGCGATCGCCGCCGGCAAGCACGTGTACACGGAGAAGCCGATCGCCGACGACGTCGAGGGCGCGCTGCGGCTGGCGCGAGCGGCGAACGAGGCGGGCGTGAAAACCGGCGTCGTGCACGACAAGCTCTACCTGCCGGGGCTGCTGAAGCTGCGACGGCTGGTCGAGAGCGGATTCTTCGGACGCATCCTGTCGGTGCGCGGCGAGTTCGGCTACTGGGTCTTCGAAGGCGATCTGCAAGCGGCGCAACGACCGAGCTGGAACTACCGCCAGGAGGACGGCGGCGGCATCACCACCGACATGTTCCCGCACTGGAACTACGTGCTGGAGAACCTGTTCGGACGGGTCGATGCGGTCACCGCGCGGGTCGTCACGCACATCCCGGAACGTTGGGACGAACGCGGTCGCCACTACACCGCCACCGCCGACGACGCCGCCTACGGCATCTTCGAGCTCGACGGCGGGATCGTCGCGCAGCTCAACTCCTCGTGGGCGACCCGCGTGCACCGCGACGAGCTGGTGGAGTTCCACGTGGACGGCACGCACGGCAGCGCGGTCGCCGGGCTGCACCACTGCCGCGCGCAGCACCGCGCCGCGACTCCGAAACCGGTGTGGAACCCGGACCTGGTGGAGACCACCCCGTTCCGGAGCAGTGGTCGCCCGTGCCGGACAACCGGGAATTCGACAACGGCTTCAAGGCGCAGTGGGAGCAGTTCGTGCGGTTCCTGCACGACGACGGCGCCCACCCCTACGACTTCCTCGCCGGAGTGCGCGGGTTGCGACTCGCCGAAGCCGGACTCACGTCGTCACGCGAGGGACGCCGCGTCGAACTGGGCGAGGTGTCGGCATGACGTCCCTACTGCTCCCCCGTTCCGACGGCGGCTTCGTCGAACACGAGCTCGCGGCACCCGGGAACTGGCCGGAACCCGATAGTCCACTCAGGACTCGCGTGGCGTATGCGGCGGCGCACGTGGTGCCCCGGACGCTCGGCGAGAACGTGCCGGGAGCTCCGGCGGACATCGACTGGGATTCGACCCTCGCGTATCGGCGGCGCATCTGGTCCTACGGGCTCGGCGTCGCAGAGGCGATGGACACCGCGCAGCGCGGCATGGGCGTCGGCTGGGCGCAGGCCGCCGAACTCATCCGCCGCTCGGCGGCCGAGGCGCGAGCGGCGGGTGGCGTGATCGCCGCCGGAGCGGGAACCGATCAACTCGACCTGGCCGGGCTACCGGCTGGGCGTTCGGGCCTGGACGCGGTGCTGGCGGCCTACCGCGAACAGCTGGAGGTCGTGGCCGGAAGCGGTGCCACGGTCATCGTGATGGCTTCGCGCGCGCTGGCCGCGGTCGCGCGTTCGGCGGAGGACTACGCCGAGGTGTACGGCGCGCTGCTCGACGAGGCCGACGCGCCGGTGATCCTGCACTGGCTGGGACCGATGTTCGACCCGTCGCTCACCGGCTACTGGGGCAGCGAGGACGTGGCGGTGGCGACGGAGACCTTCTTGGAGATCATCCGGGCGCGGCCGGACAAGGTCAACGGCGTGAAGGTCTCACTGCTCGACGCCGAGCACGAGATCGCGCTCCGGCAGGCCCTGCCGGACGGTGTGCGGCTCTACACCGGCGACGACTTCAACTACCCCGAGCTGATCGTGGGCGAGGGCGCGGACCACTCGGACGCGCTGCTGGGCATCTTCGCCGCCATCTACCCCGCCGCGTCCGCCGCGATCCAAGCCCTCGACCGGGACGACCCGGACTCCGCACGATCCATTTTGGACACCACGGAACCGTTGGGGCGACACATCTTCGAGGCGCCCACGTTCCACTACAAGACCGGTATCGCGTTCCTGTCCTGGCTCAACGGCCACCAGCCCGGCTTCTCCCTGGCCGGTGGCCTGCACGCGGGCCGTTCGGTCCCCCACCTCGCGGAAGTCCTCCGGCTGGCCGACCACGCCGGCCTGCTGCTCGATCCCGATCTCGCCGCCGGCCGGATGCGGCAGTTCCTCGCGGTGAACGGAGTGCGGGCATGACCGACGACCTGGCGAGGCTGTCGCTCAACACGGCGACGACGAAGAAGTGGACGTTGAGCGAAGCCGTCGACGGCGCGGTGCGAGCCGGACTGCCCGCCGTCGGGCTGTGGCGGGACCGGGTCGCGGAGGCCGGGCTGAAGACCGCTGCCCAGACCGTCCGCGACGCGGGCTTGCGGGTCTCCAGCCTGTGCCGGGGCGGCTTCCTCACCGCCGCCGATCCGGCGGGAGTTCGCGCGGCGCTGGAGGACAATCGGTCGGCGATCGTCGAAGCCGCGACCTTGGGCACCGATGCGTTGATCATGGTGGTGGGCGGTCTCCCCGACGGCGACCGGGACCTGACCGGAGCCCGCGCCCGCGTCGCCGACCGACTCGCCGAACTCGCCCCGTTCGCCCGCGAGCACGGCGTGCGGCTGGTGCTCGAACCCCTGCACCCGATGTACGTGGCCGACCGCGCGGTGATCTCCACCTTGGACCAGGCTCTCGACCTGGCTCGACCGCACCCAGCGGATGCGGTGGCCGTGGTGGTCGACGCCTTCCACGTCTTCTGGGACCCGAACCTGCCGCACAGCATCGCGCGCGCCGGTCGCGAACACCGCATCGCCTCCTACCAGGTGTGCGACTTCAACCTCCCCATCGCGACCGACGCACTCCTGTCGCGCGGCATGATGGGCGACGGCGTCATCGATTTCACCCCGATCACCCGCGCGGTCGCCGACACCGGCTACACCGGCGACATCGAAGTGGAGATCTTCAACGCCGACATCTGGGCCACACCCGGTGGCGAAGTCCTCACGACAATGACCGACCGCTACCGCGAACTCGTCCTGCCCCACCTGACGCCGGAGTGATCCGCACGGCCCCCGGCCCGCACCACCACGGCTGACCTCGAGCAAGCAACCGGACCCCGGCGATCTGGTCCGACCGGCTACCTCCCCACCGCCGACAGCGGGATCTCACCCGAGCCGCGGGCGTTGAGTCGGAGGGGGAGGGTCAGGGTCTCGCCGGTTCCCGTGGTGCCGTCGAGTTGTTTGAAAAGCTCTTCGGTGACGGTGCGAGCGATGAGGTCGGGGGCCTGGTCGACGACGGTGACCGCCGGGTACAGCGACTCCGCCATCGGGAAGTCGCCGAAGCTGATGAACGCGATGTCCGGGCGTCCGCGGGCGTGCAGCGCGGGCACCACGCCGAGCGAGCAGCGCGCGTTCGACGACAGCACCGCCGTCGGCGGCTCCAGCGAGCGGAGCAGATCGTCGAGCGCGCTACGTGCTTCCGTGGCGCTGGAAAGGCCGGTCTTGACGAGGTTTTCGTCCACTCCGACGCGGGAGGACTCCATCGCGCTGCGGTAGCCGCGGATCCGTTCGCCGGTGGTGTAGACGTCGGGCCGGTCGCCGATCAGCGCGATCCGGGTGTGCCCGGAGTGCAGCAGGTGCCTGGTGGCGGCCTCCGCCGCGCCGAAATCGTCCCGAGGACGGTGGTGCCGAGCTCGGTCGCGGGGCGGGCCGGTCGGTCCGCGAACACCACCGGCGTGCTGCCCGCGACGGCCCGCAGGTAGCTCTGGTCCCGGCTCACCGGAACCATGATCAGGCCGGAGACCTGGCGTTGCAGCAGGCTTTCCACCAGCCCGTGCTCGCGTTCCGGGTCGCCGCCGACGCTGGAGACGAGCACCGCGTGGCCGCGCTCCAGCGCGCTCTGCTCGATGACGCTGGCCATCTCGGCGAAGAACGGGTCCGACAGCGATTCCAGGACCACACCGATCGCCTCGTCGCGGCCCACCCGCAGCGAGCGGGCGTGGAAGTTCGGGCGGTAGTTCAGCTCCTTGATGGTGCTCTGCACCTGGTCCCGAGTGCTCTCGGAGACACCGGCCGCCCCGTTGATCACTCGCGAGACGGTCTTCGGGCTCACTCCGGCCGCGGTGGCCACGTCGTAGAGCGTGACGTTGCCTCCAGGCACGCCGGGTTCCTTTCGCTCGGGCCGCACAAGTCCAGCTCGGCGAGCTGTTCGGCGATCGGCCGGGTCGCGTCCACTCTAACGTGGGGTGTGGTCGGCGGTTCCGTGCGCGCGGCCGGTTCGGCCGGCTTGTTCGCGTCTCGGGCGGCGGCGCGGTGGCGCATCCGGGACACGATCAGCTCCGGTGGGCAGTCCACCCACACCAGCAGCGGATCCGCGCCCACCGCGCGGACCCGTTCGGCGGTCGCCTCCCACCGCCGCGGGTCGGCGCGTTCGGCGGTGAACGGTGCGACCAGCACCGCCGAGGTTCCGGCTCGCAGCGTGTCCAACGCCGTACCCAGCAGGGATTCGTACCGGGCACCTCGGGCGTGTTCCCGCATCCACGGATGGTCCGGGGCGGCCCCCGCGCCGCTGACCTCGCCCAGCAGGGTGGTCAGCGGCCCGGTGACGACGTCGAGGTCGAGCAGCGCGGCGCCCAGCCGCTCGGCCAACGCCCCGGCCAGCGTGGTCTTGCCGCTGGCCGGAGCACCGGAGACGAACACGGCGAGCGGACTCATTTCCGCGCCCTGGCCGGCAGGATCGCCTCGACCTCTTCCAGCGTGCGGTTGCGGGTCTCCGGCAGGTACTTCTTCAGGTAGCAGAAGCCGATCAGGCCGAACACCGCGTAGAGCCAGAACAGCCCGCTGGGCGTGAACGCCTCGAAGGCGCTCAGCACGGTCAGCGAGATGATCAGGTTCAGGCCCCAGTGGGTGAACATGCCGAAGCTGCCCGCCTTGCCGCGCAGCGCGGTCGGGAAGATCTCGCTGTTGATCAGCCACATGGCCAGGCCGATGCTCGCCGAGAACATCGCCTCGTAGGTGATCAGCAACGCGACCAGCGCGATTCCCCAACCGCCGCTGAGATCGGTCACCGCGTAGAGCAGTCCGATCCCCACCAGCGACACGACGACCCCGCCGAGCCCCACCAGCAGCAGCGGCCTGCGGCCGATCCGGTCCACCAACAGCAGGCCGACGAGGGTGAACACGACGTTGGCCACCCCGATGCCCACCGACGACAGGATCGCCGCGGACGCCCCGAAACCGGCCTTCGTCAACAGCGTCGGCGCGTAGTAGGTGATCGCGTTGACGCCGACGAGCTGGTTCACCGCGGCCACGCCGATGCCGAGGTAGATCGCCGGGCGCATCGCGGGCTTGAGCACGTCCCGGTAGGTCACGTCGTTCTCGGCGGTGACCGCCGAGGACAACGTCCGCAGCTCCGAGTCGACGCGGTCGGCGCCGACGATGCGCCGCAGCACCTCGCGCGCCTCGTCCAGCCGCCCGCGCGAGACCAGCCAGCGCGGACTCTCCGGCAGCCGGAACAGGCCGAAGAACATCAGCAGCGACGGGATTCCGGCCAGTCCCAGCATCCAGCGCCACGCTCCCGCTTCCGCGAGCACGAATCCGGACAGGTAGGACAGCAGGATCCCGGAGCTGATCATGATCTGGTTGATCGACACCAGGCTGCCGCGCTTTTCCGGCGGCGCGATCTCGGCGATGTAGGCGGGTACCGACAGCGAGGCGGTGCCGATGGCGAAACCGAGCAGCAGGCGCGAACCGAGCAGCGTCGCCAGATCCGGCGCCAACGCCGAGACGATCGCGCCGGCGGTGAACACCACGCTGGTGATCGACAGGGTGCGTCTGCGACCCAGCGCGTCGGCGATGACGCCGCCGAGCCCGACGCCGACGATCGCCCCGACCAGCAGCGAGGCGACCACGACCTGCTGCCACAGCTCGGAGAGCTGGAACTCCGGAGCGATGTAGAGCAGAGCGGCCGAGATGACACCGGTGTCATAGCCGAACAGCAGGCCGCCGAGCGCCGCGACGATCGCGGCTCCGGTCACGGCCTTCCCGGCAGCCCGGGAGGGTGGTGCGGGATCGAGTGACGTGGTTGCCACGGTCGAACCTCATTTCTCCGGCGACACTGCCGGGAAAGAGCGAAATCAGGGTTCAGGAGTCCTGAAAAAGATGATCTTTTGATCTGTGTCTTGTCAGCGGCGAAGCCGCTGAGCAGCGACCAGCTTGAGCAGACCGACCACCGGCGGGTTCTCAGCGGCTTCCTCGCGAGGACAGCGATTTCGCCGCGTATCGGCATACGCCAGAAATCGATCCCGCAGCGAGGAAGCCGCTGAGGTTCCGCTACCGGACACCTACGCAAGCCATCCGGGAACGGTCAGGCAGCGGTGAGGGCGGTCCAGGGGGTTGCTCGGCCGTCGATGGCCGTCACGCACTGGTCGAGCCTGCGACGGGCGGTGTCGGCGAGGTACGGACGGCGGTCGGGCTGGTCGAGGGCGACCGCGTCCTTCCAGAACGCGCGTCCGGCGATGAATCCGGAGGCACCGCCCTCGTCGCAGGAGACCCGCAGCACGTCCTGGAATTCGTCGAAACCGACTCCAGCCGAGAGCACGACCCACGGAACGCTCACGACTTCGGCGAGCCGCCGGCACGCCTCGGCCGAACCCGGATACTCCAGCTTCAGCAGGTCGGGCTTGAGTTCGTCGAGCGCGCGGGCGGACTCGATGATCGCGTCGGCGCGGGCCTGCGGGGACAGCTCGTCCTCGCCGGGCAGCCGGTAGATCAGGTTCTCGATCACCGAGGGCACGCCGTCGGCCCGGCAGTCCGCGACGACCTCGGCGGCGGCGTCCACGGCCTCCGCCGAGACGTCCCGCCCGCCGAGACCGCGGTCCCGGTCGGCTCGGAGCTGCACGAAGAACTTCACGGCGTGCCCGCCCATGTCGCGCACCCATTGAGCGTTCTGCGCCGGTTCCCGGCGGGTGAGCGGCTCGTCGCCGAACTTGCCGCGGTCGGACGGCTCGGCGGCCACCGCGAGTCCGGCGCCCGGCGCGAGGTTGCCGTCCGTCACGGCGGCCGGAACGCCGAAGTCGGGGTCGACGAGCAGGCCGCTGGCGCTGGGCGAGAGCCCGCCCACCACGTCGCCCTTGAACGAGCGCAGCAGATCGTCGTCGATGGGTTGGTTCGCGGCGGTGAACATGCGCCGCAACGTGTTGCGCTGGTCGAGCGCGACGATGGCGAACGTGCCGTCGGACTGGGCGATGTCGGCGAGGGCCGCGGTCATGGTTCTGCTCCGATGGTTTCGAGGGTGTTGTCGGTGAAAAGACGGGCGATGTCCACTGCGGACACCGCGGAGTCGCCGTCCTCGTGCGCTGCGGCTCGGGCGGCGAAGATGGCGGCGCCATAGGCGCTGGGCTGGTCGATGCGGGAGTAGCGCACGTCGGGAAGGCTGCGCTGCTTCGCGGCGCGGAAGCTGCCCATCCGGGTCCAGCCGCCGGCCGCGGTGACGTGCTCGTGCGGTCCGGCTTCGGCGGCCATCAGGTCGATCACCGCGTCGGTCTCCGCCATGGCGTGCGACAGCGCCGCCGACCACACCCGCAGCGGGCTGGTGTCCTCGCCGAGCCGGACGTCGACGTGCTCGCTGCGCGCGTGCGCTCCGCTGACCAGGACGGAGCCACCGTCGGGAGGAGCGGTGAGCCACTGCGCGTCGAGTTCGGCCCGGCCCGGTTGTTCCTTGCGCCCCAGCAGCGCCAGAACCTGGTCGAGCAGCAGGCCGCCGCGGGTGCCGCCGAGCAGGATCCAGCGGTCCGGCAGCACGTGCATGCCTTGCGCGATGCCTTCGTCGGTGAGCCGTTCGCGCTGGTCATCGCGCAGCGGCGTGGATGCGACGCGCAGCAGGGCCTCGGATGTGCCGCAGGAGTCGAAGAGGTGCTCGCCGTGCCAGACACCGCCGGCGACCGAGGCGACCGGGTGATCGTGCCCGGCGACGCCGAGCACCGCGCCGCGCACCGACTCCGGCACCCCGGGGTGCTCGACCTTCCCGATCGGCGTCCCGGCCGGGGTGAGCGGCGGCAGCACCGAAGCGGCGAGCCCGAGGTGGTCCAGCGCCGGGATCCACGGCTGCTGAGTGGCCTGGTCGAGCAGTCCGGTCCGGGACGCCAGCGACGGCTCGGTGATCGCCGCCGCTCCCAGCGCGTGCGCGACGTACTCGGGAACGTTGAGCCAGCGCCCCGCTTCGCGCGGTGGCAGGCCCTGCTCGACGAGCCAGTTCAGCTTCGCGAACGAGCACAGCGGGCTCAGCGGAAGTCCCGTGTGCGCGCTGAACTCGCGCGTCAGGTCTCCGGGGAGGGCGGTGAGTTCGGCTCCGCCGCGCTGGTCGAACCACGCGATGATCGGGTGCAGCGGTGTGCCCTGCCGATCCAGCAGGACTCCGGACTCGGCCATCCCCGTCACCGCGACCGCCGCGACGCGGAGGCCGCGGGCGGATCGCTCGGCCACCTGCACCGCACTGGACACTGTGGACAGAACCCTGGCCAGGAGCACGTCGGCGGGCAATTCGCTGTGCCCCCGGGAAGCGCGGCGCCAGTCCGTCGGCGTTCGCCGGAGGCTCAACGTCCCGCCGCGTCGATCGGCTACCAGCACCTTGATCTCCGTGCTGCCCACGTCGACGCCGACGACCGCTTCGGTCGGTGCGAAGTCCACCTCGGCACGCTCCTTCGGGCCACAACGCCGGCCTCCTTGCCGGCTGGGATCGATGGAACCTGCGCGATGTCATCGATGTCAATTCTTTCTCGATTCACCATGGACATCGATGTCATTCGCACCTCGCCGCACTCGGGATACCGGGATGTACGCCGCAACGGCACGATCGTTTTCTTGACGCGCCAGTAGGTAACGGGCAACATCATCGAAACGTGATCATTCAGGCACCAGGAGTGATCACCCGGTGTCCGCAGTGCACACCGCGATGCCGATCCACTTCGAGAAAGGCGTGGTTCATGACTGCAACGTCGCCCTCATCTCCCACCACCGGCCGGCTCCGCGGGCGCCGGAGTCTGATCGCCCTGACGGCGCTGCTCGGCATGCTGGCCGGTGGCTCGCCGATCGCCCACGCCGCCGACGACTCCTACCAGCGCGGACCCGACCCGACCGACGAGAGCATCGAAGCCCCCCTCGGTTCGTTCGACGTCGAGCAGGAAGTCGTGTCCCGCATCAGCGCCGACGGGTTCGGCGGTGGCACGATCTACTACCCCACCGACACCTCCGAAGGCACCTTCGGCGCCGTGGCCGTCTCCCCCGGCTACACCGGGGACCAGTCCACGATGTCCTGGTACGGCCCCAGGTTGGCGTCGCAAGGCTTCGTGGTGTTCACGATCGACACCCTCAGCCCCTACGACCGTCCCGATTCGCGGGCCGACCAGCTGCTCGCCGCGCTCGACCACCTGAGCACCGAGCCCGCCGTGCGCGACCGCATCGACCCGGATCGGCTCGGCGTGATGGGCCATTCGATGGGCGGTGGCGGCTCGCTGCAGGCGACCGTCAACGACCCGGACTTGAAGGCCTCGATTCCGCTGACGCCCTGGAACACCGTGCAGGACTGGTCGGCGGTGCGGACGCCGACGCTCATCATCGGCGCCGAGAACGACACCGTCGCTCCGGTCGACACCCACTCGGAACCGTTCTACGAGAGCCTGCCCGACTCACCGGACAAGGCGTACCTGGAGCTGGCCGGGGCCGGGCACCTCGCCCCGAACGCCGACAACACGACCATCGCGAAGTCCAGCATCGCCTGGCTGAAGCGCTTCGTCGACGAGGACACCCGCTACGACCGGTTCCTGTGCCCGCCGCCGAGCGGTTCGGAGATCGCGGAGTACCGGGACACCTGCCCGATCGACTGATCCGGTCGCGCATCGATCGCCGTCGCGCCCGCGCGGTGCGGCGGCGATCGCGCGTTGCGGCCCCTGCCTCGGAATCGCGGAAACCCGGCTCGGCCGAGACCCATCCATCATGGACGCATGCTCGCCCGTCCCGACCCGTTTCTTGCGGCGTGACACGAGACCGTTGATCCGTCGGCCGAAGCGCTGCCCGTTCTCGACCGGGCGTTGCGGGCGCCGGGCCGCGAGCGCCGGTACGTTGGCCACGGTTCGCACGACCACGCCGATCCGAGGAGGACCACATGTCCGCACCGCCGCTCCCCGACGACACGATCGCCCTGCTGCGCAAACCGAACCCGTCGACCATCACGACGTTGCGCTCGGACGGACAGCCGGTCTCGGCGGCCACCTGGTACCTGTGGGAGAACGACAAGGTGCTGGTCAACATGGACGAGGGCCGCAAGCGGCTGGACCACATCCGCCGTGACCCGAGGGTCACGCTGACCGTGCTCGACAACGAGGACTGGTACACCCACGTCACCCTGCTCGGCCGCGTCACCGAACTGCGCGAGGACACCGGCCTGACCGACATCGACCGGCTGGCCGAGCACTACCTCGGGACCCAGTACCACAACCGGGACCGGAAGCGCCTGACCGCGCTGATCGAGATCGACCGCTGGCACGGCTGGGGCAGCCACAAGGACAGCAACCAGGCCGGCTGACCCGGCTCCGCACCAGAACCGGCCGGCTCCGCCCGGCCGCTCGGCACGACCGCGGGCCACCTCGGCCGCGGCTCGAATCCACCAGAGTTTAATCGTTACACATTCGGGCGGCCACTCCTCCCCGCCCGTCGAACCGAGCCGCCATCCGCGGCCTCCGCGACCGCCCCGCCGCTCCGGTTCAGGCGAATGCCCTCTTTGCCCAGCAGGACCAGGCAAAGGGGCATTCGTCGCTAGAGGCTCGCGGGCGACGAGCCACGGCGGATGCGGACGTTCGCGGTTGGAGCAGGCGTCGCTGGACCACACGGGTCTTGCCTCGTGCTCATGACTCGCCCTATCGTGCGTGCCACTGCTTGAAACGTTTCACAACTCGGTGGTGTCCGCCGCCGAACCTGCGACGTCAGAGCCGATGGACAGGAGGACCAATGGGGGTCCGATTCGGTAGCACGAGCACGACCGGGTGGCGCGCGACGATCGCCGTGGCCATGTCGAACTACATCGAGGCAGGCTCGATCATCGCGATCGCCACCAGTCTCAGCCTCTGGCAGGAACGCTTCGGCCTGGACGACCTCGCCGTCGGGTTACTCGCCGCGCTGAGCGCGAACGCGTTCGGCGCCGCCGCGGGAGCCGCCATCGGCGGGCCGCTGTGCGACCGCTACGGCCGCAAGTTCATCTACACCTACGACCTGCTGCTGTACATGCTGGGAGTGCTGCTGGCGGTGTTCGCCACGTCCTTCGGGATGCTGCTGACCGCCTTCGTGCTCACCGGCATCGCCGTCGGAGCGGGCGTGACCGCCTCCTGGACCTACATCGCCGAGGAAGCCCCGCACGACAAGCGGGCCGCGCACGTCGGCGCCGCGCAGCTCGCCTGGTCGATCGGGCCGACGCTCGGATACCTGCTGGCCGTCGTGGTCGCCCCGCTCGGCCTGCTCGGCAGCCGCTTGATCTTCCTGCACCTGTTCGTCGTGGCGGCCGTGACGTGGTGGGTGCGGCGTGGGCTCGCGGAATCCTCGCTGTGGCGCAGCCGCAACGACGCCGGGCAGGTCACCTTCCGCAGCAGCGTGCGCGGACTGTTCAGCAAGAAGACGAACCTGCTGGCGATGCTGTTCCTGTTCGGCGTGTACGCGCTGTGGAACGCGGTCGCGGGGCAGGCGGGGATCTTCCAGCCCCGGGTGTACGACGCGGTCGGCATCACCTCGGTGACCGAGCAGTACCTGCTGCAGGTCCTCGTGTGGGGCTGCACGAGCGTGGCGACCTACTTCGGATTCATGCTGCTCGCCGACCGGGTGAGCCGCCGGTGGTTGTACTTCACCGGCGCCGCGCTCGGTGTGCTCGCCTGGGCCGCGTTGATCTACGCGCCCGCGAACACCGTCACCCTGCTCGTGTTCGCCGTCGGCTGGGGCGTGTCCTCGGGCATCGGCGCGCAGGCGTTCTACGGGTTGTGGGCCAGTGAACTGTTCGCGACGCGGTACCGGGCCAGCGCGCAGGGCGTGCTGTTCCTGGCGGCGCGAGTGCTGGTCGGGTTGCTCAGCGTCGGATTCCCCGCGCTGCTGACGCAGATCGGACTGCGCGGACTCGGCGTGCTCATCCTCGGGTTCCTGGTCGCGTCGCTGCTCATCGGCACCGTGTGGGCACCGCGAACGCAGGGCAAGAGCCTGCAGCAGATCGAACGGGAGCGCTACGGCGCCACGCCGGGGAGCACCGATGGCGCGGTGGTGGCGTCGTGACCCGCGTGTGCTTCCAGCTCCAGGTCGACCCCGACCGGCTCGACGAGTACCGGCGGCGCCACGCCGCCGTGTGGCCCGACATGCTGCGCGAGCTCGAAGCGTCGGGACGGCGCAACTATTCGCTGTTCCTGCGTCCGGACGGACTGCTCATCGGCTATTACGAGACGGACTCCGTCGCCGGCTCCGATGCCCACCTCGCCGCCTCGCCGGTGGCCGCGCGCTGGGAGCGGCACATGGCGGACCTGTTCGTCGGAGACGGCGGACGCGCCGACCAGACGGCGACCCCGCTCGAGGAGGTCTTCCACCTGGCTGACCAACTCACCGACCTGTCGGAAACCGATTCGTGCGAAGGAGAACGCGCATGAGCACCCCGCCTCGTTTCGAGGAGATCACCGACACCCTCGCTCGCCAGGCCATCGAGCTGCCGAGCTGGGCGTTCGGCAACTCGGGAACCCGGTTCAAGGTGTTCGGCACACCGGGAACGCCGCGCACCCCGCAGGAGAAGATCGCCGACGCGGCGAAGGTGCACGAGCTCACCGGGCTCGCTCCCGTCGTCGCGCTGCACATCCCGTGGGACGCGGTCGACGACTTCGGCTCCCTCAAATCGCACGCCGAGGAACTCGGGGTGCAGCTGGGCACGATCAACTCGAACACGTTCCAGGACGAGGACTACAAGTTCGGCAGCCTCACCCATTCCGACGCGGCGGTGCGGCGCAAGGCCATCGACCAGCACTTCCGGTGCATCGACATCATGCACGCCACCGGATCCACGGACCTCAAGATCTGGCTCGCCGACGGCACCAACTACCCCGGCCAGGATTCGTTGCGCGCCAGGCAGGACCGGCTCGCCGAGTCCTTGGCCGAGATCTACGCGCGACTCGACGAGGATCAGCGCCTCGTGCTGGAGTACAAGTTCTTCGAACCGGCCTTCTACCACACCGACGTGCCCGACTGGGGAACGTCGTTCGTCCAGGTCAACGCGCTCGGGGACCGCGCGTTCACCTGCCTGGACACCGGGCACCACGCGCCCGGCACCAACATCGAGTTCATCGTGATGCAGTTGCTGCGCCTGGGAAAGCTCGGTTCGTTCGACTTCAACTCCCGCTTCTACGCCGACGACGACCTGATCGTCGGAGCGGCCGATCCGTTCCAGCTGTTCCGGGTGCTGCACGAGGTCGTGGCGGGCGGCGGCCTCGACGAAGGCTCGCCGGTGCGCTTCATGCTCGACCAGTGCCACAACGTGGAGGAGAAGATCCCCGCGCAGATCCGGTCGGTGCTCAACGTGCAGGAGATGACGGCGCGGGCACTGCTGGTCGACCGCGCGGCGCTCGCGAAAGCGCAGGACTCCCACGACGTGCTGGGCGCGAACGAGGTGCTGATGGACGCGTTCCAGACCGACGTGCGTCCGGCGCTGGCCGAGTGGCGCGCTTCCCGCGGGCTGCCCGCGGAACCGATGCGCGCCTACGCGGAATCCGGTCACCGGCAGTACCTCGCCGAGCAGCGCGTCGGCGGCGCGCAGGCCGGATGGGGAGCTTGATGTCCGACCGAGCAGGAGAGGAAAGCGTTGCCGTCATGGCGAATTCCAACGCCGTCGAAGACCTGATCGCCCGGAGCAACCGGCTGGGCGCCGATCCGAGGAACACCAACTACGCGGGCGGCAACACCTCCGCGAAGGGCCAGGACGCCGATCCCGTCACCGGCGAACCGGTCGAGCTGATGTGGGTGAAGGGTTCCGGCGGTGACCTGGGGACGCTCACCGAACAGGGCCTCGCCGTGCTCCGCCTGGACCGGCTGCACACGCTGTCCGGGGTGTATCCCGGGGTGGACCGCGAAGACGAGATGGTCGCGGCGTTCGACTACACGCTGCACGGCAAAGGCGGTGCAGCGCCCTCGATCGACACCGCGATGCACGGGCTGGTGGATGCCGACCACGTCGATCACCTGCATCCCGACAGCGGAATCGCCATCGCCACCGCCGCCGACGGCCCGGAACTGACCCGCGAGATCTTCGGCGGGAAGGTCGTGTGGGTGCCGTGGCGGCGCCCCGGTTGGCAGCTCGGGCAGGACATCGCCGAGATCAAGCGGTCGCATCCCGAAGCCATCGGCACCGTCCTCGGCGGGCACGGCATCACGGCATGGGGTGCGAGCAGCGACGAGTGCGAGCGCAACTCGCGGTGGATCATCAACACCGCCGCCGAGCACATCCACGCGCACGGCAGGCCGGAACCGTTCGGCGCCGTGCTCGACGGGTACGAACCGCTGCCCGAACAGCAGCGCCGGGCCAGGGCCGCCGCGCTCGCGCCGGTGCTGCGCGGCCTCGTCAGCACCGACAAGCGTCAGGTCGGGCACTTCACCGACGGGCCGGAGGTGCTGGAGTTCCTGGCCCGCGCCGAGCATCCCCGGCTGGCGGAGCTCGGTACCAGCTGCCCCGACCACTTCCTGCGCACCAAGGTGAAACCACTGGTGCTCGACCTGCCCGCGACCGCTTCGGTCGAGGAGTCCGTGCAGCGGCTCAAGGAGCTGCACGCGCAGTACCGCGAGGACTACGCCGCCTACTACCGGCGCCACGCGGATCCCGATTCGCCGCCGATGCGCGGCGCTGACCCGGCGATCGTGCTGATCCCCGGCGTCGGCATGTTCAGCTACGGCGGCGACAAGCAGACTGCCCGCGTCGCCGGGGAGTTCTACGTCAACGCCATCAACGTGATGCGCGGGGCGGAGGCGCTGTCCACCTACTCCCCATCGACGAGCGGGAGAAGTTCCGCATCGAGTACTGGGCGCTGGAGGAGGCGAAACTGCGCCGACGCCCGGCGCCGAAGCCGCTGGCGACGAAGGTCGCACTGGTCACCGGGGCGGCCTCCGGCATCGGCAAGGCCACCGCCGCCCGCCTCGCCCGCGACGGGGCCAACGTGGTGCTCGCCGACCTCGACGAGACCAAAGCCCGGGAAGCCGCGGCCGAACTCGGTTCGGCGGACGTGGCCGTGGGCGTCGGTGCGAACGTCACCGACGAGGGTGCCGTGGCCGCCGCCGTCGACGCGGCGGTGCTCGCGTTCGGCGGAATCGACGTGGTGGTGAACAACGCCGGGCTGTCGCTGTCGAAACCGCTGCTGGAGACGACCGCGGCCGACTGGGACCTCCAGCACGACGTGATGGCGAAGGGCTCGTTCCTGGTCAGCAAGGCGGCCGCGAAGGTGCTCATCGAGCAGGACCTCGGCGGCGACATCGTCTACATCGTGTCGAAGAACGGCGTGTTCGCCGGGCCGAACAACATCGCCTACTCCGCCACGAAAGCCGACCAGGCGCACCAGGTTCGGTTGCTGGCCGCCGAACTCGGCGGGCACGCGATCCGCGTCAACGGCGTCAACCCGGACGGCGTGGTGCGCGGCAGCGGCATCTTCGCCGGCGGCTGGGGAGCGCAGCGGGCGAAGGTCTACGGCGTCGAGGAGGAGAACCTGGGCGAGTTCTACGCCCAGCGCACCCTGCTCAAGCGCGAAGTGCTCCCGGAGCACGTCGCGAACGCCGTGTTCGCGCTGCTCGGCGGCGACCTGAGCCACACCACGGGCCTGCACGTCCCGGTGGACGCGGGCGTCGCCGCGGCGTTCCTGAGGTGAGGCGGGCATGAGCGAAGCGGTCGCCGCGGTCGATCTGGGCGCCACCAGCGGGCGCGTGATGCTCGGTCACGTCGGCCCGGACGAGCTGCGGGTGCGCACGGTGGCCCGGTTCGCGAACCGGCCCGTGCGCATCCGGGACTCGCTGCACTGGAACATGCTGGAGCTCTACCGCGAGGTGTGCGCGGGCGTGGAACGGGCACTGCGAGAAGCGGACCTCGCGAGCGTCGGCATCGACTCGTGGGCCGTGGACTACGCGCTGCTGCGCGGCGGACGGATGCTCGGGATGCCGCACCACTACCGCGACGACCGCAACGCGGCGGCGGTGGCGGACGTGCACGAGCTGGTCGGTCCGGCCGAGTTGTACGAGGTGAACGGCTTGCAGCACCTGCCGTTCAACACCACGTTCCAGCTCGCCGCGGACCGCCGGACCGGGTTCCTGCAGCTGGCCGACCGGATGCTGCTCATCCCGGATCTGCTGGCGTACTGGCTCACCGGCGAGCAGGTCGCGGAGCGCACCAACGCCTCCACGACCGGTCTGCTCGACGCGCGGACGTCGAACTGGTCCGGGGCGTTGCTGGACCGCCTCGCCGTCGACCGGAACCTGCTGCCGCCGCTCATCACGCCGGGCGAGCGGATCGGCGAGCTCTCCCCCGACGCGGCCGAGCGGCTCGGTACGGACGGGCTGGCGGTCACGGCGGTCGGTTCGCACGACACCGCGTCAGCGGTGGTGGCGGTGCCCGCGCGGGACGAGTCGTTCGCGTACATCTCCTGCGGCACCTGGTCGTTGGTCGGTGCGGAACTGGATCGGCCGGTGTTCTCCGAACAGGGCCGGGCGGCGAACTTCACCAACGAGCTCGGCGTCGACGGCCGAATCCGGTACCTGCACAACGTGATGGGCCTGTGGCTGCTCACCGAGTCGGTGGAGCACTGGCGCCGGTCCGACCCGGCGATCGACCTGGAATCGTTGTTGGCCGCGGCGGCCGAGATCCCGCCGGGCCGAGTCGCCGAGTTCGACCCGAACGACGCGAGGTTCCTGCCGCCGGGCGACATGCCCGTCCGCATCTCGGCCTGGTTGACCGAACACGACCTGCCGGTCCCAGGCACTCGCGCCGAATTCGTGCGCTGCATCCTGGAGAGCCTCGCCACCGCCTACGCGGAGTCGATCGATCTCCTGGAGCGGATCACCGGCCGCGCACTGTCCACTGTGCACATGGTCGGCGGCGGGTCGCAGAACGCCCTGCTGTGCAGGCTGACCGCCGACCGCACCGGGCGGCTGGTGCTCGCCGGTCCGGTGGAAGCCACCGCCCTGGGCAACGTGCTCGTGCAGGCCCGAGCCGTGGGTGCGCTGCGGGGCAGCCTGGAATCGATGCGGGACCTGGTGCGCCGCACCTGTACGCCGATCCGCTACGAACCGGTTTCGTCCGCCGGGGCGTGGCACGGCACCCGCTGAGGATTCCCTGCAGAACGGGCTTTGCTCCGTGTCTTGTCAGCGGCGCCGCTGAGCAGCGACCAGCTTGAGCAGACCGATCACCGGCGGGTTCTCAGCGGCTTCCTCGCGAGGACAACGATTTCACTGCGTAGGGGCCTACCTGAGAAATCGATCCCGCAGCGAGGAAGCCGCTGAAGTTCCGCCACCCGAGCCACTGCGCAGCCCATCCCGCAAGGGTCGCTAGGCCGATCGTGCGAGCCGGGCCGGGCATGCCGAATCCGGTTGCGCTGAAAGGGTTTCCGCATGGCGCATCCGTGCCATGCGGCTGCCCGGTCGGGTGGTTTTCCCTGACACCGGCCCGAACGGTGCGAATCATGGAGGAGTGTCAGTCGATCGCATCCGGCCGAACAGCGAGGAACCCGAGATGACCAGCGCGCAGCCGGTCGAGCACCCCACCACCCGCAGTGACCCGTTCGACCCGCACGACGGGCTGAGCGAGCTTCGCGCCGACCGGCCGCTGGCCAGAATGCACCATCCCGACG
The DNA here is from genome assembly GCF_022828475.1 of Saccharopolyspora gloriosae. Classification (GTDB taxonomy): domain Bacteria; phylum Actinomycetota; class Actinomycetes; order Mycobacteriales; family Pseudonocardiaceae; genus Saccharopolyspora_C; species Saccharopolyspora_C gloriosae_A. The sequence continues at coordinate 3,247,292 of NZ_CP059557.1, read as the reverse complement.
GAGCGCTGGGCTGGTTGGTGACCGGCTACGACCTGGTTCGCGAACTGCTCCTCGACCAGCGCTTCAGCTCTCGCATCGATTTGCTGCGCGGTCCGGCGGAGCAGAACCGGCAGGAGGTGGAGGCGCCTCCCGGCCTGTTCAGCGTCCTCGGCCCGCCCGAACACACCTGGTACCGCCGCAAGCTCTCGTCCGCGTTCGCGCACCGTCGGATGCGGCAGCTGGAGCCCGTGGTGGAGGAGATCGTCACCGCACGGCTGGACGCGATGGCCGAGAAGGGCGGCCCCGTCGATCTGGTCGAGACCTTCGCGAGCCCGATCGCCTTCCAAGTGATCCGCGACCTGCTCGGAGTGGACCTCGACCGCGCCTCGGTGCGGGCGACGACCGAGGCGCTGCTGATGCTCGACGTGGACCCGGAGGAAGCCGGGCAGGCCTGGTCGCGACTGTGGGAGGAACTGCACGAGCGAGTGCGCGGCAAGCGGACCGATCCGGGCGAGGACCTGGTGAGCGCGCTCATCGCCGACGCGGAGCTCTCGGACGAAGAGATCACGACCATGAGCGCGATGCTGATCACCGGCGGGGACGACACGACCGCGAACATGCTCGCGCTCGCCACCTACGCCCTGCTGGCCCACCCGGCGGAACTCGCCGCACTCCGCGAGAACCCTTCGGCGATCACCACGGCGGTCGAGGAACTGCTGCGGTACCTGACGATCAACCAGTACGGCACGACCCGCACGGCGCTGGAGGACGTCGAGTTCCACGGCGAAACCATCCGGCAGGGCGAGCTGGTCACGTTGTCGCTGTCGGCGGCCAACCGCGATCCCGGGCAGTTCCCCGACCCGGACCAGCTGAACCTGCTGCGGCCGGCGAACGGGCACCTCGCGTTCGGGCACGGCATCCACCACTGCCTGGGCGCGCAACTGGCCCGGATCGAGCTGCGCGCCGGGCTTTCCGGACTGCTCGAACGATTCCCGGGGCTGCGGCTGGCGGTACCGGCCCAGGAAATACCGCTGCGCTCCGCGGCCGTGAACTACGGAGTACACCACCTCCCGGTCGACTGGTAGATGGTCTGCTCCGAGTGGCCAGCGTAGTGGGGCGCTCAGCGGAACCTCAGCGGCTTCCTCGCTGCGGGATCATTTTCCCAAGTGGCTTCGACACGAGGGAGAATGCCGTCCTCGCGAGAAGGCCGCTGAGAACCCGGCGGTGGTCTTTTGCTCTGGCTGGTCGCTGCTCCGCGGCTTCGCCGCCGACAAGACGACGAGATACCAGATCACCCCTTGACCGGTGATCCGCGTCCTGCCCGTGGCAGGACGCGGATCCTCGGGTCAGAGCTCGACCAGCACCTTGCCGCGATTGCCGGAGTCGTTTCGGTACAGGCTCCGGTAGGCCTCCGGGATGGCGTCGATCCCGTGGAAGACCGTCTGGTCGCTGCGGATTTCGCCGCTGCGGATCAGGCCACCGAGTTCCTCGCGCAGTGCCGCCCAGTTGTCGGCGGTGAACCACTCCATCGCGTAGATCCCGCGGATGGTGGCGCGCGGATACATGATCATCGGCAGTAGCCTCGGACCGACGTCGTCGGAGGCGATCTGGTGGCCCCACTGCCAGCACACCGCCACCTTGCCGTCGATGTTGAGCATGGTGAAAGCCGCGTCGGTGATCGCACCGCCGAGGTTGTCGAAGTAGCGGTCCACACCGTCCGGGGCTGCCTCGCGCAGCGCTGCCCGCACTTGCTCGAACGAGTCACCGTGCCGGTACACCAGCACCTCGTCGAACCCGAGGCCGCGCAGGTACTGCTCCTTCGACGGCGAGGACGTCGTCGCCACCACGCGGGCCGCGCCCGCTCGCTTCGCCAGCTGGCCCACCAGCGAGCCGACGCAACCGGACGCACCGCTGACCAGCACCACGTTCCCGGGACGCACGTCGAGGAACTTCGTCATCGTGCCCCACGCGGTCATGCCCGACCCGCCCAGGACGCCCAATGCGGAGGAGAGCGGCAGCGCCTCGTCGTAATGCCCCCGCTCCAGCTTGCGATACGGCGGGAACACCAGGAAGGACCGGCCGGTCCAGATCTGATCGGGCGCACCGTTGCCGATGGAGTGGCTGCGCCAGCCGCCCCAGCCCTGCACCAGGTCACCGACCTGGCCCCAACGATCCGCCCTGCGGGACGCCCGCGTTGCCGTGGTTAGCCGCCGCCATGTTGAGCAGATAGGGCAGCAGCGGGAAGGACTCGTGGTCCTGGAAGAAGATGTTCGGGAATGCCCGGCGCAGCAACGGATCTCGTAACCGGGCCGTGAAGTCCTCCAGCCGCGTCGCACTGGTCCGTTCGAGCACCGAGCGCACCGGAGCCGCCTTGATCTCCGCTTCGCGTTCCTCCCGGGCCGTGCGCAACGACGGCGGAGTCAGGAAGGACAACAAGTCGGCTTCGAGGAACAGGCGCAGGTCCTGGCAGAACGACCGGAGCACCGGTGCATCGGCGGGCGACACCTCCAGCAAGTGCCGTTCGAGCCGATCCGGGTCGTTGTAGAACGTCACCGAACGCCCGTCGGCGCCCACGACCCGGTTGAACATCTCGAAATTGGTGATCTCCTTTCCGTCCAGCGCGCCGAGTTCTCGCCACACCTGATTGGCCTCGTTGCCGGCGGCGGTGCCGAGCAACCACTCGATGCAGTAGTCGAAGATGTAGCCGTCTCGTCCCCAGGCGGTGCAGCAACCACCGGGCAGCACGTGCCTTTCCAGCACGGTGCTCCGCATCCCGCTCATCTGCGCGTAGCAGCCCGCGGCGAGCCCGGCGAGCCCGCCGCCGACGATGATGACGCTGGGCCGGCTCGTCGCGGCCTCACGCGACATCCGCCTCACCCCCGACGAGGAGTTCGCGCACCAGCTCCGCGTTCGCGGCCACGTGCACGCCGTCGAGCATCTCGGCGTGCGTCCCGGATCCGCGCAGCACCCTGGTGCCCAGCCGGGACCGGTCGTGCCAGGCTCCTTCCGCACCGGAGAGGTGGACGGCCGCGTTGTCCGGGTCGCAGAGCACCGTGATCGGCGCGTCGATCACCCGGCGGTTCGGGTTGCGGCCGCAGAACTCCAGGTATTCCCGGGCCTGCTCACGGGTTTCCAGCGCCAGCACGTCGGTTCCGGCGTGCCTGCGCAGGTGCTCCACGAGCTCCCGCTCGAAGGTCGCCAGCCGTTCGGCGTCGACCTCGAACGCCCTGGCGATGCGGTAGGAATCGATGATGATCACTCGCCGCACCTCGCGTCCGCGGTCTTCCAGCTCGCCCGCCACCTCGAACGCGAGGTTCCCGCCGAGCGAGTAGCCGAGCAGCAGACAGGGACCGTCGGGCTGGAGCGACTCGACCAGGTCCGCGTAGCGGGCGATCTTGTCAGCACCGGGAATGTGGTTGAACGCCAGCAGTTCGTGCCCGGGCAGCTGCGCGGCGAATCGGCGGTACACCAGGCCGTGCCCGCCGACGGGCGGGAAGCAGCACACCGGCTCGCCCCGGCCTTCGTTGAACCGCACGTACGGCTGGGATCCGGGCAGCCGCCCGGTGATGACGTGCTCCACCGTCTTGGCCACGCCGTGCAACGTGGTGGTCTTGAACAGTTCGCCGACCGCCACGGTGATGTCGAACTCGGCCTGCACGTGATGGATCAGCTCGATCAGCTTGATCGAACTCCCGCCGAGTTCGAAGAAGTCGTCCCGCAGGCCGACTTCGTCCAAGCCGAGCAGCGACTTCCAGTGCTCGGCCATCCGCTCCTCGAACAGGGTCGTGGTCGGCTCGTGGCCGCGACCGGAGCGGGCAGGGCTTCCAGGTCGATCTTGCCGCTGACCGTCAGCGGCAGTGCCGCCAGCTCGACGAAGTGCGCCGGGAGCATGAACGTCGGCAGGTGCTCGGCCAAGTGACCGCGCAGCTTCCGGTGGTCCAGCACCGCACCCTCCGCCGGAACGCAGTAGGCGCACAGCGCGGAGTCCCCACCGGGGTCCCGGTGCGCGACGACGACGGCTTCCTTGAGCTGGGGCCACTCCGCCAGCCGCGACTCGATCTCACCGATCTCGATGCGGTGTCCGCGCACCTTGACCTGGGAATCCGCCCGCCCGAGCAGGTGCATCGCGCCCCGCTCGTCCCACTTCGCCAGGTCGCCCGTGCGGTAGCAGCGCACCGGCCGCCCGTGGGGCGCGATCGTGCGGAACCGCTCGGCGGTCTGCTCGGGGTCGTCGCGGTAGCCGGTCGCCACCCCCTCGCCGCCGATCCACAACTCGCCGGTGACGCCTTCCGGAACCGGCCGCCCCTGCCCGTCCAGGAGGTAGCAGGTGCTGTTGGGCAGCGGTGTTCCGATCGGGACCGGCCTGCCGGGTTCCAGCCCGTCGACCGGGCTTTCGAAGTAGCTGCTGTCGATGGTGGCCTCGGTGACCCCGTAGGAGCCGACCACTCGAGTGCCCGGGCCGCACAGCTCGCGCAGCCGCCGGTACTCCTCGACCTTCCAGACATCGGAGCCGACGACGAGCAGGCGCATGAAGTCCAGCCGCGCGCCGCGACTCTCGCAGTGCTCCATGAGCCCGCGCACCAGTGCGGGAACGAACTCCGCGCAGTCCACCCCCTCCCGCACCATCGTCCGGTGCAGCAGCGCCGCGTTGAGCAGCAGCTCGCGGCTCGCCAGCACGAGGGTGCCGCCGGAGCACAACGCCCGCACCAGGTCCCCGGTGAACACGTCGAAGGCGAAGCTCGCCGCCTGGAGGTGAACCCGGACGTCCTCCCCGAGGCCGTATTCCCGGTGCCACGCCGCGTAAGCCGAGGCGAGGTTGCGGTGGCTGACCTCAACGGCCTTGGGCAGCCCGGTCGATCCGGACGTGTAGCAGACGTAAGCGGGAGCTTCCGGATCGACCGGGCCTGCGTCGACGTCCGCGCCGTCGGCGGAGTCGAGCTCGGCGGCCGTCACCACACCGTCCAGGCCGGCGAGCCGAGCCCGGCCCGCCTCGTCGGTGAGCACGAGGACCGCGCCCGCGTGCCGCGCCATGTAGGTGAGCCGGTCGGCCGGGTGCTCCCGGTCCAGCGGCAGGTAGGCGCCCCCGGAGCGCAGCACGGCCAGCACGGCCGTGATCAGCTCCGGTGACTTGTCCAGGCACACCGCGACCACCGCACCCTCGCCGACCCCGCGTTCCCGGAGCCCGCGCGCCAGCGCTCGGGAACCCGCGTCGAGCTCGCCGTAGGTGAGCCGCCGCACCGAGCCGTCCTCGGCGGGCACGGACACCGCGAGCGCTCCGGGATCGCGGCGCGCGGCGGCGGTGATCAGCTCGTGCACCGGGACGTGCGGGGTGCTCTCACCGCCCGCGCCGCTCCACTCGTCGAGGATCCGCTCGCGTTCCGGTCCGTCCAGCATCGGCAGCTCGCCGACCCGCCGCGCGGGAGGTTCGACGGCGAGCGACTCGAGCAGGTTCGTGTAGTGCCCGGCGAGCCGCCGCATGGTCTCGGGCCGGAACAGGTCGGTGTTGTACTTGAACACGCAGTGGAAGCGCTGGTCGGCCTCGTCCTCGTACACCGACAGCGTGATGTCGAACTGGCCTTCCTCCTCGGGGAGTTCGACGTAGTCGAGCCGGTAGCCGTACTGCTCGGCGGAGACCTTGTGGTGCAGCAGGATGAACATCACCTGGAACACCGCCGACCGGCTCGGATCGTGCTGCAGGCCCAGCTGCTCCACGAGCAGCACGAACGGATATTCCTGGTTGTCCAGCCCGCCCAGCACGGTGGCCCGCACCCGGTCCAGCAGCCCCGCGATCGACGGGTCGTCACCGAGATTCACGTGCAACGGCAGCGGATTGACGAAGTATCCGTACACCGAACCGAACTCCTGCGCGGTGCGGCCCGTGACGGGGCTGCCGACGATCACATCCTCCTGCCCGGAATACCGGTGCAGCAGCAGGTAGTACGCGCTGAGCAGCACCACGAACGGAGTCACGTTGTGCGCGCGGGCGAGCTCGTGCACCCGGGCGCTCAGCGCGGTGTCCAGGACGAAGAACTCGGAGGCACCGTTGTGCGTCTGCACCAGGGGCCGTTGCCGGTCGGTGGGCAGGTTCAGCACCGGCACCTGCTCCGGCAGGTGGGAACGCCAGTAGCCGAGCATGCGTTCGGCCTCCGGCCCGGCCAGGAATCGGTTCTGCCGGTTGAGGAAGTCCAGGTAGGTCGCGGGCACCGGTGGCAGTTCGGCGGGCTCGCCGCGGCGCGATCCCTCGTAGCAGGCCAGCAGCTCTTCGATGAAGGTGAAGGTGGAAATGGCGTCGGAGATGATGTGGTGCACGGCCTTGACCAGCACCCACCGGTCGGGTTCCCGCTGGAACAGCCGGAACCGGATCAGCGGGTCGCGTTCCAGGTCGTAGGGCTTGCGGTACTCCTCGACGATCTTGGCGTGGATCTCGTCCCAGTCCTGGCCGCGGACGTCGAACACGGCGAAGTCCGGTTCGGCCTCCGGTGCGATCCGCTGCACGGGTGCGCCGCCGTCGAGCACGAAGTTCGCCCGCAGGCTCGGGTGTCGCGCCACCAAGGTCGCGAACGCCTCGGACAGCAGCTCCGGGTCCAGCTCGGCGCGCACCTCCACGGCGCCGCCGATGTTGTAGGCGAAGCCGTCGGGGTGCAGTTGTTTGAGGAACCACAACGCCTTCTGGTTCTGCGTGAGCGGATGGCTGTGCTCGTCGCGGAACACCTCCATGACCGCCTCGTCGACGCCCGAGCCGCCGGCGGCATCCGCCAGTTCGGTGTGCACCTGCTCGATCAGCTCGTGCACCGGGGTGTTCCCGAGCAGCGCCACCACGGGCAGCGCGACGCCGAGCTCGGTGCTGATCCGGGCGCGCAGCTCCATCGCGAGCATCGAGTCGAGGCCCAGCGCGTTGAGCCCACCGTCCTCGGCCACCGCGTCCGGTGACACCCGGAGCACGTTCGCGACCAGCGCGGTGAAACGTTCGGTCAGCAGGCTCCGGCGCCGCTCGGGCTCGGCGGCGCGGAACACGTCGAGGAATCCGCCGTCCTCGGCCGGGTTTCCGTCGTCGGCGGCGGCCGCCAGCTCCGCGACCAGTGGTGGCGCGACCGGATACCAGGACAGGAACGTCGGCCAGTCGACGACGGTCGCGACGACCAACTGGGCGTGGCGCTGGCCGATGATCCGCTCCAGCACCGCCATCCCGCCGTCCGGGGACAGCGAGCTCATGCCTCGGCTGTTGCGGTAGTGCTCGACGAGCCCCTGCTCCTCGATCATGCCGGTCGCCCAAGGCCCCCAGTCGATGCTCAACGCGGGCAGCCCGCGAGCGCGCCGGTGGTGGGCCAGCGCGTCGAGGAACGCGTTGCCCGCCGCGTAGTTCGTCTGTCCCGCGGTGGTCAGCAACGAGGCGATCGAGGCGAACAGCACGAAGTGCTCCAGCGGCTCGTCCCGCAGATGCCGGTGCAGCATCCGCGCTCCGACGACCTTGGGGTCGTGCACCGCGCGATAGGCCGATCGGTCCATATCGGACACGAGCTTGTCCTGGAGGTGTCCGGCCAGGTGGAACACGCCGCGGATCGGCTGGGACTCGGCGAGCCGGTGCTCGGCGAGCCACGCCACCAGGGAGGCCTCGTCGGTGATGTCGAGCCGGGCGATGACCGGGTGCGCGCCGAGCGCCTCCAGCTCGCGGACGAAGCGGATGTTGCGCCCGTCCCGGCCGGCCGGATCGACCTCGCGCCACCGAGCGCGCTCCGGCAGGCCGGATCGGCTGACCAGGATGAGGCGCCGCGCGCCGCGTTTGACCAGCGTGCGGCACAGCAACCGGCCGAGTGCGCCGAACGCGCCCGTCACCAGGTAGTCGCCGTCCACGCGCAGCCGCAGCGGCAGCGACCCCGACAGCGCCTCCGCCGGACGCAGGCGGGCGCAACGGAACTCGGTGCCGCGCACCGCGATCTCGTCCTCGGCGGGCGCGGAGATCACCCGCAGCACGTCGGCCGCGTCCGCCGCGGCGTCGGTGGAGCCGGGGTCGAGGTCGATCAGCTTGCCGTGCTCGCCCACCGGCTCCTGCTGCCGCAGCACCCGGCCGATCCCCCAGGCCGGTGCGCCCAGCGGCTCCACCACGTCCTCGTCGGCGACCGCTTGCGCGCCCCGGGTGACCACGTGCAGCTCGGCCGCGGATCGCCGCTCCTGCAAGGCCTGCGCGAGCGCGATCAGCGAGTAGCCGCCGAGGTCGGCATGCGCCTCGGACTCGTCCCGGCCGATCCCGTCGAGCGCGGGCACCTCCAGGTTCCACAGGTGCACGACGTGATCGAACGGTGCATCGTCAACATCCTCGAACAGGCGCCGGAAATGGCCCGGTTCGGCCGGATCGACCGTCGTTTCCGCCGATCCGGTCCGGTATTCCGGCCCCGGACGCACGAGGTGGCAGGTACCGCCGTCGTCGGCGATCCGTTCCGCGAGCTCGGCGGCGACTCCCCGCCGGTCGGCGAACACCAGCCAGCGGCCGTGCCCGCTGCCGGGATCGTCGATCCGCACCGGCCGCCAGGCGAGCTCGGCCAGCCAGTTGTCGATCGTGGCGCGGGCGAGCGTCGTCGACGCCTGCTCGACGTCACCGGCGCGGAATCCGCTGACCCTGCCCAGCGGCGACCCGTCGTCCGCGTACAGCGCGAGGTCGCCGACCAGGTTCGCGCCGTCGCGCTCGACGACCGTGGCGTGCACCCAGATCGGCCGGTCGCCGACCTCGTCGAGCCGCAGCTCCGCAATGGACAGCGGCAGCCGGATCCCGGTACCGGGACCGTCGGCGCGCAGCACTTCCGGGGTCAGCAAGGTCTGGAAGCAGGCGTCCAGCAACACGGGGTGCACGTGGTGGTCGGCGGCGTCTCCGACTTGTTCGGGCGGGCTGATCCGGGCGAGTGCCTCGTCCTGCCCGATCCACACCTCCTCGATCGCCTGGAACGCAGGCCCGTACTCGTAGCCGGCGCTCGCCAGCGCCGCGTAGCAGGCCGTCCGATCCAGGTGCCGCCGGTGACCGCCGCGCAGCGCGTCGAGATCCGGGGCGGGGCCGTGCCGTGCGTCGCCTGCGATGACGACACCGGTCGCGTGCACGGCCCGGCGCTCGTCGCCCGTCATCGTCGCGACGGTGAACGTCGCGTGCTCGCCCGAGAAGGCCAGCTGGACCTTGCTGGTCTCTCCTTCCGCGAGGAACAAGGCCTTCCGGAGTTCGAGGTCCGCCAGCCCGACGCGACTGCCGCCGGTCATCGCGCGGACCGCCTGCACCACCATTTCGACGTATCCGCCGCGGGGAACACCACGTTGCCCTGGATGCGGTGGTCGGCCAGGTACGGCAGCGCCTCGATGTCGAGCTTCGACTCCCACGCGGGCTCCGCGGTGGACAGCCGGCGGCCGAGCAGCCGGTGGTCGAGCCTGCCGAGCCGGACCTGCGCGACCGAGTCGGGCTCGGTCCAGTAGCGGTCCCGCTTCCACGGGTAGGGCGGTAGCGCCACCACCCGCCCGGCCGGGTGCAGCCGGTCCCAGGCGATGTCCACGCCCCGGGCGTGCAGCGCCGCCAGCGAGGTCAGGAAGCGCTCGACCTCGGCCTCCCTGCGCCGGATCGACGGCAGCGTCGTCACGTCGATCTGCTTGTCCGCCGAGCATTCCCGGACCGGGTGCGACAGCACCGGGTGCGGTCCGATCTCCAGGAACACGCGGTGCCCGTCGTCCACGAGCCGATCGATCGCGGGGCGGAAGCGGACGCTGTCGCGGACGTTGTGCCACCAGTAGTCCGCGTCCAGCTCGGGTCCGTGCGCGACCGCCTCCATGCCGGTCAGGTGGAGCGGTACCTGCGCCTCTCGCGGCCGGATCCCGGACAGCGAGGACAGCAGCTCGTCCTTGATCGGGTCCATCCGCGCGCTGTGGTACGGCACCCGGACGTCGAGCATCCGGGCGAAGATCCGCTCCGCCTCCAGCTCGGCGGCGAGCCCCAGCAGCACGTCCTCGTCGCCTGCCAGCGTGACCGTGGCCGGGCCGTTGACGGCGGCCACCGAGACCCGGTCGCCGTGCGGCAGGATCCGGCGCAGCGCCTCGTCCTCGGGCAGGCCCGCCGCGAGCATCGTTCCGGTGCCGACGAGCTTCTGCTGCAGGCGGCTCCGGTGGATCGCGACCGTGACCGCGTCGCGCAGCGTGTACACCCCGGCCTCGTAGAACGCGGCGATCTCACCGGTGCTGTGCCCGACGATCGCGTCCGGGCGCACGCCGTGGTGGCGCCACAGGGCGGACAACCCGACCTGCACGGCGAAGTTCGCCGGTTGTGCCAGCCAGGTCTCGCCCATCCGCGACTCCGCCTCCCCGGCGCGGAGTTCATCGAGCAGCGACCAGCCTGCCAAGGCGCGGATCTCGGCGTCGCACCGCTCGATCGCCTCGCGGTAGACGGGTTCGGCGTCCATCAGCTCCCGTCCCATCGCCCACCACTGCGGCCCCATGCCGGTGAACACCCACACCACGCCGCCGGTGTCGCGGGGGTGGTCCACCACCACCCGGGCGTCCGCTTCGCCGCGCAGGTAGGTGTCGAGGCGTTCGCGCAGCGAAGCCGCCGAGTCGTGCACGACCGCCAGCCGCGCCGCCTGGTGCTGGCGGCGGCGCGCGAGGGTGTAGCCGAGGTCGCGGAGTGCGGTGCGGTCGAGTTCGGGGTCCTCGAGTGCGGCGCGGATCCCTTCGACCCGCCGCCGCAGCGCGTCCTCGTCGCGTGCGCTGATCGGCAGCACGCCGTGCGCCGCCGCGGTCTCCTCGATCGCCGCACCGACCGGCGCCTGCTCGACCACCACGTGCGCGTTGGTCCCGCCGAAGCCGAACGAGTTCACCCCGGCTCGCGCCGGCCCTTCGTGTTCGGGCCACACGGTCAGTTCCCGGGGGATGCGGTACGGCAGGGTCGCCAGGTCGATCGCCGGGTTCGCGGTCCGCAGGTTGATGTGCGGCGGGATCCGCCGGTGGCGCAGCGAAAGCGCGACCTTGATCAGGCTCACGACTCCCGCGGCCGCCTCGGTGTGCCCGATGTTCGTCTTGACCGAGCCCACGTAGCGCTCGGCGCCTTCCCGGTGCCCCACCGACAGGGCGCGACCGAGCGCGTTGGCCTCGATCGGGTCGCCGACGGGGGTGGACGTGCCGTGCGCCTCCACGTACTGCAGGTCGCCCGGCGTGATCCCCGCGGCGGCGCAGACCTGTTCGATGAGTTCGACTTGGCGGTTCTGGTCCGGCACCGTGATGCCGTTGGTCCGGCCGTCCTGGTTCACGCCGGTTCCGGTGATCACCGCGTAGATCGGGTCCCCGTCCCGCTCGGCGTCGGTCAGCCGCTTGAGCGCCACCGCGGCCACGCCTTCGGCGCGGACGTAGCCGTCGGCGGCGGCGTCGAAGGTGCGCGAGCGGCCCTCGGGCGACAAGAAGCCGCCCTTGGTCTCGCTGATCGTGTATTGCGGGGCCAGGTTCAGCGATGTCCCGCCGACCAGCGCGAGGCTGCTCTCGCCGCGCAACAGGCTCTGGCACGCCAGATGCGTGGAAACCAGGGAGGAACTGCACGCGGTGTCAATCGAGACGCTCGGCCCCCGGAAATCGAAGCTGTGCGAAATCCGATTCGACACCATCGTCATCATCGTCCCGGTCGCGGTGTGCACGGCCAGGGTTTCGAAATCCAGGTCACCGAATTGCAGGATCTTGTAGTCGAGCGTGAACGCGCCGACGAAGACACCGACATTCTGACCGGCCAGTTCAGCGGGCCGTTGACCGCCGTCTTCCAGTGCCTCCCACACGACCTCCAACAGTTTCCGCTGCTGCGGGTCCATGTGCGCCGCCTCGCGCGGGCTGATGCCGAAGAACGCCGGATCGAACTCGTCGAATCCGTCGATGTAGCCACCGCGTCCGCCGACCAGCCTGCCCGCCTTGGCGTACTCTCTGCTGCTCAGGGTACCGATGTCGTAGCGATCCGGCGGGGTCGGCGTGATGCAGTCCTTGCCTTCGGCGAGGTTGCGCCAGAAATCTCCCGGCCCCGATACCCCGCCCGGTAATCGGCAACCAATTCCGATGATTGCAATTTTTCCGTCGTTCGCGAAATTTTCGTCAACCGTGGCCATCGATTCTCTACACCCTCAAGACAGTCGGCGTCAGTTCAGGAATATGACACCCGCTGAGCAACTCCCCCACCGGCGTTTCCGAATCGATGTTATGGAGCAGAAAAAACGCTAGCCACCCCTCCCCTTAGTCGTTACCCGTAAGAGTGATTAACTAGTTCTTCAGAGTGTTTCCATTCGAATGACATTTCTGGCACTCGGGGGAATTTCGCCGACTCCGCACAACGAATCCGGGACCACGACGACGCCGCACTCGGACGGATTCTCCCTGCCGTGCAACGAAATGAGGGCTCCGCGCGTCCACGACGGCTCTCCCGTCATCGCCGGATCGGTGCGGTCCCCGACGACGATCGAGGCCCCGGCCGATCCCGGCCGGGGCCACTGCGCGCTTCAGCTCACTCGTGGTGCCAGAACAGCGCTTCCGGGTTCTCCTCGGTCGGGCCGTCCAGGATCGGCCGGGCCTGCCCGCGCAGGTGCTGGTCGAGGAACGCCGTGACATAGCGGTTGCCGAGCTCGGCGCCGCGCGCCCCCGGCAACGGCTCACCGGGATACCGGATGCCGTACTGGTCGACCAGCATGCTCAGGTCCGTCGCCGACCCGTGGCCCGAACCGTTCAGCGTGATCCACCGCTTCCACCCGCTCAGGTGCTCCCACGTGGCGTCCCACGAACCGTCCACGCCGCCGGGACCGTGGACACCGGCGCCGAACATCAGGAATGGGCGGCGAATCTCGCTGCTCAGCGGCTCGAAGAAGGTGCCGTCGAGGTTCACTCCCGCGTCGATCCGCGAGTCCGCCACCATCGCCGCGCTCGCGCTCGCGCCACCGACGGAGTGGCCGACCATGCCGATCCGCCGCTCATCGATGAGCTCGCCGAACCGAGGGTCGCCGACCAGCTCGTCGAGCACGAACCGCACGTCATCGCTGCGGGTGCGGACCACTCTCGGCATGTCCTGCACCTCGCACGCCACGCATTCGGTCACCCGGCCGTCGGGGAACGCCGTTCCCGCGGATTCGTGGTTGTGCCCGATCAACGCCACGACGTAGCCACGGCTGGCGAGCTCCTCCCCCAACCCGCTCAGCGTCGCCCGCGGCCACGAGAACCCCGGGGACAGCACGACGAGCGGATGCCCGTCCGGAGTGCGCAGTGCCGGAGCCCCCACTTTCGCGTGGGTGCGGACCGTGCTCAGGATCTCGGCGGGCTCGATGGGGCGTCCGCCGTGTTCGGCCTGCAACTCCAGGTACAGCCTCGATTCCTCCGGAGTCACGTAGCGGGTGGGCTCACCCGCCGGCTCCGTCGCCGGATACCAGAGGGTGACCATGAGTTCGCGTTCGACCGCGGGCACCCACGGGTCCTGCCGAGACTCGTCGCGCAGGTGCACCGTGCCGGAGCCCACCGGCGCCGGCCCCGTCGGCGCGGGCAGGGCGAGCACGGGCGGATCGGATCGCGGCGCTTCGGCCGCCGCCGTTGGCGCAACGGTGAGCGTCAGCAGCGCGGCCCCCATGACCGCACCGGTGACGCGGGCGGACTTGCCCATACGACTTCTCCCCGGCTTGCGACGTGACCCGCCGGCCGACGGGCCGATCATCACTCTGGGGGGTCAGACCGGTGCCGAACCTCGGGGACATCACTGAGATCGCCGAGGCCGACCCGGAAACCCACGGTCGGGGGACCTCCCGGCTACAGGGACAGGCCGCCGTCGGCGTAATAGCCCTTGATGTGCGCCGTCATCCGCCCGCCGGCCGCCGCGCCATCGCCGGATCGGATCGCGTCGAGCACCGCGCGGTGTTCGACGCGCAGCCGCGCCGAGGTGTCCTCCCACGACCGCAGCAGCGGCAGGGTCTCGCGGGTGTAGTTCTCGATGGAGTCCCGCAGGCCGGACATCATCGCGGCGATCACCTCGTTGCCGGTGGCCTGCGCCAGGGACAGGTGGAACTGGGCGTCGAGCGCCAGGAACTCGGACGCGGCCAGGTCGGGGTCGTCCATCGCGTCGAGCAGTTCCGCCGCCGCCACGAGATCGACGGGCTCGGTGGCGGCGGCCAGCTCGGTCACCGAGGCCGTCTCCAGCACGAGCCTGGTCCGCACCACATCGCGCACCTGGAAGCCCTGCCCGGCGACCTGCAGCCGCAGCAGCGCGCTCATGCCGCCGGTGGGCCGCGCCAGGATCACCGCGCCCGCGTCCGGGCCGGATCCGGTCTGCGCGCGCAGCAGCCCGAGCGCCTCGAGCACGCGCATCGCCTCGCGCACCGACGAACGCCCCACCTGGAGCTCCTCGGCCAGCGCTCGCTCGCCGGGAAGCCGCTGGCCGGGCGCGATCCGGCCATTGAGCAGGTCGTCCTCGATCTGTGCGAGCACCCGTTCCCATGCCCGCGGCCCCGCGTTCGCCACGGCCCGAGCCTATCGGCGCACGCGTTGCGGGCACCGCGCACCCGCGCAACGCTCGTGCGACGGCCACCTCCCGTTCCCGGAACACCCAACTCCGGTTACGGTGTGGTCAGACCACACCTCCGAAGGGAGTTCGACGCATGCGGGTAGCCCTGTTCGCCACCTGCCTCGGGGACACGCTGTTCCCCGACGCGGTCAAGGCCACCGCACTGCTGCTGAGCAGGCTCGGCCAGGAGGTCGTGTTCCCGCCGGAGCAGACCTGCTGCGGGCAGATGCACGTGAACACCGGCTACCAGCGCGAAGCGCTGCCGCTGGTGGACAACCACGCGGCCTGCTTCGCCGACGAGTCGATCGACGCCGTGATCGTGCCCTCGGGCTCCTGCGCCGGTTCGATCCGCCACCAGCACCACATCGTCGCCGAGCGCTTCGGCACTCCCGCGCTGCGCGACCAGGTGGAGCGGTCCCGCGCGAAGACCTACGAACTCGCCGAGTTCCTCGTCGACGTGCTCGGCGTGGTCGACGTCGGCGCGACGTTCCCCCACCGGGTGACCTATCACCCCACCTGCCACTCACTGCGGATGCTGCGGGTCGGGGACAAGCCGCTGCAGCTGCTGCGCGCGGTGCGCGAGATCGACCTGGTGGAACTGCCCGAGGCCGACCAGTGCTGCGGATTCGGCGGCACCTTCGCGCTCAAGAACGCCGACACCTCGACCGCGATGCTCTCGGACAAGCTGCGCAACGTCGCGGGCACCGAAGCCGAGTTCTGCACCGCCGGGGACTCCTCGTGCCTGATGCACATCGGCGGGGGGCTGTCCCGGCTGCAGACCGGCATCGGGACCTTGCACCTCGCCGAAATCCTCGCCTCGACCGAACACGCCATCAGCCCGAAGCAGGGAGCACTCGCATGAGCGGCACCTTCCTCGGCATGCCCGCCGCTCCCCCGCGCGGTTCCGGGAACCTGCGCGGCGCCGAGTCGTTCCCGGCCGCGGCCCGCACCGAACTCGCCAACACCCAGATGCGCCGCAACGTCGGCAAGGCCACCCGCACGATCCGGGACAAGCGGGTGCAGGTGACCGGCGAGCTGCCCGACTGGGAACAGCTGCGCTCGGCGGGCGCGGCGATCAAGCGCGACGTGCTGAGCCGGTTGCCGGAGCTGCTCGAACAGTTCGAGCAGGCCGTGATCGCGCGCGGCGGGCAGGTGCACTGGGCGCGCGACGCCGCCGAGGCGAACGCGATCGTCACCCGCCTGGTCAAAGACACCGGTGCCGACGAGGCCCTCAAGGTCAAGTCGATGGCCACCCAGGAGATCGGGCTCAACGAGCACCTCGCCACCGAGGGGATCACCGCGATCGAGACCGACCTGGCCGAGCTGATCGTGCAGCTCGGCGAGGACCGCCCGTCGCACATCCTGGTGCCCGCGATCCACCGCAACCGCTCCGAGATCCGCGAGATCTTCCTGCGCTCCATGCCCGGCGTCGATCCCGACCTGGACGACGATCCGACGCACCTGGCCGACGCGGCGCGGCGGTTCCTGCGGGAGCGGTTCGTGCGGGCTCGGGTCGCGATCTCCGGGGCGAACTTCGGCGTCGCCGAAACGGGCACGTTGTCGGTGGTGGAGTCCGAGGGCAACGGCCGGATGTGCCTGACCATGCCGCAGACGCTGATCACCGTGATGGGGCTGGAGAAGCTGATCCCCACCTACGCGGACCTGGAGGTGTTCCTGCAGCTGCTGCCGCGTTCCTCCACCGGCGAGCGGATGAACCCGTACACCTCGATGTGGACCGGAGTGGCACCGCACGACGGGCCGAGCGAATTCCACCTGGTGCTGCTGGACAACGGCCGCACCGCGACGCTCGCCGACGAGGTGGGGCGCGAGGCGCTGCACTGCATCCGGTGTTCGGCCTGCCTGAACGTGTGCCCCGTGTACGAGCGGACCGGCGGGCACGCCTACGGGTCGACCTATCCGGGGCCGATCGGCGCGGTGCTGACGCCGCAGCTCGCCGGGATGGACACCGGCGGGAGCGATCCGAACTCCTCGCTGCCGTACGCGTCGAGCCTGTGCGGGGCGTGCTTCGACGCCTGCCCGGTGAAGATCGACATTCCGTCGCTGCTGGTGGAACTGCGCCACCAACACGTCGAAGAGGCCCATTTCAGCGCGGAACAGCTGATGATGAAAGCCGCGTCCGCCGCGATGTCCACGTCCGGGCGGTGGACGGCGGCGCAGCGCGCGGCGCAGCTGGGCCGATTGCTCGGCCGTGGCGGGCGGATCCGGACGCTGCCGCCGCCGGGCAACGCCTGGACCTCCGCGCGGGATCTGCCGGTTCCGCCGAAGCAGACCTTCCGGCAGTGGTGGGATTCCTCCGAAGGCCGGGCCGCCATCGACGACGCGCACCGCGAAGGGGGCAGGCGATGAACGCCCGCGACACCGTGCTGAGCCGGGTGCACGACGCGCTCGCGATCGCCCCTCCCCCAGCGGTGCGGGTGCCTCGTGAGTACCGCCGCGATCGCGAACTGCCCGCCGAGCAGAAACGGGAATTGCTGGTGGACCGCCTGGAGGACTACCGGGCCACGGTGCACCAGTGCGTCGCCGCCGATGCCGCGACCACCATCGCCGCAGCGCTGGGAGACGCGACCCGCATCGGGATCCCGGCGGCGCTCGACCGCGGGTGGGTCGCCGAGTTCGGCGGCGAGGTCCTGGTCGACTCCGCCGACATTCCCGCCGCCCGGCTGGACGAGCTGGACGGCGTGGTCACCGGGTCGGCGGTGGCCTGCGCCGAGACGGGGACGATCTTCCTCGACGGGTTCTCCGACCGGGGACGGCGCGCGCTGACGCTGGTTCCGGACCTGCACGTGTGCGTGGTGGCGCTGTCCTCGGTGGTCGCGGGCGTCCCCGAGGCCGTGGCGCGGCTCGAACCGACCCGGCCGACCACGCTGATCAGCGGACCGTCGGCGACTTCGGACATCGAACTGGACCGGGTCGAGGGCGTGCACGGTCCTCGCACCCTGCACGTGGTCCTGGTGCTGGACAGCTGAACGCGGACCCGCCGTCGCACCGGACCATCCACAATGGGCACTGAGCGCTTCGCCCAGGCCGTGTTTCAGGTAGCGGGTGAGTCTTGGGCGGATAGCTCTTGCGCCAGTTCCACACAGCGCAGGCGGGCCGGCGAGAAGTCGTAGGGCATCTTGCCGGTGGCTTCGAACACGCTCATGGAGTCGGCCGCCCGCCTGCCAGAGCCGAGGTCGTCCTCGCCGTCGTCGGCGGTCGCAGGGTGCACGGCGTCCCAAGCGTCGAAGAGGGCATCGTCGTCCTCATCCAGGCCGGACTCCTCGATGACGGCCTGCAGGGCGCTTTCGAAGGCGTGCCGCTCAACGGCCACTTGAGCCACCCGTGGATCATCGACGGCGACGCTGTCATCGAGGGCCTCCTCGGCGTCATCGATGCGATCGGAATCCTCCCGCAGAGCGGGGTGCGCGGCCAGGGCGACGAAGCGGGTGGCCTGGGTGGCCGCGCCGAGCGGGCCGAAGACCCGCTCGGTGACCAGCAGGCTGTCCAGGTCCGCCTGACGCAGGGAGCCCTCGGGCAGGTTCTTGAGGCGTCCGGTGACGAAGTCGGAGAGCAGGCCCATCCGGCTGCCTTCGGTGCGCATCCGCTGCACGGCGGTCCGTTGCCGCCGCAATTCCGCCTCTTGCTCGGCGAGGGTTTCCTCCAACCGCTCCAGAGTGCCCCCGATACCTTCTTCGCTGTCCGCACCGGCGGCAGCCGTGCCGGTGGTGAAGGCGTCACGGATGTCGTCCAGGGCGATCCCGGCGTCGGCCATCTTGCGAATCCACAGCAAGCGGATCATGTCCTCGTACCCGTAGCGGCGGCGGTCATCGCCGCCCCGCTCAGGCTCGGGCAGCAGGCCGATCTCGTGGTAATGGCGAATCGCCCGCGGCGTGGTGCCGACGAAGGCCGCCGCGTCACCGATCTTGACCTGACGGGGTGGCATGAAAGACGAATGCATGAGCGGGGACCTTTCCTCAAGAACATCGGCGCGTAAGTCCACCGGACCACATGCCGCTACGGAAGGTGCAACCCCATCCACCGCGCCGATGCCGAAAAATGCCTCAAGCACCGACCGCTGCTCGCCGGAAAGCTCCCCTCGCCCCGCATCTTGATCATCGTCGTGCACGGCGCGCACCGGAACCCGAACCGAGAACGCGCCTGGTGACCCGGTCATCGCACTCCTGCTCCATCCGCGGCATGGACGCACTCCGACGATCGCGCGGCGTGGTCCGTCCGGCGGCGCACATCGCCGCAGGTGGCCGCTTCGAGGCGGTTTTGCGCCAGGCGGCGACGATCACCCTTGCCAGCCCCGGGCGCCCGAACCTAGGCTCCGGAAAGCGCTTACCAAGCTTCCATTCGACGAGCGCGGGACTGCTCCATCCGACCGGGGTGCGACGAGGCACCCTCGACATGATTGGCACCGTCCTCAATGGAATTATTCAGGGTGAACAATCCCCGATCCCGGCGCCGTGCACTGTTTCCGTTGCTGGCCGCCGCCCTGCTCCCGATCAGCTCGCCGCTGCCGAACGCGGCGGCGGCACCACCCGAGGCGAATCGAGCGGCCGTCAGCATCAGGTCCGGTGACGGCAACTTCGTCTCGTGGCGGCTGCTGGGCTCCGATCCCGCCGGGATCGCGTTCGACGTGTACCGCGACGGCACCGAGCTGACGACGAGCCCGCTGACCGGCTCCACCGGCTTCTTCGACGCGGGCGCACCGCCCGATGCCCGCTACACCGTGGTACCCGCGGACCCCGGCGGCTCGACGATGGCCGCATCGCAGGCACGGCCGTTCGACGCCGATCACCTCGACGTCCCGCTGCAGATCCCGGACGGCGGCACCACGCCCGACGGCACGGAGTACACCTACAGCGCCAACGACGTCAGCGTGGGCGACCTCAACGGCGACGGCGAGTACGAGTACGTCGTCAAGTGGGATCCGTCGAACTCCAAGGACAACTCGCAGAGCGGCTACACCGGCCATCAGATCGTCGACGCCTACCAGGCCGACGGCACCTTGCTGTGGCGGATCGACCTCGGACCCAACATCCGCGCCGGCGCGCACTACACCCAGTTCCAGGTCTACGACTACGACGGCGACGGCGGCTCCGAGGTCGCGATGAAGACCGCCGACGGCACCGTCGACGGCGCGGGAACCGCCATCGGCGACGCGGACGCCGATCATCGCGACGAGAACGGTTACGTGCTCGACGGCCCCGAATTCCTCACCATGTTCGACGGGGAGACCGGCGCGGCCCTGCACACCACCGACTACCTGCCGCCGCGCGGCACCGTGAGCGACTGGGGAGACGACACCGGCAACCGCGCGGACCGCTTCCTCGCCGCCACCGCGCAGATCGGCGACAAGCCCGCCCTGATCGAGGCGCGCGGCTACTACACCCGCACCGTGATCACCGCGTGGGACTTCAGCGGTGGCGAATTGGTTCCACTGTGGACGTTCGACAGCGACGAAGCGGGCGAGCAGTACGCCGGGCAGGGCAACCACAACCTGTCGGTGGCCGATGTGGACGGCGACGGCAGCGACGAGATCATCTACGGCTCGCTGGCCCTCGACGACGACGGCACGCCGCTGTGGAACACCGGCTACGGTCACGGCGACGCGCTGCACGTCGGCGCCTTCGCCCCGGACAACGAGGGGCTGGAGGTGTTCAAGGTCGACGAGAACTCCGACCAGCCCGGATCGTGGCTCGCGGACGCGGCCACCGGCGAGATCCTCTGGGAGACCGAACCGGCCGGGGACAACGGACGGGGCGTCGCCGGGGACATCTGGGCGGACAACCCAGGTGCCGAGTACTGGTCGGCCGCGGGCGACCAGTTGCTCAACTCCGCGGGCGAGGAGATCGGCCCCGCACCGGGCTCGATGAACTTCCTGGTCTGGTGGGACGGCGACGCGACCCGCGAGCTCCTCGACGACACGCACGTCGACAAGTACACGGGCGACGGCGAGCAACGCCTTCAGGACTTCGAGGGCGTCGCCTCGAACAACGGCACCAAGGCGACTCCGGCGCTGTCCGCTGATCTGCTGGGCGACTGGCGGGAAGAAGTCGTCTACCGCACCGAGGACAGCAGCGCGCTGCGGATCTTCAGCACGACGGAGCCGACCGAGCTGAGCCTGCCCAGCCTCATGGAGGACCGGCAGTACCGGCTGGCCGTCGCCTGGCAGAACACCGCCTACAACCAGCCGCCGCACCCGAGCTACGACCTCGGTGCCGACACCGCGACGCGCGGCGAGGCCGGGCCGCTGCCCTGACCCAGGTCAGGCCCGGCCGGGTCGCCGACCGCAGGGGTGCCGCGCGAGCACCAGAACGGGCCGTTCGCCCGCGAGATGAGCGAACGGCCCGTTCAGCGGCGCCGGAATCGGTGCCGTGGAACGAGAATCCGATCAGCCCCGGCTCGGCAAGGTGTCCGTGAAGGCCGTGAGCACGTCGGTGAGCACTTGACCGAACGATGTCTCGCCCCCGCGCTGGGCCAGTTCGGCGAACGCGAGCTGGGTCAGCGCCAGCAGCGACGTCGCGAGCGCCCGCGCTCTGAGGTCGTCGGCCGGCCATCCTTCGCGGCGGCAGATCATGTCGGTGACGAACCCGACGATCCGCTCGACCCTGCCGAGCAGCAATCCGAACAGCTTCGAGTCGGACGCGACCGCTCTCTCGAACAACCGGCGCTCGTCGCTCACCCCTTGCCGCTCGGAGAGCTCGGCCATGGCGGCGTGGACCGTGATCGCCAGATCCTCGTACAGCACACCGGTGGGGCCACCGCGTTCGAAAGCGTCGATCTCCGGCCCGGACGGGGGTTCGTCGGGTCCGAGCACCGCCGAGGTCTTGTCCGCGAGCAGGTTGAACAGGGTGCGGCGGCTCATGTCGGCCGCTTCGGCGAGGTCGGCCATCGTGAAACCGTCGAAGCCGTGCGCGATGACGAGCTCGCACGCCGCGCGCTGGATCAACGCCCGCCGCTCGTGCAACTTGCACTCTTTGGACATGGAGTGCATTGTTGCACTGTGGCCATGCAGAGTGCAACGGGAGGCCGATCGGACCCTTGCAGCACCCTCCGGCCGACGGCAACGAACCGGAACCACGAAGGGCGACCGAAGTTGAAGGCAGCAGAACCGACCCGCGTCGCACCGCTGGACTGGATCCGGGCGGCCGCCGTCAAGTTCGCCATCACCGCCTTCGCGCGGCCGCCCCGAATCGCGCTCACCGAGCGGACGATCGCCCAGCCCGAAGTCCTCCGCGTCCCCACCCGGCACGGCCCGGTCCGGTGCTTCATCCACCGCCCGCACCCGGACGCCCCGCTGGCGGCCGGCCGGCCACCCGTGCACATCAACATCCACGGCGGCGGCTTCATCATCACCAATCCGCGCCAGGACGACTTCTTCACCACCTACCTCGCGGCCGAGGTCGGCGCGGTCGTCGTCAACATCGACTACAGCACCGCCCCGCACGTCCGATTCCCGGTCGCAGAGCAACAGTGCTTCGACGTGCTGACCTGGGTCGCGCGCTCCGGCGACGCCATGGGCTGGGACGGCGATCGGATCAGCCTGGGCGGCGCGAGCGCGGGCGGCAAGCTCGCCTTATCGACCCTCCAGCTGGCACACCGGGCGGACGGGCCACCGGTCCGGGCCGCCGCGACGCTCGTCCCGATGGTCGACGCCACCATTGCCCCGCGTGACTACACGTCCGCACTGCCCGCGCCGCAGATCAACCCGCGCATCGTCCGGCTGATCAGGGACACCTACTTCGTCGACGCCGAACGCCGGACCGACCCGCTGGCGTCACCTCTGCTCGACCCCGACATCACGGCGGCGCTGCCGCCCCTGCTCGTGCTCAGCGCCGAGCACGACACGCTCACCCCGCAGATCGAGCGGTTCGTCGAACGCGTCGCGGCCGAAGGAGCAGCGGTGACGCACCGCGGCTTCGAGGGGTGCGACCACGGCTTCGCCGCACAGCCCGCCACCGGTGCCGCAGTGCTGCGCGAGTGCGTGGAGCTGGTCGCCGACCACATCCGAACCCACCTCACGACCACCCCGAACCCGACGTGAACCGCCGCCGAGGCGCTGGCCGGGAAAGCGATGTCGCGCAACGCCTTTCGGAGGTTCTGCACGAGCTCCGGCGGTAGCCGGGCGAAGTGGGCCGTCTGCATCGACCGGTCGGGCCGGTCACCGAAGCACCTCCCGCCGCAGCGGGTGCGCGCCGCGAATCCGGTGCCGCGGCACGAGGTCCTGTTCGGCTCGGACCTCCCTCATCCAGCCCGACCGGTGGCTGCGCGACTTCGACGGGCCGGAGATCAAGAACGAGGTTGCGACCGTTGATCTTCAAGGACAACGCGCTCGCGGTCCTCGGCCTCGGTCAGGCGGCCGCACGGACGCAGGCGGCCGTCCTCAACCCACGCGATCGTTGAATCGGGGTTCGATCGACGACGGCGGTACGAGGTTCCACTTCTCCAGTTCCTTGCGGACCTGTTCGGCGGCATCGATGTTGAGCGGCCCGGACGTCCAGAGCGCGTAGGGCAGGTTGAGGAACCGTCCCTCGGTGATGGCGCGGAGGCGGTTGATGCCCGGACGCGCCTTCAACATGGCCACCTTCTCCTGGAAGGTCTGCGGCGGGTAGTCGACGAACACGAAGGCATCGGGATCGGCCGCCGCGACCCGTTCCCACGACACCTTCGTCCAGGTGTCCCGGACGTCGTCGAGCGCGTTGCGGCCTCCCGCGGCGTCCACGATCGCCTGCGGGCCACCGAAGTTCCCGCTGGAGAACACCGTGTCGCTGGCGCTGTCGAACACGAAGATCGTCGGCGGCTCCGGCGCCTGGGGTGCGGCGCGCAGCGCATCGAGCCGGGTGCGCAGGTCGACGGTGATCTGATCGGCCTGCGCGGTGCGTCCGGTGATGGCGCCGAGGTTGGCCAGGTCCTCGTGCAGCGCCCGCCACGGCTCCACGACGCCGCGCGCGGAGCCGCCGCCGGGTTGCCTGCAGCTCTCGGTGAGCACGTACGGCGCGATGCCCAGCTTGCGCAGGGTGTCGGGGGTGAGCTGGTTCGCCTCGCTGTACCCGTAGTTCCAGCCCGCCACCATGACGTCCGGGCGTTGCGCGAGGACGGTTTCGCGCGAGGGCTTCTCCGGTGCACCGATCCGCAGTTCGTCGACCACGGGTCCGTAGTGGCGGCGCAACGTGTCGGCGTCCTGCTGCAGGCTGGACACCGCGGCGATCTGCTGCTCGGCGCCGAGGGCGAGCAGCATCGAGATCATGTTGCTGTCGTTGACGAACAGGCGTTGCGCGGGAGCGGGGAATTCCGCGGGAGCGCCGCAGTTGGAGACGGTCACCGAGGAGCCTTGCGATGTTCCCGGCGCGTTGGTACCGCAGGAAGCCAGCAAGGTCACCGCGGTGACGGAGATCAGTGCCCGGATACGTCGTCGCAAGATTCGTCCTCGGTAGGTGGATCGCCGATGAGCAGATGGGTCTTACCGGTGCGCGGATGCACCACGGGAGTCGCTTCGACGCCGAACACGTCGCGCACGACCTTCGGGGTCAGCGCCTCCTCCGGCGGACCGGCGGGTCGAGCCGTGCCGTCGTCGAGCACCAGGATCCGATCGCAGGTCGCGGCGGCGAGGCTCAAGTCGTGCAGGCTCAGGACGCAGGTCCGGTCGGAGGCGCGGACCATCCGCAGCAGCTGGAGCCGGTGGTGCACGTCGAGGTGGTTCGTCGGTTCGTCGAGCAGCAGCAGCGGAGTCCGCTGAGCGAATCCGCGAGCCAGCAGCACGCGCCGCCGTTCCCCGCCGGAGAGCCGATCCACCGGCCGATCCTCGAAACCCGACAGGTCCACCGAGTGCAGCGCGTCCGCGACGATCCGCCGTTCGGTGTCGCCGCCACCGGACCAGGGCGCGCGGTAAGGAGTGGTGCCGAGCGCGACGAACTCGCCGACCAGGAAGTCAGCGGGCAGGTCCTCTTCCTGCGGCACGAAAGCCACCCGTTGCGCACGCTGCCGGGCCGTCAACCCGTTCAGCGGCGCCCCGTCCACCAGCACTTCGCCGGTGGTGGGGCGGAGGATTCCCGCGAGCGCCCGCAGCAAGGTCGATTTGCCGGAGCCGTTCGGCCCGACGATGCCGATGGTCTCACCGGTGGCGGCGGTCAGGGACACGTCGGTGAGCACGGTGCGGCGGCCGAGCGAGCACCGCAGGCCCTGCGCCCGCAGCGGCGCGCTCACGACGCCCCGCCGTAGGAGTAGCGGCGCCGTCCCAGCAGGATCAGGAACACGGGTGCGCCGATCAGGCCGGAGACGACGCTGAGCGGAATCTCGGTGGGCCGCACCAGAACTCTCGTCGCGACGTCCACCCACAGCAGGAAGACGGCCCCGGCCAAGGCCGCCACCGGCAGCAGCGCGCGGTGGCGGGCACCGACGATCAGCCGTGCCACGTGCGGTACGACGAGACCGACGAATCCGATGCCACCGGAGACCGCGACCAGCACTCCGACGAGCACGGTGAGCCCGCCGAACAGCGCGATCCGCAAGCCCCGAACCGGAACGCCCAACGCGGCCGCGGTGTCCGGCCCGGTGGCGAGCGCGTCGAGCCAGCCGCTTCCGGCCAGCAGCGCGATCCCCGCCAGCAGCACCACGGTCGCCGGGAGCGCCAGCTGCGTCCAATCCGCCCCCGCGAGGCTTCCCAGCAGCCAGAACAGCACGGATTGCGCCGCCGCCGGGTCGGCGCTGCGGAACACCAGGAAGCTAGCGATGGACGAGAACGCGGAGCCCAGCACAGTTCCGATCAGCACCAGCCGCAGCGGGGTGAGTCCGCCCTGCGCGATGGCGATGGCGAACACCAGCAGCGACGAGCACAACGCCCCGGCCAGCGCGCCCGCCGACAACGCCCAGATCCCGGCCCCGGCGAACAGGCCGGTCGTGATCACCGCGGTGGCTCCGACACCGGCTCCGGACGACACGCCCAGCAGGTAGGGGTCGGCCAGCGGGTTGCGCACCAGCGTCTGCATGGCCGCTCCCGCCAGCGCCAGCCCCGCGCCCACGATGACCGCGAGCAGCGCACGCGGCAGGCGCAGGTTCCAGACGATCGTGTCGTAGACGAAGTCGGCGGGCACGGCACCGGTGAGCCTGCTGAGCAGCACATCGGCCACCTGGGCCTGCGGGAGCGATTCGGCGCCGAACGCCGTCGAGAGCCCGATGCTCACCGGCAGCAACGCCAGCAGGACGAGCGTGATCAGCGGTGTGCGCAGCGTCTGGAGCCGGCCGCGCGGGTGCGCAGCGGCCTTTCCGGGCGCGCTCTCCCGCTGCGGGCGAACGAGACGTGGCGGCACTGCGACGACCCTCCTCGGACTTGCGCGGCCCGGGTAGCGGCTGGTGCGACGGGGAGGGGGCTGGCTGCCGGGCACCTGTTCGGGTCCCCGGTCACAGTGGCGCGACCGCTCCGAAATCTCATCGGATTCCCTCATCCGTCACGTGTTCCGGACGATCGTAGACCGGAATGTCGATTTTCCGGAAAGAGATCGCTGTTGATCGGGTCACACGATGATTCCCGGCGAAGTCCTGAAACTCCCGAAGGTTCTGAGAAATCGTCGAATACGCGGCGAGAAACCAGGAACACAGTTCACCATCCGAATAGCGGCACCGTTTCACCGTCGCGGGCAATGAGCGCGTCATCCGCCGAACGCGGCTCCCCGCTGGTCGAGGCGCTTCACCTGGCCGGTGGGTCCTGCGAGTGAATCGATCGTCGCGGCCGACAGTCGGCGCCGCTCGTGGTCGAGATACCGGGGAACGTCCCCGATCAAGGAGAGCCACGTGCGAAGTGCCGTTCACCCGAACTGCGCCTGCGAGCGCGCCGACCGCCGCGCGAGTCCCGTCGCGATCATCGGAGCCGGCCCCAGCGGCCTGGCCGTCGCCGCCGAGCTCGGCCGCCGAGGTGTCCCCGCAACCGTCTTCGAGCGCTCCGGGCGGATCGGGGCGAGTTGGCGCGGGCACTACGACCACCTGCGACTGCACACCGTGCGGGCGCTCTCGGCACTGCCCGGCATGCGGATTCCGCGCGGTTGCGGGCGCTGGGTCGCGCGCGACGACCTGGTGCGATACCTGGAGGAATACACGCGCCACCACGACCTCGACGTCCGCCTGAACACTCCGGTCGACCGACTCCGGGCGATCGAGCGCGACGGGGTGGTGAGCTCCTGGCGACTCTGCTGCGGCAGCACCACCACGGTGGCGGACACCGTGATCGTGGCGACCGGGCTCAACCGCGCTCCGCACCTCCCGGCTTGGCCGGGGTTGGACGGCTTCTCCGGGTCGGCGGTCCATTCGGCGAACTACCGGAGTCCCGGACCGTACGAGGGCCGCTCAGTGCTCGTCGCCGGGGCGGGCAACAGCGGAGCGGAGATCGCGGTGGCCTTGGCCGACCGCGGAGCGGCCCGCGTCTGGTGGGCGGTGCGCACCCCGCCGAACATCGTGCCGACGTCATCCGATCGCCTGCAGCGGCTGGGGATCGCCGTCGACAAGCTGCCCACTTCCGCGGCGGACCTGCTGACCACGACGTTCGAGCGCATGTCCCTGCCGGATCTGACCGAGCACGGGCTGCCCCGTGCGCGCGAGGGCCTCTACACCCGCGCCCGCCGGGACGAGGTCAGTCCCGTGCACGACCGCGGTGTCGTCGATGCCGTCCGGCGACGGCGGGTGCAGCCGGTCGCGGCCGTGGCCGAGATCGATCGCGGTCAGGTGGTCCTGACCGACGGAACCCGGATCAGCCCGGACGACATCGTCGCCGCCACCGGTTACCGCTGCGGGCTGGAGCGGATGCTGGGACCCGCTCCGGTGTTGACCCCGCGCGGCACGCCCGTCGCACGCGGCGAGCACACCGCGCCGGAGGCGCCGAATCTGCACTTCGTCGGCTTCACCAACCATCCGAGCGGGCACTTGCGCTACGCCGGGCTGGAGGCGCGGGCCACCGCGAAGGCGATCAGCCGCCGACTCCGCCGCCCCGGTCTCCTGCCGGTCGAGCACGCTCCGGACTGCCCGTGCGCCACCGTTGCCGCCCGGATCGGCTGAACGTCCACGCCCGTTTCCCCGCGGCGGCAGCGGATCGCCCGGCGGACATCACTCCGCACGCGACCTAGCAGGCCCGACAACCGGAGCCGCGCCGGTGTCCGCGGCCCCCACAAGACCGCGGCGGGCACGGCCAACGGCACCACGACCGGCGCCTTGGCGGAGGTGGGAATGCTGGGCACGTGGGAGCCGCACACGTTCGTCACGGCGTGCACGACGCATGATCGCGCACGTGGTGAAGGGCACTCGGAACCGCAGCGAAAGGCCACTGCGGTTCCGCCACCCGCCCCACCGCTCAGATCATCCCGCCGGAGTCACGCGTCGGCGGGGACCAGACCTTCGGCGACGAGTCCTGCCTGCACGGCTTCGCCGAGCGCGGTGACGGCGCTCAGTGCCCGGACCATGACGGTGAACTCCGAGATCAGGCCGTGTTCGTCGAGCTGGATCAGGTCGATGCCGTGGATCTGCTTGCCGTTGACCGTCGCCCGGAAGATCAGCACGTGCGAGTCGGTGTCCTCACCCGCGTCGGTCTCCGCCTCGCCGCTGAGGGTGCCGACGTAGCGGAAGTCCTCGAACACACGGCGCAGCAGCACACCGAAGACGGCGAGCACCAGCTCCCGCCCTTCGAACGGCCGGTACTTGACGGGGCTGAAGAACAGCGGCGCGGCGGCGAAAAGCGGCTCCAGTGCGTCGGCGTCGCCTTGTTCCACTGCGGCGCGGAAGCGCTCGATGGTGTCCACCCGAACTCCTTGGTCAACGATGTGACTACTCAGAAAGTTGACTATAGTGTCGAGTCGGCCACCGCGGCCAGGGAGGAGTTCGGATGGCTCTGCGACATGCGGTGCTCGCGGCATTGCTGGACGGCGAGCGCAGCGGGTACCAGCTGGCCAAGGCGTTCGACGTCGGCATGGCCAACTTCTGGCACGCGCTGCCCCAGCAGCTCTACGCCGAGTTGGCGAAGCTGGAGAGGGAAGGGCTGATCGCGGGCCGCGAGGTCGTCCAGGAGGCCCGCCCGAACAAGCGCCTGTTCACCGTCACCGACGAGGGTTCGGCTGAGCTGCAACGATTCGCGGCCACCCCGTCGAAACCGTCGTTCATCCGCGACGACCTCCTGGTCAAGGTCGCGGCGGCCGACTCGGTCGACCCGGCCGAGCTGATCAGCCGGCTCGAGGAACGGGCGGCGTCCGCGCGAGCGAAGGTCGAGCTGTTCGACGGACTCCTGCGCACGATGCGCGGCGACCTCGACGAAGCGGACTTCTTGGCTCGCGCCGCCCGGATCGGTCCCTACCTGACGTGCCTGCGGGGACGGGTGTTCGAGGCCGAGAACCGCGACTGGTGCGAGCGCACCATCTCGGTCCTGCGCGCCAGGACGAGCGTCGACGCGCGGTGACGGCCCACCCGTCGAGGCGGGACGGCCGAGATCGACCTGGCCGTCGATGGTGGCGAAGGAGGACGAACCGAAGCTGTTTCAGTATCGTCGTTCGAGCTTCGTCTTGTCGGTACCGCCCAGCCGGACATCCGATCACCGAACCGCGAGGGAGCCCTGATCGTCATGGGAGCGCCGCAGTCGTCGACCGACGAGTTCGTCCGCGAGCCGCTCGGAGTGCAGGAGCGGATCACCGCGGACGGCTCCTCTCCGTGGCCGGTCGAAGCGAACCGGTACCGCCTGATCGCCGCGCGGGCGTGCCCGTGGGCGAACCGGGTGGTCATCGTCCGGCGACTGCTCGGCCTGGAACCGGTCATCTCGCTGGGCATCGCCGGTCCGCTGCACGACGAGCGCAGCTGGCGCTTCCACAACGACCCCGGTGGCGTCGATCCGGTGCTCGGAATCGAGTGGCTGCGCGAGGCCTACGAGAACGCGATCCCCGGCTACGACAAGGGCGTGACGGTGCCCGCCGTCGTTGAGGTCTCCAGCGGGAAAGTCGTCACCAACGCCTACCAGGACCTCGAATTCGACCTGGCTACGCAGTGGACGGCGCACCACCGCGAGGGCGCCCCGGACCTGTTCCCCGCCGAGCACCGCGACGAGATCGCGGAGGTCTCCGACCAGGTGTTCCACGACGTCAACAACGGCGTCTACAAATGCGGGTTCGCCAAGGCTCAGCAGGCCTACGAGAAGGCCTACGACGCTCTGTTCGCACGCCTGGACGCGTTGTCCGAGCGGCTCGCCGGGCAGCGGTACCTCGTCGGCGACACGATCACCGAGGCCGACGTGCGGCTGTGGGTCACGCTCGCCCGGTTCGACGCGGCCTACCACGGGCATTTCAAGTGCAACCGGTCGACGCTCGCCGCGATGCCCGTGCTCTGGGCGTACGCCCGCGATCTGTTCCAGACGCCGGGTTTCGGCGACACGATCGACTTCGAACAGATCAAACAGCACTACTACGGGGTTCACGCGGAGGTCAATCCGACCGGGATCGTGCCGAAGGGACCGGACGTCTCCGGCTGGCTCACCCCGCACGGCCGCGAACGGCTCGGCGGCCGCCCCTTCGGCGACGGCGCACCGCCGGGGCCGCCACCGGAATCGGAACGAGTGCCGCCACTGCCGAAGCCCGCGGATTCGCCATGAGCCGCGTCCCGCCGAAGCGTCCGAAGACCGCAACTGAGCCGATCCGCCGCTGAGGCAGCGGAGGTCATCGGACCAGACCGCTACCAGCGTCCGGGCGACACGGGCCGTGGCTCCACGACGAAAGGATCTTGATGAGCACGACCAGCGACCGGTCCGCCGCCACCGATCCCGACCGGCTGATCCAACGGCCACTGCCACCGGAAGTCCTGCTGCGCGGCGAGGACCCGTTCGCTCCGCCGCCGGGTTTGGACCGGCTGCACGCGCACGGACCGGTGTCGCAGGTGGAACTGCTCAACGGTGCGCGGATCTGGATGGTCACCGGCTTCGCCGAGTCGCGGGCGGTGCTCACCGACGACCGGTTCAGCGCGGACACCCACCGGCACCCGAACGCGATGCAGCTGACTCCGCACCAGGTGGCCGAGCAGCGCGCCACCGCGGCGGCGGGCCACGGCGGCTGCCCGGTGACCGATCGGCCACGCACCGACGGCAGGTTCATCTTCATGGACCCGCCCGAGCAGACCAGGTTGCGCCGACTGCTGGTCGGACAGTTCACCGTCCGTCGGATGCGCGCCTTGGAGGCCAGGGTCCGGGAGATCGCCGTGGAGCACATCGAGGCGATGCGCGCCGCCGGTTCGCGGGCCGACCTGGTGCCCGCGTTCGCGTTGCCGTTGCCGTCGCTGGTGATCTGCGAGCTGCTCGGCGTGGCCTACGCGGACCGGGCCGAGTTCCAGGAGCGCTCCGCGGTCGCGGTGAACCTCGACGCCGGCGACGAGGCACGGCTGCACGCGCAGGCCGGGCTGCACGAGTTCATGCGCGGCCTCGTCGCGGACAAGCGAGTGCACCCCACCGACGACCTGATCTCCGGCCTCGTGCACGGCGACGCGGATCCGCCGCTGACCGACCAGGAACTCGTCGACCTCTCCACGATGCTGCTCGGCGCAGGCCACGAGACCACCGCCAACATGCTCGCCCTCGGCACCTTCGCCCTGCTCGAACACCCGGAGCAGCTCGAGGCGCTGCGCGCGGATCCCGGCCGCATCGACACGGCGGTCGAGGAACTGCTGCGCTACCTGTCGGTCATCCACACCGGCCCGGTCCGGGTCGCCGTCGAAGACCTCGTCCTCGGCGAGATCACCATCCCGGCCGGGGACACCGTCATGATCTCGCTGCCCGCGGCGAACCGCGACCACGACCAGTGGACCGATCCCGCCGAACTCGACCTGAGTCGTACGCGCAACCACCACTTGGCCTTCGGCCACGGCGTGCACCAGTGCCTCGGGCAGCAGCTCGCCCGCGTCGAGCTGCGCATCGGCCTGTCCGAACTGCTCGCCCGGCTGCCCGGCCTGCGGCTCGACGCCGCAGCCGACGAGATCGGGCTGCGCACCGGGATGATCGTGTACGGCGTGCACTCGCTTCCGGTGTCCTGGGACTAACGCGAGCGATCCACCGGATGCGCCGCAAGGGCGGCGGCCACGCCCGCGTGCGCGTGGCCGCCGAACGGGTGCGACGCCACACCTGAACAGACCCGTCCCGAACGGCGAGCAGGAGCAACGATTTCGACGTCACTTTCCCGAAAGGGCAAAGTGGCGGGCAGTCATGTGCTATTCGCGTTCCGCGCCCCGAACGCCGCATACGATTGATCGCACCACGGTTATCTTCACTGGTGTGAAGGGGAACGCATAGTGCGCTACAGCGTCGGCATCGATCTCGGAACTTCGTTCACCTCAGCCGCGATCAGCGGGCCGAACGGCACCCGAATGGTGCAGATGTCCCCGGGGATGATCGTCCCGTCGGTCGCCTACCCCGCTCCTGGCGGCGCGCTGCTGACCGGCGAGCGAGCGCTGCGTTCCGTCGCCGACCCGAAGCTGGTCGCACGCAACTTCAAACGCCGCCTCGGCGATCCGACCTCGGTGATGCTCGGCGGTTCGGGCTACTCCCCCGCCGCTCTGATGGCCGCGCAACTGCGCGACGTGCTCGCCGCCGTGCACTCCATCGCAGGCGGTCCGCCCGATTCGGTCGTGCTGACGCACCCGGCGATCTGGGGTCCGTACCGGCGCGAACACTTCACCGAAGTCCCCCGGCTGGCTGTCGTGAAGGACTTCGACCTCATCACCGAGCCCGAAGCGGCCGCGACCCACTACTCCAGCGAGCGCAGGCTCGGCGATGGCGAGGTGGTCGCCGTCTACGACCTCGGCGGCGGCACGTTCGACACCACCATCCTGCGGATGCGGTCCGGACGGATGGAGATTCTCGGTACACCGGAAGGAATCGAGCACCTGGGCGGCATCGATTTCGACGAGGTGCTGACGGCCCACATCGACGAGCGCCTCGACGGAGCGATCAGCGAACTGGACGCGGCCGACCCGCAGACGGCCGCCGCGCTCACCAGGATCCAGGCGTTGTGCGTGCACGCCAAGGAGGAGCTGTCCGCCGAACCGGACGTGCGGCTGTCCGTCCCGCTGCCCTCCGGGCCACGCGAGGTCACCATCACGCGCGTGGAATTCAACGAGATGATCAGGCCCTCGGTGCAGCTGACCATCGAAGCCCTGCACCGCACCACGGCCTCGGCGGGCCTGCGCGTCGAGGACCTGTCGGCGATCCTGCTGGCCGGCGGCTCGTCCCGCGTCCCGCTGGTGGCCCAAATGGTCGGGCAGGAGTTCAACAAGCCGGTGCGGGGGACGCTGCATCCGAAGTTCACCGTCGCCCTCGGCGCCGCCCTCATCTCCGCACGCCCCCGGCCCGCCGCCGCACCGCCTCCCGCTGTCGTCCCCGCCGCCGAGCCGGCCGCCGTCGAGCCGGCCGCCGATGAACCCACGACCCGGATGAAGGTCCCGTTGCGGGCGTCCCCACGCCGAAAGTGGCTCGTACCGACGATCGCAGCGGCCGCGGTGCTCGTCGTCGGGGCGGCCGTCGCGCTGTTCGCCACCGCAGGTTCCGGGGCGCCGAGCGGCCCGTTACCGCTCTACGACGGCAACGCCGTGGAACCGTTCAGCGGATACATCGGTTCCGACACCTCCTGGAGCGGCACCGCCCTGTCCCCGACCGGCGCCGACCACCCGCCGCACATCTCGGCCACCCCCGACCCGGGCGACGACGGCCTGCGAGTGGCCTGGACCGACGACAAGCCCGCACAGGTCTACCTGCAGACCGGCAACCCCGAGGCATCGATCGACCTGACGTCCTACGCGGACCACGGGGGCGCGCTGGTCTTCGACACGACGCTGCACGCACCGCCGACGGACGGCTACACGAAGATCGCGATGCACTGCCACCACCCGTGCGCCGCCGAACTCCCGGCCACGGACCTGTTCGGCGACCTGCCGGTGCAACAGCGGACCACCATGAAGATCCCGCTGTCCTGCTTCACCTCGGCCGGCCTGGACCCGAAGCAGGTCAACACCCCGTTCCTGATCTACTCCCAACGGCGCATGGACATCACGCTGTCCGACGTCCGGGTCGAGCCCGGCGCAGCGGAGGACGCCGACGCCACCCCCTGCACCGGACTGCGCTGACCCACCGCGACCGACGTCGTCAAGCGGGACCGAAGTTCCAGATGGCCCGTTCG
This sequence comes from Saccharopolyspora gloriosae, assembly GCF_022828475.1. Taxonomy (GTDB): domain Bacteria; phylum Actinomycetota; class Actinomycetes; order Mycobacteriales; family Pseudonocardiaceae; genus Saccharopolyspora_C; species Saccharopolyspora_C gloriosae_A. Next base: position 3,213,605 of record NZ_CP059557.1, on the reverse strand, counting down.
GCGACGTTCCCCCGCGAGGTGCTGAGACGACCGTTCGCGCTGATGTCGACCTCGCCCGTGTCCGGAAGATCCGGGTCGGTGAGCACCTCCACGACGTAAGGCTTCCCCCCGCTGACCACCTGAACCGCCTTGGACAGCGCCTGCTCCAGGTCCGTCGCGGATTCGATCAAGCAGCCGTCGACGCCGAATCCCGCTGCCAGATCCACGAACGACAGCTGGGGATCTCCGTCGAGTTCGAGGTACTCGGTCGCCCCGCTCGGGTCCCAGTCGTAGGACTTGCGCAGCACGTCCAATCCGACCCGGAGCGTCTTGTACTGCTTGTTGTTCGTGATCAGGTACAGCACCGGGAGCTGGAACTTGACCGCGGTCCACCACGTGTTCAGGTAGAACAGCGCCGATCCGTCTCCCACCGCGTTGACCACGAGGGGCCGCTTGCCCTCCGATGTCTCGCCACCGGCCCCGAACACCGCGTCCGCGACACCGAGGCTGGCGGGCATCGAGTACCCCAGCGAGCCGCCTTCGGATGACATGTAGCTGCTCGGAGCGTCGAAGGACAGTCCCTGCTGGAAATCCGCGGTGTCCGAGCAGGCTTCGTTGATCAGCCGGATCGAGTGGTCCCGCAGAGCCGCGTTGAGCGCGTCCACGAGCGTCGCCGCAGCGATGCCCTGGTCCGGGATCTCCTTCGCCCGCTGCTGGAACTCTCCCGCGAGTTCCCGATCCTCTTGCGCCAACTCGTCGTTGAGGGCGTCCACATGCCCCGCGTCGTACCGGGGATGGGTCTTGATCGCCGCGGTGATCTTGGGCAATGCGTCCTTGATGTCGCCCAGCGGCGCCGCGGCCCCGTAGTGGTTCTTGCCGATCTGCCACGGATCGTTGTGCAGGTAGACCTGGGTCAGATGCGCGGGGATCAACGGGCCGTCGTCCCAGTTGTAGATCACCAGCTGCGCCTGCGCGTTGAACCCGCACAAGAAGACGGTGTCCCGCACGGTCTCCGAGTCCTTCCGCCCCAGAACCTGCCTGACCTGCTGCTGAACGCTCGGCAGCTCGCCGCGCGCATGGGCCAGGTGGTGGGGGTAGTTGAGGTAGCTGCTGAGCTGCTCGTTGTACACCGGTGCGCCGATGGCCGTCGCCAGGTCCTGCAGTTCGCGCCACGCCCCGGCTTCGCCGACGCCGTCACCGGCGACGATGATCGGATTCCGCGACCTGGCCAGGAAATCGGCGGCCTTGTCCAGTTCGGAAGGCTGCGCGTGGAAATCCCCGGCGATCCGGGTGAAACGTCCCCGCTGCGGATCGGCGCCCTGCTCCAGCAGGAACTGCCAAGGGATCGACAGGAAGACCGGCCCCATCGGTGGGGTGAGCGCGGTTTTCAGCGCGCGCTGCATGGCCATGCCGATCTCGTTGGGGCCGCGGACCTCGTAGGCCCACTTGGTGTACTGCTGGGCGACCTGAACCAGGTCCGACCCCAGCAACGGTTCCTGGATGAGGAGGTTGCTGTGCTGCTGTCCGCACAACACCACCAGCGGGATGTTCGACCGGAACGCGTTGAAGAGGTTGCCGAGCGCGTGACCGACCCCCGGGGTGACGTGCAACCCGACCACACCGGGCACCACGTCGCCGGTGCCGGTCCGCCGGTGTCTCGCATATCCCATCGCGGCGCCGAGGGCGATGTTCTCGTGCAGGCAGGGCACGTACTTGACGCGGTTCTCCGGAACGTCGGTGCCGTCGATGAGCGGGATCTCGTTGGTCCCGGGCACCCCGTAAAGCCGGTCCACACCCGCGGTCTTGAGATAGTCGAAGATGATGTCCCGACCCATCCGGGAGTTGTTCTCCTGGTCGATCGGAAGCCACTGAGCGGACTGTTCGTGATCGATTTCGGTCACCTTGTTCTCCTCCTCGAGAATCGAGTCGTGAGCCCCGGTGGTGCAGTGAGGCACTGCGACGGCAGGTGGCTTTTCCGTTGCGGCGCCGAAGGAATCCCCCGCGTCGGCGCCGCTTCCGCAGCTGCCCGTCGGGGTGTGCTCGGGTGCGGCCGGAACGCCGGGCGAGTTCAGCGATCATCGGCACGCTTCGTCTCCCCGCGACGGTCGCTCGCCGTGTCGGCCCCCGACCCGCCCACGCAGGCCGAAGATCCACCTGGCAGCGAAGATTCGAAGATAACAGGACGTTGCGAAGCTGTAAGCCGAATGGAAAGAAACGGCGATCGAGGTCCCCGCGGGCAATCGCCGACGCGACATTGATCGTTGCGCGTTGTGGAACTCATCGGCCGGCGCCGGTTGTAGCCTGGGGCCGTGGACAAAAGGATCGACGGGCTCTCGCCTCGGCAACAAGATCTCGTACGAACGTGGCTGCCCGCTGCGGAGGTCGTCGTCGACCACAGCTGGGGTCTGGTCGGCACGACCGTGCTCGAACTCCGGCACAACGGGGAGCACTACATCCTCAAGGCCGGCGGCGACGACGATCATCACATCGCTCGGGAGATCAGGGCGCACCACAACTGGTTGCGGCCCTGGACCGCCCTCGGCCGGGCGCCGGAGGTCCTCCGAACCGATGCCGCGGCGAAGCTGCTCGTGACCCGGTACCTGCCCGGAAGACTCGTCGAGGGCACCGACGCCGAGCACCAGCCGGAGACCTACCGGCAGGCAGGCGAACTGCTCGCGCGCTTGCACGATCAGGAGGGCTGCGACGACGCCGGGTTCGAGGCGCGGGCGCAGGAGAAGTCGTTGCGGTGGCTGGACGAGCCCCATCGGATCGCCCCCGATGTCGCCGCCCGGCTCCGTTCCGTCGTGGAATCGTGGCCGGCACCACCGAGCAGGCTGGTACCGACGCACGGTGACTGGCAGCCCCGCAACTGGCTGATGTGCGGGGCAACGGTGAGTGCGATCGATTTCGGCCGCGCCGATCTGCGTCCGGCGTTCACCGACTTGGCTCGGCTCTCGGCACAGCAGTTCCGGGCGCACGCCGCGCTCGAGGCCGCGTTCTTCGAGGGCTATGGCACGGATCCGCGGGAATCGGCGGCATGGCGGCGCAACCAGATCCGCGAAGCCATCGGTACCGCGGTCTGGGCTCACCGAGTCGGCGACGAACGATTCGAGCGGCAGGGTCATCAGATGATCATCGACGCGCTCGCCGATGAGTGAGGCGGACACGAGCCGGACCTGTGGAGGGCTGACCGCCGGGAACCGGGTCGCACCGCCGGCCGCCGAGGCGGCGTCGGTGACCCGCGCATGCTGGGACGCCGGTGGATGCCACTCCCGCGCTGACAACGACCAGGACGGCGAACTCGGTCGGACTCGCCCACCAGCGGATGCGATCAGCACGAATCGGCGCAGCAGGCGATCCGTCGCAGGTCTCGACCGCCGCCGTGCGGTGTCGTCGCCATTCGAGACACCTCTGACGCGACCGGCGAGACCGTGGCGAGTCCGGCGCGCTAGATCTCCGCGAGCGCCCGGGCCGGTGCTTCGATGCAGTCGGCGATGAAGCGGAGGAATCCGCCTGCCGTGCCGCCGTCGCAGACGCGGTGGTCGAAGGCCAAGGTGAGCGGGCAGATGGATCGGCCGACGAGTTCGCCGTCGACGATCCACGGGCGTTCGATGATCCGCCCGATGCCCAGGATGCCCGCCTCGGGATGGTTGATGATCGCCGCCGAGCCGTCGACGCCGAAGACCCCGTAGTTGTTGATGGTGAAGGTGCTCCCGGTGAGCTGAGCAGGCTGCAACGTGCCCGCGCGTCCTGCCTCGGTCCGCACGGCGATGGCCTCGGATAGCCGGCGGGCCGACAGCTCGCCTGCGTCCTTGATGACCGGGACGAGCAGCCCCCGGTCGGTTTGAGCCGCCACGCCGAGGTGGACCGGACCGCGCAGCACGATCTCGTCGCCGTCCACCCGGGAGTTCAGTTCGGGGAACTTCTTGAGCGCGGACACGGTGAATCGCGCGATCAGCGACAACAGGGACACCCGCTGATCCGGGGCGTGGTCGTTGATCTCCTTGCGGAGGGCGGCCAGTTCGGTGGCGTCGGCGTCGACCCAGACCGTGGCTTCCGGGATCTCGCGGCGCGAGAGCGTCATCTTGTCCGCTACGGCCTTTCGCCGCCCGCGCAACGGGATGCGGCGGTCGCCGACCTCGGCGCTGCGCGCGTCGATGCGAGTCGGCTCATCGTCGGGTGCCGTCGTGGACTTCGGTGGCGTCATTGACTCCGGTGCGGTCGTGGGCTCCGGTGGCGTCGTTGATTCCGGTGCCGTCGTGGACTCCGGCTCGGTCGTGGGTGACGGTGCGGCAGCGCAGGCCGCGTCGACGTCGGCTCGGCGCACGATGCCGTCTTCCCCGCTGCCCCTGATCCGGGTGACGTCCAATCCTCGTTCGCGCGCGAGCCGGCGCACCAGCGGCGAGATGACCGCGGACACCTGGTTCACGTCCGCTTCGCGACTTCGCCCGGCGGGTGCGGCCGCCGTTGTCGCCGTACGGCCGTTGCGGCGGCCCCGCCTGCGGCGCGGGGTGGTGGAGGTGCCGTATCCGACCAGCACGTTGCCGCTGCCATCGTGATGCGACGGCTCGCGACCGGTGACGACGCCGGGTTCGTCCCAGCCCGCCGACGGGTTCGATCCCTCGCCGGTGACCGGCTGGTCGATCCTGAGCAGGGGCGCACCGACTTCGAGGGTGGCCCCCGGTTCGCCGTGCAATGCCGCGACGGTTCCGGCGAACGGTGCCGGCACCTCCACGGCGGCCTTGGCGGTCTCCACCTCGACCACCACCTGATCAACCGCGATCTCGTCGCCCACTGAGACGTGCCACGCCACGATGTCAGCCTCGGTGAGGCCTTCGCCGAGATCGGGCAGCAGGAAATCAGGCATGGTGGCGCGCTCCTTGCACCGCGCCGACGGGCAGCGCGACTTGGTCGTCCCACTGCAACCGGTCGATCGCGTCCAGAATGCGGTCGACTCCGGGCAGGTGGTGCTTTTCCAGCTTCGGCGCGGGATAAGGGATGTCGAAGCCGGACACCCGGGTGACGGGGGCGTGCAGGTGGTGGAAGCACTGTTCGCTGACCCGAGCCGCGACCTCGGCACCGTAACCGCAGAAGCGGGCGGCCTCGTGCACGACGACCGCACGACCGGTGCGGCGCACCGAGGCGGTCACGGTCTCGTCATCGAACGGTGCGAGGCTGCGCAGGTCGATGACCTCCACGTCGTAGCCTTCCTCCGTCGCCGCCTCGGCCGTCGCCAGCGCAGTGGCCACCATCGGGCCGTAAGCGATCAGCGAGACGTCCGTGCCGGGACGCCGCACCACGGCCCGGTCCAAAGCGGGAGAACCGCGTTCGAAGGACACTGCTTCCCTTGCCCAGTAACGGCTCTTCGGCTCCAAGAAGATCACCGGGTCAGGGCACTCGATCGCATCGCGCAGCAGGTCATACCCGTCCTGCGGGGTCGCGGGCGTCACCACCCGCAGGCCCGGGGTGTGGGTGTAGTAGACCTCGCTCGAATCGCAGTGGTGCTCCACTCCCCCGATACCGCCGCCGTAGGGGATCCGGATCACCATGGGCAGCCGGACCCGCCCGCGCGTGCGGTTCGCCAGCTTCGCCACGTGCGAGGTGATCTGCTCGAAGGCCGGGTAGGCGAACGCGTCGAACTGCATTTCCACCACCGGCCGGAACCCGCCCATGGCCATGCCGACGGCGAACCCGACGATCCCGGCCTCGGCCAGCGGGGTGTCGAAGCACCGCTGTTCGCCGAAATCGCGGCTCAGCCCGTCGGTCACCCGGAACACGCCGCCCAGCGGGCCGACGTCCTCGCCGAAGACCAGCACGGCGTCGTCTTCCTCCAGCGCATCGCGCATGGCGGCGTTGAGCGCTTGAGCCATCGTGGACGGTGCCATGTCAGTTCTCCTGCTCGGCGAGTTCGGCGGCCAGGAACGCGCGCTGCGCGGCGAGTTGCCGGGTCGGCTCGGCGTAGACGTGATCGAACAGGTGCAGCGGGTCGACCACCGGCTCTTGATTCATCCGCGCGCGGACCGCGACCGCGAACTCCTCCGCGGCGGCGGACGCCGCTTCCACATCCGCGTCGGTGAGCTCTCCCTTGTCGCGCAGGTACGTTTCCAGCCGGGCGAGCGGATCGGCCGCACGCCACCGCGCGACCTCGTCGTCGGTGCGGTAGCGGGTGGCGTCGTCGGCGTTGGTGTGCGCATCGATCCGGTAGGTGTGGGCCTCGACCAGAGTCGGACCGTCGCCGGCTCGTGCGCGGGCCATGGCCTTGTCCAGTACCGACAGCACCGCCACGAGGTCGTTGCCGTCGACCTGTTCGGACGGCACGCCGTAACCCACGCCCTTGTAGGCGAGCGCGGGCGCGGCCGTCTGCTTCTCCAGCGGCACCGAGATCGCATACCGGTTGTTCTGCACCAGGAACACCACCGGCGCCCGGAACACGGCTGCGAAGTTGAGCGCCTCGTGGAAATCGCCCTCACTGGTGCCGCCGTCGCCGGTGAAGGCCAGCACCACTTCGCCACCGCCGTTGCGGCGCAGCGCCGTCGCCAGTCCCGCCGCGTGCGGAGTCTGCGTGGCCAGCGGCGTGCACTGCGGCGCCACCCGCACCTGCGACGGGTCGTAACCGCAATGCCACCCGCCCCGCAGCAGTTCCAGCACCTCGGCCGGGTCGAGGCCGTGCGCCACCAGCGCCATCGAGTCCCGGTACGTCGGGAACAACCAATCGCCCGGTTCCATCGCGAGCCCGCCACCGATCTGGCAGGCCTCTTGCCCAGCGCCGACGGATACACCGCCAACCGCCCTTGCCGTACCAGCGCCGCGGCCTGCTGGTCGAAACGCCGCCCCAGCACCATCCGGCGGTAGGCGCGCGACAACCGCTGCGTCGACGGTTCCGCGTACCCGGCCGGTGTTCCGACGGCCGCACCGTCTTCGGCCACGAACCGCACCGGATCCGCCGTCGGAAGCATCTGCTGCGCGTCCATGGACCAGCCTCACTTTGCGGCGCCAATTGACAGAACGAGCCTGCTACGCGGCGTCCGGTAGTTCAACGACTCAGAGATTTCGAGGTCGGTCGGCCCCATAATGGGGCTCATGCAGAACCACATGTCCGCGAGTGAGGCCGGAAATCGCCGTCCGACGGGACGATCGGCGAGCGAATTGGACGAGGTGGACTACGCGATCCTCGAAGCCCTCTCGGCGGACGGGCGTGCTTCGGTCCGAACACTGGCCGAGCGGTTGCACATCTCCCGGAGCAACGCGCACAACCGGCTCGCCCGCCTGCGCGACGAGGGAGTCCTCACCGGGTTCACGGCCTCCATCGACCCGCACCGCGCCGGGCTCGGCACCAGCGCGTACGTGCTGCTGACCGTGGAACAGCCGTCTTGGCGGGACATGACCGGCGCGCTGCGCGACATCCCTTACGTCGAGCACATCGCCCTCGTCTCCGGCGAGTTCGACGTGCTGGTGCTCGTTCGGGCTCCGGACAACGCCACCTTGAGGGACGTCGTCCTCGAACGCATCCAGGCCATCGACAGCGTCCGCGCCACCCACACCTGGCTCATCTTCGAGGAATCCGCGGGGTCGCACTCGCCCTGGAGCACGTCGTGAGCAAGCCGCGCGCTCCGTCGATCCGGAGTCGGGCAAGTCGTTGCGCCGCAACCGCTCCACGGCAACGTTGCTCCATTGTGGACCGTCATTCGCTCACGATTCGCCACCCGGGTGCCGTTCGCGCCACCCGGCGGTGTACTCGTCAAGAAGCATCTCCAGCCGGCGGGCCATGAACCGGTAGTACTCGAGCATCTCCCGGGCACGTGCCCGCTGGGGTGCGGGCAGGTGTTCGGTGCGGGTCCGGGCGTCCTCTGCCAGCGCGAGCAACCGCATCGTCTGGTCGAGCTGGTGCCGCAGGCAACCGACCCAAGCGTCCTCGCGCCACTGGAAGACGAAGTGCCGGGTCCCCGGCTGCTTGAATCGCGCGACGGTTCCGCCGTCGACCAGCAAGCGGGTCGTTTCGGAGACCGAGCCCTTGCTGGCATCCAGCGCCCGCTGCAACTGCGCCGACGTCATGGGCTCTTCGTTCAGCATCAGCACGCCCGCGGCCCGCCCGGCCATCCGAGGCCATCCCATCACGGCACCGATGTGGCGTCCGAAGTCCTCGATGAGCGGGCCGTCGACGTCGTTCTCAGCAGGCACCGTCCGGGCCTCCGTTCACAAAACAATGACCGTTCACTATTGACTGAACTTTCAGCTCGAACCACGATACCCAGCAAGCGCGACCCGAGGCCCACCAGAGACGCGGTCGCTCACATCAGCAGCGGAGGCCGCCATGGCATCACAGGGCTGGGATCTGATCGTCGTGGGCGCGGGGTCGTCGGGCGCGGCCCTGGCGGCTCGCTGCGCCGAGCGCGGCAAACGCGTGCTGTTGCTGGAAGCCGGTCCCGACCACCGGTCCGCGCAGACGCCGGAGGTGTGGCGAAGCCCGAACCCGGCACGCGCGCTGGCCGATCCGACGGCCACCGCCGAGGTGGTGTGGGCGGGCTTGCACGCCACCCGGACCGAGCGGCAAGCGCCGGCGCCGTACTGGCGCGGCAGAGGGGCGGGCGGCAGCTCGGCGATCAACGGCCAGATCGCGATCCGTCCCCCGATGGACGACTTCGACGAATGGGTGCGCTGGGGCGCCGCGGGCTGGTCGCCGGATGAGGTGCTGCCGTACTTCGCGAAACTGGAAGACGACGAACAATTCGGCCACCTGCCGTACCACGGCCAGGATGGTCCGACGCCGATCCACCGGACGCCGTCCGCCGAGTGGGGCGCCGTTGATGCCGCGCTCTCCAGCGCCGCGCTGTCGGCCGGGTACCCGTGGGCCGCAGACGTGAACGCACCCGGAGCCACCGGTGTGTCGCCGTATCCGATCAACTCCCGGGCCGGTCGCCGGATCTCGGTCAACGACGCTTACCTGGAACCGGCGCGGGCGCGGGCGAATCTGACGGTTCGGGAGATGCGCTCGTTGATCGCGTCGCGTTCTCCGGTGACCGCGCCGTCGGGGTCCACGTCGTCGGAACGGGCGGACGGAGCATCGAATACGCCGACGAGATCGCGCTGTGCGCGGGAGCGATCCACTCTCCCACGATCTTGTTGCGGTCCGGAGTGGGACCCGCCGCGCAGCTGAACGCGCTGGGAATCGACGTGCGCGCGGAGCTACCGGTCGGCCAGGGCTTGCAGGACCATCCCATCGCGCTGGTCACGCTCGCGCTGACGGACGACGCCACCGTGCGCACGCCGGACGCCCGGCACACCAACGTGTGCGTCCGCTACACCGGCGGCGGCGCGGACGGCAACGACATGCTGCTCACCTCGCTGAACCAGAACGTCCTGTCGATGGCGGGCGCCGACGCCGGCTCGGGCGCGTTCGGAGTGTGGGTGAACCAGACCTATTCGCGCGGGGCGGTGACCCTGAGCTCGGCCGACCCCACCACGCAACCGGACGTCGCCGAGCGAATGCTCTCCGACGACCGGGATCTGTCCCGGCTGCGCGACGGCGTGCGCACGCTCATCGAACTGGCAGAGCACGCCGACACCGCCGCGATCACCGCGAAACCACCGGCGCAGAGCAACGAGGCGTTGTTCGCCGCGCTCGACGACGATGCGGCACTGGACGCCCACCTGCTGGCCACGGCGGGGGACGCGCAGCACGGCACCAGCACCTGCCGGATGGGCGCACCGGGAGACCCGGACACCGTGGTTGATCCGTCCTGCCGTGTGCTCGGACTCGACAACCTGCGGGTGATCGACGCCTCGATCTTCCCCGCCGTACCCAGGGCCAACACCAACCTCACCGCGATCATGGCGGGCGAGCTGATGGCCGACCGGCTCGACTGACGCGGTTCCCAGGAGGCACACGCCATGAGCACGAACCTCATCAACGGCGCCCGGCAGGCGTCGTGACCGGCAGTCGCAAGGACGCCATCGCGAAGCGGATCGACGCGGCCGAACAGGACCTGCTCGGCCTGTCCCACCGCATCCACGCCCACCCCGAACTCGGCTACCAGGAGACCCGAGCCAGCACCTGGGTCGCCGAAGCGCTGGGCAACGCCGGGTACACCGTGACCCACGGCTGTTACGAGCTGCCCACCGCGGTGCACGCCACCATCGGTTCCGGTCCGCTGCACGTCGGGATCTGCGCCGAGTACGACGCCCTGCCCGACATCGGGCACGCCTGCGGGCACAACATCATCGCCGCAGCGGCGGTCGGCGCGGCGATCGGCTTGGCCGAACACGTTGACGCCCTCGGGCTGACGGTGACCGTCCTCGGCACGCCCGCCGAGGAGGGCGGCGGCGGCAAGGTGTGGATGCTCGACCGCGGCGCCTTCGACGGCCTCGACGCCGCGATGATGGTGCATCCGGCGGCGACCGAAGCGGCGGCGATGCCGGGCATGGCCGTTTCCCAGTTCGACGTCACCTACCGAGGCAGATCGGCGCACGCCGGATCCCACCCGCACCTGGGCATCAACGCCGCCGATGCCATGACCGTCGCGCAGGTCGCGATCGGCCTGCTGCGCCAGCAAACCGCTGCGAGCGACCGCATCCAAGGCATCGTCACGGAGGCCGGAACCGCCGCCAACATCATCCCCGACACCAGTGGCGGCAACTGGATCGTGCGCTCCGACTCCGCGCAGAACCTGGCCGCGCTCAAGGCGCGCGTGCAACGCTGCTTCGAAGCGGGAGCGCACGCCACCGGCAGCACGCTGACCATGACACCGCGCGGCCCCGACTACGCGGACCTGCGCCCGGACCTCGCGATGCTCGAGTCGTACCGCGCCAACGCCGAATCCCTCGGCCGCAGGTTCCCCGCGGAAGCTCCCGCAGTCGGTGCGGCGACCGACATGGGCAACGTCTCCCACCGCGTACCGGTCATCCACCCGATGCTGGGGCTGGACTGCCTGCCCGCGGTCAACCACCAACCCGAGTTCACGGCCGCCTGCGTCACCCCGGCCGCGGACCGAGCCGTCCTCGACGGGGCCACCGCGATGGCCTGGACGGCGGCCGACCTCGCTGTCCTTTCAGGACGGACTGCGTAGCCGGTCGCTCAGCGCCCCCCTCGCCGTGCGATCGATTTCTGATGCATGGCACCCGCACTGACCGCTCGATGTCGTTCGGCATCCACAATTTCGTCCACAATGGATAGCTCAGGACGCCCTGCCCGGGTGGTTTTCAGGGGCCGCGTCACGCGGAGGTGCCGAACAACGAGGTCTCGATGTGCACGATGACCTCGCCCGCGATCACCTCCACTTCGTAGGTGCGCAGCGATTCCGTCGCCGGGCCGCAGAGCGGCTCGCCGGTGCGCACGTCGAACTGCGACCGGTGCAGCGGGCACCTCACCGACGTACCCTCTACGCGGCCCTCGCTGAGCAACGCGAAGGCGTGCGTGCACAGGTCCTCCACGGCGTAGACGGTGCCGTCCAGGTTGAAGATCGCGATCGCGGGAAAGGCGATGCGCAACTTGCGCGCCGTGCCCGGCGGGAGCTCCTGCAAGCTGCAGGCCCGCACCCGGTGAGTGGCCCGTCCCATCGACCACGTCCCTCCCTGTGCGCTCGCGGATGCGAGAGCGACCGGTCAGTGCCCCCTGCTGATCCACTCGTCGAGGTGCGGTCGTTCGGCGCCGATCGTCGTGGTGTCCCCGTGGCCGGGGTGCACCGCGCGAGAATCCGGCAGCGCGAACAGCCTGTCCCGGATGGACTCGACGATGACACCGAAGTCCGAATAGGACCGGCCGGTCGCCCCTGGCCCGCCGGCGAACAACGTGTCGCCGGTGAACACCGCGTCCAGCCGCGGAACGTCGAAGCACACCGCGCCCGGCGCGTGCCCCGGGGTGTGCAGCACGTGCAGCACCACTCCGGCGACCTCGATCTCCTGACCGTCGACCAGGTACCCGTCGGGGTCTCGGCTGCCGTGGGTCTGCCGCCACAACACCAGGTCGTCGCGGTGCAGCAGCAGCGGTGAGCCGGTGGCCTCGATCAGCTGCGGGGCCACCCGCACGTGGTCGTCGTGCGCGTGGGTGGCCAGCACCGCCACCACCCGCCGGTCGCCGATCACCTCCCGGATCGCGGCGACGTCGTGCGGGGCGTCGAGAACGACGCACTCGTCGTCGTCACCGATGACCCAGACGTTGTTGTCCACCTCGAAGGTCTGCCCGTCCAGCGAGAAGGTGCCCGAGGTGATCGCGTGGTCGATGCGGGCGCCCATCAGAACACCACCACCGAACGCAGCACCTCGCCGCGCTTCATCTTCGCGAACGCGTCCTCGACCTCGCCGAGCGCGATCTCCTCGGTCACGAACTTCTCCAGCGGGAACCTGCCCTGCCGGTAGAGGTCGGCGAGCATCGGGAAGTCGCGGCTCGGCAGGCAATCGCCGTACCACGAGGACTTCAGCGCCCCGCCCCGGCCGAAGACGTCCAGCAGCGGGAGCTTGATCTCCATGTCCGGGGTGGGAACCCCGACCAGCACCACGGTCCCGGCGAGGTCGCGGGCGTAGAAGGCCTGCTGGTAGGTCTCCGGACGGCCGACCGCGTCGATCACCACGTCCGCGCCGTTGCCACCGGTCAGCGACCTGATCTCGGCGACCGCGTCGACCTCGGCGGCGTTGACGGTGTGCGTCGCGCCGAAGTCCGCTGCCCAGTTGAGCTTCGCCGGATCGGTGTCCACCGCGATGATCCGAGCGGCCCCGGCCAGCCGGGCGCCCGCGATCGCGCCGTCTCCGACACCGCCGCAGCCGATCACGGCCACCGAGTCACCGCGGGAGACGTCGCCGGTGTTGACCGCGGCACCGACTCCGGCCATCACGCCGCAGCCGAGCAGCGACACCACGGCGGGCCGGGCCTCCGGATCCACCTTCGTGCACTGCCCCGCGTGCACCAGCGTTCGCTCGGTGAACGCCCCGATGCCCAGCGCGGGCGAGAGCGGGGTGCCGTCCTCGAGGGTCATGGACTGCTCGGCGTTGTGGGTGTCGAAGCAGTACTGCGGGCGCCCGCGCTCGCAGGCGCGGCACTCGCCGCAGACCGCGCGCCAGTTGAGGACTACGAAATCGCCTTCGCCGACCTCGGTGACGTTCGGGCCGACGGCCTCGACGATCCCGGCGGCCTCGTGGCCGAGCAGGAACGGGAATTCGTCGTTGATCCCGCCCTCGCGGTAGTGCAGGTCGGTGTGGCAGACCCCGCAGGCCTGCACGCGCACCTGGACCTCACCCGGCCCCGGCTCGGGCACATCGATCGTCACCACCTCGACGGGTTTTCCACGACCAGGTGCCACCACAGCACGCGACTTGCTCATCCACGGATCCCTTCAAGAAGATCTCCACCGCCACCGCGTCGGCGAGCACCCGCCACGGCCGAGGTGCGTCCGGACAACGAACCGGCCAAGTCCAGGAAGACCTCGCCCGCGACGCGGAACCGCACTGCGACGCGGCCGCCGAACTCCCGCTCGCCCACGGGTCGAACGCGACCGCGTAGTGGACGTCGGACAACTGCCGAATGCGGTACTGCCGCTGGAGAGCCTGCGCGACGCGCCGATGTGGAACAACCGATCTTCAACCACCGGCGAGCGATCCCGGACGAACGGCGGCGCTGCCGCCACGAGCGGCTCAGAGGCCGAGCAGTCGCCGGATCTCCGGTGCGTGCCGCCGCGAGACCGGCACCAGCTCGTGCAAGCGGGGATCGGTGACTAGCACGAGTTCACCCTTCACACCGCGTTCCAGCTCGGCGACCCGGCGCAGGTTGGCCACAAAGCGCCGGTGCACCCGCCGGAAACCGTGCGGGACGAGCAGTTCCTCGACGTTGTCGAGCCCGCGGGTGGCCGCCTGGATGCGGCCGCGATCAGTGCCCAGCCACACGATGTTGCGGTCGGCCTCGGCGTAGCGGATCTCCGAGGGAGCCAGCAGCACCAGCCGGTCGTTGCGGATGCCGATCACCCGTCGCGGCAGCGAAATCGCCGCAGACTGGGCGGTGTTCTCGTAGGGCTCGCCCTCCTGCGTGCCGAACGCGCAGAACATGCCCACCACGTGGTTGGCGTCCACGATGGGGCGCAACGTGACCGGGATCGGATTCTCGCCCGGACACACCGCTAACCAGGCATGGCCGGTCCACTGTGGCCGGTCCACCGACCGGCCCGTCGCCCAGCGCACGACCTCGGCGAAGCCCGGGATGTCCGGCTGCCAGCGGTTGGCCGGTTCGAACACGCCGGTGACGACCGGGCTGTCGTTGGTCAGCCGCAGCAGCGAAGCCGCCGCGTGGTTGGCCGCGACGACATTGCCGCCGCGGTCGACGGCCATGACCGCGCCGCCGCTCTGGGCGGTCTCGGCGTTGAACTCGGCGAGCACGCTCTTGGCTTCGGACAGCGCGCGACGATAGATCTCCTGCTCCACGCTCGCGGCGGCCATCGTCAGCCACTCCGGGACACGTTCGGACATCGGCGCGTTCCACCGGGAGATGTTGATCGCGGCGACCGGCGAGCCGGTGACCACGTCGCGGATCGAGATGCCCGCGCAGGCCCATCGATGGAAGCCCTCGCACCAGTGCTCCGGCCCGGTGACGGTGACCGGACCCGAGACCTCGAGGGAGGTGCCCATCCCGTTGGTGCCGGTGCACTGCTCCGACCAGGACGACCAGGGCGCCATGTTGGCCGACTCGGCTCGTTTGCGGGTGTTCGGGTCGCCCCAGGAGCCCAGGATCCGGCCGGCTCCGTCGGTCACCGCCACGACGCCGCCGTCGAACTCGACGTCGCGGCCGGCCAGCGCGCCCAGGCCGCCGAGCTTCGCGAAGATCACGTCGTTGTCCAGCCGGTGGTCGTTGTAACCGGGAGCGTCGGGCGCGACGTGCAGCGTGGGATCGACTTCGTACTGGTCCCGGCAGCGGTACCAGGAGGCGAGGACCTCCGGGCGCACGCCGTGCTCGATGTCCTCGCCGGTCGCGAAGCTCTCCCATGCGCGGGCGACCTGGCTCGAGGTGGCCGTCAGGGAATCGCCCTCGCTGCTGCCGGAACGGCTCGAGACGATCTCCAGAGGTGGCAATCTCCCGGTCATCGCGACCTCCTCGTCGCTCTCGAAGGGCGGTACCCGCGCAGAGGATCACAGTGACTCCTGTCACAAGGTAGCCCCCGGAGTGCACCGCTTCAAGGCATGCAGGCTTCACGCGGCAGATCCGCCGCGCCGGTCGGGACGCCGAAGACCTCCTTTGCCTCGGTGAAAAGCATCGCCTCGACCCCAGTTCGGACGACAGGATGCCGGGTGTTGTCCGTTATGCCAACGGATCGCCACCGAACGGAAGCCGATCACGCACGAACGGTCCCTCCAAGTCGATGAACGGGCGGACGCGGCGCCGCCACCGGAACCGTCGCCGACATGCCCGAACTCCCGCGCATCAAAGAATTTTCGTCCGGTCCACCGTGGATTCCCCGCCGAGGCGACCTGAACGAACCCGCCGACCCACGATCACTCGCCCGGCGGTTGCATTACGGCAAGCCCGAACGCTAGCCGGACCGGCGCGCGGAGAGCGCGATTTCGGCGCATCGCGATCACTTTCCCGCCAGCGCGTCGATCCTGCCCGCCCACGGCGTCGACACCGGAAGCGTTCCGCCACTGATGTGTGCTCCCGGACCGTTCATTACCGCCTGGCTACCGCTCGTGTCAGGTTGGGCCGCCGTTGTCCCAGCCCGCTGGTACTCGCCTCATTCGGCGTCTTAACGTGCGAATCTGCGGTGGGCACTCCCAGCGCGGCATCCGGACGGTTACCGGTCGGCCCGGTGAGACCAAAGGCGGTCTTGTATGGCGGAAGTGCACCGGCTCGACCCGATCCACCGCAGCCCCGGGAAGTCGACGGTGTACGCGGCGTGGGAACGCTTCGTGCGGGGTGAAGACGACATCCGCGGTGTGCGACCGGAAGTGCTGGTCTCCTGGCTCCGCTGCCGGGACCGCTATCGGGTCGATCCGAACCTCGCCAAGGCGCCGGTCGCGGTCGCCGAGGTCGAGCACACGCTGGAACATGACGTGGTCCTCGCCGAGCTCGGCTTCCGCGCGGCCACGGTGGCCCACGAGGTGAGCAACGCGGGCGGCATCGTGACGGTCACCGACGCCACCGGACGGGTGCTGGCCGAATGGGGCGATCCGCGCACCCGTGATCACGCCGCACAGGCCAACCTGGCGCCGTGGTTCTCCTGGGCGGAGGGCTCGACCGGGACCAACGGCATCGGCACCGCGCTGGAATCGCGATCACCGGTGATGATCCGGGGCGCGGAGCACTGGTGTCAGGCCTTCCACGACTGGAACTGCGCGGGAGTGGCGGTGCACGACTTGGTCACCGGGGAACCCATCGCCGCGTTGAACATCTCCTGTTTGCGCAGCGAACTCCCCACGGCGGCGGGCGCCTGGTTGTCGAACGCCGCCACCCGGACCGGGCGCACGCTGCGCAAGCGCGCCCAGGACGGCTGCGCCGAGCTGATCGCCGCCTACAACCGGGTGCGGGTGCGGGTGGGGGTGTCGTTGGCGGCGTTGGATCCGGCGGGCCGGGTGGTGATCGCCGATGATCGGGCGAGTGTGCTGCTGGGGGTGCCGGGTTCGACGCCCGCGTCCGATCCCGCGGCACGCTGGAACCCGGGCCTCCCGGAGCTGGCCCGGGTGGCCGGATACGCGGCCAAACAAGCATCACGAAACCCGGACTGGGTCGGGGCCACCCAGATCTTCACACACCTGGCCGACGAACCCACCCCGATCAGCATCCGCCCGGTATTCCTGGCCGGACACCTCGTCGGCAACCTCGTCGAATTCGGCGTATCCGACGCCGAACAACTCCCCCACACCCACACCACCCCCCACCACAACCACAGTCAACAACAGGGGCAGGGGCAGGGCCGGGGCTCCCGGGTCGTGGCCACACGCGACAACCGCATGGTGCTGCTACACCACCCCGAAATCTCCTTCGCCGAATCCGACGGCAACGACGTCTGGCTCACCACCGACCAAGGACGACTCCGCGCCGCCACACCAGCCCTCGACAAACTCGAAACACAACTCGCCCACACCGGCCTGCGCGTCCACCGCCAATACATCGTCAACCTCAACCGCATCCGCGAAATCGAACGCGGCACCAAAGGCGAACTCACCCTCATCATGGACGACCACGCCCACACCATGATCCCCGTCTCCCGACGCAACACCCCCGCCCTCCGCCGCGCACTCGGCATCTAACGGAGCCACCCGCCCGGTCCGCGCGGAACCGGGTTCAGCGCCGGCGACGCAGCTTCACCAGGTCGATCCACACCACCGCCAGAACCGGAACCAGCACCGCCACGAGCCACTGACCTGCGGTCAAGGTCGTGAGGTTCAGCGCGTCGCGCACCACGGGCACGGTCATGATCAGCACCAGCGAAGCGGCGGTGACCAGAGTCCAAGGCGGCAGGAAGCCGTTGGAGCGCATTCCCAGTCGCACCAACGGGGTTCGTTCCGAACGCATCACCCAGGCCAGTGCCGAATAGCCGACCATCCATCCGACGAAAGCGAGCGTCTGCGCGGTGGCGATCGGCACGCCGCCCCAGATCGCCCCGAGATAGATGGAGGTGACCGCGGCGAACAGCGTGGCACCGCAGGTGAAGATCGCGGTGATCAGCGGCCGGTCCAGGAACGGACGCCGCTGGTCGCGCGGCGCCCGTCGCATGGTGTCGCTCTCGGCGGGTTCGGCGGCGAAGGTGGCGCTGCCCGCGATGTCCATGAACATCTCCAGCACCACGATCTGGATCGGGGTGAACGGCACCGGCAGCCCCAGCGCGACTCCGCCCACCGCCGTGGCGATGAGCCCGACCTTGCAGGCCAGGTAGTAGCGCACGCCCTTGCGCAGGTTGTCGAACAGCTGCCTGCCCTCGCGCACCGCGCGGGTGATGGTGGCGAAGTCGTCGTCGGCCAGCACGACATCGGCGGCCTCGCGGGCGACGTCCGTGCCGCCGGCTCCCATCGCGATGCCCACGTCGGCCTGGGCCAGCGCCGGGGTGTCGTTGACGCCGTCACCGGTGACCGCGACGATCTCCCGCCGGGCGTGCAGCGTGCGCACCAGCCGCAGCTTGTGCTCCGGAATGGTGCGCGCGAACAGCGAAGTCACCGAGACGGCCTCGGCCAGCGCTTCGTCGTCGAGCTCGTCGATCTGCGGGCCGGTGAGCAGCGATCCGGTGCCGTCGAGTCCGATCTCGGCGGCGATGGCCCTCGCGGTGTCCGGGTGATCGCCGGTGATCATGACGACCCGGATGCCCGCCTGCCGCAGATCGCGCACCGCTGCGGCGACCTCGGGGCGTGCCGGGTCGATCAGCCCGGCGAACCCGGTCAGCACGAGTCCGGTCTCGGCTTCGTCGCGGTCGAGCGCCCCGCCGGGCACCTCGCGGGTGGCCACCGCGATCACCCGCATCCCCTGCGCGGCCATCCGGTCGACCTGAGCGCGCAAGCGGTTCCGATCGTCCTCGGTGAGCGGCTCGGCACGTCCCCCGACCAGCCGGCTCGCGCACCGGCCGAGCACGACCTCGGGCGCTCCCTTGGCGATCAGCAGCGGCCCGCCGTCACCGCGATGCACCGCGGACATGATCTTGCGGTCGGTGTCGAAGGGGTGCTCGGCCAGCAGCTCGCCGGAAACGCCACCGGGCTGACCGGGCAGCAGGCCGTGGCGGTGAGCGGCTTCCAACAGCGCGGCGTCGGTCGGGTCGCCGAGGACGCGCACGGTGTCGTCCTGGTGCACCACCGTCGCGTCCGTGCAGCCCGCGGCGAACGCGAGCAATCGCCGCTGCGCGGCGTCGGGATCGCCCTCCAGCGCCGTGGACGCATCGGTGACCAGGTGCGACAGAGTCATCCGGTTCTCGGTGACGGTGCCGGTCTTGTCGGTGGCCACGACGGTGACGGTGCCGAGGGTTTCGGCGGCCCGGAGCCGCTTGATCACCACGTGGCGGCGAGACAGCCGGTAGGCGCCCATCCCGAGGACCATGGTGATGATGATCGGAAGCTCTTCGGGAATGGTGGCGAAGGCCAGGGTGAGTCCGGTCAGGATCATCTCCCGCCAGGGCTGCCCGCCGAGCAGCCCGAGCACCGGGACGAGCACGCTCAGCGCGAGCGCGAGCCAGGCCAGCCACCGGGCGAGGTCGCGCATGGCCTGCTGCAGCGCGGTGCGCGGCGGCTTCGACTCGTTGACCAGCCCGGTGATCCGCCCGAGCTCGGTGTCCATGGCGGTGCCCAGCACAACCGCGCGGGCTCGACCGGCGGCCACGGTCGTCCCGGCGAAGGCAGCGTTGCGGCGCTGTCCGAGCGGCGTGTCAACGGCGAGCACAGCACGGGCGTCCTTGTCCGCAGGCACCGATTCCCCGGTGAGCACCGATTCGTCCACGCGCAGCCCGGCGGATTCGATCAGCCGGGCGTCGGCGGTCAGCCGCTCCCCCGCGCGCAGCACGAGCACGTCGCCGGGCACCAGGTTCTCGGTGGGCACCGCGCGCACCGCTCCCTCGCGCAGCGCGGGCGCGGTGGGCTCGGACAGCCTGCTCAGCGCGGCGGTGGCGGCCTTGGCCCGGTACTCGGTGAACACCTCCACCAGCACGACCACGGCGATGACCAGGACGATCGCGACGGTGTCCTCGAGCTCTCCCCACACGCCGTAGAGCACGGCCACCGCGAGCAGCAGCAGGATCATCGGCTCGGTGCTCTCCTCGCGCAGCACCCGCCAGAAGGTCACGCGTCGCGGCCGGACCCGCCGGTTGGGGCCGAAGCGCACCAGCCGGGCCGCGGCCTCCTGCTCGCCGAGGCCGCGAGCAGGGTCGACCCCGAGCCGTTCCAGGACGTCGTCGGCGGAAGCCGCGTGCCCGTGCTCGACGACGGGCGGCGGAGCGCTCACCGGATTGCCCCGTTCAGCTCGGACATGCGGGCAAGTGTTGCACCGCCGCGCCGCCGAGCGTCCGCCGGACGGACCCGTCTTCTCCGCCGACCGCCCGTCCACCTGCGGCTCGAACAGCGCAGAACCAAGCACCGCCCGCTCTTGGACGGTGCTCCACGAGGCTCGACCGACCGCGGCACCGACCGGACCGGTGTCGCGGTCCGGTCGGTGCTCAGCATGCGGCCCGCGTTCAGCGCGCGGCGGCGTTCGCGGCCGCGCGCACCGAAAGCGCCCGCTGGGCGGCCTCCCAGTTGCCGTGGTCGCCCCGCCAGGTCTCGAGCGCCGGGCCGACCAGCGCCCGGCCGAACGAGTAGGTGAGCTCCCAGGGCAGCGAGCCGCAGTTCTGCATGGCCCCGAGGTGCCTGGTCGCGGTCTCCGGACTCTGCCCGCCGGAGAGGAAGGCGATGCCCGGCACCGACGGCGGCACCGTCTCACGCAGAGTGTCCACAGTGGTCTGAGCGGCCTCGTCCACGCTGGGCTGCTCCGGGCAGTCCTTGCCTGCGACCACCATGTTCGGCTTCAGGACCATGCCGTCGAAGTCGACCTGCATGAAGGCGAGCTCGTCGAACAGCGACCGCAGCACCACCCTGGTCACCTGCTGGCACTGGGCGAGCGAATGGGAACCGTCCATCAGCACCTCGGGCTCCACGATCGGCACCAGACCGCCCTCCTGACAGAGCCCCGCGTACCGCGCCAGCGCGTGCACGTTGGCGCGGACGGCGCGCTCCGAGGGGAGGCCGTCCCCGATGCTGAGCACTGCGCGCCACTTCGCGAAGGTCGCCCCGAGGCGCACGTACTCCGCGACGCGTTCGCGCAGCCCGTCCAGCCCCTCGGTGACCTTCTCCCCCGGAGCTCCCGCCAACGGCTTGGCACCGGTGTCGACCTTGATGCCGGCGTGGATGCCCAGAGCCGCCAACGCCTCGGGGAAGGTGCGCCCGTCCGACAGCTTCTGGCGAAGCGTGTCGTCGGCGAGGATGACCCCGCTGATGGAATCGGCCAGGCCGGGAGTGGTGACGATCAATTCGCGATAGACGCGCCGATTCTCGTCCGCGGCCTCGACTCCGACGCTTTCCAGTCGGGAGGACATCGTTGCGATGCTCTCGTCGGCGGCGAGAATCCCTCGCTTGTTCGAAACGAGCGTGTTGGCGACTTCGGTCAAGCTGGACATGGGTCGTTACGCCTCCTAGCGTGCCGTATTTCAACCGGCTGACCGGTTCGGAATTGCGGACCACTGAGCGATCAAGAAAAAGTTGCGCTTCTCGCCGACCGGCGCTTCGGCGAGTCGCTGCCGGATTCAGCCGGTGTCCGCCGTTCGGGCCTCAGGCCGAGCAGGCAGGACCCGACCGGACCCTGCGACCACTTTCTTCTTCCATGCCACCCTTCCTGCGGTTTCAGCCACAGCCAGGACGTGTGCCGAGTTGCCAGGCTGCACGGATCTGTACGTCCAGTCAACGCATTCCGCACGAAGCGATACTCGTGCGGCACGAACGGACCGAAAAGGGGACCAAATGGATTCGCGACCCGACGGCGCGACCGGCGCGACGAATTCAGGACTGGACGCATCGGTTCGACGTGGAACTCATTGCGCGGCACCAACAGTACGGTTATCCTGAGTCGACTTCACCGAAAGCACCGGCTTTCAAATTCGATCAAGGGTGCATCTGTGTCACCGATGGAGCACGCTGCGACCAAGCGGGAACTCATTATCAGGGAAGCCTCGCGGATGATGTACGAGCGCGGCACCGGAGTGGGCGTGGACACGCTCGTCAGCGAGATCGGCGTCGCGAAGATGACGCTCTACAAGCATTTCCCGACCAAGACCGACCTCATCGTCGCGTGCCTGGGGCACATGGACGACTGCCACCGGGTTCGGCTGAGCGGGGAGGTCGACTGGACCTCACCGCCCAGGGAACGGCTGCTCTCGGTCTTCGACTCCCTGCGCGTGTGGTTCGGCACGCCGTCGTTCCGCGGCTGCGCCTTCGTCAACGCGACCATCGAGCTCGCCGACACCTCACCGCGGGTGCGAAACGCGGTGCGCGAGCACAAGAACGCCATGCGCGCATGGGTGGTCAAGCTCGTCGAGGAGTGCGGGTTGCCGAACAAGCAGTTCGTCGCGAGCCAGATCGCTCAGCTCATGGAGGGGGCGACCACGACGGCCCTGCTCGAGCGGGATCCCGTGGCCGCCGACATCGCGCAGGCCACGGCGCTGCAGGTGCTGGAGAAGGCCAAGGAGTCGAAGAGAGCCTCCGGCGGTGACGCCCGTTCGCGGTGAGGGCGGCAGCCGGCGAGCAGCCCCGTCCTCCGCGCGCACCGGCGCTCAGAGCCCGAGAGCTTCGGTGACGAACTTCGCGCGGCGACGGGACACCGGAACGACTCCGCTGTAGTTCTCGACGGTGAGCTCGAGTTCCCCGCCGTCCTTGCGCTCCACTTCGCGCACGCGGCTGAGGTTCACCAGGTAGCTCCGGTGAACTCGTACGAAGCCGCATTCCGCGTACTTGTCATCGATGTTGTCGATCCCGTCGATCGCACACCGGAAGCGTCCGAGGTCGGTCCTCAGCCACACGGCCCTTCCCACCGCCTCGGCCACGATCACCTCGGCGATGTCGAACAGGACCTGCCGCTCCCCTTTGATCCCGACAACACGTCGCGTCGACCCCAATGCATCCTCCCGTAGCACTGTTCGGAAGCCATTCAGTCGCCTGACTCTGTCCAGGTAGTACTGCCCGGGGCTGTCCGGTGACGGCGTTCCCGTGCTGCTCGCCGGGTTTCCGCAACCGCCGGTGATCACCGGCGGTGCCGCCGGCTCTGTCGCCGGCCCCGGCTACGGGTGCGGCACCGGATTCCGGTGCCGTCCGCGAGGTAGGAGTCATGGCTCGGAGAGAAACCTCCGGGCGGGCGGTGCGGGCGTCGTACGCTCGCACCCCCGCCCGGAGGTTCCGCGGCCTCATGCCGCCACGCCGTCGGCGACGGTCGTGGCCACTACTTCGGCGATCAGTCCGGCGGCAGGGCGAACACGATCAGCGCACTGCCGTGACCCGCACCGAGCATTCCGGGGATGATGCCCTCGAGCCATCCGCCCCAACCGACCGGCACGGCGACGTACTGCCTTCCGTCGACCATGTAGGTCATCGGGCTGCCGTGGTGGCCGCTACCGCACTGGAACTTCCACAGCTCTTCGCCGGTGCCGGCGTGCAGCGCGAGGAACTCGCCCGTCGGGGTACCGGTGAACACCAGGTCCCCCGCGGTGGCCAGCACCGAGGCGGCCATCGGGTGGGGGTTGCGCCAACGCCACTTCTCGACGCCGTGGCTGTCGAAGGCGCTGACCGAACCCGCCATGTTGTCGATGTCCACCTGGACGGCGGCGCCCCAGTAGGGCATGCCCTCCCTGAACTCACGACGGCGGCGGGTCGCGGTGGCGCCCACGTCCGCGACCGGCACGTAGAACATCTCGGTGCGCGGGCTGTAAGCGGCGTGCGTCCATTCCTTGGCTCCGGCAGGACCCGGGTAGAAGTGGACGGGTTCGCCCTCCTTGTCCGGGTACTTCCGCGGAGTGACCTTGCCGTCGCGGGTGATGGCGCCCCAGTCGATCCGGTCGACGAACGGCGTCACGTGCTGCAGCTCGCCGTTCGTGCGGTCCAGCACGAAGAAGTAGCCGTTCTTGTCGAAGTGGCCGAGAAGCTTCTTCCCGTCCCGCTCGAACAGGGTCATCTCCATGGTGGAGTCGTAGTCCCAGAGGTCGTGCGGGGTGAACTGGTAGTGCCACTTGATCTCACCGGTGTCGACGTCGACCGCGACGACGCTGTCGGTGTAGAGGTTGTCGCCCTCGCGGACCGCACCGTCGAAGTCGGGTGCCGGGTTGCCGGTGCCCGCGTAGTACAGGTTGGTCTCCGGGTCGTAGGTACCGGTGACCCAGTGGTTCGCACCGCCGCGCGCCCATGCCTCGCCGTCGGCGGGCCAGGTCTCGGAGCCCGGCTCGCCCGGCTTCGGAACGGTGTAGCAGCGCCAGCGCTGCTCACCGGTTTCCAGGTCCCAGCAGTCGATGTGGCCGCGCACCCCGAACTCGCCGCCGGCGCTACCGGTGATCAGCGTGTCCTTGATGACCAGCGGGGCCAGCGAGGCGCTCTCACCGGCGCGCACGTCGCCGATGGTCTTCTCCCAGACCTTCTTGCCGTTGGTGGCGTCCAGCGCCAGCAGGTGGGCGTTCGGGGTCACGAAGTAGACCTTGCCGTTGGCCACCGCGGAACCGCGGTTGACGTTGCCGCAACACAGCGACACGTCGAAGGGAACCGCGTGCTTGTAGCGCCAGAGCTGCTCACCGGTCTTGGCGTCGAGCGCCCAGAACCAGCCGTCCCAGCCGGTGACGAACATGACGCCGTCCACGACCATCGGGGTGGTCTCGAAGGCGTAGGTCGACGCACCCGCGATCTGACCGGAGGCACCCGCCTGGAAAATCCAGGCCGGACCGATGCGCTTGACGTTCTCGGTATTGATCTGGTCGAGCAGGCTGAACCGCTTGCCGTCGTAATCGCCGTAATAGGTGATCCAGTTGTGCGATTCCGAACGCGCGTCCTTGATGCGCTCGTAGTTGATGTTGTCGGTCACGGCGGGGGCAGTGCCGGAAACGGCGCTCAGCGCACCGTGGTCGATGGCCTCACCGGCGTCAACGTATTCGACTGTCATCAGTTCGTCCCTTTCTACTGGCGCGGCTGGTCGGGGCGATCAAGACGGGCTTCCGGCGGCACCTCGCCGAGAACGACGATGGCGGCGGTCAGGCCACGGCCCTCGTCATTGCCACCGGGCGAGCTGTACCAGTAGTAGCCGGGGCCATCGAGGTTGAGCTTCGCCGTGCCTTTGGAATGGTTCAACAGCCAGAGGAACTTCTTGTCGCCGTTGCTCGGCAGCAAGCAGGCGTGGGTGTTCTTGTCGTCGTTGATGACGGTCAGCTCGACGTCACCGCCGTGCGGCAGGACCAGGATCGCGGGGTCCCAGGCGATCTGGTCCTCCCGGATCCGGATGGTGGCCTCCATCGTGCCGTCCGCACGCTCGGTGGCCCGCTCGATCCTGCCGGTGCCCAGCACCCGGCCGATCGCTGCGCTGTTCTGCTCGTCCAAGCCGAGCTCGCCCAGAAGGTCGTCGCGTTCCCGAGTCGTCGTCATTGGACCTCACCTCCTCATTTTCGGAATCCATTTCCGGATCGCTCATACCTATCTGGGTTCGCTCGCAAATGGGTGTGCTTCACATGCAGGCCCATCGTTCCCCTTTGCGATGCCTCCGCAGACACTTCCGTTCGACGGAAAAAGCCTCAGCCGTTGTTCGAATTCACCGGCGACTCCCGTGGTCGTCGCACAAGACGGGAATCAGCGGCACTCAGCGAAGGATGTGCGCGCTGAAACGCTGTGCCCTCCCACAGGAACACGGTGTCGTGGTGAGCAGAGCTTCGCGGAGTGATCTCCAGTCCGGAGTTCCGCTTCTTTCTTCAACCTGTGGTACTCATGAATTTTACGGTGTCCCAGAGCACACCGAAAGGGTTGACCGCTAACCCGGATCGCCACACCGCTCGCACGGAATCAGCTACCGCCCAACCCGGTTCGTGATCCGAGGTCCTCAACAGTGGACTGCCCGACCGGCCCCGCAGCGATGCCACCGAACCGCGAAAGCGGCCGCCTGCCGGAACTCTCGGCTGCGGCATCGATCTTAGAGACCTGGGCGCGCGACCGCCATCACCGCTGCGAGCGCTCCCGGCATCCGGGCGAACCTCCGGCACATCGGTGCCGGAAACCGTTGCCGCGCACCGTCTTTCGAGGATCGCAGGCCGACCGGCATGCAACGGCCCGCGCGGACCGTTGGTCCCCGCGGGCTCGGTGGAAATCGCCGTGCGTTCGCGCCGCGCCGGAACGCGTCCGGTGGCCGGGCGAATCGTCAGGTCAGGTCGAAGCGGTCGAGGCTCATCACCTTGTGCCACGCGGCCGCGAAGTCACCGACGAACTTCTCCTGCTCGGCGGCGTAGACCTCGGCGATCGCGCGCAGCTCCGAGTGCGAGCCGAAGATCAGGTCCACCCGGCCGGCGGTCCACCGCGGCGCGGCGGTGGACCGATCACGTCCCACGAAGGTCCCGGGCGGGCCGTGCTTCGGCGTGTTCGGGACCCATTCGGTGCTCATGTCGAGGAGGTTGGTGAAGAAGTCGTTGGTGAGCAGGCCGGGCCGGTCGGTGAGCACGCCGAGCCGGGAGTGCCGGTGGCCGGCGTCCAGCACGCGCAGTCCGCCGACGAGCGCGGTCATCTCCGGGGCGGACAGGGTGAGCAGGTTGGCCCGGTCGACGAGCTGGTATTCGGCGGGGAGCCGGTTCGCCTTGCCGTAGTGATTGCGGAAACCGTCGGCGCGCGGTTCGAGCGCGGCGAACGATTCCACGTCGGTCCACTCCTGGTCGGCGTCGGTGCGGCCCGGGGTGAACGGCACCCGAACGTCGTGACCGGCCAGCGCGGCGGCGCGCTCCACCGCGGCACACCCGGCCAGCACGATCAGGTCGGCCATCGAAATCTGCTCCGGGTGCTCGGCGTTGAACCGGCGGCGGATCCGTTCGAGGACGTCCAGCACCTTCGCCAGCGTCTCCGGGTCGTTGGCCTCCCAGTCCCGCTGCGGAGCCAACCGGATGCGGGCGCCGTTGGCGCCGCCGCGCTTGTCGCTGTCCCGGTAGGTCGACGCCGAGGCCCAGGCGACGAACACGAGATCTCGGACCGGCAGACCCGAAGCGAGCACGCGGCTTTGGAGCTCGGCGATGCCCGCGGCTGCGACCAGCTCGTGGTCGACGGGAGGAACCGGGTCCTGCCAGCGTGCCCGCTGCTCGGGAACCAGCGGACCGAGGTAGCGCTGGATCGGCCCCATGTCGAGGTGGGTGAGCTTGAACCAGGCGCGCGCGAAGGCATCCGCGAACTGCTCCGGGTGTTCCAAGAAGCGCCGCGCGATGGGCTCGTAGACCGGGTCCTCCTGCAACGCGAGGTCGGTGGTGAGCATCGTCGGGGCGTGGCGGACGTCCGGGTCGTGCGGGTCGGGAATGGTGCCCGCGCCCTCGCCGCCTCGGGGAATCCACTGCCACAGTCCCGCGGGGCTGAGCTCCACGTCCCACTCGTAGGCGAACAGGGTCTCCAGGAACGAGTTGTCCCACCGGGTCGGTGTGGGCGTCCAGATGCCCTCCAGTCCGGTGGAGATCGCGTCCGATGCGCTGCCCGTGCCGTGGCTGTTGCGCCAGCCCAGCCCCATGTCCTCCATCGGAGCCGCCTCGGGCTCGTCGCCGAGGCTCTTGATGATGTCGGCGGCGCCGTGGGTCTTGCCGAAGGTGTGCCCGCCGGCGATCAGCGCCACGGTCTCCTCGTCGTTCATTCCCATCCGCGCGAACGTGGTGCGGATGTCCCGCGCCGAGGCGACGGGGTCGGGTCGGGTATCGGGTCCCTGCGGGTCGACGTAGATCAGGCCCATCTCGTCGGCGGCCAGCGGTTCGACCAGGTCGCGCACGCCGGTGTGCCGTTCATCGCCCAGCCAGGTCCGCTCGGGACCCCAGTAGACGTCGGCTTCCGGTTCCCAGGTGTCCCGGCGTCCGCCGGCGAAACCGAGGGTGCGAAAGCCCATGGCCTCCAACGCTCGGTTGCCTGCGAAGACCATGAGGTCGGCCCAGGAGATGCTGCGGCCGTACTTCTGCTTCACGGGCCACAGCAGTCGGCGGGCCTTGTCCAGATTGCGGTTGTCCGGCCAGCTGTTGGTCGGGGCGAAGCGCTGCATGCCCGACGAGGCCCCGCCGCGTCCGTCGCCGATGCGGTAGGTACCGGCGCAGTGCCACGTCATCCGCAGCACCAGCGGCCCGTAGTGGCCGAAATCCGCCGGCCACCAGTCCTGCGAGGTCGTCAGCACCTCGTCGATGTCGCGGGCCAGCGCGTCGAGGTCCAACTCGGCGAACTCCGCGGCGTAGTCGAAGTTCTCCCCCATCGGATCCCGCGCCGGGTGGTGCTTGGCCAGGATTCGGAGGTTGAGGCGGTTCGGCCACCAATCGCAGTTGTTCCCACCGGCGACGGGTTGATTGCGCACGCGCTCGGTCGTCCGGCGGACGCTCTGGTCGTAGTTGGGGGTGGTCGCCACGGTGTCGGGGTTCTCGGGCATGGAGGCTCCTTCCCAGGGCGGGTGGCTCCGTTAGATGCCGAGTGCGCGGCGGAGGGCGGGGGTGTTGCGTCGGGAGACGGGGATCATGGTGTGGGCGTGGTCGTCCATGATGAGGGTGAGTTCGCCTTTGGTGCCGCGTTCGATTTCGCGGATGCGGTTGAGGTTGACGATGTATTGGCGGTGGACGCGCAGGCCGGTGTGGGCGAGTTGTGTTTCGAGTTTGTCGAGGGCTGGTGTGGCGGCGCGGAGTCGTCCTTGGTCGGTGGTGAGCCAGACGTCGTTGCCGTCGGATTCGGCGAAGGAGATTTCGGGGTGGTGTAGCAGCACCATGCGGTTGTCGCGTGTGGCCACGACCCGGGAGCCCCGGCCCTGCCCCTGCCCCTGTTGTTGACTGTGGTTGTGGTGGGGGGTGGTGTGGGTGTGGGGGAGTTGTTCGGCGTCGGATACGCCGAATTCGACGAGGTTGCCGACGAGGTGTCCGGCCAGGAATACCGGGCGGATGCTGATCGGGGTGGGTTCGTCGGCCAGGTGTGTGAAGATCTGGGTGGCCCCGACCCAGTCCGGGTTTCGTGATGCTTGTTTGGCCGCGTATCCGGCCACCCGGGCCAGCTCCGGGAGGCCCGGGTTCCAGCGTGCCGCGGGATCGGACGCGGGCGTCGAACCCGGCACCCCCAGCAGCACACTCGCCCGATCATCGGCGATCACCACCCGGCCCGCCGGATCCAACGCCGCCAACGACACCCCCACCCGCACCCGCACCCGGTTGCGCGCGTGGTTGTACGCCGCGATCAGCTCGGCACCCGCGTCCCGAGCGCGCCGCCGCAGCATGAACTGCGTCCTGCTGGCGGCATTGCTCAGCCAAGCGCGGACGGACTCCGGGAGTTCGCTGCGCCAGCAGGAGATGTTCAGCGCCGCGACCGGGTCGCCGGTCACCACGTCGCGCACCGCCACTCCCGCGCAGTTCCAGTCGTGGAAGGCCTGACACCAGTGCTCCGCACCCCGGATCACCACCGGTGATCGCGACTCCAGCGCGGTGCCCATGCCGTTGGTCCCGGTCGAACCCTCCGCCCAGGAGAACCACGGCGCCATGTTCGCCTTGGCGGCGTAGTTGCGCGTGTCCGTGTTGCCCCACTGGGCCAGCATCCGCCCGGTGGCGTCGGTGACCGTCACGACTCCGCCCGCGTTGCTCACCTCGTTGACAACAGCGGCCGCCCGGAAGCCGAGCTCGGCGAAGACCACGTCGTGCTCGAGCGTGTGGTCCACATCCGTGATGGCCACCGGGGCTTCGGCCAGGTACGGATCGACCCGGTACTGATCGCGGCACCGCTGCCAGGACAACGCCACTTCCGGCCGCACACCGCGGATGTCGTCCTCGCCCCGCACGAAGCGCTCCCACGCCCCGTACACCGCCGACTGGTCCCCGCCGCCCGTCCTGGCGCGGAGCCGGTGCATCTCTCCCATACGAGACCGCCTTTGGTCCGTCACCGACCCGGAACGCGCGCGAAGCCGGTGCGACCGCATGTCACTTCGCGTTCCGAGCGAGTCCGCGTCACTGCTCCGATTTCGCACGCGGACCGGTGTCCTGCTGGAAACGCCAAGAGATCCGGATCCGGACAGTTCGCCGCGACAATGCACAAGTAGTCGCCCGACTCGTGCCTGCGCACGAGTCGGGCGCTGAACCGAACGCACATCCGCGGTGCTTCCGAGCTCCGTCTTCCCCGACGTGGAACGGAAAGTTACGTCGCCGAAGATTCGGCGGGCAAGATCGACGCGACGACCGCTGGCGAACGGCGCACGAACGGCGGCCTTACGACAACCAGCGGCAGCCATGATCGTCCTTTCCCCGCAATCTCCAACGGGCTCGCGGAGCCCGATCGTTCGCTGGAACGGCCTAGTCGCTGTCGATGGGCACTCCGCCGAAGACCGTCAGGCTGATGACGAAATAGCCGGCGTAGAGCGCGAGCAGCACCGCCCCGTGCCAGCGGCGCAGATGCCCGGTCGCCAGGAAGATCGCCGACAGGACGGTCATGCCCAGCAGGACCGGCAAGTGCCACGACAGCACGTTCTCGCCGACCGTGATGCTCCCGCCCACGAGCAGGACGATCCCGAGCTTGCCGGTCAGCGAGAACACGACGCTGCCGATGACGTTGGCGACCCCGATCTCCGGCGCACCCCTGCGTGCGGGCTCCACGGTGAGGAAGATGTCCTCCAGCGAGAGCGCCAGCGTCGCGATCGTGACGCCGAAAACGGTGCCGTCCATGTCAAAGGTCTCGAGGACGCCCTCGGTGCCCTGCCCGGCGAGCGCGGCACCTCCGATCAGACCGGCCAGTGCCAGCAACGCGAACAGCAGGCTGCCCCACAGGGGTCGCTGCCTCGCTTTGAGGAATCTCTGATCGACCCGCAGATCCCCGGGCAGCTCGAAGCCACCGCCCGTCCCCGAGCCCGCCGCGGGCGTGCGAGCGGAGAGCTGCTCACCGGTGGCGCCGGATTCCGAGGCGGTCGCGACCTTCACCGCGGCTGCCTTCTCAACCTGCTCGTAGAACTCCGCGCTGCGGAACACCGGGCGTCGCGCGGCGTACTCGCGATAACCGATCCAGCCGACGAACGCCACGAACAGGACCACCAGCACCACGCCCATGAACTGGGTCAACCCGCCGGTCGTGGCGAACAGCAGCATCGCCAGCGGCCCGGCCGCGAAGAGCACGAGGTAGTCCTTGGGGACGTCCACCCGGCACGGGGCGATGAGCGCCGCCAGCGCCAGCACGATTCCCATGATCGCGATCGTCGTGCCGATGACGGTGCCCAGAGCCGCGTGCTGCAGTTCCTCGACGTTGAGCACGATGCCGTACGCGAGGTCGTCGAACTCGATCCCGGTGAACAGCACCGCCACCAGGAACAGCGAAACGACCCACCGGCTGGACACCCCGACCAGGTATCCGATCAGCTTCTCCGCGCTGTACACCAGCAGCGCGATCCCCAACGCGAACTCCAGCACGGCCATCATCGGCAGCTCCTCATCGTGGTTGCGGTACTGACTGGGCCGGTACCGGGAACGTCGCGCGGCTCGCCCACGCCGCCGTCCCGCTCGTCCGGCGACCGGCAGATTCCCCGGTAGTCCTGAGCACTCGTCCTGCTGTGCAAGCCGTACGTGGAAGCCAGGTGACCGGTCGCTTCGAGCACGGACATCCACAGATCACCGTCGGGATCGACCTCGTTGCGGTGGCTGATGATCAGCGGCATCGGCACGTGCACGAAGCGGCGCCGCCAGCGCACCACCGCGGTCTCGGTGCGCCCTGCCATGGCCGCGTGCACCGCGGCGTGGGCCAGGCGCAGGCAGTAGACGCTGTCGTAGGCGTTGGCGGTCACGCTGCGCACGGCGTAGCTCGGATCGATGTAGCGCACCGTGGGCGACAGACCGGCCTCGGTCAAGTGCGCGGTGATGGTCTCCCGCAGCAGTGCACCGATGTCGCCGAGTTTGGCGTTCCCGGAGGGATCGGTGGCGTCGGCGAGCAGACCGCGCTCCTCCAGCAGGTCCTGCCCCGCGCCCTCGGCCGCGACGATGACCACGAAGCCCTTCTCCCGCACGTGCCGCTCCACACGAGCCAGCAGGCCGTCCGGCCCGTCGAGCGCGAACGGCACCTCCGGGATGAGCACGACGTCGGCGGCGTTGCGGGCCAGCGAGGCGTAGCAGGCGATGAAACCCGAATGCCTGCCCATCAGCTTCACGATGCCGATGCCGTCGGGACTGGCCGCGGCCTCGATGGCGACCGAGTCGATGAAGTTGGCCGCTTGCGCGAACGCGCTCTGGAACCCGAAGGACTGGTCGGTGTAAGGCAGGTCGTTGTCGATGGTCTTGGGCACGCCGATGACCGCGATGTCCAGATCACGTCGGCGGATCGCGGCCACCAGGTTCGTGGCGGCGCGCATTCCCCCGTCGCCACCGATGACGAACAGGACGTTGACCCCGCGCAGGACCAGGCTGTCCACCATCTCGTCGGGCTCCTGCGCACCGCGCGAGCTGCCCAGGATGGTGCCGCCGGAGTTGTGGATCTCGCGGACGCGATCCGGCGTCAGATCCTCGGTGTCGTGGCAGTTCTCCGCCGTCAGCCCGCGAAGTCCGTTGCGGAATCCCAGGATCCGCTGCACGCCGTAGTGCACGGTGAGCTCCTGGACGATGCCCCGGATGACGTCGTTGAGACCCGGGCACAGTCCGCCGCAGGTCACCACGCCCGCCGTGACGCTGGAGAGGTCGAAGTAGATCTTCCGGCGCGGACCGGCCGCTTCGAAGCTCGGCAGCAGGTTCGGCGGCAGGTCGTGCTCGGCGAGCATCGAAACGGTGTCCTCGAGCAGGACCCGGTCGCCCTCCGCTACGTAGTGCGGCGAAGTCCGCTTGGCCGCGAGCACCTCGTAGAACGGTGAGTCGTAGTGGCACTCACCGAGGTGGCGAACGCGCAGGTTTTCCAGGTGCATGTCACCGAATCTCCTCAACAACGAAGGTGCACGAGGCCGGCGGATTCGATGCCGAGCCGGCCCCGCGCCGTCAAGACGCCATCCGGAGCATGGAGCCGAAAGTCGTGTGCGAGACGCGGCGCACCTCACCGCGGGAAACGAGCAGGGATTCCGCGAGCACCGTGCCCCCGGATTCCCGCGGCTCGCTCAACAACGCGCCCCCTGTGACGCCGGTGGCTGCGAACAGCGCGTCGCCACCGACCAGCTCGTCGCGAACGTAGATGCGGTCGACGTCCATGCCCGCCGCACGGATCGCGTCGGCCTCCTCTTCGCGTTGCGGGGCCAGGCGACCGAGCATGTCGCCGCCCAGTGCGCGCACCGCCGCCGCGGTCATCACGCCCTCCGGCGTGCCCCCGATGCCCAGGAGCAGGTCGGCGGAGCCGGTCGGCAGCAGCACTTCGAGGCTGCCGCCGACGTCGCCCTCCGCCGGGGTGTGCACGGCCGCGCCCGCCTTCAGCACCCGCTTGATCAGGTCCTGGTGCCGCGGCTTGTCCATGATGACCACGCGCAGCTCGCCTACCTGCTTGCCGAGGGCCTCGGCGACCTTGCCGAGAGTGCGCTCCGGCGGGTCGGCGAGGTCCACGGCGCCCTTGGCCTGCGGCGGCACCACGATCTTGTCCATGTAGAAACCGGGACCGGGCGACCACATCGTCCCGGATTCCGCGAAGGCGATGGTGGCCATCGAGCCCGGCAGGTTCTTCGCGCAGAACGAAGTGCCCTCGAGCGGGTCCACGGCGATGTCGAAGTCCGGGCCGCCCAGACCGTTGCCCACGGTCTCACCGTTGAACAACATCGGGGCCTCGTCCTTCTCGCCCTCCCCGATGACCACCACGCCCCGGCCCGGGGCGTCGGCCAGCACCTGGCGCATGGCCTCGGTCGCCGCCGCGTCGGCTGCTTTCTTGTCGTTGCGGCCGACCCAGGGGTGGCTGGCCACCGCCGCGCTCCGGGTTGCGGCCAAGGCCACCGACTCCAGCGTGCTGATGTCGGTGCGCTGCGCGGTCTTGTTCTGGCGCTGCATCACGGACTCCTTGTCTCGTCTCATGCCTCAGTACGGCGGAATGCCTGCGAAATCGGGCGAGCACTGCGAGCAGATCCGGACTCGTCCACGCGTGATGTGCGAAGTGCGTGCGCTGCCGGCGAAATCGCCGGGCACCGGTCATTCGAGATTCGCGTGCAGCCGCCAGAGCTCACTGGCCTGGGTGCCGCTGGAACGCCACAGGGTGTGGAACAGCGCGTCGGTGAGCAGCAGGACCGACTGCTCGAACAGGCTGCCCCCGTACTGGGTGGAGGCCGTTCCGTCGAAGTCCTGCTTGTCGGCCGCCGGGATCACCAGCACCTCGGTCGCGGTCTTGGCCAGCGCGGAATCGGGATTGGTGGTCAGCGCCACCACGCTCGCGCCCTGAGCGCGCGCGGTCTCGGCCGCTCGCACCACGCGGGCCGTGGAACCGGAGCCCGAGGCGGCCACCAGGACATCGCCGGAACCGATCGCCCGCGCGGTGGTCTCGCCCACGACGTGGGTGTCCAGTCCGAGGTGCATGAAGCGCATCGCGGCCATCTGCAAGGCGAGTCCGCTGCGCCCGGTGCCGACGGTGAACACAGCGGACGCTTCGAGCAGCAGCGCACCCGCGCGAGCCCACGCCGCGGGCTCGATGCCCTTGCGAATCTGGTCCACCTCGGTGCTGATGGCCATCGTCGCGTAACTGAAATGCGGCGGATTCAGCTTTTCACCGAGGTTCTCGTGAGCGGTGTCCGTACCCGTCATTGAGCACACTCCACTGGTCGGTCGGATGTATTCGTCGTTTCAGCGCGCGAGCGTCGTGTCGCGGCGCGGGACCGGAGTTTCCTTGACCCTATTGGGTTTCAGGTCGCCACCCGGACGAATCACGCTGGAGAGACTGCACGGATCGGTACGTCCAGTCAACGTATCCGCAACGAAGAGATACCAGGGTCGTATGAGCGGTTCCGGAATCCGATCAAACGGAACCGCCGCAATCTCCGCATCGATCATGACTCCGATCGGTCGGCGGAGGATGCGCATTCGCGCACCGCGTGGTCTCCGCGCCGAAGGGGCGTCAAGCCGATCGGCAGAGCTCGCGCGACGGCGTGCGGCGCTCCCAGCGGCCGTTCACCCTGGTCACGTGACTGTGGGCACCGGATCTCCGGTGCCCACAGTCACGCGTTACCGCTCAGCCGCCGACCGGCGGACGAGCTCAGTCCTCAGCCTGGGCGACGTACATGGTCACCTCGGCCGCGCACCCGATCTCCTCGAATCGCGGCGTTTCCCACTGCGGGGCAACGGACTCCATGGCTACACCTCCTTTCGAGAATCGACGGGCAAGGCCCCTGACAGGACCCAGGGTTTTGCCACGGCCGGCGCTTCGGCGGACATCAGGACCACCGGAGCCGAGGCCGGGCGTTACCGCACTTCCCCGCCCGAGGCCGACCGGACGAATGGCGCTCATCGCGAACAGCGGCGACCGCCAGGCCACGCGGACGGGCGGGGACGAAGCTCCGGGACTCGCCCGCCGCGCTCTTGGGGCGGATCTGCATCCGAACGATTCAGAGGAGTCAGATCCTCTTCCGGAAACACCCGGACGATTCGGAACGCGGCGATGATACGTCGACGTTCATCCGGATCGCAACACCATTCTGCGACTCCCCCGGAATTGCCATTTGGAAGTGCGCCATCGCCGTCTGTGCTTCCTGGGCATCCGTTCGTTCGGGCGCCGTTGACCAGACGTACAGATCCGTGCAGTGTCACAGGCCGTTGCCCGTTCTCGCTCCGCCGCAGAACCGCGGGGCAACAGAACGGGCAGCCGGAATGATTCGAGGAACGGCACCTGCTGAACGACGTCGTGATCCACTGACCATTCTTCCCGGACTCCGGGAAATCCGGATACGTGTGACCGCATTGCGCGTCGCGTTGTGGATCCCGGCGCAGGACCACCCGCGCCCGAAGAACCGCAACGCCACCGAGCACGACTGACGAGGAGAACACCGTGAAGCTGCAGGTAGCACTGGACGTCGCCACCCTCGGCGACGCGCTTTCGCTGGCGTACCAGGCCAAGGACTACGTGGACGTCCTCGAGCTGGGCACCCCGCTGATCAAGGCCGAGGGCCTGTCGGCGATCACGGCGATCAAGGCCGCGCACCCGGACAAGCTCGTTTTCGCCGACATGAAGACCGCCGACGCCGGTGAGCTGGAGGCCGACCTCGCGTTCGCCGCGGGCGCGGACCTGGTCACCGTCATGGGCGCGGCCGACGACGACACCGTGCGCGGAGCCGTCGCCGCAGGCAAGAAGCACGGCAAGGACGTCGTCGCCGACATGATCACCATCGTGGAGGGCCGGGTCTCCCGGATCCGCGAGGTCTCGAAGATGGGCGTGTCCTTCGTCGAAATTCACGCCGGGCTCGACGAGCAGGCCAGGCCCGGCTACACGATCGAGCGCCTGGTCGAGGACGGGCGGCAGGCGGGCGTTCCGTTCTCCATCGCCGGTGGGATCACCGCCGAGACCATCGCCGCCGTGCAGGACGCCGGTGCGGTCGTCGCGGTGGCGGGCGGGGCGATCCGCAGCGCCGAGGATCCGGCCGCGGCCGCCAAGGCCCTCAAGAGCCGGATCCGCTGACGGCACAGCACATGCGCGGGAGGCGGAAGGGGCCGGTTCGTTCTTCGGGCCGCCCCTTCACCTCCCCGACATCGGTGCCCGCAATTCGGTTCCGGGACGCGGCGACGCAGTTCTTGATCACCGCTGGGCAATTGCCACCACCATTTCGCCGAGGGCGACCACGACCGCGAAGTCGCCACTGCCTCGAATTGCGTCCTGGGAACCGACCGAACCGCGAAGTAGCGACTTCAGGCGTCCTCGGCGGACTCGTCCTCACCGATCTTCGCGGGGACGCCGACTCGAGCAAACCGGACAAGTGATCGGGAGGATCGCTCGATGGTCGATCAGCCAGGAACGACCCCGCACGCGGGCGCGCGGCATTCCGCCCCGCGTCGGCCGTTGGACGAACCGGTGATCGTGGGTTCGGTCCTCGGCGCCGACTACGCGAACCTCGGCAACGAAGTCGCGAGCCTCACCGCCGCGGGCGTCGGGCGCATCCAGTGGGACGTCATGGACCGGCGCTTCGTGCCCAACATGACGTTCGGCCCGGATGTGGTGGCTGCCTGCCGGAAGTACGGCGACGTGCCGTTCGAGGCCCACCTCATGGTGCAGGACCCGGACCCGATGCTGGCCGACTTCGTCGCGGCCGGATGCGAGACCGTCATCGTGCACGCCGAGACCTGCCCGCACCTGCTGCGGACCCTCGCCACGATTCGCGAACTCGGGGCGCAGGCCGGCGTGGCCGTCAACCCGTCCACCCCGCTCAACTTCGTCCACCACGTGCTCGATCACCTCGACGAGATCGTGATCATGACCGTCAACCCCGGTTTCGGCGGGCAGAAGTACATCCCCGCGATGGAGGAGAAGGTCGCCGAGATGCGGGCGCTGGTGGACGGCTCCGGTCGCGCGGTGCAGATCGAGGTGGACGGTGGCATCTCCACCGCCACCGCTAAGGCGGCCTGGTACGCGGGAGCCGAGCTCCTCGTCGCGGGCTCCGCCGTGCTCTCCCACCCGGGCGGGAAGAAGGCCGCGGTGGCCGAGCTGCACCGCGCCATGACTTCCCCGCAGCCCGAAACCGTGAACGGGAGCAGTGTCCACAGAAGACTTGCGTGAGAGGAAGGGGAAATCCTATGGCGCTCAACGAAAAAGCTCTGCACCAAGCGCAACGTTCCTTGCTGCTGGAGGCCGCCGCGGTGCTACGCCGGCGATACGCGCGCGTCGGCCGCGACGACAGCGTGTCCCCCGGCGCGGCGGAAGGGCTGTCCCACTTCCTCGAAGGAATCGCCCGATCCGAGCCCGCACTGCACAAGGCCGACTTCAACGAGGCGATCGCCCTGGCACACCGCCTGATCGACGACGACCACCCCGAACGCTCCCGGCTCTGGCCCGCTTAGGCGGCCCCTCGAAATGGCGCGCGTAGTGGGTCGGGTAGCGGAACCTCGGCGGCTTCCTCGCTGCGGGATCGATTTCGCAAGTGGCTCCGCCACGAGCGAGATCGCTGTCCTCGCGTGGAAGCCGCCGAGAACCCGCCGGTGGTCGGTCCGCTCAAGCCGGTCACTGCTCATCGGCTCCGCCGCTGACAAGACACAGATCAAAAGATCATCCTGCACGGCCCCCAAGCGCGCAGCCAGGACCCAGCCCCCAGCAAAGACCAACGAAGCACCACGAGCGTCAGGAGTGCGCGTTCATGACCGCGAACGAAGCCGATCGTCGCGTGAGCGACGACATCACCCGCTTGACGACCGCCGCCGTCCCCAGCGACTGGACCGAGCTGGACGTGCGGGCTATCGACACCGCCCGCGTGCTGGCCGCCGACGCGGTGGAGCAGTGCGGCAGCGGCCACCCGGGCACCGCGATGAGCCTGGCGCCGGCCGCCTACGCGCTGTTCCAGCACGTCATGCGACACGATCCGAACGACCCGAACTGGC
Source organism: Saccharopolyspora gloriosae (assembly GCF_022828475.1). Taxonomy (GTDB): domain Bacteria; phylum Actinomycetota; class Actinomycetes; order Mycobacteriales; family Pseudonocardiaceae; genus Saccharopolyspora_C; species Saccharopolyspora_C gloriosae_A. The sequence goes on along the minus strand of NZ_CP059557.1, from coordinate 3,175,512 downwards.
TCGGCCGGGACAGGTTCGTGCTCTCGGCGGGCCACTCCAGCCTGACGCTGTACGTGCAGTTGTTCCTGTCCGGGTACGGGCTGGAGATCAACGACATCAAGGCGCTGCGCACCTGGGGCTCGCTCACCCCTGGCCACCCCGAGTACGGGCACACCAGCGGCGTGGAGACCACGACCGGACCGTTGGGCCAGGGTTTGGCGAACGCGGTGGGCATGGCGATGGCGGCCCGGCGCGAACGCGGCCTGCTCGATCCCGAGCCCGCGCCCGGTGAAAGCGTTTTCGACCACCGGATCTACGTGATCGCCTCCGACGGCGACATCGAGGAGGGCGTCACCTCCGAGGCTTCGTCGCTGGCGGGCACTCAGCAGCTGGGCGACCTCACGGTGATCTACGACGCGAACGAGATCTCAATCGAGGACGACACCAAGATCGCGCTGTCCGAGGACACCGCGAAGCGCTACGAGGCCTACGGCTGGCACGTGGTGACCGTCGACGGCGGCGAGCGCATCACCGACCTGCTCGAGGCGCTCAAGGCCGCCCGGGCGGAGACCCACCGGCCGACGCTGATCGTGCTGCGCACGGTCATCGGCTACCCGGCGCCGACCAAGATGAACACCGGCAAGGCGCACGGCGCCGCGCTGGGCGCCGAGGAGCTCGCCGAGGTCAAGAACCTGCTGGGGTTCGACCCCGACCGGACGTTCCAGGTCGACGACGGGGTGCTGGACCACACCCGAGCGGTCGGCGAACGCGGCCGGGCCGCCCGCGAGAAGTGGCAGATCGCCTTCGACGCGTGGGCCGAGGCCAACCCGCGGCGCAAGGCGCTGCTGCACCGGATGCAGGCGCGCGAACTGCCGTCAGGGTGGGCCGACGGGCTGCCGAGCTGGGATCTCGCGGAGAAGGACGTCGCGACCCGGAAGGCATCGGCCGAGGTGCTGGCGTACCTGGCGGACGTGCTGCCGGAACTGTGGGGCGGCTCCGCCGACCTGGCGGAGAGCAACAACACCACCATGAAGGGCGCGGACTCGTTCGGGCCGGAGAGCACCTCCACCAGCACGTGGAACGCCAACCCCTACGGGCGGACGCTGCACTTCGGCATCCGAGAGCACGCCATGGGCTCGATCCTCAACGGCATCGCGCTGCACGGCGGGACCCGCCCCTACGGCGGCACGTTCCTGGTCTTCAGCGACTACATGCGCCCGGCCGTGCGGCTGGCGGCGCTGATGCACCAGCCCGTGATCTACGTCTGGACCCACGACTCGATCGGCCTCGGTGAGGACGGGCCGACGCACCAGCCCGTCGAGCACCTCGCCGGGCTGCGGGCCATCCCGGGTCTGGCGGTCGCGCGCCCTGCCGACGCCAACGAGACCGCTGCGGTGTGGAAGGCCGCCCTGGAACACTCCGACGGCCCCACCGGGCTGGCGCTGACCCGGCAGGGGGTGCCGATCCTCGAGGGCACGAATCCGGAAGGCGTGTCCCGCGGCGGCTACGTCCTCGCCGAGGCATCGTCGGGCGAGCCCGAGGTGGTGCTGATCGCCACCGGTTCCGAGGTGCAGCTGGCCGTGGCAGCCAGGAAGTCCCTGGAGTCCGAGGGAGTGGCCACCCGGGTCGTGTCCATGCCGTGCGTGGAGTGGTTCGACGCGCAGGACGAGTCCTACCGCCGCGCGGTGCTGCCCCCGGCGGTGCGCGCACGGGTCGCCGTGGAGGCCGGGATCGCGCAGTGCTGGCACCGCTTCGTCGGGGACGCGGGCGAGGTCGTCTCGCTGGAGCACTTCGGCGCCTCGGCCGACCAGCGGACGCTGTTCACCGAGTTCGGGTTCACTCCCGAAGCGGTCACCGAAGCCGCCCGGCGCGCACTGCGCGCGGCCCGGTCGAGCTGACGCACGCCCCACCCGCGCTGCCGAGCACCTGACCGCCCGGCTCGCAGAGCTTCGAAGGCACCCCCACCGCGATTCGCCGGTGGGGGTGCCTTCGAGCGCGTGGAGTGGACCGCTCACAAGTGCGGGACGCGGCAAGGGACTGCCGGTGGGGGTGCTCTGTCGTGCCCGAAGCGACCGGCACGACGACACGTTCTCACCTCAACGGTCGGACCCACGTCGACGACGTCTGAATCGTCGTCGACCACCGGTGCTTCGGCTTCGTGAGAATGCCGTAACTGGGAGTGAAACCCTGCGCTATCAACGGATGCTCGCCGGCCGGGCTCGCGATCACCGAGTCCCACGCTGATTCGGCACAGGACCATTCCGTACGAGCAGGCCTACCGGCGGAAGACCGGGTCCGGCGCCGGAGTGTCGCCGTTGGCGCGCTCCACGGCATCGGAGATCAGGTGGTGGTCCGGCGAGTGCACACAAACCGGGTCGGTGCGCGCGGCGTCCCCGGTCAGCGCGAACGCCTGGCAGCGGCAGCCCCCGAAGTCGATTTCCTTGCGCGCGCAGCTGCGGCACGGATCGGGCATCCAGTCGGTGCCCCGGAACGCCTGGAACGCGGGCGATTCCATCCAGATCCAGGACAGCGCGGCGGTGCGCACCGAGGGGAACTCGAGGCTGTCGATGTCGGCGGCCACCGGGCACGGATAGGCCATTCCGTCCGGGGCGACGGTGAAGCTGGAATGCGCCCACCCGCCCATGCACGGCTTCGGATACCGCTCGTAGTAATCCGGCAGGATCCACAGCAGCTCCATGCGGCCTGCCAGCTCCTCCTTGCGGCGCCGGTAAACTTCCTCGCCGCGGGCCAGCTGCTCGCGGCTGGGCATCAGCACCTCGCGGTTGCGCAACCCCCAGCCGTAGTACTGGGTGTTGGCCAGCTCCAGGCGCTCGGCGCCCCAGGAGTCGCAGACGTCGATGATCGCATCCAGCCGGTCGAGGTTGAGCCGGTGCAGCACGACGTTCATGTTCAGCGGCAGTCCGCTCTCGCGGATGATGCCCGCCGCCTCCACCTTCTTGTCGAACCGCTTGCTGTCCGCGATCAGCGCGGTGGACTCCGGGTTGTCGCCTTGGACGCTCAGCTGCGCGCTGTTGAGACCGGCGGCGACCAGTCCTTTCGCCCGGCGCTCGGTGAGCCCGAGCCCGCTGGTGATCAGGTTGGTGTAGAGCTCGCAGCGGTCCGCCTCGGCGATCAGCTCCTCCAGATCGTTGCGCAGCAACGGCTCGCCGCCGGAGAAGTGCACCTGCAGCACGCCGAGCTCGGCGGCCTCCCGGATCACCCGCAGCCAGTCCTCGGTACCCAGTTCCTCCTCGCGCGGCCGCAGCGCCAGCGGGTTGGAGCAGTACAAGCAGTGCAGCGGGCACTTGTGGGTGAGCTCGGCCAGCAAGCCGTAAGGCGCGTTGATCATGTCGTCACCCAGCCTTTTTCGCGCGCTTCGCGCAGGAATTCCAGCACGTCGTCGGACAGGCCGTCGGCCTCGAATTCGGCTTCCAGCTTCGCGACGATCTCGACCGCGGTGCGGGTGCCGTCGCACAGCCGCAGGATCGCGGCGCTGGAGGTGTTGAGCCGCACCACCCGCTCGGGCAGCAGCAGCATGTCGTCGCCGCGCACCTTGTCGAAGCGCAGCCTGCCCTTGGGCACCAGGCGCGGCCTGCCGTCGAGGTCCATCAAGAGTCCTTGCCGAACGTCAGCTGCACCGTGTCCAGCAGGGTCCACAGCACGTCGCACTTGAACTCCAGCGCCCGCACGCAGGCCTCCTGCTGCTCCCGCGTCGTCGCGTTGTCGAGCACCAGCTCCAGCAGGTGCTCGATGTCGGCGGGCTGCTGGGTCAGCCGGACCCGGAAGTACTCCAGGCCCTCGGCGCCGATCCACGGGTAGTGCTCGCGCACGTCGGTGATGCGGCGGCTGAGCAGATCCGGGGCGAACAACTCGGTCAACGCCGAGGCCACCGCCTCCAGCCACGACCGGTCGCGGCAGAACTCCACGTAGGCGTCCACCGCGAAGCGCACCCCGGGCAGCACCGTGCGGGTGTCGTGCAGCTCCTCGCGGGTGAGCCCGACCGCCTCGCCGAGCCGCACCCAGCGCTCGATGCCGCCCTCGGTGCCCGGCGTGCCGTCGTGGTCGGTGATGCGCTTGATCCACCGCCTGCGGTGCTCCGCGCCGGGCAGTTTGGTGAGGATGTAGGCATCCTTGATCGGCAGGTTGAGCTGGTAGTAGAAGCGGTTGCGCGCCCAGCCGCGGAACTCCTCCTCGGTGAGGTCGCCGGCGTGCATCCGCTCGTTGAACGGGTGCAGGTGGTGGTAGCGCCGCTCGCCGACCTCCCGCAGCTCCTCCTCGAACTCCGCAGCGGACAACGGCGTCATAGCTCGACCTCCAAACCGGCGTGCCCGACCTCGATGCCCTGCCGCTGCAGGCTGCGGCGTTCCGCGGACCCCTCGGCGAGGATCGGGTTGGTGTTGTTGACGTGGACGTAGATCTTGCGACCGGGCAGCTCGGCCAGCTTCCGCGCGGAGCCGTCCGGGCCGTCGACGGGCATGTGCCCCATGGACAACCCCGGCCGGGAACCCGTGCCCTGGCGCGACATCTCGTCATCGGTGTGGAAGGTGCCGTCGCAGAACACGCAGTCGACGTCGGAGACCTGTGCGGCGAAGGCGTCGTCCCAGCGGGGCACCGTCGGGGCGTACACCGCCGTACCGCCGGTCGCGGTGTCCTCCAGCCGGTAGCCCAGCTCCCAGTTCGGGCGGTCCGATGAGCCCACGTAGCGCGGCGGCTTGCCGCCGGTCCGGAACGGAGTCGCGCGCAGGCGCTCGTCCAGCTCGATCGGCTCGCCCGGTTCCACCGGCCGCCAGTCGATCGCGGCGTAGTCGCTGAGCAGGTCCCGCACCGGGAACCGCGTTTCGAGCGCTTCGAGCACCTCGGGCGTGCCGTGCACGACGAGGTCCGCGCCTTCGCGCAGCATGAGCAGACCGATGGTGTGGTCGAATTCGGCGTCGGTGAGCAGTACCCCGGACACCGGGGTGTCCCGCGGGCCGGGGCCGGGGTGCAGCTTCGGGTCGGCTGCGATCTGGTGGTGCACGTCCGGGGTGGCGTTGAGCAGGAACCACCGCTGTCCCGTCCCGGAGACGGCGAGACCGGCGTGCATGCTGGCTCGTTCCGGCCGTTCTCGGGCCGCGCGGCAGCCGCCGCAGGCGCAGTTCCACTGCGGGAAACCGCCGCCCGCGGCGACTCCGAGACAACGCAGCAGCACCGGTTAGCCCCGGTGGAAGTAGCCGGTCGCCTCGGCGCAGACCTCGATCACGGTGTATTCAGGCTTTTCCCAGTTCATGCCATCCTCCTCGATCAACGGGATGACATCGAGCCTCCGCGATCAGTGGTTCCGTGACAACCCATCGGCAACCAGTGGATCCCGATCCCCGACCAAAGGTGCGTCTCCCGGGACGAGCGGCGGCGCAGGATCAGCCCTGTTCGTTTCTCCGCTGCGCCGGTGCGGATCTCCGGCTCTCGCAACGCGGCTTCTGACACGTCGCGCAGTTCGCAGGCTTGTCGCGCGGCTTCGCGGGAGGTGCAAACGACCGCGAAATCGTTGACACCGGCGCGTTCCTCGAAGCTCGCCTCGGCAAGCCCCGGGGACTGGAATCATCTGCAAGCCCGACGGTCATGCGTGCCTCCCAGGGACACGTCCAGACCCACAGCCGAGTCACTCTCGACCTCGGCTCGTCGCCCGAAGAGATCTTCGAAGCCACCGAGATCAGCTCGCCCGGAACCGGAGTCACCGCTTTCCAGACCGGCTTCGACGCCCGGCAGGAAGTCGGACGCTTTGAGCAAGCCCGCGCAGGACTTCATCCCCCAGGAAGACGCCGGTCTGCGTCACCGCGACCCTGCGCTCGTACTGCTCTCGGCCGGTGTCCTCCATGGTGCCGGTGAACGCCACCTCGTCGACGTCGAGGTGACCGATCAGGTACTCGCCCACCTCGCGCCCGCTGCTCAGGCTTCGCGCAGGAACCGGTCCAGGACCCGCGTTCCGAACCGCAGCGCGTCCACGGGAACGCGCTCGTCGACGCCGTGGAACAGGGCGCTGAAGTCGAGTTCGGCAGGCAGTCGCAGCGGCGCGAAGCCGTAGCAGTTCATGCCGAGCCTGCTGAACGATTTCGCGTCGGTGCCACCGGACATCATGTACGGCAAGGTCTTCGCCGCCGGATCTTCGGCGATCAGCGACGTGCTCATCATGTCCACCAAGCGGCCTTCGAACTTCGTCTCGACCGGCGGCAGCCCGACCCATTCCCGTTCGACGTCCGGACCGAGCAGCTCGGCGAGCTCGCGGTCGAACTCCTCTTCGCGCCCCGGCAGGATCCGGCAGTCCACCGCGGCCTCCGCCACCGACGGGATCACGTTGTGCTTGTACCCGGCGGTGAGCATCGTCGGATTCGCCGTGTCCCGCAGCGTCGCTCCGACGATCCGCGACAGGTTCCCCAACTTCGCCACGGAACCGTCCAGGTCGTCGGCCGGGAAGTCCCACCCGGTCAACTCCGTGACCCCGTCGAGGAACTCCCGCACCGAGTCGTTGAGCACCAGCGGGAACCGGTGACGGCCCAGCTTCGAGACCGCCTCGGCCAGCTGCGTCACCGCGTTGTCCTCGTGCACCATCGACCCGTGCCCGGCCCGCGCCCGAGTGCGCAGCTTCAGCCAGCGGATGCCCTTCTCCGCGGTCTGCACCAAGTAGGCGCGAACCCCGTCCTTGAACGTCACCGAGTAGCCGCCGACCTCGCTGATCGCCTCCGTGCAGCCCTCGAACAGCTCCGGCCGGTGATCCGCCAGCCACTGCGCGCCCTGCAGTCCCCCGGCTTCCTCGTCGGCCAGGAACGCGAACACGATGTCCCGCTTCGGCGTGATCCCGTCCCGCTTGAACCGCCGCGCCACGGCCAGGCTCATGGCCAGCATGTCCTTCATGTCAACGGCGCCGCGCCCCCACACGTAGCCGTCCTGCACCGCCCCCGAGAACGGGTGCACCGACCATTCGGAGGCGTCCGCGGGCACCACGTCGAGATGCCCGTGCACCAGCAGCCCGCCCCGGTCCGACCCGGCACCGGGCAGCCGCGCGATCACATTCCCACGGCCCGGGTGGTCACCGGACTCGACGTAGGTCGTCTCGTACCCGACCTCCGCCAGCTTGTCCGCGACGTACTCCGCGGCGACCCGCTCGCCGGCCAGCGTCGCCGGATCGCCCGTGTTCGTCGTATCGATCCTGATCAAGTCGCTGGCCAGCCCGACGACCTCGTCCTCGGCCTGCCGCAGACCGGCGTCATGATCGTCCGCAGTGGTCTCCCTGTGCTCGCTCACCAGCCTTTTCTACCATCTTTGCGCGTTGTGCCAGGTGTGGTCTTGGTGTGCGGGATGACCGTGCAGCGTGGCGGGTGCGGCGCTGCTGGTGTACCGGAGGGCGGGCCGTCGAGGCGTTGCCGACGGCCGCCGTCCGTGCCTCCCACCGAAGAGTCCCGCTCCAGCCGAGCAGCGGGCGACCACAGCCGGTACCGAGGACGTGCCGAGCCGCATCCGCCTGCTCTCACGATCCGGGATGAACCTGCGTGATCGCCCCCGGATGCACGGCTCCGCCCAGGAGGGTCTCCTTGGATTTTTCCGCGAACCCCGTCGCCGTCTTCCCCCATTCGCCTCCGCACAACTTGGTGGCTTTGTCCCGTCCCGCCTGGGTCGAGACGTCGAAGACACTGCCGGGACCGCCGCTGCCGAGCTCCTTGTACTTTTTCAGGTCGATCGCGACCGTCCGCTGACCAGGTTCGCGGTGCGTTTCCGCCACCGAGTAGTCCTTCGTCGTGGAAATGAACCGGGACTTGAAATCGGGCCCACTGCCTTTGCCGACGTGCCCGGACGGTTTGCCCATCTCGTCGTATTTGATCTGGCCCGCCTTAGGACCCCGCTGATACCTTTCCGGCACGAAATCCTTGTTCTTGGGGAACAGGCCCTTGCGCGGGTCCTCGTCCGCCCGAATGTTCCGGTACACGATGTTGCGGGAACCCGCGCTACAGCCACCGGGCGAGCCGGTGAGCCCGAGCGGGTCCATCCACGTGAGCGGGTTGTGCACGTACGCCGCGGGGTTCGGTGACGGGTCGAGGCCCAGCGGGTCGTTGCTGGTGAACCGCGCCGTGGCCGGATCGTAGTAGCGGTGGACGTTGTAGTGCAGGCCCGTTTCGGCGTCGAAGTACTGCCCCGGGAAGCGCAGCGGCGTGCCCGCCTGACCCGGCGCCGACGGCAGCGGCTCGCCCCACAAGGTGGACCGGGCCTTCCACGCCAGGTTCCCGCGTGCGTCCACGAGTTCCATCGGCGTGCCGATGATGTCGGTGACGATCGAGTAGAACTCGGCGTCCACCCATTGCTGATCCGCCGTGAGCACTCGCGCGACCTGGGTGATCGGGGTACCGGTGGCCTCCTGGTAGTTCCAGGTGATCGCGCGCCGGCCGTTGTGCACCTGCTCGACCAGCACGGTGTCGTCCCAGGTGAACTCCACCTGCTCGACGACGGTCACGCCGTCCGGCGCAAGACGCTGCTTGGCCACCCGGCGGCCGAGGGCGTCGTAGCGGTAGACCCAGCGGGTGCCGTCCGGGGTGACCGCGCCGACCAGCCGGTCCTCGGCGTCCCAGCTGAAATGCCAGGTGTCGGGCTTGTGGGACAAGCGCTTCCGCTGCCGCATGACGACCCGGCCGTGCGCGTCGTAGGCGTAGGTCAAGCGGCCCGCAGCCTGGAGCCGTGTGCCCTGGTACGCGCGCGGCCCCTGCGCATCGGGCTCCATGCCGGACACAGCCGGCCATGCCGCGTCCACCACGTTGCCCGCACCGTCGTAGGCGTAGCGCTCGGACCAGCCCGCGCCGCGCACGGCCGTCACCTGACCGGCGTTGTCGAGTTCGAACGAGCGGTTCCCCGCGAGCAGGTCGTCGATGGCCGCCACGTTGCCGTCCGGGCGGTAGCGGTACTTGCGCTGCTGGATCGGCCTCGCCTGCGGGTGACCTCCGGTCACCGCGGACATCTGCTGCTCCACCAGCCGGTCCCGCGCGTCCCACCGCTGCGCCAGCACCGTACCGGTGTCGAGCAGCCGCTCGACCTCGCGGCCGACCGGGTCGAAGCCGAAGCTCAGCGTGCGTCCTCCGGTACGCAGCCCGGTGGCCTGGTGGTCAACGTTGTAGTTCCAGACGCTCTCCGCACCGGTGGGCGTACGCCGGTACACCCGCCGCCCCGCCGCGTCGTAGCGGGACTCCAGCACCCGGCCGTTCACGGTTTCGCGGACCACTCGACCGAGCAAGTCCCGTACGAGGATCACGTCCGCATCGGCGTTGACCGCGCGCACCAGCCGTTCGGCCTCGTCGTACTCGAAACGCGAAACCTGGCCTCCGGAGTGCTTTTCCACCACCTTGCCGAGCTGGTCCCGCACGAACCGCGTGACCTCGCCCGCCCCGTTGACGCGCTCGATGAGCTGGCCCGCCGCGTCGTAGCCGTAGCGGATCTCGCTGCCGTCGAAATCCTTCTCCGCGATCAGGTTCCCCCTGGCGTCATACCGGTAGTGCCAGCTGAACCCGTTCGGATCGCGGACGGCGATCGGACGGAGCGCGGTGTCGTAGTCGAACTCCAGCCTGCTGCCGTCGGGCCGGGTCTCGCTGGACGGGAGGTCGAAGTGGGTCGTTTCGACACGGGTCAGCCGTCGCTGCTCGTCGAGGTACCCGACCCCGTTGCCCTCCGGGTCGTACTGCCACCCTTCGGTGGTGCCGTCCGGCAGGGTCCGCGACAGCAGGCTTCCCTCGACCGTCCACCGAAGCGTGGTCACCCCGCCGAGCGGGTCGGTGATCGTGGCGATCCGGCCGAACTGGTCGCGCGTGTAGCGAGTGGTCGCGCCCTGGCGGTCGGTGGCGGCGAGCACCCGGCCTGCCACGTCGTTCTCCATGCGGAGCACGCCGCCGAGCGGGTCCGTGATCGCCGCGAGGTAACCGCGCTCGTCGTAGGCGTAACCGATACCGGCCCCAGAGGGATCCACGACAGAGCTCGGGTTCCCGAACTCGTCGTAGGTGTAGCGCCAGACCCCGCCATCGGCCTCGACCACCGCGATGCGCCTGCCGATGCCGTCGTACTCGGTGATCTCTCGGGTGCCGTCCGGCCGCGTGATCTCGGTGAGTTCGCCCAGCAGGGCGTAGCGGTAGCGATAGGTGCGGCCCAGCGGGTCGGTGCGGGACAGCAATCGGTTGTGCTCGTCCCATTCCGACAGCGTCACGTGGCCGAGCGGGTCGGTTTCCCGGACCAGCTGATGCGCCTCGTTGAACTCGAAACGGGTGGCGTGACCTTCGGCGTCGGTGTAGATCGTGGTCGAACCGTCGTAGGCCCACTCGCCGGTGAGCGCGCCGCCCGAGCCTTCGGTGCGCACGACCCGTCCGATGCCGTCGTAGTGGTACCCGTACCACTCGCCGTTGCGGTCCTCCCAGCGCGTGATCCGCCCTGCGGCGTCGTAGCTGAACCGCATCGGGCGGCCGGATGAGTTGGCGACCTCCGCGAGTTGTCCGTCCACGTACGAATATCGGACGAGCGGGATGGTGTCGTCTCCGTCGCGCAACCGGAACTCGGTGATCAGCCCGTGGTCGGTGACCACGTCGATGTGGTGGCCGCCGGAATGCCGGATTCCGGTGAGCACGCCCGCGTCGTAGTCGAAGTCGATCCGGTCCCCGTTGCCGTCCACCACGGCGAGGATGGGGGCGACCCCGGTGGCATTCGGTCCGAAGTGGAGTATTTCGCCGGTCAGCGGCCGCCAGATCTGGTAGCCGTCGTCGGTGCGGGACAGCGGCCACCTCGCCCCCGCCTCCGGAAGCACGCCATGACCGGCCGCCGGATCGGGATACACCAGCAGGGCACCGTCCTCGGTCGCGAACACCACACCCTGCTCGTCGAATTCCAAGCGCTGATCCACTGTGGACGCCCAGGTTCGACCGAACGAACGGCCCGCGCGGTACGAGGAGATGTGGGCGCGTTGCAGCACCAGTGACAGCGCGGCGTCGATCCGCACATCGACCGTGGAATCGAACATGTCGCCGGTCGCCGGATCCACCGGGTCGCCGGAACCCGGTTTGCAGCCTTGATCACGTCCGGCGGTCTTCGGGTCGTTCGGGCGGGCGCTGCTTGCTTCGGTGCCGGCGGGACCGCTTCGGGGCGTGCCCCCTCCGTGGCCGTCGCCCGGCGCGTCGCCCTTGCCGCCGTCCGCGCCCTGCCCGCCGTTCCCGGACCCGGAACCGTCGGAGTTCTGCGATTTGGTCGAGGCGGGGCCGTCGGCCTTGCCGTTGTCGGCCTTGATCTTCTTGAGGGCCTTGCTCGCGTCGCCGAAGCCCTTCTGGAGATTCTTCAGCAGTGGCGTCAAGGCCTTCATCGCCTTGACCAGCTTCATGGTGATGTCAGCGATCTTCGACGCGACCTTGGCGACCTCGGCGACCACCTGCGGCACCACCCAAGCCGTCGCGATGCCCAGCGTCGCCAGCACTTGTAGCGCCCAGCTGACCAGGTGACCGACCAGCTCGGCGATGATGTCGCGGACCAGCGACCGCACCGCGCCGACGACTTCACCCGCGCTGCCGATGCCGTTGGACGCGCCCTCGGCCGCCTTCTTCGCGGCCTCGATCAGCGCCGCGGTGTCCTTGCTGCGTGCTCGGTATGCGTCACCGGCCACGCCGGTCCATTCGGCGGTGTCGGTGGTGACGAAATCGGTCATGTCCTCGCCGACCTTGCCCAGCTCGTCGGCGACGTTCTTCCACGTCTGCGAGTGCGCCTTGATCTGGTCCGGATCACCGGCCAACGCATCGAGGGCATCGGAGACCGGGCCGACGTGCTCCATCAGCCAACCCACACCCGCAGCCAGGATCGACCCGAACGGATCCAAGGCCATGCCCAGCGTGTCCAGGCCGGCCCCCACCGCACCCATCACGCCCGCGGCCCAATCTTCGGACTCGACCGCCTTCTTCGTCTCGTCGACCGATTCCATCAGCTGCACACCGGAAAACGACTGCGTCGAATCCTGACGCTCCGACACCAACGGATTCGTCACGACACCACTCCCAAGACAACCAGCACGGACAGATCAGAACGCAACAGCAGGGCGGGGATCAGTCCCGCAGCGGATCGAAGTCAGGGACCGACTCGTCATCGTCGTCGAGTTCGGGATGCCGCTGCGGCCGAGTTCCGCGGCTCCGCCGATACCCGGGCGGTTCGCGGCGCGGATGGTGCTCGCTGGGCATGACGCCTTCTCCTCGACGGCGGCCCCGCGCTTCAGACGACACCGGATCTGACCAGGTGGGTGGCCCGGAGAGGCCGTCGGCCGACCTTCCAGCACGAGCACATCGGCTCGCGTCCACTCACGAGAACGCTGCCAGGATATCCATGTTGCGCCGACCGTTAGCCTGACTCCCGGATTCGTGATCAAGCGTTTACCCGGACCGCGAGGGACACCAGGCGCCGAGACAGATCATCCACCACGAGCCCCGATCATGACAGAGCTTGATCAATCCACCTGGGGCACCCTCTGGTACCGCAACGGCACTCGCTCGAGTCGTAGCGGATCATGGTGGGTGTGGTCGCGGCGGAGCTGGAGCGGGCGCATGAGCGGATCGGTGGCCGGTTCGTGCGTTCGAAGCCGCGCACGAGTGTGTGACGGGCCTGGTCACGGGCCTCGCAAGGAAGACTCTGGCTGTTCGATCAGCAACCCCAGCGAGCTCGCTTGCTACGTCCACTGCGGACCCCACCGCTCGACCTCGCCTTGACCGCTGGATCACGCTGCCACATCGAGGAATTCACCGTGCACCGTGTTCGGCGCAGGTGTGGGACTCGTTGAATTCGGTGGCGAGCCGACCGCCTTGCTCCTCGCCGCGGTTACGATCGCGGTGATTTGCGGAGTGCTCGCCTTCGTGGGTTATGTCAAGCGTCGCTGAACCCCGTCCGCTGCCGCCGCCCACCGCCGATCAGACACCTGATGCCTCGGTGCGGATCCTTGCGGACCGCCACGAAACCTCAAGCCATCACGAGGACTTGCAGCGATCGAGATCCACCACCCAGGTTCGCGCGGGTTCTCCCGCAAGCCGTTCGTCCACGATGGACTCCCAAACGGGTTATCGAGTCGGGCCGTTGTGCCCGATCGGTGCAGATTCCGCACTTCACCGCCATCCACGATACCTACCGGGCCATCAGCTCGAAGCGGCTGGTGATCCTCGGTGGGGCCGGAGCGGGCAAGTCCGTGCTGGCCCACCGCCTCATCCTCGACCTGCTCGGAAGTGCCGGTTCCGGGCCGGTGCCGGTGCTGTTCAGCCTCGGCGACTGGAACCCCGCCACGACCGGACTCCGGAACTGGCTGATCCGGCAGCTCCTGCGCGACTACCCCTCCCTGGAACGACGCGACCGCACCACACGGCAGAACGGTGCCGAAGAACTCGTCGACCAGGAGCTGATCCTGCCCGTGCTGGACGGGTTCGACGAACTGCCCGAGCAGCACCACCTCGCCGCCATCGGGGACATCAGCAGCCTCGACATGCCCGTCATCGTCACCAGCCGGCCGGACGAGTACGCGAGCGCTGTTCGCTCCGCCAAAGCCGTGGGCGGCGCCGCGGCGATCGAGCTCGAAGACCTCGGCCTCGACGAATCCCACCGGTATTTGCGCCACAGCGCCGGAAAAGATTTCACCCCCGGTTGGGACGCGGTCTTCGACCGGCTGCGCCGTGCCGCCGTCGACACCCCGGCCGAGAACCTCCGGACGACCTTGACCACACCGCTGATGGTCATGCTCGCCCGCGCCACCTACAACGACGGTCCCGGGCGGCATCCCCACGAGCTTCTCGACGCCCAGCGCTTCCCCACTCGCGCCGACCTCGAAGAACACCTGCTCGCCAGCTACCTTCGCCTCTGCTACGACGACCGCGACACCGGCTCACCACATCCGGTGCGAGCACGCCGCTGGCTCAGCCACCTCGCCACCCAACTCAGCGCGCGCAACACCCACGACCTCACCTGGTGGCAACTGCCCGCCGGACTCCACCGGCACACCCGGGTGCTGACCACTGCAACCGCCGTCGGCGCGGCGATTTGGCTCGTCTACGGACTGTGGCAGGCGCTCGGATACGTCACGCCCGGGGCCGCCACCGTGCTCGCGCACGCAGCCCTCATCGGGCTCGTGGTCGGGCTCATCAAGGAAGCAGGGTTCGTCCGCGGGCAGGCCGGGCAGGAGCCCGGACGGTTCCGGCTGCGACTGCGGTTGCGCAACCGCGCCGGGATCGCCCGCAAGCCCTCCGGCCAGTCCTTGAACGAGTTCTTCAAGGGGATCGTGGTCGGGGCGGTGGTCGGGCTCGTAGCTGGTCAGGGGTTGGTGTCCGAGCTTTCGGCCGGGCTCGTGATCGGGCTCGTGGGCGGTGTTGCGGGCGCGGCCTTGGACGAACGAGCGGCCCTGCGGGCGCGCATGGACGGCGAGATGTTCAAGGTGATCGCGGCGCTGGCGACCACCGCGATCGCCATTCCAGTCGCGTTCACCTTCAGCATCGAGTTACCCCTCGGCATGGTGGCCGGTGTGCTGGCAGCGGGTCCCAGCGTGCGCGAATACCGGCTCTGGAGGGGAATCCCGCTCGGGTTCCTCGTCCTGACCACCGACGGGCTTTTCGCCGGGATCGCGGTCGGGGTCGCGTTCGGGCTCGTGAACGTCGCGGTCTCCGCACTCGGGGAAGCCCACGAACCCGACGCCGCCGACCCGTGGATCCTGCTGAGCACGGACCGCTCCGTCACGCTCGTCCAGACGATCCTGGCCGTGCCCGCGATCGTGCTCGCCGCCGTCCTCGTGCTCGACGCCCCGATCGAGACGGGCATCATGTACGGCCTGTTCGGCGGAATCGTCAGGCTCACGCTGTCGGCCTGGGGTAGCTGGCTCCTGTTCACGCGCCTGTGGCTCCCGTTGACCGGACGTCTGCCGTTGCGCCCGAAGCGTTTCCTCGAAGACGCCTACCAACGCGGAATCCTGCGCAGAACAGGCGCCACCTACCAGTTCCGCCACGCCCGGCTCCGAGACCACCTGCGCGCACTCCCCCCGCCGGGCGCAGGGCGCCACCAAGCCCGATAGCAGCAGCGTGCCGCTCCCGGATCCTGCGCGGCGCAAAGCCGGGAGCTCAGCAACGTGGCCATCGCCAGCGACCTGCCCTCGCAACCGCCGCGGGTTTCAGCGAGCAAGCTAGCGCCTGGTTGTTCCGCTACGGACGCATGACCATCCGCTACGAGCGTTAGCCGACGAAGGTGCCTTCACGTGCCTCGGGCCAGTCGCTGGAAACGTGATCGAGAGATGCCACCAGAGGTAGCGCCCACGACTCCTGCGGATTTCGCATTCCCTGATGTACCGGTGACCGGTCCGTTGATTGATCCAGTACGAGTCCATCCAAGCGCAGCAGCGTCATGACAGGGATAGGACGATCTTGCCCTGTGCCTGGCCGCCGCGAATCCGGGCGGCGGCCTGTGCAGCTTGGGTGAGTTCGAAGGTGCTGTCGATGGTCGCGCGGATCTCCCCGGAAGCCACGGCGGGAAGGACCTCCGGAGCGAGGCCCGCGATGACCTGGCCGAGTTCTTCGGCCCGGGTGAAGCCGAAGGAGACCCCGATCAGCCGCAGGTGCCGGTAGGACAGCGCGTCGATGTCGATGGTGGAGGCGGCTCGGTCGAGGCGGCCGATGTTGACGACGTGGCCGTCCACACGAGTGGCGGGCAAGCAGTCGGCGAAGGTCTGCCCGGCCACGTGGTCGAGCACGAGGTCCACGCCCTGCCCGCCGGTGGCGTCCAAGACCACCTCGGCGAGGTTCTGGGTGGTGGTGTTGACGACCACGTCCGCTCCGGCTCGCCTCAGCAGTTGGTGCTTGTCCGCGGAGCGGGTGGTCGCCAGGACGCTCCTCGCACCGAGGGCCTTGGCCATCTGCACTCCGATCAGCCCGATGCCGGAGGTCCCCGCGGTGATCAGGACGGTCTGCCCGGGGGCGAAGCCGCCCAGCTGCAGCGAACCGTGTTCGGTGAGCAGCCCGGTCGGCAACGCGGCGGCCTCCTCGAAGCCGATCTCACCGGGAACGCGCGCGAGGTGCCGGTGGTCCGCCAGCACGTACTGGGCGAAGGACCGCGGCGTGGTGCCCATGACCCGCTCGCCCACCTCGGCATCGTCGACGCCGTCCCCCAGCGCAGCGACCTCTCCGGCGAACTCGAAACCGGCCAGGTACGGCTCACCGCTGCCCCCGCTGGCCGGGTCGGCCCGGTCGAGCATGGAGATGTCCGCTTCGTTCACGGCGACCGCTCGGGCGCGGACCAGGACCTGACCTGGCCCCGGCTCGGGCACCGGGACCCGCCGCGACTCCCAGTCGGGGCCGGCTCCGCCGAACAAGGCGGTCATCGTCTCACTCATCGTGGATTCGCTCCTTCGTCCTTGTGATCGCGCGCCGTGGTGCTACTGGTCGGTCATATGCTCCAGCCGCTCGTTTTCGGGAAGGTGCGGTCGCCGATGTCCCACCTCCTGGCCGCGTGCCCCAAGAACCGGCCGCGTCAGCTCCTAGTTCGGTGGGCGCGTTGCCGTCCTGGTACTGAGGTACGTCGACGCGGCTGATGCCCCGCAGGGACTCGCATGGCTGAGCAACTGTCCAATCCATATCCTATGTGGACTCCTCGGTTCGGGAACCGGAACTCCGGCTCGAACACCCGAAGCCCGCGAACGGGAATCCGGTTCGCACGGCGGTGTTTTACGCGAACGACGACGACCCGGGCTCGAAGTCG
This sequence comes from Saccharopolyspora gloriosae, assembly GCF_022828475.1. Lineage (GTDB taxonomy): Bacteria > Actinomycetota > Actinomycetes > Mycobacteriales > Pseudonocardiaceae > Saccharopolyspora_C > Saccharopolyspora_C gloriosae_A. The sequence goes on along the minus strand of NZ_CP059557.1, from coordinate 3,158,790 downwards.
AATATCGCGCCGGGGCTCCTGCCGATCACCGCTCCGCCAGCGGATCGGCCTGCAACGTGGTGCGCGTGGAGTGCTCGCCGGTGACGGTGCCGACGATGGATTGGCCGTACTGGTCGTACTTGGAGTGGTAGGCGGCGTCGATGTCGGCGTGCGCCGGATCGCCCGCCTCCAGGTGGTGGAACTCGACGTCGCGTTCCACCCCGCCTGCCCGGATGCGCCCGCTGCCCGCGTCGATCGCCCGCCGGAACCAGCCGTTGCCGGGACCGTAGGCGGAGCGGATGTACACCGCGTCCCCCACGGCCACGGTCCAGATGGTGATGTACGGCCGCAGCGAGCCGTCCTGACGGTAGGACGCGACCTGCAACTCCGTCGCGGCGCCGATCCCGCGCAACTCGTCCGCGGACCAAGTGGTCGTGCTCATCGGTAATCCTCCTCATCTGGTACTTCGGAATGCAGTGGGCGGTGCGGGGCCATCGGCGGAAACACCGCGCACTCCGGCCATCCGAGACGGCCCGGCACCGAAGTCAGGGGTCCCGTCGCCTGCTTCCCGGGCGCCGAATCGGGCGGATGTTCGGTGAGCTCGTCACGGACAACGCTGACGGCGAAAGTCCCGGGCGGCAACCGGAACGGCGGGCGGAGCCGCTCGACGATCGCCGCGCGCGGAGGCGGCGGGACCGCCTCCATCAACGCGATGACCAAGTGGCCGTGGACGGTTCCGCGACGCCGCGCGGGTGGACGGTCACGCCAACGTCGCGATGTCGATGACGAAGCGGTAGCGCACGTCCGAGGCCAACACGCGATCGTAGGCCTCGTTGATCTTCTCGGCACCGATCACTTCGACCTCGGCGCCCACCCCGTGCTCGGCGCAGAAATCCAGCATCTCCTGGGTCTCGCGAATCCCGCCGATCAGCGAACCGGACATCGACCGCCGATTTCCCAGCAGCGAGAACACGTTGAACGACACCGGATCCGGCGGTGCGCCGACGTTCGCGAGGGCGCCGTCGAGTCCCAGCAGCGACAGGTACGCGCTCACATCCACCGACGCGCTCACCGTGTTCACGATGAGGTCGAACGAACCGGCCAGCTCCTCGAAGGTCGCCAGGTCCTCGGTGGCGCGGTAGTCGTGCGCGCCGAGGCTGAAACCGTCGTCCTGCTTCTTCAGCGTCCGCGACAGCACCGTCACATCGGCCCCCATCGCGCGAGCGAGCTTGACGGCCACGTGTCCGAGCCCGCCGAGACCGACGACCGCCACCCTCTTGCCCGGTCCCGCGTTCCACTGCCGCAACGGCGCGTAAGTCGTGATGCCCGCGCACAGCAGTGGCGCGGCCTCCGCCGGCGAGAGGCCCTCGGGGATGTTGAGCACGAAGTCCTCGGTCACCACGATGTGCGTGGAATACCCGCCCTGCGTCGGCCGCCCGTCGCGGTCGCGACCGGCGTACGTCAGCACCGTGCCGTTGAGGCAGTACTGCTGCTCACCCGCACGACAGTTCACGCACTCCCTGCACGAATCGACCATGCACCCGACCCCGACCCGGTCACCCACCTCGTGCCCGGTGACCGCCGAGCCGACTTTGGTGACGACCCCGGCGATCTCGTGGCCTGGGACCATCGGATACGTCTCGGACTTCCAGTCACCGCGCGCATGATGGATGTCGGAGTGGCAGATCCCCGCGTACTTGATCTCGATCACCACGTCGTGCGGAAGCGGATCACGACGCTCGATCGTGGTCGGCCCCAGCGGCTCGGTCGCCGACGACGCGGCGAACGCATTGACCGTGCGCATGATTCTCCTGTGCTCGGATCTCTGGCGTGTGAGGCGGTGAGGCCCGGCCTGCTCGACCGGTCTTCCGGGAGACCCCGCACCAGCGGAACAAGCCGGTTTCCCGCCTGCTCACAGGAAACACCCCGCTGCGGCGACGCGGGAGGGCCTGCCCTTCGGGGGTAACGGCGGTACCCCCCTAGGCAGATGAGGACCTGCGATCGCCCCAAGGCCTCACAGAGGAAGCACCGATATCCCCTGCCGACGAGGAGGTTTGACCAGGGTCCACTGTGAACATGACGGGGCTGTGAGCGGATTTCCACTCACAGCCCCGTCTGGCCCCGGATGAGCCCGGCAGTGGCCGATGTCAGCAGCCGCGGGTGCGGGGACGGCCGAACCACCGTCACCGGCGAAGCACTCGGCGGGAACTTTTGTGGTCAGGCCCGCCTGCTCAGCGTTCGATCAGTTGCATCTGTTGTTCGTCGTGGTGTTCGCCTGCGGCCGGGGTGAGTTCGTCGAGCTTGCCGATCTGCTCTGCCGTCAGCTCCACGTCCTCCGCTGCGATGTTCTCCTCCAGCCGGGCGACCCGCTTGGTACCGGGAATCGGAGCGATGTCGTCGCCCTTCGCCAGCAGCCAGGCGATCGCCACCTGCGCCGGAGTCGCACCAGCCTGCTCGGCGATGGCCCCCACCTCGTCGGCGATGCGCAGGTTGCGCTGGAAGTTCTCGCCGGTGAACCGCGGATTGGTCTTGCGCCAATCGTCATCGGCGAACTGATCGGTGGAGCGGATGGTCCCGGTGAGGAATCCGTGTCCCAGCGGGGAGAACGGCACCAGCCCGATGCCCAGTTCCCGCAGCACCGGCAGCACCTCCGGCTCGGGATCGCGGGTCCACAGCGAGTACTCCGACTGCAACGCGGCGATCGGATGCACCGCGTGGGCACGCCGGATCGTGTCGACTCCGGCCGCGGACAGCCCGATGTGGCGGATCTTGCCCTCGGCCACCAATTCCCGCAGCGCCCCCACGGTTTCCTCGATGGGCGTGTTCGGGTCGACGCGGTGCTGGTAGTAGAGGTCGATGTAGTCCGTCCCGAGCCGCCGCAACGAGCCGTCGACGGCGATGCGGATGTTCTCCGGCCTGCTGTCGGTGACGTGGTCGGCTCCGGTCGCGTGCGAGACCAAGCCGAACTTCGTCGCGACCACGACCTGCTCGCGGCGACCCCGCAACGCCCGCCCGACGAGCTCCTCGTTGATGTAAGGCCCATAGACCTCAGCGGTGTCCAAGAAGTTCACGCCCAGCTCAAGTGCACGATGAATGGTGCGAACGGACTCCGCATCGTCGGTCCCCGCCCCCGTGTAGCCGAAGGACATCCCCATCGTGCCCAGGCCGATGCGGGAGACCTCCAGGCCGCCCAAATTGATGTAACGCATGGTTCCTGCTCCGTAACTCGGGTGATCAGCGCTCGGCCGCGGTGTGCCGCCCAGTCCCCCTGGGTTAACCGGCTGACCGCGGGCTCATGCCGCCCGTACGCGAGTGGCGGCGAGCCGCGGCCTGCCCGGCGCACCACGACCATTCAACCGAGGACAGCCCGATCCGGGGAGGGCCTCATGAGACCGGCACTGGCACACCCCCTCCCCGAGCGACCGGCGCGGTCCGTAACCCCTGCTCCCCTCGCTCTCTCCGGAACAACCAAGGACCGCGCCGGCCGACAGAGTCGAAGACCACCCTTGTGCCCACACCACGCCGCTGGATCCGACGCCCGAACACCAAGCCCTGCAAGAGGAACAGCCGATCCACTGGGTGTTCCCGAACGGCACCGAAGGCTGGCTGGTGACCCGGTTCGACGAGGGCAGCGCGGTGTTCGCGGACCCGCGCATGAGCGCCCGCCGTCCGCGCCACGGCAACCCCCGGGCGAGGAACGGTGGCGCGCAGATCAAGCAGGGGACCTCATCGTCGTGGCGATGCCCTCGGCCGCCGGGATCGTGCGGACGCAGCGCTAGCGAACCGCCCTGTCCCCGGGAAGCACACGGTAACGCGCTAGATCCTGCTGATGGCCTCCGCACCACTGGCCAGGGCGCACCATCCGCCTGATCGACGTCCGGGGAACCTCCCTTCACCGACCGGACGCCAGGCCCAAGAAGTAGACACCGAGCAGGTGCTCGAGCGACCGTGCGAAGCCATGCGCGATGGCCAGCGATGGATCCGCGCGATAGGCCGAGAAACACCGTGCCGCAGCCGACCCGTTCGACCTGGGCGAGTTCGACTTCGTGCACCTGCCCGGCGGGCACGCGCCGATGGTCGACTTCGTCGACGACCCTGGCTGGGCGAACTGCTCAACACCCTCCACGACAACAACGTGCTGATCTCCCTGATCTGCCACGGCCCCGTCGCGATGGCCTCGGCGAAATACCGGGTCGACGACAACGGTCAAGTCCACACCAGCAACGACCACCGCTTCGTCGGGACGCGGCTGACGACCGTGCCGAAATACGGCGAGATCGGCTTCTCCAAGGCCGGATTCCTCAAGCTTCCCGGCCAGAAGACCCGCTTGACCTACTACGTCGACGAGGCGCTCGAACAGGCCGGGTACCAGGTCGAGACCGTCGCGCCCAATCCCGGTGCGATCAAAGTGATCTGGGAACCGAAAGTCCGTGTCCTCACCGGAAACGGTCCGCAGGCGGTTGACGAGCAGACTGAAGTCCTCCGCGCCCGGCTCACGGCCACCAGGTCGGCTTGAGGCCGTTTCCGCGCAGACCTCGCTGAACTACGCCGAATCCGACGCCGAGGACGGGCCTGCCGGGCGCCGATGGGCGCCTGACCGGAGGTGGATCGTGAACGTCGTGCCTTCGCCGACCGTGCTGCGCACTTCGATGCGGCCACCGTGCGCCTGCACCAGATGATGTGTGATGGCGAGGCCGAGTCCGCTGCCACCAGCAGCCCGGCTTCTCGACTTCTCCGCGCGCCAGAAGCGATCGAAGATGCGCGACAGCGACTCCTCGTCGATGCCGGTGCCCGTGTCCTCGACGTCGATCAGCACCTCGTCGCCACTGCTCCGAACCCGCAGCGTCACTTGACCGCCCGGCGGCGTGTGGTGCACGGCGTTCGACACCAGGTTGCCGAGCGACTGCCGCAGCCGCGTCGGGTCGGCCGACAGGTCCGGTTCACCGTCGACGTGCACGCTCAATTCGACGCCGACGGCCTCCGCCCCACCCCGGTGCGCCGCCGCGACCTGGTCCACAATGGAACGCACGTTCACCGGCTTCGGATGCACGCGCAGCTTCCCCGCATCGGCGAGTGCGAGGTCCTGCAAGTCATCGATCAAGTGTTGCAGCAGCACCGTCTCTTCGAGCAGCGACGCGACCAGCGGCGGGTCGATCTCCGCGACACCGTCCTGCGCGGCCTCCAGCCATCCCCGCACGTTCACCAGCGGTGTGCGCAGCTCGTGCGCGACGTCGCTGACCATCGTCCTGCGGTGCCGTTCCGAGGTCTCGATCCGCGCCGACATCGTGTTGAACGCCACCGCCAGCTCCCCGATCTCCCCCGCGCGCCCGTTTCGACGTGCACGGAGCGGTCACCGTCGCCCATTCTCCTGGCCGCGTAGGTGATCGCGTGGATCGGGCGGACGAGCCTGCCCGCCGCGAACGCCGCGACGCCGATCGTCACCACCAGCACGGCCAACGCCGTCCACACGATCTGCGACACGGGCACCGTGGACAGATCCGCCGTGGCGACGTTGCCGTCGGGCCTGGTGATGAACAGCTGCGCGGCGGGTGCGACGTACGGCCCGAGCTGCTCCCGTCGTGCCGTGTCGACGCACCGCTTCGCGTCGGAACCCGTGTTCAGCTCGTCCGGGGCGGTCAGCCCGCGGACGTCGACGGGCAACGGTCCGCTGCCCTGCCGGGCGAGGCACGCGTTCACGAGCTCCAGCAGGGACTCGCTCGCGTCGCGCTCGGTCGGCATCGTCGGCGGCGGGCCGGTGCAGACATCGTCCCGCCAGGCCGGGGACGCCTCGGCGGCGGCCCTCGCCGCCTCTTCGATCGCTCGCCGGGACGAGTTCCGATCGGGTACGCGCGGCGAGGCCGACGGGGTCACCCGCTCGACCACCGGGCGCCCGTTGGGTCGCTCCACGATCATGCCGTCCTCGCCGTGCCTGCGCACGCATGTCAACTGCGCCTGCGCGGCCTGGTGCAGACGCGTGCGCTCGACCTCGGTGAGCCGGTAAGGCCCGACAGCCCGCGCGTCGATCCCCGACGCCGTGACGTCGGAGTTGAGCGCCGCGTCCACAGCGAGCGGATCGACCACCGCGGACGGGGTTCGCGGCAGGCCGGCGCCCGGTGCGCCGCCGGAGTCGGCGATGGTTCTCCGCGTCGTGGTCGTCACCGTGACCCTGCGACCGGTGTTGTCGGCCAGGTCGTCAACGAGCCGCTGCGCTCCCGACCACTGCCGGTGCGTCGCGGCGTATCCCAGGAGCGAATCGTAGATCTCCGCGTCGTCAGCCAACGTCTCGCCGAGTTCGCGGTTGATGGCGCCGCTCGTGCTCTGCGCGGCCAGCCACGCCGTCGCGCCGATCGAACAAGCCGCGACGACCACGGCCATCACGAGCAGCCGGGTGAGCAGGCCATGCCTGCTACGCCGTAGTCGCATCGGCCGAACCGTCCTGGAGCTTGTAACCGACTCCGTACACGGTGAGCAGGCGAACGGGCTTGCGCGGGTCGGGTTCGAGCTTGCGGCGCAGGTTCATGACGTGGACGTCGATCGTGCGCTCGGTGCCGAACCTGTCCATGCCGAACGCCTGGCTGAGCAGCTGGCCGCGGCTGAACACCCGCCCCGGCTCCGCGGCCAGCACCTCGAGGAGGCGGAACTCCGCGGGTGTGCAGTCCAGCAGCACGCCGGCCAGCGTGACCTCGTGACGTTCCGCATTGATGACGAGATCGCCGATCTCCAGCACGTGCCGTTCCCGGCGCGTTTCCCTCCCGGAACGGCGCAGGATCGCACGCACGCGTGCGGCGAGCTGGCGCGGGCTGTAGGGCTTGGTGACGTAGTCGTCGGCGCCGAGGTCGAGTCCGAGCAGCACGTCGTCCTCCGTGGTCCGCGCGGTGAGCAGCACGATCGCCATTTCGGATTCGGCACGCAGCACACGGCAGACGTCGAGGCCGTCGACCTTCGGCATCATCACGTCGAGCACGGCGAGGTCCGGGCGCCTGCGCCGCGCCTCGTCGATCGCGGCACGTCCATCATGGACGATCAGCACCGTGTGGTGGTCGAGCTCCAGATAGCGCCGGATCAGCTCGGCCTGCTTCGGGTCGTCCTCAGCGACCAGTACCTGTGCGCACACTCGAGTCATTATCACCGACAGCGGCGGCCGCTCGAATAACAGGATCAAAAATCGAACAACTTCTTTACCATCACTGAACTGGATCTTGGAATGTATCCGGAAGCGTGTACCTCGTCAGGCAAGCAGACGCACGAGAGGACACGACCGATGAAAATTGGCCGAACCTGCGCGGCAGCCGCGGTGCTCGGGACGTTGGCGGTGCCGCTGACTGCGACCGTCAGCTGGGCGGACACCGCAGCGCGAGAAGACCAACGGCCCGGGACGAACGAGGAGGCGCAAGTCTCCGAACGGCAACGGGAAGCAGCGGAACAGCAACGGGCCGGCCGGGCCGAAGACGGCGAGCGTGCGGACACGACCGATGCGACCGAGCGACGTCGCCAGGTTTCGCAACAGCCGGCCGGAGCACCCGACACCGGCGGCGCTCCAGCCGAATGGAACGCCACGCCCGCCTACGCCGCGGGCGGTACGGCGGCGATCGCCGCGGCCGGGGCAGGCACCGTGCTCGTGCTGCGCCGACGTCGCGTGACCGAGCAGTGAGGTACGGCGGATGAACGCGCGTTTCCGCGTGTGGGGAGGTCGCGGCACCGTCGCGGCCTCCCCGCTGGCCGCAGTCGCCGCTGTGCTCGCGCTGTCCGGTTGTTCGGCCGCCGGGCAGGAGATCGACCTCGCCCCGCAGCCACCGGCTGTCACGTCGGCGAGCCCGGCAGGCGAACAGCTCCCGAAACTCCCGGAGTCGACACCGGACTGGCTCGACGTGCCGGACATCGACGCGCACTCGACGCTGCTGCCGCTGGGGCTCAACGACGATCGCACGGTCGCCGTCCCCTCCGTCCACGAACCGATGCAAGCCGGTTGGTATCGCTACGGGCCGACGCCCGGTGAGACGGGACCCGCGGTGATCCTCGGGCACGTCAACGGCGACGGTCAGGACGGCATCTTCGCGCGCCTGCACCAACTCGGGTCCGGCGACGAAATCCGCGTCGGGCGCGAAGACGGCACAGTCGCGCGGTTCACCGTGACACGCATGGACCAAGTGCCGAAGGACCGGTTCCCCACCGACGAGGTCTACGGCGACACGACGGAGCCCGAACTACGGCTGATCACGTGCGGCGGCGCGTTCGACGATGCCGCGGGCAGCTACCGAGACAACATCATCGCCTACGCCACCTTCACCGGTGTCGTGCCGTGAGCAGCCAACCCCTGATCGCCGGTGTGCGTGACGCGCGGAGGTCGTCGTGAAGTGCGGGAGGTCGCGCGGCGCGACCCGGAGCTGGAGCACCGCCACTCGGGACCTCCACCCTGCTCATCGGCCACCGCGTGCATACCCGAGGTGAAAGTGTTGTGGCTCTTGGCCACTTCCCCGTCCGGCAAGACCACCTGCGGCGGCCCCGGCGGCCGCCCTTCAAGCGGAGCGCGGGGAATCCAAGTGATCACGACCTCGTCGCCGGACCGCACATCGCCGAGGTTCATATTTTGAGCTCATGTACGCATTGGGATCATCAGCATTATTGGGGGCGAATGGGGCGTCAATAGTGCTCGCGCGACCTCCATGACCAGCCTCCCACCACCGGTTCTTCCACTGCGCCATGTTCAGCGAACGTCGCCGACGGATCTGCAAGCTCGGGAGACCGGGTACAGGGATGACCCGGAAACGTCGCAGAGGGCGCTGCGCGCGTAGGTCGCTTCTCATGAAAGGCGGCCATCGCCTCGCGCGAGTCCTCAGTGGACTGGATGATCGCTTGGTGCGACGCGATCAGGTCGAGTGACGCCGCGAACGTCATGATCTCCCGTGCACCACGGCCCGCTTGATCACCCCAGGTGGCGAGGGACGAGGCCGCCGCTTGCCGAACGCCTCGACGCCGCGGGCGCCCTGATGCGCCTTCTCGAAATGCAGCTGCTTGTCGGCGTAGGGCGTGCCTCCCTCGGCCTCGAAGTCGTCCAAGTCGACGCCGGCGCAGAACGCGCCACCGGCACCCGTGACCGTGACCACCCGCACCGAGTCGTCCTCCTGCGCGTCCCGCAAGCAGGCGGCCCCCTTCTTGAGCATGTCGAACGTGAACGACTGGCAGTATTGTTCAGGTATTCAACAGTGTTCCATTGACGGGAGGCGGGGCGTGACCAACGATCAGCGTCCTGAGGCATTGGTCGCGTACATCACGCGGCGCGTCCAGACCGATATCGCGCGACACAAGTTCCCGCCCGGATCCAGGCTCTCCGCCAGCAACCTCGCCGGCGAGTACGACGTCTCGCACATCCCAGTGCGCGAGGCTCTGAGTTCGATGGCGGCGAAGGGCTACATCGTCCACCACCGGTCACGTGGCTTCTTCACCCGCGAGGTGCACCGGGAGGAGATCGAGGACATCTACCGCTGGCGCCAAGTCCTGGAGACCGAGGCGTACCGGGCGGCGGTCCCGAAGATCACCGACGAGGACATCGCCCGCATGCGCACGATCCTCGGCGAGATGCAGAAGCTCACCCAGAACGAGGACCGGATCCGGTACATGGAGCTCAACCGGGAGTTCCACTTCGTCGTGTTCCAGCGCGCCGGGTCGCCCATCCTGCTGCAGCTGCTCACGTACCTGTGGGACATCTCGGCGCCGTACGTCGCTCTCGACCTCATCGACAGCGACCACGCGCAGAAGGACCACCTCGAGCAACTCGAGCTCTACGAAGCGCGCGACGCCGAGGGGATCATCAAAGCCATGGATGAGCACCGCGGCTTCCGCCTGGACATGGTCGCCAAGTCCGACATCGTCACGGACTGATCCAACCGCGCACCGCCCTCGCGGCAGCGACTCGGCGCCCCTTGATCCCTGTCTTGTCGGCGCCGAAACCGCTGAGCAGTGACCACCCGCGCACGATCACCCGATGATTCTCAGCCACTTCCTCGCGATGACGGCAACTTCTCTCGGACGCGGCGGATCGCCGCGCAGCTCGCGCGGTGTGCGCGGGTGTGAAAACGGGCGGCTTGAGTGGTCGTCCCCGCGGTCCTCGTGGTCACGGCGAGCACCTCCGCGTGGAGGTGCTCGCCGCGGTGAACCGGTTGCCGGCCGAGTGGGGCAGCGACGAGAAGCTCACGATGCGGGCGGTGGCCAAGGAAGTCGGAGTCTCGGCGCCGAGCATCTACCTGCACTTCGCGGAGATGTCAGTTCGGGCTCGGGGTGCGCTGTTCGACCTCGGTGAGCAGGTTGGACACGATGGCGTTGCCATCGATTCCGGCGGCGATGGAGATGATGCGAGCGAGTGGCATCGGGCCTGCCATGGCGCGCAGTTGTGGATCGACGAGTTCGGAGGGCGTGCCGCCGAACTGGTCGAACAGGCTTTGAAGGACAGGCCGCCCCACTGAGTGAGCGTTCCATTCGTCGAGCGTGGAGTCGGCGCGCAGCGGGGCGGATGCGGCGGGGATCTCGAAGTGAACCGTTGCTCTTTCGATGACGTCGCGGGAGGACGCACCGACCTCGATGACGTATTCGCCGGAGCTGGTCGTCCATCCTGTGCTCGACCAGTGGGCGAAGGCGCGCTGGTCGAGCTCGAACGTGATGGTCGTGGACTCGCCGGGAGCGAGGTGTTCTTTGCGGAACGCCTTCAGTTCGCGGCGCGGGCGGTCGACTCGTGCCCCAGGGGCTGAGACGTAGATCTGCGCTACGCCGGCACGAGCATTACGACAGCGCACCGCCCGGGCGCGGATCTCTTCGGCGAATGACGGATCTCCAGCGGACCCGGTTCGTCAAGGCGCCGGTGTACCCGGTGTTCGACGATTAGATTCCAGCAGGACCGGTAGACCCGGCGGGTATCGGCTGAGACGGCGTCGGCGACTTTCGGAACGTAGTCGGCGAACGTCGGCGCCAATGGCCGCGCTTCGGGACTGTCGACGAGATCTTCAGGTGGGACGCCCATACGGGACAGCAGGAGACGTGCGGCCTCGAGCTCCACTGAATGCGAGGAGGCTCGGTGCTCATGATGGTTCACCACCAGTGAACCGTTGGTGCTGCGATGCGAGTAGCTCGTGGCCGTCACTTCCGACCCGGTCGGTGGCCGTGTCCGCGGACGCCGCAGCCTCGTGGAGTCAGCTGCCGGGGGGCTTCGGGGCCGCGCGCTACCGGCGTCGGCCTGTGCCATGGGGTTCGCCTTCTCAGCGAGGTGCCTCGGCGGCTGGCAGGCCAGGACCGTCCTGCCGCGCAGGGCTCGGTCCCGGGTGCATGCGCGAACGGCGCAGAGCCGACCCCTGCACCCCACGTACGCTGGCCATTCGCCCAGCGTCTAGCTAGAAGGGGGGTGGGTTCAGCAGCCCGAAATCGATCAGCTAATCTATGAACACAACACAGCAGAGGCCGCCGAGAAACACAGGCGGCACTGAGGCGTCCGAGTGGCGGAATGGCAGACGCGCTAGCTTGAGGTGCTAGTGCCCTACTAATGGGCGTGGGGGTTCAAGTCCCCCCTCGGACACGCACTGTAACCCCAACGAGTCCGGGTCGAGAGTCATCTCGACCCGGACTTCGTCGTTGTGCGGATGGTACGTGAGGCGCAGGCCGAGCTGGCTGTAGAGGGCGGCTTTGTCGTCGTTGTCGGCATCGCGGAGCAGCTCGTGCGGATCGCCGATGTTGCTGATGAGTTCGTAGATCTCGTCGCGGGTGAGCCGGCGCTGGCTCTGTTTCCTGGCGCGTCGTAGACGGGCAGTGGCTTCTGCTCGACGAGCCTGGGTTTCACGCATCCAGCCGGCCACAAGGCCAGGGTCCGCTCCGGCCTCGAGCGCCCGGCGATGGGCGGCCAGCTTGGTATCGCAGTCCTCGATCACCCGCTGCGCCTCAGCATCCTCGTACCCGCGAGTGGGGTCTTCTTGAGCGTCGGCGAAGGCATCGAGTGAGCGCTCGAGCTGAGGCGGCTTCAATGCCGAGCTGATCCAGTGATCGAGTTCGTCGAGGATCCCGTGCTCGGGCAGATAGACGTTGGCCGGATGCTCAACCTCGTTCGCCACCGCGTACTCCTGCGTGAACCGGCACCGGTAGTAGAGCTGGTGACGACTCTTCTGCCCCTGCATGCGCCGATGACACAAACCGCAGTACAGCAACCCGCGCAGCACGTAGCGATGCCGGACGCGGTGGTGCACCTGCCGAGGAGACTTCGCCGACCGGGTCGCCGACACCTCCTGAGCTTGAGCGAAGGTGTCAGCACTGATGATCGGCTCGTGCGCGGGCGCCGCGGAGTAAACCCACTGGTCCTGCGAATTCCAAGCCAGCTTGGTGTGGTGCCCGAGAGCCACGTCCTCGACATCGATCAACGACTCTTGCTTGCGCTGCTTGTTCCACACCTGATGACCGGTGTACCGCGGATTCCGCAAGATCGTCCGGACAGCGCCTTTCGACCAGGCGACTCCACTGCGATGCCGGTTCCGCGCCCGATCGTGCGCGCTCGGAGAAGCGACGCCATCACGCGTGAGCCCCTCCGCGATCGCGTAGATTCCGATACCACCGAGGTACTCCGAGAAGATCCGCCGCACTACCGGCGCAGTGATCGGGTCGAGCTCGAGCCGGTGCAGGCGAACCCCGTCAGCGGCCTTCGTCGGATTGGGGTGCACACCAGCGTCACCGATGCGATACCCGTACGGTGGCCGCCCTCCGAGGAAGCGGCCTTCGATCTCGGTCTGCGACTGCATCGCGGTGCGCACACGCACCTTGATCCGGGTCCGCTCTCCCTTCGACATCCCACCGAACACACCCATGATCAAATCGTGGGCTTCCGACGCCGGGTCGATCGGCCCACCAACCTCGGGCACCCACATCCCGACCCCGTAGTGCTCGAAAACCGGATACGTGAGGCTGTACTGATTGCCGTAGAACGCGCGCTGCGGCTCCCCGATCACGACCGCGTCGAACCCCCGGTCAAGATCCCGGAGACTCGCTAACAGACGAGCCGCCTCCGGCCGGCGCTTCCACGGCAACGACCGCGAGTGACCGACATCGAAGAACTCGGCAACGAGGTGTCCGTGAGCTTCGATCAACGCCTGGGCGCGGGTACGTTGCCAGTTCCTCGACGATTCTGGATCTTGCTGATCCTCAGTGGATACTCGCCCGTAGAAGGCGAACCTGAGCGGCATGTCGTGTTTCCTCACTCGTCGACGGCTGAAGTGTCGGTGTCGCGGCTGGCCGCGCGCCGACGGAGGATCCGGAGCAAGGAACGCGCCGCACACGGCCCCAGAACAAGTGGCTCTTCCGGAACCAGCACCGTCGGTCTTCTCGGGCACCGTGATCGTCTAGCACCAGGAGCCGCATCGGCACCCCTGGTCAAACGCGGATGATGCACACCCGATTCGCCCCGGCCATGATCTTCAGCAGGGCTCTGCTCGTGGCCGGAGTACATCACACGCCCACCAGGTCGATTGGGCCGCTCACGAACGTCGGGCGTCCTGCGTGCTCGTAGCCGCCGGACCACCAACTTTCCCTGATCACGGAACCGACACTCGATTCCTCTATAGTGGAACACATGCAGCAAAGGTAGTATGTGAGTCAACTATGGTGGAAGCAGTTGAGGCATCGTCTTACCCGAAGAACACCGTTCCGCGTGATGGCCGGGTTGGAGGAGGCTCTTTCGCGCGATCTTGATACCCGCGGGAGCTCGCGCCGGAACAGACGAATGATCAGTGGCGTTCGAGAACTCGCAAGTGTTCGGCAAACGAGACCACCAGGTCGTCGAGGGCCAAGCCGCCCTTTTCCACGGATGCTGCGGAGGGCTGACCGATCACTCCACTGCTGCTGTACTCGGTGACGCCGGCGACCAGCAGGTGCGGGCGCTCATCCGCCCTGTTGTCGGCGTTCCGATACTCGCGGCCGACCAGCTCCGGGTATGCGTGCAGCAATAGCGAGGTCTCGATCTCACCTGCGTGCATGTCCTGGTGAGCGTTCAGCACAGCGCCAGCCGCTTCTCGAGCACGGCCCCAGTCGTCGCGGCCGGGGAACAGCGTCACGCTCGGCCCGTCGACGTTGGCTTGCTGGGCGATGTTGGACAGCACGTAGTTTCCGCCGTGCCCGTTGACCAGGACCAACTTCGTGACTCCGGAACGGCGGAGCGACGCCCGGATGTCCTCGATCATCGCGATCAGCGTGGTGGCGCTGATGCTGACCGTGCCGGGGAAGTCCTCGTGCTCGTGCGAGCACGACATGGTGATCGGCGGCAGCAGGAACAGGTCGTAGTGCTCGGCGATGCGCTTCGCGATCAAGCACGCGATCACGGTGTCGGTGATCAACGGCAGGTGCCCACCGTGCTGTTCGAAGCTGCCTACCGGCAACACCGCTACCCGTGCTCCCCGAGCGGCTTCGTCAGGTGAGGTGGCGGTGGTGAGGAGGTGCACGCCGGTCTCCATCGGGCTCGTCAAGGCAACGTCGTTCGCAGGGTACGGCTCAGCCGCTGTCCACGATCGCGAGCTCCTGCATCGGCCATCACCTCGGCTGTCCGGCGGAGTTGTTCCTTCGTTCGATGCGATCGCGTTTCCGTGGCGATGACCAGCGCATGGTCCGCCACCGCGGCGGAGTCCTCGATCTGGCCGGCCACGGCGTGCGCGACGGCCAACCTCGCCAAGCCCAAGCCCAGGTCTCGGCGGAAGTCCGGCTGCCATTTCGCGATGCCCTGCTGCAGGGTGCTGAGGGCTTGAGCTGGTCGTCCGAGTTCGACCCAGCAGTGCGCGGCTTCCATCTCGACGTAGCTGGGGGTGCAGTACCGCGCGATGTCACCTTCGTCGTCCAGTTCGAGGGCGGCGTGTTGAAGCGCTCGATCTATCGCTCGCGAACACGAGTCGTAGTCCCCGGCCAAGGCGTGGCCGTGGGCTTCCTGCCGCAACGCGACGGCCCGAAGTCGAGGGGACATGGCTTTGGCCGACTGCAACGCGGCTTGTGCGAAGCCGATGGTGAGCGCGGGTTTGCGGGCGTCGCTGGCGATGTTGCTCTTGCGCATCTGAATGTAGGAAACGAGTTGGGGATCGTCGGCTTCGTGCGCGAAGTCCAGCGCACGGTTCGACCACTCCATCGCGGATTGCAGCTTGCCCGCGTCCTGGTGGAGCCATCCGGTGAACTCGGCGAACCGAGCGGCGACGAACAGCAGTGTTCCGCTCCCCTGACCGCTGCTCTGCGCGAGCAGGTGTCGGACGAACCTCGCCTGTTCCGCGACGACCGGGAGCAAGGAGCGGGGGCCGACGAGGTTGTCCGTGGTAACGTACTGCTTCAGCGTGCCCAGCAACGAGTGCGCGAGCGCGGGTTCGGTTCGCACCGAAGCCGCGGGAACCACCGGACCGTTGGGCAACCGCACGACGTTGGTGCGGTGATCGGGAAGTCGATCTTCCTCGGCGTCGAGTTCGAACCAGAGGAACTCCAGCGGGATGCGGAGCCGTCGAGCGTAGTGACCAAGCTTCTCCAGGTCGCGGAGCTGGTTCTTGCCGGACTCGATACGACTCAGCTGGCCCTGCGTGATGTCCAGCCACCGGGCGACGATGGCTTGGGGTAGAGGTCGCCTGCCGTGGGCAGGGTGCCTGCGGTAGGCGCGAACCACCGCACCCATGTCCTTGCTCGCCAGCGCATTGCGCATCTCGTTCGCGGCCCAGAAGTCGTTGCCAAGCCGAGGCCCACCCTCGTTTCGGTCCGATCGTGATCGCTGGCAAGGACCGCACGAGGCCGATTTGCTGTCACGAGCAAGTTTCACATTGCATCGAATGCAGCTTCGTGCTCCAACACGGTTCGCACCACGGTCAGCCACGACGCACCTCCAGTTCCTGCTCCGATCAGGATAACCGAGCAAGAATCTTTTATGCGTCCCGCGCATATTTTTCATGCGCCACATAACCCCAATTCGGATCCTGTGGCTCTTATGTTCAGCAGCAGGGAGACGCGTCCCTTCTCGGCAACTCAGCGAGGAAAACAACTTCCCGGCGACGACTGATCGCCTGCCCGTTGCCCGACCGAATCGAGGTTCCTCATGCATCGATCTCCCCGATCGAGGCGGACCCCGACCGCCCTATCGGGGTGCGCCGGCGCCTGACCGCCCTTCCGACGGGCGCCGGCAAGTCGGCCGCGTGACGTGCTTCCCCGAGCGTCACCGGCCAGCCCGGCCGCACGACCCCTTCCCGGTCGTGCGGCCGGGCCTCATTTTCGGCCGCGTGATCGTGGCGCGACCCCCTTCGAACGGAACGGCCACCGATGACATCCCGGAAGTACGGACTCCCCTGTGCTTGGTACTACCACCCCGACCGCGACATCACCGTCCGATGGGGACGGCCCGACGGCTACTTCACCGTCCACACCGGAAAGCAGCACGGCACCAGAGATGACCACGCCCTCATCGACACCGTTCGGGTCTCCAAAGCCTGGAACGACGACGGTGACGTCGCCCGCAAAGCGCATGAATGGGCACGCGCCAATCCGACCGCACCTTGAACAGCAGGAGGACGAGGAGATGGATAGCACCCCGAATCGGCTCGACGGGTTCGAGCTCACTGCCGAGCTATCCGCCACTGAGCTCAAAATCGCCAGGCTGGTGATCTGCGGAAGATCCAACGTCGAGATAGGTGTTCTCATTGACCGCGCCGAGGACACCGTCAAGACCGCACTGCGGAAGGTCTTCCAGAAGACCGGCACCACGACCCGAGCTTCGCTGGTCGCGTGGATGTACGAGTCGGGCCACGTGGTCGCGGGTACGTTCGGCTTCCCGGATGTACCTGTGTCGCCCGCCGCTTCACCTCCGGCGGAGCCGTTCGAATCGCTGCTCGATCTTGACGACCCGGCGCGCGTCAACCGGGTCCGGCGCCGACTCGCGGACGTGCGCGGCGATCTGCACCGCGCCCTCGCAAGCCTCGGAAATCTCTGAGCGTCGTCATGGGCCGCTTCCACTATCGCGGGCACGAAACACGCGACTTCGAGCCCGAACTGCACGGCCCTGATTTCGCCCGCCCGCGAGCGATACTCGCTCCCGCCACGTGGGTATCAGGCGCCTCCGACGCCAAGTGGCACTGCACCAAGGCAGCAGTAGGCGCGCCCATGCACTGCTTGTGCGGACATCAGATCCGAGGTGCCGTGCACCTCCGTCGCGACACCCCCGCCGATGGCGCTCTCGATCGGACGCTCTGCGCCGCCGCCCTCGCCGAACTCTCCCAGGAGCCACCGATCAACCCGCCCTTATCTCCCCGCCCCCAGGGAACACCGGACATCAACTCCACCCAACCCCTGCATGACAGGCCACGACTCCCGATGACCGACCCCACCGTCGGATGGCGACCCGCCTATCCGGGCTCCGTTAGCTCCCGATGACCACACCGAGCTGATCGGAGCGGTGCGGAGTCCACGGCCGGGTTCGCCTGTCGGCCGAACGAGAGGACTCCCCCGATGACGGACGTGTTCGTGTCCCACCGACTCTCGAAGCTGCTCGCAAGAGCGAACGAAACCGCCGAGCACGCCGCGCGCCAGCTCTACGCGGCGCACATGCTCGAGGTCACCGAGCTCGTCCGCGACGCGTTCCCCGACTCCGATGTGCTCGGCGTGAAGGTCGGCGACACAGTCGAACTAGCCGAAGTTCTTGCAGGCAAGCAGAAACTGTGGAGCGCCGACCTCCCGCAACCCGAAGCGCCGCTCAGCTACCGGACTGCCGACGACCACTCTTGGGGAGACGTCGCTGCCCACATCGGCGAAGCTCTGGGCTCGGCCCTGAGCGGTACATCTCCGCGCGACCGGTGGCAGCACGACGGCCTCGTCTTCCTCGTTCCCCTCGCCACTGCGGCCGACGTCGCCGCCGCAACTCGAGGCACCCCGGGACGGCTTGCCGCGCAGTTGCACGACAAGGACGGCAACGAGCACCTGCTGTGGCTGGCCGAACCGGTGACCGCGCCGACGATGACCGTCGGCGGGCTGCACGTCACCGCCCAAATCGACGATGACGGGCGCGTGCTCATCGATGTCGACGAGGAGCCGACGAAGCCTGTGCCGCGGGAGAGCGCGGGTCAGATCGAGCTCGCGGTCCGCGTTCACGGCGCAACCGTTCCTCTACCCGCTCGTCACGCCACCGCAGCCTCCCGCTACATCCGGTGCACCCGCCTCCGATCGGACGCTTCGCAGTGACCTGAGCCTGATCGCTCCTCGCGATACCTGGCTGAAATTCCGCAATCGCCGACGCATGTCCTCGGACGTGCGTCGTTTTCATGGAACGGGTGATCATGTCCGAAGGTTCCTCCGCTCTCACGATGACCGGTTCGATTGCCGCCGTCCTGGGACAGCTCGAACGCGATGTGGCGGGCCTGTTCGAGATCATGGACTGGGCCGAAGAAGAAATCGCAGCGGCCAGGCGGCGGCATGCCGTGGACGCCGACACGCTCTGGCATTCGTTCACGCTGCTGGTTCCGCGACACGAGCTCATGTCGACGGAGTTCGTGTACCGCTCGCACGCGGTCGAGCTCTTGGAGCGGGTCGCTGCCGGGGAGGACACTCGCCCGGCCACCGCCGCCGAAGTGTGCTGCGTGCTGGCCGCGTCGAGTGAGGTCGCCTCGTTGACCTCGGTCGCCGCCGGTCTCTACTGCCGCATGTGGCAGCGCGCGTTCCCCGAGCAGCCCTCGTTCTGGGACTCCGCCGACGCGTACGAGTCGCTGCACGGTGCGCAGATCGACGAGCTGGAGACGTTCACCCGCCGCAAGGCCGCCAGCACGGACCGGTCCCTGTCCGAGATCACGTGCTCGGGACGACACCACGGTGAAGACGTCGACTGCCGATATGCACCCGTCGACAGCGCCGGACGCCTGCGGAGCGCCAGCTGAACCGGAGCCATTCCTTCACGTTTTCCTGCCCTCACAGAGAAAGGTGCTTCCTCAATGGATAAGCACGGCCTTGTCGTTCCCGATCTTGATGCCCTGCTCAGCGAAGTCCCGAACCTACTCGGCTTCGTTCCCGCGGACTCCCTGGTGCTCATCGGTTTTGAGGACTTCGGAACCGGGTCCGCGATGCAGTTCACCATGCGCATCGACCTGCCCGAGCCGGAGCACCACGTCGCCGCAGCTCAGTACCTCACGGAGTTCCTGCATGGCCGGGACACCGACACGGCTGTCGCGGCCGTCATCGGTGGGGACCGCGAACAGCAACGATCACTCGTCGATGCGCTCGGATCGGCGTTGGACTCCCAGCAGATCGGGTTGCACGCGACCTGGACGGCCGAGATGCAGCCCGGCGAGAAGTGGTGCTGCTACCACGGGGACGGCTGCGAGGGCACGATCCACGACACCACCGCATCGCACCTCGCCGCCGCCACTGCCGTGGCCGGCCACCGCAGCCCCTGGGGCAGCCGGGAGGAAATGGCCGCATCCATCGCAGCCGTGCCGGACGCAGAACGTCGACAGTGGGCCGACCGCCTGGACACCTGGCGCGAACGCTCCGCCGGCAAGGATGGTTCGCTCCGGGAGGCCAGCGCTCCGGTGTTCGCCGCCCTGGAACAGCTGCGCAACGGCGAGGCGCTCACCACTGAGCAGGCCGTGGCCGCGCTCGGTGCCCTCGACGACCACGTGGTGCGGGACATGATGCTCGTGCGACGCGAGCCCGGAGCCGAGCAGCTGTGGACGCTCCTGCTGCGCTACGCCCCGGATGCCGACGTCGAGGGGCCCGCCGTCCTGCTGGCGACCGCCTCGCACCTCCACGGCGACGGTGCGATGGCCAGCGTCGTGCTGGAACGCGCGCGGGATGCCGTGGCACCCGCTTCGCCAGGTCCGCTCGTGGAGTTGCTCGACCGGATGCTGACGCTCGCGCCCCACCACCTGCGCACCCTGCTCGACGAGCTCGCCGACGACGCCGGCCTCCAACTGAACTGAGCAGTTCCGCCACCGCGAGCACCCCGGATGGGGTGCTTTTTTGTTGCCTTGAAAGGAGAGTGACTTGACGATCGCCACGACTGACGAAGATCAGACCGATACCGAAATCATCGCGGACAAAGCCCACGATTCCGAGGTACGGCTCCTGTGGGTGGACCCGAACGAGCTGATCATCGGGATCAACGTCCGCAAGAAGGCGACCCTGCGCCCTGGGTTCGTCGCCGACATCAAGCGCCGTGGGGTCACCGAGCCCGTCACCCTCGTTCCCTGTTCGGATGGAACGCTCGTGGTTCGCAAAGGGCAGCGACGAGTCCTCGCCGCGATCAAGGCCGGACGGACCCGCGTCCCCGCGCTGCTCGTGGGCGATGCTGCCGAGGAACCCGAGCCGAAGGCACAGGTCGCCCGGCTCATCGACCAGCTGGGCGAGAACGAACACCGTGCCGGGATCACCGACGGCGAAGAACTCGCCGCCACCCAGCAGCTGCTCGACCTCGGCCTCTCCGCCCGGCAGATCGCCCGCGAACGGTCGATCCCCCGCACCCGTGTCGAGAGCACCGTCGTCGTCGCCCGCAGCGCCACCGCGCGCAATGCCGTCCTCGACGATGGGCTCGACCTGCTCCACGCCGCCGTCCTCGCCGAGTTCGAGGGTGATGACGAAGCGATGTCCGAGCTGCTGACCACCGCCACCGACCAGCCCCTGCGGCTCGGCCACGTCGCGCAGCGCTGGCGCGATCAACGGGAGGAGGAAGCCGCACTCGCGGCCCGCACCGCCGAACTCACCGAGCAGGGCCTCACCGTCATCGACCGTCCCTACGTCTACCCGGACGGATTGCGGCGACTCAGCGCCCTGCGGCCCACACCGCAGGCCGAGCCCGGCATTCAGATGCGCACCGCGGACCACCTCGACTGCCCCGGACACGCGGTCTTTCTCGACTACTCCAGGTGCACCGGCGAGATCGAGGAGATCGGGGTCTGCACCGATTTCCCCACCCACAGACACGCCGAACGCCTCGCGCCGGAAGGGCAGTCCACCTGCGATAAAGGACCCGCCGGGGAACCGATGTCGGAACAGGACCGCGAAGCCAAGAAGGCTTACCGACGCACCGTCATCGGCAACGGCAAGGCCTGGGACTCGGCCACAACGCTGCGGAAGGACTGGCTGCGCCAGTTCGCCGCCAAGCGCACCGCACCCAAGGACGCGCCGGTCTGGGCGGCGCGGACCTGGGCCAGCGGCGTCCACTGCCTCCGGAAAGCCCTGGAGAGCGGGCATGCCCTCGCCGCCGACCTGCTCGGGATCACCGGCGGCCCCTCCGAGCTCGTGCGCGCGGCCGAGGAAGCAACACCGAGCCGGGCGACCGTGATCACGACCGTGCTGGCCCTGGCCGCCATCGAGACCAGCACCGATCGTCGCCACACCTGGGAGCACCCCGACGACCTCCAACGCGGGTACTTCGCGCAGATCCAGCAGTGGGGCTACGAGCCCTCCGAGGTCGAAGCACTCGTCACCGCCGACGATCAACCGGCCCAGTGAGCGTGCCCGCGAGCGGTGCCGCCGATGCCGACCCGCCCCTGATGCGGGCGGCGTTGGCGGCAGCCGCCGCCGGCCACGCGGTGATCCCGCTGTGGCCGCGATCGAAGCGCCCGGTCCATTCGAAGTGGGAGCACACGGCCACGACCGATCAGGCGGCGATCCGCGAGCACTGGGCCGCCACCCCGTACAACGTCGGAATCGCCTGCGGCCCCTCCCGCCTCCTGGTCGTTGACCTCGACGGCGCAAAAGGCCATTCCCCACCACCGCACTGGGCAGGAGCACGCGATGGAACCGACGTACTCCACCGTGTAGCTGGCGAGGCCGGCGAGCCGTTCCCCGACGACACGTACACCGTGGACACGCCGCATGGCCGACACTTGTACTTCCGCGCACCCCGGTATCCAGAGCTGCGCTCCTCGATCGGGCGGCTCGGATGGCGGATCGACACCCGAGGCGCCGGCGGCTTCGTCGTCGCCCCGGGTTCGGTGCGTCCCGAAGGCCGCTACCGAATACTGCAGAGCGGGCCTATCGCACTGCTCCCCCGATGGCTCCACACCGCTCTCATCCCGGCAACTCCACGGGGGTCCACGGTCGCCTCGATCGAGCCCGGGCGGATGACCCGATACGTCGCCGCCGCTCTCACCGCCGAGTGCCAAGCAGTCGCGGCCGCCGCACCCGGAACGCGGCACACCACCCTGCTGCACGCCGCGATCTCCCTCGGCACCCTCGTCGGCTCGGGCGTCCTGGACGAAGACGACGCCCGCAGCGCCCTGCACAGCGCCGCCTCAGGGCACCACTCCGACTTCCCCCGCAGCGAGATCGACCGCACGGTCGCCGACGGACTCGCCTACGGCGTCCACCGACCACGCCCCCTGCTGCCTCGTAGCGCCTGACCGCAACTCGTCCACTCTCGTTCGAGCAATTTCACGAGAACCATTGAACATTCAGGAGGACATCATGGCCGGTGAAACCGTGATCACTGTCGTGGGCAACCTGACCGCCGATCCCGAGCTGCGCTTCACCGCGTCCGGTACCCCGGTCGCGAACTTCACCGTGGCCTCGACCCCGCGGACCTTCGACCGCGAGTCCGGGCAGTGGACCGACAGTGAGCCGATGTTCTTGCGGTGCAGCATCTGGCGCCAGCCCGCGGAGAACATCTCCGAAACCCTCACCCGCGGCATGCGTGTCGTGGCGCAGGGACGGCTGCGGCAGCGTTCGTTCCAGACCAAGGAAGGCGACAAGCGCACCGTCATCGAACTCGACGTCGACGAGATCGGCCCCAGCCTCCGGTTCGCCATCGCCAAGGTCGCCAAAGCCACCCGCAACACCACCAGCTTCGACAACACCGGCCCAGGTGCCCCCTGGAACGCCAACCCGGACAACGGCCAGGACGACGAAGCACCCTTCTAGCCCGTCAGCCCCGTTCCCCGTCGTCTCGGGGCAGTCGCTCCGAGACGACCGGCCATCGCCACGTTCGTTCCCCAGCCGCGCACCACTCCGGCCACTCTCCCCATCACCAGGAGGTCATGGTGTTGCTTCGCGTCACGATCACTCGCTTCACCGACTGGATCACCAACCCCGACAACGCAGTCGACTGGACCAGCACCCACTACAGGCTCGACGCGTTCCGAGCCCTCGAATTGATCCAGGAGAACACCCGTCAGATCTGGGGCGAGTTCACCCAGTTCGTCGCCGTCGACGAAACCACCGCATTCACCGTAACCATCGACGACATGGCACGGTCGGCCTACGCCACAGCCCTCAACGACCCCACCTGTCAAGCACGGTTCGCCAACTGGCTCACAGACCTCCTCCACGAGCGCCTGTTCCCATGGGACGACGGCGCACCGATGTCCGAACCGCACTACCGGTACTGGGCCGCCGCGGCCTGCCGCCTGCGGGACCTGTTCGACACCGTCGACGACTGGCTCATCCAGCACCTCGATGACTCCTGCCGAGGAGACTTCCGCACCGAGCTGGCCCGCCACGACGTGGCGGTCGCCTCCGGCCTCCTCCAGCCCTGGCACTGCCGCCACACCCCGATCACGACGGCCCACTGACCACCTGACCGAGCCAGGCGCAACCCGTCAACGGTGCTATCTCACTCCGCGCCGGAAGACGAATGCCGATGCCCGTTCTGCGAAACCGACGCCTGGTACCGGCAGTCACCCACGTGCAAGTACTGGCGAGCCGACTGCGAACTGTGCGGCGCAAGCCGGACCTACCACCGGTCGACCCGCAAGTATCTGAGGGAGGGGCCAGTTCCTTGCGACATGTGGCCAGCAGCGGTGGTGCGAGCAAGTGAAGCGCTTCAAGCAGGTCCTCAAAGATCCAGACTTGCTGGACCGAGAACGCGAGCAGCAGCGCCGGCACCTGCTGTGACGGCTCCACGAACTCGATCCTGACCTCACCCGCCGATTCCAAAACTGCCCGGAGAACCTCGTGCTGATCGATTTGGTGAACCTCTCGCAGCGCACCGCGCCAGCACGCCGCCGATGAGGACCGACCCGTACGACTCGCGGCCGGGGCTTCGGCGTGGCCAGGAGCGTTACGTCAGAGGTTCTCGTTACCGTCCTGCTATGCGGTTCCGCCCCACCATCATCATCCTGCGCCTCTGCGGCGCGTCCGGGATCGGCGTGCTGCTGGGGCTCGCCTCCACGGGTCTGCTCAGCGTGACGCTGGGCTGGACACGACTCGATCCTGCCTGGTTGATCGGTACACCGGTACTCGCAGTGATCGGCGCCGTGTTCGGACTCGTCGCCGCGATCCTCACTCGCCTCTGGCTCGCCCCGCACACCGCACGCCGCAAACTGTGGGGTGCGGCCATAGGCGCCGTCGCGGTACCTCTAGCGTGCAGCAACACCTACGGGAACCCGCCTTTCCCATTGGCCGTCGCGGCCGTTCTGCTCAGCGCCGGGGTCATCATCGTGCTGTGGATTCGCGGGTTCCGGTGGGAGACCGCGTTGGTTCGCCAGTACTGGCAAGCTCGCTAGGCTCGGCTGCGCTCACCTCCAGCACAGAGAGCGTGTTCATGTCGGCGGACCCATCGTCATCGCGACTCGACCGAGCCGTCGCGAGAATGCGCCGGGTCTCCTTCACCGAGCCGGTCTCCAGCAGTTCTGACACCTGCTCGACGGTTCGCCCGCCGACGTGGTGAATCCGCAGTGCGGCGCAAGCCTGCCGATCGTGAGACGCCGCCGTCGCCGCCCGCAAGTTCTCCCGCACGGCATCGATCTTCCGCTGGAGGCCGATGATCTTGTCCTCTGCGATGCGACCGGCGGTGGCGATGTCTTCACCGGCTTGCACGAAGTCGGCCAGGGCGTCTTCGACTTCCTCCTCACGGCGCCGTTGCTCGGCGAGCTGGTCGAGGTTGCGGCGGCGCGCGGCTTCCAATCGTTCGCTGATCTTCGTGGAACGGCGCCGCTTCCTTTCGGCGCTGGCGTTCTCGGCCATAGTGGACTCCCCTTCTCCACGGACATTTCCGTGCACTGGTCATGCCAGGCTAAGAACGCTGTCGAGCAAGGTGCCGGCTTCTGCCGCGCGAGCACGGTCAGACTCGCCCGGCGCGGAGGCGGTGCCAGAGCGACACGGTGAGCGTCGCGGATTGGGTGGGCAGGGCGCGCAAGCCCGAAGGCTCACCGCCGAGGCGGCTCGACCAAGAACGCCCCCTGCCCTGCGCCGGACGTGGGAGGGACTCGCCTGACCACGTGCACGGCACCAAGGCAGGCTACCGCCCACGCCGTTCCGTCGAGCACGAGGCAAGCCTGCAAAGCCGGACTCATCCGAGTGCCGAAGGCGTCCGGTTCAGGGATCCGGGCAGGTCATGCTGCCGGGCGGCACCGGCCCTCGTCGCCGTCTCACCTGGGTCTGCTCTCCTTTTTCCCGCTGGAAGGCAGCGGAGGGTAGCCCTCCGCCGGGGCGCGTCAAGTCGCAGGGAAAAACTTTTTGGGTGGGGACCCCTAACCCCACCCAAAAACTTTTTCCCTGGGCGCGACTTGACCCACCCCAGCTCCGGGCAGGCAATGAGCTGCCAGCGGAAAAAAGAAGACCAGGGGCGGGCTACGCCCTCAAAGACACGGCCGAGTTGGCATGCCTTCGGCGGCGAATCACGCTCCCGAGTTCAGCTATAAAACAGCATTTCCCCAGCTCATCGCCACGACAGAACAAAGAAGAAACTGTCTCAAATTTCCCTAATTCGGCTTTTCGGCTGGCTTCAGAACGAGATAACTTGATAGAATTGAACCCGCAAGGATCCGGAAAGACCAAGCCCGGATGACTTTCACAGTAGGGACTCATATCATGCAGATCTCTGGCGTTATTCCTGTTCCACACCTCATCTCTGCGGTGTCGAAGTGTCTGGACAACCGCGATTATCGCGGCGCGGTCGAGCTGTTCGGGTCGCTGCGTCCGTCCGATCGGGAGCTTGCCGCGCTGCTGGAGTGCGCGCGGACGTTGCAGCGCCCGACCAGGTTGGCCCGGCCCAGGTTCGAAGCGCTGGAGAAGCGCGCCGCCGAAGCACAGGACGTGCGAGCCGTCGTCGCCGCATGTGCGCCCGTCGAATGGGACCAGCACCGGCCCGCCCCGGTCATGCAGTCCGCCGAACAGCGCGCACCGCGCTGGACGGACGACAACCGCCACGAGGCACCGCGCGACATCACCACCCGGCGCACGCTTCGCCGCCTGCCCAACCCGGCCAGCGAGGAAGCCGCGCAACGCGCCCACAACCTGCTGGAGGCCTACGCCGCCACCCGGTTGAACGTCGACGACGACGCACCGGCCCGGCCGGTCCAGGCGGATGCGGTGTCGGTCCGGCCGGATTCCCCGACCGTTTATGCGTCCGGTTTGGACTACGACGACGCGGCCAAGCACCCCGCACGCGGTCGGTGCCTGGTCTGCAACGTCGAACCGTCCGAGGTGGACCGCCGCCAGCGCGACGGGCTCTGCGAGGAGTGCCGCGAACGTGGACATCCCGGCCTGGAACCGCTCCCCGCCAATGCTTCGCGCGCTGACCGCATTCGTGCCGTGTGCGCTTACCGCGCCGCACAGGACCCGCACCCGCTTCGCGCGCTGCGCGCCGAGTGGGTGCGGTACTCCCGCGACGAAGACCGCCGAATCGTCGAGGATTGGGTCAGCCGCAACACGCCCACGGCCCCAGTCGTGAAGCTGCCCGCTCCGCGCCGCGCCGCCGACAACGTCCGCGATCGGGCCCGCGTAGCCGCGTAACGCCCTGGTGGGTTGCCCTCCCGAGAGGGCAACCCACCGGTCAGCGGCAAAGCCGCACCGCTGCCCACCCCACACACAGCCCGCCACCACGCCACCACCGAGCCGCCTCACCCTCACCCGGCACCCCTCCGCGCCAGGCCCGCGCCCGCCCGGCCCCCCTTGCCTGCCCGGCTCGCGCCGGCCGCGCCGCTCGCCCACAGCACCTCTTGCACTCGGAGTGCAACCAGGACGTATCGCATCCGATGAGAACTCGCGCCGCCTTGCGAACGGCGCGGAAGCGATGCACTCGAGGCCGCCAAGCTGGGGTGATGATGTGCTCGCGCACGCTCGACCGTAGCGGAACCTACGGGGTCATTGAAGTTCAGCTTGGCTCGCATGGTCGTTGACCAGGACCACCTTACGCAGATCGCGTCTGATGCGACATACTCGCGCTGGATGCGATCTCTGGAAGGCGGGGCCAGTGAGCAAGAACGACGGGTTTCCGGGCTCAGTTGGGCTGCATCTGGCCGATGGTGTGCCGCTGCTGCACCCCGAGGAGCAGGTTTTCGCCGCGATGCTGGAGGGCTGGCGTAACCAGCAGTTGGCGCGCAACCTGGCGCGCTCGACGGTCGAGGCGCAGCAGCGCCAGGTTCGGCGCTTCTTCGAGCACGCCGGGGAATATCCGTGGCACTGGAGCCCGCAGTTGGCCGACGAGTGGTTCACCGATCTGCGCGCGGTGCACCATGTCTCGAAGTCCACCGTGCGCGGCTACCAAGGTGCGCTGCGGACGTTCTGCTCGTTCCTCACCGATCCGGCTTACGGATGGGCCGCGGAGTGTGAGCAGCGGTTCGGCACTCATCCAGTGCAGGTGATCAACGAGGTCAACGCCGCGGCGCATGTCGCCGAGGTCGAAGCCGAGCCCCAGCGGCGGGCCTTCACCCGCGAGGAGTTGCAGGCGCTGTTTGACCACGCCGATGAGGAGATCGCACGCAAACGCGCTGCCGGCCGCAAGGGCTGGCTGGCGGCGTTCCGGGACGTAACGACGTTCAAGACGGCCTACGGGTTCGGGCTGCGCCGCAACGAGACGAGGATGCTCGATGTCGTCGACTTCGGCCGCAATCCGCACGGTCGGGAGTTCGGTGAGTACGGCGTTTGCTACGTCCGGCACGGCAAGGCCAAGAAGGGCTCGCCGCCAAAACGGCGCAGCGTGCTGTGCGTGTGGGAGTGGGTCGCCGAAGTGCTTGAGCAGTGGGTGACCGAGGTGCAGCCGCTGCTCGGGAGAGAGGACAACCCGGCGCTGTGGCCTTCCGAACGCGCCCCGCGGATCGCCAACAAGCAGCTCAACCGGCGGCTGGCCGCCTACCGCGACGAGCTCGGAATGGATCCTGCGCTGGACTTCCACTCACTGCGCCGGGCCTACGTGACGCACCTGATCGAGGACGGATTCGACGCGCGGTTCGTGCAGGAACAGGTCGGCCACGAACACGCCAGCACGACCTCGATCTACACCTGCGTGTCCTCGGACTACCGCACCCGCACACTGCGGCGGGCGCTGGACGCGACGATCGACGAGGCACTGGGGCCAGGAGGAAAAGGAGCATGACGATGCAGAAGCGCGAGGTCAGCTACACGTGGCGGCTGCGGGAGACCATGGCCGAGCATGGCATGTACGCCACAACCGACCTAGTGGAACCGCTGCGCGAGCGCGGTATCCACCTGTCGGTCTCACAGGTGCACCGGCTGGTGACCGGAACTCCCGAACGGTTGTCGTTGAAGGTGCTGTCAGCGCTGTGCGACATCTTCGCCACCGAACCCGGCGAGCTGGTCAGCACCCGCGCGGCCAACATCGGCATCCGCAAGACCGCCACCGACGACGCCCCGGCGCCACCGAACGTCGCTGAGCTACGTCCCAAACGCGCCCGGATCACCCCAGCTGAATGAACCAGGACCACCTGCCCACCAGCGCGGTCTGTGCGCGGTGCGGGCGCCCGGTGTGCAGTGACTACGCCAAAATCAAGGGCGATAACCGGCTTCGTGCCCGGTGGGGCTGGCCGGAAGGACCCGTCTGCGTCGCCTGCTACGAACAGGCGATCAACACCTACGGTCGCTGCGGGGACTGCGCCACCGACCGGCTACTTCCCGGCCGTCGCGCCTCAGACGGCAGCCCGATCTGCACCGACTGTGCCGGCGGTCTTGGTGACTTCATCTGCCGTCGCTGCGGCCAGGAAGGACCTGGCTACCGCACCGACGCTTGCACCCGATGCGTGCTCGCGGACCGGCTGACCGAACTACTCGACGACGGCAGCGGCGCAGTGCGCCCCGAGCTGGAACCGCTGTTTCACCTGATTCACGCCATGAGCTGGCCCGCCAGTCGACTGACCTGGCTGCGCCGCGAAGCCCCAGTCTCGGTGTTGTCCGCTCTGGCCCGCAGCGAGGTCCCGCTCACCCACGAGGGCTTGAGCAGGCTCCACCCGTGGAGATCGGTCATCTACGTGCGCGACCTGCTCATCGACTGCGGTGTTCTCCCACCCGTCGACCGATTCCTGCTGCTGTTCGAGCAATGGCTGCCCGACTGGCTGGCGACGATCAACGACCCTGCGCACCGCAAGCTGCTGGAGCGGTTCGCCACCTGGCACGTGCTGCGCCGACTACGCCAAACCGCCCGCGAGCAGCCCATCAACTCCTACCGAGCCAACAACGCCCGTCGTCTGCTCCGGGTCGCCGTGTTGTTCCTTGACGACCTCGCCGCGCACGGACGACGACTTGATGAGTGCACCCAAACCGACATCGACCGCTGGTTCACCGCGGAAAACCGGGATTCCAAGTGCTCCCGCGAGTTCCTGCAGTGGGCGCTCCGGCGACACGAACTTCCCCGCCTGCATCTGCCCACTTCGCCGAGCTCGATCGCCGCACGATTGAGCCAGCGCCACCGTCTTGATCAGGTCCGCCGGGTGCTCACCGACGAGACCATCCCTGACGCCGATCGCGTGCTCGCCCTGCTGATCCTGCTCTACGCCCAACCACTGATCCGGATCGCACAGCTGACCACCGACGACATCATCCGCGACGACGACCAGGTGCTACTGCGGCTCGGCGACCCACCCACGCCGGTTCCACCGCCGTTCGCCGAGGTGCTGACCCGCTACCTCGACAACCGGCTGAACCTCACCACCGCCGGCGGCGCGACCAACCCGTTCCTGTTCCCCGGTCGCCGCCCAGGACAGCCCCTGCACACCACCTCGCTGCGCCTTCGGCTGCGCAACCTCGGCCTACCCAGCCGCGATGGCCGTACCACCACGATCCGCCAGCTTGTCCTCCAAGCACCCGCCCCCGTTGTCGCCGGAATGCTCGGCTACCACCCCAACACCACCGAGCAACTTGCCGCCGAAGCTGGATCCACCTGGAAGACCTACGCCGCCGGTGATCACGCCCGCCTCGGAAACAGCTAATCGTCAACGGGCCGATCAGGGTGCCCAACTGGCAGCCAACGCAGCTGTTCGAAACCCGCTGGGAACGCCACGCTACGGGGTGGCCCAGATTTTCACCGTCAGGTCCCCGAGGGCCAAGAGCGCGGCTGTGGTGGTGAGTATGGCCCGGCGTCGGGCCACACTCACCACCGGCGCTTCAGTCCTGGTCACGCTGATGCCCCCACCGGCGCGGGCCGGGCCGTACGGTGGCCACCCGGGAGCGTCGGCAGCGGCTTGGCCCGGCCGGCGCGGACTCCGTTGGCGATGACGACGACCTCGGCGACCTCGTGCACCAGCACCACCGCTGCCAGCCCGAGCACGCCGAACAGTGCAAGCGGCATCAGCACCGTGATGATCGCCAGCGACAGTCCGACGTTTTGCAGCATGATCCGCCGGGCGCGGCGTGCGTGGTCGAGGGTGTGCGGGAGGTGCCGCAGGTCTTCGCCCATGAGCGCGACGTCGGCGGTTTCGATGGCCACGTCGGTGCCCATGGCGCCCATTGCAATGCCCAGGTCGGCGGTGGCCAGGGCGGGGGCGTCGTTGACGCCATCGCCGACCATCGCCATAGACCGCTGGCCGCTGAGCTCGCTGATGATGCGGGCCTTGTCCTCCGGGCGCAGTTCGGCGTGCACGGAGTCGATGCCCGCCTGGGCGGCCAGAGCGGTGGCGGTGGCGTGGTTGTCGCCGGTGAGCATGGCGACGTGGTAGCCGCCTTGGTGCAGCCGGGTGATGACCTCAGCTGCTTCGGGACGGAGTTCGTCGCGCACGGCGATCGCACCGATCACGTGGCCGTCGTCTTCGACGAGCACTGCGGTGGATCCGGCGTGCTGCATACGTTGCACGTCGGCGGCCAGCGGGCCGGGCTCCAGCCAGCCGGGTCGGCCCAGTCGCGCGGTGCGTCCGTCGACCTGGCCGGTTAGCCCCGCACCGGTGACCGCCTCGACGTCGGTCGCCGCCGCGATCGACTCACCGTCGACCGCGGCGAGGATGGCGCGGGCGAGGGGGTGTTCGCTGCGGGCCTCCAGCGCGGCGGCCACTCCGAGCACGCGCTCGCGTGGGGTTCCGTCGGTGGTGGCGACGTCGACCACGGTGGGCTGGTTGCGGGTCAGCGTGCCGGTCTTGTCCAGCGCCACCCCGCGCATGCGTCCCAGGGCTTCCAGCGCGGCGCCGCCCTTGACGAGCACGCCGAGCTTGCTGGCGGCACCGATGGCCGCGACGACGGTGACGGGGATGGAGATCGCCAGCGCGCACGGCGAGGCGGCGACGAGCACGACCAGGGCGCGTTCGATCCAGGTCAGCGGGTCGCCGAACAGGCTGCCGAGGCCGGCGATGAGCGCGGCGGCGATCATCACGCCGGGCACCAGGGGTTTGGCGATGCGGTCGGCGAGGCGCTGGCTGGAGCCCTTGCGGGACTGCTCGGCCTCCACGATCCGCACGATCCGGGCCAGGGAGTTGTCCTCGGCGGTCGTGGTGACCTCGACTTCCAGGACGCCGGTGCCGTTGATCGACCCGGCGAACACCTCACTGCCGGGACCGGCTTCCACGGGCACGGATTCGCCGGTGATCGCCGAGACGTCCAGCGCGGTACGGCCGGTGCGGATCACGCCGTCGGTGGCCATGCGCTCGCCGGGCTTGACCACCATCCGGTCCCCGACCCGCAGTTCGGCCGGGGGCACCACGACCTCGGTGCCGTCGCGCAGCACGGTGGCCTCATCCGGCACCAGCGACAGCAGGGCACGTAGCCCGCGGCGGGTGCGGGCCAGGGAGTATTCCTCCAGGCCCTCGCTGATGGAGTACAGGAAGGCCAGCATGGCGGCCTCGCCGACCTCACCCAGGATCACCGCGCCGACCGCGGCGATCGTCATCAGCGTGCCGACACCGATCTTGCCCTTGACCAGCCGCTTGAGCGTGGAGGGCACGAACGTGTAAGCACCGGCGAGCAACGCCAGCGCCTTGAGCGCGAGCGCCAGCATCGGCTCCGCCCCCGCCCACTCCGCGGCGTATCCGGCGATCAGCAGTACGCCCGCGATCGCGGCGAAGCGTAGTTCGGTGACCTCCCAGAGTCGTTCCGGCTCGCGCTCCTCGGCGTCCTCGCCGGTGCGGGGTTCGTCGCTGCCGCAGCCGCAGGCGTCGCTCATCGCACGATCTCCTCGGTGGTGTCGGTTCCGTAGTTCGGGCACAGCGCCACCGCGTTGCCGGTCGCGGCCAGCAGCACTTCCGCCGAGGCCAGCAGGTCCATCAACTCCGGTCGGGCCAGGCTGTAGAACACCTGGCGGCCTTCCGGGCGCCCCACGACCAGGCCGCAGTCACGCAGGCACGCCACGTGCGCCGACACCGTCGACTGCGCCAGCCCCAGCTCACTGATCAGGTCAGCGACTCGGGCTTCCCCGTCGGCCAGGCGCTGCACGATCGCCAGCCGCGTGGCGTCCGAGAGGCTGTGGAACAACGCCACCGCCGGATCCAGGCTCACGCCCGGCGGGCTCGACGCCAGGCAGCCCTCCATGCTATTCATCGCCATAAGGCGATGATAGCAACTCATATGGATGCAATCGAGGTGTTGCGATGTTGATGAACCAGGGCGAGACCGCGCTGATCAACTCCCCGCCGCGGCGCTGGCTGCAGCGCTACTACGAGGATGTTCCGCAAGCCCCAGAACCGGAACAGGTGATCCACCGCAACCTGAGGAAGCAGAGAATTCGCGACAATTGAATACGAGATTCCGCCAGTCTCCCAGGTGCTGAATCGATTGCGGTCACTCGGGAATCGCGGGCGAACCCGCAAGCATGGAGCGCACCGCTTCGTCGTCGACCATGCCTGCACGGGTGCCGCCATGATGGGAATTCGCAAGATCACGCCGGGAGGTCATGAGTACCTCGTCGGCAGGGTCGCGTGCGGTGATCGGGACATGGACGTCGGCGAAACCCTCGCGGACTACTACTTCCGGCACGGCTACCCGCCCGGGCAGTGGTTCGGGGCAGGCGCTGCCGCACTGGGCATGACCGGCGAAGTCGAAGCGGCGCAGATGCAGGCACTGTTCGGCGAAGGCCGGCACCCCGACGCCAACGGCATCGAAACCCGGCTGCTGGCGGCAGGTGCGAACCCGCAGGACGCGTTGCAGGCCACCAAACTCGGCAACCGGTTCCCCGCTTCGGCGGTGTCGACGACCTGCGCACGATGATCCGCGAGGCCTACGCGGCCTACAACCGGGTCCGCGGTCGGGAACCTGGCGCGCCCATCAGCGAGGCCGATCGGGCGCGCATCCGCCACGACGTGCAGATCCGGGCCTTCACCGACGCTCATGGCGCCCCGCCCGCCAGCAACGACGAGTTCGAGGCATGGCGCGCGGAACAACGGCGAGTGCTGAAGAACGCGACCGCCGGTTACGAGCTGGTGTTCGCACCACCCAAGTCGGTCAGCGTCGCTTGGGGCCTGGGCGATACGGCAACGAGTGAACGCATCGTCGACGTGCATAGGCAAGCGGTGCGCGACACGCTCGGCTACCTGGAGTGCAATGCCGCGTTCACGCGCAAAGGCGCGGGCGGCATCGCTCAGCACGACACCCGCGGGATCGCGGCGACGCTGTTCGAGCACTGGGATTCCCGCGCCGCCGACCCGCACTTGCACACCCACGTGCCGGTCAGCACGAAAGTTCAGTCCGCTGTGGACGGCAAGTGGACTTCGATGGACGGGCGCACGCTACTGGCCGCAGCGGTGACGCTCAGCGAATTCTACAACTCCCGAATCCGCGACCTGCTGCGCGAGCAGGGTGCGCAGTTCAGCATGCGCCCGCACCACGGCATCGACCTCAAACGCCCGGTGTGGGAACTCGACGGAGTCGGCTCGGAGCTGTTGGAAGGGTTCTCCCAGCGCGCCGCCGCGGTCGAGCGGGAACGGGCCCGTGGCATCGTCGCCTTCCGCCGCGAACACGGGCGAGAACCGAATTCGAAGCAGCTGCTGGAGATCGGGCGCCGCGCCCAGTACGCCACGCGGCAGGCCAAGCCCGCCGAGTCGCTCCCCCTCGCACAGCACGTGGCGCGGTGGCGCCGAGAAGCCGCAGCGACCGCGGGGACGGCAGCGGTGTCACGCATCGGCGAGCGCGTGTTCGGAGCGCGCCCAACCCCCGCGAAGGAGCGTTCGCTCGAAGAGCTGGCGGTGGCCACGTTGACGACCGTCTCCGAGCACTACAGCCACTTCAACCGGTGGAACCTGCTCGCCGAGGCGCACCGCCAATCCGCTGGTGTAGCCGTGCGCGGCGAAGAGCGTGAAGGCCTCATCGATCGGATCGTGGACGCGGTGCTCGCCGCGCCGGACACGGTCGCGCTGCAAGCACCGTCGTTGGTGGAGGAGCCGGAATCGCTGCGCCGCGCCAGCGGAGAGAGCGTGTTCACCGAACACGGCGCCGAACGCTTCACCACCCACCAGACGCTGCGCGAAGAAGCGGCGTTGGCCGAATGGGGACGGCGTCGGGACGGTCACCGGCTCACCGCACACACCGTTGAGGCTGCGCTGACGGACGCGAAGCTCAACAGCGGTCAGCAAGCCGCGGTGCGCGGCTTCGCCACTTCGGGACGGCGGGTGCAGCTGCTCGTCGCCCCTGCCGGGACAGGCAAGACCACCACCATGAAGGTGTTCGCCGACGCCTGGCGCTCCGCAGGTGGCCAGGTGTACGCCTTCGGCCCTCCGCGCGAGCCGCGCAAGAGCTCGGCCACTCCATCGGCGCCCGCCCGCACACGCTGCACCAGGTCACCACCGCGCTGGACCGGGGCAACGCGCACCGCCGCTTCGCGTTCACCCGAGGCGACGTCCTCGTCATCGACGAAGCAGCGATGGCCGGAACCCACACCCTGCACACCGTGGTGAGCTACGCGCTGGGCCGCGGCGCGGACGTGCGCATGGTCGGCGACCACCGCCAACTCTCCGCCGTCGAAGCCGGCGGCGCCATGCGGTGGTTCGCGCACCAGAACGCCGAATCAGTTCTCAAACTCCACGAAGTGGTGCGCTTCCACGATCGCGCCCAAGCACAGGCGTCGCTGCTGCTGCACGCCGCGGACCCGAGCGGGCTGGACTACTACTTCGACCACGAGCGGGTGCAGGACGGCTCGCTGGAGACGATGCGCGACGCCGCGCACCGGGCATGGCGCGCCGACCTGGACGCCGGGCTCCAGTCGCTGCTGATCGTGCCGAGCAACGACGACGTCGTCGACCTCAACGTGCAAGCCCGCGAACTGCGCCTGGCCCGCGGCCACGTCAACGACGAACGTTCCGTACGGCTGCACGACGGCACCACCGCCAGCGCAGGAGACTGGATAGTCACCCGGCACAACGACCGGTTGAAAACCCTGTTTCGCGGCACCGACTTCGTCAAGAACGGCGACACCTGGACCGTGCAACGCGTGCACGACAACGGGTCGCTCGTGTTGCGCCACCAGGCCACCGGAGGCTCGGTGCGCCTGCCCGCCGAGTACGTGCGCGAACACGTCGAACTCGCCTACGCCGCCACCGTCAACCGCGTGCAGGGCATGACCTCCGAGCACACCGCCCACAGCGTCATCACCCGCGGGACCTCCCGCGAACAGCTCTACACGATGGTCACCCGCGCCCGCGGGCAGAACCGGCTGTGGGTCGAAACCCACGAGCACACCCTCGACTCCCACCACGAAACGCCGCTGGAACGCACCGCACGCGGAGTCCTCGAAAACGCGCTGCAACGCTCCTCGGCGGAAACATCCGCGTCCGAAGAACTCCGGGACTCCCTCGGCTCCGAGGAGTCGCTGCGCACCCTCGTCGCCCGCCACACCCACGTCGCCGACCTCGGTCGCGCCGAACGCATCGACGCCGTGCTCACCGAGCACGTCCCTGAACTGCTCGACCTCGATGGAGCCGGAGCGCTGCGCCAACAACTGCGCAGCGCCGAACACCTCGGATGGCAAGCCGACCGCCTCGTCCCAGACCTCGCCACCGGGCTCGCCGACGCCGACAACCCGACCGCACTGCTCACCTGGCGTATCCGCGACCTGGTCGCCCACCACCAGCCGCCCGCGCGCACCACCACGCCGACTGCCGAGCAGATGTCCCGATGGCGCAGCACCATCGAACGCCACGACCACACCACCGCACCCGAAGAACCCGAGTGGAACCGGGTGTGGGAACGCGCCGCCGCAGCGGCCGCCGAAGGACTGGACGCCGACGCCGCGATCCGAAGCGCCACACACGCGCTCAACACCCGACCCGCCACCGACCCGGCACCGGCTTCGACGGTGGCGGCTGAAGTCGTCGCGGCAGCCTGCGCCGAACAATGCGGGCACCGGCCGGTTCCCTGCCTCGCCCACGCCGACTTCCGCAGTCTCTCCGCCGACGAGGCCGACTATCTACACCGGCTCCAGCTAGCCATCACCGACCGCGTGACGGAACTACGCCAGACCACGGTCGCCGAACCGCCGCGCTGGGCAGCAGGACTCGGCCCTCGACCGGACGAACCACGAGCCGCGCTCCGCTGGGAGGAACTGCTCGGCCACGCCGCCGCCTACCGCGAGACCTACGACATCGACGCCACCGACCCGGCTAGCCCGCTTGGCGAACCACCCGGAGGACAGAACCTGCGCGCGCACGCATGGCGCCACATCGTCGACCGCTGGATGCCTGAAGCACACCCCGACACGGATCGCCGCGACCCGACCGACCGGCTGCGCGAGGAGTTCGGCGAACCCTTCATGGCCACGCTCACCGCAACCGACCCCACCACCGAGCACCGCACCGAACAGCCCCTCTCCGACACCGTGCACCGCCGCGAACAACTCGTGCGTTCCCTACTCGACCAGGCAGCCCGCGAAGCGCTGGCCATCCACGCCCCGACCGCACTCGGCACCCCCGCAGAAGAAGCACTACTGCGCACCCTC
Organism: Saccharopolyspora gloriosae; assembly: GCF_022828475.1. Taxonomy (GTDB): domain Bacteria; phylum Actinomycetota; class Actinomycetes; order Mycobacteriales; family Pseudonocardiaceae; genus Saccharopolyspora_C; species Saccharopolyspora_C gloriosae_A. The sequence goes on along the minus strand of NZ_CP059557.1, from coordinate 3,121,781 downwards.
AACGACGCCACCCGCGCAGGCTGGCAACCACACCGACTACTCCCCCGGCTCAACGAACTCGACGACGCCCTCGACCCCGCAGCTCTGCTCGCCTGGCGCATCCACCGCCACGTCGACGGACGCGAACCGCCCGCGCCCACCGCCGAACCGACCACCGACCAAATCGAGCACTGGAAAGGCCTGATCCAGCACACCGAACAACCTGACTGGAGCAGCTGGAGCACCGTCTGGCGCCACGCGGCAGCCGCTTCCGCAGCCGGCCTCGACACCGACCGCGCGCTCACCGACACCACCCACGCGCTCCACTCGCGGACCGAACTCAACCCGCGCGAAGTCACGCAACGCCTCGTCGACCACCTCGCCGACCAACGCGCCACCGGACTCGGACACCAACCTGCCCTGCCGTGGATGAGCTCACTCCCACCCGACATCGACACCGGCCAACTCGACGACCTCGACCACGCCATCCACGGACGCCTCACCGAACTCCGCGAAGCCACCACCGCCAACCCGCCCCGCTGGGCGGCGAACCTCGGACCCCGACCCGACGGCCCCCACGCCGCCGAGCAATGGGCCGAACTCCTCACCCGCACCGCCGCCTACCGCGAAACCTACGGCGTCCGCACGGACCACCCCGACCTACCGCTCGGTCCCCAACCCCACGGTGACAACACCCGCACCCAGAACTGGCACACCCTCAACAGCCATTGGAGGCTCCCGATGAACCCCGAGCACCCCGAGCACACCCAGCGCCGCCTCAACAACCTCCGCGAGAACCTCATCGATGCCCAGGACGACCGCCGGGACGATCGGACCGATCAGCGCGAACATCTCAGCGACGAGCACGACCGCCGCCACGCTGAGGAAGAGCACCACCACACGCAGGACCACGGCAGAGGCAGTGGCCTGAGCCACGGCGCATAGGAGCCGATCGGGCATCGACCAGAAGAACGCGGCGAGGGCCGCGATCCGGACGTGGTCAACAAGGCGCCGAGTCTGGCGGTCGTCCCACGTTCGCCGGGGCTTTCTTCGCTGAGCGAGGTCGGCACGCCATCCTCCGAGCCAACCTCGACGAAGCCTTCACCCGCCGTCTCGACGCCATAGCCGACTTCCTCCTCCCAGATCCCACGCAACGCCAAGCCCTCTGGGACCGCTGTCTCGGCGCCGCCCTCCCCCGGTCCGAAGACCTCGACCTCAACTTCTGTGCAGAACGCTTCGAGCTAGTCGGCGGTTCCATCAGATCCTTCGCCATCACCGCCGCCTACCTCGCCGCCGAACCAGGCCGGCCGGTGGGCAGGGCCGAACTGATCACAGCGGTGCGGCAGGAGTACACGAAGCTGGGCCAGCTGATCCTGGATTCGCAGTTCGGAGAGTGGACGGCGAGGAGCTGATTTCCCGTACGAAGCCAGATCACCCGCAATCAGTCTCATCATCAAGAGTCTGCGTTCAACGCATCGATATCCTTCTTGGACAGATCCCTGCTGACAGTGATGCCCGGATGCGCCTCCAAAACATCTAATGCCTTTTCCGACGCCTTCTTCCCGCCTTGCACTTTACCGTGGTAGATCCCTCGCACGATGAGATCAATCTTGAACTTGTAGGCCCGACCGCCTGCAGAGAGGCCATTCGTCGCCAAGTTCAGGATTGCCTCGGTGCATCCCTTGCCTGTCGCCGGAAGCCCGTCACGCACTTCGGACGTGCAAGGCGATTTGGTGACCGAGAAGACGATCTGATTAGGGCGGTTCTTGGCCGACGAGAATCTGTCGAGGTTGGCCCGCAGCCCGCCGATCAGAAGATCCTCCGCATGCATGGCGTCCTCTTCCTGGGACGCGGAGACATTCGTAGCACTCAGGAGGTCGACTTCCCGGCCGAACTCATCGGTATATATCAGCGAAGCATGGGTCTGGCGCTTCTTACCCTTGTCCTCTTCTCCATTTTCGTCAACGCCGAACCACTCCTCGTTCGTCATCTGGCGATCTCGAGGCCCTGGAGAGGACCTTGCTCGCTGCAAAGAACCCTGCAGCGGCTGCGAAGCAGCCTTGCCCGAAACCGGGGTTCTATGCGATGACGCCATCACGCGCTTCGCGTTCTGCTCCGCTTCTCTCTCGAAGCGGTCCGATGGGTCGGAGGTCTTCAGTCCGCTGCCGTTGTCCGTGCCTGCAACGGGACCGGAACGCTGTTGGATGACGTGGGTGAGTTCGTGGGCGAGAATGTGGTTGTCCGTGCCGCCTTCGCCGATGACAATGTGGTTTCCGGAGGTGTAGGCGCGGGCACCGATTTCGGATGCCGAGCGTTGCGCCGTGCTCCCGGTATGCACGCGGACGTCGGAGAAGTCCGCGCCGAGGCGGGCCGCCATGCCGGTCCGCACGGGCTCATCGAGTGGACGTCCTGGTGATCGCAGGACTCTATGCACGGCGGATCTCTGCACCTCCTCCGGCTCATCGCCGAGCATCCGTGCAACGGCCGCGTTCCCCAAGGTCCGCTGCAGGTGCAGGATGTGTGCTGCGGAGCTGGAGAGTCCCGCCGGCTGTGATCCCGCGGCTTCGGTCTCCACTGGTCGAGCTTGCGGTGCCTGCTTCGACGTTTCCGCTTCATCGTGGCCGTGCTGCTCGCGCATCAGGTCTCCTCATGACATAGTCGGCCACCAGTGGTACTCCGCGCCGTGGAACAGTGGGAAGGACCAGAAGGGCAGATCCCCGGGCAGTCACCGTCAAACACTCCGCAGAAGTTGCAGCCCACCTCCGGAAAGACACGGAGCGGTTGCCCGGGGAGGCAGTGCTATTGCCTTCGGCGGAGGGCGGGAGGATAGGTTCGCGCGCGGCGTGCGGGAGAAGGGTTGCGGGTACGCCACGTCTCAGCCGAAGGAGCGCACATGCCGTCGTGCCTGTTCCCTGGCATGTACGTCGAGGAGTTCTAGAACGGGGCCAGATCCATCGAAGGACAGGCACCGCTGTTGCCGCCTGTCGGCTTCGCACCTCAGGGGCTGCTCCACCAGCCGACGCTGGTGACGAATTGGAACCAGTCCGCGTACGGTGAGATTTCCCAAAAAAGCCCCACTTGTTGGTAACTTTTTAGCCAGCGCATGCCATTGAAGGATGCCAACCAAGGAGGACGCGAGCTCAGCGCATTCTCCCGAAACCACCGAATGAGGAACTTCCATCTGTTCTGCGTTGAAGTGTTCGGCAGCTAGCATGGAACGGTGACGGAACCGCTGACCATCTCGGGAACCGTCGAGGCGAGCTATCACCAGTTCTTCCTGCTCGACGGTGAAACCTACCCCGAAGACGTCGAAAGCCTGCCTTCGCAAGATCACAGCCTCGTCACCACTGCGTCCGGCATCGTCCTTATCAATACCGGTATCCACACTGGGCCGGTCCGGCTGGTGGTGGAGCACTGGCAAAGTGCTCCACCACCAGTGACACACACCTGGGAAGACGTCGTGGAGACCTCACTGCACGCGCCACAGGGTGATCTGCGGGTGGCCGGACTGATGCGGGAGCCTTCACGCGAACTCCGGACCCCAATTCGGATCGAGAGCACGCTGTGCCGTGTCCGGGTGCACGCCAGTGGACGCGATACAGCTTTCGATCTCGCCGTCTCGGACGCCGTGGAGGACTATCTCCTGCAGCTCTGGGAAACCGACATCGACGAGCCCGCTGTTGCTCTTGGTAGCGACCAGTAAAGCCGCGATCTGTTGAGCCGAGCTCCCACCCGCTGTTACGGAGTTCCTTTCCCACTGACGAGCACAGCACGCAGGGCGTCAGGGTTGGGCGGTGGGTCGTGTCGGGGTACGAGTCCGGCGGCTCTCCAGCGGGCGAGGATGCGGGCTCGTTCTCCGGGAGTGGTGGCGCCGCGGATGCCGTGTTGTTCGTTGTGCGGGCGCAGGAGTTCGTCGATGAGGCAGTCGGTGAGCACGGGGCAGGTTCGGCAGATCGCTTTGGCGTTCTCGCGACGGCGGTGGGCGTCGCTGCCGGATTCGCGGACGTCGTCCTCGCCGAACCACAGGCGGTGGTCGGTTCCGGCACAGGCTGCTTCGCGTTCCCAGGAACGGGCGTCGTGGATCTTCACGGAGTTCTCCCGAAGTGTGGTTGGGGGCCGTGGTCCCGGACGCGTTCGAGCGGCGTGGAGCAGTGGGCGGTTGGTGGGTCGGCGTGCAGCAGCGGGTCGTGGCGGCACCAGCCGGATCGGAAGAGCTTCGCCTCGTACATCGCGCGATCCGCTGCGGTGACCGCTTCGCGCAGCAGCACCGGTCGGCTCGGCAAGTCCCGCAGCAGCACCAGTCCTGTCGAGCAGCCGACGTGAACGCCGCGCTCGCCGACCGGCAGGGGCGCGGTGATGACGTCGAGGAGTTCGTCGGCCGCTGTACCGATTTCTCCGGGGTTCCAGTTAGCGAGGAAGACGAACTCGTCACCGCCGAGTCGAGCGAACACGGAATCTGCTGGCAGCACGCCGCGAACTCGCCGCGCCACGGCGCGCAGCACGTGGTCACCGCTGGCGTGGCCGAAGGTGTCGTTGATCTGTTTGAAGCCGTCGAGGTCGAGCAGGCCGCACACGGTGCTGCGGTGCAGTGCTTCGGGGGCGGTGCTTTCCCAGCCGGATCTGGTGAGCAGTCCGGTGACCGGGTCGCGGTGGGCGATGCGGAGTTGGCGGGTGCGGTGGTGCAGGCGGTGGGCGGCTTGCGCCCAGCCGACTCCAGCGGCCACGGCCCCGGCGCCCGCCGCTGCGGTGCAGGTTTGGCGCATCCAAGGTTTCATTCCGTTTCCTCCCCGATGAGATGGCGTCCTGTTCTGCCGCGACCGCGGCGAAGCGGGTGGGTCGGCAGCGGGCGCCGACCGGGCGGTGGCGTCCGTCGAAGCAGTGCGAATGGGTCCAGTCGCTCAACCGCGCGGCGAAGCCCGGCCGGGTCTGCTGCAACCAGAGCTGGGCGTCTCGGACGTTGGCAGTCGTGCCGATGTTGGCTCGGCGCCACGAGTACGCGAGCACGGCGACTTCCTGGGCCAAGCCGGGATGTTCGGTCCAGCACGGCGGAATCGCTCTCGCCGACGAACCGGGTGTTCCGAGGAAAGTGGCGTTGTACCAGCCGACGAAATTGCGCACCGTCCACAGCGGAGTGTGCTCATCGTCCCGGTGCCGACGGTCTTCTGCGGCGGCCGGTGGCGCGAACAAGACCCATGACGCGGGTTGGTCGTGCTTGTTCTCCTCTTCGGCCGGTTCGTCGGGTGCGCCGGTTTCCAGGGTTTCGATGCGTCCGCGCAGCGCGGCGAGTTTTGCCGTGAGGCTGCCGACGATCTCGGTCAGCGCCTCGATCGCGGCTTCGGCACCGTCGTCGTGCCGCGGACGGTTCCGGGGCACGAACTCGTCGTCGTTCACCGTGCCTCCACCACCTTCGCGGCGTAGCCGCCGGCGTCGATCGCCGCCGTGCCCGCTCTGACGGCTTGCTGGTCGGCTCTCAGCTGCGTCCAGTCGGGGCGTTTCCGCACATCAACGGTGCGGGCGAGGATGGGACGCAGGTGCCGGTGGAAGATGAGCACCCGACCGCGCGGCAGGGTTCGGACCGCACCGGGTCGATAGGTGGGCACGTCCTCGGTGCCCACGGAGGTGCGGCCGAAGCCGAACAGCCCGTCGGATTGCTGCTGGTAGCGCTTGCGCTCGTGATGAGCGGCCAAGGTCGAGACCAGCTCCAGGGTTTTGGGGTCTTTGATGCCTCCCCAGAACGTCAGCGTCGTGGTGTTGTCCAGCAGCTGGCGTCGGCCAGACTCGCCGTAGAGGTCTTCGAGGTGCGCCATCGACTGCGCGGCCCAGTGGATCAGCACGCCACGGCCCGCGGAGTCGGCGAGGATCTCCGGAAGCTTCGGGATCGGAGTCGCGTCGTAAAGCTCGTCGAGGTCGTTCGTCGCCGGTGGATCCAAGCGCCGGTGGGGATAGCTCAACGCCATTTCCTGTTCTGTGGTGAGGATGTCCTCCACGAGTGCGGTCAGCACCGGACGGACTTGCGCGGCCTGGTGCTTGTCGGCGACGAGGAACAGCGATCCCTGGTTGGCCACGAACGACGCGGCGTCGAACTCCTCCCCTGCCGCCGGGGAGCACAGCTCCCGCAGCTGCGGGTCCAGCCAGGGTTCGATCACCCTGCGCACCGACAGCCACACCGCATCGGAGGTTTCCGCGACCATGCCGATCTCGGCTTTCAGGTTGTCGGCCAGCTCGGGGAAACCGTGCTTGCGCAGCAGCTCGACCGGCTCCTGGTCCGGAGGTTTCGTGATCGACCAGGCGACCAGGTCGCCGACTCCGCGCTGCTCGTGGGCCGCGGCGATCAGGTAGGCCTGCACCACCGATTTGGCCCTCTCTCGGAACACTTTGTCGTTACCGCCAACGTCGCTCAGGCCGACCGCGGAGGCGTCCACCAGCGTTTCCGCGCGGCGGCGCGCGACGGCGAAGTCGCGGCAACCGGGGATCGGAGACGGCTGGATCCGAGCCGGCCAGTGGACCTTGCCCGTCGTGTCGAAGACGTACACCGGCCCGGCCCCCGGCCGCCGCGAGCGCGCCAGCGCGGCGAATTCCACGAGGTCCGGTTTCGTGGACGAGCAGACCAGCGCGCCTGGTGCGGCGAGCGCCTTGTGTACGACATCGGTTCGGCTCTTGCCGCTCTGGGTGGGGGCGAACGCGCCTGTCGGGTTCTCCAAGGGCGTGCCCAGCACCTGCCCGTGCGGCCCGCGGTGCAGCGGCGCGGCGACCTGCTCCAGCGGTGCTGACCGCCGCTGATCTGCGCTGAGCCCGGGACGGGTCCACTCCGCGGTGCGGCGCGCGGCGTGCAAGGACAGCTCGCGGCGGATCTCCATCCGGCTGGCGTGACCGAGCTCGGTGGGACCGAAACGGGACCAGGCCGCCATCCCCACTGGCACGACGACCGCCGCACCGACCGCGAGGGAACCGAGTGCGAACGTCCAGTACAGCTGAACCCGGCCAGCCAACGCGCCCGCCCACGGCTCGCCGAGCGCGGCGCCCGGGTCCGTCGGCTGTCCGAGGACGGACATGGCTGCCGGGAGCCAGCCGCCGTAGTTAGGCAGTCGCCACGGCCCGCCGACGAACGCCGTGGCAGCTGCGCCGGCGAGCACGAGCACCCCAGCGAGTGCGAGCACTCCGCTGGACGCGACCACGAGGAGTCCGACCAACACGAGGTCTCGGTCGACCGTCGGAGAGGAGGTGCGGTTCATGCGTTCGCTCCCCTCGGTTCGGAGACGCGACGGATCGCCACGACCTGCGGCTCCCAGGCGTCGAGCTGTTCGAGCACGACTCCGGTGCCCTCGTCGTAGGCGTTGACGATCAGCCCGTACCCGGCGTACATGCCGACGTGGCGCGGGTTGCTCGGTGAGCCCAGCGAGCCGGGGATAAACACGAGGTCTCCCGGTGCGAGCTGTCCCAGCGCGGCGACTGCGCGGCCGTCGTGGATCTGGCTGGTGGTGCCCGCCGAGATCGGGACTCCGGCGTGCGCCCACGCCGCCTGCATCAGGCCGGAGCAGTCGAAGGCGTCCGGGCCTTTCGCGCCGAAGACGTAGGGCTTCCCGAGCTGGGCGAGTGCGTACTGCACCGCCGCGCGCTGGTTCGGCTCCGCCGGAAGCCGGTAGCCCGGTGGAAGCTGCTGCGGGTCGAGCGGAGTGCTCGCGCCACCCGGATCACCGCAGACCGCTGCCTGCGCTGCGGGCGCCGCACCGTTGGCTGGCGGCGGGTTGTCGGGCCCGCGCCAGAAGCGGTTCATCAGCTCACCGGCGGAGGCTTCCTGCGGGGCATAGCGCTCCGGGTAGGCCGATGCCTGCACGGTCTGCTGCGCCACACCCGGCGGAAGCCTCCACCAGCCCTCCAGCGCGATGAGATGGTCGAGGAAGGCGTTGGTGGCATAGGCCGGGTCGCTGACCTGCTCGGCGCTGCCCCATCCTTGGCTGGGTCGCTGCTGGAACAGGCCGAGCGAATCGCGATCCCCGTAGGGCACGTTGATCAGGTTCGATTCGACGATCGCAGTCGAGAGCGCGAGAACAGCCGCCCGTTGCGGGAGGCGGCGCTGCTCGACGATGCCGGTGATGGTCTGGGCGTGGGTGAGTTGTTCCCCGGTCCACTGGCGGTCGCCGACCTGTCCACCCCCGGCCGGGTCGCCGCCGGTACCGCATCCGGCGGTCGCGGCACCGGCCACGGCGAGCAGGGCGACGCCGAGGACGAGTCCGGGCGTGCCGATCAGGTAGACGAGCCCGGCGGCGAGCGCCCAGGCCGCGCGGGATCCCGACATCAGCGGCCCCCGTTCGCACGCAGCTGGGCGTTGGTGTCGAAGAGTGCTTTCTCCACACTGCTGAGCACCGTCTGGATCTTGAAACCAGCTTGGTTTTCCAGCTTCCACAACGCGCGGCCTTGCCGTTCCATGCACCAGCCGGTCGTGACGTGCTGCTCCGGTTCCCCCAGCCCGAGGTCCTCGGCTAGGTCGTCGGCGACCCGGGTGGACTGTCCGAACAGGATTCTCGTGCTGCACAACGCGAGCAGGTCCTGAGCGATGGCGACTTCCTGCGAGCCGGTGTTGCCGACCGAGAGGAAGTCCGAGGGCTTGTGCCCCACCAGGATCTGGATCTTCCGCTCGGTGCGCGACAGCCGCAGGTCCGAATCGACGGCCTGCACCGCCTTCACGCCGAGTCGCATCTGCCGCCACACCTCGTCGCGCACAACGATGCGAATCTGGCCGTCCTCCTGCAGGTCCGTGATCAGCGACGACCACGAGCCGAGCACCGTCAGCGCCACCGCCACGGCCTGATCACCACGCGACCGCAACTGCGAGAGGTCCATCGACTGGATCGGCGCGGCCCAGTCGAGTGCGAAATTGGTGGGCTCGTCGAACAACCCGGCCAACGGGCCAGAGATCAGGTTGCCGAGCGCGTCAGTAATAGGGCGCAAGGTGTCGAGGAACTGGCGCTCGTCGGCGAACCGCCCCCGAGCGATCAACGCGTGGTCCGGATGCGCCAAGGCGTGGTGGACTGCGGGGACAGTGACCTGGCGCAGTCGGGTGTAGCCATCCTCCGCCCCGACCAGGCGCCGGAGCACGTGCGAGAGCACGGCCTCATCGCTGACCGTGGCCGTATAGCCCTGCGCTTCAGCGAGGGCGACGAGGAGCTTCGTCCACCGCCCGAGGACTCCGTCGAGCTCGTCGCGCTGACGAGCCACCGACCATGAATCCCACCTCGAGGTGATCGGCCCGAGGTCCAGGGCGTTGAGCCGCGCCGGCGAACCCCTGCCGAGCGCGATCGGCTCGATCCCCAACGCGCGGACCAAGGGGCTGTACTCGCCCTTCACGTCGCCGGAGATCAAAGTGCGGGTGCCGAACAGCATCATCCGCAGTAGCAATGCGACCACTGTGGACGATTTGCCGCGCCCGGGTTCGCCGAACACCACCAGGTTCGGGTTGGTGACCAGTCCCCCGAGGACCCAGTCGATCGGGCTGCAGTGGAACGCGCCACCGCTGAGCGTGTCGTAACCGATGCGAGCACCCATCGCGGGGTTCTGATTCGCCGCCAGCAACGGGAACAACCCGCCGATCTCGTGAGTAGCGGCTAGATAGGTCGTCAACGGCGCCTCCGCCGCCGACCACCCCCGGCCCGGCATCGCATGTCCCCTGCGTGGGGCACGAGTGCGGTTGATCCGCCGCGTCCGCGGAGTCTTCGGCTCTAGAGTCGCCTCCCTGCGCGACGGCGCGGTGGGGACGGCGGCGAACTGGGTGAGCAGTTGCGCGGTCGTGCGGTCGGATTCGCGCATCAGAGCAGACCTCCTCGGGAGCGGGGCAGTCCGATGCCCAGTGGCACGCAGGCGGCGACGAAACCGGAGTCCTGGGCCAGATCCAGTCGCAGCAGCCGGAACCGACCGGCCGAGTCGTTCTCCAGTCGAGCGGCATGGTCTTCGACCTGCCACGTCGCGGGCACCGTCACCGCGGCGGCCACCGAGTAGCGCACCAGGCTGTGCCCGGCGGCCACCGCCCGTTCCTGAGCCTGGGCTCCACCGGCCGCGCGTTCCTCGACCGCCGATGCGGAGAATCCCTTGTGTGCCTTGAAATCACGCAGCACACCCGTGCGGAACCGGATGCTCTGCACTTCGCGTCCCGCTCGCCGCGAGTCCAGCACCTCGTAGTGAATCGCCACGCAGCGCCGCTCGCCTGCGGTACGCACGGCCAGCAACGGGGAAAGGCTGCCGAAGACCGTGCCCGCATCGGGCATCAGCACCGAGTAGGACACCGTGGAGTAGGCGTCGTGGTCGTAGCGGCGCAGCGACGGTGACGGCGCCGCGACCGGGCCAGCGGCGGCCTTGGGCAGCCCGCCCTCCGCTGCGCCGGTCAGGTGCGCGGCGCGCAGCACCGCGCTGGAATCCGGGTTGAACGAGGTCCGCACCGCCTCCGCCAGGTCCGAGCCCGAGAGCCAGGTGACCGAGGTCGCGCCCATCGCCTTGAGCGGGTCCTCCAAGCCATCGAGAACTCGGTAGAGCACCCGAGCACGGCCGTGCACCCCACCACCCGCGGCCGCCGCCGGCTTCCGCAGCGCGTCCTCGGTGCCGGAGACCGTGACGAACACTTCGTGCCGGACTCCGGCGTTGCCGATCGTGCGATCCAGCTCGTCGGCCACGCGGCGAGCGAGCTCCGGCGCGTCGGCGACCTCGTGCTCGCGGCGCCACACCTCGTGCTCGGTCCCGTCATCGGGCACTGTGCGCACCAACAGCGACAGCCGGTCGACGACATCACGGTGCCCGATGGACAGCAGCAGGTTCCCCAACCGGGCGGCGAGGCGCTCGCACTGCTCCGTCGAGAGCAGCCCGACGCCGGAGTGCGTCAGCCGCGCCGACGCGCCCCACCGGCCATCGCCGGTGTCGTGGATGAGGCACACCCGGCCCTGGTCGCGCAGCGGCGGCCCATCCGGCAGCTCGACCCGCTGCAACACGCCCGGCAGATCCGGCTCGTCCGGATCGACCGGGTGCCCCGCTGCCGCGGCAGACTGCCACCGCGACCAGCCGGTGGCCATGCCGAGCTGGTGCAGCAACAGGTGCCCCAGCCATCGCAGCGCCGGACGTCCCCGAACCGGCACCACCACCAGGACCGCGACACCTCCGCACCCGGCGAGCAGCATCAACGCGTCCAGGAAGTGCCCCGTCGAGACCGCCCACAGCACGGGAACGGACAAGACCAGACAGGTCACCGCTTGTACCGGGGTGAGGCCCATGATCCAGCCGGCGCGTTCGCGCCGCGCCAGGCCTCGGTAGATCCGCACGTTGCCGCTCATCAGACGATCACCCCTGGTTCCACGTCTCCACCTGCGGTGCTGCCACCGCCATTGCTGTTGGGGCCGCCCCCTCGGGGGCCGTCGCCATCGGGCGGTTCCCAGTCGGAGCCGGTGGCGGGAGGCTCTGGTGGCGGCGGGTCCTCATCGCCACCGGCTCCGGTGAACTGGGGACCGATCCCGTCGCTGCTCGTGATCGACCCGCGGTTGGCGGCAGGGGGCTGAGCCGAGTCGGAATCGGCGTCGGCTCGCGGGTCGTCCTGCGCGTCCGACCGTTCCGCGTCCGGATCGAGCGGCTGATCCGCCGAGCCGGTTGCTCCGCCAGTGCTGCCGATGCCGTGGGCATTCATTGCGCCGTCGCTGAAATCCGACCAGGCCGCGTCGAACCGCCCGGCAGACGCGTCTTCCTGCGCCGACCCACCCGAACCACCGTCACCGAACCCGGCCATGGCGGTGGCGGCTTTCGTGACCGGGCTGTTCATGCCGTAGGAGTCGATGCCCGTCGACGACGACAACGCGTCCCGGAACACGCCGCCTGCATCGGTGTTCGGGTCGACGAACGCGAACAACCGGAACAGCACCAGCGGGCTGAACACGCTCAGCACCAGCACGCCGATCCCCGCGAGCAACGCGGACAAACCCTCCGCACCTGCGACCAGGCCGATGCCCAACACCAGCGCAAGCGCGAGCACCGGTTTCATCGCGATGCACGACAGCAGCCACCGCACCGTCGTCCAGAACCAGCGCTTGGTGACGTTGGCCAGCAGTCCGGCCGCGGTGATCGGGATGGTCGCGACCAACAGGTAGATCGCCGCTTCGCGGAACAACATCTCCAGCAGGTAGCCGACCGCTGCGGGCAGAACCCCGATCAACGCGCACAGCCCGAGCACGACAGCCTTGATGCCTTCGCCCGTGCCACCGGCGAACTGGGTGCTCTCCAGAGCTTCTTGGAAGTTCGCCGCCTGCAAACCTGCCTGCAGGATGCCTTGGGTGAGCCCGTCGGCGGCGGCGAGGAACGTACCGACCATGCCGACGGTGACCGCCAACGCGACGCCGTACTGCAACGGGCCGGTGGTCAACCGCACGATCCCCCGTCCGCCGCGCAGCGAGGTCATGGTGAGCTGCCAGAAGAACAACCCCAGCGCGAGCACCCCGGAGATCCACAACATCATCGGCCACAGCACCCCGACCGGACCGTCGTGCGGATTCACCTCGAACACGGAGAAGCGGTCGGCGAGCGCGAACGCCTCCCGCAACAGGTCGAGGCTGCCGTCCCACAACGCCCGCATCGCGGACTCGAACGCGGACGCGGCGAACTCGGCGATCTCCGACCCGAGGGAGTCACCGATGTCGTCGAACGGCCACATCAGCCCTCCCGCAGTTCTCGGTAGCCGACCGACACGGCGTCCTCGCTGCCCGGCCACGCGCTCGGCGCTGGAGCGGCCAGCGGCATCGCTGCGATCCGCCAGCGGTGCCCGTTCCAGCGCAGCGCCTGGCAGTCGCCGATGCCGGCGGTGACGGTCTGGCCGCGTTGGTCCACGGAGAACTGGCCGAGCACGCACGCCACCACGAGCCGGCCACCTTCGGCGATGCCTTTGATCTGCCCGTGCGTGGGTTGGAAGTCGGCGAGCATCTTGGGAACCGGGCCGGTCGGTGGCATGCCCGCCGAGGTCCGCAGCGACTGCAGCAGCGAGTGCAGACCGGTCTCGGTAGCGCTCGGTGCTCCCGGTTCGGAGAGCTCGGTGAATCCGCGGGCGTAGAGATCCGGATCGGCACTGCGCAGCGCAGCCTCGTCCAACGCGGCGAGCTGGGCGACTGCGCCGCTCGCGGTTCCCGGAACACCGCCAGGAATCCAGCTACCCCGCACCGGATGGGTCGGCGGAAGGGTGATCGGAGGTACGGCCGAACCGGTGCTCAGCGGCTGCGGCCGCACGGCTTGCGGCGGCAGCACCGGCATCGGCCGAGTCACCAGCTCCAGGACACCGGGCTCAACGCCCCCAAGGTCGGCCGGTGCTGCAGCGACCGGCTCGCGGGATTCCGCCGTGTTCGGGTCGGAGGTGGTCGCGCGGGCCACGATCAACGCCACGAGCATGACCACCAGGGCCAGCGTTCCGAGCACCACGGCGGCGAGCCCGACCCCAGCCCTGCGCCGTTCCCGCGCTTCGCTGCGCGGGGCACTCATGCCCCACCTCCGGCGAAGTGGTTGATCAGCGGGTACCCCACCGCGTAGAGCAGGCCGCCTGCGACGCCGCAGAGCATCATGACGACGCCGACCTTGCCCGCGCGGTGGTGATCGACCCATCGGCCACCGGCCCACACAGCCAGGCCCGCGAAGAACCCGATGAGCAGGGCGATCTGCGCGCCCCACTTGAACACCCCCGCGACCTCGGTGATCTTGTCCGCACCCGGCGGCGGCGCGGGTGCCGGGTTCGGAAGCTGCGACAGCACGGGGACCACTGCATCGAATCCGATGTGGAGCATCAGCGGATCACCTTTCGGGAGAAGGATTTCCCGGCCGCGTGAGCCGGGCCAGGAAGCAGGCGCAGGTGCTGCAGCAGCGGAATCGCCGCATCGCGCAACCGCGCAGGAGTGACTTCGGCGGTGATCCCGCCGAGCGCTACGGACGAGTCGTGCGGCAGGAACACCGCGTTCTCCAGCAGCACCGAGGTGCGCCGCCCCGCCGCGCCCGCGACTCCCGCAGGCCACTTCCGCGCACCCAGCACGACCAGCTGCGCAGGAGGGACGATCGTCCCGGTCTGGTTCCAGGCATCCAGCCGAGCCAGCACCTGCTCGGCGTGCAACAACGACGGCCTGCTCGCCCGGCACACCAACACCGGCCGCGGCACCGGCTCCCCGACGCGAAGCCACGCCCCCGCACCGGCCAGCGGATGCGCCGCCACCCGCCACGGGTCGTGTCCGATGTCGACGATCGTCGCCTGCACCGACCGAGCCGCCGCAGCGAAGAACCGCGACGGCGGAACCATCCCCGGTGTCACGATCGGCAACGACGTCTCGATCCGCGCCAGCACCGCGTGCGCCCGCCACGAAGCCCGGATCCGCACGGCAGGGTGCGGGCCGTCGAACACCGGCCCGTCCGAACGGGCAGCCGCAGCCAGCCCCGAGCGCACCGGATCCGCGGTGTCCACCAGCAAGACCCGCCGCCCCGCCAGCTGCAACGCATCAGCGAGCACGGCCGCCACCACCGACGCACCAGCCCCCGGCGACGCCGCCAGCACCGGAACCACCGAACCGAAACTGGACCAGTCCGCGCCGCCGAGAGCACCCGGCGGAAGCCCCTGCCGTTGCACCGCTGCCGCTGCCTGCCCGGTCGCGGCAGCCGTGCGGAACGCGACATCGTCATCACCCGGCTCGTTCGCCCCCGACTCGGCTGCCGCTGCAAGCCGACCGGCTTCAACGGCACCGACGACATCTGGCGTCGGCAGGTCACCGCGCATCGCGGCCGCGGCACCGGCCAGCCGCCGGTCACGGGCGATCAGGCCGTCTTCGACACCGGCTTCCTTCCGGAGTGCTGCGGTACACGGCTGCCGTCTTCCCGACGAGGCTCGGCCGCCTGGTGGCGCTGCGGGAGCGGACGGAATGTCCGGCTGCTGCTGAAATGAGGGCATCACGATTTCTCCGACATTCGTTTGGCGTGTGAACTGCGAAAACCTGGACAGGTCAGGACATGCGGGTTCGGCGCCCGAAGACCATGTGGCTCGGGTCGGTGCTTTCGGTTCAGCCGTTCTGACGGCGTGCGGCATCGCGCCGCGCCGAGAGGTGCTGCGGGTC
This sequence comes from Saccharopolyspora gloriosae, assembly GCF_022828475.1. Classification (GTDB taxonomy): domain Bacteria; phylum Actinomycetota; class Actinomycetes; order Mycobacteriales; family Pseudonocardiaceae; genus Saccharopolyspora_C; species Saccharopolyspora_C gloriosae_A. The sequence goes on along the minus strand of NZ_CP059557.1, from coordinate 3,106,704 downwards.
GATGAAGTTCGAGATCGCCACCCGGCTCTTCGGCCTCGGTGACCGAGACGGTGATGCCCGTTCAGGGCCAGGGACTCAGTTGTCCCACCGACTCATGCATCGGCGGAGGTGTTCGTGGATCACTGCGCTCCGTGGTCGTCGCGTTCCACGAACCCAGTGGCGTCCCCGGCCGGTCGTCGTGATGCCCGGTGTGTGACCGAACGGTGAGCATCGCGCCAACCGGTGGATCTTCTCCACTGATTTCCGCTATAGTGGAACGGACGATGCCAACGTAACCCGGCCGACCGGGAGCGTCAACTGTAGTGGTTTCTTGATGTTGTGATTCCGCTATAGTGGACCCAGGGAGTGGGTGGTCGACATGGCCGACAAGACCGACATGAGCTTCGCCGCACGTCTGCGGAGGCTGTTCGACAGCGTCACGAAGGAAGGCGGCGAGAAGTACACCGCGACCGAGGTGGCCGCCGAGATCACCGCCCGCGGCAAGGTCAAGGTGTCCAAGACCTACCTCTACGACCTGCTCAACGGACACAAGACCTCACCGAGCTGGCAACTCGTGCAAGCCCTGGCGGACTTCTTCGAAGTCCAGCTCGACTACTTCTCCGACAACGACCGCGCCCACGACCTCAACCGCCAGTACGAGGCGCTGGCCGTGCTCGGCGAAGCCGGCGCCCAACGCATCGCCGCCCGCGCCAGCGAACTCTCCCCCGACGCCCTCGAAAGCGTCATGCGCTTCATCGAATTCCAAGCCGACCAGAGCAGGAAACAACACCCGGAAGGGTGAGCACACCTCATTGGCATCACCAGGACGAGCGGGAGACGGTAAGCAGCGGAACAGGACTTGACCGTAAAGCGGGGTGCCGGTTGCACACGGATGGCTTCGTCGAGATCGACGGCGGCAAGCTGTACTACGAGCTCCGCGGTCAAGGACCGCCGGTCCTGCTCATCCAGGGTGGGCTCAGCGAAGCCAGCGCCACCACGCAGCTCGCCGACTGCTTGGTCGCCGCAGGGCAGCAGGTGATCACCTACGACCGGCGCGGCCTCTCCCGCAGCCTGACCACCAGCACTGAACCGCCGGTGACCATGCAGCTGCACGCCCGCGACGCCGCCATTCTGCTCGCGGCGGTCTCGGACGGCCCGGCCCGGGTCATCGGCCCGAGCATCGGCGCCGTGATCGGCCTCCACCTCGCCGTCGACGTCCCCGAACAGGTCGCACTCCTGGTCGCCCACGAGCCGCCGATGTCATGCCTGGTTCGCGATCCCGAGCAGGAAGCCGGACTCGACGCCGTTACCGACATCGCAGCGCGCGGTGATGTCATCGGCGCGATCCAACACTTCGTCGCCCTAGGCGGAGAACGCAACGACGAACCCGAGCAAGATGCCAAATCACCCGAACTGGTCGGGGATCCGCGCGCCAACCTGCGCCGCTTCTTCGACCACGACTTCCCCGCCGTGCGGGCTGCGGAACTCACCCCTGACGACCTGATTTCCGCAGCATCCCGAACCCGAATCGTCCCTACTAGCGGCGAACGCTCGCGAGGACAATGGGAGCATCGCTGCGCTCAACGGCTCGCGGCACTGCTCGACCGGCCTCTCGTTGAACTTCCGGGCGGGCACAACGGGTTCGTCAGCCATCCCAGCGGCAACGCAACCACACTGCTGGAGCTGTTCGGCGAGGCCGCTCAATGAGGCGCCGCCGCGGGCTCAGTGCCTGGCGCAGCGAGCTCGAACTACGGCGCTCGGTCCGGGATCTGCTCCGTGAACTGGACCTGCACCCACCGCTGGACGTAACGCGACTTTGCGACGAACTCGGACAGCGCCGCAACCGGCCGATCCGGCTCGTGCCGTGGCCGCTTCCCGCGCCCGGTGCGTTCGGGCTGTGGATCGCCACCGCGGACACGGACTGGATCCTCTACCAGCGCGACACCACGACGGGGCACCAGGAACACATCATCTTGCACGAGGTCGGCCACCTCATCAGCGGTCACGCTTCCAACGAGGCCGACGACGACATCTGGACCCAGCTCTTCCCCGACATCCCGCCCGAGATCGTGCGCCGCGCACTGCGCCGCGACGGCTACGCCCCCGCCGCCGAGCACGAAGCCGAGATGGTCGCCACCGTCATCAAAGAATGGGCCGAACTCCTGCACAGGCTGGAAGCGCCACCGGACCGCACCAGCGACGCCTCCACCCGGATCGGCCGCGCCTTCGACGACCACCAGGGCTGGCTCTGATGCTGGTACCGAACCTGCTGATGTGGGCAGCCGCAGCGATCGCGGCACTGTGGAAGCTCTCCCAGATAGCACGGGCACCCCGCGACAAAGGCCTGCACGCGGTCACGATCTGCACGGTCCTCGTCGTGCTCGCGCTGACCGCCCAACTGGCCGGCCACCTACCAACCTTCGCCGCAGCACTTCCGGCAGGTTTCCCGAAACTGGCGCAGAACACCCTGCTGACCGTGTTCTTCGCCCTACTGATCGTACTGCTGCACGGCAGCGTCTCACCGCAGCTCGCCGCCCGCCGCGGCTACCGCGAAATCGGGCTCGCCCTGCTGACCTCCGCCGTGCTCACCGCGACCTTCGCCCGCACCGAACCCGACGACCGCACCGGCTACGAAGACGCCGCCGCGCCCGACATGCTCGCCTTCTACCTAGCAGGCAACCTCTACCTCGCCTACGCCTGCGCCCGCGGCGCACACCTCGCCAAAACCACCGCCGAGCACACCCGCTCCCGCGCACGCCTCAGCCTCCACATCGCCGCCGCAGGCCTGCTGATCAACCTCATCGGAACGCACCTGCCCCGAGCGATCTCCACCGCCAGCCGCCTCTTCCTCGGAATCGACCCGATCCCCGGCACCGCAACCTGGACCACCCCGATCCTGGCCATCGGCATCACCACGTTCTTCCTCGGAATCGGCTACCCCGGAGCCCGGACCGCACTGATCAAAACCCGCCTGTGGTTCGAAGCCCGCCGCACCTACCGCCGACTCCGCCCGCTCTGGTCCGCCCTCACCGACCGCTTCCCCACCATCGCCCTATTTCCCAAAGTCTCCCCCGCCCGCGAACGCCGACACCTGCGCGCCATGCGCCTACGCACCTACCGCCGCATCATCGAAATCCGCGACGGCCTCGTCTGCCTCAGCCCCTACCTCCCCGAACCCGCAGACGCCAACCACTCCCCTGCACAGCAAGCCCAACTCATCCACACCGCGCTACGACGCAGCACCACCGACACGCCACCTCGAGCGCCCAGCATCATCGCCCCACCCGGCTCCACCGACGCGGACGCCGACACCCGCCAACTCCTCGCCATCGCCGCCGCATTCGCCAGGTTTGAGTCCACATCGGACACCGATAAAGGCGGCCGTGAACAGAACACGGCTTCGTAGCTAAACCTTGTGACACCGAACGCAAGCTAGATCGATGCCCAACCAGCACGGCTGGTCCTCCTGACATGGAGGTCAAGGGTCTATCGCTTGAACGGCGTTTCCGGCGGGTAGGCGTACTTGCCGCCCGCGCGCACCAAGTCGTGCGAGCCCTGTTCTACGCCCCTTTCCAGTCCCGTGCGGTCCGGCGGCGCGGTTCAGTCGTTCGTCGCGCGCGAGGAGGAGGCATGCGCCGTGCAGCAATGAGGACCGGCTCGAAGAGCCGGTGACAGGGACTGCGTCACCGAGGTCGGTTGACCTGGCTTTTCAAAGATCATCGCGAGCGGCGTCACGTGGAGATCGAGTGTAAACGCTTACTGAATCTTACCCGATCCGCACAGTACTTTGAACTGCGGAAACACGATGCGAGCGGCTAGGCCTGGCTGTACCCGAACTGCACCGCTCGCGCGGCCTGAGCACGACCACGCGCTCGCGGCGATGATCGCGCTCAGCTCTACTGGACTACCAGGGTCACTCATTCCAGTCCCGGAACCCGAGCGCCACTCTGGGTGCCAGCACGACCGGGATGTACAGCTTCTCGCAAATCGCGGTGGCAGCTTCGACTTCCCGTGGACTGACCGGTCCGCCCGGCTGTTCAAGCGCCCTCGCCGAACTGAACCACGGCGCATCCAGACCGAGCAGTTCGTAGCGCGGATTGCTCGGTGCGTCGAGATCTTTCGGCACGAATTCGGCGCTCTCCCGGTCGTCGACCGGCAGGATCGTGTTCGCCAGCGCCGCGGCGAACGCCTCGCACAGCACCGGGTGGTCCGGAACGAGGATGTTCGCCGGCAGCGGGGTGTTGCGCTCGCGTTCGGCCACGGTGACGCGCATGGCGCGCGCCATCATCTGCGAGATGAACAGCGGTGCGGTCACGTTGGTGGCGTAGGCGATGGTGGAGACCTGCGGGCAGTCGAACCCTTCGGTGATCATTCGGACGGCGACGATCCCGCAGGACCGGTTCTCCTGAGCGGCGAGTCGCAAGGTGTCCAGTGCACCGGGTTCGTCGGAGGTGACGAGCCGCGCGAAGCTCCGGCCGGTGACCCGGTTCAACGCCAGGGCCGCGGACCGGGCGGCTTCTTGGGTGGGTGCGACGAACAGCAGCTTCAACGGCTCCGCGTATTCGATGGCCCGCAGCTGGTTCTCGAGCAGCCGCACCGCTTCCGCTGCGAACCCGCGCAGCCATTCACCCGAGGTGCAGGCTTGCAGCAGCACCGAGTTGCGCGGCGACTCCTCCAAGTCGGCGATGTCGGCGTGGACCTCGCGCTGCGCGACCACGTCGACGAACCGGGCTCGGCCGCCGTACGCGTAGAGGTCCGGCGGACGCAGGTGCTCATGGATGAGTTCGCGTGCCAGCACGGAGTAGTCCGCGACGGCCTGGAGTTTCGGCACCTCTCCGGTGTGGACCTGTTCGTACCGAACGGTGGAGATGCGCCGTTTCGGGCTGGAGCGGAACAAGGTCCCGGTCATGTTCAGCACCGCCTCGGCCCGGAGGTCGTTTCCGGTGACGTCACCGATCATGCTCTGCACCGCGAGTCCCCAGGAGGCGTCGGTCGCCACGTGGTGCACCTCGTCGAGGACGACGAGCGTGCGACGGCGGGCCTGTTGCATCTCGTGCAGCGGGGCGGCACCGGGCAATGACTGGTAGCTGACGATCGCCCCGACCTTGCCGGTGTGTTCGATCGCCCCGTCCACCGGTTCGGAATCCACGTGGATGCGGAGCAAGGCGAGTTCCTTGCGCCATTGGCGCACCAGTGCCTTGTTCGGCACGACCACCACCATGCGCTCCACGTATCCGGCATCGCGGAGAATCTTGAACAAGACCCCTGCGCAGATGGTCTTCCCGGCACCGGGAGCCGCGTGCAAGGTAGCGACCCCGTCTTGGAACAACGTTTCCGAGATCGTGCGCAGCGCCTCGCACTGCCACTCGCGCAAGATCAGGTTCGGGACCGAATCCGCATCCAGTCCCCCGAGACCGAGGTTGCAGCGCGCGCACCACGCTTGCATGTTCTCGATCTCCGTGGCTCCACCGTTGCGATTCGCCGCCAAGTGGGCGTTCTGATAAGCGGGACCCAATTCGGCGCCGCAGCGCTGGCAGCGGCCGTCGGCGCGTTCGTACACCAGCTGCCGTTCACGTGGTGACAGCCGTCGTCTGGAATCGTGGCCGTAGTCCTTCATGGCCGTACTTCTTTCTGCACCTGACCAGGGCGCCCCTCATCCACGGTCGAGCTGCGGAGAGGGGCACCCGGTCATTCAGGTTTCTTCGTCCTCGTCCGCGGAGTCCTCCGGCTCCGCGGGGCTCGGGTGTCGCTGTGTGGTCTCGGGAGATCTTTGACCGTTTGTGCTCGGGACATGGTTAACCGTCGGCTGGTTTGGCGCCTTTGCCTGTGGTGTAGAGCCGGGGTGATGGGTGCGAGGTTGCGGCGGGGGCGCAGGGCGATCTCTTCGCCGTTGTGCAGGACGCGCAGGTGGGTGTCTTCGATGACGACGGTGACGAGCTTGCCTGCGTGGCGTTTGCCGAGCTTGATGCGTTGTTTGGCGACCATGAATCGCCCGGTTTCGTGCACTCGTCGTTGGACGTGCAGCGATCCCGCGGGCAGCGGAGGTGGCGGCAGCGGCGTGGAGGGTGAGCGGGCTCCGGTCAACCGGGGCAGCCGTTCGGTGGAGAGAGGGCAGGGCCAGGTGCCGATGAGTGCGTTGTCGGCGATGGCGTGCATGAGGTGGCCGTCCAGGCGCAGGGTCACGGTGCGGCCGGCGTAGGCGAACCCGACCAGGTGTGTGTCGCCGGCGAGGCTGACGATGCCGTCTTTGGTAACACGACGGTCGACCTCGACGGCTTCACCGGCGGGGATCGTGGGCAGGCCGTTGAGTCGTTGCAGCGCCGGCTTGGCCGGTGGCGGCCCGGCTGGGTGTGCTCCGCGCATGGTCAGGGTCGCCAGGTCCTCGGGTGCGAGTCGGGAGGAGAGGGTGCGCAGCAGGTTGCCGTCCAGGGTGATGTGGATGCTGCGCAGGCCGGCCCAGATGTTCACGGTTCGTCCTGCCAGGCTGCGGTGCAGGGAGATCGTTTGTTTGCCCGAGACGAGGCTCGTTTCACCGCTGGGCGGGACCCGAAGTTCGAACTCCACCGCCGTCGCACTGGGAGCCTGCACAGGAGGCTCGATCACATCCACCACCAACGATGAGGAGGCTTCGGGCTCGGCTTGCGCAAGTTGGGGCTGTCGATGCGTGTGGGGCCGTTCGGCCGGAACAGGCTGGCCGGGGTCGCCATGTCCAGTGATTGGTGCGGGCGTTGATGGTTGTAGCTCTCGACCCAGCCGTCGACTGCGGCCTGCGCGGCGTCGAGGGATTCGAAAGGGGCGACGTGGTCGAGGAATTCGGCCCGGAGCGTCTTGTGGAACCGTTCGATCTTGCCGGTGGTGGTGGGTGAACGGGGTTTGGTCAGGCGCTGGGTGATGCCGTTGTGTCGGCAGATCGTTTCGAACAACACCTCCACCGGATGCGGGCGTTGATGGCGGCCAGTGAACTGTTTCCCGTTGTCCGACAACACTTCCGAGGGCACGCCGTAGCGGCGCATCGCCGAGGTGAATGCCTCACACACCGCACGGCTGTTGGCGACTACGACGACCGCGGCGATCACCACGAACCGGGAGTGGTCATCGATTCCGGTCACCAGCTTGCATTCTCGGCCGTCAGCCAGCGGGACGCCGCCGACGATGTCGAGTTCCCACAAATGCATCGGGGTCTGGCGTTGCCAACGCTTGTACTTACGCTTGTGCTGCTGGGCGTGTGGATCGATCAGCCCGTTGCGAGTCAGGACTCGATGCACGGTCGCTCGTGCCGGAGCCACAGTGAGACCACGTAACCCGAGCTCGTAGCTGATTCGCCGGGCGCCCCAGCGGGGATGTTCCCGCCGTAACTTGCAGATCAGCGCCTCGACTTCGGCCGGAACCCTGTTCGGGCTGGTGCGTGGTCGGCGTGAGCGATCGGCCAGGCCCGGCTTGCCTTCCTGCTGAAACCGTTGCCGCCACGCGTGAAGTGACTGTCGAGTCGTCCCATAGCGAGTCGCGACCTCACCAATCGGCGATCCACCCAGCACCTCGCACACCGCGCGATACCGAAACTCCGCCACCGCCTGCTGATCCACCCAGGGACACGATCACGAACGCCCCAGACGGTCAAGCATGTCCCGAGAACGAAACGTCAAAGATCTCCTGAGCCCATACATTGACACCGACACCGTGGACACGCTGTGAGCAGACGAAAAGGTCTTGTTCGGCATCACTCGACACCATCCGACACAGAGTGTCGCTGGCTCTTAACCAGCGGGTTCGGGGTTCGAGTCCCTGATGGCGCACACCCAAGCCCCACGTTTTCGGTTCCGATGACGTGGGGCTTTGTGTCATGTGGACGCTTTTCCTCCACTTCTTTGAGGTCCGTTGTGGTCTGATCCGCGCCCGAGACGAGCCCGAGCTGTCGGGCTGGGTTCCCGGGGATGAGCTTGGCCGTCGCCTCGGCCGCCGCGAGCGCGATCTCGGACAGGACCGTGGTGCAGGCGTCCATGGTCACGGTGATCGAGGAGTGCCGCTGCCGGAGGTCGTACAGGCGGATGGGCCGCAGCCTGGTCGTGCACCACTGCCGGGCAGCGGCAATTGCGTCTTCAGCGCTGTCGTGCGCCTGATCGAGACGGACACCATAGGCTCCTGCACACGTTTGCCGGGGCCGTTCGACGACGCGAAGGTCAACGATCTCTGTAGTGAAGTGCCCGGTTTCGCTGGCCCTGAGGCGGTGCGTGCGATGGAGGCAGTACGCGCTGCGCCGATTTCCGATACGCGGCAACGTCGAACCGGACGAGCCCCTGGAAGGTTCATTCCAATTCGACGCTCCACTTAGGACGGCTCTGATCGTGGCAGGCCACGTCTGCCTACGCCGTCGCGGGATCATTCTCGGCATGGTGTTCTTTTTCGTCAACAGCAATGGTGAGTTTCAGGATTCCAGCCGTTGTCGGCTGAGTATCTCGCGGCGCGTCCGAATCCTCCACCGCTGACGAGAAGATCGGCACCGAGCAGCTGAACGCTGACTGTTACGCTGGATTGCATGATCTCCCAAGAGATACAGGTGCTGGCTGGGGAACTAGTCGCCGCCGCCGGCCTGCCACAGATGGTGGAGCTGTCCCCGTTGACCGGCCGCGGATTCGAGCACACGATCGTGGTAATCACCTTCGCGGACGAGAGCAAGGCCGTCCTCCGCGTCTTCACCGAGGCCAGGGAGCCTGAGACCGCCAGAGCGTCTTTCCTTGCCCAGCACGGTCTTCCCGCCCCCGCACTGCTCGCCGCCAACGAACACGCCTCGCTCATGGAATTCGCCGAGGGCGCCACGCTCGGCGACCATATCGAGGAAGGGACCGACACGGAACAGGTGTGGCAACTCGTCGGTGCCGCGTACGCACGGGTGCACGCGGTCGCCTTCCCCCGCGGGCTCGCCGGCGAGGACCTCGGCCCCTCGCGCTTCGTACTGACTCCCAGAGACCCTGCTGCCGAGCTGCACGCGATCGTGGAAGATTCCGTCCGGGGGCTGCACCGGCTGGCACCGGACCTGATCCCGCTGCTGGGCGAGTTACACCTGGCCATCGACACGGCCGCCCCGTCGCTGCGGGGAGCCCGATCGGCGCTGGGACACGGGGACATCAACATGTGGAACGTGCTGGTGTCGGCGGATCGCGCGACGCTGATCGACTGGGACTTCCCCAGGGTGGGCGACCCGGCGAAAGAAGTCGCGCTGCTGCACAAACACGCCTCCCTCTACAACGGCACCGGCCTGCCACCCGCCTTCTTCGCCGCGTATGGCACGTCACAAGAGCCCAACACCACGCTGCACCGGGTCGTGCAAACACTGGGCTGGGCAACCAGCGACGACTTCATCGAGTTCGAAAACGACCCCCAGCTGCCCGAGGATCTCAAGCAGCGTGCCAAAAACTGGCTGCCGAAGCTCATCGCTTACGTGAGCGAGCTGCCCGCGCATTTTGAACGGCTGCGCGAGCTGACCCCCGCTGAACCGGTACCTTCCCAAAAGGTCGCCTGCACTGCCAGCATCCTTGGCATGGGCATTCCCAGCAGGATGTCGCCAGTGTCCCTCCGGCCGGTCCTGCTCATCGCCGTCTCGGTGACAGTGCTGCTCCTGCTGACCGCGGGCCGCTATGACTACCACGGTGACGAGCTGTATTTCATCTGGTCCGGGCGTAATCCGGACTGGTCCTATCCGGACCAACCCGCCCTCGTCCCGCTGCTGGCGGCCGCCCTCGACTGGCTGGCCCCCGGTTCCCTGTTCATGCTGAGCCTTCCCGCCGCACTCGCGATCGGCGTGGCCGTGGTCTCGGCCGCACTGATCGCCCGGGAGCTGGGCGGCGGCAGGCGCGCACAATGCTCCACCGCGGCTGCTGTCGCGGTCGGGTATCTCGCGGCCGGTCATCATCTGCACACCGCTGGGCCGGACCCGATGATGTGGACTGTGACCATCTGGCTGGTGGTGCGATCACTGCGCACCGGGTCCCAGCGAGACCTGGTCGCCCTCGGGGTCGTGACCGCGCTAGCGGTGCACGTGAAGCTGCTGATCGGCGCGTTCTGGCTGGTAGCCCTTCTCTGCTTGGCGCTGTCCCGTACTCGGCCCGCACTGCCGGCGCCGAAAGCGCTCGTCCCGGGAGCGGCGGTGGCCGTGGTGGGCGTGATACCCGCGCTCTGGTGGCAGATCGCACACGGATGGCCACAACTGGAGTTCGGGCGTGCGATCGCCAACGAGGTCACACAGGCCGGCGACGGCCTGCCCAAGCTCGCCGGTTTCCTGGTCGCCGCCGGGTTACCCGTCGGGGCGGTGATGGTCTGCCACGGGTGGCCCGCCTGTTCCGGGACGAGAAGCTGCGGCCCTACCGTTTCCTGGCGTACACGACCGTCGTCCTTGGCGTGGTCGTGCTCCTGAGCGGGGGCCGGACGTACTACCTGCTGGGGATGTTCCCGATGTGCTGGGCGGCGTCGGCGGTGTGCGCGGAACACCACCCCCGGCGATGGCACGTGCTTGCCGGTTCAGCCGCCAAGGTGGCCAGCGCCATCGTCGCCGTCGTGCTGGTGTTACCGGTATGGCCGCTCAGCCTGGTACGCACCCACTCCTGGATTCCCGTACCTGACGGGGAACTGGGTTGGCCGAAGACGACTTCGGCCGTGGCGAGGGCGGCCGCCGCGCACACCGGCGCGATAGTGGTCACCGAGTATTGCTGGGTGGCCAGTGCCCTGCGGCGAGAGGGGATCGAAGCCCACAGTCCGAACTGGGGTTGCTGGGGGCTGTCCCGTCCTCCTCAGAGCGCGGAGACGATCGTTCGCGGGAACGGTGCCCGCCATGCTCCGCGCCTCCGCCACCGGACTGTCCCCTGCCGGGTCAGTGCCGATCACGCTGCCTGGACGGGTGGCCACGGCAGGCACGCCGATGTGGCTGGTGACGGGGACGTCGGGCACCTGGGACCGGCTGTGGCCCGCTCTGTACGACCTGTCGTGAACGCGGAAGGATCGGTCCTGTTGCGTTCAACAGGACCGGCGGCGGTCGACCACGGCAGTGGCGAGCACGGCGACGAACAGCAGGACATAGAAGTTCCCCATCAGGAACGCGAGTGGCCCGCTCGAAAGGACTGGGATCTCGCAATCGTACTGAGGATCGGCCAAAGCCAGCAGCTGTGGTGCGGTGCCCGGCAGCAGCACCAGACCGGGTAGCCAAAGCCACCGACGGCTCGCGTCACGCATGACCGACACGAGGAAGACGCCCAAGGGCACCAGCCACACCCAGTGGTGCCCCACGCCCATGGCGTCACCGCTGCCGCATACAGACCGACCAACGACAGTACGAACAACGGCTCAAGGGTCTTCGTCGCGACGACGGCGAGTACGACGATCCCGGCCAACGCCACGAGGAGTAGCCACACCCAGGTGGCCGCGGGTTCGGGTACGCCGGATTTGAGCAGCATTCCGCGCAGGGACTGGTTGTGGCGTGAAGTCTGGTCGGGGAAGACCCGGCTCGTCTTGGCGAACACGCCCGAAAACCAGTACTCGACCCGAAGGACCGGGCAACACCACGAAAAGCAGCAGCGCCGTCCCTGCCGCCCACGCGGTCGCACCGGCGGCGTGCCGCCTCCGCCCGAGAACCACCAGCAGGATCACGAAGATCAGCGGTGTCAGCTTCATCCCGGCCGCGATACCGATTCCCGCACCTCGTAACCGGCCCTCCTTCGGCCCTGTCATGTCAGCCAACACCAAGGCGAGCAACAGAAGATTGATCTGACCGTCGTGAAAGTTCGTGTAAACGGCCTCGATGAGGAACGCGGCGCCGGCCGAGGCGATCACCGCCGGCACAAGCATCCAGGGAGCCCGGACACCGATCGAGCGCCACGAACGCCAGGCGGCGAAGAGCAGCAGCACGCAGTTGAGCAACACCATCCCGGCCTGCGCCGGCCCCACTCTCAGCAGGCCCAGAGGCGCGAATACCACAGCGGCGAACGGCGGATAGGTGAAGAAGAAATCGGGCCGCACCGGTGCCGAGTACAACTCGCCACCGGTGAGCACGACCTGGCCGGCGGCTTGATAGACGCGGAGGTCCACCATCGGGGCGTCCAGCGCGAGAATCACGTTGACTGTTCCGAAAACCCCTGCCACGAGTGCCGTCGCCCAAGCAGCCGCCAACCGGCTCGACCGTCCGCTCATACGCAAGTCGCCAGCTCCCCGGTTCCGGGGCGAGCCGATACGACAAGTGGCGCCGCCCACCATGCCCTACTGTTCGAACAGCCGACCGGCGGTGCGTTCGGCTCAGGCGATGCCGACCACGAGAAGGCGGTGGCTGCTGATGGTGAAGGTGCCGCCGTACTCGTCCGTCACGGACGCATCGGAGAATCCGGCGGTGCGGAACCACTCCAAGATCTCCGGGGCGGTGAACATACGGACACTGAAGCGGGCTCGTTCCACCTTCCCACCGCGAATGGTGACCTTCTCCGAGTAACAGCGACTGTCCACTGCGTCCATTTCATGTATTTCGACAGCCATATCCGCATCGCGAGCCACGATATCGACATGCCTGTCGTGATTGACGAGCATTCTCGGAATATGCCGGTACGGGGAGTACATGTCGAGCAGGAACCGGCCACCGGGGCGTAGCGCACGGCGGTAACGTCGCAGTATGTCACGATCCGTTTCATCGTCGAAGTAGCCAAACGAGCTGTACCAGGAAACAGCCACGTCGAACTCGTCCTCGAACGACATCTCACGCAGGTCGACCTGGCGGTAGTCGACTTCGACGTTCATCGCCCGCGCCTCTTCGGCTGCCATGGCGAGAAAACGCTCGTCCCGGTCGACGCCGACCACCGAATACCCTTGGGAGGCCAGGATGTTGGCATGTCTGCCATGTCCACACGGTGCGTCGAGAAGGGACATACCCGGGACGAGACCACCAAGCTTCACAATACTTTTCACCTCCCGGCGACTCAACTCGGGAGTCAGGTCAGGAAGATCGAAGTGGTCGTAGTTTTCTCCGAAGAGAACTTCCCAATCCACATGTGGTTTCCTGGTATTCACAACTCACAGACTAAGGCCACGAACCCCATAGCACCACTTGTCCGCACGGGGTTCCGGCCATCGGACACCTAGCTGGTTTCGCGGTCGGAGCCGACGGCGACCGGGGCCGGCTCGGTCGAGGTCGACAGCCAGCTCTTCGAGAGCGGCCGCCACCTCGGCGAAGCCGACCGGAACGAGCGGCAGGGTACCCGTCACCGCTGGAACGCCCAGCTCGCGAAGCAGGACGAAGGGGGCCTCGTCCGGCCCCACGGGCAGGTAACCCCGCTTGTTGTCGTCCTTGATCAGTCTCAGTATTTCGTCCCCCGAGACACCATCCGGCAGACAGGGAGCCACTCCCAATCCGGCGACGATGTCGTCGTGCGTGTCGACCTTTGCCTGCGACAACCACCCTCGAGCCCGGGAAACACGTGCGGCAACGAGCATTCCCAGCGCGACCGCCTCACCATGGGAGATCGCCACGTTGCCGCGTTGCCGGTGGTCGAGCAACTCGATCGCGTGCCCCACGGTATGTCCGTACTCGAGGGCCAGGCCGGCACCCTTTTCATGCGGATCTTCGCGAGTGACCAGGCACTTCGCCCTTATGCTGGCGTCCAGCAACCACAGTAGCGTCTCCACTCCCCCGAAGTCGCCGCTCGCCAGAATCTTCTTCATCGGCTCTATCAACTCCGGAAGAATCGCAAGACAGTTCTTAGACATCTCACCAAGGCCCGACCTCAGTTCACGAGACGGCAGCGTTTCAAAAAGAGAAACGTCCGCATAAATCCCGACCGGCCGATAGTACGATCCGATATGATTCTTGCCGAATGGACTGTTGATCGCCTGCTTCAGCGAAAGAACCGAATCCATCGCCGACACCGTGGTCGTCGGTATGTGGACCAATCGGACCCCACGGAACAGCAGGCTCGCGACAACACCCGCCAGGTTACCCGGAACACCGCCACCAAAGGAGACAACAAGGCTTCTCCTGGTCGCACCATCCCTCAGCACTTGCTCGATATGCAAGGCGAGACGTTCCAGCGACTTCAGAGATTCGCCCGGCTGCCCGCTCAGCACGACCACAGGCGTTCGATTCCCCAGCGCGAAAAGCAGCTTGTCGCCATGCAGACGGAGAACCTCGGCATCGGTGACGATGAAGATCTTGTCAGCGCCAAGCTCCTCGATCTTCTCCGCTATCTCGTCCATGCATCCACTGCCGAAATAGTACGGGAGCTCCAAACCGCCCAGTTCCACCTCACGTAGTTGCAATGATCGACGATGCGCAATGAGCGGATTCGGTGTCATGGCTACCCCATCTTCTCGCGAGTTCCCGATTCTCTCATGAATACCGGCAGCCACATCCCGTTGCGAGCGACGGACCGGCCGATTAAAACGAAAACATTAAACAGGCCAGCTCACAGGCAGTCAAGTTCAAGGGATTCGAGAATTCCATTTCGTTTGGATTCTCCACTGGCTATCGTATTACCCGAAAGCTGGAGTCCAGGTCACCCTTTCGCTGTCTGCGTTCGAGGACCGCGAGCCTGGTGAAGCTGTTGTCGAACTGATCCAGGGTCAGTCCACGACCGCGATACTCCCTGACCAACTGCGCCGCGCCGGCGGAGATGCTCCACATCGCCTCGAAGCCGAGATCCTCACGTGCCCTGGAGAAATCGACACGATAGGATCGGGTATCCGGGCCTGTCGCGCCGGTGATCTCCAGCACGGACCCGGGCACCGCGTCCACAGCGGCCCGCGCGATCTCGACGACCGTCTTGTTGTTGTTCTCGGTGCCGATGTTGAACGCACGGCCACGGACGACCTCGGCTGGAGCCGCCAGCGCCGCTACCACAGCTCTTCCGATGTCTTCCGCGTGAACCAGCGGCCGCCAGGGCGTACCGTCGGAAAGAACGGTGACCCGGCCGGTGAGCACAGCCCGGGCGACGAGGTTGTTCAGCACGATGTCGACACGCGGCCGCGGTGAGAAGCCGAACGCGGTCGCGTTACGCAACGAGAACGGGGCGAAGTCCGAGCCGGAAAGTCCGGCAAGCTCTTCCTCCACCCGGACCTTCGAGACCGCGTAGGGGGTAACCGGTTTGAGCGGCGCGTCCTCGTCGACAAGCGCGTCGCACCCCTGCGCACCGTACACCGAGCAGGTCGAGGCGTAAGCGAAACGCCGGACGCCTGCCTCTTTGGCCAGCACGGCCAATCGCGTGGCAGCGCGATGATTGATGTCGTAGGTGAGGTCCGGATCCACTGCGCCGAGGGGATCGTTGGACAGGGCGGCCAAATGCACCACCGCCTCGAATCCGCGGAGGGTCTCGACGGTGACATCACGCAGGTCGATGGTGAGCCCTGGCACGTCAGGCGAGTCCAGCGCACCGAGGACGGAATCAGCGAACAACCCACTGTCGAGGCCGGATACCTCATGTCCGGCGGCGGTCAGGATGGGGGCGAGCACCGTCCCCAGATAGCCTTGGTGGCCGGTCAGCAGAACCCTCATGATGGACTGTCCTCACTTGGCGATAGACCGAATCACCGGGTCCTCGGGTGGGAGGAGCGCTTCATACGTATCGTACCAGGCGTTGCCACATGGCCTGATCGTCGGCGTCACCGGTGTGTGGATTCACAAATCGGGTCACGTATTCCGCTATTTCACCGAGGTTCCAGCGAAGCTCGTAGAACCTCAGCATTTCCGCCCGGCCGCGTGGCGGCACGCCGAAGTGCCTGCTGATGGCGGACCAGTCTCGCTCAGGTGGTGACCACATCAGCCCGCCCCAGTCCAGAATCAGGACATCCTCGGTGAGCAGCACGTTGGCTCGGCTAGGGTCACCGTGCGTGAGAACGTGGTCGGGGCTGCGCTGCCAGATGTCGGCGCAGGACGTCGCCACCACCGAGAACTCGCGAAGCTGTTCCTGGAGATGATCCCACCGCCGGGAGACCAACCGGTGCAGCGCCTGGCTCATCGGCCCTGTGCCGACGCCGCTCGCCGCGATCGCCAGTACCTCCTCCAGGCCCTTTTCGAACGGAGGGCGGAAGTCCTCGACCGGCAGCCTTAGTCGAAGGTCGGACCGGTGCACCTCCTCCAGCCTCCGTACCAGCGAGTCGAGTTGAGCCGCGGTGATACCGGTACCGTTCGCGGTGCCGCGCGCCGCTCGGGCGAGATAGGGGAAGACGACCACCGGGAAGCCATCCACGGTATGGACGATGCGTCCGCTCCGACCACGTAACGGGGCCAGGACGAACTCTTTGCCGCTTTCCCGAAGCAGCAGGGTTCCCTCATACGCCGCAGGGAAATGACCGGCGAGATCGCGGCGAACACTCACCCAGTATCTCCCGCACCGATAGGACCAGCTGTCCTCGCCCATGGGAAGGAAATTCACTGAGCCGAACGAAGACGAGGATCCGGATTCCTCACCGAACTCGTCGATCATCATGCGCAGGATATTCTCACGGCTTACGAGCTGATTCTCAACGAGCACGGTAGCTACTTCCATCCTCTGCCACGGCACCACCGCCGGCGACCGGGTGTGTCTGCCACTGCCAGGCACCCGCGACGACCATGGGGAAAGCTCAGCGACGCATCTCATCGACCGCGACGAGGCGTCGCTCCCGCCGCGACACCTCGCACGCCTCCGCGACGTAGAACGCTTCCAGTACCTCGGCCGGGCCGCAGGGACTTTCGGCCGCACCGGCGGCAACCGCGACGAACGCCGACAGCTCCTTCGCGAAGGCAGAACGGAAGCGATCCATGAAGTCCGAGTACGCGGGCCTGACCGCGGCCGGGTAGCCCGGCTCGGCCGACCTCAGCGGAACACGGTCGTCAAGGCCGACAATCGCATTTGACTTGGAGCCAAGTACCTCAAGCCGGACATCGCAACCGGCACCGTTGTAGCGACCAAGCGAAACGGTCGCCAGCGCGCCATCGTCCATCCGCAGCACCACCGCGGCTGTGTCTACGTCCCCCGCATCGCGGAAGAACCGCGCGCCGCGATTGTCACCCAGCGCGAATACCTCGGCCACTTCCCGACCGGTCAGCCAGCGCAGGATATCGAAGTCGTGAATACCGCAGTCGCGGAACAGGCCACCGGACGTCGGAATGTACTCCGCCGCGGGGGGAACCTGGTCGAAGGTGGTGGCGCGAAGGGTGTGCACCCAGCCCAGCGCGCCCGACACCACCGCGGCCCGTGCGGTCCGGTAGCCCGTGTCGAATCGGCGTTGAAAACCGATCTGCACGGGAACGGCCGAGCCTTCGAGATGGCGGATGACCTCCAGGGTGCCATCGATGTCGGTGGCAACGGGTTTCTCGCAGAACACCGGTACGCCGCGATCCACCGCCTTGACGATCAGTTCGGGGTGTGAGCCGGTGGAGGTGGTGATCACCAGTCCATCGACGTCCGAGCCAAGCAGCGCCTCGAAGTCGGGGGCGAATTCGACATCCAGCTTGGCCGCGGTGGCCCTGGCCCGCTCGGCGTCGGCGTCCGCGACGACGACACTTGACACTTCCGGCAACGCGATGAGTGCTTCCGCGTGCGGGGTACCGATACGGCCGGTTCCCACGAGCCCCAGTCTGATCGTCACCGTCTCAGCTCCTGCCGGTCGATTATCGAAGGGTGGCGCCGAATCCTCATTCAGGACCTCAACCTCGTACACCGAACATGTACACCACTCGATGCGTCTCTTCTATCAGGATGCGCCGAATGTGCGCAACTATGACGGTTTTGCCGTTCGACTGGTTACGGTAGGCAGTCGAACAGTGCTGCCATGATACCTGGCATCAATCAACTTTCACATTCACCCGTCACCGCGTTCAATAGGGTCCACCACACATCGAGGACAGTCCGTGGGCCATACCGACAGAAGGGATGACGCCGAATGAACGTCTTGGGCCTCACGTGCGGTTTTTCCGGTCCGCGCGGTGCCGCAATGCCGGAACTTCCGATGAATTTCGGGCATGACGCCGCCGCAGCGCTGATATCCGACGGGCGGATAGTCGCCGCTGTCGAAGAAGAGCGGCTCACCCGCCTGAAGCATACGAGCAATTTCTGCAAAGAAGCCATTGCGAGCTGCCTTGAGCAGGCTGACCTGACCGCTGCGGAAATCGACAAATTCGCCTATTACTTCGGCGAAGAGGAGAACGACCGCGACCTCCAGCTGATCTACCTCAAGCATCCTGAACTAGCGATACCGACCTCACGCGGCCTGCTCACCGAACGACTGAGCGAAGCACTGGACACGCAGATCTCGCCAGACCGGATCTCGTTCGTCCGACACCACACCGCCCACGGCTTCGCCGCCTACCACAATTCCGGCTTCGATGACGCGCTCGTCGTGGTGATGGACGGAAAGGGTGACAGTGAATCCATCACCGTCGTCAGCGCCGATGGCGCGGACTACAACTACATACGCAGTTACGATGAATGGCGTTCGTTAGGGCGATTCTATCAGGCGTCCATCGAGTTGCTGGGGTACGGCGCGAACGACGAGTACAAGGTGATGGGCCTGGCACCGTACGGTGATCCGAGCAGGTACCGTTCGTTGTTCCGGCCGCTGTACACCCTGGAAGACGACGGCAACTACCAGCTCGATCTCGCACGTGTGCGGTACAACTTGGTTTCGGGGTTCCGGCCGCGTCGCAAGGGTGAACCTTTCTCCACAGATCACAAAGATTTCGCCGCGAGCCTGCAGGAGGCACTGGAGGAGGTCGCGCTGCACGTCATCTCCCACGCCCAGCGGGAAACCGGGCATCGCAGACTGTGCGTCGGCGGCGGCGTCGGCCTCAACGCCACGCTGAACGGTCGTCTCATCCGTTCCGGCCTCTTCGAAGAGACCTTCTTCGACCCAGCCGCGCACGACGCGGGCGCCGCGGTCGGCGCGGCACTCAATGTGGCCAAGGACGAAGCCCCCGAACGCTTTCGTTCGTCGCCACTCACACACCTCTTCCTCGGGCCGAAGCCCGCGGTTCGCGAACCTGTCGAAGCGACACTCGAGCAGTGGGGCGACTTTCTCGAATTCCGGCAGAGCGACACCATTTGCCGGGACGCAGCCACCTTCATCGCCGACGGTCAGATCATCGCGTGGGTACGGGGCCAGGCCGAATTCGGCCCGCGCGCACTTGGCCACCGCAGTATCCTCGCTGACCCCCGGCCCGAATCGAACAAGGACCGCATCAACGCGGCGGTGAAGAAACGGGAGGGCTACCGCCCTTTCGCACCCTCCGTGATCGAAGAGCACGTGGGCAAGTTCTTCGACATCCCTCCTGCCGCACCGAACCTCTACTTCATGATCGCGATCGTCGAAGTGCTACCGGAATTCCGCGAACTGCTCGGCGCCGTCACCCATGTCGACGGCACAGCACGAGTCCAGGTGGTGAATCAGGCCACCACCCCGGAGTACTGGCAGCTTATCCGCGATTTCGGCGAGATCACCGGGCTACCTGTCGTCTTGAACACCTCGTTCAACAACAACGCCGAGCCGATCGTCCAGTCGGTCGAAGACTCGGTGGTCGCGTTCCTCACCACCGATCTCGACACGCTGGTCGTGGACGACTGGATAGTACGGAAGCGCGAGGTTCACAGGGACGCCTTCCTGAACCTTGTCCCAAGCCCGATGAGCCGTACCTCGCTGCATTCCCGGCATGATCTCGATTCCGGCACAGGACGGCCCGCCGAGACCAGCAGCGTCGTGCTCGACGAGGGCAGGTCGGGCCGCACGGGCACCTCGAGAGCGGCATTGGAGATCCTGACCGCGGCCGACGGCCGACGCAGCCTTCGTCAGCTTGGCGTCAGTACCTCCGGGAACGACAACGGCCTGCTGGACGAAATCCTTCGGCTGTGGGATCAACGCCGGATCACCCTGCGGCCCAGGACGCCCTGATTTCGCCGGAAGCGGCGAAAGACATCATCACGCGCCGTGCCGTCGCCCGGTGGGTGGATCAATCGAAGGAGGACACCGATGTTGATCAAGACCACGCCGCTCGGCGGTTCGGCCGTGATCGAACTCCAGCTGCTGGAAGACGATCGCGGATTCTTCGCCAGGGCTTTCGCCCGCGACGACTTCGCCGAGGCCGGGCTCGAGCCGACCATCGAGAACTGCAACATCTCGTTCAATCACCGCCGTGGCACTCTGCGCGGCCTCCACTTCCAGTCGGAGCCGCACGCCGAAGCCAAGACGATCCGTTGTGTCCGCGGTGCCATCTACGACGTCATCGTGGATCTCCGGCCCGAGTCACCGACCTATCTGCGACATTTCGGCACCGAACTGTCGGCCGACAATCGTCTGGCCATGTATGTGCCGGAGAACTTCGCGCACGGCTACCTGACGCTGACCGACGACACCGAGACGATGTACCAGGTCTCGGCGAACCACGCACCAGCGGCGGAGGGCGGCCTGCGCTGGGACGATCCCGCGCTGGACATCGACTGGCCCGTCGAGGTCGAGCTCGTCTCGGCCAAGGACGCACGTTGGCCGTTGCTGTCGGTCGAGTCGGCGCTGGATCGATGATCCTCGTCGACACGGCGCTACGCGAGCGCGCGGCCGCGAACCGCCCGATTCGGGTCGGCATGATCGGAGCGGGCTTCATGGGCCGGGGACTGGCCAGTCAGATCGTGCGTTCGGTGCCGGGGATGCGCCTGGTCGCGGTGGCCAACCGGACCCTCGCACACGCCGAGCGGGCATACGCCGAGGCCGGCCTCGAGCTCGTGGTGGCCGACCTCTCGCGTCATATCGACACGGCCATCCGCTCGGGCAAGCCGGCCATCACCCAAGATGCCTTCGAACTACTCGCGACCGAACAACTGGACTGTGTCGTGGATGTCACCGGTGCCGTCGATTTTGGCGCGCGAATCACTGTCGCCGCGATCGAACGCCGGCTGCCGATCGTCACGATGAACGCCGAGCTCGATGCCACCGTCGGCCCCCTGCTGGCGCACCGGGCAAGGGCGGCAGGCACGCTGTTCACCGGTGCGGATGGCGATCAGCCAGGGGTACAGGCGAATCTACTGAGGTTCGTGCGCGGACTCGGGGTCACACCACTGGTCGCGGGCAACGTGAAGGGGTTGCAGGACCCCTACCGGACGCCGGCGACCCAGCGGGGATTCGCCGAGCGCTGGGGACAGGACGTGCACATGGTCACCAGCTTCGCCGATGGCACCAAGGTGTCCTTCGAACAGGCCGTGGTGGCCAACGCCTTCGGTTTCACGGTCGGCAGGCGCGGCATGTACGCCCGCGATCACGGCGGCCATGTCGACGACCTGACCAGTGCCTACGACATCGACGAGCTGCGCGCGCTCGGCGGGGTCGTCGACTATGTGGTCGGCGCGAAGCCCGGTCCGGGCGTGTATGTCCTCGGTACACATGACGACCCGCGGCAGCGTCACTATCTGGAGTTGTACAAGCTCGGCAAGGGACCGCTCTACAGTTTCTACGCGCCTTACCATCTGTGCCACTTCGAAGTGCCCAACACCGTGGTCCGCGCGGTCGACTTCGCCGACGCCACGATCGCCGCGCCCGGCGGCCCCCGGGTCGAGGTGGTCACCACCGCCAAACGGGACCTGCCCGCCGGGCATGTTCTCGACGGCCTTGGCGGATACGACACCTACGGCGTGGCCGAGGCCCACCCGATCGCCCGTGCCCAGCGGCTGTTGCCGATGGGTGTCGCCGGTGGCTGCGTACTACGGACCGCCGTGCCCAAGGACACCGTGATCACCTACGAGCAGGTGACGTTGCCGCCGGGGCGGCTGATCGACCGGCTGCTCGAGGAGCAGAACAAGATGTTCACCTGACCGGTCCGCCGGGCGGCCCGCGACGCTCACGGCCAGATCTTCCATGGCGCGTCGCCGGCCGCCCACAAGGAGTTGAGATACTGGTAGTCCTTGTAGGTGTCCATCGCGTGCCAGAAGTCGTGATGAGGATGCAGGGTCATCTGGTTGTCGCGAGCCAGGCGCTGCAACGGCTCGCTCTCCAGCCACAGCATCGGATCGTCGTCCAGGTAGTCCTCCAGGAAGTCCCGCTTGAACATGAAGAAGCCGCCGGAGACGAACCCACTGACCTGCGTCGGCTTCTCGTTGAACTCCACCACCTCTGCCCCGGACACCTCCATCTCACCGAACTTCGAGGTCGGGTGGATGCCGGTGACCGTGCCGACACGCCCGGCGTCGCGGTGCGCCTTCTCCAGCTCCTTCAGGTTGATGTTGCCGAGGCCGTCGCCATAGCTCATCATGAAGTCGCTGGTGTCGACATAGGGGCGAATCCGGCGAAGCCGCGCGCCGGTCGCCGTTTCCAAACCGGTCTCGGCGAACGTGATCTCCCAGTTCTCGTCGGCGCGATCGTTGTGAAACTCGACTCGATGCCCATCCGACAGCGAGATCGTGAAATCCGACATATGCGTTCGATAATCCATGAAGAACTGTTTCACCTCCCAGCCCTTGTAGCCGAGGCACAGCACGAAACGCCGAAATCCGTAATGGCCGTACAGCTTCATGATGTGCCACAGAATCGGCCTTCCACCAATATCGACCATGGCCTTGGGAAGACGTTCGCTCGCTTCCCTGATCCGAGTGCCATAACCCCCGCACAGAATTATCACAGGAAGGTCCTGATTCACGCCGATTCCTCCGTTCATCACTGAATTACAGGCAAGCAGCGGTTCGTCAAATGCCGCGCCACGCGCGCCACAGCCTGGCATAGGTACCGTTCGCGTTCACCAGTTCTTCGTGGCTGCCAAGCTCGCGAATCCGGCCGCCCTCGACCACCGCGATCCGGTCCACGGACTGGATCGCATGCAGCCGGTGAGCAATGGTGATGACAGTCCGATTCTCCGTCACCGCCGCCACGGCGCGCTCTGCCTGCCTGGCACTTTCCAAATCCAGTAGCGCCGTGGCCTCGTCGAGTACCACTACGTCCGGCTCTGCAACGATCAGTCGCGCGAGCGCCATCTGCTGCGCCTGCGCCGCGGTCAGCGGTTGCCCACCCGAGCCGATCCGGGTGTGCACTCCGTCGGGCATTCCATCAGCCCAACTATCAGCACCGACCACCGCCAGCGCGTTCCACACCATACTATCCGGCACATCGGATCGCGCCAAGGCGACATTATCCCGTATGGTTCCGCGAAAAATATGATGCTCTTGGGTAATCAAAACTATTCGACGGCGCAGCTCGCCGTCAGGTAATTCCGTCAATCGGACACCGCCGAGTTCCACCGCACCGGAGGAAGGTGCGTATATTCCGGCGAGTAATTTGCCCAATGTGGATTTGCCGGACCCGGACGGCCCGACGATCGCGAGCCGCTCACCCGGCGCGACCGTGAGGTCCACCGCGCGCAGGACCACGCGCTCTCCCGGATAGGCGTAGCCAGCCTCGCGGGCGCTGATCCCCTGGTCACGCGGCCGCTGTCCGGATGGCCGCCGATCCGCCGGCACGTCGTGCACGCCACGCAACCGAGCCAGTGAAGCCGCGCCGACCTGCAGTTCGTCCACCCAGTTGAGCAGCTCGTCCAGTGGAAAGATCAGCTGCCGGACGTACAGGGTGGCCGCGGTGACCTGACCGAGCGTGGCCAGATCATCGAGGTACAGCACCCCGCCGATCGCGATCGTCGCGACCACCGGGAGCACATAGCCGAATTCGACCAGCAAGTACCAGGTGCTGCGGAGACGCATGGTGTGGCGCTCCGCAGTATACGCCTCTCGCAGATTCCGATCGAGAACCCGTCGCCGCCAGGTCTGCAGCCTCAACGCGTCCACCGTCCGTGCCCCCGAAACCGTCTCGGCCAGGCTGTCACCCAATGAGACGTAGCTGGCGCTGCGCTGCCGGTAGGCGGTCGGTGAACGGCGCAGATACCAGCGCGTTCCACCCCACAGCAGCGGAAGCGCCGCCAGGCACGGCAAAGCGGTCAACGGCCCGGTCAGCACCAGCGCGGCGGCGGTGAGCAGAGCAGTCACCAAGGCGACCATCGCTTCGGGCACGGCGAATCGTGCCGCATTCGCCAGCGCGTCGACGTCCCGGGAGGCCCGGGTGATCAGATCACCGGGATCGGCGTCCTCGACGGTGGACAGCGGCAGTCCGACGATGGCGTCGGCGAAGTCTTCGCGCAGCTCAGCGGTGACCTGCTCACCGAACCGGCACGAAGACCGAACAGCCCAGTACATCAACGACGCGTACGAGATCAGCGATGCCACCAGGGCGGTTCCGATGAGATGAACCTCGGCCAGGGTCGTGCCGTGCACCACCACGTCGATCAGCCTGCCGATGAGCCATGGTCCGACCAAGCCCGCGACGGCGGCCGCACCGTGCAGACCGAGCAAACGCACCACCGCCCCAAGGTGCCGTCGCGCCAGTACCCGGACATGCCGCCACACCGCGGCCGCGTCCGCGACCGGAAGCGTCGCACCGCTCACCGGGCCGCCCCCGCTGCCCCGTCCCCCACAGAGGACTCCAGCCCGAACGGTGCGGGTGCGGTCGCAGCGCGGTAGTCCGCCCGGGTCGCCAGCAGTTCCCGGTGCGTGCCCTGAGCACCCACCCGCCCGTCCACGAGGAAGGCCACCTGGTC
Organism: Saccharopolyspora gloriosae; assembly: GCF_022828475.1. Taxonomy (GTDB): domain Bacteria; phylum Actinomycetota; class Actinomycetes; order Mycobacteriales; family Pseudonocardiaceae; genus Saccharopolyspora_C; species Saccharopolyspora_C gloriosae_A. Next base: position 3,082,169 of record NZ_CP059557.1, on the reverse strand, counting down.
GGCCTGCGCCAGCATCATCGAACTCCGGGTCAGCAGCACGGTTGTCCGTCCCGCGCGATTCGCCCGCAGCCGGCGCGCGATGATGGCCTCGGTGTAGGCGTCGACCGCCGAAGTCGGGTCCATCAGGACCAGCACGTCGGGCTCACCCAGCAGCGCCCGGGCCACGATGAGCCGCTGGCGCTGGCCGCCGGAGAACTGCCGCCCATTCGTCGCGATCTCGGCGTCGAGACGACCGGGCAGCGCCTCGACGATGTCCTCGGCCACTGCCACCCGCAGAGCAGCGGCGATGGCCTTGTCGCCGGCCGCCACGCAGTGCACACCCAGGCTGGTGCGGAGTGTGCCGCGAAAAAGCCGGGGATGGTCGTCCACCACGAGAATGCGTTCCCGCACCGCGTCGGCAGGCGACTCCTCGAGTGGCACCCCGCCATAGCTGACCCGCGCGTCGGTATAGCCACCGAGCCGATCGGCCAGGCTCATTCCGTCACCGGGAGACGCGACCACCGCCAGATACGCGCCCGCGGTGACGACGAGCCCGGAGCGCTCGTCGACCAGATCCTGGACACCGTCGGGGAATCGGTGGGACGGGCCGGGCACGACCGGTTCGAAATCCGGGCGCAGATTCAGGAGCGCGACCACCCGCCTGGCTGAGACACGGGCGCGAACGAACCGATCGGCCGCCTCGGTGAAGGTGGCCAGCGGTTCGATCAGGAACGCCGCGTAGGCATAGAACGACACGAGTTCACCCGCGCTCACCACCCCGCGCAGCGCGACCACCGCACCGACCCAGGTCACGGCGCCGACCAACAGCCCGGGCAGCAGGATCCCGCTCGCACGGACGACCGCCTCGGTGTGAGCCACCCGGATCCCGGCGGCCCGAACCCGCTGGGAGTCCCGCCGGTAGGAACTCGCGAACTCGTTCTCGCCACCGATCCCGCGCAGAACCCGTAATCCGGTGACGAAATCCGCCAGCTTGGACGCGAGTTCGACTCGCAATCCCCGGCAGACCGCCTCCCGGTCCTGGAGCGGACGCAACGTCAACCCCATGGCCACGACGATGGCGGGCAGCGCGACGATCGACAGCAGACCGAGTGACGTGGACTGCCCGAGCAGCACGACGGCCACCACGACGACAGAAGCCACCGCCCCGGTGGTCCGGCCGACGATGTCGAAAGCTCTGCCGATCGACGTGAGATCCATGGTGCCGACACTGATGATCTCGCCGTCCGCGACCCGGCTCTCCAACGAGACGCCGAGCGTGTTCGCGTGCCGGACCACGAGCTGCACGGTGCGGTAGCCCGTCGACAACGAACAATACTGACTGATCCGGCGCCGCGCGGCGCCTGCGACGGCGTAAACGATCCCCAGCCCGAATAGCGCCGCCGACCAGCCCAGGATCCCGCGCATATCCCGCGGCACCAGGCCATCATCGATCGCTTTCCGGATGATTGCAGGCATCAACGCTTGCGAACCCATCCACAAGACGCCGAAGAAAGCCGATCCGAGGAGCGGCAGAGAGGTTCGGGCAGCCAGCCAGACCAGATAGCGCCCGGCTGAACGGGTATTCGGATTCCCCAATTCGGTGTGGGGCAGCGTCTGTCGCCCCCTGGTGTCGTGTGGCCCCCTATCCTTCCTTGACATCTGACGAAGCATTCGATCGGATTCGGGCCGCGAATTCCTGCCACTGGACCGCGAAATGTTCGGCCAGCTCGGCGACGACGTGTGCCTGATGGTCCGGCACGGTTTCGACGAGCTCCGGCCAGTTGGTCGCATTGGCGAAGGTCTCATGGAGCGTACGAAGCAGCTGCCGGCCCGGCTCGGAAAAACGCAGGGAGGGGTCCCGTTTCAGCTCATACAGCATGGTCACCCCGGATTTGAGCAGTACGTCCCGCTTCTTGGCTCGGCACTGCTCCGGTACGAACGGGACACCGGGATCCCGTTCGCTCTTGCTCCGCTGACTTGGCAGCACCGGGTCTTCACCACGACTGATGCGCTTGCGAACGTCATTCGCGGTGCTGACCGAGATGGCAGCGGCCTTGGCGATCTCGCGCAGCGAAGCGCCCCGACTCTTCTCCAGCAGCTCCGCGGCCCGCAACCTGCCACCAGGCGACGAATTGTGTGGTCGCTCCCTGCCATCGGCACCAACCCGCTCGGCCATTTGCGAGTCCTCGCCGAACACCTTGACCCGCACGTTGCTCGCGCTCTTCGGCGAGATTCCCGCGATCTTGGCGATCGTCCGATCGGACCAGTTGGGATGGGAAAGGATGATCCGTCGCGCTGCCGCCGCACGATCGGCGAAGGACAGCGGCAGCCCGTGGTTTATGTTGGTACGAACCGCGAGTATGAAAGCCTCGTCAGCGTCCCCATCGAAGAAGCACACCGCGATGTGGTCTTGGCCACGTGCCGTCGCGGCACGCAATCGGTGCATTCCATCGATGACCCGCATCGTTTCACGATGCACGAGAATCGGCGGAGCATCGAAGCCCGCCTCGATCAATATTCGGACATGCTCCGGGTCCTCCCCGGATAATCTAGGGGAGTCCGCGGAATTGAGCAGTGATATCAAAACCCGCTCAGGGCGCCCGAAATCTTGCTCACCTGCCACCGACAAGTCACGAGCAGAAGCGTCGAAATCCCTATTGAGCATACCGTCCTCCTTGAACACGGTACATTGCAATTACATCAGGAGCCCACGTCAGTACTCCGACGGATTAATCGACAACACTCAGTAAATCCCCATCGCACGACGGAGACGGGGAGCGGCAGCATTGAAACTTTCACCGAATAGCTTAGGCAACGGGATACGATAAGCCGACACGCAAGCCCCCTCAGTCACACTCCGTGCATAGCAGGTTACCAATTGTGGGCTACATGTCAAGAGAGATCAACGAGAGCAGACTGCTGATTCGACGGCCGGGAGCAGGCATCCGTACTCAGCCCAGCACAGGCCTCCAGCGTGGATCCGTGACGTCGGCGCCGGTCTCGGCCAGCTTGGCGCACAGTTGCCGCCGCAAAGACGGCAGGTCCAGTTCCATTTCGCTCTGGCGCAGGACCGCGTCGAGGTCACGGCTCCGCTGGAGGTAAGGCTCCGGCGCGTCGGTCCCCTCGACGAAGTCGGTCAGCAACAGCGCATCGACATGCGCCGACCACGGCAGGGTGCGGATGCCCGCCTTTGTCAACTCGCTCTCCCGTAGCCGGGCCCAGTACGAGATGCCACCGGCATGGACCATCTCCGGCGCGAAGACCTTGGTCCCCGGGAAGGTTCGGAAGTGAGCTATCCGCATGCCGGCTGCCAGCGCCATGAGCTGATAGAACATCAGGCCGTCGAACACGGCCCGGACGATTTCGTGTCCGACCCGCCGATGGTGGTACCGCTCATGACTGCGGACTTCGCGCCCATCGTCGAGGACATCCATCAGGCCACCCTGAGGAAAAGGCAGGTGCGCACTCTCCATGCCGAGCACCGTCGACAGCGCCGCACGATGGTGTTCCTCGATCAATCGCACCATTGCCCCGTCAATCTCCCGCTCGGGCCCCGGCGGGACGAACGCGTAGGCAGCCGGGGAGACAGAACCTCCGATCGCTCGTTCGATCTCGATCCTGGCCCGCGGGTCGATGGCCATGAAAGGCGGCGCTGCCAAGGGGATCGGCCCGTAGCAAAGTGGCCCACTGATCGCAACCCCCGGCTTCAGGTCAGCCATGCACTCGGCGAAGAACTCCGAGCGGATGACGAAGCAATCGCTGTCCACGAGCCCGAAGGGCCGGTCCATGTTCCGGAACAGCAGCTCGAAGATCTCGTGGCTACCGACGCTCTCCGTCATGCCGAAAGTCGGCAACGACGTCAGCTCGCCCCACAGCTCCCCCTCTTCCCGTGTCAAACCACTGGTGATGAATGCACAGTTCAGATCGTCCGGAACGAAGCGCAAAAAGTGCTGGATCACATGCAGCAGCCCCGAGGAGAAGAAACAGAACCATATCGGCCGGTCCTCCGGCAGTCTCGACACGAAAATCTGAAATCTCTCGTCCAGGGCGCCAAGTACGTCGGCATCGTCGGACAGCACACCGGTGGATTGATTTACTTCATTCACTCCGCTGGTCACCATAATCGCAGGTTAGATCCGCTTGAAGACGTCTGTCAAAGTGCATGAATTACCGGCCGGGACACAGTTGATAATCCGCCGACCCCGGATACCATGTAACCAGCGGCAAATAGCCGGAATCCACGTACGTCAGATTATCCATTGCCTGCGTCAACACGATCCACTCCCCAGACAGGTCGGAGGACGAGAATCTTGACGAATTTTACCGAATTGCCTCGCTGGCCGCAGCTCACCGATGGTGATATCGACGCAGCTGTGTCCGCACTCAGGTCGAACAGACTGGTCGGCGCACCAGGCAGCCTGGTCGACGAGCTGGAGGCAGCGATAGCCCAGAAGCAGAGCGTGTCGCGGGCCGTGGCGGTGTCCTCAGGCACCGCCGCCGTCCATCTGGCCCTGCAGGCGGCCGGCGTCGGTCCCGGCGACGAGGTGATCGTGCCCGCGCACACCTTCGTCGGCTCTGCCAGCCCCATCGTCTACCTCGGCGCGCGGCCGGTGTTCGCCGATGTCAGGCCGGACACCCATTGCGTCGACGCGGACTCGGTCAAATCGCTGCTGACCGAGCGGACGAAAGCGGTCGTCGTCGTCCACATCAATGGTTGTGCGGCCGACATGGCGGCACTGCGTGCGGTGGTCGAGCCGGTCGGCGTCGCCCTGGTCGAAGACATGGCGCAGGCACTCGGCACCAAGATCGGTGACCGGCCGGTCGGCGGATTCGGGGACCTGGCCTGCATCAGTCTCTTCGAGCAGAAAGTGATCACTTCCGGCGGCGAGGGCGGCCTGGTCCTGACCGACAATGCGGCCTATGCCGAGCGGGTCAAGCGACTGCGCACCCACGGCGAAGGCCCGATCGAGGGGCAGCCCGGCATGATCTGGGCGCACGAGGTCGGCTACAACTACCGGCTCACGACCATGCAGGCCGCCATCGGGGTCAGCCAGCTGAAGCGGCTCGACGAGCAGGTCGAACTCCGGCGTCACAATGCGGCCTACCTTTCGGAGCTGTTGGCCGACGTCGAGGAGCTGGAGGTACCGACCGAACCTGAGGGAACGGTGCACGCCTACTGGAAGTACGCGCTGCGCGTGGTACCAGGACCTGGCCGCCGCACCGCCGCGGAACTGGCCGCGGAACTACGGTCCCGCAAGATCCCCGCGCTACTGCGCTACCCATACCCGCTCCACCGGCAACCCGCGTTCCGTGATCACCGTGGCGAGTCGTGCCCGGTCGCCGAGCGGCTTTCCCAGGAACTGCTGGCCCTCCCCTCGCATCCTGGCCTCGCCGAAGGCCATCTCGATCATGTGGCCGCACAGGTGAAACAGGCTCTCGTCCAGTGATCACGCCGCCTTCCAAGCCCCGAAAGGCAGGAAAAACCATGCCTGACCCCACCACCGGACCCGGCAGGCCACAGGTAGTGCTGGGGACGTCGTCCTTCGGCCAGCCCGACCGTGGTTTCCCGATCTACGACGCATACTGGGAAGGCGGCGGCCGTGGCTTCGACACGGCCTGGATCTACGGATTCGCCTATGGTCCCGGTTGCTGTGAAAGCACGTTCGGCGAGTGGGCGGCCGACCGCGGCGTCACCGACGAGGTGTGGGTGCTCGCCAAAGGCGCCCACACACCGGAGTGCCTGCCGAGCCGGGTCGAAGTCCAGCTCACCGAGAGTCTCGACCGCATGCGGCGATCCGACGCCGCGCTGTACATGCTGCACCGTGACAACCTCGAGGTGCCGGTCGGTGAGTTCGTCACCGCACTGGCCGATCTCGTCAAACGCCAGGTGATCGGCGGATACGGGATGTCCAATTGGCCGCTGGACCGGGTCAGGGAAGCAGTGGCTTACGCCGCGCAGCACGGGCTGCCCGCGCCGGCGGGGATCAGCAACCAGTTCAGCCTGGTCGACATGGTGCACCCCATCTACCCTGGGACGATCAGCTCCAACGATAGGGACTGGCGTACCTGGCTGGCGACGACGAAAATCCCGCTCTACCCGTGGGCAAGCCAGGGCCGCGGTTGCCACGCCCTGGTGGATCCCGAGGAACTGCGGGACGGTCCGCTCACCGAAAGCTGGTTCAGCGAAGTCAATCTCGAACGGATCGGCCGGGTCCGCGAGGTCGCCGGGCGGCGCGCGATATCACCGACAGGTCTGGCGCTGGCCTGGACCCGCTCCCAGCCGTTCCCGGTGATCCCGCTGATCGGGCCACGTACCGTCGAAGAAGTACACGACTCCCTTGCCGCGCTGGAGTTCCAGCTCACCCCGCACGAACGCGACTGGCTGGAGACCGGCGAAGGACGACCTGTTTGACAGCACAATGGAAAGGGGTGGCCCCGGCGGACGCATCCGCCGGGGCCACCCCTTTCCATTGCCGAAGCGTACCTTCAGAGAATGTCCCAGTACTCGCCGAGGACAAAGGGGACGCCGGCTGACACCGAACGCTTCCCCGTGTCCCGGTAAGCACTCCGCGGAATAGTGCGGAAATCCATGCTGACCCGACTGATTTCCGTATCGTTGACCTTGTTGCCGTGCCATGTGTTCGCACCATCGAAGACGACTATGTCGCCGTATTCCGAGTCAACAGGCGCGTTGTCTATCCATAAGGTGTTGTTACCGAAGGCGCGAGTCAGCGGAACCCAGTAGTTGGTTTCACTGGAGTCATGCCCGAAGTCACTGTCCCGGTGCCAGGTACCCACCGCGACAGAATTTCGCAGGTGAACCCGGAAGGTCGGAACCTTCTGGATGTAGAAATCTTGCCTCCGCGCGCCGAGCACCGTGGTAGCCAATTTACGATATAATGGCCACACCTGGTCGAATTTGTCGTAGAACAGTTTATGATACGTAGTCGCCTGATCTGTTTCCCTGGTGGCTACCCTATCGTTCGGTGCGAGTTGCTCCAGATCTGCGACGTTCACGATATCGCACACCGCGTCGGCGATCGCGATGTCAGTGACGTCGTACCGCAACCTCTCAAATTTCGCCATTTCCTCACCACATTAACCTGGACCGAACGGTCCCCGTATACCGATTTTGCGCCTACCGACCCGGCTTCACCTCATTACACGATCATTCGGCCGCGCAGGCTCCGGCACCTGCGGTACCAACCGTCCACGATCGCGTCGATCGCGGGATCACCTGACTCACCGTCACTGACCTGTTGGTGACGACCGGCAAGGCGCAGAGCCAGCCGGCGCGCGCCGACACGCACGGGCAGGGCGGGCAGGGCGAGGTCCTCCAAATGGTTGCTCAGTCGCTCCAGCGCACTCAACCGGAAGAACTCCCGCTGCCACCGCAGTTCGTTGCGACGCCAGTCTCCGAGGCCATTGAACCCGCGGCCGGCATTGTGGTGTATGACGTCCCGCAGGTCCTCGACAATCACACGTTTCCCGGCGGCTCTCACCATGGTGGCGATGACGACGCCCAGTCCCTCGAATCCGACGTACCTGCCCTCTGGAAATCGAATATTCTCGATGACCCAACGAGAAGCAACCAGGATCACGTCATCAAGCGAATCGACTTCGTAGCGATCGCCCCCATGCTCGTGCGCCTTATTGTAGTCGGTGATACGACCCCGCCGTTCGGATTTTTCGTTCCACCAGGCCAGTGACACGGTGTTCGATCCGCCGAGCGTGCCGAGCACACCCACCGAAGGATCCTCGAGAACCGGACCAGCCACATCGACCGGGTTCTTCTGCAACTCGACATCATCGTGCAGAAGCACGATTCCGCTGCACTGGTCGTCCGCGGCGGCCTGATCGAAGAGCTGGTTGTACGCGGCGAACAAGGACTTCTGACCGCTCACGGTGAACACCGGGCTGCCCGGTGTGCTGACTCTTTCTATTCCAGGACGGCAGATCCGATGGTACAAGTCGGAAGGTCCGACACAGACTCCGTAGCCGATCATTCCGCGGCCTTCCTGTCGGGTGACTCCGGACTCAGAATTGATACGTTTCCAGTGAACCGGAGCGCCGCACGTCCATGGTCACGCAGTGAAACCCGCCGCTCAGTGTCCTGGAGTGCGTGAGCTGGAGTGGCAACACGTCGATGCCGTTCTTCTCCAACAGGCGCATGAGATCGGTCTGGCGGCGATCGACGACCGCCAGATCCGGCCGGACCATCAAAAGATTCATCGCGATCCAGACCGAACAGTGTGGCCGATCACCGGTGAAGCCGATGTCCACCGGCTCCGGGCAGTGCAGCACATTCCACGAGCGGAGGAAATCAGGCATGTTGTCGTCGTTCACCCGTGACGGATTGACAAGCACCAAGCCGGGCCGCAACGGCACGACGGTCGAGTCGACATGCGTCGACGAATAGAGATTCCGGCAGGGGTGGACTGTGTATTTCTTCCCCAGCACCGCCTGCAGCCACTGCCAGCCCAGCTCGTTACCGCTGTCGGACACCAGGTAGAGCACATCGGTGCCGACGCGCATGATGTTGGCCGCGTCGAACACCGGCTCCAGATTCTGCAGCCGCTCACCGGCGGGTGCCGCCGGCTCGAACATCTCGTCCAGCAATCGGGGTTTGGGCGCCGAAATCCAGCGGGCTCCGCTTGCGAAGTACTCGAGCAACAGATCCTTGTACGCGAGTGACTCGAGGAAACGCGCACGCAGTGCCATCGGTGTCTCGATAACGAGGTCACCGATGGCGAGCAGACCATCGCGCGGGCAGTAGTCATGGAAGCCGTCGGTCGACCAGTCCGGGGTGGTGATTTCCGCAGCGGTTTCCCGTTGCCCCGGACGCCGTACCACGACGCCGATCTTCTCCAGTTCCTCGCACAGGTTCTGCAGTTCCGCCTCGGTCTCCTGAATCACCCGGTCCGGGTACAGGCCCGACGGCACCTCGTCCTGACGATCGTAACGCCCGGCGAATTCGACGGTATAGACGCTCCGATCGACTCGCGGGACCCGCGCACCCGTGGCCGTGCCGACGATAATCTCTTCCAGCGGATCCCACTCGTTGTACACACTTACCAGGCTCATGCCAGTGCCTTTCGCTGGTTGACTTTGTTCAAGACCACCGGAGGACTCCGGCATTCAGACGGTCTTCGATACGGCCGCCACAACACCGACAACGAACACAACTGCGGAAAATCGGTGCGCTTGGCCCAATAAGTCGAACACGTCTCTCGATACCTTCCTTCTACCAGGGCGGATCAGACGTTCGCAACGAGATCGGCCGCCCCGTTCGACTGAGTACGGCAAGCAGTCGAACACCGGGAAGGCAATACACGCCGCGCACTTATGACTTTCGCATTCACATATGGCGGCGTTCGATAGGTACCATGGCAACGCAGTGCGAGAACCCTGCACCGACCTGACCGCTCCTGGTACATCCGCCGGGCATAATGAGTCTCGGCCAACGAAGGAAGAGGCGGAATCATGGGCAATTCTTTGGCAATTCTCGGCGGGGCGCAGGTCAGTAATCGTCAATGGCCTCGCTGGCCACAGCCAGGACCGCGCGCTCTCAAGAACCTGGAAGATGTCCTGAACAGTGGACGATGGACACTGAGCTGCGCCTACCAGGGCAGGCCGTCCTATGAGCAGCGATTCGCGGCCGCGTTCGCCGAGTACTGCGGTGCCGAATACTGCGTGCCGACCTCGACCGGGTCCGCCAGCCTGGCGATCGCCTTGGAGGCATGCGACGTGGGCGCCTTCGACGAGGTCGTGGTCCCCGGCCTGAGCTGGGTGGCGTCAGCCTCCGCGGTACTGGGCATCAACGCGGTTCCCGTGCTCGTCGACGTCGATCCGGCGACCTACTGTGTCGACCCTGGAGCGGTCGCTTCGGCGATCACCGGGCGGACCCGCGCCATCACCATCGTGCACGCGTACTCGGCTGTCGCCGATCTCGCCGCGTTGACGGCTGTTGCACGTCAACATGGCATTCCGCTCATCGAGGACTGCGCCCACGCGCACGGTGCGACCTACCAGGGCCGGGCAGTCGGCACGTTCGGGGACGCGGGCGCTTTCAGTATGCAGGGGTCCAAACTGTTGACCTCCGGCGAGGGCGGCGCGATCATCACCAACGACCCCGAGGTCGCGGACAGGGCGGGCCACCTGGGTTCCGACGGCCGGATGCGCAGCCGCTCGCAGCTGAGCGTGGGTGGTATGGAACTGCTCGAAACCGGGCGGATCATGGGCAGCAACTCCTGCCTGTCCGAGTTTCACGCGGCACTCCTGCTCGATCAGCTCGATCTCGTCGACGAGATGCACAAGCGCAGGCGGGAGTCATCGGCATATCTCGATCAGCAGTTGGCCGAACTGGGGTGCGTCGGCCAGGCGACGACTGAAGGAACGACAGGACGCACCTACTATCGATATGCGGTGAAACTGCCAGAAGCGGCACTGGAGGTCGCTTCCGTCGCGACTATAATCGAGGCTCTGTCCGCCGAGCTGGGGTTCCGCTTGCTGGAGACATACCGGCCGCTCAACGACAATGTACTGTACCGGCCGACGACACGACGCAGATTTTCCATAAGCCCGGACTATCTGGAGCAGGTGAATCCGCAAAGATTTGATCTCCCGGTGACGACGAGTATCAATGACAGCGTAGTGACCTTCGGTCACGAAATATTGCTCGCACCGCCCGAGGCGATGGAAGAAATAGTGTCCGCCTTCAACAAGGTCCTGTCCAATATAGGCGACATCGCCGGGTAACACCGCGACCTGACTGACGTACGCCGGCCCTGAACGCCCCGGCGCGGGCACGAATTCCTCGATGTCGCCCTCAGCCTCTTGAGCCGACCGGGCCTGGGTCGTGGCGGTTCAGCTCACAGGCCGTGCCGTGCGCCATACCCAGGCGAAGGCACTTTCGGGAGCGGCGCCGGTCCCGACCCACTGGCGAAAGGCTTCCGTCAGCTCCAAGGCAAGCGGTCGTATGCCACGGGAACTGCGCTTGCCCAAGTACCGGACTATCTCGTCCGCCCACAGCTCCTCTGTCGCGGGGCACGAGACAGAGGAGCGAGGATGGGTGGACATCCAGCCTCGGGTCGCGTCGGCCATGCCCGGTCCGCGCTGAAGGCATACGAGGTGTACGCAGCGATCGGGTGCTACTTTTCTGTCCACTTTGGACAGGAATTCGCGATAGCTCGACTCCGGATCGTCGCCGCTGCCTTTCCAGTCCAGAGCTTGCGCCACGGCGGTCAACTCATCGACGAGGGCGATTATCCCGGTATCCATTGGAAGATCCGACGGGAGCCGTTCCCTGCGTAAGCGGTCTTCGATAGTTCCCAGCGCGAATACTTTCCCCAGCCGACCGAGATAAACGCCTGCGATATCGCAGATTTTCGCATCCGGGATTGCCGTCGGCCGGGCAGCACCAGTACGCCTCTGCGTTGCAAGAATACCGCGTTCGCCCACGTATACTCCTTTCTTGAGAAGAGTTCCGCGCCGGCACACCCGGTCGAAGCAAAGTGTCCACGCCGTATTGTCGCCACGCCGGGCTGCGTCGCGGGCTAGCTGCACGGTCGGCTGCTGCGGCTCAGCACGGTCCCGCGCGTGTTCGGGCTTCAAGGCTCCGAACCTGCTCCGTGAACATGGTCCCATGATCGGGAGATCTTGCCCAGCGATGACGTGCTGGCGGCCTCACACAGCCTCCGGAACCTGCCGCTGCCGAAACCCTTCGCGGCTGAGGTCGAGGTACTCGCCGATCGAGGCCGCCCGTCGGCCCTCCGCGCGATGAGGCTCCGTATCGGGTCGTTCATGGGCTCGTGAACGGCGGTCGATGCACCGGGTTCGTCTCCTTCACCAATGACAGTCGAGATAGCCATGCGAGCGTCGTAGGTGCGGAACCCACCGCATGCCGAGCCGAAACGGAAAGCCTGATCATGGTCAGGTTGCTCGTCACCGGGCGGCCGGTCCGATGAGTGAACCGGTCGAGCGCACGCTGATGGTGGCGCGGATGCCCGAGTCGAACGCGCGGCGGGTCGAGGAGCTGTTCACCGAGTCCGACGCGACCGGGCTGCCGGAGCGGCTGGGGGTACGGCATCGCTCGCTGTTCCGGTTCCACGGCGTGTACGCATATCTGATCGAGGCCACACCGGGACTGGGTGATCGCCTTCGATGGGCACGGGCTTTGCTCGCATCAGCGCCGACGTCGACGAACTGGTGACCCCGTGGGACCCGGGCACCTGGCGGGGGCGCGGGACTCGCGGGCGACCCGCTTCTACGACTGGGCTCGCGTGAACGCCGGATTCCGTGCGGTGATCGAGCTGCGGATGGATCCCCTGGACGTGGAACGCTTCCGCGCTGTCTGGCCCGAGATGGCGGCCGAGGTCGCCACCACCACCGGCGTCCTCGATCAATGCCTCTTCGCCTCGGACGGCGCTGGGCTGACAATCATGAGCGACTGGGTGGACGAAGCGGCGTTCCGAGCGTTCGAGGCGCGGTGCACGCCGCACACCGAGCGAAGTTCGGACCGATCCGGACGGGCGGCGGCTTCCGCGGCTTGTCCGTGGCCGGTCACCAACCACGGGAGGACCGGCGATCCCCCCGGCCCCTCAACCAGGGAGCTAGCCGCCACGACGCCACCCGGCTCCAGCGTTGAACAGCGAGCCGGCGAAGCCATGATGATCGCGCACGTAGCGGATGAACTTGGCGTCGAGCTGACGCCTCAGCGGATCACAACACCGACCGGCGCTCAGGTAGAGATCGACGGAGTCGACGAGGCACGTACAGTCCTGGTCGAAGCTTGGGCTCACCAGGGACCACCAAAGCCTGCTCAGAAGAACAAAGTTCTAGCCGACGCCTTCAAGCTCAGCTGGATCGCCTCGACGCTCACGTCCAAGCCACAGCTCGTCCTTTGCTCCTCCGATGTCGCCGCGGCCGAGCCCTTCCGTGAGGGACGCACGTGGGCGGCTGCGGCACTACGTGATTTGCAGATCGACATCGTGGTGGCAGCCTTGCCAGACGTAACTGTTCAGGCCCCGCGGTTCAGCAAGGCAGGGGTCTATCGCTTGAACGGCTCTGGCGCACTTTCGGTGGTGGTGTTATCCGAGGAGGATGCGGTGGCGCAGGAGCTTGATGCTGGCTCTTCCGTACATCTGTCGCTTGAGCAGCTTCGTTTTGGTGTTCACGCCTTCGGTTCGCCCGTTATGGTGATCGAGGGTGATCGCAGCGGTGACGGCGTTGATGTCCCCTTCAATGCCTCGGGTGAAGGAATGGACGTGGGGTAGATCCGCCTCGCGTGCGGCGGTGGTCCATGCCGCCAACCGGGCCGGGTTGTCCTTGCAGGGAGTGAGCAGGGCGGCGAAGGAACGCACAACACTGGCCAGCGCCGCCATTTCGGGGCAGGCCGTGGCCAGAGCTTCGAGTCGTTCGTGTTGCCGTTCGGTGAGATTCTCGGGCCGGGTCAGCAGCAGCCGGCTGGCCCGGCGTGGCGAAAGGTGCGGACGCTCGTCGAGATGTCGCCCCTGGTTCAGGTACCGCACGAGGAGGTTCTGGCTGCCGTTGTAGCCCAGAGCACGGATTTCGCCCAGCAGCGCGGTGGCCCCTACACCCGGCTCCTGTTCACGGCGGGCGCGTAGGTGGTTCCGGTACGGGTCGACCATGCAGGCCCGGTACTTGGGGACACGCTGGATGCGCTCCGGTGCGGCTGCGCGGGCGTATCGCTTGACGGTATTCAGCGCCAGGCCAAGGCGGCGTGAGCAATCCAGCAGTCCCACTCCGGCCTCGAGTAGGGCATGGATCTGCTGCCACCGCTGGAGGGTGGTCTCGGCAAGCTTTCCCTGGCGTAGTCCCGTGGCCGCGGCCCAGCACGCGCTGTGGGCTGCGACCTCTTTGCCCGCGGCGTCGCATAGGCCGTGCCAGAGATGCCATCGGTCGGCGACTTGGATCGCTTGCGGCAGCGCATCCCGCACGGCCTGCGCATAGGCTGCCGAACCGTCCCGGCACACGACCTCGACTCCTGGATGCGCCCGCAGCCAACCGGCCACTACCTCGGCACCGCGCCCGGGCAGCACGTCGATCCGGGTGCCGGTGTCGGCATCGATCAACACGGTGGCGTAGTCATGACACCTGCGCAGGGCGAAATCATCGATCCCCAGCACTCGCGGCACCGCGTGATCCGGTAACGGGATGCCCAGCAGAACACGCACAGCGGTGTCCCGCCCGAGGACGATCCCGATCGCGGGCAGCAACCGGGCAGAGGCCCTGCCAGCAAGCTCGCGCACGATACTGCGAACCTGTTCACCGAGCCGTACGGTGCGTCGCTGGTATCGCTCGATCAAGCCCGGTACTTGCTCCCGGAAGGTCTGGCGCGTGCACTCGGTGACAGGGCATCGCATCCGGCGTATCCGCAACCTCACCAGCACCCGACGTCCATCGACCGGCACATCCGCGGGGACCCGCTCGTGGAGGGCATGAACCCGGCCCGTCGGCGTCCCACAAGCAGGACATGCCACCACATCGCCCCTGGTTGATGCCCGTACCACGATCACATCGCCAGCGTCCTCGACGCCCTCGATGGACAACGCCGAAAGCCCCGAGAACACTGCACCGACCAGCTTCGCCATCGCAGACACAAACGATCATGACAACCCCGACCCCGTCTCGACCGGGGACCCACCACACCACCACCGAAAGTGCGCCAGAACCGCTTGAACGGTGTTTTCGGCGGTGGGGTTAGTAGGTTTCTGCGGTGGGCCAGCGGTCGTTGAAGGTGATCGCGAAGGCGTTGATCACTGGTTTCCAGCGTTGGGTCCAGCGTGCTCGTCCGGTGCCGGTGGGGTCCAGGCTACGGGTGACGAGGTAGAGGCACTTCATGGCGGCCTGTTCGGTGGGGAAATGTCCGCGTGCTCGCACGGCCCGGCGGTAGCGGGCGTTGAGTGATTCGATGGCGTTCGTGGAGCAGATCATTCTGCGGATATCGATGTCGTAGTCGAGGAATGGGATGAATTCGGGCCATGCGTTGCGCCAGAGGCGGATCATCGCTGCGTGTCGTGTGCCCCATTTGTCGTCGAGTTCGTCGAGTGCGCTCTCGGCGGCCTGTGGCGAGGGGGCGGTGTAGATCGGTGTGAGGTCGCGTTTGAGTTCATCCCAGTGTTTCCGTGGCACGAGGCGGAACGAGTTGCGGATCAGGTGGATGATGCAGGTTTGCACGATGGTCTGCGGCCACACGTTCGCCACGCCTTCGGGGAGTCCTTTGAGTCCGTCGCAGACGAGGAAGAAAACGTCTTTGATGCCGCGGTTTTTGAGGTCGATGAGGACGCTCAGCCAGAACTTCGCGCCTTCGCCGCCGCCATGTCCCATCGTCAGGGCCAGGACGTCTTTGCGGCCGTCCAGGGTCACGCCGATGGCGGCGTAGACGGGCCGGTTGGCGACTTGGCCGTCGCGGACCTTGACATGGATCGCGTCGATGAACACGGCCGCGTACACGCCGTCCAGGGGCCGGTCGGACCAGGCGTCCATCTCTGTCACGACTGTGTCGGTGATGGTCGAGATCGTGTCTTTGGACACCGAGGCGCCGTAGATGTCGGCGAAATGCGCTGCGATCTCGCCGGTGGTGAGTCCTTTCGCGTACAGCGACAGCACGATCGCGTCCACACTGCCCAGGCGTCGTTGCCGCTTTTTCACGATCTGTGGTGTGAACGTGCCCGCCCGATCTCGGGGCACGGCGATGTCCACCTCGCCGGCCGCATCTGAGAACACCGTTTTCGATCGTGTGCCGTTTCGGATGTTGTCCGAGTCCCGGTCCGTGTCCGCTTGATTCTTTGCGTGGCCGAGGTGTGCGGTCATTTCCTCGTTCAGCGCGGTTTCCAGCACGTTTTTGGTGAACACTTTCAACAACCCGCCCGGGCCGGTCAAGTCCGGCCCGTCCCGGCGATCCTGGGCGATCATGGCTGCCGCTGCGGCCTGTTCCGGAGACAGCTTCTGATCTGAACTTTTCTCATTTTTGCGTGGGCTCACAGCATCCGATGCCATCAGTCACAACGCCCTTCCCGCCGGAACCACGCCCGGCGCGTCAGGCCGAAAACACCGTCTGACCGACAGTCCCGCAGGCAGTCCGACATCGAGTCGATGCGATGATCGTGTGGATTATCGACCCGATTCTGGATGAATGAGTCGATCATGTTGCACTATCGCATCGTGCAACAGCAGTACGACGAGGCGAATCGACGTGGCGTGGTGCGAAGCGAGCTTGGTGGCACTGTTCCAAGCGCGTGCCCACGATCCACATCGAGTGACCGATCGGCCCGCCGGTCGTCCGCAGCAGTCGAAGACTGATCTTTGGGAGTCCGTGTTGGATGGTGGCGAAGTCCGGCCCGCGTCGGAGAACCGGGACGATCACGCCGGATACGCGTTGGCGCGCGGTACCTTCATTAACCAGGCGGGGAAGCAGGTGTGCGCGCAGCTCCGCGAGCTCGGCACCCTGACCAGGTTCGCCCGCAACGACACCCTGCTCCCCTTCAACGCGGCGAGCGACCACGTTCTCCTAATCGAGGAGGGGCTCGTCAAAGTACTGCTGCCTGGGCAGGGCAGGGAACTCGCCGCGGGGATCTACGGACCGGGCGAGTTGATGGGCGACCAGGGGGTGCTGGACGGTGCCCGCCGCAGCGCCACCGTGGTGGCGCACACGCGAGGCGCGGCGACGCGGATCTCGGGACGTCTGTTCCTGAATTATCTCGACCGGAACCCCGCGGTGTTCGTGGCGCTGTGCGGCATCCTCCGCCATCGCCTCCGCAAGGCAGATCACCGCCAGGTGACCTTCGCCTTCCAAAACGTGGCAACCCGGGTGGCGCGCCAACTTCTCGCATGGTCCGAAACGCTCGGCATCGAGACCGCCGAGGGTGTCGTGATCAGCGGGCTCAGCCGGAAGGACCTGTCGCAGTGCATCGGTGCTGGTGAGACCACGGTCGACGCTGTGCTCAAGGAGTTCACCGGGCGCGGACTGGTGCGCACGCACTGGCGGAAGTATGTGTTGCCTTCAGTCGTGCGCTTGCGCGAGCACGTCGATAGCGGAGACCGCGAACACGGGTAGTGAACGGACCACTACGTGAATTTCCCTAGGACAAGGGAGACACGGCCGTGCACGTCCGATGAAACTCCGTTCCGTCCGACGCGACGAACCGAACGGAGCCGAAACCTTGACCGAAAGCTCAGAACCAGCCCTGATGCCCGAGCATCGGGCCTTACTAGCTGTGGACATGATCGAATCGGGGGGCAGCCGTCCAGAACACCTCGGCCAGGTCCCGGATCTCGTCCGGGAACCGGTACACGCCGCCCTGCGGGCGGTCGGCCTCAACCGTGATTCAGCCCAGGACGAGCAGTTCACCGGTGACGGATTCCTGCGCGCGTACCCGAGCGAATTCCTGCCGGCGTTGATCGACATGGTCAGCGTGCTCGACGAGCTCCTGGCCACGCGCAACAGGTCCACGAAACCCGAAGTGCGGTTGCGGATCGCGGTGCACCTTGGGCCGTTGCCACTGGAACGAGGCTTCCACCGACCGAACATCGATCTCAACAGGCTGTTGGGTGCGGAGGTGTTCAAGCGAGTCATCCGGCACTGTCGGGAACACATCACCAACGATGCGCTGACGACAGCGCTGATCGTCTCGAACAGCGCGTATAAGACCGTATTCGGGGGTGACTACACGCAGGTGCTCCGGCGGGGCGAGTTCGCCTCGTTGCCCATTGTGCACAACGAGTTCAACGAGGATGCGTGGGTCCGCATCACCGGAGTGCACCCGACACAGCTAGAGAACATCCCCATCGACGGCGAGCCGACACCGGAGGCGCCGCAGACGCCGATCTCGGGCCTCGGCCATGCACCCGGTGAGCGATCGATCAGCAACCAGGGCACTGTCGACGGAAATCTGGTCACCGGCGACGGGAACAGCTTCACGCCGAATCCGACCACCAACGTGAGTAATTACGTCGGCGGCAGGAACGCTGGGGTCCAGGCCGGGACCTTCAACGGGCGCTTCAACCAGGGTGAAGATCGGCGTTGACCGCGACGAGCGAGACCGGAGAAACCGCCCGGTCCCAGGATCCGGGCAGCCCAGGTGGTTCGACGAGCAACACGGCCGAGCACAACAGCGGTGTCCAATCGGAGAATTTCAACGGGGATTACAACATCTTCAACTGGTATGCGGAGTCCAAGCAGCCGCCCCTCAAGGACCGCCAGGTCTCCGAGACCGAGATCGCCCGTGCCCGCGATCACTTCGTGCCATGCCCGGGTTTCGAAGAAGCCCAGGCGACGCTGGAACGCAGCCGCGTGCTGTTCCTCCGCAACACCGGGACCGGCCGCTCACTGGCAAGCGTCCGATTGCTCACCAAATGCGCGGTCGCTTCCATCTCGTGCCTCAGCGAACGCCGGTCGTTCGACAGCCTTGCCGACTCAGACCTGGAACCGGGGGGTGGCTACATCTGGCAGGGTCTGGACCGCGAGTGGCACGAGCAGATCACCCCCGCTTCCGTTGACCGGGTGGCGACCTGGGCCTTGAAGCAGCACAGCTTCGTCGTGGTGATCGTCGATCACCGCGTGGAGGTCGACCTGCGCAAGTACACCGAGCGGCTGGGGAAGCCAGACCCGGTGCAAGTGGCCTTGTCCGTGCTGCGTTCCCAACACGGGCTGGCGGCGGATACCGCCGAGAAGGTCTTGGACGCGGAATTCCGCGAACAACTCACCAGCACATCGGCGCCGAACGACGCCGAGTTCGTCGCCATCCGGGCTTGGGAGGTGCATCGGGGTGAC
Organism: Saccharopolyspora gloriosae; assembly: GCF_022828475.1. GTDB lineage: Bacteria > Actinomycetota > Actinomycetes > Mycobacteriales > Pseudonocardiaceae > Saccharopolyspora_C > Saccharopolyspora_C gloriosae_A. The sequence continues at coordinate 3,063,397 of NZ_CP059557.1, read as the reverse complement.
CGGGACAAGGAGCAGGCTATCGCGGACGCTTCGTCGGACCTTCGTACGTCTGTGGCCCGATGGTTCCTGGAGGTAGATAAGCGCAGCCCGATCGAATACGCGATGCTCGTGGCGATCGCGGTGTTCGAGGGCCGGGAGTACGACGACGTCGTACAGTTGGCCGAGGACCTCGAGAACATGATCTACAAGCGGGACAGCGGTAAGGACGTCGAGTCCCGCAAGATCTTCGAATTCAGCAAAACGGTGATCCTCTTCCGACTCAACGCCGCGGTCACTCCGCACGAGGACACGGACGGAAGTGGATTCCCAAGGGAAGCCGTGCATTTCCACCGCTCTGACTGGGCCCGAGAGGCATTCCGCCGGGCGTGGAGTGAGTACGACCTCTTCCGCCCCGTTCTCGTGGACTGGATGGCGCAGCAGGCGAAGCTCGGATTCCAGTGGTACTGCGCTAAAGCGCTCCACGACGTGCTGGTCAACGTCCCGCACAGTGAACCGCTCGCGCACATCGGCGCCTTGGCTGCCAAGCAGTCCCGGCACGCCAACGAACTGGCGGCCGAGCTCGTGGGCCGGCTCGCGCGGGACGACCGCACCAAGCACGTCGTCGAGCCGACGCTGCTGGAATGGTGCGACGGCGACCGGGACTTTCATCGCAAGTGGACTGCCGCTTCGGTCTACGCGACCGAGTACGGACGGCGCCAGCCCGATACAGCGCTTCGCGAGCTGGAGAAGATCGCGCGGACCAACGCCAACCTCAACTCCGCGGTGAACGCAGCGATCATCTCCCTGCTCGACGAGCCTGCAAATCGCACGAAGGTGCTACGAACCTTGGTGCAGTGGACCGGGGTACGAGCCATCGACACGGATTCCATGGAGCAGGGCGCGAACCTGCGGGCCATCGGGCTCGACTGTGCGCAAGCGGTTCTCGGACTCATGCACGGCACCAGCTACCTGCGCTCGATTCGTGCCGGCGGTTCGTTCGGCGACCCGAATACGCGGCTGGTGGCCAAGCTGTTCGGTCGGCTGTTCCAAGACCAGAACAAGCGTGCGGAATCGCTGCACGCGTTGCTCGAACTCAGTGCCCGGAGTGCAGCAGATCCGACGAGCGATGAGGCGGTCGGCTTCGCCCAGCTCCTGTTCGCTGTGGTCCCCGAGCTCGAGCGCGCCCGAGCGCTGTTCCAGCACTGGAAGAAGGTGTTCCCCGGAAACACACAACGAATCAACCGCGCATTCGTAACCTTAAAGAACCTTTACAGGAGGTTCGGGCTGGCCCCTGAACAATGAGGAACGACTCGCCGCTGGCATGCTTCTCCGGCCTTTCTCGACGACGTCTGGGACAAGTCCGACCGCTACCGACGGATCGGACTGGATCGATGCGCCTGGAGCACGCGATCTCATGCGCGCGCACATCCGGCGCAGCCTCACCGCCCGCTTCCAGGAAGCCGCGGCGTTCCATGTCTTCGGACTTCGACCGGACCGTAGACGTGCGGACGGCGCGGGTTGTATTGAGCTGGGGTTTTGCCGCGTGTTGCGAGGGGTGTGGTATTTGGGAATTAGATGACGGCCACGTAGCTCGTGTGCATGCCCTGCGGTCCGTCACGTAAGCATCGGCCACGAGAAGCGAAAAGCCTGATCAGAGCCTGAGCACGCCAATCCTGCCAGTAACCACGAGAGGCTGGGCCTTTGGTTCGACTCCGGCCTCGGACACCAGTGGGTGGGATCCCTCCCACACATTACGAAGCAGTTCGGCAGTCGACATGGCGGTGTGGCGCAGTGCGCCCGCCGCCTTGTTGCGTTGGGTCGTCAGTCCCGTGTCCGCGGGGGTGGCGGCCGTGGCTGAGGCGAATGTGCCCGCAGTCGTGCCGCGACGGTGGGCCGGTATCGATCACGCCGGGCCGGTGTCAGCCCCGGTTCTGCCCATGCCTGATCTGGCTGCGGTGCCCAACGGTTCGAGCGCCGTGTATCGGATCGCCGCGGTCGATGAGCGAGGGCGTATCGCCGAGCGTGCAGTGATCCAGGCGTTGGGGTGGAGCGCTGGGCAGCGGGTGCGGTTCGATCTGCTCTCGGCTACGGCGCTGGTGGTCCGGCCGGAGACGGCCGGGTTGTTCGGTCTCACCCGGCGAGGCCACATCCCACTGCCCGTCCCGGTGCGGCGGTGGTGCGGCGTGCAGGCAGGCGATCGGGTGCTGCTGGCCGCCAGCGTGCAACGCGGCCTGCTGGCCGTGTACACGATGGCCGCTTTGGAATCCATGATCAACGAGTTCCGCCTCCCGGCTGACGGGGGTGAGCGGTCGTGAGTACGGGTTCGGAGAAGGCAGCGGGCGCTGCGGAGTTGGAAGCGGCGCGGGTCGTGCTGGAGCGGATGGGAGTCTCGCCGGAGGACCTGCTCGGCGCTTCCGCGCAGCGCGCTCCGCTGCCGACGTTCGCCGACTACATCCCGAAGGTCTCAGCGGCGGTCTCGCAGGGCACGCGCCGGGTGTATGCCTCCTACTGGAAGCGGATCGAGCAGCAGTGGGGTGATCGGCACTTGGACGAGCCCACACCGCTGGAGATCAAACAGCTGGCCGAGCACGTCCGGGAGCACGTGGTGTCGCGGCGCAACGCCCGCGGTGGGCGCAGCGCCGCCGAGCACCTCATCGCTGCGCTGCGGTGCCTGTACCGGCACGCGGTCGCTGACGAGCTGATCGGCGAGGCCGAGAACCCGGCGAAGCGGGTGCCGAAGCCCCGTCGTCTGCCCAGCACCCGGCGCGGACTACCGGCGACCGGCCTTGAGGAGGTTCAGCGGGTCGCGGCCACCACAGGCAACGACCCCGCGTTGGACACGCTGCTGCTGCGGCTGCACACCGAGACGGCATGCCGACGGGGCGGCGCGCTCGCCCTGCGCCCGCACGACCTCGATGCCGACCAATGCCTGATCCTGTTGCACGAGAAGGGAGGCACGGTCCGCTGGCAACCGGTCTCGCCGACGCTGATGCGCCATCTGCTGGCCCACGCCGAAGAACGCGGCGCGTCCGTCGACGGTGGACAGTTGCTGCGATACCGCTCCCGTGCGCCGATCACCTCTCGCCGTTACGACCATCTGTGGAGCCGGATTGGCACCCACCTGCCGTGGGTGGCCATCCAGCAGATCAGCACCCACTGGCTCCGCCACACCACCCTGACCTGGGTCGAACGACACTTCGGCTACGCCGTCGCCAGAGCATTCGCCGGACACACCAGCACCAGCGGCGACACGAGCACCACCACAACCTACGTTCGCGCCAGCCTCGACGAAGTCGCCACCGCACTAGCAGCACTCACCAACGAACCCCACCCACTCGCCCTCGACGCACAACGACGGAAACAGCAGCACGACTGAACCCCATCCCCGCATCGGCCTACGCCTTGGCCCAAGACCAAGGCGTAGGCGGATGCCTTCCAGCTCATCGATATGGGAACCAGCCACTTAGGGAACACTTGGTTCGAACCGCGCACTCGTCACGATCGCCACCGAGGAACACATCCCCGCCCGAGCTGTGCCAGCCGACCTCATACAGGCCTGGATCAGTCATACGAGTTCGCAACGTCCGAAGTCATCAACAAGCGGCCACGATCCTGTTCTCTTACATCGCCCGTGTATGAAACCGAGTCGCATAAGGGACGCCCCCGTCAGCGAGAGGAATCCTCGAACCGAGGATTCCTCTCGCTGTGACAGATACTAACCGAAGCGCCTGCTCTTTCCGCAATCGTGCGCCGACGGCCGCAACGCCTTCCCTGTCCGCTCAAGCCAGGCCGGGGGCAGGTACAGCATCCTCACAGCTCCGTTCCAGCCGCGAGCTGCGACTATCGGCGCGGTTCACCATCGTTCGTCGGCGGCGCGGCCAAGCTGGTGATCTGGGATGGCCACCAGTCGCGATACTGTTTTACGTTCGCTGACAGTGATCATTGGAATGGCCTCGCGCTGACATTCTTGTTCGGGTTCGGCAATTTACTCGGCCTGGGGCTGAGACTCGGAGTGCCGACGTACGTGGCACCATTGGTTGCGCCAGCAGTCGATCTGTCCGTGCTTGGCTTGCTGGTCGGTACCCGGCACCTGAACCTTCACGGAGCAACCCCGGACCAACTGCGTCCCGCCCAACGTTTGTTACCTCAACAATGCCGAGCGATCCACGAAGAACTAAGTCACCTCACCTGGTCACGTTGGAATTGGCTTACGCAACCGGCTCGAACCGATCAACACCGCTACTGCTCTAGTCCCGTCAAACAACCCGCAGGCAAATCACTGTGACCGGCATCTCGCGTTCTCTCGCCAGGTCCACGACATCGCCGGTACCTCCAAAGCCTCTCGCCGGCCCGCCGTCCCAGACCACGATGAGCCGATCAGTTCGCTCAATCATGTCGATTCCAGCGACCACCTGAGATTGCGCAGTGACCCCACACAGCCGAGTCGCACAAAATCCGATACACGCCGTCAGCGAGTCAAAACTGACCTGGTGCTCCACAGCCAGACCATCGCGGCGACAACCATGACAACTAGTATCCACCATGATCAAGCACAGGCTGCGCAAGAAGATCATTAGCGCCATTAGCGAGACAGTTCATCTCAATGACATCCGGTGTCTGTTTCATCTCCTCGTGAACAGCGCGCTCCCGGAAGTCGCCGCCGGCGACTTGTCCGGACTTCGCCTACTCATACAGCCGGGGAGCGATCCCGACAATCCTGATCTCGAGGAATTCAAAAAAGCCGCGCTCGACATCCAACCCGTCGAAAGTCACATCATAGGCGGCCCGTCTTCCATTCTCGTGGACGGCGACTACTGCTGCTTCACCCTCGCGAACCCCACCGTGCCGTGGCACAAATACCTCGCGTGCAACGGTGTGATCATCCGGCCATTGACCATCGAAAAGTCAAAGGTGACGACATACCTATGCTGGCGGGTAGACCGAAGAAACCCTGATGACCTCGGTCCAGTAATTGACTTGGTGCGAGAATGTTTCCACGTTCCGCTCGATCTCTAGGCAATGGTTCGATGCCACCGACACGTGCCACTGGCGCGTTCAGGATGTTGACGCCGATCAGCGGCCTATCGGTCACCGCCTCAGCCACCGCCATCAGCGTGAAGAGCGCCGAGCACTCCGCGGGGCTCGAGTCCGCGCCGCCGTAGCCGACCGTGGGGTTCACCGGCGCCAGCAGCCGGTCCCCACCCGCAGAGTGTCGGCGCCCAGCCGTTCGGTGGGACTGGCTAGGAACGTCGAGAGCTTGCCAAGAAAACACGACACGTTATATGATCTAGTAGCTTATCGCGTTGTGCGTGCTTAGTGAGATCGCTGATTTCTCGCACCTCGACACCAGATCTCCGCTACCGCAAGCACAGCGATTCGGCTATCTGGGACTGGCACCCCGAGCGGGGAGGCCTCGCGACCCGCGTACTGGACTCAATGAACCCGGGCCGACCCGAGCGGCCACCCTGGCGTTAGTCACGGTACGCGAGTCAAGCGCGGATCGGAGTCGAACAGGACTCCGGACATCTGGGTGGGCAATAGGAAGCCGGACAGGTAGACGGATTGCCGATTTCGACGGGAAGGCAAGACCGGATGGACGCAGTGGACGCATACCTCTCCGAGTACGGCCGCGGCGAACAGGAGCTGTTGCAGGGCGACCGCCTGAACGGTGCCGGCGCCTTCGATGGCGAGCGGGAATTCGTCGAACTCGCCGACCGAGCCTACGACACCGACCAGCACGGCGTGTTCCGGATCCGGGCCGAGGAATCCGCGTTGCTGGTCATCGACATGCAAGAAGACCTCGTGGCGCCGGAGGGTCCGATGTGCGTACCCGAGGCGTACCGGCAGGTCCCGCGCATCAAACGTCTGATCCAGCACTGCCGCGGCACGGGTGTGCCCGTGATCTTCACCGAGGTGACGATTCCGGACGACGCTCCACACCAGTACCGGGACTTCTTCCCGCCGATACGCGCCGGGGCCGTGAGCGAGGGCACTCCCGGGATGCGCGTGTACCGCGAGTTGGCGCCGCAGCCTGGCGAGCGCGTGATCGACACCAAGTTCGGGTTCGACTCGTTCAACGGCACACCGCTGGACTACGTCTTGCGGCAACGCGGCGTCCGAACGGTGATCATCTGTGGGACGCTGACCAACTTCTGCTGCGAGACCACCGCGCGCAGCGCATATGGTCGCGGGTACCAAGTGGTCTTCGGCTCCGATGTGAACGCCACCGACAACGCCGAGGCGCAGCGGGCGACGCTGCGGACGATGCGTCGCGGTTTCGCCCGAGTGCTCGACCATCACGCGATCATGTGCGCGCTCGACGGGCGCGATGAAGCCTTCGAGGCCGCGGCTGCGGCGTCCGACGCGAGTTGACCGTCGTCGCGGAGCAGAGCGGGACGGACTCGCTCGCAGGTTCGTTCGCCCATTCCTTGAAGCGCGCCATGAAGGTCATCATTTCTGACTGGTCCGCTGGTCATGACTGGGCGCGGCTTGCCAGCAGGACCGATCCGGGCAGTCTCCGGGATCAGCAGGTGCGACCAGGAGCCGACCACGAAGGTCGAATCCGCCCGTCTTCCGGCACGGACATCGCAGCCGGGCGGTGCCGACTCGTCCGCAGCCGCGGTGATCTCGCCTCGGCCCGAGCGGTCATGGGAGGGAGTTGCCGTGCGGGGTCGTCCTCGGGAGCAGCACCTTCATCGGGGTCGTGACGGTCGCCAGGTTCCGGTCCAGCCGTTCCAGGAACGCTTCGTCGGAATCACCACCGTTGACCCAGTTGCGCAGCTCCGCGACGAAGACCCCTTGGCAGGCGCTGGCGATGGCGACGGGGGCGACGTCCTCCGGCGAACTGCCGACGCGCTCCGCCAGCCATCGGGCGATGACCTGTTTCCACCGTTCCCAATGCTCGTAGGCGCCCGCGCGCAGGTCGGGGCTGGTGTCGAGCAGTTCGAAGCGCTCCAGCCAGACACCGCTGCTCAGCACGGCTGAACGCGTCGAGGCGACCACCGCCCGTAGCACCTCGTCCAGCTGATCGGTGTCCGGCGGGGCCTCACCGAGCCGCGCGCCCAGAGCTTCGATCGTGTCGTCGAAGGCGTACCAGATGACACCGGGCTTGGACTGGAAGTAGCGGAAGAACGTCGTACGGCCGATCCCCGCCGCCTCGACGATGGTCTGCACGCTCACGTGGTCGTAGCCGTGGCGCTGCATCAGGTCGACCGCGACACGCTCCACCTCACCGCGAGGAGCGGCCGGCGGTCGTCCGGGCCCGCGACGAGCCGAATCAGAGGACATCGCACGAGTTTAGGCAGTAGCCGTCGGGTGGCGTGCGATCACCGGTGGATTTCGGTACCGAGTACCACTATTGTGCGGGAGGAGCCGCGGTAGTCCGACAGGGCAGTGCGGACCAGCCCGAAAGGGCCGATAGCAGAGCGGGATCACGGAAGGTGCGCATCATGGGGAAGCTCGATGGCAAGGTCGCCATCATCACCGGCGCCGCTCAGGGAATGGGCGACACCCACGCGCGACGGTTCGTCAGCGAGGGAGCGAAGGTCGTCCTCACCGACGTCAACGACGACCAGGGCAAGCAGCTGGCCGCTGAACTGGGCGACAACGCCCTGTTCCTGCACCACGACGTCACCGAACCGGCCAACTGGCGCCGCGTGCTCCAGGAAGCGGAGCAGGCGTACGGCAAGGTGACCGTCCTGGTGAACAACGCGGGGATCCTGGGGCCCATCAGTTCGACGGCGGAGTTCGACGAGGACGAGTACCTCAAGGTATGCGCGGTCAACCAGCACTCGCAGTTCTACGGCATGAAGACGGTCATCCCCTCCATGCAGAACGCGGGCGGCGGCGCGATCGTCAACATCTCGTCCACGGCGGGAATGGTCTCGATCGTCGGCGCACCGAACCTCGCCTACGTCGGCAGCAAGTTCGCGTCCCGCGGCATGACCAAGCACGTCGCCGTCCAGTACGGCCCGGACAACATCCGGGTGAACTCCGTGCACCCCGGCTACATCAAGACCCCGATGATGGAGGCCGCAACCGACGAGGACGGCGGTGGCATCGCCGACCAGGTGCCGCTGCGCCGCATGTCCGACCCCGAGGAGGTCTCCAACCTCGTCCTCTTCCTGGCCTGCGATGACTCCTCTTACATCAGCGGCATGGAACACGTCATCGACGGTGGCCTGACAGCGCAGTAAGCCCCTGACCGCGGACAGGCGGCCAACGGCTCCAGAGTGCCGGGGAGGGCGGACAGCGGCAACCACGTCCGCCCTTCCCGGAACGGAGTCGCCTCGGCCGACCCCGCAGCCGCGTGCGAAGCCCGCGGGTACGGTCCGGGGCGGCGAGGACGGCTCAGAGCGAGACGAACGAAGGCGGATGAACGATGTCATCGGCAGCGTCGGGTGAGCACCTGGGTAGCGTGAGCATGGCTCTCTACTTGCACGACGATGAACCGGAGCGAGCCGCGCGCACCCTTCTGGGGCAGGCACGCACCGCCCTGGACGGCGGGTTCCACGGGATCACCATCAGCGAGCACCACGCCGGATTCCCCGGCTACGTTCCGGTACCGGCCACGATAGCGGCGACGATCCTCGGCGCCACGCAGCGAGGATGGGTCGCACCGAGCCCGATCCTGCTCCCTCTCCGCCCGGTTCCGCTGGTCATGGAGGAGATCGCCTGGCTCGCCGCGTCCCACCCCGGCCGGGTGGCCGCCGGCCTGGCGGCCGGTTACTCGCAGCGCGACTTCGACGTTTACGGCCTCGACCGGAACGCGGCGGCGAAGACCTTCCGCGCCCAACTCGCCGAGTGGCACGAGCGGATCGCCGACGACTCGGCGCCGCTGCACGACGACCCGGCGATCTCCGGCGTGCTCCCGCAGACCCCGGTGATGGTGTGCACCGGCGGCCCGAAGACGGCGGCTTTGGCGGCGCGCAACGGATTCGGCCTGTTCCTGCCACCCGTGGATGATCATGCGAAGAACCGGCCCGCCGTCGATTCCTACCACGCGGCAAGCGGAATCGGACCACGCATCGCAGGACAATGGGTCTGGCTCGGCGAACCGCCACCGGCCGGGCTGGACGCCCTCGCCCAGGCATACCCGGACGTCGACAACTCCGGGAAGCAGGCCTACGCACCAGGCGTGCTGCACGAACACGACCCCGACTCACTGGCCGACCGACTGCACCAGCTGATGCTCGATCTGGGCCTGACCGGGATCAGCCTCCGCGTGCACCTGCCCGGCGGCGACGCCGACACGACCAGCACCCAGATCCAGCTGCTCGCCGAACAACTCGTCCCCCGACTCGAGGCCCGCCTCTCGGAGTAGGCACCCTCCTCGATCGTCTCCTGATCAGCGTGGATCAGGAGCAGGACACCGACTCGTCGGCGCACGAACCGTTTCCGCACGCCCGCACCTCGCCTCCGAGGTGTGGACGTGCGGCTGTCGGAATGTGGCCGAGGCGCTGCGCTCGTCAGCGGGCGCCGGAGCTCCACTCCACGGGCCCGGCGACGATCGAATGGCTCGTCAGCTTCCTCCCCAGAACCGCCTGAACCGAGCGTGCGGCCGCGATGGCGGACGGCAGCGACACGCCGGTCTCCACACCCATCTCGTGGAACATGCCCAGCAGGTCCTCGGTCGCGATGTTGCCGGTCGATCCCGGCGGAACCGGGCAGCCACCGAGCTCACCGAAGCTCGACTCGAAGCTGCCGCATCCCGCCTCCAGCGCGGCGAACGCATTGGCCAAGCCCTGTCCGCGAGTGTTGTGGAAGTGCGCCGTGACTTCGACACCGGGCAGCCGTCGCAAGGCGGCGGTGAAGAACTCCGAGGCGTAAGCGGGGTTGGCCATGCCGGTGGTGTCGCCGAAACCGATCTCCGTCGCACCGGCTTCCACGAAGCGCTCCGCAAGGTCCAGCACCGCGTCCATCTTCACCTCGCCCTCGTAGGGGCACCCGAACGACGTCGCGACCACCGCGGCGCAACCGAGCCCTTCCTCGCGGATTCGCCGGGCCACGACGGCGTTCTCGTCCATCGACTCGCGGACGGTGCGGTTGACGTTCTTCTTGTTGTGCGTCTCCGAGGCGCTGACGAAGATCGCGGCCTCGTGGAACGTCTCCCGCACCTTCAGCGCGTTGTCGAGTCCCTTGTTGTTGGGGATCAGCACCATCAGCCGGACGTCGTCAGGCACGTCCACGCGGCGCAGCACCTCGGCTCCGTCGGACAGCTGCGGGATGAGGTCCGGGCGCACGAAGCTCGCCACCTCGATGCGTTCGAGGCCGGTGCGCCCCAGCTCGTTGATCAGCCGGACCTTGTCGTCGGTGCTGATGTGATCAGGTTCGTTCTGGAAGCCGTCGCGTGGACCGACCTCCCGGATGTGCACAGTTGCTGGGCGGTGGCTCATGGCAGCCGCTCCTTTCTGGTCAGGTGCGTCCCGAAGCCGGTCCTACCGCCGATTCGGTGCCCGGCTCGCGGGTCAGGCGGTCCGTTCGATCAACGTCGCGGTCCCGAGGCCGCCGCCGCAGCACATGGTGACGAGGCCGAGTTCGACGTCGCGCCGTTCCATCTCGGCGACGAGCGTGGCCATCAGCCGTGCTCCGGTGGCGCCTACCGGATGCCCGAGCGCGATCGCGCCGCCGTTGACGTTCACGCGGTCGAGGTCCGGCTTGAACTCGCGCTCCCAGGCCAGCACCACCGACGCGAACGCCTCGTTGATCTCGATCAGGTCGATGTCGTGGATGCTCAGGCCGTTGCGGTCGAGCAGCTTGCGGGTCGCCGGGATCGGACCGGTCAGCATAATGATCGGATCGACGCCGACCGTCGTTTGATCCAGCACCCGCGCACGGGCGTTGAGCCCGAACTCCTCCGTCCCCGCACGGGACGCGAGCAGCACCGCGGCGGCGCCGTCCGAGATCGGCGAGGAGGTGCCCGCGGTGATCCTGCCGTTCTCCGCGCGGAAGGGAGTTTTCAGCCGCGCCAGCGCCGACAGCTCGGTGTCCGGCCGGATTCCCTGGTCGGTGCTGCGCGTTTCCCCGGCCAGCTCCATCGAGATCATCTCGGCCGCGAACCGGCCTTCGGCGTCCGCCTGCGCGGCCAACCGGTGGGAGCGCACCGCGAACTCGTCCATCTCGGCGCGCTCGATCCCCCACCGCTCGGCGATGAGCTCCGCGCTCTCGCCCTGGTGCACGAAGGCGTACTGCTCGCGCAGCTCGGCAGGCCACGGATCGCCGTAGAGCTTGGAGATCTCGCCCGGGGAGTTGATCGGCACGCGCCCCATGTGCTCGACACCGCCCGCGATCACGACGTCGTGGGTGCCGGACCCGACGAGCCCGGCGCCCATCTCGACCGCGGTCTGCGCCGAGCCGCACCGGCGGTCGAGCGTGACGGCGGGAACCTCCGGCGGATGCCCCGCCTGCAGCCAGGCGTTGCGGCCGATGTTTCGGGATTGCTCGCCGAACGGGGCGGTGCAGCCGATGATCAGATCCTCGACCTCGCCCGCGGGCAGGTCGGTGCGGGCGAGCAGTTCGTCGTAGCAGGCCGCGAGCATCTCGTTCGGATGCGTGTCGCGGTACCACCCCTTCTCGGGATGGCCTTTGCCCACCGGTGTCCGGACGGCTTCGGCGAGGACGACTTCCCGGCCTGCGCTCTGCATCGGCCCGGTGCGCGGGCGGCTCATCAGATCACCGTCCCGCCGTCGACGGGCAGAACCTGTCCCGTGATGTACCCGGCCGCGTCGGAGGCCATGAACACGAAGGATCCCGCGATCTCGGCCGGTTCGGCCCAGCGGCCGAGCGGGATCCGCGCCAGGGTCTTGGCGGCGAGCTTCTCGTTGCCGCGGATGTTCTCGGTCATGGCAGTGGCCGCCAGCGGGGCGAGCGCGTTCACCGTGACGTTGCGGCGCGCGAGCTCGCGCGCGAGCGACTTGGTCAGCCCGATGATCCCGGCCTTGGCCGCACCGTAGTTGGCCTGGCCGATGGTTCCCTGCAACCCGGCGGCGGAGGTGACGTTGATGATGCGCCCCCGTCCGTCCTCGGCCAGGTACGGCAGCACTGCCTTGCTGCACGCGTAACTGCCCATCAGGTGGATGTCGACGATGCGGCGGAACGCCTCTTCCTCGAGGTTCGGGAACATCGCCGGGGCGATCGCACCGGCGTTGTTGACCAGGATGTGCAGCGTGCCGCCGGCCAGTCCCGCCGCGCGCTCCGCGGCCGCACCGGCCGCGACGGAGTCGCGGACGTCCAGCTGAGCGGATTCCGCGATGCCACCGGCATCGCGGATGCGTTCGGCGACGCTCTTGGCCGCCTGCTCGTCGATGTCGGAGACGAGCACGCGCGCACCTGCGTGCGCGAACGCCTCCGCCACAGCGGCGCCGATGCCACCGCCGGCTCCGGTGACCAGGGCGGCCCGGTCGTTCAGATCGAACATCAGTAGCTCCTGGGAAGACCGAGGACGTGCGAACCGAGGTAGTTCAGGACCATCTCCTGGCTGAGCGGAGCGATCCGCAGCAGGCGAGCCTCCCGGAAGTAGCGGGAGACGTGGTATTCCTCCGAGTACCCCATGCCCCCGTGGGTCTGGAGCGCTCGGTCGGCGGCTTGGAAGCCCGCGTCGGCGCAGAGGTACTTCGCCGTGTTGGCCTCGCGACCGCAGGGCTTTCCGTTGTCGTAGAGCCAGGTCGCCTTGCGCAGCGCCAGCTCCGCGGCGTCCAGCCGGGCGAGCGAGTCCGCGAGCGGGAACTGGAGTCCCTGGTTCATGCCGATCGGGCGCCCGAAGACCTCCCGCTCGTTGCCGTACTGCACGGCTTTGCGCAACGCCGCGCGGCCGAGCCCGAGCGCCTCGGCGGCGACCAGCATCCGCTCCGGGTTCAGGCCGTCCAAGATGTACTTGAAGCCCTGGCCCTCTTCGCCGACGCGGTCCTCGACCGGGATGCGCAGCTCATCGATGAACAGCTCGTTGGAGCTGACGGCGTTGCGTCCCATCTTGTCGATAGGACGGATGTCCACGTGGTCGCGGTCCAGCTCGGTGAAGAACAGCGTGAGGCCGTCGGTCTTCTTCTTGGCGTCCTCGAACTTGGTCGTGCGCGTCAGCAGCAGGACCTTCTCGGACTCCTGCGCCTTGGAGATCCACACCTTGCGGCCGTTGACCACGTAGTCGTCGCCGTCGCGGCGCGCGAACGTGGTGATCTTGGTGGTGTCCAGCCCCGCTTCCGGTTCGGTGACACCGAAGCACACGTGCAGGTCGCCGTTGACGATGCGCGGGAGGTTGCGGCGCTTCAGCTCTTCCGAACCGTGCACGATCACCGGATGCATCCCGAAGATCGACAGGTGCATCGAGCTGGCCGCGTTCATCCCGCCGCCGGAGGCGGAGACCTCCTCCAGCAACAGCGACGCCTCGGTGATGCCGTACCCGTGGCCGCCGAACTCCTCGGGCGTGGTGATCCCCAACCACCCGCCTCGCGCGAACGCGTCGTAGAACTCGGCCGGGAACTCGTGCGCCGCATCCTTCTCCAGCCAGTACTGGTCGCTGAACTTCCCGGCCAACTCGGCGACCGCTTTGCGGATCGTCGCTTGATCCTCGGTCAACTCAAAGTCCACAGCAGATCTCCCACTCGGCCCGGCTAGGCTTTGGCTTAATCATACTAAAGGCCTGACCAAAATAAAACCAGAGTGACCCCCTCACCGCCCCGCCCAAGGGGAGATCACTCGTGTTCGAGAACGACCTTGCCGAACCCGCTCCCCCGCTCCAGGTGCGCGTGCGCCTCGGCTGCCCGATCCAGCGGGAAGGCCCGGTCGACCACCGGGGCTCCGACCGCGCCGCTGTCCACGAGCGAGAGCAGGCCGGAGAAGTCCCGCGGGCTTCCCACCGTCGTCCCGAGCAGGTCGTACTGGCCGAAGTAGAAGTGCCGCACGTCGAGCACCGCGTCCGAGCGCAGCGACGCGCCCAGCACCACGAGCCGCCCACCAGGCCGCAGTGAGCGAATCGATTCCTGCCAGCTGCCCACCGGATCCAGCACGACGTCGAAACCACGGCCGCCCGGGGACATCCGCTTCGCCTGCTCGCACCAGTCGTCGTCCATGTAGAGCACGCCACCAGCGGCTCCGAGTTCCCGCGCCCGGTCGATCTTGTCCTGTGACGAGGATGTGACGACAACCTCCGCACCGCACGCCGCCCCGAGCTGCACCGCCATCGTCGCGACACCACCACCGGCGCCGAGCACGAGGAGCGATTCGCCCTTCCCGAGGCGGCCGCGCGTGAACAGCGCGCGGTAGGTGGTCAGCCCGACCAGGGGAAGCGCGGCGGCCGCTCGCCAACCCAGCCGCGCCGGTTTGGGGAACACGCAATCGGCGGGCACCGCGACGAGCTCCGCGTAGGTGCCCGCGTGGTGATCGCCGAGGATCTCCCACCCCGGCCCCGGAGCGCTCTCGTCCTCTCCCCACCACAGCGAGGGGAGGACGACCACCTCTTCACCGGTGTCGACCCGGGTGCCCGCTCCATCCGCCCCCGGAACGTGCGGCAGCTCGGATTCGTACTTCCCCTGGCGGACCAGCACGTCGTGCCAGTTGAGCGCGCTCGCCCGCAGCCGCACGGTCACCCAGCCCGGCTTCGCGGGCGGTTCGGCGAGCTCTTCGCAGCGAAGGTTCTCCGCGAGACCGAACTCCCGCAGCACTACCGCGTACACCTGGATCTCCCCATTCGGTCAGGTCCTTTGAACAGCAGGGCCGCACTCGGCGGTGGCAGGAACCGGAGCCCGCACACTCCGACCAGGACCGCGTGAACGACCATCGAGCGGGACCTCTGACTGTCGCCGTTGGAAAGGCCGTGGTGCGCTCGAGCAGCGTCAACGGGAGCTCCGGGCTCGGTGCGCCGACCGAGCCCGGAGCTCCCGACCGCGCTCCGGCTGACGCCACAGCGCGGCATCAGGCCGGGCTCGGCCGGTAGGTGTAGGAATCGCTGCGACTGAGCGCGAACTCGAAGATCCCCGTTCCGCGCGACCCGTTCCAGGTGTACGCGGCCAACCGGTCGGTCAACGGCGAGTCGAGGGTCCGTTGGTGCACCGACCCGTCCAACGGGTAGGTGTCGTGCTCCAGATGGTCCAGCCCCTTCCGGCGGCCGTGGTGCCCGCCGTACCCGCCACCGGCCATCAGCCCACCGCCGCTCGAGGCGTCCACGCCGATCGAGTACGTGGTGCCGCGCTGGGTCACCACCTCGACGGTGCCGCCCCGGAGGTCGATCCCGTCGAAGCGGAGGTCGTGCCGCACGTCGATGACGTCGTCGACCGCGCCGTGCTCGTGCAGCACCGCGCCGTCCAGCAGCAGTCGTCCGCCTTGGCGGTCCTCGACCAGCAGGATGCTGACCGAGCGGTCCGGGAACTGCGCCTGGAACCAGATGTGCATGCCCTGACCGCCGGAGAGGTTGCGCACGCCTCGGGACCGGTCCCGCTGGCCGTACCAGCCGTTGACCCGCTGCGTATCGCCATCGATCGTCAACGTGCCCTCGTACCGGCCGGACTGCACGAGGTGTTCGAAGTCGGTGGTCTCGGCGTCGGCGTTGTCGACCGCCACATCACCGAGCCAGTACGGGGTGCGCGCCCGCCAGATCACGTCGTATTCCATGCCGGTCGGGTTCGGGCCGAGCCGGAGCCGCCACGCCTGGTTCGGCTCGATCACTTCGAACCGCAACGGCCCTGCGCCGTGCCCTTCGGTGGCGCTGAGTTCGGTCGAGAACCGGACGTTGCGCTGTTCGGTCTTCGTGCTGACGATCGCGAAGCCGTCGGCGACGTCCTTCGCCGGGTAGTGGCCGAATCCCGTGATCACCGACGGCGTGGTCTCCCAGGTCGGGTGCAGGTTGAACATGAAGCGGTCGAAGAACCGCTCCGGCAAGTCGGTCGTGCCGGGGGCGACCAGGGGGTCGTGGAAGTCCTTGCTCATCGGTTCTCCTCGGTGGTGGGTCGCGCGGAATCAGCGCTCGGGTCGCCGAAGGCACTGACCACACCGGCGGCACCACCCCTCCGGCAAGCCCAGTCGACCGGAGCCGACCGGGCACCTGGGGAAGCGGCGGCGGATCGATCCGCGCCAGGGCTCGGCTGGACCGCGACGAAAGCGCGGCCTGCGCGGATCACTCCAACAGCCTGCTCTTGATGTCGGCCCGCAGCACGTGCTTCTTGATCTTTCCGGTGGCAGTAGCGGGCATCTCGCCGATGAGTTCCAGCCGCTCCGGCACCTTCTGGATCGCCAGACCCGCGTCCAGCAAGTAGGCCTTGATCTCCTCGAACGTCGGCGGATCCGCCTCGTCGACCGGAACCAGGTAGGCGCACATCTTCTCGCCCAGCCGCTGATCGGGCATGCCGACGCAAGCGATCTCGCGGACCGCCGGATGCGCCGCCAGCAGGTCTTCGACCTGCCGGACGCTGATGTTCAGCCCGCCCCGGATGATGATGTCCTTGACCCGGCCGGTGACCCGCACGAATCCGTCGTCGTCCATGACCCCCAGATCACCGGAGCGGTGGAAGCCGTCCGCGGTGTAGTTGGCTGCAGTCTCTTCCGGCTGGTTGATGTACCCGAGGCAGTTCATCGCCCCGCGGTAGGCGATGTCGCCTTGTTCGCCCCTGGGCAGCTCCTCGCCTTCCATCCCCACGATCCGCACTTCCTGATGCGGCAGCGCACGTCCGTCCGAAGTGAGCGCTCGGGACGGGTCGTCCTCCACCGTGCACGTCGTGGTGGTGATGTTCTCCGTCCTGCCGTAGAGGCTGAGAACCTGCATGTCCGGGAGGACCTCGCGGGCGGATTCGACCACGCTGCCCGGTACCGGCGCCCCGGCCGACGTCCAGAAGCGCATGGTCCGCGCGTCGTGCACGTCCGGGTCGTACACCTCGATCACCGATTGCAGGAAGGTCGTCGCGGTCACCGCCGCCGTGCAGCCGAACTTCGCGATCCGCTCCAGCCCCTCGTGCGGTTCCCACCTCTCCACCAAGTGCGAAGACGCGCCGTGGAGCAGCGGCAGCAGGTAGCTGGTGACGAAGCCCGTGGTGTGCGTGATGGGCGACGGTCCGAACTGGACGTCCGCCGGGCCGTAGCGCCACGCCTGTCCGAGCAGCCGGGCGCCCGCGCACATCGTGTTGAAGGTGTGCACGCAGCCCTTGGGGTGGGTGGTCGTCCCGGAGCTGTACATGATCGTGAACGGCTCGTCGGGTCCGGTGCCCGGCCCGAAGTCCGCGGTCCACGGGTCCTCGAACATGTCGTGATACCGCACGGCGCCGCCGGGAACCTCCTCGGACCGGACGACGACCACCGTGTGCAAGTACGGGTGTGCACGGGCCAGGTCGAGGAAGAGGCCGGCGTGGTCGAAACCCCGGTACTCGGGGGCCGTGAACACCGCGCGCACACCGGCGCTCTCGATGATGTAGCCGACCTCGTCCCTGCGGTAGATGGGCATGATCGGGACCACGACCGCGCCGACGCGCGCGATCGCCGTGGCGATCACGAAGAACTCGGTCCAGTTGGGCAACTGCACCGCCACCCGATCCCCGGGCACGATCCCCCGCCGTGCCAGTCCGGTCGCCAGGCGCAGCGCCGCGTCCCGCAGCTCCCGGTACGTGCACGAGGTGGTCGAGTCGGTGCCGAACAAGCGGTCCCCGCGCTCAGCGGCGTGCTGCTCGACCACGTCGAACAGCCGCTGCTCGCGCCAGATCCCGTTGCTGTGGTGGGCGCGGATCTCATCCTCGCCATAACGGTCGCGCACGGTCATGAGCGCCATGAGCACCTACCTGTCACTTCGCCTGCACGTCGCCTGGCATGTCCCGCATCACGCCACGATCCTTCAACTATTACAAAGGTCAGTCCAAAAATGAAAGAGGCATTTCCGTTCCCGCCCGATCCGGGGCGGTGATCACGGAGGCCGACGCGCTTGAACACACAGGCACCCGAGGCACACGAGAACCAGGAAGGAGAGAGCGAATACCCGCTGCGGCGACGCGACGGAAGACGCGGGAACGGCAGGCGACATGCCCGGACGCGGCCGCCCGAGCATCAGGGCGCTGGTCCGAAAATGATAGAATCAACCATAATATCCGACCAAAATCTGGAGATCCAGGTGGCTGACTCACCCAAGAGCCCTCGTTCTGCGGTGCGACTGGCGCCGATGGAAGTGCCGAAGGCTTCCGACGTGCTCGCCGGCGACTTGCGCGAGCGCATCCTCAGCGGGGAGTTCGTCGAGGACACCCAGCTCCCACCGGAGCGAGATCTCGTCACCCAAACCCAGATGAGCCGCAGCACGGTCCGCGAGGCCTTGCGCATCCTCGAGGTCCAGGGGCTGGTGCGCATCAAGTCCGGCCGTGCGGGTGGCGCGTTCGTGCAGCGACCGAGCCAGAACTCGGTCGCAACGTCGATGAGCCTGCTGATCCGGGGACGTCAGCTCCGCCTCTCGTCCCTGCTGGAGACGCGCGAGGCCATCGAGCCCGTCTGCGCCCGGCTCGCGGCGCAGAACCGCACCGACGACGAGCTGGCGGTGCTGGACCAGGCGAACAAGGCGCTGGAGACGGCCGAAGGGAACCTCTCGGACTTCCTAAACGCGAACATCGACTGGCACATCGGCGTGGCCACCGCGAGCCACAACGAACTGCTGGAGGCCCTGATGATCGCGCTGTCCAAGGCGATCTACACGGCCACCGAGAACGAAGCGTTCGTCGACGCCGAGGTCCGCGGGGTGACGGCGCGGGCGCACAAGTCCATCACCACCGCGATCCGCCAGAAGAACCCCGACGCCGCGGTGCGCCGGATGACCCGGCACGTGCACTCCTACGCCAAGGCCGTGTTGGAGACCGACGAGCGCGTCGAGATTCCGGTCGACGACTGACGGTCCCCGCCGCCGGGCGAATGGCGCTCGCGATGCGGCGAACGACTTCCGGCCTCTCACGTTCAACGAGGTACGGCCGCGTTCTCGCGATGACGTGCAGAGGACCGCTCATCCGTCCTGCGTGGATGAACCGCCGCGCTTCACCGAGGACAGCAGCAGCTGTGCGACGTCGAGGACCTCGACGTTCTCCGACGCCGCGCCTTCGTTCTGGCGGGCGGTGAGGCCGTCGTTGAGCATCACGCGGCAGAACGGGCAGCCGGTGGCGATCTTCTGGGGCGCGGTGCCCAGCGCCTCGTCGACGCGCTCCACGTTGATGCGCTTGCCGGTCTTCTCCTCCATCCACATCCGGGCGCCGCCCGCGCCGCAGCACATGGAGCGGTCGCCGTGGCGCGGCATCTCGCGGAAGTTCGCACCGGAGGCGCCGACCAGGTCACGCGGCGGCGTGTAGACCTTGTTGTGCCGACCCAGGAAGCAGGGGTCGTGGTAGGTCACGTCCTCGGCGACCGGGGCGACCGGGGTGAGGCGCTTCTCGCGGACCAGCTTGTTCAGCAGCTGCGTGTGGTGCACGACCTCGAAGTTCCCGCCGAGCTGCGAGTACTCGTTGGCGAGGCTGTTGAAGCAGTGCGCGCACGTGGCGACGATCTTGCGCTTGCCGGGCTCACGGCCCTCGAACACCGAGTTCAGCGTCTCGACGTTCTGCTGCGCGAGCATCTGGAACAGGAACTCGTTGCCCGCTCGCCTGGCCGGGTCACCGGTGCAGGTCTCCTCGCCGCCGAGCACCGTGTACTTCACCCCGGCCATGTGCAGCAGCTCGGACACCGCACGGGTGGTCTTCTTCGCGCGGTCCTCGAAGGCACCGGCGCAGCCGACCCAGAACACGTACTCGGTGTCCTCGGCGAGCTCACCGTCGAAAACCGGGACCTCGAAGTCCAGTTCCTCGGTCCAGTTCAACCGGTCCTTGGCGTTCTGGCCCCACGGGTTGCCCTTGTTCTCCAGGTTCTTGAACATCCCGCCGAGCTCGGTGGGGAAGTTCGACTCGATCAGCACCTGGTAGCGGCGCATGTCGACGATGTGGTCGACGTGCTCGATGTCCACCGGGCACTGCTCGACGCAGGCGCCGCAGTTGGTGCAGCCCCACAGGACCTCGGGGTCGATGACGCCCATCTCCTCGGGGCCGCCGACCAGCGGGCGCTCGGCCTCGGCCAGCGCCAGCGCGTTGATGCTCGCCAGCTTCTCCTCGGCGCCGTCGCCGGTGATGCCGACCTCGTCGCCCGCCATGTCCTTGCCGCCACCGGCCAGCAGGTACGGGGCCTTCGCGTAGGCGTGGTCGCGCAGCGAGGTGACCAGCAGCTTCGGCGACAGCGGCTTCGCGGTGTTCCACGCGGGGCACTGGGACTGGCAGCGACCGCACTCGGTGCAGGTCGTGAAGTCCAGCCAGCCCTTCCACTTGAAGTCCTCGACCTTGCCGACGCCGAACACGTCCTCGTCGGGGTCGGCTTCCTCGAAGTCGAGCTCCTTGCCGCCGGACATCATCGGCTGCAGCGCGCCCAGCGCCCGGCCGTCGCCGACCTCGCGCTTGAAGTAGATGTTGAAGAACGCGGTGAACCGGTGCCACGCCACGCCCATCGTGATGTTCGAGGCGATGACGATGACCCAGATCATCGCGGACAGGATCTTGAACCCGGCGAAGAGGGAGATCGCCGCCGTGCTCGAAGGCAGGACGGCACCCAGCGCGTAGGTGATCGGCGAGGACCACAGCGGCGCCTCGAACAGGTCCGATGCCTGCTTGAACGCGCGCAGGCCCATGATGCCGAAGCCTTCCAGCACCACGACGGCCTCGACGAAGTACGCCTGGCCGAAGTTGGAGCCCTGGAACCGCGACACGCGGCCCGCGCGGCGCGGGTGGTTGAGCTGGCGCACCGCGATCAGCCAGAAACCGCCGAGCACCGTGGTGATGCCGAGCAGTTCGACGATCAGGTTCCACGGGCCGAACCAGCTCAGCACCGGGGTTTCGAAGGTGGGGACGAAGACCTCGAAGTAGGCCTCCAGCACGCTCAGGCTCAGGCCGCCGAAGCCGGCCATGACGAACCAGTGCGCCACACCGACGTGGCCCCACTTGAGCATCTTGGTGTGGCCCAAGACCTCCTTGAGCATGTTCCCGAACCTCGCCCCGAATGGGCCACGCCTGGTCGGGTCCGGTTGTCCGAGACGGATGGACGAGATCATCCGCCGCACGGTCTTGACGACCATGACCACCGCGACGGCCGTGACGGCCAGGCAGATCAGGCCCAGGACCAGCTGCAGAGCACCCATGCTCGCGGTTCCCCTCTCCGGCGACGCTGCCGGTTCATTCGCAACGGTCAGCGGTGCGAGAACGACGGCGGCCGCTTGTCCACGAAGGCCGCCATGCCTTCCTTCTGGTCCTCAGTCGCGAAGGTCGCGTGGAACGTGCGGCGCTCGAAGCGAACGCCTTCAGCCAAGGTGGTCTCGAACGCCCGGTTCACGCACTCCTTGACCATCATCGTCACCGGCCCCGACATGCCCGCCACGGTTCCAGCGGTCTCCATCGCTTCTCCGAGCAGCGCGTCGTCGGGCACCACCCGAGCGACGAGACCGCTGCGTTCAGCTTCCGGAGCGCTCATCGTCCGCCCGGTCAAGCACATCTCCATCGCCTTGGCCTTCCCGATAGCGCGGGTGAGCCGCTGCGATCCACCGATGCCCGGGATCACGCCCAGCTTGATCTCCGGCTGCCCGAACTTCGCGCTCTCCGCGGCGATGATCACGTCGCACAGCATGGCGAGCTCGCAGCCACCGCCGAGCGCGTAACCGGACACCGCCGCCACCAGCGGCTTGCGCACCGCGGCGAGCCGATCCCACCCGGCGAACCAGTCGTTGAGGTAAACGTCCATGTAGGACTGCGACTGCATCTCCTTGATGTCAGCACCGGCCGCGAACGCCTTGGGAGAACCGGTCAGCAGGATGCAACCAACATGATCGTCCTGGTCGAGCGCGGCCACCTCCTCGGTGACCTCCCGCATCAGCTGGAGGTTCAACGCGTTCAGCGCTTGCGGCCGGTTCAGCTTGACCGTGGCCACCCTGCCGGTGCGCTCGATCTCGATGGTCTCGTACTCGCTCATCGGTCCTCCTCGGGAACGGCCTTCGCGGGCCGCATCCAGAACGCGCCATCGCTCCCGCATCAGGGACGCCGGCAACGGAAAACGCCAGAAATTTACTTGGTCGTCCAACTACCTGAGTCGAGATGTTCACCGAGGACGAGACGGACTTCAAGTCAAAGCGAGTGTGTCGCGCGACACCTCCGACGGACAGCGGGCGCGTGTCCCGGCGCATCCGCGAACCCGCGAAAAGTTGACCGAGTTCGACACCCCAGCCGTCGGCGCACCACCCGCAATGGGCAGTCCCCTCTCCCTTTGTGGGTAAATCAGCGACCTGCCGAGACCGATCGAATGTCGTCGCCTTGATAACGCACGTTATCGCGACCTACGGTCGGGGTACCGCAGCGCCCCGAACACGGGCCATGCGCCCACCACCCTTCGAATGTGAAAGGTCGTCGCAACGATGCACGAGTTCACCGACGTGACGTACGAGATCGACAACGGGCTGGCCTGGATCACCATCAACCGTCCCGAACGGTACAACTCGTTCCGCGCGCAGACCGTCGACGAGCTGGTCAAGGCGTTCAAGCAGGCCTGGGCGAGCTCGGAGGTCGGAGCCATCTGCCTGACGGGCGCCGGAGAGAAGGCGTTCTGCGCGGGCGGCGACCAGAAGCAGCGCGCCGAGACCGGCGACTACGGCCCATCCGATTCCGGCCTGTTCGAGGTCGACGCGCTGCACCGGGTCATCCGCGACGTGCCCAAGCCGGTGATCGCCGCCGTGAACGGTTTCGCCATCGGCGGCGGGCACGTGCTGCACGTGCTGTGCGACCTCACGATCGCCGCGGACACCGCGGTGTTCGGCCAGAACGGGCCGCGCGTCGGGTCGTTCGACGCTGGCTTCGGCAGTGCGTACCTCGCGCGCGTGCTCGGCGAGAAGCGGGCTCGCGAAGTGTGGTTCCTGTGCCGCCGCTACAGCGCGGCGCAGGCCGAGAACTGGGGCCTGGTGAACAAGGTCGTGGCGCCGGCCGAGCTGCACTCCGAAGTGCGCGCCTGGGCGGACGAGATCCTCGCACTGTCGCCGACCACGCTCAAGGTCCTCAAGCAGTCCTTCAACACCGACACCGAGCACTTCGCCAGCGTCGGATCGCTGGCGTACTCCTACCTCAAGACGTTCGGGGAGTCCGACGAGGCGAAGGAAGGCGTCAACGCCTTCAACGAGAAGCGCAAGCCGGACTTCTCCCCCTACCGCGGCGCTTGATCGGGAACGACCGTTCACGTAGGTAGGAGTGCGCGCCCGGGAATTCGGCATGGAGGGGCAGGTTCGCGCGAGGCGCTCGCTCCGCCGATCTGCGGTGGCACCAATGAGATCCAGCGCGAGATCATCAGCAAGAGCCTCGGGCTCTGACCCGCTCCGGCCGAACGCCGAGGGCGCTTCCACCTCCACGGCTCTCCGGATCCGCGGGTGGCAGCGCCCTCGAAGTCGTTCACCGATTCGGTGTCCGGTGCCCGAAATCCGCTCGCCGAACACGTGAGCCCGTCAAGACGAGGAAACGCCGGTCGCGGCTGGTGCGCTCCGACGTCACTGGATGGCCGCCCTGGACAGCGCGTCCCGGTGCTCGGGTCCGGCGATGGCCGTCAGCCTGCGTGTCCGCTCCGGCAGGTCGCACCCCCGCAGGTGTGCCGCGCCGTGCTCGGTGACCACGATGTCCACATCGGAGCGTCCCGTGGTGACCGGCCCGGTAGGAGTGGGAACGATCGTGGAGTTCTCCCCGGAAGTCGCCCTGAGCGTGATGATCGACCGCGCTCCGGTGAGCGCCGCCGCTCTGGAGAAGTCGACCTGCCCGCCGATCGCGCCGATGTAGTCCCCGCGCCGCCGCTCGGAGCACACCTGGCCGGTGAGGTCGACCTCGATGGCGGAGTTGATCGACACGAGGGATCGCAGCCGGGACAGCGTCGCAGGCGAGTGCGTGTAGCTGGCCGGGCGGAACTCGACGGGCAGGTCTCCCAGCCGCTCGTAGAGCTCGGAGCTGCCGAGCGCGGCGCCGGTGACGATCAGCCCGGGGTCGATCTCCTTCCGCGCCCCGGTGAGCACGCCCTTCTCCACCAGGCTCAGCACGCCGTCGGAGATCATCCCGGTGTGGAAGCCGAGGTCCTGATGTCCGGCGAGGCGGTCGAGCACGGCGGCGGGCAGTGAGCCGACGCCCATCTGCAGGGTGTCGCCGTCCTCGATCAACTCGGCGACGTTCCGCGCGATCGCCTGTTCGACGTCGTCGGCCGGGCGAGCGGGTGCTTCGCCGACAGGGCGGTCGGTCTCGACCACGGCGGCGAACCGGCTCAGCGGCAGGCGCGCGGCCCCTGCCGTGACCGGCATCCTGCGGTTGATCTCGGCGATCAGCACCGGGGTGTGCGCGATCGCGTCCGCGATGTAGTCCACCCCGATTCCCAGCGAGCAAGTGCCCGCGGCGTCGGGCGGGGACACCTGGACGAATCCCACGTCAGCCGGCAACGCTCCCTCCGCGAACAACCGCGGCAAGGCGGAGTAGTGGCAGGGAACCACGTTGAGCCGCCCGGCCCGGCTGAGCCGGCGCAATTGGCCGAGGGCTCCGTAGGAGGACAGCGACACGCTGCTCGGCAGCTCGCGAACCAGCCGTTGGTCCCAGCTCAGCCCGCAGAACGCGCGCACGGGCCCGAGATCGTCGGCCTGATCGAGCAACGCGTGCACCAGCGGCGTCGGCTCGGCACCGGCCTGGCTCCACCAGACGCCGATCCCTGGCCGGACGTGGGGTGACAGGTCGATCACGGGAGCCCACCTGCCTCCTGCGGCCTCGTCGTTCCTACGTTCCTGCATTCGGTCGGTTCCGAACCCAAAGCGAAAACTCCCGCCATCAAAGCGAAATCACAACGAACCGCATCGACCCGGGCGAGCCAGTGATCCCCGCGGAATGGTCTTGATCTGTGTCTCGTCGGCGGCGGAACCACCGCGCAGCGATCACCAGAGCAGGACGACCACCGGCTGAGGTTCCGCCGCCACCCGTCCCGCTGCGCAAATCACCCTGCGAGGACGCCTAGGCGGCCGGCAGCAGTGGGAGGGCCGTGGCCAAGCGCTCGTTCCACGTCTTCGACGAGCCGAACAAGCGCGAGTTGAGCTTCGCCCGCTTGTAGAACAGGTGGAGGTCGTGCTCCCACGTGTAGCCGATCGCACCGTGCATGGTCAGCGCGCTGTCGGCCACGTCCTCGGCTGCCGGACACGTCTGGGATTTGGCCGCGGCGGCGTGCAGTGCGGCGTCTTCATGCCCCTGCTCCACGGACGCCGCCGCGTAGTAGACGAGCGAACGCGCGGATTCGACGGCGACCAGCATGGCGGCCGCGGCGTGCTTGACGGCCTGGAACGACGCGATCGGTACGCCGAACTGCTGTCGTTGCTTGCTGTAGTCCACCGCCATCGTCAGCATGCGCTCAGCCGTCCCGAGGCTGTCCGCCGCCGCCAGGACGGCCGCACGAGATGCGGCCTCGGCGAGGATGCCGTCGGCGACCTCGATCGCGTCGTGCCGCGACAGGTCCGGAACGACGACCTCGGCGACCGAACGGCTGCGATCGAGCAGTTCGCGCGGCACGAGCTCCACGTCCGCCGCGTCCACCACGGCCAATGCGAGCCGCCCGTTCTCGCGGATCGGCACGACGAACCGCCGCGCCCTGTCCGCACCGAGCACGTTCGGCACGGTGCCTCCGCTCCGCGACACCGCGCCACCGGCGTCCAGCGGGCGGTCGGCGTTCACCGCGAGCACGGCGAACTCGCCCTCAGCGAGGGATTCTGCCGCCAGGTCGGGTGCTCCGGCGAGCAGCGGCGCCGCCACCACTGCGGCCGACCAGGCCGCCGAGGGCGCCGCGCAACCGCCTAGCTGCTCGGCTGCCAGCGCCAGTTCGACCAGGCCGCCGCCTTGGCCGCCGCATTCCTCCGGTGAGCCGATGGCGAACCAGCCTTCGTCGGCGAACCGCCGCTCGAACGCAGAGGGGTCGCCGGAGTCCAGCCAGCCGCGCACGGCCTCCGCCGGGGCGAACCGTTCGAGCCACCCCTGGAAGGAGGACCTGAACAGCTCCTGGTCCTCGGTCAATGTCCACCGCATTCCCGCTCCTCCCGGAGTTCCACGGCGCTTCCCGCGGCTTCGCTACTACCATGTCCACCCAAATAATACTTTAGGTCAGACCATTGGTCCATAAATGCTTTCGGGTGCCCCCACCTACCTCGCCCTTCCGGACAGGGGTGAACGATGCCTGGTCCGGGGCTGCCTGCCGCGACCCGCGTCGGTGGCATCAGTCCTCGATCGCCTTCCGGATCTCGTCGATCGCCTCGACGTTCTCGGCGCCGGAGAGGTCGCCGGGGTCCTGGTCGAGCACCACGGCCCGGATCGCGCGGCGGAGGATCTTCGCCGATCGGGTCTTGGGCAGCTGCCCGACCCGGTGCACCGCACTGGGCGCGAACGGCTTTCCCAGCTCCTGAGCGACCATGTCCCGAAGTCGTTCCGAGACGTCCTCTTCGGCCCCGGCGACGGGAACCCAGAACGCCCGCACGGCCTCGCCCTTCTTCGGATCGGGCACGCCGACCGCCGCGGCCTCCGACACCGCGGGGTGCGCGGTCAGCACCGCCTCCACCTCCGCAGGCGCGAGCCGCTTGCCCGCGATGTTCATGACGTCGTCGGAGCGCCCGCGGATGAACCACTGGCCGTCCTCCACCAGCGCGAAGTCGCCGTGCCGCCACATCCCCGGGAACGTCGACCAGTACTCCTCCAGATAACGCGCGTCGTCCTTCCAGACTCCGCGCGTCATCGCCGGCCACGGCTGGCGGCAGACCAGCTCGCCCACCTGCCCGCGCACCGACCGGCCTGCGTCGTCGACCACGTCGACGTCCATCCCCAGCGACGGCCCGCCGAGCGAGCAGCTCCGGATCGGCTCGACCGGGTAGGGCGACAGGAACGAACCGCCGACCTCGGTGCCGCCGGAGAAGTTGATGACCGGGACCCTCCCGCCGAAGACGGTCCCGGCCAGCCAGTCGTAGGAATCCGGGTCCCACGGCTCACCCGTGGACCCCAGGACGTGCACCGACGACAGGTCGAACCGCTCGTGCGCGGGCTCCGCGCCCGTGCGCAACGAACGGATCAGCGTCGGAGACACTCCGAGCATGCTCACCCGGTGCCGTTCGACCAGCTGCCACAGCCGGTCGTTGCCCGGCACGTCGGGGGAACCTTCGTAGAGCAGCAGCGTCGCGCCGTTGGCGTGCGTGCCGAAGATGGACAGCGGGCCCATGATCCAGCCCATGTCGGTCACCCAGCAGAACACCCCGTCCGGCCCGACGTCGAAGGCGTACGCCACCTCGCTGGCCGTTTTGACCAGGAACCCGGCGTGGGTGTGCACGGCCCCCTTCGGACGTCCGGTGGTACCGGAGGTGTAGGCCAGCAGCAACGTCTCGGTCGGCCCCATCGCCGCCGCCGGACCGGCCTTCCCGGCGGGAAGCTCCGACCACCGCACATCGCGTTCGGTGCTCGTTCCGGGTTCCGGATCGACATTGCCGACCAGCACGACGTGCCCCACCGTCGGACACGACTCCAGCGCGGCGTCGAGCAGCGGCTTCATCGCAACCTCGCGCCCGCGCCGGATCGTGCCGTCGGCGACGACGACCACCTTCGCGTCGGCGTCCTGCAAGCGAGCGGCGATCGCGGCCGGAGCGAAGCCGGAGAACAGCGGCACCAGGACCGCGCCCAGCCGGGCCACCGCGTAGCAGGCGATGACCGCCTCCGGGATCATGGGCAGGTAAAGGCCGACGGAGTCGCCTCGCCCCACGCCGAGCCCGCGCAGTCCGGCGGCGAGCCGGTCGACCTGCTCCGCCAGCTCTGCGAAGGTCAGCGTCCGGGTGCTGCCGTCCTCGGCTTCGTGCACCACGGCCGCGCGGTCCGGCGCCTCGCTCGCCCACCGGCCCAGGCAGGCATCCGCGATGTTCAGCTCCCCGCCCGTGAACCAGTCGGGATGCTCGATCCCGGCAGTGACGTCCACGACCTCCGAATAGGCCCGGCGAAACGGCAGCCCCAGGTCCCGCACCACCGCGTCCCAGTACCAGCCGATGTCGGCCACCGACCGCGCGCGCAGCTCGTCGATGGAGCCGATCCCGTGCGCTCGCGCGAACCGCGTGACGTTGGCGTTCTCGACGTAGTCGTCGCTGGGCTTCCAGGTGTACACGTCAGCTCCTCGGCATCCCGAGCATCCGCTCGGCGATGATGTTGCGCTGGATGAAGGTCGACCCGCCGGCGATCGCGGTTCCCCGGGCCTGGTTGGCAAGCCGCAACCAGCGGGACTCGGCGACCTGCTCGTCGTCCAAGCCGAACTGGCCGCCGAGCGAATCCAGGGAGAGCCGGAAATCGGCCAAGTCCTCCACGAGCGGGCAGAAGAACAGCTTGCCAATCGAAGCCGCCGGACCGGGCGGGCCGCCCTCCGCTGCCTGAGTGATCACCCGTTGGCCGATGAGGTAGTGCGTCAGCGCTCGGCCGTAGAGGTCGGCCACCTGCTCGCGAACTCGCGGATCGGTCCCCAGTGGACGGGCGTCTTCGCCGGTTCGCGCGGCGATGTCGGCGATGATGTCGTCCACCGCGCGCTT
Organism: Saccharopolyspora gloriosae; assembly: GCF_022828475.1. Classification (GTDB taxonomy): domain Bacteria; phylum Actinomycetota; class Actinomycetes; order Mycobacteriales; family Pseudonocardiaceae; genus Saccharopolyspora_C; species Saccharopolyspora_C gloriosae_A. The sequence goes on along the minus strand of NZ_CP059557.1, from coordinate 3,034,824 downwards.
CGTGTTGACGCGACCGGTCGCGATCGCGACCCGCTCGTAGGACAGCGTGCTCATCGCCACGCGCCACCCTCCGTCAACGTCACCGACGACCAGTTCGTCCGGCACGAAGACGTCGTCCAGGAACACCTCGTTGAACTCCGCCTCACCGAGCATGTGCGACAGCGGGCGCACCGTGACGCCCTCGCTGCTCATCGGAAGCAGGAAATACGTGATTCCCTTGTGCCGCGGTCCACCTCCGGTGCGCGCCAGCAGAATCGCGTGCGTGGCGAGCTGGGCGCGACTGGTCCAGATCTTCTGCCCCTCGATGCGCCAGCCACCGTCGACCTTGGTCGCCTTGGTGCGCAGCGAAGCCAGGTCCGACCCGGCGTCCGGCTCTGAGAACAGCTGGCACCAGATCTCCTCACCGGTGAGGATCGGGCGCAGGAAGCGCTCCTTCTGCGCATCGGTGCCGAAGTCGATGATGGTCGGGCCGGCGAAGTCCTCACCGATGATGTTGAGGCGTTCGGGCGCTCCTGCCCGATCGGCTTCTTCGTTGAAGATCGCCCGCAGTTTCTCGTCGACGCCGCGACCGCCGTACTCCGTCGGCCAGTACACGCCCGCGTATCCGGCGTCGAAGAGCATCCGCTGCCACTGGCGCCAGAACGGCGCCTTGCCTTCGAGGTCCGGCGGTTCCGGCCAGGGCAGCTGCGGCAGCGCGTAGCCCAGCCACTTGCTGATCTCGCCCCGGAACCGGGCCTCCGCCGGAGAGTCTGCGAGCTCCATGAACGAACCCTTCATCTCGTGATTGGTCGAATGGTATTATAGGACAGACCAAAATAGGAAGGTGTTCGACGATGACGGCAGAGTCGCTGGACGAGGTCGCCTTCGACGTCGAGCGGGGTAAGATCCGCGAGTTCGCCCGAGCCACCGGCGCGACGGATCCGGTGCACACCGACCGCGGCGCCGCGCAGCGGGCCGGGTTCGGCGACGTGCCCGCTACGGCCACGCACGTCGTGGTCGCCGGGCACCACCGGGACCAGCGCGCCTTCGTCGCCGAGCTCGGCCTGGCCTTCGAACGCGTCGTGGTGGGCTCGGTGAAGTGGATCTACCACCGGCCGCTGCTGGCCGGGGACGCCCTGCGCGGCGTGCGCCGAGTCGCCGAGGACGTCCGCAAGAAGGGGATGCGCTTCGTGACCCTGGAGACCGAATACCTCGACGCCGAGGCGGAGCCGGTGGTCGTGCTCCACGAAACGTTGATCGAGCGAGGAGACCAGCAGTGAGAGCACCCGTCGCGGTACGACCCGGCACGTCGCTCCCCGCACGGGAGGTCGGCCCGGTGACCCAGACCCACGTCGTGCGCTTCGCTGGGGCGGGCGGGGATTTCAACCCGCTGCACCACGATCCCGAGTTCGCCCGCTCCGCCGGATTCCCGGGCGTGCTGGCGATGGGGCAGATGCACGCGGGCATGCTGGCGGCGTGGCTGACCGACTGGGCCGGGGTGGAGCACCTGCGCGAGTACGAAGTGCGGTTCGCCGCTCCCGTCTTCCTCGGCGACACCCTGCTGTTCTCCGGTGAAGTGCGCTCGGTCGACAACGGACTCGCCGAGTTGCAGCTCACCGCCACCCGCGGCGAGGACGCGGTGCTGCGCGCCCGCGCCGCGGTCGTCACCGGCTGACCCGGCGCCGCGCCCCGCTACATCGTCAGGCGCAGGTACTGCGAGATCGCCTCCGCGCGGTTCTCCGCACCCAGCTTGCGCAGGATCCGCTTGACGTGCGACTTGACCGTGCCGCTGGAAATCACCAGTTCCTCGGCGATCCGGTTGTTCGTCGCGCCGGTGGCCATCAGCGCCAGCACTTCGAGCTCGCGGCCGGTCAGCGAGGGCTCCAGCGGCGGACGTTCGGATCGGCTGCCGCCCCCGCCGCGCCTCCCGGCGTCGTTGCCACCGAGTTCGATCTCCGCCGACGCGAGCCCGTCGAGCACCTCCTCCACCGCCTGCAAGGCCGAGCGCACCTGGTCGCGCTGTTCCCGCAGCCTCGCCATCAGCACCGCGCGCTCGAAGATCCGACCGAAGCCGACCGCGAAGAACCACAGCACGTCACGGTCGAGCTGAGTGACCGGCTCGGCCATGCGATCGGCGTGCAAGAAACCGATGACCCGGCCGGTCGGCATCACGGGTGCGGCGACGTAGGAGTTCATCGCGGACGCGTCGAGCAGCGGGCGGTACACCCGCGGATCGCCGGTGGGATCGGTGACGATCGCGGGCCCGCGCCGCCGGACCATCTCGCTCTCCAACGGCATGTCCGCCAGCGGGACCTCCGGGGTCACCCGCAGCCAGTCGCGAAACGTACGTTCCGCCTCGCGGTTGTCGATCGCGTGGGACTTGTGCGGCCGCCACGTCACGCCTTCGACGCGGGAGAGCAGAACGCGGTCGAGCCCGCAGCCGCGCACCACCGCCTCGCACACCTGCCCCAGCAGCTGTTCCGGGTCCCGCACGTCGCGGAGCGGGCCGAGCTCCGACTCGACGGCGTCGAGCCGCCGGCTTCGTTCCCGCGCGAGGAGATCCCGGAGTTCGAACCGCAACGCGTGCACCTCGGCCAAGGTGGCCCCAAATCGAGATTCCGGCTGCCCGCCGGACATTTCCTCCGCGAGCTCCCCCACCACGACCACCAGCGCGGATTCCAAGCCCGCCGGGTCGTGGACGACTCCCCTGCGGCGCCCCGTCAGACCCTCGACCGCCTGCAGCAGCCGACGGCCGCGGTCGAGCAGTTCGGCCCGCTTGCGAGCACCTCCGCCACCACCGGTCTCCCCGTGCCGAAACTCCGCGCGCACGATCCCGTGCCCTCCGTCGGCGTCCGCTCCGATGCGGACGATGCCACTTCAGGATAACGATCGTTCACAGGATTGTGGTAGGTTCAGCCGGGTGGACAGGGACCGGAAGATCCTTGATACGGCAGCCGCGGTCTTCTTCGAGAAGGGGTTCCACGGTGCCAGCGTCGACGAGCTGGGAACGCGTGCCGGCCTGAGCGGTCCGGCGCTTTACCGGCACTTCTCCGGCAAGGACGAGATCCTGGCGACGCTGTTCAACGAGGCCCTCGACGAGCTGCTGAGCGCTACCGCGCCGGTGCACGACGATCCCGAGCTGGACCTGGACCGGTTGATCCGGCACCACGTCCGCTTCGCCGTCGACCACCGGCACCTCGTCAACGTTTACCAGCGGGAGGACCGCTCCCTGGTCGACCCGTGGCAGCGGCACTTCGCACGCAGGCGGCGCCAGTACGTCGGGCGCTGGGAAACGACCATCGGACGGTGCTTCCCGAACGCATCGCAGGCGAAGGTCGCCACCGGCACGCACGCCTGCCTCAGCGTGATCTTCTCGATCACCTATTGGCCGAAGGCCACGGCGCGGCAACCCGATCTCGCGGACGTGGTGACCGGGTTCGTCCGCGAAGGCTTGGCCACGCTCAATTCCTGACCGCGCGCGTCGCGGAACTCGTGCCGCGCGGCGGTCGACTCCGCCCGGTCGACTGGGCCGCTCCACCGCAACGGGTGGTGGCTCACCGCGGACGGTCGACGAACGTTTCGATGATCGCCTCGGTGTTCTCCGCGACGCGCTCGGGCGCCAGCGTGAAGCTGGGCGAGTACAGCGCCGCGTGGTCGTAGCGCTTCTCGATCGCAGGCAGGGCATCGCGCACTTCGTCGGCCGTGCCGCACACTGCCATCTCCGCGAGCATCCGGTCCGAGACCGCGGCGATCATCGCTTCGTGGTCACGGTTGCGGAAGGCCTGCTGGATCGCGCTCGCCTCGGCGCCGAACCCGGATGCCGCCATCACCGGGCCGTACGACTTCGGTGCCACGTAGAACGCGATCTGAGCCGCCGCCTCGCGCCGCGCCTGCCGCACGTCGTCGGAGATCGAGCAGATGATCACGCCCTTGAGCGCGACGTCCCGCGTCGAGCGGCCGGTCTTCTCCGCGCCGCGGACGATCGCCGGTCGGACGACGTCCGCCAAGTAGCGATCGGTCATGGTCGGGTGGCAGATCAGGCCGTCGGACACCCGTCCGGCGACCTCGACCATGCGGGAGTTCACGCCCGCGGTGTAGATGGGGATGTCCGCCCGCAACGGTGCGTCGATGTCGGCCGTGGGAGTGATGTCGACGGTGTAGAAGCGCCCCTCGTGCCGCACCGGCTCCTCGTGCAGCCGCCACAGCCTCCGGATCAGCGGGACGAGTTCTTCCATGCGGGTGGCAGGACCGTCCGGATCCGTGACTCCGTGCCACGCCTGCATCATCTTGCGGGTTCCGGTGCCGAGTCCGAGCGTGAACCGGCCGCCGCTCATCTCGTCGAGGAACTTCGCGTCGTTGGCCAGCACCAGCGGAGACCGGCCGACCGCGTAGGCGATCGCCGAGCCGACACCGATCCGATCGGTGCTCGCGGCCATGGCCGCGACCGAGACGACCGCCGAGCGGTTCAGGAACTCCCCCGACCAGGCGGCGTCGAACCCGGCCGCTTCCGCGCGCGCGGCGACCGCCTGGGTGTCCCGCAGGCCGCCGGCCAGCACCGTGATCCCTCGCGTCGTCATCTTCGCCGCCTTTCGTCAACCGATTCCGGCGCTGTGCGTTCCGCCGTCTTGCCGGGCGGGCGCGGCTCACCGCGTCTCCGCGATCTCTTCCTTGGCGGGGAACCGCGGCGGTTCGAGTCCTGCGGTGTCGTGCGCGGCTTCGAGGAAGGACCGCACCAGGCCCGAATCGGCGTAGTACTGGTCCCCGACCCCCCGCACCGCCCGCCGACGGCCGTACTCGTACAGCACCGCGAGCTTCCAGAGCGCCAGCGCGGTGTACCAGTCCAAACCGGACAGATCGCGGCCGGTGCGCCGCGCGTAGCGGTCGGCGAGTTCCCGCCGCGACGGGTAACCGTCCTCGCACATCGCGGTGCCGAACTCCGCGGTCGGCGTCATGGCAACGCCAGGCTCCGGCACCGAAGCGAGGAAGTAGCCCACGTCGAACAGCGGATCGCCGATGGTGGCCAGCTCCCAGTCCAGCACCGCGGCGACGCGGCCGGGTTCGTCCGGCGCCACCACGACGTTTCCGACGCGGAAGTCGTTGTGCACGATCGCGTGGCCGGACTCGGGTGGGGCGTGCCGGTCCAGCCAGCGGTGGATCGCCGCGAACTGCGGCGGCGGGCAGCCGTCCTCGTCGGCGACCAGGAGTCCCATCCGGTTCAGGTGGCGCCGGTTGAAGCCTTCGGGCTTGCCGAGATCGCCGAGACCGGCAGCACGCCAGTCGACCGCGTGCAGGTCGGCGAGGGTGTCGACGAGGGACTCGCCGATCTGCCGCCGTGCTTGCGGAGTCTCCAGCGGGCTCGGCGTCGCCGTGGTCACGACCGGACCCTCCACCAGGCTCATCACGTAGAAGGGCACGTCGAGGACCTCACCGGCATCCGAGGTGGCGAGAACGCTCGGCACCGGGACGTCGGTGGCGTCCAGCGCGGCGATGAGCCGCGCCTCGCGCAACATGTCGTGCGCGCCCGGCGGGACCGGCGGTGGCGGGGGCCGCCGGAGAACGATCCGGTGCGTGCCGTCCCGGACGAGATAGGTCAAGTTCGAGTGCCCGTCGCCGATGCGCTCGGCGCTCACGGGGCCGTCGCACAGACCGCGCACCTGAAGGAACAGAGACAGCGCGTCGAGAGTTCCCGGAGTCCATTCCCAGCTCATCCGGCTCACCTCGCCCTGAACCGCGGTGCGCGCTCGTCCTTGAACGCCGCCAACGCCTCGAGCATGTCCTCGGTGCGGGTCAGCAGCGCCTGTCCGCGGTTCTCCAGTTCGAGCGCCGCGGCGTACGAGGTGATCTCCTGGTTTCGCTGGATGGCCCGCTTGGACATGCGCACGCCCGCCGGGGAGTTGGACGCGATCATCCGGGCGGTCTCCACCGCCTCGCCGAACAGCTCATCGCCGGCCACCACCCGGTTGACGAGGCCGATCCGGGCGGCCTCCTCGGCTTTGACGAACCGTCCCGTGAAGCCGATCTCGGCGGCCATGGCAGGCCCGACGAGGCGGCTCAGGTTGTAGGAGGTGCCCAACTCCCCCATCGACAACCCGACCTTCACGAAGGCCGCGCTGAACTTCGCGGTCGGCGCCGCGAGCCGGATGTCGGCCGCGAGCGCGAGCGCCAGCCCTCCCCCGATCGCCGGCCCGTGCACGGCCGCGACGACCGGGAACGGCAGGTGCCGGATCGCCTGGATGCCGCCCGTGGCGGTCCCCTGGAACTTGAGGAATTCGCGGACTCCCATCCGGGTGATGACTTCGATCTCGTCGAGGTCGAACCCGGCGCAGAACGCGCGCTCGCCGGTGCCGGTGACGATCAGGGCCCGTACTCCGCTGTCGCGCAGCGCGTGCGCGGCCCTGCCGTAGTCCGAGAACATCTGCACGGTCTGCGAGTTCATCCGGTCCGGACGGTTCACGCGCAGCACCGCGACGTCCTCGCTCAGGAGCTCCAGGGTGAGCGTGTCGAGCTGCGGCAGGTCCAAGGCGGCCATGGCCACTCCTCCCTTCGAGATGTCGTGGTCAGCGGCCGGTGAAGACGGGCGCCCGCTTCTCCTTGAAGGCGGCCAGCGCCTCGGGCATGTCGCTGCCTCGGGTCAGCAGCGCTTGACCGCGGTTCTCCAGCTCCAGCGCGGCGGCGTACGAAGAGACCTCCATGTTCGCCTGCAGTGCGCGCTTCGACAGCTGCACGCCGCCAGGGGAGTTGGCCACGATCGATTCGGCGAGAGCCACCGCGTCGCCCAGCACGTCGCCCTCGCTGACGCGGTTGAGCAGACCGATCCGGGCGGCCTCCTCGGCGCGCACGAGCCGGCCGGTGAAGCAGATCTCGCTCGCCGCGGCGGGACCGATCAACCGGGTCAGCAGCCACGAGGTGCCGAGGTCGCCTGCGGAGAGCCCGATCCGCACGAACGCCGCGTTGAACTTCGCGGTCGCGGAGCCGAGCCGGATGTCGGCGGCGAGCGCGAGCGCGAGGCCGCCACCGGCGGCGGCGCCTTCGACCGCGGCGATCACCGGGGAGCGCATCGACCGGATGGCCAGCAGCGCGCGGACGGCACGCTCCTGCTGGTCGAGCATGGCCATCGCGCCGAGTTCCGGGAGCTCGTCGGCGTCGGCGAGGTCGTAACCGGCGCAGAAGGTCGTTCCCGCCCCGGTCACGATCACGACTCGGCAGTCGTCCTCGTCGTCGAGGCCGAGTGCGAGGTGTTCCATCTCGACGAACATCGTGTCGGTCATCGCGTTCGAGCGGTCCGGCCGGTTCAGCGTGACCACGACGACGCCAGGAGACGGTTCGGCGAGCAGCAGCGTCTCGTAAGCGGTGTCCAAGCACTTCATCGACTGCCTCCAGGGCTCGGGGCCACGCCGGTCCGCGATCGGCGAGATGTCCTGTCCCGACAATGGCGGCGCATTTCGCGTCGCGTAGCCGTGGTCATCGCCGCGCCCAGACCGGCTCGCGCTTCTCGCGGAAGGCGCGCACTCCCTCCGCCAGGTCGTCGGTGGTGAAGGCGAGCGCGAGTTGCCCCTGCAAGTGGTCCAGCGCCGCGCCGAGGGACAGGTCCCGGGTGCTGTTGACGGCGTCCTTGCCGAGCTTCATCAGCAGCGGGGACTTCGCCGCGATCTTGCGCGCCCAGTCGCGCACCGCTCCGTCGAAGTCGGCGTCCGGGACGACCTTGTTGACGATCCCGAGCTCGCGGGCCTCCGCGGCACTGATCTTCTCGCCGAGCATCATCAGCTCGTTGGCCTTCATCCGGCCGACGTTCCGGTAGATCAGGGCGGAGATCATGAACGGGAAGGCCCCCACGTTGATCTCCGGACAGCCGAACCGCACCGATTCCTTGGCCAGGACCAGATCGCACGCGAGCGCGAGCCCCAGGGCTCCGGCCAGCACGTCGCCGCCCGCCGCGCAGAGCACCGGCTTGCCGAGGCCGCCGATCAGCTCAAACAGGCGCGGAAACCGGTCGAGACCGGCGTACTTGGTCACCGCGGGGCGGTCGTCGGCGAAGGCCTTGAGGTTGCCACCGGCCGAGAACACGCGGTCGTGCGAGGAGGCGAGCACAACGACGCGGACGTCGTCGTCGGCCTTCGCCGCGTGCACCGCGTCCAGGAGCTCGTCCAGGAGCTCATCGCTGAGCGCGTTGCGCGTGTCCGGATCGTCCAGCGTCACCACGGCCACGCCGTGTTCGTCGGTCTCGTACCGGACCAGCTCGCCCGTCATTCGACATCGCCTCCCTTAAGGTCTGACCTTTGGACCATACGACTGCGAAGGCGGTACCACAATCCCCCCGGATGCCAAGATCGAATCGGCACGCGGCGGCCGGGCCACGTTGTCCTGTCACCGGCGGAACCGCTGAGCAACGACCCCCAAAGCAGAACGGCCAGAGGCGGGTTCTCACCGGTTCCCTCGCGAGGACAGCGATTTCGCCGAGTGGAGCCATGTCGGAAATCGCTCTCGCGGGGAGGAAACCGCTGAGGTTCCGCTACCTGTTGTGTCTTGTGAGGTTGGGGACGCGGCTGGCGGGTGGGTGGCCGCCGAGTGCGGTGTGGCCGCGGTGGTGATTGTAGGTGTGGAGCCAGTGTGGGAGGGCGTTTCGGCGTTCGGTGTCGGAGAGGTAGAGCTGGGCGTAGGCCCATTCGTCGAGCAGGGTGCGGTTGTAGCGTTCGACTTTGCCGTTGGTTTGGGGTCGGTAGGGGCGGATGCGGAGGTGTGTGATGCCGGCGGCGGTGAGTGTGGCGGTCCAGAGGTGGGAGCGGTAGCAGGAGCCGTTGTCGGTCAGTACTCGGAGCACGGTGATCCCGGCATCGGTGAAGAATGTGTGTGCTCGTTGCCAGAACGCGGCGGCGGTTTCGCGTGTCTCGTCGGGAAGGATTTCGGTGTAGGCAAGCCGCGAGTGGTCATCGACGGCGTTGTGCAGGTAGCTGTAGCCGATGGCGGGTTTCTTCCCGCCGGCGCGGCGGCGGTCGGTGACGGTGGCCTGGCTGTTGTGGCTGCCGGCCTGGCGGCCGAGGACTTTGCTGCCGCCGCCGTCGGGGACGTTGCCGACTTTCTTGATGTCGACGTGGACGAGGCCGCCGGGCTGCGGGTACTCGTAGCGGCGGATCACCCGCCCGGTGGCCCGGTCCAGGTGTGCGAGCCGGGCCAGCCTGTAGCGGCCCAAGACCCGGTGCACGGTAGCCGGGTTCAAGCCCAGCAAAAACGCGATCCGTGCCGGCCCCCACCGGCGGATCACCCGGACCTTGATGATCCGCCGCTCGGTGCGCGACGGAGTGCGCCGCGGACTGTGATGCGGACGCGAGGACCGGTCTGCCATCCCCGCCTCGCCCTCGGTGCGATACCGATCCGCCCACCGTTGCGCGGTGCTGGGCGAGACTTGGAAACGCTCAGCCGCACGCCGCAACGGCCAGCGATCGTCCACGACACACCGAGCCAGACGCAGCCTGCCCGTCTCAGTCAACGGAGCGTTACGGTGACACACGAGGACCTCCAGGTATTCGGTGCAGATGTCGTGATCCACACCGAACCCGGAGGTCCTCACTCATTCCAAGATCATCCGCCCCGTGTCCCCCGTTCACAACCTCCCGAGACACAACAGCTACCTGACCCACCAAGCAAGACGAGCTCAAAGGCAGAGGCCTCAGCCCGGTATCCGCAGCAGCAGTGCGTCGCCCTGGCCACCACCACCGCACAGCGCCGCAGCACCGATGCCGCCACCCCGCCTGCGCAATTCGTGCGCGAGCGAGAGGACCAGCCGGGCGCCGCTCATCCCGACCGGGTGCCCCAGCGCGATGGCACCGCCGTTGACGTTGACCCGCCCGGGATCGAGGCTCAACTCCCGAGTGGAGGCGATCGGAACCCCGGCGAACGCCTCGTTGATCTCCACCAGCTCGAGATCGGCCACCGAAACCGCGCCGTCCCGGCGCACCGCGTCCCGGATCGCGCCGGCGGGCTGCAACAGCAGTGAGGGATCCGGGCCGGCCACCGTGCCATAAGTGCCGAGTTCGGCCAGCCATTCGATCCCGTGCTCCACGGCGCGGCGCTTGCTCATCACCACGACCGCGCAGGCGCCGTCCGACAGCTGCGAGGACGACCCTGCCGTGATCGTCCCGTCGGCGGAGAACGCCGGACGCAGCCGCGCGAGCTTCTCGGCGGTCGTGCCGGGCCGGATTCCTTCGTCGTGCTCCACCGCGTCGCCGCGGGTGGCGACCGGGACGGCCTCGGCCGCCAGGTGGCCGATCGCAGCGGCGCGCGCGCCGCGGGCGTGCGACTCCGCGGCGTATTCGTCCTGCTCGGCGCGGGAGATGCCCTCCTGGTAGCGCTCGGTCGCGGCACCCATCGGAATCCCGTCGAAGGCGCAGGTCAGCGCGTCGTTCTCCAATGCGTCGGCGAGCTGCGCGTCGCCGAACTTCCGCCCCGCGCGCAGCCTGGCCAGGTGCGGCGCATTCGACATCGACTCCATGCCGCCGGCCACCACCACCTCGCACTGGCCCACGGCGATCAGCTGGGCGGCCTGCGCCACGGTCGCGAGTCCCGACAAGCAGAGCTTGTTCACGGTCGTCGCGGGAGCCGACATCGGCAGCCCCGCCGCGACGGCCGCGATGCGCGCCGGATTGGCGCCGTTTCCCGCCTGCACCACGTTTCCCAGCACGACTGAGTCCACTTCGGACGGCTCCACGCCCGCCCGGGACAGCGCCTCTCCGATCGCGACGGCACCGAGGTCGGTGGCCGTGCACGCACTCAGCCCACCGAGGAACCGCCCGATCGGCGTCCGGGCACCGGCGACCAGCACCGCGTCCTGCATGTCTCGCTCCTTCTCCCGCGGAATGGGTCGCTGAACTACGCGGCGCGGTGGCCGAGCGCTCCGCGCATCCCCTGGATGATCAGCCGGGTCGACTCCTCCGCGGACTCCGGGCTCAGCCCCCACGGCGGCACGACCAGGTTGACGTGGTCGAATCCGGCGGTGTGCCGTGCGACTTTCTCGGAGATCCGGTCCGGCGTGCAGGCCACCCCGATCGCGTCGATCGCCTCGTCCGGCACGGCCGCCACCAGCGCCTCGTCGTCACCGCTGCGCGCGGCCTCCCTGATCTCCTGCTGCTGCGCGGACCAGCCGTGCAACTCGAAGAACCGGTCGTACACCCGCGAGGGCGCGTACTGCCCGATCGCGTAAGCCAGCCGCCGCCGCGCCACCTGCTCGTCGGCATCGACCGAGCACATCACGATGCCCATCAACGTGATCTCATCCGTCGACCGCTGCGCGTGCGCGGCTCCCTTCTCCAACGCCGGGCGGACGAACTCGTCGACGTACTTCCCGGTGAACATCGGATGCCCGACCAGACCGTCGGCGACCCGGCCCGCCGCCTGGACCATCCGCGGATTGACTCCGGCCGTCCAGATCGGCAACCGCTCCCGATACGGCGGCGGCACCTCGCTGGTCGGCCGCACGTGCACCGTGTAGAACCGGCCGTCGTGGTCCACCGGGCCTTCGTGCAGCCGCCACAGCTTGCGCAGCACCTCGACGAGCTCTTCCATCCGCACCGCCGGGCTCTCCCCGCTCACCCCGTGCCAATGCTCCATCATCTTCGGCGTTCCGTTGCCCAGCCCCAATACGACCCGGCCGCCCGAGAGCTCCTCCAAATCGCGCGCTTCCGCGGCCCACACCAGCGGCGACCGGCCGACGCCGTAGGCGATGTTGGACCCGATCCGGACCCGCTCGGTGGCCGCGGCCAGGGTCGCCATCGGCACCGTCGCGGACCGGTTGTACAGCTCCCCGGTCCACACCGCGTCAAACCCGGCATCCTCGGCCTGCACAGCGAGGTCCGCCGCACGACGGAAACGTTCCGGGCCGTACCCGGCGCTGAAAATGTTCACTCCGTACATGGCGGATTCCTCTTCCTGTTCCACATGTTCCGCACGATCCCCCGAGCGGAGCTCGCCGCGCACGCGCCCCGGGGCCGAGCGCGGCGAGCCCGTTCGGCGCGCCCGCACGCGCCGGTCTACGGGGGTCAGGCGAATTTCGGCGGACGCTTGTCCAGGAAGGCCGCGATGCCTTCCCGTGCCTCGCCGTGCTCGAACAAACCTTGGATCTGAGCCACTTCGTAGGCCAGCCCGTCGGGCAACGGCCGGTCGAAGGAGGCGTCCACGGTGCGCACGACCGCCTGTTGCGCCGCGAGCGACGGACCGCGCAGCTGCTCGGCCAGCGCCAGCGCGTCCTGCTCGGCCGCACCCGCCACCGCGAGCCGGTCGATCAATCCGATCGCGTGCGCTTCGGCGGCCGGGACCTGCCGCGCGGTGAGCATGATGTCGAGCGCTCGGCCACGCCCGACCAGGCGCGGCAGCCGCTGGGTTCCACCTGCCCCGGGGATCAGGCCGAGCTTGACCTCGGGGAGCCCGAAGCGGGCGTCGGCGCCGCCCACTCGAAGCGTGCAGGCCATCGCGAGTTCAAGACCTCCGCCCAGTGCGACCCCGTCCACTGCGGCGACGCTGATCCGCTCTGGTGCGGCGAGCCGGTCCAGCACCGCCCGCAGTGCGTCCCCGTAAGCGGTGAACGACCTGGAGTCCACTGAGGACATGTGTTTGATGTCCGCTCCGGCGGCGAAGAACCCCTGCACCACCGAGGAGATGACGATGACCTTCACCGCCTCGTCCGCGTCCGCCTCGTCCAGCGCGGCGTTGAGGCCGTCGATGATCGGCGGCCCGAGCGCATTCGCCGGGGCGCGGTTCAAGGTGATGTGCAGGACGGCATCCGCCACCTTGCGCCACACCACCGCCGATTCACTGGTTTCCGCCATCCCGAACCTCTTCCTAACCGGACGTCGCCCGTGCTTGATGACTTCAGTCCCTTGTGGACTCCACGATCCCTCGGTCAAGCCCGCCGCGGGAACCGTCCGAACTCCGGAGCACGCCGCTCCTTGAACGCCTCGCGCCCTTCCTTGGCCTCATCCGTGGCGTAGAACAGCAGGTTGGCGTCGTGGGCGAGTTGCTGGACGCCCGACAGGCCGTCTTCGGCGGCGTGGAAGCTGGACTTCATGAGCCGCAGCGCGAACGGCGAGAGCTGCAACATCTCGCGACACCAGCCGACGGTCTCGCGTTCCAGGTCGGCCAGCGGGACCACCGTGTTGATCAGGCCCATCTCGCGGGCGGTCGCGGCGTCGTACTGGCGGCACAGGAACCAGATCTCCTTGGCCTGCTTGAAACCGACCAGCTGGGCCAGCAGGCCCGCGCCGAAACCGCCGTCGAACGATCCGACCTTCGGCCCCGTCTGGCCGAAGCGCGCGTTGTCCGCGGCGATGGTCAGGTCGCAGATCAGGTGCAGCACGTTGCCCCCGCCGATCGCATAACCGGCCACCATCGCGACGACCGGTTTCGGCAGCCGGCGGATCTGCACTTGCAGGTCCGTCACGTGGAACCGGCCGACGGCCTGTTCCGCACCCGGTTCCGAGAGGTATCCGGTGTCGCCGCGGACCCGCTGATCGCCGCCGGAGCAGAAGGCCTCGGTTCCCTGGCCGGTCAGGATGATCACGCCGACCTCAGGATCCTCCCTGGCGTGCAGCAACGCCGCGGAGATCTCCACGAGGGTCTGCGGGCGGAACGCGTTGTGGACCTCCGGACGGCGAATCGTGATCTTCGCTATGCCGTCCTCGCTGCGTTCGTATCCGATGTCCTCGTATTCGTGCACCGCCGACCACAACACGTCGTCCTGCGCGCCCAATCCCTCGTCCTCCCGCCCCATTCCGCCCGGCCCGTCTGTCATCAGGCCATCGTCAGGCCGCCGCTGACCGACAGCGTCTGCCCGGTCACGTACCCGGCGGCGTCGGAGGCGAAGAAGGACACCGCAGCAGCGATGTCGTCCGGCGCCGCCAACCTGCGCATCGGCACCGCCTTGGTCATGCCGCCGATGACCTTCTCCGCGTCCTGCCCTGAGCTGTCCGCGAACTTCCGCAGCGCCGGGGTGTCGGTCGGCCCCGGGCACACGGTGTTGGCCGTGATCCCCTTGGAAGCCACCTCCCGGGCGAGGGTCTTGGTGAAGGCGATGATCCCGCCCTTCGCCCCGGAGTACACCGACTCCAGCGATGATCCGACCCGACCGGCGTCCGAGCCGATGTTGACCACCCGGCCCCAACCGCGGTCGATCATGCCGGGCACAGCCTCCTTGATGACCCGCAGCGCACCCTTGAAGTTCACATCCAGAATCCGGTCCCAGAAGTCCTCGGTGGTGTCGACGAACTTCATGAAGTCGTCGAAGCCGGCGTTGTTCACCACGATCTCGACCGGACCGAACTCGTCGGTCGCTGCCTTGACCGCCGCCGCGACCGAACCCGAGTCGGTCACGTCGACCTCGACCGGGATCGCCTTGCCCCCGCCGCTGGTGATGGCCTCCGCCGTCTCCTTCGCGCGCACCACGTTGAGATCGGCCACGGCGACCCAGAATCCCTGCGCGCCCAGTGTTTTGGAGATCCCTTCACCGATCCCCTGCGCGCCACCGGTCACGAAGGCGACTCGATTACTCATGGAGTTCTCCCGTCTTGATGTCGTGCACGTGCGATGGACGGGCCGTTGCCCGCGAGCCCCTACTGGACTTTTTTGCATACCATAATAAAGGACAGACCAAAAAGGAACCACGTGAACGCCAGGTCCCGTATCGATCGCTGACGCCCCTGGGATCGGCGGCCTGGACGGGTGACTCAGGAGTTCCTTGCAGAATGATTTTGATCTTGTCAGCGCCGGATCCGGAACATCGGCCGGCTTGGCAAGCCGACCCTGGCGTGGTCTCAGCGGCTTCCTCACGAGGACAGCGATTTCGCCGAGTAGGGAGCTAGTTCAGAAGTCGACCCCGCCGCGAGGAACCCGCCGAGATTCCGCTACCCGAGCGACCACGCGGGTCACGCTGCAACCGCTCCTCAGCGAACGAGCCGGAAGAACTTCCGCAGCTCTCCGACGAAGATCTCCGGCTGCTCCAGCGAGGCGAAGTGCCCGCCGGCCGGCAGCTCGTTCCAGTACCGGATGTTGACCAACCGGGTCTCCGCGCGTGCCCGTGGCACCCGGATCATCTCCTTCGGGAAGATCGAGCAGCCGGTCGGCACGGTGATCTGATCCCGCGGCAGGTCAGCGAGACTCTCCCAGTAGATCCGGGCCGCCGACGCCCCGGTGTTCGACAGCCAGTACAGCATCACGTTGTCCAGCAGGGCATTCCGGTCGACCGCGTTCTCCGGGTGCCCGGCGCAGTCGGTCCAGCCGTGGAACTTCTCCACGATCCAGGCGAGCTGGCCGACCGGGGAGTCGGCGAGGCCGTAACCGAGGGTCTGCGGTTTGGTCATCTGCTCGACGAAGTAGCCGGTGCCGCTGGTCCCGTAGTCTGCGCTGATCGCCGCGCCCTGCTTCTCGAAGTCGTTCATCGACTCCGGCGGGTCCGGCTCGGCGGCGAGGTCGACGTACGGGATCGGCAGGTGCACGCCGACGACCCGGTCCGGGGCCACCGCCGCGAGCCGCGAGGACACCACCGAGCCCCAATCCCCGCCGTGCGCACCGAAACGCGGATAGCCGAGCCTGGTCATCAGCTCCGCCCACGCATCCGCGATGTGCTTCACTCCCCACCCGGTGGAGCTCGGCCGGCCGCTGAAGCCGAAACCGGGCAGCGACGGGATCACGACGTGGAAGGCGTCGGCCGGGTCCGGCGGGTTGGTGAGCGGTTCGACCAGGTCCAGGAACTCGCGGACCGAGCCGGGCCAGCCGTGCGTGAGGATCAGCGGGAGCGCTCCCTCGTGCGGAGACCGCGCGTGCAGGAAGTGGATGTCCACACCGTCGATCTCGGTGCGGAACTGCTGCGCGGCGTTCAGCCTGCTCTCGCACCGGCGCCAGTCGTATCCGTCCGCCCAATAGGCGGCCAGGTCCTGGATGTAGGACAGCGGGACGCCCTGCGACCAGTCTTCGACGGGCTGTTCACCGGGCCACCGAACGCGCTCCAGGCGAGCGCGGAGGTCGTCGAGACGGTCCTGGTCTACCTGCAGTTCGAAGTTCTTGACCTGATCGTTCACGCTGCTCGTTCCCTTCCCGACATCGATGTCGGAGGTCAGCCGTGGCGGGCGGTGTCGAGGTTCGACCCGAGTGGTGCTGCGTTCTGCGGGAAGCCGGTCGATCGGTAGTAGGCGAGTTCGCGATCCCCTTGCGCGCGGGCCGCGTTCGCGAGCAGTGTCCGCGCGGCGCTGGGACCGGGGCCGTCGAGCAACGCCGAGGCCAGGCTCGTGGCGTGCTCCTTGAGCCGACGGTTCTGTCCGGCGAGATCGGCCAGCGGCACGCTCGCCTCGTCGCGCGCCGGTCCAGGCTCGGCCAAGCAGGTTTCGACCTGCGACCGATCACCACCGGTCAGCGCGCTCAACGCGGCGAGCAGGGCGCGATACTCGTGGTTCTCCACGACCTGGTACCGGTATTCGTGTTCGTGCGTGTCGAGCAACCAGTCGAAGGTCGCGAGCATCAGATTCGCCTGTTCCCGCGCGAACTCAGCGTCGGCGGGCAGCGCGGGCAGGATGGTGTCGCAGAACCGGCGGCGCATCGAGCGCAATTGCTGGGTGACGGTGGGAACCATGCTCAGTCCTTCGCCAGTATCCGGTTGAGCTCGCCGACGAAATAGCCGCCGAGACCGGAGATGAAGTTGTACATGACGTCGAGCTCGGTCATCCGCGCGTCGGCGTTGCGCGGCCCGGTGCCGATCAGCGAGACCACCGCCCAGTACAGGTTGAGAACCAGGTAGTACTCCAGCCGATCCCGGTCCACCGGGAGGCCGGATATCCGCTCGTACTCGGCGATGAACGTGTCGGTGTGCACCAGGCCGGAGTTGAGGTAGCGGCCGGAGTCGTCTGGGTGGCCCCAGCCGGGCAGCATCGCGTAGGCGAGGTCCGAATGCCGGTCCCCGAGATGCCCCAGCTCCCAATCCAGGATCGCCGTGATGTCCCCGGATTCCTCGTCGAACAGGAAGTTCCCGTTCCGGTAGTCCCCGTGCAGCAAGGAGACGTGGTCGACGACCGGCCGGTTCTCGGCCAGCCACTGCCGGGCCAGCAGGACCGTCGGGTGGGGTTCGAGCGCGTCCTCGTCCCAGGACCGGTTCCACATCGCCAGTCGCCAGTCCACCGCGTCGGTGGTGTCCGGCCGCGGCAGGTCGAAGCCGCTCAGGTCGTACCCGGACCACTCGTGTGCGTGCAGCCTGGCCAGGTACTGGACGAACTGCGGGGCGAGCAGCCGTCGCAATCGCGGACCGTACGCGGTGCCGAGTCCGGTCGCGTGCGGAACGTCCTCCGTCGGGGACGGGACGCCGGGCGCCCTGCCGCAGATCAACGCCGGCTCGCCGAAATCCTTCGGGTCAATGGTCATCCAATGCGGCGCGGGCACCGGGATCACCCCGTGCGTCGCCTGCAGCAGCTGGAACTCGCGCTCCACCTCGGTGACGCAGATTCCCGACGGCGCCTTCACCCGTAGCACCAGCTCGTCGCTGCGATCACCGCGCAGGAGCCGGAAACGGTACGACTCGTTGGCACCTCCGCCGGAGAGCCGGGCGAAGTCCTGGACCGCGAACGGACTCTCCGTCCGGGCGGTGATGAAGCGCTCCAGCCGATCCCGCATCTCCTCGATGGGCTGCTGCCCGCGGTGTTCTCCGGCTGCTCTGCGCCGCAACTTCTCGTCGAAGCGCCGGGCCAGGTTCCGCTCGACGGAATAGCGCGGCGGATCGTCGGTACGTGTTCGGGCTGTCATAGTCCGACCTCCTTGTCGGGCTAACCGGGCTGTCAGGCCACGGAGATACCGCCGTTGACGCTGATGACCTGGCCGGTGATCAGCCGGGACAGCGGCGAGGCGAGGAAGAGCACGAGGTTGGCCAGGTCTTCCGGTTCGGTGGCACCGAGGTGCGCCTGCGAGGTGATGCGTTCGAAGATCTTTTTGCTGAACTCCTGGTCCATCGCCCGGTCGTAGGAGCCGGTGCCGACGATCAGCGACGGGGTGACGACATTGACCCGCACTCCGTCCCGCTTGGCCTCCAGCGCGAGGGTCCGGGAGAACGTCGCGATCGCCCCCATCGCGGCGCCGATGCAGGTTTCCCCCGGCGTCGGCACCTTGGTCGCGTCCGAGGCGATGTTGATGATGGAACCATTCCCCTGCTCCGCCATGAACGGAAGCACGGCGCGGCTCATCAGCAGCGGCCCCAGCGCTTGCTCGGTCAGGACCTTCGCGACCTGTTCCGTGGGCGTGTTCCGCAGCAGCGTCGGCTGGTACGGCGCCACCGTGGAGTTGACCAGCACGTCCAGCGCCCCCAGCCGCCGGTGCGCCTCCCGGGCGGCCTCCTCCGCGGCTGCGGGATCGTTGGCGTCGGTCGGCACGAATTCGAGCTCGGCGCCCGGAACGTTCTCCTGCACGTGGCCGACCGCCCGCTTGCCGCGCTCCTCGTTTCGCCCCAGGACCACCAGCCGGCGGCAGCCCGCCTGCGCGAAGGACACCGCTGTCGCCAAGCCCACGCCGGAGGTCCCGCCCGCGATGACCACCGCCGTCTCGGAGAAGTCGAACCCGTCAGCGGCTCGCAGCGCCTCGTGCGCCCGATCGGTCATGTCGTGATTCCTTCCATTTCGGCTTGGTGCGGCCCGGGATCATCGCGCCGCGGAGTTCGCGCTTCCGGAGCGGGGAGTGCAGGTGTTCAGACCGGCCGGATCGGGAGAATGGGGTGATCGGGCGTGGGGGCGACCGTCTCCGGCACTCCGCAGGTCGAGCAGGACGGGGTCGCCGCCCCGGAAGTGACCAGCGTTGCGCGCTCGTCCGCCTCGGAGTCAGGACTCCGCGTCCGGGAATCGGCGCGGTCCCGGGCCAGCAGCGCCGCGCCGTAGGCACCCGTGATCTGCGGCCACCTCGGCACCGTGATCGGCTCGCGCAGCGCCTCCTCCAAAAACCGCACCACCGCGGCGTTCTTGGCGACCCCGCCGGTCATCACGACCGGGCTCCGCTTTCCCACCTGGGCCACGAGGCCCGCCATGCGCCCCGACACCGCCCGGTGCACCGACGCGGCGATGTCCTCCCGCCGCTCCCCCGCCGCCAGCAGCGAGATGAGCTCCGTCTCCGCGAAGGTCGCGCACATGCTGCTCACCTCGAGGTCCTTGTCGCCGTTCAGCGCCAACTCGGGGAGTTCGGTGATGTCGCACTCGATCGCGCGGGCCAGGACGTCGAAGAAGCGTCCGGTCCCGCTCGCGCAGCGGTCGTTCATCGCGAAGTTGTCCGCGATTCCGTCGTCGTCGACCTGGATCGCCTTGCTGTCCTGCCCGCCGATGTCGACCACGAGCCGCAATCCCGGACACATCGCCGCGACGCCGCGCGCGTGGCAGGTGATCTCGGTGAAGGTGCGACCGGAACCCGAGACCAGGCGGCGTCCGTAACCGGTCGAGATGGTCTGCGCGATATCGGATTCCGCGAGCCCGGCCGACTGCAGCGCCGCGTCGACCGAACGGCTCAGGCCCGCACGGCTCACCGCCCCCATCTGCACGACCTCGGAGGCGACGATCCCACCGAGGTCGTCGACGATCACCGTCTTGGCCGTCGTCGAACCCAGGTCAACACCCATGAAGTGCTCAGGCATCGTCGCCTCCGAGAAGTCCGCGGATCAACCGATCACGAGTCCTTGCAGAATGGTTTTGCTCGTCGTCTTGTCAGCGGCGGAGCCGCTGAGCGACCCACTACGCAGACCGTTCTGAGAGCACTCCTCAGCCCGTGACGTCGCGACTGCGCCGCGAATCGATGCCCTCCAGCATCGCCACCAGCCGGCTCTCCAGAATCTCGTCCTTGTAGAACGACGCATCCGCGACGTCACCTTCGAAGAAGATGGACGGGATGCCGAGGTCGCGCTGGGCCGCCTTGGCGACCAGCTGCTGCGGGTTGGTGAAGGCGCGGCACGTGCGGGTGGAGTGGAACACGATCCCGTCCACCCCGTACTTCTCGCAGTCGCCTAGCACCAGGTTCTGGATCGTCTTCGTACCGTGGTTGGTCGGGCACAGCAGGTAGTGCTTGGCCATGCCCGGAATCGGGTTCTCCGGGTCGATCATGTGCGGTTCCTGCCAGAACGCGTGGTGGGTGTAGCGCCCGGCGATGACGGCGACGTCGTGGGCGGCGAACTTCTTGGCGAGCCAGCCCAGCTTGTTCCAGTTCATGATGCCGTCGAAGTAGAGCCGGTAGCGCTCGTTCTGCACGCCGCTGATCCCCTCGGCGACGCGCCGCTCGACCTCCGCCTTGACCGCCGCGAAGAAGTCCACGAGCTCCTGGCTGGCCGGCAGGAAGTTGATGTGCGCGATGCTGGAGATCCAGTCCCAGAACGTCGCCGGGGCGGGGGTGAGCGCGCACAGCGCCATCGCCTCGCGGCGGAGTTCAGAAGCGCGCTTGATGTAGGCCATGTTCTGCCGCAGCGCGTCCCAGTCGAAGGGGCGCCCGGTCTGGTGCTCGATGAAGTCGATCAGCTTGTAGAGCTGGTCCTCCACGTGCAGCGAGGTCTGTTCCCACTCCTCACCGACGAGGTAACCGGAATCCGGCTTGTTGCCCCACAGGAACGGCAAGGAGACGTTGAACATCGGCAGCTCTTTGCCGAACACCCGGAACGAGATGTCGTCCCACTGCTGACCGGTGCTGCACCCGGAGTAGGCGTTGACGAAGAAGTCGGGAGCGGGCAGCTTGCTGGCGAGCTGCTCCTGCTCGGGCATGCCCACGATCCCGGTCGCCTCGCCCTGGCGGCTCTTCTGGGTGAGCACCGCGCATCCCAGGTGGGTGCGGGAGTACGAGCAGAGCTCACCGAGGTAGCCGTACTCCTCGCCCGCCTGCTGGGCAGGCACCTCCAGGTGCTGCGCCGCCAGCCGCGCCGAGAAGGCCTCCCCGTGGCACCACACGAGGCCCGCCGCCTGGAAGATCGGGTTCAGTGCCTGGCCGTTGTACCAGACCACCTGGTCGCCGCGCTCACGTGCGTTGAAGACACCGTCCCAGTAGTCGGAGATCATCTTGCTACCGGCTTTGTTGACTTCCAGACGCCTGGTCTTGTCCATGACTGGAGTGCTCATGTGATCACTTCCTGCGATTGGGAGCGGCTGCACTTCGAGAGCGACAGCAAATTCAGATATCAGGAGCGGACGAGCTGGTTGCGGCGAATGCGTTCCACGAGCGCTTCCACGCGGGTCCGGACGTTCTCCTCCGGAACACCCTCGTGCTCGGTCTCGATGAGCAGGTGCGGGACGCCCCGTTCGTCCAGGGCCTTGCGCAGCTCGGGGTAATAGAGCATGTGCGGCTCGCAGAACTTGACCAGCAGGACGATCACGCCCTGCGCCCCGCTCCGGTCGATGGAGTTCAGGAGGTAGTCCTCCCAGTCCGCCTCGTGCTGGACCAGCGTCGCGCAGGGGAGGTTGACGTCACGCTGCAGGTACCAGTCCCTGAGTGCGTCGACGGCATCAACGTCCTCGGGCACATCGGTCGAGATGTACCGCATGCCGGTGAACAGGTCGTCGTCCACGACAAGCGCACCGCAATCCTCGATCGCCCGAAGGAGTTCCGGTTTCGGGGCGTGGCTGAAATGGCCCGACAAGTACAGCCGGACCCGGTCATCGCGCGGCACTTCCGCGGCTTCCGCGATGACCCGCCGGAGCAGTCGAGTGTGCTCGGCCTTGTCCATGACCATGCTGGACTTGACCAGCACCTGCATCTGCTCGGCGGTGAACTGGGCGTTTCCCGACCTGCGAGCCTCGAAGATCTCCCGCAGCAGCCTTCGATTCTCGTTGAACACCGCGATGCTGTGGGCCAACGCCTCCGGCGTCACCGGAGCCCCGGCGAACTCGCCCATCTCATCCACGAAGGACCGCATCATCTTCCGGGCGTCCTCCGGGGTCCACGAATCGCCGAGCGAGGTCGGCAGGTGACCGAAGTACATCGGCTTCTCCGGCGACTCGAACCGCACCACGTCCACCGCGCCGAGCAGCTGGATGCAGTGGTCGGCCAGGAAGAACCCGTCGTAGATGTCGAGGTTCCCCTTGGCCGCGGAGTCCGCGATGTTGCGGGTGTAACCGCAGTAGAACTCGGCGAGCAGGTTGCGCCCGTGCGTGTCGGGTTCACGGTTCTCCTGGATCACCACCGGTAGCGCCCCTGCGGCGTGCGCGATCTCGCCCGGGAAGCTCATCGGGAAGGCCCCGACCACCTTGCCGCCGGTGCGCTCCTTCCATCGCACGACGTAGGCGTCCGGGTCCTCGGCAACCTCGGCGAGCGGGGCCAGCGCGGCCGCGAGTGTCTCCGACACGTGTTCACCTGCCTTCTCGGGCCTCCGCCTCGCGGGAGGCGGAGGCGAGCTGCGGGAACCGATCTCCCGTTCGTGCTTGCTCCACCATGTGTAGCCCTCACCATGGACACTTTGCAATACTCGGCGCCCAAAAATGTATAAGTTCCCGAGGCTCGCGTGCCCCTCGACGAAACCCTCGACGTCATACAGACATGGACACTTCAGGCCCTCATCTGTAAATTCTCTGGCATCCCAAGCTCGTCCGGCCACGCGTCCGTCCGCATCTCGCACCGGCGTGCGGGCGCCACGGCGCGCGAACAGTCCCATCGCGCGGGCCGGCGCGGAGCCTTTCCACCGACCTTCGAGGAGCCGATGACCATGGGTCCGATCCGCAACCGGTACACCAGGCTGGCCGGCATCGAACATCCGATCGTGCAAGAGGGATTGGGGCCGTTCCGCACCCCCAAGCTCGCCGCGGCGGTGAGCAACGCAGGCGGTCTCGGGACCGTGAGCATGCCCGGCTTCCCGCGCGACCTCGCCGAAGGGGCCCGGGAGTTCCGCGCGCACATCGAGGAGTGCGCCGCGCTGACCGACAACCCCTTCGCGGTCAACGTGCCGGTCGGCGTGGACGGCGACGGGCAGGTCCTGGAATTCACCGACACCTACATCAAGACCGCGCTCCAGGCTCGCGAAGAGGACGACCGGATCGCCGAGCGGCTGACCGTGCTGACCACCTCCGCCGGATTCCCCGGCGCGTACGTTGCGCCGATCAAGGACGCGGGCATGCTGCACCAGCACAAGGTCGGTTCCACCGCCCAAGCCGTCAAAGCCGAGCAGGCCGGAGTCGACGCGATCATCGCCGCCGGTTTCGAGATGGGCGGGCACGCCCCGAGCAAGGGAGTGCACACGTACGTGCTCGTGCCCAGCGTGACCGCGGCCGTCGACGTACCCGTGGTGCTCTCCGGCGGAGCCAAGGACGGGCGGACCCTGGCGGCAGCGCTGTGCATGGGAGCCGACGCCGTCGCGATGGGCACCAGGTTCATCGCCTCGGAGGAGAACTCCGACTGGCACCCGTCCTACGCGCAGGCGCTCCTGACGGCCCGGGAGGGCGACGACATCGCCTTCACCGGCGTGTACGGGCCGTGCCGCGGGCTGCGCAATCGGGCGTCCCTGCGCCTCGCCGAGGATCACGGGGAGACCACCGATGCGGCTGAGCTCCTGCGGTGGAAGATCGAATCCATGCAGCGCGCGCAGACCGAGGGGGACGTGGAGGACGGGCTCGTCCTCGCCGGACAGGTCGCCGGCGCGATCCAGGACATGATCAAGGTCGCCGAGTTCGTCCCCGCCATGGCCGACGAGGCGGCCGCCGTGCTCGACCGCCTCGCCCCGGGATCGCACAGCTGAGGCACCGCCGGGGCGGACAGCGCTCGCCCGCCCCGGCACCGCCCGGGATTTCCGTTGGTGGCGCCGGAAATCCCAGCTGCTCCGCGCTGGATCGGGGCACCGCGCGGAGCCGCAGGGGTTCGTCATCGCAGCGGTTCAGTGGTCGGCCGCCCGAGCGGGCAGCTCGACGATCGGCTTGACATCGAGGTCCGTCTTGCCCACCTTCGAACCGCCGCCGGAAACCTCCGCCTCGACGAAGAAGTCCGCGTTGGCCTTGGTGTAGGCGCCCCACTCCTCCGGGACGTCGTCCTCGTAGTAGATGGCCTCCACCGGGCACACCGGCTCGCAGGCACCGCAGTCGACGCACTCATCGGGGTGGATGTAGAGCATCCGCCCGCCCTCGTAGATGCAATCCACCGGGCATTCGTCGATGCACGTCTTGTCGAGCACGTCCACGCACGGCTCGGCGATCACGTAGGTCACGATTGCGTCCTTTCGATTCCCGGCCGCTTGAGGACGACCGCGTACCACCTCGGATGACTCACTCGTGGCTGGCGCCGTGCGGAACCGTGCCCACCGGCGTAGTTCGCTCAGCGGTCTCCGCCGAGAAGGTCCTGCACGGGCAACTGCCCGACGACGTGCTCCACCGGCTGGAGGACCGGCGCGACAGCGTCGTTCACCGGCGGCGGGAGGAGCTGTTTCACCGGCTGCAGGACCCCCTTCCCGGGTGCGGGCGACGGCGCTGGGGCAGGGCCGTCATTCTGCGGCGGTTCGGGGTCTTCCGGCTGGGATTCCGGCGGCGGGGCCGGGTTCTGCGGCTGCTCCGCCGCAGGAGGCGGCTCAGCGGGCGGGGCCGCCGGTGCCGAGGGCTCGCTGCCGGGGTCGCTGGGCGATTCGAACGCGGCGAGGGTCAGCAGCTCGGACGAGGTGTGCTCATCGGGAACGCCGCCGCCTCCGCTCTCGTAGGCCCGCATCCAGCTGAGCACCAGGTTGACGTAATCCTGCGAGTGGTTGTAGCTGAAGATCGCGGCGCGCAGGTCCTCCGAGGTCGTCAGGTCACGACCTCCCCCGCACAGGTAGCGGGCAGCCGCCAGCGAGGCGTCGTGGACGTTCTGCGGGTCCTTCGATCCGTCGTGATTGCCGTCCGCGGCCCACCGCGCCCACGAGGACGGGATGAACTGCATCGAGCCGGCGGCGCGCGCTGATTGCCCACCGTGCTGGATCGAAGCCGTCCCGTTCGTCCCGTCCAGCGCCGGGCCGTAGATCGGGTGAATCAGGTCGCCCTCGGGGGTCACGTCGCCGCCGCGGGCATGCCCGGACTCGACCTTGCCGATGCCGGCCAGCAGCGACCAGGCGATTCCGCAGCCCGGGTCGTCCCGCTGCTGGGCGTCGACCGCGCGCAGGTAGGAGTCGAGCACCGTCGCGGGAATGCCGTATTTCGGGGTGGCCGGGGCCGCGCGGGCTTCGAGCGCGCGGGGGCCCTCGCCCGGTCGCTCGGGCACGGCGGCGGGCTGTGCAGCCAAAAGTGGCTCGGGCACCGCCGTGTTCCGGGGCGGCGGCGTGCCGTGCGCGGCGTTCGAACCGCTCGCTTCGACGTCCGCCTCGCTCGCCCAGGGTGTTTGATCGGCCGCCCCGAGCGCCAGCATTCCGGCCAGCGCGGCCGCCTGGTAGCACCGCATCCGGCGCTGCGCGCCGAATCCGTGCGCGGATATGCCACGTCGCCGCGGCCCACGGTTGCGAACCATGATCACAGACCTCCGATTTCCGGGTGCGATGCGAGGAAAGGGGACCGCCGCGGCCGCTCCGCGGGCGCGGTCGATCAATCGCCGGGAACGCCCTCGGACTGCGTGGCCGCTCCGGGATGGGTTCGAGCTCTGATCTGCGGCTGGGGACTTCACCCCGCCGTCACGGGGAGACCGTCCAGGTGTCGGTTCCGTTCAACAGGGACTGGAGATCGGCGCGTTCGCCGCCCCCTGCCGCCTGCACCTGCTCGCGGACGAGGTCGTCGTACGAGGGGCGCCGCACCCGCCGGAAGATTCCGGTGACGGCGTAGCCCAGGTCGTGATCGGTCAGGCGGGACAGCCCGAACGCCTGCGTCGGGTCGTCCGCTGCCGGGTCGTGCCGCAGGACGGCGTCCGCGCCGGTATCGGCGACGCCGCGGACGGCGAGTGCCCCGGTGGCGGAATCGCGCACCACGCCGAACTCCCCCGCTCCGTCGGCGGCTTTGGGGCCGAACCGCACCGGTTCGCCGTCGCGGAGCGGGATGATGCGGCGTTCCGACTCCACCTTGTCGGTGAGCACGTCGAACGCGCCGTCGTTGAAAACCGGGCAGTTCTGGTAGATCTCGACCAGCGAGGCCCCGCGGTGATCGGCCGCGGCCTGTAGCACGTCGGTGAGCATCGTGCGGTCGGAGTCGATCGTCCGCGCCACGAAGGTGGCTTCAGCGCCCAGCGCCAGCGAAATCGGGTTGAACGGGTGGTCCACCGACCCCACGGGCGTCGACTTCGTGACCTTTCCCGGCTCCGAGGTCGGCGAGTACTGGCCCTTCGTCAGACCGTAGATCCGGTTGTTGAACAGCAGGATCGTCATGTTCACGTTGCGCCGCAGCGCATGGATCAGGTGATTGCCGCCGATGGAGAGCGCGTCCCCGTCCCCGGTGACCACCCAGATCGACAGGTCCGGACGGGACAGCGCCAGCCCGGTGGCGATCGTCGGCGCGCGGCCGTGGATCGAATGCATCCCGTAGGTGTTCATGTAGTACGGGAATCGCGACGAGCACCCGATTCCCGAGATGAACACGATGTTCTCACGCTTGAGCCCCAGCGTCGGCAGGAACGACTGCACCGCGTTGAGCACGACGTAATCGCCGCAGCCCGGGCACCAGCGGACCTCCTGGTCGGACTTGTAGTCCTTGGCCTTCTGCGGTTCGGCGCTGCCGGGAACGTCGTGCTGCCCGCCGACGAGCGGCAGGCCTAGGTCCGTGGTCATGCTCGCACTCCCTCTAGGAATTCGCGGAGGACACCCTCGAGCTCCTCGGCCTGGAACGGCAGTCCGGCGACCTTGGTGTAGCCGTCGCAATCGATGAGGTACCTGGCTCGGATCAGGGTGGCCAGTTGACCGAGGTTCATCTCCGGGATCAGCACGCGCTCGTAGCGGTGCAGCAGCAAACCCAGATTGGCCGGAAACGGATTCAGATGGCGCAGGTGGGCGTGCGCCACGTCGTGGCCGAGGCCGCGGATTCGCCGCACGGCAGCACTGATCGGACCGCGCGTCGACCCCCAGCCCAGGACCAGCGCGGTGGCACGGCCGCCGGGATCGTCGACCTCGACGTCCGGCACGTCGATCCCGTCCACTTTGGCTTGGCGGAGCCGGACCATCTTGTCGTGGTTGTCCGGGTCGTAGGAGATCCCGCCCGTCACGTCCTCCTTCTCCAGCCCGCCGATCCGGTGCTGCAGGCCGGGCGTGCCGGGCACCGCCCATGGCCGGGCCAGCGTGTCCGGATCTCGCAGGTAAGGCCAGAACTCCCCTGATCCGTCCGTGGCATTGCTCGTGACCGCGAACGGAGTTCGCAGATCGGGCAGCTCGGCCACGTCCGGGATCAGCCACGGCTCGGAGCCGTTGGCGATGTAGCCGTCCGACAGCAGCACCACCGGGGTCCGGTACTTCAGCGCGATGCGCGAGGCCTCCAGCACCGCGGCGAAGCAGTCCGCCGGCGAGTCCGGCGCCAGCACGACGACCGGCGACTCCCCGTTCCGGCCGTACATGGCCTGCAGCAGGTCGGCCTGCTCGGTCTTGGTGGGCAGGCCGGTGGACGGGCCGCCTCGCTGGATTCCCAGCACCACCAGCGGAAGCTCGGTCATCACCGCGAGGCCGATCATCTCCGACTTCAGCGCCAGCCCCGGCCCGGACGTCGAGGTCATGCCGAGACCGCCGCCGAAGGCGTGCCCGACCGCGGCCCCGACCCCGGCGATCTCGTCTTCCGCTTGGAAGGTCGTGATGCCGAAGTTCTTGTGCTTGGCCAGTTCGTGCAGGATGTCCGAAGCAGGAGTGATGGGATAGGTGCCCAGCAGGACCGGCAGCTCGGAGCACCGCGAGGCGGCCACGATCCCGTACGCAAGCGCGGTGTTGCCGGTGATCTGCCGGTAGGCGCCGGGGGCGAGCTTGGCGGGTGCGACTTCGTAGCTGACAGCGAACGCCTCGGTCGTCTCGCCGTAGTTCCACCCCGCCCGGAACGCCTGCACGTTGGCCTCGGCGATGTCCGGCTTCTTGGCGAACTTCTCCCGGAGGAACCGCTCGGTTCCCTCGCCGGGCCGGTTGTACATCCAGGACAGCAGGCCGAGCGCGAACATGTTCTTGGAACGCTCGGCCTCCTTCTTCGACAGGCCGGATTCCGCGAGCGCACCGCGGGTCAAGGTGCCCATCGCCACTTGGTGCACCGCGAAGGACTCCAGCGACTCGTCGCCCAGCGGGTCGGCGTCGTATCCGACCTTGGTCAGGTTCCGCTTGGTGAACTCGTCGGAGTTGACGATCAGCGTCCCGCCCGCCGGAAGATCGGCGATGTTGGCCTTCAGCGCGGCCGGGTTCATCGCCACCAGGACGTCCGGCCGGTCGCCGGGCGTGGCGATGTCGCTGTCGGCGAAGTGCAGCTGGAACGACGACACACCGGGCAACGTGCCGTGCGGAGCCCGGATCTCCGCCGGGAAGTTGGGCAGCGTGGCGAAGTCGTTGCCGAACAACGCCGTCTCCGAGGTGAACCGATCGCCGGTGAGCTGCATCCCGTCGCCGGAATCGCCCGCGAACCGGATCACCACCCGGTTCAGCTGCTCGACCGAAGTGCGCACGCCAACCTCCTTGTGAGCCGGAACGACCCGGGCGCGGTGCTCTGCGGCGCACCTTGCCGGCGCCGAACGATCGGCCCGGCGCCGGCAGGCTCCCCGCGCATCCGCGCCAACACCCATGCCCACCGGCTCGAACCGGGTCCGAGCCGGTGGGCACCAACAGAAAACATACTACGTCGCGGTGCACTCACAATCAATCCATGTATCAAATAACCCCGCAAAACTGCCTTGCCAGGCGTTGGACCGCAACAAGTCACCGGCCGCCGACACCCCCAGTCGGACTCATCCCCGTTTCATATCATCGTTTGTGCAAGTCAGAGCGTACGCCGAAAGCTTCCTAAGTCCACTTAGGACGAACTTGATGCGCTCAACGTTCCACGACAACAGGAAGCACTACACCCATTAACATCATGTTCCAAATAACGTCGACATCGCCAGTCAAGGCTCCGCCTGGGTTCCTGGCAGCCACGCTCGGGCCGGACGCGGAGCGGCGACTGCCTAACCGAGGTCCCGGCTGGTGAACCAGATGGCCACCTGGGTGCGGGACTTGACGCCCATCTTGCCGAGCACGTTCTCGACGTGACCCTCGACCGTGCGCTGGGAGATCACCAGCCGGTCGGCGATCTCCCGGTTCGTGAGGCCTTTCGCGAGCAACCGCGCGACCTCGCGCTCGCGACGAGTCAGGTTTGGGATGCCGGAGCCCACCTTCTCCCGGTGATCGATCCTGGCCAGCGCCATGGCATCGGTGATCTTCAGCTGCTCACCGCGCCGCGCACCCTCCTCGAACGCGCTGTCACCGAGCTCGCCGCGTACCCGTGCCTCGTAGCGGTCGTGGGTGTCCACCAACGCCTGCGAGCCGAACAGCGGATCGCCGACCGTGGCCCACGCCGTCCGACTGACGCCGAACAGCTGCGCCGCCCGCCCCGCGTCTCCTTCCTCGACGGCGACCCATGCCAGCAGCTCGAAAGCCGCCGAGATGCCCAGCCGATCGTTCAACGCGCTCTTCACGTCCAGCGACCCCTGCAACGCTTCCGCCGCCATCGCGTACTCGCCGCGGGTCCACCTGGCGAGGCCGGACACCCACAACCCCCACGAGAGCGCCCACCGCTCCCCGTGCGCCTCGCTGGTGACCCGGCATTCCTCGCAGAGCTCGATGGCGCGATCGGTGGTCCCGAGCAGGCAGGACACGAAGGCGAGCTGCGCCACGCCCAGCACGGTAAGCGCGTCGACGATCCCGGCACCGCGGTGGAACTCGACCGCCTCCACCAGCAACGGCTCCGCGCGCTCGAGATTGCCGGTGAACTGCTCGGACGATCCCCGGAACTGGAAGGTCAACGCGCGCGCACGTTCGTCTCCGAGCGTCTCGGCCAGCTCCATGCACTCGTCGAAGCAGGTCCTGGCCGCGGCATGGTCGCCTTGGGTCATGGCTGCGTAACCGGTGACCCATAGGGCCTTCGCCCGCGCGGCGGTGAGTCCCGGATCGGCCGTCATGGCCCGTCCCAGCCAATAGCGGCCGTCCTGCAAGTGGCCGCAGGCGTTCCAGTAGAAGCACAGGGCGCCCACCATGTGCATCCCCACGGCTTCTTCGCCGGGCGTGGTCAGGCAGAAGTCAAGCGCCGCCCACAAGTTGGCCTGCTCGCGCTGCAACCTGTCCCACCAGTAGAACTGGTCGGGACCGAACCAGTTCTCGTCGAGCCGTTCGGCGAGCCGGAGGTAGTAGTCGCGATGCCGCCGCAGGAGGGTGCGCTCCGCGCCCGCGGCGGCCAGTTTTTCCCTGCCGTACGCCCGAATCGTCTCCAACATCCGGTATCGGACCTCCGATCCGGCCCCCTCCCGGAGCACGATCGACTTGTCCACCAGGTCCGCCAGCAGTTCGAGCACGTCATCGGCGGCCATGGTGTCGTCGGTGCACACGGCTTCGGCCGCTTCGAGATCGAAGCCGCCCGCGAAGATCGCCAGCCTGGCCCACAACGCCCGCTCCTGCTCGGTGCACAGGTCGAAGCTCCAGTCGACGGCGGCGCGCAGCGTCTGGTGCCGCGCTGGGCCGCCCCGGTTGCCGGAGCTCAGCAACCGGTACCGGTCGCGGAGCCGCTCGAAGATCTGCTCCACCGACATGGACCGCATCCGCACCGCCGCCAGCTCGATCGCCAGCGGTAACCCGTCCAATCCCTGGCACAGCTTGGAAACCGCCTGCTTGGAGGCGGAATCGAGGCGGAAGTCGGGCAGCACCGTGCGCGCGCGTTCCTCGAACAAGTCGAGCGCCTCGTGCCCGTACACGTAGCCGCCGCGCGACGGCGCTAGGTTCGCCAGGTCCGGGATGGACATCGGTGGCACGGGCCAGCTGCACTCGCCGAGGAGCCCGAGCACTTCCCGACTGGTGGCGAGCACAACGACCCGGTTGTCCTCGCGCACCAGCTTCGCGACCAGCACCGCGCAGGCGCCGAGGAGATGCTCGCAGTTGTCCATGATGAGCAACAACCGCCGCTCGCCGAGGAATTCGAGCAGTGCCTCCTCACGGGACCGCGTCGACTGGTCCGGGACACCGAGCGCCTCCGCGACGACGTGCGGGACCAGCGCCGGCTCGCTGACCTTCGCGAGCTCCACCAGCCAGACACCGTCGGGAAATTCCTGCCGCATCCGGTCCGCCACGCGCACCGCCAAGCGCGTCTTGCCGACACCACCGACACCGGTGAGCGTGACCAGCCGAGATTCACCGAGCAACCGCGTGATCTCGGCCAGCTCCCGCTTGCGACCGACGAAACTGGTCAAGCCATCGCCGAGCTCCCTGACCTGAGCACACACTCCGTGATGTCCCCTTCCCCGGCGCGTCGCTGCGCAGAGCAGGGTCAGTGTAGTAGAAGCGGATAGGCCAGTCGGAGGTCTTTTCGTGGCCACTCACCACGCTGCCATCAGGCGATCTTCGGCCATTCGGCCGTTATCGCATCCGCCCTCCGGACCTGTCTATTGTGCTTTTCCTGGCCAGCAGCGGACATTCCCCGGGCGGGCAGCGAACACGGCTTCAGCACCGCCTTGAGGCATTTGCCCACTTCAAGATCTTCGACGGCCTTGTTGATGTCCATCAGGGAATAGGTGTCGATCAACCGATCCACCGGGAACCGGCCCTGCCCGTGGAGTTCCAGCAGTTGCGGGATCAATTCGTCGGGCCGGCTGTCGCCCCAGGTCACTCCGGTCACGGTCCGCCCGGGAAGCAGCAGGTTGGTCATGTCGATCGACAGTTCGGCACCCGCGGGGCCGAGACCGAGGATCGCGCAGGTGCCGAGCGGCGCAAGGCTGTAGACCGCTTGCCGCGCGACCTCCGGTACCGCAGTGGTCTCCACGGTGTAGGCGACTCCGCCATCGGTGATCGTCTGAATGGCACTGACCGGGTTGACCCGGCCGGCGTCGATGAGGTGCGTCGCGCCGAGTTCCCTGGCGAGGTCGAGCCGGTCCGGCTGCACGTCGACCGCGATGATCGTGGCGCAACCGACCAGCCTCGCGGCCATCACGGCGGCCATGCCGACCGCGCCCACGCCGAACACCGCGATGGCCGACCCGGCCTCCGGGCGCAGCCGGTTGATCACGGCTCCGGCACCCGTCTGGATCCCGCAGCCGATCGGTCCGGCCATCTCCAGGTCGGTGTCGTCGGCGACGCGCACGATGCTGCGTTCGCTGGCGATGGCGTGCGTGGCGAAGGAGGACTGGCTGATGAAGAAACCGTGCATCTCACCGTGCTCGACATCGCAGTGCAGGGCGTTGGTCCCGTCCGGCCTGCTTCCGCTGACGTTTCGCTCCAGCAGCTCGACGCAATAGGCGGGGTGGCCGCTCTCGCAGTAGCGACAGCGGCCGCAGGACCCGAAGGTCATGACCACCTTGTCGCCGGGCCGCACCTTGGTGACGTCGGCCCCGACCCGCGCTACCACGCCGGCCCCTTCGTGTCCGAGCACCGCAGGCAGCGGAATCCGCATCCACTGGTCGCGGAGCGAAATGTCGGTCCGGCACAGCCCTACGGCGTGCACCTCGACGAGAACCTCGTCCGGCCGCGGTGAATCCAGCTCAAGTTCTTCGAGCATGAACGGCTGACCCTCGTCCCTGGCGACAGCAGCTGTAACGCGCATCCCGGCCTCCTTGGAGATTCTCGCGCGGGCGGTCGGGCGGCCACCCGGACGGATTCGAGTGCTGCTAACCGACCAGGGCGTTCGGGCCGAACACGTGCGTTGGCCGCGCTGGCCACCGAACCGCTCGCGGGGGTCGGCAACCGCTCGTGCTGGACGAAGTCGTGGAACCAGTGCCGCCGGCACAACTCATGGACGAGCGGTGTTCCAGCCTCATGACCGGCCCCTTTGCCTTGGTCTCGCGCTCTGGAAACACCACGTTAACCATCCCGGTATGGTGGGGGTCACGGGTATAACTACGTGGTTTTTCCGACCAAGTCCGGGAGTGGCTGAACGTCCTTCCCCGCTCGCCGCAGGCGAGTGCTCGTGTCAACCCGCCTTCAGTGGCGCTGCATTCCGTGGGCGCGACATCCCCGCGTCGCTTCGGCCGGCCGCGCAGCGAAAAACGGCCGCTGGACACGGCCGTCTTCCGCAACTGCTTGTGTCGGAGGGCACCCGGAACCAGGGGCGTTCCGGAGTGAATCTCAGTGCTGTTCAGACAGCAGCGCGGCCGCTCCGATCTCGACGCAGACAGAGCACGCCGTGAAGTCTTCTTCCCGCGCCTCGACCAGCGTCAGCCGCTGCACCCGCATTCCCCGCACCAGGCGGCATTCGCCGGAGTGGAACCGGGCGCGACCGTGCACCACGCCCACCATCGCGTCGTCATCCAGTCGCTGCCCGGTCGATCTCGCCACGAAGATCTCGCGGGCCGGCTCGGCCGCCGAGTCCGGTCCGGTCGCTCCCCCGGACCGGACTGCGACGGTGTCGGCGGCATCGCCGGACACCTCCGATGAATCCTCCGCGGAATCCGGAAAATCGCCATGATCAGCGGATTCACCATCGCCGCCGGCTTCCTGCCCGCCGAGACGCCTGCGTCGCCACATCGAAGCCACCACCAGCACCAGGCCGGCGGCCGACAACGCTAGCGCGACGTACACCAGCACGATCTGCTCCAACAGCCATCCGGCGACGAGGCAACCACCCGATACCACGGCCAGCACGAGAGCCAGCATGTCGTTCCTCCTTCTGCAGTGACGTCTTGCCGTTAGGAGTCCGTTCAGAACGATTCATCTGTGTCTTCTCAGTGGCGTAGCCGCTGAGGTTCCGCCGCCCGGCCCGCCACGCGAATCAATCTGGAAGGACTCGGTGGTTACTCGCCTTGCGCCGCTCTGGCCGGTGACGCGTCCGGGTTCGCGGGCAGGTATTCGGGCGCGTACGTGACATCGGCGTCCTTGATCCGCTGGGTCAGGAATCCGTCCCACACCCCGAGTTTCGCGTCGTTGTCCAGCTTGCCCTTGATGGCGTCCCGGACCTGCTCGAAGGCGACGGGCTTCGAGAGACGCACTTCGCCGACCTTGCCGACGTTCCAGCCCTGCTCGGTCTGCACCGGACCGAACACCGCGCCGGCCGGTGCCGAGAAGGCGGCTTTCGCGTATCCGGGTTCGAGCTGGTCGGGCTGCACGTCACCGA
Source organism: Saccharopolyspora gloriosae (assembly GCF_022828475.1). Lineage (GTDB taxonomy): Bacteria > Actinomycetota > Actinomycetes > Mycobacteriales > Pseudonocardiaceae > Saccharopolyspora_C > Saccharopolyspora_C gloriosae_A. The sequence goes on along the minus strand of NZ_CP059557.1, from coordinate 3,000,712 downwards.
GCGAGCCGCCTTTGTCCTTGGTGCTGCCGTCGATGGAGAACTGCGCGGCCAGGCCGCCGAAGTCGCCGCCCGCGTTCGCCTGCTCAGCGATCTGCTGGGCCTGAGCCTGATCCGGCACGACGATGTTGGCGACGCCGCGCTGCTCGGGAGTGACCATCTGCGCGCGGTTCTTGTCGTAGTAGCGCTGCGCGTCCGCGTCGGTGACCGGTTCGACCGACTCGGTCACCTTGCCGAACAGCCGGGCGCTGGCCTGCTGACGCTTGATCTCGTCGAGGACGTTCTGCTCGGAGATCCCTCGCGCCCCGAGCTCCTGGATGAAGGCACGGCGGTCACCACCACCGTTCTCCTTGATCATCTTGTCGAGTTGGTCGCTCGCGGCCTTGTCCGCGATGACGATGCCGTGTTCGACGGCGGCTCGGTCCACCACGCCGCTGACCACCAGTGCTTTCGCCACCGAACGGTTGAACTTGTCAACTCCCGCCGGGTCCGGCGGCCGCTGCAACCCGTAGAGGAACTCCATCAAACCGACCCGTTGCTGGAGCTGCTGCTTGGTGACCACGGCACCGGACGAGCGGAAGGCCGCGTCCGCTGGCAGCGCCTCCGCCGCGTGCATGACGGTCTTCGCGCCGGATCCGCCGACGACCACAAGAAGCATCGCGACGACGACACCCGCTCGATATCCGGTGAGGCGAAACGCCGAACGCCTGCCCAGGTGCTCGGCGAAGCGGCCGATGGCGCCCCTGTTCAGCCAGGTGGGCATGCGGGTCTTCATGAACGAACCTCCGAGAGTTCCGTATCGGCAACGCGGACTTCGGGAGCGGGCTCCTGCTTCCCAGCGCCCGACGGCGTCAGCCGCACGACGGCGAGCGCCGCCAGGTACGACAGCAGCACCGTGACTGCCAGCGTGATCCCGAAGTCACGGAGCAGGGCGATCGTTGAGGGGACGAGGGCCAGGTAGCCGACCACCGAGGTGACGCACGCCCACGCGACCACCCGCCGCAACACAGCCGATCGTTCCCGCTGGTCATCGGCGAGCAGCACGGTGAACTCGCACGCGGTCACCGTGGCCAGCGAGCCCAGTGCGATCGTCAGCGGGCTCAGCGGTTCACCGACCAGCCACATGCCGGCCACGGTCCACCCGGTCGCCATCGCGGCGGCCACCATCGCGCGCAGCGCATCCCGCCGGTGACCTCGCAGTCCCACGAGCAGCACCGCACCGGCAGCCGCGATCCCCACCAGGTTGTCCAGGTAGCGGTGCTGCGAGATCTGCTCGTAGGCGCGGGCCGCGGACACCGGCAGCCCGACGACGTCGACCTGCGTTGCGCCCGGCGACGGCGGTAGCGCCGCGCGCATCTCGTCGAGCAACCTCGTCTGGTTGCCCAGGTCCTGGAACTTCAGCCCGAAGGTCAGCACTGCCTGATCCCCCTCGGAGCTGAACACCGCGCTGGTCAGGTATGGCGGCAACAACTGCAACCCGGCCGAGATCTGCTCCGGGGTCGGATGGTCACCGAGGAAGCTCAGCAGGTCGGGTGCGGTGAGGATCGGCCGGACCTGGTCGCCGTAACGGGACACGGCCACGTCCTGCGCCCGGTACATCCAGTCCAGAGCTTCCGGGCTCCGCACGTCCATGCCCCGCAGCACGATGCTGACCTCACCGGAAGAACCCAGGACCTGCTCGGCGTACCGAGCGTTCTCCAGTTCGGGCAGCCCGCGGGCCGCATCCTCTGGATTGGCCTGGACGTCGAGCGTCGCCAGTGACGCCCAGCCCACCGCCGCGACCGCCACCAGGCTGCCGAGCGCGGTCCAGCGCAAGCCGGGGCGTCGCGAACCGACCGCCGACGAACGCTGCGGCGCCTCGGGTTTCGGGTCGGGCTCAACGTCCGGACCCGGCTGGGCCTTGCCGCCGACCAGCAGGGTGACTCCGACCGTGAACACCACGCCGAGCGCCAAGGCCAAACCGAGTTGCCGGACGAACGGCAACGGCGACGCGGCCAACGAGGCGAATGCGACCGCGCTCGCGGCCGAGACGACCAGCACCCGCCGCCGGTTCCCGGACGCGGCGAGGTACAGCGAGAACGAGCTGCCGATGCCCATCAGCAGCGGCAGCAACGCGGCAGCGCCGAAGGAGATGGGCACACCGGACAGGCCGAACACCGCCAAGGTCAGCGCGCTGCCGATGACCGCCGCCAGCAGCGACCACAGCTTGCGGAACAGACTGGAACCGGGCGAGGCCAGCAGGAAGCGCAGCAGGATCACCAGTGCGGCCAAGCCCGCCAACAGCGGAATCTCGGCCGTGACCGCACTGGTCAGTGAGGAGGTGATGGCCGGCACTCCGGTCACGGTCGTCTTTGTCGTGTCGAGCCCAGAGCCTCCGACCGCGTCCCGCACTCCCTCGACAAGGCGCTTCGTACCGGCCTCGTCCAGGTCCTGGCGCGGCCGGACCAGCACGGCGACGCTGTTCTCCTTCGGCACCACGAAGTGCCAGCGCGCCCGCGGCCTTCCCTCCTCATCGAAGATGACGTTCTTGACGAAGTTCGGGTTCTTGGTGGTCGGCAGGCCACCGGGCAGCCCCTTGACCAACAGCGTTCCGTATCGCCGGTCGAACTCGGCCGTGGCCGCATCACCGGCCCCGCTGACCGACGACTCGGATTCCCCGCGCGCACGGGCCGCGGCCTCGGCGCGGGCGCGCAAACCGTCCCGGGTGCCGCTGAGGGTCGCGAGCAGGTTCTGCGAGGAGATCGCGAGCTGGTTCATCACCGTGCCAGGGCCATAAACGGTTGCCACATCCGGCATCCGCGACAGATTCCCCTCGAGCTTCATGAGCTTCTCTAGTTGCTTGTCGCCGGTGAGCAGGTGCCCTGGTTCTTCTGACTCCAGGACGACGGCCACGGGATTCCCGCCGAACGACCGGGCGTGTTCCTCGAGGCGTTGCACGCTGGGATCTCCACTGGGCAGGAACGACTCCACAGTGGTCTCGACGCGCAGCTTCAGCAATCCGGCCACGGTGCTGCCGGCGATTCCGAGAATGACCAGGCACACCAACAGTTTTCGCGTGGCGGTCCGCCTTCCGCCGACCGCGGACCTAGCGGGGGCCCGCCGGATCACTTCGAGGAGACTCCGGATCTGTGCCCGGATTGCCTGCAACAACCGCATCGCTCCCGACCCACCCCTTCCCGTCGCGTCGATCTCTCGTGACGCGGGACACAGTACCTCGGTGAACCCACCAAGAACAACATTGACAGGTACCAAGTTTCCAGACTTGTAGCATCTCCCTTCGTGTCCGAAATCTCGCGAGAGCGAACCGAGAGACAGCTCCTGAACAGCACTTATGAGCTGATCAGCCACACCAGAACAGGGACCTCGCTGGCTGCGATGACAACATGAACGCACCCGACGTAAAATCTTCCACTGTGGACGAAGATGGAGAACCTCCGGAGACGGCGGGGTACGACACCCACACCGCCCCCGGAGGTCGCGGAGATCAACCCGTCCCGGCCGTCAGTTCGGCCACTGGTGCAGCTTGGTGAAGTCGCGTCCTTCGGGCGAGACGCTCTGTCCAGGAGCGGGATACGGGTTGCTGTTCGTCAGCACCTTGGGCAGCGGTACCGGCACACCCTTGACGATGGCCTCATTGCCCTCATCGGGCAGCAGCCGGAAGAAGTGAATCCCGGCCTCGTCCGTGTACTGGAAGATCGATCCGAAGTTGGCGAAGAACGCGCCCAGCTCCGGGCCGTATGGCTTCAGGTACGACAGCATCGGGTTGAGGTTGGTCATGGCGGTACGTGCCTGGGGCACGAGCGTGCTCACGTCCTGTGCCGTCGCCGGAACGCGGTCCAACGTGGCCGGTGCCCGGTCCAGCGTGCTGGTCAGATCGGGCAGCAACCCGCGCAGATCCTCGGTGGTCTGCGGGAGTTGCTCCAGGGAGGCGTTGAGGTGCGGTGCGGCCTCCTTGAGATCCGCGGCAACCGGCCCGACCGAGGTGGACAGCTCCTTGAGCTTGCCCGTTGCCTGCTGCGTACTCGACAGCACCCCGGGCAGCTTGCGCACCGTCGCGGCCAAGTTCTCCTGTTGCCCGCTGGTGGCCGAGGTCAGCTGCTGGGCGTTGTGCACCAGCGAGGCGATCTGCCCCTGCCCGGTGTCGAGCGCGTCCAGCACGGTCGTGGTCTGCTGCGCCAGCACCTTCAGATCCTCCGACTGCGCCGAGATGGCATCCACCGCGGTGTAGCCCTCGCGCCCCACCTGGCCGAGACCGGTCATGGCCCCGTCCACGTCCTCCTTCGTACCGGTGGTTCCCTCGCCCGCGGTTCGGATCACACCGCTGAGCGCCTCCCGGGTCTTCGGGTCGAGGCTGTCGACGACATCGCGCAGTTGCACGCCCCGTTCGACTGCCTCGGGAACGATCCTGCTGCCGTTCGGCATCGCCTTTCCGCGGCCATCAACGATATCGATGTAGGACTCACCGGCGATGGACTTCGCCCCGATCCGCATATTGACCTGGGCGCCTTCGTGCAACGGCGCGGCGTCCTCGTCCACGTGCACCACGACCAGCGCCTTGCCGCTGCCGTTGTGCTCGACGCTGTCGATACCGCCAATGGTGACGCCGGCGATCTTCACGTCGCCGACGGGAATCGCGTTGTCCACATCGTCCACTTCGAAGGAAACCGTGTAGGCCTTCGAGCTCCCCAGCGGATTGGGCGTACCCGCCTTGTCCAGCAGGTATCCCATGTAGATCATCGAGAGGACGAAGAAGACGCCCAGCACGACGAGTTTGCCCGAGGTGCCTTGGAAGATCTTCATCAGTCGCCCCTGTGTTTCCGCCGTGCGTACCAGGCAGCACGCCCGCATCCGGCAGCGGAACCGCCACGTGGCCCCGGATGAACCCGCCATTGGCATCCGACAGGCTGAATGCCCCGTTGGTGTTGAAGATGAATGCCTGCAGATCATTGAGGTAGGACACGATGAGCTCGGAGTCCGGCCCCAGATCGCGGGCTACAGGCTGAAGGTCGCCCAACGCCGTGTGCGCCTGGTCGACCATCGGTCGGAGATCTTGGACGATCGGTCGCGCGGCGGACACGACGGGCCGTGCCGCCCGCACCGTGCGTCCCAGGTTGTCGACGGTGCCACTGACCTTGCGCAGCACTTCCGGCAGCCGGTCCGACGCGGCGTTGAGGTTGTCCAGCGTCGGGTTCAGCTGACCGGTCAGCCCGTTGACACCGTTCATCGCGCGCTTGAGCTCGCCGGTCGTATCCGGCAACTGCCCGACCGCGGACTGGACATCCGCGTTGTGCTCGGACAGCACCGACAGCGTCTGCTCGCTGGCGTCCATCAGTTCCGTGAGCCGACCGTCGTTGTGGCCGACCGCCCGGCTGATCTGGGACAGCGCGGTCACCAACTCGGCGATGTTCTCGCGGCGCGTCTGCAGGTTCTGCAGGACGGGCTTGAACCGCAGCAAGGTGGCATCCGCGGCGTTGAGGCCGGCGGGCAGGTTCTGCGGCGCGTTCGCCAGCGCCACATCGGAGGTGGACAGCAGGTTGGTCACCGCGTTCCTGCTGCGTTCGTCGAGGTGGTTGAGCACCTCGTCGGGCTGCCTCGGCCGCTCGGTCTGGTTCAACGGGATGACGCCGTTCGGCGGCAGTTTCGGTGCCGGTGGGCCGCCCGGGTTGACCTCCACGTACATCTCGTTGAGCGGGTTGGTCGGGCGCAGCACCAAGCGCGCGTTGCGGTAGACCTCGTATCCGGGCTCCAGCGACAACGTCAGCCGCGCCTTGCCGTTCCGCGTTACCTCGCTGTCGGTCACCTGTCCGACCTCGACGCCGGCGATGCGCACCTTGGGCTGTTGGTTCGGGCTCACCGCAGGTACCTGCTCGAACTCGGCCGCCATCTCGTACCGCTCCTGCCAGGGCGGGAGGAACCGCTGATTGGTCAGGATCATCGACGAGCTGACCACCCCACAGACGATCACCACCGTCAGTGCGAGCAGGTTGCGCCCCAGGCCGGGAACCGTTCGGATCCGCTCCCAGATCCTGCTGAACGAGAGCTTTTTTGTCACGGGAGGCTCCTAATTCCCTTGAGGCTGGGGCGGGCCGGGCTTGGGCAGGAACTGGTCCTGCCCCGGGGAAGTCGCCGGTACCGGTGTGAAGTCGTCGCCGGAGTCGTCCGGCGGCGGCAACACCTTCAGTCCACCGGGCAACAGCCCCAGCGACTGCAGGAACTCCGCAGTGCCCGGGTCCTTGCCGCCCACGGTGGAAACTCCGGCACCGAGCGCAAGCCCGAGCATCCGGCCGTTCTTGTTGCCGTACTGCGACAGGTTCGCGGTGTGCGCGGCGAGGTACCCGACCTCTTCGTAGAGCTTGTGGCCGGTACCTCCGTTGCCTTCGTAGGCTCCCGTGCCCTTCCACGGCGACATCACCGCGTTCGCGATCGGCCCGTTGATCCGGTCCAGCACCGGGCCGCGCACCAGATCGAGCGTCGAGGTGGCTCGGTCCGCGGTCGGCACCAACTGGTCGACCACCGGCTGCGCGTCCTGCAGCAACGGCCGGAGTTCGGCCACCATCGGCCGGGCCTCGCGCAGGACCGGATCGGCCTTGGCCAGCACGGGCCCCAGCTCCTGCACGGCCGGCCTGGCGTTGCCCGCGGTGTCCGTCAGCCGGTTCAGGCTTCCGTGCAGGTCGTCGAGTCCCCTACGAGTACTGGTCAGGGTCTCGGGAAGAGCGGCGATCGAGTCCGCCAGCGGCCGCCGCACCGTGGACAGCGTCGCGCTGACGTCGCCGAGCGAATCGATGGTGTGCCCGAGCTGTCCGTCGCGCTCGGTCAGCGTTCCGGCGATCGCTGCTACGTCCGGCACGATGCCGTACAGGTCCTCGCCCGGGCGAGTACCCCGCGCACTGGAGAGGACGTCGCCTGCTGGCCCGAGGGTCTGCGGCGCGTGTTCGAGGACGTTGCCCAGGTTCTCACCGGCACCGGCGCGCAGTGACTCGTCAGTCAGCCGTGTCGTGTTCCGGATGCTGTCCTGGGCTCGCCCGGGGATCGCGGCGAGGATCTTGTCGAGTTCGATGGGCACGCTGGTGCGGTCCGCCGGGATGGGTTCACCGCCGTACCGCCCGTGCGCATCGCCTTGCTGAAGCTCGATGTAGTAGGCGCCGCCGAGCAACGTCGTCGGCCGGATGATCGCTGACGGAGCGCTGCCCAGCCTGTCCGTCGTATCACCCCAGACCTTCATCGATACCAGCGCTTTTCCGCCCGCGTCCTGCTCCACATCGGTCACCGTGCCGACGACGACACCGGCCATCTTCACGTCCGACTTGGCCGGCACCAAGCGGTATTGGCGGTCGAACTCGGCCTGGACCTCGTCGCCGGAAGCCAGCGTCGTGCTGATCCGCTCCTTCTGGTAGACGCCGAACAGCACCACCAGAACCGCCACCAGCAGGACAGCCCCGATGACCAAGGGTGAGGCGAACCTTCGCTTCTTCGCGGACATCACTGGCCACCTCCGGTCAGAATGTTCGGCAGCAGTCCGGTTCGCTGCTTGTAGACCTCACCTGGCGCCGGATACGGATCCTGCCCTTGCAGCGGGTCCTTGATGAGGCCACCGTCTGCGATGGCCGGGTGCGCAGCGACCCCGACGCGCGCACCGTGCACGCCCGGCGCGACCGAAGTGGACACCATGCTCTCGATGTTCCGGAAGAAGGCGACGACTTCGGGGCTGTACTGCGCCAGCGTGTTCACCGGCGGAGCGGCGTCGCTCAAGGCGCGAGACAACGGGGAGACCAGCGGACGGGCGTCCGCCACGGTCTGAGTCAGGTCCTCGACCGCGGGCTCGGCCTTGTCCGCCACGCCGGGAACCATGTTCAACGGCTCCGTCCCCTCGCGTAGTACCCCGCGCACGTCGGGGGTCGCCGATCCCAGCGCCGAGGCGCCGGGCCGGATGTCCGACACCGCGGAGTGGACGTCGCTCAGCGGCTCGTCCAGCGAATTGAGGGCGGCACGGGTGTCGCTCAGCGTCGCGGGCAACGCTCTGAGGCTGTCTTGTAGCGGCGCTCCATCGTCCACGGCCGCGGCCCCGGCCGTGTCACCGATCTCCCGGACAAGACCCGCCAGCTCCCGCTCCCGGCCGTGCAGCGAGCCCACCAGATCGTCGGCGCGGTTCAGCAGCCCGGGCAGATCCGTCTGCGGATCGCTCAGCGCTCCGGACGTGTTGCCGAGGCCCCGCAGGATTCCCGGAGCCTTGCCGGCGATGTCGTTGAGATCCTGACCGTGTCCCGCGCCGCCACTACCGACCTCGCGCAGGGTGCTGGTCAGCGCGTCACGTGTCCGTGGATCGAGCGCGTCCAGCACGTTGTCGAGGTCGGCCGAACCCACGTTGCGTTCCGCCGGGATGGCCCGATCACCGAGTCGGCCGCTTCCTTGATGCCCGCGGTCGATCTCCACGAACTTCTTGGCCAGCGCCGACTGGTCCCAGACCTGGGCCTTGGCGTCCTCGTAGACCGGCACGTTCCCGTCCAGTTCCAAGGTCGCGACGGCATGTCCGTTCTCGTAGCTCAGGTCAGACACTTCGCCGATCCGGGTGCTGTTCTCCCGGACGTCGTTGCCCACCTTCAGCGAGGCGCCGACCTCGTCGAACTCGGCCCGGACCGTCGTCACCGGCGCTCCGGGCAGACCCGAGCTGGCCGTGACGCCGATGAACACGAACCCACCCAGGACGACCACGCCTCCCAGACCGGCCAGGAACGACCGCGTCGTCGATCGTGACACCGCTGCCATCAGCGTCCTCCTAGAAGTTGGTCGACCAGAGCGGTCTCCTGCGAGAGGTCCAGCCCTGTCGCGCTGCCGTCACCATCGGGTGCCGGAGCACCCGGCTTCGAGCCGCCGTCCTCCGGAGGCCCCGTGAGCCCCGGCAGGCTCGGCAAACCTGGAAGTGGCGGGGGCACACCGGGAACTCCCGGGATCGGCAGTTCCGGCACCGGGCTCGGGGTGGGCGGGCTAGGCGGTCCGAGTCCCACACCGGGATACTGGATCAAGCTCTGCGGCGTCGTCACGACGAACGCGCGGAAGTAGTTGCCCAGGCCGTCCCGGCCGTTGGTGGACATCGCCCAGTACTTGATGAAGTCCAGCGCCGTGCCCATCGCCGGTGTGAGATCGCCGACGAGCCGATGCGCGGAGGAGCTCACCCCCGGCAGTTGTTCCACACCGGGTTTGAGGTCCCGGACCGCCGGCGCGGCCTGGTCGAGCAACGCCTTGCCCTTGTCCAGCACCGGCGGCAGGGAACCCAGCGCGGGATCCGCGGCATCGGCGAACTTGTCGAGCTCATCGGTGATCTGCGTCAGGTCGTCGGTGACCGGCCGGATGTCGCGCAGGACCGGTGTGCCCTGCTCGGCGACCCCGGACACTTCGGAGAGCACCTTCCTGGCCTCTTCCAGAGTTCCGGGAAGCTGGGTCAACGAATCCTTTGTGGCCTGTCGCTGGGCGGCCACCGACGCCAGCAACTGCTTGCCGGACTCCACCGCCTTGTCGAGGTTCCCGCCGTTCTGCTCGGCCAGCGCCTTGGCGACCGGGCTCGTGCGATCCACGAGCTGTCCGAGCACCTCGTTCTGCTGCTCCAGCACGGACCCCAGCTGCTGAGTGTCCTGCAACGCCGGGGCCAGCGCCTTGAGTGCTTCGTCGATGTTGGGGCCCTGCCCTGCCGTGCCCTCGCCCAAGGTGGTGACCAGGGCGGCGAGCGCGGTACTGGAAGGGTCGTCGACCGAGTTCAGCACCTCGTCGAGGTCGACAGCGCGAGTGGTCCGGTCCGCACGGATCACCAGCGGGTCCGTCAGCTCGGGAGCGCTGTCCGACCCCCGGTTCAGGTCGATGAACCGCTCGCCGAGCAGCGTCACCGGCCGGATCTTCGCGCTCGCGTCGCTGTGCAAGGGCAGCACGGAACGGTCGAGGCGCATCTTGACCGCGGCTTGACCTCCGCGCAGGGTCACGGATTCGATCTGGCCGACTTCAACACCACTGAGCCGGATGAGGTTCCCCGGGATCAGCGGGCTGGCGTTGGCGAACATCACCGTCAGCGAGACGTCCTTGTCCTCACCTAACCGCGCCGTGGTGACCCCGGTGGCCACCACGGCGGCCACCGCGGCGAGCGCCAGTCCGATCCGCAGTCCCGCGTTCTTGAAGATTCTCATCGGGGTGCACTCCCATTCGCGTCGACCCAGGCTTCACCGGACGCCATGCCCGGCGCGGGACGCGAGTTCGGCCCGCCCTTGAGACCCACGTTCACGCCGGGGTTGTCGTCGAGCACGCTCGTGCTGACCTGCACCGCCCCGTGGAAGTAGTGGCCCTGGGAGTCGTAGTTCGCGAACGCCGCGCTCCAGTTGCTCAGCCAGCCCATGAGGTCCGGGGTGTAGGGCCGGAGGAACTGCACGGCCGGGTTGAGCTGGTCCAGCGCCTGCGTCACCCCGGGCACCGTGCCGTGGGTGCTGTCCAGCAGGTCAGGTGTTCGCTCCAACAACTCGTCGGCCGAGTTCAACGTCGGACGAAGATCGCTGATCGCCGGCCGCAGGTCCCGCAGCAGCGGGCTCAGGTTTTGGGACACCGATTTCAGTTGCTGGGTGGCCGGCCGCAGATCCTGCAACAGCGGCGCAGTCTCGTCGACCGCCTCCGGAACACCGTCCATCGTCCGCTTGGCCGAGTCCAATGTAGACGGAAGTTCGCCCAATGCCTGCTTCAGCTGCTGTTGCTCGGCGGACATCGTGCCGGTGGCCGCGGTCAGATCGCGCACGATCTTCTCGAGCTCCGCCTGCCTGCCCGCCAGCGGCTCCATCATCGTCCGCAGGTCCCGGATCAGCCGCTGGATCGCAGGGCCGTCCTGTCCGACGGCCTTCAGGACCTCGCCGAGTTCCTGGACCGCGGGGCCGGCCGCGTTGAGCGTCGCCCGGATGTCCTGCGGATGATCTTTGAGCTGCTGATCCAGCTGTTGCACCGTGGACTTCACGTGTTCACGGGTGGGCTCATCGAGCGCGGCCAGCACCTGCTCCAGCTCGACCTGCTCGGAGCCGGCTTGCACCAGGCCGCCGGTAGGAATCTCGGTATTGCCCTCCGGCCCGGGCACCAGCCTGATCACGCGCTCGCCCAGCAGGCCCCGCCATTCGATCTGCGCCTTGGTTCCGGCATGCAACGGTGCGTACTCGTCGTCGACCGATACCGTCACCATCGCCTCGCCGTCCCGGGCCTCCAGCCCGGCGACGCTGCCGATCGTCTTTCCATCGACCTCGACCCGCGATCCCTCCAGCAGGTTCGCCGCGTTCGGCATGGCCAGCTGGAGCTCGTAGTCCTCGCCGCCCGCAGCCCAGGCGACCCCGCCGAAGGCGAGGGCCGCGACCACGACGGCGGCTCCCCATCTCACCACTCGGCGCATCTCAATCCATTCCCAATGGGCCGACCGAGTCCCCGGCGAGGAATTGCCGCACGAACGGATCGTCCGAAGAGAACGCTTCCGCCGCCGGGCCGTAGTACACGACACGCCCCTGCCAGATCAGGCCGACGTAATCACTCACCTTCTTCGCCGTCCTGATGTCGTGGGTGACCACGACGTAGGTGCCGCGATCCTCACTGTGGATCTTGAGAATCACGTCGTTGAGCAAGCTGGTACGGACCGGGTCGAGACCCGAGTCCGGCTCGTCGAACAGTACGATCTCCGGATTCAGCACCAGCGCCCTGGCGAAGCCGGCGCGCTTCTTCATCCCGCCCGAGATCTCGTTGGGAAACTTCTTCCACGCCGCTTCCAGACCGACCTCTTTGAGCCGGTAGTTGACGATCTCGCCGACATCCTTCTCGGACATGTCGGTGTGCTTGCGAAGCGGGAACGCCACATTGTCGTACACGTTCATGGAGCCGAACAGCGCCCCGTCCTGGAACAGAACGCCGAAGCGCTTGCGCAGCTTGGCGCGTTCCCGCTCCTCGATTCGCCAGATGTCCTGCCCGAACACGCTGACCGTTCCGGAATCCGGTTCCAGCAGGCCCACCATGTGCTTGAGCAGAACGCTCTTCCCGGTACCCGAGGGGCCGAGGATCGTGGTGATCGCGCGCGGTTTGAAGTCCAGGCTCAGACCGTTCATGACCTGGAAGGAACCGAAGGACTTGTACACGTCGCGGACCGATGCGACCTGTCCGTCGTCGTTCGCTTCGGCACTCACCGCGGGCGACATGACTTCGGTGTCTTGTACATCCATGAAGGACTCCTCAACTCAGCCACGTTGCCCTAATTGGCAATCGGCGTCTGAAGCGTGGTGCCGAAAAAGAACTGGTACAGGATTGCGGCCGCGGCGCTGACGATGATCATGTTGACCATCATCGACTTCGCCGTGTTGACCCCGACTCCAACCGGACCCCCGGAGGAGGTGTATCCGTAGTAGCAGCCGACCAAAGTGATCAACGTGGCCAGGATCATCGCCCAGATCAGCGCGTACAGGAGGTCAATAGGCGCCTGGAACGACCAGAAGATGTTGGAGTACGCACCGGGAGAAGTGGTGTCGAGCATCAGTTGGGTGACCACCCAGGAACCGACGAATTGAACTCCCATGGCGGTCAGGAACAAGAACGGGGCCGTGATCCACATGGCCCAGAGCCTGGTACCGGCCAGGTAGGCGCGAGAATGGATGCCCATCACTTCCAGCGCATCGATCTCGTCGCTGATGCGCATCGAGCCGATCTCCGCGACGTACCCGCAGCCGACCTTCGCCGCGAGAATCCAGCCCCACATCGAAGTGCCGTCGGCTTTCAAATCGCCGATGGCGTTGAAGACCCCGACGTAGTCCGACGCGCCGAACTGGTCGAGGATGTAACTGCCCTGCAGTCCGGTCTCCCCGCCGATCGCGAATGCCATGAACCAGATGACCAGGCTGCTCGACCGGATGAGAATCGCCGACTGACGAATCACCTCGGACAGGTAGAGCCCGATCGCGAGTGGCATCTCCACCAGTACCCGGGCGCTGAACGAGGCGATGTTCCCGACCGTGGTGAACGTCGTGAAGAACAAGATGGGCGGACGTTTCCGCTGTTGTTCCGACCCGCGCCAGCGCAGAACGTTGCGCGGGGCCGGCTGCGCGCTTTGGATGGCCATCCGGGATTCCTTATCTCAGCATCATCAGGTTGGGGTTCAGCCCCTGAGCAATGGCGTTGAAGAAGAAGTTGAACACCCACACCAGCGCGAACGAGATGACGACCGCCTGATTGACGGCACGCCCGACGCCCTCCGGACCGCCGCCGGCGTTGAGCCCCTTGTAGCTGCAGACGACGGCGATCATCATCCCGCTCAGCAGCGTTTTCAGCTCCGCGCCCCACACGTCGGCGGCGTAGAGGTTGTGGATCATGCCGTCCATGTAGGCACCCGAAGTGGTGTCCCCAGCGCGCCCACCGCCAGCAGGCCGAGGAAGATGCCGACGAACGACGCGAGGAAGTTCAGCAGGGCACACAGGATCGCGGTCGAGATCACCCGTGGGATCACCAGCATCCGGATGGGATCGAGCCCGAGAACCTTGAGCGCGTCGAGTTCTTCCCTGGCCTTGCGGGCACCCAGGTCCGAGGTGATGGAGGTGCCGATGACACCGGCCACCACCATCCCGACCATCCACGTGGCGATCTCGCGGATGTCGGCCATCACCCAGAACGACCCCATCCGGTTCGCCGCGCCGAGCAGCACCAGCAACCCGACGCCCATGACGCAGATGAGGAAGCCGAAGCCCGCCATGGAGAAGGTCGCAGGCCAGAAGCAGAGCTTCAGCGCGGCGTACATCTCGTCGACGGTGTCCTTCCAGTACCCGCGCGGGTAGCGGACAGCGCTGTAGACGACCTTGCCGAGGAGCTGGCACATCTGGCCGATCTCCAGCACGACGTTGCGCACCGGCGCGGGGACCAACCCGACGGCCCGGTCCGCCGCCCGCGGCCGCGACTTCTCGTCATTGTCCACAGTGGTCATTCGTGCTCCCTGGTAATCGCCGCGGGAAACCCCGAGCCACGACCGACCGCACCCGGAAGGGCGTGCTGGTCCGTGGCGCGGGCGCGTGGCTGCACACGGCGGATCGGTGCGCTCATCTACTTCACCGCGTCGACCAGATCTTCGCGCCCGGCGTCGCGCAAGATCTTCTCGTAGGTGGCGAAAAGCGGCTTGGTGTGCGGCACGATCTTCATCACGGCCGACACCTTGCCCTTGTTGCGGATCTGACCCTTGGCCATCGCCAGCGCGACGTTGATCTTGCCGAGCCAGAAGCGATGCGCGACATCGGCTTCCATGTCGAGTTCAGCGTCGATCGGGCTGGTGACCTTGTTGGCGTCGTTCTCGCCGAGCTGCACAACGCCCTCGCCGAAATCGATCACGATCGTCGACTCGGGATCGGTCTGGTTCAGCTTGAGCACCGAGCCCACCTTGCGGAGCTTCGGACCGAGCTCGGGGTCCTCCATGCTCACCTGGAAGATGCGTCCGACATACCGGTAGACCTCGGATTCGTCCTTGAACACGCCCATGATTGGCATCCCTGCTTCGGTTGTGGCAGTCAGTTCGGGGGCCGGAGACCGTTCAGTCCGCGTCGAGCGAGATCGCCCGTTCCGGGCAGACGTCGACCGCCTTGCGGGCGTCCTCCGCCAATTCCGGACCTACCTCGTCGACGAGGACGAAGGAGACACCCTCGTCGTCCACGTCGAACAGGTCCGGCGCGCGCGCGACGCACCGCGCGTGACCCGAGCACTTGCCGGGGTCGATCGAAAGGCGCATCAGACGGCACTCCAGGATTCGAAGGTCACCGGCAGTTTCTTCACGCCCCAGGTGTTGCCCGTGTGCCACACCGCTTCCTGCCCCGGAGTCACGTCGTAGCGCGGCACCCGCTTCAGGAACTCCTGCAAGAAGACCCGCAGCTCCAGCCGAGCGAGGTGGGCGCCAAGGCAGCGGTGGATGCCCGAGCCGAAGCCGAGGTGACGGTTGGGCGACCGGTCCAGCACCAGCTCGTCCGGGTTCTCGAACTCCTCGGGATCGTGGTTCGCGGATGGCCACAGCAGCAGCAGCCGGTCGCCCTCCTCGAAGTCCTGCCCCAGGAAGGTGCACTTCTCCGTGACGTTGCGGGCGACACCCGGCTGCGGCGGCATGAAGCGGACCAGCTCTTCGATGGCGAGGTCCAGCTTGTCGGGATCGTCGACGATGTTCTCGAACCGGGTACGCAGCTCGGGCTGTTCGGCGAACATCAGCAGCAGCCGGCTCAGCACGCTCGCCGTGGTGTCGAACCCGGCCGGTACCAGCACCAGACAGAACCCGAAGATCTCGTCGTCGTCCAGGCGCTCGCCCTCGATCTCGGCCTGAGCCAGATCACTGATCAGGTCACTGCCGTACCCATTGACCCGGAGGTTCTCCAGCATCTCGGCGAAGTACTTCTGGCAGTGCAGGCCCGCTTCCAGCGCGCGCTCCGTGTTGTCGTCGTCGCTGAGCGCGGGGTCGGGCTGCAACAGGACGAGGAACTGGTCCTTGAGCATGTCCCAGTCCTTCTCCGGGACACCCAGGTACAACTCCAGAATCGCCCGCAGCGGCAGCGGCACGGCGACTTCCTTGGCCAGGTCCACCTCGGAGGTGCCGCTGAAACCGTCGATGATGCTGGTGATCATCTCGCGCATCTGCGGTTCGACGTTCGCCACCGACTTCGGGCTGAACTGCCGCCCGACCAGAGCCCGGTAGTTGCGGTGGCGCGGCGGGTCGGCCTCGATCGGGATCATCGGGGTCGGGTTGCCGAACGGCGGAATCGTCACCGGGAACGATGAGAAGGACTCCGGCTGGTGCGACGCTTCGTAGACGTCCTTGTAACGCGACAGTGCGTAGAAGCCCCCGTGCTCCGAACTGTGCGCGACAGGGCAGGACTTCCGCATCTCTTCGAAGAGCTCCTGCGAATGCTCCTGGCTTTCCGTGCTGTGCAGGCTGAATCGTCCGATCAGCTCGTGGAGCCGACTTTCGTCCAGTTCCTTCGTCTGCTTCCTGACACTGTCTGGAGAACTCAAGATGACCGCCCTCTTCCGTGGTGGTGGTGCGATCGCGCTCGGGCAGCCGATGGCTGCCGACGCGCGGCGAAGACGGGCGACGCGGTGGTCGCCGATCGCTCCGATGACGGACAGGAGGTGCACACGCCGAGCCGGGTCCGCGGCCGGCGACTCCGGGTCAGGCCCCCGAGAGACACCTCACATGTGACACACATGGGAAGGTAATATCTTTTGATGTACATCGTCAAGGTTCGTGTCGCATATTCGAGACATCAGATTCGGCTGCACGAGCCTCTTCGGCTCCGCGCGCCCACGGCCCCATCGCCAGGATTCCGCCGCAGTCCACCCAGCGCCGCTGCGCTCCACAACTGCGCCACTCCACCAAGAGCGCAACATCCTTCGGCTTGATCACTCCGACGAGCCCGCGACACGACATAGTCGACATAGTTGGCCGTTCAGGCACGTCTGGTGTAGTTCTAAAGGGGTGTCACCAGTTCAGGCCGAGACTCCCCCGCAACGCGCCTGCCGGCGCGGCCGTGCGCACAGCGACCACGGCGCACCCCGCCACCCGTGCCGACTAAAGTGGTCAACGGCAGGGTCGCTCGCTCCTCGTCCGGCCGAGACAGCCCCTGCCACCTGCAAGCTCGCCGACCGGCGGCCCGCGCGACCGGCGCCCCGACGGCCCGAACGACACTCCGGTCGGCCGCGACCGCGGAAGGACCCGTGATGGTGCAACCGAGTCGACGCACGACTGCGACCAACGGCCCGTCGGCCAAAGCGGCCGCGCGGCCCGCAGTCACGACGGGCAGCGCCCGTTCCATGCTGATCACCGTGCTGGGCGAGCTGGTGCACCCCAGCGGGCAACCGGTGTGGACGTCGTCGCTGCTGTACATGCTCGTCGGCATGGGAATCGAACAGCGCACCGCGCGGCAGGCGATCTCCCGGGCCTCGGCATCCGGCTGGATCACCGGGCATCGCCAGGGACGCGAAGTGTGCTGGGAGCTGACCGAAAGCGGCAAGAACCTGATGGACGACGGCGCCAAGCGCGTCTACTCGTTGCACGCCGACTCCGGTCCGTGGGACGGGAACTGGCTGATCCTGCTGGTCACCATCCCCGAAGCGCAGCGCTCGATGCGCAAGATGCTCTACACCGCGCTCGACTGGGAAGGCTTCGGAAATCCGACCCCAGGAGTCTGGGTCTCACCGCACATCGATCGCGAGGCCCAGGCCCGGAAGGTCATCGACGATCTCGACCTGAAGGCGTCCACCCTCGCGTTCATCGGGAAGGCGAGCGACGTCGGCCAGGCCGAGCAGGAGATCGTCGACCTCGCCTGGGACCTCAGCGAGGTCACCGAGAAGTACGAGGAGCTGCTGATCCGCTACAGCGGCATGCAGCCCGCCCAAGGCGACCCGCTGCTGTTCACCCACGTGAAGCTCGTCAACGAATGGCAGCGATTCCCGTTCATGGACCCGCAACTGCCGGCCGAACTGCTGCCAAACTGGATCGGCAGGCGCGCCGCGGTGCTGTTCCACCAACTCCGCGAGGCGTGGTACGAGGACGCCCAGCAACGTTGGCGGGAAGTGCTCAAGGAAACCTCCCCGGCCTGAGTCGCCCTTGCGGTCGTGTTGCGGTGCGGGCAGCGGAACCTTTCGCGAATACTCCCTTGTGGGGACGGCCTGGATGGATCCCGCGGCGAGAAGACCCCTGAGTTCCGCTGACCGACCCTCTGCGCGAACAAGAACAGGACCGAACGACGGACGCGACCGGGTGAGGTGGCACTGCGCCACCGCCACCCTGGCCGTCGTCCCGCCGATCGCTCCGGACTACACCAACTTCAGGACGGGCTTGATGGTCTTGCCCGACTCCGCGTCCTCGCATGCCTTGTTGATGTCGTCGAACTCGTAAGCGGTGATCAGCCGGTCGTAAGGGAACCGGCCCTGCTTGTTGAGCTCGATCATCTGCGGGATGAACTCATCCGGTCGGGCGTCGCCCTCCGTGACGCCGGTGATGGTGCGTCCTGCCATCAGGAACTCCAGCATGTCGACCTGGATCTCGGTGCCCGCGGTTCCGAAACCCAGCGTCGCGCAGGTCCCCTTCAACGCAAGGCAGCCGACCGCCTGCCGGACGACGGACGTGACCGCCGTCGTGTCCACCGAGAAGTCCGCCCCGCGACCAGTGATGGCCTGGATCTCGGCCACCACGTCCTCACTGGTCTTCCCGTTGATCGTGTGCGTGGCGCCCAGCTCCTCGGCCAGCGCCAGCCGGTCCGGCACCAGGTCCACGGCAATGATCTTGGTGCAGCCGGCGACCTTGGCCGCCATCAGCGCAGCCAATCCGACCGCACCGACGCCGAACACCACCAGGCTGCTTCCCGCCTGCGGCTTCAGCCGGTTGAGCACCGTGCCCGCGCCGGTCTGAATGCCGCAGCCCAACGGCCCCACAATGGAGAGATCGGTCTCCGGATCCAGTTTGACGGTGTTGCTCTCCAGCGTGATCGCGTACGTGGCGAACGAAGACTGGCTGAAGAAGAAGCCGTTCACGTCCCCGCCTTGGCCGTGCAGAGCGGTCGTGCCGTCCGTCCGGGTGCCCGCGACGTTGCGCAGCACGAACTGCTCGCAGTAGCTGGGGTCGCCACGGTTGCACATCGTGCAGTTGCCGCAGGACCCGTAGCTCAGCACGACCTTGTCGCCCGGTTCGACCTTGGTGACGTCCTTGCCGACGGCCTCGACGACACCGGCGCCCTCGTGCCCCAGCACGACCGGCAGCGGCACTGGCAACCACTGGTTGCGCACACCGATGTCGGTGTGGCAGACACCGGCCGAGTGCACCTTGACCAGGATCTCGTCGGCGCGAGGTTCGTCGAGTTCGAGTTCCTCGATTTGGAACGGTTTCTCCGCCTCGCGGACCACCGCAGCAGTGATCTGCATGAACAACTCCCCTGAAAAGTAGAAGGTGGGTGGCAGCGCCGGGTGTCAGCCCGGCAGGTAGATGGACTTCAGCTGCTGGTAGCCCGCCAGCGCCTCCGGGCCGAACTCGCGGCCGATACCGCTGGCCTTGACACCGCCGAACGGCGCGTTCAGGTCGATGACGTAGCCGTTCACGCCGATCGTCCCGGTCTGCACCTGACGGGCCAGGCTGATCGCGCGTTCCGAATCCGCGGACCAGACGCTGCCGCCGAGCCCGTACTCGGAATCGTTCGCTATCTTCACCGCGTCGTCGTCGCTGTCGTACTTGATCACCGACAACACCGGGCCGAAGATCTCCTCACGGGCGACCGTCGCCGAGTTGTCGACGTCCGCGAAGATCGTGGGCTCCACGAACCAGCCCTTGTCGATGCCGAGCGGGCGGCCACCGCCGAGCGCCACCTTCGAGCCTTCCGCACGTCCCTTGGCGATGTAGCCCTCGACCCGCTCGCGGTGCTCGGCCGAGGCGAGCGGACCGAGCTGCGTGGCCGGATCCAGCGGGTCACCGATCTTCAGCGAGGACAGCGAGACGGTCAGCGCATCAACGACCTCGTCGTAGCGGCTGCTGGGGGCGAGAATGCGAGTGCACGCCATGCAGGTCTGGCCGTTGTTGGCCAGCGAGGCGAAGAACAGGCCGTCGGTGACCTTGTCCAGGTCGGCGTCGTCGAGGATGAGCGCGGCGGACTTGCCGCCGAGCTCCAGGTTGACCGGACGCATCAGACGTCCGCAGTTCTCCGCGATCGTCCGGCCCGCCGCCGTGGAGCCGGTGAACGCGACCTTGTCGATGCCAGGGTGCTTGACCAGGTAGTCGCCGAGCTCCCGGCCACCCGGCACCCAGTTGATCACCCCGGGCGGAACGCCCGCTTCCTCGGCGGCTTCCGCGAGGATGAAGCTGTCCAACACCGTTCCCGGCGACGGCTTGAGCACGAGCGTGCACCCGGCGGCCAGCGCGGGACCGATCTTCGTGACCGCCAGCAGTACCGGGTAATTCCAAGGCACGATCCCGGCTACGACACCGATCGGTGTGCGCTGCACGAGCGTGTCGAATCCCAGCGGGGACGGACGCCGTTCCTCGGACTCCGCCGAAGCGGCCAGGCCCGCGTAGTAGCGCAGCAGCGCCACCACGTAGCCGCCCTCGAACTGCTCGCTCAGGCTGACCGGCATCCCGTTCTGCATGCTGACCGTCCGGGTCAGCTGCTCGGAACGCTTCTCCAGCGCGTCCGCGAACCTGTTGAGCACCGCGGCACGCTCGGCCGGATCCGTGGTGGCCCAACCGGAATCGTCGAAAGCTCGACGAGCGGCCTGGACGGCGCGGTCCACGTCGGCGTTCGTGGCTTCCGGCACGCTCCCCAGCGATTCCTCGGTCGTCGCGTTGACCACCTGGATCCGGCGATCGCTGGCGGGCGTCACCCAACTGCCGTCGATGAAAAGACTGTCATGGACCACTGCCATGGTCAGCTCCTTTGCTGTGACCGTTGAAACAGGCGCGGATCAGCGCCGAGACCGCAGATCGCCCGGTCTGCCGGGGTGACCCTGCTCACCGAGCAAGGTAGGCGAGCATCAACAGATTAGTCAACATCCATTGGTACTTGGTTTCTTTATCTGTATCAGGTATCCCTCGTGTCGATCAGTTCGAACGCGCGAGAATCCGGCGGAAGTCGACGCGGGATACGGGCGGTGGCGGAGGATCAGCGAGCCAGGCGGCGGGCGCCGATCAGCTTGAGCGCGTCCTGCCAACCGGACCGCTGGGCGATCAGCCGCTGGCACTTGGCGCTGTGCCCCGGGTTGTTCATGGTGAATGCGCCGACAATGCGGTCATCCCGGCGGTACAACGCGGTGAACTTGGCGGATTCGAGGTCACCGGCGGCGATGTGGACCTCCTCGACGCCCTCCGCCACACCGGCGAACTGCATCTTCCGGTCGTAGCAGTCGGACCAAAAGTAGGGCACCTCGTCGTAGCGTTCCGCTGCGGCGGACCCGAGGGCGTTGCGCGCCGCCAGGGCTCCCTGCTCTGCGGCTGCTGTCCAGTGCTCCACCCGCAGCGACCTGCCGAACAGGCCGCTCCGCCACCTGGCGACGTCCCCCGCGGCGTAGACACCGGGGGTCCCCGCGCTCAGGGTCTCGTCGCACACCACGCCGTCGTCGACATCAAGTCCGGACGAACGCAACCAGTCCGTCTCCGGTACGGCACCGATGCCCACGACGACCAGGTCGACGTCCAGCACGCTGCCGTCGGACAGGTCCACCTGCTCCACCCGATCCGTCCCGCTGACGCCCGTGACCGTGATGCCGCAGCGGAGATCGACCCCGTTCTCCTCGTGCAGCCTGGCGACCGCCGAACCGATCTCGGGACCGACCGCGCGCACCAACGGCACCGGCATCGCCTCCACCAGCGTGACCGGCAAACCCCGCCGACGCGCCGCGGCGGCGACCTCCGAGCCGATGAAGCCACCGCCCACGACCAGAGTGCGCGCTCCGCCATCGAGCGCGGCCCGGACGGCACGGGCATCGTCGAGCGTGCGCAGGGTGTGCACGCCGCGGAGGCCCTCCGCGCCGGGCAATGATCGAGCCGCCGCCCCCGTCGCGATGACCAAGCCGTCGTACTCGATCAGCTCACCGCCTACGGAGATGCGGCGCTCCCCGATGTCCAATTCGGACGCTCGCCTGCCCAGGCGCAGATCCACCTCGAGCTCCGCGAAACGCGCTTCGCCCCAGTGCAATGCGGGCTTCGGCCTAATATCGGCGGCAAGGAAATCCTTGGAGAGCGGCGGACGATCGTAGGGCAGGTGGGGCTCATCGCCGATGAGGGTGATGCGGCCTGGATGACCGGACTTGCGGGCCGATTCCACCGCCCGCAGACCCGCGAGCGACGCGCCGACCACGACCAGGTGCGCCGCACTCATGAGCACCAACCGAAGCTATATGCGACATGATATGCCACTAAGTTTCTCATGGTGTATAGTTTAAACACGCGTCGATGCCCCTGACCAGCATCGGCCGCGTTCCGGATCACGAGCGGTTCCGGAGCGCGGCCGACATCGCCGAGGCGCGGGAAGTGACAAGCTCTACAGCCAATCGGCGGCCGGCTCGGGCGCGGCAACGGAACACCGGCTTCAAACCGGCGGCGGCCTGCCGGCAGGTCCCGCGCCGCGCCCGCTCGGTGCGTCTCACGCTCAGCGCCGCAGACCCATCGCGCCGCACAGCGGGGCGCGCCACTCCAGGTTCACCGAGCGGGCGATCTCGTGGTCCAAGCCGGCGGCGATGTCCGCGGGCAGCGGGGTCGCCCGGCGCGAGTCCATCGCGACGTGCACCATGACGATCTCCAGTGTGCAAGCGAGCCGTTCGTTGCTGCGGTCGAGCAGCATCGAAACTGCGTGCAGGGCCTTGTCGGTGCGCTCCAGGAACCGCACGTGCACCGAGAACTTCTCGCCTTCCCGCAGTTCGCGCTGGTAACTCAAATGGTGTTCCGCGGCGAAGACGCCCATGCGTCGCCGGCTCCGGTAGTCCTCGTCCATCCCGATGGCGCGGCAGATCGAATCCGCGCCCACGGCCCCGTACTCCAGGTAGTGCCGGATGTTCATGTGCCCGTTCAGGTCGATGAACTCCGGCGTGACGGTGCCTTCCAGCACCGCGGGGAGCGCGATCATCTGGTCGAACCTCGGGGTATTGCCGGTCATTCGCTGCTCCGGTTGCACTGGGCGGCCGCCGTCCGGCCCGCGAGGCGATTCATGCTGAGAGGACTCGTCATTCCGGAAGAGGCGACGATCACCATCACCTCTCACGTCGGGTCGGTCCGGAATCGGCGCGGCGCACGACCGTCCGGTTCACATCGACCGGTTTGGGCCTCCACACCCGCGACGCGGCGTCGAGCCAGTTCCGCACCGCCTTGTAGCAGGTGCGGCACATCGATCCGGGCGTGTACAGCTGCAGCTCCGGGTAGTTCAGCACGCATGCCGGATCCGCCTGTTCCTGGCAGATGCCGTGATGGCCGGCCTTGTTGCACAAGCAGGTGCACAGCGTATGCATTTGCGCCTCACCCCGGTCAGCTCTTGCGCTTGGCGATCTCTTCGGTGAGCTGCGGCGCGACGTCGAACAGGTCGCCCACCACACCGAAGTCGGCGACCTCGAAGATCGGCGCCTCGGCGTCCTTGTTGACCGCGACGATCGTCTTCGAAGTCTGCATGCCCGCCCGGTGCTGGATCGCACCGGAAATGCCGAGGGCCACGTACAGCTGCGGCGAGACGGTCTTCCCCGTCTGTCCGACCTGGAACTGGTGCGGGTAGTAACCCGAGTCCACCGCCGCGCGCGAGGCACCCACCGCCGCACCCAGCGAGTCGGCGAGCTCCTCGACCACCTTGAAGCGCTCGGCCGAACCGACACCGCGACCGCCCGAGACGACCACTGAGGCCTCGGTCAGCTCGGGCCGGTCGCCGCCCTCCACCGGCTGCCGTCCCGTGATCCGCGCGGATCTCGCCGGGTCCGCCGCCGACACCTCCACCACCTGCTCGACCGCGGCGCCCTCAGCCTGCTCCGCCTCGATCGCGCCTGGGAGGACCGTGATCACCGGCGTGCCCGTGACCACCTTGGCTTTCGCCTCGTACCCGCCACCGAACAGCGAGTGCTCACCGACGCCCTCGCCGTCGAGACCGACGACCTCCGACAGCAGGCCAGATCCGGTGCGCACGGCGAGCCGTCCAGCGATCTCCTTGCCGTCCACTGTGGCCGGTACCAGCACCGCGGCCGGCGATGCGGATCGCACCAGTTCGGCCAGCACGTCCACCGCCGGGGTCACCAGGAACCGGTCGACATCGCTCGACTCCGCCGAGTACACCTTCGCCGCGCCGTAGGCGCGCAGCGCCGCGGTGAGCTTGCCGCTCGTGCCCGGCTCGCCGACGACGACCGCGGCGGGTTCGCCCAACTCGCGCGCCGCGGTCAGCAGCTCGAACACGACCTTCTTGACCTCGCCGCCCACGTGATCGACGAGAACCAGGACCTCAGACATACGCACTTCCCCTCGCGAATCCGATGGGCTAAACGAGCTTCTGACCGATAAGGAACTCGGCGGCGGCAACGCCTCCCGCGCCCTCGTCGGCAACCCGCTGCCCCGCCTGCTTCGGCGGCCTGGGCGCGGATTCGACGACTCGCGACCCGGCGTTGGCCAGCCCGACCTCAGCGAGGTCGATACCGGCGTCGGCAGCCGACAACACCTTCACCGGCTTCTTCTTGGCAGCCATGATTCCCTTGAACGACGGGTATCGCGGCTCGTTGATCTTCTCGGTGACGGACACGACCGCGGGCAGTCCCGATTCCAGGTGCACGATCCCGGTGTCGGTCTCCCGCTCCGCCCGTATCGTCGATCCGTCCGCGGAGAGCTCGCGGACGTAGGTCAGCTGCGGGATGCCCAGCAACTCCGCCAGCATCGCGGGCACGGCGCCGACACGACCGTCGGTGGACTCGTTGCCCGCGAGCACCAGATCCACAGATTCCACGGTGCCGATCACCGCTGCCAGCGCGCGTGCGGTCGCCGGTGCGTCGGTTCCGGCCAGCGCTTCGTCGGTCAGATGCACCGCCTGGTGCGCGCCCATCGACAAAGCCTTGCGGATCGCTTCCGCCGTGCGCTCCGGACCCATGCACACGACCGTCACCTCGCCGCCCTGAGCTTCGGTGAGCCGCAACGCCTCTTCGACCGCGCGCTCGTCGATCTCGTCCAGCACGGCGTCGGCCGCCTCGCGGTCCAGCACGTGATCGGCCGGCGCGAGCCTGCGCTCGGAGTACGTGTCGGGCACCTGTTTCACCAACACCACGACGTTCACTGGTCCACGTCCCAACTTCAGATCTCGAGCTCGCGATCGACCGCGGGCCGGGCTGCGGGGCCGTTCATCGGTCTCCCGCCGATGCGAATTTTGGCCTAAACTATTAAAGGACAGACCAAAGTGCAACACTGTGCCGAACCGGAGCAGAGCCCCAGGGACCACGAGGAGCCGAGTTGACGACGAGACACCAAGCCGCCGATCCCTCCGGAGCCGGGTCGCCGGGACCGCTGGACGGCGTCACGGTCGTAGCACTCGAGCATGCCGTCGCGGCGCCGATCGCCACGAGGCAACTCGCCGACCTGGGTGCGCGCGTGATCAAGGTGGAACGGCCCGACGGCGGCGATTTCGCACGCGGTTACGACGACGCGGTGGGCGGGGAGCTGTCCAGCGTCTTCCTGTGGACCAGCCGGGGCAAGGAGTCCATCACCCTCGACCTCAAAGAACCCGAAGGACGCGAGGCGCTGCAAGCGCTGATCGCCGGTGCCGACGTCTTCGTGCAGAACCTCAGCCCCGGTGCCATCGATCGGATGGGTTTCGGCGCGGAGGTCCTGCGGGCCCGCCATCCCCGTTTGATCGTCGTGTCCAACACCGGATACGGCGAGCCCGGCCCGTACTCGGGCCGCCGCGCGTACGACGCGCTGGTGCAGTGCGAATCCGGGATGGTCGCGACCACCGGCAACCAGGACATCATGGTCAAGCCCGGGTTCTCCGCCGCGGACGTCGCCAGCGGCATGCACATGTACTCCGCGGTCCTGATGGCGCTCTACCAGCGCGAGCGAACCGGCGAGGGAACGGTGCTCGAGGTCGCCATGCTCGACGCGATCACCGATTGGATCGCCAATCACCTCTACTACACGCGGCACAAGGGCACCGAGCCGGAACGCATCGACATCGGCCACCCCTCCCTGGTCCCCTACGGGGCATTCGACACGGCCGACGGCGATCGGGTGGTGATCGGCGTGCAGAACGACCGCGAATGGGCGAGATTCGCCAGCACGGTCCTGCGGACCCCGGACCTGATCGGCGACCGGCGAACCGCGACCACCATCGCGCGCGCGGAGAATCGGGATTACGTCGAGGGAATCGTGAATGCGACCACGACCCGTCTCGCCACCTCGGAGCTGCTCCAACTTCTCGAGGAAGCGCAGATCGCCAACGCAAGGGTCAACGGGCTGCACGAAGCCGTTGAGCACCCCCAGCTCGCGGCCAGGGACAGATGGGTGGATGTCGACACCCCGGTGGGCCCAGTCGCCACGCTGCGGCAGGTGATCCAGGAGCGCGGCCGGGAGTACCCGGCCCGCGCGGTCCCGGCCCTCGGCGCGCACACCGACGCGATCTTGCGAGAGCTCGGCTACCCGACGGAGAAGATCGCTACCCTGCGCCGGGACGGTGTCACGTGAGACTGAGTCCGCAGCGCACTCTCACCCAGCGGCCAGCCTGAGACGGCGTCGATGAGCGGGCCGCATCGGTGTATCCGCTCCACACCAGCCTGACCGACCAATGTGGACCGTATCCGGTTCATGTCCGCAATGACCGAACGTTCCATTCCCATCTCGACGAAAGGTGCCTCTCCGGTGGTTTCGTTCGCCTTCACCGAAGAACAGCGCGAGTTCCAGCAGACCCTCCAGGACTTCTCCCGCAAGCGGCTGCTCCCCGGCTACCGCGACCGCGCGGCGTCCGCCGAGTTCCCCTTCGACGTCCTCCGGCAGCTCGGCGAGCTCGGCGTGCTCGGCATCGGGCTCCCCGAAGAGTACGGGGGAACCGGCGCGGAGGATCCGATCACGCTGGGGCTGGCGACCGAGACCTTGGCCTACGGCGACGTCAACCTGGCCTCCGCCCCGATCCAGATCGGCCTCATCGGATCACAGTTGGTGCACGCGACCGAGGAAATCCGGCAAAACTACTTGCCAGCGATGATCGAAGGGCGCAAGACGGTCGCCATCGCCCTCACCGAACCGGGGTCCGGATCCGACGCGGCCGCGATGACCGCGGTGGCTCGCCCCGTCGACGGCGGCTGGCAGCTCACCGGGGAGAAGACCGCGATCTCCTGGGCGTGCAACGCTTCCGCGGCACTGATCTACGCTCGCGATCCGGGCAGCACGCGCGCAGCCGGCGTGAGCTGCTACCTGGTTCCGCTGGATGCCGAGCGGGTGAAGGTCCACCACATGCCGGGCATGGGGTGTCTTCCCCTCGGCTGGGGGTCGATCCACCTCGATGACGTCTTCGTGCCCGAATCGCACCTCGTCGGCGAGCAGGGCAAGGGATTCCAGGCGGTCATGAGCCACTTCGACTTCAGCCGCGCCGCCATCGGGCTGATGTGCCTGGGCGCCGCTCAGGCGAGCATGGACGAGGCCATCGGCTATGCCACCGATCGCCACGCCTTCGGCAAGCCCATCGCCGACTACCAGGGTGTGTCCTTCCAGCTCGCCGAGCACGCCACGTACCTGGAGGCCGCCCGGTGGATGTGCTATCGCGCGCTGTGGCTGCGCGAGGAGAACGAACCGCACACCGCGCTGGCGTCCATGAGCAAGTGGTGGCCGCCGGTGGTCGCGAAGAACGCCATCGAGTCGGCCATGCGGATTCACGGGAACCTGGGCTACTCCACCGAGTTCCCCCTCCAGCAGCGCTACCGCGATGTGATGGCTTACCTGGTCGCCGATGGCACCGCGGAGATCCAGAAGAAAATCATCGCGAAGGACGTGTTCGAGCGCCGCGGCATCGTGTCCTGAGCGGACGAAACCCCTCGGGAGACCGATGCCGGTCTCCCGAAGGAATACTGGCCGGGAGTCAGTTCCCTGTCATCTTCGCTGCTTCCTTGATGGCGGTTCGGATGCGGAAGTAGGTTCCGCACCGGCAGACGTTCTCGATCTCGTCGATCTCGGCGTCAGTGGGTTCACTGGTCTTGCGCAGCAATGACACCGCTTTCATGATCTGCCCCGGCTGGCAGAAGCCGCACTGCGGGACGTCGATCTCCAGCCAGGCCTGCTGGACGGGGTGCAGCTCGTCGCCGTCGGCGAGACCCTCGATCGTGGTGACCTCGCGGCCTTCGACATCGGCCATGCCGGTGACGCACGTCGTGTACGCCTCGCCGTCGATCAAACAGGTGCAAGCTTTGCACACATCCAGGTTGCATCCCATTTTCGGGCCAGTGACGCCGAGCTGGTCCCGCAGCGTCCAGAGCAGCGGGTGGTCCGCGGGCGCCTCGACGCTGACCTGATTCCCGTTGAGGGTGAAGGAATAACGTGGCACGATGTCTCTCCTCAGTGGACTGTGGTCGGCGATTCCGGTTCGGTCAGGTCCGCGCAGGGAGAGGACGCATCGGCGGACGCGGGACCGGCCCCGGCGGATACGGCTCGAAGTCCACCTCGGAGTCGATCGGGAAGCTGGCTGGCATGATCCCCGTCGCCCGCCGGTAGGCGTTGACGACCGCCGCGAACGACACGGGGACCGCGAACTCACCCATGCCGCCCGGCTGCCCCTCCCCCGGCTGCACGAAGATCCGCACGTCGGTCGGGGAGTTCTTCTGCCGCGCGAAGTGGAAGTTGTGGTAGCTGCCCTCCAGGAAGCAGCCGTCCCGCAAGTGCAACCCGCCGCGCAAGGCCACCGAAATACCGTCGGTCAGGCCACCGAGAGCTTGCGCCTCGATCCCGCTGACGTTGATCGGCCGTCCGACGTCGACGACCATGACCGCCTTGACCACCCTCGGCTTCCCTGGGTCCCGCGCGTCGATCTCGACGAGGCAGGCGAGCACGCCCTTCATCTCGTCGTGGAAAGCGACTCCCTGCGCGAACCCGTCCGGCATCGGCCGTCCCCAATCGCCCTCGGCCGCGACCTTGTCGAGGACCGCCCGCTGCCGGTCGTCCTTGAGGAAATCGCGGCGGAACACGACCGGATCCTTGTGGAGCCGCCGGGCGAGCTCGTCGACCACGATCTCCTCGACGCCCCGGACGTTGAGCGAGTACACCGATCGCCAGCTCCCGGTGTTCATCGGGACGGAGACCTCGTGCAGGTGCGTCGCGACCGCACCGAAGTTGTACGGGCAGTGCACCATCGACCGGAACATGATCTGGCTGACGCTCTCGTTGCCGACGGCGGGGATCTTGGTGACAGCGGTCGTGAGCGCCTCACCGAAGCCGTGTTCCAACGAGGTGTCGACGGCCGCGTTCCAGTGCTCGTAGGACAGCACCTGGTCCTGCCCGTAGTGCACCCGGACCTTGTGGTGCTTCGCGGGATGCACACGTCCGTGCCGGATGTCGTCCGTGCGGTGCCAGATCAGCTTCACCGGTTTGCCCATCGCTTGGGAGATCTGCGCCGCCTCCACCGCCGCGTCGTTGAACAGGCGGCGGCCGAACGATCCGCCGCTGGGCATAACGTGGACCGTGACGGAGGTCTGCGGCAGGCCCAGCTCTCGAGCGATGTTCTCTTGCGCGCTGGTGGGAACCTGTACCGCCGTCCACACCTCCGCGCGCCCGTCCCGCACATCGGCCACCGCCGCGTTGGTCTCCAGTGGAGCGTGGCTCAGGAAAGCGAAGTCGAACTCCATCTCCAGCGTTCCGGCCTCCGGCGGCAACGTCACCGGCGGATCGCCCAGCGGTCCCACCGCGGCGCGCAGTTTGCGGCGGACCGTCTCGTCGCTCTCGTCATCAACGGTGCCGGGCCCCCACGTGGCATCGATCGCGTTCATGCCGTCCAGCGCCATCGCGAAGGTCTCGGCCAGCACCGCGACACCCGTCGGGATCACGGCTACGTCGATGACGCCGGTCATCCGCTTGACGGCGTCCGCGTTGTGCACCGCCTCGACGGTGCCGTTGATCGTCGGTGGCCTGCGGACCAGGCACGGCTTCGCGCCCGCCACGTCGAGGTCCTGGGTGTAGGTGTTGGTTCCCGTCACGATCCGGTGGCCGTCGAGCCGACGCACCCTGCTTCCGATGAGCTTGAACTCGGACTCCGGCTTGAGCACCACCGGCAGGTCCGGCAACTTCGCCGAAACCGCCGCTACCGCTAGCGAGCCGAACGACGCACTCCGCCCGTCCGGAGCGTGCACGACGCCGTCGGAGACCGTGAGCCGATCACGGGACAGTCCCCAGCGCAGCGCTGCGGTGGCCACCAGCCGCGTCCGAGCGGCCGCGGCGGCGAGCCGGGCCGGGCCATACAACGAGGTCATGCTCGACGAACCGCCGGTGAGCTGGCCGAACAGCAACTCCGGCCGCGCGTCCGCGAGGGGCATCTTAACGTTGGCGAGCGGGATGTCCATCTCTTCCGCGATCAGCATCGGCACCGACGTTGTGAGCCCTTGCCCCACCTCGGCCCGCGGCAGCGGAACGGTCACCGTGCCGTCCTCGTGCACCGTGATCTGGAACAGCAATGCAGCAGTGGGAGCACCGATCACGTTGATGACGTCTTGGAGATCGACGGTTTCCCCGATGAGCTGCGGAGGTGACGGAACGGCGGCCTCGGCGGAGTCCGCGGCTCCGGCCAATGCGAGCTCGGTCGCCACAGTTAGCGTCGGAGCTGCCAGCAGGTAGCTCAGGAACCTGCGACGACCGATGGCCGGTGTGGTCGGGGACTTCTTCGTTGGATCGAAAACCACCGGTACCTCACAGTTCTCGGTCGCTCGGCCCGTCGCGCTGATCAGGCCGTCGGTCCGGCCAGCACGGAAACCGCCGAGCTGCACTGATGATTTCGCGACCTGCCGACGCGACGTCCCGGAAGACAGTCGTGGTGACCCACTGCCGGGCTTGAAACGGCTGCGTCCGGTGCTGAACCCGGATCAACTCGGCCACGTGGTATGAAGATAGAGCCCGAAGAGTGACAATTCAAGCAACTGAGTTCACGTTTGCGTAATACTTTCTCGGGCGCCACTGCACGAGAAGCCCGACGCCTCCGGGCTGAGCGTTCCGCGGTCCCGGTTGCACGCCGCCCAACGGAAACGGGGACCATGTGGACGTGACTCGGAGTGATACAGCAGGCGCCTCGCTACTGCCCACGGCGAGCGCCCGGTCGTTGTTGCTCACGGTGATGGGCGAATTCTCCTATCCACAGGACGAGGCGATCTGGACTACCGCCCTGGTCCGAGTCCTCGGTGGACTCGGCGTGGAGGGGCACGCCGCGCGTCAGGCGATCTCGCGGTCGGCGGATGCGGGCTGGATCGAACGGGAGCGCATCGGCCGCACCGCGCGCTGGCAGCTGACCCCATCCGGGAAGACGGTCATCGAGGACGGCCTGCAGCGAGCCACGGCATTCCTCGATCGCTCCGAGCCCTGGGACGGGCGGTGGCTGGTCCTCCTGGTTTCGATACCGCAGGGCGAGCGCACCACCCGAAAGCGCCTCTACGGCGGTCTGGCGTGGCTGCGGATGGGGAACCCGACACCCGGCGTATGGCTCACCCCGCACGTGAACGCCGTGGACGACCTCCGGTCGCTCATCGCGGAGTTCGACCTCACCGGCAACGCCCTCAGCCTCGTCGGGCACACCGAGGACGTCGGACTCAGCGATGAGCAGATTGTCCAGCGGGCTTGGAACCTCGCCGAGCTTGCGGACAGCTACCGAGCACTGCTGGCCCGCTACGCCGACTTCCGGCCCGCGGGAGGAGACGAAGTGCTGCTGAGCTACCTCGAACTGCGGAACTTCCTGCAGCAGTTCATGCGCCTGGACCCGCAACTGCCGGAGGAGCTGCTGCCGGAGTGGGTGGGGCACGCGGCCTCGGAACTGTTCCTCGACCGGCGCGACCGCTGGTCCCCCGGCGCCTGGGAGCGCTGGCGGGAGATCCTGCTGGAAGCGCGGCCGAACGGCGCGCTCTGAACTCATCCGCTCCGGTACGGCACGAAAACGGAGCCGAAGAGCTCCCGGGCGACGATGATCTTCTGCACCCGCGCGGTCCCGTCCGCGATCTCCAGGGCCAGGACGTCGCGCAGGCGCTGCTCGAACGGGAACGAGACCCCTTCGAAGCGGGCCAGCGGTGAGCCGAAAGCCGACCGCTCGCGCACGTACGCCGCGGTGTCGTCCAGACTCGCCTGGGCGCACCCGATTCCGGTGAGCGCGAGCAGCGGCCTGGTGCAGTCGAAACCGTTGAGCACGCTGCGGAAAGCACCCCCTTCAGCCCGAGCACCGCGTCCTCGGTCACCCGGACCTCGTCGAGGTGGACCATGCTCCGCCCCATCGGTTTCCAGCCGGTGTCCCCAATGCCGGAGGTCGCGATGCCGGGGTCGTCCATTCCGACGAGGAACGCGGACACCCCGAGGTTGACGTCGTCGCGGTACGTCCGCGCGGTCACGATCAACGCGTTCGCATTGGCCGACATCATGACCGAGATCTTCTCCCCGCGATGGCGGCGTTCGCCACGTTGACGTCGCGTACCCAGTTTCCTCCACCGCCAGGCCCGCGGCGACGAAATCCCTGGTGTCCAGCGGATTGTGGTCCGCTCCGGTCAGCACTCCGAGAACACCGAGTTCGGCCACCTGCTGGTGAACCGACCACGGGAAATCGCTCCGCTTGACGCGTGCCAGGTGCCCGGGAGCCAGCTCGGCGGTAGCGAAGCTCCGCACGCTGTCGCGCACGGAGGCCTGGTCCTCTGCCAATCCGAATCCATCCGGGTGTCCCGATTCACTCGCTCCGATTCGACCGTCCGTCCGACTCCGGTCGGTACGTGTCGACATCGAGTTCGCCGGCGGAAAGCTGTTTGCGCAGCATGTATTTCTTGATCTTCCCGGTCGGAGTGACCGGGAACTCTTCCACGAAGCTCCAGTAAAAGGGGGTCTTGTGGGCGGACATCTGCGAACGGGAGAAGGTCCGCATCTCCTCGACGGAAGGCCGGCTCACCCCCGCGCTGAGCCGGACGACGGCCGCCAGCTGCTCGCCCCACTTGTCATCGGGCACACCGACCACCGCGACGTCGGAGACGGCGGGATGGGTCATCAGGAACTCCTCGATCTCCCGCGGGTAGATGTTGATCCCACCGCGGATGATCATGTCTTTCAGGCGGCCGGTGATCTGGATGAACCCGCGTTCGTCCATGCAGCCCCGGTCGCCCATGTGCAGCCAGTTCTCGGAGTCGATGGTCGCCTGGGTCGCTTCCGGCATGTCGTGATACTCAATCATGTTCTGGTAACCGCGACAGCAGATCTCGCCGGACTCCCCGAGGGGCCGGATCTCGCCCGTCACCTCGTCGGCGATCTTGACCTCTAGGTGCGGCAGCGGCTGCCCGACCGTCTCCGACTGGTCTTCAGGCGAGTCGGTCACCCGCGTCTGGGCGATGACTCCGTGCATCTCCGTCTGTCCGAACAGGATGCTCGTCCGACACCCCAAGATCTCAGCCGTGCGACGGACGAGCGCGGCCGGCACCGTAGCGGCGCCGCTCATGACGGTCTGCAAGCTGGACAGGTCCCGCTTCTCTCGGTCCGGGTGGTCGAGCAGAGCCAGCAGCATCGTGGGGACGAGAAGGGTGTGGGTCCCGCGATAGGTCTCGATCGTCTCCAACATCAGCTCTGGGAGGAACTGCGGGACGATGACGAACTTGCCGCGTTTAGCCAGTGTTCCCAACGAGGTCACCGCTCCCCCGCCGATGTGGTACATCGGCATAGAGTTCACGTTCACGCCGCCGTCGTGCATCCCGGCGCGCTCCGCGACGAGCTTCGCGGCGTTGGCGAGGCCCTTGTGGTGCAGCCGCGCGCCTTTCGGAAAACCGGTCGTGCCGGAGGTGTACTGCACCTGGATCGGGTCCGTCGGAGCGACTTCGGGCAGCTCGACATCCGCGCCGCTGTCGAGGAAGCCAGGCCACTCGGCGAAAGTGATCGCGTCGCGGAGGTCCGGTAGCCGGGGCCGAATCTCATCCACGACGGTCCTCAGGTCGAAGTCCCGGTAGGAGTCGGCGTAGAAGAGCGCGACCACTCCGGAATGCCGTAGCACGTACTCGAGCTCGCGCTCCCGGTACGCCGGATTGGCGGCCACCAAGACCATCCCTGCGAGACTGATCCCCTGCTGGAGGATGATCCAGTCCGCGCCGTTGGGCGCCCAGATGGCCACCCGGTCCCCTGGGGCATAGCGAGTCAGGAGCGCCTTCGCGGCTCGCGTGCTGTCGGCGAGGAACTCCGCGTAGGTCCAGCTCCGCCGGGCGCCCGGGTCCTCGACGGCGTCCACGAGCGCGATCCGGTCGGGCACCGTGGCGGCGGCTTCCCGGAGAAGGTCCCCGATCGTGACCTCGAGGACGTCCTCGTCCCCGTTGGCCGGCCAGTACGACTCGGTGAGGACTTTGTTCGCTGTGGTCATACCGCAACTCCCGGCGAAGTTCTCGTGGACTGACTTTCCTTCGTGGACGCGGAACGAATCCCGGCGCCGGACGTTCGACGACCTGATCCCCGACCCGCTCTCGTGATCGCCGCCTCAGCGGCACGCGGAAAGCCGATGCAGCACCCGGGGTCCATCACTGGTGACTCCGCGAGCTCCCGGGAACCTCGGCTCTTGCTGCGCGATGCACCACGAGCCCTCATGTGACATCACTTCCTATTAGCACATTACGCCTGTAGTGTGACCGTGGACACTATCTTTGGTCTTAAATACTAAAGGTCGGACCGAATGAGAGCAACAGTCCCCACTCGCTCGCACCGCGCAAATCAGAAGCGAGGCGAGCACGATCCGCCGCTCGAGCGCGGCACGGGTCACACCGGGACGGCGCGAACAACGGCTCCCTACGGCGCTCCGCAGACCGGCCGCGCACCTCACGCGTTGTGCGCGGGTGTGAAGATGGGCGGCATGAGTGGTCGTCCCCGCAGTCCTCGTGGTCACGGCGAGCAGCTCCGCGTGGAGGTGCTCGCCGCGGTGAACCGGTTGCTGGCCGAGTGGGGCAGCGACGAGAAGCTCACGATGCGGGCGGTGGCGAAGGATGTCGGAGTCTCGGCGCCGAGCATCTACCTGCACTTCGCGGACAAGGCGGAGCTGGTGTGGGCGGCGTTGGCGGACAAGTACGAGCAATTGGCCGGCCGGATGGGGCTGGCCGACGAAGCGGTGATCGACGAGGACGCTCGCACGCGGTTGCTGGCCCAGGTCCGGACCTACTGCCGCTTCGCGATGGAGAATCCAGGGCATTACCGGTTGATGTACGAGGTCCGCCAGCCCGCAGTGGATCCCGAACGACTGGGCAAGCACCCGTCGCGGCTGGTGGCCGCGCGTTTCCGGCTTGCG
The DNA here is from genome assembly GCF_022828475.1 of Saccharopolyspora gloriosae. Taxonomy (GTDB): domain Bacteria; phylum Actinomycetota; class Actinomycetes; order Mycobacteriales; family Pseudonocardiaceae; genus Saccharopolyspora_C; species Saccharopolyspora_C gloriosae_A. The sequence goes on along the minus strand of NZ_CP059557.1, from coordinate 2,965,766 downwards.
TTGCAGCGTTGCCTGGATGAGGGCTACGCGGTCGGGCTGCCGCCGCGCCAGGCGGCGCACACCCTCTGGACGGGCCTGCACGGCATGGTCTCGCTCCAGCACAGCCTGTCCTTGAACCCGGCTCCAGAGCTGATCGACGGGTTGGCCGAGGGCTTGACCGGCGTGATCGTCAGCGCGAAACCGGAAGGCGGCGCCGCGGTCCCGGACACCGCGATCGAGCGGATGCTCGCGCTGACCATCACCGACGCCGAGAGCTGACCTTCGCCGGCGCCCCTTCGTGCGGGGCCGCCCCCGCGACCTCCTTCTTCCTCCCGCTCGATCACGCAACAGAAGTGTGACCGGAGACACCTGGCGCCCCACGAGCTCACATCCGGAGGAGAGGTCTATCGTCCTAAGTGAACTTAGTTAGGTTAGTTTTCCTGTCCGCCTGGCGAACGCACCGCGGCGCGCCGGCCGAAAGAGAGGCTCTCGTGGCTGAACTCGACCCCGGAACTCGACGAAGCACGGGCCTGCCCGCTTCAGCCGTGTCCGCGACGCCCCCGCGAACCGGCCGCCGACGGGAGCACGAGCAGCGCACGGCGTCCTCACGGATCGCCGCATGAGCCCGGCCAGGGTCGCGGTGGTGGGTGCTTCCGCTGCCGGTCTGGGCGCTGCCGAGGCGCTGCGGCGCGGGGGTTTCGACGGCGCGGTGACCTTGGTCGGAGCCGAACCGCATCTGCCTTACGATCGCCCGCCGTTGTCGAAGCAGTTGCTGTCCGGGGCGTGGGAGGCCGACCGGCTGCGGTTGCGCTCGGACGAGGCGATCGACGACCTCGACCTGGACCTGCGGCTGGGCACCACCGCCTCCGCGCTGGACCCCGGCGCCCGCAAGCTCAGCCTGCACAGCGGCGAGATCGTCGGCTACGACGAACTGGTGATCGCGACCGGCGTCCGACCGCGGCGGTTGCCAGGGACCGAGGATGTGGCCGGGGTGCACGTGCTCCGCACGCTCGACGACGCCTTGGCACTGCGGGAGGCGCTCGCCGGCCACCCCCGGCTCGTTGTGGTCGGTGGCGGATTCATGGGCGCGGAGGCCGCTTCAGCGGCGCGAGAACTCGGAGCCGAGGTCACGCTGGTGACCGACACCGCGATGCCGCTCGCGGACGTGCTCGGCGAGGAGCTGGGCGGAGTCCTGACCGCCACGCACCGCGACCACGGCGTGCGGATCGAAGCGGGTGTGCTCGTCGGAGAAGTGCTGGCCGAACGCGGCCGGGTCACCGGTGTGCGGCTCAGCGATGAGCGGACCCTGCCCGCCGACCTCGTGCTTGTGGCCATCGGCGCGATCCCGAACGTCGAATGGCTGGCGGGCAGCGGAGTGCCGGTCGGCAACGGGGTCGAGTGCGATGAGACCTGCAGCGCGGGTCCGGGCGTGTGGGCCGCCGGTGACGTCGCTTCCTGGCCGCACCCGGACCTCGGGCGGCGCATCCGGATCGAGCACCGGACCAACGCGACCGAGCAGGGCATGGCGGTCGCGCGGAACCTGCTCGCCGACGACGGCGGGAGCGCTTTCGCTCCCGTGCCCTACATCTGGTCCGACCAGTACGACCGCAAGATCCAGATCTACGGCCGCCCGCAGGGCGCGGATCGGGTGTGCGTGGTCGAGGGCTCGCTCACCGAGCGCCGGCTCGTCGCCCTCTACGGCAGGCAGGGGCGGGTCTGCGCGGTGGTCGGCATCAACATGGCGCGCGCCGCGCGGGGATTCCGGCCGCTCGTCGCCGAGCGGCGTCCGTGGCCTGCGGCCACCGAACTCGTCAACGCCACCGAGGGAGAACGAGCATGAAAGCACGGCAGGACGAACCCGCGCGGCTGCGCGCAGGTGTGATCGGCCTCGGAATGATCGGCGGTGGCGTCGCGGTCAGCCTGGCCCGCAGCGGCCGGGTGCCGGTCGTCCACGACATCCGGCCGGAGGCCGCGGAGCTGCCGGGCGATCCTGACCTGCTGGGCTCCCCCGCTGAGGTGGCCGCGAACAGCGATGTGGTGCTCATCGCCGTGGTCTCCGCCGATCAGGCACGAGAAGTGATCACCGGGGACTCCGGTCTGCTGGTGGGCGCACAGCCCGGATCGACCATCGTCCTGCTGAGCACCGTCGAGCTGCCGGTCGTGCGGGAGCTGGCCGCCGCGTGCGCCGCCTCAGATGTCGGGTTCCTGGATTCCGGTGTCACCCCCGGCGACAAGGCCGCCGAGAACGGCCTGGTCACGATGGTCGGCGGCGACGCGGACACGGTCGCCCGCGCCATGCCGGTGCTGGCCGACTTCGCCAAGGAGGTCGTGCACTGCGGACCGCTCGGGGCGGGCATGGCGACCAAGCTCGCGCGCAACGTCGTGACCTACGGCAGCTGGCGGACCGTGGCGGAAGCCGCATCGCTGGCGGGCGCGGCCGGGGTCGAGCCGGAGACGCTCATGCGGGTCATCACGACCGCTGACCCCGAAGGCCACACCCTCCTGCAACTGCTGGAGATGCAGCGCGTCGACCAGGCGGGAGCACTGGCGATGAGCGAGCAGATCGCCGCGTTGACGGGCCAAGGCCTCGACGGTCCTGGGGCGCTGGCGGCGATCCGCAAGCTGGTGCGCGGTATCGAGCCGTTGATGGACAAGGACCTCGCCGCCGCGCAGAAGCTCGCCGCGGACCTGGAGGTCGAACTCCCCTTGGTGGACGTGACCCGCCGAGAAGAACGGGACACCCTCGGAATTCAGGAAGGGAAGGACGTATGAGCGACCAGTACCAGCGCGGTCTGGACGTCATGGACGAGGTCTACGGCGCCGGTTTCAGCAAGTCCCTCGACGGGCAGAGCGGCGCGTTCCTCGACGAGACGGTCGGCCACCTCTTCGGTGAGATCTGGAACCGCCCTGGTCTGTCCACTCGGGACAGGAGGTTGCTCGTGCTCGGCGCGACCGCCTCCCTCGGCCGGGCGGACCTGGTGCAGGTGCAGGCCCGCGGCGCCCTCTCCGGTGGGGACTGCACTCCCGAGGAATTGCACGAATCCGTGCTGCAGCTGGCTTTCTACGTCGGCTGGGGCAACGCCACCTCGGTGCACGAGGGAGTCTCGAAGGCCGTCGCCGAGCACACCGCCCACCAGAACTCGAACTGACCCGCCACGCAGGAGAGAAGGACGAACATGACCCGGTCGATGCCCACCACGCGCGACACCGCCGCCCCGCTGGATCCGCCGCCCGAATACCAGGCCTTGCAGGAGGAGCAGCCGATCCACTGGGTGACGTTCCCGAACGGCACCGAAGGCTGGCTGGTGACCCGGTTCGACGAGGGCAGCGCGGTGTTCGCGGACCCGCGCATGAGCGCCCGCCGTCCGCGCCACGACAACCCTCCGGGCGAGGAACCCGAAACCGCCGGTGACGGTGAAGGGGGTCTGCCGCCGCTGTTCGTGATGATGGACGAGCCCGATCACGGCGCCTACCGCAAGCTGCTGACCGGGAAGTTCACCCCGAAGGCCGTGCAGAACCGGCTGCAGCCCTACATCGATCGCATCGTCGACGAGCACCTGGACGCCGTCGCCGCCGCGGACGGGCCGGTGGACCTGGTGCAGGCGCTGTGCCTGCCGATCCCGTGCCTGGTCATCTGCGAACTGCTGGGTGTGCCCTACGAGGACCGGGACGGGTTCCACGGAGCCACCGAACAGATGATGGACATGAGCAACCCCCGCGAGCAGCGGGACGCGGGTGCGAAGTGGCTGCTGGACTACATCGGCAAGCTGGTCGAGCAGAAGCGGCAGGAACCGGACTCGCCGGGACTGCTGGCCGAGTTGATCCGGATCGCCGACGAGGGCAACACGATCCTCACCAACGACGACCTCACCGGGATCGGCGCGCTGCTGCTGTTCGCCGGGCACGACACCACCGCGGCCATGATGGGCCTGTCCATCATGCAGCTGCTGACCCACCCACAGCAGTGGCAGCAGCTGCGCGACGAACCCGCCAAGATCGGCCCCGCCGTCGAGGAACTGCTGCGCTACCTCACGATCGTCCAATTCGGACTCGGACGAGTCGCCAAGGAGGACTTGGAGATCGGCGGCGCGCAGATCAAGCAGGGCGACCTCGTCGTTGTGGCCATGCCCGCGGCCAACCGGGACCCGCGCGCGTTCGACGACCCGGACATGGCCGACTTCGACCGCAAGCTCACCCGGCACCTCGCCTTCGGCTACGGCGTCCACCAATGCCTCGGGCAGAACGTCGCCCGCGCGGAGCTCAAAACCGTGCTGCCCCGGCTGATTGAACGCTTCCCCGACCTGAAACTGGCCGTCGACCCCTCCGAGGTCCCGATGGACACCCACGGCACCAACTACGGCGTCCGCTCGCTGCCGGTCACCTGGTAACAGGCCGACGCACCCGTAGAAGTGGCAACCACGTTCAGCGACGGCACACCTGCCGCCGCCCGCACAGGAGTGAGGAAATGAAGGTCACCATCGACGAGGACAAGTGCTGCGGAGCCGGACAGTGCGTCCTGGCCGCACCCGAGGTCTTCGACCAGCGCGACGACGACGGCGTCGTCATCCTGCTCGACGAAACCCCGGCGGAGGCCGAGCACGAGAACGCCCGCACCGCCGCGGCGCTGTGCCCGGCAGCCGCGATCGAAATCCACGAATAACCGCGCAGGGCCCGCACAACACCGGGCCTCCCTCTGCAGTTGCCGAACACTCGGCTCATCACCGGGCCTGGGCGCCACCGGGCCCGGCGATGAGCCGAATCGACCCGCTGGGCGCCGACCATCATGCTCAGGGCGTCACGACCAGCGTTCCTCCGGGCGGCCTCGCCGCCGCATCCGAAACTGCAAGTCAGCCGGTGGTCTTCTCGCCGTTACCCGTGAGACGGCGGAGGTGGTCTTGGGCGGCGTCCTCGGAGTCGAGCACTTCCATGCCGGCCAGGCGTGCCGTGGATGCGGCGGGGTATCCGGCGTATCCGGCGGAGTGATACACAATCTCTTCCAGCTCTTCGCGGGTCACGCCGTTGACGAGGGCGATCGGGAAGTGGACTTTCAGTTCCTCGGTGGCGCCCAATGCGATCAGGATGCCGATCGTGAGGATGCTGCGGGATCGGCGGTCGAGTCCGGGGCGGGACCACAGCGCTCCGAACACGTTGTCCAGGCTCAGTTCCCCGATTTCGGCGGCGAATCCCTGTGCGGCCACTTTCGGGGTGTCGCCTTCGGTGAGCATGCCGGGGATCATTTCCTGGAGCAGTGCCAGCGCTTTCGCGCGATTGTCGGTCATCGTCAATCCTCCTGGAGGCGGAAGCGGTCCGGGGGGCGGAAAGTCGCGAACCCGGTCGCCTTCGGGTGCAGGGTGGTCATGGGGAAACGCGGGTGCCCCCGTCGCGGCGGCACCCGCGGCGCGCGTCGGTCAGGCCGTGAATCCGGCTCGGAGCGTGAATCCTCCGTCGACCGGCAGCACTGTTCCGGTGATGAACGCGGAGTCGTCCGAGGCGTAGAACAGCGCGGCCTTGGCGACGTCCTCGCTGGTGCCCTGGTGTCCCATCGGGACCATCGAGGCGCGCTTGGCGGCGACTGCCTCGCGGTCGGTCCCGGTGTCGCGGGCGACGGAATCGACTCCCATCGGGGTGTCCATCATGCCGGGGGCGATGCAGTTGATCCGCACGCCGTGCGGCGCGTATTCGATGGCGAGGCTGCGGGTCATCGAGTGCACCGCGGCTTTGGACGTGGTGTAGGCGATGTTCTCTCCGGCGTGCAGCAGTCCGGCCATCGACGAGATGTTGATGACGACCCCGCTGCCCTGCTCGCGCATGTGGGGCAGCACGTGTTTGCAGGTCTGCCACATGCCGGTGAGGTTCACCTCGAAACCCTGCCGCCACTTCTCCGGTGAGAGTTCCTCGGTGCGCCCGGCCGGGACGATGCCGACGTTGTTGTGCAGCACGTCGACCCGGCCGTAAGCATTCAGCGCGGCCCGGAGGATGCTCGCGCAGTCCTCATCAAGGGTGATGTCGGCGCGGTGCGCGACCGCGAAACCGCCCTCGGCGCGCACGAGTTCCGCGGTCTCCTCCGCGGAGGCCGCATCTCGATCGACGACCACGATGTCGGCGCCTTCCCGGGCGAAGGTCAGCGCGACCGCGCGCCCGTTGCCGAGAGTGGCACCTGGCGTCTGGCCGCCGCCGACAACGACCGCCGTCCTGCCTGCGAGCTTTCCTCTCATGCGATTCCCGCTTTCTTCCGCGCTTACCAAGTGACCGGGAGTTCTTCGAGGCCGTAGGTCAGGGCGTCGTCGTGGAAGTGCAGCTCGCTCTCGTCCACGGCCAGCCGCAGACCGGGCAACCGCTGGAACAAGCGCGGCCAGGCGACCTGCATCTCCACGCGCGAGAGGTTCTGGCCGAGGCACTGGTGGACGCCGAAGCCGAACCCGATGTGCTGGCGCTGCACGCGGGTGATGTCCAGGACCTCGGGGGTGTCGAAGACCTCCGGGTCGCGGTTGGCGGCGGGCAGGTTGCAGATGATGCCCTCACCGGCGCGGATGAGCACCCCGCCCACCTCGGTGTCCTGCAAGCACACCCGGCGCGGCTCGGTCTGCACCATGCTCCAGTACCGCATCATCTCCTCGACGGCGGTGGGCGCGTACTTGTCCGGGTCGGACAGCAGGATGTCGCGCTTCTCGGGTTCGCGCATCAGCGCAAGGATGCCGAGCCCGATCATGTTGGCGGTGGTCTCGTGCCCGGCGCCGATCACGAGCATGCCCAGCCGCACGGCGTACTCGAAGTCGAAGTCGCCCCTCTCGTCGACGTGGGTGTTCACCAGGCGCGACAGCAGGCCGTCGTCCGGTTCGGCGCGCTTGCGCTCCGCGTGCTTCTCCAGGACGTCGTGCATGTCCTGCATGCCGGCGAGCTTCTCCTCCTTGGGGATGCTCAGCTGCACCGTCTTCTTGGAGGCTTCGTGCACGCGCGGGCTGTCCTCCGGCGGCACGCCGAGGACCTCGCAGATGACGACGGTGGGCAGGGCGAGCGCGAACTTCTCGATCAGGTCGACCGGACGCGGCCCCTGCTCCAAGTCGTCGATCAGCCGGTCGGTCAGCTCGATCATCCGAGGGCGCAGGGCCTCGGAGCGCTTCGCCGTGAAGTCGCCGTTGAGGATGCGCCGGAACGGCAGGTGTTCCTGCCCGTCCTTGCGGAAGAAGAGCTCACCCTCCACGTAGGGCTGAGCGTCACTGGTGTTCGGAAACCCGGGGTTGGTGACGTCGGCTCCGAAGCGGTCGGTCGCGCTGAGCACCTCGCGGATCTGGTCGTGGCGGGTGATCAGCCAAGGCTGGGCGCCGTTCCAGATCTGCACGCGCCGGGGAGCCCCTTCCGCGCGGTACTCGACGGCCTTCTCGGGCGGGGCGAACGGGCATCCCCGGGTCAGCGGGAACCGGGGTGTTTCGGTGGACTCGGTCGTCGTCACGACTACTCCTAGTGTGGTGGGGTGTTCGTCAAGCGGCTGAGGTGCGCGCGGCCACGGCGGTCTCCCATTCGGTGCGGTCGGCGACCACCGGACGCAGGCCGCGCAGCGGGCGGACCATGTTGAGCCGATGGCGGCGGTCACGTGGCCGTCGCGGGCGCAGAGGGCGGTGAACTTGCGATCGGCGAGGCTGCCGTCCACGACGTGGATGCGATCGGCCCCTCTGCTGCGGCCGTAGATCTGGATCTTGAGGTCGTACTGGTCGGACCAGACGTAGGGCACGCTGCTGAACGGTTCCGCCTCGCGGGCACCGGCGAGGATGTTGCGGGCCACGGCCATGCCCTGCTCGCCCGCGTTGGTGCGGTGCTCGATGCGGATCCGCTCCCCGCTGGCCGGATCGGGGAAGGCGGCCACGTCTCCGGCCGCCCACACTCCGAGTCCGGCGTGCAGCGTGCCGTCGCATTCGACGCCGTTGCCAATGAAGAGACCGGTGCCTTCGAGCCATTCGACGTTGGGCAGGGTGCCGATGCCGATCACCACGGCCTCGGCGTCGACGGTGCGGCCATCGACCAGCCGCACGCCGGTGACGCGGCCGCCGTCGCTGCGGACTCCTTCAACCATCGCGTCGGCGACGACGTCGACCCCGTGGTCCCGGTGGATCTCGGTGAGCATCGCGCCGATCTCGGCGCCGACGGCGTCGGACAACGGCACGTGCTGATCGGTGATCAGGGTGACCGCACACCCCGATCCACGGGAAACAGCGGCAGCCTCAGCCCCGATGAATCCGCCACCGACGATCACCAGCCGAGGAGCCGAGGCCAGCGATTCCTTCAACGCCAACGCATCCTCGAGAGTGCGCAACAAGTGCACCCCTTCGATGCCCTCAACACCCGGCAGAGCGCGGGCCCGCACACCGGTCGCAGCGACCAGCGCGTCGTAACCGAGGACGGTGCCGTCCGCCAAGCGGAGCTCGCGGGCGGAGGTGTCCAAAGAGGAAGCCGGGGAGCCGAGTCTGAGCTCGACGCCGAGGTCTTCGTAGACCGCCGCATCGCGCAGTGCGAGCTTCCCGATCCCCCACTCCCCGACAACACCTGCTTCGACAGCGGGGGCCGGTCGTAGGGCAGGTGGGCCTCGTCGCCGACGACGGTGAGCCGCCCGTCGTAACCGCCCCGCCGAAGGCCTTCGACGGTAGCGAGACCTGCCGCCGAGGCACCCACGACGACGATCTCCCGGGGTACCGCTGTCACTCGCGCACCTCGATGGCCGCCGCGGGGCACAGGTTCGCGGCGTTGCGGACGTTCTCCAGTTGGTCGGCACCGGGGTCCGTGTCGAGCAGGACGACGACGCCGTCCTCGTCGCGCTGGTCGAAGACCCCCGGGGCGGCCAGCACGCACTGACCGGCACCGCAGCACTTCTCCTCTTCGATGGTGATCTGCACGGGCGCTCCTGACGAAAGAGCCGGACAGCTCCGACAAGTTCAGATTACGCCCGTAACTTTACAGATGTTTACCTTTCTTGAAAAGTGCGGGTTCTAGCGGTCCTTGCAACGCCTTGGATTTGAGGGGTTGTGGGGGTCGTGGTTGTTGCGGGGTTGAAGGCGTGGTTTTTCGAGGTGTTGGAGGGTGAAGGGGGCTGTATTGCGGGTGCTGCTCGGGTGGCCGGGGTGGCTCCTGCGACGGCGTTCGGGTGGGCGAAGAGGGCGGGTGTTCGTGGTCGTGGGAAACCGGGCAGGCGTGGGCATCCCGGCCGGGCGGTCTACGACGAGTTGCGTGGGTCCGGGGTGTCGAGGCGGGATGCTGCGGCACGGGTCGGGGTGCATGTGCGCACTGCCGCTGATTGGGATCGGGGGATCCGCAAGATCGGTGATGCCCGGGTGCACCCGGACGGGCACAGGATCGACTACAACACCGCTGTGACTAGTGGATCAGTGTTGTCGTTGGCGGTGGTCGAAGCTGAGCTGCACCCCCGGTTTTTGACGGTGACGGAACGGGAAACGATCGCTGACTTGTGGCGGCAGGGCGAGTCGTTGCGGGCGATCGGGCGTGTTTTGGGCCGGTCGCCCTCCACGGTCAAACGCGAGATCGACAACCGCAGCGTCGCCGGCGAATATCAGCCGCACCGGGCGCAGCGGGCATGGGCCGCCAGCCGCGCACGCCCGAAGGCCTCCAAACTCGCCCAACACGGCCCGTTACGCGACTACGTCACCGCCGGCCTGCAGCAACGATGGTCACCAGAGCAAATCTGTCACGCTCTGGTCACCGAGTTCCCCGACGACGAAGGCATGCGGGTGAGTCCCGAAACGATCTACCAAGCCATCTACATCCAGGCACGAGGCGGGTTACGGCGCGAACTCGCCGACGCGCTGCGCACCGGACGCACCCGCCGCGCACTACACCGCAGCCCCGAACAGCGCACGCCCCGATTCGACGACATGGTGATGATCTCCGAACGCCCACCACAGATCGAAGACCGGGCCGTGCCCGGCCACTGGGAAGGCGACCTGATCGTCGGCACCCGCAGCGAAAGCGCGATCGTGACCCTGGTCGAACGCTCCACCCGCTACGTCCTGCTCGGACACCTGCCCGGCAGACACACCGCCGAAGCCGTCCGCGACGTCCTGATCCCCCTGATCAAAACCCTGCCCGAACACCTCCGCGGCTCCCTGACCTGGGACCAAGGCTGCGAAATGGCCGCACACAAACAGTTCACCATCACCACCGGAGTCCCGGTCTACTTCTGCGACCCCCACTCACCCTGGCAACGCGGAACGAACGAGAACACCAACGGACTCCTGCGCCAATACTTCCCCAAAGGCACCGACCTCCGCATCCACAGCCCCGAAGACCTCGAACACGTCGCCCAACAACTCAACAACCGACCACGCAAAACACTCGGCTGGCACACCCCAGCCCAACGCCTCCGTGATCTACTCACCACCACATAAACCATCAGGCGTTGCGACCACCACAAGAATCCGCCAAGCAGCTCCCCGTGGCCCATCGGCGTGCGGCACGGCTTCCTCCGGCGAGCCGCTGTGCGAACCTGAAGACATGGCCGCACCCACCGATTCGACCGATTCGCCCGCGTCCACGGGAGACAGGCCGCGCAACGCCCGCGGCGAGGGCGGGAAGTTGCGCACGGAAATCCTCGAAGCGATGCTCCGGCTGATCGCCGACGAAGAGCGGATGCGCCCCATCCCGTTGTCGCTGCGCGAAGTGGCCAAGGAAGCGAACATCACCGCCCCCTCTATCTACCGGCACTTCCCGGACAAGGAGAGCCTGAGCCGCGCGGCCGTGCACAGCCTGTTCGACCAGCTGCTGGCCGCGATGGACCGCGCCGACGACGAAGCGGCCGGAGACTCGGCTGCGCAGCGCTTCGCCGCCATCGCCCACGGCTATTGCCGGTTCGCCCAGGACAACCCAGGAGGATTCCGGCTGATCTTCACCGTTCCCCCGGAATTCCTGGGCGACGAGGGACCCGACACGACCGAAGTGGCCGAGCGGTGGCACGCGGCGGTGACCCGACTGGCAGCCGAAGGCATGCGGCTGACGCAATCACCGCAGGAAGGCGCGCTCTCGCTGTGGTCGGCCGTGCACGGCCGGTTGATGCTCGACATGTCCGTGCGCGACGTGTGGCCGCAGGGCGGAGTGCACGAGTTCATCGAGGAACTCACCCGATCCGTGACCACCATCGACTGAGTGCTGCCCGAGCGAGCTGGCCGGCGGGTCCGGCGGCGGAACCGCAGCCGCGCGTTCACCGCACGACCGACTGCGCGGACAGCTCCACTACCGTAGAAATCACCGTCCTCACGAGGAAACCGTCGGAGGCACTACGAACCTGACGCGATCAGTCGCAACTCTCGATCACGGCGGCCGACACCGCGATGACCAGCACGTGTTCGAACACCACCCGCAGGCGGAACCGCCGTTGGGCGGACTTCAGCCGCGCGCCCGACTCAAGACCTGCCCGGCGAAATCAAGGGACGACGGCAATACCACTGAGCTCGAACTCGACCGGTGGCGGCTCGCTACGGCTGCCGGTTCGAGGTGCGCCACGTGCAAGGAACAGCGCATCCCGAACTGCGCGAGGTGGCCGACCACCTGAACAGCGGAAGCCTGCTGCGCGTGCCGTACGGGTCGGGCCATTCTTGCAACGGGCGGACGTTGTTTCGCCGCAACATCGGCACAGCTCCGTTCACGAACATCAGGTACTTCGACTTCCGCGGATTCTCGATTGGCAAAGAGAAACCTGCCGGGAACAACGACCAACAGATCCACCAGAACATCCCGAACCGCCGTGACCCTTCACTGTCCGCTTGGGTCGCAGGCCAGCGGCACTTGTCCGCCGCCCAGCTGGTTCGGCCAGACCGGGACTGCGCGCAGCAGGGTCTTCATTGCAGACTCGTCGACCCGTTTAGAAGTCGGCAGCATCCCGTGACTGGCGGCCCCGAAGCGTGCCCGCCAGTACCGCAAAAGAGAGGTTACGATCGCAGTATGGAGACGCGCTTTGCGCGGATCCGCTACGCAGCGGGACTTGAGTCCCCCCTCGGACACAAAAACGCGTGCGATTTCCCCAACGCGCAGAGTTGTTGATCAGGCCATCGCGGCAGGTTTCCTGCTGCGATGGCCTTCGTCATGTCCAGGCTGTGGCCTGTCTGGGTGGCGGCTGGGGTGATGGCCGTGGCTGAAGGTGTCGTGGCCGGACTGGTCCCTCCCCGCGGCCAGTCCCATCAATCGAAACCGATCCCGCAGCACGGGAACGGGCCTGGCTTGCCGGTCGCCGAGCCACCTCCCTCCGAAGGACCTCGGAAGCTCTACGGGCTGGCACGAGTAGACGGCTCCGGACGGATCTCGGACCAACTCCTACTCGAAGCACTCGGATGGTCGGCCGGCCAGCACATCTCGATGCACGTCATCTCCGATTCGGTGCTGCTACGACCCGACCCCACCGGTGTCCACCAGCTCCCCGCACGCGCGAGCACCATCCTCGTTCCCGCCGCGGCCCGCACCCGCTGCCGGATCCGCATCGGCGACCGCGCCCTGCTCACCGCCGACCCCGCAGCCGACCTCCTCATCGTGCAATCGGTGTACACGCTGGACGCGATGCTGTCTCCGTTGCACACACAGCTGACTGGTGGTGACCCGTCATGACCACCGAACACCCCTCCCCCGGTTCAGCAGAACTCGACGCCGCACGCCTGCTGCTGTCCCGCATGGGCGTCACGCCCGAAGACCTCGTCGACACCCCCGAAACACGCCCGTCAGCACCCACGTTCGCCGACTACGTCCCGAAAGTCGCCGACGCCGTCTCCACCGGAACCCGACGGGTCTATCAGTCCTACTGGAACCGGATCGTCGAACACTGGGGACACCGCCGCCTGAATGAACCCACGCCCCTGGAAATCCGTCACTTCGCCGAAGACATCCGCACCGGGGTCGTACAACGACGCAACGCCCGCGGCGGACGCAGCGCCGTCGAGCACTTCATCGCCGCCCTGCGCTGCATCTACAACCACGCTGTCGCCGACGAACTCATCACCCAAGCCGCCAACCCCGCCATCCGCGTCCCTAAACCACGGCGCCTGCCCAGCACACGCCGAGGACTCCCCGACGCCCGACTCGCAGAGATCAACCACATCGCCGCCACCACCGGCAACGACCCCACCCTCGACACCCTCATCCTGCGCCTGCACACCGAAACCGCCTGCCGCCGCGCCGGAGCACTCGCCCTACGCCCACGCGACCTCGACCCCGACCAATGCCTCATCCTCCTGCACGAAAAAGGCGGCACCGTCCGCTGGCAACCCATCTCACCCACACTCATGCACCACCTGCAAGAACACGCCCACCACCGCGGCGCCACCCAAACAGGCGGACAACTCCTGCGCTACCGCAACGGACAACCCATCACCACCCGCCGCTACGACCACCTCTGGACACGCATCGGACGACACCTCCCCTGGGCCGCCACCCAACAAATCAGCACCCACTGGCTCCGACACACCACCCTCACCTGGGTCGAACGCCACCACGGCTACGCCATCGCCCGCGCCTACGCCGGACACACCGACAACAACACCGACGGCGCCACCACCACGACCTACATCCGTGCCGGCCTCGACGAAATCGCAATCGCCCTAGCCGCACTCACCGGCGAACACCACCCCCTCACACCACACCCACGAAGCCAGCAGTAACCACAACAACCAGAAACACCACCAATCACTCACACAACAACCCAGCAACCAGAGGAGACAACCCCGCCCCCGAAAGCACCGGTTATCGAGAAGTAGGTATGCGCTACGGTCACCGAATGCGGGAGTCCGAAAACGAACAACGGCCCTTGTAAACACCCTGGTCGCGAAGGGTGCTCTCCACGCACGTGGAGGTGATCCGACCGATCTGCAGTGGTGGTTGGCGTACGCCGTGTGCTCTCCACGCACGTGGAGGTGATCCGCCGGCGGGCAGTGCGTCGAGTGCGCGCTGGAAGTGCTCTCCACGCACGTGGAGGTGATCCGCAAATGACATGGATGAGGAGTCAGGGCTAGGTGTGCTCTCCACGCACGTGGAGGTGATCCGATTGCTCGAACGGCTGTTGCGGGGCTGTACTGGTGCTCTCCACGCACGTGGAGGTGATCCGTCCTTGAGCCGCGCGACGACCGTCGTCGAGCTGTGCTCTCCACGCACGTGGAGGTGATCCGCGGGATGGCGTGCCGGGCGCACCAGGACACGAGTGCTCTCCACGCACGTGGAGGTGATCCGGCCGCCGAGATCCGGGAGTTGCTGGAGTACCTGTGCTCTCCACGCACGTGGAGGTGATCCGGGCGTGCTCGACTCGCAGGGCCACGGGGATCCGTGCTCTCCACGCACGTGGAGGTGATCCGATCGTGCGGGGATCGACGCTGCGGCCGTGGCCGTGCTCTCCACGCACGTGGAGGTGATCCGGGGCTGCACCGGTCGGATCCGGCGGTCATGGGGTGCTCTCCACGCACGTGGAGGTGATCCGAGGCCGAGGAACTGGTTCTGCGACTCGTTCTCGTGCTCTCCACGGACGTGGAGGTGATCCAGCCGGACGGACGGCAGTGCGGCCCGCCCGCCCGTGCTCTCCACGCACGTGGAGGTGATCCGCCCGTCCGCACCACGTTCGGCATGGCCGGGCGGTGCTCTCCACACACGTGGAGGTGATCCGGAGAGGTACACCCTCGCTCTACCACTGTGCTAGTGCCCTCCACGCACGTGGAGGTGATCCGGTGCTGTCCTGGCTGGTGGCGTTCCTGCTGTTGTGCTCTCCACACACGTGGAGGTGATCCAGGTGTGGTCATCGGTTCGGATGCGTGACCAGCGTGCTCTCCACGTACGTGGAGGTGATCCGCGCTTCCCGGTCCTGTGCCGGTCTTGTGTTGGGTGCTCTCCACGCACATAGTGTCGCTTCCGGTTGAAGACTGACCCTCTGGTTCCGGGCGAGTTTTGACCCACCCATGAACGATCATGAGGTGTTGAGCGTGGAGGACTGGGCGGAGATTCGTCGGTTGCACCGGTCGGAGGGGATGGCGATTCGGGCCATCGCTCGTCGGTTGGGGATCTCGAAGAACACGGTGAAGAAGGCGTTGGCGTCGCATGGGCCGCCGTTGTATGAGCGGGCGGCGCGTGGGTCGGTCGTGGATGCGGTCGAGCCGCAGATCCGTGCGTTGCTGGCGGAGTTCCCGGAGATGCCCTCGTCTGTGATCATGGAGCGAGTCGGCTGGCAGCGCGGGAAGACGGTGTTTTTCGAGCGGGTCGCGCAGTTGCGGCCGCTGTTCAAACCGGCTGATCCTGCGTCGCGCACGGAGTATCAGCCGGGCGAGCTGGCGCAGTGTGATCTGTGGTTTCCACCGGCTGATGTGCCGCTCGGGTTCGGCCAGATTGGCCGGCCGCCGGTATTGGTGCTGGTCAGTGGCTATTCGCGGGTCATGACGGCGGTGATGCTGCCGTCGCGGCAGTCGGCGGATTTGCTGGCCGGGCACTGGGCCTTGATCAGTGGCTGGGGCCGGGTTCCCAAGGCGTTGGTCTGGGATAACGAGTCCGCGGTCGGGCAGTGGCGTGGCGGGAAACCCCAGCTCACGGAAGCGATGCACGCATTCCGGGGAACGCTGGGCATCAAGGTGATCCAGTGCCGTCCAGGCGATCCAGAAGCGAAAGGGCTGGTCGAGCGGGCGAACGGGTATCTGGAAACGTCGTTTTTGCCCGGACGTTCGTTCACTGGCCCGGCGGATTTCAACACGCAGCTACAGGGCTGGCTGTTGCGGGCGAATCAGCGTCAGCACCGCAGGCTGGGTTGCAGGCCGGCCGACCGTTGGGGCGCTGATCGCTCGGCGATGCTGGTGCTGCCGCCGGTCGCGCCGGTGACCGGATGGCGGCTGAGTACCCGGTTGCCGCGGGATCACTACGTCCGACTGGATTCCAACGACTACTCGGTGCACCCGAGAGCGGTCGGTCGCCGCGTCCAGGTCGCTGCGAACCTCGACGAAGTGACAGTGACCTGCGATGACACCGAGCTGGCCCGGCATGTTCGATGCTGGGCCGATCACCAGAGCATCACCGACCCGGTCCATGCCGCCGCGGCCGTCGAGATGCGCCGGTCCCGTCGTCTCGCTGCGCCCGGCAAGACCGATACGACGGTTGAACACCGGGAACTGACCGACTACGACCGCATGTTCGGCCTCACCAGTGCTGAGGAGATCGCCTGATGGCCGCCACGACCACGACCAGTGGCCGCAACGTCGCCGGCGAGATCGCCTATCTCACTCGCGCCCTCAAAGCGCCCTCGCTGGCAGGCGCGGTCGAACGGCTCGCGCAACGAGCCCGCGATGAGGGCTGGACGCATGAGGAATTCCTCGCCGCCTGCCTGCAACGCGAGGTCGCCGCACGGGAGTCTCATGGCGGTGAGGGCCGCATCCGCTCCGCGAGGTTCCCGTCGCGGAAATCCCTGGAAGAGTTCGATTTCGACCACCAACGCTCCCTCAAACGCGACACGATCAACCACCTCGGAACCTTGGATTTCGTCACTGCCAAAGAGAACGTGGTGTTTCTCGGGCCGCCCGGCACCGGGAAGACACACCTGTCGATCGGGATCGGCATGCGCGCTTGCCAGGCCGGTCACCGGGTCGCGTTCGCCACCGCCGCCGAGTGGGTCTCCCGCCTGGCCGAGGCCCACCACGCCGGCAACCTGCAAGCCGAACTGGTCAAGCTCCGCCGGATCCCGCTGATCATCATCGACGAGGTCGGCTACATCCCGTTCGAGGCCGAAGCGGCGAACCTGTTCTTCCAGCTCGTCTCGTCCCGATATGAACGAGCGAGCCTGATCGTCACCAGCAACAAGCCCTTCGGGCGCTGGGGCGAGGTCTTCGGCGACGACGTCGTCGCAGCAGCCATGATCGACCGCCTCGTCCACCACGCCGAGGTCGTCTCCATGAAAGGAGACAGCTACCGACTCAAAGACCGAGACCTCGGCCGCGTCCCCGCAGCCACCAAGACCAACGACTAACAACCAACCCGGGTGGGTCAACATTCACCCGGAACAACCGGGTCACGATTGAACCGGAGTTGACACATAGAGGTTGTCCGCGATGACCACCGGGAAGCAGGACGGCCTGGGCGTGCTCTCCACACGCTTGGAGGTGGTCTGGTCGCTTTCGGGACCTCGTCGGTGAGGATGGCGTAGTGGAGAGTCCCTAACCTCTCTCCAGCTGATTGGCCTCGACACGGACTACCTCCACGTATGTGGAGAGCACCTGGGGGTGATGTGGTGCGCGATCAACGCCGCCGGATTACCTCCACATGCGTGGAGAGCACGAAACCCTTGCGCGGTGCGCCTCGCTCGCTGGCGGATCACCTCCACGTGCGTGGAGAGCACGGTGGAGGTCACCACAGCGCGTTGCATCCGCGCGGATCACCTCCACGTGCGTGGAGAGCACTCGCAGCTCGCGCTCGCGGGTGCGGCCGTGTTCGGATCACCTCCACGTGCGTGGAGAGCACCCGTCGAAGTGCTTGCTCCATCCGGCGAGGACCGGATCACCTCCACGTGCGTGGAGAGCACGTTGCTGTAGTACCGCTCCACGGTCTGCCTGACCGGATCACCTCCACGTGCGTGGAGAGCACCCGCCCATGCCGTTGTGGTGCTCGATGGCCATCGGATCACCTCCACGTGCGTGGAGAGCACGCTGACCTGCGGTTATGGGGCTTGGTAAACAGCGGATCACCTCCACGTGCGTGGAGAGCACGGCACGCGAGTTCCTCGAGGCCCTGCGCCATACGGATCACCTCCACGTGCGTGGAGAGCACGTTCCTGCGCGGCCCTGATCCATCCCGGCCGACGGATCACCTCCACGTGCGTGGAGAGCACGCTGCCGATGTGGCCGTCGGTGCTGATGGTGCTGGATCACCTCCACGTGCGTGGAGAGCACCCTTCGCGACCAGGGTGTTTACAGGGGCCGTTGTTCGTTTTCGGAGTCCCGCATTCGGTGACCGTAGCGCCTTTCGACTTCTCAATGGCCGGTGCTGACAAGGATGGATTGGGACGTCGAGCTACACGAGCACAGCCGCAGCCCGACGGTCGCGATCGAACTCACCTCGACCAACACCGTCCAGGAAGGCCAGGACCTCATCCTCAGTGAACTCCAGCTCCGCGCCTCGGCCAGCGGGCTGCGGCATGGAACGGCGGAAGGTGTATGTCCCGTCTACGCGTCGCGCCATCTCCAAGCAGAGGTCAGCCGTCCGCCCCGAGCGCACACCCGCTAAGAAGGCATCGAACTCGGCCTCCGTGAACACCAGGCGGAGGTCGTCAGCTGCGCCGAATGCGGCCTTGTCGTCGCGGAGCTCGACCCAGCCGTCCTTCCGGGCGACGCACACGCACTCCTTGTTCGGCTGGCTGGCGCTCGCCTTGCGGAAGTCGGGTTCGGTGAAGGCGGGCGGGGCGCTGGTCATCGGGTTCGCTCCTCGGTGTTCACTTCCTGAAGTCTTGGAGGACCGACTTCAGGAACTTGCGGGTCTCCTCGAACCGTAGCGCGGCGTTGGAGACGCGGGCCCAGGCTGCTTGGTGCGCGGTGAGGGCCTTCGCGTCGTCGAGGTACCTGATCTCGCCTTCGCCTTCGACGTAAACCAGCTCCAGTGGTCCGGCCGCGCCGGGCGAGGGTGCGTGGATCAGCGTGAACGGCGACGCGATCGGGGAACGACGGCCGGCGGGCTGATCGAAAGGTATGACCTTCAGCAGGACGTTCGATCGTTTCGACAGCTTGATCAAGTAGTCGATCTGCTCGCGCATGACTTCGGAGTCACCCCAGACCCGACGCAGGCAGGACTCGGAGAGCACGAACTGCACGACCGGCGGTTCGGCCTTGTCCAGGATGTCTTGCCGCGCCAAGCGCGCCTTGATCTGATCTTCCAGCGGAACGTCACCGGCTTCCGCCCGGTCAGAGTGCTGCGCACGGACGTATGACTCGCATTGCAGCAGTCCGGGAATCACTTCGACCTGCGCGGAGCTGATCTGGTCGGCGTGCTTCTCCAAGTCCACCAGCAGTCGCAGGTCTTCCGAGTATGCGCGGTTGTGCCCGGTCGTCCAGAAACCCCGTTTGTGGTTGTCGCGACGCAGCTCGCGCAGAGCCTCCTTGTAACCCTCGTCGCCGAACCCGAGCTTGTCGGCGAGCAGGAGCAGGTCGCCAGGCGAGATGCTGCCACCGCCGTTGATCAAGAGGGCGATACGCGACTGGCTTGTCTCGATCAGCTTGGCCGCCTCGCCTTGCGACAGGCCCGCGCCGTCGATCATGTGCGCAATTTCCCGCCCGAGCAGCAACTTCTTGGCGGTGCGAACCGTCGCTGCCATGAGCACGGACCTCCTAGTCGAGCGCGATCAGTGAAGCCCAGAGTCCCAAGGCACGCACAGAGTAACGCGAGGCTGACCCTGCACCAATTCTCAAGGCTTGTTAACCAAGCTTTTATGCATCACGCTTCGTTCATCAAGTCTTGATGTAGCTAGAGCCGGTGCCGGTCCATGTAGCCGTCCAGCTCGGGGTCTGTCGGCCGAACGGCTCTGGTCCGGATCCGGTGGTAGCGCTGGGTGGCGTTAGCCGAGCAAGATGCGGTGGCGCAGGAGGGGGAAGTCCGCGCGGCCGTACATCTGCCGCTTGATCATCTTGGTTTTGGTGTTCACTCCTTCTGTTCGTCCATTGTGGAATGGCTGGGTGAGGGCGGCATTGACGGCCTCGCGGTCGAATTCGAGTCCGCGGGTGTAGGCGTGCAGGTGGGGTAGATCCTCGGCTCGGGCCCGGGCGATCCAGTCGCTGAGACGGTCGTCGTTGCCGGTGGCCGGGGTGAGCAGAGCCGCGAAGTCACCGACGAGGCCGGCCAGCGCCGTCATCTCGTGGCAGGCGCTCACGGCGGCTTGGAGTCGTTCCTGCTGGTGATCTTGGAGCTTGTCCGGGCGTGTGAGCAGGTTGCGTGCGAGTCGCTTCGGAGAGATTGCTGGCCGGTCGGATTCGACTCGTCCTTGGGTGATGTAGCGATACAGCAGATTGTGGCTTCCGGTGTAGCCGCGCTGTTTGATCTCTGCCAGCAGCTGATGGACGGGCACGGCCGGGTTCTCGCGGCGGCGGCTGCGCAGGTAGTCGCGGAATGGGTCGACGAGGGTGGGCCGGTACTGCGGTGCGCGAACAAGCCGGTCGGGTTGATTGATGCGGGCGTATCGCTTCACTGTGTTCAATGCCAGGTTCAGTCGGCGTGCGATTTCCAGCAGCCCCACGCCGTGCTTGAGCAGGTCGTGGATCTGTTGCCAGCGTTGGCGGGTGGTCACCGCTCGCGCGTCCTCGCGCAGTGGCGGACCGGTCTTGCCCCAGCAGGTGCTGTGCGCGGCGACCTCCTTCAACACGGCCTCGGCGAGGTTGTGCCACAAATGCCAGCGATCGCCAACCTGCACCGCGTTGGGCAGGGCTCGACGGATCGCCTGGGCATAGGTGGCCGAACCATCCCGGCACACCACCTCCACACCGGGATGCTCCCGCAGCCAGGCCTCCAGCACCTCTGCTTTGCGGCCCGGCAACACGTCAACCCGCTCGGCGGTTTCCGCGTTGATGATCACGGTGGCGTAGCGTTGCCGCTTACGCAGGGCAAAGTCGTCCACCCCGATCACCCGGGGTACCGAACTGGCCGGCAACGGCAACTGCAGCAGCGCCCGCAACGCGGTCTGCCTCGACAGCACCACACCGACAGCGGCCAGGACCCGGGCGCTGGCACGACCGGCCAATTCCCGCGCAACGCTCGCCACGTGCGCGGCCAGCCGAGCAGTTCGACGCTGATATCGCTGCACGATGCCGACGGGCTGCTCACGGAACGTCTGCCGCACGCACCCGAGATGCCCGCAGCGCATCCGTCGAGTCCGCAGCCTTACCAGCACCCGCCGCCCGTCAACCGGCACATCGGCCACTTGCCGGACGACATAGCCGTGCACCCGCCCCGTCGCCACTCCGCAGTCCGGGCAGTCCACAGGACCGGGCCGCGTCGATGCCCGCACCACGAGCACCCCGGCCTCATCGTCGACGCCATCGAGGACCAGAGACGACAGCCCCGAGAACACCAACGCAAGAAGTTGATCACTAGCGCACGGCGTTCACCCTGGCACAGCACCGAATCGGACACGCATCGTCACCACCGAATCCGGACCAGAGCCGGCCGAAAGTGTTTCGGCCTGACGCGCCGGACGCTGACGGCCTTACCATCCGGTCACACCGCGTGCACCTGCCGATTCTGATTTGGTCGGCGACACGATGGGACAACCCTCTCTGGCGACCAACCCAGTTCGCCAACCAAAGCAACCTCTGTCGCCGGAGCCAACTGCCCTCGGAAGCAACCGATTGTCGATCGTCTCAAGATGAACTCCTGAAGAGTGAGCACATTAAGCAGGCTCACTCCTTAGTGCCGATGAACCTTCACCCCAACCAAGTGCAGCATCCAGGTTCGCTACAGTGGGGTCATGCTGAGGACATTGATGCGGAAGCGAGGACTGCTCGCCCTGCTCATGCTTTCAGCATTCCTGATGTGCGCGTTGCCGCCGCATCATTCGCCGGCCGCGCCGGCTACCGCGGCAGCCGAGAGCAGTTCCGGACCGGCCGCTGGTTCAGCTGCCGCGCCGAACCTCGATGCAGCACCGCCGACCGTTGCCGATGAGGTCGACGGGAGCTCCGCTGACCAGGGCGAACATGGTCATCAGTCGCACCAATTCATGGTGTGCCACAACGCAGGAGCCCAGGTCAGAGACTGGCTACAGGGCGCACTGCCGAGCGTCCCGCTAGACGTAACAGGTCTGTTGGGCGCAGTGCTGGTGGTCCTGCTCGCAAGCGCTCACACGACCACACGGTGGCGTGTCCACGCCCGGTCCCGGCGACCAGCGCGCCCCTTCGCTGGTTTCACCCTGCTGATCTCCCTCGGCGTTTCGCGCACCTGATCCACACCCTCAGCCACTGTCTCGATAAGAGTTTCCTGAACTTATCCTGAGACAACAGGGCTTTATTCTCAGCTTTCGGCCCAACGAGTGGATGCCGTCAATCGACAGGCCCCTCTTTTTGCTGGAAGTTCTCCTCACATTCACCTCCGTCATTGGCGGATGGTGTCATTCCCCACTTACTACACGGCTGCCTTGTCGCGCTTTCGCCACGGCAGCCGGGAGGTGTGCGATGGTGTCCGACTCTGTCCTGAACTGTGTTGGTTCGACCCCGCTCGTGCGGTTGCAGCGGTGCTTCCCCCGCCCCGGAGTTGAGGTTCTGGGAAAGCTGGAGATGCTCAACCCGTGCGGGAGCATGAAGGACCGTCCTGCGCGCTACATCATCGAGCAGGGGGTACGCGAAGGCTCGCTGCGGCCCGGCATGCGGATCGTGGAGAGCACATCGGGCAACCTCGGCGTCGCGCTGGCCGTCGCGGCACGGATGCACGGGATGTCGTTCACCGCGGTGGTCGACCCGAACACGTCACCGACGAACCTGCGGCTGCTGGAACTGTTCGGCGCCGACGTGGACATGGTGACCGAGCAAGACTCGGCCGGGGGCTACCTGCAGACGCGGGTGCTCCGAGCCAGCAGCTACGCCGACGCTGACCCGGACGTGGTGTGGATCAACCAGTACGCGAACGAGCGGAATTGGCGTGCCTACTACGAGACCGTCGGTGCCGAGATCCTGCATGCAGTCGATGGTCCAATCGATTACCTGGTCGGCCCGGTGTCCACGACGGGTTCTCTGCACGGCACGGTGCGGCGGCTGCGGGAGTCGCATCCCGAGCTGAAGGCGGTCGCGGTAGACGCCGTCGGGTCGGTGATCTTCGGGACGCCTCCGCGGAAACGGCGCATCCCCGGGTTCGGCGCCAGCCGGGTACCCGAGATCTTCAAGTCAGAGGAGATCGACCAGGTATTCCACATCGCGGACGCGAGTTCGGCCGCTGGCTGCCGCCGTTTGGCCGAGACGGAGGGCATCTTGGCCGGGGGCTCCTCCGGCGCGGTCATCTCCGCGTTGGAGGAGCTTTTGGCCGGTGTTACCGGGCTGGCCCGGGTGGTCGCTCTGCTGCCCGACCGCGGCGAGCGCTATCTCGACTCGGTCTATGACGACGCCTGGGTGGACGAGGTGAAGGCAGACGCTGCCCGAGCCGATCTGGCGGAGGCACCGTGAGCACCTCGGCTCGTACCCACCGGCGCAATCTAGTGCTGCTGTGGGCCAGCCAGTTCGTCAACACCGCCGGACTGATGATGCTCGTGCCGGTCATGCCGTTCTATGTCCAAGGGTTGGGCGTGCAAGGCTTCGCCGCAGTCCAAACCTGGGCGGGAGTGGCGATCGCCGCGCCCGCGCTCGCGTTGACCGTGGCGACCCCGCTGTGGGGTCGCCTCGGCGACCGGGTCGGGCAGCATTGGATGGTGGTGCGTGCTCTGGTCGGGCTCGCGCTGGCCATGCTCGTCATGGCCACGGCGACTAACCCGGTCGTGCTGGTGCTGGGACGGCTGTTGCAAGGCGGCCTAGGTGGTGTCGTCGAGGCGGCCCAGGCGTTCGCCGGATCGGCCGCACCCGCCGGCAAGCGAGGCTCGGCTCTGGGCAAATCCTTCAGCGCCACCGCGGCCGGATCGTTGACCGGACCGCTGCTGGGCGGGCTCCTGGTCGGCGCCGGCCGGCTCAGCGCATTGATGACCACCATCGCCGTGCTCGCCGTCCTGCTCGCCGCCGCATGCGGGTGGGGTCTCCGCGCGGAACACGCACCCGAGCCCACGCGCCGGACGATGCGCGACGACTCGGCGCCGAAAACCGGGTTCTGGCAACTCCCGGGGATGGTTCCGCTGGCAGTGGCGGCCATCGCCGCCTACCTCGGCGTTTACGGGTTGATCCCCGTCTTCGCCACCCATGTGCAGCAGACCTTCCCCGCCGGGCACGCGGAGCTGTGGGTCGGCGTGTTCCAGTCTCTGACGTGGGGCGCAACGCTGATCGCGTCGTTTTGGTGGGGGCGTCACAACGACCATCTCCAGCGTCCGGTGCGCGCCCTGATCTGGGCTTCCGCCGGATGCGCGCTCAGCATCGCAGCGCAAGCGCTCCCGCTCGGTGCCGTGGGATTGATCGTGTTGCGGCTGTTGCAAGGGGCGAGTTTCGCGGCATTGGCCCAGTCGTTGTTCTTCCACGTAAGTCAACACGCTCCCGACGCGCGTCGTAGCGGCTATGTCGGCTCGGCCAACAGCTTCCTGCTCGTCGGGCAGTCCGCCGGGCCGCTGTTGGCAGGGCCGATGGCCGTCGTGTTTCCAGCACCGCTGTCGATCGCACTGATGGGCGTGGCCTGCGCAGTGGCCTGCCTGTGCTGCTTCCGCGCGAACCAGGCCGAACTCACCGAACGAGCGAGCAGCCACGCGGAAGCCTCGCATCCCCCGGTGTTGCGCAGCATGAGCGGAGTTCTCGAACCCGCGACCGAGCGGACCGCGCCAATCCTAATCCGGCCATCTGAGCCCTACGGCCCTGTCCACACCGACTACACGCCTGCACGCGGACGACGGTGAGCCGACCGCGCGGCACCGATATCCCCCATGTCTTTCGAACTGGAGAACTGCCCATGAACCTGTCTCGACGCCGCATGTTCACCGGCATGGCAGCCTTACCCGCCATCGGGGCGGTCTCGGCCTGCTCCGCATCGCCCGGCCACGAAGACGGGCCGATCAGGCCACCTGCGGGCGTCAGCCCGGAGGCCCTCGCGGGCGACGAAGAATTCTGGCGACGAGTCGCGCAGCGCTACACCGTCAGCGACGAGTTCATCAACTTGGAGAACGGCTACTACGGGATCATGCCCGATACCGTTCGCCGAGCCTTCCACGACAACGTGGACCGATTGAACGCACAGAACTCGCACCTGCTGCGCAACGCGTTCAAACCTGAGTCCGAGAAGATCCGGGAACGGATCGCCGCGCTACTCGGTGCGCAGACAGAGGAAATCGCGCTGACTCAGAGCGGGACCGAGGCGTTGCAGAACCTGATCGCGGGCTACCACGAGCTGCGGCCCGGCGATGCGGTCATGTACGCCGACCTCGACTACCCGGACATGATCGACACGATGGACTGGTTACGCGACCGGCGAGGCGTTGACGTCGTCTCCATCGCACTGCCGGAGCCCGCCACTCGGCAAGCCGTTCTGGACACCTATGCCGCGGCGTTCCGAGACCACCCGAGTGTGAAACTGCTGCTGCTGTCCCACGTCAACAACCGCACCGGCCTCGCCACCCCCGTCCGCGAGATCACCGCGATGGCACGGTCCCACGGCATCGACGTCATCGTCGACGCCGCGCACTCCTGGGGACAGCTCGATTTCACGATCAGCGATCTCGACGCCGACTTCGCCGGATTCTCCCTGCACAAGTGGATCGGCGCCCCGTTGGGAACCGGATTCCTCTACATCCGGCGATCCCGCCTCGACGCGATCGACCCAGCGTTCGCCGACGAGTCCTACCCCGTTACCGACATTCGGTCGCGGGTGGTCTCCGGTACTCGGGACGTCGCGTGCGTGTTGTCGGTCCCAACCGCGCTGGACTTCCACCAATCGCTGGGGAGCTCGATCAAACAGGCGCGGCTGCGCTATCTCCGTGACCGCTGGGTCTCCGCCGTCGCCGACCGAACCGACATCGAAGTGCTCACTCCACAGGAACCGTCGATGTACGGCGCCATCACCAGCTTCCGGATCACCGGCCGGACGACGGAGACGGACAACGAGGCCATCGCCGACTACCTCTTGCAAGAGCACGGCATCTTCACCGTCGCCCGCGAGGGGCCGCTACGCGGAAGCTGCGTCCGAGTGACACCCGCACTGTTCACCACACGTGAACACGTGGACCGGCTGGCGGTGGCTCTGCGCGACGCGGCCGATCGTTTTCGCGCGTGAGACGGGAAGTACGCCGATAACTCAGCCCGGAGCTGAGTAGTCGTCACGACAGCGGATCCGAAGTGGGCCGATCGACTACCTGCGTTGGGGGTAGCCGCTGCGGCGGCTACCCCGACGCCACGTTGCCAGTACCGGCCGACTGCTGCGGGGATTCCAGCGAAGCGATCAGGCTTTCCGCGACCGGACCGACGTACCCCGCATCGACAGGCAGAAACGGAAACCCCGCAGCCCCACCAGCGTTGCTTACCGCGCCCCAGCAGCCGACGAGCTCGTCGGCCGGTTCTGGCGTGACCTCCCCAAAACTCGGCCGAGAGGTGATTACGACTTGCACTCCGGACTCCGCCTCTTCCCTCTACGGCAGCAACGAGCCGGCCCCCAGGGAGATCGCGAGGCCTCCCGCTACACCTAGGACGAGGGAGGCGGTTCCGGCGGTGTAGGCGGCGACCGCCGACCACAGTCCCGCAGGAACCAACATGTTCCCCTCGGAATCGGGCGCCGCGAGGAAGGTAGGGGCAATCCAGCGGAGGTAGTAGAAAAGGCTGGCGACAGTGTTGATGACCGCAAGGATGGCCAACCAGGCGAGGTCCCCGTCGATAGATGCGGCGAATACGCCGAGTTTGCCGAGGAACACCGCGGTAGGTGGTGTGCCGACCAGGCCCAGCAGGCACACGACTAGGACCGCCGCCAGCCCCGGATGGCGACGGGCAAGTCCGCGGTAATCGGTGATCCGGGGCGCGTGCGGGAGTTCCGCAACCACCGCGAAGGCACCGAGGTTGGTCACCGCGTAGGCGGCCAGGTAGAACAACAGGGTGGGCAGCGCGAGGTCGCTGCGAATCGCCACCGCGACCGCCATGAGCAGGTATCCGACCTGGCTGATCGTGGAGTAGCCGAGCAGGCGGCGAACATTGTCTTGGAAGAACGCGGCGAGGTTTCCTAGCGTCATCGACCCGGCAGCCAGAATCGCCACGAGCAGTGGCCAGTCAACGCTCACTGCGGGCAGTGCCTCGGCCACGAGCCGGTAGATGGCGGCGAGCCCGCCGATCTTGGGAACGGTGGTCACGAACGCGGCGACGGGTGTCGTGGCGCCCTCGGTGACGTCGGGAACCCAGAAGTGCACCGGTACACCGCCGATCTTGAACAGCAGCCCGGCAAGGACTCCGATCACACCAACGGCGACCGCCGCGTGCGAGGCGACTGGAAGCGTTCGTGCAAGCGTGGCGTATTCGGTGGCCCCGCCCGCGCCATAGAGGACGGTGATGCCGGTGAGCATGAGGACACCGAACAAGACGCCCATGAGGTAGTACTTCAACGCGGCCTCCGTCCCCGGCGAGTCCTTGGCGAAGCCGGCCAACGCGTACAGCGGCAGCGAAGCCAGCAGGTAGGCGGCGACGAGCAGCAGCAGATCTGCCGCGCCGACGAGCATGATCGTGCCCAGGGCGCCGAGTTGCACGAGCACGTAGAACTCGGTCTCCCGGTGCTGGGAGTCAACCGTGTCGATCGACAGACACAGGGCCAGCAAGGTGGCGGCCAGCACGATGAACCGGACCGCGTTGGTCGCGGTGTCCACGACGAAGCTGTCACCGAACACCGTCTCGGGAGCCGACCGCATCGCGACGACGGTGGCGGCCAGGCCGACGACACAGGCGGTGGCCGCGAGCACGCGTACCACCCATTGCCGCTGTCGCGGCAGCCAGGCGCCCAGCAGCAGACCGAGCACGGCTCCGGCGACCAGCGCGAGTTCGGGGATCAGCGCGGCGGGGTTCTCGTTCATGTTCATCGGCTGACCAGTCCGATCAACGTCATCGCGGCGGGTTCGATCACGTCGAGAAGGAAGCGCGGCAGCACGCCGATGACGATGGCGAGTCCCAGCAGGGGCAGGATCGCGGTGGCCTCGCTGGGTCGCAGATCGGTGAACCCACGGGCCGCACCGGGCGAATCGGGTACCCGCAGGGGCCCGAGGAAGACCCGGTGCAAGACCCGAAGGAACAGTCCCGCAGTGATCAGGATTCCGAGCAGTGCGAGTGCGGTGGCGACGGTGGCGGAGGCGAGGCTGCCGGTGAAGATCTGGAACTCGGCGATGAACCCGGAGAAGCCGGGCAAGCCGAAGGAGGCGAACGCGACCAGGGCCGTGGTCCCCGCGAAGACCGGCGCCGGACCGGCCAGGCCCGAGTAGGCGCCCATGTCGTAGGTGCGGCGACGGTCGTAGAAGAGCCCGGCGAGCAGGAACAGCACGGCGGTGAGCAGGCCGTGGCTGACCATCTGGGTCACCGCACCGGTCACGGCCAACGATCGCGCTTGCGCATCACTACCGCCGAGGGTCCCGGCCGCGCCGACCGCGAGGACGATGTATCCCATGTGGTTGACAGAGGTGTAGGCCACCATCCGTTTGAAGTCCTCCTGGGCCAGTGCCACGAGTGCGCCGTAGAGCACCGAGAGCACGCCTAGGACGACGATGACCACCGCGTACTGGCGCCACGTGTCGGGCAGCAGTGGCATCGTGATGCGGACGAATCCGTAGGTGCCCATCTTCAGCAGCACTCCGGCCAGAATCGCTGATCCGGCGGCCGGGGCGTCGGTGTGTGCGGGTGGCAGCCAGGTGTGGAACGGCACGATCGGGGTCTTTACCGCGAGACCGACGCCGATCGCGAGCAGCACCAGTCCGCCGTAGGCCCCGCTGCCCGCCAACGGGTTCGCCCGGGTGAGCGCGAGGATGTCGAAGGTGTGGGGTTCGGCGGCCAAGTACAGGCCGATGAATCCGAGCAGGAGCGCCAGCGAGCCGAGGAAGGTGTAGAGGAAGAACTTCAGCGCGGACTGGCGTGCGTTGCCGTGGCCCCATCCGGCGATGACGAAGTACATGCCCACGATGGACAGATCGAAGTAGACGAAGAACAGGATCAAATCGAGCGCGGTGAACAGTCCCAGGCTCACCGTCTGCAGGAACAGGAACAGCAGCACGAAGCTCTTGATTCGCTGCGTGTGCGGCAGCGAATAGACCGCGCAAGCGAGGAACAGCAGTGCGGTCATCGCGATCAGCGGCAGCGAGAGTCCGTCGAGACCGATGTGGTATCCGACTCCGGCGCTGGGAATCCAGCTCAGATTCTCCTCATACGCCAGACCGGTTCCGGCGTCGTAGCCGATCCAGGCCGCGACGACCAGGGCGAGATCGGCCGCCGTGATCGCGATCCAGCTCCACCCGAATACGCGCCGCGGTGCCGAGGCGGGCACCGCGGCCAGGGCGACCGCAGCGGCCAGCGGGAGGAAGACGATCAGTGACAGCACTGGCTACCTCACGAGGATGATCAGCAGGGCGAGCACGGCCAGCACCGCGACGGCTTGGGCGTAGTACTGGTGCAGCTGCCCGGTCTGCGGGCGGCGGGCGAGCGCTCCTAGCCACCCGGCACCGCGGGCCACGCCATGCACGACACCGTCGACGGGAATTTCAGTGCGCCGATCAACGAGCTTGGCCAGCCGCATCACCAATGCGGGACCAGCCATCACCGCTCGGTCGAGGACCCGGTCATCGAAGGCCGCCAGCGCGCGTGCCAGCGCCATCGTCGGCCGCACGACGAGCACCGTGGCGGCGCGCTCGAACCCGAGCCACGCTGCTAGCCACCGCCGTAGAGCGGTGGTGACCGGCATCGGTCGGTCTCCCCACCACCAGGCGAGAGCCGACGCGCCGATGGTAAGTGCCGCCGACAGCGCAAGTTCCCACGCTGTGGGTGTGGCGGCAGGTCCCGCACCGAGCAGTCCCCGCATGCGCTCGGCTACCGCCGGGAGGCCGAGCACACCCAAGACCGCAGCCATTCCAGCCAAGATCGCCAGGACCGGCCGGGCAAATGCGGATACCTCGTGGGAGCCGGGCTGCGTGGTGCCCCAACCGGCTTCGGCACCGGAAGGTTCCGGCTGCCAGACGAACCAGACCGCTTTGATGCTGTACACGGCAGAGACCACCGCAGCGGCCAATCCGAACACGTACAGCTCGGGCGCACGTTCCAGCGTCGCGGCAAGCACTGCGTCCTTGGTGACCCACAGCGACAGCGGGGGCAGCCCGGCCAGCGTCGCGGCGGCGACCGTGAACGTCACGCCCACCACCGGATAGTGACGCGCGGCGCCCCGCAGCGCGGGCAGTGCCTTCGTACCGAGCGCGGTCAACCACGCCCCGGCCGCCAGGAACAGCGCGGACTTCGTCGCCGCGTGCGCGACCAGCTGCATCGTTCCCGCGGTGATTCCACCGGTACCCGCGGCCAGCACCATGAACCCGATCTGCGCACAGGTCGAGGCCGCGAGCAGCTGCTTGAGGTCGCTTTGCGCGACCGCAACCAGTCCGAGTACCAGGGCGGTACCCGCACCGAACCAGGCCACCAGCGGCCCGGCCCAGCCCGAGGCCGCCAGCAACGAGTGCAGCCGCAGCAGCAGATACGCGCCGGCCGCGACCATTGTCGCCGAGTGCAGCAGCGCCGAGACCGGGCTCGGGCCCTCCATCGCGCGGGAGAGCCAGAAGTGGAACGGCACCTGCGCCGACTTGCCCAGTGCAGCCAGCACGATGCCCGCGGTGAGCACGGTCAGCCATGGTGACGTTGCCGCGGGCAGCTCCGGCAGGACGAGCGTGCCGACGCCGCCGGCGAGCGCCGCCCCTGTTGCGAGGTAGAGGCCGAGATCGGCGGCCCGGGTCGTCAGGAAGGCGACGTTGGCGGCGTGCACCCGGCGCGGTTCGTGCCACCAGAACCCGATCAGCGCCCAGCTCGTCGCGCCCATGACCTCCCAGCCCATGAACAGCAGTGCGAGTCCGGTGGCGGTGACCGTGACGAGCATGGCTCCGGAGAACAGCAGCATCAGCCCGGTAAACCGAGCCCGCGACTCGTCCGGACCGAACTCACCAGCAGCGAAGACCAGCACTGCCAAGGTGACCACGGAGACCGTGACCACCAGGACCGCCGAAAGCCCGTCGACGGCCACGCCCGCGTCGATCCCTCGCAGGAACCGTGCGGTCGCGACCGGGCGCACCACCGACGCCAACAAGGCCAGCACGACCGTGATCCCCGCGCAGGCGATTCCGACTACGGGCGCGATCCGATCGCCTCGCTTCCCGGTGCACGCCAGCACCGCCCCGGTCCCCAGCGGTACCGCGATCAGCAGCCACCCGAGCGCGCCCATCGGCTACTCCTTGAGATCCGCGGCCATGTCGGTCATGTCCACGTCTCGGGCGCGGAAGATCGAGGTCACCACTGCGAAGCCCACCGCCATCTCCACCGCCATCGCGGTGATCACCACGATGATCAGCACTTGGCCGTCCGCATTGGACGGAGCAACGTAGTGCCAGAAGGCCGCCGCCGTGACGGTGACGCCATTGAGCATCAGCTCCAAGCCCATCATCAGCATCACGATCGACTGCTCCGACAGCGCACCGAAAAGACCGATGGCGAACAGTCCCGCCCCGAGCAGCAAGAACAGCTCCAGGCTCATCGACCGATCCCACCGCGCACCGGATCGTCGGCCCGCGCGGCGTGCAGGTCGTCGCCCAGCCGGTCGTACCGCCCCCGATGGGTGGCGAGCACGACGGTGGCCACGATCGTCGCGAACAGCGCCACGCCCAAGGTCATCATGGTCAGCATGTGCGGGCCCATCAACGCTTCCCCGAGCGCGAACGTCGGATCCGGGGCGGCGTCCCTGCCCGCTGCGGCCAGTCAACGAGAAAAATGCCCGCCGCGAGCACGACGAAGGTGCCCACCGAGATCGCCATGGCACCGGTCTTGTTGTGATACATCGCCATCGGCATCAACCCGGCGGGATTCATCATGTACATGATCATGAATACGGCCATGATCACCATTTCCATGACCATCATCAGCACGATCACCACACCGAGATAGGCCAACCCCAGCAGGATCACTTCCGCGGCAACGAACACGAACGAGGCCAGCAGCGCGAACGTCACCCGCGCCATCGAGTTCAAGCGGAACACCAAGAACCCCGACACCACCGCGCCGACCGCGAACAGCCAGAACAACCCGACCGTCACCACACACACCACCTCATCGGATCAGCACGACCAGCGCGACGACCAGCGCCTGCAGGATCGTCAACGGGACCAGCACCACCCAGGCGAACTCCGCGAACCGCTCCATCCGCACCGTGGGAAACCGGCGACCGACCCACACGACCACGCCCAGCACCGCGGCCGTCTTGAGCACCGTCCACATCCAGCCCGGCAGCCACGGGCCACTGCCTCCCCCGAGGAACAGCGGCACCGCCATCGCCACCGAGACCACCAGCAGCAACCACCGTCCGCCGAGGAACACCAGCCGGTCCACTCCGGACAACTCCCCCGCTGCTCCTCCGGCGAGATCACGCCCCAGCGGCGAGTCGAACGGGCCCCAGAACGCCATCGCCATCGCGCTGAGCAGATAGACGACGAAGGCGACCGGCATCCACACCACGAACCACAAACCGGACTGGGCCTCGACGATCCCACCTATCCGCAACGTGCCCGCCCCGGTGGCCGCTGTGATCAGCGCGAACATGTGCGGCAACTCGTAGGCCAATCCCTGGGCCACGAACCGGTAACCACCCACCAGGGACAACGCCGCGTTCGGGCCCCACCCGGCCATCCACACCGCCGCCCACGCCAGGATCTCCATCGCGTTGAACCACACGACCCCCACCCCGAGATCCGCCACTGCCACCCCGCCCAGCGGCACCACCAGCGCCGCCAGCACCGCAATGACCGGAAGGAGGACGACACCGGTGCGCCACAGCACGGCATCGGCTGCCGTGGTCGTGCGCCGTTGAGTGATCAGCAGCCGCACCACCGCACGCAGCGGAGCGATCACCACGGCCGACACCGACAACGCTCGTCCCGCAGCACGCGCCTCCAACGCCGTATCGAAGACCACCGCCGCGAACGCACCCACCGCCAACAGCGCAGGGAGCACGAGCACACTCCACATCGGAGCCTCACCCATTGGCCGCCCCTTCAACCGAGTGGTCGAGCCCGGCGATGTCGGGGTCCAAGCTGGCCACGATCAGCCTGGCCCCGGCCAGCTCGACGCCATCCACCAGCTCGGGAAGCACCTCCAGCAGTGCTGCCGAACCCCCGCCTGCGCCGAGCCGGCCTCGTGGCCCCGAATCCACGGCGGCCAACGGCGCGGTGTCGTCGAGAGTGGGCAACGAACGCGTGACCTCGTCCAGCCATGCCTGCCATCGCGCGCGCACGTCACGCCCAGTGTGAGAGGCCGTCAGCGCAGGTCCGGTCACTCCGGTGGCCTCGGCCACCGTTGCCGGGAGGACGCCGAGCCCGTCGGTGAGCCACCGCAGTGTCCGAGACCGGCGAAGCCGCCGAGCCAGCCGACACACCCGACGAGCGGTCACCTCGATCGGCGAGCACGCGAGCACGTCGTCGCGGGATCGCCGCGCACGCAGCGCAGCATCTGCCCAACCCGCCACCGCCAGCAGCCTCGCCAAGCTGTCCAGGTGCGCCGCCGCACGGTGTCGAGCGGCCTCCCCCGATGTGACGGACTCGCCTGTCGCCGCGCGACGCCATGGCTCGTTCCAGAAATCCGCCACGTCGCCGTTTTCACGAACCACCTGGACTCGAGCTTCCTGAATCACGTCGCCCTGCAGCGTGGCGTGCAGCACGAGACCGGCTGGCCAGCCCGGCAGCACCGGGCCGAGCGGCACATGGAGCTGATCGAGCATGAGCCCGTCCCGATCCGGCCCACGATCGGCCATCGGCACACCCCCCGGCATGTCCATCCCACCGCCACCGAGATGCTCGTGACCCTGGGACTGGTCATCAGGGCGACCGTGCTCCGCGTGATCCGTCGCCCCGTCGAGAGAGAGCGCCCCGCCGTCGGCCAGCAGGCCCGCAGCACGCTCCAGCGCCATGTCGGCCTCGGCCGCGTTGCCGACGTGCGCGCGAACCCGGGGATACGGGGCCTGACCCCACAGCTGATCGACGAAGTTCGTCCACTGAGGCCCAGCAGACCCGACGACGGCCAGAACATCAGCATCCGCCGGGCCAAATGCCTGCACCCATCCCCGTCGACGCAGCACCTGCTCAACCGCCAATCGAGCAGCGGTACCCCCGGGGGCCTCAGCGACCAGCACATGGGGCGCCCCGGCGGCGAAGCGCCGCAAGTCAGCGGTCACGCCCATCGCAGCGCCCCTTCCCGCCACGCATAGGCCACACCGGCAAGCAAGATCCCCAAGAACACGAACATCTCGATGACCGCGCTCGCCCCCACCGAGGAAACGACCAGCGCCCACGGATACATGAACAGCATTTCCATCTCGAACGCCAGGTAGATCATCGTCAGCGCATACCACCGCACGTGGAAACGTGAAAACGCGTGCTCAGACGGTTCATGACCCCCCAGAAACGGCCTCACCGGAGCGTCGCGCGGCGCCACCTGCACCAGCGAGGCGCCCCCGTACACCCCGCCGACCACCACTACGGCGACGACCAGCAACAGCAACGCTGCCGCGAACCCACTCATGATCCACGCAGCAGGAGCGGACCCGAGATCACGAGCATTGAGCGCCATCCCTCAGGCATCAAGGCGTCCCCCATCGCTACCTCCGGAAGGCGAGATCACAGATCTCCGTAGCCTGACCGACTTCCTGCCGGAGCGCTCGCTGACGGCGCCCGCCGCAGAGACCAAGAACGCCAACCGGAATACCCCTAGGGGGTATGGGTGTTAACGTAGATGTCAGTCCCGGTCGAGCAACTCTAGGACATGAGAGGGCGCCATGATCAGCCTTCGCCGCACCGCAGCCGCGTCCGTTCTCACGCTGGGCTTGGCCGGCGTTGCGGCCTGCGCGCCGGGTGTGCCCGCGGCACAGGCACCGTCTGCTAGTCCGCCGCGAACACGGCGCCCGGTCGGTGATCGAAGAACTCAACGAGATCGCCGGCGTCTCCGACGTCGCGCTCGACCTGGGCACCGCGGCAGTGACCGTGACCAGTGCTGAACCGGCCAGCGACACGAACGGGCGCACTGCGATCGAAGAAGCCGGTTACCAGCTAGCAGCCCAGTAGCGGGCGTCGCTGCTCGCCATCTGCCGATTCCGCTCCTCCGTGCACACCTCGCGTGCGCCGGAGGCTCTGGACCCGACCGCTGGACGAGCGATACAGGCCGGGGGTATCCGAGGTGGCTTTCGGGGCTGGCCCCGCCAGCACGACACCGGCCGACCACGTACATGGACAGGAGGACTCCATGAGTACCACCACTGATCGGTCCAGCAGCTCGCCCAGCCAGGAGGTCGAGCTGGCTATCGGCGGCATGACCTGCGCATCGTGCGCAGCCCGGGTCGAGAAGAAGCTGAGCAAGCTCGACGGGGTCACTGCCACGGTCAACTACGCCACAGAGAAGGCCAAGGTGACCTACCTGGAGGGCACGGACCCACAACAGCTCGTCGACCAGGTCGAAGCCGCCGGCTACACCGCAACACTCCCCCACACCACAGCCGACGACGCGGCCGCCACGAATGAGGGCCAAGCCGACGACCCGACCAGGTCACTACGGGAACGGTTCATCATTTCCGCGGTGCTGTCCGTGCCGGTAATCGCCCTGGCGATGATTCCCGCGTTCCAGTTCACCTACTGGCAGTGGATCTCGCTGACCTTGGCCGCGCCCGTGGTGGTGTGGGGCGCGTGGCCGTTTCACCGGGCCGCGTGGACGAACTTGCGTCACGGTGCGGCCACGATGGACACCCTGATCTCGATGGGGACCTTGGCCGCGTTCGCCTGGTCGCTGTATGCCCTGCTGTTCGGCACCGCCGGCATGCCGGGCATGACGCACCCGTTCGAGCTGACCGTCCAACCGGGAAGCGGGGACGGGAACATCTACCTCGAAGTCGCCGCCGGGGTGACAACGTTCATCCTCGCCGGCCGGTACTTCGAGGCCAGGGCCAAACGACGCTCCGGCGCGGCGCTGCGCGCGCTGCTCGAACTCGGTGCCAAGGACGTCGCGGTCCTGCGCGACGGCCGGGAGCAGCGCATCCCCACTGATCAGCTCGCTGTCGGGGATCGCTTCGTGGTCCGCCCCGGTGAGAAGATCGCCACCGACGGCACGGTCGAGGACGGCAGCTCCGCGGTCGACGCGAGCATGCTCACCGGCGAATCCATCCCGGTCGAGGTGCGGCCGGGTGATTCCGTGACCGGTGCGACGGTCAACGCCGGCGGGCGCCTGGTCGTGCGCGCCGTGCGGGTCGGTTCTGACACTCAGCTGGCGCAGATGGCCAAGCTCGTCGAGGACGCCCAGACCGGCAAGGCCGCCGTGCAGCGCCTGGCCGACCGCATCTCCGCAGTCTTCGTCCCGATCGTCATCGTACTGGCGCTGGCCACTCTGGTCTTCTGGCTCGTCACCGGTGCCGGGTCCACGGCCGCGTTCACCGCCGCCGTCGCGGTACTGATCATCGCCTGCCCCTGT
Source organism: Saccharopolyspora gloriosae (assembly GCF_022828475.1). Taxonomy (GTDB): domain Bacteria; phylum Actinomycetota; class Actinomycetes; order Mycobacteriales; family Pseudonocardiaceae; genus Saccharopolyspora_C; species Saccharopolyspora_C gloriosae_A. The sequence continues at coordinate 2,929,503 of NZ_CP059557.1, read as the reverse complement.
GCACTCGGCCTAGCCACCCCGACCGCGCTGCTGGTCGGCACCGGCCGTGGCGCCCAAATGGGCATCCTGATCAAGGGCCCCGAGGTGCTGGAATCGACCCGGCGCATCGACACCGTCGTGCTCGACAAGACCGGCACCGTCACCACCGGCCAGATGTCCCTGATCGCGGTGCACACGGCAACCGGCGAGGACGAAGACGTGGCGCTGCGCCTGGCCGGAGCCGCCGAGCACGCTTCCGAACACCCGCTCGCGCAAGCGATCGCGCGCAGCGCAGCCGACCGGCTCGGTGAGCTCCCATCAGTGGAGAATTTCACCAACATCGAAGGCCTCGGGGTCCAAGCGGTAGTCGACGGGCACGCCGTCCTGGTCGGGCGGCCCGCGTTGCTGGAGCACTGGAGCCAGCCGCTGCCGGACGACCTCGCATCCGCGCGGACCGCAGCCGAGAATCAGGGACGCACCGCGGTCGCGGTGGCCTGGGATGGTGCGGCCCGGGCAGTTCTCGAAGTCGCCGACACGGTGAAACCGACCTCTGCTGAGGCAATCGCGCAACTGCGCGCGCTCGGCCTCGAACCGGTACTGCTGACAGGCGACAACGAGCGGGTGGCCCGCACCGTGGCGACCGAGGTCGGCATCGATAAGGTCATCGCCGAAGTCCTCCCACAGGACAAAGTGGACGTCATCAGCCGGTTGCAGCGAGAAGGTCGCGTGGTGGCGATGGTCGGAGACGGCATCAACGACGCCGCCGCCCTGGCCCAGGCCGACCTGGGGCTCGCCATGGGCACCGGAACCGACGTCGCCATCGAAGCCTCCGACCTCACCCTGGTCCGCGGTGACCTCCGAGCCGCTGTCGATGCGATTCGGCTCGCACGACGTACCCTCAGCACGATCAAGGGCAACCTGTTCTGGGCCTTCGCCTATAACATCGCCGCCCTACCACTGGCCGCCGCCGGACTGCTCAACCCCATGATCGCCGGAGCGGCGATGGGCTTCTCCAGCGTCTTCGTCGTCGCCAACAGCCTGCGCCTGCGCCGCTTCCGCAGCACCATCGCGGGCCCCGCAGCAGCAGAAACCAGGACCAGCGCCACCCCTTCACCGCTGGTCACCACTACAGGCTCCTGACAGACGCGAACGTGAGGCGGTAGGGGCCGTGCTGAATTAGCACGGCCCCAGCCGATCGATACCGAGGATCGCGATGAGCCGTTCACCGCTGCCATGTCCTCGGGGAGCGGGGCATGCCCGGCTGGTTATTGATGATCAATGCTGCCGAACATTGCCGGCAAGCGCGCACGCGACGGCCAAACGCACCAACGCGATCGGCACGCTCAACGCCAACCTCCGGGTCAGCCCACCCTCGCCACTGCGGCAATAGGTAAGCACTCTCTCTTCATTATTCCCTACCGGACCGCGGCGTGACGGTGCCGCCCGCCGATGCAGGCGAGCGGCACCGTCGACAGTGTCAGCCTTACTTCAGCAAGTCCTGCATTGTCTTGATCTCGGCCTGCTGACTGCTGACGATCTGCTCAGCCATCTGCTTGGCTTCGGGGAACTGACCTTGAGCCAGCTCGGTCTGGGCCATGCCCACCGCACCCTCATGGTGCTTGATCATCATCGTCAGGAACATGCGGTCAAACTCAGCGCCCTTCGCCTGCTGGAGCTTCTGCATGTCCTCCGGAGCCATCATGCCCGACATGCCCCCGTGGTCCATGCCAGGCATGGAGCCGTGGTCCATGCCCGGCATGCCGCCCTGCGGTGCCGGGGCACCCCACTGTTGTAGCCACCCGTTCAGCGTGTCGATCTCCGGGCCTTGGGCGGCTTCGATCTGACGAGCGAGGTTCTTCACCTGCTCGGACTGCGCCCGCTCCGGTGCCAGTTGCGACATCTTGATCGCTTGAGTGTGGTGCGGAATCATGCCCTGCGCGAAGGCCACGTCGGCATCGTTGTGCTGGCCGGCTTCGGCAGGCGGCTGCGAGGCACTCGGCGAAGTGCCGTGATCCATGCCGGGCATGCCTTGATCGGAGCCGGTACACCCGGCGAGCAGGACAGCCGCGACTGCCGCTGTGACCGAAACGCCCGCTACGCGAATATTCTTCATTCTGGGGTTCCTTCGTCATGCGTATTCAATGCGATTTCAACCTGAGCACGTGTCCGCAACAGTCCCCGTGATCGTTGCGGGAGGCGAATGCTCACAGTCGAAGGACGCACAGCTCGGCAAGTCTTCGAGGAACCGGCGGTGGAGGTCGGGCGCGTCCGATGCTCGTCGGGATCGACGCTCGAAGCGAAGCAGTCGCGGGCAGGATCCGCAGTGCCAGCGACGCGATGGCGACAGCGGCGGCCCCTGCCAGGACAGCTAGGCACAGGTGCAGCAAGCCGTGTTCCATACCCGGCTTGTCGCCAGCGGAGACGACAGGGACATGTGTGGCCGTATCGCCACCGGCACTGGGGCAGCTCAAACACCACCGTGCCGTGGCCTGCCGCTACGACAAACTCGCCCTCCGCTACGAAGCCACCGTGCACATCGCTGCCATCGACATCTGGCTACGCAGCCTCACCAAGATCAATTTCTAAACAGCTCCTAGCTGCCACCCTGCCGGAGTCCCGGTGGGCACTCCGTGCCAGCAAAACCTACACACGGACCGGCGCATTAAAAGATCGCGTGCGCCGACGCACGCAAACGGACCTACACGTCCCCTTTTGGACATTGAGCCCTTTTCATCCGGCGGTGACTTCCAAGGTCTGTAGGACATGGATGGCTTGGCGAGTCGGGCGGCCGGCGCGGCGGGTGCTGCAGCGAAGCTTACGCTGGATGCGCCATTGCTTGAGCTGGGCGTTATAGAAAGCGACATCGAAACCTTCCTGCAGCAAGGGCTCGGGATCGTGGAGCAGGAACCCAACACGGCGCCGTGGTTCGCCATCCGTTTCGTGCCCTCGTCGTTCGGCATCTACGACGCTTTTCCCGACGACTCCGGTCGCCAGGCCCACCTCTCGGGCCAGGTCGCCGAAGCCCTCGCCGACAACACCGGCACCCTGTTCGCCCAGCCCACCATCGAACCAGTGGATGTGATCGCCGAGAAACCCCCGACCTGAGATGCCCCGAGCAGCCGCTGCGCGGATGCCGGCGACAGCCCACAGCGCTCGACCCGCGCGAAGGAGGTGACGTCGTGGCAACAAGCCAGGGCGGTGCCGCGGTCGATGCGCCCACGGTGATGCTGGGCCTGCTCAGCGACCCCGGACTGCCCGCCGATTTGTCGGACGGCCTTGCTGCACAGCTGCCCGACCTGCTTGAACACGAGACCGACGGTCGTGCCCGATGACGAGTAGAGACCGCGTCCCAGCAGTTGAACCTCGACGAGCACGGCACACTGCCCTCGGTCGAGATCGGCTAACACGCCATGGCCGAGCACAGGTGGGACCTGGTGATCCTGGTGACCGAGCTCCCCCGCCGGGCCGGCACCCAGCCGATCATCTCCGACTACGGGCTCGCCACCGGCTTCGGCCTGGTCTCGCTGCCCGGGTTGGGCGGGATGGGGCTGCGTCGCCAGGCCCGCGAGCTGATTGTGCACCTGGTCGCCGAGCACCTGGTCGAGAAACCGCTCAGTGACGGTGGCGCCGACAGGCAAGGCCTGGGCGGGTTGCGCGACCACCGGGCGTGGGGCCCGGGCGCCCCTGTGCAGCACATCGACTCCACCGACGAGGGCATCGACGCCCACCTGGCCCTGACCGGAGCCCGGGGACGGTTGCGGCTGTTGGCCGGGATGGTGCGGGCGAACCGGCCGTGGCGGCTAGTGCCGAGCCTGTCCCCGGCCATCGCTGGTGCCGCGGCGGGGCGGCGTTCGGTGTATTCTACTCCAACATCTGGCAGCTCGCCGACGCGTTCAGCGGATGGCGCCTCACACTGGTCAACGTCCTAGCGGTCCTCGCGATGATCGCATGGCTGATCATCGACAACAGCCTCTGGGAGCGACCCTCGGACCGGCAACTGCGTGAAGAGGCCGCGCTCTACAATGCGGTCACCACTCTGACGATCTCGATCGGCGTGCTGTGCATGTACGCGCTGCTGTTCGTGGTCACCCTGATCTCGGCGCTGGTCGTGATCCCACCCGACTACCTCACCACCACCCTCAACCACCCCAGCGGCTTCACCGAGTTCGCGATCGTGGCCTGGCTGTCCGCCTCGATGGGCACCATCGCCGGAGCACTGGGCTCCGGGCTCGCCAGCGAGGACGCGGTCCGCCAGGCCGCCTACAGCAAACGCGAGCAGGAACGCCGCCAAAGCCTGCGAACCCAGGACCAGCACTCATCCTGACCTTCGACGGACCCCTGGGATCCGCCCGAGACGAGCACGCAGCAAGGCACATGACCAGACCTGCGTAGCTCCAGCTGCGATTGGACGGGGCCCGCGACACCGGTGTGTTCGATCAGTCCGAGATCCCTAACACGGCTCGCGCCCTGCTGTCCCTTTGCATCGACGTCCTGGTCCAATGACTCGACGCCACCACACCCCACGGCCGCCCGGCGCTGGCCGGTACCACCGCTTGAGCTCGCGCACGGAAAACCGCGCGCGAGCTCGCGGCGCCCGAGGAAGCACGGGCAGCCCCAGCATCGCTGGGACCGCCCGTCTTGCGTGCGACGACCAGGGAACTCTCATTCAACTGCGGGCTGCACCGGTCGTCGCTCGGTCTCCTCAGCGTTCATAGCGCCGCGGGTCTCCGGGCTCAGCACTCCCGCGACGACGAAGACCAGGACCATCACGAACAGGAACACCATGAGCCGACCGGGCACGTCGGCCAGCTCCGGACTGGCGAGGTTGACGAAGCTCGGCATCAAACCACCGATCATGAAGCCGAGGTTCCAGCAGATCGCGGTGCCCCGCCCTCGCAGCGCCGTCGGATAGCGTTCGTTGAGGAACACCAGGACCGGGGCGTAGGCGGCGTTGGCGAAGAAGGCCAGGGCTGATGCGTAGAACATGATCAGGCCGGTGCTCGCCGGATCGGTGCTCGTGATCAGCCACACGAGCAAGGGCAGAGCGATGAGGTTGAACGAGCCGATCACCAGCATCGTGCGTCGGCGTCCGAAGTGCTCGCTGAGCTCTCCCGCGGCCACCGCGGCGACGATCACTCCCAGACTCGAAACGAGCAGGATCGTGCCCTGCGCGCTCTGGGCGACACCGCTGACCTTGCCCAGCAGCGTCGGGAGGAATCCGGAGGTGAGGTAGTACTGCGAACCCGCGCCGGAGACCAGCACCAGGTTGAGCACGAGCAACCCTCCCCTGCCGCCGCGGGCCAGGTCGGTGAAGCGCGTCTTCGGGCCGGGGGCCTGCTGCTGCGCCTTCCACAGCGGCGACTCCTCGACCCCGCGGAGCACGAGGAAGCTGATCAGCGCCGCCATGAGCCCGGAGAAGAACATGACGCGCCACCCCCAGACGTTGAACTGCTCGCCCGGGAAGATCGCGCTGACCAGGATGAACACGCCGCTGGCCAGGGCCGCACCGATGCCCGCGCCGCCGCCACCGATCAGCCCGGACATCAGGCCTCGCCAGCGCTGCCCGACGCTCTCGGTGCCCAGGGTGTGCGTCGCCGCGACGACACCGCCGACGAACACGCCCTGCACCAGGCGCAGCGCCAGGAACAGCAGCGGTGCGGCGATACCGGCGGCGGCGTAGGTCGGCACGGCACCCATCGCCGCGGTGGACAACCCCACGCCGGCCAGCACGATGACCATCGTCTGCTTGCGCCCGTTGCGATCGGCCACCGCTCCGAAGATCGCCGCTCCGGCCGGGCGGAGCAGCACGCTCACCGCGAACGAGGCGTAGACGGCGGCGAGGCTCAGGGTGGGGCTGGCCACCGGGAAGATCAGGTCGCCGATCGTGCTGGCGACGTAGAGCAGGATGAACAGGTCGAACAGGTCGAACGCCCACCCCGCCACCGAGGCGAAACTCGCGTACAGCGTGGCTCTTCTGGACAGTCCGGTGTTCGCAGTGGACATGCCCACCTCCTCATCGAGGTCTGTTGGTGTGGTGTTGCGGAACGAGGTTCCGCGGCTTCGGTCGGGTCAGGGTGCCGAGCGCCAGTTCGCCGGCGCGGGGGCCACGGCGCCTTCCAAGTCGATCTCCTCCTCCCCCGGAACGCGGATCCTGGTGAACCGTCCTGCGTCGCCGCCGGGCGGAATCGTCGCGTCGAGACCCATCTTCGATCCCATACCGTCCGCTGTGGACGGATCGAGCCGTGACCCCTGCGCACCACCGACGAGCACCAGATCGCGGTCGGCCTGGAAGCGAGTGGCGACGGCCCACTCGACCTCGTGGGGGTCGAAGACGTCCACATCGGAGTCGACGACCGTCACGTGCTTGATGTCGTAGTGCGCGCCCAGCGCCGCGAAGATCAGGTTCTTCACCTCGCCGGGCTGGGGATCGCGGACCTGCACGTGGAGGTGGTAGCGGCACACGCCGCCGCGCGGCAGGTGCACGGCCCGCACGCACGGGAAGTTCTGCCTCAGGTGCGCCAGGAAGGAGCCTTCGCGCGGAATGCACCCCAGCAGCAGGTGTTCCAGTCCGCCGCCGACGATGGTGTGGTAGATCGGGTTCCGGCGATGCGTCATGGCGTCGACGCGCACCACGTGGCGGTCGGCGCGAGGCCCGTAGTACTGGGGGAATTCGCCGAAGGGCCCCTCCGGCTCGCGGACATCGGCGAGAAGCCTGCCTTCCAGCACGATCTCCGCGTCGGAGGGAACCCGGACCTCGTTGGTGACCGCCTTGGTCACCGGCAGCGGGCTGCCGCGCAGCGCCCCGGCGATCTCCAGCTCGTCGTGGCCGATCGGCACCGCCGCCTGCGAGGACATCAAGGTGAGCGGGTCGGCGCCGATGACGATCGCCACCTCCAGGTCCGTTCCCGACGCTTCGGCCTGGTTGAAGAAGGCGGCCGTGTGCCGGGGCAGCAGCAGTGCCCCGAGCCGGTCCGGCCCGCTGACCTGCAGGCGGTGGATGGACACGTTCTGCGACCCGGTCGTCGGGTCGCGCGCGATGAGCAGGCCCGCGGTGATGTACGGGCCGTGGTCGTGCTCGTTGTGCGTGGGAACCGGCAACGAGCCGAGGTCGACCTCGCGGATCACCTCGTCCTGGCACGGGGCGTCCTCGACCTCGGTCCACGGAACGGGGGCCTTGCACGCTTGCTGGAAGCGGTCGATGAGTTCGGTCTCGGCGACCCCGAGCGCTTCCGCCATCCACTCGCGGCGCGACAGCAGCCCGGAAACGACGGCGATGTCCTTCCCGCCGGGCCCGCCGAAGACCACCGCGCGATCGCCGTCGAGCCGGTTGGCGATGCCGGCCAGCTCGAACCGGAGGTCCACTCCCGGCCTGGCCGCGGACAGCCGTCCGGTCGCCTGCAGGTGGTCCAGCCAGCCGCGCAGATCAGCGCCGACGGGCAGGGCGTTGTTCGTCATCTCTTCTCCCCGGTGACCGCCGGGACGGCCTTCGACCGGCCCGATGTGAGGTGGGTGCAGGTCATCACCAGCAAGGGCGTGGCGACCGCGATGTAGGCGTTGTCGATGCCGAAGGGGTCACCGAGCAGGAACCAGCCGATGGTGGTCGGCAGCGCGAGCACGATGGCCCAGAACGCACCGGCCTTCGTGCCGTACCGAGGCGCGTAGAACATCAGCAGCACCAGCACTGCCAGTGCCGCGCGCAGCGATTTGGCCAGGAAGGTCACGGTGAGCACGTCGGTGGCGAACAGGGCCAGGGCGATCGGCACCAGGCCGGTCACCACTGTCGCCGCCCGGAGGGAACAGCACGTCGCGGCGGTCGTCCCCGGCGGCGTTGAAGTGCGGTTGGTAGAAGTCCTTGAGCAGCAGCGTGGAAGCGCCGATGACCAGTGCCGCGATGGTCCCGAACATCGCACCGGCGAGCCCGGCGACGACGATCCCGGCCAAGACCGGGTCGATGTCCATGGCGAACGCGGGCATGGCCTGGATGCTCTTGATGTGCGGGTAGACCACCGCGCTGCACATGCCGATGAACGCGGCGAGCAGACCGTAGGGAACCAGGATCAGCGCCGAGTAGAACCCGGCTCGCTGCGCGCGGTGAGCGCTGCCGGCGGTGGTGATGGCCTGCACGACGTACTGGGTCGCGAAGATGGCACCGACACCGGCGATCAGCCAGGCGAAGATCTGCCCGAAACCCACGCCGTGCCAGGAGAACATCGTCGGCGGCAGCGCTGCTCGCAGCCCGTCCACGCCGCCTGCGCGCTGGGCGCCGATGATCGCGAGGATGACCACCCCCGCCATCTTCACGATCGCGTGCACGACGTTGGTGTAGACGACCGATCGCATGCCGCCCACCACCACGTAGAACGTGGCGAGCACACCGACCAGGACGACGGCCAGATCGTGGTCGACGGCGAGGAGCCCGCTCAGGATCGCACCACCGCTGGCGTAGACCGAGACGGCGACGATCAGCAAGGAGCAGACCATGATCATCGACGTCGCGGTGCGCACCCTCCTCCCGTAGTAGCGGTCGAGGGCACCGGAGATCGTGTTCTCCCCCAGCTCGCTGAACTTGCGCGCCAGCAGGAAGGCGAAGAGCACGAACCCGATTCCCAGCGAGACGATGTTCCACGCGGCCGAGAGACCGGATCGGTAGGCCTCCTGCGCGGTCCCGATGCTCGCGCTCGTGCCGATGAACTCGGACGCGAGCAGGAATCCGATGAGGACGGCGGGAAAGCTCTTGCCTCCGCCGGTGAATCCTGACGCGGTCCGCGTCGACCGCCCGGCCAGGAAGCTGATCAGGGCGAGCAACGCGATGTAGCCCGCGACGATGAGAACCACTAACCAACCTGATTGCAAGGGAACCCTCCAACGCCGCTCCGTTGCGGCCAGAGAAACTACGAGCGAAGTTAGACCGGTGCGAGAGGACCAGCCTGAACCTGTTGCGCATAGCTCCTATTGGCTCGGGTTATAGCCCGACCGGGAAGTGCACGTGCTTGAGCTCGGTGAACTGCTCGACGCCCTCGACCCCGCGGGTGCGGCCCATCCCGGACATCCGCACGCCGCCGGAGGGCATCTCGGCGTAGGAGTGGTTGTACCCGTTGAGCCACACGGTGCCCGACTGCAACTCGCGCGCCACGGCGAAGCCGCGCGTGAGATCACGCGTCCACACCGCTGCGGCGAGCCCGAAGGGCGTGGCGTTGGCCAGCTCGATCGCGTCCTCGTCGGAGTCGAAGACCTCCAACGACAGCAGCGGGCCGAAGATGTCCTCCTGGACCACGGGTGATCGCGGGTCCAGTTCGGACACGAGCGCTGGCGTGAGGAAGTGACCCCGCAGGCCGTCGGGGTGCACCTGCTGTCCGCCGACGAGGACGCGACCATCCTCGCGCGCGCGGTCCACAGCGCTCAGGACCTTGGTCACCGCGGCTTCGGATATCAGCGGACCGAGATCGGTGCTCTCGCCCCTCGGATCACCCGGTGTCAAGGCGGCCAGTCGCTCGCGCAGGAGCTCCTCGGCATCCTTCGCGTGGTTTGCGTGCACGAGAATTCTGGTGCACGCCATGCACATCTGACCGCTGGTGATCACGGCCGCGCGGGCGGCCACCTCCACCGCGGCTTCCAGGTCGGCGTCGGCCATCACGAGCATCGAGGCCTTGCCGCCCAGCTCCAGCAGCGGCCTGGTCATGGTGTCCGCTGCGGCGCGCATCACCGCTTGCCCGGCCTCGGTCGAGCCGGTGATCGCGACGGCTCTGGTGTCGGGGTGGGCTACGAGTGCAGCGCCCACCTCGGCGTCACCGGGGAACACGTGGAGCACCTCCGGTGGTACTCCGGCCCGGTGGCCGAGCGCGATCACGCGCCGGGTGATGTGCGTGGTCTGCGGGGCGGGCTTGACGAGCGCCGTCACCCCGGCGGCGAACGCCGGAGCCAGATCGCGCAGCAACAGCAGCACGGGCCAGTTCCACGGGGTGATGAACACGGTCGGGCCGACCGGTTCGCGCACCAGGTGCGCTTCGCTCCCGTCGGGCAGGCCGGCGGCACGGCCCAGCGGAAGCCTGGCGAGACCGGCGTTGAACCGCAGGGAGTCGATCGCGCCCGCGACCTCCTTGCGTGCCTCACCGATGGGTTTCCCGGTTTCCCGCACCAGGTCGTCGGCGAGTTCCGAGCTGTGGTCGCTGAGCAGGTCGGCCCAGGCGTTCAGGGACTGCGCCCGGAGCCGATGATCTCGCGGCCACCCGGTGCGCATGGCGCGGGTCGCCTCCGATACCGCTTCGCCGATCTCGGCGTCCGTGGCTCGTTCCGCGATGTCCAGTGGTTCGAGCGTCGCCGGGTTGACCGGCTGGAGGGGCGTTTTCATGACTTCCCACCTCGGGGACGGCCGATTCGCTTGATCCGGTCCAGCAAGGTGCCGAACATCATGCGGAACGCGCTCGGCGCGGCGTGGGACTGCTGCGGTGCTTCTCCGGTGGTGGCGGCCTGGCGGACCGAGTCGGCGAACTGCTCGAACATGCGCCGGCTGATGTCACCGGCCAGCGCTCGGCCGAACTGGGCGATGCGGCCGGTCAGGTACACCGCCGCGTCGGCGCGCAGCTCCGTCCCCGCTGCGGTGGCGTGCGCCCGCAGCGTGATGTCGGCCTGGGTTTGCGCCCCGCCGGTGTCCTGGCCCTGCGCCAGCACGCGGATCGTGCCGGTGTCCCGGTCCTGTTCGAGCACCCGGGCGATCCCGTGGAACGAGAGCTTGATGGGTCCGACCGCGACCCGCGCGCGTCCGGCGTAGAGCTGTTCGCCGAGTTCTTCGGTGAGTTCCGCGCCGGGGAGGCATCGCGCCAGCACGTGCACGTCGTCGAGCACCCGCCACACCTGATCGAACGGCACGTCCAAGGCGGTGTCCACCTGCACCGCGATCGTCGGGTCTCCCTCGGGGAGCACGATCTCCACGTTCCTGGAAGTTTCGCCCGAAGGTTCCGCGGGCTCCTCGACGACCGTCGCGGACTGGCCGCCGGAGCGGCCGACCAGCGCCCGCCGAGCGCAGTTGCCCGGCTCGGGGATCCCCTCCGGGTGCGCGGCGCGGGTTTCGGAGACGGCGGTCATGATGTTCCGGTACCCGGTGCAGCGGCAGATCACGCCGGAGAGTTCCGCGGGGAGCTCCTCGTCGGTGACCTCGGGCTTGGTGCTGAGCAGGTCGTAGGAGCTGAGCAGGAAGCCCGGGGTGCAGAAACCGCATTGCAGGGCGTGGTTCCGGCCGAAGGACTCCTGCAGCGGGTGCAGGTCGTCCGGGCGCCCGAGCCCCTCGACGGTGACGACCTCGGCGCCGTCGAGCTGGCAGGCGAACAGCAGGCAGGCGCGGGCGGCTTCGCCGTCGACCAGCACGGTGCACATCCCGCAGACCCCGTGCTCGCAGCCGACGTGGGTCCCGGTCAGCCCCAGGTGGTCGCGCAGCGCGTCCGCCAGCGTGACGCGGGCGGGGAGGTTCAGCACGGCGGGTGTGCCGTTGACCGTGAACCGCACCTCGACGGTCTCGCCGGCTTCGGCGCGGACCGGTCGAAGCCCCTCCTGCACGGGCTCTTCTGTGCTCGTCATGATTCCACCTCCGCTGTGCCGCGCACCGCGCGGCGGTGCGCCTTGGCCAATTCCCGAGCTGCGAGCGCGCGCAGGAGGCGCCGCCGGTAGCCGTTCGACGCGTGCGCGTCGCCGTCGGTGTCGACGACCTCGCGCACCACCTCGTCGAGCGCACCGGCCAGTTCGGCTTGGTCTCCACCGGTCGTGCGGACCAGGCTGGTCAGGTCGCGGGTGACGGGCCGGTCGGAGACGCCGAAGGCCGTCATCGTCGCGGCGGACACGCCGCCGTCGTCATCGACGCGGACGTGCGCCGCCGCTCCGGCCAGCGCGAAGTCGCCGTGCCTGCGCGCGATCTCCGCGAATCCGAAGCCCTCGCGCGCCCCGGCCACGGGGAAGGAGATCGCCGACAGGACGTCCTCCGGTCGCAGCGCGGTCGTCATCGCCCCGTCGAAGAACTCACGGGCTCGAACGGGGCGTTCGCCTTCAGGACCCGTCAGCGTCAGCTCCGCGTCCAGGCAGCAGGCGACCGCCGGGAGCTCGGCAGCCGGATCGGCGTGCGCCAGGCTCCCGCACACCGTGCCGCGGCTGCGCAGTTCGCGGTGCCCGACCCAGGGCAGCGCGAGCCGCAGCAACGGCACCTGAGCGGACTCGGGCGCGTGCTCGACCCGACGCTGCCGGACGGTGGCGCCGACCTCCAGCCGGTCGCCGACCGTCCGCAGCGCGTCGAGCCCGGTGACCGCGTTGATGTCCACCAGGGTGGTCGGCCGCGCCAGCCGCATGGCCAGCACCGGCACCAGGGATTGCCCGCCGGCGATGACCTTGCCGCCTCCGTCGGCGTCGACGAGTTCGGCAACGGCGTCGGACAACGCCGCGGGGCGCGCGTACGCGAAAGGTGCGGCCTTCATCTAGATCCTCACCGCCCCTGGAACTTCGGTGCGCGCTTCTCGTTGAACGCGGCCACGCCTTCGGCGAAGTCCTTGCTGGAGCGCAGCATCGCGTAGGCCTTGCGCTCCAGCTCGATCCCGCTGTACAGCGGGGCGTCGACGCCGCGGTCGAGAACCTCCTTGGCGGTGCGCGCCGCCAGCGGGGAGAACCCGATCATCTTGGTCACCAGCTGCTCGACCTTCTCGTCGAGCTCCGCTCGGTCGGCCGCCAGGTCGGCGAGAAGTCCCCAGTCCTTGGCGTCGTCGGCGTTGATCCGCGACGCCGTCAGCACGTGGTACTTGGCGCGGGAGAGCCCGATCAGCCGGGCGAGGCGCTGCGTTCCGCCCGAGCCCGGGATCATGCCGAGGTTCATCTCCGGCAGCGCGAACTGGCTGCGCTCGGTCGCCACGCGGATGTCCGAGGACAGCGCGAGTTCGAACCCGACGCCGAAGCAGTAGCCGTCGACGGCGGTGATGACGACCTTGGAGCTGCGGGAGGGCGCGGTCACGTTGTGGCCGAGGTCGGTGAAGTCGACCGGGTCGACCTCCATGAAGCCCGCGATGTCGCCGCCCGAGGAGAAGTGCTCGCCTTCGCCCCGGATGACCACGACCTGGATGGCGTCGTCGTCGTCGATCTCGGCGAACCGGTCGGCCATGACCTGCCGGGTCTCCCAGGTGATGATGTTGTACTTGCCGTGGTCCAGCGTCAGGTACGCGACCCGGCCGTCGTGGCCGCGGGTCAGCTTGATCTCGCCTCCGGTGAGGGCCATGTCGTCAGTTCTCCCCTTCTGTTCCTTCAAGCACCGCGGTGTCCGTTGTCGCCGCGGTGAGCAGGCGGTGGATCACGTCGCCGTGGATCGGCAGCGTGGTGATGTCGGCGCCGGACGGCGCGAGCGCGTCGGCCACGGCGTTGGCGATGGCCACCGGAAGGCTCATGCAGCTGCCTTCGCCGCAGCCCTTGGCGCCGAGGCGGGTCAGCGGCGAGGGCGTTTCCAGGTGGTCGCTGCGCAGCTCGTAGCCGACCTCCGCGGTGGTCGGGCACAAGTAGTCCATGAACGTCGCGGAGGTGGGCTGGCCGTTGTCGGAGTAGCGCATCTCCTCGTACATCGCGCCGCCGATGGCGTGCGCCAGCGCACCGTGGACCTGCCCTTCCAGCAGCACCGGGTTCAGGATCGTGCCCGCGTCGTGCACTGTGGACACCAGCTCCAGGGTGAGCTCGTAGGTCTGCGGGTCGATGCGGCAGACCACGAGCTCGGCGACGAAGCCGTAGCACAGGCTGGAGTTGATCTGGTCGTCCCGGCTGGCCGCTTTGGCCTGCGGTGGTGTGAAGGCGGCTTCCTCGTACAGCCGGGCCGAGGTCCCGTCCGGCAACGAGCCGGGGTCCCAGTGCACCACTCCGGCGGCGTGGCGGAAATCCACCGACTGCGCGTGGTCTTCGCGGTGCCGGATCCGGCCTTCGGCGAATTCGAGCTCGTCGGGGTCCAGTCCCAGCATGGAGCCGGCCGCCGTCCGCATCGTGCGGGCGAGCCGGTCGCACGCCTCGACCAGCGCGCTGGTCAGCAGCGGGGCGAACCGCGACGAGTAGCTGCCGGAGCTGATGGTCCACGGAGTCGTGGCCGTGTCCATCTCCACCACCGGCCGGACCTTCTCCAGCGGCAGTCCGAGCCTGTCGGCCACGACCTGCTGCGCGACGGTGGCGTGGCCCTGGCCTTGCGGGACGGTGCCCAGCAGGACCGAGACGACCCCGTTGACGTCGACGCTGACCCGCACGTGCTCGGTGGAACCCGACTTGCCGCGCCCCGGCGGGCGTTCGTCGGCCGGCGTGGCCAGTCCCACGTACCCGATGTTGGTCGCCGACGGGTCGACGATGGTGGCCAGCCCGATGCCGAAGTGCTCGCCGCGCTCCCGCGCCTCCCGCTGGCGCTGCAGCAGCGCCGGGTAGTCGGCGTTCTTCAGCGCCATGTCCAAGGCCCGCGGGTAGTCACCCGAGTCGTAGATGCCGCCGGTCGCCGTCCGGTACGGGAACGCGTCGGCCCGCACCAGGTTGCGCTGGCGGATCTCGGCGGCGTCGACCCCGCACGTCGCGGCGATTTTGTCCATCAGCCGCTCCAGCCCGAAGTACAGCTGCTGGCCGCCGAAACCGCGGTTGAGCCCGGTCGGCGTCTTGTTGGTCACCACCGCGCGCGAGCGGATCTGCACGGCTTCGACGTCGTAGGCGCCGGTGAGGTTGCCGAAGCAGCGGTAGAGCGTGCTCGGTTCCGGCGGGCGCAGGTAGGCGCCGACGTTGTCGACGAGATCCGCCCGCAACGCCTGGACCTTCCCCTCGGCGCTGACCGCCGCTTCGAAGCGCATCGACCGGTCCGAACCCGCTGAGCTGGCCAGCAGGTGTTCGCTGCGGTCCTCCGTCCAGCGCACCGGACGTCCGGCGTGCTTGCTGGCCAGCGCCATGAGCACCACGTACGGGTAGATCCCGGCCTTGATGCCGAAGCTGCCGCCGTTGTCGGCCGGGATCATCAGCCGCACGCGCGAGGTCGGGACGCCCAGCGAACCCGCGATCACCGGGACCATGGAGAACGGACCGTGGAAGTTCGCCCAGGCCGCGATCGCCGGACCGTCCACTTCGTCCTGCCACTCGGCGATCACCGAGTAGCACTCCATCGGTGTCGACGAGTAGCGCGGGAACCGGTAATCGCCGCTGACGACGTGATCGGCTGCGGCGAAGAGCTCGTCCACGGGTCCGAAGTGGAACGTGCGGTCGGTGGCGACGTTGCTGTCGGCCGCGTCGTGCAGTCGCGGCGCCTCGGGGCGCAGCGCGACGTCGACGTCCACGACCGGCGGCAGCGGCTCGTAGTCCACGGCGACCAGCTCGGCTGCATCCTCGGCGGCGTAGCGGTCGGCGGCGACCACGACCGCCACGGGTTCGCCGACGAAGCGCGCCCGATCGGTCGCCGTCGGGTAGTACGGCATGGGCGTCTTCAGCGACAGCGGGAACGGGTTCAGGGCTTCCAGGACCTCGTCGGGTCCGATCACCGCCGCCACCCCGGGGTGCGCGCGAGCTCGGGTGAGGTCGACGCCGCGGATGCGGGCGTGCGGGTGCGGGCTGCGCACGATCGCCGCGGTCAACGTGCCGGGCAGCGGATCGAGGTCGTCGAGGAACCGGCCGCGGCCGGTCAGCAGGGCCGGGTCCTCGATGCGTGCCGTGGTGCGTGCAGGCGTCATCGACGTGCTCACTTTCGCGATCCGATCGAAGCGGCGGACAGCTCCGCCAGCGGGTTGAACCGCCCACCGGCGAGTTCGCGGCGCAGGATCTTGCCCACCGCCGACTTGGGGACCTCGGCGACCGCGACCACCTTCTTGGGCCGCTTGAGCGGCGGCAGCCCGGAGCCGAAACGGATGTACGCGCTCAGCGCGGCGGCGGCGTCCTCCGGGGTGCGCCCCGCTGCGGGCACGAAGAAGGCGGTGACGGCCTGTCCCCAGCGGTCGTCCGGCATCCCGACGACCACGACGTCGGCGACCTCCGGGCAGCGGATCAGCGCGTCCTCGATCTCGTCGGGGTAGATGTTCTCGCCACCCGAATTGATCATGTCGTCGACGCGTCCGGACACCCACAGGTCGCCGTCCTGGTCCGCGACGGCGAGATCGCCCGGGAAGTACCAGCCGTCACGGATGGACTTCGCATCGGCATCCGGCCTGTTCCAGTACCCGGCGAACGCTTCCGGCGACTCCATCGAGATCGCGATCTGCCCCTGCTCTCCGGCACCGACCAGCGCATCCGGTGTGGCCTGCGGGTGCGGGTCGACCAGGCGAACCCGCGTGAAAACGCCGGGGCGTCCGGCGCAACCCGGTTTGGCCGCGACGTCCGGCCCGATGGTGAAGGTGTAGATCTCGGTGCTTCCGAAGTGGTTGACGAACACCTCGGGTTCGAGCGCGTCGACGAGCGCCTCGGCCAGCGCGGGGGTCATCGCGGCTCCCGCGTAGGCGAGCTTGCGGACACCGGTCTCCCCCAGCCGTCCCGTGCCCAGCAGGCTCCAGTAGATCGTGGGCACCAGGTACAGCGCGGAGACGCGCTCCTGGGTGATCAGCTCCAACGATTCCTCGGCGTCGAACCGGACCTGCGGGACCCAGGTCCCGGCGCTGACCACGCTGGCCAGCAGGGTGCGCAGGCCCATCGTGTGGAACATGGGCATCACGCCGAGGGTCGTCTCGAAGGCGGCCGACCGGCTCTGGTGCAGGTGCGCGACGGCGGCGTGGAACTCCGCGCGGTGCGTGCGCGGAACGCCCTTCGGCTTCCCGGTGGTGCCGGAGGTGTAGAGCATGACGCTCGTGTCGGAATCGCTGACCTGCACGTCGATCGCGCTCCCGGTCTGATCGGCGGCGAGTTCCAGCAGCGCTGTGACACCCGCCGGAGCGCCTTCACCGACGTGCGCGTGCGGCACGGGCTCGGTGTGTTGCAGTGCCGCGCTCGCCGTCTCGACCGTGGACTGATCGGTGACCAGCAACGTCGGTGCCGCATCGGACAAGCAGTAGGCGAGCTCGTCAACACCGAACCGGAACGACAGCGGAACCGAGACCGCTCCGAGCTTCTGGGCGGCCAGGTGCAGCGAGGCCATCGATTCGCCACCGGCGAGCAGGAACACGACCCTGTCGCCGTGCCCGACACCGAGCTCGGCCAAGGCCCGCGCCAGCCGGTTGGTGTGGGCGTCCCATTCCGCGTAGGTCATCGCGAGCTCGCCGCCAACCGCACGTCTGGCGGGGTACCGCTCGGCGGTCCAGCTCAGCACTGTCCCGAGATCCATTCCCAGTCCTCTCGCAGCGTCAGCGGTGCGACACAAGTCAGAAGCGGATCATCCGTTTCACATCGTCTGAAACAGACGATCGGAAACGTACGGTAGGGTTTGGAGCGTGTCAACGGTTCGGCTTTCCACGACCTCGTACGTCGTGCTGGGGATGATCGCCATGCGCGGGTCTTCGACCTCGTACGACCTCAAACGGGCCATCGGCCACTCGGTGGGCTACTTCTGGCACTTCCCGCACGCCCAGCTCTACTCCGAGCCGAAGCGGCTCGAACAGCTGGGACTGCTCGAAGTCGAGGAGGAGGACGACGGCCGTCGCCGCCGCACCTACACGATCACCGACGCCGGCCTCGCCGCTCTCCGCTCATGGCTGGCCGAGCCCACCGACCAGCACTACGAGCTGCGCGACATCGCCGAGATCAAGCTCTTCTTCAACGAGCTCGCCGACCCCGACGACATCAAGCGGCTCGCACAGGACCAGATCAAGCAGCACCAGGACCGCATCGCCGAGTACGAGCAGATGCAGGAGCGCTTCGGCCACGAATCAGCCATTTCACGACGCATGGTCACGCTCGGCCTCGGCCTGGAGATGGAACACGCGGCCCTGCGGTTCTGGACCTCGCTCGCAGAACGCGCCGAGCGAGGCGAGTTCGAGGCTTAGCCGCGAGCGGGCCGATCGGCGGCGGCGCCCGCGAGCAGCTCCAGGAACAGAGCGGCAGGCGGTGACAGCGGGGTCCTGGCGCGGTGAACGATGCCCAGTTCCCGGGCCGCGCCCTCGTCGTCGATCGGAATCGTGACGGGATAGCCGGCGCCGGCGAGTTCCGGCAGCAACGAAACACCCAGACCGCTGGACACCATGCCCTGCAGCACCGACAGCTGAGTGGTCTCCACCGTCACCGTCGGCTCGAAACCAGCCCGGTTGCAGACCAGCTCCAGCAGCTCCCGCAGTCCGTAGTCCCGTTGCATGGCAACGAACTTCTCGGACTTCAACTCGACCAGCGCTATATCGCTCCGATCGGCCAGCGGATGGTCCGGCGGGAGCAGAGCGACGATCGGTTCGCGCACGATCGACCGGCCCGCGAGTCCGGGTCGCGCCCAAGGGGCCCTGATCACCGCGAGGTCCAATCGCCCGTCCTCCACCATCCGCTCGAACTCGGCGGAGACGTTGTGCTCGGTGAGCCTGATCTCGACATCCGGGTACTCGCGGCGGAAATCCGCGAGCACCCCGGGCAACAATCCGGCGCCGACGCTGGGCAACACACCGATCGACACCCGACCGCCTTGCAGGCTGCGCACTGCGGCGGCGCCCGCCCGCGCCCGGTCGAGGTGCGCCAACGCCTGCTGGACGTGGGCGACGAACTCCTCCCCTGCCGCGGTGAGCACCACCCTGCGGCCCAGCCGGTCGAAGAGGGCGACGCCGAGCTCCTTCTCGAGCTTGCGGATCTGCACCGACAACGACGGCTGAGCCAGGAAGAGGTCCTCGGCCGCTCGGCTGAAGCTCCCGGCGCGCGCGACCGCGAGCACGTAGCGCAGTTGGTGGAGCTCCATGCCGACATCATGCGCTAACAGACCGCCGCTCGGTAGCCGACGGCGCGCTCCGCTCTCCGGACCACCGGGTCGCGTGCGGGTGCGCCAACCCCAGGGCGTCCAGGGCGCGAGCGACGGTGTGGGTGACCATCTCCTCGATCGACGCCGGCTGGGCGTAGAACGCCGGCACCGGCGGCATCAACACCGCACCCGCCTCGCTGGCCTGCGCCATCAGCCGGATGTGTCCGGCATGCAGCGGTGTCTCGCGCAACATCAGCACGAGCGGCCTGCGCTCCTTCAACGTCACATCAGCAGCCCGCACCAGCAGGTTGTCGTCGAAGCTGTTGGCGATCGCGGACAACGTCTTCACGCTGCACGGCGCAACGAGCATCCCGTCGACCGGGAACGAGCCGCTCGCGATCGCCGCGCCCAGGTCGTGCTCTGAGTGCGTCACCGACGCTCGCTCCCGCACGTCCGCAACTGTCCAGGATGTCTCCTGCGCCAAAGTCGCCCGTGCGCCGCGAGTGACCACCAAGTGCGTTTCGACGCCCAGTTGTGCCAGCAGCTCCAGTGCGCGGATTCCGTAGATCACACCGGAAGCACCGGTGATGCCGACGATGATTCGAGGCGGGAACTCGTCGGGGCGCATCACACGAACACCCCTCCGCCGTCCACCACGATCGTCTGCCCGGTCACGAAACCACTGCCGTCTCCGCACAACCACACCACCGCACCGACCAGATCCTCGGGCTCCATGGAACGCGGTACGGAACGCGTGGACTTCATGCGTTCCAAGTAGTTCGCATCGTTGATATCGCGAGAAGCCGCGTCGTCGACCAAGCCGGGCGAGACCGCATTCACCGCGATGCCCTCCGGCCCCAGCTCACGCGCCGCGGCCCTGGTCAAACCCTCGACCGCCGCCTTGGACGCCACATAATGCGCGAAACCCGCCGCCCCGGTCCGGGACACGACGGAGGCGATGTTGACGATCCGACCGCCACCCCGCTCCCGCATGGCGGGGACAGCGGCACGGATCGACTGCCAGCAGCCGCGAACGTTGACCCGCAGCACCAGGTCCCACTCATCGTTGGTGAGCTCGGTGAGCGTTCTCTTCGGCCCCAGTGTTCGGTAGATCGCCGCGTTGTTGACCAGGCAGTCCAGGCCGCCGAACCGGTCACTCGCCAAGTCCACGACGCGCTGCAGGTCCTCGTTCGAGGTGATGTCGCAACCGGCGAAAACCGCTCGCCCGCCACCTTGCGCCGTGACCTTCTCCGCGATCTCCCGACCGGCTTCGGAGAAGCCCTCCAGGTCGGTGGCGACCACGTTCGCGCCACGCGCGGTCAACGCCATGGTGTAGGCAACGCCTATATCACCGGTCGCACCCGTGAGCAGCACGACCTTTCCAACCAGATCAGCACCCATGTGCGCACCCCTCTCCCTCCGCACGAGCCCGCCAGGCGCTGCTGCCTCGCGAACGCCCCGTCATCCACGAGTCAAAGCGCTCGTGCGGGGTTCAGACAATGAGCGATGCCCTACCCCGGCCATAGGCAACGCGTATGGGAGGTTTCGCGTGAACTCGCTCTGGGCCTTGACTGTGTCGACTATGCCGAAATTGGCGACACCTGATCCCAGCGGACTCACTTCCCGATGACAGAAGCGAGCCCCTCCGCAGAGCCGCCATGGCCGTGAAGGATGCCCGCAAGACGGAATCCGACTCCCAACACGTCTTGATCCGCTTCCTGTCCGGCGCCCTGGATCCGGCGAAGCTCTCGCTGACCCTGGCCGACATGTCAACGGGCATGGCCGGTGCGGTCGCGGTGCGCACCACCAAGTTCCGCGCCTTTGCCGAGGAAGCGATCACCAAAGCCGAACGCGCAGCGCACCTCACCACAAGCCAAAACCTCAGCCTCTCCAACCGCACACAAGCAGCGCGAATTCAGATCACCAACGAACTCGCCGCGAAAGACGCGATGGACAACGCGGCAGCGTCACGCGCTGCACGCGTCATCGACCGGTTCCCACCGAAGGTCCAATCGATCATCCGCGGGATGGACGCGAAACTGGTTCCGAAAGCACCGAAGTCCGGAAGCCCTGTACTCAAAGGCGCTGGAAAAATAGCTTCGAAACTACCGTGGCTCGGGCTGGGGATCACCACTTTCGGAGTGGGTCTAGATATTAATAACGGAAAAGATCCCACCCAAGCTGCGGTCAGTGGTGGCTCCTCGTTCGTTTCTGGCGCCGTCGTCGGCGCTGCAATCGGTGGCCCTGTCGGCGTCGTCGTCGGCGGCGTCGTCGGAATTGGCGTTGGTTTCGTTGTCGACGAGATATGGCCGGACTAGGCTGACGCAGCGCCATTCCATGTCGAGAGGTTGAAGTTGCCCGAGATCGCACCAAAACCAGACCCGCGCAGCGGCGAACCTCGTCCACCGCGGGCGCCGGTCTCAGCTGATTACAGCGGTGATGTGAAGAACGCCCCAGGACGAGCCCGATACCCGTCAGCCCCTGAGGGACGCGGGCCAGTGCTTGAGTGGCATCAAGGCCGCGTATCGACATCGATCTTGTCGGGCCTCCTGATGTCGGTGATCCTCATCGCCTTCGGAACGTTGCGAGACTGGGGAATCGGCTGGATGAGCACATGGTGGCTGTGGCTCTTCGTCATCTGGCCACCATTCGTCTTCTACTTCATCGGCAGAAGCGTCGGAATCTCCGCCGGAGCCGACTGGTTCGCAATCAAGAACGGCCACGTCGACACATACGAACTGACCGAGGTGAAAATAGTCGGCACAAGTGGCGGTCTCGCATGGGACCTGGAACTCAAAGACGAGAGCGGAAACGAGCTATCGATCAACCTACGAGAGATCCAGACTAACCGCGACCTCTGGGATCTCGTCTACAATGGAATCGTCTACTCTGTGCAACGCGGTAGCGCAAAGACCAATCCTTCCGCCCTAGACAAACTCAAACTAAGATAAGCACGACCTAGTGACGATCCTCCAGGCCATAGAGCTTGATGACGCAACGTACCCCGGAGCCACTGGAAGGACAAGGCTAATTCACTAATTTGCGGACGGCGAATCCGGTCATTTTTTGATCAGTGTTGCCAATCGCTCGCGATAAGGCGATACTTTGCTCATGCGCTTCCCTCGCAGCCACAAACCCTCCACCTCACTGGCACCAGTGCGGATGCGTCTCGGCATAAACATATTTTTCGTACTCCTCGCAGCTTTGCTTACTGCCGCCGCCGTCGGTTATGGAATTTGGTGGATCATCGGCAAACCGCCGGTTGCAGATGATAAACCGTGGACCACGAAAGACAGTTTCGACTTCATCAAACTTGTCCTGGCCACCGTAGGTGGTATCGGTGGCGTTGTGGCACTTGTAGTCTCCTACCGGAAACAACGACTCGGAGAGTCTGCCGAAAACCGAGAAGATGCGCGCCTATTTGGTGAAGATTTCTCGCGATCGGTCGACCAGCTCGGCTCGGAGAAGGCGCCTGTTCGGCTCGCGGGAATGTACTCCCTAGAGCGTCTTGCGCATACGAACACAGAGCATCGGCAGGCCATCGTTAACGTTCTGTGCGCGTACCTACGCATGGAAGAGCACGCTTCAATTCAAGACGATAGCCCATCTCAAGAAAAGGAGGTTCGCCTAGCAGCACAGGAAATAATTGTCAGCAACTTGCGCCCCAAAGAAGGAAGCAGCGAGCACCTTAGAGAGAGCTGGAAAGATCTCGACCTAAACCTGACCGGAGTAACTCTATTCGACTTTAACATCTCGGACTGCCGACTTCGTTCCGTCGACTTTGAGGATGCCGTATTTGACGGCACTGCCCGGTTCGAACGAGCCGAGGTGACCGACATATCCTTCTTTGACGGTGCGCAATTCACCGGGAAGGTGAGTTTTTCTTCCGCACAGATGGGACGCAATTCAAGTTGGCGCGGTGCCGTCTTTGAAAAGGAATGCATCTTCACGCGATCTCGATTCATCACAGATGTCGACTTTGACGGTGCAAGATTTTCCAATAAAGCAGACTTTTCCGGCTCCCAAATAGATGGTGATTCAAATTGGCACAATACCGCTTTCGAGCACGAAGCCTCTTTTGAAAGAGCACGATTCGGCGGAGATGCTACGTTCACACGCGCCACGTTTTCGGAAGACGTTACTTTCGCGAGTGCACACCTAAAACGGAACGTCGACTTCAATAGCGCAAGATTCCTTAAAAATGCAGACCTTAAGTCTGCGATGGTTAACGGTATCGCAAATTTCAGTCACGTCAATGTTGGCGGATCGTTCGCCCTAAAAAGAGCATGGCTTGGAGAATCTGCCAAGTTTGAATTCGCCTCTTTTCAGGGGAAAACACTTTTCGGCTCTGCGCGATTCAAACAAGGTGCCAGCTTCAACGGGACAACGTTTACCGGGCTTTCCCTGTTCGACGAAACGCGTTTTGGTGGCGGCGTCAAGTTTGACCATGCTTCTTTTATAGAAGGCGTCGACTTTTCACGTTCCAAGTTCAATGGCAGCGCCCTATTTCATAACGCCACATTTGGCGGGAGGTCAATTTTCGAAGGATGCCAATTTTGGGCGATCGTCAAGTTTGGCGAAACCACCTTCGATGGCCCTGCTTCCTTTAGACTTGTGCGCTTCGAAGGAAACGCCCGATTCGTGCGGATCAAGTTCGAAAATACCGTCGAATTTTCATCGTCTTTCTTTGACAAAGATGTCGATTTTCACGGATCAGAATTCGCCGCCCATGCCACCTTCTCCTGGGTGAATTTTGGGCGATCTATTGACTTTCGAAACGTAGGGGCACCTGAAAACATTTCACTCGAAAATGTATTCTTGCGTGTTAATGTCCCTACTTCTGTTAACGAGACTCGCTATCTGCCCGACGGCTTCACCGTCAATCTTCCTCAAAGCACTGGCGGAAACGGCTTAATTAAGCGCTCTCAACAATGGGCAGAAATCGAATTCCCACCGAAATAAACTTAGAAATTTCCTATTTGGTGAGGTTTTTAACTGGTGAGCGAGGCGACGAGGACGAGGAAGCCGCAGAAAAGTGTGCAGTGCCGTTCACATCGGATGCCGCAACGCGGCTTATCAGCTGATCTCCTGTCGGCGCCGGGCCACCTACCGTCACCTTGGAGACAGCCACTCGCCGGTGGATTGACAAGGTGATTCAAAACACTTCATTAGTCGTTTCTGGAGCTACTTGCTTCCTTGGCAGGGTCGACCTCCATGAAGAAACCTGACACGGCTCCCCCGAACAGCATTACCCAGGGAGTAGTGTCATACGACGACCGAGCGGCCTCTTGGGCCATCACGGCAACCAAACCGATGGTACTGGTGGACAAGATCAGAACGTGCACCAACAGCCGTGCGGGGACTGCGGGGCTCGCCATCATGCCTTTCACATTCGAGGTGATCGCGGCGACGCCCAGCGGGAAGACGAGGAGCAAGCCGAGGAAGATCGCTAATCGAAGGACCGTGGCATTCTCAAACTGGCTCCGGATCTCGTAGTAGACCGTCTCGCCGGTCCCGCGGCGCTCGTAGAGGTAGCCGAACAACGCAACAACGAACAAGCTCAACAACGAAGCACCTAGCCCCACCAAGAGAGGACCGGACGCGACGGTGGCCGACCGGGCAGGTTCGGTCCCTCTTCTGGGCTGCTGGAGTTGAATGATGGACACGACTGTCTGGACGAGTGCGGCGACGAACGCGATCCACTTGATGACGTCAGAATCAGGAGACATGCAGTGATGATCCCCCAGCCGGACCGGCTGATGGCCTGAATTCCAGATCGCTAGCAGAGTTGATCAACGTCGACGACGGCCGAGTGACTCTCGAACGCCGTGCGAAGCTGGACGCTAGCGAGGCGAGCCCTCGCAGGCGTCGCGCATCCGCGCACCTGCACCGTTCCGGCCGGGTCTCCCTCAGTTGGTAGGCCGTCCGTGAATCGGCTGCCCTAACTGATCAGCGCGCTTGCGCGGAACGACCATCGAATTGGCCTCCTAGGCAGGTCAGGACGACTGAGAATGTAGCTGATGCAGGGGCAAGCTCTGTCTAACCCACAGCTCATCCGGCAGCGAGGCGCCCCGAACTCCGCCCTAGACGTCGGAATCCGCTGGGAACGGACGGGCAGCCGCCCAGCCACACGGCTACTGGGATTCCGACAGCTCGATGCGTGTAGTTAGCGCGCAAGAACGTCCTCGGACACGCATACTATTCACCCGGCTTCGTGCCGGGTGAATTTTTATGTCCGCTGCTCGGTCTTCGTGCTGGTAGTGGACGTGCAGGTCGACGGCGGCGTACAGGCTCGCCAGGCGCTCCGGCTTCCCCTGCGAGAGGGCCGCGCCGACATCGCCGAGTGAGTCGACCATTGCGTAGATCTCGGCGTCGGTCAGCGTGCTAGGCGTGGGCGCGTGTTCCAGTTCAGCTCTGAGCGCTGCTCGTTCGTTCTGAGCGGCGTTGATCGCTTCCACCATTGCGGCCGGATCGACTCCCGCTCCGATAGCGGCGTGGAATTTGCTCAGCCTCGCTTCCGTGTCGGCGAGCTTCTGCTTCAACCGGCCCTGCTCGCTCGGGACACCGCTGGAGCCGCCTTGTGAAGCGACCAAAGCCGCCACGGTCCCATCGACGTTCTTGCGGTCGAACAGTCGTCCGAGCCAACGGTTCACCGCGTCGCGGATGAGATCTTCTCGGAGGTAGACCGCAGGCGGGTGTGATTCCAGTGCCGGTGAGCCGGGCGCGAGCGTGCGGGCTGGGCACCGGTAGTACATGCCGTGCGCGCGGGGACTGCCTTCCATCTTGCGCCCGCAGAGCGCGCAGCGGATTCGTCCCCGGAACAGGTAGGTGTGTTTGGTTGCTCGGCCGCTGCGTTCGGTCTTGCGCGCGGTCTTGAGTCCTCCCGAGGCTTTCGAGCGGCGCAAGAGTTGGGCTTGGGTGAAGTCTTCGATCGAGACGATTTCCGGGTGGGCCGGTTCTCTCGATCTCACGACGCGGTCGGGGCTCGATCGGCGGAAGCGGACTGCGCTTCCGGCGGCGACGTCGTCCGGGTCGATCAGCGTCTCCTGTCGGGTCCATCGGCCGAAGAACGCGTAACCGGTGTAGCGCGGGTTCTCCAAGATCGCGCGCACGGTGCTGCCCTGCCATCCGTCGGCGAGCCGGTGTCGGTTCTGCTCCCGGTCGCCGCGCCGACGGGCACGGAACGGCAGCACGATTGAGACCGTTCGCAATCGCCCGATCACCCTTACCGCTGATGTACTCAGCGAAGATCCGCCGCACCACCTCGGCCGACGCCTCCTCGACCGCGAGCACACGCAGCCGATAGCCCTCAGCAGCCTTGCGCGGGTTCGGGTGCGGACCACCGTCCGCGGTGCAGTACCCGAACGGTGCCCGGCCGCCCTGGTGACGTCCCTCGTTGACGACCTGCGCGTCCATCGCCGCCCGGACACGGGCCTGCACGTGCTGGCGCTCTGATTCGCTCATGCCGCCGAGCACGCTCATCAACATCTTGTGCGACGGGTTGCGCGCGTCGAACTTGCCGCCCAACTCCGGCACCCACAGTTCGACTCCGTGCGCGGCGAACTTCGGGGCGATCAAAGAGAACTGGTTGCCGAACCAGCACCGCGTTCCTTCGCCGACCACAACGGCGTTCCAGCCACGATCCGGGTTCTTCAACGCCGCGAGCAGCCGTCCAGCTTCGTCCCGGCGCTCCCACGGCACCGAACGGGACTGCCCGATGTCGAAGTACTCGGCGGCCACGGTCGCACCCAAGGGTTCGACGAACTTCCGGGCGGCGTCGAGCTGCCAGCCGTGCGAGGTCTCCGGGTCCTGGTTGTCCTCCGTCGAGCACCGTCCGTAGAAGGCGATCGGACCGATCGCATGGTCAACGGGTTCGACAACTTCCAGCCGAAGCCCCCAGCACGGGCGCCAGCAATGCATCCAGCGGCTCCGTGAGTGGAATCCCGACAATGCGGCCCCCGTACCGCTGTCGCGATCTGTCAGGCGGGCCCGCGTGATGAGCTACTGCCCGACCGGTTCCTCTCACCGATTCCTCTCTCCAGGTGTCTTCATGCCAGCCGACGCTCGGTTCGCCGTGCCTGCCGAAACCCGCACTTCCCGATACGTCCGCCGTGGGTGCGCCAGAGCGAGCAGGCTCCGCTGGACGACGGCGCTCCGCGGGCGAGGGCCGACCCATCTGCTTGCCCGGGTCAGGTCCGCGCCCCTCGACCCGGCTGTGCCGGCGCGGTGGGGTGTTCGATGCGGACGGCCAGTACGTGGAGTCGCTAAGACATCCAGTCCCGGTGGCCGGTCCCCGCGCTCGACGTCGAGCCGGCGATGGCGCTGTCCATGCCCGACTTGGAAGCGGTGCACCGGAAAGAGCCGGTGAGCTGGCTGGCGATCTGGACCACCCTGTCCGAGGTGTTGGGCGACCTCTCAGACCTGGTGAGCACCTGAACCGCGGGCAGCAGTCCCGCGACAGCGATGGCAGCGGACG
This sequence comes from Saccharopolyspora gloriosae, assembly GCF_022828475.1. Lineage (GTDB taxonomy): Bacteria > Actinomycetota > Actinomycetes > Mycobacteriales > Pseudonocardiaceae > Saccharopolyspora_C > Saccharopolyspora_C gloriosae_A. The sequence continues at coordinate 2,902,234 of NZ_CP059557.1, read as the reverse complement.
GTTCGGCCGCGCTCCGAATAAAACTAGCGAGGAGAATAGATGCGTTCGGTCTTAATGCTCGGCACCGCGGTGGCCGTGCTGGGCACTGCGGGGTTTGTGGGCCTGCTGTCGATGGCCCCATCCGATCCGCAGACGGCGTCAACGGCGGCGTCCCAGGCCGTGGAAGCACCGCAGCTGGACCCCCGGTGGTACGGGGCGGCACCGTACGTGACACCGATGTACGGCAACCCGCCGGACCTGCCCCGAGTAATGCGCGAAACCGGGCAGAAGACCTTCCAACTGGCGTTCGTACTCGCTCCGAAGAGCGGGGGCTGCCAGCCCACTTGGGACGGCACGACCCCGGTCTCCGCGGACGACGGAACGGCGGCCATCGTCGACGGCGTTCGCGCGGCGGGTGGTGACGTCTCAGTGTCCGTTGGCGGCTACGGCGGGACGAACCTCGGCCAGACCTGCGGCACACCGGAGGCCACGGCCGCGGCGTACCAGCAGGTCATCGACGCGCACCAACTCCGCGCGATCGACTTCAACCTGGAAGAGCCGGAGATCCAGCAGCCCGACGCGATCAGGAACGAGCTCGCCGCGGCACAGATCCTGCAGAGGAACAATCCCGGCTTGTACGTCTCGGTGACCACCGTCGCGTCCACGACCGGCACGACACCCGCCGGGCAGAACCTGTTGGACACCGCCAAGGCGCTGAACTTCGTCCCGAACAACTACGCGACCATGCCGTTCAACGGGTTCCCGGACGTCGACAGCCAGATTGCCTCGCTCGAAGCGTTCCACGGCACCTTGATGAGCACGTTCGGCTGGGACAGCGCCACCGCGTACGCCCACGAAGGCGTCTCGTTGATGAACGGGCGCTCGGACGCGGGCGAGCACTACCGGCAGGAGGACATGCGGGCGGTGCTGGACTACGGGATCAGCCGCGGGTTCTCCCGGTACACGTTCTGGTCGCTCAACCGAGACCGCCAATGCGACCAGCCCGACAACGGCCAGACGTCGGGGACGTGCAGCAGCGTGCCGCAGCAGCCCTGGGACTTCACCAAGCTGACCGCGCAGTTCGCCACCGCTGCACCGCCGGCACCGGCGCCACCGGTCGCCGGCGGCTGACGCGAGAGCAGGCGTGGTCGCGGGAACTCACCCGCGACCACGCGCTTTCGGAGTCCGCGTGCTCCGCTCTGCCGACGCGGCGCTCGCCGAGCGGCCCGGTACGGCATGGCCGCCGTAGATCGCTTCACCCGACGACATCAACCACGCACTCCTCCCGCCCGAGCGGACGATCCCTTGAGCGATGTGGTGCTCGACGTCGTGCCGCGCGAGCTTCCGTGCCCAGAGAAGAACATTCATTGCCGAACCACGTTCCGGCAAAGGATTGCCCCTGCGGGATCCGCTCGCCGCTGGCAGGCTGCTCCGGCCCTGCTCGACGACGTCTGGGACAAGTCCGACCGCTACCGACGGATTCGGCTTGGCGCGATGCGCCTGGAGCACGCGATCTCATGCGCGCGCACATCCGGCGCAGCCTCACCGGATCCGCCATCGACGCCTTCGAAGGCAGGGAACGCCTCGACTCCGGCTCGGACACGCACGCTGACCACACGTGGTGAGATCGTAGCCGACGCTCCACAGCCGGCACGTCAATTCTTGTATTGATATTTGTATTCAGTTCGAACTGAAATGCCAGATGGAACTATGCCGTCGTGCACCGGACCGTTGCTCGCCATGAACGTGGTCGGGCGCGGCGGAACCCGGCTCGCCGGCGTGTGGGCGGACGGCCCGCAGACCTACCTCGGCCTGACCGTGCACGGGTTCCCGAACCTGTTCATCATCACCGGCCCGCAACGCCGATCGGTGCTCACCAACATGCCGCCGGCCATCGAGGACCGCGTCGACTTCAGCGCGGAGGCGATCGCGCACCTGGCGGCCAACGGCTACGACACGGTCGAGGCCACCGCGCAGGCCCGGCAGGAATGGGTGGCGCACACCGACGAGCTCGCCGCGGACACGCTGCTGCCGGCGTCGGAGTCCGACTGGTACGTGGGCGGCAACGTTCCCGGGGAGCCCCGCAGGGGCCTGGTCTACCCCGGGAGGAACACCGGCCCACCGGCAGATCTGCGACGTGGTCGTCCGCGACGACCACCGGGGCTTCGCCCTTCGACGGAGCCGGGCTGAGCAGGGATATCCGTCCGACTTCGCGAACATCGCATTCGGCGCTGCGCCGGTGGTCATAGTCGAATGACAGCTATTCGGACGTATGCGGGATTGCCGCACCAGCGAACGATGATATCCGGGGGCGGCATTCACCGGAGTCGCCGTCGCAGGTCAGGGCGAGTCCGCGTGCCGATGTGCGCGTCAATCCACCGAATGGTTTGCGCCAATCGATTCTGGGGAAAACACCAATTTTTTCCGGAACGGCCGTGTCGGTCATCACTGGGGTTGATATTGCGACTGGCAGATCACTTACCGTAGCGTTAGATCACAGCTTGATCGTCAAAGTCGACTTCTTGCTCCCGTCATTGTCGACGGCCTGTTCCCGAGTCGTGCGTGAGCTGTCCGGCGCGTGGCTCTCGTATTTCTGGTATCACGGTCTCAGGGATTCGTGGTCCAGGTCTGACAATCCCCTCACCCGGATTTTCGGTACCAGTGCGGTCCTTGCTGCTCTGGAATCGACCGGGGTCGCCGTGCGCGACGATCTTCCGCGGTATTGCTGTCGCGGAATCCGTCCGCAGTGCTCGGCGGCGTTTTCCGACTCGACCGCTGCCCGCCGGGGCCGCGGTGCAAAAGGATGTGTCCAGGTGGCGAATGTCTGGAATCGTTTCACCCGCCCGGTGCGCGGTGGTGCCGCGTTGCCAGAATTCTCAGTTCTGCCGAATCTGCGTGCGGGCCGATAGCGGCGGTCGGACACCGATCTGAGAGGCAGTATGGTTTTCGCGGTTCTCTTTCCCGGTCAGGGCGCGCAGTTCAGAGGAATGGGCGCGGACGTGTTCGGGCGCTATCCGGGGCTGACCCGGTTCGCCTGCGACCTGCTCGGCTACGACCTGGTCGCGCTGTGCCGGGACGACCCCGACGGCGTGCTCGCGCAGACCCGGCACACCCAGCCCGCGCTCTACACCGTCAACGCGCTGCACATGTTCGAGCGCGCGCACCACGAGCAGCGGCAGGCGGACTACTACCTGGGCCACAGCCTCGGCGAGTACAACGCGCTGCTGGCCGCCGGCGTGTTCGACTTCGAGACCGGGTTGCGCCTGGTCAAGAAGCGGGCGGAGCTGATGGCCGCCGCGCACGGCGGCGGTATGACCGCCGTGATGGACACCCCGGAGCCGCAGCTGCGGGAGATCTTCGCCGCCGACGGGGTGGCCGGGGTGGACGTAGCCGGGTTCAACACCGACCAGCAGCTGGTGATCGCCGCGCCCGACAACGTGCTGCACGCGGCGCACATCGCGCTGAAGGAGCGCGGGGTGCGCTTCGCGCCGCTGCGGGTCAGCGCCCCGTTCCACTCCCGCTACATGGCCCCGGCCCGCGATGAGTTCGAGGAGTTCCTGCGCGGGTTCACCTTCGCGCAACCGCAGGTTCCGGTCATTGCGAACGTGACCGGCCGCGCGCACCGGCCGGGAGAAATGGTGCGCACCCTCAGCGAACAGCTGGTGGAGCCGGTGCGCTGGACCGACAGCATCCGGCACCTGCTGGCCGCAGATCCCGAGCTGGAGTGCGAAGAAGTCGGCGGGCAGTCCTTGCTGCGCATGGTCGCCCGCATCCGAAAGGCGACCCCGGTCGCTAACAGCGAAGTCAGGAATTGAGCAATGGAGCGGACGCAGCAGATCAAGCAGTTCATCGAGGAGCAGTTCCTCGTGGAGTTCGGCACCGACGTCACCGCGCAGGACGACCTGTTCAAGACCGGGGTAATCGACTCGTTCGGCTACATCCAGCTGATGAAGTTCCTGGAGGAGGAGTTCGCGCTGCAGATCGACGACGAGGACATCCTCACCAACGTGCTCGTCTCGCTGGAGGCGATCGACGGATTCGTGGCGAGCAAACTCGTCGGCACCCGGTAAGGAGCAGCGACATGTGCGGAATTGCCGGTTTCGCTTCCCCGGCACTGAACGAAGCGGCACCGGAGGTCATGACCTCCATGTTGTCGCTGATCCACCACCGCGGTCCGGATGAGGCGGGGTACTACCTCGACGACGGGGTCGCGATGGGCACCGTCCGGTTGGCGATCGTGGATCTGGCGACCGGTTCGCAGCCGATGCCGGATCCGGCGCGGCGGTTCTGGATCTGCTTCAACGGCGAGCTCTACAACCACATCGAGCTGCGCGACGAGCTCAAGCGGCTGGGACGGCCGTTCCGCACGAATTCGGACACCGAGGTCGTGCTGCAGGCATGGATCCAGTGGGGCCCGGGATGCCTGGCGCGGTTCAACGGCGCGTTCGCCTTCGCCATCCGCGACGCCGAGGCCGGCGAGCTGTTCCTGGCCCGCGACCGCTACGGCAAGCGCCCGCTGTTCTACGTGGACCGCCCCGGCGAGTTCCTGTTCGCCTCGGAACTCAAGGCGTTCCGGGCGATCCCGGGCTTCCGCTACGAACTCGACGCGCGCGAGCTGGCCTCGACCTTCGCGGTGTGGACGCCGCTGCCGGAGAGCTCGGTGTTCCAGGGCGTGCGACAGCTGCCGATGGGCAGCTACCTGGCGGTGCGCGGGGACCGCCGCGAGGTGCGCACCTACGAGCCGCTGGCGGTGGATTCGGTGCCGTTCGACGGTTCCGAGGCCGACGCGATCGACTACGTGCGCGAGAGCCTGCGCCGCAGCGTCGAGCTGCGGTTGCGCAGCGACGTGGAGGTCGGCGTCTACCTCAGCGGCGGGCTGGACTCCTCGATCGTGTCCCGGCTGGCCACCCAGCTCTCGCCGCACGAGGTGCGGACCTTCTCGGTTTCTTTCGAGGACAAGGAATTCGACGAGTCCAGCCATCAGAAACTGGTCGCCGAGCACCTCGGCACCAAGCACTCCGCGCTGAAGATCGCCGGTGCCGACATCGCCGGGAACTTCCCTGCCGCGGTCCACCACGCCGAGGCACCCGCGTTCCGCACCGCGTTCGTGCCGATGTTCCTGCTGTCCGAGCACGTCCGGGACGCCGGCATCAAGACGATCCTCAGCGGGGAGGGCGCCGACGAGGCGTTCCTCGGCTATTCGCTGTTCCGCGAGACCATGCTGCGCGAATCCTGGGGCGAGCTCTCCGACGAGCAGCGGCTGGAACGCGTCGGCGGGCTCAACCCGGAGCTGGCGCACTTCGGCGCCGCGCACCGCAAGCACCTGGTGGGCCTGTTCGAGCAGTTCGCCACCGAGCGGCTGCCGGGCCTGTTCTCGCACGAGCTGCGGTTCCAGAACGGCCGGTTCGCATCCCGGCTGCTCAAGGATCGCTCGGACCCGTTCGCCGACATCCTCGCCCTGGTGCGCGACACCCCCGGCTACGCCGCGCTGAGCGCGACGCAGAAGGCGCAGTGGCTGGAGTACAAGACGCTGCTGGCCGGGTATCTGCTCTCCACCCAGGGCGAGCGGATGGGCCTGGCGCACAGCGTGGAGAACCGCTGCCCGTTCCTGGACCCGGACGTGGTTCGCGCGGCGCGGGCGGTGAACCTGCGCTTCGACGACGGCTTCGACGAGAAGCTGATGCTGAAGAAGGCGTTCCGCGCCGAACTGCCGGAACGCAGCGTCACCCGGCCCAAGCAGCCCTACCGCGCGCCCGGCAGCGCGACGTTCAAGGAGCAGCGCCCGGAATACCTGGAGCTGCTGCTGTCCGAGGGGGAGCTGGCCAAGATCGATCCGATCGATCCGGTCTTCGCCCGCAAGCTGGTGAACAAGATCATGGGCACCCCGTCGGCCCAGGTCAGCACGAAGGAAGACCAGGCGTTCGTCTTCCTGCTTTCCACCGCGGTCCTGCACCACCAGTTCGTGCTGGGCGAGACAGCGACCCCGGAAGCGGTATTGAACCTGCGCACCACCGCCGATCACCGGCGGGACAGCGCACGTGTGGGAGGAATCCGATGAGCACCGAACACCCCCGCAGCACCGGCGATGTCGCGATCACCGGCCTCGCGCTGCGGTTCCCCGGCGCGGACGATCTGGAAGGGCTGTTCGGTCACCTGGCCGCCGGGCGTTCGCTGATCAGCGAGGTGCCCGCGCAGCGCTGGTCCAAGGAGCGCTGGTTCGGCGATCCGCGCCGCGGCGCGGAGAAGACCAGCAGCATCTGGGGCGGGTTCATCGAGCAGGCCGACTGCTTCGACGCCGACTTCTTCAACATCTCCCCGCGCGAGGCCGAGGGCATGGACCCGCAGCAGCGCTTCGCGCTGGAGCTGTCCTGGCAGGCGATCGAGGACGCCGGCTACCGCGCCGGGGAGCTCGCCGGCAGCAAGACCGGCGTGTTCATGGGCGTGTGCCACCAGGACTACGCCGAGCTGATGGAGCGCGACGGCGCGAAGACCGACGCCTACTTCCCGACCGGCACCGCGTACTCGATCATCGCGAACCGGGTGTCGTACCTGCTGGACCTGCAAGGCCCCAGCATCACCAACGACACCGCCTGCTCCAGCTCGCTGGTCTCGGTCTACGAGGCCGTTTCGGCGCTGCAGAACGGCGAGTGCGGGCAGGCGCTGGCCGGGGGCGTGAACCTGTGCTGGTCGCCGAAGCACTTCGTGGCGTTCAGCCAGGCGAGCATGCTCTCGCGCACCGGCCGCAGCAAGGCGTTCGACCAGGACGCCGACGGCTACGTGCGCGGTGAGGGCGGCGCGGTGCTGCTGCTCAAGCCGCTGGAGCGCGCGGTCGCCGACGGCGATCCGGTGCACGCGGTGATCCGGGGAGTGGCGACCAACCACGGCGGCAAGACCAGCTCGCTGACGGTGACGAACCCGGCCGCGCAGACCGAGCTGATCGAAGGGCTCTACACGCGCACGGGCATCCGGCCCGAGACGATCAGCTACATCGAGGCGCACGGGCCGGGCACCCCGGTCGGCGATCCGATCGAGGTCGTCGCGCTCAAGCGCGCGTTCAGCAACCTGCACGACGCCAACGGCACCGAGGCGGAGCCTGCGCGCACCGGCATCGGCTCGATCAAGACGAACATCGGACATCTGGAAGGCGCCGCGGGCGTGGCCGGGATGGTCAAGGTCATCGGCTCGCTGGCGGGCGGTTCGCTGCCCGCGACGGTGAACTTCCAGACGCAGAACCGGATGATCAAGCTGGACGGCAGCCCGTTCTTCATCGTCCGCGACACCCAGCAGTGGCCGCCGGGCGGGGACGGGCCGCGGCGGGCGGGCGTGAGCTCGTTCGGCTTCGGCGGGACGAACGCGCACGTGGTCCTCGAAGAGGCACCGGCAGCCGAAACCGGAGGGTCCGCGGCCGGCCCGTACGTCGTGCCGCTGTCGGCGAAGACTCCGGAGCGGCTGCGCGCGGTCGCCCGCCGCCTGGCCGCGCACCTGCACGGCCCCGCCGACGAGGCCGCCGCAGCGGTGCGCGCACCGCAGGAACTCGCCGACGTCGCCTACACCTTGCAGATCGGCCGGGAACCGATGGCCGCGCGGGTCGCGTTCGTGGTGGCCGACGTGGCCGAGCTGATCGCCGCGCTCGATTCGTTCGAGGACGGCTCGATCGCCGAGTCCGCCGCGCACGCCGCCACCGAAGCGCTGGAGCTGCTGGAGACGGCGGCGGCGTGGGCCGCCGGCGGCGAGGTCGACTGGCCCGGGCTCCACGGCGACGGCCCGCGGCCGCGCCGCGTGCGGCTGCCGGTCTACCCGTTCGCACGGGAGCGGCACTGGTTCGTGGTCCCGGAACCGGAACCGGTATCGGAGCAGCCGGGTTCGGGCGCGCTGCACCCGCTGGTGCACCGCAACACCTCCGACCTCGCCGAGCAGCGCTACACCTCGACGTTCACCGGCCAGGAGCCGTTCCTGGACGCGCACCAGGTGCGCGGCGCGCGCGTCCTGCCCGCGGTGGCCTACCTGGAGATGGTGCGGGCGGCCGCGGAGCAGGCCCTCGGCGCGGAAGCGGCCGGCGCGGTGCTGAACCTGCGCGATGTCGCCTGGACGCGGCCGATCGTGGCCGGTGCTCAGCCGGTGGACGTGCACGTGGGGCTCGCGCCGGAGGACTCCTCGATCGCGTTCGAGGTGTACGCGGGCGACCCGGCGGACCCGGTGGTGCACAGCCAGGGCGCGGTGGAGCTCACCGATGCCGCCGCTGAGCCGCTCGACCTCGACGCGCTGCGCGCCGCCTGCCCCGCTGCACGGAATGCGGACGAGGTGTACGCGGCGTTCCACGAACAGAGCTTGGAGTACGGCGCCGCGATGCGCGGGTTGCGCGAGATCTCGCTGGGGCAACGGCAATTGCTGGCCCGGATCGAGCGGCCCGCCGACTCCGGCGAGGGCTTCGTGCTCGCGCCGAGCGTGCTCGACGCCGCGTTCCAGGCGTCGGTGGTGCTGCTGGATGCCACCAGCGAGGAGTCCGCGACCGGGCCGACGCTGCCGTTCGCGCTGGAACGCCTCGAAGTGCTGCGCCCGTGCGCCGCGCAGACCTGGGCGTGGGTGCGCCGCAGTGCGGACAGCGGCGCGCTGGACAAGTTCGACATCGACCTCTGCGACGCCGACGGCGTCGTCAGCGCCCGCCTGCACGGCCTCGTGCAGCGGCGAGAATCGGCCGCCCGCAAGGCATCCGTGGTCACCGCCACCACCGGCTGGGTGGACGCTCCGCTGCGCGCGGGCGCGGAAACGCCTGCGGTGCACGGGTTCTACGCGGGTCGCGCGGCCGTCGAGGACACCTCGCTGACCCGGCTGCCCGCCATCGCGCCGGAGCAGGTCGGCGAGGGCGTCGAGCACACCGTGGACGTCCTGTTCCAGCAGGTCCAGGAAGTGGTGGCCAGTGCGCCGAAGCAGCCGCACCGCTTCGTGGTGTTCGTCGACAACCGGCTGCCCCGGCACTTCCACGCGCCGCTGACCGGCCTGTTCCGCACCGTGGCGCTGGAGAACCCGCTGGTCTCCGGGCGGGTCGTGCGGGTCGCGGGCTCGGCGCGGCTGGACGAGGTCCTGCGCGCCGAGGCCGCCGACGACGGCGACGACGCCGAGGTGCGCTACGCCGCGGACGGGACCCGCCAGGTGTGCCGGCCCATCAAGACCGACACCACCTCCGGGCCGCAGGTCCCGCCGCTCAAGGACGGCGGGGTGTACTGGCTGACCGGTGGGCTCGGCGGTCTCGGGCAGCACTTCGCGCGGTACTTCGCGCGCCGCGGGGGTGTCAAGGTAGTCCTCAGCGGACGATCGGAGAACGTTGCGGCGCTCGCGGAACTGCGCGAGTCCGGAGTGGACGCGCACCACGTGGCCGTGGACGTCACCGATCGGGACGACGTGCTGCGCGCGGCCCGCGAGATCGTGCGCGAGCACGGCTCGATCGACGGGATCGTGCACGCGGCCGGTGTGCTGCGCGACGAGTACGTGCTGCGCAAAGACCCGGCGCAGGTGACCGAGGTGCTGGCGCCGAAGGTGCGCGGCACGCTGAACCTGGACGCGGCCTCCCGCGAGCTCGCGCTGGACTTCTTCGTCGCGTTCTCCTCGGTCGCCGGTGTCTACGGCAACGCCGGGCAGTCCGATTACGCTGCTGCGAACGCCTTCCTGGACTCCTTCGCCCGGCACCGCGAGGTGCTGGTGGCCGCCGGTGAGCGCACCGGCCGCACCGTCGCGGTGAGCTGGCCGCTGTGGGCCGGTGGCGGCATGACCGTCGACGAGGTGACCCGCGAGTCGATGCGCCGCCGCCGCGGCTGGGAACCGCTGCCGACCGAGGACGGGCTGCGCGCGCTGGGCGCGCTGCTCGAAGACGGACCGGAGCACGTGGTCGTCGCCTACGGCGCGGACGCCGCGCTCGTGCCGCGGCAACGGGACGAGCCCAAGGCCGCGCCGGTCTCCCCGGCTGCCGAGATCGGCGGGGACGAGCTCGCCGAAGGTGCCGCGGGGCTGCTCAAGGAACTGCTCGGACAGGTGCTGCACCGCGCCCCGGACGGCATCGAGTCCGAGGTGAACCTGGTCGAGTACGGGATCGACTCGCTGAGCATCCTGGACATGACCACGCGGCTGGAGGACCTGTTCGGGCCACTGTCGAAGACGTTGTTCTTCGAGCACACCAACATCGAGGGCGTCGCCGGGTACTTCGCCGCGTCGCACGGCGAGCGCCTCGCCGCGATCCTCGGCGCGAACGCCGGGAGCGAGGGTGACGCCGAAGGCGGCACCACCGATGCCGGCGAGGCCGCCGCGGCCACCAGCGGTGCACCGCGCCGCAACCGCTCCCGGTTCGCCCGCACCGCGCCGCAGACCACCGGGGACACCCAGGTCACCGACCGCCCGGACCCGCGGGCCGCCCGGCACGACATCGCCGTCATCGGCATCTCCGGCAAGTACCCGGGCGCCGACACCCTGGACGAGCTGTGGTCCGTGCTCGAAGAGGGCCGCCACTCGTTCACCGAGGTCCCGCGGGACCGCTGGGACTACGACGCGATCTACAGCCGCGAACGCAGCGTGCTCGGCAAGAGCTCCATCCGCACCGGCACGTTCCTGGACCGGGTGGACGAGTTCGACCCGCGCTACTTCCGGGTCTCCAAGCGCGCCGCCGAGCAGATGTCCCCGGAGGTGCGGCTGTTCCTGCAGGCCGGGGTGGAGGCGCTGGAGGACGCCGGCTACTCGCGGGAGACGATCCAGCGCCGCTACGACGGCGACGTGGGAGTGCTCGCCGGGACGATGAGCAACCACTACAACCTCTACGGCTTCGCGAACAACCTGCTGCGCGGTGCTCCGGCCAGCGGCAGCTACACGGCGACCCTGCCGAACATGCTGTCCTACTTCTACGGCTTCACCGGCCCGTCGATCTTCCTGGACACGATGTGCTCGGCCGCCTCGACCTGCATCCACCAGGCGGTGCAGATGCTGCGCGCGGGCGAGACGAAGATGGTCGTGGCCGGAGGCGCGAACCTGCTGCTGCACCCCTACAACCTGATCTCCTCGTCGCAGGAGCACTTCACCACCGCGACCTCGGACGTGATCCGCAGCTACGGCGTCGGGGCGGACGGCACGATCCTCGGTGAGGGCGTCGGGGCGGTCATCCTCAAGCCGCTGGCCGAAGCCGAAGCCGACGGCGACCAGATCTACGCGGTGATCAAGGGCACCGCGTTGAGCAACGCGGGCGTGCGCAACGGGTTCACCGTGCCGAACCCCCACATGCAGGCCCGCGCGATCGAGAAGGCCATCGACGACGCGGGCGTGGACCCGCGCACGATCGGCTACGTCGAGGGCCACGGTTCCGGTACCTCGCTGGGCGATCCGATCGAGGTCAAGGCGCTGACCACCGCGTTCCGCAAGCACACCGCGCAGAGCGGGTACTGCGCGCTGGGGTCGGTGAAGTCGAACATGGGCCACCTGCTCGCGGCCGCGGGCATGGTCGGGTTCACCAAGGTCATGCTTCAGCTGCGCGCAGGCAAGCTGGCGCCGTCGCTGCACAGCGAGGCGCTGAACCCGGACATCTCGTTCGGTGACACCCCGTTCCGGGTGCAGCGCGAGCTGGCCGACTGGGCGCCGGTGACCACTGTGGACGGTGCTGGGGAGGTCACCCACCCGCGGCGGGCGGGGATCACTTCGATCGGCGCCGGTGGGATGAACTCGCACATCATCGTCGAGGAGTACGGCGGGCGGCCGGCACCGGTGGACGGGGACGGGCGCCCCGAGCTCTTTGTGTTCTCCGCGATGACCGACGATGCGCTGGCCGAGTCGCTGCGCCGGTTCCGGGACTTCGTCGCGGACGCCGACGAGGCAGACCTCTCGGCGATCGCGTTCACGTTGCGCGTGGGCAAGAACGAACTCCCGCGCCGGTGGGCGTTCCTGGCCCGGAGCAGGGATTCCGCGGTCGCGGCCGCGGAGCGCTACTTGGCCGGGGATCGCGACCTGGACCTGGCGCTGTCCAGCGCGGACTCGCGCGTCGAGGTGGCGCGGGAGGTCGCGGTCACCTGGGTCGGCGGCAAGGCCGTGGACTGGAGCCGGGTCGTCGGAGCGCGCCCGGCGCGGCGCGTGTCGCTGCCGGCCTACCCGTTCGACCGGGTGCGGTGCTGGGTTCCGCAGGAGGGGGCGCGCCCTCGGTGCCGGCCCCGCTGGCGCTGCGGGAGAAGGTGCATCCGCTGCTGGGCCGCAACGAGTCCGATTTGGACGGACTTCGGTACGGGCTGGACGTGCACTTCGACGATCTGCGGGACTACGCCTTCCAGCGGGACAAGGAATCCGCGCTGGTGCCGGCGTTCGTGGTGGATCTGGCGCTGGGTGCGGCGGAGGTCTCCGGTCTCGGCGGCGGGGTCGCCGTGCGAGACCTCCGCCTCGCAGTGGTGCCGTGGGCCACGACGGCCCGGCTGGTGACCGCATTCGGCGGGGTACCGGGTGGTTCCGCATCCGGTGCGGTGTTCGCGCAGGACGAGCTCGGAGAGCGGATCGCGGTCGCGGAGTTCGACGTGCGGCCCGGCGAGCCGGTGCACGGCACGGCCGGACTGCCCGCCGACGTGCGCGGCTCCGCGGTGCGCGTGCTGGACCGCGAGCAGATCGCCGCGGAGCTGGCCGACGGCGGGATCGTCCACGAGCAGCTGTTCTCCGGCCTGGCCGCGGCGTGCTGGCTGCCGGACGGGCGGCTGGTGCTGGAGGTCGGCGAGCCGGAGGTGCGGCGCGATCACGTGCTGCGCAACGTCACGTTCGAACCGCAGGTGCTCGCGGCGATCGCGCAGGGCGTGCAGCTGGCGGCCAAGCGCGCGGGCACGCCGCGCTGGGCGGACCAGGTGCTGGAGGTGATCGACGAGATCCGCGTGTCCGCGGACCCGGGGGTGACCTACGTGGTGCTGGAGCTGGACGACGGGCAGGGCCGCATTCGGCTGGCAGGCGGCGACGGCTCGATCGCCGGTGAGCTCGGCGGTGTCCGCTGCGGCGAAGGCGCGCAGCTGGGCACCGGCGCGCAGCGGCAGGCGGCGTTGCCCGCCACGGCGGGCCTGGGCGCACGGGTGAGCGCGAAGGTGGTCGATGCCGCTGCGGCGAGCCCGGCAGGCGGGAGTTCGGCGGCGCAGCGCGCGGCGGCCCGGAGTACAGATGGCGTTGCGGCGCATAGCATTTCGGCAGCTGGTAGCGCCACGGCAGTGCGCGCGGCAGCCGTGATCGCTGCGGTGCCGAGTGCTGCGGACGGGAGCGCGGCCGAGCCCTCCGGCGACGGCCAGGCCCCGGGCGTCCTGCCGTTCGTGATCGATGAGCTCCGCGCGATGGCCGCCGAGCTGCTCAAGTTCGAGGTCGAGGAACTGGACGTGCACACCGGGTTCGACGCGTTCGGCTTCGACTCGATCTCGCTGGTCGCGCTGTCCAAGCAGGTGCACGAGCGGTTCGGCATCCAGCTGAGCCCGGCGGTGTTCTTCGACATGTCCACGTTCGACGCGCTGGGCAGGCACCTCGTCGCCGAGTTCGGCGAGCAGGTGCGCGCGGTCCACGCGGAGTCGGTGGCCGCAGGGGCCGACGCGGCCGGGGCGGGCGCCGCCGGCGACCGCGCCGCGGGGATCGACGCGGCCGGAAGCGACGTCGCCGGAACGAACGCGGCCGGGCCGGGTGCTGCGAACGCGGCCAGCACCGGCGCGGGAGGGGCGAACGCGGGTGGCGGACTCCGCGCCGACTCCGGCCTGCCGGGTGGCCCGGACACCGAGCGCTCCGCACAAAACGGCGCCACCGGCGGATCTCCCCAGGGCACCGGGCGTTCTCAGCCGGAGCAGCCCGGGAACCGGGCCGACGAACCCATCGCGATCATCGGCGCCGCCGGCCGGTTCCCCGGCGCCCGCGACCTCGACGAGTTCTGGTCCAACCTGCTCGCAGGGGAGGACTCCGTCTCGGAGTTCCCGGTCGAACGCTACGACGCCGCCTACGCGCGGATCGTCGAGCAGTCCGACTTCCCGCACCACGCGGGCGCGCTCGCCGACGTGGACGCCTTCGACGCGGGCTTCTTCGGCATCTACCCGCGCGAAGCGGAACTGATGGACCCGCAGCACCGGCTGACCCTGGAGACGATCTGGCAGGCGCTGGAGGACAGCGCCTACACCCCGGCGGACCTGCCCCGGAGCACCGGGCTGTTCTTCGGCGTCTCCGGCACGGACTACGCGACGCTGCTGAACTCCTGCGGCGTCGCCCCGGACGCCTACACCTCCACCGGCAACGCGCACTCCATCCTGGTCAACCGAGTGTCGTACCTGCTCGACATCCGCGGCCCGAGCGAGCCGATCGACACCGCCTGCTCCAGCTCGCTGGTCGCGGTGCACCGGGCGGCCGAGGCGATCCGCGCCGGATCGTGCGAGGTCGCCATCGCGGGCGGGGTGAACCTGCTGCTGAGCGTGGACACCTTCGTCAGCGCGCACCGCGCCGGGATGCTCAGCCCGGACGGCCGCTGCAAGACCTTCGCCGAAGCCGCGGACGGTTACGTGCGCGGTGAGGGCGTCGGCGCGATCATCCTCAAGCCGCTGGCGCGGGCCGAGCAGGACGGGGACGCGATCCTCGGCATGCTGCGCGGCACCGCGTCGAACCACGGCGGCCGGGCGAACTCGCTGACCGCCCCGAACGCCGACGCGCAGGCCGAGCTGATCGGCACCGCGCTGGCCGGGCTGGACGCGGACACGATCGGCTACGTCGAGACCCACGGCACCGGCACCGCGCTCGGCGATCCGGTGGAGATCCGCGGGTTGCAGGCCGCCTTCGGCCGCCACGGCGGCGGGCGCGGGGATACCGGGCTCGGCTCGGTGAAGACGAACATCGGGCACCTGGAGGCCGCCGCGGGCATCGCGGGGCTGCTGAAGGTGCTGCTGGCGATGAAGCACGGCGTGCTGCCCGCGACCCGCGTCGGCGGCGAGCTCAACCCCTACATCCAGCTCGACGGCGGGCCGTTCCACATCGTGCGGGACAACGAGCCGTGGCAGCAGGTCCGCGACGGCGCTGGTGCGCTCGTGCCGCGCCGCGCGGGGGTGAGCAGCTTCGGCTTCGGCGGCGCCAACTCCCACGTGGTGCTCGAGCAGTACGCGGGTGCGGTCCGGGACGACCGGGAGTCCACCGTGGTGGTGCCGATCTCGGCGCGCACCGACGCGGAGCTGCGCGACATCGCGAGGAACCTGTTGGCGCACCTGGCGAATTCCACCGCAACCGAATCGCTGGGCGCGCTCGCGTGGACGTTGCAGAACGGGCGCGAGGCGATGGACGAGCGGATGGGCTGGGTCGTGAGCTCCCGCGCGGAGCTCGCCGAGCGGCTGGAGGCGTTCCTGGCCGGCGACCTCGACGGCGGGGTCCGCGGCCGGGTCGCCCGCCGCAAGGGCGGGCTGGCCGAACGCGTCCCGGACGGTGACCTGGCGCGGGAGCTGCGGGATGCCGTCGCGCGCGGCGACCTCGGGCAGGTGCTCGCGCGGTGGGCCGAGGGGGTCGTGGTCGACTGGCGCGGCCTCTACGGAACCGAGGTTCCGGGGCGGGCGCACCTGCCGACCTATCCGTTCGCGCGGGAGCGCTACTGGATTCCGGAGACCGACGGCGGCCGACCGGAGGGCCTGCGCAGCGCCCCGGAGAGCCGCGCCGCCACGGCGGCAAGCCTGGCCATCAGCCGGGAATTCCGCGGCAACACCGGGGAAGAGATGTCGAACGCGATGGAAAGCCCGGCAGGCGCGGTGGACACGTTCGCCGACTCCTCGGGAGCTACGCCAGCGCAGGGGAAAACCACGCCGGGACCGGGGAAAGCTCCGCCGCGGAACCGTCGATCGGCACGGCCCTGCTCACCTCCAGCTGGACCGAGCGGCCGGCGAGTGCGGATCGCCCCGCGCCGGCGGATCGCATCGTGATCATCTGCGGTGAGCTCGCCCGCGGGACGTCCAGCGGCTCGCCCCTGACGCGCGCTGCGTGCCCGTCAGCACCGGAAAGTCCCGCGCGGACACAAGGTTCACCGAGCTGTCCCGCCAGGTCTTCGAGATCGTGCGCGACCTGGAACCGGGAATGAGCTCCACCCTCGTGCAGGTCGTCGTGCCGTCCACTTCGGACGACCGGACCGGGCTGGCGCTGGCCGGGCTGCTGCGCACTGCGGCGCTGGAGAACCCGCGGATCAGCGGGCAGGTCATCGGCATGCCCGCCGGAGCCACCGGGGACGCGGTGGCGGCCGCGCTGGCCGACGACGCGACGAGCAGCGACGACCTGCTGCTCTACCGCGACGGCGCGCGCCACGTGCGCACCTGGCAGGCCGAAAACTCCGCCGCACAGCCGGAATCTCCGTGGCGCGACAACGGCGTGTACCTCATCACCGGCGGCGCGCGCGGAATCGGTGCCATCGTCGCCCGGCACATCGCCGGCGCGGTGACCGCTCCGGCCCTGTTCCTCGCGGGCCGCTCGGCCCCGGGCGCCGAGGTCGATGCGCTGCTCGGCGAGCTCCGCGCCGCCGGTGCCCGCGCCGAATACCGGCAAGCCGACGTCTCGCGCTGGGAGGAAACCCGGCACCTGGTCGATTCGGTGCGCGAGCAGGCCGGCGCGCTGCACGGCGTGCTGCACTCCGCCGGGGTGATCCGCGACGCCGCGCTGGCGAACAAGACCGCCGAGGAGTGGGACGAGGTCCTCGCCCCGAAGGTCGGCGGCCTGGTGCACCTGGACCGGGCGACCGCCGCGTTGCCGCTGGAGTTCCTGCTGACCTTCTCCTCCGGCGCGGCCATCACCGGAAATCCCGGGCAGGCCGACTACGCCGCGGCCAACGCGTTCCTGGACGCCTTCGCGGCGAGCCGCGCAGCTGGGCGGCCCGGTCGCACGCTCTCGATCGCGTGGCCGCTGTGGCGCGACGGCGGCATGACCGTCGACGATGCCGCGCGGGCGAAGCTGTGGCAGAGCCGCGGCCTGGCGCCGATGAACTCCGCCGACGGGCTCGCCGCGCTCGACCGGGCCTGGCAGCTCGGCGCGGAGCAGGTGTGGGTGCACCACGGCGACCTGTCCCGGATTCCGGGCGGCTCGGGCCGGACGGTCGCGGCCACCGCGCAGCGGCCCAGCAGCGACGGCGCGTTGCACCGCGCCGCGTTGCGGCGGCTGGTCGAACTGTTCGCCGCCGCGACGAAGCTGCCGACCAGCACCGTCGACGCCGACGAACCGTTCGCCGCGATGGGCCTGGACTCGATCATGGTGGTGCAGCTGAACAAGGAACTGGCCGCCGCCTTCGGCGAGCTGTCCAAGACGGTGTTCTACGAGTTCACGACGCTGCGCGAGGTGGCCGCGCACCTCGCCGACGAGCACACCGCCGAAGCGATCGCCTGGACCGGGCACCGCCCGCAGGACGAGCCGGTGCAGCGCTCCGCCGCGCAACACCCGGTGGCAGCGCGAAATCCGGACCAGGCCGGGAACCCATCAGCTCAGCACCCGGACCCGGCCGAAAACCCGCTCCCCGCGGCGAAATCGGCACCGATGACGGCCCGCGTGCCGCAACCCGCCCAGCAGGACCGGCCGCGATCCACCGACGAGCCGATCGCGATCATCGGCCTCAGCGGCCGCTACCCGCAGGCCGAGAACATCGCCCGGTTCTGGGAGAACCTGACCGCCGGGCGGGACTGCATCGGCGAGATACCCGCCGACCGCTGGAGCCTCGACGGCTTCTACGAGCCGGACCAGAAGACCGCGATCGCCACCGGCCGCAGCTACAGCAAGTGGGGCGGTTTCCTGACCGGGTTCGCCGACTTCGACCCGCGGTTCTTCCAGATCGCGCCCCGCGACGCCTACGCCATGGACCCCCAGGAACGCCTGTTCCTGCAGGCGTCCTGGGAAGTCCTGGAAGACGCCGGCTACACCCGCGAACGGCTCGCCGGCGCGCACTCCCGCAACGTCGGGGTGTTCGCCGGGGTCACCAAGTCCGGCCACGCCCGGCACGGCGCGGGCCGGCTGCCCTCCGGGGAGGCGGTGCTGCCCGGGCTGTCGTTCGCCTCGCTGAGCGCGCGGGCCTCGTACTTCCTGGACCTGCGCGGGCCGAGCCTGACCGTGGACACGATGTGCTCGGCCTCGCTGACCGCGATCCACGAGGCGTGCGAGCACCTGCGCCACGGCAGCTGCGAGCTGGCCATCGCCGGTGGCGTGAACGTCTACGCCCACCCGCAGGACTACATCGAGCTGTGCCGCTCGAAGATGCTGTCCACGGATGCCCGGTGCCGCAGCTTCGGCGCCGGTGGCGACGGGTTCGTGCCCGGTGAGGGCGTCGGCGCGGTGCTGCTCAAGCCGCTGTCGCGGGCGCTGGCCGACGGCGACCGCGTCGAGGCGGTGATCCGTGGCAGCAGCATCAACCACGGCGGCAGCGCCAACGGCTACACCGTGCCCAACCCGGGCGCGCAGGCCGAGCTGGTCCGCGATGCGTTGCGGCGGGCCGGGGTATCGGCTCGCGACGTCGGCTGCGTCGAGGCGCACGGCACCGGGACCGAACTCGGCGATCCGATCGAGATCAAGGGCCTGACCAGCGCCTTCGAACAGGACACCGCTGATCGCGGGTTCTGCGCGATCAGCTCGGTGAAGTCCGGGATCGGGCACTTGGAGGCGGCCGCGGGCATCGCGGGCCTGACCAAGGCGGTGCTCCAGCTGCGGCACCGGCGGCTCGCCCCGAGCCTGCACGCCGAGGAGCCGAACCCGAACATCGCGTTCGAGCGGACCCCGTTCTTCGTGCAGCGCGAATCGGCCGCGTGGGAGTCCGAGCGGCCGCGGATCGCCGCGGTGTCCTCGTTCGGCGCGGGCGGCTCGAACGCGCACGTGATCATCGAGGAGCACGTGGCCGAACCCGCCCGGCCCGCCGGTCGGGTGCGGTCCGGCGGGCAAGTCCGAACCGGCCGGCTCGAGCCGGGCCGGCCCGACGATCAGCTCGTCGTGCTCTCCGCGCGGACTCCGGCACAGCTCCGGCGCTCGACCGAGCGGCTGCTGACGCTGCTCGACGGCTCGGAGCCGGACCTGGTGGAGCTGGCGCACACCCTGCAGATCGGGCGCGAGGCGATGGCGGAGCGCCTGGCCGTGGTGGCATCGTCCACTTCGGAATTGCGGCGGCTGCTGCGCTCCTCGCTGGACGAGGGAGCGGAGGAGCCCGGCGTGCACCGCGGCTCCGCCGGCCGCGCGGAAGGTGCGCTCGCGGCCATCGCCGAGGACGACGACCTACGCGAGCTGCTGGTCGCCCGCTGGGCGGCCGCGGGCAAGCTCGCCAAGATCGCTGCGCTGTGGGTCGACGGGGTGCGGCTGGACTGGAGTTCGTTGCACGCTGGGGGAACGCCCCGGCTGATCTCGCTGCCGACCTACCCGTTCGCCCGCGACCGGTTCTGGATCGGTGACCTCGAACCGGCCGACGACCGGCGCGCGGTGCCCGCCGCCACCACGCGGGGTTCCGAATTCCCCGTCGTTGCGGGAAACGCCGTCGCCGCTGGAACGCCCGGCGCTCTTGCTGCGTCCAGCGCCGTTTCGGCGCCCGGTGCTGCCGAAGTGCCCGGTGCTGCCGAGCTTTCCAGTGCAGCTGAGCTTTCCAGCGCCGCCGAAAGGCCGCGTGCCGCGCAGGCCCTTCGGCCTGCCGAAGTACCGCGGACCGCCGAGCCGACCCCGAACACCACCTCGCCGCAGGAGATGAGCCCCGAAGTGGCCCCGACACCGCAGCCGCAGGTCCCGCTCGACGAGGAGGTTCCGCGCCTGGTGCGGGAGAAGCTCGCGCGGGCGCTGGCGATGCACACCGAGGAGATCGACGGCGCGCACGCGTTCGCCGACTACGGCCTGGACTCGATCCTCGGCGTGCGCGTGGTGCACGAGCTCAACGACGCGCTGTCGCTGGAGCTGTCCACCAACGTCCTCTACGACTTCAGCTCCGCGAACCGGCTGGTCGAGCACCTGCTCGCCGAGCACGGCGCCGACATCCGGCTCACCGAGGGCACCGCGCCCGAGCCCGCGATTCCCGCCGAGCCACCGATTCCGGCCGTGCCGGTGATTCCGGCCGAGCCGGTCCGACCGGCCGAGCCGGCCCGCGCCGCCGAGCCGATCAGCCCCGCCGACCCGAGCACTCCCGCAGCTCCGGTCCACCGCGGCGAACCGCGCACCGAACCCGTCGTCGCGCCGATCGCGCAGACCACCTCAGCACCACGGCAGCAGGGTCAGGACCGGCCGCGCGACCGGAGCCCGATCGCGATCGTCGGGATGAGCGGCCGCTTCGCCGGCTCGGCCGACCTCGACGAGCTCTGGGACCACCTCGCCGCCGGTGACGACCTGGTCACCCGCGCAACCCGCTGGGACCTGCCGACCACGGACGAGGACGGCAACCCGCGCTGCGCGCACGGCAGCTTCCTGGACCGCATCGACGAGTTCGACCCGCTGTTCTTCAACATCTCCGGGGTCGAGGCCGCGATCATGGACCCGCAGCAGCGGCTGCTGCTGGAGGAGTCCTGGAAGGCCCTGGAGAACGCCGGATACGCGGGGCGGATGGGCCGGCGGCGCTGCGGCGTCTACGTCGGGGCGTGGGCCGGGGACTACCAGGGCCTGCTCGATCAGGACTCCCCGCGCAAACCCTGTGGGGCAACATGACCTCGGTCATCCCGAGCCGGGTGTCCTACTTCCTCGATCTCAAAGGCCCGGCGATCGCCGTGGACACGTCGTGCTCCAGCTCGCTGGTGGCGGTCGACCTGGCGTGCAAGGACCTGTGGTCCGGCGAGACCTCGATGGCGCTGGCGGGCGGGGTCTTCCTGCAGTCCACGCCGCGGCTGTACCGGCTCGCCGGCCGCGCCGGAATGCTCTCGCCGACCGGGCACTGCTACACGTTCGACCACCGCGCGGACGGTTTCGTGCCGGGTGAGGGCGTCGGAGTGCTGGTGCTCAAGCGGCTGGCGGACGCGCTGGACGACGGCGACCACATCCACGGCGTGATCCGCGGTACCGGTGTCAACCAGGACGGCGCGACCAACGGGATCACGGCGCCGAGCTCGCGTTCCCAGGAGAGCCTGCTGCGCGAGGTCTACGAGTCGTTCGACGTGGACGTCGACAAGATCCAGCTGGTAGAGGCGCACGGCACCGGCACCAGCCTCGGCGATCCGATCGAATTCCAGGCGCTGAACCGCGCGTTCCGCGCGGGCACCGACAAATCCGGGTACTGCGCGGTCGGGTCGATCAAGACGAACCTCGGCCACAGCCAGTTCGCCGCGGGCGTGGCGGGCGTGTTCAAGATCCTGCTCGGCATGCGGCACGAGCAGATCCCGGCCTCGCTGCACTTCGAGCAGGCGAACACGGCGATCCCGCTCGACGGCAGCCCGTTCTACCTGAGCACGCGCACGCACAAGTGGGAAGCGCCGCTGGACGCACCGCGCAGCGGCATCGTGAGCTCCTTCGGCGCCAGCGGCACCAACGCGCACCTGGTACTGGAAGAGGCACCGGCCGCGCGCCGCGTACATCGCGCGCCGCGGGCGGCATACCTGGTGGTGCTCTCCGCCCGGTCGCCGGAACAGCTCGCCGCGCAGCTGGCGCGGCTGGCGGCGCACTGCCGCCGGGAGCCGGCGGTGGACTGCGGCGACCTCGCCTACACGCTCACCGTGGGGCGCGAGCACTTCGAGCACCGCTTCGCCTGCGTCGTGCGGGATGTCGACGAGCTCGTCGGGGTGCTCGACGAGGGCGTCGGTTCGGCCCGTGCCGTCAGCGGGCGGAAATCGAGCCGGGGCGGCGGTTCCGACGCTGCGCGGCGCGGTGCGGAGAGCCTGCGCCGCTGCAGCGCTTCGGCTTCCGAGATCGAGCTGCGCGCGGATCTCGGCGTGCTCGCCGAGCTGTTCGTCGGCGGTGCCGCGCTGGACTACACCCAGGCGTTCCCCGCGGGCGCGCACCTGCGGGTGCCGCTGCCGCACTATCCGTTCGCCCGGGAGCGGTACTGGCCGGAGCGGGCGGCATCGGCTCCGCAGGAGACCGCCGCGGCGGCGACGCAGTCCGTTCCTGCTGCACAGTCCGTTCCGGCCGCACAGTCGGCTTCGGCCGCACAGTCCGTTCCGGCCGCACAGTCCGTTCCGGCCGCACAGTCCGTTCCGGCCGCACAGTCCGTTCCGGCCGCACAGTCCGTTCCGGCGACTCGTCCAGCTCCGGCGACCCCGGAGGCTGGGTCCGCCGCAGCAACTCGCTCAGCCGAGGCGACCCGGACCGCGGAACCGATGCTCAGCGCGCCCGCACCGATACCGGCCGAACCGGGCGCCCTGCGGGCCACGGCGACGCTGACCGGCGCTGAGCCGCACATCCGCGATCACACCGTGCACGGCCGGCGCGTCCTGCCGGGCGTGGCCTACCTGGAGATGGCCCGGGAGCTCGGGACGTCGGCGCTCGGGGTGGACGCCGCGACGCCGCTGCTGCTGCGCAACGTCACGTGGGTGCAGCCGCTGGTCGTCGAGGCCGGACCGGTGACCGCCGAGATCACCGCGAATCCGTTGCGCAGCGGCGAAATCGCCTTCGAGGTCGCCACCCCCGAACGCGGCGTGTGCTGCGAGGGCCGGATCGCCCGCTCGGACACCGCTCCCCCGGCGCCGCTCGACCTGTCCGCGCTGCGCGCGAACTGCCCGACACCGGTGTCCGCGGAGCGCATCCGCGAAGCGCTCGGCGCGATGGGCATCGCGCACGGCCCCGCGCTGCGCGCGATCGGCGGCACCCAGGTCGGCGCGGGCACCGTGCTCGCGAAGCTGGACGCCCCGGCCGGTGGCCGGGCGGTGCTCGACCCGGCGCTGCTGGACTCCGCGGTGCAGGCGTCGATGGCGCTGCAACTCGCCGAGAGCGCCGCCGCGCAGGAACTCGCAGACGGCGCTGTCGCTCGGGAGACCGCGGTGCCGTTCGCGCTCGACCGCCTGGAGATCTTCGGGCCGTGCACGGACTCGATGTGGGCGGTGGTCCGCACCAGGGACGCCGCGAAGCCCGGCCCGCTGAGCAGGCTCGACATCGATGTCGCCGACAGCGGCGGCAACGTCCGCGTGCGCATGACCGGTTACACCGCGCGCCGCGCGCAGGAGCCGTCCCCGGCGATGTTCGAGCCGGTTTGGGACGCGATCGCGCCAGCAGAGCTCGGATCGCCGGTGCCCACCCGGCAAGACCGGGTGCTCGTGGTCGGCGGGACCGCCCAGCAGCGCACCGCGATCGCCCGCGACTTCCCCGCGGCCATGAGCTGGAACCTCCCGGCCACCGCGTCGATCGAGGAGATCGCCGAGGCGCTGTCCGCGATCGAGGCCATCGACCACCTGCTCTGGATCGCACCGGAGCAGCAGCTGCGGCCGACCGACGCGCAGGGCTTCGCCGCCGCGCAGGAGACCGGCGTGATCGCGGCCTTCCGCATGATCAAGTCGCTGCTGCGGGCGGGCTACGACGCGCGAGAGCTGGGCATCACGCTGCTCACGCAGCGCGGCCTCCCGACGCACGCCGGTGAGCGGATCGAGCCCGCCCACGCGGGATTGCACGGGCTGTTCGGCTCGCTGGGCCGCGAATACGCGAACTGGGCGGTCCGCCGCGCGGACGTGGCCGACGCCGAGTGGCCCGCGGAGGTGGCCGCGCTGCCCGCGCGGGACGAGGTCTGGGTGCAGCGCTCCGGCCAGTGGCTGCGCCGGCGTCTCGCGCCGACCGAGCCGGCGGCGGCCGTGCCCGCCGCGACCTACCGGCCCGGCGGGGTGTACGTCGTGATCGGCGGCGCCGGCGGCCTGGGGGTGGCCTGGACCCGGCACGTCGTCGAGCACTACGGCGCGACCGTGGTGTGGCTCGGCCGCCGGGACCGGGACGCCGAGATCGAGGCGAAGCTGGCCGGCATCCCCGGCGAGGTGCACTACATCGCCGCCGACGCCACGGACCCCGCATCGCTGCACCGCGCCCGCGCGGAGATCACGGCCCGCTGCGGGCAGGTCAACGGCGTCATCCAGGCCGCGCTGGTGCTGCGCGATCAGACCTTGGCCCGGATGGACGAGGACACCTTCCGCGCGAGCCTCGGCGCGAAGGTGGCCGCGAGCACCGCGATGGCAGAGGTCTTCGCCGGTGAACCGCTCGACTTCGCGCTGTTCTTCTCCTCGTTGCAGTCGTTCACGCCCGCGGCGGGGCAGAGCAACTACGCGGCCGGCTGCACCTTCGCCGACTCCTACGCGCACCACCTGGCGCAGCACTGGAGCTGCCCGGTGAAGGTGCTGAACTGGGGCTGGTGGGGCAGCACCGGCAGCGTTTCCGCCGAGTTCTTCACCCGGCGCATGCGGCAGTGGGGCCTGGACTCGATCGAGCCGCCGGAAGGGATGGCGGCGCTCGACGAGCTGTTCGCCGGCCCGCAGCCGCAGCTCGGCTTCGTGAAGCTGGCCGCACCCGACGCGCTGGACGTCGTCGACCTCGGGACCCGGACCGCCGCCTACGCCCGCGCCCGCGACCACGTCGACCCCGCCGTGATCCGTTCGCGCGGCGCGCTCGGCGACGGGGCGGTGCTGGAGTCGATCGCCCGGTGGCGCACCGACGAGCGCGATCCGCTGCTGGCCAGGGTGATCCGCGCGCACTTCGAGGAGCTCGGCATCGCCCGCGACGCCGCGCACACCGAGCTCGCGACGCTGCGCGAACGCGCAGGCATCCTGGAGCAGTACTCGACGTGGCTCGAGCACGCGCTGCGCGTGATGCCGGAATCGGCCCCGCCGCTGGCGGAGATCACCCGCGAGTGGAAGCAGCGCTGCGCCGAGTGGTCGCAGGACCCGGACAAGGCGGCGGAACTGCGGCTCGTCGACGCGACCCTCGCCGAACTGCCCGCGATCCTGACCGGCCGCACCAGGGCCACCGACGTGCTGTTCCCGCGCGGGTCGGTCGAGCTCGTCGAGGGCTGCTACCGGAACAACCGCATGGCCGACGCGTTCAACCGGGCGATGTGCGACGCCGCGCTGAGCATCGTCTCGGAACGGGTGCGCCAGGACCCGGGCGCGCGGCTGCGCATCCTGGAGATCGGGGCGGGCACCGGCGGCACCAGCGCCGGCATGTTCGCCGCGCTGAAGCCGTACCAGGACAACATCGAGACCTACACCTACACCGACCTGTCGAAAGCGTTCCTCAACCACGCCCGCGCGGAGTACGGACCCGACGTGCCGTACCTGGACCCGAAGCTGTTCAACGCCGAAAAGCCGTTGGCGGGCCAGGGGATCGAGCCCGGCGGCTACGACCTGGTGATCGCGGCGAACGTCCTGCACGCCACCCGCGACACCCGCAACACGCTGCGCAACGCCAAGGCCGCGATGCGCGACGGCGGGTGGCTGCTGCTCAACGAGCTCGCGGCGTTCGACGTGTTCACGCACCTGACCTTCGGGCTGCTCGAAGGCTGGTGGCTGTTCGAGGACAAGACGCTGCGCGTGCCGGGTTCTCCCGCGCTCTCGCCGGAGAGCTGGCACAACGTCCTCGAAGGCGAGGGGTTCCCGGCGGTGGTGTTCGTGCTGCCGGAGGCGCTCGCGCTGGGGCAGCAGATCATCGCCGCCGAGAGCGACGGGATCGGGCGGCAGCAGCTCACCAGTGGCGAGAAGCCCCCGGCGGCGGCGCCCCGGCCCGCGGTCGGTCCGCTCGCCTCGCGTGCGGCCGAGCCCTCGCCGGTCGCCACCAGCCCGCTCGCCGCCACCTCGGCCGCGGCCGGGACGGCCCGTGCCGCGTCCACGCGGGTTGCCGCGAGCCCGCTCGCCGACGCGCCGAGCGCTGCCGAGCCGAGGCCGGTCGCGCCGGTCGTCGGCACTCCGGTCGCCGAGCCGAGGTCCGCTGCGTCGACCCAGGCCGCGCCGAGCCCTGCCGCGCCGGTACGGTCCGCACCCGCGGCACAACCGATCTCGGCAGCGGCTTCCGCCCCGGCAGCCGGAGTTCCCGCTCCGGATTCGGGTGCCGCCGAGCTGCTGGCGGGGTACTTGCGGCAGCGGGCCGCGGACACGCTGGAGATCGCGGCCGACAAGATCGACCCGTCGGCGCCGCTGGTGGACTACGGGCTGGACTCGATCCTGGTGCTGCAGCTGGTGAACGTGCTCCGGGAAGACCTGGACGAGGTCTCGCCGACGCTGTTGTTCGACGTCGAATCGGTGGACGGCCTCGCCGGGCACCTGCTCGAATCCGGTGGCAGCGAGGTCCGCGCACTCCTCGATCGCCTCCGGCCCGCCGGTCCGGAGACGGCCCGGAGCGGCGCCGTCCGGCACCTGAACCCGGCCCAGGAGATCAGCCCGGCCCAGCGCCCGGTCCCGCAGGCGAATCCGGTCCAGCAGATCGGCTCCGCCTCGCAGGCGAATCCGGGCCACCAGACGAGTTCCGCTCAACCGGCGGAGTCGGACGTGTCCGCGCGCATCGTCGCGAAAGCCGCCGCGGTCCTGGACATCCCGGCCGACCGGATCGACACCGCGGCCCCGCTGACCGACTACGGCCTGGACTCGATCCTCGTCCTCCAGCTCGTCAACGCGCTGCGCCCGGAGTTCGGCGACGACGTCTCCCCCGCGCTGCTGTTCGACGCCGCATCCGTCGACGGCCTGTGCGCCCACTTCGCGGGCGCCACGGGGGAACGGTGGAACCTCTCGCGCAGCCAGCTGAGCATCTACCGGGACCACCTGCGCTGGGGGGAGTCGACCACCTACAACCTCCCGCTGCTGTTCGAGATCCACGGCGACCTCGACGAGGCCGCCCTGGAACGGGCGATCCGCGCGCAGAGCCGGCTGCACCCGGTGCTGGGCGCGGTGTTCGGCGAGCGGGACGGGGTGCCGCACATGGACGTCGACCCGGCCCGGACCCCGTCGCTCGACCGGATCGACATCGCGGCCACCGCACGTGCGGCGCAACTGGCCGAGCTGCGCGCACTGGTCGACGTCCCGTTCGACCTGGCGACCGGCCCGCTGGTGCGCGCGCACCTGGTTTCGCTGGCCGGGCAGCGGAAACTGCTGCTGATCACCGCGCACCACCTCCTGCTGGACGGCACCTCGACCGCGGTCCTGATCCGCACGCTCAAGGACGCCTACCGGGGTGCGGGAAGCCCGCACCGCGCCGGCTACGGAGAGTTCGTGGCGTGGGAACAGGAATCGCTCACCGGCGCCCGGGCGCAGCAGCACCGCGACTACTGGCTGCGCGAACTGGCCGGACCGCGTCCGGTTCCGGCGCTGCCCTACGACCGACCGCACGACCCGAAGCGGATGCCGCGGATGGGCGTGGCGACGATCAACCTGCCGCCGGAGCTGGTGACCGCACTCGCCGGCACGGCGCGGGAGAACCGGGTAAGCCTGGCGACCGCGCTGTTCACGACGTGGGTGTCGTTCCTGCACCGGATCACCGGGCAGCCCGACGTGCTCACCGGCATGACCGCGGCCGCCCGCTACGAGGAGCGGTTCCAGGACGTGGTGGGCCAGTTCGCGAACTGCCTGCCGATCCGCAGTGCGGTGACCGGCAGCTTCCCGGAGCGGCTCAAGGCGGTGCAGCGCAAGGTGCTCGCCGGCATCGAGCACGGCGCCTACCCGGCACTGGAGATCGGCCGCGCGCTGGGAGCCGGGGACGAACCGCTGGTGCGGACGAACTTCCTGTTCCAGAACTTCGACGGCGCCGACCTGCTCACCAACGACGCGGCGGCCGGTCCCGGCGAGCTGGATCTGCGGGCCTTCGACGACCTGCCGTACCCGGGCGAACACGTGCTTTCCGCGGAGTCCTACCGGGACGGCGCGGGGTACAGGGTGTTCCTCAAATACGACCGGAACGTGTTCGACGACGGCACGGCCCGCCGAATGGCCGACGAGTGGTACGCGCTCATCCGGAACGAGTTGAACGCGCAGGACTAATTATTTCCACGACCCCCATTCGAGATAATCAAGTGAGCACTGACAAGCCGGGAGGAAAGATGGCCAGCCTGGACGAACCGTTCGCCGTGGGCGATCTGCGATTGCCGAACCGGATCGCGATGGCCCCGATGACCAGAATGCAGTCCCCGGGCGGCGTGCCGGGCCGGAACGTGGCGGATTACTACGCCCGCCGGGCGGCCAACCAGGTCGGTCTGATCATCACCGAGGGCACCTACATCAACCGCGCCGCCGCCCAGGAGCACGACGGCGTGCCGCACTTTCACGGCGAGCGGGCTCTGGCCGGCTGGGCGCAGGTGGCCGAGCAGGTGCACCAGGCGGGCGGCAAGATCATTCCGCAGCTGTGGCACACCGGCGTCACGCGCGCCGACGCCGAACCGCCCGCGGAAGGCCCGTCCGGGCTCGGGCTCGACGGCACCCCGAACGGGAAGGCCATGACCCAGCAGGACATCGACGGCACGGTGGCCGCCTTCGCGGAAGCCGCCGCGGCCGCGGAGCGGATCGGGTTCGACGGCGTCGAGCTGCACGGCGCGCACGGCTACCTGATCGACGACTTCCTGTGGAGCCGCACCAACCGGCGCACCGACCGCTACGGCGGCGATCCGGCCTCCCGCGCCCGCTTCGCCACCGAGGTCGTGCAGGCCGTCCGCGCGGCGGTCAGCCCGGGATTCCCCGTGTTCTTCCGGCTTTCGCAGTGGAAGCTGAACAACTACGACGCCCGCATCGCCGACGACCCGGACGAGCTGGCGGCGCTGCTGACCCCGCTGGCCGACGCCGGGGTCGACGCCTTCCACGCCTCCACCCGCCGCTACTGGCTGCCCGAGTTCGACGGCAGCGAGCTGAACCTCGCCGGCTGGGCGCGCAAGCTGACCGGCAAGCCCACCGTCACGGTCGGCTCGGTCGGCCTGGACCAGCAGTTCGGCGAGGGCGGTGGCCTGGCCGAGGGCTACTCGCAGCAGGCCGGCGTGACCGGCATCGAGCAGCTGCTGGAACGCTTGGAGCGCAACGAGTTCGACCTCGTCGCGGTGGGCAGGACGCTGCTGTCCAATCCGGACTGGGCGGCGAAGGCGCTGCGCGGCGAGCTGACCGGCATCGTGGCCTACGACCCGTCGATGCTGGCCACCCTGGACTGATTCGCACCGCCGCGAACTCGACCGCTCGCGCTCCTGCCGCACGGAGATCGGACTACTCACAGCAATTACTCGCGTGCTCGCTCGACCAATCTGAAGGAATGCCCGGAATTGCGCGGTAGCCGCCGTTTCCGCGCAATCCTGCATCCGATATCCCGGCCTCGCTGATAGCAGCGGTCCCGCGATGGCGCTCGCGAAAATCGGGGCGGATCTCCAGTTCTGGCGAGCGGCCCGGATTTGTCTTGACCGCAATGAACAGATCACCGAAAATTGCCCCGGAAACCCCGCGCACCGCGCTCGAATTGCGCGCAGAGCCAACTCCGAATCGCAGTCCCGCTGCCGGTTCGTGCCACGCGCGGGGTTGCCGGGCCGAAAGCAGAAGTGGAGCCCGAGTTGAGCCAGAACCGCCCCAAGACGATGCTTCCGCACGAACTCGACGGCAAGCGAGCCGTGGTGACCGGCGGCAGCCGCGGCATCGGCGCCGCGATCGCGCAGAACCTGCTCGACGCCGGCGCCACCGTGATCACCGCCGCCCGCAAGTCGACCGACGAGACGCCCGCCGCGTCCAAGTTCGTGCCTGCCGACCTCAGCACCACCGAAGGCGTGCGCGAGTTCGCGGACACCGCGCTGAGCATCCTCGGCGGCGTGGACATCGTCGTGAACTGCGCCGGTGGATGCCGCGCCTTCCAGAGCGCGCTGGACATCGAGAACGACTGGCAGCACACGATGGACGTCAACTTCCTGTCCGCGGTGCGGGTCAACGCCGCACTCGTCCCGTCCATGCGCGAGGCGGGCGGCGGGGTCATCGTGCACATGTCGTCCACCGCGACGATCTCGTCCTACCCGATGATCCTGCACTACGCGGCGGCCAAGGCCGCGCTGGAGGTCTACAACAAGGGCCTCGCGGTCGAGCTCGCACCGGACGGCATCCGCGTCGTGTCGCTGTGCCCGGGCAACGTCGAGACACCGGGCGCGGACGAGGCGCGCGACAAGATCGTCGAATACCTCGGCCAGGACCCGGCAGCGGCCGAGGAGACGGACTGGGCCGCCGAGGTCCCGCTCGGGCGGATCGGCCGCTCGCAAGACATCGCCGACGCGGTGACCTTCATGGTCTCGGAGCGCGCCTCGTGGATCACCGGCAGCAACCTCGTCATCGACGGCGGCAAGAGCGCCACGTGACCTGCGGGGGCAGCCGGGCGGTGCGCCCGGCGCCGCGCCGCCACCAGCCCGGCAGCACCGCTGACGCTGCCGGTGCACCCACCGATTATCGACAGGCAACCGCTCGCCGGGGCCGGAAGGACTGACACGATGACGGCGACAGGGGAAGAGGTGCCGGCCTACCCGTTCGGCCCGGCCGATCGACTCAACGTGGACGCGAAGCTGACCGAGCTGCGCGGCGAACAACCGGTGCTGCGGGTGAGCCTGCCCTACGGCGGGGACGCCTGGTTGGTCACGCGGCACGCGGACGTCCGGACGGTGCTGGCCGATCCCCGGTTCAGCCGTGCCGCCGCGGTGGGACCGGACGTGCCGCGCACGGTCGCCGCCGGGTTGCCGGGCACCTCGATGCTGAGCATGGATCCGCCGCAGCACAGCAGGTTGCGGCGCCCGGTGGCCAAGGTGTTCACGGTCCGCCGGGTGGAAGAGCTCCGCCCGCGCGCCCAGGAGATCCTGGACGACCTGCTCGACACCATGATCGCCGCGGGGCCGCCTGCCGATCTGGCCAAGGCGCTGACCTGGTCGCTGCCGATCACGGTGATGTGCGAACTGCTCGGCGTGCCCATCAACGACCGCGACCGGTTCACCGTCTGGGTGGACCGCTTGCTGATCTTCTCCGATCCGGCCCAGTCGGCGCAGGCCCGCGAGCACCTCAACGAATACCTCGCCGGTCTGATCGCCGAACGCCGCGCGACGCCGACCGGTGATCTGCTGTCCGCGCTGGTCAACATCGCCGACGAGGAGGACCGGCTCGGCGACGACGACCTGATCAGCATCGGGGTCAGCCTGCTCTCGGCCGGTCACGAGGCGACCGCCAACCAGCTCGGCAACTTCGTCTACACGCTGCTGAACCACCCCGGCCTCTGGCAGGAGCTGATCGCCGAACCCGGCCTGATCCCCGGTGCGGTCGAAGAGCTCTCGCGGTTCATCTCGAACAGCGCCACCGCCGGCTTCACCCGCATCGCCACCGAGGACCTGGAGCTGGGCGGCACGACCGTGCGCGCCGGTGAGGCGGTGGTCTGCGAATTGGGCGTGGCCAACCGCGATCCCGAGGTGTTCGACGAACCCGACGTGATCAACATCCACCGCGGGTCGGTCCCGCACGTCACCTTCGGGCACGGCGTGCACCACTGCCTCGGCGCGCAGCTGGCCCGGATGGAGCTGCGGATCGTGCTCGAAACGCTGGTCCGCCGACTGCCGCAGCTGCGCTTGGCAGCGCCGGTCGACGAGCTGTCCTGGCGGACCGACCGCCTCATCCGCGGGCTGCACGAACTGCCGGTCAGCTGGTGAACCCCGGCAGGTGGCGCGGTCGCCCACCTGCCCGACGCGGCCCGCGCCACCGGCCGACGAAAGCAATCGAAGTGTCCGGTCCCTTTGCTCGCCAGCGCACCGGAACGTTACGAAAGGGTTGATCATGGCCGAAGCACTGGAGGGGATCACCGCAGCGGTGCATGATTCCGGCGAAGGAATCGCCGAGGTCATGGCGGCCGTCGCGGAGCACGGTTCCGGCAAGGGACTCGCCGAGGTCATGGCGGCCCTCCTGGAGGGCTACGGGGATCGCCCGGCCCTCGGCGAACGGGCGAAGGAACCGGCGACGACGCGGCTGCTGCCGCGGTTCGACACCATCAGCTACCGCGAGCTGTGGGCGCGAATCCGGGCGGTCGCCGGCAAGTGGTACCACGACCCGCGGCATCCGCTGAGCGCAGGCGACCGGGTCTGCTTCCTGGGCTTCAGCAGCATCGACTACGTGACGCTCGACCTCGCGTGCGTCCACTCGGGACTCGTCTCGGTGCCGCTGCAAACCAGCGCGCCGCTGTCCCAGCTGAACCCGATCATCGCGGAGACCGAGCCGAACGTCCTCGCCGCGAGCGTCGAGCACCTGGACACCGCGGTCGAAGCCGTGCTCGCCGGGTCCTCGATCCAGCGCGTGATCGTGTTCGACCACCGCCCGGACGTCCCCGAACACGACGACGCCTTCGAATCCGCCCGGTGGCGGCTGGCCGAGGCGGGCAGCCCGGTGCTGCTCGACCCGCTGGCCGCGCTCGTCGACCACGGAGCCGACCTGCCGCCCGCGCCGCTGCACACCCCCGAGCAGGGCGAGGACGAACTCGCCCTGATCATCTACACCTCCGGCAGCACCGGCTCCCCCAAGGGGGCCATGTACACGCAGAAGCTGGTCGGAACCGCCTGGTACGGGTTCACCTACGGCTCGGCAGACGTGCCGGTGATCGGCGTGCACTACATGCCGCAGAGCCACCTCGCGGGCCGCTACTCGGTGATGACCTCGCTGGCTCGCGGCGGCGTCGGCTACTTCACCGCCAGCAGCGACCTGTCCACCCTGCTGGAAGACATCTCGCTGGTCCGCCCCACCGAGCTGACGATGGTGCCGCGGGTGTGCGACATGCTCTTCCAGCGCTACCAGGCCGAACTGGACCGGCGGGCCGGGGAGCCTGGCGACCTGGACACCGCGGTCAAGGCGGACCTGCGGGAGAACTTCCTGGGCGGACGGGTCGCCAAGGCGATGGTCGCCAGCGCCCCGCTGTCGGCCGAGATGAAGGCGTTCGCCGAATCCTGCCTGCAGCTCGAGGTGCACCTCGGGTACGGCTCCACCGAAGCGGGCGGGGTGCTGCTCGACTCGGTGGTGCAGCGCCCGCCGGTGATCGACTACAAGCTGGCCGACGTCCCCGAGCTCGGCTATTTCCGCACCGATTCGCCGCATCCGCGCGGGGAACTGCTGCTCAAGACCGACACGATCATCCCCGGGTACTACAAGCGGCCCGAGGTCACCGCCGAGATCTTCGACGCGGACGGCTATTACCGGACCGGCGACGTCATGGCCGAGGTCGGCCCCGACCAGCTGGTGTTCGTCGACCGCACCAAGGACGTCCTGAAGCTGTCCCAGGGCGAGTTCGTGGCCGTTTCCCGCCTGGAGACGATCTTCGTCGCCAGCCCGCTCGTGCGGCAGATCTTCGTGTACGGCAACGGCGAACGCCCCTACCTGCTCGCGGTGGTGGTGCCGGAGGACTCCCCTGCGACGGCCGGTGCGGACGCCGGAGCGCTCAAGGCGCTGATCGCCGAGTCGTTGCAGCAGGTCGCCAAGGAGGCCGAGCTCAACTCCTACGAGATCCCGCGCGACTTCCTGATCGAGACCGAGCCGTTCAGCGCCGCCAACGGGCTGCTGTCCGACAGCCACAAACCGTTGCGCCCCAAGCTGAAGGAGCGCTACGGCGCGGCCCTGGAACAGCGCTACGCCGAACTCGCCGGTGCGCAGTTCGAGCAGCTGCGCGAGCTGCGGCGGACCGGGCGGGACCGGCCGGTGCTGGAGACGGTCAGCTCGGCCGCCCGCGCGCTGCTGGGCTGCGCGGACACCGACCTCAGCGCCGCGGCGCACTTCACCGACCTGGGCGGGGATTCGCTGTCCGCGCTGTCGTTCTCCGAGCTGATGCGGGAGATCTTCGACATCGAGGTGCCGGTCGGGGTCGTCATCAGCCCGGCCTGCGACCTCGCGCGGCTGGCGCGCTACATCGAGGCGGAACGCGAGTCCGGGGGGAAGCGGCCCACGTTCGCCGCCGTGCACGGGGAGCACAGCTCGGAGGTCCGGGCCGCCGACCTCACCCTGGACGAGTTCATCGACGCCGGCACGCTCGCCGCCGCCCCGGCGCTGCCCCGCCCCGACGGTCTCGTGCGCAACGTCCTGCTGACCGGCGCCAACGGCTACCTCGGCCGGTTCCTGTGCCTGGAATGGCTGGAGCGGCTGGCACCCGCGGGCGGCAAGCTGATCTGCCTGGTACGCGGCAGCGATGCGGCGGCCGCGGCCGAGCGGCTGGAGGCGGCGTTCGACAGCGGCGACGCCGAACTGCTCCGGCGCTACCGGGAACTGGCCGACGGGACATTGGAAGTGCTCGCCGGGGACATCGGCGAACCGCAGCTGGGCCTGGACGGGGACGCGTTCAGCAGGCTCGCCGACACCGTGGACCTGATCGTCCACCCGGCCGCCCTGGTCAACCACGTGCTGCCCTACGGCCAGCTGTTCGGCCCCAACGTCGCGGGCACGGCCGAGCTGATCCGGTTGGCGCTGACCAAGCGGCTCAAGCCCGTCACGTTCCTGTCCACCGCCGCGGTGGCCGGCGGTGCCGCGGACGGGGCGCTCGACGAGGACGCCGACATCCGCAGCACCAACCCGGTTCGGCGGCTCGACGAGAGCTACGCCGGCGGTTACGCCACGAGCAAGTGGGCCGGCGAAGTGCTGCTGCGGGAGGCGCACGACCTGTGCGGCCTGCCGAGCGCCGCGTTCCGCTCGGACATGATCCTGGCGCACCGCACCTACCGCGGGCAGCTGAACGTGCCGGACATGTTCACCCGCCTGCTGCTGAGCCTGGTCGCCACCGGCATCGCGCCCGCCTCGTTCTACCGGTCCGGCGAACGCGCGCACTACGACGGCCTGCCGGTCGACTTCACCGCCGCGGCGATCACCGAGCTCGGCGCGCAGGCGGCCGAGGGCTGCCGGACCTTCAACGTGCTGAACCCGCACGACGACGCCGTCTCGCTGGACACCTTCGTCGACTGGCTCATCGAGGACGGCCATCCGATCCAGCGGATCGCGGACTACGACGACTGGTTGGCCCGCACCACGACCGCGCTGCGTGCCCTGCCGGAGCAGCAGCGCCGGCACTCGGTGCTGCCGTTGCTGGACGCCCTCGCGCAACCGGCCGACGGCGTGCCCGGCTCGGCACTGCCCGCCGAGCGGTTCCACGCCGCCGTGCGCGCGGCCGGTCCGGACGAGGACATCCCGCACCTGTCGGCGGACCTCATCCGCAAGTACGTCACCGATCTGCGCCGGCTCGAACTGCTCTAGCAGATCTCCCGCCACGGCGAGGACAACCGTTCGCCACCGTCCAACGAGAAGCAGAGGAAGCAACACCGTGGAGCAGAACATCAGCGAGAAGGTGGAGTCGGGCCTGCGACTCCTGGAGTCCTACGACTTCACCGGTTTCCGGGCGATGTGCACCAGCGGGTGCACGTTGTGGGAGAACGACGGCAACGGCGAGCAGACCATCGAGGACCGGATGGTGCAGTTCAAGTCCTTCGTCGCGGGCGTCGATTCGCTGCGCTACGAGGTGCTCCGCCGGTTCGAGAAGGCGGACGAGGTGCTGCAGCAGCACGTGCTGCACGTGGCGCTGGCCGACGGGACGCACAACCAGGTCAACGCCGCCGTGTACTTCCGCTTCGCCGACGGCCTCATCGACCGGATCGAGGAGTACGGCTACGCGGTTCCCGCCGATCCGGCCTGACCGCCGGTCCACGCCACGGGCACGATTCCCCTCCGTGGCACGGAATTCCAGGACTCGCCGCGACAGCCGACCTGCTCGCGAACCCGCCGCACGACACCGCCCGGTGTTCAGGAAGGAACGTCCCGATGCCGCGTCTCGCCCGTTTCCACCAGGTAGGGGGGCCGGAAGTGCTCCAGCTCGACGAGGTGGCCACCCCGGTTCCCGGGCGCGCTGAAGTGCTGATCGAAACCCGCGCGCTCGGCCTCAACCGCGCCGAGGCGGCGTTCCGCGCCGGCCAGTACGAGGAACCCGTGCTACCGGCCGGGATCGGTTACGAGGCGGCGGGAATCGTGCGCGCGGTCGGCGAGGACGTGCGCCACGTCGGGCCGGGCGACGCGGTCAGCGTGATCCCGGCGTTCGGCGTGAACGACTACGCGCTGCACGGCGAATCGGTGCTGGCCCCGGCGCACGCCGTGATCGCGCACCCGTCCGGGTTGTCCTGGGCGGAAGCGGCGGCCGCCTGGATGATGTTCACGACCGCATACGGCGGACTGGTCGACATCGCCGGGATCGGCGAGCACGACCCGGTGCTGATCCCGGCGGCCTCCAGCAGCGTCGGCATCGCGGCGATCCAGATCTGCAACGCGCTCGGCGCCCGCCCGATCGCGCTGACCCGCGGCAGCGGCAAGCGCCAGGCTCTCCTGGACGCCGGAGCCGCCGAGGTCATCGTCACCGGCGAACAGCAGGTGGCCGCGGAAGTGCACCGGTTGACCGGCGGCCAGGGCGCTCGCGTCGTGTTCGATCCGGTCGGTGGGCCGGGATTCGCCGATCTGACCGCCGCGATGGCCGCCGGGGGAATCGCGGTGATCTACGGCGCGCTGGCGGCCGAGCAGACCCCGCTCCCGGTCGGGGACGTGCTCGGCAAGAAGCTCACCGTGCGCGGCTACGTCCTGATCGAGACCACCGCCATCGCGGCCAAGCTCGCCGCCGCCATCGAATTCATCCGCCACGGCCTGGAGACCGGCGTGCTCAAGCCGGTGATCAGCGAAATCTTCGACCTCGACGACATCGTCGCCGCCCACGAGCACCTGGAGTCCAACACCCAGCTGGGCAAGATCGTCGTCCGCGTACCGCGCTGACCCGGACGGGGCGGCCGCGCCCCGACCCCGGTTGCGGCGCACGCATTCGCCGACCCCGGGCACCGGCGCACCACCGTGATCGCGGGACCCGCCACCCATTTCCACCGTGCTACCGGCGTGTCTTGCTACGGACCTTGGGAAGTCCGCACGCTGGTGGCTGAGAGCCCCGAACATGTTGCTGAAGCGAGGCGGACGACTCCGGCCGTGGCGCACAACTCGTTGGCCCGTTCGAATCCGGCGGCGTGTCTCGACCAGCGCCACCAGGTCGCACTTTCCGGCAGTGCGACGTCCGAGGCCGGCGAGCGCGGCGGCGGAATCGGCCTTGGGGACCATGATCGGGCAGCCGTGCCGCATCGCTCTCGAGATCGGCCTCGAACCAGGGCGTTCCGAAAGAGTTGAGGCGCACGAGCGCGACGTTGCCCCGCTCCAGCCATTCCGAGACGTGGCCGCGCGCACGGACCTGGTCGTCCTCTGCGACGGCGTCTTCGAGGTCGACGATCACCACGTCGGCACCTGATGCGACGGCCTTGTCGAAGCGGTCGGGCCGGTGGCCGGGCACGAACAGGAAGCTGCGGGCGGTGGTGCTCCGATCGCGAGTCAGCATCACGCGAAGGTCACCTCGGCGGTGGCGTGCCGGGCGTTGCGGT
Organism: Saccharopolyspora gloriosae; assembly: GCF_022828475.1. Lineage (GTDB taxonomy): Bacteria > Actinomycetota > Actinomycetes > Mycobacteriales > Pseudonocardiaceae > Saccharopolyspora_C > Saccharopolyspora_C gloriosae_A. The sequence continues at coordinate 2,864,997 of NZ_CP059557.1, read as the reverse complement.
GCGTCGCGACCTGCAGCACGGCCCCGTCGGGCGAAGGATCACCGGACACGACGAGGTGCTCCCCTGCGAAAATGGGGCTGCGCAGCCGAAACGACAGCGAGCGCACTCGGCGCGGCTCGTTGCGCCGAACCAGCTCAAGCATCAGCACCGCCAGCAACGGGCCGTGCACGACGAGCCCCGGGTAGCCCTCCTCGTCCCGCACGTACGGGCTGTCGTAGTGGATGCGATGCGCGTTCGCGGTCAGCGCGCTGAATCGGAACAGCAGCGCCGAATCGGGCTGCGCCCCCAGCTGCCAGGCCCCGTCCGGTCGCGGTGCCGCCGAAGTGTCCACCGCAGCAGGATGATCGCCCGCGCTCCGGCCGGATCGGTAGACGATGTCCTGCTCCTCGACCAGACGAGTGCGCCCGTGCTGGCGGAACTCGTTGCGCTGGGTCACGAACACCATCTCGCCGGTCCTCCCCTGCTTGACCGCGACGTCGGCGATGCTGCTCGCCCGTTCGGTGCGCGCGCCGATGCTCAGCGGCTCGACGATTTCGCAGCGGCCACCGGCGAACATCCGCTGCCGGTCCGGGATCGGGGGCAGGAAGTGCCCTTTTCTCGGGTGACCGTCCTCGCCCAGCTCGTTCTGCTTCGGCCACCGCAGGAAGTGGAGCCAGTGCCACAGCGGAGGCAATGACTCTCCTTCTCCGGCGACGGGTTCCAACTGATCCAGCAGCGCCGACAACGCCGCCGCCGGCGCCGCCGACAGCACCTCGTCGTCGATGAGCGGCTCCGGATTCCAGGACTCCACGAAGGTTCCGAGCGGGCTCGAACCGATTGGCATGCGATCCTCCAGAAGACTCGTTCGGTGGGCGCGTGCTGCGGCATTCGCCCACCGGTCCGGAATGTTACGGCTGCATCCGGGGCAAGTTCGGTTCTTCGGGTGCCGCGTCGACGGCGTCCAGCTGAGACTGCCGGGACGGCTCACGGACGGTGAACGACAGCGCCATGCAACCTGTGACGTACCAGAAGAAGACGCCTTCGACACCGGCCTGCTTCAGCGTCAGCGCGATCCACTCCGTCATGCCGCCGAACGTGGCGGTGATCAGTGCGTGGCACAAGCCCATCCCCAGCGCGCGGACCTTGGTCGGGACATTTCGGCCTTACAGCTTGTTTCAGAATGATCGGTGTGTTTGATGGTGCTGGTTGATCGTTTCCGGCATGGTGTGTTGGGTGATCGAGGAATTGGTGCCCGACGAGCTGTGGCGGCGGGTGGAGCCGTTGTTGCCGGTGCGTCCGCCGCGTCGCAGCCGGTATCCGGGACGGTTGCCCACCGACGACCGGGCCGCTCTGGCCGGGATCGTGTTCGTGCTCAAGACCGGGATCACCTGGCGGGAACTGCCGCGCGACGTTGCCGGGTGTTCCGGGGTGACCTGCTGGCGCAGGTTGCGGGACTGGACCGAGGCCGGGGTGTTCACCGCGGTGCACGAACTTCTGCTGGACCAGCTACGGGCCCTGGGCCGCCTCGATCTGGAGACCGTGGTGGTGGATGGCTCACATGTCCGGGCTCTCAAAGGGGGGCGGCAACGGGTCCCTCGCCCGTCGATCGGGCTCGCACCGGCTCGAAACACCATGTGATCACCGAAGGCGGTGGCATCCCACTGGCGGTCACACTCACCGGCGGCAACCGCCACGACAGCACCCAACTCATCCCACTCGTTGAAGCGTTGCCGGTCATCCGGGGCAAACGCGGTCGGCCATGGCGGCGGCCCCACTGGCTCTACGGCGACCGTGGCTACGACTACGACCATCACCGGAAATCCCTGCGAGAGCGGCGAATCACCCCGCGTATCGCCCGCAAGAACACCGAACACGGATCGGGCCTCGGCACCGTCAGGTGGGTCGTGGAACGCACTTTCGCCTGGCTGCACCAGTTCAAACGACTCCGCACCCGCTACGAACGACGAGCCGACATCCACTATGGACTCCTCCAACTCGGATGCATTCTGATCTGCTACCGCCAACTACCAACCTCATTCTGAAACGAGCTGTTAATGATCGACGACGGCGCCGAGCAGCAAGCCACGAAAGCCGCGCCGAGCCCGTCAACTCCACCACGGCGCGCACGACTTGGTCGTGGACGCCGTCCTGCACCCGCAACCGCGAACCGGCGATGCAGGACGTGTTGTTCTCCATTCAGAACGAGCACGAATGGCTCGCGTTGTGCGAGCGGTTGCTCGAGCGCCCCGATCTGGTCGATGATCCTCGCGACGAACTCGGGCCGGGTGGCGCACCGCGACGAGCTCAACCCGCTCGCGCGGGAGCGGTTCGCCCGTTCCGACGGCCGTGAGGTGATGAAGCTGCTGAGCCAGGCGAGGATCGCCAACGCGGGCGTCAACGACGTCGCCGAGTTCCTCGAACATCCCGTGCTGCGCGACCGGAACCGGTGGCGCGACGTGCGGATTCCCGGGGCCGTGGTGCAGGCTCTCATCTCGCCTGCGGACCTGTCCGGAGTCGAACCGCGCGTGGACGCCGTTCACGGCATCGGGGAGCACACCGATGCCGTTCTCACCGGTATCGGCTTCAGCGAGTTCGAGATCGCGAGCCTGCGGGCCGGCAACGTCATCTGAAGGTCCACAGTGGACAATGTCTTTTCAAGGAGCCATCGTGAGCGCTCTCGACGTCCTCTCCGAGGACGAGCGGTTCATCGTCAGCACAGTGCACGACTTCGTCGACAACGACGTGCGCCCCGTCGTCAACGAGCTCGAGCACGCCAACACCTACCCCGAGGAGCTCATCGAGCAGATGAAGCGGCTCGGGATCTTCGGGCTGGCGATTCCCGAGGAGTACGGCGGAACACCGGTGTCCACGCCGTGCTACGTGTTCATCACCGAGGAGCTGGCACGCGGCTGGATGAGCTTGGCCGGCGCCATGGGCGGCCACACCGTGGTCTCGAAACTGCTGCTGCGCTTCGGGACCGAGGAGCAGAAGCAGCGCTACCTGCCGCGGATGGCGACCGGGGCGGTCCGGGCCACCATGGCGCTGACCGAGCCGGGAGGCGGCTCCGATCTGCAGGCCATGCGCACCGTCGCACGTCACGATGACGAGGGCTACGTGATCAACGGGTCCAAGACGTGGATCACCAACGCGCGCCGGTCGCAGTTGATCGCGCTGCTGTGCAAGACCGACCCCGACGCCGACCCGGCCCACAAGGGCATCTCGATCCTGCTGGTCGAACACGGTCCAGGGCTAGAAGTCTCGCGGGACCTGCCCAAGCTCGGCTACAAGGGTGTCGAGAGCTGCGAGTTGTCCTTCGACGACCATCGGGTCGGCGCCGACGCCGTCCTCGGCGGCACCGAAGGTCAGGGCTTCACGCAGATGATGAAGGGCCTGGAGACCGGACGGTTGCAGGTCGCCGGACGCGCGCTCGGCGTCGCCCGAGCGGCTCTGGAGGACTCGTTGAACTACGCGCAGGAGCGCGAGTCGTTCGGCAAGCCGATCTGGAAGCACCAGTCCGTCGGCAACCACCTGGCCGACATGGCCACGTCGTTCTCCGCGGCACGGCAGCTGACCCTGCACGCGGCGCAGGAGTACGACGCCGGCCGCCGCGTGGACATGGAAGCCGGGATGGCCAAGCTCTTCGCCTCGGAAACGGCCATGGACATCGCGCTCAACGCCGTCCGCGTCCACGGCGGCTACGGATACTCCACCGAGTTCGACGTGGAACGCTACTTCCGGGACGCCCCGCTGATGATCGTCGGCGAGGGCACCAACGAGATCCAGCGCAACGTCATCGTTCGCCAACTGGTCCAGCGAGGCGGCCTCGACGCCTGACGGTCGCGATGTGCGGCCTCGTCGCGCGACCGCCACAAGGACCCGGCTTCTGCCCCTCCGACCGACAACGCCCAACGAGAAGGCCCTCTTACAGCTCGTTTCAGAATGAGGTTGGTAGTTGGCGGTAGCAGATCAGAATGCATCCGAGTTGGAGGAGTCCATAGTGGATGTCGGCTCGTCGTTCGTAGCGGGTGCGGAGTCGTTTGAACTGGTGCAGCCAGGCGAAAGTGCGTTCCACGACCCACCTGACGGTGCCGAGGCCCGATCCGTGTTCGGTGTTCTTGCGGGCGATACGCGGGGTGATTCGCCGCTCTCGCAGGGATTTCCGGTGATGGTCGTAGTCGTAGCCACGGTCGCCGTAGAGCCAGTGGGGCCGCCGCCATGGCCGACCGCGTTTGCCCCGGATGACCGGCAACGCTTCAACGAGTGGGATGAGTTGGGTGCTGTCGTGGCGGTTGCCGCCGGTGAGTGTGACCGCCAGTGGGATGCCACCGCCTTCGGTGATCACATGGTGTTTCGAGCCGGTGCGAGCCCGATCGACGGGCGAGGGACCCGTTGCCGCCCCCCTTTGAGAGCCCGGACATGTGAGCCATCCACCACCACGGTCTCCAGATCGAGGCGGCCCAGGGCCCGTAGCTGGTCCAGCAGAAGTTCGTGCACCGCGGTGAACACCCCGGCCTCGGTCCAGTCCCGCAACCTGCGCCAGCAGGTCACCCCGGAACACCCGGCAACGTCGCGCGGCAGTTCCCGCCAGGTGATCCCGGTCTTGAGCACGAACACGATCCCGGCCAGAGCGGCCCGGTCGTCGGTGGGCAACCGTCCCGGATACCGGCTGCGACGCGGCGGACGCACCGGCAACAACGGCTCCACCCGCCGCCACAGCTCGTCGGGCACCAATTCCTCGATCACCCAACACACCATGCCGGAAACGATCAACCAGCACCATCAAACACACCGATCATTCTGAAACAAGCTGTTAGAGGAGCCATTCGATAGAACGATGAGCTCCGGCTTTCACTGGAATGTTCGGCCCGTCGCCGGACCGCGCCACTCGCGGTGGAGCGGAGTTCGGCCGTCAGGTCTGCGCCCACCGGGCACCACCCGGCAGCACGAAGCCGACCTTGGCCGCACCGTCGCCGTGCCGGCGGGCGAGGTCCATGGCGGCAGGAGCCTCGTCCAGTTCGTGCATGCTCTCCAGGCAGTGGTCGATCTCGATGTCACCGCGACCGATGGCGGCCAACGCGGCCCTGAACGACGCCAGTCCAGGTTCGGACTGGGTCTTGCTGATCCATTCCATGCTCAGCGACTTCCGGAAGCACCGGTCGACCGGGAACGGGGAGCTCCCCCGCCGCTCGGGATAACCGAACAACCCGAGCGTGCCGCGCTCACGTGCCGCCTCGACGGCCTCGGCCCGGCACACGTCGTATCCCGCGGCCTCGATGACGAGATCCGCACCGGCGCCCCCGGTGAGGTCGCGCACCGCGTCCACGACCGACTCCGTCGGCGCGTGGACGATCTCGGTCGCCCCGAGCCGGGCGGCCGTCGCGAGCCGTTCCGCATTGAGATCGGAGATGACGACCGATTCGCAGCCCGACCGGATCAGCTGTTGCAGGAAGAACAGGCCCGCCGACCCGGCACCGATGATCGCTGCCGAACGGGGAGCTTCCGCGCCCCTGCGCGCGAACTTCTTCATCGCGAACATGGTCGTTCCCAACTGCTGCGCGAGTAGCGAACGGCGCAGATCCGCCCCCGGCTCAAGAGCGACCAGCCGGCTCTCATCGACCGCCTGAAACTCCGCGAAACACCCGCCCCGGTCACCCCGCACTGCTTCACCGCGCGCTCAGTTCGCTGCCAGGACCCGTTCGAGCGTGGCGTAGCCCGCGGGTTCCCAGGTGGGTTTGCCGCCGGGCAGACCACGCCTCCCGTTCTGCCCGATCCAGATCAGTGACAACGCGCGCAGCACGGCCCAACCACGAGCGCGAGTCATGGTCGCTTCGTCGGCCTGCCCGTAGGCGTCGAAGAACCGGCTCGCCGCGCCGGTGGGCAACAGGACCCAGGCGGCCGACAGATCCGTCGCGGGATCACCCGCGCACATGTCACCGAAGTCGATCACCCCGGCGAGCGACCCGTCCCGGACGACCACGTTCGCCGGATGCAGATCACCATGCAGCCACAACGACGCACCCTCCCAAACCGGCGCCGCCACCGCCTTCTCCCACACCTCCCGCACGCCGCCGGCGTTCGGATGACCGGCAATGACCTCGAACCAGCCGTCGACACCATCCTGCACACCCGACAACGGAGCACCACGCGGAGGGTTCAACGGCGCGTCGGCAGGCGCCCGCTCGTGCAACGCACCGAGGAACTCCGCCAGCACCTCGGCCGCGTCAACACGGGTGACCGGGGCGCGATCGGCCGGTACGCCCTCGACCCAGCGCACGATCGTCCACGTCTGCTCGAACAACCTCGACGGCTCGCCGATCCGAACCGGGACGGGCGTGGGCAACGGCAGCCGGCCCGCCAACGCAGGAAGCCACGTCTGCTCCTTTCGCAACAGACCAGGAGCGCGTTCCGTGCGGGGAAGGCGCACCGCAAACTCCTCCCCGAGCCGCCACTGCTGGTTATCCCAACCCCCATCAACAGCACGGAGCTCCAGGTCCGCGAGATCCGAATGCTGCTCCCGCAGCAACGCCCGCACCAGCCCCTGCTCGAACTTGACCTCACCCATCAACAAGCTCCCTTCGGCTACCTGCGCACACCCCGCTGAGCCGCACTGGCGAGAGACCCGTGGCCGATCTCGGCGCAATACTCGGTGTCCCTGTTTCAGGTCACCAGATCTTGCTCAGAAGACCGACCAATCGGTCAGAGTGGTAAAGTGGTCGAGTGCGGCGACGCCAGCCACGGAGTTGCCGCGGTCGTCGAGGCCCGGACCCCACACCGCGATCGCGCACCTGCCGGGCACGATCGCGAGGATGCCGCCGCCGACTCCGCTCTTGCCGGGAACACCGACGCGGTAGGCGAACTCCCCGGCGGCATCGTAGGTCCCGCAGGTGAGCATGATCGCGTTGATCCTCTTGGCCTGCCGCGCGGTGACCAGTGCCGAACCGTCCCTGCGAACCCCGCGCGCGGCGAGGAACAGCCCGGCGCGGACCAGGTCGCGGCAACTCATCTCGATCGAGCACTGCCGGACGTACTGGTCGAGCACGGTCGTCACCGGGTTGCGCATGTTGCCGTAGGACGCCATGAAGTGGGTCAGCGCCAGATTGCGGTCCGCGTGGGCCTTCTCGGAGGCGGCCACCTCCTCGTCGACCCGCAGCTGCGGATTGCCGCTTTCAGCGCGCAGGAAGGTGAGCAGTTCACCGGCGGCGTCCCCCGCCAGGGAGATCAGCTCGTCGGTGACCGTCAACGCGCCCGCGTTGATGAAGGGGTTCCTGGGGATTCCTCGTTCATGCTCCAGCTGGACCAGCGAGTTGAAGGCATTGCCCGACGGTTCCCGGCCGACACGCCTCCAGAGCGACTCGTCATCACTGCCCGCCAGCACGAGCGCGAGCGTGAACACCTTCGAGATGCTCTGCATCGAGAACGGCGTCTCCCACTCGCCTGCGCCGTGAACACGACCGTCGAGATCGGCGAGCGCGATGCCGAAACGGCCCGGATCGACCCGCGCGAGCGCCGGGATGTAATCCGCGGCCGTCCCCGCTCCCCTCAGCGGGGCGACCTCCTCAACGATCCGCCCGAGCAACCTGTTCAAGTCCACGATGGACGATCATGTCATCGCCGCGACGCCCGGTCGCACGCGGAGGCCTACCCGGTCGATCATCGGTCGTCGCGCTCGTCCCGGACCGGATGCGACCCGCACCACGAGCCGACCGAGCGCCGCTCGGTGAACGGGCTGTGATCTTGCGTGGACGGGAACCGGCGGCGCCGCCACAATGCGCGTTCACTTTCCGAACGCACCGTTCGCGGAACCTGAACTCGGCGCTCCAGGAAGCCAAGAAGGGTCGGCAGCAGACCCGAAAACCGCCACTCTTCAAGACTATTGACGCACCGACTGAGCGGATCCACAATATCGGCATCGCGTTCGCATATTGAACGATCCGTTCGTAAAGCGCGACATTTGTCCCCGCTCTGCCTGCCCTCGCCACCGCGAGGCCTCGACCGGCACCAGAACGAACCGACAGCGAGGGAGCACTGGCCCGTGACCGAGGAATCTGACGTCGTTGTGGTGGGCGGCGGAATCGCCGGCCTGATCACCGCCCGAGAGCTCGGCCGCCAAGACTTGCGCGTCACCGTGCTGGAAGCACGGGATCGCCTGGGCGGCCGGGTGTGGACCGATCACCGGCTCGGCCGCGACCTGGAGATCGGCGGGACCTGGTTGCACTGGGTCCAGCCGCACGCGTGGGCGGAGATCACCCGCTACGGCCTGGACATCACCCGCGGACCACGCCCGGAAGAGGCCTACTGGCTGGCGGGCGACGAACTCCGCACCGGCACGCTCGACGAGTTCATGGAACTCATCGATCCGGGCATGCGCCGCTTGCTGGCGGACACGATGCGCCGGATACCCCGGCCGCACGATCCCCTCTCCGAACCCGGATTGGACTCCGTCGACGGGTTCAGCGTTCAGGACAAGCTCGACGAGCTCGACCTCCCCGTCGAGGAGTACCGCGCCAACGAAGCCGCGTGGGTGGGGCACTTCAACGCCCCGCTGACCGACGGCGCGTTCACCAGCGCCCTGCGGTGGACCGCCGCCACCGCGGGCTCCTGGCACCTGATGCACGAGGGCTCGGCGGTGTTCCGGCTCGCGGGCGGAACCCGGTCGCTGGTCGAGTCGATCGTGGCCGACACCAACGCCGACATCCGCACCTCCACCGCCGTGCACCGGATCGAGCACAACGCCGACGGCGCGGTCGTGACCACCTCGGACGGTGACACGATCAGCGCGCGCCGGGTGGTGCTGACCCTGCCGCAGAACATCCTCGGCGACCTCGACGTCTCCCCTGAGCTGTGCGCCGAGAAGCGCGCCGCGACCGAGGAGCGCACCGCCTCGCGGGGAGTGAAGGTCTGGATCCGGGTACGCGGGCCGATCACGCCGTTCTTCGCCTACTCGTCGGCTTCGCATCCGCTGTCGGTGGTGCGCACCGAATTCGTCGGTGAGGACGACGCCGTGCTGGTGTCCTTCGGCGCCGACTCCCGCCGGATCTCCCCCCACGACCTCGACGCGGTCGCGGACGCGCTGCGCGTCTGGCGCGACGACCTGGAGGTCCTCGACGTCACCGGCCACGACTGGATGGCCGACCCGCACTCGCGGGAGACGTGGCTGATGCAACGGCCGCACCAGCTGACCCGCTACTTCGCCGCCCAGCAGCGCGCCGAAGGCGTCCTGCACTTCGCGGGCAGCGACTACGCCAACGTCTGGGCCGGCTTCATCGACGGAGCGATCGAGAGCGGCCTGCGCGTGGCCCGCCAGATCCGCTCCGGGCTGACCGATTCCCCGTGACCGCAACGCAAAACCGGTAACCGAACAGGAGGAACGCGATCATGACACTGCCGACTGCGACGATCGAGCCCCGTTATTTCCGCGACGTCATCGGTCACCTGCCCACCGGCGTGACCGTCGTGGCCGGACGTGACCCCGGCACCGGTGCGCCCGCCGGTCTCGTCGTGGGCACGTTCCAATCACTGTCGCTCGACCCGCCACTGGTCACCTTCAGCGTCGCGGCCACCTCGTCCAGCTGGCCGAAGCTCCGCGCCGCCCGGCACTTCAGCGCCAGCGTCCTGTCCGACGGCCAGCACGACGTCTGCCACGCGATGTCGAGCAGGCGGGGCGACAAGTTCGCCGCGTTGAACTGGCACGACTCCACCGAGGGAAGCCCGCAGATCGCCGGTGCGCACGCCTGGATCGACTGCACGATCAGGCAAGAACTGGAAGGCGGCGACCACGTGATCGTGATCGCCGAGGTGCTGCGCCTGCAGGCCGGTGACGGGCGGCCGCTGATCTTCCACCGCGGCGCTCTCGGCGGCTACCGCGAACCGACCCCCTGACGCCCCCGGCAGCACGAGGAGATGGGAGCGCCCAGCGGATGAGGATCACCTCCGGGCCAACTCCCCTGAGTTCCTGCTGCCGGAAGCGATGCGCGAATCCACTCCCCACATCACCCGGGGGCATCGCGACGGTGGCTCGAAGCGCAGCAGCAAGGAGTCCGTTCAGAAGGAGCTGCGCAGGTGGTCGGGCGGCGCAACCTCAGCCGCGCCGCCGCTGACGCGAAACAGAGCAATCGTTCTGCAAGGACTCACGAATCCCGTTCCACCCCTTCGGAATCTGAACAGGAGTAAGACAATGCTGTCTCGCCGCATGCGGCTGTTCGCCTTCGAGTTCCAAGGTCCGGCGCACCTCTCCGCGGGATTGTGGCGGCACGAGAAGGATCAGGGCCACCGCTACAAGGACGTCCGGTATTGGACCGAGTACGCCCGGCTGCTCGAACAGGGCCGGTTCGACGGCGTGTTCTTCGCCGACAACGCCGGATACCACGACGTCTACCAGGGCAGCGCCGCCGGAGCCCTCGCCGACGGCGCGCAATTGCCCGCCAACGACCCGGCACTGGTGATCTCCGCGATGGCCGCCGCCACCGAGCACCTGGGGTTCGGCCTGACCGGCTCGACGACCTACGAGCACCCCTACTCGCTGGCCCGCAAGTTCAGCACCCTCGACCACCTCACCGACGGCCGCATCGGCTGGAACCTGGTGACCTCCTACGCCGACAGCGCCGCGCGCAACATCGGCAACGGCCTGCTGACCTCCCACGACGAGCGCTACGCCGTGGCCGCCGAGCACCTGGAGGTCTGCTACAAGCTGTGGGAGGGGTCGTGGGACGAGGACGCCGTGGTCCGCGACCGCGAACGCTGCGTCTACGCTGATCCGCGGCGGGTGCACGACATCCACCACCGGGGCAAGTACTTCACCGTGCCCGGGTTCGCCCTCTGCGAGCCCTCGCCGCAGCGCACCCCGGTGATCTTCCAGGCGGGTGGCTCGTCGAAGGGCCGCGCGCTGGCCGCCGCCCACGCCGAAGGCGTGTTCGTCAACGCCGTATCGAAGAAGGCGCTGCGCAAGCAGGTCGACGCGCTGCGCCTGCAGGCCGCACAAGCCGGCCGGGATCCGCGTTCGCTGCGAGTGCTGCAGATGCTCAACGTCGTGTGCGCGCCCACCGACGAGCAGGCGCACGCGAAATACGAGCAGTACCGCAGGCTCGTCAGCTACTCCGGCGCGATGGCCCGCTACAGCGGCTGGACCGCCCTGGACATGTCCCGGTTCGACCCGGACGTGCCGTTGCGCCACGTCAAGACCGACGCCGGGCAGACCATGGTCGACCTGTTCTCCAAGATGGACCCGGACCGCGAGTGGACACCGCGCGACATCGCCGAATTCATCGGGATCGGCGGCAGCGGCCCCACCATCGTCGGCTCACCGCGGACCGTCGCCAACGAACTGATCAGCTGGGTCGAAGACTGCGACATCGACGGGTTCAACCTCGGCAACGCCGTCAAGTACCAGGACATCGCCGACTTCATCGAGCTCGTCGTGCCCGAACTGCGGCGCCGCGAAGCGATCTGGACCGAATACGAGGGCCGGACCCTGCGCGAGAAGCTCCACGGCCCCGGCAGCACCCGCCTCGCCGACGACCACCCGGGCCGCAGGTTCACCCGCGCGCAGGAAGCGGAACCCCTGCGGGAGTTCGAAGTCTCTCCCGCCTGACCCGCCATGGGCTGCGGTTTCAACGTGAAGCCGCAGCCCCGCACCAAGAAGCGCTTCCTGACCATCGTGTCCACTAAGTGAACGCTCCTGTTAGCCTGTTCGCACGAACGGCTCCCCCAGCCAGACGCGATCAGGAGGCGAGAGGCGATGGGCGACGAGCCCAAGCAGTCGGACTTGATCAACAAGTCGGTCACCAAGGCCGTACGGCTGCTTCGCGAACTGGCCGCCCAGCCGCGCACCGGAGCCACCGTCACCACGCTCGCGAAAGCGGCGGGACTGAGCAGGCCGACCGCGTTCCGGCTGCTCTACAGCCTCGAACAGGGCGGCCTCGTCGACCGCATCGACACCAACTACGTCCTCGGCTGGGAACTGGCCCGCTTGGGCAGGAACGCCGACCCCTACGCCGGTCTGGTCGCGCACGCCCGGCCGGTGCTGCAGCAGCTGGCCGACGAGTTCAACGAGTCCGTGGCGCTGTCCATCCCGAACTCCCTGGACGGACTCGACCTCGTCGCAGAGGCCGTCGGTTCGCACGTCGTCGGTGTGCTGTCGCGCAACATGGTCGGCCAACGGTTCCCGATGCACGCCAGCTCGACCGGCAAGGTGCTGCTGGCCGAACAGTCCGCCGACGCGCTGCGCGCGACGCTGCCCGACGAGCTCGAAGCGTTCACCCCGCAGACCATCACCGACCGCGACGCCCTGTTGAAGGAACTGCAGCAGGTCCGCGAACAGGGTTTCGCCGTCATCGACAACGAACTCGAACCGGAGCTGCTGTCGCTGTCGCGCCCGATCCGCGACAGCGCCGGGACCTTGGTGGCGGTGCTGACCCTCAACGGTCCCCGCAGCCGCTTCGGTCGTGACCGCATCCCCGAAGCCCTCCACCAGATGCAGCGCATCGTCGACCGCCTCGTCGAACTGTTCTGGCGGGACTCCGTCAAGCACTGACGACCACCGCGGGCCGGTCGGCACCGATCTCGATGATGGTGGTCGCTCGACGTCGAGCAGCGGGTCAACGATCGCGATCGGTGGCGTTCAGGCTCCCGGCACCGAACCGCGCGGCAGCGCTCCCCATGTACGCCCACTGACCGGGCGGCCTGTCATGGCTCCGGCCGGTCCGCTGCCCCTGTTGAGACGTGCTGCGGTGTGCCGATTCCTCGCCCGTTCGGCTGCGGGGTCACTTCCCTGGGCCGCCACCCCCACCGGCCGGGCTCGTGAGGGTGGCGTGCTCAGCACGAGCCGGAAGCGGTCACCAGCGGACCGTGCGGAGGTAGTCGTAGCCGACGCGGGCGGTGGTCAGGGCGTCGGTCGGGTTGTCGTGTTCGACGATGAATTCGCGGGCTCTCGCGTGGTCGAAGATCTCCGGGAAGTTCAGGGTTCCGGTGCCCGGGTCGGTCATGTCGCCGCCCGGCGTGCGGTCTTTGACGTGGAGCTGGCGGATGCGGTCGCGTTCGGCGTCGATCAGCGCGAGCACGTCCTGGCCCGCGTGCACCGCCCAGTACAGGTCGAGTTCGAAGTGAACGAGCCCGCGCTCCGTGCGGTCTCGCAGGATGTCGTACGGGAGCTCGCCGTCGATCGGGGCGAACTCGTGGTCGTGGTTGTGGTAGCTGAACCGGAGTCCTGCGGCGCGGCACTTCCGCCCGGCTTCGTTGAGCTGGTCGGCGAATTCGCGCCAGCCGTCGGCCGTGTCGAACTCCGCGTGCGGCACGACCAGGTAGCGGTGGCCCAGGGTGTGCGCGTCCTCGATGAGGGCGTCGACGTCACCTTCGAGGTCCGCGTGACCGGATGTGGCGCGCAGCCCGAGGTCGTCCAGGATCGTCCGGAATTCGGCTGGAGTGCGGCCGTGCGTGTCGGCCGTTTCGACGGTCCGGTAGCCGATGTCGGCCACCTGCCGCAGCGTTGCCTCCAAGTCCGCGTCCAGCAGGGAACGCAGCGTGTAGAGCTGGATGCTGATGGCCCGGTGCGGGATGCGACCGGGACGCGCGGCACCGGTGGCTCCGGCGGTGGCGGCTCCGGCACCGGTCGCTGCGGCGGCGGCGAGCACCGCGGTGGTGTGCAGCAGGGTTCTGCGGGGAAGCGACATGAGTCGTCCTTTCAAACTCTGGTTTCAGCGGATTCCGTGCAGCTTCAACACCAGGTCGTGCACGTCGGTGGCGGCGAGGCGACCGGTGCGTTCGACGGCGGCGGGGACGCGCGGATCGGAGCACAGCAGGACCGGCCCGTCGTCCGGGGCATCCGGCAGGCGTCCGTGGGAACCGCGGATGAAGCGCCCGTCCAGCGGCACGACGTTCATGGCGTAGCGCAGGCCGGCCTTCTTCTTCGCGAGGTTCATCGCGGCCTTGGCCTTGACCCAGCGGTCGTCGGGATCGAGGAACAGTTCGGCGGGGTCGTAGCCGGGTTTGCGGTGGATCTCCACTCCCCTGGCGAAATCCGGCGCCCTGTCCTGGTCGAGCCAGTAGTAGTAGGTGAACCAGGCGTCCGGCTCGGCGACCGCGACGAGGTCGCCCGCTCGCGGGTGGTCCAGGCCGTGGCGGGCCTGCGAGGTTCGATCGAGCACTTCGTCGACGCCGGGTAGTGCGGCGACCAGGCCGCGGACGCGTGGCAAGTCCGACTCGTCGCGGACGTAGACGTGCGCGGCCTGGTGGTCGGCGACGGCGAACGCGCGCGACGCCCACGGGTCGAGGTATTCCATGCCCGCCTGGGTGTGGACGTCGAGCAGACCTTCCCTGCGCAGCGCCCGGTTGAGGTGGATCTGCCGGTGCACCGGGGTGATCCCGTACTCGCTGAGCACCACGATGGTCGCCGCCGCGTCCCGCGCCTCTTCCAGCAGCCCGGCGACGGCTCGGTCGACCTCGACCGCGGCCGCGCGGGCCTGCGGGCTGTGCGGGCCGTGCCGTTGCAAGTCGTAGTCGAGGTGCGGCACGTAGCACAGCAGCAGGTCGGGGCGGTGCCGATGCATGATGCGGCGGGCGGCGGCGGCGATCCACCGGGTGGAGGTGATGTCCGCGGTCGGCCCCCAGTAGTGGAACAGCGGGAACTTGCCGAGGTCCGCGGTGAGGGAGTCGTGCAGTTCCGGCGGTCGCGTGTAGCAGTCGGGGGATTTGCGGCCGTCGGCGTGGTAGATCGGGCGGGGCGTCACGGTCCAGTCCGTGCCCGCGCCCATCGCGTACCACCAGCACACGTTCGCCGCGGTGTAGCCCAGGCTGGTGCGGCGCGCGGTCTCCCACACCTTGTCGCCGTGCACGAGTCCGTTGTGCTGGCGCCAGAAGAGGACCTCGCCGAGCTCGCGGAAGTACCAGCCGTTGCCGACGATTCCGTGCTCGGCGGGCATCGTCCCGGTCAGGAACGTGGACTGGGCGCTGCACGTCACCGCCGGGAGCACGGTGCCGAGCTCGGCTTGCCACCCGTCGGCGGCGACGGCCCGCAGGTTGGGCATGTGGGCGAGCAGCGCAGGAGTGAGGCCCACGACGTCGAGCAGCAGGACGGGTTTCATCGGGTTCCCCGTTCGTCGAGGAGTCGCTGGGTGAACGACAGCTCCGCCGCGATCCCGTCGGCCAGGGACTCGGGCGGTTCGGGCAGCACGGTCCAGGTGTAGGTCTCGACCTCGATGTCCGGCAGCGGATCCGCCAGCGCGGCGAGGGTTTCGCGCAGCACTCCGGTCGTCGGGCGGACCGGCCCTTCGGTCGCCCAATGCACCGGGACGTGGAAGTGCACCCGCCACGGGCCGACTCCGGGGAGTTCGTCGAACGCTCGGGGAAGGTCGTCGCAGGAGCGGATTCCGTCGGAGCAGTGCTCCCGGACCTGGTGCAGGTAGCGGGGTTCGGCGTAGCGGGCGAGTTCGTCGCGCACCGCGCCGGGGTCGTCGGCGTGCAGCGCGGCGGAGGCCTGGACCTTGACGATGTCGACGCCGCTCGCCGCGATCGTGCGCACGGTCGCGGCGGGATCGGCGAACGACACCGCCAGGTGGCAGGTGTCCAGGCACAGTCCGATGTAGTCGGTGTCGCACCCGGGCAGCCAGCTCAGCGCATCCGCGACGGTGTCCAGGAGGCACCCGGGCTCCGGCTCGACGGCCAACCGCACCTTCCGGCCGGTTCGCTGCTCCAGCAGGCGCAGTTCGGCCGCGACCCGATCCAGGTGCCTGCGTGCCGTGCTCTCGTCGCGGACGCTCCACGGTGCCCGCCACCCCAACGGGAGCGTCGAGATGCTTCCCCGGCCGCCTTCGGGCAGCAGCCCGGCGAGGACTTCGGCGCAGCGCAGCGTGTAGTGCACGCGCTGCGGCGAGGTCCAGCGCGGCTCGTACACCCGGTGCTTGACCACCGGGTCGTGGAAACCCCGGTACGGGAAGGCGTTGAGCGTGACCGTGACGAGCCCGTGACGGTCCAGTTCGGACTTCAGCCTGCGCAACGCCTCGGCGTCGGCGGCGAGCCGCTCGGCCAGATCCGCCGCGAGCCACAGGCCCACGCCGAGGGTGTCGATGCCGAGTCGCTCGCGGACGGACGCGGCGTGGCCGGCGAGTTGCGCGCACACCCCGTCGAGGTTCTCCGCGGGGTGCACGTTGGTGCAGTAGGACAGCATCGGCTCACTCCCGTGATCCGCGGAGCACTGAATTGTCGGCGAACGTGGCCGCCTCGGCGGTGAAACCGGGCAGTGGTTCGAGGTTGAGCCGACCGCTCTGCCCGTAGAACGCGATCGGGTTGTGCCACAGCACTTTCTCGACGTCGGCGTCGGTGAACCCGGCGCGCAGCATCGCCTCGCCGGTGGCGCGCGTCTTCAGCGGGTCCGACCGGCCCCAGTCGGCGGCGGAGTTGACCACCATCCGGTCGGTGCCGTAGCTGCGCAGCAGCGCGACCATCCGTTCCTCGTCCATCTTGGTGTCCGGGTAGATCGAGAAACCCAGCCAGCATCCGGTGTCCGCGACCAGATCGATGGTGACCTCGTTGAGGTGGTCGACGAGCACTCGTTGCGGCGGCAGCCCGGATTCGCGCACCACGTCGAGGGTGCGCCGGGTGCCCGCCGGCTTGTCCCGGTGCGGCGTGTGCACCAGCACCGGCAACTCGGCCTCGCCTGCCAGCTGGAGCTGGTGGGCGAACACGTCGTCCTCTTCCGGTGTCATCGAGTCGTAGCCGACCTCGCCGACCGCGACCACGCCGTCCTTGGCCAGGTAGCGCGGCAGCACGTCGAGGACCGCGCGGCACCGGGGATCGCCGGCCTCCTTGGGGTTGAGCGCGATCGTCGCGTGGTGGCGGATGCCGAACTGCGCGGCGCGGAAGCGTTCCCAGCCGATCAGCGAGTCGAAGTAGTCGGTGAACGAGCCGACACCGGTGCGCGGCTGACCGAGCCAGAACGCGGGCTCAACGAGCGCGCGAACCCCGGCGGCGTGCATCGCTTCGTAGTCGTCGGTGGTTCGGGAAGTCATGTGGATGTGCGGTTCGAAGATGCGCATCACGCCTCCAGGAGTGCGACGGCGTCGCCGGGGACGGTGCGTCCGGCGGCGCGGCGTTCGGCGGCGAAGTCGGTGACCATGCGGCGGAGCTCGTCGTCGGCGCGGCGCCGCCAGTCGGCGACGGCGGTCAGCGGCACCCCGGTGAACAGGCACTTGAGCACGCCGTGCCGCCAGGCGTGGTCGTCGAGGTGCTGGGCGAACGGCCCCATCGCGGCGGCGACGAGCCGGATGTCGTTGGTGCGCAAGGCATCGCGCACCAGCTCCACTCCGGCCGGGATCAGTTCCGGGCGGGCGAGCGCGTCCAGTGCGCGCAGCACGCCTCGGCGTTCGGCGTCGTCGCCGTAGCGGTACAGCGCCGTCGTCTCCTCGGCGAGCCGGGCCGGTTCCACGCTGTCGGCGAGGGCGTGCAGCAATCGTCCGCGCGCCCGGTCGTCGACGGTGCCGTGCACGAGTCCCTGTGGATCGTCCTGGTCGACCGGGCTGCGGCCGACGTGACGGCCCACTGCGGGAAACAGCGTCGCGATGCTCGCCGGTTCCCTGCGCACCTCGGTGAGCGCCTCGTTCACCCACGGCTGCCTCAGGGCACCGATCGCGCGTCGCGCGACCTGCGGGGCGGCGTGGCCGTGCCGTGGCAGTTCGACGGCGGCGAGGCCGGTGAACCCGATCTCGGTCAGTGCGTCCAGCGTCTCGGAGAGGTCGAGGTCTCCCTCCCCGAACTCCAGGTGCTCGTGCACTCCGGGACGCATGTCGTCGAGCTGCACGTGCACCAGGCGGCCGCGCAGGCGCCGGACGCACTCGGCGGCGGTGTCGCGTTCCACCGCGACGCAGTGGCCGACGTCGAGCGTGATGCCGAGCGGTTCCGGTTCGCCGAGCCGTGCGCACAACGCCAGTGCGGCGTCGACCGTGTCCACGACCATGCCGGGTTCGGGTTCGAGTCCCAGGCGCACGCCGTGGCGGTCGGCTTCTTCGAGTACCCGAGACGTTCCTTCGACCAGCCGCCGAGTCGCGGTAGGCTCGTCCACATCGGACGGTCGGATTCCGGACCAGAACGACACCACGTCCGCCCCGAGATCGACGGCGATGCGCACCGAGCGCCGCAGGAAGTCCACGCGGCGTTCGCTGTCCGCCGACACGAGCGTCGGATGGTGCTTGACGTGCGGATCCAGCAGGTAGCGCGCCCCGGTCTCAACGACCACCGACAGTCCCAGCCGATCCAGCTCGCCGCGCACCCGGCGAACCTGCTCGGGGAGGTCGTCGGCGAACGGGTCCAGGTGGTGGTGGTCGAGCGTCAGCGCGACGCCGTCATAGCCCAGCTCGGCGATCAGCCGCAGGGCGTCGGTGAGCCGGTGGTTGGCGAATCCGTTGGTGCCGTAGCCGAAACTCAGTGCGGTCACGTCGCCGACACCTTCCTCCCGAGACTCCCGACGGCCGGCGCGACCACCGCGAGCAGCAGTGCGGCGCCGAGATTCCGCCGGGCGGTCAGCGCGATCTGCAGCGGCACCATGCCGTGGATGCCGGCCCGCGTCGCCTCCCGGACGTGGGGCGCGTCCGGGTTCCGGTATGCGCGCAGCTGCGCCGCCCCGACCTGCGCCGCGTACAGGGTCGCCGCGGCGAACGCCGCGAGGCGGTGGCGATGGGACGCGCAGCGACCGGTCGCGGCGACGATCGCCGCGACAACCGTGGTGGCGAGGGCGGCGGCGGCCGTGCGCGGCTCCGTTCCGCGAACCTCGCCGCGGGACAACGCGGTGACCGAGCACGTGTGCACGGCGAGCACCCCCGCCGCCGGCCACGACGTCCGAGCTCCGCCCGCCCCCAGCAGGACGTCGAGCCCTCGGCAGACGGCCATCGCGGCGGGTCCGCCCGCTCCCTGCTTGAACACCATGTCGTAGCCGACGACGGCCGTGGCCAGCGAAGCGGCCAGCGCGGACTCGGCAGGACCCGCGACCGATCCCGCGGCCAAGCCGCAGGCTACGAGCACCACGCCGACCCGGGCCGCCTCATCGGCGCTGATCAGGCCGGACGGAATGGGCCGCTCCGGGCGCTCCACGGCGTCGAGGTCCCGATCCGCCCAGTCGTTGAGCACCATTCCCGCCCAGTACAACGCCACCGACGCCACCGGAAGCAACATCCGGCGTCCCCGCAAGGAGGTGCCTGCGGCCACCGCGCCCACCGCGGTATCGCCGAGCACGGTCAGCGCGGCCGGAGCGCGCGTCAGCGAAATCCACGCCCGCAAGCGGGTCATCGCCCACCTCCTGCCGCATCGGTGGTCACCCGCACCCACTCGTGCAAACCTCGCACCTGGTGGTCGAAGCGGTGCCCGCCCGAACCGAACGGCTCCTTGAAGAAGCACGCCAGCGCGGTCAACGGCCCGCGCTGCCCGGCGTGCTGCGCCATCGCGACCAGCCGGGTCAGGTCGAGCACCAGCGGTGCGGCCAGCGCCGAGTCATAGGCCGACCACGTCACTTGCAGGGTCGCCGGGGAACCGAGGAAACCCTCGGCGTGCACGTGATCCCACGCGACCTTGGTCTGGCCGAGGTCCGGCACGTTGTCGATGTGCAGCGGCGCGGCGACCTCGCCGCCGAGCAGCGCGTGCAGCCCGCGGGACTTCGCGTCCAGCTTGCTCGCCACGACGTCCGGATCGGCGAGCGTCGCACCGTCTCCCCCACCGAGCAGGTTCGTGCCCGACCACGACCGCACCGCGAGCGCACGCTCGGTGAACATCGGGGCGAGCACCGTGCGCAGCAGGGTTTCGCCGGTCTTGCCGTCACGCCCCGCATACGGCAGGCCGCGCTGCTCCGCGAGCTTCCGCAGCGCGGGGATCGTGATACCGGTCGACGGGGTGAACTCCACGTACGCGCAGTCCGCCTGCACCGCGGCGTACGCGGCCACGACACTGGCCGGAACAGTGCCCTCGGACAGCGCGGACTCCAGGGCCGCGAGGTCCTGGAGTTCCGCGCCCTCCGGCCACGGCGATTCGGTCGACGCGACGTTGACCACCACGACTCGTTCGAGGTCGTGCCGCCGCGCGAACGCGGACATGTCCCCGGCCAGCCGCGTGACCGCGTGGGCCTGATCGCCTTGCTGGGTCGCCGGATCGTAACCGGGACGCAGCTCCGACTCCACTGTGGACAGCTGTGACCCGGCCGCCGAGACCACTCCGGCGGGAAGCAATCCGGCCGCCACCAAGGTGTCGGCGGTCTTGTGCAAGTCGGCAACGGAGATGTCGTGGCCGCCGACGACGATGTCGTCCCAGCCCGGCAGCGGCGCCGAGCCGAATGCGGGCAGCTCGGTGACGCAGCCCGTCGGCCGCACCAGGCCCGACCGCAATGCGGCGAGCCCGACGATCGCCGTGGTCGCCACCGAGCCGCGCGCGCCGATCAACCACAGTCCGGTGCGGCCCGGTCGTGAATTGCCGCCCACGTACTCACCTCCTGGAGCCGGGGTGGCGGCGACCCGCTCGTGCGGGCCGCCGCCACGGGGATCAACGCGGCAGGTCGCCCTGCGCCCGCGCCGCGGAGTCCTCCGGCGGAACGGGCTCGGACACTCCTGCACCGGTGAACTGCACCGCGTCGAGTTCGAACAATTCGGTCCCGTCGCCGCGGAACACGAAGTGGAGCGCGCCCGAACTGCCCGGATCGGTCACCGGAGCCGGTTCCAGGTCCAGGTAGTCGCCACCGGTGCCGGGCACCTCGACGCTCTGCAGCAGCTCTCCGTCCGGCGCACCGGCCCGGACCTCGATCACGCCGCCCGCTCCGGCAGCCGACACCCGGTAGCCGATGTCGCCGATGCCGCTCAGGTTCACCGGATCGACCGAGATCCAGTCGCCTTCCTCGATGGCGCCGACCTTGCTGCCGCCTGCCGCAGCCGGATCCTCCACGACCTCGACGCCCTCGGCCTCGGTGAAGAACTCCGCCTGCTTGTCCTTGGGCTGCAACACGATTCGATCGGTTCCCGTCACGGGCGGCAGGCCCTCGGCGCCGTTGTCGGTGTAGTCGGCGGTGATGACGCCGAACACGTTGGCGTCCAGCCCGTGGCCCTCATCGGCCGGAGTCTCGATCACGCCCTCGCAGCCGACCTCCTCGCTGAGCGGGTGCGCGTGCGAGTCGTGGCCGAGCGCGTAGCCGACTTCCACCTGGGAGCAGTCCACCTGTTCGTCCTCGGCGTCGGTGACGCTGACCCGGAACGGGACCTGCTCGCCGAAGGCGAACACCCCGCCGTCCGGCGGGAGCTCGATGCTGACCTCCGGCGGCGTGTTGCCGACGACGATCTGCACGCTGGCGTACCCGATCTTGCCGGTCGGGTCGGTCACGGTGAGCTTCGCGGTGTAGCTGCCGCGTTCGGTGTAGGTGAACGACACCGGCCCGTCCGTGGTCGAGTCCACGGTGCCGTCACTGGTGAAGTCCCACTCGTAGCTCAGGTCCCCGCCGTCGGGGTCGGTGGTGCCTGCCGGGTCGAAGCCGACCGTCAGCGGCGCCGCGCCGGACGAGGTGACGTCCGCGCCCAGCTGCACTCGCGGGGTCTTCTGCTCCGGGCTGTGCTCGATGCGGTACACCGCCGAGTCGTCCGCGCCGCCGAAGTAGCTGGAGCCGTAGTCCAGCACGTACAGCGCGCCGTCCGGGCCGAACTCGATGTTCATCGGCCGGGTCAGTTCCATCGACTCGAAGAACGGCCGGATCGCCGCCAGCTCCCCGTTCTCGGCGAGCTCGAACTCCTTGATCCAGCCACGATCCCACTCGTAGTTCAGCACTTTCCCGTCGTAGTACTCCGGGAACTTCAGCGGCGAGTCCAAGTCCGGGTCGAAGTGGTACACCGGCCCGCCCATCGGCGATTCCGGCCCGGCGCCGAGTTCGGGAACCGAATCGTCGTCGTAGTCCAGCCAGGCGGGTTCCGCCGGTGGCAGGTCGACCAGCCCGGTGTTGTGCGGGGACTCGTTGCGCGGCGCGGCGCAGTCGAAGGGCTGCCCGGACTCTCCGGTCGCGAAGTCGTAGTCGATGAACGGCTCGTTGTCGCCGATGCAGTACGGCCAGCCGAGGTTGACCGGCTCCTTGATCAGGTTGTATTCCACGATGCCGCTGGGTCCCCGGTCCGGGTCGGCGGCACCGGCGTCCGGGCCGTACTCGCCGAGGTGGACCCAGCCCGTCCGCTCGTCGACGGTGAACCGGAACGGGTTGCGCAACCCCATGGCGTAGATCTCGGGTCGGGTCTGCTCCGTGCCCGGTGCGAAGAGGTTCCCTTCCGGGACGGTGTAGGTGCCGTCCGGTTCGACGTGGATCCGCAGGATCTTGCCGCGCAGGTCGTCGGTGTTGCCCGCCGAACGCTGCGCGTCGAAGGCGGGGTTGCGCTCCGGACGCTCATCGATCGGCGCATAGCCGTCCGAGGAGAACGGGTTGCTGTCATCTCCCGTGGACAGGTACAGGTTGCCCGCGGCGTCGAAGTCGATCTCCCCGCCCGCGTGGCAGCAGGTGCCGCGCTGCGCGGGAACACGCAGGATCTCCTGCCCGCTGTCGAGGTCGAGCGTGCCGTCGTCGGCCAGCTGGAACCGAGCCAGCGCGTTGTAGCCGTCGAAAGGCGCGAGCTCCTCCGCGGTGCCCTCCTCCGGAGCGTCACCGGCGGGCGTGTCCAGCGGCGGCGCGTAGTACAGGTACACCCATCGGTTCGCGGCGAAGTCCGGATCCACCGCGACGCCCTGCAGGCCGTCCTCGTCGTGGTTGTAGACCGGCAGGTCGGCGGCCAGCGTGGTGGTGGCGTCCGGCGTGGTGAGGTAGACGTCGCCGTCGCGGGAGGTGTGCAGCACCCGGAGGTCGGGCAGCACCGCCAGCGCCATCGGCTCGCCCAGCTTGGCTTCGCCCTTGGCCAGGGTGATCTGGTCGAACGCCGCGTCCGGCGGAGGCGATGCGGCGGACGCGGGTGGAACGGTGAAGGCGGCCGCGGTCACGACCGCGACGCTCGTACATGCGGCCAATCTCAGTAGTCGCACCAGGTGACTCCTCGTCGCTCACGGTCCCGGCAGCTGAGCCGGGACGACTCAGCAGGGGGTCTGCCCGGCGGCGGTGCGGATGCCGCCGAGCAGGTGACGCAGGAAATTCGGTTCGGTGAAGGACTCCGCGGTGTGGCCGCCGCCGGTGTAGTAGGCGCGGCCGGCGTCGACGGTGCGGCACCAGGCGATCGGATGGTCGCCCATCGCGCCTTCACCGGGGTCGTAGCTGGATTCGTCGAGGACGGCCAGCACGTGCGTGTCACCACGGGGATTGGTGGCGAAGTTGTACCACTCGTCGGTGCGGGGCCAGTCGCTCGGCAGGTGCGCCGTGGAGTCGTGCTCGTGGTCCTCCACCCGGACCGTGGCCGGCTGGACCTCCGGGTGGCTCGCGAAGTACGCGCCGACGAGCTCACCGTAGAACGGCCAGTCGTACTCGGTGTCGGCGGCCGCGTGCACGCCGAAGAACCCGCCGCCACCGCGGATGTAGCGCTCGAAAGCGGCTTCCTGGGCTGGATCGAGCACATCTCCGGTCGTGGACAGCCACACCACCGCGTCGTAGCGCGCGAGCGCGTCGTCGGTGAACGCGGACGAGTCCTCAGTGGACTCGACGGCGAAACCGTCCTCCCGGCCGAGCCGCTCGATCGCCGCGATGCCGGACTCGATGGAATCGTGGCGGAACCCGGCGGTCTTGGAGAAGACCAGCACGCTCGCTTCATCCGAGTCGTCATGGTCCGCCCACGCCGGGGCGGCCGGCGCCGCCGCCGCGAGCAACGCCAACGACAGGCCGAGTCCTCTCTTCTTCCCGGCGTTCACGACGCGAACCCGACGTCGAGGTACTGGTCCACGTTGGCGCGAGTCACCACGGCCGAATAGGTCGTGATCGACCGCGGCACCTCGTGCTCGGCCAGGTCGGACATGCCGCGCGCCTGAGCGAGCAGCCGCGCCAGCGAGATCGCCGACGAGCACATCGACGGGTTGTAGAGCACCGTGGCCTGCACGACGCCGTCGCCGGCCTTGATGCGGTCCATCATGTCGCGCGACCCCGCGCCGCCTACGAGGAAGAAATCCTCGCGCCCGGCCGCCGCGATCCCCGCCAGCACCCCGATCCCCTGGTCGTCGTCGTGGTTCCACACCGCGTCCAGGTGCGCCGCTGCCTGCAGCAGGTTCGTCGCCTGCCGCTCACCGGATTCGGCGGTGAAGTCGGCGGCGACCCGCCGCGACACCCGCATTCCGTGCCGCGCCAGGCCTTCGCGGAAACCCGCGCTGCGTTCCTGGGTCAACGGCAGCGAATCAGTGCCCGCGATCTCGGCGATCACCGGGTCGGCGATGTTGCGGCGGCGCAGCTCGGCGGCGATGTGGTCGGCGGCGTTGACGCCCATGCCGTGGTTGTCGCCGCCGATCCACACCCGGTACGCGTCGGGCGAGTCGAAGACGCGGTCCACGTTGACCACGGGGATCCCGGCCTCGGTGGCACGCCGCGCCACGTCGGTCAGCGCCTTGCCGTCGGCGGGCAGGATCACCAGCACGTCGACCTGCTCGTTGATCAGGGTCTCGACCTGGGCGATCTGCTGGTTGACGTCGGTGCCGCCTTCGGTCGCCCGGAACGTGACGTCCGGCAGACCTTCGGCCTGGGCGCGGGCGTTGGTGGTCATCGCGGCCATCCACCCGTGATCGGCGGCGGGCGCGGAGAACCCGATCGTCACCTGCGGTCCGGGTGCGGCGTTGTCGCCGCCTGCGGCGACTGCGGCCGGTTGCTGTTGCGGCGGATCGTTCGCCAGGCAGCCGGTCAGCAGCGCGGTCGCGCCGAACGCACCGGTGCCGACGAGGAACCCGCGACGAGGAGTTGCGGACATGGCGGTCTCCGAAGGGGAGGAGGGTTTCAGCTGAACGAACTGCGGCGGCGAGTGCGCGCCTGCAAGAGCACGGCGAGCACGATGATCGCGCCCTTGACGATGTTCTGAACGTCGGTTTCGAGGTTGTTGAGCGTGAACACGTTGCTCAACGTCGTGAAGATCAACACGCCGATCACGGTGCCGGTCATGCTGCCGCGCCCACCGGCCAGCAAGGTTCCGCCGATGACGACCGCGGCGATCGCGTCCAACTCGTAGAACAGGCCGTTGGTGGAAGCGCCGGAGGTGGTGCGCGCCACCACCATGATCGCCGCGATGCCGCAGCAGAGTCCGGCCAGCGCGTAGACCAGCGCGGTGTGCCGCCGCACGTTGATCCCGGCCAGCCGAGCCGCTTCGGCGTTGCCGCCGACCGCCAGGGTCCGGCGGCCGAACGTGGTGCGGTTGAGCAGGGTCCAGCCGCCCGCGAACACCGCGGCGAAGATCCAGATCAGCACTGGAACACCGAGCAGGTCGGCTTGGAAGACCGCACCGAACGCCGGAACGTCGACCACCTGCGTCTGCCTGCCGCTGATCCGCTCGGCCAGCCCGCGCGCCGAAGCCATCATCGCCAGCGTCGCGATGAACGGCACCACCCGGCCGTAGGCGACGAGCAGCCCGTTGACCAGGCCGCAGCCGGTTCCGACCAGCAGCGCGCACACCACCATCACGACCACCCCGTAGGACTGGGCGGCCCAGGTGGTCATCCACACGCTGCACAGCGCCACCATCGATCCGACCGACAGGTCGATCCCGCCCGCCGAGATCACGAAGGTCATGCCGACGCTGACGACTCCGATGGCGGCGGCCAGCCGCAGCACGGTGGAGATGTTGCCCTCGGTCAGGAACGCGTCCGGCCGGGTCGCGTAGCCGACCACGCACAGTCCGACCAGGACGAGCACCAGCGCGATCAACCTGATGTCGGCGCGCGCCCACCAGCTGCCCAACCGCGACGGCTGGGTGTCGACCGGGGTGAGGGTCTGCTCGTTCATCACGCAGCCTCCATGACCAGATCCAGGACGTCGGATTCGGTGATCTCGGCGGCGGCCGCGGTGTGCACCATCTCGCCGTCGCGGAGCACGAGCACCCGGTCGGCCAGCGCCAGCACCTCCGGGATGTCGCTGGAGACCACCACGATCGCGATGCCGTCGGCCGCGAGGCCCCGCATCAGCGCGTACAGCTCCGCCCGGGCACCGACGTCGACGCCACGGGTGGGTTCGTCGAGCAGCAGCACCCGGCAGCCGCGCAGCACCCACCGCCCGATGACGGCCTTCTGCTGGTTTCCGCCGGAGAACGCGGCGATCGGCCGGTCCGGGTCTGCCGGCCGCAGCTGCAGCTGTTCGGTGACGTGCCGGGTCTCGGCGATCTCCTTGGCGCGATCGGTGAAACCGAGCCGGCTGAATCGCCGCAGCGACGCCAAGGTGACGTTGGCGGACAGCGCCAGCCGCGGCAGCAACGCTTGGCTCTTGCGCTCTTCAGGCGTCAGCCCGATGCCCGCCGCCACGGCCGCCGGGACGGAACCGGGCCGCACCCGCTGTCCCGCGACCCGAATCTCACCTGAATCCGGTGTCCTGGCACCAAAAACCGTCTCCAGCAGTTCGCTGCGCCCGCAGCCGACGAGACCGGCGAATCCGTAGATCTCCCCCGCGTGCACGGTGAAGCTCACGTCCGCGAACTCGCCTCGGCGGCCGAGTCCGCGCACCTCCAGCACCGGCCGCTCGGTGGCGGCGCTGCCCACCGCCTCCAGTTCCGGCGGTGCGCCACCGGTCATCAAGGCGACGAGCTCGCTAGTCGGCGCCTCCGCCACCGGCAGCCCGGCGGCGACCGTGCGGCCGTCCTTGATGACCGTCACGCGATCGGCGATGCGGCGGATTTCGGCCATGCGATGGGAAATGTAGATCACCGAGACTCCGTCGGCGGTGAGTTCGCCGATGACGCGGAACAGGTTGTCGACCTCACCGGCCGACAGCGCCGCGGTGGGCTCGTCCATCACGATCAGCCGCGCCCGCCGTCCCAGCGCCCGGGCCATCGACACCAGCTGCCGGGTCGCCGCAGATAAGCCGCCGACCTCGCGGTCCGGGTCGATCTCCGGATGGCCCAACCTCGCCAGCAGCCGCGCCGCCTCGGCGCGTGTCCAGCGGCGGCGGCTGAATCCGGCGGTGGACCGTTCGTGACCGAGGAAGATGTTCTCCGCCACCGACAAGCCGGGAACCAGGTCCAGTTCCTGGTACATCGCCGCGATGCCCCGCCGCAGCGCGGCGGAGGGAGCCGACAGCGCGATCTCCTCCCCCTGCCACCGGATCGTGCCGCCGTCCGGGGTGTGCGCCCCGGACAGCACCTTGATCAAGGTGGACTTCCCGGCGCCGTTCTGCCCGAGCAGGCAGTGCACCTCACCCGGGCGCACCCGCAGCTCCACGCCGTCGAGGGCGCGCACTCCCGGGAAGATCTTCACGATGCCGGACATCGCCAGCAGCTCAGCCGTCCGCGATCGCGTCATCTGCCGTCTCCAACCGGTATCCATCTGCTGTGATGGGCGGCGCTGCGCTGCACCGCGTCGAGGACCCGTTGCACCCGCAGACCCGCGCCGAAGTCCGGGCTGGGGGTGGCGCGCTCGGCGATGGCGGTGACGAAGTCCCGCAGCTGGTGGGTGAAGGTGTGCTCGTACCCGAGCACGTGCCCCGGCGGGTACCAGGCCTTCAAGTACGGGTGGTCGGCTTCGGTGACCACGATGCGCCGGAACCCGGCGGTGCGGTCGTCTTCGGTCGCGTCGTAGAAGGACAGTTCGTTCATCGACTCGAAGTCGAACGCGAGGCTGCCCGAGCTGCCGTTGATCTCGATGCGCAGGCCGTTCTTGCGCCCGGCGGCGTAGCGGGTCGCTTCGAACGTCCCGAGCGCTCCGTCGCGGAACCGAGCGGTGAAGTTCGTCGCGTCGTCCACCGTGACCGGGCCGGTGCGCTCGGCGTCATCGACCAGCGGCCGCTCGGCCACGAAGGTGTCGACCAGGCCGCAGACGCTGACGACGTCCTCGTCCAACAGGAACTGCGCGAGATCGACCAGGTGCGCGCCCAGATCGCCGAGCGCCCCGGAACCGGCCCGTTCGGCACGCAACCGCCAGGTCAGCGGCGCCTGCGGATCGAGCAGCCAGTCCTGCAGGTACTGCGCTCGCACGTGCCGGATCCGGCCCAGCCTGCCCTGTTCGATCAGCTCGCGGGCCAGCGACAACGCCGGGACCCGGCGGTAGTTGAACCCGACCATCGCCTGAATTCCGTTGCGCCGCGCGCGATCCGCCGCCTCCGCCATCGCCACCGCTTCGGCGACCGAGTTCGCCAGCGGCTTCTCGCACAGCACGTGCTTGCCCGCTTCCAGCGCGCTCATCGCGATCTCGGCGTGGCTGTCACCCGGCGTGCAGATGTCAACGACGTGCACGTCGTCGCGCAACAGCACGGATTTCCAGTCGTCGCTGGCTTCCTGCCAGCCGAGCCGGTCGGCGGCGGCGTGCACGGCCTCTCTGCGCCGCCCGCACAGCACCACCATTTCCGGCTGCGCCGGGAGGTCGAAGACCCGGCTCACGGTCCGCCACGCTTGCGAGTGGGCGACTCCCATGAAGGCGTGACCCACCAGGGCGACACCGAGTGTGTTCATCCCGTCCTCCTGCCGTGCTTCGCGATTCGAGGGCTCGCGATTCGGGGTTGGCATTGCGGGGGTTGGTGATTCGGGGTTGGTGATTCGGGGGTTCGGCGACTCGGGGGTCACGATGCGAGGTTGACGCCGAGCACGTGATCGTTGATCAGCCCGGCGGCGCCGATGACTCCGGCGTGTCCGCCCAGTTCGGACAGCGCCACCGGCAGGTTGCTGGTGGCCAGCGGCGTCGAGCGCCGATACAGCTCACTGCGGACTTCCGCCAGCAGCGGGTGTCCCAGACCGGCCACACCCCCGCCGACCACGATCATCCCGGGGTTGGCGAAGTTGACCAGCCCGGCCAGCACCCGACCCACCCTGCGGCCGCCGTCGCGCACCAGCCCGAGCGCCTGCGGATCACCGTTGCGCATCGCGATTCCCACGTCGCGCGCGGTGAGCGCGTCCCGATCACCGAGCAGCTCGTGCAGTCCGGGTGAGTCGCCGCTGCGCGCGAGCGCGGTGGCATCCCGGGACAACGACGCGCCGCTGAACCACGCCTCCAAGCAGCCCGTCCGCCCGCAGCCGCACACCGGGCCGGTGCCCTGCACCGCGATGTGCCCGATATCGCCGGCGCTCCCGTTGCTGCCGCGCAGCACCCGGCCGCCGGTGACGATCCCGCAGCCGATGCCGGTGCCGATCTTGACGAACAGGAAGTCGGGAACGGATCGGGCGAGGCCGCAGTACATCTCGCCGATCGCCATCAGGTTCACGTCGTTGTCGAGCAGCACCGGGCAGTCCAACTGCTGCATGAAGTATTCGCGTACCGGGTAGCGATCCCACCCCGGCATGATCGGCGGGGACACGGTGAATCCGTCGCGGAAGCTCACCGGCCCCGGCACACCCACCCCGACGCCGTCGAGTTCCGGCAGGTGGCCTTCGGCGCGCAGCTTGTCGATCATCTCGACCGCACGCCCGAGTATGGTCTCCGGGCCGTCCTCGATGTTGATCGTCTCGCTGGTGTGCGTGACGAATTCGAGCCGCCCATCGGTGACTCCGACGTCCAGCGAGGTGGCTCCGATGTCGACGCCGACGAAGCGCAGCCGCCGGGACAACTGCATCAGACCGGAGCGCCGCCCGCCCTGCGATGCGGCTTTGCCCGCCGGTTCGACGAATCCCGACTCCTGCAACCGGGCCAGCTCTTGGCCGATCTTGGAGCGGGACAGGGACATCTGCGTGGCCAGTTCCGCGGCGGATTGAGCCCCGTTGAACCGCAACGACGTGAGCAAGCGGGCTTGGTGGGCATTCTCTGGTTGCACCGACTACCCCACTTCTTGCACGAAGCGTATGAAGTGCATCACAGAGTAAGCGAACTGTTTTGCTTGCAGTCAAGGAAAATTTGCGATGTCCCCCGAATGTTCGCTGCCCAACCGGCCGCACCCGCGTACGGCCGTTCGGAGCCCGCGAACGAATCCCGACATTTTGGTCCGATTGCGCGATCTTCGAGGTCCGCGCCGCTGCAGATCCTCAGTGGACACCCCGTAATACTGCGGAAACGTCACTCCGAGCCGGTTCCGTCCTATTCGGCGCCGCCCGCCATTCGCCGACTCACCGCCAAGCCGAAAGGACCTACCCGGACTGATCCGAATGCGCCGCACCGACCAGTTCGAGGTAAGCGCTTTCCTCCGTGCGGAGAAGTGGTACCGGAGCATGAAAATCGGCGTTGCCGTCGAGCCGACGACAACACCGATGATCAGAATTCGCGCCCGAATTCCTTGAGCGAGGCTGCTACTTGTCCGTGGCGAACGCCGCGTCGAACGCGACCTCCGGCGGCTCGATCGCGGTCAGCTTCCGAACGAACGCCAGGGCGTCCGGAGCACCGATCATCCGGTCCATGCCGGCGTCCTCCCACTCGATGGAAATCGGCCCCGCGTAGCCGATCGCGTTGAGCCCCCGGAAGATCGGCTCCCACGGCACGTCACCATGTCCGGTCGAAACGAAGTCCCAGCCGCGGCGGAGATCGGCCCACGGCAGGTGCGAGCCGAGCCGCCCGTTGCGGCCGTTGAACTGCTTGACCGATTCCTTGCAGTCCACGTGGTAGATGCGGTCCCGGAAATCCCACAGGAATGTCACCGGATCCAGGTCCTGCCAGAGGAAGTGGCTCGGGTCGAAGTTCAGCCCGAACGCCGGACGGTGCCCGATCGCCTCCAACGCACGCTGCGTGGTCCAGTAGTCGTAAGCGATCTCGCTCGGATGCACCTCGTGCGCGAACCGCACTCCCACCTCGTCGAACACGTCCAGGATCGGGTTCCAGCGCTCGGCGAAGTCGGCGTAACCCCGCTCGATCATCTCCGGCGGCACCGGCGGGAACATCGCCACCGTGTGCCAGATGGAGGACCCCGTGAAGCCGACCACGGTGGACACCCCGAGCTTCGCGGCGGCACGCGCGGTGTCCTTGAGCTCCTCCGCGGCGCGCGTGCGCACGCCCTCGGGCTCGCCGTCGCCCCAGATGCGGCCCGGCAGGATGTTGCGGTGCCGCTCGTCGATCGGATGATCGCAGACCGCCTGCCCCACCAGGTGGTTCGAGATCGTCCACACCTTCAGCCCGTGGGATTCGAGGATGCCGAGCCGGGATCGGACGTAGTCGTCCTCGGCCAACGCGCGGTCGACTTCGAAGTGGTCCCCGGAACAGGCGATCTCCAACCCGTCATAGCCCCACTCGGCGGCAAGACGGCACACCTCCTCGAACGGCAGGTCGGCCCACTGGCCGGTGAACAACGTGACCGGTCTCGGCATCGTGATCTCCCTTGCTCGGCAGTGCGGGAAGAACACTCACCGGGGACCGCGGCGCCGACCGGACTGGACACCCCGAGGCATGCCGCGCACTACGCGGCCTCGCCGGATGCCAGGCTCGAAACCAGGTCTATCCACAATGGACAGAGTTCGTCGGTTCACGTGCGGCAAGCCAGCTGACGCCGCATCCCCGGACAAGTAGGAACACCACCCAAATTAAGCCACCCACAACACGAGCACCAGCCCCGAAACGAGACCGGGCCACAGCCTGCGCGCTGGCCTCAACGCCACACGGCTCCCAGCGGACGCGACTGCACAGGTGATCACCACTGCGTCGTGCATTCGCCGGAGCCGGGCAACTCACGGGAGACAACGCGGGACGGCTCAAGCGAGTCCTCAGCCGTCAGGTTCCAGACCAGGAAGGGAACCGAACTTAGCAGTGGGCGTGGTAGCCGAACAGTCCGATCAGCAGGACGCCTGACGCCGGAGCGCGCGGTGAGGCAGACTTGATCAGGTGGTGGGAGGCCCCGAAGTCAACAACGAGGTCAGCGGCCGAGTAACCGGCGGCGTGGTGCAGGCCGGCCGAGTCGAGGGTGGAGTGCACTTCCACGCCGCCGCCCGAAGGCCTCCGGTCCAGCCGTGCCAGCTACCTGCGGCGCCGGGTGGCTTCGTGGGCCGCGAGAGTGAGCTCGACGCGTTGACCGAGGCCATGCGCAGGGCTGTCGAGACGGGAACGACGGTGGTTCTCTCAGCGCTCGGAGGCGTCGGCGGGGTCGGGAAGACCTGGCTGGCGCTGCACTGGGCGCACCAGCACGCCGACCTGTTCCCGGACGGCCAGCTCTTCGTGAACCTCCGGGGCTTCGACCCGTCGGACAAGCCGGTCACCTCGCGCGATGCGGTACGGGGCTTTCTCGACGCATTGGGGATCGCTCCGGACGAGACTCCCCCTGACCTCGACGCCCAAATCGGCCTGTACCGAAGTCTTGTCGCCGGTAAGCGAATGCTGGTCGTGCTGGACAATGCCCGCGACAGCGACCAGGTCACGCCGCTGCTGCCGGGCAGCGCGACGTGCACCGTGCTGGTGACCAGCCGCGATCGCATGGCCGGACTCGTCACCCGGCACCACGCGAACCCCGTCACCGTGGATGCGCTGGACCGTGCGCACTCGGAAGAATTGCTGGCCCGGAGGCTCGGACAGGAACGGCTCGACGCCGAGCCGGACGCGGTGCGGGATCTGGTGCAGTGGTGCGCGGGGCTGCCGCTGGCGCTGAGCATCGTCGCCGGACGCGCCATCCTGGACCCGCACGTCCCGCTCACGGAGCTGGCCGAAGAACTGCGCAACAGCTCTTCACGCCTCGACGCCTTCGACGAAGGAACTCCGGCCACGTGCCTGGAGGCCGTGCTGTCGTGGTCCTGTCGTGCGCTGCCGCCGGAACAGGTGGAGGTGTTCAGCCTCGTCGGTTCAGCTCCCGGGACGGATATCAGCGTCGATGCGGCCGCCAGCCTGACGAGCCTGCCGGTGCCGAAGGTGCGATCGATACTGCGTGCGCTGGAGCGCGTGTCACTGCTGCAGCACCACGCGGCGGGCCGGTTCCGGATGCACGACCTGGTGCGGCTGCACGCCTCCGAACGAGCACAACACGATCACACTCCGAGTCAGCGGGAGGCCGCGCTGGGCCGGCTGATGGAGCACTTCGTCCGGACGGCCCATGCAGCCGACCTGCTCATCGCCCCGCACCACGCTCCGATCGAACTCGGCGACCTCCGGGAAGGATGCCTCCCGAAGCAATTGTCCACTGAGGATGAAGCGTGGCAGTGGTTCGCGGCTGAACGCGCCAACCTCACGGCAGCCCAGCACGTCGCGGTCGGTCACGGCTGGCATCGCGCCGTCTGGCAGCTGGCGTGGACGCTGACCACATTCCAGCTGCGCCAAGGACATTTGCACGACAACCTCGCCGCCTGGGAAGCCGGTGCGCAAGCCTCCGCGCATCTCGGTGACCTCCGGACCAAGACGCGGTCGTATCGCCATCTCGGCAGGGCGTGCGCCCAGCTGAACCTGCACGAACAAGCCCTGCAGCACCTGCAAGCAGGGCTGGCCAGCGCCGAGGAGGACGGCGACCGCCTCGGGCAGGCTCACACCCATCGAGCCATCGCCGTTGCCCGGGAGCGGCAGGGCGATTACCACCGCGCGCTGGAACACGCGCTGCTCGCACTGGAGCTCTACGACGAGCTCAAGATCGAGGTCGGCGGGTCCCACGCCCTCAACGAAGTCGGCTGGTACTCGGCGAAGCTCGGCGACTTCGACACCGGCCACGACCACTGCAGCATCGCGCTCCAGCGGTCCCGAGAAGCAGGTGATCGCAGCGGCACAGGTTCTGCGCTGCTGAGCCTGGGCTACATCGCCGAGCAGACCGGGCGTTCGGCGGACGCGGTGATCCTCTACGAAAAGAGCCTCGAACTGTTCCGCGAACTCGGCGACACCTCCTCCGAAGCCGACTTGCTCGAACACCTCGGTCACAGCCTCCTGGCATCCGATCCGCGCCGAGCTCGCGAAGCTTGGGAAGGCGCCCTCGCCCTCTACGCGGCCCAGCACCGGCGAACCGACGCTGAACGGCTGCGCAGCGCACTGGATTCGCTGTCAGACGCCGCCACCGGCGACTGAACCGGCTGATCGGCAAGAGGCGCTCACCCCAGAGTGCCGACCTTCAGCAAGTAGCAGGTGCCGCACATGGATTCGTAGCCGACTTCGCCGTCGATGACGACCTGGCTGCCCGCCTGGGTGAAGGCGCCGTTGACGGTGCGTGCGTTCATCGTCGCTTTCCGGCCGCAGCGGCAGATCGTCTTGAGTTCCTCGATGGAGTGCGCCAGCTCCATCAGCCGCAGGCTTCCGGGGAAGCCGCGGGTGCGGAAGTCGCTGCGCAGCCCGTAGGCGATCACCGGGATCCCGTCCAGCACGGCGAGCCGGAACAGGTCCTCGACCTGCTGCTCGGTGAGGAACTGCGCCTCGTCGACGAGCACGCAGTCGGGCGCGCCCACGGCCAGCACGGAGTCCCGCAGGGCGGCCTCCTCGTCCAGGACGAGGTCGACCTCCCGGGTCACCATGATCCGCGACAGCACCAGCGGACTTTTGGTGTCGACCGTCGGCTTCACCACGAGAACGCGCTGACCACGCTCTTTGTAGTTGTGCGCCACTTGGATCAGCGCCGTCGACTTGCCGGAGTTCATCGCCCCGTACCGGAAATAGAGCTTCGCCACGACCGGACACGCTAGCCGTTGCGCCTCGGAGCGTTGGTGGCGCGGCCCGGTTCGCCCGTCAGCCGCTCGGCGAACCCGTGCGGTGGGCGAGCCAACGGGCCGCTGCACCGACGAGCCGGCGCGACGTCGAGTGATCGGCGGACGCCGCCACCGCGTGGACCGCGTCACCCGGTGCGGGTCGGCCGCCGTTCCAGTGCGCCTGCGCAATTGGGGCAGGTGCGGGCCATGTCGGTGGTGCACCGCGCGCAGAAGGTGCATTCGTAGGAGCAGATGTAGGCCTCCGTCGAATCTCGTGGCAGTGCCGCGGAACACCGTTCGCACGCCGTTCGCATCTCCAGCACGTGGCCTCCTCGCTGACGGTCCGGCACGATCGGTGATCGCGCTCCGACCCATTGTGCCCAGATCAACCGGTCATCGGAATCACTGAACGCCGGACCGGTCGAGGCTTGCTGCGGCTTGTTCGGACGTCTCCAGCACGATGGTGTGGTAGCTGCTGATGCGGGACACGATCGCCTCCCGCGGTCCCGATTTCCATGCCGCACTGCCGTAGAAGGTCTCCTCCTGCGCGGCCCGGGTCTCCAGGTCGGGGAACGCGCGGACCAGGTACGCCTCCTCGTGGCCGTCCTCGGCGACCAGCGAGTTCCCGTGGTCGAGGACCCGGATGCCGAACCGGCGCAGCATCGGCACCGATTCCTCGCGGAGCAACCGCGCGAAGCTCTCGCCGGTTCCGGGCTCCAGCCGGTAGGTGCGGATCTCGATGATCATGATGCCGCAGGTCGGGGTGTTCGCAACGCACGGATTCCCGATCGTGCAAGGAGGTCTGGATTCCCGCGGATCGCGCTTGCGCGACGTGGGCTTCGAGCACCCCGCGATTCGATTCGTCGGTGATGAACGCGAACCCCGTCCGCCGGAACCGGCCCGAGCCGCCGTGCCGAGCGGCGAGGTCGCGCATCAACGGGACCGCTTCCGCCGCCACCGTCAGGTCCACATCGGACATGTGCAGGCCGCGGATCAGTCCCCCGGACTTCGCGGTCGCACCGACCTCCGCGATCCGATTCTGCTCGCACACGGTGACTTCCACCGAGCGGTGCGCCGCGAGGTGGTAAGCGATGCTGACCCCGATGACGCCGGCGCCGATGACGAGGACCCGGACGTCCGCCGTCATGCCGGCGTCGCTGGAGCGGGTGGGGTTGTAGCCGAGGCCGTCCTGGGTGATCCCGCGGACCTTGCCCCTGATGGTGTCGCGCCCGAACATCAGCCAGCCCCGCAGCATGTCCTTCTCGCCGAGGCCGTGCTTCGGAATCCACCGCTCGGGCTTCTCCAGACAGGTCGGGACGTGGTGGGCCATTCGCGATTTCTCCTTGACAGCAGGGGTTTTCAGGATCGGAGGCTCAAGCGGCGACGGTCGCCTTCGGCTTGGCGATACGGCGGAAGGCCAGCGATCCCAACGCCAACGCCACCGGAAGCAGCAGGAACCAACCGGAGAACACGAGCA
Source organism: Saccharopolyspora gloriosae (assembly GCF_022828475.1). GTDB lineage: Bacteria > Actinomycetota > Actinomycetes > Mycobacteriales > Pseudonocardiaceae > Saccharopolyspora_C > Saccharopolyspora_C gloriosae_A. Next base: position 2,828,973 of record NZ_CP059557.1, on the reverse strand, counting down.
CCACCGCCATGACCGCGCACGCCGCCAGCGAGCCGACCCAGACCGGCGAGCCGGTGGGCAGCAGCTTCGCGCCCGCGGCGAGCCCGGCCACGTACACGGCCATGAAGCACGCCGACGCGGCCAGCATCAGATCGCCGAGGTCCAGTCCGGCCGCGATCGATCCGACGGCCACGATCACCGTGACACCGCCCAGCACCGCGAGGCTCCGCCGCGGTGTCCGCCCCGCCGCACCACCTCGGGCCAGCGGCAGCGGCAGCGCGCCGTCGCGCGCGAGGGCCGCGCCGAGCCGAGCCCCACCGGCCAGGTAGGCGTTCATCACTCCGGTGGTCAACAGGAACGCCAGCACACCGGTCAGCACCGCCGCTCCGCTGCCGAGGCCTTCTTCGAGCAGGAGGGTGATCGGTACTGCGGATGCCGCCAGCCGGGGGCCGAGTACGAGCACGCAGGTCAACGCGAGCCCGACGTAGAGGACGGCGACCACCGCCAGCGTCCAGGCGGTGACCTTGGGCAGATCCCGCTTCGGGTCGGCGAAATCGCCCGAGAGGTGGGTGACGGCTTCCCATCCGGCGAAGGTGAAGAACAGCACGCTGGCGGCCTGGCCCACCGCCGCCCACCCGTTGGGCAGGAAGGGCGTGAGGTTGCCGAGGTCCGCTTTCGGCAGGGCGGCGAGAACGGTCACGACCATCAACAAGCCCAGCACGCCGATCAGCAGCAGTTGCACGCCACCTGAGACGTGCAGGCCGATCGCGTTGGTCGTCAGCCCGATCAGCACGATCACCGCCGCCACGAGGTAGGCCACGTCGTCGCCCGCCCCGAAGGCGTGGGCGACGTACTGGCCGCCGACGTACGCGACGGCGGTGGCACCGATGGGCAGCGCGAAGTAGAACCACCACCCCACCGCCGCGCTCGCCTGCCGCCCGAAAGCCTGCATGACGAACGTGGCGACCCCGCCGCCGTCCGGGTAGCGAGTGCCGAGCGCGGTAAAGGTCGCCGCCACCGGTACGCACAGCGCCACCAGCGCCAGCCACGCGAGCACCGACGCCGGGCCGGCGACCCGGGCCGCCAGGGACGGGAGGGCGAGCACGCCCGCACCGAGGATGGCGCCCACGTAGAGGGCGGTTCCTTGCGCGAGCCCGATTCGTCGATCGCTCACCGTCCATGACCTCCTGCGTTGGCGTACTCGGCGGCTTGCGCGCACGGTGCCGGAACCGGCACGGTGACAGGACACAACGCGGCCAGCTTATATTTCGCAAGCAATCCGTGTCCATCACCTTTGAAAGCAAGGTCACGTGGCGGAAACACCTTCGGAACTGGACTCGATCGACCTCTCGCTGCTCGCCGACCTCCAGCAGGACGGCAGGACCACCCACGCCGAGCTGGCCCGCCGGGTCGGGCTGAGCGCACCGGCCGTCGCCGATCGACTGCGCAGGCTGGAACGAGCCGGCGTGATCACCGGCTACGCCGTTCGACTCGATCCGGCGAAGCTCGGGTTCGGCATCGTGGCGTTCGTCCGGCTCGCCGCGTTCGGCGCCGGCCACCGGGACGAGGGCGTGCAGAACCTGCTGGGAATCCCGGAGGTCCTGGAGACGCACCACGTCGTGGGCGAGGACTGCTGGATCTTCAAGGTCGCCGTCCCCGACGTCGGCCGCCTCGAGGAGGTCTTGGCGGAGATGACGGAGGTCGGCCGGACGACGACCTCCATCGTGCTGTCGTCCCCGGTGACCGACAACAGCCTCCCGTTGTCCACCGATCCCGAGCAGTGATCGGACCGGACGAAGCTCCGACCGCCACTCACCTGCGCATCGAACTTCCCGGCGCAGCACGGAGTTTCCCGGCTGAAAGGCCCGGCAGCTAGTCGGCCGGTTGCGCCGCGAACAACCTCCGGTTGAGCCAGCCGGTGCGGTACACCATGGCCACGATCTGCGATCGCTCGTCGAAGTTCAGCTTGCTGAGCACGTTCGAGATGTGCGTCTTCACGGTGGCCCTGGTGATGAAGGTGCGAGCGGCGATCTCCTTCGTGGTCATGCCCATCGCCAGCATCTGCGCGATCTCCTGCTCCCGGTTGGTGAGCACGTCGAAGACCGCTTGGTCCGCCGGTTCGGACAGCCGGCCGGACTCGTTGATCATCTGCACGACGTGGGTGGTGATGGTGGGCGCCAGGCTGCACCCTCCGTCGAGCAGCGCCCGCGCCGTGTCGACCAGGACCTCGGGCTCGTCGTACCTCGTCACCAAGCCGCGCACCCCCATCTCCAGCGCGGACAGGACGTCGTCCAAACCGCTGGAGAGCACCGCCAGGACGGGTGTCGCCTGTGAATGCCGCATCCTGTTCCGCAACAGCGCGGGTCCCGGATTCTCGATCAGGGAGTCGAAGTAGACCACGACGAGATCGATGTCCCCGGTTTCCAGCACCCGCAGCAGATCCGCCTCGTTCGCCGTGACCTGGATGCTCGCTTCGGGCAACTGCTGCAGCGTGGCGACGATTCCCGCACCCGCGATCCGGTCGTTGGTGTAGACCACGATGTTCGGGCGATCGACGTCGCTCACCGACTCTTGCAGACCGATCCCCAACGCCCTTCCCCCCGGTTCGCTCTGAGGCTTGCCCTCCAGTGACCGCGACGCAGGGACAGGCGGCGACCATCTTTCCGAATGGCGAAGACGAGACCACGACCTCCGGGCGAACCCCATCGCCGGCTCCGCACAACACGATTACACAATCCGATAGAACGCCACACGACCCCGCCCTAAGCCGATTCCACGCAGGTTGAACCGCCGAGACCACGCCTTGATCCGACTGTAGCGCCGAGAACGGAGCGGGCACCTGCTCCATCCAGCCCAACTTGATCATTCCGATATTGCCCGGGAACTGCGTCCCGAACCGACCTACCGAAAGCACGAGATCGCCCGATGACGCAACCGAACCGGCCGAAGCATGCCCGGGGGGCATACCCGGCCGAAGCCCCCGAGCTGCTCCCGCGGCCATGATGCCGCCAATGAGGGATTCCCCTGCCGCGTAGCCGCCCGCCCCGGCAGCCAAAAAACCACCATTGAACAAAATCGGAAACCGACTCGGCAAGACCCGATCAGCGAATGGGACGCCACCGGCGATAAATCATCCATACCGGGAAATTCAAAGGGAGTGCTGGAATAATGACGGCGCCAAGCCCGCATATCCTATGACGTCTTCTTCCTCATCGATTCCAAGATTCGGACCGGACACGCTCCGGGGAGACCATCGACTGCCCGGATCGCCGTGAATGCAACACCTTCACGCCGGGCCGCGCGGCGTCGGCGGTCGCCGATCTCCACCTTCGCGTGCTCGTCCAGCCATGAGAACGAACCCGCCCGCGGACTCGACCGCTGCCGCGGCAGACTCACGACGAGACCCCGGGCCATCGGACCACCGCTTCCCTAAATTAGAACAGGTTCTTGATTTGACCCGGCGAACTGGCAAGACTGCCGAGATGGACATCGCAGCTCTCGAAGAGATCAAGCGCCTCAAGTACCGCTACCTCCGCTGTGTCGACCTCAAGCGGTGGGACGAGGTCGCGGACACGCTCACCGCCGACGCCACCGCCGAGTACGGCACGGCCGTCAACGGCGGCCCCGTGCTGCGCACCGGCCGCGAGGCGATCGTCGACTTCCTGCGCGACACCCTCACCCCTGACATCATCACCGCTCATTCGGCGCAACAGCCGGAAATTCACCTGGACGGCGATACGGCCACCGGAACGTGGTGCTTCACCGACACCGTGATCGCCACCGAGTACGACCACACGATGATCCAGGGCGCCGCGTTCTACGAGGATCGGTACGCGCGCGACGACGACGGGACCTGGCGCATTCGACACACCGGGTTCACCCGAACCTACGAGTACATGGTGACGCTGGGCAACCTGCCGGGATTCCGGCTCACCGCCGACCGATGGGCCGGACATTGACCGACAGTTAGAACTCGTTCTAATCTCGGTCGATGCTGACTCAGCCGTTCGCCGACGCCGTCGTCGAAGCCGAGAAGGTCATCACCGAGGCGCCGCACATCCGGACCGAGCAGGACCTGGTCGAGGGCTACGACTACCTGGCGGGAAGCATCCGGGCCTCGCTGCAGCTGGCGTGGGCCTACGAGCGCGACTTCCCGTTCTTCGTCAGCTCCACCGGCCCCTACACCAAGATGGGGCTGGACAACCCGGATGCGCTGTACTTCCACGCGTACCTGCGCGACGACGCCGAGTACGTCGTCACCGGCACCCGCGGTTCCACCCGGGACTTGAGCTTCCAGGTGCTCGGGGGCGACTACTCGCCGGTGGAGGTGCCGGACAGCCTCACCGCCTTCGACGATCGCGAGCTGGACCTCGATCCGGACGGCCGGTTCGAGCTGCGGTTCGGGCCGGATCGCGACAAGGCAGGCCCCGGATACGTCGTGCTCGGCGAAGGCTCCGCCATGCTCGTGGTGCGCGAGGTCTACAGCGACTGGAACACCGAGCGGCGCGGGACCCTGCGCATCCACCGCGCCGACCGACTCGGTTCCGCCCCGCCGCCGCGGAAGCGCTCGACCTTGGAGAAGCGGTACGGGGTGGCGGGCAAGATCCTGCTCAACCGGCTGCGCACGTTCCTGGCGTTCCCGGAGTGGTTCTACCTGGACCTGCCTGCGAACACGATGACCGAGCCCCGGCGCACGCCCGGCGGGCTGGCGACCCAGTTCTCCTCCGCCGGGCATTACGACCTGGCCGACGATCAGGCCATGATCGTCACCGTTCCCGTTTCGGAGGCGCCGTACCAGGGCATCCAGCTCGGCAGCCGGTGGTACGTCTCGCTGGACTACAGCGATCACCAGACCAGCCTCACCGCCGACCAGGCGCGGCCCGATCCGGACGGCAGGTTCCGGTTCGTGATCAGTGAACGCGATCCCGGCGTCGCGAACTGGTTGGAGCGGCTGGGACATTCCCGAGGATTCGTGCAGATCCGGTGGCAGCGGCTCTCCCGAGACTTGGATCCCGCTGACGGCCCTGAGGTGGAGATCGTGGACGTCGCCGACTTGCCCGCGAAGCTCCCGCATCACGAGCGATCCCGGGTCACTGCCGCCGAGTGGGCGGAGCGGATCGCGGCACGGCAGTCCGCGGTGGCGTCGAGGATGTGCGGCTGATGCTGTTGCGGGACAAGGTGGTCGTGGTTTCCGGGGTCGGCCCCGGACTCGGCAGGGCGCTCGCGGTGGGTTGCGCCGAAGCCGGTGCCGACGTGGTGCTCGCCGCCCGCACCCGGCAGCGGCTCGACGAGGTCGCCGAGGAGGTCACCGGGCTGGGCAGGCGGGCCGTCACCGCAGAGGTCGACATCACCGATGAGGACTCGGCGCGGCACATCGTCGAAGTCGCGACGGCCGCGTTCGGACGGGTGGACGTCCTGATCAACAACGCTTTTGCGATCCCGCCCAGGATCGACCTGCTGGAGACCGACCTGGACGACGTGCGCGCCGGGTTCGAGGCGGGCACGTTCGCGTCGCTGCGGCTGACGCGGGAGTGCGCCCCGCTGCTCGCCGAGCGCCAAGGCTCCGTCGTGATGATCAACTCGGCTGTGCTGCGGCATTCCCGGCGCACGTTCGGCGCCTACAAGATGGCGAAGGCCAGCCTGCTGTCGCTGGCGCAGAGCCTGGCCACCGAGCTGGGGCCACGTGGCGTGCGGGTCAACACGGTCGCACCCGGCTACATCTGGGCGGGTTCGGTCAAGTGGTACTTCGCTGAGTTGGCGAAGCAGCGCGGCGTCGATCCGCAACAGGTCTACGACGAGATCGCCGCGACCACCGACCTGCGCAAGCTGCCGGAGCCGGCGGAGATCACCGATGCCGTGATCTTCCTGGCCTCCCCGATGGCGCGCGCGATCACGGGCCAGTGCCTCGACGTCAACGGCGGCGAGTACCACCACTGAGGGAGACACGATGGGCGTGGGCACCGTTGCCGACCTGCACGCTTCAGCGACCAGGCGCACCGGGCTGGACGACTTCGGCCCCGACGACTACACCGACGGGCTCGCCACCCTCCTGGAGTCCTACGACCGCGATGCCGGCCTCACGCCGCTGGGCGCGAAGGTGCACCGATCGTTCCTGCGCGGCGCGCTGATCGCCCGGTCGCTCAGCGAGGCCGCGTGGAAAGCGAATCCTCAGCACGCCGACGTGCCCGTCGAACGGCCCATCTTCGTCACCGGCCTCCCCCGCACCGGCACCACCGCGCTGCACCGGCTGCTCACCGCCGACCCCGCGCACCAGGGGCTGGAGGTGTGGCTGACCGAGGCGCCGCAGCCGAGGCCGCCCCGCGAGACCTGGCCCGATGATCCGGTGTTCCAGCACGTCCAAGCCGGGTACCGGCAGTACCACGTGCAGCACCCCGAGTTCCTCGGTGTGCACGCGATGGCGGCCGACGAGGTCGAGGAGTGCTGGCAGCTGCTGCGGCAGTCGATGCGGTCGGTCTCCTACGAATGCCTCGCGCACGTTCCGTCCTACTCCCGGTGGCTGGCCGGGCAGGACTGGACCGCAGCGTACCGGAGGCATCGGCGGAACCTCCAGCTCATCGGCCTGCCCGAGCCGAACCGCCGGTGGGTGCTGAAGAACCCGAGCCACCTGTTCGCGCTGGACGCCTTGCTGGCCGTCTACCCGGACGCGCTGGTCGTGCAGACCCACCGCGCCCCCGAGGTCGCGATCGCCTCGGTGTGCAGCCTCAACGCCCAGGCCAGCGCCGACTGGTCGGACACGTTCCAGGGCGAGACGGTGGGGCGCGACCAGCTGGAGCTGTGGTCCCGCGGACTGGCCACGTTCAACGCCGAACGGGCCGAGCACGACCAGTCCCGGTTCTACGACGTGAACTACGAGGACTTCGTCGCCGACCCGCTGGGCACCGTGGCGGCGCTGTACGAGCACTTCGGACTGCAGCTCGGCGACGAGGCGAGCGCGGCGATGCGGCGCCTGCACGGCGAAAGCACCACGGGCGCCCGGAAACCTTCGCACCACTACCGGCTCGCCGACTTCGGACTGTCCGAAGTGGACGTCAGGAGACGGTTCGCGACGGTGGGCTGAGCCGTCGACCGCCCCGAACTCACGGCCGGGCGGACCGGCGCAAGAACGGGCCGCGCAGGCCGACTTCCCTGAAATGAGCACCGGTCGGCGATCGGGTCACGCCGCGTGCGGCCCCGGCCCCCGCACCTTCGGTGTGCCAGCCGCGCCCGCGCGGGCGCGCGCTCGGCTGCGCGCGCCCGCCGTCGGACTCACCGGTACATCGGCAAGTGCTCGTCGCCCTCCCCCGCGGGTGTGAGGTGCAGTGCGTGGCCACCGCCTCCGGTGAGTTCGGCGCGGATCACCGTGCTCGCGTCGACGAGGCGGTGATCGACCTCGACCTCGTTCGGGTTGGTGACGAGGTCGGTACCGGGGGCGTCGCGGTAGAAGTGCGCCACGAACCGGCCCGTGCCGAGGAAGTCCAGCGGAATCTCCAGCGTGCGCGGCTGTTCGTCGGTCAGCGATCCCACGAACCACGCCGCTGCGCTGCGCCGCGCCATCGTGATGAAGTCGCCGATCTCGCCGTGCAGCACGCGCGTCTCGTCCCAGGACACCGGGACCTGGCGCAGGAACTCGAACTCCGGCACGCCCGCGTAGTGCTCCGGCACGTCCGAAAGCTGCTGCAATCCGCTCAGCAGCACCGGATAGAGCGCGATCTGGTGCGCCCGGGTCGTGTGCACGCGGGTGCCGTCGTTGCTGTCGCCGTGGTCGTCCTGCGGGCTCTGCGGCGGGAACCACGTGATGTCGAAGATGCCCGGCGTGTAGTCGAACGGCCCCGCGAGCATCGTGGTGAACGGCAGCGTCACCGTGTGCTCCGGCGGGTTGCCCTGCGACCAGGCGTCGTACTCGATGCCCCGGGCGCCTTCGCGGGACACGAAGTTCGGGTAGGTCCGTTCGATGCCGGTGCCCTTGATCGGCTCGTGCGCGTTGATCAGCAGCCGGTGCTGAGCGGCCTTGTGGATCACGCGCTGGTAGTGGTTCACCATCCACTGGTCGTGGTGGTGGTGCGCGTCGATGTCCCCGGCGTAGCCCGTCTTCACCCCCGGCATTCCGAGTTCGGCGTACAGGGCGAAGGCCTGGTCGAGCTGCCGTTCGTAGTTGTCGATGCCGCCGCCGGTCTCGTTGTGCGCGAGGAACGCCACCCCGCGCTCGCGGCAGCGGTCGAGCACCCGTGGCAGGTCCAGCATCGAGTTCGGGGTGAGGAAGTCCTGGTCGTCTCCGAAGTCACCGCCGGTCTTCCAGCCCTTGTTCCAGCCCTCGGCCAGCACGTACGGAATCCCGTTGTCCGCGGCGAAGTCCACCGCGCGCAGCACGTTCTCGGTGCTCGCACCGAGGTCCGGGCCTTCGATCCACGTGTTGCGCCCCTTGTGGATCTCCCACCACACGCCGAGGAACTTGCCCGGCTTGATCCAGGAGGTGTCCTCGATCGCGCAGGGCTCGTTGAGGTTGAGCACCAAGTTCGACTCGACCAGCGCACCCGGCTCCCGCGCGATCAGGAAGGCCCGCCACGGAGTCGGGAAAGGCGTGCGCAGCAACGCCTTTCGCCGTCCTTCGCCCTTGCGCGGCACCAGCGCGCTGCGCAAGCCGGGACCGCCGTCGATCTTGGCGAGCGTCATGTCCGGGTAGTTCAGCAGCGCCGCCTCGTGCACCGCGAGGTACAGGTCGTCGGCGACCCGCACCGTCAGCGGGGTGGCGAGGTCGCCGAGCCGTTCGGCGTCGTCGCGGGGCTCCTGCCAGGGGTGCAGCCGTCCGGCACCGGTCAGCGGCGTCTCGCTGTAGAGGTATTCGACCGAGTCGTAGTTTGCCGGCGTGGACCAGGCGGTGTGGTCGGCGGTGAAGCGGAACTCGGTGTGCTCGTCGAGCACCTCGAAATCGCCCAGCCCGTCCTGCTGCGGGAAGAAGTAGCGGAAGCCCGCACCTTCGTCGAACACGCGGAACTCGATGTCGAACTCGACCTGCTCGCGCAGGCGCACGATGGTGCTGTGGCAGTGGCTGCGGACCTCGGCCGACGAGCCCCACACCGGCCGCCAGGTCTCGTTCAGCTCGTCCCGGGACGTGCCGACCAGCTCGGCGACCTCGCCCAATCTCCGGTCGCCGAGTTCGAAACCCATGCCCGACCAGTCGAGCACGACCTGTGCTCCGCGGGTGATGCGGTACTGCGGTTTCCCTTCCTGCAACCGGAAATGCGCGGTGATCGAGCCGTCCGGGGAGCTCGTGGTGATCGGCTCGCCCGCCGCCTGCGCGGCGGTGCCCGGACTCCACGCCAGGGCGGTGAAGCCGGCGATGCCTGCCGCCCTGCCGAAAGTGCGTCGGTCGATCTCGTTCGCGGACATGCGACTCCTTCGTCGTCGTTGCGCCTCGGCTCGTCCTGCGTCCGCCGCGGGCTCGCCCGCGTACGGGTCGAAACGATTCGATCAAGACCGGCGGCCAGTGTTCAGCCGTCGACGGAACCGGTCAAGGGAGCAGGCGCGTCAATGCGACATCCGGGCGACCCGCGTGATCGCGGCTCAGTCCTCAGTGGACGCACGCCGAGGTGGAAGTTCAGCCCTGAAGGCGATCCCAGGAACGGGCGGCGCGATCAGGCGTGTCGCCGAGCCCGGCGACCAGGTTGGCGGCCATCGGGATGAACACCTGCGCGAGGTCGTCGAACCGGTCGAAGTGCCCGGACAGTTCGAGGGTGACGTAGCCGTGCAACATGCTCCACAGCTGCGCGGCGGCGTGACCCGACGCCTGATCCCGGAACCGGCCGGCGCGGGCGGCGCGGCCCGCGGCGTCCACGAGGTGCCCGTAGGCCCGCTGGGACACGTCCGGCTCCTCGGTGGCCGGGTCGGCACCGTCCCGGTGCCCCCCTGACGCGGGAAGACCGAACATCAGGTCGTAGAGGTGCGGGTTGTCCCGGGCGGGAAAGTGCGGGAACAACGCCTGGACGACCGGGCGCAGGAGTTCCCCCGGGTCGACGAGCGCCTGGTCGGACGGCAGCACCGCTACGGCTACGCCCCCACGGTCGGGCGCGGACAGGAGCAGGGCACCACGCTGCTCAAGCACGACCTGCGGCGAGCAACGACCACGACACGGGAATTCCGCACTGGCACGGAAATCGGCGAATTCGTCTTCGAACCGAACTCCCCGGACGCAGCCGAGGACGACGGTGTCCTGCTGGGCCTGGCCCACGACAAGGCCGAGTCCCGCAGCGACCTGCTGATCCTCGACGCCGCCACCCTCGACACCATCGCAGCAGTGCACCTGCCAGTCCGCGTCCCCACCGGCTTCCACGGAAACTGGCTCCCAGCCGCTTAGAAACCCGCCCGATCTGATCTTTTGCTCAGTGCCCTGCAAGCGGCGAAACCGTGTTCTGCGGCCGAAGGCCGTGCCTTGCGGGAAAGCCGTGCTTGTAATCGCGCAGCGATTAGCCCACCTCACAAAGCCGACCACCGGCGGGTTCTCAGTGGCTTCCTCGCGAGGACGGCTTTTTCCCTCGTGGCGGACCCACTCGGGAAAAAGATCCCGCAGCGAGGAAGCAACTGAGAACCCGCCACGCGGACACCCACGCAGATCACACGGAAAAGGCCTGGCGTAGGTTCTATTGCTCTGGCCGGAGTGCGATCGCGTCCGGTTCTTCGAGCGGGAGCGAGGCGGCGTGCGGCCAGGAAAGTCGACGCGAACAAGCGGGTTCCGAGCGGTTGAACGGTTGCCGCGCGAGATCTGGATCCTCGTCGCAGGCAGCTTCATCGTCGCGGTCGGGATGGGCATCGTCTCTCCCGCGCTGCCCGCCTTCGCGACCTCGTTCGACGTGGGGGTGACCGCGACGTCGTTCATCGTGAGCGCGTTCGCCTTCACGCGACTGGCCTTCGCCCCGGCCAGCGGGCGGCTGGTGGCGTGGTTCGGCGAGCGCCCGATCTACGTGTGGGGCGTGTCGATCGTCGGCGTGAGCAGCGCGGCCTGCGCCTTCGCCGACTCGTACTGGCAGCTGCTGCTGTTCCGGTCGCTCGGCGGAACCGGTTCGACGATGTTCACCGTGTCCGTGGTGGCGCTGCTGGTGCGGCTGTCGCCGCCGGAGCAGCGCGGGCGGGCGTCCGGGTTGTGGGCGACGAGCTTCCTGCTGGGCAACGTCTCCGGCCCGATCATCGGCAGCCTGCTGGTCGGCTACTCGCTGCGCCTGCCGTTCCTGATCTACGGTGCCGCGCTGTTCCTGGCCGCGTTCGTCGGCTGGCTGCTGCTGCGGAACTCGACGCTGGCCGCGCCGGTGCGCGACGACGTCCCCGCGATGACGGTCCGGGAGGCCCTGCGGTCGCGGACCTACCTGGCGGCGCTGCTGTCGAACTTCAGCACCGGGTGGGCGGTGTTCGGGGTGCGCATCGCGCTGATCCCGCTGTTCGTGGTCGAGGTGCTGCGCTCCACGCAGGCGATGGCCGGGGTGGCGCTGTCGGTGTTCGCCGTCGGCAATGCGGCGGTGATCATGCTGTCCGGGCGGTTCTCCGACCGCCACGGCCGGAAACCGATGGCGCTGCTCGGGCTCGTCATCTCGGTGGTCGGCACGGCGGCGCTGGGGTTCAGCGGTTCAGTGGCGGTGTTCCTGGTGGCGTCGCTGGTCGCCGGGGTGGGCACGGGACTGCTCACCCCGGCGCAGACCGCGGCCGTCGCCGACCTCCTGGGCAGCAAGGGCAAGGGCGGCCCGGTGCTGGCCGCGTTCCAGATGTCCTCCGATGTCGGCGCGATCGTCGGGCCGCTGGTCACGGGCATGCTCGCCGACGCCATTTCCTACGAAGTGGCCTTCGGGGTGACCGCGCTGACCGCCGTGCTCGCCCTGGGCGCGTGGCTCGTCGCACCGGAAACGGGCGGCCGCCGCACTTCGGCGGCCGCCCACCCGGACACCGACATCGGCCCGGAACGAGCCGCGAAGTAGACCGGGCCGCACACCAGGAATTCGCGGGCTCGGTCAGAGCGCGCGGTGCCCCAAGGACGCCGAGATGGTCTGGGCGCTGCGGCCGACGACCTTGACCAGCCCGCGCATGCGGGCCGCGGGCATGTACGGGCGGGTCGCCGACACGCTGATCGCGCCGACCAGAGCTCCCGCCGCGTCGCGGATCGGCGCCGCGACGCAGCGGATGCCCGGTTCGTTGTCCTCGGTGTCCATCGCCACCTGCGACTCGACGTACTCGCGCATCCTGGCGGTGAACGCCTTGATGTCGTCGGCCCGTGCCAGGCCGGGCTCCACCGCGGTCTCGGCCTGGTACAGCGGCTCCCACTCCTGCGGCGAGTCCAGCAGCAGGGCCATCCCGACTCCGGTGCGGGTGAGCGGCATCCGATGCCCGATACGCGAACGCATCTCCGCCCCGCGCGAGCCGGGCAGCTTGTCGAGGTAGAGCACCGACGCACCGTCGCGGACGGCGAGGTGGACGGTGTCCTGCAACTGTTCGGAGAGCTCTTCGAGCACGGGCCGGGCCACCACCGGCAGCGGATTGCCGTGCAACGCCAGGAATCCGAGCTCGATCAGCGTCGGGCCGAGCGCGTAGCCGTCGCGTCCCGTCCGCAGGTATCCCTCTTGGATCAGCAGCTGCACGAGCCGGTGCGCGGTGCTGCGCCCGAGGCCGGTCCGCTGGACGAGGGAGCGCAGGTCGGTCGCGCCGTCGGCGACGGCCCGGACCACCGCGAGCCCCCTGGCCAGGGTCTGAGTGCCGGGAGGAGCGGCCGAGTCCTCGGTAGCCATGGAGCGATCCTACATATAGGGATCGTGTTCGCATTATCGGGAAACTTCTCGCACAGTGCCGCCCATGACCGACGTCGGCGCTCCGAGCCTGATCGCACTCGATTGGGGAACCACCGCGCAACGCGCCTGGCTGCTCGACGGCGAGGGCACGATCCTCGCCACCCGCAGGCCCGAGCTGGGCCTGCTCCCGACCACCGCGGGCATCAACGTCCGCGACGCTCGTGCCAGGGCTCAGGCGTACGAGGCCGCTTTCTGGTCGGCTTGCGGGGATTGGGTCCTCGCGCACCCGCAGCTGCCGGTGCTCGCCTGCGGCATGGTCGGCAGCGCGCAGGGCTGGGCCGAAGCGGGGTACCGCACCGTCCCGGCCGAGCTCCGCTTCGGCGCCGACGCGCTCCTGCGGGTCGAGCATCGCCGGGGCGCCGCCCACCTCGTTCCGGGCCTGCGGATGCCGTCCCAGGACGGCCGCCCCGGAGACGTCATCCGCGGCGAGGAGACTCAGATCGTCGGCGCGCTCGAGGTCTTGGGCGACCCGGCCGAGCCCGTCACGCTGATCCTGCCCGGTACGCACGGCAAGTGGGTGCGGGTGGACAACGGCGAGGTCGTCTCGTTCGCCACGGCGATGTCCGGTGAGCTGTTCGGCCTGCTCACCACCGGCGGAATCCTCGCCCGCACGACCACCGAACCGCGACGTGACGACGAGGCGTTCGCGCGCGGCCTCGCCGCCGGAACCGGACCGTCACGCGGCCTGTCCACCGAACTGTTCGGCGCCCGGCCGCTCGTGCTCGATGGACTGCTCGATCCGGCATCGGTGCCCGACTACGTCTCCGGGGTGCTCATCGCAGACGAGGTCGGCCACGCGGCGTCGACCGTGGGCCGGGGCCGGGTGGTGCTGTGCGGCACCGAGGACCTGTGCCGCCGGTACGCCACGGCGCTGGCCGCGCACGACATCGTCCCGACCGTGCTGACCGAGGACGTGGCGGCACGCGGGCTCTGGCGCATCGCGCTCTCGACGGGACTTCGAGGCGCTTCCGGCAACCACGTCCCCGATTGATCGACCCCCAGCTACAGGAGGTAGCAATGGCAGGCACCGGACTGGTCGCCATCCTGCGCGGCATCACACCGGACGACGTGGTGGCCGTCGGCGAAGTCCTCGCCGAGGCCGGTCTCGACGCCATCGAGGTGCCGTTGAACTCCCCCTCGCCGTTCACCTCCGTCGAGCGGCTGGCCACGGCGGTCGGTGAGCGCTGCGCGGTCGGCGCCGGCACCGTCGTCGACGTCGCGGACGTGCCGCGCGCACGGGACGCGGGCGCGCGGATCGTCGTGGCGCCCAACGCCGATCCCGCCGTGATCGCGGCGTCGATCGACGCGGGCATGCGGCCGTATCCCGGGGTGGCGACACCCACCGAGGCGTTCGCCGCCATCGCCGCAGGGGCGCGGCATCTCAAACTGTTCCCCGCCGACGCGGTGGGCGTCGCGGGCATGAAGGCGTGGCGGGCGGTCCTGCCGTCCGAGGTCGAACTGCTGCCGGTCGGCGGCGTCGACGACACCGACCTCGCCGAGTGGAAGGCGGCCGGAGCGGGCGGAGCGGGACTCGGCTCCACGCTCTACCGGCCGGGCGACCGCCCCGAACAGGTTCGCGCCCGAGCAACCTCGCTGCGCCGTGCCTGGACCGGCGCGACGAGGTGAGGATGCCGCTGAAGTACCCGCAATTCCGAACGGATTCCTGAGAAGAAAGCGCCATGAAGATCACGTCAATGACGACATACCAGGTACCGCCGCGCTGGCTGTTCCTGAAGATCGAGACCGACGAGGGTGTGGTCGGGTGGGGCGAGCCGGTCCTGGAGGGCCGCGCCGATGCGGTGGCCGCCACGGTCGACGAGCTCTCCGACTACCTCATCGGCCAGGACCCGTCCCGGATCGAGGACCTGTGGACGGTGCTCTACCGCGGCGGTTTCTACCGCGGCGGCGGCATCCACATGAGCGCGCTCGCCGGCATCGACCAGGCGCTGTGGGACATCCGGGGCAAGACGCTCGGAGTTCCGGTGCACGACCTGCTCGGCGGCCGGGTGCGGGAGCGGATCAAGGTGTACTCGTGGATCGGCGGCGACCGGCCCGCCGAAACCGCGCAGGCCGCGAGCGCCGTCGTCGACCGCGGCTTCACCGCCGTCAAGATGAACGGCACCGAAGAGCTCCAGTACCTCGACAGCTGGGCCAAGGTCGACCAGTGCGTGGCCAACGTCGCCGCGGTGCGCGAGGCCGTCGGACCCGACATCGGCATCGGCGTGGACTTCCACGGCCGCGTGCACCGGCCGATGGCCAAGGTGCTGCTGCGCGAACTGGAGCCCTACCGGCTGATGTTCGTCGAGGAACCGGTGCTGTCCGAGCACTTGGACGGATTCGCCGGCGTGCTGCGGAATTCACCGATCCCGATCGCGCTGGGCGAGCGGCTGTACTCGCGGTGGGATTTCAAGTCGGTGCTGGCTTCCGGCGCGGTCGACATCGTGCAGCCCGACCCGTCGCACTGCGGTGGGATCACCGAGTCGCGCAAGATCGCGCACATGGCGGAGGCCTACGACGTGGCGCTGGCGCTGCACTGCCCGCTCGGGCCGATCGCGCTGGCCGCCTGCCTGCAGATCGACGCGGGCTGCCACAACGCCACGATCCAGGAACAGAGCCTGGGCATTCACTACAACACCTCCAACGACCTGCTCGACTACCTCGTCGATCCCACGGTGTTCACCTACGAATCCGGACAGGTCGCGATCCCGTCCGGCCCGGGCCTGGGCATCGAGATCAACGAGCCCTACGTGGCCGAGCGCGCCGCCGAAGGGCACCGCTGGCGCAACCCGGTGTGGCGCCACGCCGACGGCTCCGTGGCGGAGTGGTGAGCGACATGGCCGACACCACCACGACGGCGACCGCACGGTCCGCCTCCCGCGTCCGCGTGCTCATCGCGGTGCTGCTGTTCGGCACCGTCGTGATCAACTACCTGGACCGTTCGAACCTGTCGATCGCGATGCCCGCCATCGCCGAGGAGATGGACCTGTCCACGTCCCAGCAGGGCCTGCTGCTGTCGGCGTTCGGCTGGACCTACGCGGCGATGCAGCTGCCCGGCGGCTGGCTGGTCGACCGGATCCGCCCGCGCGTGCTCTATCCGCTGTGCTTAGGACTGTGGTCGCTGGCCACGCTGTTCATGGGCATGGTCGGCGGCTTCGTCGCGCTGATCGTGCTGCGGCTCGCGGTCGGCGCGTTCGAGGCACCCGCCTACCCGATCAACAGCCGGGTCGCCACGGTGTGGTTCCCGGAGCGGGAACGAGCCACCGCCATCGGCTTCTACACCTCCGGGCAGTTCATCGGTCTCGCCATGCTGACCCCCGTGTTGTCCTGGTTGCAGGCCGCGGTGTCCTGGCACTGGGTCTTCATCCTCACCGGCCTCGTCGGGATCATCTGGGGCGCGATCTGGTACCTCGCCTACCGGGAACCGCGCGAGTCGCGGGCCAACGCCGCCGAAGTCGAGCTGATCAGCTCCGGCGGCGGCCTGGTCGACCTGGTCGACGAGCAGCCGAAACGCGCCAAGATCACTCGCGGTGACCTGGCCACGGTGCTCGGGCGGCGGAAGCTGTGGGGCATCTACCTCGGCCAGTTCTGCCTGACGTCAACGCTGTGGTTCTTCCTCACCTGGTTCCCGACCTACCTGGTGGAATACCGCGGCATGGACTACATCGAGTCCGGGTTCCTGGCCGCGTTGCCGTTCGCAGCCGCCCTGGTCGGGGTGCTCGTCTCGGGCCTGGTCTCGGATTTCCTGCTGCGCCGCGGCACCTCGCTCGGGATCGCCCGCAAAGCGCCGATCGTCATCGGGCTGGTGCTGAGCACGTTGATCGTCGGCGCGAGCTTCACCGCCTCGACGACGTTGGTGATCGTGTTCCTGTCGGTGGCGTTCTTCGGCAACGGGCTCGCTTCGATCACCTGGTCGCTGGTGTCCGCACTCGCACCGGAACGGCTGCTCGGGCTCACCGGCGGCATGTTCAACTTCATCGGCAACCTGTCGTCGATCGCGACGCCGATCGTGATCGGCGTCCTGGTCACCAAGGACAGCTTCACCCCGGCCTTCACCTACATGACCGCGGTGACGCTGCTCGGAATCCTGTCCTACGTCGTGCTGGTCGGCCGCGTCGAACGCGTCGCCGAACGCTGACGCACGCCCCCTGTTGAGCCCGGCGGCGGCCGGCGGCCTCGATCCGGCCGCCGGCCGCTCACGTGATCAGGTCATGAGCGACACGCGGCCATGGAACCGGAAACTCACAAACGTCGCCGTACGTCGGCCCGCGGCTTCACCGCGATACCGAGACTCTCAACGTCGTGCGACTCAAGTCCGTGCAGAATGTTTTCGGATCAGTGTGTTGTCGGCGGCGGAACCGCCTGAACAGCAGCCACCAGAGCAAACCGACAACCGGGGGGTTCTCTGCGGCTTCCGCTCGAGGACGGCGATTTCGCCGCGCATCGGCATATGCCAGAATCGCGGCCGCACCGGACGGAGCAGCGAGCAAGCCGCTGAGATTCCGCTGCTCGCCAGGCAAATCATCCCGAAGGCCTACTTCGGAACATCGCCTGCGGCTTGTGCTCCCTGCGATGCTTGGCACAACTCAGGCCACGGCCCGCTGGGGCTGGGCGGGTTCCCGCGGACGCTACCGTCATCGCCCTTGTCGACCAGGCCGACGCTTCGCAGCTTGCGGAACAAGGCAGGGGGAACATGCCTTCTTGGAACGTCACTCACGAACCTTCCAGCGCGTCACGGCACGGACGCGGGCAAGCGCCAGCGGAGTCCTGCGAACCTACGCGGTCGACTCGGGTCGTGCGAACAACGGACCGGCCCACTCTCCCGATCACAAGCGGACATCGGCGCAGCGAGTCGCGCAATGGACGATCACCCGCACGTTTTCAGAGCCGCGCAACCGCCGTTCAGGGCAGACCGTCGCATCCCATCGTGGTAAGCCGGAACGTCGAATTCACCCGGTTCAGGGCACCTCAAGGCGAAATCGCGACATTCCTGCGCGCAGCGGGCCGAATTGTTCATTCTGGTTCTGCGCGTCGCGTCGATTCGGTACCGTGATCCGCACTGGGCGCGCGGCCGAAAGGAAGCAACAAGTTGTCCGAGGTCATGGAAGTCCGGCTGCCCACGGGGGAAGTCGTGTGGGCACGGGTCGCCGTCGATGACGACGGCCCCGTCGACGTCGGCTTCGCGGACAAGATCGGTGCGCTCGAACTGGAAGGGCTGACCGAAACCGTGCGCGGCGTGGCCGGAACCATCCGCCAAGGTCTGCGCCACGCGCAGCCCGATGACGTGACGGTCGAGTTCGGCATCGAGATCTCCGGGAAGAGCGGCAAACTCGTGAGCGTGCTCGCCGAAGCCGGCGCCAAGGCCACGCTGAAGATCACCCTGTCCTGGAAGGGCGCGGTCACCCGCGCGGAACCGGGCACGTCATGACCAGCGCCGCCGAACTGCAAGAGCAGCTGCAGAAATGCGTGGTCCGCCTGTCCGGTCCCGGAATGCGCGGCGGCACCGGATTTTTCATCGCGCCCCGCTACGTCTTGACTTGCGCGCACGTGGTGGACGGCCAGGCCGGTAGCCCAGTGACGATCAGTTGGAACGGCGAAGAGCACCAGGGCTCGGTGCGCTGGTCCGGACCGCGGGCCGACCGCGACCAGCGGGTGTGGCCGCACCCCGACCTGGCGATCGTGACGGCGCCCATCGACGGGCCGTGCGTATGGCTCGACGAGCTCTTTCCGGGCTACGACGCGGATTTGCTCGCCGTGGGCCACGCCAAGCTCTACGGCCCGAGCGCGGAACGCCGCCCCGCCAAGCTCACCTCACCCGGGCGGATCGAGCTGGGAACCGAGCAACTGCTGCGGATCAGCGGCGACGAACTTCCCGACGGCATGTCCGGTGCTCCGGTGATCGACCTGACGACGGGGGCCGTGTGCGGCGTGGTGAAAACCGCCCGCACACGCGACATGCCGCACGGCGGAGTCGCGGTGCCCGTCCAGGCACTGCGCGATCTCCCGACCGACCTCTGGCGGAAACTGTGGCGGGAGCACGACCGCTACCACGCGGCACGCGGCCCGTGGCCCGGGTCGCTGGACGTGCTGGCCGAGCGGCGGCCGCGCGAGCTGGATCCCGCGGCGATCGTCCATCCCGACCGGCTCCAGCCGCTGCTCAAACCCACTGAGATCACCGAACTCCGCGGGCTGCTGGCGGAACTGCCGCCGCCGGAGGACCTCAACGCCAGATACCGGCTCGCCTGCGGGCCGAACGCGCCGCGCGTGGAAACGCAGCTGCTCGATTGGCGCGATCTCATCAAGGCTCTGGACGACATCGCCGTGGCCAACCGAGGCCGGTTGCATCCGCTGCTGGTGTTCGCCGAGCAGACCGCGCACCGCTGCACGCGAGCCCAGGTGGCCGACGGTCTCCACAGCTGGGCGCAGCGCATCGCCGTACGACTCGGCCAGCGGCCCGAACTCGCCCGATACACACCCCCGGAACTCGGCTCACCGGCCGCGGAGTCGACGGCGGTCATCGCCATGCTCGAACCGAGCGCGCTCGGCCAGGAGCGCTACCTGTGCACGGTTTGGCTCTACCGGGGCGACGAGGACTTCGAGGTCTTCGCCGCCGACGAAGCCCCCCGGCCGCTGCAGGAAGCGTGGGCGGAGTTGAAGAGCCGGTTACCGGGCGCGTTGAACCGGCTGGACGGGGGCGCGGAGGTGATGGTCGAGTTCGTGCTGCCGCAGCGGTTGCTCAACGAAGGCGTCGACGACTGGCAGATCTGGCCCAATCGGAAGTTCGCCCGACTGGGCAGACGCCACCCCGTGATCGTGCGCGCGTTAAGCACGGACGAGGACCCGTACAGCCTGCGCCGCGGCGAGGACCGCTGGAAGTGGCTGGCGGAGCAGGACTCCGTTCCCTGGCACTGGATCCACTGCGAGGACGCCAGGGATCAGGAAGCCCTCTACTCCTGGTTCGAGGAGTCCTCCAACCACGCCGCGCTCGGGCTGACGATGCCGCCCGAGACGGCGTCGGCCCGAGACGCCCTGGAGGTCGGTTTGTACGCGGGTCTCCGCGTCGCGGTGTGGCGGCGCCCCCGGTGCGAGGATCACGCAGGCTCCGGCGGCGCGATGCAGCCCTGCGCGGGGAAACGGTTCCGCGATGACCTGAGCGAACGGCTGGCCGCCAGGCGGGTTTCGCAACTCCCGCATGCGGTGAAGGACCTGCGCAATGCCGCCGCCCAGCAGAACGGAACCGAGCACTGCGGCCGGGACGTCGTCCTCCTGTGGGACGCCGGACGGAGACCGGAATCGCAACCGCTGATCCCGCTGGGTTGACCCTCGCCGCTTTTTGGATGGGAGTACGAACGTGGAGAACTGGTGGATCTACCGGGGTGCGGCTGATCCGCACGCGGGTGTCCTCCGCCTGCCGGACCCCCCGCCGTGGCGGGCGTTCAACGGCGGCCCGCCGGTCGTCCCGCACCACGACCAGGATCCCGGTGCGCCACGCCGACTCGGTGACCACCGGCGGGCGGTGACTTATCGGCCCCGCGAGCACGAGCTGGAGCTGATCAACGCGGCGCTGTACCTGCGGCGGCCGCTGCTGGTCACCGGCAAGCCCGGCACCGGGAAGACGACGCTGGCCTACGCCGTCGCGCACGAACTGGCGCTCGGCCCCGTGCTCCGGTGGCCCATCACCAGCCGATCGACCATTCAGCAAGGTCTGTACGACTACGACGCGATCGGGCGGTTGCGGGAAGCCGGTCTCAAGGGGCGGGAAGCAGGCGCCGACGACCCCGACATCGGCAGGTATCTCACCCTGGGGCCGCTGGGCACCGCGCTCCTGCCGTACGAGCGGCCGCGTGTGCTGCTCATCGACGAGATCGACAAGAGCGACATCGACCTGCCGAACGACCTGCTCGACATCTTCGAGGAAGGCGAATACCGGATTCCCGAGCTGCGCCGGATATCAAGCGAGCACCCGGACGTCGCAGTGCAGACGGCCGACGGCGGGGAGGCGACCGTGCACCGCGGCCACGTCGGCTGCCGAGCCTTCCCGTTCATCGTGCTCACCAGCAACGGCGAACGCGAGTTCCCACCGGCTTTCCTGCGCCGCTGCCTGCGATTGGAGCTTCGGGAACCGGATTCCGAACAGCTCGGCAGAATCGTAGAAGCGCACCTGGGAACGGCGGCACAAGCGGCCGGTGAGGACCTCATCGACCGTTTCGCCGAACGCCGCAACAGCGGCTCGCTGGCCACTGACCAGTTGCTCAACGCCCTCTACTTGACTTCGGCGGCGGCTGTCGACGGGAACTCGAGCCGCGAGCAGCTCGCAGATCTGATCATGCGACACCTCGAAAGCGACGCGGACGAGACATGAACCTGTCCCGGTTGGTCGGCGCGCTGACCGATGCCGGCGTCAGCGCCGAGCCTCGGGAAGTGGCCGAGGCGCTGTGGCTCGCCCAGCACCTGACGCCGGGCACCGGCACCGGCACCGGGAGCACCGATGCCGAACGTTCTGCACCGAGCGCCGATGGCGCCGAGGACGGCGTCGAGGCCGCCGCAACGGCGGCGTCCGAGCAGCCGAGTCCGGTTCCGGCCACCGCTTCGGCCGCGGGCCAGGCCGGCGCCCCGCCGAACACTCACCGGCTGCGCTTGCCGCAGCCAGGCGGCTCAGCAGGCTCGGCCGACGGCCAGTCGATCATGCTGCCCGCGGCGGACGCACTTCCGGGAAAACTCCCGCTCGGGCGGGCGTTGCGGTTGCTGAAGCGGCGGGTACCCGACCCCCGCCACCTCGTCGTTGCCGAGGAACTCTCCGCGAACCGCATCGCCGAGTCCGGTGTGTGGTCACCGGAGCTGCGTCCCGTCACCGGCCGCTGGCTGGACGTGGCGCTCGTCGTTGATGCCGAACCCTCGATGCGCCCCTGGCAGCCGCTGGTCGGCGAACTGCGGTCAGTGCTGCAGAACCTGGGCGCGTTCCGCGATGTGCGGACCTGGTCGCTGCACTCCACGTCGACCGGCAAGCTGGGCTTGAGCTGCGGGACTACGGGCTCTCAGCGGTTGCGGGCGCCGGCGGAGCTGACAGATCCGACTCAGCGCCGCCTCATCCTGGTCATCAGCGACTGCGTCGGCACGCCGTGGCGCGACGGCACCGCGGGTGACCTGCTGTACCACTGGGCTCAGACGATGCCCGTGGCGATCCTGCAGCCACTTCCCCAGCGCATGTGGCAACGCACCGGGCTTCAACCCGTACACGGGCGATTGCGGTCCGCCCAAGCCGGTACGAGCAACGCGCACCTGCGGTTCACGCCGCACGACCGGCGCCGCAAAGTGCCGCCCGGCACTGCACCAGTGCCGATCCTGCAGATCGAACCGGACTGGCTGCGTCCTTGGACGCGGCTGGTCGGATCGGAAACCGGCGGCGCGATGAACAGTGCGGTGACGTTCGCCGCCGCCCGCACCGGATCCGTTCCGATCGAAACGACGCGGCCCCCACCGGCCCACCCGGTCGACCGCGTCCGGTACTTCCGACGCGGCGCCACTCCGGACGCGTTCCGGCTCGCCGGTTACTTGACCGCGGTCCCGCTCAACCTTCCGATCATGCGGCTGGTGCAGCGGATCATGCTGCCCGCCTCCCGCCCGAGTCACTTGGCGGAGGTACTGCTCAGCGGCATGCTCCGCATCGCACCGGACGGGCCGGAGACCCGTTACGAGTTCGTTGACGGCGTGCACGCGGAACTCGCCGGTCATCTCGCCCGCAGCGAAGCGCGGAACCTGCGCATCGCACTGTCCGGGTACTTCGCCGACCGGCTCGGGCTGAGCCACCGCGAGTTCCGGGCCGCGCTGTCAGGACCGGCCGAAGCTCCGGCCAACGGATCAATCGGCGCAGGCCCGGCGTTCGGCTCTCTCCCTGCGGCGCTGCTGGCCCGCTTGGGCGGCCCGTTCCGGGATCTCACCGAACTGTTCACAGTGGACGGTGGCCGTCCGTCGCCGGACACCTCCGAACCCGGCCCGGATCAGGTCTCCGACCTGGTGGCCGCGGCGGACGCGCTGTCCGCCCGAGCCTGGGCCGAACGGCGCGAACCGGAGGACCGGGCGGACGCGGCGTCCCCCGATCCCGGCAGCCTTCCGACAGGCGGTGACCAGTCGGCCGCCGTGGCCGAAGCGATCCTCCTCTACCGCCGGGCACTCGTCATCGGCGGGAAGCAGCCGCGCCAACTCGCCGGACTGGTTCGGACGCTGCGCCTCCGGTACGCGCTGACCGGCGCGCGGGCCGATCTGGACGAGGCGCTCGCCATCGGCGAGGAGGCGCTGGACATCGCCGCCGAACAGCGGGACGTCTCCGGCGAGACGAACCTGTGCGACGACCTCGGACGGTTGCGGCTGGCCCGGTTCCACCGCAGCGCCGGCATGAACGACCTCAACAGGGCCGTCCGGTTGCTGTCCCGAGCCGTCGAGCTCACGGCACCCGACGACCAGGAAAGATCAAATCGTTACACAGCGTTAGCGCGTGCCCACCGACTGCGGTTCGATCGAACCGGTACGCTGAGTGACCTTGACGAGGCGGTGAGCATGTACCAGCAGGCAGTGGCCTTCGCGAAGCCCTCCGCGGGACCGCGTCCCCTCGCCGATCTCGCTACGAACCTGCGGACACGCTTCGAACACATCGGCTCGCCCGGCGACCTTTCCGCGGCCCTCGACGCGCAGCGAGAAGCGGTCGCCGCGGCGACCGACGCCCCCGAACGGTGGGGATTCCGGCTCGGGCTGGCCGACCTGCTGCGGACCCGGTTCGAATCCCGCGGCTCGCTGCACGATCTCCATGAAGCAGTGGACCTCTACCGGCAGGCCGTCTCGATCGCGGCCTCCGGCGAACAGCGACTGCACTCGTCGAAAGCGCTATCGAGCGCGTTGGCGACTCGATTCCTGCACGTCGGCGACACCACGGACCTTGACGAAGCGGTCGAGCTGCACGCCGGCGTCGCCGAAGCGACCCGCGTCGGCGAACCCGTCCACGCCGACAGCCTGCTCGCCGTTTCCCGGCTGCTGCTGACCCGCTTCGCCCACAGCCGCAACTCCGCCGACGTGCACCGAGCGGTGCGCGCCGGAAGGCGTGCCCTCGAATCGATCCCGCCCCGCCACCCCGATCACGCCACCTACCTTGAACAGCTGGGAACCGCCGTGCGTGCCCGGTTCGACAGCGAAGGCGACCCGCTCGACCTGCTCGAAGCGATCGAGGCGTACCGGGGTGCCGCTGATTTCGCGCCCGCCGACGAGCCGGGCCAACGCGTCCGATGCCTCATCGAACTGGCCGCCGCGTTGCGGACCCGGGCGGAAATCGGCACCGGCCAGCTCGACCTCGGCGACGCGATCACGGCGATTCGCGAAGCGATCGAGATCTCCCGGCCCGGCGACCGCGACCTCCTGCGGTGCCGGCTGCTGCTGACCGAGTTCCGCCTGCTCAACGGTCTGCCCGTCGAGGACGCGATCTACGAGACCCGGACCGTCATCGACGAGCACGCCGAACTGCTCGGCCACCAACACCCCAGCTCGCTCGCGGCGCGGGTCGACCTCGGCAGGGCACTGCTGCGGGCCGGGCACGCCGTCCAGTCCGAAAGCACCCTGGCGGAGGCGTTCGACATGCTGCGGCGGGTCCTCGGCCCGCACGAGCCCGCGACGCTCAACGCGAGTTTCCAACACGCCCGCGCACTCATGCGGCTGGGCCGGTCCGCCGAAGCCCGCCGCGAACTCGAAGAAGTACTGCGGGGCCAGACCGAAGTGCTCGGCCCGGAACACCCCGACACGATCAAGAGCCGCACGAAGTTGGCGAGATGGACGTGAGCGGCGCACCCGACAAGGACACCGCGGCCGTTCCCGACGCTCCCGGCACGGCCGAAATCGAAGCGGCCCTGCTGCCCACCGCCGCACCCGGATCCGTGGAAGCGGAATCGGCGCCCCGCCCCCGCCCGCACACCAGCGCCGGAACCTCCCGGGAGAACCGGGCCGGGCGGCTGCTGCGAACCGTGTGGAACCGCTCGTACCTCGTCAAATGGGTTCCGGCGAGCATCGTGATCGGCGCGGTGGCGGGGCTCGGCTCGATCGCGCTGTACAGCCTGCTCGAACTCGTCACCACGGGCGCTCTCGGCCACCTCGCCGGATACCACCCCACATCGATCGCCGCGGACGGACCGCTGACGGCGGGCAGCGACATCGATCGGCCGTGGGTCGTGCCATTGCTGGTCGCCGGTGGTGCACTGGCCAGTGCGCTGCTGATCCGATGGCTGGCGCCGGAAGCGGGCGGGCACGGCACCGACGCGGCGATCGGCGCGCTGCACCACGATCCGCTGGGAATGCGCGGCCGGGTGACCGTGGTGAAGATGGCGGCCTCGGCCCTCACCCTCGGCTCCGGCGGCTCCGGCGGGACCGAAGGCCCGGCGGCGCAGATCTCCGCGGCGTTCGGCTCCGTGCTGTCACGGCTGTTCCGGTTCAACCCGGCCGAGGCGAAGATCGCGGTCGCCGCCGGACTCGCCGCCGGAGTCGGGGCCATCTTCCGGGCGCCGTTCGGCGGCGCGCTGCTCGGTGTCGAAATGCTGTACCGGCGCGACATGGCCGCGGAAATGCTCGTGCCTTCGCTGATCGCGTCGGTCGTGGCCTACGTGGAATTCGGTGCCGTGCATGGTTACGGCGCGATGTTCGGCGACCAGTCGACGGACCCGATCGGCCTGGCCCAGCTGCCGCTGTTCCTGCTGCTCGGGATCATCGCGGGCGCGGTGGCACGCTGCTACTGCTGGGCGCTGCACCGCACCACCGCGTTCTTCAAGCGACGACGGAAAATGCCGTCGCTGCTCAAGCCGGTGATCGGCGGTATCGCCGTGGGCGCGCTCGGCCTGGCCCTGCCCGACGTGCTCGGCACCAGTTACGGCCTCGTGCAGTCCGGGCTCAACGAGCAGTGGGTGCTCGGATCATCCCTCTGGGTGCTGCTGTTGCTGCCGGTGGCGAAGATCGCCGGAACGTCGCTGACCGTCGGATCCGGCGGTTCCGCGGGGGTGTTCGGCCCGGGGATCGTGGTCGGCGCGGCGGTGGGAATGGTGTTCTGGCGGCTGGCCGACATGGCCGGGATCCCGTTGTCCGGACCGGTTCCGTTCGTCATCGTCGGCATGGCCGCGTGCCTCGGCTCCGCCATCCACGCACCCGTCGCTCTGACGGTGATGGTCACCGAACTCGCGGGCACGTCCGACACCCTGTTCCCCGGCATGATCGCCATCGCCGCGGCCACCCTGGTCATGGGAAGCACAACCCTCTATCCGAGCCAACCCCGCGACCGTGCGGACTTGTCCACCGGTCGACCGGCGACCACCCTCGCCGACTCGTGATTTCCTTTTCAAACCAGCGAAATTCTCCCACGTCCCGAATGCGGGGCCGGTACCATGCGGGTATGGACGGCGACGTGCCAGAGCCGGAGTCTGGTCTCATCGACCTCACCGAAGTCCCGCTGGACCGGCTCCGGTCGCTCGACGATTCGGTGTTGTCCTATGCCATTCGCCGCAAGCTGCGCGAGTTGGACGACGCCCCGGAAGTGCTCGCGGCATTCGACAATTCGATTTCGTCCAGTTTTTTCCCCGGAACCAATTGAGCCGAAGCCGGTGACCTCGCACATGGACTCCGCCATCGCGCCGACCACCGTTGAATGGCCGGCCTCCCTCGACGTCGGCGACCTCCGGGCGAACGGCTGGGAGCCCGTGCCGTTCCGGCAGTTCGTCCTCAAGGCGCACAGCCGTTGCAATTTGGCCTGCGACTACTGCTTCGTCTACGAGATGGCCGACCAGAACTGGCGCCGCCGCCCCGCGGTGATGCCCGCGGAAACCGTGCGGCGGACCGCCTCCCGCATTGCCGAACACGCCGAGAAGCACCGCTTGCGGCAGGTCGAAGTGGTGCTGCACGGAGGTGAACCGCTGCTCGCGGGAGTGCGGCGGCTGGAGTCGGCCGTGACGGAGATCCGGCGCGCGGTCGGTCCGGGAACCGAAGTCGCCGCGAGCGTGCAGACCAACGGTTCCCGGCTGAGCCGCGATTCGCTGGACACCTTCGCCCGACTCGGAATCCGGGTGGGCGTGAGCCTCGACGGCGGGCGCAGCGCCACGGATCGCCACCGGCGGTACCGCGACGGCCGCAGCAGCCACCCCGACGTGCAACGCGGGCTGAAGCTGCTGGCACAGCCCCCGTATCAGGACTTGTTCTCCGGATTGCTGTGCGCGATCGACCTGGCCAACGACCCCGTCGCCACCTACGAGGCGCTGCTGCAGTACGCACCACCGGTAGTCGACTTCCTGCTGCCCCACGGCAATTGGACGACCCGGCCGCCGGGCCGACCGGCCGACCCGACGATCACCCCTTACGCCGATTGGCTGATCGCCGTGTTCGACCACTGGTATTCCGCGCCCGCTCGGCAGACCGGAATCCGGCTGTTCGACGAGATCCTGAACCTCCTGCTGGGCGGCGCCAGCGGTGTGGAGTCGGTCGGACTGTCTCCGGCCGCCCTCGTGGTGGTGGAGACCGACGGCGACATCGAGCAGGTCGACTCGTTGAAGTCCGCCCATGCCGGCGCGTCGGAGACGACGCTCAACGTGGCCGCGAACTCCTTCGACGACGCACTGCTGCACCCGTCGATCGCCGCCAGGCAGCTCGGCCGGGCCGCGTTGAGCGACACCTGCCAGCGGTGCGCGGTGCGCGACGTGTGCGGGGGCGGCCTCTACCCGCACCGCTACCAGG
This sequence comes from Saccharopolyspora gloriosae, assembly GCF_022828475.1. Classification (GTDB taxonomy): domain Bacteria; phylum Actinomycetota; class Actinomycetes; order Mycobacteriales; family Pseudonocardiaceae; genus Saccharopolyspora_C; species Saccharopolyspora_C gloriosae_A. The sequence goes on along the minus strand of NZ_CP059557.1, from coordinate 2,801,431 downwards.
CAGGAAGCGGCTTCCGGAACCGGACGGTGTACTGCGCCGACATGTTCCGGTTGATCGGCCACATTCGGGAACGAGTGAGCGCCGACCTGCGGGGGCTCGCCCGGCGGCAGGCGTGCGGATGAGCGCCCGGCACCGGGTGTCCGCCGAAGCGCTGGACAGTCTCGGCGCCGGGGGCGGGAACGAGGCGGCGCTCACCGTGCTGCGGGCCAGCCAGTTCAGCGAACATCTGCTGCTGATCCGGATGGTCATGGACGCCGTGCCCGCCGCGGATCGCGAAAGCATCGGGCTGGACGAGGCGTATCAACTCCTCGAACGCGCTCAGGCACGCGACCCGCACCGCACCGCGCGACTGGTCCTGCACCCGCAGGTCGGAACCTGGGCGACGCACTGCCTCCGCACGTTGCGCAAGGGGACGGTGCCGCACGCGGACCTCGGCTACTTCAACGCGTTGGCAGCAATGGTCGCCGCCGGGGCGGGCTTGGAGTTCCGCATCCCGGTGCCGGTTCGTGAAGGCGTAGTCGCACTGCCCGCGCTCGGGAGCGCGCGGCTGGGGCCGGAAGTGGCCACTGCGACGGTGCGAGCGGATGGGGACGGCCTCGCGATCGTCGCGCACGCGGTCACCGTCACCGTCCCCGCCGACCCCGGACACGCCGCGCCAGGGTGGCACGGCGTTCACCGGCTGCGGGCGGAGGCGGGCTTCGACGTGCTGCTCGACGACCTCGACCCGTTCCGGACCTACCAAGGACTTCCGCTGTTGCGCAGGTTGTCCGGGCAGGACGCCGAACGGTGGCGGCGAACGTTCGGCGACGCCTGGCGGTTGCTCCGCCGTCACCACACCGAGCAGGCCGAGGCGATGGCCCGCACGTTGCGCTCCCTGGTCCCGATCGACGGGCACGGCAGGCAGCGCAGTGCGACGTGTTCGGAGTCGTTCGGGCGATCGCCATGTCGCTGCCCCGGATGCCCCGACCTGCGCGGCCGCTCTGGTGCACGAGTTCCAGCACACGAAGCTGGGGGCGTTGCTCGACCTGCTGGCGCTGTGCGATTCCGCGTCCGGCACGGCCTTCTACGCACCGTGGCGGGAAGATCCGCGACCGCCCACCGCTCTGCTGCACGGCATCTACGCCCACCTGGGCGTGGCGATGTTCTGGCGGAGGCATCGCCACGTGGCCGACGCCGCCGGTCGGCCACGTGCGGAGTTCGAGTTCGCCTTCTGGCGGGAGCAGACCGGCTTCGCACTCCGGCTGCTGCGCGGCAGCGGGGCGCTCACCGAGCACGGCGAGCGCTTCGCCGCGGCCATTGCCGCCACCCTGTCGGACATGGCCGCGGATGCCGTGCCGCGCGAAGCGGCCCTCGCCGCTGCCGACGCGGCCATCGCACACCGGGTCCGCTGGCGCCTGACCCACGTGAGCCCCTTCCCTGCCGAACTGGACCGGAAGATCGAAGCGTGGCACGCGGGCCGCCCATGTCCGCCAGGGTGCGCGACCGATCGAATCGACGGTGTCCGGATGTGGAGCGATCCGCCCGATGCCACGGCCGGGTCTTCCGGCCAGGCCGCGGCCCGGACCGCGCTGGAGGGGCACCGCCGCGAACTGGCCGCGGCCCCGGAGAGCATCGAGGCCTGGATCGGCTTGGCCCTGGCATCACGACGTCTCGACGAACACCGCGCGGCGGCCACCTCCCTGGCCGGGGTGCCGGAAGTCGCCGTCGCGCTTCATCGGCGGATCTCCGGCGAGGATCAGGTGGTCGATCCGATCGATCTGGCAGCATGGCTCACTCCGGCGGTACGCGACGAGGAAACGGCGGGTTTCGTTGCGACGTCGGCCTTTCAACGGGGTGATCCGCAGGCGGCGCAGCGGGCCGGCGACGGTGAACGAACAGGCGCACGACGGTGATCAAGGGGGATCTCCATGACTTCCGACGACGCGGTGCACGGCGAGGCCGGCGCGAGCCCAGGGCGCACCGGTCCCGACACGCACCCGCCTGGACCGGTGCGGATCAGTTACGTCGGAGCTGATCGGTTATGGGCCGAATGGGTGAGTCACCAGCTCAGCCGCGCGGGCCTGAGCACAAGGCTCGACTTGTGGGAGCCCCGTCCCGGCGAGGATCTCGCCGCCACGCTGCGAGCCGATCTGGCGGGCGCGGAACGCACTGTCGTTCTGTTCAGCGACGGCTGTCTGCGAGCCGGGGAACTCCGCGTCGCGGACTGGTCCGCCGCTTTGTCTTCGCTCCGCGACGAGCTCACCCGGCTGATTCCCGTTCTGGTCGGGCCGTGTGACGTTCCCGCATTGCCGGCTCCGCTGGCTCTCGTCGAAATCTCGGACGCCACGGAGGAAACGGCGCGGCGCCTGCTGATCGAGCGGGTCACCGGAGCGGATGCCGGAGAGGCGCGGGCCGGTGAGTTCCGCCAGTCGGTGCGGTTCCCCGGTGAACCTCCCGCGGTGTGGGGGTCCGTTCCGCCGCGGAACATCAACTTCACCGGGCGGGACCACGCGTTGCTGGCACTGCGCGAGCGGATGACGACCTCCGTCGCGGCGGTGGTGCCCAGCGCAGTGCAGGGCATGGGAGGCGTGGGCAAGACCGAGCTGGCGATCGAGTACGCCCACCGGTTCGCCACCGACTACGACATCGTCTGGTACGTCCGGGCGGAGCACCCCACCGTGGCGCGCGAAGACGTGGCCCAGCTGGCCCGGAAGCTCGACCTGCCGATCAGTGACGACCTGGGCGAAACGGTGCAGCTGGCGCTGGACGCACTGCGCCGGGGAGTCCCCCATCGGCGCTGGCTGCTGATCTTCGACAATGCCGGCGACCCGGCCGGGCTGCACCGGCTGCTGCCCGCCGGTCAAGGACATGTGCTGGTGACGTCCCGGAACATCGACTGGCGTGCCACCGCCGAGGTGCTCGAAGTGGATGTCTACCAGCGGGCGGAAAGCGTGCGCTTCATGCGACGCCGCACTCCGCGCCTGTCCGAGGCGGAGGCCGACCGAGTCGCCGAACGACTCGGCGACCTGCCGCTCGCACTCGAAGCGGCCGGTGCGTGGCTGCAGGCCACCGGGATGCCCGTGGACGAGTACCTGCGGCTGGCGGAGACCGACCTGCCGAAGCTCCTGGACCAGGCGCCGGCGATCCTCTACCAGCGCGAGGTCGTCATGGCGTGGGCGATGCCGATGAACCGCCTTCGCGATTCTCGGCCGGCCGCCGCGCAGCTGCTGCGGCTGTGCGCGTTCCTCGGCCCCGACCGAATTCCGATCAGCTTCTTCATCGGTGAGCAGGGCGAATCGCCGGTGCAACTGCCGTCCCCACTGCACGCGCAGTTGCGGGATCCGGTGCTGCGCGGGCAGATCCTGCACGAGATCGGGCAGTACGCGCTGGCCAAGATCGGCCACCGGGATGATGCGCCCGAGACGCAGACGATCAAGATGCACCGGGTGGTGCAGGACGTGCTGCGCAACCTGCTGCCCGATGCGCAGGGCGAAGCGCTGAAGCGCACGGCGCGGCAGCTGCTCGCGGCCGCGGCTCCCGGCGACCCGGATGATCGGGGGCCTGGGACCGGTACGCCGCACTCACCTCGCACCTGGCGCCGTCCGAAGCGGTGCACGGCAGTGATGATCCGGCGGTGCGGAAGCTCATCATCCAGCTGGTGCGCTACCGGCACCGGCGCGGCGAGTTCGAGGCGAGCCGCGATCTCGCCGCTGAGGCCGTGGCCGGCTGGCGCCCCGTCCTCGGCGAGCACGCCGAGGAGCTGAACACGCTGAACATGCACTTGGCCAATGCGTTGCGCAGCAACGGCGAACGCGACGCGGCCCGCGAGATCGACGAGCAGATCCTGAATTACGCGCGCACTCAGCTCGGCCCGAACCACCGGACCACGGTGTGGGCTGCCAACGGCCTGGCCGCCGATCTGCGCCAGCTCGGCGACTGGCGCGGTGCCTGCGAGCTGGACCAGGACAGCTTGCAACGGTGCAGGCGCACGTTCGGCGCGGACGACGCCCACACGGTGCGGGCCGCGCACAACTACGCCGTTTCGCTGCGGATGATGGGCGATTTCCAGGCGGCGCTGGAGCTGGATCAGGACACCGCGCTGCGCCGCAGGCGCAGCCAGGGTGACACCCGGCAGCCCACGATGCTCTCCATCAACAACGTCGCCCGGGACTTGCGCGAGTGCGGCCGGTACGCCGAATCCGTCGAGATGCAGGAGAACACCTACGCCGTGTACCGGCGGGTGTACGGCGACCATCATCCGGACACGTTGCGAGCGTTGAAGAACCTGGCGGTGTCGGTCCGCAAAGCAGGCGACTACGCGCGTTCGACCACGCTGGCCAGGCAGTCCCTGGACCTGCACCGGCGAAATTTCGGCCCGTACCATCCGGAGGCGCTGGCGGCGGTCACCAACCTGTCCAATGACCTCTGCATGATCGGCGACGAAGTGGAGGCGAGGGCACGGGCCGAGCACGCGCACGCCCGGTTCCGCCAGGTTCTGGGCGAGCACCACCCGTACACGCTGTGCGGGGCGAACAACCTGACGATCGCGCTGCGGCTGAACGGGGATCCGGGCGCCCGCGAGCTGGGCGAGGCGACCTGGGCGACGTTCCGGGAAGTGCTCGGCGAAGACCATCCGCACACGCTGGCAACCGCCGCGAACCTCGCCAGCAGCCTGCACGCGGCAGATGACGCGCCCGGCGCCCGGCACCTCGACGAGGACGTCCTGCAGCGGTTCCGGCGAGTCCGAGGGACGGATCACCCGTGCGCGCTCGCCTGCGCGTCCAATCTGGCGATGGATCTGCGCACCCTCGGCGAACGCGTCGAAGCACGTTCCCTGGAACTGGACACATTGGACCGGTACGCGCAGGTGCTGGGACCGGACCACCCGGAAACCGTCGCGGCGACGGCCCGAGCTCGCTTGGACTTCGACACCGAACCACCACCGATGTAGCGCCCGAACCGCACCTGGCATCCCCAGTGCGGAGGTCGACCTTCTTCCGGCGCACGTCCGCGGTGGCGCGGCGATCGACGAACCGAACCTCAGTGGTTCCACCACGGCACAATGCGCCACTCAAAGAGCGCTCTGCATGGGCTACTGCGTCCAACCGGCGCGGAAGCAGCCGAACGCGTTCCGGGCGAAGCGGCGCACATCACGACCCGGTCGTCGTATCGGTGTGCCGAACCGGCGGGTATGTTCACACGTGGCTTGATTTGATACTGAGGCGGAAACGAGGGCAAGGCAGTGAGTGCGGGCCGAGCGGCGAAACCGGAAATCGACCAGTCGACGGCCAGCATCGCGCGGGTGTACGACGTCTTCCTCGGTGGCAAGGACAACTACGAGGTGGACCAGGCCGTCGCCGGTGCGGTGATCGAGCAGATCCCGCAGACGTTGGCCTTCGCGCAGGAGCACCGGGCGTGGCTGATCCGGGTGGTGCGTTTCCTGGCGAAGGCGGGCATCAAGCAGTTCCTCGACTGCGGGTCGGGTCTGCCCACGCAGGAGAACACGCATCAGGCCGCGCAGCGGTTCAACCCGGACTCCGCCGTGGTGTACGTGGACAACGATCCGATCGTCGCCGCGCACGGCCGCGCGCTCATGGAGGAGAACGACCGCACCCACTTCGTCGAGGGTGATCTGACCCGACCGGCCGAGTTGCTCGCCGACCCGCGGATCTCGAAGAACCTCGACCTCAACGAGCCGCTGGCGTTGATCCAGTGCTCGACGATCCACCACGTCACCGACGAGCAGCGTCCGCACGAGATCATGCGGAGCTACGTCGACGCCCTGCCCTCCGGTTCCTACGTCGCGCTGACCCACTGGCACGACCCCGCGGACGGCGGTGAGGGCAGCGACATCGCCCGCTACATCTCCGAGACCTTCCGCAACAGTTCGATGGGATCGGCCAACTTCCGATCCCGCGAGGAGATCGAGCGGCTGTTCACCGGGCTCGAGCTCGTCGAACCCGGCCTGACCCTGCTGCGCGACTGGTGGCCGGACGGCCCCCATGTCGCACCGGCGCAACCGGTCGACCAGATCGTCCTCGCCGGAGTCGCCCGCAAGCCGTGAACACCCGTGTCCGGCGATCGTTCTGAACGGGCTCCTCAGTCCCCTCGGTAGAACGGGTGGGTGAGCTGGTCGCGTCCGAGGACGAGGCGCCGGACGGCCGCCGGGTCGCGGCCGGTGGTGGCCTCCCCGACCGCGTTGCGGGTGGCTTCCCGGCTGGAGTTCTTCGCCGCCGTCTCGTCGTCGGCGTCCGGGTCGAGCCAGATCGAGACGAACACCAGCGTTTCCTGGTTCGCCACCAGGGTTCCCGCGGCGACCACGTCGAGAACTCCCTGGGCGATGCCCAGCTGGCAGGCCCCGGCGATGAGCCCGGGATCCGCGGGAGTCTTGTTCATCATCAGCGTCGGCGGGTTCAGCGTCTCGTAGGAGGGCTGGTCCTGGCCGACCGACACGAGGATCGGTGTGAAGCCCTCCGCCGGAGCGGTGTAAGTGGTGACCATCGCGGCAGCGGTCGGGCTGCCCCGGTCGGCCAGCACGACGTTGACGTGGCAGCCGTTGGGTTTCCGCCCGCCCCATCCCTGCGCGATGCGGCCGTCCAGCTGGCGGGTCGTGCTCATGTGCTCTCCTTGCCGTCCGATCGCGTTGCGCCGCGTTCCGGGCGACGCCGATTCTCCGCCTGCGGCGGTGTAGGTACCGGATCCCGCCCGGTGCACCACTGCGCCGACGTCCACCAACGTCCGCAGCAGCCGGTGCACGGTGGTCTTCGGCAGGTCCACCCGCCGGAGGATCTCGTTGAGCCGCAACGCTTCCCGCGATTCGGCCAACTCGCCGAGCACCAGGAAGGCCTGCGCCACCGCCGGGGCACGCGGGCCGGCCGCGGGTGTCCCGCTCACCAGGCGATGGCCTCGTCGAGCACCACGACCCGCGCCGGAGCTCCCCGGCGAGCATGTCGTTGAAGGTGTCGTTGATGTGCTCCAGCGGATACGTCCGGGAGATCAGCTTGTCCACCGGGAGCCGCCCCGCCGCGAACAGGTTCAGCAACGCCGGGATGTCCTGCCCGGGCGGCTCGACCCGTAGAGGCTGCCGGTCAGGTACTTCTCCTCGCGCACGAACCGCGCACCCGGCACCGCCGCGTAGGCGTCCGGGCCGGGCACGCCGACACAAACGATCGTGCCGCCGGTGGCGGTGGCGTCGAACGCCTCCCCCAGCACTCCTTCGCCGCCGACCGCGTCGATGGACACGTCCGCGCCGAGCCCGTCGGTCATCGCGCGGACGGTCTCCACGACGGGTTGGCTGCCCGGGTCGATCACGTGGGTGGCGCCGAACGCCGTGGCGCCGTCGCGCTTGTCCGCCTTCGGATCCACCACTATCACCCGCAGCGCACCGGAGTTGCAGGCCGCCATCACCGCGCTCAGCCCCACCCCGCCGGCACCGTAGATCAGCACCGAACTGCCGGGCGCGACCTTGGCGCGGTTGACCACCGAGCCGTACCCGGTGAGCACCCCGCAGCCGACCAGCGCGGCCACCGCCAGCGGCACGTCAGCGCGGATCCGGACGGCACTGGCCGCGGGCACCACCGCGTGGTCGGCGAAGGTGGACAGGAACGAATAGTGGTGCACGTCGCGGCCCTCGTCGCGCATCCGGACGCCGCCGTCCATCAGCGTCCCGCCGAGCAGTGCGGGCGCGCTGACCGTGCACAGCACCGGTCGCCCGCTCTCACAATGCCGGCAGCGCCCGCAGCTGGGCATCCAGGACAGCGCGACGTGGTCCCCGGGCGCGACGTGGGTGACCTCGGAGCCGACGGCCGCCACCACGCCCGCTCCCTCGTGCCCGAGCACGACCGGCAGCGGCGACGGGATCCGGCCGGCTCGGGTATGGGCGTCGCTGGCGCAGACGCCGGTGGCGGCGATCCGCACCAGGACCTCGCGCGGACCCGGATCGTCGAGTTCCAGTTCCCGGAGTCGGAGTGGGTCGCCGTATTGCTCCAGCACGGCAGCTTTTACGCGCATGACCGCTCGCTTTCATGTCGAGGGACGACGGCGGGAAAGGGCGCGAAAAGGCCCAGGCGGCCGTCAGAGCACGAGGGGGGATCGTCCGGAGGAGGGCTGAGTGATTCGTTCCAGATGTGGAACGAATTCCGGCGTGACGCCGGAAGTTTGTGGGGATCGACGCAGGAGTGTCAAGAGCGCGCCCGGGAATCGTCCCGAAGGCACGGCCCCGGCCATCGGCGGGCACGGCCTTGACAGCGGTCGAACGCGCTGGCTAGCGTGGTCGCACGTCCTTCGGGCGCGCCAACTTCAGATGTGCCCGCAGTTCCTGCGGGTGGTTGCTAGAGACCTAGAGAACAGCGACCCGTGCTCACGCCGGGGACTGTTCTCTTTTTTTGCGCTCGGAGCCGGTTCCCGCCGGACTCCGGAATCGTCGTGCCCGAATTCTTTTGATCAGCAGCAGTTCGCACCCCGCTACCTGACACCCCGGAAACCGGAAAGGCGACCAATGGACATTCGCGACTTCTCGCTGGACGCGTTCTCCCTCACCGGCAGGAACGCCGTCGTCACCGGCGGGAACACCGGACTGGGGCAGGCGTTCACGCTGGCGTTGGCGAAGGCGGGGGCCGACGTGTTCGTGCCCAGCGTGCTCGACGACGGCGGGGCCACCGAAGAGCTCGTCGAAGCCGCCGGGCGCCGGATGGAGTTCCTGCCCACCGATCTCACCGAGGACGGCGGCCCGCGGAACGCGATCGAGTCCTGCGTGTCCCGGCTCGGCTCGGTGGACATCCTGGTCAACTCGGCCGGGATCTGCCGCACCGCGCCCGTCGCCGAGTTCGGGCGGGCCGAATGGGACCCGATGCTGGACGTCAACCTCACCGTCCCGTTCGAGCTCAGCAGGGAGGCCGCCCGGTTCATGACGGCGCAGCGATCCGGCAAGATCATCAACATCGCGTCGCTGTTCTCGTTCCTGGGCGGCCAGTGGTCCCCCGCCTACGCGGCGACCAAGCACGCGATCGTGGGCTTCACCAAGACCTACTGCGACGAACTCGCCCAGCACGGCATTCAGGTCAACGCGATCGCACCGGGCTACTTCGCCACCGCCATCACCGAGCAGACCCGCGCCGACCCGGTGGCCAGCAGCCGGGTGCTCGACCACATCCCCGCCGGACGCTGGGGCGAGGTCGCGGACCTGATGGGCGCCACCGTCTTCCTCGCCAGCGCGGCGTCCGACTACGTCAACGGGCAGGTGCTCGCCGTCGACGGCGGCTACCTGACCCGCTGATCAGCACTGAACCGGAACGGAGAGAACCCTTGACCGCAACATCCGAACGTCTCGTCGACCGGCTGCGCGAGATCGCAGGCCCGCAGCGCGTGGTGACCGACGAGCAGGAGCTGCGCGAAGCCAGCGTGGACCGCTTCAAGAAGTACACCGCGGTGCACGGCATCTTCGACGGTCCGCTTCCCTGGGCGATCGTGCGCGCGGCCGACACCGCGCAGGTCGCCGCGGTGCTCGCGTTCGCCGATGAGCACCGGATCAACGTGGTGCCGCGCACCGGCCGGACCGGCACCGAGGGCGGACTGGAGACGAACGTCGAGAACACGATCGTGCTCGACGGCTCGGACATGGACGAGATCCTGCACATCGACCCGCAGAACATGCAGGTGACCGCCCAGTGCGGCGTTCCTCTGCAGGTCTTGGAGGACGCGGCGCGCGAACACGGCCTCACCACCGGGCACTCGCCGCAGTCCAAGCCGCTGGCTCAGATGGGCGGGCTGGTGGCCACCAGGTCGATCGGGCAGTTCTCCACCCTCTACGGCGGCATCGAGGACATGGTGGTCGGGCTGGAGGCCGTGTTCCCGGACGGCAGCACCAGCCGGATCAAGAACGTGCCGCGCCGGGCGGCGGGCCCCGACATCCGCAGCATCGTGATCGGCAACGAAGGCGCGCTGTGCTTCGTCACCGAGGTGACGGTGAAATTGTTCAAGCACCAGCCCGAGAACAACCGCTTCCACGGATACCTGCTCGACGACGTGCACACCGGGATCTCGATCCTGCGGGAGGTCGTGACGAACGGGTTCCGCCCGTCGGTGGCGCGGGTCTACTCCGAACAGGACGCCGACCAGCACTTCGCGCACTTCAACGACGGCCGCTGCGTGCTGGTGTTCGTGGCCGAAGGCCCCGCGGGCATCGTCGAGGCCACCAGCGCCGAGATCGAACGCGTCGTCGCCGAACACTCGAACACGCCGGTGGATCCCGCGCTGATCGAGTCCTGGTTCGAGAACCTGAACTGGGGCACCGACAAGATCCGCGCCGAGCAGCAGGCGATGCTCACCGAACACCGCCTCGGCTACACCACCGAGATCTCGGCGAACTGGTCGAGCATCGGCGCCATCTACGACAGCGTCATGCACCGGATCCGCACCGAGTTCCCGCGGTTCGAGGATCTGACGATGCTCGGCGGGCACTCTTCGCACAGCTACCAGACCGGCACGAACATGTATTTCGTCTACGACTACCGGATCAACTGCGAACCCCGCGAGGAGATCGAGCAGTACCACCGGCCGCTGAACGCGATCATCGTCGAGGAGGCGTTGCGACACGGCGGATCCATGGTGCACCACCACGGAATCGGCAAGTACCGTGCACAGTGGACCGAACAGGAGCACGGCAGTGCTTACCGGATGTTGGTGCGCCTCAAGGAATCCTTCGACCCGAACGGGATCATGAACCGCGGCACGATCTTCCCGGACTGAGGACTCCGTTGGAGGATCCACGGATCATCCCGCCCGAACCCGCTACCGGCGCGGCCGCAACGGCGCGGCCCGCCGCCCGTCCCCTCCCCCAGCACGGAACGAGACGATGACGCGCTACCTGGTCGGAATCGACAACGGTTCGCAGAGCACCAAGGTCACGATCTTCGACGAGCGCGGCGCCGTGGTCAGCCACGGTCGTCAGGCGCTGCGGCCCAGCAGCACGCCACGGCCAGGTGTGGTCGAACATCCCGACGACGACCTGTGGTCCTCCATCGGGGCCGCCTGCCGCACGGCGATGGCCGGTTTCCCCGGCGACCCTCGGGACATCGCGGGTGTCGGGCTGTGCACCATCCGGTTCTGCCGCGCGCTGCTGCGCGCCGACGGGAGCCTCGCGCGGCCGGTGCTGAGCTGGATGGACGAACGGGTTTCCCGGCCCTACGAGCACGAGGACGACTCGGTGGCGTACGTGACCACGTCCTCCGGCTACCTCACGCACCGGCTGACCGGGGAGTTCCGCGACACGGCCGCGAATTACCAGGGCGTGTGGCCGATCAACACCGACACCTGGCAGTGGTCCCAGGACCCGGCGGCGCATCGGGAGACCGGACTGCCGCCGGACATGCTGTTCGAGCTCGTCATGCCGGGCGAGACGCTGGGCAGGCTCACTCCGGCCGCCGCCGAGCACACCGGCCTGCCCGGCGGGCTGCCGGTGGTGGCCACCGCGAACGACAAGGCCGTGGAAGCATTGGGGTGCGGCCTGCGCGACCCGGACACGCTGCTGATCTCGCTGGGCACCTACATCACGAGCATGACGACCGGCGAACGCAACATCACCGGAGCGGACCGGTTCTGGACGAACTTCGCCTGCGAACCGCACCGCTACCTCTACGAGAGCGGCGGAATCCGGCGCGGCATGTGGACGGTGAGCTGGCTGCGGGACCTGCTCGGCGAAGAGGTGACCGGACGGGCTCGGGAAGCCGGGCTCGGCGTTGAGGAATATCTGGACGCCGAGGCGTCCCGGGTCCCGCCCGGCTGTGACGGTCTGATGGCGGTGCTGGACTGGCTCGCCCCGGTCGACGCCCCCTACCGCAAGGGCGCGTTCCTCGGCTTCGACGGCCGCCAAGGCCGGTTCCACCTCTATCGCGCGGTGCTCGAAGCCATCGCGCTGACGATGCACGAGCACGCCACGGCGATGGCAGGCGAACTCGGCACCGACTTCGAACGGGTGCTGGTCTCCGGCGGTGGCGCGGGATCCGAAGTGATGATGGGCATCGTCGCGGACGTGTTCGGCACCGCCGCCGGGCGGCCCGCGGTGAACAACGCGGCGGGACTCGGTGCCGCGCTGATCGCCGGGGTCGGACTCGGCCGGTTCTCCGACGTGGACGAGGCGACCCGCGCGATGGTCTCCATCAACGCCGAGTTCCGGCCCACGCCCGCCAACCAGCAGCTGTACGCGCGCCAACGCGAGGTCCATCGGGACATCACCCGCCACACCGACGAAATCTTCCGCCGCTCCGCGAGCATCTTCGGCTGAGGGGTTCCTACTGGAGGGTGACTCCACTCGGCTCTGCGGCCCTGCCCGACGGCTCACCAGGGTTGAGAGCGAACACTCCGGGACTCGGTTCGTCGGAAGCGAGTCGGATCTGTTGGACTTGAGCGCTGGGCCACCGCGTTGCCGTCGTCCACGTCACCTTCAGCAACGAGTTCACGAGAAGTTGAGCCGAACTCGGGTCCGCACCGCTTACGTCCGTTCCGAACATATGGGCGGCCCGGTGAAGTTCGGGAACGTTGACCACCGAAGCACCCGGCGGTCCGCTGCCTCGTCAGCGGCTCACATCGACCAGACGTCGGTGTTGGAGGAGGCGATCGCCGCCGCCCCCGCTCCCAGGGCGGCGACGACGTCTTCCTTGTCGCACACCAGGCCACCGGCGATGATCGGCACGTCGATGTCGGCGCGCAGCCAGCTGATCACCCGGGGTACGCATCCCGGGAGGATCTCCACGAAGTCGGGCTTGGACAGCTCGATCTGCTTGGCGAGGTTGTGGTACGAGAACGAGTCGACCAGGAAGAAGCGATGCACCGCGTGCAGTCCTTGACTCCGCGCCGCCTTGACCAGCATCGCCTTGGAGCTGAGCAGGCCGTCGGCTCGAGTGTTCTCCTTCAGGAAGCGGACGGCGATCTCCTTGCCGACGAGGCCCTCCACCAGGTCGACGTTGACCAGTACCGTCTTGCCCGCCCGCTTCAGCTCCTCGACCAGGCCCGGAAGCGTGAGGATCGTCCCGCAGAGCAGGAACACGACCGAGCGGTCCGACCGCAGGACGTCGTGCAGTCCCGCCTCGTCCTTGACGCTCGCGATCACCGGGTCGTCGCGCAGAAGTTCGTGCATGGTGGCCGAATCATGCCACAGCACCGGCGGGCGGTCGCCCGACCGCCCACGCCCGCATCTGCTGGTCTACTCCGCCTCGGACACCGCGGATCGGGCCGTGCCGACCGAAGGGTCGATCCTGGGACGAGCACCGTTGAGGACGTGATCACCGACCATGCGTTGCTTGTAGATCACCGGGTTGTGCACGGTGAGGGTGCGGGCGTTGCGCCAGTGCCGGTCCAGCCGCAGGTCCTCGTCGACGATGGAGGCGCCGCCCACGTCGAACAGGGCGGAGGTCGCGCCCAGCACGAGTTCGCTCACGGTCACTTGCGCGCGGTAGGCGGCGACGTCGGCGGCCGCCGCCAGTTCCCGGTCGTGCGGGCGCGCGGCGGCGGCCTCCAGTTCCGCGGCGGCGGCCAGCACGATGGCGCGGGCGGCGTGCGCTGCGCTGTCGACACGGCCCACGACCTGCTGGACCAAGGGGTCGTGGCGGACGAGGTCGGCGTTGCCCTGGTTGAAGGTGCGTCGCCTGCGGCGCACGTATTCCGCGGCGTCGGACGACGCGCGGTGCGCGATGCCGGCCAAGCCCGCGAGCTGGACCAGCTGCAGGAAGCCGTGTCGTGACGTCGCATCGTCCGGCCGAGGACCGCGGCGGATTTCGGCGGGGTCGACTTCGACATCGTCGAAGCGGGTCGTGCCGCTGGCGGTGAGTCGTTGACCGAAGCCGCGCCAGTCGTCCTGCCGCACCACTCCCGGCGCGTCGGCGGGCACGACCAGCCGGACGTGCTCGCCGTCTTCGTTCGCGGCGAATGTGGAGATGTAGTCCGCGTAGAGGGTGCCGGTGCTGTAGAACTTGGTGCCGTTGAGCAGCAACCTGCCGTCGACCGCGCGCACCTCGGTCGACACGGTGCCGCGCTCGTTCGCGCGTTCGGACGTGGCGGCGCCGAGCAGCGCACCCGAGCCGATCCGGCTCAGCCACTCCCGCCGATGAGCGGAGTCCGGCTCGGCGAGGACCTCTTCGGTGAAGCTGAAGTGCACCCGCAGCGCCTGCGGCAGGTTGGATTCCGCCGCGGCGAGTTCGATCAGCAGCAGGAAAAGTTGCCGGACGTCCACGCCGAGGCCGCCGTGCTCCGGTGCCAGCCGGATCGCACCGAATCCCGCGTCGCGCAACGCGCGCACTTCGTCGTGCAGCAGCCGCCGATTCTGTTCGCGATCGGTGGCGCGCTCGGCGATGCGCCCGAACAGCGGGCGGAACAGCTCCAGCAGATCCTCGTCGGTGGGGCGGGACGTTGAGATCGCGGTGTCGGTCACGGCGACTCCCTTTCGATGATGCTGCGACTGTGTTGGTACAGCGGGAGAAACGCTCAGCTCGCTGAGGACGAGTGCGGGGTTTCGGTTTCGTAGCGGCTGGGCGGCCTGCTCAGCCCGAGGTGCTCGCGCAGGGTCGTACCGGTGTACTCGGTGCGGAAGAGGCCTCTCCTGCGCAGCTCGGGCACGACGTGATCGACGAAGGTCTCCAACCCGGACGGCAGCACATCGGGCATGAGGTTGAACCCGTCCGCGGCGCCGTTGCGGAACCAGTGCTCGATGGTGTCGGCGATCTGCTCCGGGGTGCCGATCGCGTACCGGTGCCCGCCGCCGCCGAGCAGGGCGAGTTCCCGGACGGTCAACCCGTCCGCGCGGGCGTAGTCGGCCACCGCCTTGGCGAAACCGCGTGAGCCCGGCTTCTCGTCGAGCCCGCGCAGCAGGTGTTCCGGTACCGGTGCGTCCAGCTCGAGCTGATCGACCGGGACGCCGAGGTTGGCGGCGAGCTTGCCGATCGCCCACTGCTGCCCGCCGAGCTCGTCCAGTTCGGCCTTGCGGGCCTTGGCCTCGGCTTCGGTGGCGGCGATGACCGTGCACAGGCCGGGCAGGATCTTCAGCGCGTCGGGGTTTCGGCCGAAGTCCCGGGCGCGCTGCTTCATCTCCGCGTAGAACCGCCTGCCCTCGTCGAAGGTGGTCTGCGCGGCGAACACCGCGTCGGCGGTCCGCGCGGCGAGTCGTTTGCCGTGCTCGGAACCGCCCGCCTGGACCAGTACCGGTCGTCCCTGCGGCGAGCGCGGAAGCGGCAGCGGGCCGCGCACCGAGAAGTGCTCGCCTCGGTGCTCGACGGCGTGGATGCGGTCGGGGTCGGCCAGATCACCCGCCTGGTCGCCGACGAGTGCGCCGTCCTCCCACGAGTCCCACAGCTTCCGCACCACATCGACGAACTCCTCGGCTCGTCCGTAGCGGTCGTGGTGCTCCGGGAGTTCGGGCAGCCCGAAGTTGGGCGCCACCGTCGGGTCGTACGTGGTGACCGCGTTCCAGGCCGCCCGGCCACGGCTGACGTGGTCCAGGGTGGAGAACCTGCGGGCGATGTTGTACGGGTCGTTGAACGTCGTGGAAGCAGTGGCGACCAGCCCGATCCGTTCGGTGGCCGCCGCCACCCCGGTCAGCAGCACGGTCGGTTCCAGGCCGAGCGTCGGGCGTGCCCGCGCATCCTCCCGCAAACCGGGTATGTCGGCGAGGAAGACCGCGTCCAGCGTGCCCCGCTCCGCGATGCGCGCGATGTCCCGGTAGAAGTCGACGTCGAGGTAGGAGAACGGATCTTCTTGCTTGCGCCAAGCGCTGACGTGTATTCCGGCGTTGTACATGTTCACGCCGAGGTGCAGTTGTCGATCAGCAGTGGTCATGACGCCCTCCGTGCGGAAACTGATGTTCGGTGGTGCCGAAAGCCGCTTTTCCTTGCTGCTACGGGAGGTGCTTCAGGAGCGACATGGCTGCATCACGCGTCGTCCGCCCGGACGGAGTTCGATCACCGGTCCGCCGCCTCCGCGTCGGCGTCGTGGATCGTCGGTTCCCAGCGCTGCGCCAGCACCGCGAGCAGGCCGGCCAGTGGCGCGATTGCGATCACCCAGAACACCGCCGTGCCCAGCGCGGTGCTGAGCACCGGGAACAGGAACAGCGCGACCGTGGCGCCGAGCCGCGTCGTGCCCTGGTTGAAGCCCAGGCCGGTACCGCGCAGCGCCGTCGGGTAGCCGAGCGAGGCGAAGTTCATGTACTGCGCGCCGGGACCGGCGGCTTGGGCGAACATGAACGCCCCGAGCGCGACGACCGCGGACAGCACGAACGCCGTGCTCGACGGTTCGCCGATGATCGCCAGCACGATGAGCGCACCGAGCTGGATCGCGAAACCGACCAGCGCAGGCCGCCATGCGCCGATCCGGCCCGCCAGCCGGATGCCGAGGAAGCCGCCCGTCACCGCGAAAACGAGGTTGAGCACGAGCGAAGCGCTGATCGTGGTGAGTTCGCCCTGCGCCAGCAGGCTGCCGATGATCACCGGCAGTCCGTAGGCGACGGCGTTGTAGCCGAAGGTCTGGGCGACCGCGATCACCAGCGCCTGCACCGTGCGGGCTCGGTAGCGTCCGGAGAACAACCGCAGGAAGTCCCGCAGCCAGTTCGGCCGCGAACGCACCGCCGCAGGCGCGTCGTCGGCGACGACCGCGGGCACACCGTAGGTCTGGGTCAGGATGTCGGCCGCCCGATGCAGATCCCCTTGACTCGCCGCCCAGGACGCCGACTCGCTCATGTACTTGTTGCGCACCAGCAGGATCACGATCGCGGGCACCGCACCGAAACCGACGGAGAACCGCCACAGCAACCCGTGCTGATCTTCGGGCAGGACGAAGTACAACCCGAGGATCACGAGGTAGCCGACGCTCGTCGCCACGTACCAGGCCGGTGACCAGCCTGCCGTGCGCGCGCCCTTGCCGCCTTTGCCGCGCAGGCGGGAGAACTCGGCGAGGAACGCCATCGCGACCGGGATGTCCATCCCGACCCCGAAGCCCATCAGGAACCGGAAGAACACCAGGACTTCCACGTTCGGCGCCAGCGCGCAGCCGATCGCGGAGATGACGAAGAACAGCATGTCCGCCATGAACACGCGATAACGTCCGAGCCGGTCGGTGAGGAACCCGCCGAACCAGGCGCCGAACACCGCCCCCACCGCGATGGAGGCCGTCACCGCTCCCGCACCCGTGGCGGTCAGGCCGAACTCGTTCTTGATGTCGGTGATGCCGTAGGCCAGCGAGGTGAGGTCGTAGGCGTCGAGGAAGATTCCGCCGAGCGCCAGCAGCACGACCATCTTCGCGTGACTGCCGCGCGCGGCCCCCGAATTGACCAGGTTCGTGACGTCCTGGGCCGAGCGGATGAGCACGGGGCGTTGTTCACCGGTGGAGAGGGTGGACACGGGCTGGGGCTCCTGTCGGATCGTGCTCGCGAACGGCGAGCCGGAAAGCCTGAACGAGGTTCCCCACGCGGAGGAGCCGAACGGAGACAGCCGGGATCGCCATCCGATTTCTTCGCCGTCAGGCGGAAAGGAACCGATGCACGGTACGAATGGATTCCGGTGTCCGGCCGGGCGCGTGCGTGCGCCGCCGGTCCGCGTTCAGGCTCGAACGGCGCGGGGGTCGATCAGCTTCGACACCGCGCGCTGGCGGAGAACGCGAGGTCGACCTCACGCCGGGACCACAGGAGCAGATCACGCACGAGCCGAACCATATGGGTCGAACCGCTGCCCGCCAATGCGTCTCACGACGCGGGATTCCCAGCTCACACCGACCGGCGGATCGGCTCGGAGGCTTCCCGTGCACCCGATGTCGCGGTAGAGGTTTTGCAGCATGATGTTTTGATCCTGCTCAGTCGTCTCCTCAGCGGCGAAGCCGATGACCGGTGACCGGCTTGAGCAAGATGACCACCGGCGGGTTCTCAGCGGCTTCCTCGCGAGGACGGCGATTTCGCTGTGCACGGCATGCATGAGAAAGCGATCCAGCGAGCAAGCCGCTGCGGTTCCGCTGAGCTACCCACTACGCAGGCCATTCAGAAACGACCCTCCATCCCGACAGATGAGATGCCGCTCGACGCGGGACTACCGGGGCGCGCGGTCGCGTTGATCGGCGGTGACCGGAGTGACGGGACTGGAGGGCACTGTGTCCGAGCTGGTGAAACCCCTGCGCAAGTTGGGCTTCCTGACGATCGGCCTGTTCGACGGGGACGATCCCCGTCCCGGCCACGAGTCGACGCTGGAGATCGTCGAGCTGGGTGAGCGGCTGGGATTCGACACCGCGTGGGTGCGCCACCGTCACCTGCAGTACGGCATCTCCTCCCCCACGGCGGTGCTCGCCGCGCTCACCCAGCGCACCAGCCGGATCAACCTGGGCACCGCGGTGATCCCGCTGGGCTGGGAGAACCCGCTGCGGCTCGCCGAGGACCTGGCGACGGTCGACGTGCTCTCCGGCGGGCGGCTCAACCCCGGAGTGAGCGCGGGGCCGCCGATGCACTTCGAACGGGTCCGCTCAGCGCTGTACCCGGACACCGCCGATCAGGAGGACCTCGGTTACGGGCGGGCCGAACGGTTCATCGACTTCCTGCGCGGGACACCGGTCACCGAGTTCCGCGGTACCGAAGGCATCGAGGTGTTCTCCGACCGGGTGCAGCCGCATTCGCCGGGCCTGGCCGACCGTGTCTGGTACGGCGGTGGCAGCCTGCGCTCGGCGGCATGGGCCGGTCGGCGCGGACTGAACCTGCTGGTCAGCAACGTGGTCAAGGCCGAACGTTCCGAGGACTTCGAGCAGATCCAGCTCGGGCTGATCGAGGAGTTCCGCGCCCACCATCCCGCAGGGCACCGAGCCCGCGTCTCCCAAGGACTCGTGGTCATCCCCACCGACAGCGCGACTCCCGCCCAGCGGGCCAAGTACGCCGCGTACGCGGCGGAACGGTCGTCGCGCACCGGAACTCCGCACGGACCGGCCCGGATGATGTACGCCCCCGACCTGGTGGGCGACTCCGCCGAGCTCGCCGAGCGGCTGTCCGCGCACGCGGGGTTCCGCGCGGTGGACGAGGTTTCGTTCGCGCTGCCGTTCAGCTTCGACCACGACGACTACGTGCAGATCCTCACCGACATGGCCACGAAGCTGGGTCCGGCACTGGGCTGGTGCCCCGCGAACTGACCGGGAGGGGTCAACGGCCGCTCCAGGTCGGTTCGCGCTTCTCGGCGAAGGCGCGCGGGCCTTCCTTCGCGTCGTCGGAGGTCAGCGCCGCCTGGTAGTTCGGCAGCTTTCCGCTGCGCAGCAGGCGATAGCCGGATTCGGGGTCCAGCGCGGCGGTGTGCCGGGTGATCTCCTTGACGGCGGCGATCGCCAGTGGTGCCGCCGCGCAGATCCGGGCGGCCAGTTCGGCTGCTTCAGCGGGCAGCTCCGCCGCCGGGACGACGCGGTTGACCAGTCCCCATTCCCGGGCTTCGACTGCGGTCACCCGGCGGCCGGTCAGCAACAACTCCGCGGCCACGGCCCGCGGCAGCCGTTGCGGCAATCGCAGCACTCCACCGGCGTCGGGGACCATGCCCAGCGTCACCTCGGTCAGCGCGAACTCGGCGTGGTCGGCGGCCACCACCAGGTCGGCGGCCAGGGCTAGTTCGAAGCCGCCGCCCAGCGCCAGCCCGTTCACCGCCGCGATCACCGGCTTGTCCAGTTCGAAGAACTCGGTCAACCCGGCGAAACCGCCCGGCCCGTGGTCGGCGTCGATGGTTTCGCCTGCGGCGGCCGCCTTCAAGTCCCAGCCCGCGGAGAAGAACCGCTCGCCCCCTCCGGTGAGCACGGCGACGCGCAGCGAGTCGTCCCGGCGCAGGCGGTCGAAGGCCGCGTGGAGCGCGTTGCTGGTGGCCACGTCGACGGCGTTGGCCGTCGGCCGATCCAGGGTGATCGTCAGCACCCCGCCGTCCACGTCGAGTCGTACCGGGTCACTCATCTGAACTCCTCGTCTCCAGTATCAGCACGTCCACGGCGACCGCGCCGTGCGGCAGCGCCAGCAGCGGGTTCACGTCGATTTCCCGCAGGTGCTCGTTCTCGCGGGCGTAGTCGGCGATGGCGGCGATCGCCGACACCACGGAGTCGACATCGGCTCCCTCGCCCCGGAATCCGGACAGCAACGGCCAGATCTTCAGGCGCCCCAACGCATCCCGGATCTGGTCGTGCGACACGGGCAGCAGCGAGGTCGTCGCATCGCGCAGCAGCTCGACCAGCACACCGCCGGCTCCGACGGTCAACGCCAAGCCGAACCGGGCGTCGCGGCGCACCCCGACGATCAGTTCGGCGATCGCACCGCCGACCATCCGCTCGACCAGGAACCGGTCGCTGAGCCCGGCCATCTCCGCGACGGCGTCGCGCACCTGCTCCGGCCCGGTCAGGCCGAGCCGGACGGCACCGGCCTCGGTCTTGTGCGCCAAGTTCGCGGCGACCGCCTTGACCACAACGGGAAAACCTAGCTCCACAGCCGCTTCCGGCGCCTCGCCCGCGGTGACCACGCGGCCGTCGGGCACGGCCAGGCCGTACTCGGCGAGGGCTCGTTTTCCCGAGGGCTCGTCCACTCGCCGCTCTCGCCCGCGTCGCGGGCTCGGCACCCGCAGCGGAACGAGCGAGGCGGCGGCTTGTTGCGCCTCCCCGATCCGGGCGGCGGCCGCGATGGCGGCAAGGCAATCGGCGGTGCCCTGCATCGGCGCGACGCCCGCCGCCAGCAATCGTTCCCGCACCGAATCCGGCAATCCCTCCGGCAGTGAGCTGACCACACAACCCGCGCCGCCGTGGGAGATCTGCGCCGCGAGGAACGCGTCGATCGCGATCGTCCAGGCTCCGTCGACGCAGCGGTCTTCGCGCGGGAAGTCCGCCAGCAGCAGGTGGCAGTCGAAGTCGCCGCTGAACAGTTCGGCGAAGCAGGCGGCCTGCTTCGCACGGTCACCCCAGATGTAGGTGTGGTAGTCGAGCGGGTTGGCGATCGACACGCGTTCACCCAACAGCTCGCGCAGCCGTCGCCGGGTGCCCTCGCGGAACTCGGGCAGGTCGAGACCGTGGCTTTCCGCCAGATCGGCGACCAGCGCGGCCTCGCCGCCCGAGGCGCTGGCCGAAGTGATCCGGCGACCGCGCAACGGACCGTTGACGTGCAGGAACTTCAGCGCCTCCACGAAGGTGCCCACCTGCTGCACGCGCGCCATGCCGAGCCGCCGGAACAGCGCGTCGCACAGCACGTCCGAGCCCGCGAGGGAACTGGTGTGGCTGAGCGTCGTCCGGGCTCCCACCTCCGACGTTCCCGACTTCAGCACCACGATCGGAACACCTTTGCGCGCTGCGAGGACACCGGCCCGGGACAGCCGGGCGACGTCGTCCACTCCCTCCAAATGGAGGCCGATCGCGGTGATGCGCGGATCGTCGAGCATCGCCTCGACGAGATCGGGGACACCGGTGACCGCACCGTTGCCCAGGGTCACGAGCTGCGCGATCGGCAGCGCCCTGCGCTGCATGGTCAGGTTCTGGCCGATCGTCCCGCTCTGCGTGATGATCGCGACGCCGCGATCCACCCGCTGCCCGCCGTGCTGGTCCGGCCACAAGGCCATGCCGTCGAGGTAGTTGAGCACGCCGAAGCAGTTCGGTCCGATCAGCGCCACGTCCCCCGCGGCGTCCACCAAGGACCGTTGCAGTTCGGCGCCCGCGGCGTTGTGCTCGGCGAAACCCGACGCATGGCAGACCACTCCCCTGCACCGCGCGCGGCGAGCTCGGCCACGGCCGCCACGGCGGCCGACTTGGGCACCGCGACGAACGCGGCGTCGGGAGCTTCCGGCAGCTCCGCGGCACTGCGGTAGCAGGCGATGCCCTCGATGCTGTCCCGCCGCGGGTTGACGGGCCAGATCCGCCCTCGAACCCGATTTCGCGGCTCTGCGCGATCACCTCGGCGGCCACCGCACCGCCGTAAACGGCGACGTGGCGCGGGTTCAGCAACCGCCGCACTTTCCGCGCATGGACATCGGCGTTCGCCCGGGCGACGGCCGACCCACCGCCGCGATCGTTCGGTAAGTCTATTGTGGACTCTTCTGTCATTTCCCACCCCTGCTGCGAACATGCCGCTCGATCACTCCACGTGGATCAACCGGGCGACATCCGAGGGACTCCGGACGTCCGCCGGAGCACTGAAAGATTTCCGCGCGACCGGCTCGAACCCTCACGAACCCAACGGGCGCAGCAGGGAACGGGAGATGATGTGCCGCTGGATTTCGCTGGTGCCGTCCCAGATCCGTTCCACCCTGGCGTCCCGCCAGAAACGTTCGATCGGCAACTCGGACATCAGTCCCATGCCGCCGAAGATCTGCACCGCGTGGTCGGTGATGCGGGCCAGCGCTTCGGTGGCGAACAGCTTCGCCATCGCCGCGTCCCGATCGGTCATGGCGCCCGCGTCGAGCTTCGCCGCGGCCCGGAGGGTCAGCAGCTCGGCCGCTTCGAGTTCCGTCGCCATGTCCGCGAGCGGGAAGGAAACACCTTGGAAACGCCCGATCGCCCGGCCGAACTGCTCACGTTCGGCGGCCCACCCGGTGGTCATCCTTAGGACGCGCCGCGCCCTGCCGACGCTGGTGGCGGCGACGCTGAGGCGGCTGGCGCCCAGCCATTCGCCCATCAGCTCAAAACCCTGCCCCTCGTCGCCCAGGCGCTGGGCCACCGGGACGCGGCAGTCCGCGAAGGCCAGTTCGCTCTGGTGGTAGCCGCGATGCGACACGCAGCCCGAACCGGGCGTCACGGTCAGCCCGGGCGCATCCAGGTCGACCAGGAAAGCGGTGATCAGGTTCTTCGGTCCGCGCGGGGTGTCCTCGACGCCGGTGGCGGCGAACAGCACCACGAAGTCGGCCATGTCGGCGTGGCTGATGAAGTGCTTGGTGCCGTGGAGCACGTACTCGTCGCCCGTGCGCACCGCAGTCGCGCTCATCGACCGGACGTCGGAACCCGCGCCGGGTTCGGTCATCGCGAGGCAGTCGTGGCGTTCGCCGCGGATCGCGGGCAGCAGGTAGCGCTCGCGCTGCTCACCGGCACAAGCCTGGAGGATGTTGCCGGGGCGGGCCACCAGCGCCTGGAGGGCGTAGCCGGTGCGGCCGAGTTCCCGCTCGACGAGGGTCAGGCTGGTGGCGTCCAGCCCTCCACCGCCGAGCTCCGCGGGCATGTTCGGTGCGTAGAGACCGGATTCGAGGGCCTTCGCGCGGATCCGGCGGGCCAGTTCGGCGGGGACTTCGTCGCGGCGTTCCACCTCGTCCTCGTGCGGGGCGAGTTCGACTTCCACGAACTTGCGGACGGTCTCGACGATGATCTTCTGTTCGTCGGTGAGCTCAAAATCCACGGTTGCACTCCTCGGCGGTCAACGTGGGATGCCCATCGGCCGGCCGACCTGGTCCGGGATCGGAAGGTCGCGGTGGGCGCGGTGGACGGCGGTCAGCCGGTGCCTGAGGTGTTCGGGGAGCGAGCGGGCGCGGCCCTGCTCGGTGTCGACGTGCACGAGCAGCTGCTCCGCCGTGGCCAGCAGCCGTCCCGTCGACGCGTGGTGCATCTCGTGGAAGAGGTGCACTCGCTTGGCGTCGTGGTCGAGCAGTCGCAGGCTCAGCGCGAGCGGCTCGCCTTCGGCCACTTCCCGCTTGTGGTGGAGGTGGCTCTCCACGGTGTAGAGCGATCCGCCGCTTTCCCGGTACTGCTCGTCGACGCCGATGTACCGGAAAAACGCGTCGGAGTCGTCGCCGAACACGAGCAGGTAGCAGGACTCGCTCATGTGGCCGTTGTAGTCCACCCAGCGCGGGCTGACCTTCGTCTCGTGCAGTCGCAGCGGCGCCGGGATCGGTTCCGCGTCGTCCCAGGGCCGGCTCGCGCCGCCTTCGTACGGGGTTACCACTCGTTCCATGTATGTCTCACAATGTGCGTCGCTTGTTCGCACTATGCGACACTAGGGTGGGCGTTGGGTCGAGTCAAGGAGCCGCACCCACCGTCGCCACGCGGGACGGAACGGACGCCACTGCCTCCGCCGTCGACAACGGGCGACCATGAGGACGCCGAGGAGCCCACTAGGGTGGTGCCATGAGCGCGGAAGCGGCGGAAACCCCGGATGAACAGGGACAAGCACGATCCGGCGGACGAGTGCAGTCCCTGGACCGAGCGGTGGCGCTGCTCAACGCCGTCGCCACCAGTTCCCCGGACGGACGCTCCGCCGCCGACCTCGCCACCGCTTGCGGGCTGAACCGGGCCACCGCGTGGCGGCTGCTCGCCACCATGGAGCACCACGCGCTGGTCGACCGGAACCCGGCCACCAACCGCTACACGATCGGCTTCGCGGTCAGCCGGATGGCCGCCACCGCCGGCGTCGACGGACTCGTCCGCCGCGCCCACGGCGCGCTGGAACGGCTCAGCCGCACCACCGGTGAGACGGCGAACCTCGCCGTCGCCCAACGACTCGGACTGACCTATGTGGACGAAGTCGCACCGCCGACGGTGCTCAGCGCCCGCTGGCTGGGACGGGACGTGCCGATCCACGCGACCTCCGCGGGCAAGGCGTTCCTCGCGTGGCTGCCCGACAAAGAGGTCGAAACCCTGCTCGATTCACCACTGCCGGAATTCACCGCGAACACCCACACCGACCGCGACGCGCTGCGGACCGAACTCTTCGAGATCCGCGCCCAGGGCTACAGCGAAGGCGCAGGCGAACTCGAATCCCTCGTCAACGGCGTGTCCGCACCGGTGCTCGACGCCGGCCACCGCCCGATCGCCATCGTCAGCGTCGGCGGGCCGCAGGACCGCGTGCCGCCGTCCCGCTTCGGCGAATTCGGTGCGCTGGCGCGTGAAACGGCACAGGAGATCGCCGCCGCACTGCTCTGACGGGGCGCGGGCGCCCGAGTTGATCACGCGAGGTTCCGGTGGACGCCGGTAGCCTCGGCGGCATGAGCAAAATCAACTTCACTTCCCGGGTCGGCGTCTGGTGGACCAGTGACCTGTGGCCGATCAACGACGTGATCGCCCGCGCGCGTGAGATCGAGCAGCTCGGCTACGCCTCGCTGTTCTACGGCGAGGCCGGTGGCAAGGAGACCTTCACGCAGGCCGCCGCACTGCTCGGCGGCACCGAGCGACTCGCGATGGGCACCGGCATCGCCAACATCCACGCCCGCAGCGCCCCGGCCACCGAAGCCGCCACCCGCACGCTCGGCGCGCTGCACCCGGGCCGATTCGTGCTCGGGCTGGGCGTCAGCCACGCCCCGCTGGTGGAACGCAGCTACGCGGGCACCTACGCGAAACCGCTGAGCACCATGCGTGACTACCTGAAGACCATGGACTCCGTCTCGGACAAGATCGAACCGAACGAGCGGCGTCCGGCCCGGCTGCTGGCCGCGCTGGGGCCGAAGATGATCGAGCTCTCCGGCACCGCCGCCGACGGGGCGCACCCGTACCTGGTGACTCCCGAGCAGACCGCGAGCACCCGCGAGCAACTCGGGCCGGACAAGTGGGTCATCAGCGAACAAGCCGTCGCGCTCACCACCGACCGGGAGACCGGCCTGCGCCGCGCGCACGAGCACCTGCACATGTACTCGCAGCTGCCGAACTACCAGAATTCCTGGCTGCGCCAGGGTTTCGACGAAAGTGACGTGATCGTCGGAGGCTCGGACCGGCTGGCCGAAGGCATGGTCGCCATGGGTGACGCCGAAGTGGTCGCGGCGCAGGTGCAGCGGCATCTGGACGGCGGCGCCGATCACGTGCTCATCCAGGTCCTCGGCGACGACCGTTCCGGGGACCCGCTGCCCGCGCTCCGCGAACTCGCGCCGGCACTAGGCCTGGGCTGACCGGCGGCTCCTCCCGCCGGGTGAGTCCAGGCATGGCGCGCGGCTGATCGGGGTATCTCGATGAAGCATTGCCGTGGTCGGTCAACAGGCGAGGAGGAGCTTCATGGCACTCGAGGACGAGGACATCAGGACTTCGGGCAGCGGCGGCCCGGAAGGACCCGCCGACTCCGGCGCCGGACAAGGCACCCCTGGTCAGCACGACGGTGGAGCCGATGGCGGCGCCGACTCCGGTGCCGAAGGACCCGCCGATTCAGGCGCGGGGCAAGGCACTCCCGGTCAGCACGACGGTGGAGCCGACGGCGGCGCCGAAGGACCCGCCGACTCCGGTACCGGTCGCGGCACTCCCGGTCAGCACGATGGCGGCGCCGACGGCGGAGCGGACAGCGGTGCCCGCTGAGCTCAGCGAATCAGCGGACACCGCCGCTCCCCCAGGGGCGCTGGCCCGAGTCGTCGGACCCGATGTGGACGGGTTCGGCGACCGGTACTGGGGTCGCGCGCCGTTGCTGGTGCGCGGCGCCGACAGCGCCGGCTTCCGCGATGTGCTCGACCTCGACGGTGTGGACGAGCTGCTCTCGCGTCGCGGGCTGCGCACGCCGTTCCTGCGGCTCGCGCGAGAAGGCGCGGTGGTCGACTCCGGCTGGTTCACCGGCCCCGGCGGCGTGGGCGCGGAGATCGGCGACCAAGTGCGCGACGACAAGGTCGCCACGCTCTTCGCCGAGGGCACCACTGTGGTTCTGCAGGCGCTGCACCGGAACTTCTCCGGCGTCATCGACTTCACCACGGTGCTCGCCGAAGAGCTCGGGCATCCCGTGCAGGCCAACGCATACGTGACGCCGCCCGCCTCGCGCGGGTTCTCCGCCCACTACGACGTGCACGACGTGTTCGTGCTCCAGCTCGCCGGGCGCAAGCACTGGACCGTGCACGCTCCCGTGCACACCGATCCGTTGCGCGATCAGCCCTGGACCGACCACGCCCGCGCCGTCGCCGACCGCGCCCGCGCGGATCCGCCCGCGATCGACACCGTGCTGGAGCCGGGCGACGCGATGTACCTGCCGCGCGGCTGGCTGCACGCCGCGACGGCGCTCGGCGACGTCTCGGCCCACCTGACCATCGGCGTGCACGTGCTCACCCGGTTCGCGCTGGCAGAGGCGCTGACCGCGCTCTGCGGCCAGGACCAGGACCTGCGCGCCTCACTACCGCTGGGCATCGACGTGGCCGACCCGGAGCAGCTCGCCCCGTACTTGGACGCGGTGCGCACGGCGCTGAGCGACGCGCTGCGGGACGTGCCCGCCGAAGCCGTCGCCCGTCACGTCCGCGGCCTGGTCTGGTCCGGAGGGCGGCCCGAACCGGTTCGGCCGGTGGCCGGTGCCGCGTTCGCCGAGGGCCTGGCGGCGGGCGACGCCGTGCGGCGGCGCACCGGGCTGCACCACCGGCTGCTCGACCACAACGGCCAAGTGGTGCTGGAGTTGCCGGACCGTCGGATCTCGCTGCCCGCCGCGGTCGCGGCGCCGCTGCGCGCGCTGCTGAGCGGCGCCACGTTCCGCGTGGGAGAACTGCCGGGAGCCGACGAAGCCGACCAAGTGGTCTTGGTTCGCCGACTGCTCCGAGAAGGCGTGCTCGTACCGGCCACCAGGACGTGACGCAACGACCCGCGCCGACGTGGCCGCGCTGCTCCTTCGTCGCCCAAGCCGCAGCCGATCCGCTGGAGGGCTCCGCGCCGCCCGCGCAGCGCTGGTTCCTGATCGAACACCCCGGCCCGTGGGGTCACGACGCGCTGACCGGGTCCGGGATCGATCCCGGTGCCGTGACGGCCGTGTCCGAATGGGCCGCCGCCGAGCGCGCTCGGGTGGCCCTCGTGCGCAGACCGGGACGCGGATCCCGTGGCGGGACGCGCCGCTGGTTCCGGGTGGACTCCCGCCCTGGCCAGGAGTCGATCCGCACCGGTGAGTTCACCGCGGACGCCGAACTCGCCGCCGCCGTGCACGCACCCGGTGAACCCGACGAGGAACCGCTGAACCTGGTGTGCGCGCACGGCAGGCACGACACCTGCTGCGCGGTGCGCGGGCGGCCGGTGGCGGCGGCGCTCGCGGCGTCGGATCCTGGGCGCACCTGGGAGTGCAGCCACGTCGGCGGCTGCCGGTTCGCGCCCGCACTGGTCCTGCTGCCCCACGGTTTTCTCCTCGGCAACGTCCCGGTGCAGGACGCGATCGAGGCCGCGGGGGACTACCGCGCCGGGCGCCTCGATCCGCGCTGGGTGCGGGGCCGCTGCTCACTTCCGCCCGCGGCGCAGGCCGCGCAGCACCACGCACGGGCGGCCACCGGGATCACCGGCGTCGACGCCCTGGGCGTGATCGGCGCCGAACCGGACGGCGAGACCGGCTGGCGGGTGGAACTCGCCGAGCCCGCCTGCACGGTGCTGCTGCGCGAACGGTGGGTCGCCACCGGTCGCCCCTTGACCTGCGCGGCGACCTCACCTGGCCGGATGCGCGTCTTCGACCTCGTAGAGCTCCGCCGGTGAACCCCTGACTCCGCCCCACCGAACCGCGCAGCACCCGATTCAACTCCGCGCGATTTCGCGAGAAGTCGAAACACCGCCGGCCTGACATCACCGTTCACCACACCGGTTCAGGAACCGTTCTTCGTTATCCATCCAGGGAAGCAGCGGCAGAACCTCTCGCGACATCACGGATGTGCCCAGGGTGAGGTGCCGCTGCCACCCGTCTGCTCTTTTCCCAGGGAATGGCGGTTATCCGCCACTGCCCGGATCGGGGCGCGGCCCGGGCCTAACCTCCGGGCGTAATGGTCCAGGCCTCCGCGAGGTGGCCGATGGGGAGGAGCCGAGATGCCCAGGTTCTCGATGACGACCGCACTCGCCGGTGCGGCTTCCGCGATTCTGCTGGTGACGGGGGCGCCGCTGGCAGGAGCCGTCTCCGGTGAAGCAGCCGAACCGCACATCGTCACCTACGACGCCAGCCAGGCCGAGGAGTTCCAGGCGGCCATCGACGAGGCCGCCGAGGTGTGGAACGGCCAGCTCTCCAACGTCAAGCTGGAGAAGGCCACCGACGGCCAAGCCGACCTCACCGTGCTCGCCGACGACGAATGGCCCCGCGCCCAGACCGAGTCCCTCGGCGTCGGCACGGTGTGGATGGGACGGCAGGCCGTCGACGAAGGCCACCACATCCCGCGCATCGCCACCCACGAGATCGGCCACATCTTCGGTCTGCCCGACGACCGGACCGGCGTGTGCGAGGACCTCATGTCCGGGGCGAGCGCCGGGACGGACTGCAAGAACAACCTCGCCAACCCTGAGGAGAAGGCGCAGATCGAGGAGAACTTCGCGCAGGGCGCGGAGATCGAGCCTCGGCTGTTCACCGAGGCCCCGGCTCTCGCGGGCCGCTGACCTCACCGGTGGGTGCTCCTGTCACGACGGGAGCACCCACCGAGGCCGTGGTTGCCGGTTCGGTGATCGCACTCCGCGCCGGGTTTCCCGCGCGGCACGGGCCGGATCTACCGCCGGGTGAGCACCTTGGGCGCCTCCTCGGTGATGGCGATCGTGTGCTCGGAGTGGGCCGTGCGCGATCCGTCGGCCGACCGGATCGTCCAGCCGTCGGCGTCGTAGATGATCTGATCGGTGGTGCGGGCGAACCAGGGTTCGAGCGCCAGGGTCAGGCCCGGCCGGAGCTTCAGGCCGCGACCCGCCCGGCCCTTGTTCGCCACGTGCGGCTCCCCGTGCATGGTGCGGCCGATGCCGTGCCCACCGAACTCGGTGTTGACCGGATAGCCGTAGTCCCGGGCCACCGCCCCGATCGCGGACGAGATGTCTCCCAGTCGTTTGCCCGGACGCGACACCTCGATCGCCGCCTCCAGCGCTTCCTCGGTGGCCCGGATGATCCGCAGGTCCTCATCGGCGGGAGTGCCGACGATGACGGTGCGCGCCGAGTCGGCCGCCCAGCCGTCGACCATCACGGCGATGTCCGCAGTGAGCATGTCCCCGTCGCGCAGCACGTAGTCGTGCGGCAGACCGTGCAGGACGGCGTCGTTGACCGACAGGCAGATGACGTTGCGGAACGGCCCCTTGCCGAACGACGGCGAGTAGTCCCAGTAGCAGGACTCCGCGCCGCGCCGCTTGATCATGCCGCGAACGTGGTGCTCCAGGTCCAGGAGGTTGACGCCCACGTCAGCGAGGCGCCCGACCTCGGTGAGCACCTCGGCGACGAAACGCCCGGCCACGTGCATGCGGTCGATCTCCGCAGGCGTCTTCAGTTCGATCACGACTACCTCGCGCCATCAATGTCGGTATAGTTATACCGAAACGGTAGCACGCCTTCGGTATAGAAATACCACCCCGTTCGTTCGCCCCCGAGCCACCCGGATCAGCGGTGCTCGGGTCTTCGCTCGGTCGCGCCGAGGTGCGCGGTGAAGGACGACAAGCGTTCGGCTCCCCCAGAACTTGCGGCGGCCGCGCCCGAACAGCGACTTCCAGACGTCCGGATACCGCTCGCGCGTTTCCCGGTGAGCGAGCCATGAATAGGGGCTCCGGAACACGACCTCATCCGTCATCCACGATGGGGAGGGAGATCCACGAGAGCTAGGAGACAAGGGGGCGATTCGGCGTCAACATACTCAATTTCGGCCCGGGCACGGACCCGTCGACGCTGCTGGGGTGGGCGCGTTACGCGGAAGAACGCGGATTCGGCTTCGCGATGATCTCCGATCACCTCGCGATCACCCCGGACGCGGCCGAGCCCTACCCGGCACCGTTCTACGACCCGTTCACCACGCTCGCCTGGCTCGCCGGGCAGACCGAACGGATCGAACTCGGCACGACCGTCGCGATCGTGCCGTATCGCCACCCGCTGCACACCGCGCGCGTGACCGCCAACATCGACCAGTTCAGCGGCGGTCGTCTCCTGGTGGGAGCCGGAATCGGCTGGGCGCAGCAGGAATATCAGGCGCTGGGCCTGCCCTTCGAGCGCCGTGGCCGGATGACCGATGAGTACCTGGAGGTCATCACCCGGTCCTGGCGCGAGGAAACACTGTCGTTCCACGGCGAATTCGTCTCGTTCGACGACGTGTCCACCGGCCCGCTGCCGACCCGGCAACCGCCGCTGTGGGTGGGCGGCAACAGTGCGGCGGCGATCCGCCGGACGGTGCGATTCGGCGACGCGTGGCACCCGTACAACCAGCGGCTTCCGTGGCTGCGCGACGAAGGTCTGCCCGCGCTGCGGCGCGCCGCCGAGGACGCCGGCCGCGTCACGCCCGACTTCGCGCCGCGCCTGCCGTTGCTGCTGACCGACGGCGCGCTCGACGACGACACGCGGCCTGCCGGTCAAGGCACCCTCGACCAGGTCCGCCGGGACGTGGACGAGCTCGCCGAACTCGGTGCGACGCACGTCCTGTTCGACACCTATCCGGGCACTCCGGCCGAGATGCGCCCGCAGGCGCAGGATCACCGGATCCTCGACGCCCTCGCGCAGCACATCCTCGGCTGATCGCGCGGTCCGGTGGGACGGGTTGAACCGTCCCACCGGACTCCGGTCAGGAACCCAGGACGAACGGGTCGCGGGCGGGGCTCTCGTCGGTGTTGATCCAGACGCTCTTGAGCCGGGTGTACTCGCGAACGACCTCGGTGCCGTGCTCGATGCCGACACCGCTCTGCTTGAAACCGGAACGCGGCGACATCGGCGACATCGCCCGGTAGGTGTTCACCCACACCGTCCCCGCCTCCAGCACCGAGGAAAGCCGGTGGGCGCGCGCGAGGTCCCGCGTCCACACCCCGGCGGCCAGCCCGTAGGACGTGTCGTTGGCCAGCGACACCACCTCTTCCTCGGTGTCGAACGGCATCACCGTGAGCACCGGGCCGAAGATCTCCTCCTGGCAGATCCGCATGCCGTTGTCGGTGTCGACGAACACCGTCGGGGTGTAGAAGTAGCCGTCGAGGTCCAGGTCCGGCCGCGTGCCGCCGTGCAGCACCCTGCCGCCTTCCGCTCGCCCCAGCCGCACGTACTCCTCGATCTTGTCGCGCTGATCGGCGAACGCCACCGGGCCGAGTTCCGTGTCGTCGGCCAGCGGATCACCGATCTTGATGGTGGCGGCGCGCGCGGCGACCTTCTCCAGCACCTCGTCGTAGACGCCCCGCTGCAGGAAGGCCCTGCTGCCCGCGATGCAGGTCTGACCGGCCGCGGCGAAGATCCCGGCGATGATGCCCATCGCCGCACCGTCGGTGTCGGCGTCGTCGAAGACGATGTTCGGCGACTTGCCGCCGAGTTCCAGCGTCACCGGCACGAACCGGGACCCGCAGGTGGCGGCGATGCGCGAGCCAGTGGCGGTGCTGCCGGTGAAGCTGAGCTTCGCGACCTGCGGGTGGCGCACCAACGCGTCCCCGGCGTCCGCGCCGTGACCGGTGACGACGTTGACCACTCCGGGCGGGAAACCGGCCTGCTCGAACAGCGGCACCAGCTTCAGCAGCGACGCCGAGGTGTGCTCCGACGGCTTGATCACCACGGTGTTGCCCGCCGCCAGCGCGGGCGCGATCTTGGCCGTCATCGTGGTGCTCATCAGGGATGAGGTCACGCTCGGCGCCTGCCCGGCCGCGGACGCGGGAGGGTGGCGAGTGGCGGACCTGCTCGCGGAAGCGATCGTCACCGATTTCCGAACCTGACCGGAACCGCGATCGGCGGAGACGCACCAGATGCCCTATGTCCGCTGGTCAGGTCGAGACGTCTAGGCTCGCGGGCATGCCTGACACGCAGTACGAAGACCTGCTCCGACACGTGCTCGACACCGGCGCCCACAAGGCGGACCGCACGGGCACCGGCACCCGGTCGGTCTTCGGCCACCAACTGCGCTACCGGCTGTCCGACGGCTTCCCGCTGATCACGACGAAGAAGGTCCACTTCCGCTCGGTCGCCTACGAGCTGCTGTGGTTCCTGCGCGGCGACTCGAACGCCAACTGGCTGCGGGACAACGGCGTCACGATCTGGGACGAGTGGGCGGCGCCGGACGGTGAGCTCGGCCCCATCTACGGCGTGCAGTGGCGGTCGTGGCCGACCCCGGACGGCCGGCACATCGACCAGATCAGCGAGGTGCTGCGCACCCTGCGCGAGAACCCCGACTCCCGGCGGATCATCGTGTCCGCGTGGAACGTCGCGGACATTCCGCGGATGGCGCTGCCGCCGTGCCACGCCTTCTTCCAGTTCTACGTCGCCGACGGCAAGCTGTCCTGCCAGCTCTACCAGCGCAGCGCGGACCTATTCCTCGGCGTGCCGTTCAACATCGCCAGCTACGCGCTGCTGACGCACATGATGGCCGCGCAGGCCGGTCTTGAAGTCGGCGACTTCATCTGGACCGGCGGCGACTGCCACATCTACGACAACCACGACGAGCAGGTCCACCGGCAGCTCGCGCGCGAGCCACGGCCGTTCCCCGAGCTCAGCCTGCAACCCGCGGACAGCCTGTTCGACTACACCTACGAGCACTTCGTGATCGACGGCTACGACCCGCACCCGGGCATCAAGGCTCCGGTGGCGGTGTGATCGGGCTCATCTGGGCGCAGTCGGCCAACGGTGTCATCGGCCGCGACGCGACGATGCCGTGGCACCTGCCGGAAGACCTCAAGCACTTCCGCACGGTGACCGCCGGCGCGACCGTGCTCATGGGCCGCCGCACCTGGGAGTCGCTGCCGCCGCGGTTCCGGCCGCTGCCCGGCAGGCGCAACCTCGTGCTGTCGCGCACGCCGCAGGACGGCGCGGAAACCTTCACCGACCTGTCTGAGGCGCTGGCCACGGCGTCCGGAGACGTGTGGGTGATCGGCGGCGCGGCGGTGTACCGGGCGGCGCTGCCGCTCGCGGACCGGATCGTCGTGACCGAGATCCGGGAGCTCTTCGACGGCGACACCCACGCTCCCGAGGTCGGGCGCGCACCGGACTCCACCGGGGACTGGCAGGAATCCTCGACGGGCCTGCACTACCGGTTCCTGACCTGGGGCTGACTTCACCACGCCGACCCGGCCGATCGCGAGAAGCGATCGGCCGGGTGCGTTCGGTGGTCAGCGGGGTTCCGCTGCGCAGGCGGAGTCCTGCTCCGGCCGCGCCCCCGTGACCAGGAAGTCCGTCACCGCGTCGTTGGCGCACTGGTTGGCGCCGATCACGTAGGCGCCGTGGCCGCCCTCGTCGACCGAGACCATCCGGGCGCGGTCGCCGAACGCCGCGCGCAGTTCGCGGGCACCGGACATCGGAGTCCCCGGGTCGCGCTCGTTCTGCACCATGAGGACGTTGGACGGGCCGCGGTCGGTGATCCGAACCGGGGGCTCCACCGGGTCGGTCTCCCAGAATGCGCAGGGACCGATGTTCGCCCCCGCCGCACCGATCAGCGGGTACCGCTTCCGGTCGACCTCCACGTCCTGCTGGTAGCTCTCCACCGAACGTGGCCAGGCCGAGTCGCCGCAGAGGACGGCGAACCGGGCGGCGGAGATGTTGTCCGTCGCGGGCGGCTCGGAACCCGGCAGCTTCGGATCCTCACCCTTGTCGAGGGACTGCATGGCCCGCGCCACCGGCTCCGGATTCTCGCTGTACAGCAAGGTGAACACCATGCCGCGGAAGATCGAGCCGTTGTAGGCCGCGACCGGTTCCCGGTCCAGCCGGGCGGCCAGCTCGTGGAACTTCGCGGTCACCTCGGCCGGAGTCGTGCCCAGCCCGTACTCCGGGTGCGCGGCGGCGAACTTCGCGAGGTCGGGGAACCGGTCCTCCAGACCGCGGCCGAAGGCGCGCATGGCCTCGATGTCGTATCCACCCGGACCGAGATTGCTGTCCAGCACGAACCGGTCGCTGTGCTGCGGGAACATCGTCGTGTACACCGCGCCCAGGTACGTCCCGTAGGACGCGCCGAGATAGGACACAGTGGACTCGCCCAGAGCGGCACGGATCCGATCCATGTCCCGCGCGGTGTTCGCCGTGGTGGTGTACGGCAGCATCGGCCCGGTCTCCGAGTCCGCGCACTGCCGGGCTTCGGCCTTCGCGACCTCGGCCTGCCGCAGGACGTCGGCCTCGTCGTTCGGGTACGGCAGGTTGCCGATGGCCTGCTGCTCCGGCGTCAGGTCGCAGGTCACCGGGGCGCTGCGGCCGACTCCGCGCGGGTCGAACCCGATCACGTCGTACTGATCCCGCACGCTCTGCGGCAGCGGTTTCGGCAGCACGGGCGTCGTCAGCAGCTGCGGGTAATCCAGCCCTCCGCTACCGGGGCCGCCCGGATTGGTCAGCAGCACGCCGCGCCGCTTCTCCGGGTTCTTGCTGGGCAACCGCGACACCGCGATGTCGATCGTGTGCCCTTCGGGGTCCTGGTAGTTCAGCGGGACCTGCACGGTCGTGCACTCCAGGTCCGGTGTCGGGACGGGAGTTTCCGGGCACGGCCCCCAGTTCAGCTCGTCGGTGGTCTTCGGCGCCGCGGACACCGCCGGCACCACCGCCGTTCCCGCCGCGGCGACGGCGGCGCCGAAAGCCATGGTCACCAAGAACTTCTGCATCGGATCGCCTCTCCTCTGTTCGTGCGCGCACAGCTCGGCGGCGCGGTTCGCCGACGTCCCCGGGGGTCACGACAATGGTTCGGACTCAGCCGCCTGCGGATCTCCCGCCGAACGGGCCGGCTCGGGAGTGCGCGGCCGCCGGAGTTCGGCGGTGCCCGAGCGGGGCGAGTCGGTGCGCCCCGATGCGCCGGACAGTGCGGATCGACGAGGTGACGACCTGAAAGCGGGAAAGTCACCGCGGTTGAGCCCCATGCAGGCGGCGACGGCGATGATCGGTGTCGTTGGCATGCACCGATTCCACCGGGGTCGGCGCCCGCCCAGTAGTGCGGTCACGTCACCGGCGAACCGTGACGTTCCTCGCCCCCGAAACCTGACGTGGCGTCACTGGTCGCCCCCGGATCCGTGCGGCATGCTCGGGGACCGACCGCTGCTCGAACTCCGGAGGACCATGACGGACAGCTGGCCCGTGTCCCGCCCCAGGTGGACCGGCGGTGCCGTCCAAGACCGGTTGCGCACGCTCAACCTGATCACGACGGTGCCGCCCGTCCTCATCGTCGGCGTGCTCTCGCTGGTGCTCACCGCGCACTCGTGGGCGCACGTCGTCATCCAGGTCGTGGCGGTGGCGGCCGCGGTGGCCACCGCCGAACGCTGGACGGCGGGTGACTTCCTCCGCGTCGCCAAACCCTGCCTGGTGGTGGCCGCCGCGATGTGGCTCCTCGGGGCGCTGACCGACAGCACCGGTGCCTCCTTCGGCGTCTGCCTCGTCGGGTCGTTCCTGATCCCGCCGATGCGGCGACGCCGGTTGGTGACGCTGCTCGGGTTGTCCCTGCTCGTTGCCGTGCTGGGGTCGGCGAACCTGCTCGTCTACGGCGACGTCGGTGCTCGGCTCTGGCCGTACGTCGGGAGCCCTGCGCTCACCGTCGTGCTGGCAACCGGTTTCGTGTACCTGAACCAGCGGTTCTACGACCTGATCGCCGAACTCGAGCAGTCGCGGGAACGCGACGCCGAGCTGGCCGTGATGCGGGAGCGCATGCGGTTCGCAGGCGATCTCCACGACATCCAGGGCCACACCCTGCACGTGGTGAAGCTGAAGGTCGCGCTCGCGGAGAAGCTGCTGGACGCCGACCCCGCCCGGGTGCGCGAAGAGCTGCGGGAGGTGCACACCCTCGTCGGCGACACCATTGTGGAGACCAAGGAACTCGCCCACGCGCAGCGGCGGCTGAACCTCTCGGCGGAGCTGGAGAACGCGAAGAACCTGTTCGAGGCCGCGGGAATCCACGTGCACATCGACCGCGAGGCGGACGTCGATCCGCGCGCGGGTGAGCTGCTCGGCCAAGTCCTGCGCGAGACGACGACGAACATCCTGCGCCACGCCCAAGCGCGCCAGGTTCGGATCACGCTGTCGGCCGCCGGCATCACCATAGTCAACGACGGCGCGCACGAGCCCGGATCGCCGAAGCTCAGCGGGCTTTCCACGCTGCGGCAACGAATGGCGGACCACGGCGGTGAGCTGGAAGTGTCCCGTTCGGACGGCCGATTCACGACCGCGGCGGCCTTCCCCGCCTGGACGGCCCGGGAGGAGACCCGATGACCACGGTGGTGCTCGCCGACGACGAGGCGCTGCTGCGCAAAGCGCTCGCGGCCCTGCTGCCGCTGGAAGGTGAGATCACGGTGCTCGCCGAAGCCGAGGACGGCGAAGCCGCCGTGGCGGCCACTCTGCGGCACGACCCGGACGTGCTCGTGATCGACCTGGAGATGCCACGGGTCGACGGTCTCGACGCCGTCACCGAGATCCGCCGTGCGCGGCCGGCACAGGTGATCCTCATGCTCACCCGGCACGCCCGGCCCGGCGTGCTGCGCAAGGCGCTGAAGCTCGGAGTCCAGGGCTTCGTCAGCAAGTCCGCGGAGCCCGCCCACATCAGCTCGGTGATCAAGACCTTGCACGCCGGGAAGCGCTGGATCGACCCGGACGTCTCAGCGCTCGCGGTCGTCGACGACTGCCCCCTCACCGAGCGCGAACTCGACGTCCTACGCGCCACCCGCGACGGCTTCTCCGCCTCCGAGATCGCCGCACGCCTGCACCTCGCGGAAGGCACGGTCCGCAACTACCTGTCCAACGCGATGCAGAAAACCCAAACCCGAACCCGCCACGAAGCGGCCCGCTACGCCCGCGAACACGACTGGCTTTAGAAGCGACTCCCTCGCTGACGAAGACACAGATCAAAAGATCACCCGCAGGACCTCTGAGGGGCCTTTGCAGATTGATCTTCGGTCGTTGCCTTGTCACCGGCGGAGCCGCTGAGCAGTGACCAGCTTGAGCAATGCCGACCACCGGCGGGTTCTCAGCGGCTTCCTCGCGAGGACAGCAGCCCGGACCCGGATTTCGCCGTGTGAGGAGCTACTTGATGGAACCCGCAGCGAGGAAGCCGCTGAGGTTCCGCTGAGCGGCCCGGCACACAGGTCATTCTGAAACGACTCCCAAGTGGACAGGGAGTTCGCGGTGGCCGTTGGAGATGAAGGATGGGAGGAGTCGGAGTTCTTCCGCCGGGACCGCCAGGTTCAGGGCCGGGAAGCGGGTGAACAACGCTGGTAGCGCCAGGCTCGCTTGCAGGCGGGCCAGCGACGGGCCGAGGCAGAAGTGCGTGCCGTGGCCGAAGGACAGGTGCTCCTTGTTGTCGCGGGTGATGTCGAAGTGGTCGGCGTCCTGGTGCTGTCGCGGACACCGGTTGGCGCTCCCGAAGGCGGCCACGATCGCTTCCCCGGCTCGGATCGTCACCTCGCCGAGCACGATGTCCTCCACGGCGTAGCGCAGCGGGACCACCGGGAGCGGCGCCTGCCAGCGCAGTGCTTCCTCGATCACGTCGTCCCAGCGGCGCCGCCCGGAGCGGACCTGTTCGAGCTGGTCGGGGTGGGTGAGCAGGGCCGTGATCGCGTGGTCGAGGAGGTTGGCGGTCGTCTCGTGGCCGGCTCCTACTAGCAGCAGCATCGTGTGCATCATCTCCGCTTCGGACAGCCGCGAGTGATTCTCGTCGTGGATCGTGAGCAGCGCGCTGGTCAGGTCGTCGCCGGGATCTCGGCGTTTCGCCGTGACCAGCTCGATGAACAGGTTCCGCCCGGATTCGAAGGCGGCGGCGGAGGCGCCGGGCTCGGTCGCGGTGGAGCTGATGACGTCGTTGATGCGTCGCAGTTCCGCGCGCGGCCCGCCTTCGGGAACACCGACCAGCCGGCAGATCACTTCGAACGGCAGCGGGTAGGCGAACCGTTCGCGGAGATCGACGACGTCCGCCCGGTCCTCGGCGATCTCGTGGAGGAAGGCCTCGACGAGTCGCTCGATCCACGGGCGCTGGGACTCGACGCGACGTGCCGTGAAAGCTTTGGACACCAGCGAACGCAACCGCCGATGGTCGGGGCCGTACGCGGTGAGCATGTCCTGTCTGACGACCCCGGCGACCAGCGGCCAGTCCGCGGGAATCTCGCCGTTGATCCACGCGGGCCAGTGCTGGTTCGGGTCTTTCGACACCCGCGGGTCGGTCAGCAGCCCGCGCAGCATCGCCGGGTCGGAGACGGACCAGGCCACGACCTCACCCGGCAGCAAGACCTCCACGACCGGGCCGCGTTCTCGGATCCGGGCGGCTTCGGCGTGGACGTCGGTCGCGTCCGGGTCGAGGACGTACGGCTCCTGCGCCTGCATCGGCGGCCCCCTGTCGCGGCGAGTGATCGAGGTGCGCGCTCACCACTGTCTTGTGGTCCGTGCCCGACCGTCATCCGCCGAACAGGTCACCTCGTTTCGTCATGCGGACGGCGGATTTGCCGCACCGGGGCGGGATCATCGTGGACGGTGCGTACACCGCTGGGTTTCGAGGGTGTCGGCGATGTGGCGGAATCCCGCGGTGGTGCCTTCGTCGCACACCCGGTGGTCGAAGGTCAGCGAGAACTGCACGATGAGGCCAGATGAGTTCGCCGCCGGTGCCCCGCACCGTCGAAGTGGACGATCTCGCCGCGGTCGGAATCCTCCGGCACCTGCCAACGCATCCGGACAGTCATAGTCCTAAGTGGACGGGGAGTTCGCGGTGGCCATTGGCGATGAACGACGGGTTGGGGCGGAGCTCGTCCGGTCGCACCGCGAGCGCC
Organism: Saccharopolyspora gloriosae; assembly: GCF_022828475.1. Taxonomy (GTDB): domain Bacteria; phylum Actinomycetota; class Actinomycetes; order Mycobacteriales; family Pseudonocardiaceae; genus Saccharopolyspora_C; species Saccharopolyspora_C gloriosae_A. Next base: position 2,761,990 of record NZ_CP059557.1, on the reverse strand, counting down.
AGGTCGGGGTAGCGCGCGAACAGAGCCGGTAATGCGAGCGCCGCCTCCAGGCGGGCCAGCGACGAGCCGAGGCAGAAGTGCGTGCCGTGCCCGAAGGACAGGTGCTCCTTGTCGCCGCGAGTGATGTCGAAGCGGTCGGCGTCCCGGTGCGATCGTGGACAGCGGTTGGCACTCCCGAAAGCGGGCAGGATCGCCTCCCCCGCTCGGATGGTCACCTCGCCGAGGGCGATGTCATCGACGGCGTAACGCAGCGGGATCACCGAGATCGGCGGCTGCCAGCGCAGTGCCTCCTCGATCACGTCGCCCCAGCCGCACTGTCCGGACCGGACCAGTGCGAGCTGGTCCGGGTGGGTGAGCAGGGCGACGACCGCGTGGTCGAGGAGGTTGGCGGTCGTATCGTGACCGGCTCCGACGAGCAGCAGCAACGTGGAGATCAGCTCCTCTCCGGAGAGCCGGGAGTCGTTCTCGTCGCGGATCGTGAGCAGCGCGCTCGTCAGGTCATCGCCGGGATCGCGCCGTTTCGCGGCGATGAGCTCGACGAACAGGTTCCGCCCGACGTCGGCGGCGGCCGCCGCCGCACCGGGTTCGGACGTGGTGGAGATGATGACGTCGGTGAAGCGCCGCAGCTCCGCGCGCGCGTCGCCTTCGGAGAAACCCACCAGCTGGCAGATCACTTCGATCGGCAGCGGGTAGGCGAACCGATGGCGGAGATCAACGACGCCCGCACCGTCGGCAGCGAGCTCGTCGAGCAGTTCCCCAACGATCCGCTCGATCCACGGGCGCAGGGCCTCGACACGGCGAGCCGTGAAGGCCTTCGACACCAGCGAGCGCAACCGCCGATGGTCGGGGCCGTACGCGGTGAGCATGTCCTGCCTCGCGACCCAGGCCATCAGCGGCCAGTCCGCGGACACCTCGCCGTTGATCCAGGCAGGCCAGTGCTGGTTCGGGTCCTTCGACACGCGCGGGTCGGTCAGCACCTGGCGCAGCATCGCCGGATCCGAGATGGACCAGGCCACGACCTCGCCCGGCAGCACGACCTCGGTGAGCGGGCCGCGCTCGCGAATCCGGGCGCCTTCGGCGTGAATGTCGGTCGCGTCCGGATCGAGGACGTACGGCTCGGACGTCTGCATCGGCGGGCTCCTCCGTCGCGGCGGGTGGTCGAATTCGGTTCACACCACTGTCTTGCGATCCGCGTTCGACCGTCAGCCACCGAACAGGTCGCCTCGGTTCGTCATACGAACGGCGGCTGACCGCACCCCGCGACTTCCCCCGTCGGCGCCTCGCTGAGGACGACGGCGCGGCCGACGCACCTCGGCCGCCATCCACGACGGCGACCGGAGCTCGTCGGCAAGGCGTCCGAGGGAACAGCGATCCGAGTGAGCGCTGGTTCAGTGCGGTGAACCGTTCGCGCCCGGTGGCGGGCTGCCACCGGGCGCGGATGCGTGTCAGGGAGTGCCTGCGGGGATCACTCCGCTGCGGGCCAGGAGGGGACGCCTGCGTCGAGGGCTCGCTGGGCGAGTGCGCACGGGTCCGCGGTGGCACCGCTGGGAATCTTCGCCTTCGCCGAGACGGCCTGCTCGCCGTTGGCCGCCACGACGAGCTCGCACTTGCCGTCCGCCTTCGGGTCGCCCGAGTTGGCGCGGACCGCCGGGTGCGCGGCGACGGTCAGCTCACCGAAGTCGGAGTACTTCGTGGACTCGTCGCGGAAATCCTGCAGGGAGCGGTCCGCCACCACACCGATCGCCAGCTCCACGCCGCCCCCGGCGCTCTTCCATGCGCAACCGTCGGCGGTCTCCTCACCTTCCTCGTGGAAACCCAGTTCGTGGATGGTCTGGGAGGGCACCAGGTCGCACGGGGACTCGTTGCTCGGATCCTTCGGGGATTCGACCTGCACGCCTTGGCCGCAGCCGGCCAGCGACACCGCGGCGGCTACGGCGAGGCCGGCCATTCCGAGCCGGGCCGCTCCGATGCGGGCCACCGAAACCTTCACGTTCACACTCATCACGCCTGCCGTTGATCGGGTCCGGATCGGGATCGATCCGGAGAACTCACGCCCTCCCCGAAGGACGCGTGCATGATGCCCCGCGCAGTTCGACGGATCGGCGCGCTGGCGAGAACCCGCCGATTTCCGATCTCGCACAGATCCGGAATCCGCCGGGGTTTGTTCAGCCGTCCGGGATGGGCACCCGGGAGCGACGAGGTCAGCTTGCTGAGCCGGGGCGCTCGCCAGGGGCGGCGCCACGCGGTCCTGCCGTCGGCCGGCCCGGCGATCAACAGGGATCCACGAGAAAGAGAATCGCCATGACGCATTCGCGCAGCTCGCACAGCTCAGACCGCTCGAACGACCCACGGAACCCGCAGGACCCGCGCGGCCCGCAGGACGCACAGGGCTCACGCGGCTCGCACGACACCGAGCAACGGCCGGACGAGGTCGACAGGGGCGGTGAACACACCTCGTGGACCACCGGCACGCCCACCTCGGTGGCTCCCGCGAAGACCAGTCCCGTCGCCGTGTTCGCCCTGGTGTTCGGGTTGCTCGCCCTCTTCTGCGCCCTGACGGCCGTGCTCCTGCCGTTGGCGATCGTGTTCGGGATCGTCGCCATCGTTCTCGGCATCATCGGACGCAAGAAGGGCACCCAAGCGCAACGCACCGGCAAGGGCGTCGCCATGGGAGGCCTGATCCTGGGCGCCATCGCGCTGGTCCTAGGCATCTTGGGGGCCATCGCACTCGTCATGGGCATGACGAACCCCGACATCATGGGGCCGGTCCAGGAGCAGATGAACAACGTGATGCCCCCGGGGTGACCACCGCGGAATCAGCTGCGCGGGTGTCCGGGTAGCGGAGCCTCAGGTGCTTCCTCGCGAGGAAGCACCTGAGAACCCGCCGGTGGTCCTTTTCCGTTGATGGTCGCTACTTCAGCGGTTGCGCCGCTGACAAGACAACGACACGCAAGATCATCTGGTCGGGTTCAGATCCAAGAACACCCAAGCCGACTCCGAGGCCAGGCCGCTCAGCCACTTTCCGCAGTTCTGCAAGACCACCGGGCCTGAAGTGACGTGCTGGGTGCCTGCGTGGAGGTCGCGGAAGAACCGCTGCAGCACTCCACGCCGCAACGCCGCCGTGCCCGCCCACTTGTAGACGGTCTCGCCGACGGCCTGCGCCGACCACGTGGCGTTGTTCAACATCAGCCGCGTCAGGGTCTCCTGCTCGGCGCTGAGGAGCTCACCGCGGCCCAGCGTCGCCTCGTTGTCGGCCCAGACCTCCATCGCCCAGGCGCGCGCCGAGCGGAGCCTGCTCTCCGCCGCGGCGAACTCGGCGTGGAACTGCCCGGTGTCCACCGAGGCGTTCGGGCCGCCCGTTTTCTTCGCCGCCAAGGCCTTCATCTCGTCGAGCATGCGGCGGCCCACGCCGAGCGCCCACCCGCTGTGGAAGATGGCGGACATGTTCACCAGGCCCATGCGGTACATGGCGCCGCCGTGCCGGTTGTCCGTGGTGGCCGCCTCGTAGGCGTGCGTGCTCGGCACGAAGACGTCTTCGCAGCGGTAGTCGATACTGCCGGTCGCGCGGAGTCCCATCACGTCCCAGTTGTCGACCTGCTCCACGTGCTCCTTCGGCAAGGTGCACACGAGCGACTCGCCGGTCTCCGCGCACAGCGCCGCGGTGTGGATGTGGCTGGCCATCGGCAGGCCCGATGCGAAATGCCAGTGGCCGGTGATGCGGTAGCCCCCGTCGGCCCGCACGGCGGTGCCGGGCTTGGTGCCCTGTCCCGCGATCAGCGCGTGGCGGCCGGCGCCGACGTCGGCGAACAGGTCGCGCGCCGCGTCCGCGCCGAGGTAGGCGGCGGTCGTGCCGGTCACCATCTGCAGCGCCATCACGGACCAGCTCGCGGCGGAATCGGCGTAGGAGAGGCGGGAAACCGTGTCGAGGATCTGGCGCGGCGAGAACTCGTAGCCGCCCAGTTCACGCGGGATGCACACCCGGAAGACACCGGTGTCGTGCAGCGCCTCCACGACGACCTCGGTGAGGCGGCCGAGCGCCTCGGACCGCTCGGCGTTCTCGTTCAGCAGCGGGGTGATGCCGTCCAGCCGCCGCAAGAGCGGTTCGTGCTCGGCACTGACGTTGATCCCGATCGGGGCCTCAGCGGCCATGGTCGTCCCTCCCGCGCAGAGGTGGTGATCCACTGCAGGACCGGCCGGAACGTCGCCGGTCACGCCCCAGGCTAAGAGCCGGAACCCCGCAGTGTGGGCGCAATGGCAAAATTCCTGCGCCCGTTCGACCCCACTTCGACGGTAAAACCGCAGAAATTGATCGTCCATACTGGACTTCCAACGAGCCGACCTAGGGCTGGGACGGTTTCAGAGACCGAGGGCCAACGTGGTTCCACAAGCTCGGGAGCAGCAGGTCATCATGCTGCGCCCGGTCGCGCGCTCGGCCCTGGTCAGCACCCGATCGCGATGGTCGACCGTGCCGTCGAGCACCGCGACCTCGCAGGAACCGCACAGGCCCTCCTCGCAGTCGCTGGGCACGTCGACACCGGCCGCCCGCAGGGCTGTGAGCACCGTCAGATCGGCGGGGACCATGACGGTGCCGCCGGAGTCGGCGAGTTCGACGTCGAAGGCGTGCTCACTTGCCGGGTCGAGCAGGGATGCGGCCTCGAAGTGCTCGACGCGGAGGGAGTCCTGCGGCCACCGGATCATCGCCGCTTCCAGCGCGGTGAGCAGGCGCTGCGGCCCGCACGCGTAGACCTGCCTGCCCGCGACAGGCTCCGCGAGCAGCGCATCGACGTCGAGGCGACCGCCACTGCTCGTGTGCACGGTGAGCGCGTCGCCGTGGTCCCGGCGGAGGCGGTCGAGCAACGCCATCGTCGACTCGCCGCGCCCGCAGTAATGGATCTCGTAGGCGGCACCCGCCGCGTGAGCATGATCGGCCATCGCGATGATCGGAGTGATGCCGATGCCGCCGGCGACGAACAGGTAGTCGTCGGCGCCCGGGTCGAGCCGGAAGTGGTTGCGCGGCCCCCGAATCCGCAGCGTCTCGCCGACTTCGAGCCGCTCGTGCACGAACCGCGACCCGCCCCGGCTCTCCCGTTCGCGCAGCACCGCGATCCGGTAGCGATCCGGCTCGGCGGGGTCGCCGCACAGCGAGTACTGCCGCGACGACTCCCCCAGCTCGACGTCGATGTGCGAACCGGGCGTCCACCTCGGCAGCCCGGCCCCGGACAGCGTCACCGAGACGACGTTCTCCGCCACCGGTTCGACGGCTTCGACGGTCACCGTGCGCGTGATGGCCCGGCGGAGCGGTTCCCCGATGCGCACCGGGTGCGGCCGGTTCAGCAGGCCGGGGTCGCGCCGTTCCGGGTTCGCCGCCGGATCCCAGCTCACCCACAGGTGCTCCGGGCCGCGGAAGGAGGTGTTGGGCAGGTACGTCAGCTTCCGGCCGGGCACCGGCTCCAGGTGCGGGAGCCGCTTGGTGAGCTCTTCCAGGAACACCTGCAGCTCCATCCGGGCGAGGTTCTTGCCGAGGCACTGGTGGCTGCCGTAGCCGAAGGTCAGGTGGTCCGCGGCGTTGTCGCGCCGGACGTCGAACTCGTCGGGATCGTCGAAGTGCCGCTCGTCGTGGTTCGCCGAGGAGTTGACGATGAGCAGCTTCGCACCGCGCGGGACGGGCACTCCGCCGATCTCGGTGTCGGCGGTCACGAGCCGGCGCCAGGCCGCGACCGATCCGTTGTGCCGCAGGCATTCCTCGACGGCGTTCGAGATCAGTGCCGGGTCGGCGCACAGCTCGTCCCATGCCGATCGGTTCTCCAGCAACGACTTCACCGCGTTGGCCGCGGCGTTGGCCGTCGTCTCGTGCGCGGCGACGATGCCGGCCATCATCATCGAGTGCAGGTAGGAATCGGTGATGATGTCGGGCAGTTCGCGCTGCAACCGGATGCTGTAGGGCATCCAGCCGGGTCCGGACGGGTCCGCGCGCAGTTTCGCCACGACCTCGCCTGCGAAGTGCCAGAAGTTGCCGACGGCCTCCGCGACCTCCACCTGTTGCTCCGGTGACGGCCGCCCCCAGGTGTTGACGGTGTGGGCGATCGAGTACTTCCGCAGCGTCGGCATGTCCTCCTCCGGCACGCCGAGGAAGTGCAGGGCGACGGTGAGGGTGACCTCCCAGAACATCTCGTCGACGAGGTCGGCCTCGCCCTTGTCCACGAACCGGTCGACGTAGTCGCGGGCGAGTTCGCGCACCATCGGCTCGTGCGCCGCCAGCGCCTCGGGCGCGAACGAGCCCATCAGCGCCCGGCGGCGCGGCTGGTGGGCGGGCTCGTCCTCGTTCACCAGCGTGCGGGTCCATGGCGTAGCCGTATTCGGCGAGTTTCCGGGTGGCCGCCGCCGAGACCGGGGTGATCTTCTCCAGCGCGATCGAGGGCGAGAACAGCGAGTTGTCCCGGAACACGGCCGCGACGTCCGCGTACCGGGTCACCACCCAATAGCCGATCTCCGGGCTGTAGAAGACCGGTTCCTCGTCGCGCGACCAGCGCAGCGAGGCCGGCGGGTCGGCCTGGTACTCCTCGCCGAACGGGTCGAACGCCGCGGCGCCCGCCGAGATCGAGTGGCCGACGGGGCACGTGCTCATGTGGCGTCGCCTCCAGAAATCCGGGCAGGTCGCCGTGGATCCGTCATCGCACCTGAGGAAGGTTAGGGCGCCGCCGGGCGGGGAGCCAAGGTCCGGTCTTCCTCGCGGTCGCGGCGACGACCGAATGATTCCCTTGCCGCACCCGAAGAATCTCCCACTGAAACTATTTCTAGAATTCAGATCCAGAAAGAGTCTTCCTTGCTCGGTAAATCATATTTGCAGATCTCCCCTGAATATCGATCCGAAGCTTCTCGAGCTACACCGAAAGCACTAGCAGAACCTACGCCGAAGAGGCGCACTCAACGAGCATGAATGCTCGGCCGAAGACAACAATCGGACATTAAGAAGAAACCCTTCCCGGCATCACGCAAAGACACATTTCAGCCGGTCAAGAAATTATCCAACGAAAACCGTCAGCACCCGGAACAGTCGTGCTAACCTGCCGATCACTTCTCGCAAGGTATCCGCAACACGCAAGAAGACGGGCGTCCGGAAACTGCGATCCGCACGCCGCGATACCCCCTACTCAAAATCCCCAGGTACATGAAAACTCTGGACAACGCCGTCCCCGGCACGACCGGGAGCCCCTTCCGCGCCTACCTGCTCCGGCACCACGACGCCCCGGCCGCGGTCAGCAACGAACCGCCCACCCCGGAGATCATTTCCGCCGAGGTCACCGCAATGCAGGAGACCACCCGATGAGCGGCCTGCTGCGCGCCCGGGTCGCCGTCGTCGGCGCGGGGCCTGCCGGGCTGGTGCTCGCGAACGTCCTGCACCGGAGCGGCATCGACGTGCTCGTGATCGAGCAGCGTTCCCGGCAGGCGGTGGAGACCACACCCCGCGCGGGATTGGTGGAACACCGGGTCGTGGCGTACCTGCGGCAATGGGGGCTCGCCGACGAGCTGCTCCGCGACGCCACCTGGCACGGCTGGTGCGACATCGTGGTCTCCGGCGAGCGGATCCGGCTGGACTACGCGGCCCGGGCCGGCGGCGATCGGCACTGCGTCTACCCGCAGCAGCTGTTGCTGCGGGATCTGCTCGGCGCGCTCGACGAAGCGGATCGCGCACCACGCTTCGACAGTGCCGTGCTGGACGTGGACCTCACGTCCGCGACCGGCGCACGGCTGCGCTGCGCGGAGTTCGAGGCCGAGTGCGACTTCGTGATCGGGTGCGACGGTGCCCGCAGCGTCGTTTCCCGTTCGTTCCCGGGAAGTCCGGACGGCGACGTGCGGCGCCGATACCCCTACGACTGGCTGACGATGCTCGCCGACCTCACGGCGCCGGTCGAAGGCATCCGGTACGCCGTCCACGAACGCGGCTTCGCGGGGATGATGCCGAGAGCCGGTCGGCTAGGACGCCTGTACCTGCAAGTTCCCGCCGACGAAGACCTCGCGCGCTGGCCCGCCGCGCGGCTGCACGAAGAACTCGGCGTCCGGCTCGGCGCCGATGCCGGGATCGTCGAGATCCGGGAACCGGGGATCCTGCGGATGCGCAGCAGCATCGCGCGGACCTCGCGGCACGGGCGGGCGTTCCTGGCCGGGGACGCCGCGCACGTGCTCACGCCCTCGGGCGCCAAGGGCATGAATCTCGCCATCGCCGATGCCGCCGACCTCGCCCGCTCGCTCGTGCGGTGGTATCGCCACGACGACGCGACGGGCTTGGCGGGTTACGGCGAGCGGCGGCGGTCCCAGGCTCGGCACGCCCTCGGGTTCTCCGAAGAACTCCTGCACCTGCTGCACCTTCCGCCGGACGCGGCCGACCCGGCGGCGGAACTGCGCTCCCGCCGGGCGCAGGTCCAGCGGCTCACCGGTGAGACGCCGGAAGCGGAACGGTTCGCCCGCGACTACGTCGGCTCCGGCCGGTTGTAGCCCGTCGGCCCCGGGGCCGCCGAGGAGCGCGTGCGGGCCGTCATCGCCCGCACGCGCCGTCGGTCCACTGCTCGCGCGGCAGGCCGGCGCGGATCCGGTCGAGCGAATCCAGCAGGACGAAGCGGGAACCCCGCGCCTGCACCTGTGATCACCTTCAGTCGGGTCCGGACGCGCTCGGCAGAGCATTCGGAGCACCTGATACGAGCAACGCGGTCCCCGAACGGGCCGCCCGGCACCGGGTTCACGCGGGAAAGCGCGCTGTTTCGACGAACTGCCGAACCTGCCGGACTCGGCGACCGGCTGATCGCATAACGATGCCGGCCCGTCCGCACGGTAATCGGCGCACGAATCCCCATTAGCGCGCGCACTTCGAAAACGCTGCGCACGGACCGATGGATCCGCTTGTGCCGAATGCCACTTTGCGCTGGTGGACCACGGGGTGCCGTTGTGCGTAGCCTGTGCGCGGTTTCGCGGTGATCAGTCATCCGGCAGGGGGCGCCGTGAATCACGCCGACTCGGTCGGCGGCCGTTTCGAGGCGGCCGTCCATTGCGGGCCTCGAACAGCCGTGGCCGATGAGCCGGTGTAAGCGGCAAAGGAGTTGTGTGCGTTCAGTGTCGTCGTCCAAATTGAAGCGCTCGATGGGCGGTGCGCTGGCGGCCACGGTGGTCGCCACCGCTGTCGGCGTGTCTTCACCGCCGGCCGTCGCGCAGCCACCCGGCAACGCTTCGGACGCCCAGAAGCAGCTCAAGGAACTGGGGCGCCAGGCCGAGGAACTGACGGAGACGTACAAGAAGGCCCAGGACGACCACGGCAAGCGGCGGGCGGAGCTGGACCAGGCCAACGTCGACAGCGAGCAGGCGGGCCGGGTCGCCGGTCAGGCGCGTGCCGACGAACAGCAGTTCCGCACCGGCGTCGACCGGCTGGTGCACGCCTCGTACCAGGGAGCTCGGCTCAACAAGCTTTCGGCGCTGCTGGTCAGCGAGTCACCGGACGAGTTCCTCGACCGGTCCTCGGCGCTGGACGTGCTGGCCAAGGACAACAACGACGCCGTCAAGGCGTTGGCGGGCGCGACCAACCGGGCCGAAGGAGCCGAGCGGCAGGCCCAGGACGCGCGCGGCCGCGCGGAGACGGCGGCGGCCGAGGCGGCCCGGATCGAGGGCGAGATCGCGGGCAAGAAGGACGCGATGGACGCCCAGGTCGCCAAGGTCAAGGAGCAGTACAACAGTCTCAGCGAACAAGAGCAGGAGTCGATGTCCGGCGGCAGCAACGTCGGGTCGCTGCTCGGTTCCGGCACGGCCATCGAGGCGGTCAACGCGGCGCTGAGCAAGCAGGGCTCGCCGTACGTGTTCGGCGCCAAGGGGCCGCAGCAGTTCGACTGCTCCGGGCTCGTCGCGTGGTCCTTCCGCCAGGCCGGGGTGTCGCTGCCCAGCTCGACGCAGTCGCAGATCTCGGAGGGCAAGAAGGTCTCCCAGAGCGACATGAAGCCCGGCGACGTGATCTTCTTCTACAGTTCGGGCAGCCACAACGGCATCTACATCGGCAACGGCAAGATCGTGCACGCCCCGACCGAAGGCCAGGACGTCACGGTCGAGGAAGTCGAGTACATGGGCCAGGTCAACAGCGTCCGCCGCTTCGCGGGCTGACCGGGACACGGCGCGCTGGGACCGGCCCATCCGGCTCAGGGCGCCTTCGCACGTCAGCTTCCCGAGCCGGGTGCGCTCGTTGATGTGTCCGCACCTCGGTCGGTCCGCCGAGGAGCCTGGTCCTCCTCGGCGGGCCGAGACTCGACCGCCCGCGGTGATCGGCCACGGGTGATCTTCACTCGGCACGGACGGATTCCGTCCCCGGAAGTCCGGGCGCCGACGGCAGCGGTGGGAAATAGCCGCTGCGCATGAAGAACTCCAGGTAAGTGGTCACCAGGGCTCGGTCGACCGGTGGGCAGCTCACCGACGTGCCGGTCAGGGCCGCGTCCAGCTTCTTGGTGTCGATGTCGGGGTACCCGCCGACCCCGGTGAACGCGGTCTCGAACACGTCCAGCAGCGGTGTCAGCGCGTTCGCCGGGTCACGGCGGATCAACCTGCTCCACTCCTGCTGCGGGAGCTCGGCGATGTCGTACCCCAGTTCACGCAGCCGTTCGATGACCTGCGTGAAGGTCAACGTGTCCGGGTTGGACACGTTGTAGGTCTCACCGATGTCGTTCGACCTGCCGGCGAGCGCGACGATCGCGCCGCAGGCCGCCCGAACGGCGACCGGCAGAGCCGGCGCCGAGGACGCGACTCCCCTCGACACGTGGGACGTACCCCCCGCCAGCTGGCGCTAATGGGTCAGGCCGTCCAGCCGCCTGCGGCTGCGGTCGCCTTGGCGAATTCGGCGAAGCTGCGCGGCTCGCGCCCCAACGCACGCTGCACGCCGTCCGAGAGGTATTCGTCGGTCCCGTCCCGGAGCGGCTCGATCACGTGCGCGAAGGCTTCGGCGTCGGCCGGCGGCAGCCCCTGCTCGACGAGTTCCGCGACGTACTGCTCGGCGGAGATCGGCACGTAGCGGACTTCGCCGCCGATGGCCTCGGAGATCGTGGCCACCGCCTCGGCCAGCGTCAGCGCCCGAGGACCCGACAACTCGTAGATCTGGCCCGAGTGCCCGTCCTCGGTCAGCGCGGCGACCACGACCGCGGCGATGTCCTCGGCATCGATGAAGCTGACGGCCCCATCGCCACCGGGAAGCCGCAGTTCACCGGCGCGGATGGCATCACCGAAGAAGCCCTCGCTGAAGTTCTGCGCGAACCAGCCCGGCCTGCTGATCGTCCACTCGAGACCGCTCTCCCGCACGGCGGCCTCGCTGTCGAGGATGCCGTCCAGGACACCACTGCTGTCCGTGGCGTAATCCGGATCGTCGATCCCGCGACCCGATGCCAGCACGATCCGCTGCACCCCGTGCCGCACCGCCCGCTCGACGAACGGACGGACGAGCTTCGTGCCGTCGAGCTGCACGATGTAGGCGGACCGAGCACCCTCCAGAGCCGCGTCCCAGGTGCTTTCGTCGGTCCAGTCGAAGACGTGCTCGCCGCTTCGGGCCGCCGCGCGAACCGGCAATCCCCTGGCTCGCAGTTGACGGGCGACGCGGCTGCCGGACTTACCGGTCGCCCCGGTGACCAAAATCGATTGTTCAGACATGCCCCCAGTCAACCGGCGTCCGTCAAGACGTTCCATGGCTAACAAGCTCTGCTTGATGTCTGAACGTCTATGATGAGGACATGGATGCGGTCTCGGAGCTGTTGGCGGAGGTACGGGCGCGCGGCGCCGTCTTCCGGCAGACGATCATGCGGCCCCCGTGGTCCCTGCGCATGGCCAGCGGTGCCCCGCTGACGCTGGCCACGATGCTCAGCGGCCATGCCTGGATCGTTCCCGACCAGCACGAGCCGGTGCTCATCGAGGTCGGCGACATCGCGGTCATCCGGGGCGACGTGCCCTACGCGGTGGCCAATGATCCCGCCACCACACCCTCGCTGGTGGTGACCAGCGCCGACTACTGCTCGACGGTCGAGGGCATCGAGCACGCCTCCGGGGCCGCGCCGAGCTGCGGAACGCCTGCCGACGGGGACGCCGTGCTGCTCAGCGGGGCGTTCGAGCGCCGGGGCGAGCTCAGCGAGCGACTGCTGCAGGCATTGCCCGCCGTGCTGGTGGTGCCTGCCGCCGACAGCCACTCGCCCTCGGTGGAGATGGTGACCGAAGAGGTCGCCAGGGACCGGCCGGGACAACAGCTCGTGCTGGACCGGCTGCTGGACCTGATGCTGATCTCCGCGCTGCGCAGCTGGTTCGACAACCCGGCCGCCGATGCTCCCGCCTGGTGCCGCGCGCTGGACGAACCGGTGGTGGGTGCCGCGCTGCGGCTGCTGCACGACACGCCCGCCCACCCGTGGACGGTGGCGGAGCTGGCCGCCAAGGTGGGGATATCGCGCGCGGCGCTCGCTCGGCGGTTCACCGCGCTGGTCGGCGAACCGCCGATGGCCTACCTCACGAGCTGGCGGATCACCTTGGCCGCGGATCTGCTGCGGGAGACCGACCACACGGTGGACACGATCGCGCGGAAGGTGGGCTATGCCAACGCTTTCGCGCTGAGCGTGGCGTTCAAGCGGCTGCGCGGCATGCGGCCCAGCGATCACCGGAACCCGGTCGACGATCAGCTCGCGGGCTGAACCGAGAGCGCCCGGTCGAACACCTCACGCGGACCACGTTGGCGGTCCGCCCCTTCACGGGTGAGCGCGTCGAGCCATGATCAGGGTCTCGGCCGCCGCCGACCCCGGGGCTCGCCGGTCAGCGAGCGGCGTAGGTGCTCATGAGCGCCTGGACCTCGTACACGTCGACGCCCTTGCCGAACTGCTTCACGATCGGTTCGATGCCGCCGGAGAGCCAGATCTTCAACTCCGCATCGAGGTCGAAGGTTCCGGCGGTCTCGACGGAGAAGTGCGTGATGCTGCGGTACGGAATCGAGTGGTACTCGACCTTGCGACCGGTCATGCCCTGCTTGTCGACCAGGATCAGGCGCCGATCGGTGAAGACGAACGAGTCCCGGATCAACTGGTACGCGGCATGAACCGACTCCCCCTGCGCCAGCAGCCGCCCGTACTCCTTCTCCGCCGAACGCGGATCAACGTTCGACGCATTGCCCATCATCCCGTCGAAAAGCCCCACTGCACACTCCCTGAACGATTTGCGACTCCTCGACCAGAGTAGCGAAAGTCGCCGGAGGCCCGGGTCATGCGATCCGAGGACCGCTAGCCCAGCACTCGGCCGAGGAAGCCGCGCAGGTAACCCGTGACGACGTCCAGGTGGCTCTCCAGCAGGAAGTGGCCGCCGTTGATCAGGTGCACTTCCGCGTCCGCGGCGTCGCGGGCGAAGGCTCGCGCACCCGCCGGGCCGAAGATCTCGTCGTTGCGGCCCCACACCGCGAGCACCGGAACCTGGTGGGTGCGCAGGAATTCGTGCAGGCGCGGGTAGAGCGGGCGGTTGTTCGCGTAGTCGCGGAACAGCGCCAGCTGGACTTCGTCGTTGCCTTCGCGGGAAATGAGGGCGACGTCGTGCTGCCAGGTGTCCGGGCTGACCACGCTCGGGTCGGGAACACCGTGCAGGTACTGCCAGCGGATCGCCTCCAGGCTCAGCGCGGCGCGGACGGCGGGTTCGGTGTCGGGGCCGGGGTTCGCCGCGTACGCCCAGACGTCGGACCAGAACGAGTCGACGAATCCGTCTTCGTAGCCGTTGCCGTTCTGCGTGACGATCGCGGAGATCCGCTCGGGGTGTTCCAGCGCGAGCCGCCAGCCGATGGGGGCGCCGTAGTCCTGGACGTAGAGGGCGCAGCGATCCAGGCCCAGCTGGTCGAGCAGACCGGAGGTGAGCCGGGCCAGGGCGTCGAAGGTGTAGTCGAACTCGTCAACGCCGGGGGCTGCGGAATGGCCGAAGCCGAGGTGGTCCGGCGCGATGACGTGGTAGTCGGCGGCCAGCAGCGGGATGAGCTCGCGGAACATGAACGAGCTCGTCGGATAGCCGTGCAGCAGGACGATCGCGGGAGCGTCGGCGGGGCCGGCTTCGCGGTAGAAGATCTCGTGGCCGTCGACGGTGGCGGTCCGGTGGCGCACTGAGCTCATGACTAACCCCTTCAAAGGTTCAGTTCGGTTACTCGATTCGCCATGCAAGCACAGCGTCAGCTAACCTGTCAAAAGAATCTATCCGGTTAGACGATGGGACGACGCCGATGGAAGCGCTGCTGGACCTGCTCAACAGCAGGCCGCTGATCAACGGTGACGAACACGACGAGCTCGGCGACTCGGTCGCGGGCAGGCGCTGGGCTCGGGAGCACGGTGGCGACGGCAGCCTCGCGGAACTGGCGCTGCTGCGCGAGGCGCGCGACGCGCTGCGAGACGTGGTGATCGGCGAACGCTCGCCGGACGCGTTGAGCCCACTGCTCGACGGAGTCCACCAGCTCCCGGAGTTCACTTCGGACGGTCTTCGGTGGACCGTCGAAGCTCCCCCGCACGCGCGGCTCGCCGTCGAGATGGTCCTCGCCTGGGCCACCGTCCAGGAGCGGCTACCGGGCCGGCTCCGCCCTTGCGCCAACGGAGACTGCCGACTGTTCCTGCTCGACCGCAGCCGGGCCAACCGCGCTCGCTGGTGTTCGATGTCCGTCTGCGGCAACCGCGAAAAGGCCCGCCGCCACTACCAGCGCACCCGCTGACCGCGTCCGGCATGGCTTGATCACCGACCGAGAGGCCGCCGAACATGTCCCGCTCGACGCCGAGAGCACGCCCCGCAGGGCCGAAGACCACGATTGATCGCAGTTGCCTGACGCTCCTCGCGGTCGTTTTCGCCGGAAACGGATTCTGGGCGTTCCTCATGCCCGTGTCCTGGCACAAGAACTTCCCCGGGTTCGGCCTCAGCTGGCTGCCTCGGCTCGGTCCTTACAACGAGCACCTCGCGAGGGATTCGGGCGCGATGTTCCTCGCGCTGGCATTGTTCAGCGCCCTGGCGGTGTGGCGGATCACCGACGTGGTGCTCACGCGGATCGCGGGTGCGACGTGGCTGGTGTTCAACGGCCTGCACCTCGGCTACCACCTCACGATGCTGCACATGTACAGCGCGCGGGATCAGGTGCTCAGCATGCTCAGCCTCGCATTCCTCGTCGCCCTCTCGCTCGTGCCGCTGCTTCCGGCGCCCCGGCCGAGCACACCTGGACGGGAACAACGGGCCGGTGCGGAGCTCGTCGACTGACCCCGGATTCGCTTGCGCAGTAACGGGATCCGCACCTCGGCCGAACGGTGGTTCGGCTGGCGTCGGACAACGCCCTGCTCGGCCCGCCGGAGGAGCTGGCCGCCGAGCTCGCCGCCGATCCGTCGCTGGGCTTCGCCACGGACCTGCTGGTCAGCTTGGTGCCCGCTCCGCCGCCGTCGACTCGTCCGGGAGCGGTGTTATCTCCCACTTCGTACTCTCCGACACCCCGTACGCCTCGGAACTCCGGCGCCAAGCCGAGCACCTGCTGCCGTTGTTGCGTTGAACCGGCGGGCGAAGTGCTCCCGAAACGACCTTTTGATCCGTGGCCGGTCAGCGGCGGAACCGCTGCGGCCTCCTCGCGAGGACGGCGATTTCGCCGCGTGCGGACCATGAGAAATCGAGCGGGCAGCGAGGAAGCCGCCGGGGGCCGCTACCCGGACGCAGGCCAAAGTGACCCACTACGCAAGCCACGGGAAGAACCCCTACGGCAGCACGTCCAGCAGCGCGGCCTCCAGGAGGTCGACCCCGGTGTGGAGGTCGGCCGGGTCGATCGTCAGCGGCGGCGCGATGCGGAAGATCCCGCCCATGCCGGGCAACTGCACGATGTTCACGTGCAGCCCGCGTTCCAGGCACGCCGTCGTGACCGCCTTGCCGAGCTTGTCGGCCGGTGCCCTGCTCGCCTTGTCCGTCACCAGCTCGATCCCCTGCAGCAGTCCGCGACCTCGCACGTCACCGACCACTTCGAAGCGATCGCGCAGGTCCAGCAGCCGCGCCGTCAGCTCCTTGCCGAGCACGTTCGCGCGCTGCACCAGGCCGTCCCGCTCCAGCACCTCCAGCACCGTCAAGGCCACGGTGGCGGGCAGCGGATCGGAGACGTGCGTGGTGAAGAAGAGGAAACCCCGTTCGTGGCAGACTTCCTCGATCTCGGCGGAGGTCAGCACGGCGGCGACGGGAAGTCCGGCTCCGAGCGTCTTCGACAGGGTGAGCAGATCCGGGACCACACCGTCCCGTTCGAACGCGTACATCGTTCCGGTGCGGCCGAGGCCGGTCTGCGCCTCGTCGAGGATCAGCAGCATGCCCCGCGCCGTGCAGTGCTCCCGCAACCGGGCGAGATAGCCCTCCGGGAGTTCGATGATCCCGCCGGAGGACAAGATCGGCTCCACCAGGCAGGCGGCGAGGTTCCCCGTCGACTGCTGATCGATGAGCCGGAAGCCGTAGTCGAGCTCGGTCCGCCAGTCGTAGCCGCCGTCCGCGTGCCGGAACGGCGAACGGTAGGCGTCCGGTGTGGGCAGCACGAGGTTTCCCGGCACCTGCGGTCCGTGTCCCCGGCGCCCCGCGGAGAACGTGGCCGCCGCCGCGCCGGAGGTCATCCCGTGCCACGAGCGGTCGAACGCGACGATCTCGTGGTTTCCGGTGTAGAGCTTGGCCATCTTGATGGCCGCCTCGTTCGACTCCGCTCCCGTGCTGAGCAACAACATTCGGCTCAGCGGATCGGGAAGCGAGTCCGCGAGCCGCTCGGCCAGTTCCACCACCGGCCTGCTCAGCATCCCGGAGTAGAGGTGCGCGAGGTTCGCCGCCGCGTCGCCGACTGCGCGGACGACGTCCGGGTGCGAGTGCCCGAGCAGCGCGCTCATCTGCCCGGACGTGAAGTCCAGGATGGCCCGGCCGTCGGAGTCGTACACGTGGGAACCGGCGGCCCGCTCGATGACCCGCGGGGTGAAGCCACCCCCGTACCTGATCAGATGCCCGGTGGCCTGCTGCCAGAACTTCTCGTCGTCCATGTGCGCTCCCTGCTGACCTCGGGGCCGAGTCGGCACTGCTCATCGACTGCGCCGATGACAGGACCACAGAGCGAAAACTAGCCTGCGAAGACTCGCGAACGCCACATCCGGGCGGGGACGGAACCCGGTGACGCGAACGGCGGCCGACCCACTCGCGTGGATCGGCCGCCGTGTGTTCGAGAGATCAGCGCATCGCGTTGAGGGTCAGCGTGAACACGTCGGGGTCGCCGGCGTTGACCTTACCGCTGTGGTCCTCGCCCGCGTTCGAGCTGACGTCGTCGTAGGCGAACGCGTAGCCCTTGCCGTCGGGCAGGTTCTCGTGCACCACGCGGGCGTAGTGGTTGGTGATCTCGTTCTGGTAGAAGGTGGCCGGGTCCTCGTCCTGCGGCTGGTTCGGGTTGATCAGCAGCGTGGTGCGGTTGAACGCCGCCGCCAGGCGCGGGACGATCGCCAGGCGCTCCTGCGAGTCGCTCTCCGGGTTGTTCGCGAACGGGCCGCTGTTGCAGCCCCAGATGTCCACGGAGGACGGCTTTTCGAAGCGCTCCGAACCGAACACGAACGCGTCGCCCTCGACCTTGCCCTCGATGACGCCGAGGTCGTCGCGCTGGGTGTCGACGAAGATCGACTCACTGGCGTACTTGGCGTACACCTCGTCCACGTAGGGCTCGAGGTAGCCCTCGAAGTCGGCGGCGCGGTGGTTCGGGTTGAGCACCCGCACGACCCGGCCGTCGGCCTCCTGGACCAGGTTGGCCCAGTTGCCGCCCTGGGAGCGCAGGCCCTCGGCGACGCCGTCCAGCGCGCCGGTGGGCATACCGGGAACTTCCTGGTCACCGCTGGCCGCCTTCAGGTGCAGCGCGATCGGCGCGGCGACGAAGTCGACGTAGCTGATGTTGGCGTAGAGCTGCTCGGCGTTGAGGGTGAACTCGGCGAACGTCCAGTCCTTGCCGTAGTTCGGGTCCTCTTCGGACACGAAGTTCGGGTGCACGACGGAAGTCGCGCCGTCGCCGTCCTGCACGACCTGGAATTCCAGGGTGTCGTTGAGGGCGAAGTAGACCCGGGCTCCGTACATGCGCGGGACGGTCACCTCGACGGAGCCGTCGACCGGGATGGCCGCTTCCTCGCCGACCGGGGTCGGCTCGGGGCCACCGGCCTCCGGGAAGTACGGGGTGCCGTCCTTCGTGATGAACACTGCCTTCTTCTCGGCGTCCGAGAAACCGGCGATGTACGCGGTGGCCGGTCCGCCGGAGTTGTTCTGCAGCACGAACTTCAGGCTTTCCGGCGCCGCTGAAGCGAACGGGGCGCTGATGGCCTGTGCCCAGAACGGGGTGCTCAAGGCTGCAGCTGAATACCCGAGAAATCGGCGACGAGAAACCATGGGGGATACCTCCTGGGACAACAGGACCGGCCGGGGTTTGCCGGTCCGTTCGGGATCGATCCCGGAGTCTGCCGGTCTAGACCTACCCTCCATACCCCCAAAAGGACTGAATTCACCACCGCCGAACACTAATCAACGCAAGCGCACATCGATCTGTGAATTGCAAGCAACAGGCGACATCCAGACACAGAACTGGGAAAACGGTTATGCCACTACGGAAAAGCCCAGCCCGGTCCACTGTGCTCACGAAAGATGAGACGAAAGTCGATACGCGCGCTCACACCTGAGACCGCCCGCTTGAAACGGGACCGAGATGTCCCGCGTCAGGACTCCGCGAGCAACAGCGCGAGCACTCCCGGCATCTCCGACTCCAGCCGCGCGACCTCGTCGTCCATTTCCGACAACGCGTGGCGAAGGCCGCGCTGGAAGATGCCGTCGATCATGGCGTAGGCGACGGTCGACGAAGTCGCGGTTCCGGTACCGGCCAACTCGGCGTAGCGGCTGACGACCCGCCAGATCATCTCTTCGCGGCGCTGGTCTATTTCGATCACTTCGTTGCGGAACGACTCGTCGAAAAGGCTCTGGTTGCGCAGGTCGTACCACAACCGGTGCAACGAGGCGTCCGCCTTCAGCGTCGCGAAGAACCGGCCGACGAAACCGTCCCGCAACTCGTCCGCGCTCGTCGCATTCGCGACCAGCTCGTCGTACCGGGTCACGCACACCGCTTCGTACTGACGGACCGCCTGCACGATCAGGTCCTGCTTGTCGGCGAAGTAGTAGTGCAGCACGCCGTGGGAGAACTCCGAGTTCTGCGCGATCTCCCGCAGGCTCGTCCGCGCGTACCCCAGGGAGGCGAGCGTGTGCAGCGTGGCGACGGCCAGCTCTGTTCGCCGCAGCTCGAACTTGTCGACCTGGCGGCGGGCGATCCGCTTCTGCTTCGTCTCGGCAACCTCGGTCACGTGCTCGTCCTGTCGACTGGAGGCGATGTGGTGTTGCGCGAGTCAGTCTATCGCCGACCGCTACCGCCGTCCGTGACAGTCGTCCAAGAATTTCTTGACGACTGTCCAAATCTTTGCCTACCGTGTGATCCACGCCGCACGAGCGATCTCCGATCCGTGCAACTCAGCGATCTCAACGAGGAGATTCCGGATGAGCAGTTATGACCTGACCGGCAGAAAAGCCCTCGTCACAGGGGGCGCACGCGGACTCGGCGCAGGCATCGCCGAGGCACTGACGAAGGCGGGCGCCGCCGTCGTCATCGGCGACGTGCTCGAAGAGGCGGGCAAGGAAACGGCCGGCGCGCTGCGCGACGCAGGCGCCGACGCGGAGTTCGTGAAGCTCGACGTCACCGACGACGGGAACTGGGCCGCGGCCGTCCAGCAGTCGGTCGATGCCATGGGCGGCCTGGACATCCTCGTGAACAACGCCGGGGTGGAGATCACCAGCCTGATCGTCGACCTCGACCCGTCCGACGTCCGCAGGATGCTCGACGTCAACGTGCTCGGCAGCTCCCTCGGCCTCAAGCACGGCTTCCGCGCCATGCGGCCCGGCGGCGCGGGGGCCGAGGTGGCGCGGTGGTCAACATCGCCTCCGTCGCCGCGACGATCGCGTTCCCCGGCATCTCGCTGTATTCCGCGACGAAGTCCGCGATCGACCGGCTCAGCCGCGTTGCCGCCGCCGAATCCGGAAAACTCGGTTACGGGGTGCGCGTCAACACCATCTTCCCCGGCCTGACACCCACCACCATGGGCAACCAGCTCGCCGCGGACTGCGCCGAGATCGGGCTGTTCGACTCACCTCAGGCCGCCGCTGAGGCGGTCGTGGGCCTGACCCCGCAAGGACGACTCGGACAGGTCGACGACATGGCCGACGCCGTGGTCTTCCTGTCCTCCGACGCCGCCAAGTACATCACCGGAGCAGGGCTCTCGGTCGATGGCGGCATGGGCATGTGATCAAGACACCACGAGCACGGAAGGAACCAATTCATGCCTACTGACAAGCGCGTCGTCGTCTACGGCGCCTCCGGTTACACCGGACGGCTGATCTGCGAGTACCTGCGCGAGTACAACATCCCCTTCCTCGCCGCGGGCCGGAATCTCCAACGCGTTGAGGACGCCGTCGCCGCCGTGCCCGGCATCGAGACCGTGGAACACGAGGTCGTGGAGGTCGAGCACACCGCGGCCGCACTGGCCGAGCAGTTCCGCGGCGCCTCCGTCGTGCTGAACACCGTCGGCCCCTTCGCCCGCTACGGGCATGAAGTCGCGCAGGCCTGTCTGGACATCGGTGCCCACTACACCGACACCAACGGCGAGCAGAACTGGATGATCGACGCCGAGGACCGCTACGGCGCCGACTTCGCCGCACGCGGGCTGGTGCTGACCCCCGGTCTGGCGCAGATGTACACCATCGGCGAGATCGCGGCCAACATCTGCCTGGAGAACCCCGGCCTGGACACCCTGGACATCGAGGTGTTCTGGAAGGGACATCCGACGGTCGCCTCGACCAACACGATCCTGTTGAACGCGGCGTTCGCCAAGGCCTACCACCTCGAGCAGAACGAGTACGTGGAGTGGCGGGCGGACGGCTGGCCCGCCGAAGTCGTGGTGCCCGGGCAGCACGAGCTCGGCCTCGCTCTGCCGTGGGGCGGCACGTCGCACCCGGTGTGGTTCAAGAACGATCCGCGAGTGGCCAACGCGCGTGCGCTCGGCGGGGTGTTCGACAGGGCGCTGATGTCGGCCGTTCCGCAGATCGTCACGGCCGCGCTGGAGCAGATGGAAGGGCTCTCCACCGAGGAGAAGCTCCAGGTCATCGACGCGACTTCGGCCCAGGTCCGCAGTGAGATGCCGCCCAGGGAGAACCCGCGCATCAACACGTCGCTCGACTCCGTGTACGCCTCCGGTCCGCTGGGCCGGGCGCATTGCGTGATCCACGGCAACTGCAACTACAAGCAGACCGCCCTGTTGAACGTGCACGCGGCCGCGGAGCTGCTGCAGCGGCCGCCGCGGAAGGCCGGGTTCGCCTCCAGCTGCCAAGCCTTCGGGCACCGCGAGCTGCTGGGCACGCTCCGCGCGTTCGGCCTCGTGCTCGAGCCGATCCTGGAAGTCCACCGCTGATCCGCTCCGCCGGCCGCCGTTCGCGGCGGCCGGCGCGCGCGGTGATCCCCGCAATGAGGTGAGCAATGCAGCTGGCCGACTATTTGGACAAGGGCGCGTCCCTCGGCGGCGACGAACCCTGCTTGACGACGAACGGCGAATCGCGCACCTACGCCGAGGTGCAGCGGCTGTCCTGGCGGATCGCCGGGGCGTTGCACGGGTCCGGAATCGGTGCGGGCGACCGGATCGCCGTCCTGTCCGCGAACGATCCGGTCGCGCTCACCTGCGTGTTCGGCATTTCCCGCGCTGGTGCGGTGTGGTGCCCGGTCAACCCCCGCAACGAAGCCGCCGAGAACAAGCAGCTGTTGGAGATGTTCGGGTGCCGCTGCCTGTTCTTCCAGGAGCGGTTCGCCCCGCTGGTGGAGCGCATTCGCCACGAGCTTCCGGCGCTGACCACTCTGGTGTGCCTGGACGGCGAGGTCGACGGCGCCTGGACTTTCGACGACTGGGTCGAACGCGCCTACCGCACACCGGATCGGATCTTCCGCGCCGGTGATCAGCCGTGCATGCTCGCCGGGACCGGTGGCACGACCGGGCTGCCGAAGGGCGTCCGGCTGACCGGGACGAACATGGCGACCGCGACCGCGACGACGCTGATGAGCTATCCCTTCGGCGAGTCGCCCCGGTATCTCGCGCTCGCCCCGCTGACGCATTCCGCCGGGGTGCTCACCTTCCCGATCATGGCGCTCGGCGGTGAGGTCGTCATCATGCCCGCCCCGGACCTCGGCGAGTTCCTCCGGCTCGTGCAGCGCCACCGCATCACGCACGCGTTCCTGCCGCCGACGGTGATCTACGGACTGCTGGAGCATCCTGATCTTGATGCGACGGATCTGAGTTCGCTGCGCTGCCTCTGGTACGGGGCGGCGCCGATGTCGCCGACGCGGCTGGAGGAAGCGCTCACCCGGATCGGCCCGGTGCTCGGGCAGCTGTTCGGTCAGACCGAAGCACCGAACATGATCTCCACGCTCGCCCCGGCCGATCATTTCCGGCCGGATGGATCCATTGCCACCGAACGCCTTTCCTCCGCGGGACGGCCCAGCCCGCTGACCCAGGTGGCGATCATGAGCGAGGACGGCGCGCTGCTGCCGAGAGGGGAACGCGGGGAGGTCGTGGTGCGCGGGCCGCTGGTCATGGACGGGTACCACGAGAACCCGGAGGCCACCGTCGCGGCGGGTGAGCACGGCTGGCACCACACCGGCGACATCGGCTACCTCGACGCGGAGAACTTCCTCTACATCGTCGACCGGGCCAAGGACATGATCATCACCGGTGGGTTCAACGTGTACTCGGCGGAGGTGGAGCAGGCGCTGCTGGCGCACCCCGCGGTGCTGGACGCGGCGGTGATAGGGCTGCCCGACGAGAAGTGGGGCGAGCGGCTGACGGCCGTGGTGCAGCTGCGCCCTGCGCGAGAGGCGGCGCCGGAGGATCTGACGGCGTTCGTGAAGACGCGGCTGGGTTCGGTGAAAACGCCGAAGCAGCTCGACATCTGGCCCGACCTCCCGCGATCCAAGATCGGCAAGGTCCTCAAGTCAGAGATCAAGAACCGGTTCACCGCCACGGCCTGAGCCACCCCGCTCCGCGACGAAGCTTCACCACTCCCACCGGACGCAGCCAGCCATTCACCGGTCGTGTCGGTGGTCCGTTCGACCGGTGGGAGCGGGTGGAGGGGGCGTTCACCTGGTGGCGTCGGCGGAGTCATCGGCCCATTCGACCGGTGGGATCCGGTGGAGGTGGCATTCACCTCAGGTGAGTGGTGGCGGACCGGGGTGCTTCGGAGCGCGGGGGTTCTAGGTTGATCAGTATGACTTCCATCGCTGAGAAGGCCGCGCGACTGCAAGAGCTGCACGCGGCACCGGAATTGCTGCTGCTCGTCAACGTGTGGGATGCGATCACCGCGAAGGTCGTCGCCGAGACGCCCGGCACCACGGCGCTGGCGACTCCGAGCCATGGCATCGCCGCCTCCCGCGGCTACCCCGACGGCGAGCGGATCCCCCGCGACGAGATGATCGCCGAGGTCGCGTTGATCGTGCGGGCGGCCGGTGACCTGCCGGTCACGGCCGACCTCGAAGCGGGTTACGGCGACCCGGGCGGCACCATCGCCCGCGCCATCGAGGCCGGAGCCGTCGGCGCCAACCTCGAAGACCAGCTCAAGCCCCTGGCCGAATCGGTGCAAGCCGTCGAATCCGCCGTCGCCGCCGCCGAGTCCGCGGGCGTCGACTTCGTGCTCAACGCGCGCACCGACGCGTTCCTCAAAGCCGCCGACCGCGATCCGGAGGAGGTGCTCGCGGACGCGATCAGCCGCGGCCGCGCCTACCTCGACGCCGGGGCCTCGAACTTCTTCGTGCCCGGCAAGCTCGACACCGACCAGGTCTCGCGTCTCGTCGACGCGCTCGGCGACCGCAAGGTCAACCTGATCGGCATCCCGGGCTCCATTCCGCTGGCAACGGCGCAGGAACTCGGCGTCTCCCGGGTGTCCTACGGCCCGTGGAGCCAGAACGTGGCGCTGACCGCGCTGGCCGAACTCACCGAGGACGTCCACAACGGTGGCGGGCTTCCCGCGAACGCTCGCAAGCTGAACTGAGCACCTGCGGCGGGTCCTTCCCCACGAACTCCGGGAAGGACCCGCCTGCCCGCTCGGACTCCGTCAGCGGCCCGGCGTCAGGATGAGATCGCGGAGCGTCGGCCAGATGTCCGCCCACGGCGAGTTCCGCCCGCTGAGCATCCAGATGGTCGTCGTCTCCGGAACCAATCCCCCGTACGTTCCCAGCGGTGTGGCCGCCTGGATCGTCGTGATCGGGCGAATCTCGGTGAACCACGGGCGAAATCGCTCCGGGTCGCCGACGAGCAGCATCCGGTCTTGATGCTCCGGTGGCGGCGGGAACCAGCCGTAAGCGCGGTTCGTCCCCCTCGCGGGCGGCAGTCCCAGCGACGGTGCGGCGGCGTCGAGGTACGTCGCGTGCACGTAGGGATTCGCGACGAGCGCGGTCCGATCCCGTTGCTCCGGCGGCAGATTCCGGAAGGCGCGAGCGGTCGCGGACACCATCGGATCCGCGAACGTCGGCGCGGCCAGCACGACCGAGGAGGCGAGTCCCCCGACGGCGAGCACCGCGCTGAGCGCGACGACCGGCCACGCCGCCCGCGCCCGTCGCGCGGTGCGCCGGTGTTGCAGCGCCACCGCCCCGATCGAGAGCAGCACGCTGTAGGCCGGCAGCTGGTAGTAGTGGCGGCCCGAGCTGAGCACGATCACCACCAACAGCACCAGGAACGCCGCTCCGAGGAAGCGGTGTTCACGCCACCGCCGGTCTCCTCGCAGCGCAGCCAGCCCGCAGATCGCCAGCCCGAGCGTCAACGGGCCGGTGACGGCGAGCCCGTGCAGCGCCACGACGAGCGGGTTGCCGTAGATCAGCGCGTTCTCGCCCGACACCACCTCCGCCATGGCGAGCTGCGGCCAGCCGTTGACCGCCTGCCACACCAAGGTCGGCGCGGTGATCAGCAGTCCGAGCACCGCCCCGCCCAGAGGGCCGGTCTGCGGAGCAACTCGCGCGGCCCCAGCAGCGCGGCGGAAACGAGGACGGCGAGCGCCAGCGCCAGCACCTGGAACCTGGTCTGGGCGGTGACTCCGACGACGGCGCCGAGCACCAGCAGCAGCCGGTCGTCGCGCACCCGGATCCAGCGCAGCAGCAGCCAGAAGATCACCGCCCACAGCGCGGGTTCCAGCGTGTACGGAGTCAGCCAGTGCCCGAATTGAGCGGCGGCGACGCACGTGCCCTGCCCGAGCGCGGCAAGGGTCTGCGCTCGGGAATCGCCGCCCAGTTCCCTGGCCATGAGCGCGGTCAGCACCACCGCGGCGGCGGTCGCCAGTACCGCGGGCACGGCAAGTACGAACGGCGATCCGGGTGCGATCGCGTCGGCGAGTGCGGCCAGCAACGGTGTCAGCGGCGGCTGGTCCACCGCACCCCAGTCCAGGTGATGCCTGCCGATGGCCAGCATCAGGTCCTCGTCGAACCAGCGGCGCGGCACGGCGGCCAGGACCAGGTGCGCGACGGTGACCGTTCCGGCGATGCAGGCCACCGGAACCACGGCCGATCGGGGAATGGACATCAGGCACCGCCGACGACGAACATGGAGGGCTCCTTCTCGTTGGCGGTCCGCTGCACATGGATTCTGGCGTTGTCCGGTCGGCGGCGTGACCGCCGGGACACGACCACCTCAGCTGCCGGAAACCGACTCGATCCGCGAGGTGCTGATGACGCCGTGGGGAGAACTCACGTGGCCCGAGCTGCCGACCGCCGTCGCCGAACACCGGGTGGCGCTGCTGGCGTTCGGCGCGATCGAGGAGCACGGGCCGCACCTGCCGCTGGCCACCGACGATCTCGTCGCCGACCACCTCGCGCGGCGCCTCGCCGATCGGGTCGGCCTGCTGCGGCTGCCGACCGTCCCTTATGGACAGGTGTGGTCGTTGGAGCACTTCCCGGGAAGCCTCTCGGTCGGCGATGACACGCTGGTAGCCCTGATCACCGACCTCGCGCGCGGCCTGGTGCGCAACGAAGTGCGCGGACTCGTGCTGCTGTCGGCTCATCTGGGCAACGCGGCGGCGTTGAAGCGGGCGAGCCGGGAGCTGGAGGGGACGCTGCCCGCCTTGGCGTTGACCTACCCCGGTCTCCGCGAGGTCAGCGATCGCGTCCGCGAAGCGCCGGACTCCCGTCCCGGCATCATGCACGCCGACGAGATCGAGACCTCCATCATGCTGCACGTCGCTCCCGACGAGGTGCGGATGGAGCGGGCTCGGCCCGAGTACCCGCGGTATCCGCCGGACTTCGATTCCGCGCCGGTGCGCTGGGATTCCGTCAGCGACAGCGGCGTCTTCGGCGATCCCACCGCCGCGACCGCCGAGAAGGGCGCGGTGGTGCTCGACCACGTGGTCGGCGAGGCCGAGCGGCTGATCCGCGGCTGGCTCCGGCGGTTGCCGTGACCCGGGAACTGGCCGTGGGCATCGATGTCGGCACGACCAGCACCAAGGTCGCCGCCGTCGACCGCTGCGGCGAAGTGGTGGCGATCCGTTCCGCCGAACACGGGCTCATCGGCGGCACGGACGCGGTGGAGGCCGATCCGGCGAGCTGGTGGCGCTCGGTCCGTTCGGCGCTGCGCGGCCTGGCGGGCCTGCGCGCCGACGTCGTGGTGGTAGGCCTGTGCGGCAACATGAGCTCAGCGGTGCTGGTGGACCGCTGCGGTGCCGCGCTGCGCCCGGCGATGCTGCTCGCCGATCCGCGCGGCGCCGACGAGATCGCGAACCTGGGCGAGGACGTCCGCGCCGAGATCGAGCGGACGACGGGCAATTCGCCCGGCACGGTGTTCACCCTGGCCAAGCTGCTGTGGCTGGCACGGCACGAGCCGCTGCGGATGCGGCGCGCGAACGCGGTGCTCACCGCGAAGGACTTCATCCGCCACCGGCTCACCGGGACGCTGGAATCCGAACCCACCGACTCGGCCAACACCCTGCTGCTCGATGAGCGCGGCGCGGCGTGGCGGACCGACCTGATCGAGGCGCTCGGCCTGCGCCGATCGCTGTTCCCGCCGCTGGTGGACTCCGAATCGCCGGTCGGCGCCGTGACGGATGCGGCGGCCGCGGCGACGGGGCTTCCCGCCGGAATCCCGGTGCAGGCGGGGACGGGCGACATGGCCGCCGCACTGCTCGGCGCGCACGACCCGGAACCGGGGTCGGTGCTGATCTCCCTCGGTACCTCGGTGACCACGCTGGCGTGCGTCCGCGAGTTCGCGAGCCGGTGGTCGGGAGCGCTCACCTCCCATCCCCTGCCCGCCGGGATGGGCTCGATGGCGTTGGGTTCGCTGATCACCGGAGGTCTCGCGGTGAACTGGCTGCGTTCGGTGGCAGGCGACGACGCGGTGCGCGCGGCTGATGCCCGGCCGGATCCGGACCGTCCGCTGGTGTTCCTGCCGCACCTGGCCGGCGCCGGAACACCGGACTTCCGCCCCGAGGCGCGTGGCAGCCTGTTCGGACTCGACACCGCAACCACCGGTGCGGATCTCGCGCACGCCTTGTTCGAGGGCACGGCGTTCGAGATCGCCGAGGTGCTGCGGTTGCTCGGCGCCGACCACACCGAGCGCGTCCTGCTCGCCGGGGGTGGAACGAATCTCCCCGCATGGGTGCGGATCATCACCGACGTGCTCGGGCGCGAGACGGAAGTGCTGGAACGGCCGGACACCTCGACCATCGGCGCGGCACGGCTGGCGTGGCGAGCCGTCGGCACGAGCTGCCCGGCCGCAGGGCGGCGACGTCGCTGCGCGCCACGGACCGAGTACCGCACGGCGTGGCAACGGCGGGAGGAGCGGTACCGCGACGCCCGCCGCACCGCATTTCGTTACTACGCGGCGGAAAACGACGAGCAGCGGCCCTGACCCGATCGGTTCGGCGGTAACACTCCACAGTGGACTCCTCGGGTCGGGATCGCGGACTGATCGGCTCGTCCGCCTCGGTCGCCACGCCGACCGAGGCGGACGTCTCGCGCCGCCGGAAACTCTCGTCGCCGGCACGGTCACTCCTGGCCGGGTCGTCCGTCCAGGTGTTCGGCGAGGAAGCGGTCGGCGGCGCGGAACATCGTGATCAGGTTCTCCGGATTCGTGAACAGATGGCCTTCGTCGTCGAAGACGAGGTACTCCACCTCGACGCCCCGGCCGCGCAACGCCTCGACGAGGTTGTCGGACTCGGCCTGCACCACGCGGACGTCGTTGGCGCCTTGCACGACCAGCAGCGGGGTGCGGATCTCGTCGACCCGGGTGATCGGCGAACGGGCGAGCATGTACGCCTCCTGCGCCGGGTCGGCCGGGTCGCCGACGTAGTGGTACCAGTTGTTGATCAGCCCCGGCTTGGCCATCTCCGGGACGGTCCGCATGAAGTTCGCCAGGTTGGAGATCCCGACGTAGTCGACGGCCGCGGCGAAACGGTCCGGGGTGAACGTGACGCCGACCAGGGTGGCGTAACCCCCGTAGGAGCCGCCGAAGATCGCGACCCGGTCCGGATCCGCGTAGCCCTGGTCCACCGCCCAATCCACCGCGTCGAGCAGATCTTCGTGCATGGCGCCCGCGAACTCCCCGACCGCGGCCTGCATGTGGTTCTTCCCGAAACCGGTCGAGCCGCGGAAGTTGACCTGCAGCACCGCGTATCCCCGGTTCGCCATCACCTGCGCGCTCTTGTCGAACCCCCAGGAGTCACGAGTCCACGGTCCACCGTGGACGATCAGGACCAGCGGCAGGCCGGACGGCTCGATCCCCACGGGCAGCGTGAGGTACGACGGCAGCGGCAGTCCGTCCCGGGCGGTGATCCTCACCGGCGTCATCGGGGCCATCGCGGCCGGATCCAGGTGCGGGTTCGGCCGGAACAGCAGCCGCCGCTCCCCTGTCTTGTGGTCGTAGAGCCAAGTGAGCCCGGAGTCGCGGTCGTGGGTGAAGGACACGACCCAGCGGCGGCCCTCCTCGTCGGAGGACACGGCGGCGAGGTCACCATCGGACAGCGCCTCCAGATTTTCCAGCACGGCGGCGAATTCCGGATCCAGCGCGCGGATCACCTGACGTTCGCCGAGGTAGCGCGCTCCCAGCAGCTCGCCGGTCCGCCGATGCCGGATCAGGGGCGACGGAAACCCGGGGAACACGAGAGCACGCGTGTCGAGGTCGAGCCTCGGATGGGAGTCGACCTCGGTCTCCTCGCCGGTGGTCAGATCAAGCCGGACCAGGCGGGTCCGATCGGTGCCCCGGTTGGAGCCGATCCACACGGCGGTGCCGTCCGGGGTGGCCTCGAACGGGAAGACGCTCATCGGGTAGTCGCCGCCGTCGAAGGTCGCGACGCGGTGCAGTTCCCCGTCGCCCCAGCGGGACAGCGCGATGTCGCCGCCGTCGGTCAAGGTCTGGGCGAACAACCGGCCCGCACCGGCGTAGAGCCAGCCGAGGACCGGCCCTGGGTTCTCGGCGAGCGTCGTGAGTTCACCGGTGGCGATGTCGAGCTCATGCAGGTCGAACTCGGCGACGTTCCTCGCGTTGAGCTGCAGGACCGCCTTGCCCGGACGCGCGGCCGGCAGCACCAGGTCGCTGGCCGTCGCGGCGGGGAACGGTGTCAGGTCGACGGCGGGCGCCTCCGGATCGTCGAGGTCGACCCGGAACACGTGCCAGTTCTCGTCACCGTCGCCGTCCTGCAGGTAGAGCAGCCAGCGCGGGTCGTCGGTCCACAGGTAGCGCTGGACGGTGCGGCGCTCATCGGCGGTGACGCAGCGCGGCTCACCATCGGAATCGAGGTCCTCGATCCAGACGTTGAGCCGGCCCTTCCACGGCGCCAGGTAGGCGATCCGGGTTCCGTCGGGCGAGATCGACGCGCCCGCGCGCTCCGGTGGCCGGAAGAAGTCCTCAACGTCGATCCGTTCGGGCAGTGCCATGTTCGGGCCTCTCCTCGTGTCGCTGCGGTTTCGCTGCGAACCAGGAAAATCCCTGCCGCCACGGCATGCTCAACCCCGAACCTCTGTGAGGAGCACCACCCGCCGCGTATCGGCACAGGTCAGAAATGGACGCGCAGTGAGCGGGCCGCTGAGTTCCGGGCACCCACGCAGTCCATTCGGAAAGGACTTCAGCCGTGGTCGCCGTTGAGGTAGAGCCACGCCTTGTCGGATCGGGTGAAGCGGCTGTGTTCGGTGAGTGACCCCGCCTGGCCGTGCAGACGGTAGTGCGCGCGGAACGTGACGGTGCCCTCGGTGTCGAAGGGGCCGCCGCCGGTGCGGTCGAGGATGTCGAGGCGGACCCAGCGCTGCGCGGGATCAAGGTCGAGCTCGGCGGGGCGGGTCGACGGGTGCCAGGTCTTGAGCAGGTGGTCGGCGTCGCCGACGGCGAAGGCCGCGTAGCGCGACCGCATGAGCTGCTCGGCCGTCGCCGCCCGCCGCTCACCCGCGTGCAGTGGACCGCAGCAGTCGGTGAACGGCTCGCCGAGTCCGCACGGGCAGGGTTTCGCACTCACCCGCAAAGGCTCTCACCTCGAACAGGAGCCGAAGCGGCGACCCCGTTCGTCTGCTCGGCGGCGGACCGGTGAAGCCCGCTGAGCGACGGATCACCGCCGGGTTCTCGGCGGTTTCCTCACGAGGACGGCGATCTCGACAGGGCCGCCGCGAGGAAACCGCCGAGGTCGGGCATGTCCTCCGGCGGTAGCGGTCCCGCGCCGGAGCCCGAGTGGCCTTGCCCACAGGGGGTGACGAGCCCTTGAGTGTGCCGCGACGGCACGGACTTTCCTGTTCACGGCTTCACCGGCCGCGGTATCGGGAATGGGGTTGGCGTGCGTCAGAGTCCGGCGATCTACTTCGCCTCGTACGGATCGTCCTTGCTGGGACAGGGCATCGCCAGCGCGGTGCTGCCGCTGCTGGTGCTCGACCGCACCGGGGACGTGCTCGCGGCCGGATTGCTCGCGACCGTGTCCACGGCCTCGTCGGCCGGTATCGGACTGGTGTCCGGATTGCTGGTCGACCGGATCGACCGGCGGACAGTGTCGATCGTCTCGGACCTGCTCGCCGCGCTGTCGGTGGCCGCGCTACCGGTGATCGATGCGCTGTTCGGGTTGGACATGACCGGTTTCCTCGTGCTGGGTGCGCTCGGGGCGGTGATCCGGGTG
Source organism: Saccharopolyspora gloriosae (assembly GCF_022828475.1). Taxonomy (GTDB): domain Bacteria; phylum Actinomycetota; class Actinomycetes; order Mycobacteriales; family Pseudonocardiaceae; genus Saccharopolyspora_C; species Saccharopolyspora_C gloriosae_A. The sequence goes on along the minus strand of NZ_CP059557.1, from coordinate 2,730,772 downwards.
CCGGGCATGACCGCCCGCGAGACCCTGCTGCCCGCGCTCGCCCAACTCGGGGCCTCCGGGCCGGGGAGGTTGGATCGGCTGATCGCCGCCCGCGAAACGGTGGGCAACGTCCTGCTGCTGGCCGGTCCCGGCGTGGGCGGGCTGTTCGTCGGCCTGTTCGGGCTGTCACCGACCTTGCTGCTGGCGACGGCCGCGACGAGCCTGTTCGCCGCGTGCAGCACGGTCGTGCTCGATCCACGAGCCGGGATCGTCCCTGCGCGCACCGCGACCGATGCCCGCGGCGGGGTGCGACGGGCGGGGGCGGACCTGCTGGCCTCATGGCGTTTCCTGGCCCGCCAACCGCTCCTGCGCGGTGTCACCCTCGTCGGCGCGGCGCTCGTGGCCGTCCTGAGCGCGCTGCAAACGACCCTGATGCCCGCCTACTTCACCAGTGAGAACCTGCCGGGCCTCACCGGTCTGACGTTGAGCGCGATCGCGGCGGGCAGCATCGCCGGTTCCGCGCTGTACGCGGTCACCGCCGGACGCGCCCGGCGCCGCACCTGGTTCGTCATCGGCATGATCGGCACCGTCGTCGGGTTCGCCGCCGTCGGGAGCATGGCGGCGCCGTGGCTCGTGCTCGGCGGCGCGGTACTGGTCGGCCTCACCAACGCCCCGGCGTCAGCGGTTCTCGGGGTCCTGACCGTCGAAGCCACCCCGGACGAGATGCGCGGCCGCGTCCTGAGCGCGCAGAACACGGTGCTGCTCGCCGCGCCCGCGATCACCAGCGCTCCGCTCGCGGCGGTCGCCGCCACCGCGGGCCTGCCCGCCGCGGGCGCCGGACTCGCCGGACTCGCCACCGTCTCCGCCCTGATCGCGCTCGGAGCACCGGCGTTCCGCTCCCTCGACGCCCCGCAAGCAGCACCCGGCCCGGATGCGTTGCTGCCGCGAACACTCGCCGGCGACCCGGTGGGGGTGGACGGACCTCAGATCCGCCACCGGTAAGGGGTCGTCGTCGACACCTTCCGGAGGCCCGACTTTTCGAGGATCGGCCGGGAGAACTCCGTCGAATCACTGTTGATCAGCGTCTTGCCCAGCTCCAGCGCCGCCCGCGCCCGTGCGGCGGTGAGCGCGCGGTAGATCCCCCGGCCGCGCCACTCCGCGCGGGTCGCGCCGCCCCAGATTCCGGCGAAGTCCGTGCCGCGCACCGGTTCCAGCCGCCCGGCGCTGATGATCCGCGAGTCGTGCTCGGCGACCCACAGCTGCATCCCGTCGTCCAGCGCGAGCCGGTGCAGGGCGGCATCGGCCGTGTCCGAGGAAACCGGCTCGCCGAACACCTCGTCCTGCATCGCGCACATCGCCCGGACATCGTCCGCCGCCGTCACCCGGCGCAGCCGCACATCCTCGGGCAACGAGACGTCGACCGCGAGCGACCGCGCCGCACCCACCATGATCGACTCGGGTTCGTCCGGAACGAACCCGTTGTCCAGCAACGCTTCGTGCACACCCGGCGCCTGATCGTGCGCGCGGGTCTTCCACTCGATCCGGCTGACCCCCGAGTCCGCCCGATAGTGCTCGACCGCCTCCGAAACCAGCCGCCGGACGCCTTCGGCATCGGCACCACCGAGATCGCGGTAGGTGATGAATCCCCGTCCCCCGCCGAACGTCGCCAACAGCAGCGGCCCGTGCCGCGTCACGGCGAGCGCGCCCGCCGTCTCGGCGTCCGTGCGCAACTGCTCGTCATAGGCCGCCAGCAACGGCGCGAGGTCATCCATACCCGTCATCTTCGACTGCGGACCGACCAGAACTCCAACGCTTTTCCGACGCCACCCGAAGAAGGATCTTTTGATCGTCGTCCGTTGTCCTGTCAGCGGCGAGACCGATGAGCAGTGACCGGCTTGAGCAAGCCGACCACCGGCGGGTTCTCAGCGGCCTTCTCGCGAGGACAGCAATTTTCCCTCGTGGCGGAGCCACTCGGGAAATCGACCCCGCAGCGGGACGGCCGCTGAGGTTCCGCTACCCGAACACCCGCGCAAACCATTCCGCAACGGATCAAGAAGTAAGACGGCGGACGGTGTCGAGGGTGCGTTCGCGGTCGCGGGAACCCTCACCGAGCGCTCGGTGGATCGTCAGCCCCTCGATCAGCGCGTCGAGCTCGCGGGCGATGTCCGGTTCGAAGTGGCGTCCCAGCGCCTGTTGGCTGCGGCGCATCCACTCGCTGATCAACTCGCGGTAAGCGGGTTCGCGGGCCGCCAGGGCGTAGAGCTCGTGGGTGAGCACGAGGTCGTCGCGGGTCGCGAACACGTCCTCGTGGATGATGTCGGCGACGGCCAGGCGAGCTTCGTCGATGTTCCGAGCCGCGGCCAGGCGAATCTCGAACCGGTCGATCACCGCGTTCGTGAACCGGGAGAACGCTTCGCGGAGCAGCTCGTCCATGCTGGCGAAGTGGTAGGTCATCGAACCGAGCGGCACGTCCGCGCGGGTGGCCACCTTCCGGTGCGAGGTGCCCGCGACGCCCTCGTCGGCGATGAGCCCGAGCACCGCGTCGATGATGCGCGCCCGCCGCCCCGGATCGAACCGGCGGCTCCTCGGTGTTTCCCCCGTCATCCCCGGGGACGGTAGCCGACTCGGATCACTTCTCCCTGGTCGGGTTCGGTCGGCCGTGCCGCGGCGAAAGCCCGGAAACCCGCATGCGTACGCTCGTACACATCTAACGTACGCTCGTACGCAACGCCGCCCGGGGCTCCACGGAGGAACCGGCCCGCCGACCGCACCTCGCCGAGGGAACCATGAGTGAACACACGGGAAGCGGTGCGCCGACGCCCCGCGCCGCAACGCCCGGTCGACGCCGGGCGCTGCAACTGACCTTCTTCTTGCTGGGAGCGGCGCTGGCCTCTTGGGTCACCCGCACTCCCGCCATCCGGGACGCGCTCGGCGCGTCCACCGGCGAGATGGGCCTGGTGCTGTTCGGGCTGTCGATCGGCTCCATGACGGGCATTCTCACCGCCGATCCGCTGGTGCGGCGGTTCGGCACGAAACCCGTCATCGCGGTGAGCATGGCGTTCGCGGTCGCGGGGCTCGCCGTGCTCGGCGGGTTCACCGCGCTCGCCGTCTCCCCCGGCGCGTTCGCGGGACTACTGCTGTTCGGGCTCGGCATGGGCTGCTCCGAGATCGCCCTGAACATCGAAGGCGCCGAGGTGGAACGGCTCGCCCAGCGGCCGCTGATGCCGCTGCTGCACGGCACCTTCAGCGCCGGGACGGTCATCGGATCGATCCTCGGGATGGTGTTCACCCGAGCCGGAATCGACGTGGTGTGGCACCTCATGGGCATCGCCGCGATCGGTGCTGTCGTGTCCGCGGTGGCCGTGCCCGCGTTCCCCGCCGGGTTCGGCAAGGAGCGCGGCACCGCGCGGCGCGGCATCGGGGCGGCCGCTCGCAGGCAGCTCGACCTGTGGGCGCAGCCTAGGATCGCGCTCATCGGCTGCGTAGTGCTGGGCATGGCGCTGGCCGAGGGCGCGGCGAACGACTGGCTGCCGCTGCTCATGGTCGACGCGCACGGCTTCGATCCGGTCGCGGGTTCCCTGCTGTTCACCGCGTTCGCCGCGTCGATGACCGCGGGCCGGTTCGCCGGTTCAGGACTGGTACGGCGATTCGGGCGGGTCGCGGTCGTCCGCGCCAGTGCGATCTGCGCGGGATTCGGCCTCGCTCTAGTGATCTTCACCGCCACTCCCGCGATCGCGGTGGCCGGCGTCGTGTTCTGGGGGCTCGGCGCCTCGTTGGGCTTCCCGTTGGCCATCTCCGCCGCCGGTGAGGGCGATGGTGACGCCACGGCCAGAGTGAGCGCGGTCGCCACTGCCGGATACCTCGCATTCCTTGTGGGACCGCCACTACTAGGATTCCTCGGCGACCACTTCGGACTTCGGTACGCGATGCTCGTGGTGCTCGTGCTGGTCGGATGTGCGGCCGCCACGGCTTCAGCAGTACGTGGCCCCGCCAAGGAAACGAACAAGGGGCCTGCGGTCGATGCGTGAGCCGAAGTGGAAATCCCTGCGGTGGATCGCCGTGGTGTCCGGGTTGCTCGGGACGCTGGCGGCGCTTCTGGTGCCGTTCCTGCCGGTGCGCTACGAGATCACCGAGCTGCGGTGGCCGACCGCCGAAGGCACGCAGGCGGTGTCCGCTCCGCTGGCCGCTTACCAGCCGCTGCGGCTCGACGTGGAGGTGCCGTGCGCCACGGCGCGTGGACTGGACGAGCGCAGTCCGGATCCGGCGGTGCTGCTGAGCACGAATCCGCCCGAAGCGGAGTACGGCACCCTGACCGGCCTGCGGCTGGAGGTCGCCGACGGCCAGCTGCGGCTGATCCAGCAAGGGCAGCAGCTCGGCACCGCCGCGCTGCCCGAGGGTGACTGCACGATCACCGTCCACTCCGACGGCGACGCCACCGACGCCCGGGTCGGCGACGAACGGTTCGCGCACGTCCCCGGTGACGCACGGCCGCAGCTGACCGGCATTTACTCCGATGTGGACAGTGCCGTCGACGACGTGCGGGGACTGTCGTTCTCGGCCGAGGTCGACGATCGGTACAACAGCCACCCGAGCCCGCTGAAGATCGCCGCCATGGTCGTCGCCGTGCTCGGCTGCGCGACCGCCTTGTGGGCGCTGCACCGGATCGACGCGACGGCCGGGCGCCGCCCGCTGCGGCGAGCGCGCGGGCGGTGGCGGCTCACCGGGCGTGACGTGGCGGTGACCGCGGCGCTGCTGGCGTGGTGGTTGATCGGAGCGATGACCGCCGACGACGGCTACTTCCTGACCATGGCGCGCGCCCGCGACGACTTGGGCTACGTCAACGACTTCTACCGCTGGTTCTCCGGACCCGTCGCCCCGATGGGCTGGTTCGTGGAGTTGCAGGCTCGGTGGGTGGCCTTCTCCACCGCGACACCGTGGATCCGGCTGCCCGCGCTCGGCATGGGGCTGGCGAGCTGGGCGCTGATGAGCCGGTTCGTACTGCCCCGGCTCGGGCAGCGGGTGCGACGCAGCCGTGCCGCCGGATGGGCCGCCGCCGCGGTGTTCCTGGCCTGCTGGCTGCCGTACGACAACGGGCTGCGGCCCGAGCCGGTCGTGGTGGTGCTGTCGCTGCTGGCGCTGTGCCTGGTCGAATACTCGGTGGCCACCCGTCGGCTCGCGCCCGCCACCATCGGGCTGATCGTCGCCGCGTTCGCGGTCGGGGTGAACCCGCACGGCATGGTCGCGGCGTTGCCGTTCCTCGCGGCGGCGAAACCGCTGCTGCACCTGGTGCGCCGCCGCGCCGAGCGGTTCGGCTGGGCCACGATCCTCGCCCCGATCGCCGCGTCCGGGCTGCTGGTGCTGGTCGCGGCGTTCTCCGACCAGCCGTGGCAGGCGGTCCTCGACTCCGCCGAAGTGCGCGGCGAGATCGGCCCGTCGCAGTCCTGGTACGAGGAGCTCAGCCGCTACGCGCTGCTGTTCGGCATGTCCCCGGACGGCTCGCTCACCCGCCGTTTCCCGGTGCTGCTGCTGGCCCTGTGCCTGGCGACCTGCACGGTGGTGATGCTGCGTCGCGGCCGGATCCGCGGCGCCGCGCTCGGGCCGAGCAGGCGGCTGCTGACCATCGCCGGGATGTACTTCGTGGCGCTGGCGCTCACCCCGACCAAGCACACCCACCACTTCGGCGTCATCGCCGCGGTCGGCGGTGTGGTGGCGGCGTTGACCGCGCTCGCCACCAGCAGCACCGTGCTGCGTTCCCGGCGCAACCGGGCGGTGTTCTTCGCCGGGCTGATGCTGGTGCTGGCGTTCGCGTTCACCGGCACCAACGCCTGGTGGTACGTCTCCGGCTGGGGCGTGCCGTGGTTCGACAAGCCGCCGTCGATCGGCGGCTACCAGTTCAGCACCGGCCTGCTGGTGATCGCCGCGATCGCACTGGTCCTGGCACTGGTCGAACACCTCAAGCTGGACGAGCGGAATCCGCCGGTCCCCGTCGAAGAGGACCGCTCGCGAGGACTGCGCCTCGGCAGCGCACCGCTGTCGATCGTGTGCGCGCTGTTGATACTCGCCGAACTCGCCTCGCTGGCCAAGGCCATCCCGGAACGCTGGGACACCTACAACCTCGCCACCGACAACGTTCGCCAGCTGGCGGGCGCGAGCTGCGGGCTGGCCGACTCGGTCCACGTCGAGGACGACCCGATCGCCGGGATGCTCGCCGTCGCACCGGATCAACCCGCCACCGCCGTCCCCGACGCGGAACCGTCCGAGGAGGATGAACCCGCCGACGAACACCTGCGCGGGATGGAAACCGGATTCCGGGCCAACGGGCTGCCCGACACCAAGAACCCGGACACCGGCCGCCCGACCTGGACCCCGCCGCACCGCTTCGGCACCGACCAGGCGCCGGTGTGGGGCAGCCACGGCGCACCGACCGGCACCGGCCGGCTGCGCACGCCCTGGTACGACCTGCCGGAGCGGGCGCGCACCGCAGAGGTGCCGCTCGTGGTCAGCGCGGCCGGAACGACCTCCGGCACGAACTCGCTGACCGCGGAATTCGGCCGCGACACCGAGCGCGGTTTCGAGATCCTCGAGAGCGCGCCGCTGGGACAGGACGGCGAAAAGCAGTGGCGCGATCACCGCATCGCGGTCCCGTCCGAGGCCACCCGGGTCCGCATCGTCGCCAAGGACCGCGCGCTCGGCGAAGAGGGCTGGATGGCCGTCAGCGCTCCCCGCGCACCGCGCCTGTCCCGCATGACCGACGTCGTCGGCGACGACCCGACGTTCGTGGAGTGGCCCGCGGCGATGGCCCACCCCTGCCTGAACATGACCACGAACCACCACGGCATCGCCGAGGTGCCCCGCTACCGAGTCGCCGGCGGCGGCGACGTGCGCGGCACCGGACAAGGCTGGTCCGCTCCGGACGCGGGTGGGCCGTTCGGCTACCTCAACGTCGCCACGAGCATGACCGAACTGCCCACTTACCTGCGCAACGACCTCGGCAACGACTGGGGCTCGCTCTACGCCGTGCACCCGTACGAACCCGACGCGCTGCCCGCCGCCGCGGCCACGCACACCCACATCGAGCAGCAGTGGGGCTGGTGGAGCCCCGGCCCGACACCGAACCCGATCATGCTGCCCGGCGACGTTCCCGACTCCAACGACCGCGAGGACGTCCAACCGGGTCCGCGCTGAGGAGCTTCTCGCGCAACGATCTTTTTCGCCGTCCCGGGAGGCGGAGCCGTGCGGTTCCGCCTCCCGGGCAGATCATTCTGCGGGGTCTCCAGGCAGCACCCGAAACCTCCGACCGCGCGGTGAGCGACCGGATGCGCTAATGCGAGCGAGCACGGTTCCGGGGCCTGGCCCGGGACGGGTGCACCGGTGGCAGGTCGGTCGCGGGGCCGACGGTGTTGCGGATCGTGCCGATGCCTTCGACGGTCATCTCCACCACGTCACCGGACCGGAGCGGCGGCGGAACGGGCTCACCGCCGCGCCCCCACAGTTCGGCGAGGCAGCCACCGTTGCCGCACGTGCCGGAACCGAGCACGTCGCCGGCGCGCACCCGGGTGCCGCGCGCCGCGTAGGAGACCAGTTCCTCGAACGGCCAGCCCATGTTCGACAGCAGGTCCCGGCCGACCTCAACACCGTTGACCGACACCGCCATGGCGAGGGCCAGGAAACCGTCCTCGTCCCGGTACGCCTCCAGTTCGTCGGCGGTGACCAGCCACGGGCCGAGGGTGCTCGCGGAATCCTTCCCCTTCGCCGGGCCGAGGCTCACCTTCATCTCGCGGCTCTGCAGGTCTCGCGCGGACCAGTCGTTGAAGATCGTGTACCCGAAGATCGCCGAGCGAGCTTCCTCCGGTGAAACGGACTCCCCGTCCCGGCCGAGCACGGCGGCCACCTCCAGTTCGAAGTCGAACAGCCGGGAACCGGGCGGGATCGGAACGTCGTCGTGGGCGCCGACCAGCGCTGCCGGGTTGGTGAAGTAGAACGTCGGCGCCTCGTACCACTCGGGCGGGACACCGCCGCCACCGGAGACGGAGGCGACCACGCCCTCGACGTGCTCCTCGAACGCGACGAAGTCCCGCACGCTCGGCGGTTCCAGCGGCGGCAGCAGCCGCACCCGCTCCACCGGAACCGCCGGGCCTTCCAGCGCGGCCGCCCCGGCGGCGAGCGCGGCCGGCAGGCCCGACCGCACCAGTCCGAGCACCGTCGTCGACTCCGGCAGCGCGTGCAGGCCGTCGGCACCGACGACACCGGCGTGCGAGGTGCCGTCGACCTCATAACTGGCGAAGCGCATCGGTGCGGTTCTCCTCAAGCGTCGTTCGGGCGAAGGAACCCTCGGGTCCCGGCGGGCTCACACGGGCGGAGCGATGAAGCAGCCCCGGTCCGGATCGTTGAAGGACTCCTTCGCCACCAGCTCGTTCATCGGGTTCGACGTCCCCCACTGGTCGGTGACCTCCGGCTCGCTGAAGTCGTAGACGTGCGGGTGCCAGGTGTCCTCGTCGAGCAGTTCCAGTTCGGTGGTGTACTCGATGGTGTTGCCGTGCGGGTCCAGGAAGTAGGTGAACGTGTTGTCCCCCGCCAAATGCCTACCAGGACCCCAGATCTTGCGGTACCCGGACCGCAGCACCCGACCGGAACCGCGCATGTACTCGTCGAGGCCGCGCATCTCGAAGGAGATGTGGTGCAGCGAGGTGTGCGGCCCGCGGGCCAGCGCCATCGAGTGGTGCTGGTCGCTGATCCGCATGAAGTGCATGACATCGCCCATGTGCGGCGAGCTGAGGGTGTCCGAGAGCGCGAACCCGAGGTGCCGCTGGTACCAGAGCCGGGTGCGGTCGAGATCCGGCGAGTTGAGCACAACGTGCGAGAGCCGCACCGGCACCGCCTCCCGCTCCTCGATCTTGCGGTGCGCGCGGACCCGCACGTCGGCGCTGACCTCGATGGTGCGCCCGTCCACGTCGAAGAAGCGGAATCCGTATCCGCCGCCGGGAGTGTCGATCGGTCCCGGTCGCGTGATCAGCTCCACCCCGCCCGCGAGCAGGCGTTCCGCGAGCAGGTCCGCGTCGGCCGGGCTCGCCACTCCGTAGGAGACCAGGTCGAGCCGCTTCTCGTCGGCCTTGCGCAGCCGGATCACGTAGTTCTCCGGTGATCCTTCGGCGGCCAGGAACGACACACCGGAGTCGTCGGCGACCTTCGTCAGGCCCCAGACACCGGAGTAGAAGTCCAATTGCTTGTCGTAGTCCGGCACGGCGAGGTCGACGTGCCGCAGGTGGGTGAGCAGCCGCTCGGTCATGGGGTTCCTCCTCGGATGGGCAGCAGGGCCGCGGCGTTCCCGCCGCGGATGGCGTGGAAATCGGGTTCGGAGACCTCGGCCGCGCGCAGTGCGCCCAGCGGGTCCCCGGTCCCCATGTCGAAGGGGAAGTCGGAGCCGAGCAGCACGCGGCCGGCACCCGCCGCCCGCACGAGCTCCCGCAACGCGAACGGGTCGTGCACGAGCGAGTCGAAGTACAGGTTCCGCAGGTACGCGCTGGGTTCGCGGGCGCAGCCTGCCCGCGCGTCGGGACGGGTGCGCCACGCGTGGTCGGCGCGGCCGAGGTGCGCGGGCAGGTAGCCGCCGCCGTGCGCCGCGATCAGCCGCAGCTCCGGGTGGCGGTCCAGCACACCGGAGAAGATCAGGTGCGACAGCGCCACCGCGTTCTCCACGGGCTGGCCCACGGAGTTGGACAGGTACCACCGGTCCAACCGCTCGTCGAGGGTGCAGCCGAACGGGTGCAGGAACACCAGCGCACCGGCCCGTTCGGCGAGGTCCCAGAACTCCGCGAGCCGTGGATCCGAGAGCTCCACCGGCGGCGCGGCGCCGGAACCGGGCGCGTGCGAGGAGATCTCGACACCGACCAGGCCGCGAGCGAGCGCGTCCTCCAGCGATCGCGCCATCAGGACCGGATGCTGCAACGGCGCCAAGCCGAGGCCGACCAGCCGGTCGGGGGCGGTCGCGCAGTGCGCGGCCGTGCCCTCGCCCGCCCGGCGGCACAGTTCCTCGGCCAGGCCGGGGCCGGCCCAGTGGTGATAGTGCGACGGTGAAGGACTGACGAGCTGCACGTCCACTCCGGCGGCGTCCATCGCCGCGAGCCGCCGAGCCGGATCGGTCAGCAGGGGGAGCCGCTCGCCGATCATCCGGCGGTTGACCGCGAGGGCTTCGGTGCCGTTGCGACGCGCGTCGAGTTCCCGCGATTCGGCGTGACCGGGCCGTCCGGCGACCGCCTCGTCCAGTTCCGGCAGCAGCACGTGCGCATGAACGTCCACTGTGGACATAATCATGGGCGCACCGCCAACGCCGTCATGGTGCGGCCCATCAGGCCGGGGATGTCCGCGTCCGGCGCCGACCGCAGCAGCCACTCCCCGATCCGCACCGATGCGTCCACGACCATCCGCACTCGCGGCATCCGGCGCTCCCGGTAACCGTTCAGCAGCTCGTCGTCCCAGTCCTCGGCGCCGGTCAGCAACTCGGCGAGCACGTGGACGTCCTCCAGGGACATCGCCGCGCCTTGCGCGATCGTGGGCGGGCAGCAATGCGCGGCGTCGCCCGCGAGCACAGAACGACCGCGATGCCACGGTCCTTCCACCAGGTACCGCTCGAACCACGTGTAGTTGATCCGGCGCGGGTCGGTGATCGCGGCGCTGATCTCCGGCCAGGCACCGCCGTATCCCGCTGCCAGACCGCGCATCTCGTCCGCGTAGGAGTCCGGGTCCGGCTTCGCCCGGTCCCGGTTCCGCTCGACCAGGTAGGCGTACATCGTGTCGGGTCCGGTCGGGCAGTACCCGGCGATGAAGCACGGCCCGCCGTAGGCCACATCGGTGCGTGCCACCCCGCGCGGGCGAGGTACGGGCGCCCGCCAGATCGCCATCCCGGTCGGCACCGGCCGGTCGCCGATGCCGATCAGCGCCCGCGTCGCGGAACGCACGCCCTCGGCGATGACGACCAGGTCGTACTCCCCGGACGAGCCGTCGGAGAACCCGACCTCGACGGTGTCGGCGTCCTGACGCACCTCCACGGCCCGGGTTCCCAGCCGCACGCGGGCGCCGGAGGCCCGCACGGCCTCGCTCAGCAGCCGTTGCAGCTGCGGCCGGCGCATGCCGACCGTGGCCGGAAGGTCGGCGCCGCCGGTGCGCAGATCCGTGGCGACGTGCAGCACGGTGCCGTCGGCCGCGGTGATGCCGAGCGAGTCGAACGCGAAGCCCTGAGCGAGCACCGCCGGCAGCACCCCGACTTCTCGCAGGACCCGCAACGCGTTCCCCTGCAACGTGATCCCGGACCCGGCATCAGCGTTCCAGTCCGATGTGGACTCGACCAGATCGACGTCGATCCCGCTCCCGCGCAGCAGGACGGTGAGGGCGTTCCCGGCGGTCCCACCACCGAGGACGAGGACTCGACGATGCGCGTGTCGCATGGAGTTCCCTTCGGGGGCGGTGGTCACTTGACCGCGATCGGGTTGACGGGTGAGCCGACCGCGCCCGTGATGGGCAGCGGCGCGGCGGTGAGCCAGAACTCGTGCACTCCGTCCTGCACGCAGTCCGCGGCGAGCGCATCGAGGTCCCACATCTCCCCGACGAGCAGGCCGATGTTCGGGATGACCACTTGGTGCAGCGGCTGGAACGCGTCGTCGAACTCGTTGGGCCGCACCTCGAATCCCCAGGTGTCGGTGGCGATCGCCGCGATCTCGGTGCGGTGCAGCCATCCCGCCGTGCCGAACGACAATCCCGGCGCCGGACCTCCCGCGTACTCCCCCCAGCCGTCGCGGACGCGAGTCAGCTGCCCGGTGCGGACCAGCACGATGTCACCTCGCCCGACCTCGACGCCGTGCTGCTCGGCGGTGGCGGTCAGGTGCTCCTCGGTGATCGCGAAGCCGTCGGCGAGTTCGCCGCCGCCCACCACCCGGCCCACGTCCAGCAGCACGCCGCGACCGGCCACGTGCGCAGCGAAGTGCTCGATCCCGGTGACCAGGTCACCGTCGGAGGTCACGACCTGCTCGGCCGGACGGCCGTTCCACGCCTTGCCGTGGTCGAAGATGTGCCCGAGTCCGTCCCACTGCGTGGAGCACTGCAACGGCATCGCGATCACGTCGTCGGCCCCGCCCATGCCGTGCGGGAAACCCTGGTTGCCCAGGGCCGCGTCGGTTCCGGTATCGAGCATGGTGTGCACCGGGTTGGTGCGCCGCCGCCAGCCGCGCTGCGGGCCGTCGACGTCGAACCGCAGCGACAGCGACCAGCTCGCACCCCGGCGGATCAGCCCGGCGGCTTCGCGCCGCTTCGCGGAGTCGAGGTGGTTGAGGGTGCCCAGCCGGTCGTCCGGCCCCCAGCGGCCCCAGTTCGAGCAGCGCTCGGCTGCTTCGGCGATCGCCCCTTCCGGGTCAGCGCGGTCGATCACGATTCCTCCCCGACGCAACGCGTGCGCTGCGCGCCCAACCCGGTGATCGCGCTCTCCATGATGTCGCCGTCACGCAGCAGCCGACCCCAGTGCATCCCGTTTCCCGCCGGACTACCGGTGAGCAGCACGTCCCCCGGCAGCAATCGGGCCGATGCGGACACGTGGGCGATCAACCGCGCCACCCCGAAAATCATGTCCTTTGTGGACTCCTCCTGCATCGCCCGCCCGTTGAGGCGCAACGTGAGCCGCAGCGCCCCGAGGTCACCGACGAACTCCGCCGGAACCAGCCACGGCCCGAGCGGGGTGAATCCGGGTGCGTTCTTCGACGCCAGCCAGTCCGTGCCGATCGCGGGCATGTCCCGGCGGAACACCGCGGCCCGGTCGGTCAGGTCGTTGGCGATGGTGTAGCCGGCGACGTACGACAGCGCCTCGTCCACCGGAACGCGGTAGGCGGGCCTGCCGATCACCGCCGCCAGCTCCAGTTCCCAGTCCGGCTTCGCGCACCGGGACGGGATCGCCACGTCGTCGTGCGGTCCGGTGAGCGCGCTCGGCAGGCCGATGAACACGTACGGCAGGTCCTCCGCCGCCCGCCGGTCCATCACCGCCGCGATCTCCGCCCGCGCCTGCTCGGGCGTGCGCGGATCGTCGGCCGCGCGGTGCGCCAGTTCCAGGTCGATGACGTGCTGCCGGTAGTTGGCGCCGGATTGGAAGACCTGCCGCGGCTCGACGGGCGCGTGCACGCGCAGCCGCGCGAGGTCCCGCCACGGCCCGGCCCGATCCCGCACCACCTCGCCCAGCCGAGGGCGAACCTCGTCCCAGCGCTCCAGCAGCGTCCGCACGGATGTTCCACGATCGCCGACGACGCCCCGCAGGTCGAGCGCCACGCCCTCCGGCACGACCAGAGCCGGGAACCGCTCGTTCCCCGGATCCTCGGCCACCGACAGCGTGGCGAGCGCGAACGGCGCGTTGAACAGGACTGCCCCACCTGCGAGTTCCACGAATCCGACCTCCCGATCACCAGGAACCCAGTCTCACCGCCCCACCTGAATCCGGGAAATCGATTCTCCGGATACGCTCCATCCACAACACGAATACAACGCGATGAACAGCAGTTCCTTTCAGCGGCGAAGCCACTGAACAGCGACCACCAGAGCAACAAGACCACCCGCGGGTTCTCAGTGGTCTTCTCGCGAGGACAGCCTTCTCCCTCGTGGCGGAGCCACTTGGGAAAAAGATCCCGCAGCGAGAAGACCGCTGAGGTTCCGCCACCCGACCCCCTGCGAAGAGGACCAACGGCGAATGCAGCTGGAGAGCTTGGATCTCAATCTTGTGGTGGCTCTTCGCGCCCTGCTCGAAGAGCGCAACGTCACCCGCGCCGGTCAGCGGATCGGGCTGAGCCAGCCCGCCATGAGCGCCGCGCTCGCCCGCCTGCGACGGCACTTCGGCGACGAACTGCTCCACCGCGCGGGTGGCGGCTACGACCTCACCGCGTTGGGACAGGTCCTGCTCGACCGCACCACGACCGCCTACGACATGCTGGACCGGCTGTTCACCAGCCGGGCCGATTTCGACCCGGCCACGGAGCGGCACACGTTCACGCTGCTGGGGTCCGACTACGCGATCGCCGTGTTCGGCGCCGAACTCTCCCGCGCCGTCCACCGCGAAGCGCCTCGGGTGCACTTGAACTTCCGCCAGCCCCCGCCGGACGTCGTCGAGCGCACCGGCGCGCTGCTCAGCGGCATCGACGGCCTGCTCATGCCGCACGGCATCATCAGCGACTTCCCGTCGACCGAGCTGTACGCGGACCGCTGGGTTTTCCTGGTGTCGGAGGACAACCCGGAGGTCGGCGACCGGCTGGAGCTCGACGACCTGGCGCGGCTGCCGTGGGTGACCTACCAGCGCACCTACGACGCGCCCGCGGTGCGCCAACTGGGGGTGCTCGGCGTCGAACCGAGCGTCGAGGTGTCGGTGGACGGCTTCCAGAACATCCCGCACCTGCTGGCCGGTACCCGCCGCGTCGCGCTGATCCAGGAACGGCTCGCGGAGCTGTTGCGCCCGGTCGCCCCCGTGCGGGTGGTGGACGGCCCGCACGACGCGGTGCCGCTGCAGGAGTCCCTGTGGTGGCATCCGGTGCACACCCATGACGCCGCGCATCGCTGGCTGCGGGACAAGGCCCGGCAGACGGCTCGAACGATGCCCGACCTCGCGTGACCGCCGGTGCGGCGAACTCGCGCAGGAAAAAGGCCCGCCGTCCGAGTCGGGCTCGGACGGCGGGCCTGGGTACCGCCTGGATCAGGCGCAGAGTTCGCGGATGCGGGGCGCGACGTCCTTGGAGAAGGACTCCAGGAAGCGGGTCTGGTCCGAGCCGGGCGCGTGAAACACGAGGTGGTCGAAGCCGGCGTCGATGTAGGCCTTGACCTCGGAGAGCACCTCTTCCGGGTCGGAGGCCACGATCCAGCGGCTCGCCACCTGCTCGATCGGCAGGTCGTTGCCCGCCTTCTCCATCGCCTCCGGGTCGTCGAGGCTGTGCTTGAGCTCGGCGGGCAGCGACAGCGGCGCCCAGAAACGGGTGTTCTGCAGCGCACGTTCCCGGTCGGGGTCGTAGGAGAGCTTGATCTCGATCATCTTCTCCATGTCGGCGGCCTTCTTGCCACCGGCCTCCGCCCCGGCCTCGACGGCGGGCAGCAGCTTGTCGGTGTAGAGCTCCATGCCCTTGCCGCTGGTGCAGATGAACCCGTCGCCGACGCGGCCCGCGTACTTGGCGACCATCGGGCCACCGGCGGCCACGTAGATCGGCACGCCGCCTTCGGGCCGGTCGTAGATCGTCGCGTTGGAGGTGCGGTAGTACTCGCCCTCGTAGCTGACCCGATCCTCCGTCCACAACGTGCGGATGAGGTCGATGGCCTCGCGGAAGCGGCGGAACCGCTCCTTGAACTCCGGCCACTCGCGCGCGGTCACCGCGGTCTCGTTGAGCGCCTCACCGGTGCCGACGCCGAGCATGACCCGGCCCGGGTACAGCGAACCGAGCGTGCCGAACGCCTGCGCCACCACGGCGGGCTCGTACCGGAAGGTCGGGGTGAGCACGCTGGTGCCCATCTGGATGCTGGAGGTCCGCTCCCCCACCGCGCTCATCCAGGACATCGCGAACGGCGCGTGCCCCTGGTTGTGGCGCCACGGCTGGAAGTGGTCGGAGACCATCACGCTGTCCAGGCCGCATCGCTCGGCCTGGACGGCGTACTCCACCAGGTCGCGCGGGCCGAACTGCTCGGCGGACGCCTTGTATCCGATCTTGATGCTCATAGCTCGCTCGCTTACCTAACCCATCACCACGGTTGCGGGAACGTCGTGGCACTCGTCGTTGAACACCGCGAACAAGGATCGGGGCTCCGCCGCGCACAGGTCCTCGCAGCGCCTCGCGGGCGCGATGACCTGATGCGCGCCGGTTCCGGCGCCGACCGGTCCGCTGCGGCGGACCTCCGGCGCGGATCGGCCGGTGCCGCACTGACACCGACCACACCAGTTCGGAACGGCCTTGTCGCGCAACATATTCCGCGCACGGCCCGAAAACTCGGCCACCCTCGCTCCGGCCGACCGGCCGCCGCACGGGGCGGACACGGCTCGGTCACGGGGAGGTACCAGGGCATGGTGGCCTTTCAGCGGCGCCGGGTGCGCTTCATCGAACAGTCGTACACGATCGCACGCTCCCGGCCCCGATCGGGGCGAGCCCTTATGGGACCGATCACAGTGGACCGAATTCGCCCACGCCGGGTACCGCGACGTGCACTCGAAGTGGCCGCAGCAACCGTGCGAACCCGCACGACTTCGCTGCGTGCACGGGAAAATCTCCCGCCCGCACGCGCGAACGCCGCGCGATCGAGGCGACCGGGCGGACGAGTTCGTCCTACCGGCGCAACGACGGCACGGCGTTCGCAGGACAGCGCAGGAACCCTCGCAGAACGATCTTTTGATCGTGGCCGGTCGTCTTGTCAGCGGCGACGCCGATGAGCAGTGACCAGCCAGCGCGAAAAGACCACCGGCCGGTTCTCAGCGGCTTCCTCGCGAGGACAGCGATTTTCGCTGAGCAGGACTGCTGCAGCGGAAAGCGTTCCCGCAGTGAGGAAGCCGCTGAGGTTCCGCTACCCGGACACTCACGCAAGCCACGTTGAAAGGTCGGATCACGTGTGGCGTTCGATGCGGGTGGAGAGGGTTACGCCGATCACCGTCATGACCCCGCAGAGCACCAGCGTCAACGACAGCGGTACCGACGAACCGCCGAAGGTGCCCACCAGAGCCAGCGCGCCGATCGGCAGCAGGCCGCCCGCGATGGCCGTGCCGAACGCGATGCACAGCCCGGCTCCGGTGTAGCGGGCGTCGACCGGGAACAACTCCGACAGCAGTGACGGCACCGCGCCGTTGAACGCGGCGTAGCAGACCGTGCCGACCAGCATCGCCAGCAGCATCGCGCCGAATCCGCCGCTGTCGACCAGCCACAGCGCCGGGAACGCCCACAGCACCAGCAGCACACCGGAGCCGATCGTGAGCCGTTCCCGGCCCCACCGGTCCGCGTTCATCGCGCTCACCAACGTCAACCCCACCAGCAGCACCGAGGTGATCAGCAGGCCGAACTGGACGTTCACCGCGGTGAGCTCGGGGACGTACTGCTTGGTGTAGGCGACCAGTCCCGTCATCAGCACGTACAGGTAGGAACACGGCGCCGACCACATCAGCGAACCCGCCAGCAGCGCCAGGCCGTGGTCTCGGAACACCGCGCGCACGGTGGGCCGTGCCTGCTTCTCGCCGCTCTCCCGCTTGGCCACCTCGGCCAGGAACGCGGGCGTCTCCTCCAGTCGCCTGCGCAGCACCAATCCGAGCACGATCAGCAGTGCGCTGGCCAAGAACGGCAGCCGCCACGCCCAGGACAGGAACGCCTGCTCGCTCACCCAGAGGTTCACGACGAGGATCACCGCGCTGGCCAACCCGATGCCCAGCACGGTGCCGAGCTGCACGAACGCGCCGTAGAGCGACTTGCGCTTCGGTTCCGCGTGCTCCACCGCGACCAGCACCGCACCGCCCCACTCGCCGCCGACGGCGAGGCCCTGCAGCAGGCGGCACACCACCAGCAGCACCGGTGCCCAGAACCCGGCCACCGCGAACGGCGGGAGCAGGCCGATGGCGACGGTCGCGCCGCCCATCATCAGCATCGACGTCAGCAACGCCGTGCGACGGCCCCGGCTGTCGCCGAGCTTGCCGAACAGCACCGCTCCGAGCGGACGCATGCCGAACGCGACGGCGTGCGTGGCCAGCGCGGCCAGCGTGCCCATCCACGGTGAGGCGCCGGGGAAGAACAGCGGCCCGAACACCAAGGCCGCCATGAACGAGTAGATGATGAAGTCGAAGATCTCGATCAGCGTCCCGAGCAGGGACGAACCGGCGATCCGGGCCGCCGACAACGGCCGTCCGGAAGGTGCCGATCTGTTCTCGCGCGAAGAACGCGCTGCCGTTTCAGGCATGGGAGTACCGCCCTCGGTATCTGGTAGGCGCGGAAATGCGCGGAATCAGGCAGCGCGCAGCGCTTCGGCGAACTCGGCGGCGCTGCCACCGGTGCCGAGCGCGAGCACGTGCTCCATCGTCTGCTGGGCGCGGTCGCCCAGGTTGCCGGTGAACTTGGCGCGGATGTCGGCTTCCGACAGCGGCCGTTCGGTGTGGCCGCGGTTGACGTCCTCGCGGCTGTGCAGGCGGCGGCCGTCGGTCAGCACGATCTCGACTTCCGCCGAGTACGCCTGCGGGAAGCGGCTGTCCGGGTCGTCGGCGATCTCCACCAGCTGCGCGAGCCGCAGGATCTCCGGGTCCGCCAACGATTCCGCGGTGAACTCGTCGAGGGTGAGCCGGTCGCGGGCCAGGCACGCGCCGGCGATGAACGGGAGGCTGAACTTCGCGTCGTAGTCGTCCTGCGGACGGCGTTTGCGCTCGATCGGCTCGCACACCGCGGCGGCCGGGGTCTCGTGGATGAGGCAGCGGACCGTGTCGACCTCGTTCGCGTCGAATCCCTCGGAGTCCTTGAGGAACAGGATCGCGTCGGCGAAGGCGTGGGTGAAGTGGCAGCTCGGGTACGGCTTGACCGCGGTGGACAGCAGTTCCCAGCGCTCCCCCAGTCCGTCGATCGCTTCGGCGGCGTCCCAATCGCTGTCGCGCAGGTGCGTGGCGTAGAGCCCGTAGCGGCCTTCGTAGACCGCCTCCGGTCCGGGCCAGCCGACCGAGGCGAACGTGGCCGCGGTCAGCGCGCTGGTCGCCGCCCACCCGGGGTGCAGGCGTTTCGTCCACGCGCCGTCGGTGAGGAACTCCAGGATGCCCGACGCCATCGAGCCGACGATGCGCTGCGATTCGGCGATGCCGTCGGCGGCGAGTCCGGCCAGTTTCGCCGCGGCGACCGCCGAACCGAACGCCCCCGCCAGCCCCGTGGGATGGAAACCGGCGGCGTGGAACCCGCCGTGCGCGACGGTGCCGATCCGGGCGCTGATCTCGATGCCGAGCACGTAGGCCAGCAGCAGGTCCTCCGCGGAACGGCCGTGCTGAATGCCGGCGGCGAGGCTCACCGGCAGCGCGGTCGCCGAGACGTGCGTGACGGCGGGCAGGTGGGTGTCGTCGAAGTCCAAGCCGTGCACCAGGACCGCGTTGAGCAGCGCGGCCTCCCGCGGCGCCAGTCGATCCGGCAGGCCCAGCACCGGCTGCTCGCCGGGACCCAGCGCGGCCGCGGCCTTGCGCGCCCGCTGCGTGAATTCCTGGTCCACCGCGGCGAACGCGACTCCGACCGAATCGAGCGCGAGATGCCGGGCACGTCCCAGGACCTCGTCCGGAACGTCCCGCAACGTGGTGCGTTCGGCGAATTCGCCGAGCACGTCCGCGATGGCAGGCATGGGCGCCTCCTTGCTGGCCTCGTCATTGATGACCCAGCGGATGCACGGCACATCCGACGCGCACAGTGTGCAATCCCACCCCACACCCAATCAAGACAAAAGTCTGACATTTTCCGCCGCTCGATTTTCGACCCCACCGGGACGGAAGCGGACGATCCCCGTTCGGTGCTGACGGATCAGTGATCCGACGTCAGGGTGGCGAGACACGGCGGCGTGATGCCCGCCCAGTGGCATCGACGCGCGGTTCGGATCGAACGAGGACCGGTCAGTCGCCCATGCGTTCGTAGAGGGGGCGGAGGCCGAGGAGGTGGTCGCGGATCAGGGTTTCGGCGGTGTCGGACTCGCCGCCCGCGACCGCTTCGTAGATCTTGACGTGGTCCTCGTCGATGCCTTCCCACGCCTGCCTGGCCACGCGGTCGCGGTGCATCCGGCCGCGCAGCACCACGTTGATCGGCTGGCACATCACGTGCAGCAGCGGGTTGCCGCTGATCGACACGAGCGTGGTGTGGAAGTCCCAGTGGACGGTGAAGCCCTCGTCCGGGTCGAGGTGCGCGGTGTGCTCCACGGTGCGCCGCAGTTCCGCGAGGTCCTCGGCGGTGGCGCGTTCGGCGGCCAGGCGCGCGGCGTGCGGCTCCAGCAGCAGCCGCGCCTCGATCAGGTTGTCGACGCTCAGGTTCCGCGAGTTGACCAGCAGGCCGAGGCTGCCGCCGAGGTTGTCGGCGATCAGACCGGCGTCGGGTGCGGCGACGAAGCTGCCGCCGGTGGCGCCGCGGGTCGTGTCGATCAGGTGCTGGCTGGCGAGCTGGCGCAGCGCCTCGCGCACGGTGCTGCGGCTGACGCCGAACATCGTGGCGAGCTCGGTCTCGCTGGGCAGCCGCGAACCGGACGGTAGCGCGCCGCTGACGATCTGGTCGCGGAGTTGCTCGGCGACCTGCCGGTAGGCCGCCTGCACGGGACGCACCCGCAACCGCGCGGGGCCGCCTGTATTGGCCGTCATCGTCGCCTCGTTCTTCCTCGGCGGGTCCGGTCGGATCTGGTGTCGTACCGATCGGTGTCGCCCCAGACTACGGGACACCGCCTTCCTCCCGGGGCGACCACTACTCCAATTGTCTGACGTATTGCATCGCGGCCGATCCGCGCCGCATACTCCCCGGAAGCTCCCGGCGCGGTCGCCCACTGCCGATCCGCCCTCGCGGAGCCTCGGCGACGAGGAACAGGAGGTGCGGCGGTGGCCGTGCACGGAGGTCGGCAAGGGCGCTACTTCGAGGACTTCGTCGTCGGAGACGTCTACAAGCACCCGCTGGGGCGCACCATCAGCGAGGCGGACAACACCTGGTTCACCTTGCTCACGATGAACACCCATCCCGCGCACTTCGACGCGCACTACGCCGCGAAGACGCCGTTCGAGAAGGTCCTGGTCAACTCGGGCCTCACCATCGCGATGCTGCTCGGCCAGAGCGTCAGCGACATCAGCCAGCGCGCGGTCGCGAACCTGGCGATGAACAACATCCAGCTCAGCCACCCCGTCTACGTCGGCGACACGCTCTACGGCGAGTCGATCTGCACCGGCAAGCGGGAGTCCAAGTCGCGCCCGTACGCGGGCCTGGTCAACGTGCACACCCGCGCGCTCAACGCCGAGGGCGACGAGTGCCTGTCGTTCGATCGCACCGTGCTGATCTACAAGCAGGAGCACGCCGAGGCGATCGACTCGTTCCCCGAGGCGAAGAACGGCCCGCTGAAGCTGGACGTGGACGGAGGCGCGTGGTGAACCGCTTGCCGTTGCAGGACATGCGGATCCTCGCCGTCGAGCAGTACGGCGCAGGCCCGTTCGGGTCGGTGCACCTGGCCGACCTCGGCGCGGAGATCATCAAGATCGAGGATCCGCGCTTCGGCGGCGACGTCGGCCGCCTCACCCCGCCTTATGCCGAGGACGGCGATTCGCTGTTCTTCGAGGCGTTCAACCGCAACAAGCGTTCCGTCGTCCTCGACCTCACCAGCACCGCGGGCCGCGAGGTCTTCGAGAAGCTGGTGGGCGTCAGCGACGCGGTGTACTCGAACCTGCGCGGTGACGTGCCCGCGAAGATGGGCATCCGCTACGAGGACCTCAAGCACGCCAATCCGCGGATCGTGTGCTGCTCGCTGTCCGGCTACGGCATGACCGGTCCGCGCGCGAAGCAGCCGGGCTACGACTACATGTTGCAGGGCCTGGCGGGCTGGATGTCGGTCACCGGCGAGCCGGACGGACCGCCGACCAAGTCCGGACTGTCCATGGTGGACTATTCCGGCGGGCTGGTGGCGGCGCTGTCGCTGCTGTCGGCGATCCACGGCGCTCGGCGCGACGGGGTGGGCGCGGACTGCGACGTGAGCCTCTACGACACGGCGATCGGCATGCTCACCTACCTCGCCACCTGGCACCTCAACGCCGGGTTCGAGCCGCGGCGCACGCACCACTCGGCACATCCGAGCCTGGTCCCATTCCAGAACTTCCCCACCGCCGACTCGTGGATCGTGATCGGCTGCGCGAAGCAGAAGTTCTGGGAGAAGTTCGTCGAGGTCCTCGGCTCCCCCGCCTGGGCCGCCGAGGAGAGGTTCGCGACCACCTCGGACCGCTACGAGAACTCCACGGCCTGCGTGCAGCTGATCGAGCAGGAACTCGCGCGGCGCGGTACCGAGCAGTGGCTCGCGCTGCTGGAGACCGCCGGGGTGCCGTGCGCACCGATCAACACGATTCCGCAGGCGCTGCAGGAAGAACACACCGAAGCACGCGGCATGGTCGTCACCACCGAGCACCCGCGTTTCGGCCAGGTCAAACAAGTCGCCTCCCCGGTGCGCGCGGGTGAGCCCCGCGCGGAGCACCAGCGCGCGCCGTTCCTCGGCGAACACACTTCGTCCACTTTGGACGAATTGCTCGGGGTGGACGCGGCCGAGTTCCGGCGGCTGGCGGGCGAAGGTGCTTTCGGAGCGGAGGGAGACGCGCCGTGGATTTCGAGCTGAACGAGGAACAGGCCCAGTTCCAGCAGGTCCTGCGGGACTTCGTGAACACCGAGATCGTGCCGGTGGCCAAGGAATGGGAGCACGAAGGCCGCTACCCCACCGAGATCGTGGCGAAGATGGGCGAACTCGGGCTGTTCGGGCTGATGATTCCCGAGGAGTACGGCGGTGTGGACGCCGACTTCGTGTCGTTCACCCTCGTGTTCGAGGAGATCGCGCGCGGCTGGATGGGCGTCGCCGGCATCCTCGGCAGCCACTCCGTGTCCACCTGGATGCTCAGCAGGCACGGCACCGACGACCAGAAGCGGAAGTACCTTCCGGAGCTGGCCACCGGCGCGCGCCGCACCGGCATCGCACTGACCGAACCGGACGCGGGCACCGATCTGCAGGGCATCCGCACCACCGCCGAGCGCGACGGCGACCACTACGTCGTCAACGGCAGCAAGATGTGGATCACCAACGCGCGCTACGCCGACCCGCTGCCCGTGCTGGTGAAGACCGATCGCGGCGCCGAGCCCGCGCACAAGGGCATGAGCGTGCTGCTCGTCGACGCGGACACGCCGGGGTTCACCGTCACCAAGGACATCCCGAAGCTCGGCTACAAGGGCACCGAGTCCTGCGAGGTCGTCTTCGAGGACGTGCGGGTGCCCGCGGAGAACCTGCTCGGCGGCGTTGAGGGCCGCGGCATGCAGCAGGTGCTGTCGGCGCTGGAGACCGGCAGGCTCAACATCGCCGGGCGCAGCCTCGGCATCGCGCAACGCTCCTACGACGAGGCGCTCGCCTACGCTTCCGAGCGCAAGGCGTTCGGCAAACCCATCGCCGAGTTCCAGGCCATCCAGATCCGGATCGCCGAGATGGCCACCCAGTTGCAGGCCGCACGGCTGCTGTCGTACTGGTCGGCCAGCAAACTCGACAGCGGCGAACGCGCCGACCTCCAGACGGGCATGGCGAAGCTGTTCGCCTCCGAGGTCGCGTTGCAGGCCGCGCAGGAGTCGATGCGGGTGCACGGCGGCTACGGCTACTCCGCCGAGTTCGAGATCGAACGGCTCTACCGCGACTCGATCCTGATGACCATCGGCGAGGGCACCAGCGACATCATGCGCACCGTCATCGCGAAATCCCTCGTGGCCGGGAAGGGGAAGGTCGGGTGGTGAATCCGCGCAGCTGGCTGTTCTGCCCCGCCGACCGGCCCGACCGCCTGCGCAAGGCCGCCGACGTCGCGGACGTGGTGGTGGCCGACCTCGAGGACGCCGTGCACGTCGACGGCAAGCGCGCGGCCCGCGAAGCCCTGATCCCGATGCTGCGGGAAGACCCGGACCGGGCGGGCCGGATCTGGGTTCGCGTCAACAACGACGAGCACGATCTCGCCGACGACTTGGCGGCGCTGCGGGACGTGCCGATCGCCGGGATCGTCGTGCCGAAAGCGGAATCGGCGGTGCTGCGGGAAGTTTCGGCACGCACCGAGGTACCGCTGCTGGCGCTGATCGAGACGGCCACCGGCCTGTGGCAGGCGCGGGAACTGGCGACCGTGGAACGCGTGCGTTCGTTGAGCTTGGGCGAATACGACCTCGCCGACGACCTCGGCGTCTGCGCGCCCGAGGTGGACGCGGAGCCGCTGCGCTGGGCGCGTTCCCGCATCGTGGCCGCCACTGCCGCCGAAGGTCTCGCCCCGCCGCCCGCTCCGGTGTCGGTGGAGCTGGCGGACCTGGACGCCCACCGGGCGGACACCCAGCGGTTGCTGCGGTTCGGCTTCTTCGGGCGGATGTGCATTCACCCCAAGCAGATCGGCGAGGTCCACGAGGCGATGCGTCCCGGCCCGGACGAGGTCGAGCACGCTCGCGAGATCGTGCTGGCCGCCGAACGGGCCGAACGCGACGGCCTCGCCGTCCTGGTGGTCAACGGCCGCATGATCGACGCACCGGTGATCCGGCGCGCACGCCGAACCCTGGAGCTGTCCACCGCAGACCAGGCCTGAACCGCGGGTGACCGCCCCGTTCACAGCCGGAACGGCCACCCGCTCCCAGAAAACCCCACCGTTCCAACGGACGACCTTCATGTCCACAATGCACCGATCACTCGTCGGCGAGCCGGTTCAGCAGTGGGGTGAGGCGGTAGTCGACGAGGTCGCGCATCACCAAGGCGGTGTCGGTGCGTTCCACGCCGGGGATCGCGAGCACCTGACCGGCGATGCGGTACAGGTCGTCGGTGTCGCGGGCGACGACCTGCACGAAAAGATCGGTGTGGCCGCTGATCCCGGACACCTCCAGCACTTCGGGGATGGCGCGCAGCGCGTCGGCGACCGGGCCGAGCTTGGCTTGGGTGACGCGGGTGGTCACGTACGCCCGCAGCGGGTAACCCAAGGCTCGCGGGTCCACGCGACGTTCGAACGAGCTCAGGGCGCCCCGTTCCTCCAGCCTGCTCACCCGGCTCTGCACCGTGTTGCGCGACAACCCGGTCTCCTCGGCGAGCGCGCTGATCGTGGCGCGGGGCGTGCGGGTGATGGCCAGCAGCAGCCGGGCGTCCACGGCGTCGACCGACTCCGGAGTGGGCACTCTGCTCAACTCCTCCCAGGCTCGGATATGACCGGTTGAGCAATCTGCTTCATTATGCGCCCCCGTCTTGTGCAGAAAACGACTAGTTGGTGGGCTTTCCAGAATTCATGCCCAAAGGTGGCGGTGGCCGCCTTGCCAGGGAGGTGTTCGGCCGATGGTGGACAACGCAGTCGCCCATGAGGACGCGACGCGCGGTGGTGCCCGCGATGACGCGACGCTCGCCGAGATCGAGCGGCGGGTGCTGTGGGTGTCCACGGCGATCATCCACGAGGCGAACCGGAACCGGCCGAACCCGTCGGGCCTGAAGGTCGGCGGGCACCAGGCGTCCTGCGCCTCGATGGTGTCGATCATGACGGCGTTGTGGTTCCACGAACTCGGCCCCGACGACCGCGTGTCGGTGAAACCGCACGCCTCCCCCGTGCTGCACGCGATCAACTACCTCATCGGGGAGCTCGACGAGAGCTATCTGCCGACACTGCGGGAGTTCGGCGGGTTGCAGAGCTACCCGAGCCGCTCGAAGGACCCCGATCCGGTGGACTACTCCACCGGTTCCGTCGGCATCGGTGCGACCGCCCCGATCTGGGGTGCGCTGGCGCGGCGCTACGTGCGCTCCACGACCGAACGCGGCGGCACCGGGCGGCAGTTCTCCCTGGTCGGGGACGCGGAACTGGACGAGGGCGCGGTGTGGGAGGCGCTGCTGGATCCGTCGGTCGCCGAACTCGGCGAGCTGGTGTGGATCGTCGACCTCAACCGGCAATCCCTGGACCGGGTGGTGCCGAACATCGCCGCCGGGCGGCTGCGCGGCATGTTCGCCGCCGCGGGCTGGCAGACCTTGGAGCTCAAGTACGGGCGGCTGCTGGAGGAGCTGTTCACCCGGCCCGGCGGCGCGCAGCTGCGGGACCGCATCGACGGGATGACGAACCCCGAGTTCCAACGGCTGCTGCGCTGCGACGCCGCGCAGCTGCGCGAGCGGTTGCCAGGCGACGGCGCCGACCGGGACGCGATCTCCGGGCTGCTCGCCGAGCTGGACGACGCGACGCTGCTCGACGCGGCGCGCAACCTCGGCGGCCACGACCTGGGCGCACTGCGCGACGTGTTCGGCGAGATCGACGACAGCCGCCCCACGGTGATCTTCGCGTACACGGTGAAGGGCCACGGCCTGCCCACCGAGGGCCACCCGCAGAACCATTCCTCGCTGCTCACCCAGGACCAGTTCGCCGAACTGGCGCCGAGGCTGGGCGCCGCTGTGGACCGCCCGTGGGAGCGGTTCGACGCCGACGGCGCCGCCGGCCGGCTGTGCGCGGCCACGGGTGCGCGGTTGCGGCGCGACAGCACGTCCAGCACCCCGCCGCCGGCCTTGCCGACGGACATCGGCCGCACACCTGCGGGAGCCGCGACCACCCAAGCAGCGCTGGGCAGGGTGCTGCTCGACCTCACCCGGCAGTCCCCGGAGGCCGCGCGCCGCGTCGTCACCGTGTGCCCCGACGTCAGCTCCACCACGAACCTCGGCGGCTGGGTGAACAAGGTCGGCGTGTGGTCCTCGCGGCAACGCCGCGACTGGTTCGCCGACGACGCCGAGACGATCCTGCACTGGCGCGAGCAGCCCACCGGTCAGCACCTCGAGCTCGGCATCGCGGAGACGAACCTGGTGGGGCTGCTGGGAGAACTCGGCGCCACCTGGAGCCGGTGGGGTGAGCCGCTGCTGCCGATCGGCGTCCTCTACGACCCGTTCGTGGAACGCGCGCTGGAGCCGTGGGCATTCGGGATCTACGCGGGCGGGCAGTCGATCCTCGTCGGCACGCCATCCGGCGTGAGCCTCGCGCCGGAAGGCGGCGCTCACCAGTCGATCAAGACTCCGTCCATCGGCCTGGAGCAGCCGGGATGCGTGAGCTACGAGCCCGCGTTCGCGCTCGACGTGGAGTGGACGTTGCTGGCTTCGCTGGCACAGCTGGGGAAACCGGACGGATCCTCGGCGTACCTGCGGTTGTCGACGCGGCAGGTCGATCAGACGCTGGCGGCGGTGCCGACGGATCCGGCGGCGCGGGAACGCCGCAGGCGCCAGGTCGTCGCGGGCGCGTATCCGTTGCGCAGCACGGAGAACCCGAAGCTGACCATCGCCGCGATGGGCGTGACGGTGACCGAGGCGCTGGCCGCCGCGGATCGCCTCGGCCAAGCCGGAGTGGACGCCGACGTCGTGTGCGTGACCAGCCCCGACCTGCTGTTCCGGGCACTGCGAGCCCGGCAGGGCCGCCAGGAGGGTTCGAGCTGGATCTTGGACCAAGCCTTCCCCGCGCATCGCGCCGCACCGATGGTGACGATCTGCGACGGCCATCCGCACACGCTGGCCTACCTCGCCACCATCAACCAGGTCCCCGGCACGACGCTGGGCGTCACCGGCTTCGGCCAGTCCGGCTCCCCCGAGGACGTGTACCACCACCACGGCCTGGACACCGACAGCATCGTCCGCGCCGGCCTCGACCTCCTCGCCTGACCGACCGCGCACAGCGGAAGTGAGTGAACGGACCGTTCGACCAACCAGATCAGACGAACGGTCCGTTCACCCCACCCCGAACCACCCACGACCTACGCCCACAGCTCCGCGAGACCGAGTCAACGGACCGTTCGACCAACCAGATCAGACGAACGGTCCGTTCACTCCGCCAACCTGCGGGAGCGGGTAGCTGTGGTCGAGATCGCCGGGGTTCACCCGGTGCGAGGACTCCGTGAGCGCGGTGCCGTCGGGACTCCGGCGCGGACGGTGCGGGCGGCTGCTTCCGTCGTGTCGCGGACGGCGGTCATGCCCGGCGCGAAGCCGGCCTCGACGGCATCGCCGTTGTTCCCGCCGGAACGAACGCCGGTACATCCGGGCCGGTCATCGAAGGGGCCCCTTCCGTGCTGCTCGCTCCATTGCGCGTCGGCCGCCTCTGCACCGGAGCGGCGGCACACCTGATTCCGGTTGCCTTCCCCAGGCTGATCGGCCAGGCGCTCCCGGCCGATCAGACGACCCCGGGCGACCTGTCGGCTGAGGCGCGTTCCCTCGTTCGCTGCGAACGTTTCTCTCGATCGACTTTGGCATCAGCGGTTGCGCCGAACGGCGCGCATCTTGACCGAGGGGACGACACACATGCAGCAGGGGCACATACCGGCGAGCCGGACGCTGTTGGCGGGCAACGGCCTGGCGAAGCAGTACGGCGAGCACTGGGCGTTGGGGGGCGCGGACATCGCGGTGCAAGCCGGTGAAGTGCTGGCGATCGTGGGGCCGTCCGGCTCCGGCAAGACCACCATGCTGCACGTGCTCGCCGGGATCCTCCGGCCGGACCGCGGGGAGGTCATGTTCGACGGGCGCCGCATCGACCAGCTTTCCGAGACCAAGCGCAGCGAGCTGCGGCGCCACGAGTTCGGTTTTGTGTTCCAGCAGGGCATGCTCGTCGGTGAGCTGACCGCCGAGGAGAACGTGGCGCTGCCGCTGCTGCTCGGCGGCACCGACCGGCGCAAGGCCACCGGCACCGCACGAGAGTGGCTGACCGGGTTGGGGTTGACCGGCATGGAGCAACGACTGCCCGGTCAGCTCTCCGGCGGCCAGGCGCAACGAGTGGCGATCGCGCGGGCGATGGCGCACAACCCGAAGGTGATCTTCGCGGACGAGCCGACCGGCGCACTCGACACCCGCACCGGGGAAGCGACGATGAACGCGCTGGCGGACAGCGCGAGCCGTTCTGGTGCCGCGGTCGTCGTGGTCACCCACGACCGCGAGCTGGCCGCCCGGTGCAGCCGGGTGGTGGAGATCCGCGACGGTCTCATCGCGAGCAACGCACCTGCGCGCGGCCAGGCGGTGGCGCGATGAACCCCCTGCAGCTTGCTGTGCGGGTGCTGCGGCACGACTCCCGCA
This sequence comes from Saccharopolyspora gloriosae, assembly GCF_022828475.1. GTDB lineage: Bacteria > Actinomycetota > Actinomycetes > Mycobacteriales > Pseudonocardiaceae > Saccharopolyspora_C > Saccharopolyspora_C gloriosae_A. The sequence continues at coordinate 2,702,029 of NZ_CP059557.1, read as the reverse complement.
CCCGCACCTCGGCGATCCTGACCGCTGCGGGCGTGATGGTGGCGACCGCGCTCGTGCTGATCCTCACGGCGCTGCCGCACGCGGCGCAGGCGCGCACCGAACGCTCCTCCTGGCAGTCCGGGCACCAGGGCGTCTCCGACACGGGTGGGGTCGAGCTGGCCTCCCTGGACTACCTGCAGGGCGAGCTGATCACTCGGCTGGACGTCTCCGGCACCGCCGGCGGCGGGAAGGCCCCGAAGTTCCCGGCTCCCGGCGAGGTGCTGCTGTCCCCGGCACTTGCGCAGCAAGTGGCAGAACTGCCGGACAACGCACTGGCCGACCGCTTCCCCGAGCGCATCGCGGGCACGATCTCCCCGCAGCAGCTGCGCTACCCGGAACAGCTCGTCGCCGTTGTGGGGCACCCGAAAGGCACCCTGGACCAGACCGCCGCGGTCGCGAGTCCCTACTCCTTGGTGACGCTCAAGGCGGTGGCCGAGGACGAGCTGTTGGAACCGATGGCGTGGTTCGGCTTGTTCATCCTCGCGGCCCCCAGTCTTGTCCTGGTCGCATCGGCTTCGCGACTGACCGCGGCGCGACGGGAACGCCGGATGGCGTCGTTGCGGATGGCGGGTGCGACTCCGGCCCAAGTGGTCTCGACGGTGGCCGCGGAGACCGGGCTCGCCGCGGCGATGGGAACCGTGGCGGGGCTGCTGTTCACCTGGCCGCTGCGGTACCTCATCGCCATGATCCCTTGGGGCAACGGCACTTGGTTGCTCAGCGACATCACCCCGTCGATCTGGTCGATCCTGGGCGTGGCGATCGGCGTTCCCGTGCTGGTGGTGGCCTCGTCCGTCCTGGGCGCCCACCGGGTCGTGCGTTCGCCGCTGAGCGCGGCCACCCAGCAGCAGCGCAGCAGGCCCAAGGCGTGGCGGCTGCTGATGATCGCGGTGGTCGCCGGGTTGTTCTTGCTCGGCATGGCGAAGTACGACGATGGCGCGGGTTTCCTGGTGCTCATCGCCCCGATCGCCGGAGTGGTGTGGTCGTTCTCGCTGATCGGTCCCTGGATCACCGCCACCATCGGACGCGTGTTCACCCGAGTTTGGCGCCGTCCTTCGATGCTGCTGGCGGGCAGGCGGCTGGTCAGCGACCCGAAGGGCGCCTACCGATCGGCCTCGGGCATGGTGCTCGCGGTGTTCATCGGGTCGCTGGCGCTGACGGCGTTGCCCGCCATGGCTTCCGGACCCGATTCGATGGGCAGCCCGGACAAGGAGGGCGTGATCCTCGCGGACGTGCCCAGCAGTCAGGCGCCCGAGCTGCGCCAACGCCTCGCCGACGCGTTGCAGGAGCAGGGCGTGCGGGCCACCGTCGCCGGCTACGAGCAGGTTCAGGTCGACGGAGCCGGGGGGCCGTCCGCCCACGGTCTGCTCATCGAGTGCCACGCGGCTCGCGAGGTGACCTCGTATGAGCCCTCGTGCGAGGGGCCACCCGGCGTCCACGCACCGAGCGGTGTGCCGAACTCGGAACTCACCGTCAGTCCGGTCATCGCGGTTTCCAACAATGAGCGGCCCGCCACTCCGGTGCCGCCGGGAACGCCGGTCACCTTCGATCCGGACCTGGAGACGATGATCATCGACCCGGGCGTCATGCCCGCGTTGGAAGGGTCGCGGCAAACCACGTTGTCCGTACTGCCGCCCACCGAAGCCGACCGGATCAAGGTGCGCACCGCCATGGCGCGAACGATCCCCGGCGTGGACATCGAGTCGATCGAGTCGCGCAACGTCGCCGGGGAGGTCATGACCGGGGACCTGCACCGGATCACGGTGATCGGGTTGTCGATCGCGTCGGTGCTCGCGGCGGCCAGCGCGGCGATCACGGCCGCGGGTTCGGTCATCGATCGGCGCCGTACCTTGGGGGCGTTGGTCGCCGCCGGAACGCAGAGCCGGGTGCTGGTCCGCGCCCTGCACGCCGAGGCGGCGCTACCGGCGCTGGTCGCGGCCGGCCTGGCGACGGCCGGAGGCGCCGGTGTCAGTCTCGGATTGCTCAACGCCATGAAGCAGAGCACCACGCTGACACCGTCGATTCTGGCGCCGATCGTGCTCGGCCTGCTGGTGGCGGCGCTGGCGGCGTCGGCGAGCGGCCTGATGCTGCGCAAGATCACCGCGGAGCCGCTCGCCGACGAGTAGCGGGACGCTCGATACGGCGGCGGCAAGCGCGCGTTGCGCCTGCCGCCGCCGGTCGTGACCCGTTCTCGGGCATCACGTTCCCCGCGGGGGAAGCGATCCTCGCGGTCAGGAGTTCCTGATGATCCACCAGTTCTTGTCCTGGTCGGTGTTCGGCTCCAGGACGACGACCTCGTTCAGCGCGTTGCCGTAGTACGGCGCCACGACCTGCTCGGTCGAGCGGGACACGATCTTGTACTCGTCGCTACCGAACGACCTGCTCGACAGGGACCACTGGAATTCAGGAACATTCCGGCACTCGCCCTGAGTCAGGGAAGTCTTCCCGTAGTACTGCCCACCGGGTTTGAGGCACTTTCCGGTCTTGTTGTTGCGAATCAGGTAATACCCGCCCGAACCGTCCAACGCCCACTCGTCACCGGCAGCGGTGGCAGACGGATTCCATGCGTACATGTAGATTCCATCGTTCGAGTTGTTGCCATAACCGTACGGCAACAGGCTGCCCTCGGTGGACGAGTTCACGATACGCAGATCCGAGGGTGAAACCGCGCCCGCCGCCGCGAACGACATGCCGAACAGTGCGGTCACCAGGACGGCCGCGACGATGCCCAACCGGCCCAAAACATGGTGCATGGCTTGCCTTTCCGGGAAATGACGAGCCCCGCTGGCCCGCCACTAGCATGATCGGCACGACGAGACCGGCTCTCGATCACCCGAAAGAGCGACCAAAAAGGAATGCAGGACCAACCGCCCAATAAAGGAAATTCGCACTTCGAAGTTCATGCAATACCGAATGGCCGATTGCGTCGATCTCAGCAACCGCGACCTCATTCCCTCGAAGCGGTACTCCCCGGTCGGCTACCGGCGGACGGCATCGGTGCGTCGCTTCCGGTGGGCAGAGCACGATTCCCTTGCGGCGCCGCAGCAACGATCGCCGGTCGGCTCACCCCTTGGCGAAGTAGAGGATGGTCATCGTGATCGCGGTGGTCAGCACGACTCCGCGCAGCACGGCGGGCGGGAGCCGACGCGCCCAGTGCGCTCCGGCGAAACCGCCCGCCGCCGCGCCGATCAGCACGGATGCGACTTGCACCGGGTAGCTCAGGACGTCTGAGGCGATCAAGAAGAAGCCGGCCGCCGTGGCGTAGATGGCGGCGAGCTGCACGACGCGGGCGGAATTCCCGGTCGCCGGGTCGATTCCGAGGCCGACGTTCCACAACGCCAGCATCAGGATCCCGACCGCACCGCCGAAATAGCCGCCGTAGCCCGCCAACACGAACTGTCCGATGAGGACACTCCAGGAGCCGAGCTCGACCGACCGGCCCACCGCCGCGGTCAGCATCCGCGACAGCGTCCGGCCGAACGCGAGCACGACCGTGGCGAACGCGAGCAGCCACGGCACCGCCGCGTCGAACGAAGCGGCGGGCAGCACCAGCAGCAAGCCGGCACCGAGTGCACTGCCCAGCAGGCTCGTCGCCGTCAACGCGACCCGGGACGGAGTCCCGACCTGCACGACGTCACCCCGGTAGGCCCAGGCACTGGCGAGCGCGCCGGGCAGCAGCGCCACCGTCGACGACGCGTTCGCGGTCACCGGGGGCAACCCGGCGGCGACCAGTGCGGGCAGCGCGACGAACGTGCCGCCACCGCCGACGGCGTTCAACGCACCGGCCGCGACACCGGCGAACAACAGGGCGATGTTCTCCAACATGGAATCCAGCATCCGGTTTCGACGTCCGGAAAATCAATCGATCCCGCATTCCCGATCAATCGATTTCAGAGCTGAATCGCAGCGATGAAATGTGTTGGACCACGCCGGAAAGCGGCCGAATACTGGTTGAGCGATCCGCCCTTTCCGCACCGAGCTTCGACTTCGGAGGGATGCCGACATGCCGTCCACCGATGTGGCCCGCTTGCTGCGAGGTCTGGGTGTCCGCGCGCTGATGCTCGGGCTGCTGCTGGGAACCACGGGTGCACCGCTGGCCGCTCTGATCGCGCTGCTGGCGGGCGTCGGCCTGCTCGTCCAGTCCGATGTGGAACTCAGCCGACGAGGTGGCGCAGCAGCGCCCGAGCCGCCGGGTTGGCGGGCTCCGGCGACCGGCCGACCAGATGGATCGGCCTGGTGATGCTCGGCTCCTCGATCCGCGCGCAGGGCAGCCCGGAGCGTTCGGCGATCGCGTCGGGCACGATGCTCACCCCGAGACCGGCCGCCACCAGGTCGACCAGCAGCGGGATGTGGGTCGCTTCGCAGACCCGGTTGAGGCGCACCCCCGCCTCGGCGCACCGGCGCTCGATCAACGCCTGCAGTCCGCTGCCGCTGAACTCCACGAACGGTTCACCGTCGCATTCGGTCAGGCGAACCCGACTCCGGTCGGCCAGCCGATGTCCCGGGTGGCTCAGCAGCACCATGCGCTGGCTCCACTCGCCGAAACTCACCAGCTCCTCCACCGGCTTGCCATCGCCTGCCAGGTACGCCAGGTCGAGTTCACCGGAGCCGACGGCATCCACCAGTTCCGGCGCGATCCCCTCCCGCACGTGGATGCGCACGCCCGGGTGTTGCAGCCGGAACTCCCCCAGTTCGCCGGGCAGATCGACCACCGTGAGGGTCTGGATGGTGCCGACCGAGACACGGCCGCGCGCCAAACCCGCCACGGCCGACACCTCGCCGCGGGCGACGACGACGTCGGCGGCGATCCGCCGCGCCACCGGCAGCAGCGCCCGCCCCGCTTCGGTCAGCAGCACCCGGCGAGTCGTGCGCTCGAACAGCTGCGCACCCAGCGCGGACTCCAGCTTGCGGATCGACGCGCTCAACGCCGACTGGACGACGTGTCTCTCGCGGGCGGCTGCGGTGAAACTGCCGTGCCGCGCCACCGCGAGGAAATGGTCCAGCTGCCGCAGCTCCATCCGGCCACGGTAGACCGCGCACACCGCGCGGTGGAGCTCGGAGCGCAGCACCTTCGGCCACCACTTCCCGCCCGCCCGACACACCGGCAGATATGACACAAGCCACTGACTGACCAATTGGCCATTCTGGTCAGTATGGTCGAAGCCATGGATGAGACACGCACGAACCGAGTCCTCGTCGTCGGAATGGGCATCAGCGGGATCGCCACCGCGGCACGACTGCGCAGGTCGGGCTGGGATCCGGTACTCATCGAGCGAGCACCGCAACGACGATCCGGTGGTTACTTCGTCGCCCTGTTCGGCGCGGGCAAAGCCGCCGCCGAACGCCTGGGCCTGCTCGGAGCACTGCACGACCGCGCCGCGACCAAGCAGCACCTCGACGTCGACCGGAACAACCGGCAACGCTCCGGGCTCTCGTTCACCGACATCCCCGGCAAGCCGTGGCTGATGCTGCGCGGCGACGTCGAACGCGCCGTGTTCGACCAGCTCCCACCTGACGTGGAGATCCGCTACTTGACCGTGCCCACCGCCATCGAGCAGGACGAGGACGGGGTGGACGTGACACTGCTCGACACCGCGGCGGGCACGTCGGTCCGGGAACGCTTCGACCTGGTCGTGGGCGCCGACGGACTGCGCTCCACGGTCCGCTCGCTCGTCTTCGGCTCGCACCCCGATCACCTGAAACGGCTCAACTACATGATCGCCGCCTTCCAGCACCCCGGCACGCCACCGGGCCTGGAGGAGGGCCAGGGCGCCACCCTGCTCGAACCGGACCGCTCGATGTGGGTATTCGCGTTCTCCGACCACGCCCCGACCATCCTGCTGAGCTACCGCACCGACGACGTGGACGCCGAGTTCACCAAGCCGCCCACCGAGAGCGTGCGGGCCGCATTCGGGCCGCAGCCGCTGGGTGATCTGCTCGAAGACGCCGTCACCACGATGGAGAACTCCGACGGGGTGCTGTTCGACTCGGTGGAACAGGTCCGCCTGGACACGTGGCATCGAGGTCGCGTCGTGCTCGTCGGAGACTCCGCCTGGTGCGTCACCCTCTACGCAGGAATGGGCGCCTCCGCCGGACTCGCGGCCGCCGACGTGCTCGCCGCCGCCCTCGAACGGCACCCTGACGACGTGAACACCGCGCTCGGCGAGTGGGAACGCGCGCTGCGCCCTTCCATCGAGGGGTATCAGGCCAGCGCCGACGAACAGCGCAAGATCTTCGTGATGGACGATCGGCTGGAGATCTGGCTGCGGCGGCTGGTGCCGAAGTTGAGCAAGACCCGGCTCGGCATGCGCCTGGCGCAGCGGATCATGCCGGACATGGCCGGGACGAACGCCCTCAAGGACGCCGATCTCGTCGGTGCCGCGCTGGACACGCTGCGCGGTTCCGGTGCGCGAGGAAGGAACATCGTTGACCGATCTGCCTGAACACGGCTCGCCCAAGGCCGCGCGCATCCTCACCGCAGCCGGGGAGCTGCTGCGCGGCCGGGGCAGCAGAGGCGTCACCATCGCCGAGGTCGCCAAGAAGGCCCACGTCGGCAAGGGCACGGTCTACCTCTACTGGAAGACCAAGGAGGACCTGCTGCTCGGCCTGGTCAGCCGCGACTTCATCACCCTCTCCGAGGACATCACCGCGGCGGTCACGGCGGATCCCGACCTGGCGCGGCCTTCCCGGCTGTGCCCGGACATGCTGCGGACCGCGGCCGAACGTCCCTTCGTGGAAGCGCTTCGCAACGGTGACGACGAACTGCTCGGCGTCCTGACCGGTGATCCTCGCGCGACGGAACTGCTCGACGCCTTGGGGCCGGACGCGATGATGTACCGGGTGCTGCCGATCTGGCGGCGCCACGGGCTCGCCACCACCGAATGGCCGCTCGACGAGCAGGCCCTCGCGATGCACGCGCTCACCACCGGGTTCACGGCGAAGCGGACCCGCGCCGTGTCGGCGGCGGCCGGGACGGATCCCGAGCGGGTGCTGGCCGCGGCCGTGACCGCACTGCTCGGGCCGGAGCGGGGCGGCCCCGAGGAGGTGCGGGCGGCCGCCGCCGAAGGCCTCCAACAACTCGCCGAAGGCCGTGAGATCGCGCTGAAGTTCATCAGATCGCAGACGCCGGCCCGTTGAGAAACCCTCCTGTGACGGCCCTGGGTCCGTGCCTTGTCAGCGGCGAAGCCGTTGAGCAGTGACCAGCCGGCCACCGGCGGGTTCGCAGCGGCTTGCTCACGAGGACGGCGATTTCGCCGTGCACCGGACATCCCGCAGTGCGGAAGCCGCCGAGGTTGCGCTGCCCGGGCACCCGCGCAAGCCGGCCAAGGAGACTGCTCAGCTGACCGCCGCGCGTTGGGCCGTCGGGTGGAGGTCGAGGACGTCTTCGGTGTCGGCGCGGTCGTAGAGGCGCCACACCGGCATGCGCACCGTGGAGCGCACGCCGCGTTCCGGATCGAGCAGGTCCCGTCGCCGCAGCATGCGGTGCAGATGGTCGCCGGGGTCCGCGTCGGCCGCGGGGCCGCGGTCGAGCAGCACCGACAGCGGAGCACCGCCGAGCGAGACCGAAGCGTCCACGCGGTGCCCGTTGAGCACCGGGTTCAGCTGCACCGAGGCACCCGGCACGAGCCCGTACAGACGTTGCTGATGCTCGTCCGGGTCCGGGGCGGCGGACCCGCGACGGGCCGCGGCGAGGAGTTCGGCGCCGACTCCGGCGCGGCCGCTCCAGAAGTCGGCGTGCCCGGCCACGATCAGTTGCGAACGGGCTCGGGTGATCGCCACGTTCCACAGGTTGCGCTGCTTTTCCAGCCACCGCACCGAATGCTCCTCGATGCCGGGAGCCGCCACCGGTGAGAACACGATCGCATCGCATTCGCCGCCTTGGAACGCGTGCACGGTGTCCACTGTGACCCGCGGGTCCCCGGCGAGCCGCCGATCCAGCAGCCGCTGCTGCGGGCGGAACGGCGTCACCACCCCGATCGTCGCGTCCGCAGGCAGCGCGCGGCGCAGCATCGCCACGATCCGCACGACCGCGTCGGCCTCCGCCGCGTTCTGCCAGCTGCCACCGGATTCCGGGGTGGACGCGTGTCCCCGCACGTCCTCCCATTCGACGGCCGGTCGTTCCATCGCGGGTCTCCCGCGGATGTCGGTGAGCACCGTAAGGGCACCGTCGTAGAACAGCCGATCGGCCGTGTCCGCGATGCGCGGGTGGCAGCGGTAGTGCTCGTCGAGCAGCAGCGCGCCGCCGGTGGCGCGTTCGGCCGCGTGGAACGCGGAGTGCCGGGTGAACGTCAGCGACCGGCGTTCCAGCCACTCCGCCCGCACCCCGAGTTCGCGGCGCACTTCGGCTTCGGCGGCCGGATCGAGTTTCGCGATGTGCTTGAGCTGCATGACGTCGCCGATCACCACCGCCCGACGCGCGCGGAACAGCAGCGGCAGCACCGGGGCGACGCCGCACTGGCTCGCCTCGTCGATGACCACCAGGTCGAACAGTCCCGGTGTCAGCGGGAAGCGGTTCGCGGATCGGCAGGTCACCGCCCAGCCCCGCACGTGCTCCAGCACGGACTGCATCTCGTGCCGGTCGAAGGAGCCCTGCCGTTCCAGCAGGGCGCGGATCGCGCGCCGTCCTTCGCGGGCGGTGTCCCGCACCGCCGTGCGCAGCACCGTCGTGGACGCTTCACTCGCCGAGTCCGCGGCCTTGCGCAGCGACTCGGCGAGCCGCCGGTCGTCGGGCCGGTCGTGCAGCTGCGCCCGCCGGTCCCGCCACACCTGTTCGGCCTCGGCGAATTCGGCCACCCGGCCGCAGATCGCGGCGGGATCGGCGTCGGCGCAGTCGTGCGGCTCGATGCCCATCGCACGCACGACGCGGGAACGCCGCCAACCGGCGAACACCCATGCCGTGGCGGCCGCGTTCGCTCGTCGCGCCCACCTCAGCGGCCGCTGTCCCAGCCGCTCCGCGAGTTCCGCTTCGATGAGACCGAGCGCCTCCGCCGCGGCGTGCCGAGCGGCGCCGGCCGCTCGCAGTTCGCCGTCGATGCGGCCGATCGCCCGGAGGTCTCGGCGGGCTCGGGTGGCGAGCCGTTCGGCGGCGGCGAGTTCCGCGATGGCGGCCGCGCGCCCCGGTTCGTCCGAGCCGTCGGCGGCGAGCAGCCGCAGTGATTCCGCTTCGTACTCCCGGTTCGGGCGGGAACCGGTGCGCACCAGCGCGCCCTTCTGCACCTGTTCGCAGCGCCGCCACACCTCGTCGACGGCCTTGTTGTTCGTGGACGCCACCAGCACCCGCCGGCCGTCGGCGATGGCGGTGGCGACGATGTTCGCGACGAGCTGGCTCTTGCCGGTGCCCGGCGGTCCGGTCACGGTGCTGAGCCGCCGCGTCATCGCCGCCAGCAACGCCTCCCGCTGCCGATCGTTCAACGACCACGGCGCGACCACCGTCGGCTGCGCCGCGACCGTGGCCGCGTCGCCGTCGAGCAGCGCGCCGAGCGCGGTTTCCCGGATTCTGCCGGGTTGTTCCGCGATGGCCGCGAGGTCCTTGAGCACCCCGGCATCGGCCTTGTTCCCCTGCGGCACCAGCAACAGCACCGCCGCGTTGCGCGCGCCCTCCCCCGGCGACCGCTCGTCCAAGGCCGCGTCGAGCGAGTCCGGCACGAGTTCCGCGTTGTTCTGCCACCGGTAGGTTTCGCGCAGCAGGGCCAGCGCGTCGCCGGCCATCCGCTGGCGCTGTCCGCCGCGCCAGTTCGGCTCGAAGCTCTCGGCCAGCACCTCGGCCTCTTCGGCACCGAGCCGCTTCTTCGCCAAGCCCGGGTGCGGCAGCACCGGTCCCGACGGGCGCAGCCGCCGTCCGCCGGATTCGGTGTCGACCAGCTCGACCCGCCGCACCAGCAGCGGCGCGAACTCGGGGCCGGTGCCGCGGCGCTTGCCGTGCAGCACGACCGCCGGGTAGCCCGCCCACAGTTCGCCGCCCTGCCGTTCGGCTTCCGCCAGGAACTTCACGGCCTCCGGTGGTACCGGGGCGCAGCCGTCGTCGTCGAGCTCACCGGACAGGAACCGTTCCTGGCCGGGCAACATCGCGTACTGCTCTCCTTCGGCGCGGACCGGGATCAGCCCGGTCTCCGTGGCGGCGGCCAGCAGGCAGCGGCGGTGGTAGTCGAGCAGCGCTTCCCGCCCCGGAACGGCTTTCGCCGTGGCCGGCGCCGGGCCTTCGGTGTTCGCCGGCTGCGCGGTGAGCGGTTCCAGCTCCGGCGCCGCTCCTTGCGGGCAGCGGGCCAGCACGATGCGGTCGTCCACGCCGATCGACGAACTCACCGGCACCTGCCCGCCGGCTTCCCGCATCCGCTGGTTGACGTAGCCGAAGAGGTCGTCGACGGTGACCACTCCGCTGCCGTCGTGGCCTACCTTGCCGGTGCGCAATGCCTCCACCAACCGCCCGGTGAACGCCGAAGGCTCCCCGTCCGCGCCCGCCACGGCGGGTTCGCGCGCACGCGCGGAGCCGATCACGTACACCCCGCGGCTGGACAGCGGCGAGGACCGCTTCCGCGCGGCCCTGGCGTTCTTGAGCGGCCGCGCGTTCGTCTCGAAACCGAGCGCGAATCCGCCGCTGGCGCAGGAGTCCAGGATCGCGACCTTGTGCGGCGCGGCGCACGATTCCAGCTGCTCGTTGACGAATCCGGCGCGGACCCCGGTGCCCGCGAGGTCGTCGAGGTTCGTGTCGGCCGCGAAGAACACGTATTCGCCGTCGGCCTCGACGAGCCGCTCCCGTGCCCGGTGATGTAGAGCAGCGCGAGCTCATCCGGGCCGCAGTCGTGGAGGAATCCGGCGATCTCCGCGCGCATGTCGTCCGCCGTCAGGTCGTGCACGACCCGCGTCGGCTGGAACCCGCCGATCTGCCGGTGCTCCAGCACTTGCCGCAGCCCCCAGGTGTCGGCCCGGCTGGAGGGCAGCGCCTCGATGCGCTCGTCGTGGTGGTGCCCGGTGCCGATCAGCAGCGCCCGCCGCCGCTGCGGCCGGGTCACGCCGTCTCCCGCAGGTCACGCGGCAGCGACCGCACCAGCTCGGCGCATTCGTCCGGGCGCCCCGCCAGGCACATCGATCGGCCGCCGAGCGTCAGCTCCACCCGGCGGGAGCGTTCGCGCGCGCACCAGGAACTGATCGAGGACAGCAGCATCGACGCGCTCGCCGAGCCTGCGGCTCCCAGCGATGCCCACAGCAGCAGGTCGGTGGCGGTCCCGCCCTTGTAGCCGTGGCCGTGCGGTTCGCGTTCGGTGGCGAGGGAGACCCGCACTCCCAGGGAGTCGCGGAGTTCGTCGCGCAACGAACGCACCAGTCGCTCTTCGCGTATCGGGTCATCCGACGCCGCCACCCTGATCCAGAAGACCGTCGACCCGTCCGCCATGCCGCCCTCTCCAGTTGAATCCACCCAGATCGCCGCAGAGCCTAGAAGATTCCGCGGCGAATTCGGGTGAATTCAAGGAGATCGCACCTCGACAGCGCAGAACTGAGATGATCTCAGTACGACACGTGGGCGAATCCCGCACTGGCGCGAGATCAATGCTCCATTCGGGACGACTCGTGCGCAGGTGAAACGCCGCGCTGGACGGGTGGGCATATTCCGGCAACAAATGATCCACCCGCTCACCGGCGTCGAATCCCGCGGACCGCAGCAGATTCTCCGCCTTCGCCGCGGTGAGCCCGCTCCAGTTCGGGGTGGCCCGCCCGATCTTCCTGTAGTCGCGCAGGATCTTCGCGAGATATCCGTGATCCGCACCGGGCCGCAACGAGGCCAGCACGCGGCGCGCGTCGTGCCGCCAGGTGTGCCACACCCCGTCGGCGAGCAGCAGCGCGCCACCCGGCGCCAGCACGTCCCGCCACGCCTCCAGCGCCCGCACGGGGTCCGGCAGCGTCCACAGCACGTAGCGGGCGCTGACCAGGTCGAAGCCGCCCGACTCGGCCAGCTCGCGCACATCGTGACCGCCGCATTCGGCGAACCGGACCGCGACGCCGCGACGCTCGGCCTCCTCGCGCGCGTAGCCCAGCATCGCGGGCGACGGGTCGACGGCCGTGACCTCGTGGCCGAGTTCCGCGAGCAACGTGCTCAGGAAGCCCGTGCCGGTGCCCACGTCGAGCACCCGCAGCGGCTCCGTGCGCTCCGGGAACGCCGCGTGCAGCGCCTTGTCGCACACCGCTCGCCACGCCTCGCGCTTGTCCTGCGCGTAGCGCTCGTAGAAGTCGTTGTAGGCCGCGGCCCGCTCCGTCCAGTTGTCGCGGACGGCTTCGATCGCACGGTCGGTCACGAACGGTTCCTCTCGCCGGGGTCGGTCCCGGCCAGACTGGACGCTCTCGCCAGGAATGTGCAACTGCATCCGGGGCACTCGAACGCAGGTCACATTCCCGCCGGGCTGCGGAGAAGGACGGCGACCGGTGGCGGCAGCCGCCTGCGGCACTGCCGTGCTGATCACAGCCGCACGGCAGGGCCGGGAGCAGTTGCCGCCGGGCGGCTGAAGCCCCTCGAACCCGGTGATCGGCTTCTGCCATCCGCGGATGAACCGCTGGCAGCGTGCTTTCCCTTCCGGGGCAGGGCGATACCGGCCACGACGGCCGGCTTCGCCGCACGGAACGCGCCTCGACCTGACCACCCGCACCGTGCGGCGGTCACGCCGCCGGCGGTTCCTCCGCGCGGGCGTCGGCGAGCAGCGCGGTGATCGCGGCCATGATGCGGTCGGTGGCCTCCCGCAGCACCGCCGCGGTGAGCGGTTTGCCCATGAGGTCGTCGAGCGGCACGGCGGGTCCGGCGACGAGGTCGATCGGAGTGCGCCGGAACGGCCTCGGCAGGCCGCCGCGCGGGAGCAGGCGGTGAGTTCCCCAGTTCGCCAGCGGGATCACCGGAACTCCGGTGGTCAGCGCGACGCGCGCGATGCCGTTCTTGCCGCGCGCCGGCCAGTGCTCGGGATCGTCGGAGAAGGTGGCTTCGGGGAAGAACAGCACGCATTCGCCGTCCTCGGCGGCCCGCACCGCATCCCGGTAGGCGTCCTGGGCTCGTGCGGTGCCGCGGTGCACCGGGATGTGGCCGCCGGAGCGCATCACCCGGCCCACCAGCGGAATCCGCCACAGGTCGTTGCGCGCCAGGTAGCGCGGGACGCGTCCGGAGGCGAGGCAGAACGCGGTCACCGTGATCGGGTCGGCGAAGGACAGGTGGTTCGACGCCACCAGCACCCCACCCCGTTCGGGGAGCGCTCCCCGCATCCGCAGCTTGGAGCTGAGCACCAGCACCGGCCACAGCACGTCGATCGCCAGCCCGAACCAGAATCCCCGCCCGCACCGGGGAAACCGCCGGGTCAACCGCCATATTTCGCCCACCGAGGGTTCCGAGTTCGCTTCGCGCCGCACAACTCCCATTCGTAGCCGAAGCCCCTGGAGACTGCGCACCCCGCCCAGCCGAACGCCCACTCGGCGACCCCTCACTCCGAACGACCACGAAGGTCAATGCCTCCTTCGACCGGTCGGCCGAAGGAGGCGGTCACCTCGATGGTTCCTTGAGGTGAACGGCTCCTTTGACCGGTCGGCCGAAGGCGACGTCCACCTGGTTGCGTCACATGTTCTGGGCGCCGGACTTGATGGCTTTGCGGATGCGGGTGTACGTGCCGCAGCGGCAGATGTTGCGGATCTCGTCGAGGTCGGCCTCGCTGATCTCGCGGCCTTCCTCGGTGACCTGCCGGACCTTCGCGACGGCCGCCATGATCTGGCCGGGCTGGCAGTAGCCGCACTGGGCGACGTCCTCCTCGAGCCACGCCTCCTGCATCGGGTGCAGGTCCTGGCCGACGGTGCCGGGCAGCCCTTCGATGGTGGTGACCTCATCTTCCGGCGTGATGTCACCGACCCGCACCGAACAGGGGTTGAAGGCCTTGCCGTTGATGTGCGACGTGCACGCCTTGCAGACGTTGATGCCGCACCCGTACTTCGGCCCGTAGAACCCGAGCACCTCGCGCAGCACCCACAACAGCCGCACGTCGTCCTCGATGTCCACCGTCACGGTCTCACCATTGAGCCGAAAAGTGTGCTGTCCCATGTCGAAAGCTCCTCATGAATGACATTCCTGCCCAGCCGCAGGAGCGGGCAGGGCGAAGCGGGGTCGGCTTGAAGAAAGATCTTCGGTAGTTGTCTTGTCGCCGGCGGAGCCGCTGAGCAGTGACCAGCTTGAGCAGATGGACCACCGGCGGCTTCTCAGTGGCTTCCTCGCAAGGACGGCCATTTCGCTGTGTAGAGGGCTACATGAGAAATGGATCCCGCAGCGAGGAAGCCACTGAGGTTCCGCTACCCGGACACCAACGCAGATCAATCCGAGAAGAACCGCTCAGTAAGTGAAGTTGAGGCCGTTGGTGGGGGAAGGCGGCAGCGGCGGCACCGTGGGCTTCGGGGTGAAGCTCAGCGTGCCGTGGTTGATCGGGAAGCTCGTCGGCATCGTCCCGGTCGCGGCCCCGTAGGCGCAGGCCGTGGCCGCCATCGACGAGGGCACCGCGAATTCTCCGGCACCGCCGGGCTTTCCGGTCGTCGGCGGCATGACGATGATCTCCACTTCCGGCGGGGCGTTCCACTGCCTGGTGTAGAAGTAGTCGTCCCAGCTGCCTTCGAGGAACGTGCCGTCCTTGAGGTGCAGGCTGGAGGTCAGCGCCTGCGCGATGCCGTCGGAGATACCGCCCTGCATCTGCGCTTCCAGGCCGCGCGGGTTCAGCGCGAGCCCGGTGTCGACGGCCAGCACCACCTTGGTGACGCGCGGCCCGGTGACGGCGTCGCGGATCTTGCGGTTCACCGTCTCCGGCCGGCAATCGATCTCCACGAGCGTCGCCGACGCGCCCTTGTACTCCTTGTGCACCGCGAGGCCCTGCGCGATGCCGGGTTCGGTGCTGCGGCCCCACTCCCCGACTTCGGCGACCTTGTCCAGCACCGCGATGAGCCGTTCGTCGTCGAGGAACGAGCGGCGGAACTCGTAGCGGTCCTTGCCGAGCTTCGCCGCCAGCTGGTCGACGATGAGTTCCTGCGCGGTGCGCACATCGGGGTTGAACAGGTTGCGGTTGCTGCCCGTCGGGAACGTGTCGTACTGGAAGATCTCGTTGAGCAGCTGCGTCGTCACGCCGAACTTGTAGGGCACGCCCACGGTCAGCTCGAACACGGGCAGCGAGAACCCGGCGAAGTTGCCCAGCCCCAGCGGGGGCAGCCGCGCGGCCAGCGAGGTGATCGCTTCGGCGAAGCCCATCGTGTAGTCGGTGGCGACGCTGGTGTGGCGCTGCTCGAAGGTGAGCACTTTGTCCCCGGTGTAGCTGGCGCGGATCCGGGAGGTGCACATCGGGTGGGTGCGGCCTTGGCGGCATTCGTCGGTGCGGTGCCACATGAGCTTGACGCGCTTGCCGATGGCCTTGGAGATCTCGACGGCCTCCAGGACGACGTCGTTGAACATGCGCCGCCCGAACGCGCCGCCGCCTTGCTGGACGTGCACGGTGACGAGTTCCTGCGGCACGCCGAGTTTCGCCGCGACCTCTTGCTTGCACAGGATGGGCGATTGCAGGCTGGACCAGATCTCCACGCCGTCGTCGCGCACGTCGGCGACGGCGGTGTTCGGTTCGAGTGCGGCGTTGTTGCGGAAGTGGAAGGTGAACTCGCCCTCCACGGTCTCGCCGACGTCCGGCACCACGAGCGGGATCTCGGCCGCCTTGATCTTCTCCAGGACCGTCTCGTCGGATTCGCCGTCGACGCTTCCCGGCCCCCAGGCCACGTCCAGCGCGTTCACCGCGTCGATGCAGTGGCCGAAGGTGCGGGCGCGCACGGCGACCCCGGTGGAGATGACGGCGACGTCGGTGACGCCCGGCATGGCCCGGACGGCGTCGAGGTTCGCGACGGAATCCGGGGTTCCCTTGATGGTCGGCGGGCGGCACACCATCGTCGGCAGCGCGTCCGGGACGTCGAGATCCATGCTGAACTGCTTGCGACCGGTCACCGCATCGCGGGCGTCGACGCGGTTGTGCGGTTTGCCGAGGACGCGGAATTCGGATTCCGGTTTGAGGATCGCTTCGACGTGCTCGGTGACGTTGCTGGCGGCCTTCTCCGCCAGTTCCCCGTAGGGCAGCTGGGTACCGGCGACCGACGTGATCACGCCGAGTTTGCTGCGCAGCAACGAGACGGGTTCGCCGAGCTCGGCGGACGCGGCCTCCAGCAGCCGTCCGCGCGCGATGGCGGCGGCGACCCGGACCGGGGTGTAGATGGCGATCGCCGTGTTGGAACCGCCGGTGAACTGGTTGAACATCAGCTCCGGTCGGGCGTCGGCGAGGGTGACGTCGACCTTTTCGACCGGCAGGTCCAGCTCCTCCGCGATGATCATCGCGACCATCGTGGTGATGCCTTGACCGGTCTCGACCCTGGGCATCGCGAACGAGGCGGTGCCGTCGGCGTTCACCTGCACGGAGACGAGGTTCGATGTCGGCAGCGCGGCCTCGGTGAGCAGGTCGTTGAGGTCGAAGATGTCGGAGGGCTCCGGTAACGCGGCGTGCGCGGTGGCCGGATCGGCGAGTTGGCCGAGCTGCGCGGCGGCGGCCACGGTAGGAGCCGCGAGCAGCAGGCCGAGGAATCGGCGGCGGCCCATTCCCGCCGAGTCGGGTTCGGTTCCGGCGAGCGCGGATTCCGGGACCTCGGGGTGAAGTGAACGGCGCTGTTCCATCACGTTCCTCTCACCGCCCCGGCCTGCTCGGCGGGACGGTCGATCGATCGGCGTTGATCGGTGGTGGGATCAGTGACTCATCCTGATCAGCGAGGCCGCTGTGATCGAGGACATATCGCCCAGCGATCTCGATCGGATCTTGTGCGGATTGCCGCTTGCCGGGCATCCGGACGGCCTAGCGGGTGCTCGCGCGAGTGGTGGACTTGCCTTGATCGGGTAACTAGCCTTCCCCGAACGGTTGACACGCGGGCCGCAAAGGAGCGGGTTCATGGCCAACGAACCCAGCACGGAACGATCACCACGGGACGGCGTGGGACAGCGGATGCTCGCCGGTTCGGCGCACACCGCGTTGACCGGACTTCCCGGACTCGCCGACGCCCTGGTGGAGCAGACCTGGGGCGAGGTGTACACCCCGGACGGCCCGGTCGCCAAGGACGATCTGTGGTTGTCCTGCCGGGACAACATCCACAGCATCCTCACCACGTTGGCGGGTTCCGGTCCATCCCAGCAGGATCTGTTGCGGGCGGCCCGCGCCACGGGTTCGCGCCGGGCGCAGCAGCACTGCCCGCTGGAGTGGGTGCTGCACGCGTGGCGGCTCGGCGGTCAAGTGCTGTGGACGGATTTGGCGGCCCGCACCGGCGCGCAGCACCCGGAAGAACTGCAACAGCTGGTCAGCGCGGCCGGTGAGCTGTGGGGCGTCACGGAACGGTTCTCCACCGAGATGGCCTTGAGCTATCACACTTCGGAGCAGGAGATGCTCGGCGGCGTCGAGCTCCGGACCACCATGATCCTGGACGCGCTGCTGGACGGGCGGGCCGCCGAGGTCCGCACCGAAGCGGAACACCTGCTCGATCTCGGACGGGGCCGCGGCTTCGTCGTAGCGGTCGCGGAGACCTCGGGTGAGAAGCAGGTCTCCCCGCGCGACCTCACCCAGGCGTTGCGGCGGCGCGGACTCCGCTCGGCGTGGCGGCTGCGCACCGGATGCCAGGTCGGCATCATCGGTGTCGACGACGGCCGGACCGCCCAGGTCACGGCCGCTCTGCGCGAACACGCCGTGGCGCGCATCGGCGTCTCGCAGACCCTCACCGCGCTGATGGAGGTCGGCGCCGGATACCGGATGGCGATGCTCGCGATGGCCACGCTGCCCCGCACCGGCCGGGCGCGGTGGCGCTCGACGACTGCCTGCCGGACGCGTTGGCGCTGAGTTCGCCGGAGCTCGCGGACCGGATGGTCGCGGTGACGTTCGGGCCGGTGCTGGCGCTGCCCGCGGCCGAGCGGGAGGAACTGCTGCACACCACCTCGGTGTGGATCAGGTCGCTCGGTTCGACGCTGCGCGCGGCGAAATCCCTGTACTGCCACCGGAACACGGTGCTCAACCGGCTGCGCCGGATGGAATCCCTGACCCACCTGGACCTCAGCGATGTCACGGTGTGGCCGCAGGTCCTGCTGGCTCTCTCCATCCTCCGCCGCGAAGGGCGCCTCCCCGTCGAAATCGACTCGGTGTGAACCGGCCGCACCACTGCCGCGACACCCGTTCCTGCCCGGGTTTCAGATTCGCCGTGGGCTCTCGGCGGCGCTGCACGGTTCAGGTTCCGGCAGCGCCGCCGCGGTGAGCGCCGCCCATGCCGCTGCCGCGACGAGATCGCGGTCCTGTTCGGACAGCCCTGCGCCGACGCCGGAGTCCGGCGGACGATTCAGCGCCAGCGCATCAACGTCGCGCGCGGAGATGATCGCGCCCCGGATCGTGCCCAGTGCGCAGCGGGCCAGCAGCAGATCCGCGGCGTCATCCGAGACGGCCAAAGCACGTTCCAAGGCGCTGATCCCGCCGAACAGGTCGTCCTCGGCCAGCAGAACCTGCCGGGCCGACGAGTCGTAGAGAGTGCCCCGCAAGACGTGCCGGTTGTCGTCGAACAGCTCCACCACCCGGCGCAGCAGGTCCCGCCGGGACTCCGTGCGGGACTCGGCCGCGCGCACGCACGCGGTGAGTTCCACCGCCACCGGGTCGACCAGCTCGCGCAGCACGTCCTCCTTCGCCGGGAAGTGGTAGTACAACGCTGCTTTCGTCATGTGCAGGTGTTCGGCGATGTCGCGGATCGACGTCCCCGCGTAGCCGCGTTCGAGGAACAGCGCGCGGGCCGCCTCCAGCACCCGCTGCCGCGTGCGGGTCGCCGAACTTCCGATCGTTCTCGCCATGACCACCTCCTGCTGCGGGCTCCGAGGTTAGCGGACAGTTGACGGCACCAGTAATCTACCGGTCGTCCGATTAATTAATGCGACGGAGGACGCCATGCCGGACGACGACCGCTTCACCAAGACGATCGACCTGGGGCGAGCCGACTTCGACGCCGTGTACCGCGGCGAAGGACTGGCCGAAGCCGCCTTCGAGAAACCTCCGTGGGACATCGGCGGGCCGCAGCCGCAGGTGGTGCTGCTGGAACAAGAGGGCGCGTTCCGCGGCCGGGTGCTCGATGTCGGCTGCGGAGCGGGCGAGAACGCGATCTTCCTCGCCGGCCGCGGCTACAGCGTGACCGGCGTGGACGGCTCCCCGAGCGCGATCGAGATCGCGCGGCGGCGAGCTTCCGACCACGGCGCCGACCTCACCTTCCAAGTCGCCGACGCGACCCGGATGGACGGAGTGCCGCAGCAGTTCGACACGGTCCTCGACAGCGCGCTGTACCACTGCCTGCCGGAGGAGGCGCGGTCCTCGTATCCCGCGGCCCTGCACCGAGTCACCGAGCCCGGCGCCGAACTGCACCTGCTGTGCTTCGCCGACGTCGAGGGGGCTCCGCCGTTCCTTCCGGCCGCGATCAGCCAGGACGAGCTTCGCGCGAACTTCGGGCCGTATTGGCGGATCACCGGCATCAAGCAGGTCAGCTACTCGGGCGCGTTCGACAAGGAGACCGCGGCCCGCGACTTCGGCGAGTACCTCGAAGGCTTGGACCTCGGGCAGGTCGCGACGGACGACGAAGGCCGCATCACCTTCCCGATGTGGCACCTGCGAGCCGAACGAGCCTGAACCAGCCGTTCCCGCGGCGCAGTCCGCTCAGAATGATCTCCTGGTCGTTGTCCGGTCAGTCGGCGAAACGCTGAGGTTCCACCGCATGACCCGCTTCTCAGACCGGCCTGAAACGACTCCTCACAGCGCACCCGTCGCGTAGTACGCGCGGCAGGTGCCGTTGTCGTCGTAGTCCGTGGCGATCTCCAGGATCTTCGACGTATCGGCCAGCGGGGTGAGCGAGGAGCTGTAGTTCGGGCAGGGTTCGTTGCGGGCGCCCGGAACTTGGATCGGGGCGGTCAGCTGCGTGTTCTCCCCCGAACCCGGCTCCTCGCTGACGAACAAGGTGCCGCCGTTGCCATCGGCGACGGTGCCGTCGCCGTGCTTGAGCTCCTGGCCGACGGTGATCACCTTCCCGTCGGGAGTGCCGTCGTCGATCACCGTGATCTTCGGTGCGTGCGCGAAGAACCTGCCGTCCCCCAATGTCAGCAACGTTCCGGCGTCGAGCGGGTCGCCCCAGTTCGCGCCGTCTTCGGAGATCCGGAAGTACGCGGCGCAGTCGTGCGCGTCGCCGGTACCGCAGATCTCGTAGGAGAAGTAGTACCGGTCGTCCGGCAACCGCCGGATCACCGGCATTCCCGGTCGCTGCCCCGGATTCTCCAGCGCCACCACGTTCTCCGGCTCTGCCCAGTTCACCCCGTCCGTGGACACGGTGCGGCGCAGCACCTGGCTGTGGGCGGGCTGATCGTTCTCATCGGCGAAGTAGCAGCCCAGGGCGCCGTTGGCGTCCACCGCCAGCTCCGGCTCCCAGAAGCCCTTGTCCCCCGGCGCGGTGCCGCAGGTCGACAGGTACGACCAGGTCCTGCCTTGGTCGCGGCTCTGGAACACGGGCAGGTGCATCCGCCGGTTCTCCTCGTCGGCTCCGACGCTCGCCGTCCACAGCAGGGTTCCTTCCGGCAGCTCGCCCACCTGCCGGGGCAGTTCGAGCATGCTGCCGCAGCACAACCCGGTTCCGAACGACGGGTCGCTGATCCGGCCGACCTCGGTGAACGTGGCGCCCTCGTCGGTGCTCTCGTAGATCGGCGCTCCGCCGCCGTCCTCGCCGAAGCTGACGGTGGCGGCCAGGATCGTTCCCGACGCCTCGCCGGCGTGCTGGAGCCGCAGCGACGTCGGGTAGAACGACTGATCATCGGACAGCGGTGTCCCCGTCGCCGCGGGCGAGGCCGCGCTGGTGGACGGGAACACGAACGCCGCCAGCATGCCGCAGAGCAGCAGGCTTCTGGTCCTCGCACCACGCATGGTTCACTCTCCCCAGGACGGGTCGGCTGAGCGCCGGACGGCGATCACGCCGAAGTGTGCCCGGTGAACGCGGCGCGTGGTGACCGCCGCCGGAGTGGGGAGGGAATTCCCCCGTTCCCGCGGCCTTCTCACCCACTTCCGCCGGGCCGAGGTCGGCGGACATCGGCGGCGAAAACCCGCCTCGCCTGCTCGTCCTCGTCCGCGGCGATCTCCAGGATCTTCGACGGTGTTCAACGGCGGCCGGTTCCGAGCCGTGGTCGCCCCACGACTCGCCGTCGTCCGCGCTCGGCACGATGACCAGAGCGGGGACACGCGAAGGCTCCGTCCGTGACGGGGGCACGACGCCGCGTAGACCGGGCCGGACGGGCATGGTGACGTTTCCGACAGCGACACCGGATAACTGGATTCTGAGTTTCGCCTTTCTTAGGCTCGCCGCGTGCGACTGACCAAGGGCACCGACATAGCGCTGCGCATCGCGATGCGCCTGGCCGTGTTGGGCGAACACGCGCCGACCACCCGCGAGGTGGCCGACGCGGTCGTCGTCCCGCACAGCCACGCGGCCAAGGTCGTCACCCGGCTGCAGCACCTGGGCGTCGTCGAGACCCAGCGCGGTCGCCGCGGCGGCCTGGTCCTCACCGACACCGGGCGTTCCTGCTCGCTCGGCTGGCTCGTCCGCGAACTGGAAGGCGAGGGGGACGTCGTCGGCTGCGAGGAGGAGCCGCCCTGCCCACTGCGCAGCGCCTGCCGACTCCGAGAGGCACTGCGCACGGCGCAGGCCGCCTTCTACGCCGCACTCGATCCGATCACGGTGGAGGACCTCGCGGCCGCCCCCACCGGCCCGCTCCTGCTGGGTTTGTCGCCGCGCCCCCGATGAATCGCTGACGCACCACCCGCCGGTCCCCCGCTGGGCCGGCCGGTTCCGCACGCCCGAAAACACGAATATCAGATGATGATTTGGAGTTTCCGATGCTGTCCGCGAAGTCCGCCGAAACGATCCGCGCCACCTTGCCCGCCGTCGGCGGCGCCATCGCCGAGATCTCCTCGGTGTTCTACGACAAGCTCTTCGCAGCTCACCCCGAACTCCTGCGCGACCTGTTCAACCGGGGCAACCAGGCCAACGGCACGCAGCAGCAGGCACTGGCCGGAGCCATCGCGGCCTTCGCCACCGCGCTCGTGGAGAACCCCGACACCCCGCCGGAGACGATGCTCAACCGCATCGCGCACAAGCACGCGTCCCTGGGCATCGCCCGCGACCAGTACTACGTCGTGCACACCCATTTGTTCGCGGCCATCTCCGAGGTGCTGGGCGAGGCGGTCACCGACGACGTGGCCGCCGCTTGGAGCGAGGTGTACTGGCTGCTGGCCGACTCGCTCAGCAGCATCGAAGACCGGCTGTACGCCGAATCCGACCACCCCGGCACCTGGCGCGACTACCGGGTCGTGGGCCGCTACGCGGAGACCGACGACGCCATCACCTTGCTCGCCCGGCCGGCCGACGGTCTCCCCGTCCCCTCGCGGCTGCCCGGCCAGTACGTGTCCGTTCAAGTCGAACTACCCGACGGCGCACGCCAAATCCGCCAGTACAGCCTCACCGGTACGCGGACCGACGCGGTGGAGTTCACCGTCAAGAACGCCCGCGGCACGCCCGACGGCGAAGTGTCCGGTCACCTGCACCGGCACGTCACCGAAGGTGATTTGCTGCAACTCAGCGCCCCCTTCGGCGACGTCACCCTCGACGAAGGTGACGGACCGGTGCTGCTCGCCTCCGCGGGCATCGGCTGCACGCCGATGATCGGCATGCTCGGTCACCTCGCCTCCACGGATTCGCCGCGCCAGGTGGTCGCCGTGCACGCCGACCGCAGCGAACGCACGCATGCGCGTCGAGCGGAGTTCGACCAGCTCGTCACGAAGCTGCCCAACGCCACCGGTCACGTCTGGTACGAGGCCCCGGAAGCGGAGCACCCCGGCGATCGGACCGGCTTGGTCGACCTGAGCACCCTCAACATCCCGGAAGGGACGACCGCCTACCTCTGCGGTCCGCTGCCCTTCCTGCGCGCGCTGCGCGCACAGCTGCTGGATCGCGGAGTCCCAGCGGACGACATCCGCTACGAGGTCTTCGGCCCCGACATGTGGCTGGCTCGGTAGCGCAGCCGTTCCCCCGCCCGGCGCCGGTGGGGTGTCGGCGTCAGGGCGGCGGAATCGAGTTGACGCGATCGACCGTCCGGTCCGCTGGATCACCCCCACTCCGGCCCGGCCGGGTAGCTGAAGCGACGGAGCGAATCGCGGTGGATTTCCGCGCTGTAGCCAGGTTCTTCCGGCGGCAGGTAGTGGCCGTCACGCATCCGCACCGGGTCCACGAAGTGCTCGTGCAAGTGATCCACGTACTCGACGACGCGATCGTCGAGCGAGCCGCTCACCGCCACGTAATCGAAGATCGACAGGTGTTGCACCAGCTCGCACAATCCCACTCCCCCGGCGTGCGGGCACACCGGGACGCCGCGCGCCGCCGCGAGCAGCAGCACCGCGACGGCCTCGTTGACCCCGGCGAGGCGGCACGCGTCGAGCTGGCAGATGCCGATCGCCTCCGCCTGCAGGAACTGCTTGAACATCACCGCGTTGTGCGCGTGCTCCCCGGTGGCGACGTGCGTGGGGGCGATGGCGCGCTGGATCGCGGCGTGGCCGAGCACGTCGTCGGGGCTGGTGGGCTCCTCGAACCAGTGGATGTCGAACTCGGCGAGACCGCGATGCCAGTGGACGGCTTCCTGCACGCCGAGCGTCTGATTCGCGTCGATCATCAGCCGCCGGTCCGGGCCGAGCACCTCGCGCGCGATCCGGCAGCGCCGCCGGTCGTCGTCGAGGTCCGCGCCGACCTTCAGCTTCACCGAATCCCACCCGGCGTCCACCGCTTCCCGGCAGAGCCTGCGCAGCTTCTCGTCGTCGTAGCCGAGCCAGCCCGCGCTGGTCGTGTAAGCGGGATAACCGGACTCGCGGATCCGCCGTTCCCGTTCGGCGCGGCCGGGTTCGGCGCCGCGCAGCAGGTCCAGGGCGGCCGCCGGGCTCAGCTCGTCGCGCAGGTACCGCCAGTCCACCAGGTCGACCAGCTTCTCCGGGGGCATGTCGGCGAGCAGCTTCCACAGCGGCTTGCCCTCGATCTTCGCCGCGAGGTCCCAGGCCGCGTTGACCACGGCGGCCGTCGCCAGGTGCAGCACGCCCTTGTCCGGGCCGAGCCAGCGCAGCTGGCTGTCCGCCGCCAAGTACCGCGCGAACGCGCCGAGGTCACCGACGATCTCCTCGACGTCCATGCCGCGCGCCCGCCGGGCGACCGCCTCGGCCGCGGCGACGACCAGTTCGTTGCCACGGCCGATGGTGAAGGTGAAACCGTGCCCCTCGGCGACTCGCGGGTGGTCGGTGTGCAGCACCACGTAGGCCGCCGAGTAGTCCGGAGCCGGGTTCATCGCGTCGGACCCGTCGAGTTCCCGCGAGGTCGGGAATCGCAGGTCCACGGTCTCGACATCCAGGATGCGGGCGGTCATCGACGGCTCCTCGCTCCGGTGGAGTGCCGGGCGGGGCGCTGCACCGGCTCCGGTCGAACCCACCAGACACCTGCGCCGAGCGCAAGGACGAATCCCGTTGCGGGTGCCGGAATCCCGCCTCCGGGCGAGGTTCCCGGCCGCAACCGGGGCGGTCCCGTCGGCGGCGGAGCGGTGAGCGAGCGGACAGCCGCCCCGGCCCCGGCAAAAACCCGTCAGGCCACGACTCGGCCGTTGTGGTCGATGGCCGACCCCGGCTTCTGCGAATCCGGTCCGATGTCGCTCGATCCGATGACCGCACGCCATCCACGCGACACCGGCGGTGACCGTGGCGAAACCGCCATGTTCTGCCGGGTTCCGGCCGGTCATCGCCGTCGTGGTGCCGCCTCGTCCAAGCCGAACAGGTCGTAGAGGCGCTGCTGGATCTCGGTGCGGTCGGTGATCACTCGGCGGGTGCGGGGCCTGCCGCCGGTCGAGGGGTAGCGCAGCACCGTCTCCTGGATGCCGGTGAGCTGCTCGAACAGTTCACGCACCGACAGGTCCAGCCCGGCCTCCGTGGCTTCCTGCCGCATCAGGTGCAGCACCGCCACCGCCAGCACCGAGATCATCCGGTGCACCGCGATCCGCTCCGCGTCGCCGCGCTCCGGCGGGTGCGGCGCGCTGAGCCTGCCGAAGGTGGAGTCCAGGTGGTAGCGAGCGCGGTAGGCGGTGATCACGTCCGCGACCTGCCAGGAATCCCGGTCCGTGACCAGCAGCTGCTTGCCGAAGAACTCGGCCGCCACCCGGGCGCGGGAGGTCTCGTCGATGTGCCAGTGCAGCCGCAGCTCTCCCGGGGCCGACCCGTGCAGCGCGGTCACCAGCACCCGCTCCACCCAGCGCACCCGGGTGATCCGGGAGATCTCCGCGAGCACGTGATCCCGCGAGCGCCGGTTGCCGCCCGCCGCCAGCGCCTCGGCGAGCCCGTCCAGCCGCCGCGCGGCCTGCCCGAGCGCCTCGGTGAACCCGCGCGCCTGCGCCGCGTGCAGCGTCTCGGAATGGGTGAGGATGACTCGCCTGCTCGCCCCGTCCACCACGGTCCGCGTGTCCAGCGCCGTCAAACCGGGCAGTCGCCGCTGATCCACCGGGCGCCGCGCCGTCGCGGGATACGCCAACAGCTCCGGGTGATCACCGGGCAGCAGGCCGCCGACGAAACCGAGTCCGGAATCCGGGTGCGGCCGCGCGTGCGCACCCGCGTCGTAAACGACGGTGATCTCCCCGGCCCCGAGCACTCGCGGTGTCGCTCGGCGAGCCGCTGCGCCAGCACGCCGTAGGGCGCGCAGTCGTCGCGGTCTCGCAGATGTTCCTGGGACAGCAGGGGGATCGCTCCGTCGCGGCTCACCAGCACGCTCATGCCTGCGAGCTCACCGCAGTCCGGGACCGCCGGTGCGCCCAGGTGCGGCACGTCCACGATCAACGCGGGCGGGCCGTCGTGCGCACCCAGCTGGTCGCGCACCGCCGCCGACACGCGCGTCTCGACGGCACGGCGTTCCCGGGGGCCGAGGCGGCTCAGCGCTCGCCGGAGCCTGCCGCGTTCCCACAGCTGCGTGGGCGGTTCCGGCCGGATCAGCCGCGACACCTCCGGCCACCACCGGGCCGGGTCGGAGCGGCCCGCCGTGGCGCGGTGCAGCACGGCCAGCGCCACGCAGGTGCCCGCGGAGACCGCCGCGCGCTGCCTGCCGACGGCCTCGTCGACGATGCCCGCCAAGTCGAGGCGCCGGATCGTGCCCCACACGGCGGCCACTTCACCGAACGCGAGGTGCCGGGTGTGCTCCGGCTCCGCCGCCACCCGGCTCAGCGCCGCCTCGATGTCCTCGGCGGTGCCCAGATAGCGCTGCGCCACGATCCGCGGTGCGCCGTCGACGCGGCCGGAGTCGGCGGCGTAGTAGTACGTCCGCCCGTTCACCCGCTTGCCGATGATCGAAGACATACTTTAGGTAATACACTTCGCGCCCCGGCCGAACAACCGGATGTGAGCCGCTGATCAGGCAGAACATCTCTCACAACGACGGGTGACGAGGTGGGTGCGTTCGTGTACTGGCGGGTGTGCGCGGGGGCCGCTTAGCGTTTCGAACATGGCTTCCGACGACGTTCCCACCACTTCGGCCGCCCCGAACGCCTCCGCGATGCGTCGCGCGCTCGCCCGCGCCCGCGACGGCAAGGCGCTGGACCACGACGAGGTCACCGTGCTGCTGCAGGCGCGGGACTCCGACCTGGACCGGCTCGCCGAGTACGCGGCCCGCACCCGCGACGCCGGGCTGGCGGAGGTCGGCCGGGAAGGCGTGATCACCTACAGCCGCAAAGTCTTCATCCCGCTGACCAGGTTGTGCCGGGACCGCTGCGGCTACTGCACGTTCGTCACCGTGCCCGGCCGCGTCGAGTCGCCCTACCTGTCTCCGGATGAAGTGCTCGACATCGCCCGCAAGGGCGCGGCGATGGGCTGCAAGGAAGCCCTGTTCACCCTCGGGGACCGTCCGGAGGACCGCTGGACGGCGGCCCGCGACTGGCTCGATGCGCACGGCTACGACGACACGCTGTCCTACGTGCGGGCCATGGCGATCCGGGTGCTGGAGGAGACCGGTCTGCTGCCGCACCTGAACCCCGGCGTGATGAGCTGGCAGGACCTGCAGCGGCTCAAGCCGGTGGCGCCCTCGATGGGCATGATGCTGGAGACCACGGCGAGCAGGCTCTACACCGAGAAGGGCGGACCGCACTTCGGTTCCCCCGACAAAGACCCCGAGGTGCGACTGCGGGTGCTCGACGACGCGGGCCGCACGACGGTGCCGTTCACCACCGGCATCCTCATCGGCATCGGCGAGAACCACGACGAACGCGCCGACACGATCTTCGCGATCCGCAAGGCGGCCCGCGCCTACGGCGGCATCCAGGAAGTCATCGTGCAGAACTTCCGCGCCAAACCCGACACGAAGATGCGCGCCACACCGGACGCCGACCTGCAGGAACTCGCCGCGACGATCGCGGTGACGAGACTGGTGCTCGGCCCGAAGATGCGAGTTCAGGCACCGCCGAACCTGATCGGCGACGAGTACGCGCTGATGATCCGCGCCGGCATCGACGACTGGGGCGGGGTGTCGCCGCTGACCCCGGACCACGTGAACCCGGAACGGGAATGGCCGCAGATCGACGAGCTGGAACGGCTCACCGACCAGGCCGGATTCACGCTGCGGGAGCGGCTCACCATCTACCCCGAGTACGTGCGGGCGGGCGAACCGTGGCTGGACCCGCGGGTGAGCGCCCACGTCGCCGCGCTCGCCGACCCGGAGACGGGCCTGGCGAAGGACGGCGTGCAGCCGACCGGCATCACCTGGCAGGAACCGGACGGCGGCTGGCAGAACCTCGCCGGTAGCGGCCGAACCGACCTGCACGTCGAGGTGGACACGGTCGGCCGCACCGGGGATCGGCGCGGCGACTTCGACTCCGTTTACGGCGACTGGGGCGAACTGGCCGAGCGGGTGCCGAACGCGCCGGAGCGGATGGACACCGACGTGCGGGAAGCGCTGCGCCGCGCCGAGCAGGACCCGGCCGGACTGTCGAACGAGGACGCGCTGGCGCTGCTGCACGCCGACGGCGCCGACCTGGACGCGGTGACCGAACTGGCCGACGGCCTGCGCCGAGACGCCGTGGGCGACGACGTCACGTTCATCGTCACCAGGAACATCAACTTCACCAACGTCTGCTACACCGGCTGCCGGTTCTGCGCGTTCGCGCAGCGGCGCACCGACGCCGACGCCTACACGTTGTCGTTGTCGCAGGTCGGTGAGCGCGTCGACCAGGCGTGGGAGGCGGGCGCCACCGAGATCTGCATGCAGGGCGGCATCCACCCGGACATGCCGGGCACGGCGTACTTCGACCTCGCCGCCGAGGTCAAGCGCAGGCAGCCGGACATCCACCTGCACTCCTACAGCCCGATGGAGGTCGTCAACGGCGCCTCCCGCACGAACCTGTCCGTCCGGGACTGGCTCGGCAGGGCCAAGGAGTCCGGGGTCGACTCGCTACCGGGTACGGCCGCCGAGATCCTCGACGACGACGTCCGCTGGGTGCTCACCAAGGGCAAACTGCCCACGTCCAGCTGGACCGAGGTCGTCGGCACCGCGCACGAACTGGGCATTCCGACGACGTCCACGATGATGTACGGGCACGTGGACACTCCGGAGCACTGGGTGGGCCACATCAAGCTCATCGCCGAACTCCAGCGCAAAGCCCTGGACAAGACCGGCAAGCGCGGGTTCACCGAGTTCGTGCTGCTGCCGTTCATCCACCAGAACTCGCCGATCTACCTGGCCGGGCTGGCGCGTGCCGGCACCACTCCTCGGGAGAACCGGGCGGTGCACGCGGTCGCGCGGATCCTGCTGCACGGGCTGATCGACAACATCCAGTGCTCCTGGGTGAAGCTCGGCGTCGACGGCTGCCGGGACGTGCTCGCGGGCGGGGTCAACGACCTGGGCGGCACCTTGATGGAGGAGACGATCAGCCGGATGGCCGGTGCCGACAACGGCTCCTACAAGACGATCAGCGACTTGGAGGAGCTCGTCGGCCCGACCGGACGTCCGCTGCGGCAGCGCACCAGCCTCTACGGCACCCCTGCCGCCGAACGCGTCGAAGCCGCCCGCGCCAGCGACGGCGTCACCCCCGCGGTCCGCCGCGCCCTGCCCGTCGTCGGCTGAGTCCGGACCGCACCGCGGGGCTTGGCCGTGTTCGCACGGCCGAGCCCCGCGCGTTCGCCCCGGTGATCCGCGTCTCCGGTCGCCGCCGCCGATGTTCGCGCTGCGACAGCCGCGATCGGAGGACGAACACCACCGGAAGTCCTTCACCGCGCCACGTCCGGTCCGGCCGGACCACCGGTATCGGCAGGTCAACCGCACCGCCCCCGGCCACTCCCCCACGCCTCGGCGCGGCGGGCGCACCCCCGGCCACCGCGCACGGCCTTGTCCGCTGCGGCGCAGCACCTAGCGTCGGAACCGGCTCAAGCACAACGGACACCGGAACCTCAATTCCCTTGGCACGACGGGAAAGCGAGGTGGACCGGTGCGCGATCAACCGAGGAAACGGGGCATGACGGAACACGCGAGCACCACGGTCCGCGAACGGAACTCCGACACGGCGGCCTCCCTGTCGCTGGACCGCCAGGTCTTCGGCGAGAACCCGCTGGAAGTACGGGAATCCGGACATTACGCGCAGGAGTACGTCGGCGGCCTCGTCGACAAGTGGGACGAGCTGATCGACTGGGACAGGCGTGCCGACGGAGAGGGCCGGTTCTTCGTCGACCAGCTCAAAGCGCGCGGAGTCCGCTCCGTGCTGGACGCCGCCACCGGCACCGGCTTCCACTCGGTGCGGCTGCTGTCCGAAGGCTTCGACACCGTCAGCGCCGACGGCAGCCCGCAGATGCTCGCCAAGGCGTTCCGCAACGGGATGCGGCACGGCGGCCACGTGCTCCGCGTGGTGAACGCCGACTGGCGACGGCTCGGCCACGACGTGCCCGGCCGGTACGACGCGGTGGTCTGCCTGGGCAACTCGTTCACCCACCTGTTCTCCGAGCACGACCGGCGCAAGGCGCTCGCCGAGTTCTACGCGATGCTCAACCCCGACGGGGTGCTCATCATCGACCAGCGCAACTACGACGCGGTCCTCGACGGCGAAGCGGGCGCGAACCGCACCTACTACTACTGCGGCGATCAGGTCTCCGCCGAGCCGGACCACGTGGACGAGGGCCTGGCCCGCTACAAGTACACGTTCCCCGACTCCTCCGAGTACTACCTGAACATGTACCCGCTGCGGAAGGACTACCTGCGCGGCCTGCTGCGCGACGTCGGATTCCAGCGCATCGACACCTACGGCGACTTCGAGCGGACCACCGCCGAGACCACGCCGGACTACTTCATCCACATCGCCGAGAAGCGCTACCGCGACGAGGAGGAGCTGGCCCGCCTGGACGCCGACGCTCGCTGACGGCGGATCACCGGCCCGGTCGCGCACGCGCGGCCGGGCCGGTTCGCCCGGCGATCAGTCCGGTGCCGCCTCTCCTGCGTTGACGGCGGCCGGGTTCACGCGGAGATCGGCCTCGATCCGGGCCGCGGTCAGCAACAACGCCGCAACGATGTCCCTGCGCACGTCTTCCTCGGTGCACCCGTGCACGTCCAAGGAGAGGTTCAGCGCGGCGATCACCTGCCCGTGCGGGTCGCGGACCGGCACGGCCACACCGCGCAGCCCGGTCTCCAGCTCTTCATCGGAGATCACGAAACCCTGCTTGCGGACGGCCGCCAGCTGCGCGTGCAGGCCGGCACGGGTGGTGATCGTGCGAGGTGTGCACGCGCGCAACGACATCGTGCTCAGCCAGGCCTCCAGCCGCTCCGGGGGCACATCGGCCAGCAACACCTTGCCGAGCGAGGTGGCGTGCGCCGGGAACCTGCTGCCGACCGGGATCGCGACCGACAGCAGCTTCGGGCTCGGCACCTGCGCGACGTAGCGGACGTCGTCGCCGTCGAGCACGCCGATCGAGCTCATCTCCCGCAGCTCCGCTGTCAGCCTCCGCAGGTGCGGTTCGGCGACCTGGGGCAGCGACTTGGCCGCGAGGTACGCGTGCCCGAACTCCAAGATGCGCGGTGCCAGCGCGTAGTGCCGCCCGTCGTGGCGGACGTAGCCGAGATCCACCAGTGTCAGCAGCAGCCGACGAGCGCCCGCCCGGTCCAGTCCGCTGCCGTCCGCGACCTCGGTCAGCGTCAGGTCGGGGCGTTCACCGGTGAATGCGCGCAGGACCTGGAACGCGCGCTCCACCGACCGCACGAAGTGCGTGCCGCGCTCGCTCACGACGCCGGCCCGCCCCGGATCGGGCGGCTGACGACTCGGGTGCGGCGCATGTGGGTGAGCCTAACAAGGCCGTTCGGCCGCAACCCTGCGAGCGAAGGCCCGGCCCAGCTGATCACCACGGGCGACCAGGGGAGTTC
Organism: Saccharopolyspora gloriosae; assembly: GCF_022828475.1. GTDB lineage: Bacteria > Actinomycetota > Actinomycetes > Mycobacteriales > Pseudonocardiaceae > Saccharopolyspora_C > Saccharopolyspora_C gloriosae_A. Next base: position 2,670,472 of record NZ_CP059557.1, on the reverse strand, counting down.
GGAGACCGGTCGTCACCGCTCGTCACCCCCGCGAAGCCGGGAACCTCCGGTGTCAACGACGACGTCGCCCCGGGCCGTCGCCACGACCCGATAAGATTCGCCGAACGCACGTCGGCCCCCGGCCGCGGAAATCGTTGTGGTCCCGGAGGAACCGGCCGAGACGACCCACTACCACGCGGAGCGCGACAGTTGGTGCCCGACGAGGCGGAACACGACCAGGACCGCCGGATCTCCCGCCGCACGCCGGGCGTTCACCCCGGTGGGCGCCGATGAACTCGCCACTGGCCATCGTGCTCATCGCGGCCTGCGAATCCGCCGGTGTCGGTCTGCTCGGAGCGACGGTGCTGCGCATGTTGCGGCGGCAATCGCTCGGCCTGTCGCTGGTCGCGGTAGTCGTGATCACGGTGTGCGCCACCAACATCAGCGTGATCACGGCGATGTACGTGACGCACTCCCCCGATCTGTCCGTGACCGTGGGCCTCGCCGTCAACTGCGTCGCCGGGATCGTGTCGATCGGCGTCGGCGTGGCGTTGGGGCGGTCGGTCATGACCGGCGGCAGGCAATTGGCCGATGCCACTCGCGCATTCGGGCGCGACCAGCGGTTCAACGCGCCCGCCGATCTGCCCAGTGCCGAATTCGCCGAACTGGCCCGGGAATTGCGGGTCACCAGTGAGAACCTCGCCAAGTCGCAGCGCAGGGAACGGGAGCTCGACGCGTCGCGGCGTCGGCTCGTCTCGTGGATCTCGCACGATCTGCGCGCCCCGCTGCACCGGATGCGGCTCAAGGCGGAAGCCGTCGAGGACGGGATGTCCGCAGATCTCCCGCGCTACTTCCGGGAGGTCCGTGCCGATGTCGATCAGCTCACCGAGATGGCCCAGGACCTGTTCGAGCTCTCCAAGCTCCAATCCGGCACCTTGCGGCTGAAACCGGTGCGGCTCGCGCTCGACGACCTGCTCAGCGACGTGGTCGCCAGGACCGACGTGGTCGGTGAGAAGCGCGACGTGCGGCTGCGGGCGGAGCGGATCGACCCGGTGGTCGCGACCGTGGACTACGACGCCATGAGCAGGGTCTTCACCAACCTGCTGGTCAACTCCGCCCAGTACGGCCCGGCGGGCAGCACCGTTTCGCTGGAGCTGCGGGCCGAGGACGGGCACGCCGTGGTGTCGGTGTCCGATGAATGCGGCGGAATTCCGTCGGAGGACCTGAGTTCGGTGTTCGACACCGGCTGGCGCGGCGACACCGACCGCGCCGCGAGGAACCAGGGCGGCGGGCTCGGGCTCGCCATCGTGCAGGGCTTCGTCGAAGCCCACCACGGACGGGCGCGAGTGTTCGACATCCCGGGCGGGTGCTGCTTCGAAGTCCGAATTCCGCTTGACGCAACGTGATCGCTGAGCCGCCAGGATCGATGCACGCTCGTCCGGGTCTGCGGTAGCGTCGGGAAACAACCAAATCGATCACTTTGCGCAAGATTCGGAAACGAATGCCTCGATTCGACGATCAGCCCGTTGACCCGCCCCAGGACGGAACGTCTCCCGGATCAGGACACGCCACCGAAACCACGCCGGAGACACCTCCGTCGCAAGGGCGGATGGGCCTGCTGATCGCCTCCGTTTGCGGCGTCGCGCTGATCGTCGCGCCCCTGGTGTGGGCGACCACGATCAACCACCCCGAACCCGCGCCCCCGACCGTTTCCACTCCCGGAGTACCGGTGGCCCCCGCCCAGCCCGACCCGGCGGAAAAGGCCAGGTCGCTGCCCGCCGGCCCCGCGCACCTCGACTCCTCGGGACGGCTGTCGCTGGTGGCACGGGAATCCGACGGTTCGGTCGGGCTGAAGTTCCAGCGCACGTCCGATCGCGGACTGTGGGACGGCTGGTACACGATCGGCGAGGACGCGGCGGGCGGCGTCGTGACGGGCCAGGACGTGCGCGGCGGCATGGGTGCGTTCCTGATCGGCACCGACGGTGCCCTGCGGTTCGCCGCGAACGCATCGCCGGACTCCCCGCGCCCTGCCGAGTGGACCGGCCTGGGCGGCACCGACCTGCGCGGGACGCCCGCCGCGTCGCTGAACCGCGACGGCCGTTTCGTCGTCACCGCGCGGGATTCCGCCGGGCGGCTGCACGAGACCCACCAGGTCGACGACGGCTGGAGCGAGCTGCGGGAACTGCCCGGACCGCCCGTCGACGGCGACCCGGTGCTCCGCTTGGACGACCAGCAGCGGCTCAACCTCTTCGCGCTCGGCAAGGACCGGACGTTGCGCGTCCAGCGCGAGTCCACTCCCGGCGAGTTCGACGCGGCGCGTTCGGTCGGTTCCTCTTTCACGGGACGACCGACCGTGGTCACCGACTGGGACGGCAAGCAGCGCATCTACGCCAGGGGCACCGACCGCGGCATCTGGGAATCGGTGGAAACCGAGGTCGGCTCAGGACATTGGGCCGACCCGACCAGATTGACCGGGGAGGCTCCGGCGAAGGGAGATCCCGTCGCCACCGTCGACCCCAACAGCACCATCGTGGTGTTCGCGCTGGCCGAGGACGGGAAGGTGCACGAACGCTTCATCGGCCCGAAGAAGAAGCGGTGGACTGATTGGCGCCCCCTCGAAGGCGCGCTCGACCAGCTCGTGACGGCGGTGAAGGACGGGGGCGGCACGCTCGTGGTGCTGGGCATCGGAAAGTCCGGCTCGATGGAGCAGACCTACCAACGCTTCGGACCCACCCCGTGGTCGGGTTGGGGCAACGGCCTCGGCGGCCACTTCACCCCGCAGTGATCACCATCCGACCCGCGAAGACCAACGCCCGCTCTGCCGTCTCGCGCACTCCGCTCGGCCGATCGCAGTCCCGCGCGCGGCATTGCGGACTTCTCCTGACAGCACGGGTTTCCGGCGCAGCCGCCGTGGGCTGAGGCGGATCTCCTGCGCAGAGTCCACCCGGTACGGTCGATGGCGGCGATCTGGAACAAGCGCGGGGTGGTGTTGTTGCCGCAATCAGAGGGCTGGGAGCCCACGACCGGAGCGGACGAGCCCGCGCTGATGCCCGCCCCGGACCGACGCCCCCGCAAGGACAGGCGGTTCATGTTGGCCGCCGGACTCGGCGGCATCGGCCTGATCATCACACCGCCGGCCTTGCTCGGGCTCCTGCCCGCAGCGCGACCGGCGGACGAGAACACCGCCGCAGACCCGTACCTGTCCCGCGAACCCGGCGGACCGGTGCACTCGGACGAGCAGAATCGGCTGGTGGTGCTGACCAGGGGTCACGACCACGCGGTGTACCGCAATCACCAGCAGAGCACCCGGGATGGAGCGGCCGGCGATTGGCTGAGCCTCGGCGGAAGCACCGTCGGCCAGCCGATCAGCGTCACCGACGGGAACCATCGGCTGGCCGCGTTCATGATCGACGAAAGCGGAACTTTGCGCTACGCCGAGCAAATCGCGCCGAGCGCGGGCGCCGGGACGGGGTGGCGGAGCCTCAGCGGCGACGAACTCATCGGAACTCCCACCGCCTCTCAGGATTCCCGAGGCCTGCTCGTCGTCGCCGCCAGGGACCGCGCGGGCTCGCTGTGGGAGACGCGCCAGGACGGGGCGGGCGGCTGGAGCGATCTGCGGCGGCTCGACGGCGCGGCCGTGCGCGACGATCCGGTGCTCCGCTTGAACCGCCATGACGAGCTGGCCCTGTTCGCCTTGGGCGCCGACGGCCGGATGCGGGTGCACACCGAACCGGCGGCGGGCTCCGGTCGATGGCGCCGCCCCATCGACCTCCCCGAAGCCGTCGAGACCTCCCCCGCCGTCCTCATCGACCAGCAGAAGCGGCGACGGCTCTACTCGCTGCACGCGGACGGGTCGATGCGGGAGAACGTCGAGACCGGCGCGGCCTCCGGCGAATGGCGCGGCTGGCGCGAATTCGGGCTCGGCGGCCCCTTCGAGAGCAGACCGGTGACCGTGTCCGACGGCAACGGCATTCCCGTCGTGCTCGCCCGGCGCACGGACGGGAGCGTGTGGGAACGGTTCCAGCACAACCGGCGGGAAGACCGCTGGTCGCTGTGGAAATCGCTCGACGGCGAGCTCACCGAACTGGTCGGCGCCGCGCAGGACGCCAACGGCATCGTCGTCGTGTTCGGGATAGGGCAGAACGGCAGGATGACACGCAACTACCAAGTCAAGGACCAGGTGCGCCCGTGGGCGGACTGGCACCCGGACTTCGGTGGCGAATTCCCGCCACAACACACGTCGTGAACTCTCATTTTTCGACACCACAACCGGGCCATTCCCGGAACGCGGAAATATCGCCGAGCCGCGCAGCCGTTTCCTGCGCTGCTCTCCTCGTCGCGAAGGTGGGACCGGACCACGCCCCACACGCGCCCGGCCGACACCGACACCGCGAACGCCCAGTTCACGGTCCGCCCGAGCCGGTGAGCGGACCGTGGCCGGTCGTTCAGCCGCTCCTCGCCGGGCGCTCCGCGAAGCCGGGAGACGGGCTTCGGAACCGATTCCGATGACGAGCACCGCAGAGTTAACAACACGGCCATAGCAGCGTCAAGCACGAAGCCGTCGATCTACGCAAACCACTCTTTCCCATTCACATTTCCGTGAACACGTGGGCCGATCGCTCCCTTGACATCCCGGAATCGGCGCTTAAATTCATGAGAGCGTTCTCATGGAGTGTGTTCCCACCGCTCTGGTCACTCCGCGAGCAACGGCGAGCCGGACAGATCCCCCGCGCCGACCCCGCATCCGCGACGGTCGGCGAACTTCGTTGGAAGGGCTCGCCGTGCCGCCGTCGCCACCCGTTCGTCCCCGGGACGCCGCGCGTCGTCATCCGGATGACGCGACCGCTCGGGTCCGGCAGCGCCGACTGATCTCGGCTCGCGCCCGACCTCCCAGATCACCCGCCTGCCGGCGGGTTCCCCCGCACCTCCGGCGAAAGGACGAGACAACCCCCATCCCCTACCGCAACAAGATTCACCGTCGAGGTGCCGACCGGCGCCTCGCCCCGTCAGACAGGCAGAACCATGAAGATCTTCGGTAGAACCGAGACCCGACCCCGGCAGGCGGTGATGGCGCTCGCAACGGCGTCGGCCGTGGCCGCCGGGCTCGTCACCGTCACCGCTGCGGGAGCAGAGCCGCAGGCTCCGGCGCCGCAACCGGCGCAGGCGGTGCGCGACACCGACCCGAAGAACCCGGACCTCGGTCCCAACACCTACATCGCCACCCCGTCCACTCCCGCGGGCGAGTTGCAGGGCAAGCTCGACGAGATCGCCGAGCGCCAGCACACCAACCAGTTCGGCCCGGAACGCGACGCGGTCCTGTTCCAGCCCGGCGACTACTCGGCCGACGTCAACCTCGGCTTCAACACGCAGGTCGCCGGACTGGGCATGTCGCCCGACGACGTGAACCTCAACGGTCACGTCCGGGTCGAGGCGGATTGGCTGGGCGAAGGAAACGCCACGCAGAACTTCTGGCGCTCGGCGGAGAACCTGGCGGTCACCCCGCCCTCCGGCGAGATCGAACGCTGGGCGGTCTCCCAGGCCGCCCCGTACCGCCGGATGCACATGCGCGGTCAGATGCAGCTGTGGAACGGATACGACGGCTGGGCCAGCGGCGGTTACATCGCCGACTCCAAGATCGACGGCCTCGTCGAGTCCGGTTCGCAGCAGCAGTTCCTCACCCGCAACAGCGAACTGGCAGGCGGCTGGGACGGGTCGGTGTGGAACATGATGTTCACCGGCACCGTGGGCGCTCCGGCGCAGCACTTCCCGGACCCGTCGCACACCAACGTGCCGGAAACCCCGAAGCTGCGGGAAAAGCCGTTCCTGAACATCGGCGAGGACGGCAACTACAACGTGTTCGTCCCCGCGCTGCGGGAGAACACGCAGGGAGTCAGCTGGGCGAACGGCGCACCGGAAGGTGAGCAGATCTCCCTGGCGGACTTCTACGTCGCCAAGGAAGGCGACAACGCCGCCACCATCAACGCGGCACTCGCCGAAGGCAAGCACCTGCTGTTCACCCCCGGTGTCCACCACCTGGACGACACCATCAAGGTGGACAACCCGAACACCGTGGTGCTCGGCATCGGCATGGCCTCGCTCGTCCCCGACACCGGCAAGCCCGCGATGTCGGTGGCCGATGTGGACGGTGTGAAGCTCGCCGGTCTGTTCATCGACGCCGGTGAGCAGAACTCGCCGACTTTGATGACGCTTGGCGAGGAGGATGCGAACGCGAGCCACGCGGAGAACCCGACGCAGCTCTCGGACGTGTTCTTCCGCATCGGTGGTCCCGGTGTGGGCAAGGCGACCACGACGTTGGACATCAACAGCAACGACGTGCTGCTGGACCACTCCTGGATGTGGCGTGCGGACCACGGTGAGGGCGTCGGTTGGGACGTCAACACCGCGGAAACCGGACTCGTCGTGGACGGCGACAACGTCACCGCGCACGGCCTGTTCGTGGAGCACTACCAGAAGAACAACGTGGTGTGGAACGGCAACGGCGGCCGCACCTACTTCTTCCAGAACGAGTTCCCCTACGACCCTCCGGACCAGGAGGCGTGGGGCGGCGACGGCGGATGGGCGGCCTACAAGGTCGCCGACGGCGTCACCGACCACGAGGCGTGGGGCCTGGGCAGCTACTGCTTCTTCGACACGAACCCGGCGGTCACGGCCGCCCGTTCGTTCGAGGTTCCGGTGAACCCGGGCGTCAAGATGCACGACCTCGTGTCCGTCTCGCTGGGAGGCACGGGCACCATCAACAAGGTCATCAACGACCAAGGTGACACGGCGAACGCTGACAACCAGATCAGCTACGTCCCCGAATTCGGCGGCTGAGCAGCACTTCCGCCCCAACTCCGGTGCCCGAGCGCGATCCGCGCTCGGGCACCGGCGCGTTCGGCAGGTGAATGGCCCCTTCGCCCGCTGAACCGGACCGAGTTGCCTCCGTCAGGGCACCACAATGCTCTTCAGGGGTGATCGCGACCGAACTGATCTGCTCAGCGGCATGATGGAATCCGACATCATGAACCCGACGAAGGCTCCGTTCGAGGGCGACAGCGACCTGCTGGGCAGGATGGAGCGGAACCTGGCCGAGCACGCCTGCCACCTCCACCGCGCGCTGGCAGGTGCGACCGTCGCGGAATCCGATGATCTGCTGGTCGCCGACAGCGGACTGGATGACGACACCTTCAACATCGTCGCCGCCGCCCGCTTCACCGCCCGCACCAGCGGGTACCGGATCGCCGAGACGGTCCGGACGCTGGTCTCCACCGGCCGCGCCTTCTCCTGGTGGGTGGGACCGGCTTCCACACCGGGAGATCTCCGCGCCCAGCTGTCGGCCGCCGGACTGCCTGCCGCTGAACACGAGACGGCCATGTGGGCCGAGTTGAAGGAGACCTTGCCGCAGCCGGACGCGGGTGAACTCGACATTCGCCCTGTGACCACACGGGAACGGCTCGCCGACTTCGCCACGGTTCTCGCCGCGAACTGGGACCCTCCCGCCGAGACCGTGCGGCGCTTCTTCGCCCGGTCCGCTTCGCGGGCGCTGGCCGCCGACTGCCCGGCCCGCTATTCGGTCGGCTACGTGGCCGGTCGCCCGGTCTGCTCGGCCGAGGTCTTCCACCACGCTCAAGTCGCCGGGATCTACAACATCTGCACCCTGGCCGACCACCGTCGGCGCGGGTACGGCGGCGCCATGACCGTCGCCGCCCTGAACTCCGCGCGCCGCCAGGGCGACCGCATCGCAGTCCTACAAGCATCGGCGAACGGCGAACCCGTCTACCACCGCCTGGGTTTCCGCTCCTGCGGCCACTTCACCGAACACCCCATCTCCCCGTGAGTCCGTTCAGCGAGCAGGAACGCGACGCTCGCGCCGCGAACGCGCCCAATCTCAACGCGGAGATCAGGTCTACGGGCGAGGAGCGGGATGGGGTCGCGGAGCCTGCTCGTGGTCGATGATGAGCCGACGGTGCGGGAGTTGCCGGCGGCATGTGGGTCGACGACCACGTCACCGTCGAGTGCGATCACTGCGGCGAGACCAGCGTGAGATCCATCGGCCCCAGGTGCCGCGGAGGGGCGAGTAGTCCCTCCGCGGCACGGCTGCGTCCTCCGGTCCCCGGCGTCGAACGGCGCCGAGGCACGGACCCGTCCGACTCCGACGGTTCGTTCCGCGGCATCCGGCTACGGCTTGCGCCCCACCGCGGCGAAGCACACGGCGTTCTGCGGGTTCTCCGTGGCGAACTCGTCCACCTCGGTCAGGTCGGAACGCCATTCCGAGGTGAACGCGACGCCGGGGTCGAGCAGTTCCCAGCCGGTGAAGAAGCGGCGGAACTCCAGCTCGTCGCGGGCGGTGAAGCCGGGGTTCTGGGTGTCCTTGTAGGAGTCGATGAAATCCAGCGTCTGCGACCGCACGGGTTCCGCGACGCCGTCGACGGTGGCGTGGCTGATCGCGAGCCTGCTCCCGGCGGGCAGCGCGTCCTTGTACTTCTCCAGTGCCGCTTCCGGGTGCCGGCCGCGGGGGATGAAGTGCAGCAGTGCCACCGCGAGCACGCCGATGGGCCGGGTGAAGTCGAGCAGTTCCCTGGTGGCCGGTGCGGCGAGGATCGACTCGGGTTCGAGGAAATCCCCTTGCACCACATCGGTTCCGGGCACCGAGTCGAGCAGCTCCTTGGTCTGCACGACCGCCACCGGCTCGTTGTCCGCGTAGAGCACGCGGGCGTCCGGGTTCGTCTGGTGCGCGATCTCGTGCGTGTTGCCCACGGTGGGCAGGCCCGCGCCGATGTCGAGGAACTGGTCGATGCCCTCCTCGGCCATGGTCTGCACCGCGCGGCGCAGGAAGGTGCGGTTCCAGCGGGCCACATCGGCGATGTGCGGCAGCTTCTCCTTGGCCCTGGCCACGAACGCCCGGTCCGCCGCGAAGTTGTGCGCGCCACCGAGGTACGCGTCGTACACGCGGGCCGCGCTCGGGAGCTCCACGTCCACCCCGAGCTCCCGCCACCTTTCTTGATCACCAGCCATTCACCCAAAGTAGTGATCACCGGAGGTGACGACAACCACCCGTTGGCCGCTGCGATTCGTCCTTCCAGCGCTGGAGATCCGGCATGACCTGGCTAATCCCGATCTTGAGAACTCGCTCAGTAACGAACCTCACCAGGGATCGCCCCGCTCTGCTCCGGATGGGACGATCTCCGGCTCAGACCGCGGCCTTCTGAGCCTGCTGCCGTTCGAAGCCGCTCTCGGTCCGCAGCGGGACCTCCTTGATGCCGAGCACGGCGATCAGCGAGACCGCGGCCAACGCCGCTGCCACCACGAAGATCGTGGCGGTGCCGTTGCCGTAGGCGCCGCGCACGATGTCGACTAGCGGTGGCGGCAGCTGGTTCAGGCTGCCCAGCCCCACCCCGCCGGCATCGCCGCCCGCCGGGAGGTCGATGCCGATCGCGGCCAGTCCCCGCGCGATCCGGTCGCTCACCTCGGTCGCCAGCACCGCGCCCAGCACCGAGACCCCGACGGTGCCGCCGAGCGAGCGGAAGAACGTCACCGTGGAGCTCGCCGCTCCCAAGTCCGATGCGGCGACGGTGTTCTGCACGGCCAGCACCAGGTTCTGCATCATCATGCCCATGCCGCAGCCGAGCAGGAACAGGTAGCAGCCGAGCAGCACCATGTTCGTGCTCTCGGTGATCGTGCCCAGCAACCCGAACCCGACGACCGTGAGCACGCCGCCTCCGACCAGGTAACCCTTCCAGCGGCCGAAACGGGTGATCAGCGCGCCGGATCCGGCCGAGGAGAGCATCGATCCGATCACCATCGGCAGCGTCAGCAGCCCGGCCGCGGTGGGGCTGTAGCCACGGGCGATCTGGAAGTACTGCCCGAGGAACACCGCACCACCGAACATGGCGATGCCGACGGCGATGCTGGCGATGGTGGCCAGTGCCGTGGTGCGGTCGCGGAACAACCGCAGCGGGATGATCGGCTCCGGCACCCGGGCCTCCACCGCGATGGCCAGCGCCAGCAGCACCACGCCGAATCCGGCCAGCGCCAACGACATCCCCGAGCCCCAGGCGAACTGCTTGCCGCCGAGCGTCACCCAGATCAGCAGCGCGGACACTCCGCCCGCGATGAGCGCGGCACCGAGGTAGTCGACCCGCACCCGGCGTGTGACGACGGGCAGGTCGAGGGTGCGCTGCACGACGATCAGCGCGACCACCGCCAACGGCACTCCGATGAAGAAGCACCACCGCCAGCCGAGCCAGCTCGTGTCGACGATGAAGCCGCCCAGCAGCGGTCCGGCGACGGTGGCCACCGACATCACCGCGGCGATCGGGCCGGTGTACTTGCCGCGCTCCCGCGGGCTGATCATCGCCGCGACCACGATCATCACCAGCGATTGCAGGCCACCGAGCCCGAGCCCTTGCAGCGCACGCCACGCGATGAGCGTGTCGACCGACTGCGCGAGCCCGGCCGCGACGGAGCCGATGGTGAAGATGCCGATCGCGATCTGCACCAGCAGCTTCTTGCTGAACAGGTCGGCGAGCTTGCCCCAGATCGGGGTGGTGGCCGTGGAGGCGAGCAGGGTCGCGGTGACCACCCAGGTGTACTGGTCCTGGCTGCCGTGCAGCTCGGTGATGATCGTGGGCAACGCGGTCGAGACGATGGTCGAGGACAGCAGGGCCGTCATCATCGCCAGCAGCATCCCGACCAGCGCCTTGATGATCTGGGACTGCGTCATGCGGCCGCTCTCTTCGGCCGTGGAGGCAGGTACGGGCTCGTCCGCGTTGGACACGGGGAATCTCCTGTGGGGAACGTCGTGGGATCAACCTGGACCGCCCGGCGACCCCTTCAGGCCGTCACCGCAGATCGGTGTCCACGGGCAATGGTTGATACCTGCAACCATACGCGATCGGTTGCATCGTGCAACCAGTCCCCCGGGTCGCAGCACCCGGCCACTGAGGTTCCGCTGAAACGACTCCTACAGGTCCGCCTCGCCGAGGCGATGCAGCAACCGGGTGAGTTCGGCGACGTCGTCCGGGTCCCAACCGCCCAGCGCCTCGCGCCAGCGCTTCGCCTGGTCGGCGAGCTGCGCGGCGACTTTCGTGCGGCCCTGCTCGGTGAGCACGACCAAGCGGGCGCGGGCGTCGCTGGGGTCGGGCACGCGCTCGGCGAGCCCGATGCGCACCACGGCGTCGACCTGCCTGCTCACCGTGGACTTGTCCAGCGACAGCGCAGCCGCGATCGCCGACACGCGCATCGCCCCGTCCTTCGACAGCAGGACCACCAGCGGATACGCCGTCGGGTCGAGCCGCGGATGCACGGCGCGGGCGAGCTCACGCGTGCGCAGCCGGGTGCGGCGCCCCATCGCACGCATTTCCTCTTCCAGGGCTGGCAGGTACTCCTCCGCGGACACCTGGCTCCTTCCGTGCCGAACCGATCAGCTGATCTTCATGCTCGTCTTCCGGGCCGGACGGGTCATCATCCGGTCACCCACGGTGCACATTGCGCCCTCCCCGGTGCTCCTGCCCGGTGCGGCACCAGGCATCCTGGACACCGTGCCGTCAAGTGGCACCGATGAGGAACCGGAACCAGAGGAGGCACGGCATGAGCGAGCCCGACCCGTTGATCGACCCGTCCCGCGACCCGAATCCCGGCGTCGCCGACCACGCCGCCCCTGAAGGCGCCGACATCGATCCCTTGATCGACCTCTCGCGCGACCCGAACCCCGGCGTCCCGAACCACGCCAAGCCGGACGAGGACTGAGTCGCGGCCGAGCACGGGCGTGCACCCGACTCCCGTCTCGGCCGCACCCATCCCGGCTCACGGGGTGTAGCGCAGCACCGGGTCTTCCGGTGGGCGGCGTCGCCCCTTCCCCGCCGGGTGGCCTTTGAGCTGCCAGCCGATGCCGCGGGCCATGTCGCGCTCCGCGTCGCGGGCCGCGATGTCGCGGCGCTTGTCCCAGTTCTTCTTGCCCCGCGCCAGCGCGAGCTCGACCTTGACCCAGCCGTCGCTGAAGTACATCGACAGCGGGACGAGCGCGAACCCGGTTTCCCTGGCGCGCACGTTCAAACCGCGGATCTCCTTGGCGTGCAACAGCATCTTGCGGGTGCGGCGCGGCGTGTGATTGGTCCAGCTGCCGTGCCAGTACTCCGCGATGTGCAGGTTGCGCAGCCACACCTCGCCGCCGTCGACGGTGGCGAAGGCCTCCGCCAGCGACGCCCGGCCGAGGCGCAGGCTCTTCACCTCGGTGCCGACCAGGACGAGTCCGGCCTCGTAGGTATCGACGATCGTGTAGTGGTGCCGCGCCCGGCGATTCGTCGCGATCACCGAGCGATCCCCGTGCTGGACCATGCCTCCGACTCTACGACCTCCGCTCCACGTCGCGTTCCGAGTGGGCACCGCTGCCTCTGATCATCCGATCGGGTGGGTTCGGCGGCGAAAGCGCGGTGATCGGCTCCCCGGCTGCTGAACTAGCCGGTGATCGTTTTCCGCTTTCCGGGAGGACACCGGTGCGACTTCGGCTCGGCCGCCTGCGCGGCACCGCATTGCTACTGCTGGTCCCCACTTTGATCGCGCTCGGCTGCCCGCCGGCGAGCGGTGCGCCCGCCCGCGACGGAACGGCCTGCGCGGCGACGCTGGACTGCTCCGCCGAGGACCTGGACCGGCTGCCGTTGGCGGAACGGCTGGTGTTCGTGCGCGCGATCCAGGACGAGATCGCCGCCGACTACATCCCCGGATTCCGGCACTGGCGCAACATCGAGGGCATCATCCGGTTCTTCGACGAGAACGGCTTCGGCGCACCCGGCAGCTGGATCTCCTACGTGGACGCGGGAATTCTGGAGGGCGTCGAGCGCGGCGCGGCGATCGCGCTGGGCCGGTCCGACGACGACTTCGGCAACCCGGGCTCCGAGCTGTGGGCGGACTACCTGCGCCGGCTGCACCGCGGCGAGCTCACCGACCGGTGGGTGCACGATCCGGCGTGGGGCAACGCCGAGCAGGCCTCCACCGAGCACGGCGTGCGCTTGGCGGAGGCCCACGGCGCGGTGGCGAGCAGGGTGGACCAGCAGATCTACGACTTCTCGGACTTCTACCGGTGGCTGCTGCGCAACCCGCAGACCGCGTTGCTCGCGCTGAACGAGGCGCTGATCGGGACGGTGGGGCTGCCGTTGCCCCCGGCGGATTTCCTGCGCTGGTTCACCGACGTCACCATCTCGGAACCGACCTACCGCGGCGGGCACCTGGCTCACGATCTCGCGGTGCCGGACCCGGTCTCCGCACCGGTCAGCGCGCTGCGGCTGTTGCTCGCCTACGCTCCCGAGCTGCTCGGCCCGGAACGGATCAGTCGCTAGGCCAGCGGGGTTCGGCGAGCGGGTCGATGCCGAGCGCGCTCTTGCCGATCGTCTCCAGTGCCACGTCGTTGTTCGGCGGGTGGAACTGCCCCGCCCGCACGTCCCGGTAGAACCGTTCCAGCGGCAGCTTCCGGAAGATGCCGTGCCCGCCGACCATCCGCACGCACTGGTCCACCGCCTCGTCGGCGGCGTTCACCGCCACGTACTTGATGGTGTTGAGGTCGGCCGGAGCGAGCACCTCTCCCGCTTCGCGCCTGCGCAGCCCGTCGGCGACGAGCGCTTCCGCCGGTCGCAGCAGCAGTTCGATGCGGCTGGCGTTGAACACCTGCGCGGGCTGCCGAGCCATCGGCAGGCTCGCCCCGGTGACGGTCCGGTTCGTGACGTAGTCGTAGGCGAACCGCACGGCCCTCCGCGCCACGCCCAGGTAGATCGATGCGACGGTGAATGCGAACCAGGCGAAACCCCGCTCCTGCACCTCGTCCCACACCTGCGGATCGCCCGGCGCCCGGCCACGCTGCACCGCGGCGTCCGGCACGAACACCTCGTCGAACTTCACGTCCCACGAGCCGGTGCCGCGCATCGCCATCGTGTCCCAGGTGTCCACGAAGTTCAGGCCGGCGGTGTCCCGCTGCAGCCCGAACAGCAGGAGCTCACCGGTCTCGGTGTCGGCGGCGGTGCCCCAGAAGAACCCGAGCACCGGCGCCAGCGAGCAGAACGACTTCCGGCCGGTGATCACGTAGCCGCCGTCGGTGCGCTTCGCCGGGGTCGAGGAGGTGCGCACGTTGAGCCCGGTGGCCGCGTCGGTGAGGCTGCCGCCGACGATCGTGCCGCCCGCGACGAGCCGGAAGATCGGCTCCGTGGTGCGGTCCCCGGCGTACCAGCTCTCGGCCGCCGAGCCCAGGCCGAACACGTGCATGTTCGCCGCCAGCGCCGTCGAAGCGCAGCCCCCGGCGAGGATGCGCTGGCACTCGGCGACGGTGGCGAGGCCCGCGCCGCCACCGCCGAACTCCGTCGGCACCGCGATCTTCAGGTACCCGGTCTCCCGGAGGCGATCCAGGTTCTCAGCGGCGAAGCGGCCGCTGCGGTCGACCTCAGCCGCCCGTTCGGCGAATTCCGCCGCCAGGTCGGTGGCGAGCTCGGTCCAGTTCGTCATGCGTCACGGCTCCACAATGATCTTGCAGTGTTCTTCGGGATCGCCGAGGGCCTCGAACGCCCACGGCACGTCGTCCAGCCCGACCCGAGCGGTCACCAGTGGGGCGACGTCGACGTCGCCTTCGGCGATGGCTCGCAGCGACTCCGCGAACTCCGCGGGTTCGTAGCCGAAGGCGAACCGGACGGCGAGCTGCTTGGTGATGGCGAAGTAGGGGTTGATCACGTCGTCGCCCATGCACACGCCCACCACAACGACCTGGGACCCGGCCGGGGCGTGGCGCAGCACGTCGTTGAGCACGCCGGGCACGCCGACGGCCTCGAACACGACGAGCCGCCGATCACCGCCGACCCGGCGCCACGCCGCCCAGCCGGTCTCCTCGGCGGGGTCGACGACGTGGTGCGCGCCGAGGCGTTCGGCGAGCCCGCGCCGCGCCGGGGAGAAGTCCGCGGCGACGATCGGCGCGACGCCTCTGGCGCGCAGCGCGGCGATCACGGCGAGCCCCACCGGACCGCAGCCCAGCACGACGGCGCCCTCGTCCGAGGGCGCGGCCATGTTCACCGCGTGCAACCCGACCGCCATCGGTTCGGTGAGCGCGGCGTGGTGCGGGGGCAACCCGTTGGGCACCGGGAGCACCATCGGCGCCGACAGCAGCATCCGTTCGCCGTAGCCGCCGTGCACGGTGTTCGAGTACACGATCGGCACCGGGCCGCTCTCGGCCAGCAGCACGGGAAACGAGGTCACGAGCTGACCCGGGCGCACCGCGGTCTCGGCGTCCGGCCCCACTTCCAGCACCTCGGCCGCGAACTCGTGTCCCATGTGGACATCGCGGGCCAGGTCGAGCTCGTCGGATTCGAACGGTAACCCGCTCATCTCCCGGCCCAGCGCCAGCATGTCCGCGCCGTGCCGGGCGAAGTGCAGGTCCGAGCCGCAGATCCCGCACGCCCGCACCCGCACCAGCACCTGCCCCGCGCCCGGCCGGGGCTCGGCGATGTCGTCGCGGACGAACACGCGGCCGGAGTTGAGCACCGCCGCGCGCATCAGGGGCTCTCCTGTTCGGCGGCGTGCGATTCAATGGCGTTGCCGATGGCCTCGCCTGCCCGCCCGAACAGCTCTTCGCGCTTGCCGGTGGCCCACTCGTGGGAGGCTCGCGGCGCGCTCAACCTGCCCTTGAAGTGCGGCAGGACGTACTGGGCGAACAGCCGGTACGAGTTGAGCGTGCGCTCCGGCGATGCCCAGTCGTGGCCCAGCATCAGGAACGTGCCGAACCCGCCGGACTGGTCGAGCAGCACCTCGATGTGCGCGATGGCGTCGTCCGGCGTGCCGATCACGACGCTGTCGGATTCCGCGTACGCCGCCGCGTACTCGTGGCGGGACTCCGGCTCACCGTCGACCTGCTGGGCCAGCGGCACGAATCCGGCGCCGCCGCCGAAGTACGCGCCGAACTCCGGCAACCCGTAGGTGCAGTCGGCGATGGCCTGCTCCTTCGTCTCGGCCAGGTGCATCGCGCCCAGGACCCGCCAGTTCGCCCGGTCCGGCGCGGGACGCCCGGCCTTCTCGGCTTCCTCTTCGACGACGCCCCAGGCTCGTCCGATGGCGGCGAATCCGTCGGCGAGCGCGGACATCGACAGCGACAGCAGCGAAGCGCCGTGCAGGCCGGCCAGTCGCGGACCGGACGGCGAGACCATCGCCGCCACCGCGACCTCCGGGTGCGGCCACGAGTACGGGCGCAGCTGGAGCCGCGCCTCGTTCATCTCGAACCAGTCGGTGCGGCGGCTGACCGTCCCGTCCTCGTTGAACAGCGCGAGGATCGCCTCCAGCGACTCGGCCATCATGCGCCGCTGCTCAACGGGATCGATGCCGAGGATGGCGGCGTCGGTGGGCAACGCTCCGGGACCGGCCCCGAAGATGAGGCGACCCCGAGTGAGGTGATCGAGCAGCACCAGCCGGTCGGCCAGCAGCCACGGGTGGTGGTACGGCAGCGACACCACTCCGGTGCCGAGCTTGATGTTCCGGGTGCGCTGCGCGGCGGCGGCGATGAAGATCTCCGGGGAGCCGATGATCTCGTAGCCGCCGGAGTGGTGTTCGCCGAACCACGCCTCGTCGAATCCGTACTCGTCGAGCGCCTCGACCCGCCGCAGGTCGTACTCCAGCGCCAGCGTCGGATCCTGGCCGGTCGGGTGGAACGGGGCGTAGAAGACTCCGAAGTTCATGGGCCGGTTCACGCGATCTCCTGCCTGTCGACGAAGTCGAAGAACGACAGCAGCGCGGCGTTGACCTCGTCCGGTTTCTCCTGCTGCACCCAGTGCCCCGCGTCCGGCACCAGCACGTCTCCCTGATGCCGCGTGAGCCATCCGTCCTGAGTGGACGGTGGTGCGCCGACCAGGACCGGATCCAGTTCGCCGCCGATGAACGCGCTGGGCACTTGCACCTTCGCCCCGGCGAGTTCGGGGGTGATCTCCCAGTTGCGGTCGAAGTTGCGGTACCAGTTCAGGCCGCCGGTGAACCCGGTGCGGGCGAACTCCGCCACGTAGTGGTCGAGGTCCGCCTGGCTCAGCCAAGCGGGCAGTCCGTCCGGTTCCGGGAAGCGGTCGAGGAAGTTGCGGCCGTCGGCGGCGGAGACCAGCCCCGATTCCACACCCGGTTCCGTCCGGACTCCGCACAGCAGCCTGCGCATCGTGGTCGCCGGATCCGCGGCGAGTTCGGCGTCGGCGACACCGGTTTCCTGGAAGTGCAGGATGTAGAAGAACCGGTCACGGAACGCCTCCCGCCACAGCTCGGTGGGCGGGCGCAGCGGGCGCGGCGAGAACGGCACGCTCATCCCGCACACCCCGGCGACGCGGTCCGGGTGCAGCAAGGCCGTCTGCCACACCACCATCGATCCCCAGTCGTGGCCGACGAACACGGCCCGCTGCTCCCCGAGGTCGTCGAGCAGCGCGATGAGGTCGCCGGTCAGGTGCCGCATGTCGTAGGCGGCGACCTCGTCCGGCTTGCTGGAGCGGCCGTATCCCCGCTGGTCCGGAGCGATCGCGCGGTATCCGGCGGCGGCGATGGCGGGCAGTTGGTGGCGCCACGAGTAAGCGAGTTCCGGGAAGCCGTGCGCGAAGATCACCGGCGGACCGGTGCCCTCCTCCACGACGTGCAGCTCGGCGCCGTTGACGGCGACGGTGCGCTCAGGCATCGACGGTCTCCTTTGACATGAGCGGGGAGCTTGCGGACGAGAGCGGTCCGTGATCCGGACAGCGACGAGTCGGGAAGGCTTTCCGTTGCCATGCGGGCGAAATCACCGATCTGACATTTTGGCAACGGCTGTGTCCAAATATAGGTCATGGCAACACCCGTTGCCAATACCCGATCACTCACGGCCACCGACCGGCCGCGCTCTCCGCACCGGGGCTCGCCCCCCTGCCGCACCGACCGGCGCACACCAAGAGCTCAACAGACGGGAAGTAAGGTGACGCGCGTTGTCAGCCTTCGATGAAACCGCCAAACCCGGCCGTTGGGCCGGAAAACCGCCCGCGGACCGAGTCGCGGAGCGGCGCGCACTGCTGCTCGACGCCGCACTCGACCTGCTCGGCACCGAAGGCTGGTCCGGCACCTCGGTGCGCGCCGTGTGCCAGCACGCCCGGCTGAACCCGCGCTACTTCTACGAGAGCTTCCCCGACCTCAACGCCCTGGTCGTCGCGCTCTACGACCGCCTGATCGACGATCTGCACACCGAAGTCCGCACCGCCGCCGAGGCCGCCGGAAACGACTCCCACGCCCGAGTGCACGCCGTCGTCGACACGACCACCCGCTTCGTGGCCGAAGACCGCCGCCGCGCACGAGTCCTCTACGTCGAAGCCCTCGGCAACGAAGCGCTCAACCGCCGCCGCATCGAAACCGGCCACCTCATCGCCCGCTACGTCGAAGCCGACGCCACCCGCGGCGACCCACCCCCCGGCGATCCGATCACCGGCATCACCGCGGCCGTGCTCGTCGGCGGCTTCAGCGAACTCCTCATGAGCTGGCTCAACGGCCACACCCCCGTCGACCGCGACCAACTCGTCAACGACGCCACGGCCCTGTTCACAGGCCTCGGCGAAACAGCGGCGACCATCGCCATCAGGCGCACGCGGGGTTGACCTCGAACTGCTCCACCACAGA
Source organism: Saccharopolyspora gloriosae (assembly GCF_022828475.1). GTDB lineage: Bacteria > Actinomycetota > Actinomycetes > Mycobacteriales > Pseudonocardiaceae > Saccharopolyspora_C > Saccharopolyspora_C gloriosae_A. The sequence goes on along the minus strand of NZ_CP059557.1, from coordinate 2,651,863 downwards.
CCCCCAGTATCAAGACTCTAAGAACCCACTCGTTTTCCGGATTCGAGATGATCAACCAGAACCCACACTCGCGAGCCAGGGTTCACGGGAATATCCTCAAGCGCACTTTCGGCACGACTTCGCGCTTTCCTTGAATTCCCATAGTCAAAGTTTTCTGGCATGTTCTTGCCAAGCACGCCGTGCTTTTTGAGCATCTTCCCAGCTTGGTCCGTCGACAAATGTTTGTAACAGTCTTCAAAATGCCACAGTAGCCAGACCTCAAAGCATGGATTGCTGATCGCCAGTTTGAAACCGCGTTTTCGAGCTAACTCAGTGGCAGCTTCCAGTTTTTCGTGCTCGTCAACATCGAACACGCACCACACCGCATCGTAACCCCCTTCTCTTCCAATCAACGAACCATTTTGAGACGCCTTTCCCGCCTTGTTCACCACATTTGACGGATCACGACCAGCCCCCTTCACGTCGACGCCCATCACGTTCGTTCCGGTTGCCCTCAGATGCTTGCAAAGATTCTTAAAGTACTGAACCTCCGTACACTCTCCTTCGGTTACGATCAATACCCGAGATCGTTCAACTCTCCTCCCTCGAGGGCGACGAAGATCGGCCTTGTCCTGAAATTTTTTAGCCATTTTCACCTCGACCGACCAACGCAAGGCGGAGATCTTCAGAGTCAATCATGGGAATGGCCCCATAACGCCCCTGGAGATACCTAAGCTCGAAATTTTCATTTTTCCGAACGGCAAACTCCTCTAGGGCATAAAGCTCAGTCGCCCCATCATTCCTCTTCTCCGTGAACCAGATTTCCTCAGAGGCAAGCACACCGTCGAGCATCTTTCCCATCAGCGACGAATCGTGCGAGGTGAAGATCAGCTGTGCCCCAGATGGATTGATGGCAGGGTCTTTGAACATGTGGATGAGAGCCGCAGTGAGCCGCGGATGGAGACTCGAGTCAATCTCATCGACCATAAATACATCGCCGGCCTCCAAGGACACCAAGGCAGGTACACCAATACTCAGCCATGCAACAGTCCCGGCACTCTGGTCAGACATTTCCAGACCATACTGATGACTATCGGAATCGCCTCCGGAATGAATGAACCTGATTTGACTCCGAATTCCCTCCAAGTACTTATCGACTTCGGCGATCGCCGAACCTTCTCCCTCTTCGCCTCCAGATATAGCAGAAAGAACCCTTTCGAATGTTTTCCTGAGCTCCGGACCGAGGTCCTTCTCGTTGAGCTCAACACCCTTGATTCCCAGATCTGCGAAACGAAGCAGCGCCTGAGCCTGTCGCGCGATTCCAGTATCCTTAATAAGGCTGGTCGCCAGCCGAATTCGGCTCCGCTTATCCTGCTCCGTGTATCGGGCATACTTGAATTGGCAAATCTCATGGTGAATCCGCTTGAGAACGGGGTGATTGTTGTTTGCCGCCACCGAAAGAAACAGAGCAGTAGGTCGCGTCAACTTACTTATGGTTGCATTCTCCCCGACCAAGCTGCGCCCGAAACTCATCTCGGGAGTTTGCCCTGATTTTCGCTCAAACAAGACGCGTCGACGTCGCGCAGGGTAAGAATAGAGCCACTCAGAAGAAACTCCGGAAGAAATCGATTCAAAACCATACGTATACCGGACCTCATCGACTACAATATCGATCTCATAGGTCGAGGACATTTCTCGATGGGTTGAATCGAGAGAAAACGGATGATAAGGAAAATCGTCTTCGGCGCCCCATTTGGTGGCCGAGAACATGACGGCACGACTCATAAAATCCAGAGCGTGGAGAACATTGGATTTCCCAGATGCGTTCGCTCCATATATCCCCGCAACTCTAACCGTGAAATCTTGCCAGTTTTCGTCCAGTGGAGCGGGTCCACGTGCCGTCGAGGAGACGAGCGACAGCTCAGCCTCATCTCGAAGTGACCGGTGGTTCTCAGCCCTGAAGCGTAGTAGCACAGCTACCCCTTACGCGTTGCTCACATGCGCTCTTAACGCCGTTTTCGTCGTACTTTGACGTGAGAAGCACTCTGAGTGTACCGCAGCTGCGCTCCAGATGACTGCACCTGAGATCAAAGACGGCAGGGTTCCGTGTTCGAGCAAGTCAGCCAGGACACCGATGTAGGTCGCGGGCTGCTGCCTGAGCCGTCCCATCGCGCATGCCAAGGGCGCAGGGCCGAGCCGAGCACTCACCTCAACCCAAGGTCACTTCAGGAGCACACGCACGACTGAGAAAGCCGATGACGACGACGCGTACACGGACTCGCCGCTTATGCCTCGTCCCCCAGGTCACATCCCGCTGCGGCCAGTCCCGTCGACAGGTCCGCGATCAGGTCTTCGACGTCCTCCAACCCCACCGACAGACGGATCAGGCCCGGGGTCACCCCCGCCGCTCGTTGTTCGGGTTCGGTGAGTTGGGCGTGGGTGGTGGAGGCGGGGTGGATCACGAGGCTGCGGACGTCGCCGATGTTGGCCAGGTGGCTGAACAGGGTCAAGGCGTCGACGAAGCGGCGGCCTGCGGCTGCCCCGCCCGCGAGGTCGAAGGCGAGCACCGCTCCCGCGCCCTCGGTGAGGTAGCGCTTCGCCGAGGCGTGCCACGGGCTCGACGGGAGACCCGCGTAGTGCACTCGCGTCACGCCGGGCTGGTCCTCCAGCCAGTCGGCGACGGCTCGGGCATTCGCGGTGTGGCGGGTCATGCGCAGGGACAACGTCTCGATGCCTTGCAGCAGCAGGAAACTGTTGAACGGCGACACCGCCGGGCCGAGGTCGCGCACGAGTCTCGTGCGGACGCGCATCAGGTAGGCGAGTTCGCCGAACTCGGCGTCGAAAATCAAACCGTGATAGCTGGGGTCGGGCTGCGTGAGCTGCGGCCAGCGCTCCGGTTCGGCGGGGTAGTCGAACCGTCCACTGTCGACGATGATGCCGCCGATCCCGGTTCCGTGCCCCGAAAGGAACTTCGTCGTCGAGTGCACCACGACGTCCGCCCCGTGATCGAGCGGCCGGCACAGGTACGGGGTGGCCACCGTGTGGTCGACGATCAGCGGCACTCCCCAGGTGTGCGCGACGGAGGCGACGCCTTCGATGTCGAGCACTCCGCCGCTCGGGTTCGCGATCGTCTCCGCGTACAGCGCCCTGGTCCGGGGGTGCAACGCCGCGCGCCACTGGTCGAGGTCGTCGGGGTCGGCGACGAAGTCGACGGTGATGCCCAGGTCGGCGAGGGTGTGGGCGAACAGATTGTAGGTGCCGCCGTAGAGCGCCGAGGACGCCACGACGTGATCTCCGGCCTTCGCGATCGCCAGCAGCGCCAGCGTTGAGGCGGCCTGCCCGCTCGCCACCGCCACCGCGCCCGCCGCGTTCTCCAGATCGGCGATGCGTCGTTCGACGACCGAGGTCGTCGGGTTCGACAGCCTGCTGTAGGCGTGGGTTTCCAAGTCCTGCAAGGCGAACGCCGACGCCGCGTGCTCGGCGTCGTCGAAGACGAACGAACTCGTCTGGTAGATCGGAGTCGCCCGCGCCCCGGTCGTCTCGTCCGGTGCCGCACCGGCGTGCACCTGCCGGGTTTCGAAGGACCAGCGTTGGTCGGTCACCGCGCCACCTGCGCTTCGAGCACATCGGACCACCAGCGCCGCGCCACCTCCGGGTGCGAACGCAGCCAGCCGAGCAGCGCGTTCTCCCCGAACGCGGCCAGCAGCGGATTGTTCGCGTCAGTGCTGATCCCGCGCGCTTCGGCGGCGAGTTCGGCGGGCAGTTCCAGCGGTTCCACGACGGCGTCCAGTCGTGGTGCCAGGAAGAACGGCACCGAATAGCGGTCCACACCGGCGGCGGGACTGCGCACCCGATGTCGGGTGGCGGTGAGGTAGCCGCCGGTGGCGATCTCCAGCATTTCCCCGATGTTGACGACGAACGCGCCGGGCACCGGGTCCGCGTCAATCCAGCCGCCCGCCGAGTCCTGCACCTGCAGCCCGGCGATCGAATCCTGATGCAGCAGCGCCAGATAGCCGTAGTCCTTGTGCGCGCCGACGCCCTGGTCGGCTCCGCGGTGCCCGGGTAGTGGATCAGTTTGAGGTGGGTGCTCGCCTCCTCGTCGAACCAGGAGTCGAAGTAGTCCTCGGCCTGCCCGAGCGACGCGGCCAACGCGCGCAGCACTTCCTGGCTCACCCGCAGCACTTCGGCCTGCCACGCGAGGGTGATCTCCCGCAGTTCCGGCAGCGCCGCGGGCCACTGGTTCGGGCCGATCAGCCGCTGCCACGGCGGGTCCCCCGCTCCGGTCGGCACCACGTCGCGCTCCGGTCCGATGTCGAGCTGTTCGCGCTGATCCGGGGCGCCATCGGTGAGTTCGTGCCCGGTCGCGGTGTAGCCGCGGAACTGCGGTGAGCGCAGGTTCTCGACCTCCCGGCGCTGCTCCAGCGGCAACTCGAAGAGCCGCCGGGTGACCTCGAAGATCCCGCGCATGAGCTCCTCGGGAACACCGTGTCCTTCGACGTAGAAGAACCCGACCTCGTGCGCGGCGTGGCGCAGTTCCGCGAGCAGCGGCTCGCGTTCAGCGGGGTCACGGAACCGGGACAGATCGATCAGCGGGAGCGCGGGCTGCGGCATGGTGGCACCTCCGACCGGGAGCGTAGGCCGCGGAGATCCACCTGTGGTGATCTCCCACTTGACGAGACCCGATCGGGTCATCGACGCCGGACACGTCACCCGTTGCGCCGCACCACGAATCGCTCCCCGATCTGCCGCGATGCTCCGGCGAACCACGCCCGATCCAGCTGTCCGGCAGGCACACCCGTTCTTGAACATGATTATCGTCTTCGTTTATGGTGAGGCGTCGTTGGATTGATGGGAGGACGGATGAAGGTTCGGTCATCGCTCAAGTCGTTGAAGAACAAGGAGGGATCACAGGTCGTGCGCAGGCGCGGGAAGCTCTACGTGGTCAACAAGCGCAACCCGCGGTGGAAGGGGCGCCAGGGTTGATCGACGGCCGGGGCTCCCGGTGAGCCCCGGCCCAATCCCTCCGGAACCGGACGTTCGCGATGAACCACCCGAAACCGCAGCTCAACGCCGATCCAGATCACTTCACGAACGATCCGCCCCCGCTCGACCTGCGACGCGAGGTGTAACGCGGAGATCGGCGATCTCGAAAAGTAATTGAGCGACAGGGAACGGCGTCCACTCCGGGCTGTTCGGGGTCGCGGCGGACAGCGAGGGGAACTGTCATGGCGTGGGGTTTCGCGGTGATCGACGTCGAGACGACGGGCCTGTTCCCCGACGCGGGCCATCGGATCGCGGAGATCGGCGTCGTCCTGCTGGATCCGGCCGGTGCGGTCCAGGACGAGTGGTGCACGCTGGTCAACCCCATGCGCGACCTCGGCGCGCAGCACGTGCACGGGATCGCCGCGGCCGACGCACGGCGGGCACCCACGTTCGCCGAGATCGCTCCCGAACTCACCCGCCTGCTGACCGGACGGGTGCTGGTGGCGCACAACCTGAGCTTCGACGCCCGCTTCATCGCCGCCGAGTACGAACGTCTCGGGTTCGGCGCGCTCGACGTGCCGCATGCGGGGTTATGCACGATGAAGCTGTCCAACAATTTCCTCTACGCGGCCGGCCGCAGCCTCGCGGCGTGTTGCGAGGCTGCGGGCGTACCACTGGCCGAAGCGCATTCGGCACTGCACGACGCGCGGGCCGCGGCGGGCCTGTTGCGGTACTACCTGCAGCTTTCCCCCGACGACCCGCGCTGGTCGTGGGCGAAACGCACCGCCTTGTCCGGGCAGTGGCCGGTGCTCGACGGAACCGCGGTGCCGCTGGTGCCGCGACGGCGGCCGGACGCGGTGCCGGATCACTTCTTGGCGCGGATCGTGGAAGTCCTGCCGAGCATTCCCGAACCACCGCAGGCCGACGAGTACCTCACAGCGCTCGACGCGGCCCTCATCGACCGGAACCTGTCGGCGACCGAGCAGGACGCGCTGGTTCAGGCCGCCGAGGGCTGCGGCCTGGACCAGGACCAGGTCACGGCGCTGCACCGGGACTACCTGCGCGCGCTCGCCGCAGCCGCCATCGCCGACGGGGTGATCAGCGAGCCGGAACGCGAGGACCTGGCGCTGGTCGCCCAGCTGCTCGGCCTGCGGCGATCAGATCTCGACTTCGCGTTGGCCGCCGATCACCCCGCGCTGGCGCCACGTGAACGTTTCCGGCTCACTCCGGAGGATTCCGTGGTGATCACCGGCGAGACCCGCCGACCGCGTTCCGCCTGGATCGGCCAGGCGGAACAGGCGGGGCTGACCGTGCAGCGATCGGTGACGAAACGGACACGGCTGCTGATGGCCGCCGACCCGGATTCGCTGTCGCGCAAGGCGGATCTGGCCCGCGAGTACGGCATCCCGATCGTCACCGAGGACGGCTTCGCCGACCTGATCTCACGTCTCACGCGGAACTGACCGGCTTATGAGTTCCTGCGGGAGTGTCCGGTCAGCGGATTCCTCACTGCGGCATCAACTTCTGATGCATGTCCGATGCGCGGCGAAATCGGCGTCCTCGCAAGGAATCCGCTGAGAACCCGCCGGTGGTCGTTCTGCCGAGGTGGTCGCTGCTCAGCGCCTGACAAGACACCGATCAAAAGATCGTCCTCAGCGCGCGGGCAGGATCCGGTTGCTCAGCTCGCCGAAGCCCAGCCTGCCGGAGGCGGTGGGCGCCGAGGCGGTGAGGGTGATCTCGTCGCCGTCCTCCAGGAACGTGCGCTCGGCACCGTTGACCAGCACGGGGTCCGCACCTCCCCAGGTGAGTTCGATGAACGCGCCGCGCTGCTCCCGCGCCGGTCCGGAGATCGTGCCGGAGGCGAACAGGTCACCGGTGCGGCAGGTGGCGCCGTTGACGGTCAGGTGCGCCAGCATCTGCGCCGGAGACCAGTACATCTCGCGGTACGGCGGGCGGCTGACCTCCGCGCCGTTCCAGCGCACGCTGAACTCGACGTCCAGTCCCCACGGTTCGGTCTCGCGCAGGTAGGGCAGCGGCTCCGGGATCTGCCGCGGCGTGGGCACCCTCGCGTTCTCCAGGGCCGGCAGCGGCACCACCCACGGCGAGATCGACGTGGCGAAGCTCTTGCCGAGGAACGGCCCCAGCGGCACGTACTCCCAGGCTTGCAGGTCGCGGGCGGACCAATCGTTGACGAGCACTGCGCCGAAGACGTGCTCGGCGAACTCGGCCACCGGCACCGGCGCACCCAAGTCGGAGCCCGTTCCGACGACGAAGCCCAATTCCGCTTCGATGTCCAGCCGCTTGCTCGGCCCGAAACCGGGCGCCGACTCGCCAGGGGCTTTGCGCTGGCCGCTGGGCCGCACGATGGGCGTGCCGGAGTTGACGACGGTGCCCGCGCGGCCGTGGTAACCGACGGGCAGGTGCTTCCAGTTCGGCATCAGCGGTTCCGAGTCGGGTCGGAACAACTTGCCCAGGTTGGTCGCGTGGTGCTCGGAGGCGTAGAAGTCGACGTAGTCGGCGACCTCGAACGGCAGGTGCATCGTCACCTGCGCCACGGAGTGCACCGCCGCGTCGGGCACGTCTCCGGCGACGAGTTCGGTGATCCGGGCGCGGGTCTCTTCCCAGCTCCGCCGTCCCTGCGCCATGAACGGGTTCAGCGATGCGGCCGCGAAGACCGCGTCGTCCAGCGCCGCCGCGAGGTCGATGACGCGGTCGGCGAGCCGGACGCCCACTCGCGCCGGCGATCCGGGCGTGCTGAACACGCCGTAGGGCAGATTCTCGGTGCCGTAAGGGGAATCGGCGGGAACGTCGATGATCACGCGGTGGCTCCTTGCGGGTGCGCCAGGTCGTCGGGGATGAGGCCGAGTCCGGCCAGTTCGGTCAGCGGATCGGTGATGCTGCAGGTGCCGAAGGAGGCGAACCGCTCGCGCGCAGCCCGAACGCGCTGCTCGCCGAGGCACGTGACCCGCTCGGCGATGCCCGCCGCGTCCCGGTCGGCCAGCAGCCGTTCCAGGTCGGTCCCGCCGCGCAGCGCCGAGTCCACCGCGAGCAGGATGTTCAGGAAACCGTGCTGGTCGAAGCCGGTTTCCGGGTCGGTGTTGCGGACGGCATGGTGCAGTCCGGCGGTGGCCTTGAACGGGACCCCGGCGCGCACCACGGCCTCGATCGCCTCGGCGAGCTCGGGCACCGGCGGGTAGAGCTCGGCGCGGACCCCGCCGGTGCGGAACTTCGCACGGCAGCCGAGCGGCGCGAGCAACGCGAGCACTTCGGCGCGGCGGGCGTCCCGTGGGATCTCGACGAACACCTCCGCGTCGGTCGCTTCGCGCACCCGTTCCAGCGCGGAGCGAAGGGAGTCGGCCGTCATCTCGTCCGGAACCGGGATCTCCAGTGCTCGCAAGGAGAAACGAGTCGCCGCGAGCGCGTCGGCGACCCCGGCAGGCCCGGCGGGCACGGTCACCGACAGCGCCGCGTCCCCGATCGGTTCCAGTGCCTCCGGCTCGGCCAGCGCGGACGAAGGCACCACCAGCGGACCGACGGCGTCGGCGTGCGCGGCCGAGCGGTGCCGGGCGTGCGCCCGCGCGGCATCGGGCAGCGGAAGCAGTCCGGGCGGGAACACCGCCGCGTCGTCGAGTAAGCCCCGGACCAGCGCGGGAGCCGTCACGGCCGCGACCCGCCGGCCCAGGTCCACGCGTACTGCCCGTCGTCGCAGGCGGCGCCGCCCTCGCCGAGCTCCAAGGGCCGGAACGTGTCGACCATGACGGCCAGCTCGTCGAAGAAGTCCACGCCGATGCTGCGTTCGTAGGCACCCGGCTGCGGGCCGTGCGAATGGCCTCCGGGGTGCACCGAGACCGAACCCTGCCCGATGCCCGATCCCTTCCGCGCCTCGTAATTCCCGCCGCAGTAGAACATGATCTCGTCACTGTCCACATTGGAGTGGTAGTAGGGCACCGGAATCGACAGCGGGTGGTAGTCCACCTTGCGCGGGACGAAGTTGCAGATCACGAAGTTCTCGCCCTCAAACGCCTGGTGCACCGGCGGCGGCTGGTGCACGCGGCCGGTGATCGGCTCGAAGTCGTGCACGCTGAACGTGTACGGGTACAGGCAGCCGTCCCAGCCGACGACGTCGAACGGGTGCTGCGGGTAGACCAGCCTGGTGCCCACGATTCCGGTGGAGCCGCGGTGCTTGAGCAGCACCTCCACCTCGGCGCCCTCCCGCAGCAGCGGCTCGGCGGGGCCGTGCAGGTCGCGCTCGCAGTACGGCGCGTTCTCCAGCAGCTGCCCGAACCGGGACAGGTACCGCTTCGGCGGCACGATGTGCCCGTTGCCCTCGATGGCGTAGGCCCGCAGCGGCTCGCCGTCGTGCGGCAGCCAGCGGTGCGTCGTCGCTCGCGGCAGCAGCACGTAGTCCCCGGACTTCGCCTCCAGCGCGCCGAACACCGTCTCCACCGTCGCCGAGCCGGACTCGACGTACACGATCTCGTCGCCGATCCCGTTGCGGTACAGCGGGGATTCCGCGCTCGCCACCACGTAGGAGATCCGCACGTCCGCGTTGCCCAGCACCAGCCTGCGCCCGGTGACCACGTCGGTGGAACCGGCCTCGTCGGCCGAGAACAGGTCGTGCAGCTTCAAGTGGCGCGGTTTCAGCGGATGGTTCGGCGTCGTCGCCTGCTCCGGCAACTCCCACACCTGCGAGTCGACGATCGCCGACGGCAGGTTGCGGTGGTACAGCAACGAGGAATCCGAAGAGAACCCCTCCTCCCCCATCAGCTCCTCGAAGTACAGCTCGCCCTGCTCGTCCCGGTGCTGGGTGTGCCGCTTCGGCGGCACCTCACCGACCCGTCGGTAGTACGCCATGACTCGCCTCCTCTGCCGATCCTTCGTCCGGCGCGGTCATTGCACAGAACCCGCGCCGGACCCACCACCGCTGAACGCCTGAGGTCTCACTCGACCGCGGGCGCGGAGCCCGCCGGCCGCTACTGCTGAGCTCCATCGTCCCTGGGCACTCGGATCGCCAACAGCATCGCCGCGCACACGATCAGGCATCCGATCGGGAAGTGCAGGCCACCGGCACGTCGCCGTCGCCCGGGTTGATGCCGATCGCGTAGAAGCCGCCGAGCACCGCGATCGAGCTGATCGCCGCGACCCCGGCGGCGGTGTGCTGGAGGGAGAGCGCTCGCGCGGCCATCGCCCGGTACGGCGCCAGGTAACCGAGCACCCCGATCGTCACCAGCGCGACCGAAGAAGAGACTGCCTGGACGCGGAAATGGGCAGGCGAAATCGGACGCAGAATCGCATCCACGTCACCAATGGACGTATTCCGTTCAGGAGCGCCTGATCCAGGAAGCGCCCCGGGAGCCACGTCGAGCCTGAACTCTCGTGGACCGTCAAGCCCTTCGCCGGGCGCACGCCGACAGGTTCGTCCCCGTCCTGTCAGCGGCGCCGCACAGCGATCCGGGTGAGACGACAGCGGACTCAGTCCTCTTCGTCAGGATCCCGGACGTAGAGAGTGCGCCCGCGCAGCACGGTGCGCTGGCAGCGCGGCAACGGAGCACCCGGGCTCAGGTCCGGCAGCGGCGGCACGCCCGCACGCGGGTCCGTCGACCAGCGCTGCACCCGCGAATCCGGTGCTGTGACGACCAAATCGCCCGTCTCCCACACCGCGTAGGTCGCCGGAGCACCCGGCACCAGCGCACCCGTCACACCGTCGTCGAACCCGGCGGCACGCCAGCCGCCTCGGGTGTGCGCCGTGAACGCGGCACGCGGCGAAATGCCGAAACCGTCCGTGCGGTGGTGCACCGCGGCACGCACCGACGCCCACGGATCCACCGGGGTCACCGGGGCGTCCGAACCGAAGGCCAGCACGATCCCGTTCGCGGCGAGCGCCGAGAACGGGTTCAGCCGAGTCCCCCGCTGCACACCGAGCCGGCGCGCGTACATGTCCGAGTCACCGCCCCAGGCGGCGTCGAACGACGGCTGCACCGACGCGACGACGCCGAACGAGCCGAGTTCGGCGGCCTGCTCCGCGTCGACCATCTCCAAGTGCTCCAGGCGATGCCGCATGCTCGCCAGCGCCGGAACGCCCAGCACCTTCGCCGCCCGCCGGAAACCCTCGCAGGCCTCGGCCACCCCGGCGTCGCCGATCACGTGGAACCCGGCCTGCAAGCCCTGCCGGGTGCAGTCGATCAGATGCTCGGCCACTGCTTCGGCGTCCAGGTAGAGCACACCCGAGGTCGTCGGATCGTCCGTGTAGGGATCGCCCAGCGCGGCCGTGCGCGAACCGACCGCGCCGTCGATGAACAGGTCGCCGCCGAGGCCGCGCACCCCGAGCTCGCGCGCGGTCTGCAACGCGCCCAGCTCGCCCCAATAGCCGATGACCTCCGGCACATCGGCGCGAGCGGACAGTTCCATCAGGTCCCGCAGGTCGTCCGCGCCCGAGATGTCCGGACCCGCGCACTCGTGCACGCTCGCCACGCCGTGCGAAGCGGCGTGGCGCAGGAACGCCAGTTGAGCTTCACGGCGCTGTCGCACGCCCAGTGACTCCCGAGCGGCGCTGCGCGCGTGGTGGTGCGAGACGCGGGTGAGCGGACCGTCCTGGCTCCACCCCTCGGTGTCCCGCGCCAGCGGTGCGCGCTCGATCAACGCGCTCGACACCAGAGCCGAATGCACGTCGATCCGAGACAGGTAGACGGGAGCCCCGCCGCAGGCGTTGTCGATCTCCGCGCGGGACGGCGGGCGGCGTTCCGGCCACCACGTCTCGTCCCAGCCGTGCCCCCACACCAGCGCACCAGGATGTTCCGCCACGTGATCGCGCAGCGCGTGCAGGAACTCGGTCAGCGAAGCGCAACCGGTCAGATCCAGGCCGTTGATCAATAACCCGGACGAGGTGGCGTGCACGTGCGCGTCGACGAAGGCCGGTGCGACGAACGCCCCGCCGAGGTCGACGATCTCCGCCTCGGGATGCAGTGCACGGCCGACCCTGTCAGAACCGACCCAGGCAATGGTGCCGTCGATGACGGCCATCGCGGTGGCGTCGGCATCGGCGGGCGAATGAATTCGGCCGCCGATCAGCAACGTGGTCTCGGACATGTCCTGTGTTCCCTGTCCTGGGGATCTCCCCCGGCTTCGGCTTGCTGGCGGCGCAAGGCGCGGCGACCTCGTTCACCCGGTCTCCGCACATCGGAACGGAGCCGGCCCCTCCCCTCCGGGCCACACCGACCGCTCTCGATCGACGTGGGACCGCCGGTTCCGCTTCGCCGTCCCGGTCCGGTCGATCAGGGCGGCGCTCTCCCGCCCGAACGAACCCACCCGCTCGGTCAGGAGCCGGGTCGATCACCTTACGCGGATCACCGCGGCTCCGGTCGATCGAGGTCCACGCCGTCCGAACTTCGCCGTGCGCCACCGTGGCCGGAGTCGGGAGCGTCGCTCCCGACTCCGGCCACGATCGTTCGCCGAAGCTTACCCGCAGTGCTCGCGGGATCGACGTCACGCCGGTCAGTTCACCGCGGCGCCCCGCCGTCCGGGCGCTCTGCCTGCGTCGACGCGTCCAGCGAAGGGTGCTGGCGCGGGATGTCGTCCTCACTGACCGACACGACCTCACCGTCGATGACGTCGCCGTCGTCGCGGTGGCCCGCGCCGGGCCGTCCCGCACCGGGGAACCGGGCGCCCGGCATGCCGCCGGCCCAGCCCGGGTTCGCACTCATCCGCTGCTGCATTTGCTCGGCACGGCGTTCCGCGCTGCGCTGCAGGCGGCGGCGCAGGAACGCCCTGGTCGGCGGCAGCAGGCACAACAGGCCGAACACATCGCTGACGAATCCGGGAAGCACGATGAGCAGACCGCCACCGACGATCAGCACGCCGTCGGCGACCTCCCGCTCCGGTGGCCTGCGCAGCCGCGCGGCCTCGTTGAAAGCCTCGAACGCGCGGCGGCCTTCCCTGCGCAGCAGCCAGCTGCCGAGGGCGGCGGCCGCGATCAGCAGGCCGATCGTGGGCAACACGCCGACGGCGTTGCCGACCAGCACGAGCACGCTGATCTCCACGACGCCGATGGCCAGGAGCAGCAGGAGAATGGGCAAAGCGAACCTCCGGAGGCATTCCGTCTCACTTGCTCAACGCACGGGATGCCCGATTTTCTCCCGGAGCCGACCACCGATCCGCGTGGTGTTACCGGCACCACTCCCGACACCGGGCGTGATCGACTTCGGGAACTCATAGACTGATCGGCGATGCGGGCGCACATGTCGAGATTCCTCGCACTGCTGGCGGTCTGCGGCGTCCTGGCGCTCGCGATCCTGGTCAGTGATCAGAACCTGCCGAGCCTGCCGCAGCAGCCCCAACGGCTGCCCGCCGCGGTGGTCACGCTCGGCGACAGCACGCTGTCCGGCGAGGGCGGCGGGCGATACGTCGCGGGCACGAACGGTGAGAACGGCGACTGGTGTCACCGCTCACCGGCGGCGCCGGTGCACCAGCTGGCGCTGCCGCCGAAGGTCACCCCCATCAACCTGGCCTGTTCCGGGGCGCAGGCGAAGCTGGTCGGTTCCGCCGACAGCCCGGAGCACGCCGAGGGATCCCAGGCGGACCGGCTCGCGGAACTGACCGAGCGGTTCCGGATCACCGACATCGTGGTGCAGGTCGGCGCCAACGACGACCCCGGTTTCACCGACGTCGTCAACCGGTGCGTGGAGGCGTGGGCGACCCGCGCCCCAGGCGGCTGCTCCGAGAAGATGCAGGACGTGTGGCCGCAGCGGGTGGAGGCGATGCGCCCGAAGGTCGTCTCCGCGCTGCGCGACATCCGGTCCGTGATGCAGGAAGCGGGCTACACGCCCGGCGCCTATTCGCTGGTGGTGCAGTCCTACGCCTCGCCCGTCGGCCCCGACGTGGATCCGCGGCTGAACAACCTCTCCGGTTGCCCCTTCCAGACCGGTGACCTGCGGTGGATCCGCGACACCGGGGTCCCGCAGCTGTCCGAGGGCCTGCGCAAGGCCGCCGACGAAGCCGGGGCGCGCTTCCTCGACCTCTCCCGAGCGGGCCACGGGCACGAGGCGTGCACCCCTCCCCAGCCCGACGGGACCCCCGCCGGGCAGGTGCCCGCCCCGCAGGACGACACGGAGTGGTTCACCCGGCTCACCGTGGACTGGGAAAGCCTGCAGGACGACTACCGCGCGCCGCACGCGATGCAGGAGTCCTTCCACGCCAATCCGGCCGGGCACGCCGCGCTCGCCGGCTGCCTCGGTGAGTTCCTCGCGGGCACCGACGAACGAGCGGCCTGCGTCACCGATGACCGGGGCGAGTTGAGGGCGATTCCCGAACCCGCACCGTGATCGGCTCGCACGCCGCGCGACGGCTCGCGCACGTGGTGTCACGTCATCTTTCGCGCGGCACGGCGAAAATCGGCGCGACCGCACGGGCCTCCGGCGCGACGCGGTGTCCCCGAGCGCGGCGGAACACCCACAGGCGCAGGGCCACGAAGCGGGCGACCCCGCCGACGGTGCTCATCGCCGCGACGGCGAGGGCTTCGGCGAAGCTGCCGGGGTCGTCGTCGACCAGCCCCAGCAGGACGAGCGCCGCGCTGCTGGAGACGCAGTAGAACAGGAACGTCGCCGCGGTCTGCAAGTGCATCCGCAGCGGTCGCTCCCGGAGGCCGGTGAACACGACCCGCTTGTGCAGCAGGCTCGATCCGATCGTGGTCAGCAGCAGCGCCAGCACGTTCGCGAGTCCCGTCGGGAACGTGCCGCGCAGCAGCAGGTACACGACCGCGTTGACCGCGGTGGCCAACCCGCCGATCACCGCGAACAGGACGGCCTGCCCGGCCGCCCCGCTCCGCATCGCCGTGAGAACGTCACGTGCTCGAACCGTCCACTGCGGCCCTCGGCCACCGGTCACCGCTCACCTCCAGCTCGGGGCCGACGGTAGGCGGCGAATGCGTCCGTTCCCGTTGAGCTGCCTGGGAAACCGCTGGGAACGACGCTCCGGGACGGACTCCGCCGCGGCGGGCGGGCACTGACTCCACACCTCAGCGATGGGACGATCTCAGCTGTACCGCACCGTCAGAGGGGAGTCGTCATGGCGACAACACCGGAAGCCGAAGTGGACGGAGCCTGGGACGTTCCCGCGCTGCTGCGCTCGCTGACGATCGAGCAGAAGGTGGCGCTGCTGGACGGCGCCGACTTCTGGAGCACCGAACCGCTGCGCGACCACGACGTCCCGTCGATCATGCTCACCGACGGCCCGCACGGCCTGCGCAAGCAACGCACCGGCGGTGATCACCTGGGGCTCGCCGACAGCGTGCCCGCGACCTGCTTCCCCACCGCCTCCGGCCTGGCCAGTTCGTGGAACGTGGACCTGCTGGGCGAGGTCGGGCGGGCACTCGGCGTCGAGTGCCGGGCCGAGGACGTCGCGGTGCTGCTCGGGCCGGGCGTGAACATGAAGCGAACCCCGTTGTGCGGCCGCAACTTCGAGTACTTCGCGGAGGACCCGCTGCTGGCCGGTCACCTGGCGGCGGCGCTGGTGCGGGGCGTGCAGGCGCACGGCGTGGGCACCTCGGTCAAGCACTTCGCGGTCAACAACCAGGAGACCGAACGGCTCACCATCTCCGCCGAGGTCGACGAGCGAACGCTGCGGGAGATCTACCTGCCCGCGTTCGAGCACGTGGTCCGGGACGCCCGGCCGTGGACGGTGATGTGCTCCTACAACCGGATCAACGGGGTGTACGCCTCGGAGAACCGCTGGCTGCTGACCGAGTTGCTGCGCGAGGAGTGGGGTTTCGACGGCGTGGTCGTGTCCGACTGGGGTGCGGTCAACGTCCGCGACGAGAGCCTGCTGGCCGGGCTGGACCTGGAAATGCCCTCGTCCGGTGGCACCGGCGGGGAAGTGATCCTGAACGCCTACCGGGCTGGAACGCTGCGCGAGCAGGACATCGACGTCGCGGCCGAACGGGTGCTGCGCCTGATCGAGCGGACCTCGTCGGCGCCGGAAGCACCGGAGTTCGACGCCGAACGCCACCACGCCCTCGCCGAGCGGGCGGCGATCGAGAGCGCGGTGCTGCTCAAGAACGACACCGACGTCCTCCCCCTGCGACCGGAGTCGACGAAGGTCGCCGTGCTCGGTGAACTCGCGCGCACCCCGCGCTACCAGGGCGCGGGCAGCTCGCTGGTGACGCCGACGCGGCTGGACGACGCGTTGAGCGCGCTGAACTCCGCCGGTTTCGCCGAGCTTCGGTTCGCCCCCGGCTACGAGATCGAGGCCGACGCCGCCGATCCGGACCTGGTCGCCGAAGCGGTGCGCCGGGCCGCCGACGCCGACGTCGCCGTGCTGTTCCTGGGGCTGCCGCCGACCGCGGAATCCGAAGGCTACGACCGGGATCACCTGTCGCTGCCCGCGCACCAGCTCCAGCTGCTGCGGGAGGTCGCGGCGGTCAACGAGCACGTCGTCGTGGTGCTCGCTGGCGGCGCGGTGGTCACCGTCGACGAGTGGCAGCGGCACGCGACGGCGATCCTGCAGGGCTGGCTTCCCGGCCAAGCGGGCGGCAGCGCGCTCGCCGCACTGCTCATCGGCGCCGCGAACCCCTCCGGCAGACTCGCCGAAACGATCCCGGTGCGCGGCGCGCACGCCCCCGCCCTCGGCGCCGGGGAGCACGGCGTGGTCCGCTACGGCGAAGGCCTGCTCATCGGCTACCGCTGGTACGACGCGCACGAACTCCCCGTGAGCCACGCGTTCGGGGAAGGCCTGTCCTACACGACGTTCGACTACACCGAACTCGACGTGGCGGTGCTGGAGGACGGGCCGCGGCCGCGCGTGGCGGTCTCGCTCACCGTCACCAACACCGGTGCCCGCGACGGGCAGGAGGTCGTCCAGCTCTACGTCGCCGACCCCGCGTGCTCGGTGTTCCGGCCGGAGCAGGAACTCAAGGCGTTCACCAAGGTCGCGCTGCGTCCCGGCGAGAGCTCCCGCGTGACGCTGGAACTGGATCAGCGCGCGTTCGCCTACTGGAACACCCCGCTCGGCCGCTGGATCGTGGAGGGCGGCGAGTTCGAGCTGCGCGCCGCGGCGTCCTCGCGGGACGTGCGGCTGGCGGCCACGGTCGAACTCGCGGGCGAACCGATCAGCGACCCGCTCACGCCGGACTCCGAGCTGGGCGCCTGGCTGGACGACCCGGTGGCGGGCGGCCTGCTGGGCGAAGCGCTGGCGGCGAGCCCGATGGGCGGGCTGGTGGGCGATCCGCAGCACGTGCAGATGATGCGGTCGTTCCCCGCCGCGCGGCTCACCCGGTTCCCCGGCATCCCCATCACGCAGGCACAGCTGCGGGAGTGGGCGCAGGCGGCGAACAGGGCGCGGCGGTGACCGGAATCTCGCAGCGGCCGCCCGCGTCGAAGCCGATTCGGCGCGGGCGGCACACTGGGGATGTGGAGACGGTGAAGAACGCACGCCCCCGGCTGGACGCCTCGTCGGTCGCCGTGTGCGCACACGTGGGCATCGGAGCGGACGACGCGGTGGCCCGGGCCGCCCGGGACCGGCTGGGCAACGCGCTCGCCAACTACCGCAGGCACTGGTCGACCGCAGGCGAGCCCCAGGTGTTCGAGGACCGCCTCCTCCCCGGCGACGAGGCCAAGAACCCCGCCTGAGCACTTCCCCGCCGCCTGAGGTGAACGACTCCTTCGCCCGGTAAGACCGGTCGAACGGACCATCGTCCCCAGAGGCGGCACCGGGTGAACGACTCCTTGGCCCACTAGCACCGGCCGGATGGGACGATGGTCGTTCTTCGGCGCCCGGGCTCGATCAGCCGATGACGGTCAGCCATCCGGCGAGGGCGAGCAGCGTCACCAGCAGGACCGGCACGGTGAGCACGATCCCCGTCCGGAAGTAGCGTCCCCAGCCGACGTGCAGGCCCTTGCGGTCGAGCACGTGCAACCACAGCAAGGTGGCCAGGCTGCCGATCGGCGTGATCTTCGGTCCGAGGTCGGAGCCGATGACGTTCGCGTACACCATCGCCTCGTGCGCGAGCCCCGTCGCTCCCGCGCCCGCGATGGCCAGCGCGGCGATCAGCACCGTCGGCAGGTTGTTCATGATCGACGCGAGCACCGCCACCACGACGCCGGTGCCGACGGCCGCGGTGAGCGTGCCGTGCGCGCCGAAGTGCCCGAACAGCGCGGCCAGCTCCTGCGTCAGGCCTTGATTGCGCAGGCCGTAGACGACGAGGTACATGCCGATGCTGAACAGCACGATCTGCCACGGCGCCTCCCGGACGACCTTGCCGACGGCGATGCGCCGCTCACCGGGCTCCGGCGCCGCCGGGACTTCACCGTGCGCGACGAGCACCTTCCGCTCGGTGCGGAACAGGAATCCGGGCCACCGCGCCGCCACCGCCAGCAGCACCACCGCGCCCGCTCCGATCACCGCGGACAGCGGTACCCGCAGCGGCTCGGCCACGAAGTACCCGGCGAGCAGCATGCCCAGCACCGCCCAGCCGGCGCGGAACGTCGTGCGGTCCCGGATGGCCGACGCGGGTTCGGCGAGCACGGTCAGGTCGTACTCCTCCGGGATGTCGCGGCGGAAGTACCACAGCAGCACCGCGAGGCTCGCCGCCACCGAGACCAGGCCCACCGGCACCATCACCAGCGCGTAGCGGGCGAACCCGATCCCGAAGAAGTCCGCGGACACGATGTTGACCAGGTTCGACACCACCAGCGGCAGACTCCCGGTGTCGGCCACGAACCCGGTGGCCAGCGCGAAACCGAGCGTCGCGGTCGGGGTGAACCGCAGCACCAGCATGATCTGCAGCACGATCGGGGTGAGGATCAGCGCCGCTCCGTCGTTGGCGAACACCGCCGAGATCACCGCGCCGAGCAGCACCACCAGCACGAACAGCCGCCGCCCTCGCCCAGCGCCCCAGCGGGCCACGTGCAGCGCGGCCCACTCGAAGAAGCCGGACTCGTCGAGCAGGAGCGAGACCAGCACGATCGCCACGAACGCCAGCGTCGCGTTCCAGACCAGTCCGACCACAGTGGACACATCGGGCACGGCCACCACACCGGTCAGCAGCGCCACGGCCGCCCCGCCGAGTGCGCTCCACCCGATCCCGAGCCCTCTGGGCCGCCAGATGACCAGCGCCAAGGTCACCACGAAGATCAACCCGGCAACGACCGTCAGCACGAGCTCAAGCCCCTCCGCCATTCGCGGTGGAACCCTCATCCCCGCTCCGCCCGAGCACACTAGGCCATGCGTTGACGAGCGGAACCCGCCACCGCCGAGCCGCCGCGGCCAAGCCAGGCAGGTCGCCGCGACCGACCTCTCGACATCGCGGCGCAACCGCGGCCGGCTTCGCCGTACCCGGCCTGGAAGAGCGCCGCGGACCTCGCGGTGCCCCATCCGTGGCCGATCCCATGTCCAATTCATGGGAATCGGTTCCCGGCCAGTGGGCGGCGAGCGCTACGCTACGTGTGCTCATTTTGGTCTGAACGTGTGAACAGGGAGGTTCCGGACCATGGCGGTCGGCCACGTTCCCGATGCCGTCGCGGATGACGCCGCGCCGCGCAACTCCACTCGCCAAGTCGTGGTGGCCAGCCTCGTAGGAACCTCCATCGAGTTCTACGACTTCTACGTCTACGCCACCGCGGCCGTCCTGGTGTTCCCGAAGCTCTTCTTCCCCGCAGGTGATCCCACCGCCGCCACCTTGCAGTCGCTGGCGACGTTCGCCATCGCCTTCATCGCGCGTCCGGTCGGTTCGGCGTTGTTCGGGCACTTCGGCGACCGCATCGGCCGCAAGTCGACGCTGGTCGCGTCGCTGCTGACGATGGGGATTTCGACGGTGCTCATCGGACTGCTGCCCGGCTACGCGTCGATCGGCGTGGCCGCCCCGCTGCTGCTGGCGCTGTGCCGATTCGGCCAGGGCCTCGGTCTCGGCGGCGAATGGGGCGGTGCGGCCCTGCTGGCCACCGAGAACGCGCCCGCGGGCAAGCGCGCCATCTTCGGCACGTTCCCGCAGCTCGGCGCCCCCATCGGGTTCTTCGTGGCGAACGGGCTGTTCCTGCTGCTGTCCGAAACGATGGACGACGCGACGTTCCTGGCCTGGGGCTGGCGAGTGCCGTTCCTGGTTTCCGCGGTGCTCGTCATCGTCGGCCTGTGGGTCCGGCTGAGCCTGCACGAAACGCCCGCGTTCGCGAAGGTCGTCGAATCCGGCGAACGAGCCAAGGTTCCCTTCGTGCAGGTCTTCCGCACCGGCCTCAAGGGACTGGTGCTCGGCACGTTCATCATGCTGGCCACCTACGTGCTGTTCTACCTGATGACCGTGTTCACCCTGTCCTACGGCACCGCCGAGTCCGGGCTCGGCTACAGCCGCTCCGAGTTCCTGGTGTTCCTGCTCATCGGCGTCGTGTTCTTCGGCCTGACCGTGCCCATCGCGGGCCTGCTGGCCGACCGCTTCGGCCGCCGCCCCACGCTGCTCGTGATCACCTCGGCGATCATCGTGTTCGGGCTGCTGATGGGGCCGTGGTTCGGGAACGGTTCACTGCCCGCGGTGCTCAGCTTCCTCATCGTCGGCCTCGCCTTGATGGGCTTGACGTTCGGCCCGATGGGCGCGGTGCTGCCGGAGCTGTTCCCGACCGCGGTGCGCTACACCGGCGCGTCGGTGTCGTACAACCTGGCGAGCCTGCTCGGCGCCTCCGTGGCGCCCTACATCGCGACCTGGCTCGCAGGCAGCCACGGCGTCGGCTGGGTCGGCGTCTACCTCGCCGCGATGGGAGGGCTGACGCTCATCGCACTGTTCGTCAGCCGTGAAACGAAGGACTCGACGCTGGACTGAGCGGGTTCGCACACCGCCGCCGGTTCCGCGGGGAACCGGCGGCGGTCGTCTTTCCGGCAGGCCTACCGTTCGCACACCGATGGCGCGCCTCACTTCCGCTGGACGTAGATCCGATTCCCTTCCGGCCCGGTCCACTCCATCCGCACCACCCCGGCCACCGCGGCGTCCTCGCCCCGGTCGGCCCAGTAGCCGGCGGCCGGATTCCGGAAGAACGTCGCCCACAGCCGGCCGTCGGCATCCGCGAAGATGTTGTTGTGACCGGCGCCGACGCCCGCGGTCCAGCGTTTCGAGTACGGCCCTTCGAACTCGTCCGAGACGGCGACGATCGCGTCGTACTGGTACCGCGCACCTTCGGTCGTGTCGTAGGCGTACCGGTCGCCGTCGAACTTCCAGTCCCAGGCGGCGTGCACCAGGTAGTACTTCCCTTCGTGCTTGAACACGTAAGCGCCCTCGAGGTACGGCTCGGACGAGTACCGCGTCTGCTCGAACTTCGGGAGGTTCGTCGTCTGGACGATGTCCTCCATGTCCTCCCGGAATTCGGCGTACAGGTCGTTGTGCAACACCAGCCACGCCTTGTCGCCTTCGGCGTAGAGACCACCGTCGATGTGGAAGTAGGCGTTCGGGTCGATCCAGTCCGGCCCGCCCGAGACCAGCTCGCCGAACGGCTTCTCCAAGTTGCCCTCGACGACCCGGTACGGCCCTTCGATTCCCCCCGTGCTCTTGAGCATGAACGAACCGACCTTGCGGGAATGATCGCCCATGCACGCGACGATGTACCAGGTGCCGCGGAAGTAGTGCACCTCGGGCGCCCACGCGTTGCCGCGCTTGCCGAACTCCTCGTCGTGCCAGTACTCCTGCCACGGGGCGACGACGGTGCGTCCCGGCTCGTTCTCGCCGACGAACTCCGGCGACCACACCTTGCCCTTCTCCGCATCGGGCCGGACGCCGGTCGTGTCGACCAGCTTCCACGGCCCGTCCAAGGAGTCCGCGGTCCACACGAAGATCCCGTCGTTCCACGGCCCTGCCCCGCCGGCACCGGCTGCGCGAGTGGTGCCGGTGGCGACGTAGAGCGGACTCCCGTCGACGACGAAGCAGTTCACGTAGGTGTCGCGGATCCAGATCCTGCCGAGCTCCTCGTCCCGAGGGCGCAGCTCGAGCTCGAGAACGCGGGAGTTGTCATCCCGAGGCCACAGATCCTGCCGGACATCGGCGACGCCGTAGGGCTCCTTCTCCGGCCAGTTCGGCGGGTACTCCTGGTTCAGCTGCGTGCCGGTCTCGTCGGCGGACATCGGTTTCTCCTCGTCGTGTCGCGTCGTTCAACGAATCGAGACCGACAAGCCGCCCCCGGCCTCGTGATCGACACTACGCGTCACTACCGGTGTCCGGCCCGATCACTCCGGGGCCAGCGCATCCAACAGCCGCGAAATGAATTCCGCTTGCGCCGCAACAAGTTTCCCGCGTGCCGTCGCCGGATCGAACCACTCCGCCCGATCCACTTCCGGGAAGCTCTGCGTACGCCCGGAACGCGGTGGCCAAGCCAGTTCCACGAGGTTGCTGCGCAGCTCCCCCACCTCGAACTCGCCCCACACGGCCCACGCCACGACCACTTTGCCGCTCTTCTGGCGCACCTCACCGAGTTCGATCAACGAGTTCGCGGCGGGCCGAACGCCCGTCTCCTCCTCGAACTCGCGCAACGCGGCGGACAACGGCGTCTCGTCCTCGCCGTACTCGCCTTTCGGGATCGACCATGCGCCCAGGTCCTTGTTCTTCCAGAACGGCCCGCCCGGATGCACCAGCAGCACTTCCGGCTCCCCCTCGCGCATCCGGTACAGCAAGATCCCCGCGCTGCGCTTCGCCATCCGACGACCGTACCGCCGACCTGCCACGACACCGCGCACGAGGCAAGCTGGAGGCGTGGAGCGAGTGGTGCTGCACGTGGACCTGGACCAGTTCATCGTCGCCGTGGAACTGCTGCGACGCCCCGAACTGCGCGGTGAACCCGTGCTGGTCGGAGGCATCGGAGACCCCACCCGCCGCGGCGTCGTCGCCGGAGCCTCCTACGAGGCCCGCGAATTCGGCGTGCACTCCGGAACCCCGTTGCGCACCGCGGCGAAACGCTGTCCGCAAGCAGTGTTCCTCCCCCTCGACAGAGACGCGTACCTGGCGGCCTCGGACACCTTCACCGCCGCGCTGCGCGACCTCTCCGACGTGGTGGAGGAGGCAGGCTGGGACGAGGCGTACCTGCTGCTCGACACCGACGACGCCACCCGCTCCGCCACCGAACTCCGCGGCCACGTCCACACCCGAACCGGACTGATCTGCTCCGTGGGAATCGGCGACAACAAACTGCGCGCAAAAACCGCCTCCGGCTTCGCGAAACCCACCGCCGGAGTCACCGACAGCGGAATCTTCCGCCTCGACGCGGAAAACTGGCCACGCACCATGTACGAACGCCCACCCGAAGCACTACGAGGAATCGGACGCAGAACAGCCGCCCGCCTGGCCGAACGCGGACTCCACTCGGTCGGCGAACTCGCGGCCACCGACCGCTTCACCCTCGCCGAGCACTTCGGCCCCCGCAACGGCCCGTGGCTCGTCGCCGTAGCCCGCGGCTACGACCCCGCACCCGTGCATCCCGAGCCGTACCGCCCACGCTCCTACGGTCGCGAGATCACCTTCCAAGAGGACGTCACCGCCCCCGAGCCATTGCGCGCCGAACTGACCCGCCTCTCCCACCTCGTCGCCGAAGACCTCGCCGCACACGACCTGCTCGCGAGCCGGGTCGTGGTCAAACTCCGCGACTCCCACTTCCGCACCCACTCCCACGGCGTCCGCCCCACTACGCCCACCCGAGATCCCGCGACCCTCGCCGCCGCCTCCCACGAAGCCCTCGCCGCCTTCACCCTCACCCGTCCCACCCGCCTGATCGGCACCCGCGCCGAACTCTTGACCAGCACCGATACCGAAACCGAGGGCCGATGAAGATCCTCTGTGGGCGGTGCGCTAAGCTTTTCAAGCACCCCACGGAGGGTGTGGCCGGGACGTGGCGCAGCTTGGTAGCGCACTTGACTGGGGGTCAAGGGGTCGTGGGTTCGAATCCCGCCGTCCCGACGGTCGCGGAAGCCCGCTGATCTAGCACGAAGGTGCAGGTCAGCGGGCTTTTTGATGTTCCGGTGTAGATCATGCAGTGGATCTTCCGAAACCGCCCGTGCCGATTTTTGGGAGGTTTTTGGGAGGATTTCGTCCGCGCCCGCGAAATGGGGTCGCGCAGTGGGAGGATTTCCTGGTCACCCAGCCAGGTGATCTTCACAATAACGCCCACACCCACCTACGCCGCCCCGCACTGCGAACCGAGAGCACATGAACCCGACCACCAAGCTACACGCCTGCCCGCGATCCGGAGTGAATGAAAACCAGCCCTGCCCGAGATAAAATACCAGGTCAAGAAGTGTCGGCCCCGCGCACGCGGGGGTGTTCCCCGCAGATGCTGTTGCAGCAGGCGGTCGACCTCGTCGGCTCCGCGCATACGGAGGTTTCCAGGTGCCGGTGGACCTGAACAAGGCCACCGTGGTCGGCTCCGCGCATGTGGGGGTGTTCTCTCCTACGCCGGTGGAGCACCGGCTCCGCCGGTGCGGAGTCGGCCCCGCGAATGCGGGGCTCGAACGCGGCGGATAGGGCAAGACAAGCATCGCTCCTCGGCGCAGAAGCCGGAAACCGAGCCGGTAAAGAGACTCGGGACGCGACAACTTCCCGAGTAGAAGGGAAATCACCGACTAGTCCAACCGGGCGCACCCACACTCACACGCTCCACGCGCCACTCCTCAACCCACAGCATCACCACATGGACGCGACCACACTCGCCACCCTCCTGCACACCACGACCGACTCCGAACTCGCCGACGCCATCCTCAACTGCACCCACCTCGACGAACTCCTCGAAGCCTGCACACGCATCAACGACGACCCCGACGACATCAGCCACACCCTCACCGAAACCGCCGACGCCCTGCTCGACAACGACCACCGCACCGGGACGCTCTCCCCCGGACACGCCGCAGACCTACTCAGCGTCGAAGGCAACCCCACCCACAACCTCGACGCCCTCCGCCACCGCCACCTCGTCCTCGCAGCAGGACGACCGCAAGCCGCACCCCCGGCCATCCACACGGCGCTGACCGACAACTGACCTATACCGCGTCAAGGTAGTGGACCCTGAACAACCGGTGTTTTTCGGTCCATCGCAGTTCAGCGGTCCGTGCTCCTTCTCGTTCCGGCGGGATGCAAACGTGTTGCCGCACGTTCCCGTCGCGCCAGGAAATCGCCGCTTGATCTTGACCGTCGCCAATCGAGAAAGCTTCACCCCACCGCGGCCGACCCAGACCTCGAGTCCTTCCAACGCAACTCGAGGAACTTGCACCGACCGCCTTCCGTTGCCGGAGCGGCTGGCTCAGACCCGGCGCGAGCTTGCCGGTGCAAGTGTCCGGTGTGCTGCGCGGGACAACCCACGACAACCTCTCGGCTGGTGGCATCGCACTTCAGCGAGCCGCCCGCACCGCTGCGGCATAGCACGGGAACTCGCCACAACGCCGGCAACACCAACCCCGACGCCGCCACCTCAGGAATGCCGCACACAAGCGTTGAACGACCGGCAGAGCATGCCGGACCGGCTGGTTAGGCGCAGACGCAGTCCCGCCGATATGGGTTGGGCCGTAACGCTCAGCGCCACGGCCAGGCCAAAACTGGTCGTCAATCAGTAGAGACTGGTCCGCGGGGGCGCGTCCGCGGGGCGCCTCATGAGTCGAATTCCTTGACACAACTGCTTTTCTCACTCCAACACACTCAGTCGCGTCGGAGAACGGGGCGGAGCGCATCGAGCACGGCTATGTCCTCGATGGTCGAAGGCGCCGATTCGTCAGCGCCATCGGCGATTCCCCTCATGGTTTTCCGCAAGATCTTGCCGGAGCGAGTTTTGGGTAGGGCTGGCACGATCGAGATATCCTTGAGCGCTGCCACTGCTCCGATTCGGTTGCGGACCAGCGCGATGAGGTCGGCAACGACGGTGGCCTCGTCGTGATGGTCACCGGCTTTCAGCACAACGAATCCTCGAGGAAGTTGCCCCTTGAGGGGATCTGCCACGCCGATCACGGCGCACTCTGCGACTGCCGGGTGCGCAGCGAGGGCCTCCTCCATGGTGCCGGTCGAGAGCCGGTGGCCGGCCACATTGATGACGTCGTCGGTACGGCCCATGATGAACACGTAGCCGTCATCGTCGATGTGTCCGCCGTCGCCGGTAGCGTAGTAGCCCGGGTACTCGGACAAGTACGAGGAGATGTAGCGTTCATCGTCGTTCCAGAGCGTGGTCAGCGCACCCGGAGGCAGCGGCAGTTTCAACAGGATCGTGCCGTCGGTGCCGCGCGGTACAGGACCGCCGACGGCGTCGACGACCGTGATGTTCCAACCGGGGACCGCAACGCTCGCGGATCCAGGCTTGACGGGCAGGGGCTCCCGTCCCACGAGGTTCGCGGCGACCGGCCAGCCGGTCTCGGTTTGCCACCAGTGGTCGATGACCGGAATGCCGAGGCGGTCTTGAGTCCAACGGAGCGTTTCAGGGTCCAGGCGCTCGCCGGCTAGGAACACGGTGCTCAAGCTGGAGAGGTCGTAGTCGTCGAGGAAGGAACCTTCCGAGTCTTCCTTTTTGATCGCTCGCAGCGAGGTGGGCGCGGTGAACAGGGCCTTCACTTGGTTCTCGGCAATGACTCGC
Source organism: Saccharopolyspora gloriosae (assembly GCF_022828475.1). Lineage (GTDB taxonomy): Bacteria > Actinomycetota > Actinomycetes > Mycobacteriales > Pseudonocardiaceae > Saccharopolyspora_C > Saccharopolyspora_C gloriosae_A. The sequence goes on along the minus strand of NZ_CP059557.1, from coordinate 2,625,347 downwards.
CAGAACTGGCCCGGGTCCGGTGTCCCGACAGGTTTGCCTTCGAAGAACACCGTGGTGGCGCCAGCAAGCAATGGCCCGTAGACGATGTAGGAGTGCCCGACGACCCAACCGACATCGGAGGCGCTGAACATCGTCTCGCCAGGGCCGACGTCGTAGATGGCGCGCATCGACCAGGCCAGGGCGACGGCGTAGCCGCCAGTGTCACGGACGACGCCCTTGGGTTTGCCCGTCGTACCCGAGGTGTAGAGGATGTAGAGCGGATCGGTACTAACCACCGGAACACAGGCAACAGGTTTGGCAGTGGCGATCATCTCGGACCAGTCGAGATCGCGGTCGCCTAGCTCGGCGACCGCCTGGGGGCGTTGCAGAACGATGCAGTGATCTGGGCTGTGATCGGCCAGTTCGAATGCGCGCTCGAGCAGCGGTTTGTATTCGATGATCCGTGTGCCTTCGATACCGCACGATGCTGTGACGACGGCTTTGGGGGCAGCGTCGTCGATCCTGATCGCCAGCTCGTTCGGGGCGAATCCGCCAAAGACGACCGAGTGGACCGCGCCGATGCGGGCGCAGGCAAGCATCGCGATCGCGGCTTCGGGGACCATGGGCATGTAGATGACGACCCGGTCTCCGTGGCCGACGCCGATCTTGGTCAGTGCGCCGGCGAACCGCGCCACTTCCTCGAGCATCTGGCTGTAGGTGTAGATCTTCTTGGTCCCGGTGACGGGGCTGTCGTAGATCAGCGCGGCGCGGTCGCCATGGCCAGCTTGTACGTGGCGGTCTAGAGCGTTGTGGCAGGCGTTGAGCTGTCCGTCCGGGTACCAGCGGTAGAAGGGTGCGGCGGTGCCGTCCAGGACGCGTTCCGGTGCGCGGTGCCAGTCAATTGCCGTGGCGGCCTCGCGCCAGAACGTCTCGGGCTCCTCGATGCTGGCGCGGAAGGTCTCCTGATATCCCATCATGCTGCTCCGATCCCCGTGACTGCTTTGTCACGGGCTTCCGGTCTGAAAAGAATGGTGAGGGGCCGCTCCGGCACCTCGAGGGTTGCCGACGTGGCGGAGCGGCGGGACCTGGAGCGGGTTGCCCCCGAGGTCAGCGTCGGACGGTCATGCCGTCTTCGGTGACGGGCATGGGAAGGGGTGTATCGCTGAGTGCGATTACCGGGTGGGTGGTGATGCGATGGCCGAGGAAGACTGGCCGGTTAGCCTGCCCCAACAGCAGGGGCAGCAGTTCCTCGGCGCGGACGTTGCCCCACCACCCGTCACGCGCAGGAAGTTCTCCCCATTCGGTCACGGTGTCGGGTCTTACCGTCGGGCCGGCAACGAGCAAGGGAGTCGGGTCGGCTGTGTGCATCACCCCGTGGGTGGAGGGTGTGGCGTGATCACCCGTCACCGCGACGATCGCCCTGTCGGCGAGGGATGACAGGCCGGTCAGGCCTCGGTCGAGTGCCGCGAGGACGTCGCGTTTGGCGTGGGGTTGTTTGGTGTGACCGGCCTCGTCCGTGGCCTTGGTGTGGACGTGCACGAAGCGGGCGCCGGAGGCGATGAGTGCGTCTGCGGCCTCGAGTCGTGTTGCGATGTCGCGAGCCGGGTCGTCGACCGGGGGCAGGTGTACCGAGGCCATGCCCAGGGCTGTGGCGATCCCGCGGTACAGACGCGTGCTGGTGACCGCGGCACCGGCAACGCCGACCTGCTCGACGAATGAAGGAATTTCGCCGTAGCGGCCGGACCACTTCGTCGTGAGCACGTCCAGCGCAGGCAGCCCGCGGCGTTCCCGCGTGGCGTTGATATCGCTGGCTCGCAGGTAACGGTGTGCTGCCTGTAGGGCCGCGGTGAGCGCTGCGGCGAAGGCCGATCCCTCCGCGCTGGTCGGGACCGGCTGCATCCAGGGGTGGAAGTTCTCGAACAGCGGATCCGAGTCAGTCACCTGCGCACACCCGTGAGCGGGGGCGGTCAGCAGCGCTTCGCCGGTCTTGCCGTGGCGTTGCAGGGTCATCCCATGCTCGGCGAGCACCGGCCCGAGGCCGCTCAACAGGGCCACGATGTCGGCGTCATCGTCGACACTGGCTCGTCCGGTAATCCACAGGCGGTTGCCGTCGCGGCGGGAGGTGCGCAGCGCCGCGTGGGTGACCGCACAGTCATGGGCGATGTCGAGTCCGGCGCCGAGTGCTTCCAGCACGGCGCGCCCGGGGAAGGGCACCGTGGCGTAGCCAAACATCGCCCAGTGGGCCAGTTCCGAAGCCGGTGCGCGCCCCCATCCGAACGGCAGGTGCCATCCGGAAGCGCCGTCGTGGGCCAGGGCATCGAGGTGCGGGGTGTGGGCTGCCTCGGCAGGAGTGTGCCCTCCGAGTTCCGGGATGGGGCGATCGCCAAGCCCGTCGAATATGACCAGCACGATCGGCAGCCGGTCGTCGTCCAACCGAGGCTGGGTTTCGCCGTATCCAGGTGGCGCCATCACCGACCTCCGATGCGTGCTGCTGCCCGCTCTTTCAGTAGTTCAGTCAGGATCGGTGCGATGGAAGCGGGCACCATATCCGTCCACGTCGCCGTCTTGCCCGCCAGGCGTGCGCGGATGTCGGTGGCGGAGACCTTGGTGGCGGGGTCACCGTCGAGCATCGTCAGCCGATAGCCCGCATCCGCCAGCAGTCCCGCCTTGTGGCGTTCCCAGTCGCTGTAGGCGCGCACCACCTGCCGGGCGCGCAGCGGGACATAGTGCGGCCAGCACTCCGGCCGGGTGAGATCGAACGGCACAATGGTCGTCTGCTCCGCCCGGCCCCGGTCGGCCAGTGCCGTGTACAGGAGCCGCGCGCGTTCGAAGTAGGTGAAGGGGTTGGCTTCGGCCAGATGCCGGTGTGCCGAGGTCGATTCCTCCTGCCGGGCAACGGGATCAGGATTAGTGATCGCAATGATGAGGTGGTCGGCATCACGCAGCGCGATCTCGAACAGTTCCAAGTGCTGTTCATGCACCGGTTGGTACCGGCCGGTCACACAACTCAAACGATCCATCCCTACTCCTCTCCCTTGGCCGCTAGCGGTGTCTCGATCACGACGTGCCCCGGACGTCCGGATACGAGTTCGCCGACCACGGCTGCATCCGCATCACCCCGCTCGTGCAAGGCCGCGATCGTCGGACTCGCAATGGCCGGGGGGACGCAAAGCAGCAGGCCGCCGGATGTTTGGGCATCTGCCAACAGCAGCTGTGTGGTCTGGTCGGCGGTGGAGGGGGCGAACCAGCCCGCGGCGAGCGCATCAGTGAGAGTGCGGCGACTGCCATCAGGGGCGCAACCCTGCCGCACGAGCTCAGCAACCGAGGGAAGTAGCGGAACGGCCTCCGGCCGGATTCGGGCTTCGAGACCGGCCGCCGACGCCATCTCGTGCAGGTGGCCGATGAGGCCGTATCCCGTGACATCGGTCCCACCGCGAAGCCCTGCGGTAGTAGCCACTCCGGCCGCGGAGGCGTTGGAACGGCTCATCATGGCGACCGCCTCACCGACGGCCGAGCCCGGCGCCTGCCCCCGTTTCACCGCTGTGCCGATGACCCCGGCGCCGAGCCGCTTCGTCAACACGAGCAGGTCACCCGCACGACCTCCGCCCTTGCGCAGGATAGAGCTCTCGTCGACTTCGCCCACGACGGCCAGACCGTATTTGGGGGCTGGGTCAACGATGCTGTGCCCGCCGGCAAGCACCGCGCCGGCATCGGCGACCGCGTTCGCGCCTCCCCGCAAAACCTCCGCGAGCAGGGCACGGTCCAGGTTCTCCGGCCAAGCGAGCAGGTTCAGCGCCAGCAGCGGGCGCCCACCCATCGCGTAGACGTCCGACAGGGCGTTGGTGGCCGCAATGCGTCCCCAGGCGTAGGGATCATCCACCATCGGAGTCAGGAAATCGGTGGTCATCACCAGGGAACGGCCTTCAAGGCCAGGAATGTCAAGAACAGCCGCATCATCGGCGGGAGACAACCCGACCCTCAGAGCCGCACCAGCACGAGCGGTGCGGCCACTTTCCGCAGGGGCGCCATCGCCCGCCTTCAACGACGCCAACACGTCGTTGAGCAGGCTCTGCGGCATCTTGCAAGCACACCCTCCGCCCGGTGAGTACTGCGTGAGCGGGGTCGTCAGGGTCGTCATGCGGCTCGCCTCTTCAACAGGCCTCGCGCAATCCCGTTGCGCTGGATCTCAGATGTTCCTGCCGGGATGCGGAGGTTTCGTGCGACCCGGAACAGCTTCTCCTCCGGCGAGTCCTGCATAAGCCCCATCGCACCGCGCACCTGCACCGCGGTGTCTGCGACGCGGAAGAACGCCTCGTCGTTGATCACCTTGACCAGGCTGATCAGCCGGGGAGCATCGGAGTGCATCGGAATTGCGAATGGCCCCAGTTCATCAAGCTCGGCCTGCGCCACCAGAGACGTCGAGCGGGCCTGGTAGATGTCGGTGTCCATGTTCGCCAACATGTGCTGCACCGCCTGCTGTGCCGCGATCGGCTCGCCACCCGACGTCCGATCCTGGGCGTAGTCAAGAGCTCGCTCGAGCAGCCAGGCACCCCAGCCGGCACACATGCCGCCACGGCAGAGTCGGCGCCAGTTGATCCACGACATTGCCAGCGCGAAACCGTCGCCGATCTCGCCGACGACGTTCTCGGCCGGAACCCGCACGTCGCTGAACTCCAGGGTGCCGGTCAAACCGTCGGCCATCATCGTGGGCAGATCACGCCCGCGGGTGACCCCGGGTGCGTTGGCGTCAATCAGGAACATCGACAGCGAGCGGGTCCGGGCGCCGGGTCCAGTGACAGCCACGACCTGCAAGACATCGGCAAAGTGCGAGTTAGTGATCCACGCCTTTTTCCCGTTGATGATCCAGTCATGGCCGTCGCGGGTTGCGTGGGTGGACATCGCCAGGACATCGGAGCCGACACTGGGCTCGGTATTGCAGAACGCCGCCGTGATCTCCCCCGCGATCAGCGGCTGCAGATACTGCTCCCTCATGGTCGGCGAGCAGCGTTCGATCGCCGGGTTCGGCCCCTCCGTCCAAGCCAACGCGGCCAGCCCGAGCCCAAGACCGGACCGACGGTAGACGAACTCCTCAACGTGATGCATCTCCACCCGACTGAAACCCCTGCCACCCGCAGAGACCGAGTTGTGTGGTGCGTAGAGGTCAAGGGCACCCGCGCGGCGCTGCACCTGCCGTCGCGCCTCCCACACCGCCGGATGCATCCGTCCCAGCTCGTCGAACTGCGGCTGGCTGGCAGTGCCGACATTCTGTTGAGTCAGCTCCTCCTCGATCGGGGCAACCTCTTGGTCGAGGAAGGCCTGGAAGCGGTCCGTGTAGTCGGCGACTCGCTCGCTGGCACCAATGGCGGCGACGGCAGTCATGAGCTAGCTCTCCCTCTCGATGTCTGAACAACGTTCGGCCTATTGAACACTGTTCAGAGTGTAGCGTCACCGTCAACACGAAGGGAAGGACCAAGGACATGCCTGAGGGTGCGCGCGCAGAACGGCTCGACGCGGTGAACGAGACCAAGCGAGCGCTGATACTCGAGGGGGCGCTGCGGGTCTTCGCCCGTGACGGGCTGCGCGAGGCCAGCATGCGGGCGATCGCCAAAGAGGCCGGCTACACCCCGGGAGCGATCTACAGCTACTTCCCGAGCAAGGAGCACATCTACGCGGCAGCGCTGAACGAGTCGCTCAGGCGGCTGAAGAACGCAACCGAAGCCGCCGCCTCGCACGCCGCCACCGCAGCGTCCCGCTACGTCGCTGCCGGGCTGACCTTCTTCGACTTCTACGACGAGAACCCCCGCGACCTGGACATGGGGTTCTACCTGTTCTCCGGCGGCATGGCACCGCACGGGCTCTCCGACGAGGAAACCAATCGCGAGCTCAACGCCGCACTGCTCGCAACCCTGGAGCCAGCCCGCAATGCCGCAGCCGAGCTGTTTGACGCCGAGGCCGCCACACGCCTGACCGCGGAGGCGTTTGCACACGCGTCCGGATTGCTCCTCCTGCGGCACACCCGTCGACTCAACCTATTCCGACTCGATGCTCGCGAGTTGATGCATCGGTATCTCACAGAACAGATCGACCGAGACACGGTCACCAAACCCGAACAAGGCGCGTCGGCGCTCATCACAAACCACACGTCTTCCGGCAACGCCGCGGCCGATGGCTAGATAGCAGCGGCGTGAGCGAACCTTTCACCGAACTCGGCGGTGCTACTTGCACTCTGCTGATCGCGGTCGAATCACCGCGAAACACAACGCTGCCGCCTATGCCTGCGGCGCCCAACTCGTCCCCACACTCGCTCCCGCGCGCCTGAGCCTGCACCTCGCCGCCACCGGACTGCTCATCAACCTCGCCGGAGTCCACCTGCCCCGCACGACCTCCACCGCCAGCCGACTCTTCCTCGGCATCGACCCGATCCCCGGCATCGCCATCTGGATCACCCCGGTGCTGACCATCGGGATCACCACGTTCTTCCTCGGCCTCGGCTACCCCGGAGCCCGCACCGCCCTGATCAGACCCACCTCTGGTTCGAAGCCCGCCAGACCTACCGCCGGATCCGGCCACGCTGGGAAGCCCTCGTCGACCGCTTCCCTACCGCCTGCGCCCCTACCGCCGCATTGTCGAAATCGCGACGGTCTCGTCTGCCTCAGCCTGTTACGTCGTTAACGGTCACTGTTAAGTCGTTGACGCTACTTCCCGACAGGAGTGCTGGTGGTCCGGTAGCTTCGATCTACGGACGTAAGCATTCCGGTTGGCGCTGTCAACCGGGGGATGGCGCCTACTGGCTATGTGCTGCTCCACGGTGCGGTGCACAACGCACCGGCGAACGCGTGCCGCACCCGGTCGCCGGTGCGGTCCGAGTGCCGGGCGGCGAAGTACATCACCGCGACCGCGGTCAGCCACGGAACGGCGGTGAGCAACCCGACCTGCACGGTCGATATCCCGGCCGCGGTGCCCGGCCCCAACGACCGAATCACCTGCGGGAGGAAGAAGTTCAGCAGGTAGCTTCCCGCGTTGAAGCCGAAGAAGATCAGCGCGAGCGCCAGCACCTGCGGAGACCTGAGCGCGGAGAACGGCGATACGGGCGGGGCCCCGGTCGTCTCCGGACGTTCGCGTTCGAGTTCTCCCTCGAGGAAGCGCCGTTCCTCAGCCGACAGCCAAGCCGCCTCGGCCGGCCGCGACGGCAGCAGCCGGAAGATCACGATGCCGAGCAGGATGGTCGGGAACCCCAACAGCAGGAACAACATCTGCCAGCCGTGCAGCCCGAAGGTGCCGTCGAGGCGGGTCAGCACGAGCGACGCCAACGGCGCTCCGGTCGCGCTGGCGATCGGGGCGGCCATGATGAACAGGGCGGTGATGCGACCGATTCCCTCGGGTCAACGCTGGCAAATCCACATCAACTCCCGAGCAAGCCCTTCAACCGACTTTCGTCAGTGACACAACTACCGCAGCGAGAGCCATACCTCGACGGTTGACGAACGCCTATTCTGGACCCACACACCACGAGCACCCGAAGCGAAACGGACTCCTTTACTTCGCTGGGTACACTGGAAGCTGACCTCGAAGAACAGACCTGAGCATGCCGCTGGCCCCCGATGCAACTGGGGGTCAAGGGGTCGTGGGTTCGAATCCCGCCGTCCCGACGGTCACGGAAGCCCGCTGATCTAGCACGAAAGTGCAGGTCAGCGGGCTTTTTGATGTTGCGGTGTCGATCATGTAGTGGATCTCCCGAAACCGCCTGTGTCGATTTTTGGGAGGATTTTGGGAGGATTTCGTCCGCGCCCGCGAAATGGGGTCGCGCAGTGGGAGGATTTCCTGGTCACCCAGGTAGGTGATCTTCACAACAACGCCCACACCCACCTACGCCGCCCCGCACTGCGAACCGAGAGCACATGAACCCGACCACCAAGCTACACGCCTGCCCGCGATCCGGAGTGAATGAAAACCAGCCCTGCCCGAGATAAAACACCAGGTCAAGAAGTGTCGGCCCCGCGCACGCGGGGATGGTTCCGCGGACACACCGCCCTCGACGGACGGCCGCCGGTCGGCCCCGCGCACGCGGGGATGGTTCTCCACGCGCCGCAGGGCCGTTCGCGTTCGGCCAGTCGGCCCCGCGCACGCGGGGATGGTTCGCCTGCTCGGCGCCCTCGCCGAGCGCACCGGAGGTCGGCCCCGCGCACGCGGGGATGGTTCCGGGTCCTGGCGGCGGAAGCCCGGATCCGGCTCGGTCGGCCCCGCGCACGCGGGGATGGTTCGTTGCAGATCGAGCGGCGCCTCGGTCTCGATCAGTCGGCCCCGGGCCATGCCTGGATGCCGCCGTCGGCCCCGCGCACGCGGGGATGGTTCGCGCGGCAGTGGCCTCGGCGTGGCTGACCCACGGTCGGCCCCGCGCACGCGGGGATGGTTCCTCGCCGCGGCGCGCGTGGACACGGTGACGGGCGTCGGCCCCGCGCACGCGGGGATGGTTCCGCCCGGTGCGTGTCTCCGTGCGGGTTGTGGTCGTCGGCCCCGCGCACGTGGGGATGGTTCGGCATACAGCGCCGCGCGATCGAGTGGGGCGGAGTCGGCCCCGCGCACGCGGGGATGGTTCTGCCCTCGACCGTAGGAACGTGCCCAGCGCGAAGTCGGCCCCGCGCACGCGGGGATGGTTCTTGGCAACGAGCGGTTTACGTGGCCTCGTGGCCGTCGGCCCCGCGCACGCGGGGATGGTTCGCGACTCCCAAGGGCTCGACGTTCCTGCGTGCCGTCGGCCCCGCGCACGCGGGGATGGTTCCGGGGCTTGGGACTTGTCCGACAGCCATCCGCCGTCGGCCCCGCGCACGCGGGGATGGTTCGCCCAGCTGATCCAGGTAAAGGGGGAACAGGGGGTCGGCCCCGCGCACGCGGGATGGTTCGTAGACGCGTCCGCCATTGCTAGACAGGTCATCGTCGGCCCCGCGCACGCGGGGATGGTTCCCCCGTGCCATCGGCCGCACGAGTCCGGTTGGCGTCGGCCCCGCGCACGCGGGGATGGTTCCACCGACGCCGTGCTCGCGGTCGCGAACGGCGAGTCGGCCCCGCGCACGCGGGGATGGTTCCGGCGTTGGATGGGGTGCCGCCTTCGGTGAATGGTCGGCCCCGCGCACGCGGGGATGGTTCCCAGTGGCAGTACCTGAACGCGAAGTAGCTGATGTCGGCCCCGCGCACGCGGGGATGGTTCGTCGCCGTCGCGGTGCAGGAACACCAGTTGTCCGTCGGCCCCGCGCACGCGGGGATGGTTCCTCGTCGGGCACCACTGCAAGAACGAACGCTCAACCCGGAAGATCTCAGACGCACTTCGCGCATCGCTTAGGGGTCCTTGCAGAATGATCTTGTTTTGGCATGGTGGGGGTGTGTGTTGATCGCGTTTGTGGTTGGAGCGTGGGATGTCTCGCCCGAGGCCGTGGGAGGTCAGTGACGAGCTGTGGGCGGTGATCGCACCGTTGCTGCCCAGGCATGAACGAAGGTTTCGGCATCCGGGGCGGTGTCGGATCGATGACCGTAAGGCGTTGCAGGGTGTGTTGTTCGTGCTCTACACCGGTATCCAGTGGGAGTTCCTGCCCCAGGAACTCGGGTTCGGTTCGGGCTCGACGTGCTGGCGCCGGTTGGCGGAGTGGCAGCAGGCCGGTGTCTGGGAACAGCTGGAGGAGGTCCTGCTGGCCAAGCTGCGTGCGGCCGATCAGCTGGATTTCTCCCGCGCAGTGGTGGACTCCTCGCAGATCCAGGCCAAACGAGGACGTGGTTCCCCAAAAGTGGGCAAGAGCCCGGTTGATCGGGGCAGGCCGGGCTCGAAACACCACATCATCACCGACGCCCGCGGAACCCCGCTACAAGTGCTGCTGACCGGCAGCAACCGCAACGACGTCACCCAGCTGATACCGCTGATCGAGGCGGTCCCACCGGTACGCGGAGTCCGAGGCCGACCCCGCCGCACACCCCGTCACGTCTACGCCGACCGCGGCTATGACCACGACAAATACCGGCACCAGCTACGGGACCGCAACATCACACCCCGCATCGCACGTCGCGGTGATCAGCACGAATCCGGCCTCGGCACACTCCGCTGGGTCGTCGAAGCCGCCTTCGCCTGGCTCCACGGTCCCCGCAAACTCCGCATCCGCTGGGAAACCCGCGACGACATCCACGAAGGCCTACTCCACCTCACCCACTGCATGATCCTCGCCCGCAAACTCCTTGCCACAGCATTCTGAAAGGACCCCTTAGACGGCCGCCACATTGACGGCCCAGCGACGTTAGATTGTGAGTTAATCAACTAGAGGGCTACTGACCGGCGTCGTAGGTAAAGATTTCATGGCCCTGAACGACTGTTCGCGCCCGGCCGACGGCCCCGCTAGCTTGATCTCAGCAGCCCGGCCGGGCACCCGCAACACGCGGACGCCGTCGCCTGAGACTTGAAACCTTTGTGAACAGCTCCGGCGCTGACAGTCCGGTGAGAGTCAATTCGTCGGCGGACATTGCTTCACGGACTTCGTGGTCGGCGGTGCAAGTCCCGGCAGCTTCGTCCGGCACCGGTAGAGCGAAGTCGTAGCGCAGATGTATAACGAGCATAGGTCGCGTCCCCCCCACGTGAAGTTCGCCGGGTTTTCTGGAACCCGGATGACGCCAAGACAGGTCGCGTCGGCATCGAAGACGTGGATCCCACCAGGCCCCGTGCAATAAAGGTTTCCCGAGGAATCCACCTTCATGCCGTCGGGCACGCCGATACCTTCGCCGGCCACCTCGGCCCACACCACACCGCCGGTGAGGGCCCCACCGTCGAAGCCAAACCGACGGATGTGCAGGCGCTCGGTGTCGTTGACGAACAGGTACCGCTCGTCCACCGAGAGGCAGAGCCCGTTGGGACCGTTGAAATCTTTTGCCAGCAGGGAAAGTTCACCACTGGCCGGATCGACCTTATAGACGCCGCGAAACGGCAGTTCCGGCTCGCGTGGGACACCGTGGGGAGCAACACGCCCATACACCGGATCGGTGAACAGAATTGTGCCGTCTTTAGCCACGACGACGTCATTCGGACTGTTGAGCTCCCGACCATCGAATCTTTCGGCGAGCACGGACAGGCCGCCGTCGGCCTCCTCGCGCACAAGCCTGCTGGTCGCGTGCTCGCAGGTAAGCAGTCGACTCGCACCGTCGTACGCGTTCCCGTTGGCCATCCGGCTGGGCCGCCGATACGTGGTCAGCTCCCCTGTCGCAGACCGGCGATACATCCGGTCGGCCTGGATATCACTGAACAGCAGGTATCCCTCGGCCTGATTCCACACAGGGCCTTCAATGAACCGGAAACCGGTCTGCAGGCGGGCCAGTGGCTCGTCCACCACGAGCTCGCGCAGACGCTCGTCCCGGATCTCCAGCACTTCACCGTCGGCCATTTCTGGGGCGATCCCTTCGCAAGAGTGGTCAGGTGGTCTGAACTCTAATGCGGCGTCCAGGGCTGTCAAGGGCAGAGCCTCCGAGCTCCGCCAGGTCGGGCCACACTCTGTGGCCGCCGAGGATATTCCTTGTACGCCAACGGAAACGCGAAGGATTCGGACCCGAGGGGGCGCTTGACAGGTTCCGAAGCACCTGCCTACTGTTCAGACCACCTGACCACTCCTCCGCTCACGAAGCGGGACAGGGAGTCCGGTCCCGAGATAGGTTGCGAAGATGACTGACCGCGGCAACCGGCGCATCGAGCCGGTCCGGCGCCTGAAGGTATCCGATTCGGTAGCGGCGCAACTGGAACAGTTGATCGAGCAGGGCCAGTACCAGCCCGGCGACAAGCTGCCCCCGGAACGCACCCTGGCCGAACAGTTCGGTGTCGGTCGCAGCTCGATGCGGGAAGCGCTGCGCCTCGTGGAGGCCAACGGCCTGCTCCGCACCGACCACGGAATCGGCGTCTTCGTGGTCAGCAACACGAAACCCGTGCCCATGCTGTCCGAACTGCTGCTGTTCGACGACTTCACCGTGCCGGAACTGTTCGAAGCACGCCTGTCCCTAGAGCGGGATGCCGCCGGGATGGCCGCTAAGCGCATCACCGACGACGAGGCGGAGGAGCTGCAGCGGATACTCGACGAGGCGAGTAATCCCAGCCTGTCCAACGACGCTTTCGTAAAACTGGACGCGGAACTGCACAGAGCCATCGTGAAAGTCACGAAGAACCGAATCTGGGAACGCGTCTACGAGAGCATCATGCCCCTGTTCATCACCTACTCACACCGCGTCATTCAACTACCCGGACGGCGCGAATCCGCACACAACAGCCACTGCAGGATCGTGGCCGCCATTCTCGCCCGGAGCGTCCGGGAAGCCAGGAGTGCCGCGGTCAAACACATTCGTGAGGTGGAGCGAGAAATCGTGCAACACCTCGACTCCGCCACCGAGACGGCCGTCCGGTAGAGCACTTCCACAAAGGCGCATTTCCAAACGGCGCAACCACCGTTTCATTTCCCTTGCCACCCAGTGGTCGGCAAATCGTATTCGCAGTCGCGAACAAGGAGGAGCAACAATGTCGTCGCTCGACTACACCTATGAGCACATCGACGAGTGGATCGACCGGTCGAACTGGGTCGCGCCGACGATCGACCCGAAGAAGACGATGCTGCTCGTCCTGGACATGCAGAAGGCCTGCGCCGAGCCCGGCGGTGCGATGTACATCCCGAGCACTGGCGGTGCGCCCGAGGGCAAGGACGTCGTCGAACCTGTGAAGAACGTCCTGGAAGCCTGCCGCGCCAAGGAAATCCCGGTGGCCTGGTCGCTGTGGGGCCTGCGCCCGGACGGCAAGGACGCCGGGTTCGCGGACACCAAGTGGGGCATCGAAGGCCAGCTGGCCACCTTCCCCGGCGCCTGGGGCAACGGCGGAGACGAGCTGGTCGACGACCTCAAACCGCTCGACGACGAGCCGGTCTTCCGCAAACACCGGTTCAGCTCGTTCTACGGCACCGCACTGAACGAGTACATGCGCCGGGCGGGTGCGGACACCCTGGTGGTGGCCGGGCTGTCCACCGGCAACTGCCAGATCGCCACCGCGATCGACGGCGCCAACCAGGACCACAAGATGATCGTACTCGCGGACACCACGGCCGCGATTCCCTCCGGCAAGGAGGATCCGCTGGGCTTCGGCCAGCACTGGGAAGCGCTGCGCCAGATCCACGCCAACCACGGCGACGTGCGCACGAGCATCGAGTTCCTGCGGATGATCGGCGCCTGAACGGCGTCCCAGACACCCAATCCCGTTACGAGAAAGGAAATCATGTCGCTTTCCGGTAAGCGCGTAGCCCTGCTGATCGAAGACGAGTACCAGATTCTCGAGGGCTGGTACCCGAAGCTGCGCCTGCAGGAAGCGGGCGCCGAGGTCAAGGTGATCGGCAGCGGCACCAAGAGCAGCTACGACAGCAAAGAGCACTACCCGATGGAGGTCGACGCCGCCGCGGCCGAGGTGTCCGCGGGCGACTTCGACGCCATCGTGATCCCGGGCGGCTTCGCGCCGGACAACATGCGCCTACACCCGGAGATGGTCGCGCTGGTCCGGGACACCTACGAGTCGGGCAAGCTGGTCGCCGCGATCTGCCACGCCGGCTGGATGCTCTGCTCCGCCGGCGCCACCAAGGGCCGCAAGATCACCGGATATCTGCCGATCAAGGACGACGTAGAGAACGCGGGCGGCACCTGGATCGACGAGCCGGTCGTCATCGACGGGAACGTGATCACCTCCCGCACGCCGGTCGACCTGCCCGACTTCGGCCGCGCGATCGTCGAATACCTCGAGAAGAACTGACCGTCCACAACGACTCCATCCCCGCCACCAACCACCACCAACGGGCGCGCCCGGGTCGACCGGCTCGGGCGCGCCTCGGAACCAGACGTCATGCAAAGGAGCAGGCACGTGGTGGACCTCAAACTTTCCGCCGCCGGCGGCAAACCACCGCTTGGGGGCTGGCTCCCTCCTGTCCGACTGACCGAACGGCAGGGCGCGGTGCTCAACGCGGTGGCCGACGAACTCATCCCCGGCGGCGCCGGCTTCCCGCCGCCGAGCGAGGTCGACGTCCTGTCGTTCATCACCAGGTACGTCACCCCCGCCGGGCAGGACGCGAAATGGTTCCCGTTTCTCGGCGAGGACGACTTCAAAGCACGGCTGGATATATTGGGGGACGGCTTCCTCCAGGCCACCGCCGCGGAACGCGTGACCATCCTGACTGGACTCGAACAGGACCAGCCCGAGTTCTTCCTGCACCTGCGCGACGTTGTGTACTACGCCTACTACTCGCGGCCCGCGGTCGTCCACACGATGAACCGCACGCTGCGCGCAGGCCGGGACTACCGCCTGTCCCCGCAGCCCTACGGCTACACCGACGTGATGGACGACTGGGACGACGAGTTGCTCGCCCGGGTGCGCGGTTCGTACCGGCGCACCGCCGACGTCCGGCGCGTCGAGGTCCCCGCCCACCTACGGGAGGCGACTAGCTGATGGACGCCTACACCGAAACCGACGTGCTGGTGATCGGCGCGGGCGCCGGCGGCGCGGCGATGAGCAAGCGCTTGTCCGATGGCGGCATCAAGGTCGTCTGCCTGGAACAGGGCGACTGGCTGCACCCGATGGATCACCCGCACTTCTACGACGGCTGGGAGCTCGAGCGCCACCGCGCCTGGTCCTGGCACCCCAACGTCCGGATGTTCCCCGAGGACTACCCGATCACCGGGAACACCGAACCGATGCTGATGAACGGCGTCGGTGGCTCGACGCTGCACTACGCCGGTGCATGGCCGCGGTTCAAGCCGGTCGACTTTCGCAAGGGCACCGAGCACGGGGTCGAGGGCACCATTGACTGGCCGATCAGCTACGAGGAGCTCGAGCCGTTCTACTCCATCAACGACACCGAAATCGGGGTGGCGCGGAGGACCGGCGATCCCGGTAATCCGCCGCGTCCCGAGGGCTGGGGGCCAGCCAACCGCGGCGGCAAGGTCGGGCACAAGATGGGCCGGGGCTTCGACAAGCTCGGCTGGCACTGGTGGCCCGCGGACAACGCGATCCTGACCAAGCCGAAGGACGCGCGATTGCCCTGCAACGACTGCGGCTTTTGCCTCGGCGGCTGTCCACGGCACGCGATCGCCTCGACCGACGTGACCTACTGGCCCAGGGCGCTGCGCAACGGTGTCGACCTGCGCACCAATGCCCGCGTCGAGCGGATCAACTCGAAGAACGGGCGCGCCACCGGGGCGACCTACGTCGACCGGATCACCGGTTCCAGGCACGACGTGCGCGCGCGGATCGTGGTAGTGGCCGCCAACTCGATCGGCACGCCGCGGCTGCTGCTGATGTCCGCGCAGGAGGGTCACCCGGATGGCCTGGCCAACTCCAACGGGCTGGTCGGCACGCATCTAATGTTTCACAGTTGGTCCTTCGAGGACTTCTGGTTCGATGAACCGATGGAAGGGTTCAAGGGACCGGAACCCGCAGTGCTCTACAGCCAGCAGTTCTACGACACCGACCCCGAACGCGGTTTCGTGAACGGGTTCTCGCTGCAGGTCGGCACCGCTCTGGGCGCGGCGAACAGCGCGCTGGGCACCAACACCGGCAACATCGCGCCGTGGGGCGCCGGGCACCGGAAGTTCTTCAACGAGCACTTCGGTCGGCATGCGCTGGTCTACGTGCAGGGTGAGGACCTCCCGGCGCGGACCAACCGGGTGACCCTCAACTCCGCGGTCACCGATTCCAGCGGCCTTCCCGCCCCGCATGTGCACTACGAGCTGCACGAGAACGACCGACGGCTGATCGACTGGGGCAGGCAGCGGGCTCGCGAGGCCGCAGACGCTGTCGGCGGCGTGATCGACACCGCGAGCACCGGCATAGGCGGTGTCGAGGGGCCGCCGCCCGGCTGGCACATCATGGGCACCTGCCGGATGGGCAACACCCCCGAGGATTCCGTGACCAACAAATGGAACCAAACCTGGGACGTGCCCAACCTGTTCATCGCCGACGCGAGCTCGCTGACCACCGGGGCCGCAGTCAACCCGACCAGCACACTGCAGGCCGTCGCCGTGCGGTGCGCGGAATACATCAAACGCCGACACGACGACATCCTCGCCCAGACCATGACGCCCGCGAACGGCGATGCGCCGGGTTTCTAAGGCGCGAAGGAGAATACCATGACACACACCAGGAAACCGGACCCGGTCGACGCGATCGTGGTCGGATTGGGAGCGACCGGCGGCACCGCGGCCAAGGTTCTGTCCGAGGCGGGGATGAAGGTCGTCGGGTTCGACCGCGGCCCCTGGCTTCGAGCGCAGGAACACTACTCCGGCGACGAGCTGAAGTTCATCAACCGCAACTACCTGTGGCCGGACCCGAAACTGTTCCCACGCACCCTGCGCCACGACGAGGAGTCGGTGGCCGAGCCGTTCCCCTTCTCTCCCACCCCACAGCTGGTCGGCGGTGGCACCAACCACTGGGCGGGCTGGGTGCCACGGCCACGGGAGTCGGACTTCCTCCAGCGTTCCCTGCACGGCGACCTCGACGGCGCGAACCTCGCCGACTGGCCGATCCGTTACGAGCACCTCGAGCCCTACTTGACCAAGGTGGAATGGGAGTTCGGCATCTCCGGCATCGCCGGTGCCGACAAGTATGAGCCGTACCGGAGCAAGGACTACCCAAGCGCACCGCTGCGCCCGACTCGCTTCGGCAAGCGGTTCTACGAGGCGTGCAACAAACTCGGCATCAACGGCTTCCCGATCCCGCACGCGATGGTAACCAACCAGCACAAGGGCCGGGATCCCTTCAACACCACCAGTTTCTGGAACCAGTACGGCGACCCGAGCACCGCGCGGTCCAATACGCTAACCACCTTCATCCCGGAGGCGGTGGCGACAGGCAACTTCGAACTGCGCGCGGAGTCCTTCGTCCGCGAGATCAAGGTCGGCAAGGACGGCAGGGCGACCGGGGTGATCTACATCGACCCGGACGGCAACGAGGTGGAGCAGGACTCCGGCATCGTTGTACTGAGCCTGGGGGCGATCGAGTCCGCGCGGCTGATGTTGATGTCGAAGTCGCCCTCGTTCCCGGACGGGCTGGGCAACTCCAGCGGACAGGTCGGTAAGAATGCGACCTTCCACGAGTATGTTTTCGCGGTGGGCCTGTTCGACCAGGAGATTGACGACCCTCTGTACGGCTGGACCGGTAACTACATCAGCGGCGGCACGTTCGAGTTCTACGAGACTGACGAGGACCGCGGGCACATCGGTGGCTGCCTGATCTCGGCCTCGCAGACCTGCCACCCGATCAACATGGTGTTCCCCGGCCGTCCGACCTGGGGCCAGGGGATGAAGGACGCTGACCGCGACTACTTCAGCTTCGCCATGAAGATCGGTGCGATCCTGCACGACATGCCGGTCGAGTCGAACCGGGTCGACCTGGACCCGGCGGTCAAGGACGCCTGGGGCCTGCCGGTCGCGCGGATAACGCACAAGCCGCACGTCAACGACGTCGCGATGAGCAAGTGGCAGGTGGACAAGAATTCAGAGATCCTGCGGGCGGCCGGGGCGCGCAAGACGATTCCGGTGTACCTGCAGCGGATGACCGGCAACACCTGCCACCAGCACGGAACCGCGCGGATGGGCACCGACTCGGCGACGACGGTACTCAACGAATGGTGTCAGAGCCACGACGTGGACAACCTCTTCGTGGTGGACGGCGCCGGCTTCCCAAGCTCGACGGGGGTCAACCCGACGCTCACCATGATGGCCAACGCGTGGCGCGCCTGTGACTACATCACCCAGGTCTACGCCAAGGGCCGCGAAGAGCGCATCAAGGTGGGCTGAATTCCACCCAGGACAAGAAAGGAGTGCGGTCATGACCCTCAAGGCTGATTGGGAGATCGTCGGCGGGCCAGTCGATCCCGATTCCGACGAGCGGCTCTTCCTCACCGAACACGGCTGGGAGACCATCGAGGCGGCCGCCGCCCGGATCATTCCCACCGACCATGACCCCGGTGCGCGTGAGGCCCGGGTGATCGTGTTCCTCGACCGCTACCTCTCCGGCACCGACTACGTCTTCGCGGCTGCGGACGGCAGCGGGTTCCTCAAGCTCACCGGCAAGTTCGCCGACGCGTGGCGGGCCCGGATGGCCGACATGCAGCGGACCTATCGCGACGGCATCGTCGAACTAGACGCGATCGCGGAGCGGGAGTTCGGCGAGCAGTTCAAGGCACTCGTCGAGTCCGAACAGGACCGTGTGCTGGAGATTCTCTCCGGGGCCGCGAAGCCGAATCCGGTCACGCTCGGCACGACCGAAGCGGTCGGTACCTTCCTCCAGGGTTGCTTCGATGAGGGCCTGTCCTTCTTCGACGCGCTGTGCCTGCACGTGCGGCAGGGCTTCTACTGCGATCCGGTGTACGGCGGGAACAAGGACCGGATGGGCTGGCGCACGATCGGCTTCCCCGGGCCGAAAACGCTCAAGGACACCATGGACGGCACGTACAGCACGACCGAGTACTTCGCACCGGAGTACGACTGGCACGAGCTCGTCCCGCAGCTGAAGGAGCAGGCCGGCGGCTAGGAGCTCTTTAAGAATGTGGCGGAGCCCCTGTTTCAGATGTGGGACTCAACTAGCACCGCCGCGAGTTCCTTAGCGGTTCGTGACGAGTAAGCCGGGACCGTGTAATTGGCATACGTCAGGAGTGGCGCACGGAGTCCACGTAACCGTTCAGGTTCTGCTACCCGCACCGCTACGCAAAGCAATTCCTAAACACCCCTTAGCGCCGGAGCACCCTCCGGCCGCCCGTGCGGGGTAAGTCCTGGACGCGGTGTCCACCACGCGAAACAAGGAGTTCTATACATGCGAATCACTGGTGTCTCTGCGACGCCGCTCGGCTCTCCGCTCGAGGAGGAGCTGCGCTGGGGGGCCATGGCCGTCCACGTCAAGGGCGGGATCGTCGTCCGGCTCACCACCGACGAGGGGTTCGAGGGAATCGGCGAGGCCGGCTTCTCGGCGGAGTACTTCCCTACCGTAGGGCCGATCATCAACTCCCAGCTCGCGCCGATGCTCATCGGCAAGGACCCTCGCGACATCGGTGCGCTGTGGCAGCAGATGCTCGACGCGACGCACATGTGGGGCCGTCGTGGCATCGAGACCTACGCGATCAGCGGCGTGGACATCGCGCTGTGGGACCTGCTCGGCAAGATCGCAAATCAGCCGGTGTACCGGCTGCTGGGCGCGTCGAAACCCAGCGTCCGCGCGTACTTCGCGCCCTCGCTCAAGCCCACCGCCGAGATCGTCGAGGAATGCCGCAAGGCGGTGGCAGACGGGTTCAGCGCGATCAAGCTGCGAGCCACCGAGGAGCTGGTGCAGGCGGTCGAGTTGGTGGGCTCGGTGCGCGACGCGGTGGGGCCCGAGGTCGATCTCATGGTCGACGCCAATATGTCCTACGACCGCCGTGGCGCCTTGCGGCTCGCCCGCGAACTGGAAGCCCTCGACGTCGCCTGGCTTGAAGAGCCGATTCTGTCGCGCAGCCTGACCCAGTACGTGGACGACCACTCCTGGCTCGCCGAACGGGTTTCACTGCGGCTGGCCGGAGGCGAGTCGCTGCTCACTCGCTTCGAGTACATCGACCTGCTGACTCGCCGCATCTTCGATGTCGTCCAGCCCGACTGCACCAGCGTCGGCGGTATCTCGGAGGCCAAGCGGGTGGCGGACCTGGCAAGTACCTGGAACCTCACCTGCGTGCCGCACATCGCGTGTTCCTCGGGGACCGGCATTGCGCTCGCGGCCGGGCTGAACCTGATCCTGGCGTGCGAGAACGCGCCGCTCATCGAGGTCGACGCCTACGGCGGTCCGGGCTGGGACGGACTGCTGAAGAGCCCGCTGGAGGTGCGGGACGGCTACGTGACCACCTCCGACGCGCCCGGTATCGGCGTCGATCTCAGCCCGGACGCCTACCAGCGCTTCGCGGTGCCCACAGCATGAGTCCCCGCCTGTTCGGCCAGCCCGAGGTCATCGCGATCCTCTGACCGCATCCGCGCGCCCGGTTCTCGATGTCGCGGCGCTGGTCTACAGGGCAGGTGTCCGCGTCATCGAGCTCACGCTGACCACGCCGGATGCGGTGGCATCGCTGCCGAGCTGCGCGCGTCTGCCGGACGCCGCCTTCCTCGGCATGGTTAGCCTGCCCAACGAGCTCGAGGTCGACGTGTCGGTGGACGCGGGCACGCAATGCCCGTTCACCCCCACTAGCCGCCCCCGACGCCATCAAGCTGGCCAGCGATCGCGACGTGCCGATCGTCTCCGGAGCTGCCACGCCCATCGAGATCTACCGGGATACGGCGAACAGCTCGGTGATCGTGTAGTCGCCGGTGGCGTGCATACGTCGCAGTTCGGCCTGCTGCGTCGGGGAAGGCTTGGGCTGTTTGCCACGGAGCTTGCCCTTGGCGCGGGCCACGGTCATGCCCCCGTGGGTGCGTATCCACAGCAGGTCAACCTCGAACTCGGCGAAGGTGGCCAAGATGTTGAAAAACATCTTCCCCATCGGGTCGGTGATGCGCCCCGGGTTTGATGCAGGCGTTGTGCCTTGTCATCGGGCCCGGGTGGGCTCAATGGTCTGATCGTAGCCTGCCGGTTGGTCGGCCGACACGACCTCGGCCGGGGTGTGCCGGCGGAGTTGGCCGTGGACGCGCCGGTGGTTGTACCAGTCGACGTATTCGGCTACGGCGATCTCAACATCCCGAATCGAGTACCAGCCTCGCCCGCAGGATGCCGGGTTGTGGATCAACTCTCCTTTCACGAGTGAATTGAACGCTTCGGCCAGCGCGTTATCGTAGGAATCGCCCCGGGAGCCCACGGATGCGACCGCGTCGGCTTCGGCCAGACGCTCGGTATAGCGTATCGCTCGATACCGCACTCCGTGGTCGGAATGATGGACAAGCCCGGCCACGTCGTGACCGGCTCTGTTCCTGGCCCAGATCCCCATTTACAGCGCGTCCAGCGCCAGATTCGTGTGCAGCGAGGTCGACACCTGCCACCCGACCACCATCCTGGAAGAGACCTCAATCACGAACGCGGCATACACCCATCCCGAAAGGCTCGGATATAGGTGATATCGGCAACCCACAAGCGGTTCGGGCCGACAGCGGTGAACGACCGCTCGACCAGATCCGCCGCCGTCGGCACACCCTCAGCCACCGTCGTGCGAGTTCGCCGACCTCGCCGGAGTCCCTGTAATCCCATCTGACGCATCAGCCGCTCCACGGTGCAGCGCGCCACGCCACCGCCTTCCCGCCGCAACTGAGCATGGATCTTCCGCGCCCCGCACACGCAGTAGTTCGCGTGAAACACCCGCTGAATCGCCGTTTTCAATTCCTCTTCCCGCGCCGCCTTTTCGATGAGGCACGGTTCTTGAATGCCCAATACGTTCTCGGGGCGATCCGCGCTCCCGCCTCGTTCAGCACAGCGCAGATCGGCTCGACCCCGAGCTTGCGCCCCTCGACTACCCGCTCGCGGTCGGCATCGATATAGGCGATGGCCACCGCAAGCGACACCTCCCGAAACTCGTCGGAATCCTCAGGGTATACTTGGTTTTGCGGTCGAGCTCCACTGCGGCGAAAAACGCCGACGTCGTCTTGAGGATCTCGTTCGCCCGCCGCAATTCACGATTTTCGCGTTCCAACTCCGCGATCAGCCGCGCGTCCTCGTCGTGCGCCCCAGCGCCGTGCCCGCGTCGACCTCGGCACGCTTGACCCACGACCGCAACGCCTCCGGATGCACGTCCAACTGGCCCGCGAACCGCTGGATCGCCACCATCCGCTGCTCCTCGGCCTCGACCGCGTCCAACGCCATCCGCGTCGCCCGCTCACGCAGCTCATCGCTGTACTTCTTCTGTGCTGCCACGCTCCGCATCCTTCCTGGAATCAGAGCCTGCACAGAACCCGGAGCGCATCAACGGCGGGGTCGTAGACATGTCTGCCTAGTGACAGGGCGATGCCATGCGCGGCGAGGTCGTCACCGATGGAGCGAGGATCCGGCACCGACCGAGCAAGGCGATCGAGCTCAGGCGCCACGAGCGTGTCGCCAGTTTGAACAAGAGCGAGTGGCTGATCGGGGCCGGGTCGGGCGCGGGTTGTGCCAGTGAGCCCGTGGTCGAGGTAGATCCCTCGGCGGCTACGCCGAGTTCGGCCAGATGCTGGTGTTGAGCAGTGAGGTCTCGTCGGTGGAGCAGCGGGCGTAGCCAACCTGGTGCCGGTAGGGATCTGGCCCGACGACGGTCCGGCATCCGGCTTCGACGCTGTGCTAACGCCAGGACCGATGAGGAGGGCATCGTGGCTCGCCCACAACCCGCAATTTTGGCTCGCTGGCCCCAATCCGGCGTTCTGAGCGTGGCGTCTCTGCACAGGCACTAGGCGCATTCAGCCGGCGCTGCGAGGCAAGGGTGAGCACCGTGGGCCCGGTGCTCGCCGCCGTCCGCACCGTCCGCCGATCGGCCCGGACCGCGACTCGGCGAGAGTTTCGACCCGGCCTGACCGGGCAACACCGTGGTTTCCGCCACACTATTGGGAGGTGCGATTCCCATGTCAGATGAGCTGCGCGGCCGGCGGGTCGCGATCCTGGCCACCGACGGTGTTGAGCAGGTCGAACTGACCCGGCCCCGCGAGGCGGTCGAGCAGGCCGGGGCGCAGGTGACGCTGCTGTCGATCCACACCGGAGAGATCCAGTCGATGAACGCCGACATCGACAAAGGCGACACCTTCACCGTGGACCGGTTGGTTTCCGACGTGTCCGGTGACGACTTCGATGCCCTGATCCTGCCGGGTGGCACGGTCAACCCTGACGGGCTGCGGGTCAACTCCGACGCGGTGGGTTTCGTGCGGGACATCGTCCGGTCCGGTAAGCCGGTCGGCTCGCTGTGTCACGGCCCGTGGACGTTGGTCGAGGCCGACGTGCTCCGTGGTCGGACCCTGACGTCGTTTCCCAGTATCCGCACCGACATCCGCAACGCTGGCGGCAATGTCGTCGACCAGGAAGTCGTCACCGACCAGGGCCTGGTCACCAGCCGCGACCCCGACGACCTGCCCGCGTTCTGCTCCCAGATCGTCGAAGAGTTCGCCGAGGGCCGCCACCCCGTCGGCGCCCAAACCTGACCCGGCCACACTTCGCACCCGGAGATCATTATGAAGGCACTTGTGTACAACGGACCCCGCGACGTGACGGTCGCCGACGTCGACGACGCCCGCATCGAGGCGCCCAACGACGTCCTGGTCAAGATCACGGCGACGAACATCTGCGGGACGGATCTGCACATGTACGAAGGCCGTACCGACTTCGAGCAGGGCCGCATCTTCGGCCACGAGAACGTCGGCGAGGTCGTCGAGGTCGGCGCCGGGATCGACAAGGTCGCGGTCGGGGACATGGTCTCCGCGCCGTTCAACGTCTCCTGCGGGCACTGCCAGAACTGCGAGCACGGTCTGACCAACTACTGCCTGGCCGCGAACGTGGAAGGCATGGCCGGCGGGGCGTACGGGTTCGCCGACATGGGCGGCTGGGCCGGTGGGCAGGCCGAGTACCTGCGCGTCCCCTGGGGTGATTTCCAATGTCTGCGCCTGCCCGAGGACGCGGCCGAGAAGCAGAACGACTACGTGATGCTCTCGGACATCTTCCCCACCGGCTGGCACGCGGTGGAGATGTCGGGCCTGAAGCCGGGCGAGACCATCGTGATCTACGGCGGCGGCCCGGTCGGGCTGATGGCGGCCCTCTCCGCGAGCGTGAAGGGGGCGGCGAAGGTCATGGTCGTCGACCGCCACCCCGACCGGCTGCGCCTGGCCGAGCAGATCGGGGCGATCGCGATCGATGACTCCCAGGGTGACCCGGTCGAGCAGGTCACTGAGCACACCAAGGGGGTCGGCGCCGACCGCGGCGCGGAGTGCGTCGGCTACCAGGCCCACGACCCCCAAGGCAACGAGGACAACGCGGCGACCTTGAACAAGCTGGTCTCCTCCGTGCGGTTCACCGGCGGCATCGGCACTGTCGGGGTGTTCGTTCCTGAGGACCCAGGCGGTCCGGATGAGCTGTCCCAGCAGGGCAAGGCCCGCTTCGACTTCGGCAACTTCTGGTTCAAGGGCCAGCAGATGGGCTGCGGGCAGGCCCCGGTCAAGCGCTACAACCGCCACCTGCGCGACCTCATCGCCGAGAACAAGGTCAAGCCTTCGTGGATCGTGTCCCACAACCTGCCGTTGGAGAAGGCGCCGGACGCGTACAAGCACTTCGACGCCCGCGAGGACGGCTGGACCAAGGTCGTGCTCAACCCCGGCCAGGCCGCCTGACTTGTGCCCTCACGCGGCTCTAAACAGCATCCGTTTGAGTAGGAGGCCGAGCATGGCTGTACCGGTGACCGTCGGGCTGCTGGTCCGGATCGAGGCGCTGCCCGGACGAGAAAGCGACGTCGAGAACTTCCTGCGACAGGGGCTCGGCATCGTGGAGCAGGAGCCCGACACGGTGCGGTGGTTCGCCATCCGTTTCGGGCCCTCGTCCTTCGGCATCTACGACGCCTTTCCCGACGACTCCGGTCGCCATGCCCACCTCTCGGGCCAGGTCGCCCAAGCCCTTGCCGACAACACCGGCACCCTGTTCGCCCAGCCCAGCATCGAACCGGTGGACGTGATCGCCGAGAAACCCCCGACCTGAGATGCCCCGAGCAGCCGGTGCGCCGCTGCGGGCGGCAGCCCACAGCGCTCGACCCACATGGGAGGTGACGTGATGGCAACCCATGGCGGCGCCGCGGCCGATGCGCCCACGGTGACGCTGGGCCTGCTCAGCGACCCCGGGCTGCCCGCCGATTTGTCCGCCGACCTCGCCGCACAGCTGCCCGACCTGCTCGAGCACGAGACCGACGGCCGTGCCCGATGGCGGGTCGAGACCGCCTCCCAACAGTTGACCCTCGACGAACACGGCACACTGCCCTCGGTCGAGATCGGCCAACACGCCATGGCCGAGCACAGGTGGGACCTGGTGATCCTGGTGACCGAGCTCCCCCGCCGGGCCGGCACCCAGCCGATCATCTCCGACTACGGGCTCGCCACCGGCTTCGGCCTGGTCTCGCTGCCCGGGTTGGGCGCGATGGGGCTGCGCCGCCAGGCCCGCAAGGTGATCGTGCACCTGGTCGCCGAGCACCTGATCGACAAACCACTCGGCAACCGCGCCACCAACGGGCCAGAACAAGGCGAGCCGCGCGCCCACCGGTCGTGGGGCCAGGGCGCCCCGGTGCAGCACATCGACTCCACCGACGAGGGCATCGACGCCCACCTGGCCCTAACCGGAACCCGAGGACGGCTGCGACTGTTGGCCGGAATGGTGCGGGCGAACCGGCCGTGGCGGCTGGTGCCGAGCCTGTCCCCGGCCATCGCCGGTGCCGCCGCGGGGGCGGCTTTCGGGGTGTTCTACTCCAACATCTGGCAACTCGCCGACGCGTTCAGCGGGTGGCGCCTCACGCTGGTCAACGTCCTGGCGGTCCTCGCGATGATCGCGTGGCTGATCATCAACAACAGCCTGTGGGAGCGACCCTCGGACCGGCACCTACGCGAAGAGGCCGCGCTCTACAACGCGGCCACCGCGGTGACGATCTCGATCGGCGTGCTGTGCATGTACGCGCTGCTGTTCGTGGTCACCCTGATCTCAGCACTGGTCGTGATCCCACCCGACTACCTCACCGCCACCCTCGAACACCCCAGCGGTGTCGGCGAATTCGCGATCGTGGCCTGGCTGTCCGCCTCGATGGGCACCATCGCCGGTGCCCTGGGCTCCGGCTTCGCCAGCGAGGACGCGGTCCGCCAGGCCGCCTACAGCAAACGCGAGCAGGAACGCCGCCAGAGCCTGCAAGCCCAGGACCAAAGCTCATCCTGACGGCCGACAGGTGGCCCCCTGGTCTCCCGCCCGAGATGCGACGCGGGTGGCCGCGGGGACAGCTGCAACCCCAGCAGGTCGACTAGCCCGAAGCTGACCAGGGCGCCCCCGCGCGTATCAGTAGCGTGCTCGGTGATCAGGATGTTACAGGCGTTACCGAGTATGTCGTCACGTAGTGCGCTTCGCGTTGGGTCGCGACGATGACCTTCGTGCCGCAGGTGGTGTGCTGGTCGGTCACGTGCCTGTACGTCGACAGCCCTTCGTGTGTGAAATACCTGCTCAACGCGCGGGCGGTGACCGATTGACTGCGGGTGGGACCACCCCCAGCTGCTCGCGGCACCGAGACCACGCCATCCGGGACGCCCAAGCCACGGCAACGAACACAGGGCCACGGCAAGCCCCAACCGATCCGTCGGCCCCGCCCCGGCCGGGATCGCGAACGCCACATCCGCCGGGGTCAACGTGAAGAGCCGAGCTCCGAGACCTCCGCAGAGCCTCCAGCTCCTCGTGAACACCTGCGTGGACAACCAACCGTCCCGGCACGGCTCAAAACCCGAGAGCAGCAGCCTACTCAGCCATATCTGCCCGATTTTAGGCGAGTACTACGGCGACCCCAACATCGGAGATTCATTCCGTACTGAACAGCCCGACTGGCGAGTTGATCCCTTGGAAATGTCTTTACGTATCCGGCGCATGCAGAATATTGACGAAGGCAAACGAGATGGATTCGGCGCCAGAACCGCCACCGCCTCCGCTGAGGCGAAGGGCTTGTAGGCGATCACACCTCGGGTCGGGCCGCCGATCAGCGACGAGCCCACCCTTTGATCGAGCTAAACACCCAGAACGGGATTTTGATGGAAGAGGGCGATGCCGCCGAGAAGGAAGAACAATTTCATCGCCACCACCAGCGCGAAGGGCCTACACCCGATTTGGATCGCCAGGACTCTTCCTGGACAACCCCGATATCAACGCCACCTCGGCCATCAATCTTTTTTGGCTGGATCAATACTGATATCGAGCGTCAAAAGTCAGCACTAGGACGAAAGCCCTAGTGCTGACTTTTTACACGAGTAAATCGTGTTGCGATCACACAAAATGCGCAAACCCGCTCCCGCAGCCAGCGACGACCACACGCCCACCGACCCGACGGCCGGAAACCCGCACCTCCGGCAGCGCATCCCGGAAGAACTTGTCCACGTCGGATTCCTTTCCCGGCTTGGCTTGCACCGTCACGAGTAACCCGACACTGACCATTGATCACTCCTCTTTCACCGTGGATCGGGTTGACCGAAGGCGTTTCAGGCCATGGCCGGCTTGAGGACAACCTTGGTCCAGCCGTCTTCACGCTTATCGAAGTGGTCGTAGGCCTCCGGTGCCCGTTGCAGCGGCAGGTCGTGCGAGACGATCCAGGACGGCTTCGCGCGGCCTTCGTGGATGAGGTCACGCAGGTAGCGGTTGTAGTGCTTGACATTGGCCTGGCCGGTGCCGACCTTCTGCCCCTTGAACCAGAAGGTGCCCATGTCGAAGGCGATCTGCCCGTTGCGCTGCATTTCGTCCTGGGAACCGGGATCGGAGGGCAAAAAGATGCCGACGACACCGATACCGCCGGTGAAACGCACCGAGCCCACCAGGTTGTTCATAGTCATGTTGGAGTGTTCGGTGCCTTGCGGGTCGTGGGCCTGGTAGCCGACGCATTCGCAGCCGCGGTCGGCGCCCTTGCCGTTGGTCTGGTCCATGACCTGCTGGACGGGGTCAACCTTAGAGCGTGTCTCGTTTGGATCTTGACCCGCCGTCCGGGATGATCGTCCATTGTGGTTGATGCGTTGTCGCGCCGGTTGGTTCCTGACGAGCTGTGGGAGCTGGTCGAGCCGTTGATTCCCGAGGTTAAGGACCGCCCGCAGGGTGGTGGTCGGGCGCCGGCGAACCCTCGGATGGTGTTCACGGCGATCGTGTACGTGCTCACCAGCGGGTGCGCGTGGCGGTGGCTGCCGCCGTCGTTCGGCGTCAAGGTCCCGACCGCGCACCGGTGGTTCGTGCGCTGGACCGAAGCGGGCTTGTGGGCACGGATCCATCACGCGATGCTGGACGAGTTAGGTGGTCAGGGCTTGATCGACTGGTCCCGCGCGGTGGTTGACGCCGCCCATGTTCGGGCGAAAAAAGGGGATCTATGACCGGTCCGAGCCCGGTCGATCGGGGCAAGCCTGGTTCGAAACTCCACATGCTCTCCGACGCTACCGGGCTGCCGATGGTCACCGGGATCTCGGCAGGCAACACGGCTGATGGTGACGCGATGATCCCGCTGGTCAACGCGATCCCGCCGGTCCGCTCCCGCCGCGGGCCGCGACGCCGCAAGCCCGCGAAGTTGCATGGCGACAAGGCCTATAACAGCCGCGCACGTCGCCGATGGTTGAGAGACAAGGGAATCCGACCCCGACTGGCCCGCAAGGACATCGAGCCCAAGGAACGCCTCGGCCGCCACCGGTGGGTCATCGAACGCTCCATGGCCTGGTTCACCGGCTACCGCCGCCTGACCCTGCGCTACGAACGCCGCGCCGACACCTTCAAAGCCTTCCTCGCCCTGGCAGCCGCCCTCGTCTGCTTCAAACGACTCCAACACGCCAAGTGAGACGCGCTCTTAGAGTCATCGATCGGGAGGACGCCGATCTGCTCGGCCAGCCTGAGCCGGTCCGGGTGGCGATCGACGATCATGACCTTCTTGGCGCCCTGGATCATCGCGGAGTAAGCGGCCATAAGGCCGACCGGTCCGGCGCCGTAGACGACGCAGGACTCCCCTGGACGCAGTCCAGCCAGGCGAGTGGCGTGCCAGCCGGTAGGGAAGATGTCGGCGACCATGACGTAGTCATCCTCCTTCTCCTCGGCGTCCTCGGGCAGCCGCAGGCAATTGAAGTCCCCGAACGGCACCCGCAGGTATTCGGCCTGGCCACCGTCGAACGGGCCCATGCCAGCGAAGCCGAACGCGGCACCGGCCATGTTCGGGTCCGGATGCACGGTCAGGCAGAACGCGGTCAGACCGTCCTCGCAGTTGCGGCAGAAACCACAACCGATGTTGAACGGCAGACACACTCGGTCGCCGACCCGGATGCGTTCGACGCCGCTGCCCACCTCGGCCACCACACCGAGGTTCTCGTGCCCCAGCACGCGGCCAGCTTCCAGGTCGGTGCGGCCCTCGTACATGTGCAGATCCGAACCGCAAATGTTGGTCGCCGTAATGCGGACGAGCACGTCGGTGGGGCGTTCGATCTTCGCATCGGGTACGTCCTTCACCGCCACCTGACACGGACCGTCGTAGACCAGCCCTTTCGTGATTTCCCTCCAATGAACGCATTCGAATGGACGCGCGCCGTCCCACCGGCGGCTGTCGGTCTCGACCCACTCCAGCGGGACTGGCGGCAATCGAGGGCTTCCCTGCGGCCGGGTAAGGGAAACCATCCCGGCCAGCCGAGCTGGATCGCTACGTGACCACCAAAAACGATCGAACTAGTGGCCTGATCGCCACGCCTTGTCACCGTGGGTAGGACCGACATCGAACGCTGATCATCGAGCCGTAGCGTTCATTCCGTTGCGAACAGGCTGCCAGCCGTCCTGGACGAGGATGCATTGGTAGTTAGTCAGCCGAAGCGTCGACAAGCCGATCGCGGGCAATCTCGACTTTCTTCGGCATCCGGCGGCACTCCAAGCCGGATCATGACCTTCGTGATCGCGGGTGAGGCCCCGGCGGTGGAAGCGACGGAGGAGGCGTCTCCTGTCAGAGGATTTCCAGCGGTGTCGTTCGGTCCGGTGCCGGGAACTGCGCGTCGAGCTCAACGAGATCGTGCGCTGACAATCGGATCTCCAGCGCCGCGTGGTTCTCCTCGACGTGGCCGTGAGTCGCGGCCTTCGGAATCGCACAGATGCCGTCACCCGCCAGGACCCAGGCCACGGCGATCTGTGCGGGCGTGACTCCATAGCGCTCCGCGACCCGCCCCAACACCGGATCTCCGAGCACTCGGCTCTGCTCGATCGGTGAATACGCCATCACCGGCAACTTTCGTTCCCGGCACCACGGCAGCAGGTCGAACTCGATCCCGCGCCGCGTGAGGTTGTAGAGCACCTGGTTGACCGCGCAGCCGCTGCCGCCTTCCTGCGCCCACAGCTCCCGCATGTCGTCGGAGTCGAAGTTGCTGACCCCGAACTGACCGATCTTGCCGCCGTCACGCAGTTCCTCGAACGCTTCGAGCGTCTCGGCCAACGGCGTTCCGCCACGCCAGTGCAGCAGGTAGAGATCGAGGTGATCGGTCCCCAACCGACGCAGGCTGCGCTCGCACGCCTCGTTCGCGGCCCGCCGACCGGCGTTGCGCGGAGATACCTTGCTGACCAGGAACACCTCGTCACGCCGACCGTCGATCGCCTCGCCGACCACTTCCTCGGCACCGCCACTGCCGTACATTTCGGCGGTGTCGATCAAACCGATGCCGAGGTCGAGTCCGTGCCGCAACGCCGCGATCTCCGCCGTGCGGTCCGAACCGCGCTCGCCCATACCCCAGGTGCCCTGCCCCAACACAGGCAGGTCACCGCCGGACGGCAGTCTCAGGTGCCGCATTCGCTCGCACTCCGTTCCGCGTTGTCGATGAACACGCCGTGCCGGGCGTGAATCCAGTTTAGGGAATGCGCCACTCGGCCACGCGGTAACCACCGCGCCAAGAAACGGTGGCCCTGCGGGCCAGGCCGGTCCGGGACGGCACCAACCGGTCGGTCTACGTGACCAATGGGGTCGCCGTGGGCGGCGAGCGCGCTCAACTCGCCGACCCTGCCTGCTCTCAGCCTGCACGGCGTTGACGATCGGCTCATGACAACCAATTGGACCGGTCCATTTTGTCGGTTAGAGTGCGTCCACACCCACTCGAGCACGAGGGAGACGATGTTGTCCGAACTCCTGATGGCGACATGCTGGACGACAGCCGGGGACGCGGCACCTGACCGTCCAGACCTTCGCAGCCCGATACCGCTGCGCGAGCGAGTCGAGGCCGCCGCCGCAGCCGGGTTCCGCGGATTCGGCCTGAACTCCGCGGACCTGCCGGAGGCCGAACGCGCCTACGGCATGTCCGGCATCAAGTCGATCTTCACCGACAACGGGATCACTCACATCGAGCTGGAGGCGATTCCCGAGTGGTGGTCCGGCAGCCCGGCCGGAACCGAGTCGTACGAAGTTCGCCGGAGGCTGCTCCGCGCCGCCGAGGCGCTGCACGCCCGCCACATCAAGGTGACTCCGGACGACAGCGGTCGGCCATGGAATTTCGGCCGCTGGACAGGAGAATTCGGCCGACTCGCCGCCCAGGCGTCCGACAGCGGCGCCAGGCTCGGAATTGAGTTCATGCCGTGGAGCAACATCAGCAGTGTCGACGAAGCACTTCACTTGGTCGAGGAGGCCGACCATGACGGCGGCGGAGTCGTCATCGATGTTTGGCACACCGAACGGGGCGGGACCGAAGCGGCACGCCTGGCAACGCTGCCCGCCGGGCGGATCATCGGCGTCGAGCTCAACGATGCCGACATCGGCGTCGTTGGCAGCATGTTCGAAGACACCGTGCATCGTCGTCGCTACTGCGGCGAGGGGAGCTTCCAGTTGGTCGACTTCGTCCGAGCGCTGCGCCGGGCGGGCTGGGACGGGCCCTGGGGAATCGAGATCCTGTCGGACGACCACCGCACCACGTCCGCGGCGACCGCGATCCAGCAGGCCCACGACACCGGAGCTCGAGTTCTCGAGGACGCCCTGAACCACGTGTGACCGCGCAACCGAACGACATTCGCGGCGGAGAGGGACGTCGCGCAACCACAGGGAAGCGCCCGCTTCGTCCTCAGGATCGTGGAGATCGTGAGGAGTTTTCCTTTCAGCAGCCGCCGATCGCGGCGGTGGACGAACGGGAGACCAAGGTCGGCGGCACCAACCGGGACGCTACCTGCGCCTCTCGCGAGTCGTCGGCACCGTCGATGCGTTCCAGTAGCAATCGCCCGGCGACCCGCCCTACCTCGTCGATGTGGGCGTCTACCGTGCTCAACGAGAGGCGCCGCAACCGGGAGAACACCGTGTTGTCGTAACCGATCACGGACAGGTCGTCCGGGACACGCAGCCCCAGTTCGTCGGCGGCGGCCAGCGCCCCGACGGCCGACAGGTCGTTGGCGGCGAAAATCGCGGTCGGGCGGTCCGATCCGCCGAGAACCCGCAGCGCGACGCGGTGGCCGGTGGCTTCGGTCCAGTCGCCCGCCACCGTCAGCGCGGCCCCGCCGCCCGCGGACATCGAGGACTCGAACGCTGCGCACCGGATCCGGCCGACGGCCCCCTCTCCGATGATGTGCGCGATCCGCTCGTGCCCCAGGTCGAGGAGGTGCCGGGTGGCCATTCGAGCTCCGGCGTCGTCGTCGTTGGCCACGCCGTCGATGGCGGGCAACCGCGGTTCACGGGTACCGGCGATGACGACTGGCATCGACGACGCCAGTTCACCGATCTGGGAGACGGTGTCGTCGCTGGGGGTTCCCACGAGCAGCAGGCCCTCGACCCGGAGACCTGCCATCGCGGTCACGGCATCGGGTTCGGATTGGCCGTCGGCGAGCAACGGCCGCAGGCCGCGCTGGTGCAGGACTGATCGGAGACCTGCCAAGAGGTCCACGTACCAGGGGTTGGTGAGGTCGTCGAGCACCACGCCCACCGTGCGGGTCCGGCGCTCCGCCAGGCTGCGAGCGGTGGGATCCGGTCGGTATCCCAGTTCCGACATCGCCTTCAGCACGGCTTCGCGCCGGTGCGGGCGAACGTTCGGAGAACCTTGCAGCACAAGGGAAACCAGCGATTTCGAAACGCCCGCGCGTGCGGCGACGGTGCGAATGGTCGGAGCGCCCTCCGGGGCAGGCCTAGACACCGTTGATCACCGCATCCGTTCCATGACCTGAGTGTACGAGCCGCACGATCTTCCGATCGCACGCTTGACGGTCGAGGCGACCGGCGTCACACTTCGGACCGGTCCAACCTATTGGACCGGTCCACAGCCTACTTCTCGTACACCTTCACCGACTGATCCAGCTCGGCTACATGCGCCGTTTCGACCCGGGGTACGCGGCGATGAAGGACGCGCTCGACACCGGCCGGGTGGGCAGCGCGCTGCTGCTGCACTGCTGGCACCGCAACGCCACCGCACTCCCCTGGTTCACCCCGGAGATGCCGCTTCTCAACTCCGCGGTCCACGAGATCGACGTGGCGCGGTGGCTGCTCGGGACCGACATCACTTCCGTCACCGCGCACACCCCGCGCACCTCGCGGCATGCCGCGGCGAACATGCGAGACCCTCGCATGATCGTGCTGGAGACCACCTCGGGAGCAGTGGTCGACATCGAGGTGTTCGTGAACGCCCGTTACGGCTACGACGTCCGATGCGAGCTCGTCGCGGAAGACGGCACTCTGACGCTGAATCCGCCGTCGCCGTTCGGGATTCGTGCGGCGGGAACCGACGCGACTCCGGTCCACGACGACTTCCGGCACCGCTTCGCCGACGCCTACCGCAAGCAGCTGGCGCAGTGGGTCACCTCCGTCCGCGACGGCGCCCCGACCGGCGCGAGCGCCTGGGACGGCTACGCCGCGTCCCTGGCCGCGGAAGCCTGCGTGTCCGCTGCGACCACCGGCCAGGTCGTCCACCTCACCCCCGCCGCCCCTCCACCGCTGTACGCGTCATCAACCACGCCGCTCACCGCTCATCGCGCTGAAAGGACCACACCATGATCATGGATCGAGTCGCCGCCGCCCCGATCTCGTGGGGAGTCTGCGAGGTTCCTGGATGGGGCCACCAGCTCACCCCCGAGCAAGTGCTGCCCGAGATGCGCGCCGAAGGCGTCGTCGCCACGGAGTTCGGCCCCGAGGGCTTCCTGCCCCTCGACCCCGCAGCCAAGGCCGCCACCTTGCGCGAGCACGGCCTGCGGGCGGTGGGCGGCTTCGTACCCGCACTGCTGCACGACCCCGGCCACGACCCGCTGCCGACCATCGACCGCGAGCTCGACGGATACGTCGCCGCGGGTGCGAGCACCCTGGTCCTGGCCGCGGTGTCGGGCCTCGACGGCTACGACGAGCGTCCCGAGCTCGACGACGCGGGCTGGCGAGTGCTGTTCGACAATCTCGACCGGATCACGGCGCGCTCGGCGGAGCGGGACGTGAACGCCGTCCTGCACCCGCACGTCGGGACGATCGTCGAGCGCAAGGACGAAGTCGAGAGGGTCCTCTCCAGCTCTACCGTGCCGTTGTGCCTCGACACCGGGCATCTCCTCATCGGCGGCACGGACCCGGTCGAGCTCGCGAAGGCGGCCCCAGGACGGATCACCCACACCCACCTCAAAGATGTCGACCTCGCCTTCGCCCGGCGAGTGCGGTCCGGCGAGATCGCCTACACCGACGCCGTCCGCGACGGCATGTACCGGCCGCTGGGAGCCGGCGACATCGACATCGCCACGATCATCGACGTGCTGGAGCTGAACGGGTACAGCGGCTGGTACACGATGGAGCAGGACGCCATCCTGACCGCCCCGCCCAACGGTGAGGGCCCCGTCCTCGACGTCCGCGCCAGCATCGCCTACCTCCGCGGCCTCGACCGCGACTGACCACCGCCCGCCGGACCGGCCGCCCTCCGCTCTGTGCGGTGCGGCGACCGGCCGGATCCGGGATCATGGCTCGCAGCAGGAAGAAGGGCAGATGGAGCCGCTCCGCATCGGCACGCTCGGCGCCGCGCGCATCACCGAACACGCGCTGGTCTCACCCGCAGCAGCAACGGGCGACCGGATCGTCGCGATCGCCGCCCGCAACCGGGACCGCGCCGCGGCCTTCGCCCACGAGCACGGAGTGGAGAACGTTCTCGACTCCTACCACGCCGTCGTCAACTCGCCCGAAGTCGAACTCGTCTACAACCCGTTGGCCAACGCCTTCCACGGGCCGTGGAACCTGGCCTCGATCCGGGCGGGCAAGCACGTGCTCAGCGAGAAGCCGTTCGCCTCCAACGCCGCCGAAGCCCGCGAGGTCAAGGATGCCGCGCGTTGCGCGGGCGTCACGGTGCTCGAAGGCTTCCACTACCTGTTCCACCCCGTGATGCGGCGCGCTCACGAGATCCTGGCATCCGGCGAGATCGGCGAACTCACCCACGTGCAAGCCCGCACCTTGATGCCCGCGCCGCCGGACGACGATCCTCGGTGGGATTTCGAACTAGCCGGTGGTTCGGTGATGGATCTGGGCTGCTATGGCCTGCACGCCCACCGGATGCTCGCCCCGTTCGCAGGCGGCGGGCCAGTCCTGACCGATGCCCGAGGCGCTGAACGGGCTGGGCGTCCCGGCGTGGACGAGTGGGTGGAGGCCCACTTCGAGTTCCCCGGTGGCGCGACCGGCTCATCGCTGTCGTCCATGACCCACGACGCCTTCAGCATGACGCTGCGCCTGGTCGGTTCGGCGGGCGAGCTCGTCGTCGCCGACTACGTCCAGCCCCACAAGGACGATCGCGTGCACATCTCCGTCCCGGCCGGATCCAGGGTCGAGCGGCTAGGCAGGCGCTCGTCGTACCTGTTCCAGCTGGAGGCCCTGCGCGACCACCTCCGCAACGGGACCGCCATCCCGATCGGGATCGACGACGCGGTCGAGAACGCCGAACTGGTCGACGACATCTACCGAGCGGCCGGGTTCGAAACCCGCCCGTCCCGCTCACCGACGACCGCCTGACCTCGCCTCAGCGAGGCTGCCCACAGGAGCGCCAGAGCACCGGATACGAATCGACGACGGCCACACCGATCCATACGTCGAATTGGTCATGCTCAAAAGAGGGAGTCCACCCGGAACCGCCCGACATGCGCGCACTGCACATGGTGCTGCCTACCGAAAGCATGCCGTCGGATCGAGCTTCACGACCACGGCACGCCACTGACGGACAGAACTCGGTCATTTTCACGGTTCAGCCCACACCACTTCTTCCAGATCCCCTCTGCCTGGCCACCCTAGAACCGCCTGAACTTGCCAAGCTCGTCCACGGCTTCGCCACCCGAAACAAGCTGCGGAGAGTGCGGCGCAAGGCCGCTGCCGGCCCTCTGACCGCTACGACCACGAACGAGTCCCGCCAGCGGATCAACCGCGCCGCCAACTTCCCGACCTCGCTCGCCGACCGCAAGACCAACTTTTGCACTCAGACCGATCTCGACGCCGGGCCTGTCTGATTAACGTGGATCTGGTCTTGGTCTGACACGTCGAGCAGCGTGCTTGACGGGAAGAATCGATGATCGCCGAGGCGCAGGGGACACGTGCTCAGGCGGGACTGCCACCGAACCGGGCCGGGGGCGCCGAGACCGGTGAGGTGGCCGCGTTCGCCGGTCCGGGAGCAGACCGGGTGGAGACGGATCTCCACCCGGTCTACGGCGGTTGACTCACGACGGCGACCGCCGCGATTCCTAACGTTGAGGCCATCATCCGACGTGCCTCGAGCTTGGAGGTGCGGGTCCGTTGAGCGGCTCCGCCGAAGGCATCCTGATCATCGCCGCAGTAGGTTACGTGCTGATCCGCCGGTTTCTCGGCGAACCGCTGGAGGGCAAGCGCATGCTGCTCCTACCGGCCGTGCTCGCCGGCATAGGCGTGGTGCACCTGATCAAGGCGCCACAGCCCGCGGTCTCGATCGGCTTCCTGATCGCCACAGCCGCGCTCGTCGCGCTGCTCGGCGTGCTTCGCGGGATCAGCGCCCGCGTGTTCGAGCGGGACTGCCTGCTCATGATGCGCTACACCGGCACGACCCTCGTGCTCTGGGTGATCAACCTGGGGGTCGAGGTGGGATCGGAATTCTTGCTGGGACAACTCGATCCGCAGATCGAGCAGTCGGCGAGCAGCATGTTCACCATCGGGATCGGTCTGCTGGCGGAAGGGATTGCGGTGCTGGCCAAGGGCGTGCGCACCGAAGGCCCGATCATGTGGGCGAAGGGCCGCCGCAGCAAACCGGACCGGATGTCCCCGCTGCTGGACTGCTTGCAGCGAGCGGCGCGCACCGACCAGTCACCAATGCGCGATCTCGGGAGCTTCGCGACGCGTGTCGGCGAGCTGCGTAACTCGGCTCGCGCGCAGCAGGACGCCGACGATCCCGCCGCTTCGGCGCGCCGCTACAGCTCCGCATGCCGCTCGGCGATGGCCGGACGCCGCCGGTGAAGAGCCCCGGAGGACGATTCGAGTCGATGACCGCTGTAGATGAAGATCTGGAGCCTGCCGTCGCGGCCGGGCGGCGGCCCAAGCGGTTCACCGACGAGCTGATCCGCCCAGCAGGCATCGCGACCATTTCGGTGATCACACCGGTCCAGCTCGCCGAAGGCCCGCCACCCCACTTCCCCGGGCTCCTCTGGGCCTCGACCGCCGTGGTGATCGCCGCGGCGGTCGCCGCGATGTTCTCCTGGCGCCGTCTCCCCGACCGGGTTCAGGTGGCACTGGTGTCGGTCTTCGTGATCCCGGGCGCGGTGGTGTTCGCGCTGGCATCCGGCACCGCGGGGATGGCTTTCGTGTTCGTCGCCTCCGCGACCGCCGGCGAGAAGTGGGCGTCCCGGCGGGCCGCCGCGGTGGTCACCGGCGCGGGCACGGTGGTCGCGGTGATCGCGACGTGGATCGCCGACTCGGTACTGCACGTGCCCGGCGAAGCGCCCTGGTGGTTGGCGCTGGTGGTGGGCCTGCCGCTGTACGTCGGCATGGCTCGCCGCGAGGGCGCCGCCGCGCAGTTCGCCGCCGAGCTGGCCGCCGAGCAGAGCAAGCGCGCCGCCGCATCCGAGGCGCGAGAAGCGGCGCTGGAGGAGCGCGGCCGGATCGCCAGAGAGATCCACGACGTGCTCGGCCATTCGCTGTCCGGCGTTTCCATGCAGCTGGACTTGGCGGACGCCCTGCACGCCGACGGCCGCAGGGAGGAGGCGAACGAGGCCGTGCGCCGGGCCCGGACGATGGCGGTGTTCGGCCTCGGCGAGACCCGCAGGGCCGTCCACGCGCTGCGCGCGGACACGTTGCCGCTGGTGGAGACCATCACGCGCTTGGCGGAGAGCAACCACGCCGAGCTCGTGGTGCGGGGCGCGGCCGATGACCTGCAGCCCGAACTCGCCCAGGCCGTGGTCCGCACCGCGCAGGAGTCGATCACCAACACGCGTCGGCACGCATCGAGCGCCGAAGTGGAACCGCTGCGCGAGTGCTCCGCCGAGCTCGTCCGGCTCACCGTGACAGATGACGGCGGTTCCGGGGCCGCAGCACCGCACGACCAGCCGGGCAGCGGGACGGGCCTGGTCGGGATGCAAGAACGTGCCAGGCTGCTCGGAGGCACCTTGTACACTGATCCGCGCGCCCGCCCACGGCTGGACGGTGCGAATGGAGCTCCCGCGATGAATCCGATCCGGCTGCTGGTGGTCGATGACCAAGCCGCCGTCCGCGACGCACTCGCCGCCATGCTCGACCTGGACCCCGACATCGCCGTGGTGGGCACCGCGGACGACGGCAGACAGGCCCTCGACGCGGTCGAAGAGCACCGCCCGGAAGTGGTGCTGATGGATCTCCACATGCCGGGCGTGGGCGGGGTCGAGGCCACCGCCGCACTGCACGACTCCCGACCCGGCCTGCCGGTGGTGGTGCTGACCACCTTCGAGGACGACGATTCGATCCTCGCCACGCTCCGGTCCGGTGCCCTCGGCTACCTCACCAAGGACGCCGACCGGGCCACGATCATCCAAGCGGTCCGCAGCGCTCACGCCGGGCATTCGGTCCTCGTCCCGCAAGTCCAATCGCGACTGCTAGAACTCGCGACGCGAAAACCGGCGCCGACACCGGACATCCCGGTGCCGCTGACCGGGCGTGAGCGGGAGGTGCTGGAGCTCATCGGACAGGGCCTGCGCAACGACGAGATCGCCAAGCACCTGCACATCAGCGAAGCGACCGTGAAGACCCACATCAACAACCTGTTCGGAAGGCCGATCTGGATTCCCGGGCGGACGCCGTGCGGCTGGCACTCACCCTCACCTGACGCCTGCCCGCAAACTCCTCTCCGCGATCGCCGGGGTTCCGGGACGACTACCTCGACCTGCTCGTCGAGATCGGTCTCCGCGCGGACGTGACGCGGCCCGCCCAAGTCTGAAGCACGGGACGCCACGCCTTACGGAGGCTTCTTCAGCTGACTATCACATAGATCTGAATATCTGTGCCGCCCCTGAATCCATCCGCATCGGTGGAGCCAGTGATCGTTTCCGACTCAGTCTGGCATTGCTGCTCGATGACGGAGGGGCGGCCGAAATTGCCGCACCCCCTTCGAACGTATGCCGGAGGCATCCATTGGAGACCCAATCGCTTTCGAAGGCGTTGTGCCGGATCAGCATTATCATCCCCGACTGCGTTCTGGCCGGTATTGCCCGGAAGGTCGTATGTCAATTTGCCACCGCTGAGCATCGTTGACACACCACCGCCGAGACCCTCGCATCAGTGGTGGCGATGATCTCGGCAGCTGGGCCATACCTCCTCGCTCGGATACTGGGGCGAGGTGTTTGACATCGACGCTTAGCTACGACTGCACTTCGACACCGCGGTGGCTCACTCTACGGCCCGAAATGAACTGGTCACAGTCGTAGCGAACTCGTCCGCAGCGGAGGTGTGCCTCGTCCGGACAGTCAGAGCGCAAACTAGCGACAAGACCGCGGTCCCGAGCATGTACCACGCAATAGCGGCGTAGCCGCCGGTGCGATCGAGCAGCCACGTGGCGATGATCGGGGCGAGCGCACTGCTAGCAAGTGTTCCCAGGGTGTAGCCGAACGAGATCCCGGAGTAGCGGATCCTGGGCTCGAATGCCTCGGCGAAAAATGCGGCCAGCGGCCCGAACGCTGCAGCGAAGCCGGTGCAAATCAACAGGTAAGCGACCGAGGCCCAAACGAGACTTCCCGTATTCAGCAACCAAAACCAAGGAAACGCGAGAAGTCCCATCGCTATGGTGCCCCCACCGAACACCAGTTTCCGCCCGATGCGATCGGACAGCTCACCGAAGAGCGGGAGCATAATGAAGGTCGAAGCCATTGCACCGAGCACGATCCACAGCATCTCGTTGCGACTGAAGCCCAACTGTTGCGCCCCATAACTCAGCCCAAACACAGTAGTCAAGTAGAACGTAACACCGATCGAAAGGTAAGCGCCGCCAGTGAGCAACACTTCCTTCGGATACTCTCTCAATACCACCGCGATCGGCAGCCGGACTACATCCTTTTCGTGCTTCACCTGGTCAAATTCCGGACTCTCCCCGAGCTTCAGCCGCACGACCAGCCCGGTCACCACGAACACACCGCCGATCAGGAACGGCATCCGCCAACCCCACGCCATAAATGCATCAGGATTCATGGCGCTGAACACGAGGAACACGGCATTGCCGAGCATCAGGCCCGTCGGAACGCCCATCTGTACCCAGCTGCCGTAGTACCCGCGACGCCCAGCCGGCGCGTGCTCCACCGCCATCAATACCGCGCCGCCGTACTCGCCCCCCAATGAGAGTCCTTGGATAAATCGGAGCGATACCAAAATAATCGGCGCTGCCACACCGATCGTATGGTAGCTGGGCAGAATGCCGACTGCGAACGTGGTCACCCCCATAATACTCAGCGTGAGCACGAGCATAGACTTTCTGCCTAGCCGATCGCCGAAATGGCCAAATATCACACCCCCAATAGGCCTAGCAACAAAGGCTGCGGAAAAAGTTGCAAACGACAGCAACGTGCCAATCAGTGCATCGAACTCCGGGAAGAAGAGTTTGTTGAACACAAGTCCGGCTGCCGTGCCGTAGATGAAAAAATCGTACCACTCCACAGTGGTACCCACGGCACTGGCAAAACCTACCTTACCGCTGCGCGAGATCAGGGGCATCGATTTTCCTCAAATTGAACACTGACAATCTCTTTTCGAGACACCAGCCTCTGCACCTCCGGAAGATGCCGGCACCTCCATCTGGAGAGGTCGCACATTCCACGCATTCTTGCAACGGGGCGCAGCCGCAGACGAGGCTAGCTATTTTAGCTCTCGGAACACCGTGGCACCACGAGTATGCACAAGGACGTCCGATTCCTGCGCGGAGAATGTCCGAAACAGTGCGGCCCCAACGCCACAATCGCCCTCCACAGAACACGAGTTACACGTCCGCGGACCATCCGCGGCTTCGCGCGGAAAAGTAACCTCGGAGACAGAGAAGCTTGGGGCCAGAATGAATCCAGGCCGGAACGGTGGCTTCAGGGCTTCTGCGTGATGGTTGACGGCTGATTGTCGACCACCAAGACGTTGCGTACCGAGTTGTCGGCAACCGCCGTTCTTGTAGCGAAACAGGGACTCTGAGTAGACACCGTTGCCACCCGGAATCGGCTCAGTACGTGCTGGGCACCGTTGTCGCAACCATCGACGAACACTGCCGCACCTGTCGACCACGGCTCCAGCAAACCGAGTAAAACCCCCGCTGCCTGGTGACGTGGTACAAGGTTCCAGTGCAGATCGGTCTCTTCGCGGTCGAACTGGTCGAGTCCGAGTACTGACGCATCGAGGTCGAGTTGCGCCTGATCACGAGTTCCGGTCTCATCTAGCATCACCACCTGGGTCTTCTCGTCCGGTGCCGAATCAACAAACTCGTCAGGATCGGCCAGGAACAGCATGGTTTGATAACGCAATGTATCAGGCTGCGGCATCTCTTCGACGAGTATTACGAAACGAACAAAACCGCCTTCACGAAGTGCTACCGCCTCCCTGAGCGCCTCGCGTGCGACGACGACCACCTCAGCGCGAGTGAAATTCACCCAATCAGTCAGCGAATGCCCCGGCGGCACGGTCGAGAACGGAACACCAGCGCGAATTGATCCGGCTGCAACCTCCCACCATTCCGGTATAGGCGCAAGGTGGATAGCAACAGAGTACTCCGAGGTAATCCCGAGTTCTTCCAGGGTCACCGCAAACCGCCGCGAACGGCCCGAAAAATATCCGAAGCTCAAGCGTCGGACACCGTTTTTTCCCGAATAGACCATGGCGGTCCGATCTCGCCACCTGTCGACAGATGATCGAAACTTTGCAGTAATCGACATGATCCACCTCGCAGTTATCGCACACAAGGTGCCCGCCAAGTCGCCGAATATACATTCAGCCGCAGCTACAGAAGCCGCGCCTCATGTGCCTTGGCAATGGCCTCGACCCTGTTGCGTGCATTGAGTTTCTGCATAGCTGTTTGGAGGTAAGTCTTGACCGTGTTGCGAGCTAGAAGGAGGTGCTCGGCAATCTCGGGGTTGCTGTGCCCCATCGCAGCCAGCCGCAGAACGTCATACTCGCGTCTGGTCAGACCTACGTGAAACAGCAACTCAGGTGTGGCCGAGCCGTGTCGGCCGGCCAGCCGCGGATCGATGACACGGACTCCACGTGCTACACGACGAACAGCGGTAGCGAAGTCGACCCCCGTGATGTCCTTGACCAGGCACCCATCCGCGCCGGCATCGAGCAAAACGTCGATTGCACCGTGGTCGGCGAAGGCGGTGAACAACAGAATCTTCGCCTTGGGAACAATTCGCCTCAGCTGCGCCACCAGCTCGGGAGCGGGCATGTCAGGCAACCTCAGATCAAGCAGAACTACCTCGGCCGACACCTCATGTACAAGCCGGATCGCTTCGTGGCCAGTTCTGGCGCTACCTACCACTCTGATAGCGGGATCCTGAGCGGCAAGCAGCTCGACTCCACCACGAATGACCGGATGGTCATCGACCACGAGTACTCGGATCGGTGTCGCGTCAGTCATCAGTCGTCCGCCCGGTTCTCAGCAGCGCACGGCACCCAGGCACGCACAGTCGTGCCACCGTCCTCGTTCTCGATGATGGACACGCCCCCTCCGACCCGTTCCATACGCTGCGCCGCCAGCGCCAAGCCCAGATGTCCGGGCTTGGCCACGTCACCGCCACAACGCCCTCGGCCGTCGTCAGCAATAGCAACAACCAACTGTCCGCCTGCGACCACAACACTCACTACGACCGTGGAGGCCTGCGCGTGCTTCTCGACGTTGACCAGTGCCTCGCGCACGACGCTGCTCAACGCTTCCGACCGCCCGGGCAGCAAAGCTGGAATCTCGGCGAGCGCCATGTACGAAGCAGCTATCCCGGTACGCTCCTGGAAAGCTTCACAATCCTCCTGCAGAGAAACCGCCAGCTGCCGGTCCGGCGGATGCTCGCTCAGGTCGGCCAGCGAGTTCCGCAACAGCGCACTCACCGCCGTAACCTGGCTCGCAACCTCGTCGATGCGGTCCCGGACTCGACTGAGATCTTCCATCGAGCGCAGGCTGCGCAACTCCGCGCCGATACGGAACAACACGGGGCTTACCGAGTCATGCAGGTCGGCCGCCAGCCTGCGCCGTTCAGCGTCCACCGCGACTCCGGTTTGAATCTTCGCCCTTTGTGAGCTGACCATGCTGACCGAGGCCGCCACGGATGCCTCCTCCAGCCTGGCCACGATCTGGTCGCCGAACGATACTTCCTGCCGAACACCAGCGTAGAGCGCGCCGAGCACATCCCCGTCGTAGATCATCGGGACCGCGACCATTGCGCGCAGGCCTTCCTGCGCCACCAAATCATCGAACTCGTGAGTGATCGAATCGGAGGACCGATAGTCGCGCACCCACACCGGCCTGCGCAGCTCGATACTCTTTCCGCCTAGCCCTATCCCTTCCGGCACGACCAGCCTGTGCAATGCCGAGCTCTGTGTGCCATGCCAGCTGCGGTGCACCATGCGACGATCCGCCTCGATCCGTCCTACCAGCGACATGTCGAAATCACCCAGATCCCGGATCCGACGTGCGATCGACTTCATCGCCACCGAGTTCTCCGACAGCACGAGCAACTCCGCATGCTGCAGCGCCAGCTGATCGAGCACGACATCGATGCCGGCGTCTGGTGCACCGTTCATGGCAGTCTCCTCATTGAGCTGCGAACACGATCCCCCCGTCCAACTACAGAGCGGTAGGGCTAAGTACTCCTTGTAAAGACAGCAGGCTCTCGAACA
The DNA here is from genome assembly GCF_022828475.1 of Saccharopolyspora gloriosae. GTDB lineage: Bacteria > Actinomycetota > Actinomycetes > Mycobacteriales > Pseudonocardiaceae > Saccharopolyspora_C > Saccharopolyspora_C gloriosae_A. The sequence continues at coordinate 2,581,419 of NZ_CP059557.1, read as the reverse complement.
AGAAGTAGTCTCCCCAGACTAGCTCGGCATCGGTCGCAACACCCCTTCTCGGATCGAAGCATCCCGCCGTAAGCATTCCGGAAGTTCGCTGGTCACCGACTCCGGTGGGTGTGACGAACTGGCACAGTGTCGCCACCATGGACGCAGCATGGTCGCGATAATGCGGCCGCGACGGAACCAAGTCGGCGATCCTCAGCAATGCGGCTGCCGCGATCGCGGTCGCCGATGTATCCAGCGGAGCGTCCGGCCCCGCGTCGAAGTCCCACGTCGCGACACGATCAGCGGGCAGGTGCTCGATCCACCAGTCCGCCGCGGTGACGGCAGACTCAGAAAGATCTCCGTCCACCCAGTGCGCGGCTTGAGCGAAACCGAGCATCGCCCAAGCCTGGGCACGTGCCCATGTACTGCCATCGGAAAGGCCCTTGTGGGTGTACCGACGAACCAGCGTGCCGTCCCGGGGGTCGAACTCCGCCGACTGGCACACTGAACCGTCCTCACGCAAGCAGTACTCGACATGCCGACGTGCGTGGTCACGAGCCATATCGGCAAAGCTCTGCCGACCGGTCTCACGGGCCGCCCAGGCCAGCAGTGCCACGGTGCCTGGAACCGCATCAATGTTCGCAGCGCCGGAGCCGACGGCATCGGCCTCCTCCGCTTGAAGCCCCAGCGGGATCAACCCGGCGTTGTGGTTGAAACTGGCAGCCAGCCCTTCGGCGCCCGCCAACGCCACCTCGCGCGCACGGTCGCTCTTACCGACCAGGTGCGCAACGCCTGCTCCGAAGAAGAACAGAAACCCCCGAAATGCGGTATCCGAGGTGGCTCGTTCCTTAAGCCGCGTGGCGGCTTCTTCGGCGTCGCCCATGAGTTTCTGATCACCACTCTGCACGGCAGCCAGGGCAAGGAGACCGCCCCAGAATCCTCCGGTCCAGAATCCGTCCGAAGTGGTCGTCCACTGTCCGGTTCTGGTATCGGCGTAGTGCGGAAAACCGATGGCGAGTTCAGCTTGGGTACCACGGATACGGGACAGCATGTTCGTCATGGTCAGGTCATGCATAGTGCTACCCCTCATGGTGCGATCCCTTCAGCATGCTCCGGCTTCCTCATATACCGCGAGAAAGGGTTTTCCTGCGCCTGCCTCACACTACCGAAAGAGCGTGTCAATTTTTCTTGATCATCAAGGCTTTCCGCTATTTGGGCGACGCTCGGAAACGCGTTAGTCAGTGTCACGGCACGGCCCCGCTCGCACGCAGCTCGGCGATCTCCACATCGGTGAATCCCGACTCTTGCAGCACCGACTCGGTGTGCTCACCCAAGCCAGGTACTCCGCGCCGCACGGTCGCCGGAGTGCGTGAAAGCTTGACCAGGTTGCCGAGAATTCGGGCGGACCGGTCTCCGCCGGTTTCCACTTCGGTGATGATGCCGTTCTCCAGCACTTGAGGGTGCTGGAGTGCCTCGCGCAGAGTCAGCAGTGGCGCGGACAACAGGTCGACCGAGTCGAACCGCTGGATGGTTTCCGCTGTAGTCATCGCCTCTACGGTTCCCCGCAGAATCTCGTTGGCCTTCTCCTTGTTGCGAGCCTGCAGATCTACGGTGGCAAACTCTGGCCGACGGCTCAAGTCATCCACACCGAGCGCCTTGCACACGAGGTGCAAGGCGTTGTCCCGGAACAGGCCCAGCACAGTGACCATGCCATCTCGGGTCTCGAAAATGCCACTGTACCAGTCAGTTACCCAATTCGTTTCCCGCTCGTACATCAGAAGCGACGCGCTCTCCAATGTCTGCAGCGCCAAGGCAGTGTCCAGCAAGTTGACGCTGACCTTCTGTCCGAGTCCGGATCGCTCGCGCTCGTACAACGCCGCGAGTATGCCCTGCGCCAGGGCCATGCCGGAGGCGTAGTCGACAGTCGGAACGGGCATGAGGTGTGCGCGCAGGGTGGAGTCGCCGACTGTACGGGCCATGCCGCTCAGCGACTGCGCCAACATGTCCTGGCCCGCCTTGTGCGCATACGGTCCGCTCTCACCAAACCCGGTCGCAGAAGCGTAAACCAGTCGGGGGTACTTGTCAGCCAACTCCTCGTAGGACAGTCCCAGGCGACGTACCGCCGAGGGACGATAGCTGTGCAGCAGCACGTCCGCCTGTTCCAGCAGACGATGAAGGGTGGCCATTCCCTCACGGGTCTTGAGATTGAGTGAGACGCTCCGCTTGTTCCGGTTCACCCCAACAAAATAGGAGGACGGCTCTCCTGCCTCGATTGCCGCGCGGTCGAGAGTGCGTGTGATGTCGCCGTTGATCCCGCGCTCAATCTTGATAACTTCGGCTCCGAAGTCACCGAGCACCTGAGCCGCGATCGGACCCTGCAGAACCTCGCCCAGGTCGAGGACCCGCACGCCTTCCAATGCTCGTTTCATGACCGCCCCTGCCGAGCGTAAACGTCCTTCGCGATGACCAGCCGTTGGATCTGATTGGTTCCTTCGTAGATCTGGGTGATCTTGACATCTCGCATCATGCGCTCCACTGGGTATTCACGGGTGAAGCCGTATCCACCGTACAACTGGACCGCATCCGTGGTCACCGCCATGGCGTTGTCACTGCAGAGCAGCTTCGCCATCGAAATCCGAGCCCGGGCACGCGGATCCCCCGCTACGATCAGCGCAACCGCCTCGTATAGCAGTGCCCGAGCGGAGGAAACCTTCACGGCGAGGTCAGCGACCATTCCACGCAGCATTTGGAAACGGGACAGCGACTGACCAAACTGTTCACGATCGCTGGTGTAAGCGACAGCGGCGTTGAACGCGCCCTGTGCGATACCCAGAGCCTGGGCTGCAATCAACGCACGGCTGACGTTCAACTCGCCGTTGATGTACTTATACCCCTGCATCGGGTCAGCCACCACCCGTACGGCGGGGATCAGGCAGTCGTCCAGGATCACGTCCGCTGTCGGACTGCCACGCATTCCCATCTTCTTCTCGTGCGGCCCGAACGACACGCCAACATCGTCGCGGTGGACCATGAACACACCGAATTCATTCTCACCGGAGCGGGCAAGGACTGCGTACCACTCGGCCCACGGAGCATTGCTGATGAAACGCTTCTGGCCGCTCAGAACCCAGTCGCCGCCTTGGCGCGTCGCGGTAGTCCTGATTCCGGACAGGTCGGACCCAACGGTGGGCTCGGTCATGCACCACGCGGCCCCCGCCTGACCGGCGGCCACCTTCGGTACAACCAACGACTTCAGCTCGTCCGAGCCATGGCTGACCACGGTGGAAGTTCCGGCCCAATTCACCAACAACACCAGTGCTGAACTACCGCAGGCCGCGGCCACTTCCTCTACAGCAATCACTTGCGACAGAAGATCTGCCCCGGAGCCACCCAACTTCTCATCGTAGGGCAACCCCGGAAGGTCCGCCGCACGCAGAGCGGCCCATGCTTCCTCGGGGAAGCGTTCCTTCTCGTCCACGTCGGCGGCATAGGGTGCGATCTTGTCGGCTGCAAGGCTTCGCACGCTTGCGCGGAAATCATCGTACTCTGTTCCCATTATCCTCTTCCTCGTGTAGTCGGTTCACAGCAGCGGTGGCCAGCACAGACCAGTGACGGCCGCGCGGTCACGAGGCCCGGCAGCCTTGGCTGCGTCGGCGGATGAAAACCCGAATCTGGCCAGCACCCGCTCGGTAGCGTCGGCGGTCTCGGTGGGGCCAGCCTCAGCGGGAGTCCTGGAATAGACCGGCACCGCAGGAACAGCGCTCAGCCGGAAGTTGTCGTAGCGAGCGGCGATCTGGGGAGAATCGCCCAACTCATCGGGATCCAATACCGGCGTGACACAGGCGTCGATGTCCTTAAAGTGCTCAACCCATTCTGCCATCGGACGCTGCCGGAACGCCTCAGTCAGATCCTTCTCGATAGTGTCGAAGTTCGTTGGGTCCAAGTGATCTGGCACGTCGCCATCCAGATCCAATGATCGCCACAGGTTCTTGAAAAAGGCGTACTCCAACGCTCCCACCGCCACATAACGGCCGTCAGAACAAGAATAGCATCGGTAAGCTGGCATGGTCCCGGTCAGCACACCTTCGCCTCGCCGGGGCAATGTGGGGAATCCCCAGTCCATGAAGTTCATGCCCATCATGGACAGCACGCCATCGACCATCGCAACATCTAGATACTGACCGACTCCGGACCGTTCACGTTCGTACAGCGCGCTCACCACTCCGAACGCAGCAAGAAGACCACCGCCGGCGAAATCGGCGACCAGGTTCAGCGGCGGTACTGGCGGGCCCTCCGGCGGCCCGAACGTACCCAGTGCACCGCCGACAGCGAGATAGTTGATATCATGCCCGGAGCGCTGAGCCAAAGGGCCTGTCTGCCCATACCCGGTAAGGCTGCAATAAACCAAGCGCGGATTGATCGTATTGAGCTCGTCGTACCCCGCTCCGAGCCGATCAGCCACCCCAGGTCGAAATCCTTCGACGAACACATCACACTCGGCGACCAACCGGTGCAGCGCTTCGCGCCCTTCCCCAGATTTCAGATCGAGCGTGATGAATTCCTTGCCACGGGACAGTGCAGGAACCGGCAAACCCGAGCGGCCACCGCCGACAACAATCACTTCAGCGCCTAGATCGGCAAGAAGCATGCTGCCGTAGGGCCCAGGTGCTAGGCGAGTCAAATCGAGGACCCGGACTCCACTCAATGGCCCGGTCATCGCGTACCTACTGTGGTCTCGGGACGGAGTCCAAAGGCGATCAACACGTTCCTCCTCCTTGAGGTAGCGGACTTACCGCACTACCGCCATACTCGTCCGCGAAGGTCACGGCCCGGTACCTCCAGCTGGAGGTAGAAGTTCTCCGGCTGAAAAGCTGGAGATCGCAGCAAGATCCCCTCAGGGACTACGAGACGCAACGAAAACCACTATTGCGAGACAGGCCAGCCGCCGTTTCAAGCCGAGCATGACTACATTACCGAACTGGAACCGATCCGTTACTTCAACAATTTTTCACCAACGCGCGCAGATACCTACGTATTTCCCAGCGGCGACAAAATTAGGATCTGCGGGGCGAATGGTCGCCGCCAGCTTTTTAGACATCCTAAACCCCTACACTCCCTGACGTCGGACCCTGGGTTATTTCGTCGAGCAGCGCATTTCCAAACTTGCCGTCAAGCTTCGACGGAGATACTCGCACCATTTGGAAAAATCTCGATTGAATAAGACCAAGCATCCGCTCCACCCAGCCAGAAAAAGCCCATATCTGGTGGGCGACCAGGACCTCACGGGACGAGAATCGGACGCCCGACCGCCGAGCTCCGCAGATGCTCGATCGCCTCGTTCGCCTCTTCGAGAGGGAAAGAGCGATCCAAAAGCTTGTCGAGGGGGATCCGGCCTGCGCGGTAGAGCCGCAGAATCTCGGGGAGCTGAAGAGGGGTATTAGATGAACCGTAAAGCGCGCCGACCAATCGTCGGTCGCCCTGCACGAGCGGGTTAATTGGGACCGAGAGTTCCTGACCCAATGCCCCGAGGCCCATGACGATCTCAGTCCCACCTGCACGAAGTGCATCGAATCCAGCGCGGATCGTCACTTGCCGGCCAATCGCCTCAAGCACGTAGTGCGCACCGCCTCCCGTGATATCCATTACTCGGGTCGTAAAATCCTCACTCGAGGAGTCGATGGTGTGAGTCGCCCCCAGTTCACGGGCCTTCTCAAGCCGCGTCGGAACGAGGTCCGCGACGATGATCTGGGCGGCTCCAACGAGCTCGGCGGCGATGACCGCAGACAGGCCGACCCCTCCGGCGCCGATAATGGCGATGCTCTTACCCGCGGCATCAGGAATGCGGTTGAGCACGGTCCCCATGCCAGTGACCACCGCGCACCCGACGATCGCGGCGATCTTTGACGGGATGTCTTCGTCAACCTTGAGCAGCGATTCCTGGGACACCACAGCTTGCTCAGCGAAGCAGGAGTCGCCCATCAAATGGTGGTATCGCTGACCGTTCTTGCTGAGGCGGGTGCCCCCGCGGAGCAACTCATTAAACTTGCCGTGCACACCGCCGAGTGTGCATTGCGCAGGGTGCCCGGAAAGGCAGAACTCGCATTCGCCGCAGCGGGGCCGCCACGTGAACACGACCTTGTCACCGACGCCACAGCAGGTGACGCCTTCGCCAACCTCCTCGACGATGCCAGCACCCTCATGGCCAAGCACGATCGGTGTGCGGGCCGGGAGTGCGCCCGTTAGGTAGTGCACATCACTGTGGCACACGCCGGCTGCTTCGACCCGCACGCGAACCTCGCCCGGTCCGGGGCTGTCAAGCTCGAGGTCCTCGAGCACCATCGGTGCATCGCTTGCGTACATGACCATCGCCTTCACGCGGGCCACCCTTCCAGTCCGACTGGACACACCGTTGTGGGCCAGTTGCGTTGCATCGCCCCAATGCGGGCAGGTCAGCAGACGCTAAGAGCATGCCGCGGTGTCGCCCATAGACTGATCCGTTCAGCGGAACATCACAGGTTGTTGAAGACCGCGTTCGAGCGGATGCGCCGGTTGAGTCCCAGGGCGGCGGTCTTGACCGCAGGTGCGAACTGGCTCATGTCAATCTGGCCTGCGCGCCCGGTGACGGAGATAGCCGCGATCGGTGAACCGTCAGGTCGGAGAATAGCGCCTGCGGCGCACGTGATCCCGACATTCGATTCCTCGTCCTCGTAGGCGATGCCCTCTACTCGCACACGCGCGAGATGCCGACGCAACAGTGCAGGATCCGTAATGGTGCGAGGTCCGAGTGGGGCCATGTCGATAGCCAGCGCCTGTTCGACGGCTTCCTCTGCCGAATGGGCCAACACAGCCTTGCCCCCTGCCGTCGCGTACGCCGCAACCCGTCCGCCAACGCGCGAGCGCATGTCGAGCTGCGTGCCGCGTCCCTGAAGGATCTCGACATAAACCTGGTCAGTGGCCTTGAGCACGCTCAGCTGCACCGTAAGCCCAGTCGCCTGACGTAGATCCGCCATCGCACCGAGCGCGAACCGACGCAGCTCCTTGGAACGCTGAGCCAGCTCACCAAGTTCGAAGAGACGTATGCCTACCCGCACGCCCTGATCCGCGCGCTCAAGGAAGTCCTCGTCGATCAGATCAGCAACGATGCGGGACGTGACCGATTTGGCCAAGCCTGAGCGCCGGGCGATCTCAGACACGCGCAACACAGGCTGCTCCGCGGTGAAGGCCCCGAGCACGTCGGCGACACGCGCGATCATGCCTGTTCTCATGTTCCGCTCATCGGATCGCATCTGGCGATCGTATGCCACATGCTGGTTTGAATGGGAGCCGTCACGCGGTTAGAGGACCGCGTGCGGAAACGATGGAGCGCTCAATGACTGAGGACGATCTACCCGACGCCCCCGTTACGACGGCGTGCGAAGCAGTAGCGGCGGTAGCCGAGGCTTCAAGGCAGTGGGCTGCGGTGACCTACTCAGGCCGCGCACGCGTCATCCATGCGATCGCGAACGCGCTCGACACGGCGGCAGCAGATCTGATCGCGACCGCGCAAGAGGAGACAAACCTCCCTGAAGCGCGCTTGGTCGGCGAGCTCAAGCGCACGACCTTCCAGCTGCGACTTTTCGCCGATGTTGTCGCGGACGGAACATTCCTCGACGCACGGATCGACCGTCCAGACGCCAAATGGCCGATGGGGGCACCCCGACCCGACCTGCGGCGGATGCTGATGCCGATCGGCCCGGTTCTCGTGTTCGCTGCGAGCAACTTTCCGTTCGCGTTCTCCGTCGCAGGCGGTGACACAGCTGCAGCGCTGGCCGCCGGCAACGCGGTGCTCGTCAAAGCACACTCTGGCCATCCACGCCTCTCGAACGCGACAGCGGCCGTCGTCCGAGCAGCAGGGCGGGCTGCGGGCGCACCAGAGAACCTGCTCCGCGTGATCCACGAAACCGAGAATGGCGTCACAGCACTCAAGGATCCAAGAATCAGAGCGGCTTCGTTCACAGGTTCGATCCGTGGCGGGAGAGCACTCTACGACATCGCCAACGCACGCCCCGAGCCGATCCCGTTCTACGGTGAACTCGGCAGCGTGAATCCAGTATTCGTAGCGCCGACTGCTGCATCCCGCCGTGCCTCGGAGATTGTCGATGGCTTTCTCGGCTCGATCACGGGAAGCCGCGGACAACTCTGCACCAAACCTGGTCTCCTACTTGTCCCATCCGCGTCGTCCATGCTGGCGATGCTGCGCGACGCAGACGTGCCCAACCCCACTCCGATGCTCAACGACCGTATCCAGAAGGGTTTTGAGGCTGACTTGGCGGCGCTGGCGACGCACAGCGGGGTGAGCACATTGCTCGAAAACGCCAACAACATCGCCACTTCGCCAAGAACGACACTCCTCCACACCACTCTCGACCAAGTGCTAGCCGCCCCGGAAGCGCTCATAACAGAGGTATTCGGACCGGCAGGGCTGATCGTGACGTACTCGGACCCGGCCGAGGTGCGCGAATTCGCGCGCATTTTGGCCGGACAACTCACTGCCACTATCATTGCAGAGTCGGACGCCGCGAGCGACATTACTCTTGCCCAGGACCTTCTTCCGATCCTCACAGAAAAGGCCGGTCGCCTTCTGTGGAACCAGTGGCCCACCGGGGTCTCGGTGACCTACGCACAGCAGCATGGCGGACCATATCCTGCGACAACCGCACCCACGACGACATCTGTGGGAACCGCGTCCATCACCCGGTTCCTACGGCCCGTTGCCTTTCAGAACTTCCCGTCCACGTTCTTGCCGGATGCGTTGAATGATGGGAACCCGCTGGGCATCCCCCAAATCATCGACGGCTGATCGCAAAGCTGCACCCTCGCGGAGATCACGCCCACACGTTATAACCGACGCGTAACGACTACTTTACGCCTTTGGAAATACTCTCTCACTAGAAAGTGCCACCGACGGTCATGAATGTTGTTGTGTTGGTTAAGCAGGTGCCCGACACGTACTCCGAACGGAAATTGGCTGCTGCGGATCACACGTTGGACCGTGCGTCCGCAGATGCCGTGTTGGATGAAATCAACGAGCGCGCTGTGGAGGAGGCGCTGTTGATCAAGGAGGCCCAGGGCGGCGAAGTGACCGTCGTGTGCATGGGTCCCGATCGCGCCACGGATGCCATCCGCAAGGCGCTCTCGATGGGTGCGGACAAGGCGGTGCATCTGGCCGATGAGGCGTTGCACGGCACGGATGCCCCGGCCACCGCGAAGGCGCTGGCGAAGGTCATCGGCACCGTTGAGGATGTTGAGCTGGTGATCGCGGGCAACGAGGCGACCGACGGTGGCTCCGGCGCGGTGCCGGCCATGGTCGCCGAGGTGCTCGGCTGGCCGCAGCTGACCTTCGCGCGCAAGGTCTCCACCGACGGCTTCGCGGTGAAGGTCGAGCGTGAGACCGACGCAGGCATCCTGACCGTCGAGTCGGGTCTACCAGCTGTCGTGTCGGTGACGGAGAAGATCAACGAGCCGCGATACCCGTCGTTCAAGGGCATCATGGCTGCGAAGAAGAAGCCGGTGAGCGCACTGTCGCTGGCCGACGCGGGTATCGACGCCTCCGAGGTGGGCCTGGCCAACGCCTGCTCCCAGGTCGTCGAGTCCGCTCCGAAGCCGCCGAAGTCCGGCGGCGTGAAGGTCACCGAGGAGGGAGAAGGCGGCGTGGGCGTCGCTGAGTTCCTGGCCGGCGAGAGGCTGCTGTAAAGGCGTTCACGGTTTTCGAGGAGGCATTGATTCATGGCTGAGGTTCTGGTCCTCGTCGATCGCGTGGACGGCGAGGTCAAGAAGGTCACCTACGAGCTGCTAACCGCAGCACGTCGCATCGGTGAGCCGTCGGCGGTCGTCGTCGGTGAGCCGGGCACGTCGGACAAGCTGTCGGAGGCCCTGGGCTCCTACGGTGCGGCGAAGGTCTACGCGGCCGAGTCCGCGGACGCCGCGCAGTACCTGGTGACGCCACAGGTCGACGTGCTGGCCACGCTGGCGGGTTCAGCGAACCCGGCGGCGGTGCTGATTCCGGCGTCGGTCGACGGCAAGGAGGTCGCCGGGCGACTGGCGATCCGCCTGGAGGCCGGTCTGCTGTCGGAGGTCGCGGACATCGACGGTTCGGGCGTGGCGTCGCACTCGCTGTTCGGTGGCACCTACGACGCCAAGGCGAAGGTCACCAAGGGCACCCCGGTCGTCACCGTGCTGCCCGGCTCCGTCGAGGCCGAGCAGGCCTCGGGTGCCGCCGCGATCGAGCAGGTCGAGGTTCCGGCGTCCTCCGGTGCCAAGATCACCGGCCGTCAGCCGGCCGAGGCCGGCGACCGTCCCGAGCTCACCGAGGCCAGCGTCGTGGTCTCCGGTGGTCGCGGTGTCGGCTCGGCCGACAAGTTCGAGGTCGTCGAGAAGCTGGCCGACACCCTCGGCGCGGCCGTGGGTGCGTCGCGAGCGGCCGTCGACTCGGGCTACTACCCGCACCAGTTCCAGGTCGGTCAGACCGGCAAGACTGTCTCGCCGCAGCTCTACATCGCCCTGGGCATCTCCGGTGCGATCCAGCACCGGGCGGGCATGCAGACCTCCAAGACGATCGTCGCGGTGAACAAGGACGCCGAAGCGCCAATATTCGAGATCGCCGACTACGGCGTCGTGGGCGACCTGTTCAAGGTCGCCCCGCAGCTCGCCGAAGAGGTCACCACACGCGGGAGCTGAACCCCGAGCGGGCCGTGCTCACACCTGAGCACGGCCCGCTCACTCGGTGTTTCACTCCGGCCCCCCGGTTCGTCCCTCCGTTCACCAGGCTGTCCAGAACCCAGCTGGCTACGGCGATGTGGTCGTCGTTGCCGCGGTCTGGCATCTGAAGCCCTGCGACGGCGCCACCGTCGCCACGACGTCCTCGTGATGGGCGCCGTCCTCGAAGTCCATCTTCAGCGTGACAGTGTCGATCGCGGAAAGTGCCAGTTCCTCCATCTGGTAGCCGGTGGCCCTCGACGTCCCGCACACCCGCGGCCACCACGCTCTGGGCCGATCACGACGTCGCGTTCCGTCGCAACGACCGCAAGCGCATCGTCCAGCCCACACTCGGCCTGCTGGAGGTCAACTGTCTCAATCTCTTCAGCGAAGACGGCCTCCAGCGCCTGCTCCGCCCATGCCCAGGGTCGCTCAGCCAGCCGCGCTGAAGCTGCTGAAGGGCCTCGGCAACGACAACGAATCCGGTGGCCGGAAGGTGAGACGGGACCTGCGTTCAGCCGCATCGCTCCGTGAAGCTGATGCGAAACGGGACATGATACCCCTCTGCGGGCCCAGACCGCAGAGGGGCCGAGCCGGAGAACGTCAGTCGAGATCGAGTTCGATGGTGAGGTCGGTCAGTCCCGCGCACGCGGGGGTGTTTCCGGCAGATGCTGTTGCAGCAGGCGGTCGGCCTCGTCGGCTCCGCGCATACGGGGTGTTCCAGATACCGGTGGACCTGGAAAAGACCACCGTGGTCGGCTCCGCGCATGTGGGGTTGTTCCACAGTTCCCCGGCCGCCCGGTACGAGTCCGTCAGTCCCCGCACACGGGGATATTCCCTTATACACCGGTGGATCACCGGCTGGTGCGGAGTCGGCCCCGCGAATGCGGGGCTCGAACACGGCGGATAGAGCATCGTCGCTCGACCGCACAAGCCAGAAACCGACCCGGTGAAGAAACGCGGGACGCGGCAACTTCCCGAGCTAGAAAAGAAGTCACAGGCTAGTCCAACCGGGCACGCACACCCACACTCACACGCTCCACGCGCCACTCCTCAACCCACAGCATCACCACATGGACGCGACCACACTCGCCACCCTCCTGCACACCACGACCGACTCCGAACTCGCCGACGCCATCCTCAACTGCACCCACCTCGACGAACTCCTCGAAGCCTGCACACGCATCAACGACGACCCCGACGACATCAGCCACACCCTCACCGAAACCGCCGACGCCCTACCCTCGAAGGCGAGCCCGACCACCGCGACTCTTACCTGACACCGCAGGAAAAGGCCACGAACGAAGTGATGAAGCCCTGCTGCTCACGGTCGTGTTCACCGCGGTTGATCCTCGACCTGTGAGACCGCCTCCCCTCGTTGACGCCGTGTGAACCGGTTTGCAAGTTGGAAGGAGCAGAGTCCGTGGTCTGCGCATGCTTATGCAACGAGGCGAAGCATGTCGGAATCGACCGTTACGAGGGCCGCTCGACGTTCCGTCCTCTGAGCAGTTTCGCGATGCTCTACCCAGTTATTCGGCTCCGTTACCTATGATCTTGAACAATGGTTCCGCGCTGGGACCGCACACGCTCGCGATTCCGCGTGTCCGGCGTCCGCTCACAGCCCGCACAGAAGGGAGCGGTAGAACGCGATGTGGCGCTCAGCTGCTGTCTGCCACGTGTGCGCGGCGGCCAGCGTTCGCCCGGCCTCCCGGCGATTCAGGTCGTCATCGGCCAGCGCGGCCGCGAGCTCGGCCGCGAAGGACTCCGCCCCGTCGGCGAAGCGGGCCGCGGCACCGAAGACCTCCCTCAGCACCGGCAGCTCTCGCACTACCAATGGAGTTCCGGCCGCCAACGCCTCCATCGCGGCCAATCCGAATCCCTCCTTGGTGGACGGGAAAGCGAAGGAGCTCGCGGCGGCGACCAGTCCGGGAAGTTCGTGCTCGGCGACGGGCCCCAGCACCACCGGTTCGACGCCGAGCTCCGCCGCGCGGTCCTCCCAGCGCCGCCGATATTCGCGGTAGTCGAAGAGGGTTTCGCCGCCTGCGATGACCAGTGCGACATCGGGTTGCTGCTCGCGCAGCAACGCGTATACCTCCAACAGATCCAACGACCCCTTGCGCGGCTCGATACCGCCGACGGTGAGCACGTAGCGGCCCAGCCTGTCGGTCCAGTACCGCCTTTCCTGCTCGGTGGTATCGGCGAACCGCTCGTAGGCGACCCCGTTCGGGATCACCTCGGCATCAACGCCCCATCCCGCACTCAGCTCGTCAGCGACCGAGCGCGAGACGCAGACGTGCGAGTGCGGGGTGACGATGGCGCGCTCGTGGCAGGCTGCCAGCTCCGGTGTGCTGAAGTGGTCGATGTGGTGCACCGTGCGCACGCAGTTGCCGACCGCGTTCGCGCTGATGCAGTCCTGGGCGTGCACCACGTCGTACTCGTGCGGGGTGAACGCCGCACCGAGCGCCTCGATCGAGCGCAGCACCCGCTCGCCCACCGTTTCGCCGCCCGGCCGGTCGGGAAACGGAACGATCCGCACCTCGACGGTGTCGTGGACCGGCCGGAAGAATCCGGTGTCACCGCCGCGTCCCAAGGTCCAGACCGCCACATCCTCGCCTGCTGCCGCCAGCGCTTCGGCCAGTGCCAGCGTGTGCACCACACCGCCACGCGGTTTGGTCGAGTAGCTCACCAACGCGATCTTCACCTGCCACCCCCGCGGTAGGATGACGGCCGCAGCTCGCCCAAGTGGTGCAGCACTCGCCGGGCACGTTCGATTTCAGCTGCCACATCCACCTCGGCGATGGCGAGCCCTGCTTTGGACCAGGTGCGGGCCAGGACGTCCCCGCCGGGTCCGACGACCTTCGCCTGGCCCAAGAACCGCATAGCACCCGTGGTCCCCGTCTGGTTAGACGAAGCGAGCACGACCTGGTTCTCCGCCGCGCGCGTCTGGTCGTAGAGGTCGAAGAGCTTGGCCTGGCGGTCCTGGGCCATTCGCGGTGCGCGATTGGTGATGCTGGTCGGCCAAGCCGATAGACAGGCCAGCACCTCCGCACCATCCAGGGCCAACGACCGCGCGGCTTCGGGGAAGGTCTTGTCGTAGTCGATGAGCATGCCCACCCTGCCGATCGGGGTGTCACAGGCCGCGAAGGACTCACCCGGCGAGTAGACCTGCGTCTCGCCAGCGGGCAGGTGCACCTTGCGGTGCCTGCCGAGCACACCGTCCCCGCTGACGCACACCGCGGCGTTGTAGCGCACGTCACCGCCGTCCTCGCAGTAGCCGACGCACACCACCATGTCGGCGGCCAGCGAGGCGATTCGCCGGATCATCGGCGAGTCGGGATCGAGCGCGGGCGGCAGCGCGTCCGCGCCGGGGTGACGCAGCTCCGCGAGGTAGCCGCCGAGGGCGGCGTCGGGCAGGACCAGCAACCCGGCACCGGCCAGACGAGCGTCGTCGATCAGCTTGGCGATGCGAGCCAGGTCGAATTCGAGGTCACGTCCGAAGTGCGCTGCCGCAGCGCCGATGCGGACCAGGCTCATGACAGGCCCGCGCCCGCCAGGTAGGCATCGGGCCGCCGGTCGCGGAGGTGCCCCATGTGCCTGCGCGCCGCTTCGAGCGCGCGGTCGACGTCGACGTCAGCGACCGCGACCCCTGCTTCGACCCCGGTGTCGGCGAGCACCTCGCCTCCGGGATCGACGACCTTGGCGCTGCCGACGAAGCGCAGCGAACCGAAGGTTCCCGCCTGGTTCGCCGAAAGCCACAGCACCTGGTTCTCCAAAGCCCTGGCCCGGTCGAACAGGTCGAAGCGGCGCTTCCACCGGTCCTGCGCGAGATCCGACGCGGCGTTGGTGCGCGATCCCGGCCAAGCGGACACGCAGACCCCGATCTCGGCACCGTCGAGAGCCAACGCGCGAGCCGATTCGGGGAACGCCTTGTCGTAGCAGATCAGCATGCCCAGCCGTCCGGCAGGCGTGTCGAAGGCGTGGAAGGAGTCGCCGGAGTCGTAGCTGGCGTTTTCGCTCAGCGGCTGGTGCACCTTGCGGTGGTTGCCGAGCACGCCGTCGCCGCTGACGCAGACCGCACTGTTGAATTTCCGGTCCCCGGCCCGCTCACAGTATCCGGCGACGACGGTCATGTTCCCGGCGAGAGCGGCCAACCGCCGCACTTCGGGCCCGTCCAGCTCCAGCGCGGGAGGCCCCGGGTCGGCGGCGGCGGAGCCGTCGAGATCGAGCAGGTAACCGCCGAGACATGCCTCCGGCAGGGCCAGCAGCTCGACACCCGCGGACCGGGCCTGTTCGACGAGCTTCTCGACGATCAGGAAGTCCTGTTCCAGGTCGCGGCCGAATTCGGCGGCGACGGCGGCCAGGCGCAACGTGCTCATGCATCCCCCATTCCAGTCACCGTCGTGGTGATCGCTGCTGTGATCTCGCCGTCGGGCCACCGCAGCCCGACTCCCTCGCCCCGCACCAGTTCTCCGCACGTGGCACCGGTGGCGGGCCCCGCCGGCAGCGGGTCGCTCCCCGCGTCGCCGGTGGTGAGGACCGCGAAGCCGTGGAAGCACGTCAGCCAGTCGCCCACCGTCGCCCCGGCGGGGCGCGGCACGCGGGCGACGTCGAGTACTGCTGCGCACCCGCTGGCTTCGGCGAGCATGCCCAGGGTGCCCACGACCCCGGCCATCGAGACGTCCTTGGCCGCCGCCGGTCTCGCGGCAGCCACCGCGCCGAGCATGGCGCGCAGTTCTGGCGTGCTCCTGTGACTGGTGGAATCCCACTGCCGACCGCGGTAGCCGTGGCGCCAGCCGCCGCCGAGATCCGCGGTCAGCCGGACCTCGTGTCCCGCGCGGCCACCGCCGCCCGGGACCGGATGGGCGGTGCGCCCGAGCGCGGTGACGGACAACGAGCCGGGCACGCCGAGCTGCGTGTGCCCGCCGAGCAGCGGAATCCCACCGTAGGCGTCCGCAGCACGCCGCAGCCCGGCGACCAGGCGGCCGGCGTGCGCGGTGTTCCTGGCACCGATCGCGTCGAGCAGCCCGACCGGTTCCGCTCCCATCGCGGCGAGGTCGTTGACGTTGGCCAGCACCGCGCACCAACCGGCCCACTCCGGGTCGCGCTCGACCATCGCCGGGACGATCGCGTCGCACGCCGCCACCAGATCGCTGCCCGGGACCGGGGCTCCGTCGTCACCCACGAATCCGGTGCCGCCGAATGCGCCAGGAGGCCCGGTGGCCGCGTCCAGCAGCAGTCCCAGGGGAGCTTTGGTCGCCTCCACGAGGTCGTGCACGCGACGCACGGGCCAGCGCATCAACGTGTGCGGCACACCGGCCACGTCGACCTCGCGGACCCGGTCCCAGCCCAGCCGTGCGAACAGCGGCTCGTTGCACACTTGCACGGTCGCGTCGAACCGCAGCGCACCGGCGGCCTCGGCGTGCGCGCAGGCGGCGCGCACCAGCGCCGGACCCACGCCGCGCGTTCCGCGCACCGCACCATCGACGACCAGTCTTCCGCCGTACCACCAACCGAGATCCGGGCCGTCGGTCGCCGGGCCGAGCCGGACTCCCCCGAGCACGCCGCCATCGGCGGAGCGGGCCACCAGGACGACCGTCCGCGGATCATCGTCCCGATCATCCCGGTCGGTTCCGGTGAAGAGGCCCTGTTCCCGCACGAACACCTGGTGCCGCAGACGTCGGTACGCGGCGAGGGCCCCGCCATCGGCCGCTTCAATTCGAAACGGTGGCTGCCCGGACAGGGTCGCGCGGTCGCCGAGCAGCGACAGGACGTCCGGCATCGGCGGGCCTCCGGGCGGAAGCAGCTCTTCGTAGGCGATCACACTCATCCTCCCGCCGTCCTCAGCACCGAGCAGGCACCGCAAGCCGCACACCCCGCGCCCTGATCCGCACCCGACATTCCGGCCCGCCTGAGCAGCCCGGCCACCGCGTCCGTCACGTAGGCCAGCAACTCGGCGCTGGGCGCCTCAACGCCGTCACGGGCGGCCAGTGTGCCCGCCATCGGCCGCAAGGGGACGACGAACGGGTACACGCCCCGCTCGATGAGCCCGGCGGCGCCGTCGATCAGTTCGTCAGGGTCCTCCCCGAGGCCGACCAGCAGATAGGTGGACACCCGGTTGTGGCCGAAGACGCGCACGGCCTCGTCCCACGCCGCCTCGTACTCGCTCAGCGGAACCTGCGACTTCCCGGGCATCCAACGGCGCCGCACCCGCTCGTCGAGGGCTTCGACGTGAATGCCGATCGCCGTGGCCCCGGCTGCCTTGAGCTCACCGATCCAGCGGAGTTCACCGGGTGGTTCGCACTGCACCTGGATCGGCAGACCGGGCACCGCCGCGAGCACCGCGCGCACCGAGCGCACCAGGTTGCGGGCACCGCGGTCCGGCCCCGTGGTGGTGCCGGTGGTCATCACCATCTGCCGCACCCCGTCGAGCCGAACGGCCGCCTCGGCCACCTCGGCCAGCTGCGCAGGTGTCTTCGCCGCCACGGTGGCGCCACCGCGCAACGATTCCTCGATGGTGCAGAAGCGGCAGCGGTCGGATTCGGCGTAGCGGATGCAGGTCTGCACCACGGTGGTGGCGAGCACGTCAGCGCCGTGCAGCCGGGCGATTCGCTCGTAACTCACGCCTTCGGCGGTGCTCAGGTCGTAGAAATTGGGCCTGCGCACCGGGTCGAGCTCGACTCCGACGTCCTCCTCTCCCAGCCAGACCCGGCCGTCGCGGACCGAGTACGGGCTGGCGGGGTTGGTGGGCAACGCGGCACCGGCGCCGTCGACGAGGACGTGGCCGTCGTCGCTGGGCCCTGCGCCGGCGGGCCGCGCGACCTCGGCGTCCAGCCGGACCCCGTGCAACGCCAGCTCCGCACGGGTCATGATCCGCACGTCCACCGGCGTGCTGGTCCGCCCCTGTTCGGTATCGACGCTCACGACACACCTCCATGAAAAACCTGCGATCCCCCCGCACGCGGCGCCCGGCACCCGCGGTCGAACCGAAGTCCGAGGCGGGTGCGCGGACGGCACCACCGCGCGCTGCGGCGAATTCCGGGATGAGAACTTCGGAACAGCGGCTCAGAGCTGATAGGTGGAGTTGATGATCGCGCCCTTCCGGGCGTAGTGGATGATCGCGTCCTGCACGTCGAGCGGGTGGGTGGGGATGACGCCTTCGATGAGGTCTTCCTCCCGCGCGCCGTGCAGCGAGAGCCCGAACCGGCAGCAGTACACCTTTCCGCCCTCGGCGATGAAGGTCTTGAGCTGGTCGTTGATGTTGTGCTCACCGGGGAAGGCGGAGTTCCCCGTGGTCGGGAATCCGCGGGTGGCCAGGCAGTTCAGCGAACCCGGTCCGTAGAAGTACACGGCCGACTCGAAGCCCTTGCGCAGCGCGCGGGTCGCCTGCAGCACGGCCACGAAGCTCACCGAGGACTCGTGCGCGATGCCGTGCACCAACGTGAAGTAGGTTTCCCCGTTCTCCGCCTCGTAGTCGGGGAACACCTTGGTAGCCCCGTAGATGCTGGACCCTTCCGGCAGCGACGGGTGCGGGATCTCGTCGCGGGACTTGCGCTCGACATCGGTGAGTTCGACGGTCTCGGTCATGATTTCTCCTCTGATCAAGGTGTTTTTCAGTCGTAGAGCGCGGCGAAGGTCTCGCGGAACACGAGCTCGCCGAAGTAGCCGTCACCAGCCGCGGACCGCATCCGGGCGTACTCGCCGGGAAAGTCACCCCACGGTTGGTCGCTGGCGAACAGCACGCGGTCGTGGCCGATGCCGCGGTGCTCGATCTCCCGGGCGAGCCAGTGCGGGGCGAAGCCGATGGCCCAGGAGAGGTCGGTGTACACGCGCTTCCCGGCGGCGACCCAGTCGAAGAACCGCGAACCGGCCAGCTTGATGTGGCCGCTCATGCCTCCGCCGAAGTGCACCAGGTGCACCGCGCACCGATCGGCGTACCACTCGACCAGGTTGCCCACCTGGTCGATGTCGGAGGCGGCGCCCGGCGAGGTGTGCACGTGCACGACCAGGTCGTGGCACTCGGCGACCGCGAAGATCTCGTCGAGCAGGGGTCGGCACTCCGGCGCCGTCGGTGATCCTCCGAGTAGGAAGCTCAGCTTCAGCGCCCGCACACCGGTTTCACCGGCCAGCGCGAGCGCCTTCGCCGTGCGCGCTCGATCTTCCGGTCGTGCGGAGACCCACAGCCCGGCGCGGACCCGGTCGTCCCGCTGGGCGGCTTCCAGGACCAGCTCGTTGTGCGCGAAGGCGACGTCAGGGTCGGGCACGCCGTAGTTCGGCAGTACCAGGGCTCGTTCGGTCCCCTCCGCGTCCAGATCGGACAGCAACTGGCCGACCGTGGCTCGGGCGGTGGTGTCGGCATTGATGGCCGGACCACCGTAGAAGGGATACGGCGGCAGCACCCCGAGATGCCGGTGCGCGTCGAAGACCAGGTGGTCGCTCACTGCTCACCTCAATTCGGGGACGGGACGGCGGAACGTGACGGCGATCTGCCGGTGAGCGCACCGCACACGTCGGTGATGCGGCGGGACGCGGCGATCCGCTCGACGAGGTACCGCGCATCCCTGCCGACCCCTTCCATCCGGCCGGATCCCCAGGTGTGCTGCCAGGGAAGCCCGAGGAAGTGCAGCCCGGGAGCGCTGGTCACGCCACGGCGGTGCACCGGATGACCGCGACCGTCGAACACGGGGACCTCGATCCAGCGGTAGTCCGGGCGGAACCCGGTAGACCAGATCAGCGTCGTGATCCCGGCCTCGGCCAACCCCAGCTCTCGCGGATGGGTCGCCGGGTCCGGCTCCCACACCGGCGTGTACCGGGCCTCGGTGGGCGCGTCGATACCGCGAGCCGCTATGTGCGCGTCGATGGCGTCCTTGATGGACTCCATCACCTGGTCCGCCGCGTCCAACCCGGACTTGAGGTCGTCGCCGAACGCGGCCCGGCCGTCACGGATGTCGAGCAGGTGCCCGTACAGTCGCATGCCCTGGACCGCGAAGGTGCGCAGATCGATGTCCCGCCCACCATCCCGGCCGGTGACGTAGTGGTTCACCCGCTTCCGCACCTGGGCGGGGTCCGCGAAATCGTCGATGGTCTTGGCGTAATGCCCCATCTCGTCCAGCCACGCCACGCAGTCGCGGCCCCGGTAGAACCGCGCCACCCGGGGTGCGTTGCCGACGGCCAGGTGCACACCGCGTCCCGCCAAGTGCAGGTCCTCGGCGATCTGTGCGCCCGACTGACCGCTGCCCACGACCAGCACGTCACCGGGTGGGAGCGCCGCGGAGTCGCGGTAGTCGGCCGAGTGCAGCTGTTCGATACCGGCCGGGATCCGTTCGGCCACAGCCGGTCTGCTCTGCTCGTGGTAAGCGCCGGTGGCGACCACCACCTGTTCGGCGGTGATCTCCCCCACCGTCGTGTCCAGCAGGTACGATCCACCGGTGGACCGTCGCAATCGCGTGACACGCACCCCTTCCAGCACCGGTGCGCCAAAGGATTCGGCGTAGCTCTCCAAATAGGACACGATCTCGTCGCGCAGCATGAACCCGTCCGGATCGGCTCCCCGGTACTCGAATCCCGGCAGCGCGCACTGCCAGTTGGGGGTGACGAGACAGAACGAATCCCAGCGACGGGACCGCCAGTCGTGGCCCAGCCGCTCGGCCTCGAACACGACGTGCCGGATTCCCCGCTGCCGCAAGCAGTAGCTGGCCGACAGTCCCGCCTGCCCACCGCCCACCACCACGACCGGGTAACGCGACTCGCGCGGGGTCATCGCCGCCTCCCCGCAGGGGAGTGCATCGCCTCGACGACGACCCGCCCATCGGACGGGTGTTCGCGGGCGGTCGCGTTGATCTCGGCCAGCTGCCCTTCGGCAGCGGTGCAGCCGAAGCCGAACTTCGCCCGCACCCGTTCGTCGGCGATCCGAAGCGCCTGCCTGCTGCGTTCGACGAAGTCGGTGACCTCGTAGGTACGACCGACCTCGAAGTAATCTTCGATGATCGTGGATGGCGAGTAGCACTGCTGGACCGCACCGTCCGGCCAACGCACTCGAAACCGCATCTCTGGCATCGGTCCTCCAGTAGCGGGAAGACGAGGCGGAACCTCGTCGCTGCCGATGAGAACCATTCCAACGACCGGCTGTTTCCGAACGACGACATCCGGAAAAACAAGCGGTTCCGGAAAGCGTGCCGCTGTTACGCCGCGGTACAAGAAACTGCGGGAAGGTGCCCGACTCAGCGGAGCAGCTTGACCTGTGGTGCGGATGGAGCCCGCTCGTGCGGGCGCCGGGCCGGCACGTCGCTCCGCTGCGCGACTCGTCGCTCGACAGGCCGAACCGCACCACCGGGGAAGTCGAAAGCCCTGATCCAAGCAGCTGTCGTTCGCACTCGGCGGGACCAGCACGATCTGCAAGATCTCGACGCTCAGCAGGAACCAGCGGCCGACCAGCACGATCGCCGTGAACACCATCCGAGGGTTCACCGGCGCCCGGCCACCACCCTGCGGGCGGTCCTCAACCTCCGGAATCAACGGCTCGACCAGCTCCCACAACTCGTCAAGAACCAACCGCCGTGACAACGCATCAACCACGACAAACGATCACCCCGGATGACGGGCCAAGACCCAAACAAGACACGCCCTTAGAGGTCGACCACGGCGGAATCGTGCACCTGGAGAACCCCACCGAGGAACAACTGGCGCGCCAGCGCCAGCACTACATGGCGAACATCTCCAATATCGACGACCAGATGGGCGCCATCATCGAAGCGCTGGACCGTCGCGGGGTGCTCGACGACACGGTCATCATCTTCACGTCCGACCACGGCGACTGTCTTAACGACCACGGCCACATCCAGAAGTGGTCCATGCACGACCCGAGCGTGTGCGCCCCCGCGCTAGTGCGGGGCCCGATAGTGAGGGCCGGGCAGGTCGTGGAAGGGCTCGCGTCGCTGATAGACCTCGGCCCGACGGTGCTGGGAGCTCGCGGGTATCACGCCGCCGGGGTGGATGGAGGCGGAGTCGCTGCTACCCGCGCTGCGCGGCGAGGAGTGGGCGGGCCGAGAACACGTGTTTTCCAAGCTCGCTCGCGACATGATTCTCCAAGAAACGGAACTCATGACCATGGTTCGAGATCAGAGCATGAAGCTCGTCGAGTTCATCGACTCCGACGGAGGAGAATTGTTCGATCTGAACACGGACCCGCACGAAGAGTGGAACCTCTGGGACGGGCCGCGGTTCGAACAACATCGGCAGCGACTGTCCTGGGCCATCGCCCGGTGGCGTGGCAAGAGACAGTTGCGCACTGCCACTTGGGCCGCCCAGTACCGCCGAAGCCCTGCCCTGGCGTGAGAACCTGCCACACTCGCCGGAAGACCAACCCGTCTCGCAGACGCCATTGACCACACCGCGCGTCGAATGCCCCGGTCCGCTGGAGCGGGTACCAACCGCCAGGAGCCACCCTGCGCGGACGAAGGCGTCAGCGGTGCACGGTAACGGCCGGACGCGTGAGGATCAGGCAGTGTCGCATCGGCCGCAATTTCGGAGCGCTGCGGGCGGTCCGCCAATGCAACGAGGTGGGGGCCTCGTATCCTGGCCCCGAGCCTCAGCGGATGTCGGACTGGTCGTCAGCTAGGGAGAGCTTCATTCCGGTCCCTCTGCATTGCGGGCACATTCGCGGGGCGAGAACGAAGTGGGGTGTGGCGTCGGTGACATATCGGGCTCGCAAAGTCGTTATCGTCTGCTTCCCGTGGCAGCGTGAGCACCGCGATCGGGGCCAAGTCGTGGACGGTAATGCGGTGGCTCGTTGAAGCACTGCTACTCGCAGGTCACGGAGATGTTCGTCCTCGTCTTCGACGGTGGCATGACGTTCATGAGTCTGTACGTGTTCCACCAGTGCTCGTTCGAACGCCGTGAGAGCGTTCTCGAGTTCGACGTTCGGTGTCGGAGTGCTGTCAGCCATCACGCCTCCTTCGTTGCTGGGTTGTGCAGCAGGGCTTGTAAAAATTCACGCCACGTCCTGCCGCCGTATCGTGGTGTCGCGCCGAGGTGCGGGCAAATCGTTGTGGGACTGAGCAGCGGCACGCAGCTTGCGGCGATCGGTTTCTCCTAGCCCACCCCAAATCCCGTACCTCTCGTCGTGCAGCAACGAGTGTTCGAGGCAGGCCTCTCGGACAGGGCAGGCGCCGCAGATGCGTTTAGCCGCCGTACCCGGCTGGCCTTGCTCAGGGAAAAAGGCCTCCGGGTCGGTCTGCGCGCACAGTCCGGACTGGTACCAGTCCGACTGTCGATCTTCGGCCGCCGGTTTGGCGTCAACAATGCGCATGTTCAGAACCCCCGTTCAGAGCACTTGTACGCCCGTGTGACGGCCACCCGGACGAGCCATGACGCACTGGGTTTCGTGTGCGGCATCACACCTAGCGCTGCGGAGGACAGAGCGGGACACGTAGAGCGGAGGGCGAACGCAATTTCGACATCGATCAAGGTGCGCTTCTTACCGCAGAGCTGCGACGAAACCTTCGCGCTTGCTTGGTTCGCTGCACGTATTGATCGAACCAAGTACTTTACGTAACCGGCTCGTCACAGATCTCTCGATCGCTGGCGCCCGAACACCCATCAGGTGCCCCGCATAAAACGGCCCCACCGACAAAGAATCGAAGGAGCCGAGACCGGCACTCTATGCTCTGATGATTCAGCTTATGCCACCCTCCGCGCTAGCTAGATGGCTCTAGCCTTTCGCCCCGCGCTGACCTCGTGGACATGCTGGTGCCATCGCCACGATTTCTGACCGACGGCTCGCTTCCAAAGGGGCGAGCCTACCGCGCGGACGGCTGGAGTGCTGACGCGGTCGGCCACGAACCCGAAGTCTTGCCATCATGCGCTGCGCGAACCTAACAAAACAATGGACACGAGGAGCGAACGTCCAAGTTTCATCCCACTGTTGAAGCTCGATCGCTGCGATTTCGCCTCGACGATCGGCAGCCCCACTTGAGCACGAAGCCGGCATGCCATAATCCGCGCGCCGTGCGGCTGAGCTGCATCCGCGAACCCGTTCACTACCCCATGGCCCTCCCTGTCACACAAATGTGACTAATTATATTGCGCCGCAGCACGACGGGTAGCACTCATCCGAGAGGGACCTTGTCCCATAAGCGGCACCTCTGGGCGGGTCTGGCCGGTTCCCGGCGCCGCCGCCTGACCCCCACCGGAGGTGAGACGCCGGAGGCACCGCAGAGCCCCCTCGCCGATGAGCCGATCCAGCCCGCCAGGGGCGTCAACGCCTCCAGTCGGGAACCAGCCCAATCCTCCGGCCGCCCACGGGCTGTAACGCCCGGTGCGGCCAGCCCAGTATGTTGCGGAGTACCACTGAGTAACCCCGAAGAGATGAATGCAACTGGTCCTTACGTCCTAATACTGTTGATCCATGCACAGACAGGCTGTCCAGAGACCGAAGCCGGTACATGAAGACGCGCTGCTCCAGATTTGGCTGACCGGCCGCGTATCAGACCTGCTGGAGCTTGCTTCTAGCGACCTCGAACAAGCGTGCCAAAAATTCGACGAACTTGTCTCCAGATGGGGTGCCGAGCGTGTCGGACGCGCACTCGACGCTCTCTTCCAGGACTTTCAGCGCTGAATGGGAATAAGGCGGTCTCCCCTGCCCCCTGCTGTGCTCCCGGATAGAATCGCTGCCGGATCTTTTTGGTCAGCATATGAGCGGGTCGCATAAAGGCGTCCCTCTTGGGCTGCCGCAAGAGCATCAAATCTCGACGAGAAGCAGTGACGTGAAGACGTCATTGCATATGGATGAGTAGCTTCTTGACATGTCCTGAGCTGGCTACGAGTGAGGTTGCCGGAGAGCGGCTCGGGCGATGCTCGATGTTGGTCGCCGCGCGGAGCCAGCCGTCCAGTGCCCGCTGCCGAGCGTGATCGGGGCTTTGCTGAGAGACCCGTACTTGGTGTGGCTCACGTGTGAGAGCCCCACGCCCGGTTTCCGTACATCGGATCAATCCGTTACGGACGGCAGCGCGCGCACTAGGGCGTGTCTCCCAGAATGGGCGGTCAGGGTAGGCGATGTTTGATCGGTCTGCGGTGGCGCGGCCTCCACCCTCGACTGCAAGCTCGACCCACCGCGGCGCGGTGGTGCCGAGGGCGAATGTCACCAAAGACGCCCGTCGATGAGGCCCAGCTACCGGGATCACTCGTCGACGGCCTGTCGCGATCCTTGCCCTGCCAGAACAGTGCTGTCGTCCGGCGCAGCACGTCGAGTTGAGCCGGGTTGTAGATTTCCTGCGAGACCTGCTCGACGGTGCAGTGGAAGCGTCGGGGATCCGACGAGCCCAGCTCGAAGACACCGGGGTGCTGCTCGCGCAGCGTCTCCAGGTGCGCCGCCATGCGCACGGCGAGGTCGTGCCGGACGGCTTCTGCGGCGTCGGCCGCAAGGCACTCGAAATCGTCGTCAACCTGACTGCGCGCATCCGAAGCGACCAGGTTCGCGTAGGCGCGACGATCGTCGCGATCGAGAAGTCTCCCCAGAACCGAGGTCAGACGCCTGTCCGCGTCGGACATCGGCACGGCCACGGTCACCGCGAACTCCGGCGGCAGATCCGTGGCGAGCTGCTCCTCCAACATCATCGTGACCTCGGCTCGTGCCCTGCTCAACCGGCTCATCTGTTCGCTGAGCTCGGTGTCAAGGGCCCGCAACGTCTCCACCGGATGTTCGTCATCGGTTAGCTGGGCGATGGTGTGCAGGCCGACACCGAGCTCGGCGAGTCGCTTGATCCGCAGCAGACGGATCAGGTGGGTCACGCCGTACTGCTTGTAACCGTTGCTACGTCGTTCCGGCTCGGGCAACAGCCCGATCTGGTGGTAGTGGCGAACCGTGCGCGCGGTCGTCCCCGCCAACTCGGCGATCTCCCTGGTGCTCCACGCCATCCCGGCCCTCCAGCCGCTCCGCATTCCTCGTGTCCGTCTCTCCGCCGGCCGCCGCGCCGGTGATCACCTCGCAGCCAAGCCTTGAGTGTGACGTCACGTCAACGTGTCCACTTGGTCGCGGCGAACAGGTATTCCCCACCGACGACCGAGAAGCGGAGAACAGCATGGCAGGTAGCACCACTGCATTGTGGGCGGTCGACGCCGCGGAGACCGGCACCGACCGCGCGGGCGGCGTCCCCTTCCACCGGGCGCTGGTCCACGACCGTCGACGGGTGGGACGTGGCGTCGCCGCCATCGTGCTGGTGGTCGTCGGGCTGTTCGGGTTCGGATCGGTGATCACCTGGCTGGCGGCCCAAGTCGACCTGTCCATGGGGAGGGTCAACCCGACGCTCGGCGGTGACGACGTCACGATCCTCTTTCAGGCCGCCGGGGCAGCCTCCATTGCGTTGCTCATCCCGTGGAGCATGCTCGTGCAGCGCTGGCTCTACGGGGTCCGGGGGCGCTCTCTGATCTCGGTCGTCTCCCGGTTCCGGTTCGACGAGTTCGGACGAGCGCTTCTCTTCGCCGGCCCGCTGGCGATTCTCTTCATCGCCATCGTCTCGCTTGTGACCCCGGTCGAGCCTGCGCGGTTCAGCAGCGCGGATCTGATCGGCCTCCTCGCCGTCACCCTGCTGCTGACCCCGCTTCAGGCAGCGGGGGAAGAGTTCGGGTTCCGCGGTCTCGTCCTGCGTGTCGCGAGCAGCTGGAACCGGAACCCGCGCACCGCACTGATCGTCGGCGTAGTGGTCTCCGCAGCGTTGTTCAGCGCGATCCACTTCCAGAGCAACCCGTGGCTGAACCTGAACTACCTGACTCTCGGCGTCGGCGCGGCACTCATCACCTGGCGTACGGGTGGGCTCGAGACGGCCGTGGTCCTCCACGCTCTGAACAACACCGTCAGCTTCACCTTCGCGCTGGTACTGCACACCGATCTGCTCGGCGGTACAGGTGAACCCGCGCTGCTGCTCCTCGCCGTGCCCACGGTCGCCACGACGGCCGCGGTCTTCGCATCCGCCCGTCAACACGGCCCCACGACCCAGCCGAACCACTAGGGCGTGTCTTCCAAATTGGGTGGTCAGGGTGGGCGACACTTGATCAGTGTCGCGCACCGCTGTCCTGACTGACACCCAACTGACGCCCAGTGGGCCCGCCTGGCCCTGCTACTGCCCTCGTCGGAGGGGCGCGGCGTGGGCGGCCGTTCCGTTCCTCGCGCACGATCCGCGGCCACCTGCGTGCGCGGCGGCTCGTCGCGGCCATCCTTAAACCTGTTGACCAGTAAGGACACCGACGCCAGCCGCCCTCGGCGTTCGACCGTGTCGACTACCGCAATCGACCGGGCACTCCGCCGGACTTTAGAGGCCCGTTGCCCGCGTAGGACAAGTTGAAACTTTTGTTTGTCAGCGGAAAATCGGGAACGATCGTGTTGTTCAACGCCACCGGCAGCGCTGCCCATTTGAAGAAGCTCGGGTAGGCGACCTTTACTCGGCTCAATCGCCCATCCACCGCGAGCTCTACCCGGTGAACGATAGTGCCCTCCAACCTTCGGTGATGCCCACACCGGAACGACCGGGCCTACCGACGTCGTCGACGTGCTCACTCGTAGCGGAAACCCGGCCGTCCATCTGCTCCACCAAGTGCGCGATCATCTCGATCGAACGACCGATCTCCTCAGCCCTCCCGGAAAAACGGGCCAACACGTCGCCCCCAGTCTGCTCGTAGCAGAGGCGCTTCTGCGGCGGAGGCAGCACCGGGTGGTCCCACCGGGCATCTACCGCCAACCCGCTGGCGCGGGCGACGTAGCCCAAGGTTCCCAGATCGGATGCCTGCTGTGAGGAAAGCACTGCGGTACCGGTGAAGCGGTCCCGCACCAGTGCAGATGTGAGTTTGTGCGGTAATTCCGTACGGTCGGAACCGGCTGCAACTCATTGGTGACGGGCCTGAAAGGCGGTGGGCTCGACGGAGCCGGGCCGTCGCGGCCTCGATAACCCCCGCGGCCTCACAACACGACATCCGGGTGCAGCCGGGAGACCGTCCACATTCGCTGCCTACGCACCACCAGCGTTGTCGCCAGTAGGAACACCACCAGGAACCCGCCCAGCACCGCGAAGTCCCGCACCAGGTGTTCCGCGAGTCCTCCGGAGATCGTTACCCGCAGCCCGTCGACGAGGTAGGTCATCGGCAGCAGGGGGTTGAGCGCTTGGAAGAACACCGGTGTGGTGGGCATCGGGTACAGCCCGCCCGAGGAGGTCAGCTGGAGCACCAGCAGGACCAGTGACACCACGTCTCCCGGTACGCCGAGAGCGGTGCGCAGGAAGTGGTCGATCGCCGTGAACGCCGCGATCCCGACCAGCATCAGCAGCACGCACGCGATCGCGTGCCGCGGCGCCAGCCCCAACCCGAGGTCCACCACGGCGTAGAGGATCAGCGCTCCGAGGCCGCCCAGGATCGCCGCCGGCATCCATCCGGCGACCGCGATGGTGAACGAGCCGGCGCGTCCGGCCAGGGCGCGCAGGTTCACCGGCCGCAGCAGCAGGAACGCGAACAGCCCGAACACCCACAGCGCGATGCTGAAGAAGAACGGCGCGAAACCTCGGCCGTAAGGCCCGGCCGGGTTCAGATTCTCCCGATCGATGCGCACTGGGGTGCCCAGCACCCGCGCGGCCTCGGTGACCTGGTCGGAGTTGGTCGCCGGAATGCGGCCGAACGCCGAGTCCACGGTGTGGGTGAGGTCCGCGGCCGCGGAGTTGGCCTGATCCGCGGCGGTCCGCATCGTGCCGGAGCCCTCTTCCAGCGCGCCGAGACCCGTGGTGATCGTCCGGGATCCTTCCGCGACGGAGTGGGCTCCGGAGTCGATTAGCCGGATCGGGACGTTCGCGTCCAGAACCTTGCGCTGGGCCTGCCCGACGTCGTCGCGGGCTTCCTGCGCTCGGGCCAGCGCCTGGCCCGCCTCCTGCTGGCTGCGCGCCGCGTCCTGATCCGCCCGGCCGGCGCGGGCGTCGAGATCGCGTGCGTGCTCGCGCGTCCGCTGCACGATCGGCTCGTCGGCCAGCTCGGGACGAGCGCGCACGAGTTCGTCCAAGTCGGCCATTCCGCGCTCGGTGCCCTGCTTGACCGCGCTGGTGGCCGCGTGCGCAGCGGCGGTTCCGCGATCCACCTCGGCGGCGGTGTCGACCATCGCGTCCGCGACGGCGGGAAGCCGGTCCGCGACCGCCCGGTTGAGCTCACCGGTGACCTGGTCGATCTGCCCGGTGGCTTCGGCGACCTGCGCGGCTCCGTCGCTGACCTGCCCCGCTCCGTCGTGCAGCGCGCCGCTCCCCGAGACGAGCGAACCGGTTCCCTGCTGGGCCACCTCGGTGGCGCCGAGCAGTCGGTGCGCGCCGTTGGAGGCCGCGCTCAAGCGGTCCCTCACGTCGGAGAGCTCGCCGTAGATGCTGCGCACGTAGGCGCCGTGGGCCGCCGCGTTGATCTGGTCCTGAAGTCGGGGCTGCACGACCTCCGTCATGATCCCGGCGATGTAGTTGTTCGCGTCGTTGAGCCGGATGTCGATGCCGGCCTGCTCGGGCACGGTGTTGCTCGCGGTCGCGAGCTTCGCGCTGAAATCGGACGGGATCGTGATCGTGAAGTAGTAGCGCCCCTGCTCCAGCCCGTCCCGCGCCTCGTCCTCGCCGGTGAAGCTCCACTGGAACGTCCCGGCCGCTTTGAGCTGCTGCTGCACTTCTCGCCCGGCGTCGACCCGCTGCCCCTGCGCGGTGTGCGCGACGTGGTCCTGGTTGACCACGGCGACCGGAATGCGGTCGAGCTTGCCGTAGGGATCCCAGTTCGCCCACAGGTACATGGCCCCGTACAGCAGCGGGATCAGGCACAGCAGCGGCGGGACCAGTTTTCGCAGCGGGCCGCGGAACCTGCGCAACTCCAGCAGGGCCAGTTTGACGGCGGTCATGTGGCTACCGATCCTCCGCTTCAGTTCGGGCGTTCAGCACTGGCCAGCCGGTCCGCGCTGCGCTGCGGCAGCACCACCGGTACCGCGTCCGGGAAGCACGGTGGGAAGTCCGTGGTGCTGAGCAACAACGTGGTACCGGATTCACGCACCCGGCCGAGGCCGCCCCACACCTGCGCACGCCCGTCCGGCCCGCACCCGGTGTCCGGCTCGTCGACAACCACGGCCCCCGGCTCGCGCGCCACCGCCAGCGCGACGGCGACCAACACGTTCGTCGCCGGGTCCAGGTCCTCGATCACTGCTCGACCCGGCACGTCGACCCCGACGAGTTCGAACGCAGCGCAGATGGCCGAGGAATCGACCCGGTCGATCCAGCGACGTTCGGCGATCAGGTCGTCGACCCGCAGCCGCTCCTCCAATTCGCACACCGGTGCGCGGGCGAGCGCCACGGTCTCGCGAACCGCGGCGGCATCACCGGGCAGGAAGTGCTCCCCGACGCGCACCGCTCCGCTGACGAACCGCATCCGGCCGGAAAGCGCGAGCAGCAGCGAAGTCCGCCCGGAACCGGAGGGGCCGCGAACCAGCAGCACGCCGCCCGCCTCGACGGCGGTCGAGACGTTCTCGAAAACCGGCCCCCTGTTCCCACGCACCGACACGCCTTCGGCGACCACATCCGTCCCTGACACCGGGGCACCCTAACCGGAATGGCACCCGATCACGCAGCACCACGCTCTCGTTTCCCGGAAACAACGATCGCTCCTGCCGAGATGCGGCGGCGCTCCCCCAGCCACCCGCTCCGCGCTCCAAACCGAACCACTTTCGTCAGCGGCGTAACGATTCCCCGATAAGAGCGCGTCTCACTTGGCGTGTTGGAGTCGTTTGAAGCAGACGAGGGCGGCTGCCAGGGCGAGGAAGGCTTTGAAGGTGTCGGCGCGGCGTTCGTAGCGCAGGGTCAGGCGGCGGTAGCCGGTGAACCAGGCCATGGAGCGTTCGATGACCCACCGGTGGCGGCCGAGGCGTTCCTTGGGCTCGATGTCCTTGCGGGCCAGTCGGGGTCGGATTCCCTTGTCTCTCAACCATCGGCGACGTGCGCGGCTGTTGTAGGCCTTGTCGCCATGCAACTTCGCGGGCTTGCGGCGTCGCGGCCCGCGGCGGGAGCGGACCGGCGGGATCGCGTTGACCAGCGGGATCATCGCGTCACCATCAGCCGTGTTGCCTGCCGAGATCCCGGTGACCATCGGCAGCCCGGTAGCGTC
This sequence comes from Saccharopolyspora gloriosae, assembly GCF_022828475.1. GTDB lineage: Bacteria > Actinomycetota > Actinomycetes > Mycobacteriales > Pseudonocardiaceae > Saccharopolyspora_C > Saccharopolyspora_C gloriosae_A. The sequence goes on along the minus strand of NZ_CP059557.1, from coordinate 2,550,564 downwards.
GGAGAGCATGTGGAGTTTCGAACCAGGCTTGCCCCGATCGACCGGGCTCGGACCGGTCATAGATCCCCTTTTTTCGCCCGAACATGGGCGGCGCCAACCACCGCGCGGGACCAGTCGATCAAGCCCTGACCACCTAACTCGTCCAGCATCGCGTGATGGATCCGTGCCCACAAGCCCGCTTCGGTCCAGCGCACGAACCACCGGTGCGCGGTCGGGACCTTGACGCCGAACGACGGCGGCAGCCACCGCCACGCGCACCCGCTGGTGAGCACGTACACGATCGCCGTGAACACCATCCGAGGGTTCGCCGGCGCCCGACCACCACCCTGCGGGCGGTCCTTAACCTCGGGAATCAACGGCTCGACCAGCTCCCACAGCTCGTCAGGAACCAACCGGCGCGACAACGCATCAACCACAATGGACGATCATCCCGGACGGCGGGTCAAGATCCAAACGAGACACGCTCTAAGCTCCTCCCCTGTTCGACCTGGTCAAGAACCACCATTGAGCGAGGAGCGAGTTGTGTCGATGACCCATCGCCGGTGCCGGGGCCGCCTCCCCGAAAGTCCGAACACGGCGACCGCACGGCCCGGCGGCGACGATTCACCTGGAACCGGGAAGACGTTGCGCCGCTTGCTGATGCTGCCCGGCGCGGGGATGTTCGCCGTCGCCTTCGGTCTCGCTCCGGTTCCCGTCGCCGACGCGGCCGCGCCCTCGTGCACCCGGCACTTCAACGGCATCAAGAAGAGCGATGTGGCGGCCAACCGCAGGCATCACGGTGCGCGGTTGGTGTTGGCGACTCCGGTGCGCGATCAGACCGGCACGCCGTCGCGGCGGCGATCCTCGTCGGTCGGGCTTCGGTGATGGAGCGGCGTCCGGCGAAGTTGCGCAAGACCCTGCTCAAGCACGTTGGGTTGTGGTCGCAGCAGTCGTTGTCGCCGCGTGAACCCATTTGAGTGAACGCCTCCTCATCGAGCTTGTCCAAAGTGAAGCGAACTACCCGGGCACGGTCACCGTTTGCTGCTCACGGACTCACCAGGTCTGGTGAGGCCGGAGCAGTCTCGCTCGATCTTCGCGTGGTGAGCGGCTATTGGCCCTGTTGACACCGGCAGTCCCGCTACCGGCCTTCACCGAGTCGGCCGGTCACGAAAACTCCCAAGTCTCCCGAGGCAGTTCGGCGAGGTGGTCGATCTGGTGGCGCAGGGCGGTTTCGCTCGATTCGGCGGTGAGCACAGGTGGCCCGGAGGGGATTCGGCCCAGCGACGTGGGAAACGGCTCGGCGTCGTCGAAAGCGGCCATCAGGTCGGCGGCGCGCTGAATGATGCTGGGGGTCGCGGAGCTGGAGGTGCGGGCGAGGACTGCGTTGATGACCGTGGTCGCAGCAGCGGGGTCGATGAGGCGGGTGCGGAAGACCGACTGATCGATGTCGCGCAGATCTTCGTCGTACTCGGTGCGGGCGGCAGCGGCCTCGCAAGCGATGTCGATGACACGATCGATCGGCAGGGCGGCCGGCCCGGCGGTGATCCAGCGCTCGCCGTGCGCGTCGTGGTCGTGGGCGAGCGCGGCTAGTGCACCGGCAACGGCATCCCGAGGAACGAAGTCGACGCGGGTGCCGGGCGTGCAAGGCAGGAAGGGAAGCCGGCCGGACAGGGCGAAGCCGAGCAGATTGTGGAATGCCTGCAGCCGCGGGATGTCGCCGGTGCGGGAGTCACCGATCACGGTGGAGATGCGGGCGATGCATGCGGGCAGACCGGATTCGCGGACCAGGGTTTCACCGGCGGCCTTGGTGGCGGCGTACGCATCAAAAGGAGTTCCGTCGCCCGCGCGAGCGACGAACGCCGTGGAGCCGTGCACGAGGCGAGCGCCGGCGTCCTCGGCGAACCGCAGGACGTGGCCGGTGCCGACGACGTTGACCCGGTGCAGGTGCTTGTGCGAGGCCGAGAAGTTCACCGCCGCCGCGCAGTGCACGATCACGTCGACCTTGGCCGCGAGATCGCGGTAATCGGCCGGGTGGAGCCCGAGCCACGGCCGGGTCACGTCGCCGCGTGCGGACCTGGTGTCGACCGGTTTGTTGTGGGTGAGCGCGATGACCTCGTCAACGCCGTGCAGTTCGCGCAGCAGGGCGGAGCCGACGGCACCGGAGGCTCCGGTGATCAGGATCATGGGGTCCTCACGGTGGCGGAGTCGTCGTCCCAGCTGACGTTGTCGAGGCTGGTGACCTCGACGGTGCGCGGGTGAACGCCGGTGGTTCGGGCGATGTGCTCCTTGACGGCGATGTGCGGCAGCCAGTCCGCGGCGCGGGTGCCGGCGGGCAAGCCGTAGACGGCGTTGGCGGTGCCCGGCAACGCGTCGCTGCGTTCCACGTCGTGCCTTCTCAGCACTCCGTCCGAACCGGTCAGCAGGAGGCGGGGGTCGGGCACGGCGTCGCGCAGGTAAGCCCGGCGTTCGGCAGCGGAGACCGTGGCGAGTGGCCCGGCCGCCACGTGCATGACGACGACCTGGAAAGCGACCAGCACGTGTTCGCCCCGGCACATCTGGATGTCGATCGCGACGAGATCGTCCGGCAGCGTGCCCGCGCAACGTGCTTCGACTTCCATTGCGCCGTGGTCCGGCAGCGGATCGAACATGGCGAGGTGGTTCAGCCGGTGCGGGAACGCGAGCCGGCCGGGTTCGACGGCCGGCTCCCACCGGTGCAGTTCGTTGTGCGGGATGGTGTGCAAGGCGGCGTCCAGCAGTCCTTGGTGCAGCGCACCGCGGGGGACCGAGCCGTGGTCGGCGTCGAGGACGCCGCTGGAACCGGTGGAACCCATGCTCAGCGCCGTCAGGTACTGGAAGCTCGGACCGTGGAAGAGGTGCGCGTTCTCGTACGGATCCGGCACGTCCGCGAGGTCCGCCAGCGGGGTGAAGCGAGCCGGGCGGGTCGGCGGCTCGAAGCCCACCGTCGTGGTGGCCACCGGTACGAACCTGGACAGCGGACCCGCTTCGTGCCACACCGCGAGCCGTCCTTCCTCACCGGTGCAGGTTGCGCGAAGCCGGACCGCGCTGGTGACGGGAAGCCATCGCTGCACGCTCAGGTCGCGCAGTTCTCGTACCCGGCGACCGGCGCGGTCTCCGGCGGATCGGGCGAGGAGGTCGGCGGTGGACATCAGCGGCACGGCAGGGACCGTCCACGTAGGACAATGGTCCGCCAGCCAAGCGTCCGCCTGAGGATCCAGCACGGTGTCCACTGTGGATGGTGCATCCGGCGCGCCGGGAAGCACGCGAACCCGCAGGCGGGGCACGTGGTAGACCTTGCGGTCGTCCACCCACAGCCAAGCCTCGGCTTCCGCGTGCCCGCCGCCGGACCCCAACTCGACGCCCAGCACGTCCAGTTCGATGGTGACGAGTGCGTCGGACGGCACGACCTGGCCGCGGTAGGTCCACGAGCCGGGGACGACGGGCTCGAAGCGGAACCCGTCGCCGACACCGCGCTCGATCAGGTAGCAGGACAGCAACTGGCACATCGCCTCGACACCGAGCGAACCGGGCTGCACCGGGTCTCCGAAGAAGTGCGCTTTGAAGTACCAGGCGTCGGCCCGCACGTCGCACTCGGCTCGCAGCCGCCCGAGCCCGGCGGAGCCCCCGTCAGGCCAGTAGCCGGTCAGCCGGTCGAGCATCTGCAGCATCGGGCCGGGCAGGCGGGCGGCACGCCCGAAGTAACGCGCGGGACGGGACCGCAGGTCGATGCGGGGTCGGCCGCAGAACATGGTGAGGCGGGCGCGGTCCGCGTCCGTGGCAGGCAGACCGGTCTGGGCTGCCAACCGCTCCACGGGTGTCACGGCGAAGACCAGGGTGCCTTCCAGCACGACGACGCCGTCGGCCTCGCAGCTGACCCGGAACGTCTCGATCGCCGTGCCGTCCCAGCGATCCAGCCCGGTGAACTCGACTGCGGTGCGCAACGAGCTGACATCCGGGGACACTTCGCGGACCGTTGACAGCCGGCCGTCCAGGTTGCGGATTCGCAGCTGCCCGTCGGCCGTTGCGTCGTCCATCAAGGCGGCCAGAAAGCCGCAGGGCTGCAGCGCGGCCTCCATGAGCACCGCGACCGGCACCGTCCCGCTCTGCTCGCGGAACCACACGCGTCCGGGAACGTCGTACTCGGCGACCAGGTGGCTGCCGGGCCGGACGCTTCCTGATGCGGCCGACAGCTCGGTGACCCGGGTGATGAACAGGTACGGCGGGCCTGGCAGCCGGAATGCGTCGTCGCCGGCACCGGGGAAGAGCTCAGTCCTCACCCCCCATGCGGCGGTGAGCATCGCCGCATGGTCGAGACGAGTCCGGCCCGTGGTCGCGGCCGCCGGGTCCGCGTGGCCGCGAAGGCCGCCGAGCGCGCTTTGCGGAACAGGATCGCCGGTGCGCTGGACCGCGGGTGGACCGAGCAGCTTCCAGTGCGCCAGGGGCGTGTCCGCGACGAGGTGGACCGCGAGTCCTTCGGCGCGGAGCACCACCTGGTCGCCGATCGCGCAGACCACGTCCGCTCGCGCGGTCGTGCCGACCAGCGACCGCACGGTGAGGTGGTACCGGGGCGTTCCGCCCGGAGTGTCGCGGAGCGATCGCAGGCGCAGGCGGACGGGTGCCTCCGGCAGCGGCTCGAACCGCCAGCCGTCGCGGTGGATCGTGGCGCCGGTTGCGGCGAGCTGGAACGCCATCGCCTGGAGCCCGCCTTCCAGCAGCACAGCGGGTGACCGCCACGCCTTCGGCGAGACGCGTCCGGTCGCGGTAAGCCCCTCGCCGGGAGCGAATGAGGTGACTTCGCGCAGGAGGACGGCACGTCGCGAGCCGAGGCCGGGGCTTCGGACGTGGGCGCGCGTGAGCTCCCACTCCGGGCCGGTGAAGCAGTCGGCCGGTCGCCCCTCGGCGAATGCCGTGACCGCGTCGGCGTCGAATGCCGCGCCCGGGCGCTCGGGCGGGAGGCTCAGGTCGAGATCGTTCGACAGGCTGCCGTGCAACGACAAATAGCCGTCCACAACGCCCTGCAACGTCGCTCCCCCGGCGGTCAACGAGCTGAGCAGCTGATCACCCGGTCCGGGCAGGGCGTGGTGGAAGACGAGTTCACCGTCGAACGCGCCCTCGCGCTGCGGCCACACCGCCAGCAGTTCGTCCAGCACCGCCGCGCCCATCATCCGGCCGGCCCGGTCGAGGTACCAGCCCTCAAGATCGACCGCGGACTGCGCCGAGCGGGCCGGTTCGTCTGCGGGCGCGGGGAGTTGAGCGCGCGGACTCGCCTGACCGGTGAGGAAGCGCTCGTGGAGGTCGGTGGCCACCCGCAGCTGTTCGGAGATCAGCTCCGCGGCGCTCGCCGGGGCGGGTGCGAGCCGGTGCGACCGCGGTGCGCGGGGCATGACCTCGAAGTCGTCCGGTTCAGCCATCGGCGACCTCCCCGAGTCGCGCCAGCGCGCGGCCGGCGGTGATCACCACGCGAGGATCGTCGGTGGTCGCGGTCAATTCCCGGGCGAAAGCGTTCGCTCCTGCGTGGAGGGGTATCAGGTCGACACCACCGAGCCGGAACACCTCGGCCAGCTCGGGCGTGACCATGCCGCCTTCCCAAGGCCCCCACAGCAGCGAGCGGACCACCGCGTCAGGCCGAACGTGCTGCTCGGCGGCGAGCACGTGGTTGAGGGTTTCGTTCGCCATCGCGTAATCGCACTGCTCGGCGTTGCCGGTCGCCGCGACGACCGACGAGAACACGCACAGCAGCCGCAACGGGTCCTCGCGGGTAGCGGCCAGCAGCGCCCGCAGGCCATCGACCTTGGTGCCGAACACGGCATCGAACTGCTCCTCGGTCTTGTCCTCCAGGCGCCGGTCGGCCAGCACCCCGGCCGCGTGGATGACGCCGGTGATCGGACCCCACTGCGCCCGCACGCCCGCGAGCGCAGTCCGCACCGCTTCGGCATCCCGGACGTCGACCCGCAGGTAGTGGGCCTGGTCCAGCCCCTCCACCTCGCTGGCGGAGCCACGCCCGAGCAGCACGAAACGCGCGCGGTGACGGGAGCCGAGCTCGCGCAGGGCCGCCGCCGTGACGGCCCCGGTCCCGCCCGACACGACGATCACCGGGTCGGCACCGAAGTCCCCTGCCGCAACCGGTTCTGACGCTTCGGTGAGGCCGAGCGTCCACCGTGTCCCGTCCGCGTCGAGCGCGACGTCGAGGTCGGGTCCTCCGGCGAGCAGTTCGTCGACGACGGCGGCGGCGACCTCGACCGCCGACCGATCACCACGCAGGCAATCGATCGCTTTGACGGAGGCGAGCGGCCACTCCCAGCGGACGGTTCGAGCCAGCGCGGCCAAGCCGCCGAGCCAGGGCCGCTGCCCATCGCGGTGGCCGAAACCGCCGCCGGTGTCCTGCACCGTGACGAACACACCGCCCTCGGCTCGCATCCGCGGCGCGATCGCCTGTGCGGTTCGGAAGGCTTCGCGCTGCACGGCCAGTGCATCGTCGGCGGAAGCGACCTCGGCCAGTCCCCCGAGGAACACCACACCGTCGGTATCCGGTGCGGCGATGCCGTCCGGGGTGGCCACCTGCGCGCGGACGCCGCGCTCACCGAGCAACCGCGCGGTCTCCTTGGCGATACCGGAGCCGTCGTCGGTGATCAGCACGCTCCCGATGCCTCGCACAGGTCTGCCCGGCGCGGGCGAGCGCCGCAAGGTCTGCACGTGCCGGTGGATCGTCTGGTCGGGTCCGGCGATGCCGGGGGCGACGGGTGCGTCCAGCAGCCCCCGCAAGCTGTCGGCGACTTCGCCGAGCGTGCGCAACGTCAGCAGCGGAGCGAGCCGTTCCCGGTCCATCGATTCCAGTTGCGGGAACATCGGACGCAGGACCGCGAGGACCTGCGCCCGGGTGATCGAGTCCAGGCCGAGGTCGGCCTCCAGCTCCATGTGCGGTGCCAGGATCTCCACCGGATACCCGGTCTTCTCGGCGACGGCGGACAGCACCAGCGGTTCCAGTTCGCCGACGTCGCGCGCGGCACCGGCATCCGAGGCCGCGACGACCGCTGGTGGGGACGGCGCGACCGGCAAGGACGACACCGATTCGGACCGCACGGCAGGTTCGGGTGGTTCCGGCATCGCCGGTTGTCCGGGCATCGCCGGTTGCCCGGACGGTGCGGGCTGGTAAGTGGCCCGGGTGACCGGCGGGGACCCGGCAGTTCGTCCGGCGCCGTGGTCCGCTGCTGGTTCCAGCGATGCCAGCGCGTCGATCGATTTCTCGGCCATGCTCAGGTACGCCGCGTGCGCACGGGCGACCTCCTGCTGGGCTTGCGCGACCGCGCGCAGCGTGTCGCCGTCCAGGCCGCCGCCTTCCCGCGGTTCGCCGTCCCGGGACGCGGCGCCGGACAGCACCGGTGCGGGCACGGTCGGCGGTGACTGCGGGTTCGGCGGGTAGCGCTTGCCGTGGTTGGCCCCGCTGATCAACACGGGCATCGCCGGTTTCGCCGGCTCGGGCTTGGCCGGGCCGTGCCACAACCCGTCCCAGTCGAGCGGGACGCCGAGCGCGCAGAGCTGTCCGAGCGCGTCGAGCAGTCCGGTCACCCCGTTGCGGCCCGCGCGGTCGAGGCCGACCACGTGGGCATCGGGGAGGTTCTCCTTGACCAGTCCGGTCAACGCACCACCCGGCCCCACTTCCAGGAAGATCCGCACATCGTCGGCGTGCATCGCCTGCACCATCTCGGCGAACCGAACCGGCGAGGCGACGTGGTCGGCGACGGCCCGCCGGGTCTCGGACGGCTCCACCGGATGCACGGCTGCCGCCGCGTTCCCGTACACGTCCAGCAGCGGCGCGCGAACCGTCTCCCCGGACAGGAACTCCTGCAGCGGCTCGGTCGCCGATGCGACGAGGCGACTGTGGAAGGCGGCCGAGGTGTCGAGCGTCCGCGCGGCCATCCCTGCCGCGGCGGCGCACTCGCGCACCCGCGCGCCCGCTTCGGCGGTCGCGGCCACCACGACCTGGCGCGGACCGTTGTGGTTGGCGATCCACGCCGCACCGATCTCTTGGCGGTCGAGGAGATCCGTCACCGCGTCGGTGCTCGCCTCCAGCGCGATCATGACGCCGGAGCCCTCCCGCATCAACTCTCCCCGGCGCACGGCGAGCCGCATCAGCGCGTCCTCGTCGAACACGCGCGCCGCGTGCAGGGCCACCAGCTCTCCGAAGCTGTGCCCGGCAACGCAATCCGGCCGCACCCCCACCGCTTCCAGCACCGACAGCAGCGCGAGGCTGTGCGCGGCGATGGCAGGCTGCGCGGCACCGGTGTCGGTGAGCGCGCGTCGCTGCGCCTGCCGTTCGGGATCGGTGAACACCGGCGGCGGGAACACCAGCGGGGAGATCTCGTGCCGGTCCCACACCGCGTGGGCCTGCGGGAAGTGCATCGCCAGGTCGGTCCCCATGCCGACGTACTGCGCGCCTTGGCCGGGAAAGAGGAACGCGATCCGGCCCGGAACGCGCCCGACGCCGTAGTGCATGCCCGTCGGCGTCGAGAACGGCTTCCCCCCGACCAGACCCCGCGCCTGCTCCAGTTGCTGCGCGAGGTCTTCAGCGGACGAGGCGACCACCGCGAGCCGGTGCTGCTGCGTGCTGCGGAAGGCTTCTTGGGATCGTCGGGCGACCGCCGTGAGACTTCCGGACGAGTCGAGCTCGAACAGCTCCTGCGGTGACGCGGCGGACAGCACCACCAGTTCCCCCGGCCGCGCCTCGCAGCGCGCCGAGCCGACTGCTTCGCCGGTGTATTCCTCCAGCGCGACGTGGAAGTTCGAGCCGCCGAAGCCGAAGCTGGACACCGAGGCCCGCCGCGGGTGGTCGGCCGTGCTCAGCCACGGCCGTGCCCGCGTGTTCAGGTAGACGGGGCTGTCGGCCAAGTTAAGCGCGGGGTTCGGCCGGTCGACCTTGATCGTCGGCGGCAGCACCTTGTGCCGCAGCGCCAAGGTCGTTTTGAGCAGGCCCGCCGCTCCCGCCGCGGCCTTGGTATGGCCGATCTGGGACTTCACGGACCCGAGTGCGCACCACTGGCGGTCGGTCCGTCCGCTCGCATCGAACACGGAGCGCAGGGCCGCCAATTCGGCCGTGTCACCGGGGGCGGTGCCGGTGCCGTGCGCCTCGACCAGGCCGACGGTCTCCGGGCCGAAGCCGGCGGTCGCGTACGCCCGGCGCAGCGCCCGCGCCTGCCCGGTCTCCAGCGGCGCGTACACCGAGGTGCCACCACCGTCCGAAGAGGACCCGATGCCGCGGATCACGGCGTGCACCCGGTCGCCGTCCCGTTCGGCATCGGAAAGGCGCTTCAGGGCGAACAACGCGACGCCCTCCCCCAGCATCGTGCCGTCCGCGTCCTCGTCGAACGGGCGGCAGTCGCCGGTCGGGGACAGGGCCGGGGTCTTGCTGAAGCACTGGAAGGTCATCGGGTCGTTGAGCGTGTCGACCCCACCGGTGACCACCAGGTCGGAACGGCCGAGCAGCAGGTCGTCGACCGCGACCGACAGGGCGGCCAGGGAGCTCGCGCACGCGGCGTCCACGGTGAAGTTGGCGCCGTGCAGGTCGAAGCGGTTCGCGACGCGGCCCGCGACCACGTTGCTCAGCAAACCGGGGAAGGTCGCCTCCTGCCACGGTGCCGAGTAGTCGACGATGCGGTCGCAGACGGCATCCGCATCCACTTCGGACAGACCGCTCTCCAGCAGTGCCCGGCGCCACTGCGGGCGCCCGGACCGCGTCGCCATCTCACCGAGCAACTGCAAGGAGGCGCAGCCGACGAAAACGCCGACCCGCTCACCGTCGACCTCGCCGAGCCCCGCGTCGGCGAGGCCGCTCAGCAAGCGCTCGGCGACGACCAGGGCGAGTAGCTGGGCGGTGTCGGTCGCGGGCAGGTTCCGGGGCGGCACCCCCAGCGCCATCGGGTCGAACTCGACCTCCGGCAGGAACGCCCCGCGCCGGGCGTAGGTCTTGTCCGGCGCGTCCGGATCGGGGTCGTAGAAGTCCTCGACCAGCCAGCGGTCGGCCGGGACGTCGGTCATGAGGTCGCGCCCCTCGACGACGTTGCGCCAGAACGCGTCGACGTCCGGTGCACCCGGCATGATCGCGCTGACGCCGACGATCGCGATCCGGTGGTCGATGTTCATGCTGCCGTTTCCTCAAGCCAGTGGGCGGGGCCGGAAATCGAAGGCGTCCGCGGGAAGACGAGCGCCGAAGGTGCTGAGCTGGTGCACACGGGTGAGCACCGCGGCTCCCTGGAGCAGGTTGCGGGCGATCTGCGCGACCGTGCGCTCACCGGGCTCGGCCAGGAAGCTGCCTGCGGCCCAGGTGTTGAACGCGCCCGCGGCGGGGCCGCACCACAGCTGGTAGTCGTTGCGGCGCCCCGGCGCACCTTCGACCGCCCAGGTGGCCGAATTGCCCAGGTACCAGCAGAAGACCAGGGCCATCTTGTGCTTCGGGTCAGCCTGCGCCCGGACCATCTCGGCCGGGCAACGCTGCGACCAGTACTGCTCGGTCAGCCGCCACACCTCGTCCAGACCCGTCCCGAAGACCTCGCGCTCCAATGAGCTCCTGGTCTCCGCAGCAAGCGACTCCAGCGACGGATGCTCGACGTACAGCTGGCGCAGCCGGGCCGCCCGACCGGCGAACATGGTTCCGCGGCGCAGAACCTGGACCTTGGCTCCGAGCTCGAACATGTCGCCCGCCGGCGCCATCGCCATGTCCGCCACCCCGGCCTGCGCGAGCATGGCCTTCGCCTCGTCGCTGACCGCGGCCTCGACCGACATCTGGTTCACCGATCCCGTGACGACGTAGGCCGCGCCGAGTGCGAACGCCGCCGCCACTGCGGCCGGATCACCGAGCCCGCCTGCCGCGCCCACCCGCACCGCCGGATTCTTCCGCCGTGCCAGGGAAAGGACCGCGGGCAGGACGGCTACCAGCGGTCGGCCATCGGTGTGCCCACCGCTGTCCGCTTCGACGGTGATGTCGTCGGCCACCGGTACCCGGACGGCCAGCCGCCCCTCCTCCTCGGTGAGGTCACCGTTGTCCACGAGCCGGCGAACCAGGCCGGGAGGGGGTGGGGACAGGAACAGCTCGGCCGTCTCGGGGCGTGAAACCTTGGCGAACACCGCGGTCTTGCGGATGATCCGGCCCGTCGCGTCGGCCCGCAGTCCGGAGGCCGCACATCGCACCACCGCGGGTGTGATGTCCAGGAACGCCGACATCGAGATCTTCGGTACCCCCGCGCGTAAGAGGCGTACCGCGACTTCGTCTTCCATGGCCGCATCGTCGGGGCGGTGGATCAGGTTGACGCCCCAGTTCCTCCACCCGGTGAGACGCGTTCGCAACCGCTCCAAATCCCGGTCGAACCGCTCCAGACCGAGTCCCGCCGCGCCGAAGAACGCCAGCATCTCCGCCCGCGCCATCGCCTCTACCAGCTCGACGCTCGCGATGCCGTGCGCCATCTCCCCTGCGACGTAAGGAAAGCGCACGTCGTGCGCCTCGGTGAAACGCTGGTCGCCCAGCCACTCCGGATACATGGCGGGCACCGTGCCGACGGTGCCTGGAACCGGCCGTTCCGAGAGCCCCAGCGCACCGTCCCGCTCGTGCGCCACCAGGTGTGCCGGCCTCGTCACCCGCTGAGCGAGTTCGACGAGACCGGTGCCGCCGAATGTTCCTGCCACAGCGTCAGATACGACCGAGCGCGAGGTTGCCGAGCGCCTGCGGGTCCGTGCTGATGATGAAGTCGGTCACCGCCATCAAGACCTCCGCGTACCCGAGGTACCCGTTCTGGTCGGCGTCCACCACGGTCCACGCGTGTTCGGCGTGCTGCGGTTCGACGCGCAACACGTCCGTGACGAGTCGGATCCCGTCGTTGCGGGTGACCCGCCCGTCCTGATCTTCGTCCGCCATCGCGAACGCCAGGTTCGTGACCACACCGATGTACTGCAGCGTCTTGTCCGGTGTTTCCGCCACGCTGTTCGCCATCACGGTGACGAACTGCTCCCGGTCCAGCCGCTTCGGGTCCGGCACCCAGGCGGGCTTGACCACCAGCGCGTGCCAGATCCGGTTCACCGTCGCTTCCATCTGCTGCGCGCGCGGCGAGTCCTCGGCGTGCCCGGTCAACCGCGCCAGGCGGTGCGCGAACTGCATCGTGTCCGCGGGCGTCACCGCGCCGTCGCCGTCGTCGTCGAGCACCTCGAACATCCACAGCTGCTTGCGCCGCAGGTACGAGTCCTGGGATGCCGCCAGCCGCTCCGCGGCCGCGATCGTGGTCGCCGCGTCCGGCTTCGGCGCGGCCTCCGCCCCGCCCGCCATCGCCATGCCGGACACGGCCCCTGCCGCCAGCCCCGCGGTGCCAGGCAGTACCGATCTCCGGGTCACGTCCGTCGCTTCGTCGTTCGTCGGTTCTTCAGCCACCACAAGCCTTTCGAGTCCACGGCGTGACCGGCACAGAAACGCCGTTCGCGATCTTGCATTCGGGACGCTAACAGCGTTCCGGGCCGTCGAGGCCAAACCACATCCGATCGAGCTATTTCAATGTCAGTTGGTTGCGATGGCCTCGTGCGTGGGATAAATAGCAGCATTCGTTGCGGTCCGGCCGGACCGGATGGCTTGCTGAAGATGCTCATCAACAACGTCGCGCGAGATATGGCCACGTTTCCGACCTGCACCGGCGGCCCTCGTGAACAGCGACCTCCTTGTCACCTTTTTGGTGAAGCACGCGCGGAGTCATTCATGGACGTGATCAGCGTCGGTAGTCTTCGCCGCACTCGACATCGCGTCCGCGCCCCCCGGAGGTGCGCAGACGATTCGATCAAATGGGAGCAGCTTTGGAAAGCAACCAGAACCCCACCGCAACCCCTGAATCAGCCTCGACGTCCGCCCTGGCTCGACGAGGCGTACTGCGCGGCGCCGCCGGACTCATGGCGAGCACGGTCGCAGCGGTGACAGCCGGTTCCGGGGGCGTAGCCGTAGCCGCAGGCAAGGGCGACACTGGGCAGGATCCGCTGCTTCGCCGCAAGCAGATCCGGGGATTCGAAGTTCTGGACGTCGATGGCGACGGAGTGGTCACCCCGGCCGACACGGTACGACTCGCCAACAGCTTTGCCGGTCTCACCGGGAATTCGCCCGGATCTCCTCGCGCGCGGCAGATGGTGACCGCGATCAACGAAATCTGGCAGACCCTCATCGAGAACCCCGTGGACGTACCCGACCCCAAGAGCCTGGACGTCGAACAGTTCGTCACCGTCATGGCCAACAGGATCACGACGATGCCGGACACCACCATGCTCTACATCGGCGTACTCACCAACCTCACCTTCGCCATGCTCGACGCCGACAACATCGGCTTGATCAGCAAGGCGGATGCGAAGCGGCTCGGCACCGAGATCGTCGAACTCAGCGACGACGAGGCCGAGCAGACCTGGGCGGCGATGCGGACCGCGGACCCTGCCCGGATGACGTACGAGGAAGCTCTGATCCGGGTCACCGACTTCATCACCAGCACGGATCCGCAGGCGCCGGGGAACCGGCTACTGGGGCGGTTCTGATTCGTACGGGTTCGACGCACTGCGATCCCGCCGTCCAACCCGGTTCCGGCGAGGATCACAGCAGCAGCCGGCTGAGCGGGTGCACGAAATACCGCAGTGAGTACGCCTCCCACACCGCCCCGACGATGAGCAGCGCGAGCGCGGGCAGCGCCAGCAGTCCGATCCGTTTCAGGCCTCGGACGTAGCCCTGGCGCCGGTTCTTCGCACCGAAAGCGCGGGGGAACAACCAGCACCTGCCCAGGAGGTACGCGCCGAGCAGAAGGAGCACGTAGGCCTGGATCTCGATGACGAGGGTCAACGAGTGGGGAATGAGCGCCACCCACCCTGGAGGGGAGATCGGAACCAACGTGACGCCGGTCTCGACCGCCCAGTAGCCGAAGAACGCGAGTCCGGCGAAGGGCACGACGAGGGACGGCAGCGCGATGGTCAGCAGGCTGAGCCGGAAAACGTTGACGGCGAGGATCGTGAGCGCGAACAGCGGCGGAGTGTTCACCAGCCAGCGCACCAAATCGCCGGTGCCGTCCGCTTCCAGGGACGCGGACCGCGCCGCGTGGAGTTCGGGGAAGCCGAGGCCGATCGCGAACCCGATGATGATGAGGCCGTAAGCGGCCGCGTTGATGATGAGGTAAGCGCGCACGTTCTCGCGCATGAGCCGAAAGGGTCGCAACCAGAACGGCACGGTCGCGGGGTGCTCGAGGGGAATCGGCCCGGATGTCATGTCCTCATCGCATTCCATCGACCGTCGCGTGTGAAGGGGCGGGGCGTCACCGAAGGACATGACGCCACGTCATCTACCCCGGCAGGCGGACGGGATTCCGGAGAGATCATGAAGATCCGCACCCTGGCTCACCGCGAACATCGTGCTGCGGCTCATCCACCCGCAGCATCGTCGATCGCGACCGGTAGGAAACGCCGGATGCCGGAGCGGGATCGTGGTCCTCGTGCCGCCGACCGGCGCACGCGGCTCGCGCAGGCCGCGTGATGTCCAAATGGCGTCGGAAGTTTCTCAGGAGTCGGCGCGGGCGGCCTCCCAGTGTTGGCTGGCCGCGCGTTGCGCCTGGACGGTCGCCTCGATTTCTTCGTTGCTGGATTGCGCGGCGAGCATTTCCGCGATGCCGGTGAGCGCCTCTGAACCCCGGGTCGCCGCGAGCGTGAACGCCGCCACCAAGTCGTCCGGGAGCGTGCCTGCGCCGGGTCCTTGGCCTTGCGGGGCCTGGCGTTGGGCTTCGACGGCGGTGTCCCACGCTGAACTCAGCTGCCCGAAGGCGTCCAGCAAATTCCGCCAGATCGCGATTTGCTCGGTTTTGACCTCAGATGTCGAGTCTTCCATGTACGAGCACCCTTTCCTGTTACCGATGTTCGTGCGGGACGGGTTCACGTCGTTCTCTATCGGCGTCATCTCTTCGGGGCCGAGCCCCACGGCAGAGAGGTGGCCGATCAAGCTCGGAACGCATTCGAACCAGCCCCCTCGGACTCGCCCTTGATGACACTGCGGCGCGTCTCCGCTTCGGTCACGTTCAGTCCGGCGAGTGCGGGTCCGCTCCCCCGCCGAAGGTCACCAGGCGTTCCACCAAGGCTTGGTCTTCGGGGTCGAGCTCTTCCGGAGCGTCCGCGTGTCCGTCGCGGTTGCCGGTGCTCAGCAGTTGCAGCCACCCGGCCACGGCCGAAGCTTCGGGCATCAGCGAAGCGGCATCGGTCTCACTTCCGACCCGGTAGTACACGTCGTCCTGATCCGTCCGGTAATACCAACCCTGATACGGGGTCCACCCCACCCGGAGGTCGGGCGCGTGATCCAGTTCCACTTCGAGGCGGGCCTCGCTGGTGACCGCTTTCGAGTTCGACACCGGTATTTCGAGCACCTCCGCGGCTGCGCGCACTTCGTCCAGATACCCGACGATCGTTGAGGCCAAGCTCATCTTCTCGCGGGTGCGCTCTCTGACCTGTTGGTCCAACACCTCATGGTTCATGCTCGATCAAACTCCTGACCGTACGAGACACCGACCGCGTGGCCTTCCGGCCGTCCCGATCCGTACCGCGGGCCCCCGCCGGCGCACGAAAGCGTCAGCGAGCCATCGCCTGCTCCCCGCAGCGGTAGCCGTCAGTTCGCCGCACGCGGAACGGTCACCGTTCGGCCGATCCTCTCGACCACGGCCTACCCGTGTGATCGGAGTGCCACACATGTCACGATCGCCGCCGATCGCTGAACCGCAGGGAGGCGTCGGTTCGAATCCCGCCGTCCCGACGGTCCAATGGATCCGAATTGCTCAGTAGCGGGACGCGCAAGCGAGCAAGAAGAAGCACGCGATCGATCGTCAACCTCGTAATCACTTTCGGTGACATAGCGTTCTTCTGATCCGATCCCTCGACGCTACGGGTGCGCGCGGACAGAACGGAACGTGGACTCCCGATTCGACGACCTAAATCCGATACTGACATCTTGCCTACCCCTCAGCTGACCCGATCAAACTCGATCGTGTTACATGCCACTCAGGGCAATCGAATTGCTCAGGTTCACCGAATCCCCTGTGACGCACGGGGCGCACGGAACGCGGTGAACACGTCGGCGTCGACGAGGTGGTGGGTGCTCTCCGAGAGCGGGACGTGCAGCGACATGAACCGACCGCCCCCAGAGGTGCTGCTGGCCTGGCAGCAGGGCTTGGCCGAGGCGGTGCTCGGCGTTTCCTGGATCGCGGTGAGGACCGGTTCCGCAGCGGCGTGCGCATGGCCTACTGGGGCGTCGCGGCAGGCAAGGACCTCGACGTGCTCTCGGTGGTCAATCCCGTGCTCAAGGAACTGCGGGACGCCACCGGCGAGACGGCGAGCTTCTTCCGCTCCGAAGGGGAGCACCGGGTGTGCGTGGCGGTCGCCGAGACCCGCCACGCGCTGCGCCGCAGCCGCGATGGTGGTGCTGCCGTCGGCGGACCGGACACCGGCCGAAGCCGTCGAGCGGGCGCTCGAGAACCGGCACGCGCGCTTCGCGGAGGACTGGTCCACCCCGGAGAGATCGGCGGTGGCGATCGCTTGTCCATTGTGGACTTATTCTCGATGCGTACCGTCATCGAGGACGTGCGCGACTGGATGCGATGACCGAAAAGCACGGCCTGCACACCCGTGGACGGGTGTTGGCGTGCCAGAAGCAAACGAACCCATCTTCGCGGACGAATGCCGACCGAGGCCGACTTCAGCGGATCACGAATCCGCCGACTCACCCACTAGCACGCCAGAGCCGTATCGGCACACTTTCGTCGCGGCCGCCGGAGTCGCAGCGGGTCTTTCGAACGATTTGCGCAACCGGCCCGGGACCCGAGGACGGCCGGGGGGTTCCGCCAGTACCCGTGTCAGCAAGTCCTCCCGCGCGCCCGTGATGAGGCGTTGCATGAGTGGTGCCGCATGCGGCGTGCGGCTCCGGGTCCCATCCTCGGACCAGGAGCCGCGCCGCGGCGGAAAGCACATCTCATCCGGAAGGTCATTCATGCGAGCGACGATCATCCACGGTGCCGGGGACGTGCGGATCGAGGACGTCCCCGATCCCAAGCTGCAGGCGCCCACCGACGCGGTGGTGCGAGTCCTGCGCTCCTGCATCTGCGGCAGCGACCTGTGGCCGTACGGCTCGTTGCCCGCCTCCGCAGAGGGACAGCGGATCGGGCACGAATTCCTCGGCGTGGTCGAGGAAACCGGCACGGACGTCTCCGGACTCAAAGCGGGCGACGTGGTCGTCGCACCCTTCGTCTGGGCCGACAACACCTGCGACTTCTGCCGGGAAGGCCTGCAGACCTCCTGCCGCCACGGCGGCACCTGGGGAGCAGGCGACGTGGACGGCTGCCAGGGCGAGGCGGTCCGCGTCCCGCAAGCACAGGGCACACTGGTCAAGCTCGGCGTCGGCGAGGACGACGCACTGCTGCCCTCGCTGCTCACGCTCTCCGACGTCTTCCCCACCGGCCACCACTGCGCGGTCACCGCCGGAGTGAACCCGCGCACCACCGTCACCGTCATCGGCGACGGCGCCGTCGGCCTCTCCGCGGTGCTGGCCGCCAAGCGGCTCGGCGCTGAGCGCATCATCCTGATGGGACGCCACACCGCCCGCACCGACCTCGGCCGCGAGTTCGGCGCCACCGACGTCGTGCCCGAGCGCGGCGAGGAGGGCATCGCGAAGGTCCGCGACCTCACCGGCGGCGACGGCACCCACACCGTCCTCGAATGCGTCGGCCTCGAACCGGCCGTGGACACCGCGCTCGGCGTCGTCCGCGACGGCGGCACCGTCAGCCGGGTCGGGGCGCCCCAGTACGGACAGGTGTCGATGGACTTCGGCACCTTCTTCCGCAACATCACCCTCACCGGCGGCGTCGCGCCGGCCCGCGCCTACATCGACGAACTGCTGCCCGACGTCCTCGACGGCAAGATCCAGCCGGGCAAGGTCTTCGACCGCACCGTAGAGCTGGAGCAGGTGCCGACCGGATACCGCGAGATGGCCGACCGCGAAGCGCTGAAGGTCCTCGTCACCCCCTGATCGCGGCGGAGTCCTCCGGGCACGCCGGGCAACAGCGGCGAACTCACCCCGGCGTGCAAGTCCGGGAATTCCCCGGATCAGCGCGGCCGATGCCGCTCGAGGTTTACACCCGTCGCTCGACCGAGCACACCTGCGACGAACGGCGCGGACGTTCTCCGACGTCCGCGCCGCAAAACGGGGACGAACCAGACCTCCACGACATGACCCCGAGTGCGGAGATGATCACGATGAACCTGACCTTGAACAATGGAGTCCAGCTGCCCGCACTGGGCTTCGGCGTCTTCCAGACCCCGCCCGAGGAGACCGTGCAGGCGGTCGAGCACGCGTTGCGCACCGGGTACCGCCACATCGATACCGCCGCCGCCTACGGCAACGAACGCGAGGTCGGCGAGGGAATCCGACGCTCCGGCCTGGACCGCGACGAGGTCTTCATCGAGACCAAGATCTGGATCAGCGACTACGGCTACGACACCACCTTGCACGCCTTCGACAAGAGCGCGGGCAAGCTCGGCGTCGACCGGATCGACCTGCTCATCCTGCATCAAGCGCTGCCCAGCCGGTTCGACCTGACCGTCGAGGCCTACCGCGCGCTCGAGCAGTTGCAGGCCGACGGCAAGGTGCGCGCCATCGGGGTCAGCAACTTCATGCGCGAGCACCTCGACGAGCTGCTCGGCAAGACCACGGTGGTGCCCGCGGTGAACCAGATCGAGGTGCACCCGTACTTCAAGCAGCCCGACGTGCTCGCCGCCGACACCGAACACGAGATCCTGTCGCAGGCGTGGTCACCCATCGGCGGGATCACCTTCTACCAGGAAGGCCAGGGCGGCAGCGTCCTGGACGACCCCACCGTCACCCGTATCTCCTCTGCGCACGGCAAGAGCCCCGCGCAGGTGATGTTGCGCTGGCACCTCCAGCAGGGCCGGTCGGCGATTCCGAAGTCGGTGAAGCCCGCGCGGATCGAGGAGAACTTCGACGTGTTCGACTTCGCGCTCACCGACGCCGAACTCGCCGCCCTCGACGGTCTTCACCGGGGAGTCCGCCGCGGCCCGGAACCCGCGGACATCACGTTGGAGAGCTTCGGACGGGAGATTCCGGAAGCCTGAGCCGGAACAACGGGGGCGTCGGGCCGCACCGCCCGACGCCCCCGTTCCCGCCGGCACCGGAAAGGAGGCAGCGAGTTGATCGCGAAACCGTTTAATCGGCTGCTTCTACCCGGGCATTGTCGAGACCGAAATCTTGCATGACAAGCAACGCGCGATCAGAACCACAGCACCAAGTCTTCATCGAGACCGATATCCGAGAAATAGGGTAGGCCGGTCAACTTGAGCCGACGTCAGTCGTGCCCCGCAGCCGAATCGACTGCGGCACGACTGAAAGATACCGCTATCGCCTAGCGAGTTCACATGCCGCACTCGCGTGGTTCGGCGCCACGTCCAGACTCTGCAGTCCCGTAATGCAGAACTCCGGCTTGGGGAAAGGTCCTGCACCTAGGTTGCAGCTGTTCTCCACCTGGGGGCCGACGATATAACCGGCTCCCGCCAGGTAGGTTGTGCAATCCTCGGCGGTCGCCTGCGCGGGTAGCGCTGCGGCGAGCGGAATAGATGCCGCCGCGATGGCCACACCGATAACTGAACCTAAACGTCGCTTCATTTTTTCCTCCCCAGTCGGTCTTTAATGCCGCGCAGAAGCTAACTTGCCACTGCTTCCGCCTGCACCCTCGTTCCACGGAAGATCACTGAAACGGAGCAGTGCCCGAACCTCGCGACGGCCCGGGATGAGCACGAGACCACGCCGCTATTCCTGCCCCTGAATGCTCGTCACCATGACATACGCGGGCTCACTGACCGGCCTGGCCGGTGTCCGGCGCTGATGATCACCCAAAAACCCCAACGCCGGGGAAGGCTGCTCGCGGGACCGGCGGCCCGCTGGATCCATGCCCTGCCCCCAGCGGCGCCGCCTTCCAGCACGTGCTGCGCATAGCGAAGCCGGGCCGGGCGCCGCTGCACGCGGTGGGTGATTTCGATCAGTGCGAGCCCGCGCCGCCGGAGGGCTGTTCATCGAGGAGAATTCGGTGCGTGCCGAGCACTCTGACGTTGTCCGTTTTGGACACATCCCCCATCGTCGCGGGCTCCTCAGCGAAGCAGGCGCTGCACAACACCCTCGACCTCGCCCGGCTCGCCGACACGACCGGATACCACCGGTACTGGGTACCTGAGCACCACAGCATGCGAGGCGTAGCCTGCGCCGAACCCGCCGTGCTCGCCGGAGCCATCGCGGCCGCCACTGCACGCCTGCGCGTCGGCGCAGGCGGTGCACTGCTGCCCAACCACCCCCCGCTCCTGGTCGCCGAACGATGGGGAATGCTCACCGCCCTGCACCCCGGCCGCATCGACCTCGGCATCGGCAGAGCCTCCGGCGGCGCACCCTCCGTCGCCGAAGCACTCCGCCGACCGCACGACGCCACCACGGCTTCGGCCCACGCCGCCGCTCTCACCGAACTCCTCGACCACTTCGAGGCCGAACCGGAACCGCCGCAGGTGCGGGCCGTGCCGGCGTCGGGCAACAGACCTGACATCTGGCTGCTGGGTTCGTCCGGCGCCAGCGCACGACTCGCCGCCGAACACGGCCTGCCCTGCGCCAACGCCTACCACCTCAACCCGGACAAGGCACTGGACACCGCCCAGAGCTACCGAGCCGCGTTCCAACCCTCCGCGCACCTGCCGGAACCTACGACGCTGGTCAGCGTGGCGGTGATCTGCGCCGACACGGACACCGACGCCGAATGGCTAGCCGGTTCCACCCGCATGAAAACCCTCAGCCGACACCGCGGACACCGCATCCAACTCCCCAGCCCGGAACACGCCGCCACGGAGCTCGCCGCGCTCGACGACGCCGAACTCGGCACCTACTCCCCCGGCCTCGTCATCGGCTCACCCGACACCGTGATCCGGCAACTCCGCACCATCGCGACACGAACCGGCACCACCGAACTCATGATCACCACCCCCGTCCACGACCACGAACAACGACTCCGCTCCTACCGACTCCTCATCGAGGAGGCCGGGACCTGTCCTCGATGAGCGGCATCCTCGACCCGGCCGACGCCACCGACCGCCGGCCTGACGGAACGGCATCGCTGATCGATGTTCGCCCCGGCCGAGATCTCCGCTCGGGCGGCGAGTGACCACAACGTCCTGAAGCAGAACAACCGGTCCCGCGGCCGTCACCGGCGGGAGTTCCGATAGGAGACGGCGCGTCGCGCGTCGCCTTCGGCGGCGATGCTCTCGCTGCCGGGGACGATGTCGGTGTTGTGCGCCGTCACCGCGATCCATTCGGTTCCTCGACGTTCCACCACGAACACGATGATGCCCCAGCGAACATCGGCCTGGCCGCCGCTCGTGGAGATCTGTCCGGTGAGCCGCCATCTGGCGTGCACAACGGCCAGGCCCTCGCCCAACCGCCGCACCTTCGTCCGGCGGATGGACATGGCGGAGTCGCGGAAGAACGTGCGCAACCCGTAGTCGTGCGCACGGCGGATGTTCTCCCGGTTCTCCCACCACAGGCCGACGACGTTCACGAAATCCGCGTCGTCGGCGAACAACGCGGCGAGATCGGCGGCATTGCGCTCATTCCACGCTGCCGCGAACCGGTCCGCGATCTGCTCCGGAACGGCCACCACCGCACTCAGCCTCCCGCCGAGCCCTGATGCCGAACTGCGCCCGTCACCGGGGCTCCAGCAGAACGACGGGGATGACACGCGACGTTTTCGCCTCGTACCCGGCGAAACCGGGGTAGTCCCGCTTCTGGCGCTCCCAGATCGGATCGCGCTCCTCAGCGGGAAGGTCCCGGGCGCGCACCGCGACGGTGTCCGTACCGACCTCGATCTCGGTGTCCGGATGAGCCAGCAGGTTGTGGTACCAGTCCGGGTTCTTGTCCGCCCCCGCCGCCGAAGCGAACACGGCGTACGCATCGCCGACCTTCTGGTACATCATCGGATTCACCCGCTGCGTTGCGCTCTTCGCACCCACGTGATGCACCAGCACCATCGGCGCACCGTCGAACTGCCCACCGACACGTCCGCCGTTGGCGCGGAACTCGTTGATGATCCGGGTGTTCCAGTCGGCTATCTCTGCCACGGTTCAACTCCTTGATAGCGGTGAAGCCAGGGTGCCGGCGATCGACGCCCTGGCGCTGATCCGAGTCCCGGTCATGGCCGGACGGCTCCCCTTCGCCGCAAGACCGGGAACCGCACTGCATCCGACCACGATGCAGGATGCCGGTGCTCCTCGTCGGGTCGGCGGCGAGCCCGATCCGTCAGCGGGCTCCGGGGATCGGGTGCGTGCCGTCGGCCGCTTTGGGCACCAGCACCTCGCCCTCAAGACCGTCCGGGTCGCGGAAGAACATGCTGTAAGCCGACCCGAAATCGTTGACGGTGCCGTCGGAAGCTCCCCGCGCGATCAGTCGCTCGCGGATCGTCGCGAACGCCGCGTAGGACGACGCGTGCAACCCGAAGTGGTCCAGGCGCCCCCGATGCCACATGGGCGTCTGGCGATCGGCCTCGTCGCTGCCGGGCACGGTGAACACGTTGAGCTCGGTGTGCGGTCCGATCCGCAGCACCGTCATCGTTTCCTCCGCGTCCTGCCCGTGCGACCGGGTCGGCCCGACCTCGGCGTCGAACACCGCCTCGTAGAAGTCCCCGAGCCGCGCGGGATCGTGGGTCAAACAAGCGATGTGGTCCACTCCGCTGAGCAACACGCGCGATCATCCCCTTCATCTCGGCCCAAGCCCGCCTGGATCTCGCCTGGACGGCGAGCCCACGCCAGGGTTTCCCCAGGAGAGCATCATCCTGGTCAGGTGCGCCATGCATCCGCGTGACGGGCGAGCCACACGGGAGACCGGCTCCTGAGGACGCACAGGCCGTCGCGCCGCGACAGTCCAATATCGACTCGATCATCGCCGGACGCGATCAGGTCCGGTGAAGTCGCGATCGTCGACTCCGACCCCGCCGACAGCAGGCCGATGGCGAGACGACCGGCGTGAAAACCGCCCAGCACCTTGCCGCTCCGGCCCGGTCGGCTCGCCCATGGGCTCGACCGCGTTCCCCGGACGATCGGTCTCCGGCACACCCGGAGTGAGCCGCCCTCTTGTGGCCTGACTACAGCGTCGCCGGTTCAACTCTGGATCCTCACCCAAAGTCGGATGCTGTGCCCGTAGTCACACTCATCCGAGCGGATCGACCACAACGGAGTGAGTGAGGACGCTATGTACGACTACGTCATCGTCGGAGCGGGCTCGGCGGGGTGCGCGTTGGCCGCCCGACTGACGGAAGACCCTGCCGTCACCGTGGCTCTGGTCGAAGCCGGAGCGGCGGACACGGCCGACGAGATCCACATTCCCGCGGCGTTCAGCTCGCTGTTCAAGAGCCAGTGGGACTGGGACCTGGACACCGAGCCGGAACCGGAACTCAACGGGCGCCGGGCTTACCTCCCGCGCGGCAGAATGCTCGGCGGCTCCAGCTCGATGAACGCGATGATCTACATCCGCGGCAACCGCGCCGACTACGACCAGTGGGCGGCCGATGGAGCCACCGGCTGGAGCTACGACGAGGTCCTCCCGTACTTCAAGAAGGCCGAGAGCAACGCGCGCGGCGGGGACGAGTTCCACGGTGCCGACGGCCCCCTCAGCGTGACCGAGAGCAGGTCGATGAACCCTCTCTGCGACGCCTGGGTCGACGCGGCCGTCGAAGCCGGCTTCACGCACAACGAGGATTTCAACGGCGCCGACCAGCTCGGAGTCGGTCGCTTCCAGGTCACCCAACGCGACGGCATGCGGTGCAGCACGGCGGTCGCGTACC
Organism: Saccharopolyspora gloriosae; assembly: GCF_022828475.1. Classification (GTDB taxonomy): domain Bacteria; phylum Actinomycetota; class Actinomycetes; order Mycobacteriales; family Pseudonocardiaceae; genus Saccharopolyspora_C; species Saccharopolyspora_C gloriosae_A. The sequence continues at coordinate 2,526,664 of NZ_CP059557.1, read as the reverse complement.
TGCACCCGGCCATGGAGCGGTCCAACCTGACCGTGATCACCGGGACGCTCAGCCGCAAGGTGCTCTTCGCGGGGAACCGGGCCGTCGGGGTGGAGGTCAGCCGCGACGGGCAGGTCGAGGAGTTGCACGCGGAACGGGAAGTGATCCTCAGCGCGGGCACCTACGGTTCGGCACAACTGCTGCTGCTCTCGGGTGTCGGCCCGGCCGCACAGCTCGAGGCGTTCGGGATTCCGCTGCTCGCGGACCTTCCCGTCGGCGAGCGGTTGCAGGACCACTACATGGTGATGCTGAACTACCTCACCGACCTCGAGACGCTGATGACGGCGGCGAGCCCGGAGAACGCTCAGCTGCTGCAGTCCGAGGGACGCGGGCCGCTGACGTCCAACATCGGCGAGGCGGGCGGCTTCTTCGAGACCCGCGAGGGCCTGGCCGGGCCGGACGTGCAGTTCCACTCCACGCCGTGCTTCTTCGCGGAGGAGGGGCTCGGCGCGCAGACCGCCCAGGGCCTCGCCGCCGGCCCGTGCGTGCTGAAGCCGACCAGCACCGGCACCCTCACCCTCCGCTCGCCGGAACCCGAGGCGGCGCCGCGGATCAAGCACAACTACCTGTCCACCGAACAGGACCGCGCGTCCATCCTCGCCGGGCTCCGCACCGCCCTGCGGATCGCGGAGCAAGCGCCGATGAAGGAGGTCATCACCGGCGATCACGTGGTCCCCGAGGGATCGTCCGACGAAGAGCTCCTCGCGTTCGCCCGCCGCGTCGGTCAGACCCTCTACCACCCCACCTCGAGCTGCGGCATCGGCCACGTCGTCGACAACGAGCTGAAGGTCATCGGCATCGAAGGGCTGCGCGTCGCCGACGCCTCGGTGATGCCGACCGTCGTCCGCGGCAACACCAACGCCCCCACGATCATGATCGGCGAGAAGGCGGCCGACCTCGCCAAACAGGCCGCAGGCAACTGATTTCAGCGAGAGCACCACAACAACCGACCAGGGCACGGATCAGGAGATCAGCATGACCGAAGCACCGACCTACCGGATGTTCATCGACGGCGTCTGGGTCGATGCCCCGGAGACATACGACATCACCTCGCCGGCTACCGACGAGGTCACCGCCCGTGTCGCCTTCGGCGGCGTGGAGCACGCGGACGCCGCGGTCGCCGCCGCCAAGGCCGCCCACGAAGACGGCACGTGGCGCCGCATGACACCGGAGCAGCGCGCCGACGTCCTCGACCGGATCGCCGACAGCATGGAGGACAAGGTCGACCTGCTCAACAGGCTGGCCAGCGGCGAGAACGGCGTCACCGTGCGCACCGCGGGCGCGTTCCACATCGGTCTGGGCATCGCCAACCTCCGGGTCTTCGCGTCGATGGCGCGGGGCTTCGAACCGGAGCAGCTCAACCCGATGTCCCCGGAAACCGAGGATTCCCGTTCGGTGATCCGCCGCGAACCGATCGGCGTCTGCGCCGGGATCGTGCCGTTCAACTTCCCGCTCGTGCTCGCGGGGTGGAAGCTCGGCCCCGCGTTGGCCGCGGGCAACACCTTCGTGCTCAAGTGCGACGAGAACACCCCGTTGACGCTGTTGGAACTGGCGAAGTCGGCGGAGGAGGCGGGGCTGCCGAAGGGCGTGCTCAACGTGATCACCGGCCCCGGCGAGACCGTCGGCGACCGGCTCGCGGGGCACCCGGACGTCCGGAAGATCGGCTTCACCGGTTCCACCGAGGTGGGCAAGGTCGTCCAGCGGAAGGCGGCGGACAACCTCAAGAAGGTCACGCTGGAGCTGGGCGGAAAGGGACCCAACATCCTGCTCGACGACGCCGACCTGGACCTCGCCATCGACGGGTCGATCTTCGCGTTCCTGATGTACTCCGGTCAGGTCTGCGAATCGGGCACGCGGTTGCTGGTTCCCGAGTCGCGCAAGGAGGAGATCGTCGCGCGGCTGGTCCGCCGCGTGCAGGACGTGCGCATCGGCGACCCGCTCGACATGAACACCGACATGGGGCCGGTCGCCTCCCACGACCAGAAGAAGCGCGTCGAGCGTTACGTCGAGATCGCCGCCGCGGAGGGGGCCACCGTCGCCTACCGCGGCACGCTTCCCGACGAGGCCCCGTTCCACCGCGGCGCGTGGGTACCGCCGATCATTTACACCGACGTCACCAACGACATGCGCATCGCCCGCGAGGAGGTCTTCGGGCCGGTCCTGGTGGTGATCGGGTACTCCGATGACGCGGAAGCGGTGCGCATCGCCAACGACAGCGAGTACGGCCTCTCCGCGGGCGTGTGGGGCTCCCCCGAGCGTGCTGTTCGCGTCGCCGATCAGCTCGAAGCGGGCACGGTGTGGGTCAACGACTGGCATGCCGGGTTCCCGATGAACCCGTTCGGCGGCTACAAGCAGAGCGGCATCGGTCGTGAACTCGGCCCCGACGCGCTCGCCGAGTACACGCAGGTCAAGACGATCCAGCAGGCCAAGGACAGCGACTGGTCGAAACGCGGTTACGCGCTGGTCCTCCCGCCGCCTGCGTGATCTCACCGGCGGGCGCGGTTGCCCCGGGGGCCTGGCCCCGGTCGCTAGTCGGCCGGGCCAGCAACCGCGCGGCGACGAGCAGGTTCTGGAAGTCGGCGAAGCTGCGCAGGTCGCAGCCGGTGCGTTCGGAGATCCGCTCCAAGCGGTAGTACACCGTGTTCACGTGCACGTGCAGCCGTTCGGCGGCGGCCTTCGCGTTGAGGTCGCACGCGGCGTAGAGCCGAATCGTCTCGATCAGCGCGCCCGCCTGCCTCAGGTCGTCCTCGATGAACGACCGCGTCAACGGCGTGATCAGCCGCTGCGCGGTGGGGTCGTCGAGCAACACCAGGTAGTCCAGCGGGGACAGTTCCGTCAGCGGCCGCACACCCGGCTCGCCTGCCAGGCTCTTCCTGGCCAGCACCGCCTCGCGGCGCGCGGCGGGAACACCATGGAGACCACTGTGGACGGTGCTCACCCCGACACCGAGGTGGATGCCGCGCCTGCTCAGGCTGTGGTGTGCGCGCTCGAGTCCCTTGGCGAGTTCGGTGCCCTCGTCGTGCACCGGGGTGATCCCGACGACGTGGTCCTGCCGCAGCACCGCGATCCCCTGCTGACCGGTGCCGATCGAAGTGCGCACCGCCGAGACCACTTCGCGCAGGCTCTGGTCGGCGCGGAGCGCAACGGTGGGCACGGCGACGACCACCACGATCGACGACGCGTCGGCCAACCCGGACGCCGCGGCCAGCTCCGCCTTCGGGCCGGAGGTGAGTTCCCGTGCGGCGAGCAGGTCTTCCATCAGGTCCCGGCGGAGCAGGTCGTCATCGGCCAGCTCCATCTGCTGGGCGATCATGTAGGTCTCCGCCGCCACCGAGCTGCCCACCTCGATCACGTTCATCACGTGAATCGCCAGGTCGAGCGCCGCCAGCCGGGTCTCGGCATCCACCTTGGCGGCGGCCACGATGGCTTCCCACAAGGTCTCCTGGCCGATCCGGAAACCCTGCATGAAGTCGGCCAGCGCGACCCCTTGCCGAACCCGGTGCCGGGCATGGTCGACGGAGCTGCGGAAGTCGTCGCGGCCGGCTCGTCGCCCGGCCCGCATCGTGGCCAGGACGGCGTCGAAGACCGCCCTCGTGTGGGCGCGCAGGTCCGGGCGCAGGCTCTCGTCCCGACTGGCCGGATAAGCGGGAACCTCGTCCCAGGTGCGAGCCACCGAGCGCTCGACGGTCGTATCCAGGTCCACCATCACACGATCAATGATTCGGTCGACCAGCGTGCAGCTTCCATTCGCGGCACGGTACCGCCCGATTATCGTCCGGTCACAAATCCGTGCGGTCGCGACTGTAGGTCGTCCTGGTGATTCGACAGGTGGGCGACGGGATAGTGGTAGCCGACTCGGTCCCTACTACAGGAAGCAGGCCATCATGAACCTCGCCCGCCGCCTGCTCGACACGGCGCGCACGCACGGCGACCGCAAGGCCGTCCGACTCGACGACACCGTGCTGACCTACGACCGGCTCCAGGCCGAGGCCGCCGGGGTGGCGCGATGGTTGACCTCGAACGGACTCGAGCCCGGTGACCGGGTGGGGATGATCCTGCCGAACGTGCCCGCCCATCCCGTGCACTTCTTCGGCAGCCTGCTCGCCGGCGGCGTCGTCGTGCCGATGAATCCCCTGCTCAAATCCGGGGAGATCGAGTACTACCTGGCGGACTCGGGGGCGCGGTTCCTGTTCGCAGCGCCGGAGGGGGCCGCAGAGGCACGAGCCGGAGCCGCTGCGACCGGCGCGACCGTGGTCGTCGTGGACCCCTACGGGCGGATACGACGCCGTCCGACACAACGGTGCTCGTCGAGCGGGCCTCCGACGACACCGCGGTGATCCTCTACACCTCCGGGACGACGGGGAAGCCGAAGGGCGCCGAACTGACCCACGCGAACCTCGACGGCAATGCGGCGGTGACCCGCGAGACGCTCATCGAGATCGGCCCCGACGACGTGGTGATGGGCTGCCTGCCGCTCTTCCACGTCTTCGGACTCACCTGCGGCCTGACCGCATCGGTCCAGGCAGGCTCCTGCCTGACGTTGATCCCGCGCTTCGACGGAGCGAAGGCTCTCGAGGTGATCGAGCGCGATGGCGTCACGGTCTTCGAGGGAGTGCCGACGATGTACTCCGCGATGCTGCACGCCACCGGCGACGCAGACCTCACCACCATCCGCGCCTGCATCTGCGGTGGAGCGCCGATGCCCGTCGAGCTGCTGCGCTCCTTCGAGGAGACCTTCGACTGCGTGATCCTCGAGGGCTACGGCCTGTCCGAGAGCTCCCCGGTGGCGTGCTTCAACCACCCCCGCATCGAACGCAAGCCCGGCACGATCGGCGTGCCCGTGCGGGACGTCTCGCTGCGCGTGATCGACGACGGAGGACGTGGCGTCCCGACCGGCGAGGTCGGCGAGATCGTGATCAAGGGTCCGAACGTGATGAAGGGCTACTGGGATCTTCCGGAGGCCACCGCGGAGACCATCGTCGACGGCTGGCTGCGCACCGGTGACCTCGCGGTCTGCGATGAGGACGGCTATTTCACCATCGTCGACCGCAAGAAGGACATGATCATTCGCGGTGGCTACAACGTCTACCCGCGGGAGATCGAAGAGGTCATCTACGAGCACCCGGCCGTGGCGGAGACGGCGGTGGTCGGGGTGCCGCACCCGGATCTCGGTGAAGACGTGGCCGCCGCGGTCGCGCTCAAGCCCGGTGCGACGGCGACCGCGGAGGAGATCCGCGATTTCGTGAAGGAGCGCGTCGCCCCGTACAAGTATCCGCGGCATGTCTGGATCACCGATGAGCTGCCGAAGGGACCGACCGGGAAGCTCCTGCGTCGTGCGGTCCGAACGCTGCGGTCCACGGCGCCTTCGCCCAGCCCGGCGTGAAGCGTTCGCGCCTTGCTCGAGCAGGTCAGGGCCAGGGCGAGGAAGCCGACGAAGTGCGGCCGGACGGCGATTGTTGAACAACCGCCGGGAGCTCGTTCGACGCGCCGAGCGTTAGCGCCCGGCCGGTGCCGGACTCGACGCCGATGCGGGCGATGCGCGCAACGACCTCCCGGCCGGGCAGTTGCCGCAGTTCGGCCGGGCGGATGGAACCCAGTGCAACCCCTCTCGCGAGCGGTGAGCGTCCCCTAACCTCGTCGCCATGACCGACGACGATCCGGCACCCACATCTCACCGTTGACCCCGAGCTGGGATCAGGCGAGGGGCTTCGGGTGCTCACCGGAACGACCTGACGTCGTCCATTTCGGACATGCACTCGATCGCCGCGGGCGCCACGAGGAAACCGGCGCTGCACGAACCCTTCGGCCCCCTCACCGCCGCGATCGGATACCACCGCAACGAAGGGAAGAGGAATGTCCACTCCGGACAAGCACGATCCCGCCACGCTCGGCGACGACACTTGGGCAGTGCACGGCGGGAACGCCATCGATGCCTCAGGGGCACTGCGCACTCCGCTGGTGCTGGCCAATTCCTACGCCCTTCCCGAGGACGCCTCGAAGGTGAGCTGGTCGGATCCCGACACCCTGATCTACGCCCGCAACGGGAACGTCAACCAGCACGCACTGGAGACGAAGCTCGCCGCGCTGGAAGGCGGCGAGCAGGCGCTGGTGTTCGCCAGCGGGGTCGCCGCGCTGCACGCGGTGTTCTTCACCCACCTGCGCAGCGGCGACCACGTGGTGGTCTCGGCGGTGACCTACGAGGCGGTGTGGCGGCTGTTCGCCGAACTGCTGCCGAAGCGCTACGGAATCGAGGCGACGTTCGTCGACACCGCCGACCTGGAGGCAGTGCGCGCCGCGGTACGCCCGTCCACGCGGCTGGTGCACGTGGAGACGATCGCCAACCCGACCACCGCGGTCACCGACATCGGCGCGGTGGCGGACATCGCGCACGCTGCGGGGGCGCTGCTGAGCGTGGACGGCACGTTCACCCCGCCGCCTCTGTACCGGGCGCTGGCCGACGGGGCCGACCTGGTGGTGCACTCGCTGACGAAGTTCATCAACGGCCACGGCGACGCCATGGGCGGGGCGGTGATCGGCTCCCGCGAACTCGTCTCGACGATCCGCAACGACGCGAGCGTGGACGTGGGCGGGGTCCTCGCGCCGTTCAACGCCTGGCTGATCATGCGGGGTTCCGTGACGTTGCCGCTGCGACTGCGGCAGCACCTCGCCACCGCGCAGCGGATCGCCGCAGTCCTCGACGCCGACCCGCGGACCGCGTTCGTGGCCTACCCCGGCCTGCCGGAGCATCCGCAGCACGAGCTCGCCGCACGGCAGTTCGGCGGCCGCGGCTTCGGGGCGGTGCTGGCCTTCGCGCTGGACGGCGACGCCGCGGTGCAGAACCGGTTCGTCAACGCGCTGCGCGTGATCACTTCCGCCGTCTCGCTCGGGCACGACGAATCGCTGATCGTGCACGTAGCGCCCGGTACCCGGGGCGGCGACGAGCACTACCCCGAGCCGTTCCAGCGCTACGGCCACCTGCGGCTCTCGGTCGGTCTTGAAGACCCCGACGATCTCATCGCCGACCTCCGCGCAGCACTCGACACCGCACTACCGGCCTGATTTCCCGAGGTCACTCCAGCGACAGCAGCTCGTTGGCGGCGGTGGCGTCGGTGACGAGGCCGTGGATGAGGCCGGATCGGATCGCGGCGAGCATGGCCTTGATCTTCGTGGCCCCGCCGCCCACGGCGATGACCTCGGGGACCTTCCGCAGGAGTTCCGCCGGGATGGCGATGCAGCGGTTCTCGAGCCCGCTGACCACCCCGCCCTGCGCGTTGAGCAGCGTCCCGCACACCTCGGCCTGCACGCCCTTGCCGAGCAACACTCGCCGCTCCTCCACCGGCAACGAGTCGTGCAGTTTCGAATCGGGCGGGTCCCAGCTGCCGACCCCGACCACTGCCCGGGTCACCGTCCGGTGCAGCTCGAGCGCGCGGGCGATTCCGGGCTGGCTGCGCAGTCCGTGGGCCGTCGCGGTGTCGGCGACGACGAAGGGCGCGTAGATCGGGGTCGCCGGACCGCCGCTGACCGCGGACATCTGCCGCACCAGTTCAACGGTGTTCTCCGAGACGGAACCGGCGACGCCCGTCAGCTGGACCACCGGGCAGGTCGCCAGCCTGGTGAGCGCGGCGGGAATCGAGCCGAGCGTGCGCCCCCAGGCGACGCCGAGGCAGTCGTCCTCGGTCACCACGTCGGCGAGCAGGTCGGCCGCGACCTGCCCGAGCTGCCTCCGGCGCGTCGCCGGATCGTCGGCGGTGACCACGGCGAGTGCGCGCTTGAGCCCGAAACGGCGGCGAAGCCGGTCCGAGAGCTCGGCGTCCACACCGGAGGGAAGCTCCACGGTGATGCGCACGATGCCTTCCACGTGCGCCGCTTCGAGCAGCCGCGCGACTTGAAACCGGGACAGCGCGAGTTCCTCGGCGATCTGGGATTTCGTCTGCTTCTCGAAGTAGTGCTTCGTCGCGACGAGCGCGGCCAGCATCTGCCGCTCCGGACCCACCTGTCCTCCCGACTGACCCTCCGACCGCTCATTTGAGCGGTCCATGTTGACTAATGAGCGGCGCGGATCGGAAGGTTAGCACTTCGTCGACATCGGGGTCAGACGTGCGAGGAGAGCAGTGCACGGCAACACGACAGGACCGGCCCGCCGAAGCCGGGCCAGGCGGCAGGGACGCGTCACCGCCGCCGCTCGACGTTGCCCGGCCCCTCTCCGCGAGCGCATCGCGACCCACGAGCGCCCTGCTGATCGCTGCCATTGGCCGCAGCCTGCCCCGGGAACGAAACTGACCCGCCGCCTCGGCGAGCGGGTCGATTGATTGTGTTGTGGAACCACTGGAGGCAAAGGTGCCGAACCCCATTCCCAGCCGAATGTCGGCTGTCGTCGTCCACGGCCCGGAGGACTACCGCCTAGAAGAGGTCGACGTCCCCGAACCGGCCGCGGGCGAACTGTTGATCGAAGTAGAAGCGGTCGGTGTCTGCGCCAGCGATCTGAAGTGCTACCACGGCGCGGCGAAGTTCTGGGGCGACGAGAACCGGTCCGCTTGGGCGCAAAAGGGCATCACGCCCGGGCACGAGTTCGTCGGAACCATCGTGGCCGGTGATCAGGAGGCGCTGGAGCACCACCGGGTCGAACTCGGCGACCGGATCGCCTGCGAGCAGATCGTGCCCTGCGAGGAGTGCCGCTACTGTCGCCGCGGCCAGTACTGGATGTGCGGCCCGCACGACATGTTCGGCTTCCGCAACTACAACGGCGCGATGGCCCAGTACACGCTGGTGCCGAAAAAGGCGCGGGCGCACAAGGTCTCGCACGACCTGAAGCCGGAGCACGCCGCTTACGCCGAACCGCTCTCGTGCGCGCTGCACGCGGTGGAACGCGCGGGCATCACGTTCGGCGACGTGGTGGTCGTGGCCGGCTGCGGCCCCATCGGTCTGGGTCTCATCGCCGGTGCCCGGCAGAAGAACCCGATGACGCTGGTGGCGCTCGACCTCGACGACGACAAGCTCGAACTGGGCCGCCGCTGCGGGGCCGACATCACGTTCAACCCCGCGAAGGAGGACGTGGTCGCCAAGGTCGCGGAACTGACCGAGGGCTACGGCGCCGACGTCTACCTGGAGGGCACCGGCGCCACTCCGGCGGTCGGGCAGGGATTGAACCTGCTGCGCAAGCTCGGGACCTACGTGGAGTATTCGGTCTTCGGTTCGGACGTGACGGTCGACTGGTCGATCATCTCCGACGACAAGGAGCTCAACGTTCTCGGCGCGCACCTCGGGCCGCACTGCTGGCCCGCGGCGATCAAGCTGCTGGAGCAGGGGAAGATCCCGGTCGAGGCGATCTGCACCCACCAGCTACCGCTGAGCGATTTCCAGCGAGCACTGGACCTGGTCGCCGACACCTCGGGTGCGTCGGTGAAGGTCTCGATCCTTCCCAACGCGTGAACGCAGAGGCCACCACCATGACCAATACCGCCACCGCAAGAACGCAGGACACGTTCCTGGACCGGGTCGGCATCCCGCATTCGCTGCGTTGGGGCTTCTTCGCGGTGCTGGTCTTCATGACCGGCAACGGGACCGAGACCAACTTCATCTCCCCGCACATCGAGACGGTGCTGGGCAGTCCCGCCACCACCGTCAGCACGATCATCTCGATGTACGGCGTGTCCGTGCTGGTGGGCAGCTACCTCTCGGGCGTGCTGGCCGACCTGTGGGGGCCGCGCCGCGTGATGCAGCTCGGCGCCGCCGTGTGGGTCGTGTTCGAAGTGCTGTTCCTGCTGAGCCTCGGCACCGGCAGCATGCCGCTGGTGTTCCTGACCTACTTCCTGCGCGGGTTCGGCTATCCGCTGTTCGCGTTCGCGTTCCTGGTCTGGGTCAACGTCGTCACCCCGGTGCACCGCAACGGAAAAGCCGTCGGCTGGTTCTACGTGATGTTCACCGGCGGCCTGCCCACGCTGGGCTCGCTGTACGCGCTGGGCATGATCCCGGTCTTCGGCGGCGGCACGGGCGGTGAGACCGGGGCGATGGTCGCCTCCATCGCGCTCGTGGTGATCGGGTTCCTGATCGGGCAGTTCGCGGTGCACGAGCCGCGGGGCGACAGCCGCGTCGCGCCGCCGGAGTTGTCGGCGAGCGAGGTGCTGACCGCGGGTCTGCGGCTGACCGTGCGGCGGCCGAAGATCCTGATGGGCTTCCTCGTGCGGCTGATCAACACCGCGCCCCAGTACGGCATGTTCATCATCCTGCCGACGGTGATCGCCGAAGAGCTCGGCTGGGGCCAGTCGCGCTGGCTGATCATGACGACGTTGGTCTACGCGTCCAACATCCTGCTCAACGCCGTGTTCGGCGCCATCGGGGACCGGTGGGGCTGGCGGCGCACCGTGCAGTGGTTCGGCGTCTTCGGGTCCGCGGTCGGCCTGCTCGCCTGGTGGTACGTGGCGCACCTCGTTCCCGCCGGCTCGGTGTGGGGTTTCTGGGCCGCGACCGCCGCGGGCTGCGTGTTCGGCGCACTGCTGGCCGGGTTCGTGCCGATGGGCGCGATCATGCCCGCGCTCGTCGACGAGCAGAAGGGTGCAGCGATGGCCATGTACACCACCGCGGCGGGCGGTGCTGCCTTCCTCGGCGCTGCCGTACCGGCCGTCGTCCTGGCCGTCGGCCTCGGGAACGCCGCCGTGGTGTGGGCGTTCGTCCTGCTCTACGCCGCCGCGTTCGTGATGGTCGGCTACCTGAAGGTGCCGGAGGACGAGAACCGCTCGGCCGTGGCGGCGAGCAGCTGATCACGTCCGGCTGATGGCGAGGCGGGTCCGCTCGTGGTTCTTCCGACCACGGGCGGACCTGCTTTTTGTTGGGAACTCGGAAGAAAGGCCACGACGCGGACCAGCTCGGGGTTCGCCGGAGCTCGTCGTTCCGCCGTGTCCGCTGCGGGCCTGTGACAGAACCATGACATGCGGGTCGCACGACGCGGACATCGTCGGTCGACATTGGTGGGATGGCAGAGATTTCACAACGCGCGGCATCGGCCGCCGATGAGGCCGATCGCCGCGCAAGGCTGCCGAAAGCGGCCTCGGCCTGCCTGATCGGTGTGGTCCTGACGGCTTTCGCGTTGGTGTGGACGCACCCCGGCCAGGCGTTGGACCAGGGGATCTCGCCCGAAGCGGACCGCGGCGGCTTCCTGTTCGTACTCGCGAGGGGCCTGCTCTGGTGCTCCGGTGACCCGCTCGTGCTGGGCGGCGTGCTCGCCGGTGTGGTGCTGGCGAGCGCGTTCGGTGGCCGAATTCGCGCCGCGCTCGCAGGCATCGTCGTGGTCGTGTGCTCGTTCACCGCGGCCCGGCTGCTCAAAGCGGCATTGCCCCGCCCCGAGTTCGACGTGGCCGACGCGACCTCGCACAACAGCTTCCCCAGCGGCCACGTCACCGTCGTGGCGGCGATCGTGTGCACCGTCCTGTTCGCGGTGCCCGCGCATCTGCGGTGGCGGGCCGCCGTTGCGGGCGCCGTGGTGGTCGCCGCCGTCGGCGCGGCGACGGTGCTCGTGGGCTGGCACCGGGTCAGCGACTCGGTGGGAGCGGTGCTGGTGGTGGCGGCACTGGGCTGCCTGGTCGCGTGGTCGGCGGGCCGAAGGTGGGTGTGATACTCCACGGCATGTCACGGGTGTTGCTGATCGAGGACGATTCCGCGGTGCGGCAGAGCCTCGATTTGGCGCTGACCCGGCAAGGGCACCGGGTGGACGCGGTGGAGTCCGGGGAGCTGGGACTGGACCGGGCGCGCACCGATCGTCCCGATGTCGTGGTGCTGGACCTCATGCTGCCCGGTCTCGACGGTTTTGAGGTCTGCCGCCGGATCCAGGCCACGAGCGACGTGCCGATCATCATGCTGACCGCCCGCAGCGATGACATGGACGTGGTGGCCGGGCTGGAGGCCGGCGCGGACGACTACGTGGTGAAGCCGGTGCAGGCACGGGTGCTGGAGGCGAGGATCCGCGCGGTGCTGCGGCGCGCGGTCCGGGAGCAGGCCGCGCCCGAGCGGCACCGAGACCTGACGATCGACCGGGCGGGCCTGGTGGTGACGAAGGGGGCCGCCACGGTCGGCCTGACACCGACCGAGATGCGCATGCTGTTGGTGTTGTCGGCCGCGCCCGGCCGGGTGCACAGCCGCAGGCAGCTGCTGGAATCCGTGTGGGACCAGGGTTATCTGGGCGATTCGCGGCTCGTCGACGCCTGCGTGCAGCGATTGCGCGCGAAGATCGAGGACCTCCCCGCGCAGCCGGTCTACGTGCAGACGGTGCGCGGGTTCGGCTACCGGTTCGGGCCGCTGTGAGTCGCTTCCTCGGGTTGCGCACCCGGTTGCTGCTCGCGTTCGCGTTGCTGAGCGTGATCACCACCGTGGCCGTCGCGGGCGCCTCGTACGTGCAGGCACGCAACCTGATCCTGCGCCAGGCCCAGGATTCCGCGGTGCACGAGATGACGACCCGGCTGGAGGCGGTGTTCCCGCTACCGGGCACCGCGCCGGGACGGGCCGCGCTCGACGAGATCGCCGGCGTGGTCAACGATCGGGACGGCTCCGCGGTCGCCGTCCACCGCGGTGACCACACCAACAACGGCCTGGACCCGAACGCGGTTCCCGCGGAGCTGCGCCGCGCGGTGCAAAGCGGTGAACTCGCGTGGCAGCGGGTGTCGCGCGGCGGGAGGCCGATCCTGTTCATCGGGACACCGCTGCTGCTCGTGCAGCCGGACCACACCGTCCGGCCGTCCGGGATCGAGGTCTACAAGACCCACGACCTGCTCGAAGAGCAGCGCAGCATCGAGCAGCTCACCGCGCGCGCCTGGCTGATCGGCGCGGCGGCCCTGCTGGCCGCGATCGTGGTGGCACTGCTGATCGTGCGCGGAGTGCTGCGCCCGGTCCGCGAGCTCAGCGACGCGGCGCGACGGCTGGGCGAGGGAGATCTGCGGACCAGGATGACCGTGCACGGCACCGACGAACTGGCCCGGGTGGCGCACACCTTCAACAACACGGCCGCGGAGCTGCAACAGCACGTGGCCCGGCTGCACACGATGAAAGCGGACGCCCAGCGCTTCGCCGCCGACGTGTCGCACGAGCTGCGCACCCCGCTCGCCGCGGTGACACCGGTGGCCGACATGCTCGACGAGGACGCCGATCGGCTGCCCGAGGACCTCGGCGAGGCCGCTCGGCTGGTCAGCAGGGAAACCCGCAACCTCAGCAGGCTGGTGAACGAACTGATGGAGATCAGCAGGTTCGACTCCAGCACCGCGCTGCTCGTGCTGGACGACGTCGACATGTCCGAGGTGGTGCGGGCGACGCTGCGGACACGAGGCTGGACCGACCTCGTCGACACCGACCTGCCCGCGATCACGGCGACGGTCGATCCCCGGCGAGTGGACGTCATCGTCGCGAACCTCGTCGGCAACGCGTTGCGGCACGGATCTCCTCCCGTGTCGGTGCGGTTGCGCGCGGACGCGAACCAGGTCTCCGTCGAGGTCCGCGACCACGGACCGGGCCTGGACCCCGAGGTGCTGCCCCACGTGTTCGACCGGTTCTACAAGGCCGACACCGCGCGCACTCGTTCGGAGGACAGCGGACTCGGCATGTCGATCGCGCGGGAGAACGCGACCCTGCACCGCGACGGCGACCACCGAGGCGAGCTCTCCGCGGCCAACCCGAGGACGGCGGTGCCGTGTTCACGCTGCGCCTGCCGCGCCGGGCGCGCGAAGCGGAGGGGCGCGAATGAGCGGAACGCTCGGCCTGCGGGTGCTCTCCGCCGCCGTCGCGCTGGTCCTGCTCGCCGGCTGCGGGGTGCGGTCGAGCGGCGTCATCGTCGGTTCCTCGCCGCCGAGCGGGCTGGCGGCACCGGACGAGGCGACGACCCTGTACCTGCTGTCCGAGGGCCGGCTCGTGCCGGTGCCGCGCCCGGGCGCCCCGCTCTCGCGCGCCGAGGCGCTCGCGCTGCTCGCGCAAGGCCCCACCAGCGAGGAACGTGCGCGTGGACTCACCACCGAGGTGCCGCCCGAGGCCGCGCCGTTCTCGGTGACGCTGGAAGCCGCGGAACGAGTGCGGGTGCTTCCGTCCCCGCACTCCGGCGAACTGTCCGCCACCGCCCTCGACCAGATCACGTGCACGGCCGCGGATGGCGGGCAGGTGCGATTCCCCGACCACACCCGCGCCTTGGCGGCCTGCCCCATCCCGGGCTAGCCGCGTGCGGGTGCTTCCGAGCGCTGCTCCAGGAGTCGGCGAGCGACCGGCCGGACGCGCCCCAGCTGATCGAGCCCGTGCAGCGCGCCGCCGAGACCATCCGCGATCGCCCCGTGGAAACCTCGCGTGAGATCACCCGGCCGATCCCATCCTGTGCAATCCTCCAACGAGATCATCGGCACTCGCACCCACGAGATGACGGTCCACGACGCACCGCCGGGCCGTCCCGGACAAGAACCAGGAGATTCCGTGTCACTGGCCGACTTCCCGCGCCACCCGCTGCTGTTCGGGCCCAGCCCGATCCACCCGCTGGACCGGCTCACCGCGCACCTGGGCGGGGCGCGGATCTGGGCCAAGCGCGAGGACTGCAACTCCGGCCTGGCCTACGGCGGCAACAAGACCCGCAAACTCGAGTACATCGTTCCCGACGTGCTCGCTTCGGGCGCCGACACGCTGGTCTCCATCGGCGGCCACCAGTCCAACCACACCCGCCAGGTCGCCGCCGTCGCGGCGAAATTGGGGCTCAAGGCAAAGCTGGTCCAGGAGAAATGGGTGGACTGGCCCGACGCGGTCAACGACAAGGTCGGCAACATCCTGCTCTCCCGGATCATGGGCGCCGACGTGCAGCTGGACCCGAGCGGCTTCGACATCGGGATCCGCCGGTCGTGGGAAGACGCGCTGGAAGAGGTCCGGGCGGCCGGTGGCACCCCTTACGGCATCCCCGCGGGCGCATCCGAGCACAAGCTCGGCGGACTCGGCTTCGCCAACTGGGCGGAGGAAGTCGCGCAGCAGGAGGAACAGCTCGGAATCTTCTTCGACACGATCGTCGTCTGCACCGTCACCGGCTCGACGCACGCCGGCATGATCGCCGGGTTCGCCGGTCAGCAGCGACCGCGCCGGATCATCGGCATCGACGCGTCCGCCACCGTGGACAAGACCCGCGAACAGGTCGCACGGATCGCCCGGCACACCGCGGACCTGATCGAGCTGGGACGCGACCTGCGCGACGACGAGATCACGATCCTCGAAGGCTGGGCGGGCGACCACTACGGCATCCCGGTGCAGTCCACGATCGACGCGATCCGGCTCTGCGGCAGGCTCGAAGGCATGATCATCGACCCGGTTTACGAGGGCAAGTCGATGGCCGGACTCATCGACCTGATCCGCGACGGCGAAATCGACGACACCTCGAACGTCCTCTACGCCCACCTCGGCGGACAACCCGCGCTCAACGCCTATTCAGGCGCCTTCAGCTGAGCGACGACCGCGAGTCAGGCTGCTGCGGTGGCGCGGGCGTCGTGGGCATGGATCCACCGCAAGGTGGCCGGGATGTTCTCCAGCGCCCGGTTGCGCTGCTCGGCTCGCAGGCCGTCCGGCAGGTGCAGCAGGTCCGAGGCCGTCCAAGAACTGCGTTGCACCGCACGCGTCCGTGCCCGCCGCAGGCGCTCGTAGCGGGCCAGCGCTTCCTCGCGGTCCGCGCGGTGCAGGCACTCCGCGAGGGTCGCGGCGTCCTCGATGGTCTGGTTCGCGCCTTGACCGTGGTGCGGCAGCATCGCGTGCACCGCGTCACCGAGCAGCACGACCCCGTCCCGGTACCAGTGGTTCAGCGGCCGCTGGCCGAACAGCGCCCAGCGCTGCGGCAACGACGTGCGCTCGATCATCTCGCGCACCCCGGGATGCCAGCCGTCGAAGCAGGTGCTGATCTCTTCCAGCGGCATCCGCTCGGTCCAGGTGTCCCCGGCCCACTGCTCCGGTTCGTGCACGACGGCGAGGAAGTTGACGACCGAGCCGTCGCCGATCGGATAGTGCAGCACGTGCGCCCCCGGCCCCATCCAGAACTGGATCGCGCCCGGGTCGGGCAGCGACGGCAGCTGCTCCGCCGGAACCAGTCCGCGGAACCCGCTTGTGCCCGAGTACACCGCGGTCTCCTCACCGGTGACCCACCGCCGCACCGTCGAGTGCACCCCGTCGGCCCCGACGACCAGGTCGGCCGAGGCCACCGCACCATTGGCGAATTCCAGCCGATGACCATTGCCCGAATCGGCCATATCGACGAGACGGTGATTCAAGCGCACTCGGTCTCCACACACACGCGCGAGGCACTTCTGCAAGTCCGCCCGATGCACGCCGTAATAAGGCGCGCCGAACCGGCGTTCGTAGTCCGCGCCGACACCGTAAGCGGCGATGCGCGCACCACTTCCCCAATTCCGATAGATCAACTCCGTCGGCACGGCGCCGCATTCGGCGAGCCCGTCACGCAGGCCGAGCTCGTGCAGCACCCGATTCCCGTTCGCTGACAGAGCCACCGCGGCGCCGACTTCACGCAGTTCAGGAGCCTGCTCGTAGACCACTGCGTCCATCCCGCGCCGACGCAGCGCCGCCGCGAGCGTCAGCCCGCCGATTCCGCCGCCGATGATCGCCACCGATGTCGTCGCAGACACAACGCCTCGTTTCGCCGCAGAAGAACCGTCGCACCGACGGTACGCCGCAACGCATTGAACGAACAGACCGATGCCGCCGACACCTCTCGATCTATTCGACACATCACGTCACATTAATAGGCGATACCTCATCAATCCGACCGGTCTTCGTATTTGTCACCGTCGAATTACTCCGCGTACAGCGCCCCGCCCCTGGGGCCGCCGCCTTCGTCGCGAGCGCCACCGGCTACCCGACCGGGTCGCCCTCGAAGTCACCGCCCGGGTGAGAACCGGACCTCAGGTGCCGCTCTGGTCTCGGAGTCGGAGGTGGACGGCGGTGACGGTCAGCGTCCACTGTTCGTACCAGTCCTGGAAGTGCTCGTTCTGGGGATTGCGCAACGTCGGGAAGAAGCCGTCGCGGCCGCCGGGGCCTGCCCGCTCGGTGAATCCCGGTTGATAGCGCGAAATCGGCTCGCGGTCCGACGCGCGCCATCCGTAGGCCAGCGACGCGCGGAGGAAGTCCGCGGACCGCCGGACCTCGGCCTGGCCGCGTTGTGCGGTGAAGCCCTGCGTGCCGCGGGTGTGCCCGGCCCACAACTCGTCGATGGCGGTGAGCAGGTCGAGCGGCAGCGTCCGCCCGTCGGCCCGTCGCAGCCAGCCGTCCTCCAAGCGGGCCGCCGCGTCCAGCAGCACGGTCGTGGTGAGCAGGTCGGCGTACTCGAGTTCCCGGTCCGTGAGGTAGCGATCGAGCAGGCCCAGCGATGTCGCCGCCGGGACGCGGACCGCCGGTGCCCGTCGATTCGGCGGCGGGGCGGGCGGCATGGTGGTGCTGTCGGCCGAAGTCTCCGCCGTGGCGGCGTCGTGAAGTCGGTGCAGAACCGCCAGATCCCGGGTCGCCGGGAGCCGGCCGTCCCGGGCGTCCAGGTACCAGGTGTTGGCCAGGTGGTAGTTGCGTCGTCCACGCAGCAGGACCGGGACGAACGGCCGATGGTGAATCTGGCCTTCCAGGATCATGCGGGTGATGTGGTCGCTGTCCTGCGACTCCTGGGACATCAGGACGACGATCGCGATCGAGTCCCGCAGCTGATTCCTGATCGCCGGGAAGTGCTCGTCGCCCAGCAGGAGGTCCGCCTCCGACCAGGTGGGCAGCCCGGCGGCTTCGAGCTGTTCCACCAGCCGTCGCCCGTACTCCTGATCGGCGGGGGCGTAGCAGACGACGACGGCGCGACGGACCTGTGCGCGGGCGGCGGGGCGTTCTTTGATGGCGGCGGCGAGCCGGTCGACCTCCTCGCCGTACGCGGCCCCGCCGACTCCGCTGAAGTCCAGGCTCACCCGGGTGCCGGCGAACGGCGGCGGCGTTGCCCCTCCGATCAGCACCGGGATCAACCGCAGGCCGCGGCGCACGGATTCCTGGTAGAGCGCGGCGTACTCGCCACGGGCGCTCGCCGAACTCTCCGAGGCGGGGCTGATCACCGCGATTCCACTGTGGGATTCCCGGAAAGCACGTTCCAGTTGATGCACCACCAGATCGCCCGGCAACAGGTGCCATTCGTCGAAATAGACTTCCAGTCCGCGATCGCGCAGCTGTTCGGCGAGTCCTTCGGCCCATCGCGAGTCATCGTTGGCGTAAGAGACGAACACGTCGATTGCGACCACCCCCGTGAATCGGCCGCCACGACCGTACTCGCACCTGTTCGACCAGCGGATCTTCAGCGGATTCGGGCACTCGGGAACTCGAACTTCGCTAGGATCGTAGCGTGGCGAATTCACCCGACGACGGACGCCGAGATCGTAACGTGAACACGCGCAACACGGTGCGCCAATGGAACAGCACCTCCGTTCAAGCCAACGAAGTGGACACCGTCAACGTTTACGGCCATGGCCACCGGATACCGCATGAGCTCCCGCGAGGCATCGCCGACTTCACCGGCCGCGAGGACGAACTGGACCGGTTGGACGGACTGCTCGCCGCGCATCCGGACCACGGCACGCCGATCCTCATCACCGGCGCGGCGGGCGCCGGAAAGACCGAGCTCGCGGTGCGGTGGGCGCAGCGGAACCGGGAGGCCTTTCCCGACGGGGAGATCTACCTCGATCTGCACGGCCACGGTTCGAAGCCGCCCATGCACCCCGAAAACGCGCTCGCGATGGCCCTGCGCAGTCTCGGCGATCACCGGAACGCCGAAGCGCCGACCCTCGACGAGCGATCCAAGCACTACTGGACCGGACTCAACGGCAAGAAGCTGCTCCTGCTGCTGGACAACGCGCGAGACGCCGAGCAGGTACGGCCGCTGCTGCCGAACGATCACACCGCCCTCGTCCTGCTGACCGGCCGCGATGCTCTGACCGGGCTCAGCGGCGACGTGGCGAGGATCGAACTCGCTCCACACCCGCGCTCGATCACGGAGGACGCCGCCACCCTCGATCCGCCGGTCATCGATCCGCCGGTCGCCGTCGCGCCGGGCGAGCTCCCGGACGATCTCTTGTACGACGTTTTCGTCTCGCACACCGCCGAAGACGCGGAGTGGGCGGACGAGTTCGTCGACCAGCTGCGCCGCCGCGAACTCCGGGTCGCGCACGACGTGCTGCTGCCCGGCGATCAACGCGGGCACACCGTCGGGCGGGCCGTCATGGATTCCCGGCACGGACTGCTGGTGTTCAGCCGGGCCGCGATGAGCGACGGCTGGATACGCGAGGAGTACGAGCTGCTGCTGGGCAGGTCGGTCGCCACCGGCCAACGCTTCATCCCGGTCGTCATCGACGACGTGGCGCTGCCGCTGTTCGCGGACACTCGCAACCCCAGCAAGTTCCACGGTGCCTCGACGAACGAGTACCGCAAGAAGATCGATCGGCTCGTGCTCGCCTTGAAGCAGAGCAGGACTTCCACCTGAACTCGGTCGCGGATCGGCAGTGCTCATCAAGATTCGCCAAGATCCCGCACTCACACGGTACCGAGCACGGAGTGACAGCATCCGCGTGAAGACCACTCGAACGGCCCAGTCGCCTTTCGGCACTTCGGGCCGAATCGAGGCATTGGCGCATGTTCCGGCGATTTCCGGCGGCATCGGCGGCGTAACCGAACCCGCACGGTGACGGGTTTCCGTGGAATGAAAGCACAATAGTACGTTCGGCGGCGGCCTCAAGATTGACCATATCGCCGAATCGCGCGCTAAATTCGCCACCGTGCGGGGGCGTGAAGGGCGAGCGATCGAGGCGGTGTCGGAACAACTCGGACACCTGGAGTGCGCTCCTGATCCGCACGTCCTGGCCACGGTGATCGGGCAGGCCTTGGGAGCGACCGGCTGCGCTGTGAGCGTCGCCGGAACCTGCCACCAGTGGGGCGACGGACGCGGCCAGTGGACGACGTGCACCGTCGGATACGGCGGTCGGCCGCAGGGGCTCTTGTCGGTCGCACCGGAGCAGGTCGGGCCGCTGCCGAAGCTCGCCGCCGTGCTCGGTGCACCGCTGGCCGCGATCCGGCTGGCCGCGCAGGCCGATCAGCTGCGCCGGGACGGCGATCTCGCGACACGCGAACTGGTCGACGACCGGTGGCAGGCGACCGTGGAGATGGAGCGGGAACGGCGAGGGCTGGAACGCGACCTGCACGACGGTGCCCAGCACCACCTGGTGGCGCTGCGGATGGAGGTGGCGCTCGCCGAGCATGCGAACACCCCGCCGGAGGGGCGGGTCGTCAAACTTCTGTCCAAATTGGACGGCGCGGGGAAGGTTCTCGTCGACACGGCTGCCGGGATTCTGCCGACCACGCTCGTGTCCGCCGGTTTGGCTGCGGCGCTCGGCGCGGAGTTCGCCGGACACGAGCGCGTCGTGCTCGACGCTTCCGGACTGCGCTACCGCCATCCGCCGCTGGTCGAATCGACCGTGTACTTCGCCTGCCTGGAAGTGGTGAACAACGCGCACAAGCACGCGCCGGGAGCCGCCATCTCGGTGCAGGTTCGCGATGGTCGCCCCGGGCTCGAGTTCGTCGTCTCCGACAACGGTCCCGGGTTCCCGGACGGGCCGAACGCCGCGCTGCCCAACCTGTCCGCGCGGCTGGCGATCGTCGGAGGGACCCTCGCGCTCCACTCCGCCCCTGGGCAGGGAGCCAGGGTCACGGGGTACGTGCCGCGTTGAGCAGTCCCTCCGCGGTCCGCACCAGGGCCTCGCAGGTCACCTCGTTGCGCCCGCCCAGTCCCGGCCGCCGGGCCTGCTCTCGCCACCGCGACACCGCGTGCTGCGCGGCGGCGCGCAGCCGCTCATCGTCCGACTCGGCGGGCAAACCGAGCCGGGAGCGCGGATCGGTACCGCGCGCGCCGAGCAACCGCGCCGCGTCCTCGGCGACACCGTCGCGGAACCGGACGTCACCGGCCAGGATCGCGTCGAGCAGGTCCAGCTCGGCGATCTCGTGCGCCTCGGTGGCCAGCTGGTCCACGGCCCACCGCAGCGGGTGCTGCCCGGGCAGTTCGGACACCAGGGCGCGCACGGCCACGAGTGCGCGCCGAGCGGCGATCACCGGTGCCCGCTCGATCAGCCTGCTCGCCACCGCGTCGAGGTCCGGTTCCCGGTTCACCTCGACCCGCTGCCTGCTTCGCCGCAGTGCCATCAGGAACGCCGAGGTCGGCGGCACTCGGGTGAACACCGCGTCGATCGATCCGTCCTGATCCCCATCGCGGAGGAAGCGCTCCGCCAGCGCCTCGTCCGCCGGGCCGCCGGCGAGGACCACCGTGATCCCGAGCCTCGAAGCGCGCGCAACCGCGGCGGGGTCCACGGGTGCGTCGGAGACCACGGCCAGCCGTGGCGATCTCGTCAACCTCGCCTCGACGGCGTCCCAGCGGTACCGGTCCGAGCCGCCGAACGCGTGCCGCCCCTGGCGAACGAGATCCAGCATCCACTGGTGAAGCGCACCGCCCTGACTCCGGAACGAGGGGACCGCCCGCACCGTCCGGTCCGCGAGCGACACGGTGACGACCGCAGTACCGTCGATCACCGCGCAATCCATCGTGCCGCCGACAGCCACGATCCGCGCGGCATCGTGATCGAGGGCGGCACGCAAGTCACCCGTCGACAACGATCCGGCCGCCGACGACACGCGGGCGTGCATCGCCTCATCACGCCGGAACTCGACGGCGACCGCCGAATCGGAACCCGTCTCCTCCACCACCGGCAGGTTCAGGACGGCGGCGACCGCGTGGTAGAAACCGGATTCGACCTCCCAGCTCGCACGGCGCCCGAGTTCCCCGCCGAACCGGACCGGGCGCGGCAACGTCGCCGCCAGTTCCTCCAGCGCCGCCCGCGGTCCGTGGTCCGGGAGCATCGCCGGGTACACCCCGCGCACGATCGCCCGGAAGCCGTCCAGCAACTCGTCCACCGCGTCACCCAGCTCGGCCAGCTGAGTCAGCAGCGCGTCTTCGGCGGAGACTTCCGCGAGTTCGCTGATCCGCCGACGCAGGTCCTCCAGGTCCCGCAGGGTCGTCGTGGTGATCGCCCGGACGAGCCTGCGCCGCTCGAGGTCGCGGACCTGGGCGAGCCGCTCGCGGGCGGTGGCCACCTCCGCGCGCAGTCCCCGGGCGCGTGCCTCGGCGCGATCGCGGTCACCGCGGGCACGCTCCACCTCGGTGACGATGCCCAGCCAGCTCGCGGCGTCCCGGACCGCGTTCGGTTCGCCGCCGAGCAGCCGACGTCGGCCTTCCGCGACGAGCAGCAGCCCGCCGCCTCGGACCGGTTCCCGCGCCGACTCGCCGGGAAGCCCGCCGTGCACCAGCACGTGCTCCGGTGCCGCCGCGACGACCCGCAGCCGGGTCGGATCGCCGTCCACCGGAACGCAGTAGGCCGCCTGCCCGCCGACCGCATCGGCGACGTGCCGCACCAACTCGACGACCAGCCGATCAGGCGGAACGGTGGCGACGACCTCGTGCACACGAGACTTCGACATGTCGGGCTGGACGGTCCTTTCTAGCGCGGCCCGCGCAGGTGCCGGGGTTCCTAACCCTCGATCCGGCTCGCGCGCAGGTAGGCGAGCACGGCGAGAACTCGACGGTGGTGCACCGCTTGATCTCTCGGCAGCCCGAGTTTGGTGAAGATGGCGGCGATGTGCTTCTCCACGACTTTTCCGGAGACGAACAGTTCCTGGGCGATCGCGTTGTTCGCGTGTCCCTCCGCCATCAGCCGCAGCACGTCGAGTTCCCGCTCGGTCAGCGTGGCCAGCGGGCTGTCCTCGCGCCCCGACCTGGCCTCGACGAGGCGCTTGGCGAGCACCGGCTCGATCACGATCTCATCCGCGGCGATCCGGTCCATGGTGTCGGCCAGCACTTTCACCCCCGCGAGGCGTTCCTTGAGCCGGTATCCGATGCGCTCCGAGCCGATCTCCAGCACCCGCATCAGATAGTGGGTCTCGGCGTAGTGCGAGAGCAGCAGCAGGCCGGTTTCCGGTCTGCGCGCCCGAATCCGCTCCGCCGTGACCAGTCCGCCGTCCGGCTCGGGCGGCATCCGGATGTCGAGGATCGCGACGTCGACCGGTTCGGTGGCGACGATCGCCAGCAACGAATCGCCATCGCCGACACAACCGACCACTTCGTGCCCTGCCGCCTCCAGCAGCAGCACCAGGCCTTCCCGGAACAACGCGCCGTCTTCGGCGACGGCTACCCGCATCGCAGCACCGCTCGGAAATCGCGCTGCCGCACCGATCTCGGCCGCTCAGTGATGTGCACGCGGACGAACCTCCTGCCCCGCACTCGCACCAGCACGGACGTGCCGGGTTCCAGCCTACGCAGATGATCGGCGACCAGGAGCCCGATTCGAGAACGCGCCTCCGCGCGCAGTGCCTGGTTCGGCAGGTCCAGTTCAAGCCGCAGCCGGTGGTGCTCGGCGATCGAGGCCCACGCCGGTTCGAGGCCGACGACCAGCGTCGGCGGGTGGACGGCCGCCCCGAGCAGGCGCAGGCCCTCCACCATCCGGCACACCTCTTCCCGCACCGCGTCGATCCGTGCCGCGAGGGGCGACTCACCGGCTTCGGCGGAGATCAGGCCGAGTTCGATGGCCAGCGCCGACAGGCCGATCGTGGGTCCGTCGTGCAAGGCGCGTTCGAGCTCGAACCGGTACTCGGCCGTGCTCCGCTGCGGCATCCGCAACCAGCCGGGCGGTCGTCTGCGCCGATGGGCGACACCCCGGCTGCGAGTCATGAGCACAGTTTCACCAGGGCCGTGTTCAAGTGGAAGTGTGTCAACCCCACACCGGGGTAGGGATATCCCCCGCATCACACACCGACTAGTGTCGATCACACGCAGTCATGATGCCGCTTTCACACCTGTAGGGGGCACGCGCAGTGCGTTACGGCCTCGGGATCGATCTCGGAACCTCGTTCACCTCCGCTGCCGTCAGCGGTCCGGCGGGCACCCGCATGGTGCCGATGTCGCCTGCGGTGGTCGTTCCCTCGGCGGCCTACCGCACACCGGACGGCGCGTTGCTGACCGGTGACGCCGCGCTGTACCCGGGCGCCGACCCGGGCCAGGTCGCCCGGAACTTCAAGCGCCGCTTGGGCGATCCGACGCCGCTGTTCCTCGGCGGAGCCGGCTTCTCCCCCACCGCGCTGATGGCCGCGCAGCTGCGCGACGTGCTCGCCACCGCGATCCGGTCCATGGGCGGGCCGCCGGACTCGGTCGTGCTCACCTACCCCGCGATCTGGGGGCGCTATCGGCGCCAGCACTTCACCGAGGTCCCCCGGCTGGCGCACGTCCCGAATTTCCACCTCGTCACCGAACCCGAGGCCGCCGCCACCCATTACTCCAGTGAACGACGCCTCGGCGACGGCGAGGTCATCGCCGTCTACGACCTCGGCGGCGGCACCTTCGACTCCACGATCCTGCGCATGCGGGCGGGCCGGATGGAAATCCTCGGCACTCCGGACGGAATCGACCACCTCGGCGGTGCGGACTTCGACCAGGCGATCTTCGACCACCTCGACCGGCGGCTCGACGGGGCGATCAGCGCACTCGACCCGGACGATCCACGGTCGGCTTACGCGCTGGCCACGATCGAGACGATGTGCGTGCGCGCGAAGGAATCGCTGTCCAGCGAACCCGAGGTGCGCCTGAACGTCCCGCTGCCCACCGGTCCGCGCGAGCTCGGCATCACTCGGCAAGAGTTCAACGCGCTGATCGCGCGCCCGGTCGGAGACACCGTCGAAGCGCTGCACCGCACCATCGCGTCGGCGGGACTCCGCGCCGACCAGCTGTCCGCCGTGCTGCTCGCGGGCGGTTCCTCCCGGGTCCCGCTCGTCGCTCAGCAGCTCGCCCGCGAATTCGGCAAACCCGTCCGGGGAGCGCTGCATCCGAAGTACACCGTGGCGCTCGGCGCCGCCCAGGTGTCCGCGCGGGCACGCCCCGCTGTTCCGCCGAGCTCGGTGCCGACCGGCGTGCCCGGTGCTTCCGCCGGAACACCGTCGACCAGGACACGGTTGCCGAAGGTCCGGCGGGCGTGGTTGGTGTCCGGCATCGCCGCGGTGGCCGCGCTGCTCGTCGGTGTCGTGGCCATCGCCACGAGCGGCCCCGGGGCCGAGACGATCTACGCCGGAGCCGTCTCCGACCGGTACTCCGGTTTCATCGCTTCAGCGCAGGACGAATGGCGGGGAACGGAGTTCTCCCACGAGCTGGACGGTGCGATGCGCGTCGGGCCGGAGCCCGGCGGGCTCCGCGCCACCTGGAACGACGGCCAGCCCGCCCAGCTGTACATCCAGACCAAGGAGGACGCCCCGCTGATCGACCTCCGGCCTTACCTAAGCGATCACGGGGCGCTCGTGTTCACCGCGAACGTGCGCACACCGCCTGCCCACTACGCCGGGGTCGCGATCCATTGCGGCCACCCGTGCGGAGGTGAAGTCCCCGCCGACGATCTCTTCCGCCGGCTACCGACCGGAACGCCGACACCGATCAAGATCCCATTGGACTGCTTCACCAAGGTGACGCCGCGCCCGGAAGGCGTGCCCTCGCACGAACTGAACGAGGATCTGAAGCCGGACCAGGTCGACACTCCGTTCCTCGTGTACTCCGACAAGAGGATGGACGTCACCTTCTCGGACATCCGCCTGGAGCCCGGTGCCGCCGACGACGAGAACGCCATGTCCTGCGGCGCGCTCCACTGACCGCCGTGCGCGCTCATCCGATCACACGGCTTCCCGGGCGAGCCGCGGTTCGCGCAGCACCCGGAGGGCGTTGTGCAACCGGCTCTTCACGGTGCCGACCGGAACCCCGAGCTCGGAGGCCGCGGACTTCGTGGTGCGGTCGATGAAGTAGACCTCGATCACCGCCCGGCGGTGCACCGGGGAGAGGCGGTCGAGCAGCTCGTCTACGACCACGCGGTTCTCCACCTCGTCGCTGTGCTGGGCCTGCACCGCGATGTCCGCCAGTTCGTCGCCCTCGATGCCGACCTCCGCCGGACGGGCACGCCTGCCTCGGTGGAGGTCGATGGCCACGTTGTGCGCGACCCGCAGCAACCAGCCCCGGACCGATCCCGTCCCGTTCTCCAGGCGGTCGATGTTGCGCCACGCGCGCAACCAGGTCTCCTGCACGACGTCCTCGGCCAGGTATCGATCGCCGGTGATCCGGGTGACGTAGGAGAGCAGCGCCGCACCGTGCTCGTCGATGACACCATCAATGGTGGTCATTTCGCATCCCTTCGCCGCAGCGGATCTGGGGAATCCGCCCGTCTAGCAGGAATGCTGCCGATTTTCGGTGCGGGAATCGGCGGTGCTGTCCCTCCGCTCGCCGGGGTGGCCCCGCTTGTTCCGCGGGGCTGGCCGCCCCTTCCCGGTAGGGTTGTCCCCCCGGTGCGCGCGAGCTCCTTCCCCCGGCAGGTCGGTCTCACCTGTGGCGGGACAGGAGCGTCAACGACCCGAGTTCACGGGGTCCGAGTCCCCCTGCGGCTGGAACGCGTAGACCTCCGCACTGCTGGGCAGCGGGTGGAAGCTCAGCCATTCCCCGGTGTCCGGGACTCCAGTCACGAGCAGCTTCCCGAAGGTCGGCGATGCGCCGCTCACATCGAAAACCCGTGCCTGCGAAGGGGAATCCCGCAGTTCCGCGGTTTGGTCCGGCACCGAGGTCGTGGCCGGCAGGCGGTCATCCGGCAGGGGCCGCCCGGGGGCGCCCCACCCGTGAAGGTCGGCCTGCTCGGTGTGCGACTGCTCGGGGGCGCCCCACCCGTGTAGGTCGGCCGTGTCGAAACGCGGCTGCATGGACGCCGTCGGCTGCGGCCACGGGCCGCGCCGCCCCGGCGGTTCGCCGGGAGCGGGCGGATCCGCTCGGGTCCACGACATCGGCAGTGGCGAAGCCGACCAGCTGAGCAGGTGCACGAACTCGGCGAGCCGGTACCGGTGCTCGGCCGGGAACCGCAACGAGAAAGTCGTGGGCACGCGGGAGAACGTCCAGATCTCCACCTCCAGTTCGAGCCGGAGCCCCGCCGAACCGTCCGCCGCCCGGGCCTCCTCGATGCCCGCTGCGACGCACGTGTCGACCGGGACGCTCAGCCGGACGTTCGCCCGCCGGCCGCGGGTTTCCCGGATGTCGATTCGCCCGTCGCGCAAGCGAAGTACGATCCCGTCCCCTTCCAACAGGAAGCCGGCCCGGTCAGAATCCTCGATCTCTTCCTCCCACGGCGACACGTGCACTCCCGACCCACCGCGCACGCGCAAGTCGCAGGAGCGCTCCGACCCCGAATCCATCTTCCGCCCCTTGCCACCTCGCCGTCGCAACCACATGCCACACCGCCCCTTCAGGAGTTCTTGCAACCCGGTTCTTGTTCTTCGTCTCGTCGGCGGCGGAGCCGAGCCAGGCCGACCACCGGCGGGTCCTCAGCGGCTTCCTCGCGAGGACGGCGATTTCGCCGCCTATCGGCATACATCGGGCATCGCGGCCACACCGGCGAGCGGCGGCGAGCAAGCCGCCGAGGTTCCGCTAGCCGGACACCCACGCAGGCCCCTTGAAAGGCGCCCTCAAAGACTGTTGGCGATGGAGTTGATGATCTCGTCCATTTCCCACTCTTCGAGTCCCTCTCCCGCGTTGGACGGGAAGTACAGGCAGTTGTTCCAGTCCTCCGAGATGTCCACCCACGGCTCGCTCTCCGGGGCGAACAGCAACAGCCGCTTCGCCGAGTTCTCCATGAGCGCGTCCTGGCTGTGCGCGAAACCCCACTGCTGGAACAACGCGTCCATCGACCGCGGGACGGACTGCGGATAGCCCGCCGCCTGCACCTGGCTCGGCGAACCGAGCGGATGCGCGGGCGCGTCGGTGAACAGCACGATCACGTGCCGCCGCCGGTCGAGCCCGCGCTCCCACTCCGATCCGATCGCGAGCGCCAGCGCCTCCAGCCCCGACTCGGGCGCGTCGCCCCCACCGGCGGAGCGCAGGCCGCCTACGAAGGACTCGAAGTCGGGTGCACGGTCCGGGAAGGGGAGGAAGTCGGTCTGGTGAACGGCGTCTTCGGCTCGGTCCGCGAAATCCCGGAACGCGATGACCTTCAACCGCAGCTGGCTGATGCTCCGTCCCTTGCTCGCCATGGCCGAACCGAGCTGGTCGTGGAACGACAGCGCGTTCTCCTTGACGTGCTCCAGAATGGGTCCCATGCTGCCGGTGGTGTCGATGCACAGCACGATGTCGACCGAATACTGCATTCCTGTACTGATCTGGCTGGTCTGGATCATTTCCGCTTCTCCCCTGTTCGTCCGAATTCGGCTTTCGGTGCACGCCCGTCAAGATTGATCCGGACTCGCGAGCGCCTTCCCGTGCCTCGCCGGCTTTCCGTTGTGATTCGCCGGAACGCGAGTTTCTCCTCGTGCTCCAACAGTTCCTGGACATGTCCGATGGTCGGCCGCGCGGTCGGCCGCACGTCGGCCAGCGCGTGCAGCACCTCCACGAGCTCCGGATCCAGCCGGTCGTCGAACACGAGCCGTTCGCCCGCGTTCACCGCTTCGGCGGGGGAACCGTGCCGCGCGTCGAAACCCGGCGGCCCGCCCGTCAGGTAGGTGTGCGCCACCAGGCCGAACGCGAACATGTCGGCCGCGATCGTCAGCTGCTCGGGACCGACCTCCGGTTCACCGCGCACGTATCCGACCCATTCCGGTGCTCCGTACCGGGGGTCGCCGCCGATCAACATGGGATCCGGCGGCGAACCGGAGGGGAACGCGTCGTCGAAGTCGATCAGCTTGGCCGTGTGCAGGTCACTCCCGTCCGGCCGGTGCACCAGCACGTTCTGCGGCTTGAGGTCGCCGTGCACGATGCGCAAGGAGTGCAGGTACCACAGGCTGTCCGCCAGCGTGCCGAGCAGCACTCGCTTCCCGTAGGGCGTGAGCTCCTGCGGCTCCCGCAGATCGGTCGGGTGCACTCGCGCGGTCACCTTGTAGTAGCGGCTTCCCTCGGCGAAGAAGTCGAGCGGGACGACCAGGTTCCCGGCGTGCAGGTGTTTCGGATCGATCCGTTCGTTGACCGACCGGTGCCGGAGCTCGAACTCGTCGCACTGCGCCTCGATCGCCCGCCGGTCCTCGGGGCTGCCCATGAAGTTCGGGCGGGGGCGCCGAGGGTCGAGGAATTCCTTGATGAAGAACTCTCGGCCGTCCTTCTCCGCGAACGTCCACAGGCACTTGCCCGCATCGGTGTTCGTGGGCTTGCCGAGGATGCGGTACCCGTGGATGACATCACCCTGTTTCACGATCCCGGTCCCCTTCGCGGCTCGGCATCCGCCGCTCGTAGTGCCCGCGGTACCGGCTCCAGGACTCCGCTCGGGCCGCTACGAGCGACTCCCGGTCGGAGCGCCGCCGGACGGGCTTGACGTGCCCGGTCAGCAGTTCCCTCCGTCGTCTGGCGAACGCGGCGCGCAGCTCGTCGAACCTGTCGTATCCCAGCGCCACCACGGCGATCGACGCGTCGTCACCGGTGTAGGAGCTGACCGAGCTCGCCAGCAGCGCGCTCCACTCCCCCACATCGCCTGCGTTCGCCAGCGCGTCCAGCAGCACGAACTCGAACTCGGCAGGCGTGTCCAGGTAGCCGAAGAAGCCGTCCGTGGCGCAGACGAGCAGGCACGGGGTCGCGGCCCGCCCCGGAACCGAATGGATGGTGAACGGCCGGTTCGCGCACACCATGTTGGTCATCGGCGGGTCCTGCGTCAGCAGCGTCAAGGCGTCGTCCGATTCCGTGTCGTCCCGGCTGAGCTGCTGCAGGCCGCGCCCCGATTCGAGCACGTAGCACCGCGAATCCCCGGCCCAGAGCACCTCCCACACCACCTCGCCCGCGCGCACCGCGTAGTGCACCGCGGCAGCGGTCGTCGGGAGGTCGCGGCGCATCGAACCGCTGATCCGGCCCCGACGTGCCCCGCGCAGCTCGCCGAGCCGCCGCGCGAGGTGCCGGTCCAGCGAGTGCTCGGCCTCGGGCGAGTCGTGCCGTCCGGTCGTGGCGAACCAGTCCTCGGCCAGCCCTCGTGCGACACGGGATCCCACCCAGGCATTGCTGCGTTCGATCCCCTGCGCCGTACGGCCCACGCCGGCTCCGGCTCCTCCCACGCCGTCGAACACCGCGAGGAGTCCCGTGTCCTGCGACCGGTCGTGGAGGACGAGCGGCTCGGCGTCCTCCCCTTTGTCCGCAGCCTTCTCCGTCCACACCCCGAGGGCGAGCAGGCCCGGACTCCAGTGGTGCCACACCGCGGTGCGCGGGGTGATCGCGGCCAGGACGGGTCCCGTGGTCGCCGGGCCTGCTCGGCCGCGTCGCCGCTCACGCATCGTCGGTCCCGGACCGCGGCAGGTGCCTCGAGTCGCGCTGCTCGCGGAACTTCTCCATTCCGCGTACGCGGGCACCCGCCGCCGCGGGCTCGGATCCACCCGAATCGGGAGTACTATCCACAATGGATCCGGCGCTGCCCCGCACCCGGCTCCTCCGGCTCCGCGGCTCGTCGGAAAATTCCTGCGGGGAACGGGAATCCGCCGTCGCGTTCGGCTGATCTCCCGGGATCGAAGCGTCCTCTGGGAGCAGGGCGCCGGTTCCGCGTCCCGCGCCGGAGAAGTGCTTTTCGATCAGCCTCCCGACGGCGGGAAGCGGCATGTTCAGCAGGGTTCCGGTGTCGGCTCCGATGAACTCCGGCACCTTCATCTCCACCAGCTTCCCGATCAGCCGCTCGAACGCCACCGGGTCGGCGCCCAGGAGCCGGATCTCGTCCTCCAGTTCGGCGGTCGCCAGCTTGCCGCGGTCGCGAGCGATGGCGATCAGCACCTTTTCGATCCGAGCCTCGATCTCGGCGTTCGCCACCCGGTACTCGAGCGGGCGCTTTCGGTCGCGCTCCCGTGCGATCTCCCGCCGGAACTGGTCGATTCCGGTGTCCTCCGGCTCGAACTCGTTCATCGTCACGCGAATCGCGTCCACGTCCCACTCGGCGAGTGCCTGGCGGACTTTCGCCTCGAGCTGCTG
Source organism: Saccharopolyspora gloriosae (assembly GCF_022828475.1). GTDB lineage: Bacteria > Actinomycetota > Actinomycetes > Mycobacteriales > Pseudonocardiaceae > Saccharopolyspora_C > Saccharopolyspora_C gloriosae_A. The sequence goes on along the minus strand of NZ_CP059557.1, from coordinate 2,495,586 downwards.
GGACACCTCGTTGTGGTTCTCCAGGAACTCGAGGACCTCGTACTCCACGGCGGTGTTCTGGAAGAAGCCCTCGACGGTGCGACCGAGCACTCGCTTGACGAAGCGCTGCACCGGACTCAGGTCCGCGTCACCACCGACGCCGAGCACCGCGCGTTCGCTCTCGCCGAAGCACCCGACCAGTGCCGGCGCCGCCCGCTCCGGGATCTGGATGAGCTGCGACATGTCGGTGCTCAGCCGGTGCCCTTCGACGTTGACGGTGATCCGGTCCAGCGCCGCGTCGTAGCGGCTCGCGTCCTTGTCGCCCTTCTTGCGCCAGTTCAGGATGAGCACGCGGGTCGGGATGAACACGATCCTCGCGAACCACGGGTTGATCGCGTACACGCCATGGCTGAGCGTCTCCTCCTGGGCGCCGCGGTGGCCACCGTTGGCGAGGAACACCCAGGGGTGGCGGAAGCCCAGATGTCCGGGAATCCTCGGCCCCACGGGGTTTTCCCCGTCCTCCGGCGCCTCGCCGTCCAACGCGATCACAACACCCGTGTTGCCCTCCCGGACGGTGATCTCCTTCAGGTGTTCCGCGACGAGATCGTGCTTGCCCGCACCGATGTTCTCGGTGGTGGTCACGTCGAAGATCCACGGGTTGATGTCGTAGGACGCCCCGCCGTGCAGCACGGCGGGCTGCCGGCCCATCTGCCCACCGTTGAGCAGGAACGCGCGCCCGTCCTGGAAGTGGTCGCTCTCAACGTGCTCGCACAACGGCCGAGCCGGCGGGACGGCGCCCTCCTTCGCCACGACTACGCCGATCGTTCCCGGCGGCACGTACGTCTGCCGCACGTAGGTGACCCGGTAGAACGGAATCGGCAGGAAGTACATGCGATCGGATTTGAGGATGGCGGCCTGCGGGCCGATGCCGCCGTGGACGCGCACCCGGAAGTCCTTCGCTTCCCGAGACCACCCGTACCTCCGGCGAACGAGGCCAACATGACCGGTCGGCACCCGGCGCACGGATACACCCGTCCACACGGACACCACGACGGTGCAGAGGAGTACAACGTAATAAGGCACGGCAAGTCACACCTTTCCGTCGGGCGAGTCCGTGACCGGACCGCCGTAGCGCTGTCCATTCGGTTGGTCCGAGCTCGGCCCGGCCTTCGATGCGGTGCCGTCTCGTCCACGTCGGCACCTGCGGCAGACCGCGACCCCGCCGAGGTTGTTGGTGTCGCAGCTCCCGCAGGCCCATCCCTCCCGCGGCTCGCCGATGCCCCCGCCCGGCGCCGGTCGGACGAAGCGGCGCACGAGCGACGGCCATTTCCGGCCCGCCTTCCCCAACGCGTGCACTTCGACGTGCAACGCCCGGACGAGTCCTCCGAGCCCGGCGGGATCGACGCCCGATGCCGCGACCAGCCGGATCCGCGAACGCGCCGCCGCAGGCAACGAATTCACCATCCGTTCCACCGCGGGCAGCACCGTCGGCGGCGGAACGGCCGCGAGCACGAGGTTGACGTGCCCGGGATGAGGCGGGATCAGCTCCACCACCGAATCCGGCACCGTGCCGACGGGCCGGATCAGCAGACCGGACGCGAGCACGTCGACCATCCAGCCGGCCGCCAGCCGATAGCTCCCGATCCCGTCGGGCACCAGCCCCGGAGCCGGGCACCTCCATTCGCGCGGCACCGGCGGGCAGCCCGGCCGGTGCACGCTCAAGTGGATGAACGGCCGCCAGGTGCGTCGACCGGCGGAGGTGATGACACGTTCGTCCCTCGTTCCGTTCGCGGTGTGGAACGGCATGCCGTGGTAGTGGTGCACGGGACGTTGCAATCGCTCGGCGAGCCGTTGCGCGAACGGCCGCGCCGAGGTCGGCTCCCACCCGTAAACGACCAGCCCGAAGTTCGTCCGCCGAGGCTCCGGCAGCGAGTTCACGAGCCGGGCGCAGTCGTTGACCTCCGGGCTCGCCTCGCCCGGTGCGCCCACCACGATCGCGGGCCACCGCCCCATCACCGGCATCGTGAGGTCGGCGCGGACGCCACGGACGCGGCTCGACCGCAACCACATGCCCGCCGGGATTTCGGTGACCTCGATTCCCGGGATCTCGTGACCGCGAACGGGCGAGGACCCGCGGAGCCGATCATTCGGCCTCGTCGCGAGAACCATCGCGGAGGTACCGAGTCGCTCGCCGGAAGCCGCGCACTTCAACACGTGATCCCCTCCCCTCACACCGCCTACGCAGGTATCACGCACACGGCCGACGAAAAGGTTCACAAGCCTCAGGTGAATGCCTCCTCCACCTGGGCGGAGCCGGTGGAAGGAGGTCTTCACCCGACCCGACGCCATCACTCTGAGGAGTGAAGATGGGCGGCATTCACGGCCGATGGCTGTTCTTTCAGCTTTCGGCTCGGATAAGTTCATGATCGCGATTGTGATCAGATTCCGCGCACGTTCTCGGTCACGACTCGCGTACCGGACGTCATCGCGGCCGGCTCCGTCGATATCCGCGAGTCACCGTTGCGGAATCCGGTTTCCCGCCGGGCGCGGGATCGCCGCAACGGAACTCGCGGTGGACCTCCACACTGGGGAGATACTTCGTGCACAACAACACTTCCACCGTTTCCACGACCGATGTGGCCGGAGAATGGCGGCAGCGGTCGCGCCGGGACGGCCTGGCCCGCGTGATGCGGGCTTCTCAGCCTGCCGAGCACAACGCGGCCACGACGGAACGGACCCGCGATGCGGTGTCGGCGGGCCTGCGGACCGCGGCTCGGGAGCTCGCTCGCCCGCTGTCCACCGTGCTGGAGATCGGTTGCGGGATCGGCCGCCTGACCCCGACTCTGGCCGCCCACGCGGGCCGGGTCACCGCACTGGACATGACTCCCGGAATGCTGGACGAAGCACGGGCATCATGCGCACATCTGTCCAATGTGGATTTCGAATTCGCGCGCGCCGAGGACCTGCCGTGGGAAGGCCGGAAGATCGACGTCGCCGTGTCGGTATGGGTGCTCATGCACGTGCTCGACGAGGCGGCACTGGCCGAGATCTGCCGGTCGATCTCCCGCTCCTGCCGATACTTCGTGCTCGTGGAGTACGCGCAGGCGGCGATCCCGGTCAGCGAGTGGTCCCGGCTGCGCTCGGTGGACGACTACCTCGCCCTGATGCCCGGCGCGCGGCTCGTCGAGTCCCAGGAGCTGTACTACGGCGGGGACCTGTCCACAGCGGCACTGATCCGATTCCCCGGCTGAGCACCAGCACCGCGCGGACGCACCTCGCGACATCGTCACTGCGCCTGCTGCGCCCAGTGGGTTTCGGCTTCGTCCAATGCCTGCCGGATTCGACGTTGCTCGCCGCTTCCAGTGGTCGGCAATCGCAACAGCGGCATGTCGTGAGTGCGGAAGATCTGATTCTTCAGCTCGTCCCGCCGCAGTTGTTCCGGCTTGTTCTCGTGGTAGGCGAAGCCGTCGACCTCGATCGCCAGCAGCGGCCGGTTCGTCACGCGGTTGTAGATGACGAAGTCGACCGATGCTCGATTCCCGGCGTATTTCGCCTGCTCCGGCGTGAGCACGCTCAGGTCCGGGAACAGGCTCTTCACCAGCACTTGAGCGACGACGGTCAGGTGTTCGTAGCGCTGCTCGGCGAGGACCTCGTGGAGCACGGTCCACGCGATGTCCTCGGACTTGTAGGCCCGCTCGTTCTTCAGCCGCCCGGCCAGTGATCGCAGCCGTAACGAGTACTGCTGGTAGAGCAGGTCGAAGATCGAGACCACCGCGCTGTCCACGACGTCCTCGTCAAGATCGTGGTAGCGGATGTGACCGATCAGGTCCCGGATGTGCCGGCTGGTCGGCAGCATGTCGTTGTTCGTCACCAGGATGAAGCGCTCGATCGCCCGCGACACCGCCACGTTGATCAGGTGCGGGTCGTCGGCGAACGGCAAACCGCTGCGACCGCGCCACGTTTCGTCGAGGACGGTGGTCATCACGACCACCTTCTTCTGCCTGCCTTGGAACTTGTGCACGGTGTCGGACGCGATCTGATCGAGCAGGTCGCGGGCTTTGTCCGCCTGGAGCCGATAGGGCGTGGTGATGCCGATGTCGGCCGCGTCGACCTCGGCGCAGTGGTCCGGGATCACTTCGGTCTCGATGACCTCCACTTCGCGGCGGTTCGAGCGGCCCCCGGTCCGATGCCGGCGCATGTGGTTTCCTTCGACCGTGCGCACCACGATCATCGGGCGGCCGTCGCCACCGGTCGTGTAAGGGATGAGCTCGTCGCGGTAGAACTTCTTGTTGCAGAACCCGATGATCGCCGGGTCGCACCGGTAGTGCTCGCGCAGGAGCGCGCTCGGGAGCGCCTCGCCGTACAACGTCTCCAGCGAGCCGAGGATGCTCCGTCTGCAGTCGTACGCGGGGCTCGGTGCCTCGTGGTCGGCTGCGGAGGCTGCCGGGATCGGCGGCAACTGCTCGGCATCTCCCACCACGACGAGGTTGCGGCAGCACGCCAGCGCCAATCCGGCCACTAGTGGGTCGACCTGGGAGGCCTCGTCGATGATGAGGTGGTCGAGCAGGAAACCGTCCTCGATGCTGGAGCTCAACGAGTGGCAGGTGCTCAACAGGACCGGGTAATCCTCGATGAAGTCCCGGAATTCCTTGCTCCGCCGATACGTCTCCCCGTCGTACTCCTTCCGCGCGAGCCCGCCGTACCGAGCGCCGAGGTGAGCGTGCAGGGCCTGCACCGACAGTTGCCGATGTTCCTGCGCCAACCGGTCGAAGTCCGCTCGTCTCAGTTCCTCGTCGAGTTGCGCGATTTCCTTGTCCAGCTCGGCGATCCGCTTCGTGTAGTAGGCACGTTGCAGCCGGAGGACCACGTCGGTGTCCTCGGGGTCGAGGCCGCGCACCGAGCCGTAGCGAAAGTACTTCCGGATCCGCCGAATCAGCCCGGGACGAGCACCGTTGCGCTCCAGCTCGCTTTCGGCCAGGTAGTCCAAGATGCGCCCGGAGGAGCGGCGAAGCAGCGGGAGGCCGGAGAGGTCGGGCATCTCGTCCCCGTGCAGGTGCCGTTCGAAGTGCTCCCGCTCCAATCCGTACGCCGCCACCTCGTGCCGTCGCTGCGCCAAGGTGCGTTCGGTGGACTGCAGGCGGCGCAAGCGCCGGTCCACGTCGGCCAGCCGCCCGGGTTCGGGCGGCGGCGGAGTCTCGGCGGCGAAGCCGGCGACCCGTGCGTTGCGATCGGCCTGCCCGGCGAAGAACTCCTTGCGCTTCTCCTGTTTTCCGAGGCTCGCCAACACATGCCCGAAGCCCAGTTCAACGAGCTTCTCCCGCACGTTGTCGACGGCGGAGTTGCTGTGCGACACGACGCCGACGGTCCGATCTCGCACGGTGATGTTGGCGATCAGGTTCAGGATGGTTTCGGTCTTTCCGGTCCCGGGCGGACCTTGGATGACCGAAACGGAACGGGTGAGGGCGTTCTCGACCGCCTGGCGCTGACTCAGGTTGCACCGGAACGGGAAGATCGCGACACCGGTCGGTTCGCGCGGCGTGATCGGTGCACCGGCCAGGTACGCCCCCAGCGCGCTCTCCGGGTTGACGAAACTCAGCCTGCCGTACGGCCGCACCAGCGGATCGTCACCGGGGAGCCCGGCCACGACGTCCCGCCAGTAGCGGAACACCTCGGCCGCCGCCCCGGATCCGGTCGCGGACGTGAGAACGCGTACTTCCGAATCAGGATAGGTCCGGTACGTCTCGTTTCCCTTGCGCCGGTAGAAAACCCTGGCCCACGCGCCCTCCGAATCAGCGAACGTGGCGATCTCGACGGCGCTTTCCCAGACAGCTCCGCGCACCTCGACCCGAACTTCTCCGTTGAGCGCGATGCGTTCCGGGTCGCGAAGAGCCCGCACACGCCCCGATCCGTACGGATAGCGCTTGCCACCGTTGAACACGATGCCGACCCGCCCGTCCGCCAAAGGCTCGACCGCGGATATGTCGGCTGTCCGATCCTGAAACCGACCAGCCGACTGATCAAAGATCAATACCGCTTCAGCGCGCGGATCCAGCACTCGCACTCCTCAACCCGATGCGGTCGCGGCCGCGCGCAGGCGGCAGTTGGGCACGCTGCTCCTTCCACGGCCGGGCCGACCACAACATCGGTCAACGGAGCACCGGTTCGATCTTCACCTCGGCCATGTTGGCGGCAGGGCCGACTCCACCGGAAGACCTACCGCCCATTCGGAGTAAGGAATCAGTGCAGAATGGTCTTGATCCGCCTCTTGTCAGCGGTGAAGCCACTGAGCACTGAGCGCCCCAGCAGGACGGCCACCGGCGGGTTTTCAGCGGCTTCCTGGCAGCAGGTCATACCGGAACCGAGCCCCAGCTCCTGCGGAAGATCCCCCGATCCCCGTGAACAGCACGAACAAGATCCCCTGCAATGCCCGCCGATCCGACAGCGGCTTCGGTCCCGTCCTGCTGGACACACACCGGCACGGCGGACACAGGTTTCCGGTTCCCCACAGAGGCACTGCGATTTCGACTCATTGCCGCACAGTCCGACGACGATCCCTTGGAACCTGCCCGTGCGGTCCGGTGGGACGGTTCAGTCGCTCATCGCACGACTCACCAGATCCCGCACGAGTTCCACGACCTCGTCGGGCCTGAACTCCATCGCGTTCTCACCGACGCAGATCTCGAACGCGCATCGCGACGGATCCGGCGCCGAACGGACCTTGTAGAACAGTTCTGTGCCGTCCTCCGCGATCAGCTGGGCACCGGCCCGCTCGACCGCGGCTTTCGCAGCGGACACGTGAACGTGAAACAACGGGGTCTGCGGCGGGTCGGGCAACGCGCGCACGATTCCATCGGCGTTGAGCGCGGCCGCGATCGCGACGGCGTGAGCGCGGAACTCCGCCATCCGCGGAACCAGGTGGTCCAGCCCCGACAGCGCTCCTAGCGCCAAGGGCCAGGCGTTCGAGATCGCACCGCCGAGGCGCTTGCGCCACACCGCGGCCTCGGCCACCGTCTCCTCATCACCGGCCAGCACCGCACCGCGAACACCGCTGAGCCCCTTGTACAAGGAGACGTACACGGTGTCGAAGAGCCCTGCGATCTCCGCGTGCGGCCGGTCGTAGAACGGCTGCGCCTCGAAGATCCGACCGCCGTCGAGATGCACCGCTGCCCCGCGCGAGCGCACCAGGTCCACCTGCTCGCACAGCTGCTCCCACCCCGGCAGCAGTCCACCGAGATCCCGCTGCGGCAACTCCCACACCACCGCGGCCAGCGGTTCACCGATCCTGGCCAGATCGTCCTTGCCCAGCAGCTCGTGCCGGTCGCCTGCCGGGTGGAAGCGCAAGCCGTGGACCGCGTTGTAGCCCTGCAATTCCCAGGTATCGAGGTGCAGGTACGGATGCCCGGCAAAGGTCCGCCTGCCTCGGCGGTCCGCGTGGATCCGCAGCGCCACTTGCTGAGCCATCGCGCCGGTGGGGAAGAACAGCGCGGCCGGAGCGCCCATCAGCCCGGCGATCCGCTCCTCCAGAACGGCCACCGGTTCGGCAGGCGACGTATCCGGTCCGACCAGATCGGCCCACTGGCGCAGCAAGTCGTGCGGCATGCGCCTGAGCGACGAATGCAGGGCGAGCGAGCGTCGGACCTTCGGAGTGTCCATGCCCCGGAAGTCTGCCAGCGATCAGAGTTCCTGCCGACGTTCACAGTTGATGTCGGTCGACCCACGCATCGGTGGCCGGGACGGGGCTCCCACAACGTTCCCGATCGTGCTCGCCTCATTCGCCCTCTCCGCGCGACGTCCGACAGCTACTGCAGATCGCCCCAGCGCCGGTAGATCGTCTCCGGGGTGACGTCGGCGCGCTGGACGACCGGCGGCCGCAGGTGCTGGGGTTCGGTTCCGGGATGACCTGCCGGCGGCGACTGCGGGATCGGCGGGGTCTTCGACCGGCTCCACGAGGTGTTGCTCGCCGAGCTCAACGCGGCCGGTCAGATCGACTGGTCACACGCGTGTGGATGCCTCCGACTCCCACCCCGAATGCGTCAGGAAGCCGAAGCGAGAACGGGCGTCGTGGACGGCGAACTATTCGGTGAGCCGGATGCGGAAGGTGTACAGGCGGGTTATCTGGGCGTTGTTCTCGTTGTCGTCGCTGATCAGGTAGAGCAGGCGCGAGCCCTTCGCCGGGCCGTCGGCCTCTTCGGGGCCTACGGCCATGCCTTCGACGTTCTCCAGCAACGGATTCGGCTGCCGTTGTTTTCCGGCGACCACCTCTGGACCGCCCGCCGGGCAGTCGCCGAGGCTGAACAGCAATGAGCTGCGGACGAACACATCGGCCGAGACTTCGGCCAGTGCGGGAGTGTTCGTCACGTCCTTGTCGTCGGTGAGGCGCAGCTCGACGACTCGCACCGTGTTGCCGAGTCCTTCGACGTACTGCCGTTCCAGCGCGAGCAGCCGATCCTGCTCGGTCACGGCGAGCTCCGCCAAGTACATGCCGGTGCTGGTCTCGTACGCGCATTGGCGGTCCGGGACGTAGTTTCCGCCCGGTTCACCGTGATAGCGCTGAATTCGCAGGCGGTTTCGCCCTCGTTGATCGCCGTCGTCGTTGAGCGGCGCCTCCCAGCCCGCGTAGAGGTAGCGACCATCGGCCGTCGCGGCCAGCGACTCGGTGGTGCGTCCCTGGTGCGCTCCACCGAACGGCTCGGTGCGCAGCTTCTCCGGAATGGGCAGCGGAGTTCCCACCTCGTGCCCGTCGCTGAGCCGGAAACGGCGGATCGACGGCCCCTTCTCCGAGCCGACCAGCACGGTGTCGGTGCCGGGCTCGACGACCATGCCCTCGCCGTCGATTCGACCCCCGTAGGGTCTGCCATCCGTGCCGCGCAACGTCAGGGCGGTGTCCGCGGCGACGTTCAGCTCTTCGGGATCGCCGAGCTCCACCGGGAACACGCGGCCGGGATCGTTGTCCGCGAGCGCGTACCCGCTGGACCGGCCGGTGAGGGCGAGCGCCGTCGGGTGGTTCATCGCGTCGCGCCACGCCCTGATGGCGATCGCGAGCCGGCCCACCCCCAGGCCGGCGGACACGGCGGCCAGTACGACCTCCGCAGCGCCCAGCTCTCCCGACTGCAACGACTCGCGCCGAACGGATATGCGCGCGTGCCGTTGAAGTTCGAAGTCGCCTCCCAGATGGGCGTAGAGCGTTCGAAGCTCATCGTGTGAACTGTCGTCGCCTTCCCGAGCTTCGAACCTGAACTCGATGTCCATCTACTCCCCAGACGGATGGATTCGGCTGACATACAGGGAATTCGGAGCGACGAGTTCGCCCCGGCCCGGCACGAGACGGGCGGGAGCCTCGGCCGATCGAGAACGTCCCGCTTGCCCCACGGGCCGTCGTGCTGTACATGTACCAACATGTATAGACAGGTGCCGGGGAAGCGGCAGCAGATCGTCGACACCCTCGCGCGGCGCATCCGCGACGGTCACTACCGTCCCGGTGACAAACTGGACGGGGAACTGCGCCTGGCCGAGGAGTTCGACGTCTCGCGGGGCACCGTGCGACAGGCCCTCAGCGAACTCCAGCACCTGCGGCTCATCTCCACCGAAACCGGCCGTGGTTCGTTCGTCATCTTCGACGGACACCAGCTGAGCCAGGACCGCGGCTGGGCTCAGTCCCTCGCCTCCACCGGCAGCCAGATCACCGTCGCCGTCCTCGGCATCGAGCGCGTGCAGCGCTCCGACGTTCCGCTGCTTCCCGACGAGGTCCGGCTGGAGCAGGGCATCGCGATCCGCCGCGTCCGGCTGCTGCGTTCCGCGGACAGCGTCGAGCCGATCTCCTTCGAGTGCTCCACGGTTCCCGCCGACGGCCGTCTCGCGGAGCTGCCGGAGACCGGTCTGATCCAGGGCTCGATCTCCCAGACCCTCGTGCAGGCCGGGTACCTCTCCACGCGCGGCACCCAGCGCGCGGACGTGCACCCGCTGGACGAACGGGAAGCCGAGATCCTGCGCCACGACGCGGGAACGGTCTTCCTGCGCACCGCCCGCACCTCGTTCACCGACGACGGCCGGTTCGCCGAGCACGTCGTCTCGCTGCTCGACCCGCGGTACTTCACCCTCGCGCACACCTTCGGAGACGAACGATGACCGCCGCTCAAGACGCCGCGGATCCCGCTTTCGAGCGCGCGTACGGCGCGCTCGTCGGGCTCGCCATCGGCGACGCCCTCGGCATGCCGACCCAGTCCATGCCGCGGGAACGGATCCGCGAGCGCTACGGCCGGATCAGCGACTTCGTCGACGGCGCCGCCGATCAGCCCATCGCGCCCGGCATGGCCGCCGCCTCCGTCACCGATGACACCGACCAAGCGATGATCGTCGCGCGGCTGATCAGCGACGGTTCCGGGAGCATCGACGCGCACGCCTTCGCCGAGCAGTTGATCGCCTGGGAACAGGCGATGCTCGAGCGCGGCTCGCTGGATCTCCTCGGCCCCTCCACCAACGCGGCCCTGGCGAAGCTCCAGGCAGGCGTCTCCGTAGAGGAGACCGGCCGCTCCGGGACGACGAACGGCGCCGCGATGCGTATCGCCCCCGTCGGAGTCGCTCACCCGCGCGGCGAGCGCCTGATCGACGCGGTCGTCGAAGCGGGTCGCGTCACCCACAACACCGGACTGGGGATCTCCGCCGCCTGCGCCATCGCCGCCGCCGTCTCGGCGGGCGTCGACGGAGCGGACACCGCCGGAGCCCTCGAGGCCGCCGACGCAGCGGCCCGGGAGGGCGAGACACGCGGGCACTGGGTGGCGGGCGCCTCCGTTCCGGCGCGGTTCAACGCCTTCCGCCGGTACGCGAAAGGGCTCGGCACCGAGGACTTCGAGTCGTTCCTCTACGAGGTGGTCGGCACGTCGGTGCAGTCGCAGGAGTCCGTCGTGGCCGCGCTCCTGCTCGTCGAGCGCGGCGCCGAGTTCCCGTTCGACGCGCTGTGCACCGCGGCGTCCCTCGGCGGCGACACCGACACCGTCGCCGCCATGGCGGGGGCCGTGCTCGGCGCCGTGCACGGCGCCGAGGCGTTCCCGGACGCAGCGGTCCGCCGCGTCCTCGACATCAACGGCCTGGACCTGGCCACGCTCGCGCGGCGGCTGCTCGCCGTGCGGCGGTCGTCAACGAAGATGAGGTGAACCAGTGTCCGAGACTCCCACCGGATCCACGGCGGCGAAACCCTTAGAACCCCCGCAAACCGGCGCGCTCGGTGCGGTGGAGCAGCGCGGTATCGAACCCGTGCCCGTTGCGGAACGCCGCGGGAATCCGATGCAGCTGTTCTGGGTGTGGTTCGCCGCGAACATCTCCGTGGTCGGCATGCCGCTCGGGGTCAGCCTCGTGGCCCTCGACCTGTCCGTGTGGCAGGCCCTCATCGTCGCGGTCATCGGCGCGTTCGGGTCCTTCGCCGTCGTCGGCCTGATCTCCGTCGCCGGGCGGCGCGGCGGGGCGCCGAGCCTCACCTTGTCCCGCGCCGTCTTCGGCACTCGCGGCAACGCGGGGCCGACGGCGATCGCGCTCGTGTCGCGGCTCGGCTGGGAGACGGTGAACACCTCGACGGCCGCTCTCGCCATCGTCACGAGCGTCTCGCTGCTCACCGGCACCGGTGAGGACGCGAAATCCGCGCCGCTGGTCGCCGTCGCCGGTGTGGCGCTGTTCGTCGGATTCACCGTCGCCGTGTCCGGCATGGGCCACGCCGTGATCCTGGTCGTCCAGAAGTGGTCCACTTGGATCTTCGGGGCGGTCAACCTGCTGCTCCTGGCATTCCTGGTCGTCAACATCGACTGGGCGGAAGTGGGGCGGACACCGAGCGGCGGTCTGGCCGCGGTGCTGACCGGGATCGGCACCATCGTCGCGGGCACCGGCATCGGCTGGGCGAACTCCGGTGCGGACATGGCCCGCTACCAGGCCCCGACCGTGCGCGCCCTGCCGCTGGTGATGTCCGCGGCCGCCGGTGCGGGCATCCCGCTGGTGGTCATGATCGGCATGGGGTCGGTGCTCGGCGCGTCCGATCCGGCGATCGCCACGGCCGCGAATCCCCTCGATGCCATCCGCGACAGCCTGCCGACCTGGATCGCAGTCGGCTACATGGTGATCTCCTTCATCGGCCTGCTGCTGTCCAACCACCTGTCGGTGTACTCGGCGGGCCTGACGACCCTCACCCTCGGGCTGCGGGTCAAGCGGGTGTACGCGGTGATCGTCGACGTGGTCATCACAACGATCGGGTCGCTGCTGTTCCTGCTCGTCGCCGACGGGTTCTACGGACCGTTCACGACGTTCATCTCGCTGCTGGCCGTGCCGATCTCGGCGTGGGTGGGGATCTTCCTCGTCGACATGATCCGGCGCCGCGACTACGACCCCGAAGCACTCCTGGACCTGAGCCGGCGGGGCGCCTACTACTACACCGGCGGCGTGCGCTGGTCCGCCCTCGGGTCGTGGCTGGCCGCGATCGTCGTCGCGGCCCTGTTCATGCAGGTCACTCCAGGCGATGTTCCGTTGTACACGGGGCCGATGTACGACACGTGGATCGGAACCAACGGCATGTCGTGGATCCTCGCCGCCGGCCTCGGCGGGCTGCTCTACGCGGTGTTCGGCCTCCGGTCCGCGGCGGGTGCGAAATGAGTCCCGGCCGCGTGATCCACACCGGACAGGCCGTCGTCGACCTCGTGCTGCGAGTGCCCTCGGTGCCGGCTCCCGGCGGCGACGTGTTCGCCTCCGGACACGAGTTCCTCGCGGGCGGCGGCGTGAACGTCATGCTCGCCGCCGCGCGCGACGGTGCTCGGGTCGTGTACGCGGGCGGCCACGGCACCGGCCCGTTCGGGGACATCGTGCGCGCGGCGCTGGCGCCCGAGGACGTGGAGCTCGCCGCCCCCGCCGATCCCGGCGCCGACACCGGGTTCAGCGTCGCCCTCGTTGATGACGGCGCGGAGCGGACGTTCGTCTCCACCGCCGGAGCCGAGAGCGCCGTGGACGTCGCTCAGCTGCGCCGCACCGAGCCGGGCAACGGCGACGTGGTCTACGTGTCCGGCTACTCCCTCGTCCACGACGCCAACCGCGCGGCGCTGCTGGAGTGGTTGCCGACGGTTCCGGCCGGGTGCTCCGTCGTCGTGGATCCCGCCCCCGTGATCGGTGACGTCGGCCTCGACTCGGTGCGCGTCCTGCTGGACCGCGCCGACGTGTGGACCACGAACGAGCGGGAGGCGCTGATCCTGTTGCGGCGCTTGGGATCGAACGCCGAGACCGAGGACCGCGCCACCGTGGCGGCAGCGCTGGCCACCGCCACCGGCCGCACCGTGGTGCTGCGCGCCGGATCGCACGGCGCGCTCATCTCCCGCCCCGGCGGGGACGTGCTGAGCTGCCCCTCCCCCGAGGTCGACGCCGTGGACACCAACGGTGCCGGCGACGCCCACGCCGGGGTGATGTCGGCGCGGCTGGCGGCCGGTGAAGACCTCGAGGCCGCCGTGCGCCGGGCCGGTGTCGCGGCCGCGATCGCCGTGACCCGGCCCGGTCCCGCCACTGCCCCCATCGCCGCCGAGGTCGACGCCGTGATCCGGGGCGGAAGGACGCCCGCCGAGTGATCAGCCGGCGGGCGACATCGGACTCGGCCTCATCACCTGGGTCAACCTCGTGTGCCTCATGCTGCTGTTCCCGGTCGTGTACAAGGTCTGCCGCGACTACGACCGGCAGCGCAGGCTCGGCATCGACCCGGTCTTCGATCCGAAGGCGCTGAACATCAAGGGAGCGGATTTCTGGCATCCGGATCCGGTTCCGGCGCCGACCGCCGCGCTGGCGGGAGATGCGGCCACTCGAACCGGACCCGAGTACGAGAAATAGCCGACGAGGCCCCGATCAACGGTTCGCCCCGGCTTCAGCACTGACGCCCGGAAGCCCGCCGACCGCGCAGGCCGGCGGGCTCCGCCAGACCCTGGAGAACACGGTCCCACGACGTCGCGCTTGTGCGGAGCCGTCAACGGACGACCTCCCCCGCGCCTCGTGCAGCAACCGCTCAGACCTGCTGTGGCCGGGCCGTGGGCCGCGCGATTCGCAGCGCAGCCGCAGCCAGGACAGTCCCCAGCAAGGCACCGAGCGTGTTGGAGAGCCAATCGTTGGTCGAACAGCTCCTCCCGAGCACGGTAGCGAACGCTTGAATCACCTCGACCAGCAACGAAGCCCCGCTCGCTGCGATCAGCACGCCGAGTGGCCGTTGGGTCAAGACTCCCGCCAGCAGAACCGCTGGAACGAACAAGACCAGGTTTCCCATGAGCTCCACCGCGCCGAGGGTGGGGAAGTCCCATTCGATCGTGCAGCCGACCACCGGCTCGCCGCTCGCAGGAAAAAGAGTGGCCAGCGCGATCACCAAGGTCGACAGTCCGAGCAGGACTCCCGTCATCCGCGACCTCGGAGCCAGCCAAGCTCCGGCAAGGGGTCCGACGACGACCAGCCCCACGAGAGCAACCGTCGTCATCCACGGAAACTCGACGAGAATGGTGGCAAGCACTTGGCGGGCCCTACCCACAACCCCGGTTCAGGGTGACGGGGTGCGCACGAGACCTTCCACACCATCGCAGCACGAACCGGCCACCACCGAACTCATAACCACCCCGTCCACGACCAACGTGGTCCTGGCTCCGGCGGCAGTTCTGCTCACGCTCGCCGAATGATCGATCCGCCCGGTCTCGCCGAGTTCCTGCGCCGTCGACGCGAGAGGCTGTCGCCTGCGGACGGCGGCCGATCCGCGCAGCGGCCGAAGCCGCACTCGCACTGGACGTCCGGCCGATCCGCGCCTTCTCGGAATCGGTCGCCGGTTCGGATCACATGGCTCGGACGCCGGATTTGATCGCTTCGCGGATGCGGAGGTTTCTGGTCACCTCAGCGAACTCGATGACCCCGACGACGAAGAGGAACTACGCGACGTCACCGGTCGATTCCTGGTCCCCATGCGGATCCGACGCACCGATCTGAGCGTCGAATCCGTGCCGGCAGTGTCCTTTTCACCGGTCCCGGCCCGCGAAGGAACTTCACGCCGATCCGCTTCGGACCTCGGGCGATCCACCCCACAGCACGATCCGGCCCTGCTAGCGTGTCGGCCGCGAAAAGATCGGTGCCGTACGGCCACTCGCAACTGGGGAAACTGAGGGGTTGGCAACTGTGTTCAACAAATCATCGCGGTTCATCGCCGTCATGTCCACGACCTCGCTGATAGCGCTCGCCGGACCTGCCTTGAGCGCCCAGGCAGCCGGAACCGAAGCCGAGAAGGGCGCCAAGGACCTGCCCGTCTACTTCGTGCACGGCTACGGCTACGAGGACGTGGACGGCGACGGCAACAAGGACAAGGGAAAGAACTGCTCCAAGACGTGGGGTCCGGCGCTGGACTACTTCAAGGACCACGGCTGGGACGAGAAACAGCTCATCACCGTGGGCTACTACCCGGACGACAAGTGCGACGTGGACATCAATCCCGCGGATGAGAACGACGCCACCCGCGACACCAAAATCCAGTACATCGCCCAAGACCTCGCCGCCTACATCAAGAAGAAGCACGGCGACGAACCGGTCAACATCGTGGCTCATTCGATGGGCGGGCTGATCACGCGAACCGCGATGTTCGGCCACGAGCACTGGGGCGAACAGAACTTCCCGAAGATCAACGTCGACCAGATCGTCACCCTCGGAACTCCGCACAACGGTGTGATCTGCGAGGACAAGGACGATCCCAAGGACTCGTGCAACAACGGCACGACCCAGTGGCAGCAGATGAACCCCGACTCCAAGTTCATCGACGTGCTGCACGACTACAAGCTGACCGACGACTGGGCGAAATCGACGGACTGGAGCTTCGTCGGATCCAACCAGGACGAGACGGTCAACGGGAACTCGGCCATCGACCTGGGCCACCACGCCGATCACAAGTACCGGTACTGGGACAGCAACAGAACGCCCGCCAACGACGCCTGCAACGAGCCCGAGCGACAAGTCACGCACTGCGGAATCCGCACGCTCAAGAACAACGGGGAGAACCCCGACGGCGATCCCGGCGACGACGACGGCGACTACGACCTCAACTACTGGAACGCCGACGACGGCAAGAGGCACGAGACCCGCAGCGGCTGGGCACCGGTGAAGGCCGCCGCGCTGGCCATCTCACGGGGCGACGACGCCTAGTTCCGTTGAGGCCCGCCTTTACCTCCTTCATGACCCGCCCGGCGCCTTATCCTCGGACTGTGGATCCGACGGAGGCTGAGGCCAGTGGGCTGGTGGTGGTGCCGTCGCCGCTGGTTGAACTGCGTGATGAGCGCGTGAGCGAGCGCGGTGTGCGGGTTTGGCTGAAGCGGGATGACCTCCTCCATCCGGAAGTGCCTGGCAACAAGTGGCGGAAGCTGAAGTACAACCTGGCCGCGGCGAAGGACCGAAGGGACAGCCGTCTGCTGACGTTCGGCGGGGCGTTCTCGAACCATCTCCGGGCGACGGCTGCAGCAGGGCATTACTTCGGGTTCGAAACGGTCGGAGTGGTTCGGGGTGAGGAGCACCTACCGCTCAACGAGTCGTTGGCCTACGCCGTTGGCCGGGGGATGATGCTGACCTACTTGGATCGCGGCACGTACCGGCGCAAGACCGAACCTGACGTGCTGGGCGCGCTCGCAGCGGAATTCGGTCCCTGCTACTTCCTGCCGGAGGGCGGTAGCAACGGACTTGGCGTTCGCGGCTGCGCCGAGGTCGTGGATGAGATCGATGTCGATGTTGACGTCGTGTGCTGCGCTACAGGAAGTGGCGGCACGGTGGCCGCCATCGCTGCTGGACTCGCAGGACATCAACGCGCTCTCGGCTTCACCGTCTTGAAGGGCGGACAGTACCTCGCTGGCGAGGTACGGCGACTACAGCGCGAGGGATTCGGTGTGACGACCGGCAACTGGGAGCTGGACCACGACTTCCACTTCGGGGGCTACGCGAAGCGCAAGCCTGAGCTGGACAGCTTCATCTCGGATTTCCAGTCCAGGCACGGTATCGCCCTAGACTGGGTATATGAGGCCAAGATGATGTCCGGCGTGTTCCAGCGGATTGGGTCCGGCGACTTCGCGCCGGGGACAACGATCGTGGCTGTGCTGAGCTGAACCGTCAGACCTTGTCGTGGTAGGCGCGTTGGGCGGTCTTAGAGATCGTGGTCTCGCACAAGGTGAGTTCCCATTCTCCGCTGTTGATGCTGAAGTCGCGGCCGAACCCGAGCCACATTCCGGTCATACGACGACCGGAGGGGTCAGCGACCATTTGCAGGGTGCCGTGGAACGCGGCGCCCTTGTAGTAACCGGTGGGCGAGGTGTTTTCCCGCCAGGTTCCCGTGGCGACGGACTTCTCGACACCGAGGTCGAGCCGCAGGCGTGACCCGAGCGTGTGCGGCACGCTCTGCCCCAGGAGCCGGGCACCGTGTTGGCGTACGACGACGTAGTGTTCGCCGGTGAAGTTGTTGCCGCGACCGGTGCTGGGGTAGACGTATCGGCTGTGCCAGATACCGGAGAAATCGTCACTCGCCTGCGGCAGCGAAGCTGCATGGGCTTCCGCATCGTCGGTGAGGACGGGGCTGGTCGAGGCGAGCGAAAGAGCGGCGCTGACCTTCAGTAACAGGGAACGACGGTCGAGGCTGTTGCCGTTGCTCCGCGCCCACGCAGTAGCCAGATTCGCCAGCTCGTGGACGTCGATCTGGTCAAGCCTGGTGACGAATTCGCACACTGAGTCGTCGGCGCTGTTCAAGGCTGCGAGCTGCTCGTTCTGCCGGTGAGCGGTGTCGGCCGAGCGGAAGTCGGCCACGTCGCTGACGAGGTCGGACAGCCGACAGGCGTACAGCGCGGCTAGCTTGCCCAGCACTTCCAGGGAAGGGGCGTGCCCGGTGTCGGCAGGCCACTGCTCCCAATAGGAGAAGTTCTTAAATGTCTTGAGATCGGCGGGCCAGCGTTCGTTCCAGGCGTCGGCCGCTTCGCGCTGGCTCCACCCATGCGCAAGGCGGAACGCCGCACGCATGTTGACGTGATAGCGCTCGGCGAACACCGCCGCCACCTCTGCCCACGTCTTCGACCGGGCGCGAAGCTCGGCTGACAAGTTCCGCTGTTCTTGCCGCACACTGCGGATCGCGGTTGGCATCGGTTCCCCTTCCACCGTGGATCGCGGCGACTCTATGTGATCAGCAGTGTGCCGCGTTTCCTCCCGGTTCAACAGGGATTTCACGTCCCGCAAGATCACCGGGCATCGGGGTGGAATGGGCACCTGAACTGCGGTTCTGTAGTTGCTGCGACACCGAGGAATTCAACGGAAGAGGCGAACAATGGCGCGGAGAACCGAGTACCTGTCCGTCACTGGAATGGACGCTTCCCCGACTACCAGTGAGGTCGTCGACCAGGCTTCGCGGGCTCGTGCTCGGCTCGGGGCGTTGACCACAGTCTTGGCCGACTCGCGTCAGGTCCGTACCAGGGACTGCAGCCAGCTGGCCGCTGAGCTGCGCGGGCTCGCCAGAACCTTCGACCGCTACGCGCGAACCTGCCTCGATCCGTCCCAGACTGCTTGGTTCCACCTGATCGTCATTAGCAGCCCCGGGCCGCCTTCAGCCCTACCTCCAGGCGGCACCAGATTCCGGCGGGGAGAACCCCGACCATCCCCGCCGGAAGGATCGGCACTTGACCAGTCCTTCGGTCAGTCCCGATCCGGGGGCCGGGCGGCGTTCTCCCTCCCCCGAGCGCTGTCCGGCATTCCGGCCGCACGGTCCTCTCCCTCCCCGGGCCGTGCGGCCGGCCCCCGACGCATCACGGAACACCCCACCCACGCAGCAACCCTCGGCGCTGCGCCTTCCCGCGAGGACTTCCATGAAACCCCGCAACTACGGGCTGCCCTGCGCCTGGCACTACCTGCCCGAACGCGACATCACCGTGCGCTGGGGGCGCCCCGATATCGCCTTCACGGTGCACTCCGGGGACCAACGCGGAACACGCGGCGACCACGCCCTTCTCGATACTGTTCCCGTCGCTCGCGCCTGGAACGACGACCACGACGTCGCCCGCAAAGCCCGCGACTGGGCCAGGGCGAATCCGCCGAGGTGACCGATGCCCCCACTCAACGACTCCCCCAGGGCGCCGCCACGACTGCATCCCAACTGTTCGACACAGACGGCCAACTCCGGTTACATAACGCTGTTCGCCCGGACGATCGATCCTGGTGAACTCTTGCCAGGTCCGGTCGAGGCGTTCTACGAACGGGTTCTGCGCGGGCCCAGAAGCCTCTGAACCGGCGTGCGGACGAAGAAGACGCCTGGCCGAACGACCAGGCGTCTTCTTCGAGCGGATGATCAGTTTTCCAGCAGGTCCTCGATGGTGATCGGGATGTGGCGGACTCGGGTTCCGGTGGCGTTGTAGATCGCGTTGGCCACGGCGGCCGCCATGCCGACCGCGCCGATCTCGCCCACGCCCCGGGCTCCGACCGGGTTGTGCAGGGTGTCCGGGTGCTCGACGAAACGCACGTCGATGTCGGGGATGTCCGCGTGCACCGGCAGCAGGTACCCGGCGAAGTCACCGTTGGCGATGCGGCCGTTCGATTCGACCTCCATGCCCTCGTGCAGCGCCGCCGAGACGCCCCAGATCATGCCGCCGCTGAGCTGGCTGCGGGCAGCCTTCTCGTTGATGATCCGGCCCGCGTCGAACACCCCGAGCAGCCTCGACACCCGTGCCTCCCGAGTCCAGCGGTGCACCCGGACCTCGCAGAACTGGGCGCCGAAGGAGCTGAACGAGTGCTTCGTGAGCTCCTCGCCCGGCGCCGAGGATCCCGTCGCCGACAGCGAATCGCGGCCGATGGCCCGCAGCAGCTCGCCGAACGGCATGCTCCGGCCGTCGGCGAACAGCTGCCCGTCGGCGTAGGTGACCTCCGCGCCTTCGAAAGGCGCACCCGGCTCGGCGGCCAGCGACAGCAGTGCGTCGAGCGCCGAGGACGCCGCGACCATCACCGCCGAGCCCGCGCTGGCGGTGGCCGTGGAGCCACCGGACATGCCGCCCGGCGGCAGCGACGAGTCACCCAGCCGCGGTGTCACCCGTTCCGGGGCGATGTCGAGCGTTTCGGCTCCCACCAGCGAGAGCACCGTCAGCAAACCGGTGCCGGGGTCCGCGCCGCTGGTCGCGACCTCCGCCCGGCCGTCCGCGCCGAGCGTGACCCGCACCGAAGCCGGGAAGCGCAGCGCGGGGAACATGGCCGTGGCCGTACCGACCCCGACCAGCCAGTCGCCGTCGGTGCGCCCGCCCGGAGTGCGCTGGTCCCAGCCGAAGCGTTGCGCGCCGATCCGGAAGCAGTCGTCGAGGTACTTGCTCGACCATTGCAGGTCTTTGCCGGGCGGCGCGAGCGAATTGTTCCGCAGCCGCAGCTCGATCGGGTCCATCTCCAGCGCGACCGCGAGCTCGTCGACCGCGCTCTCCAGCGCGAAGGAGCCGGGCGCCTCGCCGGGAGCGCGCATGAAGGTGGTCGGCGGCAGGTTCAGCGGCACCATCTTCTGCCGCAGCGACAGGTTCGGCGTGGCGTACCACTCGCGGGAGGTGCCGTGCGAGGTCGGCTCCACGAAGGACCGGTCGATGCCGGTGCTGCACCACGAGTCGTGGCGGACCGCGACGAACGTGCCGTCCCGCTCCGCGCCGAGCGTGACCTCCTGCACCGTGGCCGCGCGGCCCGCGGTCACGGTGAACACCTGCTCGCGGGTCAGCGAGGCTTTCACCGGCCTGCCGAGCTCCTTGGACGCGGCCGCCGCCAGGAACGCGGGCGCCGAGGTGCGGCCCTTGCCGCCGAACGCGCCCCCGACGTACGGGTTCACCGCGTGCACCTGGGACGGGTCCAGCCGCAGGGCCATCGACAGCTCGGCGGCCTGCATGTCGGAACCCTGAGTTCCACTGTGGATGGTGAGCCCCTCGGAATCCCACTGCGCGACGGCGGAATGCGGCTCCATCGGGGCGTGGTTCTGCGATGCCGTCGAGTAGGTCTGCGACACCACCACCGGGCTTGCCGCGAAAGCGTCCTCAATGGACTCGATGCCGTCGGCGAGCACCTCCAGCGAGGGTCCGCCGCCGTGGTCCGAACTCGGCGCGTCCTCGGCGGTCGCGAGGCCGTCCTCCAGCGAGGTCGACGCGGGCCGCTCGTGGTAGGCGATCTCGGCCAGCATCGCGGCATCGCGAGCCTGCTCGAAGGTCTCGGCGACCACAAAACCGATCGGCTGGCCGTAGTACGCGACTTCCTTGTCCTGCAACGGAACCCAAGTGTCGCCGAACGCCGGGAGCGTGGGCGTGGCCAGCTCCAGCGGATCGAACGGCGAGTACACCGCGAGCACACCGGGAGCACTCCGCGCGGCGGTGAGGTCCATCCACGCGATCTCGCCGTTCGCGATGGTGCTGAGCACGAGGTACCCGTAGGTCATGCCCGGGAAGTTGTGGTCCACGCCGTACTTGGCGCGGCCGGTGGCCTTCACCGGACCGTCGAGTCGGCTGGGCATCAGCGGCTCCCCTCGGTCAGTTCGAGCAGCGCGCGGACCACGGTCCGCTTCAGCAGGGCGGGCTTGAACCCGTTCGCGCCCCGCGTCCGAGCTCCCGCCACGGCCGCGTCGGCGGCGCGCTCGAAGGACTCCTCGGCCACAGGGGCGCCGCGCAACGCCTCCTCGACGGCGTGCAGCCGCCACGGGACGGTGGCCACGCCGCCGACCGCGACCCGCGAGTCGGCGATGCGGTCGTCGCGCACGTCCAGTGCGACGGCGGCCGAGGACAGCGCGAACTCGTAGGACTGCCGGTCCCGCACCTTCACGTAGGTGGAGTTCGCGGCCCAGTCCAGCCGAGGGACCACCACCTCGGTGATCAGTTCACCCGGCCGCAGGTCGTTCTCGACCTCGGGAGTGTCCCCCGGCAGCCGGTAGAACTCCGCCAGCGGCACCGTGCGCGACCCCTCCGAGCCCAGCAACCGGACCTCGGCGTCCAGCGCGGTGAAGGCCACCGCGACGTCGCTGGCGTGGGTGGCCGCGCAGGAGTCGCTGGTGCCCAGCACCGCGTGCATCCGGTTCGCACCCACCAGCGCCGGGCAGCCGCTGCCCGGTTCACGCTTGTTGCACGGCATCGCGACATCGCGGAAGTACGTGCACCGGGTTCGCTGCAGCAGGTTCCCACCGATGCTGGCCATGTTGCGCAGCTGCTGCGAAGCGCTCAGCAGCAACGCCCGCGAGATCATCGGGTAGACGTCCGGGTGCGCGGCGATGTCGCTCATCCGCTCCAGCGCGCCGATCCGCAGCCCGTCCTCGGAGTCGAGCCCGCGCAGCGGCAGCTCGTTGATGTCCAGAACCCGTTGCGGGGTCAGGACGTTGAGCTTCATCAGGTCGACCAGCGTCGTTCCGCCTGCCAGGTAGGTCGCCGGTTCCGCGGTGGCGGCGTCGAGGGAACCAGGGGTGGCCAATTCAAAGGGTCGCATCGGAGCGCCTCGCTTGGTCGATCGCGGCGATGATGTTCGGGTAGGCCGAGCAGCGGCACAGGTTGCCGGACATGAACTCGCGGACGTCGGTGACGTCCTGCTCGATCGCGGCCGAGGCCGACATGATCTGCCCGGAAGTGCAGAAGCCGCACTGCATCGCGTCCTGGTCGACGAACGCCTGCTGCAACGGCGTCAGCTCCGCACCCTCGGCCAGACCCTCCACAGTGGTCACGGGCTCCTTCACGGTGGCCGCGAGCGTGAGGCAGGAGAGCACGGGACGACCGCCGACGTGCACGGTGCACGCACCGCACTGGCCCCGATCGCAGCCCTTTTTCGGCCCGGTGATGTCGAGCCGTTCGCGCAGCGCGTCCAGCAGCGTCACGCCGGGTTCGGCGTCGAGCTGCTCCGGGCTGCCGTTGACTTCCAATGAGATGTGCAAGGGAACTCTTCTCCGCTGGTACTCCGCCCCGGAGACGGGCGGCATGATGTGGTGGGGGCGGCGGCCACGCCGACAACGACGCCGCGCCAACAACCGGATAAAAATCCGCTGTCTTCATCGAGGCTAGCGGATTAGTATCCGCTCGGCAACGAACCATGACCCCGGACGATCCGTGCAGGTCAGGAGGCTCTCCACAGCAGAGCGGGAGAAGGAGGAACGATGGGGACCGGCGCGGTGAACCACCGGCGCGCGGACACGCGACGCAACCACGAGCTCATCCTCGCGGCGGCCGCGGAGTCGCTGACGAGCTCAGGCGAGGTGTCGTTCAACGCCATCGCCAAGCAGGCCGGAGTCGGCGTCGGCACCGTCTACCGCCACTTCCCCGCCCCGGAGGACCTCATTCTCGCCGTCTACCAGCGGGAGGTGCGGCAACTGGTCGACGTGGTGCCCAGCCTGCTGGAGTCGCATCCCCCGGAGGAAGCGTTCCGGGTGTGGACGACCGATCACCTGGCGCACTACATGATGACCAAGCGAGGACTCGCGAACGCGCTCAGCGCCGCCACCGCCGCACGCGGAGAACTCCCCAAGAGCGCGCACGAGGCGATGGTCGGCTCGCTCGCGACACTGCTCGCGGCCAACGCCGAAGCGGGGACGGTGCGCGCGGACCTCGACCCGGAGACCGTGCTGCACGGCCTCGGCGGCCTCCTCTTCCTCGACCAGCGCGGCCCTTGGCGCGCACAGACCGAATCCCTCATCGACCTGCTGTGGCGCGGCATGTCCAGCTGCTGCGCGGACAAGGGCGACCCGGAGTAATCCACGGCCCCGATTCCGGGATCGCCCTGTCGTTGCGGGAAACACGACGGCCCCACGACGCGCGGACGCCGCTCCAAGTGATCCGGAACGCTCGGCCGGGCGCTCATTCCCGAGTCGCGAACCAGAGTTTCGCGATGGCGACGACGTAGAGCAGCCCGACGATCCCGTGCACGATGAAGCTGACGATGTTGAGCTCGAAGTTCGGTCCGGTGGGCAGCAAGCAGAGCTCGGAGACGAGGAGCGACGCCGGCCAGGAGGCGACCAGCAAGCCCTTCTGGCGCTTCGACCAGGACCGGTTCACGGCGGCGAGCACGGAACCACCGGCCCACGCGCCGAACGAGAGGACGATGGCGGCCGCCATCGTGGCGCCGGAGATCTCCCAATCGGGATCGGCGTCGAACCCGGCCGACAACCCGGCGAGGCCGCCCACGAGGAAGGTGAGCGCACCCGCGCCCGCCAGCAGGGCACAGGCCAGCGCGGCGGCTAGGACGGAACCTTGCCGGGCGGCCTGCGCGTGGCCTGGCTCGAATCCCGCGGCGGCGGCGACCTGTTCGGGCGTGCCCATCCGCGCGATCGCGTCGTCGACGGTCGCGGAATCCGCGTCGGGGGCCACGCCGGCGTCGAAGTGCTCGTGCACTCCGGCGATCACGTCCCGGCGAACGGAAGTGGGCGCGTGCCGCAACAAGTGGTTGAGCTCTTCCAGGTAGATGTTCACGCGGACATGGGTCTTGGTCACGATCGTTCTCCTGTCATGGCGGAATCGACGGCGCTGCGAAAGGCAGGCCAGGTGGAACGGAAGGTGTCCAACGCCGTTCTGCCCGCCGTGGTGAGCGCGTAGTAGCGGCGCGGCGGGCCGGTCATTGACTTCACTTGGCTGGTCTCCACGAGCCCCTGCCGCCGGAGGCGGGCGAGCAGCGGGTACAGCGTCCCTTCGCTCTGCAGCAGGACGTCGTGCGCACTGAGCCTGCGCGCGATGTCGAGGCCGTACAAGGGTTCGACGTCGATCATCGCGAGGATGCAGTACTCCAGCACACCGCGCCGCAGATGGGTGAGAACGGCACTCTCCTCCGGAACCATGCCACGCAACATACCGGCAAGATCAAAAGCGCGCAAAGTCGGACACCGTCCACAGCCGACTGATCGATTCTCGGCCCGGAGCACCTTGAAACGTCTCCCCCGCACCACTGACCTCACCTGAAGACGCCCGTCACCCGGCCGGGATCCGGACCCGGCGACAACTGTGACCGGCAACACGTGGATCAAGCGAGGAACTCGCTTGTCCATGCCGCTGCGGCATAGTCGACACTGCTCCCCGATGAGGCGTTCGGGTCGCTCGGTCAGCCGCCTCGCGCAGCACGTGATCGAACGTCCCCTCGCCGCATCGAGGGGGTACTGGAAGTAATGAGGAGAGACATGACTGGTGTAGGCCGCAAGCAGCAGGAGCTCGGGCCGGAGAGTGAGACGGCCCCGTTCCTGCGCGTGCCGACCGGAGACGCAACCGGAGGCGCCCCGACCACCGAGGAACCGGCAGGAACCGCTCCGGACCAGCCGGCCGCGCCCGCGGCGGCGAAGAAGCGGTTCCGCTGGCGGAGCAAGGACTACACGCCGGAAGAGCTGGAAGAGGCCCGGCAGACGTTCCGCGACCAGATGCCGTGGGACCACCCGATGTCGCGCGGTGACAAGTTCCTGGTGTTCGCGACCTTGGGCATCGTGCTGCTGATGATGGCCTCGATGCCGTTCCGGCCGTTCCTGATCGCCTCGCACCCGCTCGCGCTCAGCGCGGTCACCGGCAGCCTCTCCGCGATCGGCGCGGGCGCGGCGTTCGCCCGCATCGGGGACGCGGACCTGTGGCTCGTCGTCGCCGCCGGCGTGTTCGGCATGGTCAAGTTCGACTGGCTGTTCTGGCTCGCCGGACGCCGATGGGGCGCGAAGATCATCGAGCTGTGGGCGCCGGGTGAGTTCGGCAAGCGGTTCGTGGCGCGCGTGCAGTCCTGGCCGCGGTGGGCGATGCCGCTCGTCGTCATCTTCGCCGCGCTGCCCGGCGTTCCGGCTCCGGCCGTGTTCGCCGTGGCGGGGCTGAGCGGGATCGGCCTGGTGTCTTTCCTGATCTTCGACGCGATCGGCGCCGCGCTGATCGCGGGCCTGGTCGCCGGTCTCGGCTACGGAATCGGGCAGCACGCCGTCAACGTCGTCCTGATGATCGACGACTACGCCTTGTACATCACGCTGGCCCTCGTCGTCTGGGTGTCGATCCAGGCAGGCCGCAAGGGCCACAAGCAGGAGCAGGAGAAGAAGCGGCAGCAGCAGGCCGAGCAGCAGCAGGCCTGATCCGCCCGAACTTCCCGGCGGCCGCCGCGTCCCTTCCCGAGGCGCGGCGGCCGTTTCGTTTCGCCGGGGCGACGCCTCCCCGACGCTCGCCGAATCCCGCCGCTCAGCTCCGCGACGCGGATCCCGCGTCGGCCGCGAACCGGTTCACCGGCCGGCACAGGCCGTAGTGCTCGCGCAGCGTCCGTCCTTCGTACTCCTCCCGGAACAGGCCGCGGGCGCGCAGGATCGGCACGACGTGATCCACGAAGTCGTCCAGCCCGGCGGGCAGCACCGCGGGCATGACGTTGAAACCGTCGGCCGCACCGGCGGTGAACCAGTGCTCGATGGTGTCGGCGACCTGCTCCGGCGTTCCGGTGAACGTGCGGTGCCCGCGGCCGCCACCGAGACGGTGGATGATCTCGCGCACGGTCAGGTTCTCCCGTCGCGCCAGGTCGACGACGAGCGTGTAGCGGCTCTTGGCCGTCTCGATCCGGTCCTCCCCCGGCAGGTCGTCCGGCAGCGGCCGGTCCAGGTCCTGCTCACCGAGCTCGATGCCCAGCGTGCTCGCCAGCCGTTCGAGCGCGTACCCGTGCACGATGCGGTCGGTGAGCTCGGATTCCTTGCGCCTGGCCGCGGATTCGGTCGAACCGAGCACCGGGACGATGCCGGGCAGGATCTTGATCTCGGCGGGGTCGCGGCGGTGCTCCGTAGCGCGCTGCTTGAGGTCCGCGTAGAACGCCTTGCCCTCGTTCAAGGTCTGCTGCGCGGTGAACACCGCCTCGGCGTAGCGGGCGGCGAGATCCTTGCCGTCCTCGGACGATCCGGCCTGCACCAGCAGCGGGGCGCCTTGCGGCGACCTGGGCGAGTTCAACGGCCCGTCTACGGAGAAGAACTCACCGCGGTGGCCGATCGGATGCACCCGCGCGGCTTCCGCCCACACGCCGGACTTGTCGCCGACCTGGGCATCGTCTTCCCAGCTGTCCCAGAGTTTCCGCGTCACCTCGACGAATTCCGTGGCACGCCGGTAGCGCTCGCCGTGCGTGGGCAGCTCGTCGAGGTTGAAGTTCCGTGCCGCCTCCACCGTCGCGTTGGTGACGATGTTCCACCCGGCACGGCCGCCGCTGAGGTGGTCCAGCGCGGAGAATCGGCGGGCCAGGTTGTACGGCTGGTCGTAGGTCGTCGACGCGGTGGCGATCAGCCCGACCCGGCTGGTGGCCGTGGCGAGCGCCGTCAACAGCAACGTCGGTTCCAGCCCGACCGCCGGGCGCTGCCCCACGTCCGCGCGCACCGCCGGGCTGTCGGCGAGGAACACCGAGTCGAACGTGCCCCGCTCCGCCGCCTGAGCCAGCTGCACGTAGTGCTCCAGTCTGGTCGCCGCGAACGGATCGCTCTCCGGCAGCCGCCACGCGGCCTCGTGGTGTCCCACGTTCATCAGGAAGGCATTGAGGTGCAGTCGACGTTGCGACATGGAGTTCCTTCACATCTGTCGGTCCACTATGGATCGCCTGGAATGCGGACGGTTCCACGCGCCCTACCGGCCGCTCGGAGCCGGAAGGACGCACGATCTCCCAGGGGTCCGCGAACAATGATCTTCTGATCTGATTCTGGTCAGCGGCGAAGCCGACGAGCAGTGATCACCCGAGCACAATGACCACGGGCGGGTTCTCGGCGGCTTCCTCGTGAGGACGGCTCTTCCCTCATGGCAGAGCACCCGGGAAAAGATCCCGCAGCGAGCAAAGCCGCTGAGTTAACCCGGACACCTACGCAGGACCTACGAAACCGTCCCGGCGGAATAGGCGGTGGCGTCGCCTTGGCGGGCGACGCTGCGCTTGCCCGCGACGTCGACGGGCACGTCCCCGGCCACCGTGACCCGGTTGACCTTGCGGGCCAGGTCGCCGTAATCGTTGACCGCGTAGTGCTGGGTCGCCCGGTTGTCCCAGATCGCCACGTCACCCGGAGCCCACCGCCAGCGCACGGTGTTCTCCAACTCCGTCACGTGCGATTGCAGCAGGTCGAACAGTCGCGCCGAATCCGTCTTGCCGAAGCCTAGGAACCGCTGCACGAAATGCCCGAGCAGCAGTGAGCGCTCCCCCGTTTCGGGGTGCACGCGCACCGCCGGGTGTTCGGTCTCGTAGACGGTCGAGACGAACTGCTCGTGCCGCGCCTGCTCCGCCTCCGTCGGGTTCGGACGTTTCGCCGCGTAGTCGTAGGCGTTGGTGTGCAGCGCCCAGAGCCGGGCGGCCAGCTGCCGCAGTTCAGGGGAGAGCCCGTCGTAAGCCGCGACCGTGTTCGCCCACACCGTGTCCCCGCCGTAGGGCGGAATCGTCACCGCTCGCAGCACGGAGAACGCAGGCGGGTTCTCCACGAACGTGACGTCGGTGTGCCAGGAGTTGGCCCGCGCGCCCTTGTCCGCGTCCAGCGGGAGCACGTGCGCGGCGTTGTCCGCCCCCGGGACCGTCGGATGGGCGGTGGTCACGACGCCGAGCCGCTTCGCGAACTCGACCTGCTCGTCGTCGGTGAGGTCGTGCTGGCCGCGGAAGAAGACGACTTTGTGCGTCAGCAGGGCGTTTCGGATGTGCTCGACGGTCTCGCTCGTGAGGCGCCCGGTCAGCTGCACGCCGGTGATCTCGGCTCCGATGCGCCCGGCGACGCGGCGCACGTCCGAGTTCAGCTTCGAGCTGGTCATGTTGTTGCTCCTGCCTGTGTGGTGTGGCGCCGCGACGTGAAGACCGCGCGCAGCAAGGCACAACGGCATCGGACGGCGAGAAACGGCTCCGAGATCGCTCGGCGATTCGAGCCGGAGAACATCAGAAAACGTGCGATCACCCCCGCACGCGGGGAACACTGGGCGGCTCAGCCGCAGGGACAACCCGCGGAGGCGACGCGCAGCAGGTCGATGTGCCCGCGGAACACCAGGAGCGGCGTCTGCCTCATACGCTGGATGCAAACACGGGCGGGAGAACCCGTCAATCGAACCGCGGAACTTCCCGGCATTCGGAAGCCTGCCGGTGAATCCGCCGGCGATCTTGACGGCCGCCCGACGCACCGGTTTCCATCGGTGGCATGACAGCCGGATCTGACCTCGTGCGGCGCCGTCGCGTGGACTGCGGTCACGCGCCCGGCACCCGGTGTCGTTGAAGCCCGGTCTCCCACGCTGATCCGCTCTTCCTGCGGCGCCCGCCCGGCTCGCCGTGGCCCGCGATGTCCGCAGCACTCCCTGACCAGCACCCACCTCCCGGTGAGGTGCCCTGAAAGCGAGCGCCGCCCGTGCCCATCAAGATCGACCGACGCCGCCTGCTGCACGGCCTGTCCGGCCTCGCCGCCACGTCCGTCCTAAGTGGATGTGCGAGCGCCGGCGCGTCCTCCGGTGAGCCCCGGACGAACGTCGTGCGCTACCAGGGTCAGAGCGGTGATGTCGTTTACCACGAGCTGGCCGCGGATCTCGGGTTGCTCGACGGCGTGGAGCTGGAGTGGATCGGCAACACCACCAGCGGTCCGCAGGACATCCAGGCCACCGTCACCGGGGACACCGACATCGGCGGCGCGTTCAACGGCGCCATCATCCGGCTCGCCGCGGCGGGCGCACCGATCAAAGCGGTGGTGGGCTACTACGGCTCCGACGTCCGCACCTACGGCGGCTACTACGCCTTGGACCGCAGTCCGATCCGAGGACCGCGGGACTTCATCGACGCGAAGGTCGGCGTGAACACCCTCGGGGCGCACTTCGAGGATGTGCTCGCGATCTACCTGGAACGCGGCGGGCTCACCGAGGAGGAGATCGACTCGGTGCAGTTGGTGGTGGTGCCGCCGGTCAGCGCCGAACAGGCGTTGCGCTCCGGGCAGCTGGACATCTCCGCGCTGTCCGACATCCAACGGGAGAAGGCGGTCGCGCACGGTGGTTTGCGGCCGGTGTTCAGCGACACCGACATGCTGGGACCGTTCACCGCGGGCTGCCTCGTGATGCGCGACGAGTTCATCGCCCGGAACCCGGACACGACCAGCCGGCTCGTGGCGGGGATCGCTCAGGCGGTGCGGTGGGCGCAGACCCGGCCGCACGAAGAGGTCGTGGCCCGCTACACCGACATCATCCGCCGCCGGGGCCGCAACGAGGACACCGACAGCGTGTCGTACTGGCGCTCCACCGGCATCGCCGGGGCCGGTGGGCTGATCGAGGATCGCGAGTTCAGCACCTGGCTGCGCCGGTTGACCGCGAGTGGCCGCGTGCCACCGGGTTCCGTCGATCTGCGCAAGCTCTACACCAACGAATTCAACCCGTTCCGCGCGGGCGCACCGAACTGAGGAGACCCGTGGCAGAGATCATCTTCGAGAGCGTTTCCCGGACGTTCCCGGTAACCGGTCGCAACGGTCGGCCGGACACCGAGCTGACGGCGCTGCACGACGTGAACCTGCGGATCCGTCCCGGTGAGCTCGCCGTGATCGTCGGCCCCAGCGGCTCCGGCAAGTCGACGTTGCTGGACCTGCTCGGCGGGCTGGACTCCCCGACCAGCGGGCGAATCCTGCTGGACGGCACGCCGATCACCGGGCCAGGGCTGAACCGCGGCGTGGTGTTCCAGCAGTACGCGCTGCTGCCGTGGCGCACCGCGGCGTCCAATGTGGAATTAGGGCTGGAGGCGAAGAAGATCCCCGCCGCCCAGCGCCGCGAACGCGCGCTGGAACACCTGGATCTGGTGGGACTTTCCGGCTTCGCCGACCGGTATCCGCACGAACTCTCCGGCGGGATGAAGCAGCGCGTCGCCATCGCCCGCAGCCTCGCCTTCGACCCCGACGTGCTGCTGATGGACGAGCCGTTCGCCGCCCTCGACGCGCAGTCCCGCGAAACCCTGCAGGACGAACTGCTGCGGCTGTGGCGGCGCACCGGCAAGACGATCGTGTTCATCACCCACGGCATCGACGAGGCCGTGCACCTCGGACAGCGGGTGGCGGTGCTGACCTCCCGGCCCGGCACCGTGAAGGCCGTCGTCGACATCGACCTCGGTGACCGCACCGCGCGCTCGGACCTGCGCTCGGCACCGGAGTTCGCCCACTACCGCCACCGGATCTGGAGCCTGCTGCATTCGGAGGTCGACCGCGCGCAGGCAGCAGAACGGGCCGCCGCCCGGCCATCCCAGGACGGCTCCGAGCCGGCCTCCGACTCCAAGGTGAGCTCCATTGGCTGACGTCCTTCACATCCGCCGCACCTCCGCGAGCACCGCCACCCCGGCGAAGCCCGCACACCACGTCGCCGGGCGCGTGCTGAAGTCCTCGGCCGCGATCGTGGCGTTCCTGCTGCTGTGGGAGCTCGCGCCGCGCGTCGGGCTGGTCGACAGCATCTTCCTGCCGCCGGTCAGCGAAGTCCTGGTGAAGTGGGTGGAACTCGCGGTCAACGGGCAGCTCTGGGAGCACCTCGGTGCGAGTCTCGCCCGGTCCCTCGCCGGCTTCAGCCTCGCCATCGTCGTCGCGGTGCCCCTCGGCATCGTCATCGGCTGGTACCGACTGGTCGGGGAACTGCTCAACCCGCTGCTGGAGCTGATGCGCAACACGGCGGCGCTCGCGCTGCTGCCGGTCTTCGTGCTGCTGCTGGGCCTCGGCGAGTCCTCCAAGGTCGCGCTGATCGTGTTCGCCTGCACCTGGCCGATCCTGCTCAACACCATCAGCGCGGTGCGCACCGTTGATCCGCTGCTGATCAAGTCCGCGCGGTCGCTGGGGTTCGGGTCGCTCGCGGTGTTCACGAAGGTCGTACTGCCCGCCGCGGTGCCGATGGTGTTCACCGGCGTCCGGCTGGCGGCGGCCAACTCGATCCTGGTGCTGGTCGCGGCCGAAATGGTCGGTGCGAAGGCCGGGGTCGGCTACCTGATCAACATGGCGCAGTACAACTTCCAGGTCCCGGAGATGTACGCCGGGATCATCACGATCTCGTTGCTGGGGCTGGGCTTCAACCTGGGCCTGGTGACCCTGGAACGCCGCCTGTCCCGCTGGCGGACGTGAGGCGGGGTCCCCGGGGAGTGACCGCCCGGGCCGCGTTGCGATCTTCGCTGTCGCCCACCGCTGCCACCCGTGCACGAAGGGTGGCGGCCGGCCGAGCTCAGGGGCCGCGACGACCTGGGAAAATGTGACCGAGACCCCAGGTGGGCGTGCAAGAACTTACCCTTGCGTAACCTGACGCTGTGGCTGAGATCGTGTACCCGCCCGTAATCCTGGCGGCCAAGACCATGTTCCGCGTGCTGGACAACCGGCTGCGCGTGACGGGAACCGAGCACATCCCGCACGCCGGAGGTGCGGTGATCGCGTGCAACCACGTCAGCTACTTGGACTTCATCTTCTGCGGGTTGGGCGCGCAGCCGGCGAAGCGGCTGGTGCGGTTCATGGCGAAGAAGGAGATCTTCACCAACCGGATCGCCGGGCCGCTCATGCGCGGCATGCACCACATCCCGGTGGACCGGGCCGCGGGCAAGGGCTCCTACGACGAAGCGGTCGCACGGCTTCGTGCGGGCGAGGTCGTCGGGGTGTTCCCGGAGGCGACCATCAGCCGGTCCTTCACCGTCAAACCGATCAAGTCCGGTGCGGTCCGGATGGCGGCCGACGCGGGCGTGCCGGTCGTACCGATGGCGTTGTGGGGCACCCAGCGACTGTGGACGAAGGGCAGGCCGCGCACGCTCACCAAGCGGCACGTGCCGATCCACATCCACGCGGGCGAACCGTTCCATCCCGCTCCGGACGATGATCCGGAAGCGCTCACCCAAGACCTCCGCTCGCGCATGTCGGCGATCCTCGACGACCTGCAGGCCGGCTATCCGGATCAGCCCGCGGGCGAGGAGGACCGCTGGTGGCTGCCCGCTCACCTCGGCGGCACCGCCCCCACTCCCGACGAGGCGGCGGCCCTCGACGCCCGCCCCGGTTCCGAGGACTGAAGAGTTCTCGCGGCAGGATCCGCCGGCGCAGGAGTCGTCCCCCGCGCGAGCGAGTTCGCGGAACCGCGCTTCTCGCCCCGTCCAACGAAAATCACGTTGTGACCGCCAGGAAACACCCTTGAACGTCCTCGGGTTCTCTCCGGCGGTTTGCCGCGCGATGCCCGCGGGCAAGCCTGGATGACGACACCTTCCGCCGGAGGAGACCGCCATGCCGCGATCGTTGTGGCAGGACACCGGGCGTGCGTTCGAACGGTGCCCACCGCTGTCGGATGACCGGGATTTCGACAGTGCGGCCGTCGACGGGCTCGCCGGTTCCCCGGTTGCGACGTGCCCGATCGTCCGCACCGAAAGCAGCTCATGAGCGTGCGGCTGCTCAGCTCACCCGGTGTTTACCGACCGCAAGGGGACACGCGGCTGCTCGAAGACGTCCTGCGCCAAGTGGAGGTGCACGCCGGTTCGCGGGTCCTCGACGTGGGGACCGGCACCGGCGCGCTCGCGGTGGCCGCCGCCCGCGCGGGTGCCGGGAGTGTCACGGCGATCGACGTTTCCAGCCGAGCGGTGCTCGCGGCCCGGTTCAACGCGCGTATCCGCGGGCTGCCGGTCCGGGTGCGGCGGATCGCGTCGCTGGACGTTCTCGCGGCCCGGCGGTTCGACCTGGTCGTCTCCAACCCGCCTTACGTTCCCTCGGCCGAGGCCGTTCCCCTCGTCGCGGGGCCGCTCGCGCCTGGGACGCCGGGCATGACGGCCGCGCGGTGCTGGACGCGCTGTGTTCCGTGGTTCCGGGCATGCTTCGCGCCGGTGGGCGGCTGCTCCTCGTGCAATCTGCTCTGTCCGATGTGGAGCGAACGACGTCCGTGCTCGCGCTGGCGGGGCTGAACGTGTCGATCGCCGCGCGCCGAACGCAACCGTTCGGCCCGGTGCTGCGGCAACGAGCGGCCTACCTGGAGGCGCGGGGGATGATCGAGCCCGGTCAGCGCCGGGAGGAGTTGGTGGTGATCCGCGGTGACAGAGCTTGAGTCGCGCCCGGCTCGCCGGGTGCGCGTGGTGCCCGACGGACCTGTCCTGATCGACGGCCCGGTGGACCTGGTCGACGCCGACGGGACGACCGTGCGGTACGACCGCTTCGTCGTCGCCGTGTGCGCCTGCCGGCGCAGCCGCAGGCTCCCGCTCTGCGACACCAGCCATCGGCGCCGCGTGCACCGCTCGCGGCAGGACGAGCAGCCCTAGCCCGGCTGCGCGAGCGGCCGCAGCAGCGAGCTGCTCCCCTTCCGCCAAGAACCGAGCAGCAGCTCGGTCAGCGCCCCCTCCAGCAGCTCCGTGGCCTGGATGCCGAACACGACGTCCCGCGCGAGGTGCGGCTCGCGCCGCAGCAGGTCGCCGATCACGTCGTGGCGCATGATCTGCTCGTGCACGGCGTCGGCCTCGATGTGCTCGGTGAAGAAGCGGATGCATGCCGCCGGAGCCCCGAACCGCTCCAACGCGTTCGCCAAGCGTTGCGCGCTGGGCGCGGTGCTGATCTCGGCGGCGCTGAAGTGGCCGACGAGCGCGCCGCGCAAGCCCCGGTGCAGGCCGAGCATCGACATCAGGTTCACGATCGCCAGCTGCGGCGCAGGCACCACGTCGAGGTAGTGCAGGTAACCGGATTCCAGTTCGGCGGCGTCGAGCAGGTCGGCGAACAGCTTCGCGTGGACGTCCTCACCTCGTCCGCCGCCGAACTCGTCGTACTCCACGGCCACCAGCGCCGCCTTCGCCTGCCCTTGCAGCCGAGGGATGACCCAGGCGTGCGGATCGGCCTCCTTCAAGTGGTAGATCGACCGGTGCACGAAGTACTCGCGCAGCTGCTCCCAGCTCCCGTGATCGCGGAGGTGCTGCGCGACTCCGTCACCGGGCACCGTCTCGGTCAGCAGCCCCGCCAACTCGGCGTCCACGTCCTCGCCGCCCGCGACGTTGTCACGCAGGGCCGTGCGAAAGAGGTGTTCGAGGCTTGCCCGCCAGTCCAGGAGGCCCCCGTTCCACTCCCACTCCGCCGAGACGCCTTCGAAACCTCGGTAGTGCAGCTCGTAGCAGGTGTGCAGCGCCAGTGCGAGGTCTTCACCGAACGGTTCGGCGCCCACCTCACCGGGCGCGGGCAGGCCCGTGGCGGGCGGAGGTGCGCCGAGCGCCGCGATGACCGCTTCGGACAGCGGGCCGCGCGGCCTCGGGAGCCGAGCCGACACGATTTCCGTGGTGGGGACGCTCATCTGTGCTCCTCGATCATGTCGGGGGACGGTCGATCATCCGGTTGTCCGGGGCAGGTTCCACGGGCGAGCGCGCGCACCAGCGCGTGCAGCCCGAGCGCCGCGTGGCGGCGTTGTCGCTGCGCGCCTCCTCCTCGTCGGGCGAGACGTTCGAGGGAATCGAGCACGACGGCGACGTCCCCGGTGCTCGCGAGCGCCGGGGTCACCCACTCGACCAGCTCGCGCAGCAGTCGCGCGGCGGGCACCCGGGACTCTCGGACCGGGTCGACCAGCGACGACCGCATGCCGTGCCGCGCCGCCGCCCAGACCGCGGCCGCCGCGACCTGATCGCGGACCACGGGAGCAGGCTTGCCCCGCGACACCTCGTCGAGCGCGGTCCGCACCAGCGCGCGGGCGAGAGCCGCGTGCAGGACGGTCTCGCCGACGGTGGTCATCGCGTCGGCGACGCGCAGTTCGACCGTGGGCAGCCGTGGTGATGGACGCACCAGCCAGAAGGACATCTCGGGATCGACCAGCGTTCCGCATTCGACCAAGCGGGCGACCTGGTCGCGGTAGGCTGCCGCGGATCCGAAGTGCGGCGGTACCCCCGAGCCCGGAAAGCGCATCTGCTGCACCATTCGCCAGCTCGCGTAGCCGGTGTCCAGTCCTCGGTGGAACGGCGAATTCGCCGACCAGGCCAGCAGCGTCGGCAGCCACGGCCGCAAGTGGTCCACCACGGCGACCGCCACCTCCTCGTCCGGCACCGCCACGTGCACGTGGCAGCCGCAGGCCTGGTAGTCGGTGACGACGGCTTCGTAGGCGCCCGCGATCCGTTCGAACCGGTCACCGCCGGTGATGCCGGGCGGCGGACCGTCGAGCACCGGCGTTCCCGACGACACCAGCACCGCTGCCTGCTTGCCTGCCGCGCGGGCGAGCCGCCTGCGGGCCGCTCCGAGCTGGTCGCCGAGCTGCCGCACCGTCGCACACCGGCCCGTCGCGGCCTCGACCTGGCTGCGGAGCAGTTCCGGTTGCAGCGTCGCGCCCTCGAACTCGACCTCACCGGGCAGCACGGCGGCGTCGGCGAGCACGAGTCCCGCCCGCGGCACGGCCTGCGCCGAAACCGAGTCGAGCAGCAGGAATTCCTCCTCGACTCCCATCGTCACACCCGGGATGGAGGTGGCATCCGCGCGAGCGCCGTTCATGCGGCCCACGCTCCCTGTCGTCGCCGTTGATCGGGGCTACTCCGACGCATACCCCGCCGCGCCGCGTTCACACCTAGGCCCGCATACCGCGGCTTCGCACCGGGTACGCGGGGGATGAAGGGAACATCGGCGACCTGCGGAGCGAATGATGAGCACGCGAGCGGACCGCGACGGCTTGCACGTGGTCGTCGTCGGCGCCACGGGGAACGTGGGAACCAGCGTCGTCGACGCGTTGATCGCGGATCCCGGCATCGGCCGGATCACCGCGCTCGCGCGGCGCGCACCGACGCGGACCCGGGACGGCGTCGAGTTCGAGCCGTGCGACATCACCGCCGACGACCTCGCGCCCCGGGTCCGCGGCGCCGACGTGGTGATCGACCTCGCGTGGATCTTCCAGCCCACGCACGACCCGGTGACCACGTGGCGCAACAACGTCCTCGGCACCCTGCGGTTGTTCGCCGCCGTCGAGCGGGAGCGCGTACCGGCTCTCCTCTACTCCTCGTCAGTGGGCGCCTACTCCCCTGGTCCTGGACGTCCCGTCGACGAGCACTGGCCCACGAACGGCTGGCCGGGGGCCGCCTACACCCGGGAGAAGGCCTACTTGGAACGGTGCCTCGACGCGTTCGAGCGCCGGAACGGGAACACCCGCGTCGTGCGGATGCGGCCGGGGTTCATCTTCAAAGCGGGGGTCGCGGCCGAGCAGCGGAGGCTGTTCGCGGGGCCGCTGGTGCCCGGCCGCTTCGTCCGCCCGGAGCGATCGCCGGTGCTCCCCGACATTTCCGGCCTGCGGTTCCAGGCGGTGCACAGCCGGGACGTGGCCGAGGCGTTCCGCGCGGCGACGCGACTTCCCGTGGCGGGTGCGTTCAACATCGCGGCCGAGCCGGTGATCGACATACGTGTGCTCGCCGCGCGTTTCGGCAGCCGTCCGATTCCGGTGCCTGCCAGGCTGGTGCGGGCGGGGCTCGCCGCCGCGTGGGGCCTCCACCTCGTACCGGCGTCACCGGACCTGTTCGACGCGGTGCTGCGGCTGCCGCTGCTGGACGTCTCCCGAGCGCGAGAAGTCCTCGGCTGGTCACCGTCCCATTCCGGCGTGGACGCCATCCTGGAGATGCTGGACGGGCTGCAACGGGGTGCGGACACGCCGACCCCGCCGCTGCAGCGCCGTGTCCCCGGCGGCCGGTGGCACGAACTGGCGACCGGAGTCGGTCAGCGGCAATGAGCCCGGCCGCCAATGGCAGCCCGGCACCTCCGGCCGCCAATGGCAACCCGCCGCCGAGCTCACATCTTCCCGGGCCGCCCCTGGTTTCGGAGCTGGGTGAACATCTCCGGCACCATCAGGTAGCTCCCGATGAGGAAGAAGATCCCGCCAACGAGGAACCCGATCTTCACGATGGCGGCGCCCCCGCCCTGCGCCGCGGTGGGCAGGCCCGGCGGGTCCAGGCCGGGCACCGTGCCCACGACGAACCCGATCGAGCCGAGCACGAAGCAGACCCCCACCCACCACGAGATGTCCCGCGGTTTGAAGCGGACGTACCCGTGCCCCGCTTCGGCGATCTGCATGCAGCTCGACGCCAGGAACAGGAACGAGCCCACCATGCTGGTCTCCCACAGCCACAGCCTGGGCAGCAGGTCCAGCGTGGCACCCAGCGCGACGACGGTCTCGTAGTTGAACACCACGGACCCGACGAACACCACGGCGGGCGTCATGAACTCGATCCGGCGGGGCTCGAACCCGATCCAGCGGAACCGTTCCGGCGGGTGACTCGTGCGGTCCGGCCCGATTCGGTCGTCGGAGTTGAGGCTCTCCAGGATCTGCCCGTAGATGCTCACGGTGTAGAGCACCGCACCCGTGCAGTAGCAGGATTCGGCGAACAGCGACATCTGGTGCTCGCCGCCGAACACGTGCGGCACCAGCGACCCCCACGCACCGGCGATGAACAGCGCGGAGCCGAGCATGAACCCGATCGCGATCCACCACGCGAGCCGATCCGGCGCCCACCACGACGACCACGGTCCGCGCTTCGCGGCGGCTCCCGCCCGCTCCGGTCCACGCCCCTTGCGCTGGCGGCGGGACTCCCACAGGTAGCCGGAACTGTCGGGCAGGTCGTAGCGCGCCCAAGTGACGAACGGACGCGGGCCGCCCGACGCGGACAGCTTCCACTCCTCCGGCACGCTCAGGCCGGTCGGCGGCCGGCCTCGGGGTGCGATGCCCACCTCAGGTGATGGGCGGGCCGGGGCGCTCCGGTGTCGCGGAGACGACCGGTGCGTCCGGCACCGCCGGTTCGGGGGCGTTCGACGACGCCTCGGCTTCGCCGATTTCCTCCGCAAGCGCCGGATGCGGCCGCGGGCTCCGGTCGACCATCTCATCACCCTCCGCCCCGGCGTGTTCGCCGAACCCAGCACTACCCGGCCGGCGCACCGCGCACACCGCTCGGAACCCGATCGAAGGCCGCGCGCACGCCGTTGTGGGCGTCGGCGAAGGCCGCCGCGGAGCGCTCCGAGCGGACCCGCCCGTGATTCCCGGACGGCCCGTCAGGGTAGGCCGAAGCCAAGCCGTCCACGAGCGCGGAACCGCTCGACGATGTTGCCGAACCGACTCCGGACGACCCCGTCCGCCGCACGACCGGACGCCCGGTAAGGGAACACCCTGAACACAGGAGGAGCGCATGAAGGCATTGACCTGGCAAGGACCACGCGATGTTCGAGTAGAGGACGTGCCCGACCCTCGCCTCGAGGCGGAGACCGATGCGATCATCCGGGTCACCAGCAGCGCCATCTGCGGATCCGATCTGCACCTGTACGAAGTCCTGACCCCGTTCCTCGAACCCGGTGACGTGCTCGGGCACGAACCGATGGGCGTCGTCGAAGAGACGGGATCCGCCGTCGCGCACATCCAGCCCGGAGATCGGGTCGTCGTGCCGTTCAACATCTCCTGCGGGCACTGCTGGATGTGCGATCGAGGGCTGCACGCCCAGTGCGAGACGACCCAGGTCCGGGACCAGGGTTCGGGTGCCGCGCTGTTCGGCTACACCAAGCTCTACGGCCAGGTTCCCGGCGGTCAGGCCGAATACCTGCGCGTGCCGCAGGCCCAGTTCGGCCCGATCAAAGTTCCGGAAGGGCCACCGGACGAACGGTTCCTCTATCTCTCCGACGTGCTGCCGACTTCGTGGCAAGCCGTCGAGTACGCCGCGATCCCGCAGGGCGGTTCGGTCGCGGTGTTCGGGCTCGGCCCGATCGGACAGCTGACCGCCCGGATCGCTCGTCATCGGGGTGCCCGAGTCATCGGGGTCGACCGCGTACCGGAACGGCTGAACATGGCCGCTCGCAACGGGATCGAGGTCGTCGACGGCAGCGAGCACGACGACGTGCCCGGCGCGCTGCGAGACATGACCGACGGGCGCGGCCCCGACTCGGTCATCGACGCGGTGGGGATGGAGGCGCACGGCTCGCCCGGTGCCGAACTCGCCCAGAAGATCACCACCGCGCTGCCCGACTCGCTCGCCGAACCGATGATGGCCAAAGCCGGTGTGGACCGATTGTCCGCCCTGTACCAGTGCATCGACGCGGTGCGTCGCGGCGGGACCATCTCGCTCAGCGGCGTCTACGGCGGCATGGCCGATCCGATGCCGATGCTCACCTTGTTCGACAAAGGCGTGCGCCTGAGCATGGGGCAAGCGCACGTCAAGAACTGGATCGATGACCTGCTCCCGCTGGTCGGGGACGAATCCGACCCGCTCGGCGTGCAGGACCTCGCCACGCACCACCTGCCGCTGCGGGACGCGGCGCACGGTTACGACATCTTCCAGCGCAAGGAGCAGTCGGCGATCAAGGTCCTGCTCGAACCCCACTGACGTCGAACGCAGCGCGGAAAACCGCCCTGGTCCCGTTCCGGGGACCAGGGCGGTGCCGCTGTCGGGTACGGCGCGAGATCAGTCCAGCGACAGCGCCTCGACGAGCTGTCCCACATCGGGCTGGGGCAGGTTCCGCGCCACGTCGGCGATGGACACCATGCCCACCAGTTTGGATCCATCGATCACGGGCAGGCGCTTGACCTTGTGGTCGATCATCACGTTGAGCAGTTCGTCGATCGGGTCGTCGGCTCCGACCGTCACGGCCTCGCCGTCGTTGAAGCTGCCGGAGTTCGTCTGTCCGGGGTCCTTACCGGTGCCCAAGCCGCGCACGACGATGTCGCGATCCGTCAGCACGCCCTTGATCTTCTGATCGGGACCGCAGATGGGCAGCGCCCCCACCTTCAGCCTGCGCATCTGCTGGGCCGCCAAGGCGAGGCTGTCGTCGGTCGCGACGCATTCGGGCTGTGCGGTCATGATGTCCCGTGCTGTGGTCATCGTTGAGCACCTCAATCCTGCATATCGGGAGTCAACGGCTCCTGCTCTTCGGGTGCCCGCTCATCAACTCGACAAACATGCCCACGGGCCGGGAGGGCGGCCGGTCAGCCCGGGTGGGTTTCGCCGCCCACCGGCGCCAAGACCTCTCCGGTGTAGTAGCTGGACAACCTCGACGAGGCGAAGAAGACGTAGCTGGGCGCGATCTCGTCGGGATGCCCCATGCGTCCCATGGGGGTCTGGTCCCCGAACCCGTCGACCTTGTCCGCGCCGAAGGTGGCGGGGATCAGCGGAGTCCACACTGGACCCGGCGCGACGCAGTTGACGCGAAGTCCCCGCCCGGCCAGCGATTGCGCAAGGGACTGCGTGAACACGTGCACCGCACCCTTGGTGGCCGAGTAGTCCATCAAACTCTTGTTGCCGCGCAACGCGTTCACCGATCCGGTGTTCACGATCGCCCCGTCGTCCGGGAGGTGGCGCAGCGCGGCCCGGCAGATCCAGAACACCGCGTACACGTTCACCTTGAACGTGCGGTCGAACTGTTCGGTCCCCACCGACGCCAGATCCTCTTGCGGCGCTTGCGTTCCGGCGTGGTTCACCACCACGTCGAGCCCGCCCAGGCTCTGCGCGGCTTCGTCGACGAGACGTTCGCAGTAGCTCTCGTCAGCGACGTCGCCCTGGAACAGGAAGCACTTGCGTCCCTGCTCGCGGACCAGCGAGGCCGTGTGCTCGGCATCGTGGGACTCCACGGAGTCGAGGTAGCCGACCGCCACATCGGCGCCCTCTTTGGCGAAGGCGACCGACACGGCCCGCCCGATGCCGGAGTCTCCGCCGGTCACCAGTGCCTTCTTGCCTGCGAGGTGGCCTGCTCCCGCGTAATCCCGCATCTCGTCCCGAGGAAGGGGATCCATGGGAGAGGTCGTTCCCGGCGGTCGTTGTTCTTGCGCGGCGGGGCTGGCCGGTCGGTCCACCATCGTTCCTCCCATGCGGTCCGGCCCCACGGCCGGTCGGGCGAACACGTGACGAGTGCTTTCGTCACCCCTGTGCGGTACCCACGAGGGCCAGCCATCACACGCACGGGGTCTTCATCCGTTCGGCGCCTGATGTCCCTGATCTGCCGACGCAGAACCGATCCGGCTGCGCACGGCAAAGGTCTGTCCATTAAGGACTTGGTGCGAGCGCGCGGACGGCAGCGGGATCCCTCACAGGAACGACGTGTTGAGCACTGACCGGGCCTTGGCGCCGACGGTCTCCCGGATGCCGTCGGCGATGATCCGGAGCGCGTCCGGATCGCCGGCCAGTTGG
The DNA here is from genome assembly GCF_022828475.1 of Saccharopolyspora gloriosae. Classification (GTDB taxonomy): domain Bacteria; phylum Actinomycetota; class Actinomycetes; order Mycobacteriales; family Pseudonocardiaceae; genus Saccharopolyspora_C; species Saccharopolyspora_C gloriosae_A. The sequence continues at coordinate 2,453,607 of NZ_CP059557.1, read as the reverse complement.
GACCGGGCCGTGTTGACGGCCTGCGAGATCGTCACGTGCGGCGGGATCATCGGCACCGCTGGATCCACCTGGGCGTCGATCACGGTCGGGCGGTCGGCGCTCAACGCCGCGTCCCAAGCGGCACCGGCCTGATCAGCGGCGTCCACCCGGATCCCGCCGAGGTCGAGCAACTCGGCCCACTTCGCGTACGGAACCTCGGGCAGGTGCTGGGCGTCGGCGAACGGCTTGTCCCCCAGCATCGCCCGCGTCTCCCAGGTGACGTAGGAGAGATCGTCGTTGGAGAGCACGAGCACCGCGAAACGCGGATCCGCCCACTCCCGCCAGTACTTCGCGACGGTGATGAGCTCGTTGACCCCGTTCATCTGCATCGCGCCGTCACCGACGAGCGCGACCACCGGGCGCTCCGGATGCGCGAACTTCGCCGCGATCGCGTAGGGCAGTCCACCGCCCATCGACAGCAAGGTGCCGGAGAGGCTTCCCAGCATCCCCGGGCGCATTTCCAGCGTGCGCGCGTACCAGCTGGTGGCGGTGCCGCAGTCGGCGGAGACCATTACGTCGCCGGGAAGGCGGGCGGACAGTTCACGCACCACGAACTCGGGATTGAGCCCGGACGTGTCCGCGGTCGCGCGTGCTTCGCTGTAGGAGTTCCAGCGCCGGGTCCACGTCTCCACGTGCTCGCGCCAGCCATTATCGGCTCGCTCGCGCAGCAACGGCAGCAGCGCTTCGAGCGTGGCTCCGGCGTCGCCGACCAGGTTGATCTCGGTGTCATAGCGGATCCCGCACCGGGTCCCGTCCACATCGATCTGCACCGCCCGCGCTTCGCCGGGCTCGGGGTAGAACTCGGTGTAGGGCATGGTCGAACCGACGATCAGCAACGTGTCGCACTCGCGCATCAGGTGCCAGCTCGCCGTGGAGCCGAGCAGCCCGATCGGGCCGGTGACCCACGGCAGGGCGTCGTCGAGAACCGTCTTGCCCAGCAAGGCTTTCGCGACACCGGCGCCCAGCCGATCGGCCACTGCCGTGAGCGCATCGCTCGCGCCGAGAGCGCCCGCTCCCGCCAAGATCGCGACCTTCTCCCCCGCGTTGAGCACCTCGGCCGCTCGCTGCAGCGAGGCCGCGTCCGGCGCGGTGCTCGGCGAGCTCGGCACCGACGACGTCCGGTAGTAGCCGTGTTCCTGCGGCGGCTCCGGAACCGCCGCCATGTCCAGGACGTCGCTGGGCAGCACGAGTGCCGTGACGGTGCGCTGCGACAAGGCGGTGCGGCAGGCCCGATCGACCAGGTGGCGCACCTGGCTCGGCACCGTCAGCTGCTCGCAGTACGCCCCGGCGACGTCCTTGAACAGGTTCAGCAGGTCGATTTCCTGGTAGTAGCCGCCACCTTGCGCGGTCTGCGCGGTGTGCCCGAGCAGCGCGACGACCGGCTGGTTGTCGAGCTTCGCGTCGTAGAGCCCGTTGAGCGCGTGGATCGCGCCCGGGCCGCTGGTCACCGCGCAGCACCCGATCTCGCTACCGCCGTACTTCACGTCGGCGCAGGCCGCGAACGCCGCCGTTTCCTCGTGGCGCACCTGGATGAACTCGGTGTCCGCACCGTCGGACACGAGCGTCCGCAGCGAGGCGAAGATCCCGCCGATCCCGTCTCCGGGATAGCCGTAGTAGCGGTGCACGCCCCACTCGGCCAGCCGGGCGAGAACGTGGTCGGCAACGGTGCTCGGAGCACTCACAGGTGTCTTGACCTCCTCGATCGCGATCGTCGCCGCATGCCCGCGCGTCGGCTCGGCACGCTGGTCGACGGTGTCGTGATCAGGCCTACCCACGTGATCGGGCGGCTACACGTGGCGCGCTCGCCGCTGCTCCCGTGACCGCGCGTCGTCGAAGCTCGGGACCGGCCGCCGTTCGGCGGCCTTGACGACGCGACGGCTCCTCGGCCGGGTCGATTCGGCGGCGGGTGGACAAGACAGTCTCACATCTGGGACGTTGACAGTTGCCGGTTGAGCATCCAGCCGCCTGAACGGACGTGACAGCCGGGTCGAAGTGTTCGCGTCGGTCCTCACTTCGGTAACTGCCGCGCCACGCGACGCGGGGCAAGTGTTCCGTTGCGGGACCGTCGGCGCCTTCGTCGGCTGCTGCACCTTCTAGGAGGCAGTCGTGACCACACTATTCGCCCACTCCGGGCCGAACGCTCCCGTCGGCACCGCCGCCGGACGGCTTGACAGGCCCGTGACAGCACGGGTTCCGTCCGCTAAATCCCGCCCGAGCCCAAGCCTGGTACTGCACTTGTCCTACCCCACCAGCACCTCGGTAGCGGTGCACCTCGCCGGTGACCTCGACACCGAAACGACCCCGCGCCTGCGCGAACTGCTGGCCCCTCGGCTCGCCTCGATGGCCGAGTCCGTGATCCTCGACCTGTCCGGACTGCGCTTCCTGGGCGTCGCCGGCCTGCAGCTGCTGGCCCACGTGCACCGACGGGCCGCGAGCCGAGGCATGATGATCTACATCGTCGACGGGCCGACCTGCGTGGACCGTGCGCTGCGCGCCGCCGGATCGGGCGAGACCGTTCCGACCTACTCCAGCGTCACCGCGGCCGTCGCCGAACTGGCCGGTCGGCGCGAGATCGGCGCCACCGCCTGAGCGGACTTCCGCGCGGCTCGACGCCCGCGGCACCGTCAGCCCGGTGACCACCTCCGGTCACTGCGGCCCCTCCCGTCCCGGTGTCACCGCCTGCCAATCCGATTGCGCGTCGGTCACCGGGGGTACGGGAGGGGGACGCACCACCACCGGAGCTGATCGGAGGTCGCACGCCACGCGCCGGGTGACGTAACCGGTCGGCAGCTCGGCAGAACTCCCGAGACCTCCCGACCTCAGGCAGTACAGGCGCCGCGAAGCGTCGTGATCGGGCGATTTACCCGCCCGCCTTTGAGGTGAACATGAGCCACCACGTCTTCGTTCTCGGACTCGACGAACGGAACCTCGACACCCTGCGCGGTCTGCCCGCGCTGGCGGATTGCGAACTGCATCCGCTGCTGAGCGTCGACAGCCTGGTGCACGTCGACGACATCGACGTGCACGCGTTGCTGGACGCGGCGAACCGGGAGCTGGACGCGAACGACGGGCCGGTCGACGCGATCGTCGGCTACTGGGACTTCCCGGTCAGCTCGCTGGTGCCGATGCTGTGCGCGCAGCGCGGGCTGCTCAGCGCGGACCTGCGCGCCATCGTGGCCTGCGAGCACAAGTACTGGAGCCGGGTCGAGCAGGCCAAGGTCATCAACGAGGTGCCCAGGTTCGGGCTCGTCGACGTGGACACGGACACCGCGCCGCCGGAGGGCGTGCGCTACCCGCTGTGGGTGAAACCGGTGAAGTCCTTCTCCTCGCAGATGGCCTACCGGATCACCGACGACGAGCAGTTCCGCGCCGCGCTGGCCGACATCCGCACCGGCATCGACAAGGTGGGCAAGCCCTTCGACACCGTGCTCGACCAGCTCGACCTCCCGGCGGAGATCGCCGACGCCGGTGGACGCGCCTGCGTTGCCGAGGAAGCGGTGAGCGGTCAGCAGGTGACGGTCGAGGGCTACAGTCACCACGGCTCCGTCCACATCTACGGCGTGATCGACACGGTCAACTACCCCGGCACGTCGAGCTTCCTGCGCTACCAGTACCCGTCCGCGCTGCCGCAGGAGGTCATCGAGCGGATCACCACCGCTTCCCGCCGGGTCATCGAGCACCTCGGACTCGACCACGTGGCGTTCAACGTGGAGTTCTTCTGGGACGAGCCCTCGGGCGCGGTGTACCTGCTGGAGATCAACCCGCGGCACTCCCAATCCCACGCGCCGCTGTTCGAGGCCGTTGACGGTGTGCCAGAGTCCGGCTCGGCGCGAAGATCTGGCGACCGGTGTCCTCCGACGACGACCCGTGCCCGGCCGTGCTCGAATTCATCCCCTACCGCAAGCGCGACCTGACGGCGCTGCGCGATTCGATCCACCACCCCTACATGGCCGGGCATGGCTACGCATGCGTGCGAGTGGACCTGCGCGGCAGCGGCGAGTCCGAGGGAGTGCTCACCGACGAATACCTGGAGCAGGAACTCCGCGACGGCGAAGAGGTGCTCGCCTGGCTCGCCGACCAGCCGTGGTGCAGCGGCCGGACCGGGATGATGGGCATCTCCTGGGGCGGGTTCAACGCTCTGCAACTGGCAGCACGCCGCCCGGAGAGCTTGGGCGCGATCGCCACCGTGTGCTCCACCGACGACCGGTACGCCGACGACGTGCACTACATGGGCGGCTGCCTGCTCAGCGACAACCTGTCTTGGGCGTCCACGATGTTCGCCTACAACTCGTGCCCGCCGGACCCGGCGCTGGTCGGCGACCGGTGGCGCGAGATGTGGCTCGAGCGGTTGGACAACAGCGGGCTGTGGCTGCACGAATGGCTGCGGCACCAACGCCGTGACGACTACTGGCGGCACGGTTCGATCTGCGAGGACTACGGGTCGGTCGACTGCGCGGTGCTGGCCGTGAGCGGGTGGGCCGACGGGTACTCCAACGCGGTGTTCCGGATGCTGGAGAACCTCGACGCGCCCCGCAAGGGCCTGATCGGGCCGTGGTCGCACAAGTACCCGCACCTCGGCCAGCCCGGCCCCGCCATCGGTTTCCTGCAGGAACTGGTGCGCTGGTGGGACCGCTGGCTCAAGGACGTCGACAACGACGTGATGGACGGTCCGATGCTGACCACCTGGATGCAGGACAGCGTCCCGCCGTCCACGGCCTACTCGGATCGGCCCGGCCGGTGGGTCGGTGAACCCGAATGGCCCTCGCCCCTCGTCTCACCCGCCCGGCACCCGCTGCACCCGCACCACATCGGCAGCCCCGGTTCGGAGCCGGTGGAGGCGGAACGTCCCGTGCAATCTCCGCTGTCGGTGGGCCAGTTCGCCGGGAAGTGGTGCTCCTACAACGCTCCGCCGGACCTGCCGTACGACCAGCGGGAGGAGGACGGCGGCTCGCTGGTGTTCGAGACCGATCCGCTCGAGGAGCGCCACGAGATCCTGGGAGGTCCCGTCGTGGACCTCGACGTCGAGGTGAGCGAACCGGTCGCGATGGTCGCGGTGCGGCTTTCCGACGTGCGCCCGGACGGAGCGGCCACCCGCGTCACCTACGGCCTGCTCAACCTCACCCACCGCGACTCCCACGACCGGCCGGAGCCGCTGGAACCGGGGCGGCGCTACCAGATCTCGGTCGCGCTCAACGGCGTCGCGCAGTCGTTCCCGCCGGGGCACCGGATCCGGTTGTCGGTGTCGACGTCGTACTGGCCGCTGGCGTGGCCGCCGCCTCGCCCGGTGCAGCTCACCGTCCACACTGGACGAAGCAGTGTCGTGCTGCCGTGGCGGCCGAGGGGGTCCGCGGCGGAAACAGAGGTGCGCCCGTTCGACGACCCCGAGGGCTCGCCACCGGCGCCGTCGAGCCAGCTCGTGCCCGGTGAGCAGCGGTGGACGGTCTCGCGCGACCTCGTCAGCTACGAATCCGCGCTGGAGGTCGTCAAGGACCTCGGAGTGTCCCGGATCGATGACATCGATCTTGAACTCACCCGCGACGCGTGGGAGCGCTACAGCTGGACGGGCGACGACTTCGACTCGGTGCGCGGCGAGAACACGTGGTGGATGGGTTTCCGCCGAGGCGACTGGCACGTGCGCACGGTGACCCACACGGTGCTCACCTCCACGCCGGACGAATTCCGGCTGCACGCCCGGCTCGACGCCTACGAGGACGAAGAGCGGGTCCTGTCGAAGAACTGGCAGCACACCATTCCCCGCGACCACGTCTGACCTCGGTCGCGGTGCCGTCACGGCAGGCAGCGCAGCGCGCTCGGCCGGTCACCGACACCATCAGCAGGCGAGGTCTCCGCACAAGAAGCGTTGGCATGGCGAGGTATTCCGGGTGCCGGTGCTGGTTCCGACGCACCGGCTCACGCCCGCACCGTCGGCTGCGCCGGTCCGCGGTTGATGTTTCCTCCTGCCGTCAGCGGGTACCCGCGACAGGACGAAGATCAACGACCCCGAACTGGAAAGGGTGCTGGATGGCTGCGCTGCCGGGTGAGGAACCGACCGGGGCGCTCACCGGGAGCGCGCGACCGCACTCGGGCCGGCCAGGCGCTCCCGGGTGGTTCTTGACGGCCGACGAACGCGGCAATCCCACGACGACCCTCGACCGCCGCCATCCGGACGGCCTCGCGTGGTCCCGGGGCAACCTGGTGCACCCCCTGCTCGACGGCGTGGAGTACTTCCACCGGTTGCTCTCGGAGCTGACCGACATCCGAGCCGGGGACCAGGTGTACTTCTCGGCGTGGATCGGTGACCAGGACAAGCCGTTGGACGGCCCCGGTACCTCCCTCGCGGCACTGCTCTTCCGCGCCCTCCGCACCGGGGCCTCGGTCCACGCGCTGTTCTGGTGGCCGTACTTGAGTTTCACGACGGACCTCATTCCCGACAACCGGCGGTTCGTCGCCACGTTGCGGGGCCTCGGTGGCGAAGCGGTGCTCGACCAGCGGGTGCGCCCCACTGGGAGCCACCACCAGAAGTTCCTGGTGATCCGCCGACCGGAACGGCCGGAGTCCGACATCGCGTTCGTGGGAGGGATCGACCCGTGCCCGAGCCGCCGGGATGACGGCGCCCACCACGGCGATCCGCACGTGCAGACCTCGATCGACGATGTCTACGGTGAACAGCCCGCTTGGCACGACGCCCACCTGCAGGTGCGCGGCCCGGCGGTGGACGACGTCGAGCACTGCTTCCGGGAACGGTGGGAGGACTCCACGGCGCTGGAGCGGGGGCCGCTCTCGCTGCTCGACCGCAAGGTGCGCGGGCGGGCGCAGGCGGCGGGCCTGCTCCCTGCCGCGCTTCCCGCACCACCGCGCTGCGGCCCGCATTCGGTGCAGCTGTTGCGCACCTACCCGGCCAAGTTCCCGCCCTATCCGTTCGCTCCCCGGGGAGAACGCAGTGTCGCTCGCGGCTACGCGAAAGCACTGCGCGGCGCGTCGGGATTCGTCTACGTCGAAGACCAGTTCCTCTGGTCCCCGATGGTGGCCGAGACGTTCGCCGAAGCCCTCCGCCGCGAACCGGAACTGCACCTGATCGCCGTCGTTCCCAGCCGCCCGGAGAAGGGCGGCCCGGTGGAGGTCGCGACCAGTGATGTGGCCCACGGCAAAGCGCTGGACCTGCTGCACGAAGCAGGCGGGAATCGGGTCGACGTCTACGAATTGGAGAACACGCACGGATTACCGATCTACGTCCATTCGAAGGTGTGCGTCATCGACGACCACTGGGCCACGATCGGTTCGGCCAACCTGAACCGGCGCTCGTGGACCTACGACTCCGAACTCACCGCCGCGGTCCTCGACGAGCGGTGCGCGGAGCCGGCGGATCAGCGGACAGATGCGTCCACGTTCGCCCAGGACCTGCGCCTCCGTCTCTGGCGGGAACATCTGGGGCGAGCCCACGGCGAAGACGACGACCTCACCGACCCCGTCAGCGGAATCGAGGCGCTGCGCCGGGCCGCCGCCGATCTGGAGCGCTGGCATCGGAACGGCCGGACGGCGCCCAGGCCCGCAGGGCACCTCCGCGTGCACGAACGCCCGGCCGCTTCCGCCACCACTCGGGCGTGGGCGGCCCCGGTCGGGCGAGCCGTGATGGATCCCGACGGCAGACCCCTGCGCCACCGGTGGACCCGCGAGTGGTGATCTCCGGAGATCCGCACGGGCAACGTGTGAGGCCACGCGCCGCCGGGTAGCTCGGTGATCGCACCCACAACGGAAGGAGTGCACGCGTGTCCGCTCTCGAATCCCTGACCGCAACACCTCAGGCCCGCCGCGCATCGGTCGCGGACACGGTGCGCGTGGCGACCCGCGTGGTCCTGCCGACGCTGGCGGCCGGAGTGATCGTCCGGCGCCCCCGCATCATGGCGTTGGCGGAGAAGCTGCAATTCGACCGGTCCGCCATCCGCTTGCTGACCGCGCTTCGCCTTCGCTACGGCGATGGCCCGTTGCGGTTGGCGGTTCCGGGCCGGAAGTACGCGCTGCTGCTCGATCCGGATCAGGTGCGGGAGGTGCTGCGCGACTCCGCTCAACGGTTCACCCCGGCCAACCGCGAGAAGCGCGCCGCGCTGCGGCACTTCCAGCCGCACGGTGTCCTGATCTCACGCGGGCGTTCACGGGCGCTGCGCCGGAACTTCCACGAGAACGTCCTCGAGATGGACCGGCCGGTGCACGAACTGGGGCCACGGGTCGCGGCGGCCGCGGCGGAGGAAGGTGCGCGGATCGTGGAGCGCGCGCAGTCGGCGGGCCGCCTCGGCTGGGACGATTTCGCGGCCGGGTGGTGGCGCGCGGTGCGCCGAGTCGTGCTCGGCGACAGCGCACGGGACGACCGGCGGCTGATCGAGCTGCTCAACGAGCTCCGCGCGGACGCGAACTGGGCTTTCGCCCATCCCCGGCGGGAATCGCGGCGGCGCGAGTTCAGCGACCGGCTGCACGCCCACTTGGCCAGGGCCGACTCCGGCAGCCTCGCATCGACGATCTCGAACCGGGAGTCCACCGCCGAGGTCGACCCGGACGAGCAGGTCCCGCACTGGCTGTTCGCGTTCGACGCGGCGGCGATGATCGCGTTCCGAGCGTTGGCGCTGCTGGCCTCCCACCCCGAGCAGATGCGAGCCGTGCGCGCCGAACTCGACGAAGCCCGATCGGACGCACCGCTGCTGCCGTATCTGCGCTCCTGCCTGCTCGAATCCGTCCGCCTGTGGCCGACCACACCCGCGCTGCTGCGCGACGCGGTCACCGAGGCGGAATGCGGCGGCCAAGTGCTTCCCGCAGGCACCGGGGTCTTCATCTTCACGCCACTGTTCCACCGCGATGAGACCACAATGGACAACGCGCACCGGTTCACGCCCGAATCCTGGTCGGACGGGACGATGGACGACCATCCGGCCATCGTCCCGTTCAGCGCCGGTCCCGGACGCTGCCCTGGTGAGAACGTCGTGCTGCTCACCGCGAGCACGCTGCTGGCCGCCCTGATCCGCGGCCACGAGTTCCACCTGCGCGACGACCACGGCCTCGGGTCCGAGCCGTTGCCGTGCACCTTGAACAACTTCGGCCTCGTCTTCGACGTAGCGGCCTCACCCGGCCAGGAGGATCGACCGCGAAGCTGAGCCCGCACGCGGGCGCTCGACTCCGCAGAATCGGCTGGACGCACTCGGCTCACGATGTTCAACTGCGAGGTCGATGCACGCTTGAGCTCGGAGGACACGAATGCCACGCCCTGCGGGAACTTCCGTCCTGCTCGGCGCGGGGGCTTTCACCGTCGGAACGTGCGAGCTCGTCCTGGCCGGGCTGCTGCCCGAGCTCGGCGGTTCGCTGGGGATTCCCGTGGCGACGGTCGGCCAAGTCGTGACGGTGTTCGGTGTGACCGCCGCGGTTTCCGGCCCGATCTTCGCCGCAACGACCGCGCGCTGGGCTCGCCGCCGAGTTCTGCTGCTGGCGCTCGGCATGTACCTGGCGGGCACGGCGTTCAGCGCGACTGCTGTGGCATTCGGCCCGCTGTTGATCGCGCAGGTGCTGGCAGCCTGTGGAGCAGGCCTGTTCTTGCCGACGGCGACCGTGACGGCGGCGACTCTCGCGGAACCGGAACGCCAAGGCCGGGCGGTCGCGACGGTCACGACCGGGATGACGGTCGCGATCGCCGTCGGCGCCCCATCGGGCACCGCGCTCGCGGCGCTGGTGGGGTGGAGGGCAACGATGGTCGCGCTGGCCGTGCTCGCGTCACTCGTCGCGGTGGCCGTCGCCGTGCGGGTTCCCCCGGTGCAGGCCGCTGACGAGCCGGTCGATCTGCGGGAACGGTTGTCTCCCCTGGTCGATCGCCGGGTGCTGACGCTGTTGGCGACGACCTTGGCCGCATTCACCGCGATCTACGTCCCCTACACCTACATCTCGGTCGTGGCAGCCGAAGCCACTGGCGGGGACGGTCTCCGGCTGGCCGTCGTCCTGTCCGTTCTCGGCGTCGCCGGGATCACGGGCAACCTGGTGGCCGGTCGGCTCGCGGACAGGTTCGGGGGACGGCCGGTCGTGGCCGGCGCGCTCGTCGGCTTGGCGATCGTGTTCGTGCTGACGCCGTACTGGAGCACGACACTTCCGACAACACTGCTCGCCGCAGCCGTGTACGGGCTGATCGGCTTCGGCGTCAGCGCACCGCAGACCTACCGCATGCTCGGCACGGGCGATCAGGCTTCCCTCGCGGTGGCGCTCAACGGTGCGGCCCTCTACCTCGCGATCGCGCTGTCCGGCGTGATCGGCGGCGTCACGATCACCGCCTCGGGGCCGGGCCTGCTCGGACCGCTCGCGGCGGCCGGGGCACTCGCCGCGCTGGCCTTCTCCGAGACCGCACACCGCGTCATATCGCGCTCCACTCGCACCGACGACGGCCTGAAATCGCTCCACGAGGACTGATCGGCGTCCCCGCACTCCTCGGCGGGACGAACAACCTGCGCGGATGCCGACTCGCGCGCATACGGGTCGACAGTGTCGTGACCAACTTCTATCTACATGACCGCCGACCTCGCGCTACTTGCTCGTGGCTGTGTCTCGCCGGTACGTGTCGCGGACATCGGCGAGACGTCGTCCATCGGGCAGGAGCCAGAAGTGCCAGCCGTTCGTAGCCCCCTTGCGCACATGGTGTCCAGCCGCGGACGGAGTGTTGAAAGTCTGGCCGTCCAGCTTCACGTCGCCGCCGTCGAGAACGACCGCTTCGTGTTCGCCCCAGTTCCCCGGACGGCTCCGCAGAATGGTGCCAGGTTGAAGGTGACCGGCAGCGATTAGCTGCTGGAGCGAAACGTAGGTGACAGCTGCAGCCGGAGCGTCTTTGATCTCGCCGAGGTGTCCCTCCGGCACTGGCCACGTCGTCAGCAGCCCATCGATCAGCGCGGCGGTCCGCTGATCGATCCGGGTTTCGTCCCAGCCGTCGTCGGACATGTCCTCGATCCGCTTGTTCAAGAGGAAGACATCGTGTTTGCGGACTGTGGCGCGCTTTCCTTCCTCACCGAGCCACGGGCCGTTGGACACCTTCGAGTTGAGGCCCTCAGTGAGCAAGGTGAGGTTGCCCAGTCGATGGATGTGGTCACGACGGTCGATCTCGGCGGCCAAGTCCCCCACTGACCAGTGCGTCTCCCACGCCTGGGGCATCACGTGCTCAATCGGAAAGCGTCCCCTGTCCACTCGCCCGCCGGCCAGTGGAGACGAACCGGTGTAGCCCCGGAGATGGTCTTCCGCCGCTTCTAGGAAGACTCGAAGGCGAGCGCGTTTGAACCGCTTGTAGGCGGCCTCAGTCGCGAGCGAGCTCTTGATCTCAGCGTCGCCCGGCCAGTAAGTGCTGGCCACGTTGAGCCGGGACAGATACGTCTCGACCCTCGTGACCAACTCGGCCTGCGGCGTGTTCCGATGCGTCGCGACCAGATCGGCCACCACCCGACCGAGAGCCGGGGTGGACAATCGTAGGAGAGCTCGCCGAACGATCCAGCTCTCGGCAGCACGGACCACCCGCTCGATCACCTTCTTGTCGTACACCGCTTCCGGTTCGTGCAACCAAATCAGGAGCGGTTTGAGGATCTCTAGCTCCATCGCCTGCAGCCGGTACACGGAAAGCTCCACTGCGTCGAGATTCGCGTGCGAGTCGTTCGCACGGTCGATCCAACGCCGGTACAGCCCCGCCTGCTGTTTGAGCACCGGAAGCAGTTCAGCCATCGTCAAGCTGGTCTCGTGCTCTACGAAGTGTTTGAACCGGCCGAAGGTCTGCTTCGGCGAGATCTCCTCGCCGACACGCGAAGTCAGCCATTGGTTGAGGAACAACGAGCTACGGCTGATGAAGTACCGGCCGACCCCGACTTCCTTCTCCCAGAAGGAAGACTCGAAAATCCAGTCTTCGACGTAAGCCTTGTGCGTGTCCACTCCTTCGGCCGTCAGCCGCTGGAAGACGAAGTTCTTGATCAGGTCTGCAGCGGTGAGCGGCGTGCCACGAGCATTGAGCGTCTCGAAGATCTCCTGCGAATTCTCGTCCGACCTGAGATCGATGACAACGAGCTGCAGTGACTGGGTGATGACGTTGGTGAGGGCCTGAGCGCGCGTCGCGAACTTCGTCTCCTCGGCATCACCAAGCCACTGTTCGACCCTTTCTCCGAAGAACTTGTGTCCGAGCGCGAGCAAGCTGTGGGCGTGCTTCAAGTCGGCGTAGACGATCGGCGGATCGGCCCGCATCACTTCGTTGTACCCCGCCTTGTCCCGGTTGGTGTGGCGGAGTTTGAGCACGTCGTCGTCCAGCTCGATCTGATAATCGGGGTTGTGCGTGAGCGCTTCCAGGCGACGGGCCAGGTTGTCCTGGGAACGAGACTCCAGCACCGCCGCCGTAGCGTCCATCAACAGCTGTAACGTCGTCAGCCGCTGCTGACCATCGATGACCAGTCTGGGCTGGAGCGTGCCCGTCAGATTCTCCTGAGCCTGAAGCACAACCGCCCCCAGGAAATGGGTCGCGGCACTGTTCGGGTTGTCGAGGCGGAGTTCCGCGAGCCGACGCAGGTCCTGCCACAGCGGCTCCCACTGGTTCTCCTCGGTCCAGACGTAGGGACGTTGAAACAGCGGTACCACCAGGTGCTGGGGCAGGTAGAAAATATCCTGCGGCGTCCGAACGAGGGTCTCCACGCGCCGCCTCCTTCTGTTCTCGATATCCCACTTCGCGGCCGACTCCAGAAGTTACCCCCTGTCACCGCCGGAACACGGCAGTTCACGGGAATCGAAAGCGCCCCTTTCCGTCAATGCTGCGCACGACCCCGGGGGTGTCTGTGAGGATTCGTCGTGTGACGGTCGAGGGTGCGAGTCGGGCATATGGGCGGCGGGCCGAGGAGTACATCGGGTTGCTCGGCAGCATCGAGGCGACCGCGTCCGCTGATCGTGAGCTGGTCGGCGCCTGGGCGCAGGCGCTGCCCGGCGGGCCGGTCATCGACGTCGGCTGCGGGCCGGGGCATTGGACGAACTGGCTGCACGGACGGGGAATCGACGTCGAGGGCGTCGATCCGACACCCGAATTCCTCGCCGATGCCCGGAAGCGCTTCCCGGACGTCCGGTTCCGGGAAGGCCGTGCGGATCGGCTCGACGTCGCCGATTCGAGCTCGGCGGGCGTACTCGCCTGGTACTCGCTGATCCACCTCCGACCGGACCGCGTGCCCGACGCGCTCGCCGAGTTCGCCCGCGCCATCAAGCCCGGCGGGGGACTTCTCGTCGGATTCTTCAACGGGCCGGAGCTGGAGCCGTTCGACCACGCGGTCACCACCGCGTACTTCTGGCCGATCGACCGCTTCAGCGGCGCGATCGAGCAGGCCGGTTTCGCCGTTGCGGACCGGCGCACCCGCGCTGATCCGGGAGCCCGGCCGCACGGCGCGATCGTGGCTCGCCGACTCGACTGAGCACCACGCCATCCCGGTCGTCGCGCACCGGCTCGCGCAGCCGGATCAACGCCGACCCCGTCCGGATCGTCCTTTTCGTCGCCGAAGCCTAAAGTACGAGCACTCGAAAAGCTTGCACGGCACCGATTCCTGGAAGCCCACCGTCGTGAAGTTCTCCGTCGGCGAGGACCCCGAGGCGCCGACCGTGTTCAGCTACCCGGTTCCCGAACCGGGCAAGGGCATCGACTGCGTCGCGTCCGGCACCGAGGCCGACCCGCAGGTGCGCTGCGAGACCACTCCCGCCCGCTGATCCGCGGGCACGCCGTTGCGGCGCTCCGTGATCGGAGTGCCGCAACGGGCCAGGAACTCAGGCAGCGCGTCAGGCTTCGCCACGGTTGAGGAGTTGTCCGTGCGGGCCGGGGGTTTCCACGTCCGGGCCGACGATTTTCCGGCCGCGCAACCAGGTTTCGCGCACCACTCCGGACAACGGGCGCCCGTGGTAAGGCGAAACGGGATTGCGGTGGCGCAGCTTCCCGACGTCCACGACAAAAGCGTCGTCGGGGGCGAACACGCACAGGTCGGCGTCGTGGCCGACCGCGATGGCGCCCTTGCGGCGCATCCCGGCGAGCTCGGCGGGCTTGCGCGCCATCCAGTCGACGACGTCGGCGAGGCCGCGTCCGCGCACCCGCGCCTGCGTCCACACCGCGGACAGGCCGAGCTGCAGGCTGGACACCCCGCCCCAGGCCACCCCGAAGTCGCCGCTGTCGAAGCGCTTGAGCTCCGGCGTGCAGGGCGAGTGGTCGCTGACGACGCAATCGATGATCCCGTCGGCGAGACCCTTCCACAGCAGTTCGCGGTTGCGGGCCTCCCGGATTGGCGGGCAGCACTTGAACTGGGTGCCGCCGTCGGGGACCTCCTCAGAAGTGAAGCTCAGGTAGTGCGGACAGGTCTCCACAGTGACCTTGACGCCGTCGGCACGCGCCGAGGCGATCATCGGCAGCGCGTCCGATGACGACAGGTGCAGGATGTGCACGCGGGCGCCGGTGCGGCGCGCGAGCTCGATGACCTGCGCGATCGCCACGTTCTCCGCGCCACGAGGACGCGAGCTCAGGAAGCCGCCGTAGTCCTCGCCGTGCGCGGTCGGGGCGTGCTCGATCGCGTCGGAGTCCTCGGCGTGCACGATCATCATCGCGTCGTGCCGGGCGAGCAGGCGCAGCGCGTCCTCCAACTCGGCCGGACCGAGCGGCGGGAACTCGTCCACACCGGAGTGCAGCAGGAAGCACTTGAACCCGAACACTCCGGCCTCGTGCAGTTCCCGGAGTTCGCCGAGGTTCCCGTGCACGGCGCCGCCCCAGAAACCGACGTCGACGTGGACCTTGGGACGCGCGGTCTCGCGCTTGAGCTCCAGCGCATCGGCGTCGATGGTGGGCGGCAGGCTGTTGAGCGGCATGTCGACGAGCGTGGTGATCCCGCCCTCGGCGGCGGCCCGCGTGGCGGTCTCGAAACCCTCCCACTCGCTGCGGCCGGGGTCGTTGACGTGCACGTGGGTATCGACGAGGCCGGGCAGCAGCACCTCGTCCTCCGCGAGCTCGACGATCTTCGCGGCGTCGAGCTCGACATCGAGCGGTTCCACGGCCGCGATGCGCCCGTCCCTGACTCCTACGCTGCCGGAGGTCTCGCCGTGCGGACCGATGAGCCGGTGCGCGCGGAACACCACGTCGAACGCTGAACCGGTGGCTGTTTCGGCCAACGCCGGCACCTCCTTGTGATCGCTCGGCACTGATCGCCGGACATCGCCGTGAACGCTGCCGTGGTCCTCCCCCGGAGCCGGTCCGCGCCCCCGCTCGATGCCGGTTCAGCGGCCGTCGAACTCCGGAAACCAAACGTATATTTACACGTATACGTAACCTAGAAGTGGCTCGATCCCGAGTCAAGGGAGCGCCGGGACCGGCTCGCGGCTCAGAACACCATCCGGTCGAGCACCATCACGCGGCTCGCCTGCACGTGGCGCTGAGCGACCTCCCACGCGCGGGCGCCGTCCCCTGCCGCGACCGCGGCGTAGAGCTCCTCGTGCTCGGCGCACACCCGCTCGGGCTCCGGGTTCAGCCGGAACAGCCAGGCCAACCGGCCGTGCAGCGGTTCCAGCATCGAAGTCAGGAGTTCGTTGCGGGACAACGCGATGACCTCGTCGTGGAACGCGGTGTTCGCCTCCGACATGGCCGTCACGTCGGAGGAGTCCAGCGCTGCGCGCGCCTGCGCGGCCAACCGGCCCAAGCGCCCCACGTCCTCGGCATCGCTGCGTTGAGCGGCGAGCTTCGCGGCCAGCGCCTCCAGGGACTCGCGGACGTCGAAGAGCTCTTCGAGCTGGCGACGATCCAGGCTCCGGACGAACACGCCGCGTCGGCGCGGCAGCACCTCGACCAGGCCCGCGCTCTGGAGCATCCGGATCGCCTCCCGGACGGGAACGCGCGACACGCCGAACTCCGCGGCGAGCTCCTGCTCGAAGAGCCGATCGCCGGGACGGAGCTCACCGTCGCTGATGCGCGCCTGCAACGTGCCGTAAACCTGGTCGCGCAGCGGAACGCGCGGCTCCGCGTCCGACTCTTCAGTCACAGGCACAAGCTCCTCCTCGCCGGCTGTGCCCACCAGCGTAAGAGCTCCGCCCCCACCGCCGGGCCGCTACCCCGACACCGGCGGCGAGGTTCCCGCGCCACGGCCGTCGGGCTCGACGCCCGAAGGCGTCCATGGCGGAGCCGACGAGGACGCCACTCGCGCGTCCTGCTGCGGGCGACGAACGATTCCACGAACGCCGGTCGCACCGAACGGCCCGGCGTTCGTGGACGGAGCGCTAGCCGAACGGCACCTGCTCCGGCTCGATCATCGCGTCGATGCGGATCCCGCGCGGGGTGTTCGCCTCCCGCTCGATCATCACTTCGACCAGCACCGGGCGGCTCGTCGTCGCGGCCTCCTTGCGCGCCCACTCGATCGAACCGGCCAGCTCACCGGGCACGAACACGCGACGCCCGGTGCAGCCGTACGCCTCCATGACCTTGACGTTGTCGGTGCCGTAGGTGTCGTAGTGGATGTCGACCTCGGTGTTCATCTCGTAGCCCAGCTCCGCCTGCCGGATCAGGCCGAGGTACTCGTTGTTCAGCATGATGATCACGAACGGGACGTGGTACTGCGCGGCCACGGCCAGTTCCTCCACCAGGAACTGGAAGCCGTAGTCGCCGACGACCGCCGCCACCTCCGCGCCGGGCTCGGCGGACTTCACGCCGATGGCCGCCGGGATCTCCCAGCCGAGCGGACCTGCCTGGCCGCACACCTGGTAGTGCCGGGGTTTGTGCGCGGTCTGGAACTGGCCGGACCAGATCTGGTAGAGCCCGATCGCGGTGACGAAATAGGTGTCGGGGTCGAACAGGGCGTTGATCTCACGGAACACCCGGGGAGCTTTGATCGGCACCGCGTCGTAGTCGTCGGGCCGGGTCAAGGTCCGCTTCAACTCGCCGACGCGCCGAACCCAGGGCCGGTAGTCCTTGGCCGACGCGCGACGCTTCGCCGCCGCGAGCAAGGCCGTGAGGAACAGCCCGGTGTCCGAGACGACGCCGAGATCGGGTCCGAAGACCTTCCCGATCTGCGTCGGTTCGATGTCGACGTGGATGAACTTGCGCTCACCTCGGTAAACATCGAGCGCCCCGGTGTGCCGGTCGCCGAACCGCGCGCCCAGCGCCAGCACCAGATCGGCTTCCAGGAAGGATTCGTTGCCGTAGCGCTGGCTGGTCTGAACACCGGTCATCCCGGCGAACAGCTCGTGGTCCTCGGGGAACGATCCCTTGCCCATCAACGTGGTCTGCACGGGGACGCCGAGCAGTTCGGCGAGTTCACGCAACTGCTCGTGGGCCTCCCCCAGCAGAATCCCGCCGCCCGCCAGCAACAACGGCCGATCGGATTCGAGCAGCATGTCCAGGGCCTTCTCGACGCGCGGCGGATGCGGTCGCACTGCGGCCACGGGCAGCGGAGCGTCGATCGCGGGATCCCAATCGATCACCTGCTGCTGCACGTCCAGTGGCAGGTCGATCAGCACCGGACCGGGGCGTCCGGAGCGAGCGGTGCGGAACGCCTCCCGGAAGATCCACGGCGCCTGAGCCGCCTCCTTGACCTGCACGGCCCACTTGGTGACGGGCTTGGCGATCTCAACGATGTCGACCGCCTGGAAGGCTTCCTGGTGCAGCTTGGTCGACACCGCCTGACCGGTGATGCAGACCATCGGGATGGAGTCGGCCTGCGCGGTGTACAGGCCGGTGATCATGTTCGTGCCCGCCGGGCCGGAGGTGCCGATGGCGACGCCGACACGACCGTTGGTCCGCGCCCAACCGTCGGCCATGTGCGTGGCACCCTCTTCGTGGCGCACGATGAGGTGCTTGATGTCGCGGTGTTCCAGCGCCGCGTACAGCGGGAGGATCGCGGCTCCGGGGCAGCCGAAGGCGGTGTCGACTCCTTCGGATTCGAGGACGTCGACCACAGCCTGCATGACAGGAACTTTCGGCATGGTGTAGGAATTCCTCTCGGGTGCGACGCCTCGGCGTGCACCTTGTCGGGATCGAGTCGGCGGTGCTGATTTGCTTGGCGGCATCGGGGCCGCCGACTCCTTCTTCTTGATCTTCTGTTCGATCTCCAGGCTGAGTTGCTCAGGGGATCGGGTAGCGGAACCTCAGTGGGCTTCTCGCTGCGGGGTCTTTTTCCCGAGTGGCTCCGCCACGAGGGAAAAGCCGTCCTCGCGAGAAGGCCATTGAGAACCCGCCGGTGGTCGGCTTTTGGACGTGGGCTATGCGCTTCGCGCATACAAGCGCGGTTTCGCCCCAGAGATTGATACGACTCGGGGGCCAGGTCTTCAGTCGTGGCCGTTGAGGTGGGTGATCTGCTTCAGCAGGCCCGAGTGGTCGAGTGCGCCGTCGCCTTGGGCCACCGAGGCGGCGACGAGTTGGGCGACGAGCGTGCCGAGCGGGATCGTCAGACCCGCTTCGCGGGCGGCGGCCTGGACGATCCCCATGTCCTTGTGGTGCAGTTCGAGTCGGAAACCCGGTTCGAACTCGCGGTTGCGCATCTTCTCGCCCTTGGCGCTGAGCACGTTGCTGCCCGCGAGGCCGCCGCCGAGCACGTTCAGCCCGGCCTCGGCGTCCACGCCGTGCGCCTCCAGGAACACCAGCGCCTCGGCGAGCAGGCCGATGTTGCCCGCGACGATGAGCTGGTTCGCCGCCTTGACGGTCTGCCCGGCCCCGGCGGGTCCTACGTGGACGATCGTGGCGCCGACCGCTCCGAGCGCCTCTTCGGCTGCGGCGAAAGCGTCCGCCTCACCGCCGACCATGATCGACAGCGTGCCGTCGATCGCCTTGGGCTCACCACCGCTGACCGGCGCGTCGAGCGACCGCAGGCCCCTCTCCGCCGCGGCTTCGGCGATTCGGCGGGAGGCGTCGGGGCGGATGGTGCTGCAGTCGATGAGCAGCGCGCCCCGTTCGGCGACCGCCAACACGCCGTCCTCGCCGAACACGACGGATTCGACGTCCGGCGAATCGGGCAGCATGGTGAAGATGACCTCGGCACCCGACACCGCCTCGGCGATGCTCGCGGCCGCCGTTCCACCGGCGGCGACCAGCTCGTCGACGGCGGCCGGGCTGCGGTTGAATCCGGTGACCTCATGTCCGGCCTGAACCAGGTTGGCCGCCATCGGGCCGCCCATGATTCCCAGGCCGATGAATCCGATCTTGCTCACGATGCCTCCACGCTCGTCAGGGGATTGCTCGAATTCAGCGCTCCAGCCAGTCGAAACCGTCCGCACTGGCCCCGCTCGGCTTGTACTCCAGGCCGACGTATCCGGTGTAACCGGCGGCGTCGAGCTTGCCGAAGCAACGGTCGAAGTCGATGTCACCGGTTCCCGGCTCGTTGCGCCCCGGAGCGTCGGCGATCTGAACGTGGCCGATCTGCTGCGCGTGCCGTTCGATCACCGCGTCCGGGTCGTCGCCGTTGACCGTCAGGTGGTAGATGTCGAAGAGCAACCGCAGGTTGTCCACGCCGCCTTCCTCGTGCACCCGGTCGATGACCCGCAGCGCGTCCGCGGCCTTCTTCAGCGGGTAATCCGGCACGCCGCTGACCGGCTCGATGAGCACCCGGCCCCCGATGCGCGCGGTCGCCTGCGCCGCCCGGATGAGGCTCTCGGTCGCTACATCGTCCTGTTCGGACGGTTCGAGGCCGTGGACGCGGTTGCCGTAGAGCGCGTTGAACGCGCGGCACCCGAGCCGGTCGCCGATGCCGACCGCGACGTCGAGGTTGTCGGCGAACTCGCTCGCCCGGGCCGGATCGGACAGCACCCCGCGCTCACCGGCGGGCAGGGCACCGGCGAAGAAGTTCAGGCCGACGAGCCGCACCCCGGCGTCCTCGACGGCTCGCACGAACGCCTCGACCTCCTGGTCCGAGGGCACCGGGACCGAGAACGGCCACCAGTACTCCACGGCGTAGAAGCCGGCGGCTTTCGCCGCGGCGGGCCGTTGCAGCACGTCGAGTTCGGTGAACAGGATCGAGAGGTTGACGTCGTATCGGACGGAACTCACCAGGAACCTCCCTCGATCGATTTCGCTATGCGAAATCTAAATTTTGTATAGTGATAGATTAGCGAACGCGGTTTTCCCGGTCAACGCCTTTCAGCGCGATCACGAATGGCGATGTCATCATCCGCCGCGCATCAGAGCGCCACAGGAGCACGGCCGAAAACCGTTGGGACCACTGGAAGTTGATCCGGATGATGGAATGAACGACCGTCCATTGTGGCCTCCAACGAAGTCGCGCGCGCGATGCCACGAACGGGCCGAACGCGCGAAACCGCTGACCGCGACCGGGAATCCCGGCGCGGTCAGCGGTTTCGCGGACCTGCTGTTCGTTTCCTCCTACCCGGAACGACCTCAGAACCGAGGTGGCCAGTTGGTCATCCTCTTGGGGCGAGGAGCGGCGTACGTGCGCACCTTCGATGTCATCAGGCCCAGGCGGACAAGGGATTCCGCGATCGTCACCGCCGCCGTCACACCGTCGACCACGGGAACCCCGGTGCGTTCGAGCACCCGCTCGGCGAGCCCCGACATGCCGCCGCACCCAAGGCAGATGACCTCGGCCTTGTCGTCGTTCACGGCGCGCACGGCCTGTTCGGCGATGGCGTCGACGGCGGCGCCAGGGTCGCGGTCGAGGTCCAGCACGGCCAAGCCGCTCGCCCGCACCGACGCGCACCGGCCGAACAGACCCGCCGTGCTGAGCCGGTCCTCGATCAGCGGCACCGTGCGGTCCAGACTGGTCACCACCGAATAGGACCGGCCGACGAACTGGGCGGTGCTCGCGGCGGCCTCGGTGATGTCCACGACCGGAACGTCCAGCAGCTCCTGCAGGCCCTCCCGGCCGTGCTCGCCGTATCCGGCCTGAATGACGGCGTCGAACGGCTCGGGGTAGGCCCGGACCGCTTCCATCACGGCGATCGCCGCGAGGTGGCTCTCGTAGTTGCCCTCAACGGATTCCGCGCCGAACGACGGCGTCAGCGCAACGATCTCGGTGCCGGGAGCCGCGACACCGGCGGCCTGCTCTCCGATCGATTCGGTGATGGCCACGGTCGTGTTGACGTTGACGACGAGAATGCGCATGGTCTTCCTCTTCAATTCCGAATCGTTGCCCGCACCGGAATCGGGCTCATTCGGCGGCCACGGCGATCGCCTCGCCGTCCACGTCCTGCCCGTCCAGGTGGCGATCGCTGATGACCGCGTAGATGATCGCGCCGAGCGCCGCGCCGATGAACCAGGAGAACCCGGACGCCGCACCGAAAGCCGGCACCAACGCGACCACGACCGCGATCGCCGCCGCGGGCAGGAACGCCCAAACGGCCTTCGGGTTGTACCCGCGCCGGTAGTGGTACTCGCCGCCGGCGTCCTCGGTGTAGAGGTCCGGGACGTTCACGCGAGTTCTCCGCAGCAGCCAGTAATCGGCCATGATCACGCCGAACAGCGGGCCGAGCAGTGCGCCGAGACCGCCGAGGAAGTAGTTCACCACGACCGGGCTGTCGTAGAGGTTCCACGGCAGGATGACGAGTCCGATGATCGCGCTCACCAGGCCCGCGCGGCGGAAGTTCAAGTATCGCGGGAAAAGGTTCACCAGCACGTAGATCGGGGCCACGAAGTTGGCGAGCAGGTTCACCGCGATGGTCAGGATGATCAGCGCCACCGAAGCGACCGCCAGCAGGACCATGTTCGGAATCGTCTGGACGATGTCGGTCGGACTGGTGATCACCCGGCCGTCCAGCTTGAACTGCGCTCCGCTGAGCACAACGACGATCGCGGCGAAGAAGAGCATGTTCACCGGGATGCCGACCAGGTTGCCGCGCACGATCGACCGGCGGCTCTTGGCCGAGCGCGTGAAGTCGCAGAAGTTCAGCACGAACGTCCCGTAGATGACCACCCAGAGCGCGGCGCCCTCCAGCACCTGCAACCACATCGCGCCACCGGTGAGCGGCTGCGCCGTCGACAGCGAGAGGGAGAAGTCCGCCCGCGCGAACATCCAGATCGCGAGGCCGCACATGGTGATCAGCGTCGTCGGCGCGGCGATCGCCATGTACCTGCGGATCACGTGCATGCCGTAGCTGACGATGAGCACCTGCACGGCCCAGAGCGCGAGGAACGTGATCCAGCCGAGCAGCGAAAGTCCCAGCACCTCACGGTCCCGCAGCGGCGCCAGCGCGGGGAACATGGCCACCAGCAAGGTGTTCAGCACCGCGGAGGCCAGGTACGTCTGGATGCCGAACCACGCGATGGCCACGATTCCGCGGACGGCCGCAGGCAGCTGCGCGCCCTTCGTCCCGAACGCGATGCGGCTCATGACCGGGAACGGCACGCCCGCCTTGTGCCCCATGTAGCCGGACAGCGTCAGCAGCAGGAACAGCAGCACCGAAGCGAGGGCGAAGGCCGCCAGGATTCCCCACACGTTCAGCCCCAGCGCGAACAGGCCGATCGCGAACGCGTAGTTCCCGAGGCTGTGCACGTCGTTGGCCCAGAGCGTGAAGACGTTGTACGCGCCCCAGCGGCGCCCGTCCTTCTTCGTGGGAGCCAGGTCGTAGCTGTACAACCGGTCGCTGGGCGCGCACTCCACGTCCGACCGGCGGTCCTCGGCAGTCATCGAACCGCCTCCAAGCTTGCGCTCGATGTTTCCATTGGACAGCCGAAGTTCCGCAATGTGAAAGTATACGACTGTGATTCGGAAGACGGTAGCGATCGACCTGATCGCCGTCAACAGTCGCCGAAGCGCGCTCACCGAGCCGGCGATCCGACCACGAACACGGGAAGTATCCGGCCGTCCCCGCTACGCGATTCCCCAGTGATCGACCGGCGTCACCTACCCTCGCCCACCACCCTCGGCGTTGTGTATACATAAACGCGCCCCGGCTTCGCGCCCGCCGCACACGAGGAAGGGATCACTTGAACCAGCCGAGCTACTACGCCCCCGAAGGCGGTCTCCCCACCCAGTCCGCGCTGCTCACCGACCGCGCAGTGGTCACCGAGGCGTACACGGTCATCCCGCGCGGCGTGCTCCGCGACATCGTCACCAGCAACCTGCCCGGCTGGAACGGCACCCGCGCGTGGATCCTCGCCAAACCGATCCAGGGGTTCTCGACCACGTTCGCGCAGTACCTGGTGGAGGTCTCGCCAGGCGGCGGCAGCACCCGGCCGGAACCGGAAAGCGGTGTCGAATCGGTCGTGTTCGTGCTCTCCGGCGACCTGCGGCTGACCATCGAAGGCATCCGGTACGACCTCACCCCCGGCGGATACGCCTACCTCCCCGCCGGAGCGGACTGGTCGGTCGCCAACAGCGGCGAGGACCGCGCCACCTTCCAATGGGTCCGCAAAGCCTACGAACCCCTGGAAGGGCACACGCCCACAGCGTTCGCGCTCCAGGAGCAGGACGTCCCGCCCACACCGATGCCCGGCACCAACGGCACCTGGGCCACCACCCGATTCGTGGACCCGGACGACCTCGCCCACGACATGCACGTCAACATCGTCACCTTCGAACCCGGCGCGGTCATCCCGTTCGCCGAGACGCACGTGATGGAACACGGGCTCTACGTGCTCGAAGGCAAAGCCGTGTACCGGCTCAACGACGACTGGGTGGAGGTCCAGGCCGGAGACTTCATGTGGCTGCGCGCCTTCTGCCCGCAGGCCTGCTACGCGGGCGGACCAGGCAAGTTCCGCTACCTGCTCTACAAGGACGTCAATCGTCAGATCAGGCTGACTTGAGGGTTTCTACGGCTCTTTTTGCTTTGGTGGTCGGGTGGCGGAACCTCAGCTGTCTTCTCGCTGCGGGATCTTTTTCCCTAGTGGCTCCGCCACGAGGGAAAAAGCTGTCCTCGCGAGAAGACAGCTGAGAACCCGCCGGTGGTCATCTTGCTTGCGTGGGCTATGCGCTTCGCACATACAGGCACGGCCTCCGGCCGCAAGGCAAGCGGGGCTTCGCCCGCCCTTCGCGGACTTCGCCGCCAAAAGCACGGCTTCGCCGCAAGGCGTCTTTGGCCGCGAGATACGGGTTTCTCGGGTGGCGCCGTCGGGTGGTTGCTCGTCAGGTGATGGCGCGAGGTTCGTCGGGGGCTGCGTTTACGCTCGCGGCATGACTCCCCACGAGCTCAGGGCCGCTTGTCTGGTCATGCCCGGCGCGCGGGAGGAGTTCCCGTTCGACGAGGCCAACAGCGTTTTCAAGGTCGCCGGGAAGCTCTTCGCGATCAGCAGGCTGGACGCCGAACCGTTGCGGGTGAGCCTCAAGTGCGAGCCGGACCTCGCGGTGTCCCTGCGCACGAGCTTCCCGACCGCCGTCCTGCCGGGCTACCACCTGAACAAGCGGCACTGGAACACCGTCGTCGTCAACGACGTCGTGCCCGATCAGCACGTCCAGGACATGATCGAGGACTCCTACGACCTCGTCGTCGCCGGACTACCTCGCCGCGAACGGGACAAGCTGCA
This sequence comes from Saccharopolyspora gloriosae, assembly GCF_022828475.1. Taxonomy (GTDB): domain Bacteria; phylum Actinomycetota; class Actinomycetes; order Mycobacteriales; family Pseudonocardiaceae; genus Saccharopolyspora_C; species Saccharopolyspora_C gloriosae_A. The sequence goes on along the minus strand of NZ_CP059557.1, from coordinate 2,429,120 downwards.
CTGGCTCAAGATCAGCCACGGTTGACTCCGCCGAGCCGCTCGACCTCGAGAGACACCCCGGCGGCCCGAAGCCGTTCGATCAGCACGTCGCCGATCGCCGCGGCGGGCGTGAGGACTCCGGTCAGTTCGGGGAGTTCGTCGCGGTGCAACGCCAGCGACAGGGCGCTTTCGCCGAGCATCACCGCGGTCGCCTTGTACCCGGGGTCGCCCTGAGCGCGCATCCGCGAGCGGTAGCGCTCACCGGTGGTCGTGGTCGTGTACGTCTCGGTGGTGAAATGCCCGTTCTCGCGGGTCTTCTCGCCCGGCCCATCCCCTGCCTTCGGAAGGATGCGGTCGAGCACGGACCGCACCGGCTTGACCGACATCGCGCCCAGGAACAAGGCGGTGGCTCCGCTGACCGCACCGGCGACGACCGTCGAGAGCACCGGCGTCCGGCCCACGGACATGCTTTCGCCGTAGTGGAAACCGTCACCGTAGGCACGGTCGAGCAAGGCATTGGAGCGGCGCACGATACGAGTGTTGTGGCTGGCCATGAAGAACGGAGCGAGAGTTCCGCCGAGACTCGGATCGACCTTGGACGCGTCGACCATCGCCATGTCACCCGGCTCCTCCGAGCGCTTCACGCGGGCGCGCTCGCCGGGACCGGTGGACAGCGCGTGCGGATCGAGCAGGACGCGCCGGACGTCCGGGTCCCCGACCTGCTGCGCGATCACCCGCATCGAATCGATGGTCCCGCCGCTCACGCCACCGCGGAGCTTGCGCACGACCATCGTGGTGTCGGTCAGCGAACCGGCACCGTCCTGCTGGATCTTCTTGTGCAGCAGGTACACGCCCAGATCCGAGGGCACCGAGTCGAATCCGCAGGAATGCAGGATGCGGGCGCCGTTCGCCGCGGCCAGCTCACCGAACTCGTCGATGGACCGGCGGACGAACGGAACCTCACCGGTCAGGTCGACGTAATCGGTACCGGCGCCCGCGCAGGCGGCGACCAGTCCTTCGCCGTACTTCAGGTACGGGCCGACGGTGGTGCACACGACCCGCGTCCGGGCGGCCATCTCGTCCAGGGTCGCGGCGGACGTCGTGTCGGCGATGATCAGCGGCCACTCGTCGGCGGGCGCGGGCAGTTCGGCGCGGACCCGCGCGAGCTTGCTCTCGCTGCGCCCGGCCAGCGCGATCTTGGTGCCGGCCGGTGCGTGCTCGGCCAGGTACAACGCGGTCAGCCTGCCCACGAATCCGCTGGCACCGAACACAACAACGTCGAACTCGCGATCGCTCATCGCCACACCTTCCGTCGGGACGGCCCTGTCCGCCCGGGTGGTCACGGCGCCCGGCTCACCCGTCCACCGTGGAACGCCACCGGCACCCTAACCTCGGACATCACCGCGCCGAGCATCACCACCGCGAAGCGGGGGCATCATGGTGCGCATGACGGTGGTCAAGGTGGCTACATGCCAGTTCGCGGTGGGTGACGACATCTCCGCCAACCTGCGCAACGTCGTTCACCAGATGCGAGTCGCGAAGCGACGGGGTGCCGATGTCGCCCACTTCCCGGAGGGAGCGTTGTCGGGCTACGCGGGCTGCGACTTCGACACGTTCGACGGTTTCGACTGGGACGACCTGCGATCCGCGACTCATCGAGTGCTGGAGCTGGCTGGGCAACTCGGGCTCTGGGTCGTGCTCGGTTCCGCGCACCGGCTCAGCGACGCCAACAAACCGCACAACAGCCTCTACGTGATCAACGATCACGGCCGGATCGTCGACAGGTACGACAAGCGCTTCTGCTCCGGAGACGTGGCCGAGCGCGTCGGGGATCTCGCTCACTACAGCCCGGGAGACCACGGCACCACCTGGGAGATCAACGGCGTGACCTGCGGAGCCCTGATCTGCTACGACTACCGCTTCCCTGAGCTGTACCGGGAGTACAGCAAGCACGGGGTGCAGGTCGTCTTCCACTCGTTCCACACCGGGAACGCCTCAGCGGAGCAGGTCGCGGCGATCGGAAACGCGATCGGCCATGACCACGCGCGGTTCAATCCGGCGGCGACGTTCACCTACCCCGGGATCACCATGCCCGCCGCCATGACGACGGCCGCCGCGTGCAACCACGTGTGGATCAGTTGCCCCAACTCGTCCGCGCCGGAAAGCCTGTGGCCCGCGTTCTTCGTCCGCGCGGACGGAGTCCGCATCGGGCGGCTCCGCCGCAACACGCCCGGCGTTCTGGTATCCACTGTGGACACGGCTGCGGATCTGTACGACTCGACGGCGGCATGGCGCCACCGAGCTCTCTCCGGAGATTTCCACAGCGGCGCGGCCGTCACGGACCCGAGATCGACGGACCGCACCTCACTGTGAAGCTCGACGAGGTTCCCCGGACCCGCTCGAGCCGCGTCGACCACGTTCGCACCGCCGCAAGCAGGACGGCTCGCGACCGGACCGGTTTTCAGGCTTGCGGCGGATTTCCGTTCGTCCTCAGGCGTTCTAGCGTGGCGGGCACTGCCATTCGGCCGCAACGGCCGAATGCGGCAACGAGCCCGTGCGGAGACGATGATGCCCGCTCGTGATCCGCAACGATCCACGATCGGAGTGATCTCGAATGAACGCAGGCATGGTCAGCGGCAAGGTCGCCGTCGTCACGGGGGCCGCTCGCGGCCAGGGGCGCTCGCACACCCTGCGCCTGGCCGAAGAAGGTGCGGACGTCGTCGCCATCGACCTGTGCGAGCCGATCGACTCGTTGCCGTATCCGATGGCCACGCCCGAAGATCTCGACGAAACGGCGGCGCTGGCCAAAGGCGGACGCGTCGTCACCGTCCGCGCCGACGTCCGGGACGACGAAACCTTGGCCGACGGCGTGGCCGGAGCGGTCGAAGAGCTCGGCGGACGGGTCGACATCGCGGTCGCCAACGCCGCCGTGTCCACGATCCGCCCGGCCGACGGGACTCCGCCCGAACGGATCTGGCGGGATGTCGTCGACATCAACATGACCGGTGTGTGGCACACCGTGGAGGCGTGCGTGCCGCACATGACGGCGGGGGGTTCGATCGTCCTGATCGGCTCGACGGCGGGGCAGAAAGGTCTGGTCGGAGCACCCGGTACGGCCGCGACGCTCGCCTACACCGCCGCCAAGCACGGCGTGGTGGGACTGATGCGCGCCTACGCCGTGGGGCTCGCGAAATCATCGATCCGCGTCAACGTCGTCCACCCGACGGGGGTGCGCACGCCGATGCTGGACAACCCGGACTTCCAGTCGTACTTCAGCGAAAACCCCGCGGACGCCGCGATGCTGGTGAACGCGCTGCCCGTGAAAGTCGTCGAACCCGGTGACATCAGCGAAGCCGTCGTGTGGCTCGCGTCCGACGCGGCCCGCTACGTGACCGGTACCGCGCTGCCCGTGGACGCGGGATTCGGCGTGCTCTGAGCGCCGGAGACGACCGGGGCTGCTCAGTCGAGGCAGAACTCGTTGCCCTCGATGTCCTGCATCACGATGCACGACTCCTCCTCGCCGTCGGCGGGCAGCAGCCGCACGCGGGTCGCGCCGAGCTGGACCAGCCGTGCGCATTCGGCCTCAAGAACGGCGAGGCGCTCGTCGCCCTCCAGCCCGGTACCGGCCCGCACATCGACGTGCAGCCGGTTCTTGACGACCTTCCCCTCGGGAACACGCTGGAAGTAAAATCGCGGCCCCACACCTGTGGGATCGCTGCAAACGAACCCCGAGCCCTGGTTCTCGGGTGACAGCGACCGGTCGAAATCCGCCCAAGTCGCGAAACCCTCCGGCGGCGGCGGCACGACGTACCCCAGCACCTCGCACCAGAAACGAGCGAGCCGCTCAGGTTCCGCGCAGTCGAAAGTGATCTGGATCTGCTTCACCGACGCCATGCGATGAGCCTAGGCCGGCACTGGTCGTCCGGTCTTCCGAATTAATGCACGGCGGGCGACCCGACGATCACGAGGACGCCACCTGGCTGCTGACCGTCGTTGTGGCGCACCTGCTCGACCGCGCGGGCATCCGCGTTCCTGCGGAAACACCGCACCGGAAACCGACGTACCCCGGACGCGCGGCGCAACGGCCCTGACGAACAAGTCAACGGACCGTTCGACCAACAAGACTGGACGAACAGTCCGCTCACTCCTCCAGCACAAGTCAACGGACCGTTCGACCAACAAGACTGGACGAACGGTCCGTTCACTCACTTCCCGGTCGTGGAGATCTCGGTGAGGGTTCGGCCGGCGGTTTCCGGGGCCAAGGCCTGCGACACGACGGCGCCCACGACGCAGATCCCGGCGGCGACGAGCATCGTCGTCCCGGCGCCGAGGTCCTGCATGGACCAGGGGAACAGGAACGTGCCGATGGCGGCGCCGACTCGGCTGACGGCGGTGCCGAAGCCCGTCCCGATGCCGCGAAGCTCGGTGGGCAGCACTTCTCCCGGGTACACGCCGTTGAGCGCGGTGCACATCGCGTTGGCGAAAGCGAAGATCAGGAAGCAGCCCAGCACGACCAGCGGCGGCGCGGATCCCCACAGCGCGATGACGACGAGGACCACGGCGCACACCCACTGCTGCGGGATGGTGAGCTTGCGGCGCCCGATGCGCTCGATGAGCAGGCAGGACACCACGACTCCGAGCAACGCGACCCCGTTGACGCCGATGGCTCCGACCAGACCGTCCTCGCCCAGGCCGTAGTGCGAGAGCACGCTGGCGGAGAACGTGGCGATGGCGAAGTACGGCGTGACCGTGCAGAACCAGAACACCGAGATGAACGTGGTGGCACGCCAGTACTGCGGCGAGAACAGCATGCGGAACGTGCCCTCGCGCTGCCGCTCATCCGTGATGTCGGCGCGATCCGCGTCGTCCTCGATCCAGGTGTCCACGATCCGCCGGGCCTCCTCGACGCGGCCCTTGCTCATCAGCCAGCGCGGTGACTCCGGCACGCCCAGCCTGCCCAAGAACAGGATCACGGCCGGGAGGGTGCTGGTCCCGAGGATCACCCGCCAATCGGCCTCCAACGCCGTCAGCGCGAAACCGACCACGAACGCGGCGACGAACCCGATGTACCAGGCCACTTCCGCGAACGACAGGCACCTGCCGCGCAGGCGTGCGGGCGCGAACTCCGTCATCAGTGGCCAGCTGATCGAGTACTCGGCGCCGATCGCCACGCCCATCAGCAACCGGACGGCGAACAGCTGCCAGCTCGAGTCGACGAAGAACTGCAGCACCGATCCGACCACGAACATGGCCAGGTCGATGGTGAACATCGGTTTGCGGCCGAACTTGTCGGCGAGCCAGCCGCCGAGCGGGCCGCCCGCGAAGATGCCGATCAGCGCCGCCGCCCCGATCAGCCCCTCGCCGTACACGGACATGTTCAGGTCGGTGGTGATGGCACCGATCACGGTGCCGACGATGCCCAGGACGTAGCCGTCGATGAACATCCCGCCGGCGACGACGATGGTCAGCCGGAGCAGGAATCGTTTCCTGTCGGCCGAGCTGCGCGCGGTGTCCGCAACTGAGTTGGTCACCAGCTCGTTCCCTCCCGCGTGGAGTACTCCGACACCGGCCACGCCCGGCATATGCCGGGCGGGTTTATAGCGCGCCGCCGCGACGGCTCGCGCACTCGGGGCCGCCATCTGAGACGGCGCCCTCAGTTGCCCGTGACCCAACCCGCACCACTGGTCACTGTCGGCAGCCGAAGCCGCGAGCGCGTCCACTTTGTGAACGCGACTGCTAGGCTGATCTGCGCGGCACTGATCCGGGGAACGAATGCGCTCCGTGCGTCAGGAGGCGGAAACGGGATGGGCGACACACCCGAGCAATCGGGGATGGTCAACAAGTCGGTCACCAAAGCCGTCCGATTGCTCCGCGAACTGGCCGCCCAGCCGCGCACCGGAGCCACCGTCACCACGCTCGCGAAAGCGGCGGGGCTGAGCAGGCCGACCGCGTTCCGGCTGCTCTACAGCCTCGAACAGGGCGGCCTCGTCGACCGCATCGACACCAACTACGTCCTCGGCTGGGAACTGGCCCGCTTGGGCAGGAACGCCGACCCCTACGCGGGCCTGGTGGCGCACGCGCACCCGTCGCTGCAGGAATTGGCCGACGAGTTCAACGAGTCCGTGACGCTGTCCATCCCCAACGCCCAGGACGGCCTCGACCTGGTCGCCGAAGCCGCGGGTTCCCACGTGGTCGGCGTCCTGTCGCAGAACATGGTCGGCAAGCACTACCCGATGCACGCCAGCTCCACCGGCAAGGTGCTGCTCGCCGAACAGTCCGCCGAGCAGCTGCACCGGACGCTGCCCGAGCAGCTCGAAGCCTTCACCTCCGACACCATCACGGACCGGGCGGCGCTGCTGAAAGAACTCGGGCAGGTCCGGGAACAGGGCTTCGCGACGATCGACAACGAGCTCGACCCCGAACTGCTCTCGCTGTCCCGCCCGATCAGGGACAGCGCCGGAACCCTGGTGGCCATCCTGACCCTCAACGGGCCGCGAAGCCGCTTCGGACGTGCCCGCATCCCCGAGGCCCTGCAGAAGATGCAGGCCACCGTCGACCAGCTCACCGAACTGTTCTGGCGCGACTCCGCCGACGCCTGAAGGCTCAGATCTCCCGGCGGAACTCGGTTCCGCAGTAAGCGATTCCGAACAGCATCGCCTGGAAGACCGCGGCGAACACCACTCCGCCCCAGAGCATCGGCCCTTCCAGCTGCACGAACATCAACGAGGTCGGCGCAGTGACGAGGAAACCCCAGATCCCGGCCAGGCCGGTGTCCACGCGGTCGACCAGCAACGCGTCCACCGCGGTCCACAGCCACACCGCGGACACCAGCGTGAGGTAGCCCAGTCCGGCCGGGTTGAACAGGTACCGGTGGAATGCCGCGGCCCAAGAGCGCTGCGAGCCGTGCATGGGAGACCTCCTGGAAAGACGATCACTGAACTCGATCTCCACTATCCCGGCGGCCCGGTCCCGGTCGCATGAGCATTTCTACCCATCCGCCCCGCGGTCAGTCACTCCCCCCTGCTCAACAGCGCGACCAGGAAGCCGGAGTCCGCGGCGAGCGGACGAAGGTCCCATGTGGACAGTTTCAGCTCGGTCTCCAGACCGGCGTCCGCGGCGTCCGCGAAGAACTCGTCGAACTCGTACCCGCGCCCGGCGCCGAACCCGACAGCGACCCGCCCCTGCGGCACGAGGTGCTCGCGGAACCGCCGCAGCACCGCGCCGCGCGTGCTCGGCGCGAGGAACGGCAGCACGTTCCCGGCGCACACGATCACGTCGAACGGCGCCGTGAATCCCCGCGCCGGCAGGTCGAGCTCCGCGAGGTCGCCGACGACCCAGCGCGGGCCTGGATGGTCGTGTTCGGCGGCGGCGATCAAGTCGGGGTCGACGTCGACGCCGACGACCTCGTGTCCCGCCGCGGCCAACGCGGAACCGACGCGGCCCGGTCCGCAGCCGGCGTCGAGGACGCGCGAACCACGGGCGATCATCGCGTCCACCATGCGCGCTTCGCCCGCGAGGTCGTTGCCCGCCCGCGCCATGCCGCGCATCCGATCGATGTACCAGGCGGAGTGCCCGGGATCGGCGGCCACCTTCTGCATCCACATGCTCTGCTCGACCATGCCCCCCATCCTCCTCCCTCGCCGAACGGGCACGGCCGGCCGCTCGTGGATCGCGCGAGTGTCGGTGGCCGCCGCTACCTTCGACCCCATGGCGTTGTCCGCACAGGAACGAGAGCAATTCCTCGCCGAACCGCACATCGGCTCGCTCGCGGTGGCGTGGACGTCCGACCGAGCACCGCTGACGGTGCCCATCTGGTACCAGTACTCACCCGGTGGCGAACTGTGGATCAACACGGGGCCGGATTCGCGCAAGGCGCAGGCGATCCGCGACGCCGGCCGGTTCAGCCTGATGGTGCAGCGGACGGAACCGACGGTCCGCTACGTCTCGGTGGAAGGACCGGTCACCCGGACCGCCACGGGCACCGACGAACTGTCCCGGGAGATGGCTGAGCGCTACCTGCCTCCGGAGAAGGTCGCCGGGTTCCTGGAGTACGAACGCACCCAACTCGGCGAGCACATGGCCATCTACATGCGCCCAGAACACTGGCTCTCCGCCGATCTCGGCAGTTTCTAGCTCGTGGTCTCCACGGCTCGTTTTGCTTGGGTGGTCGGGTGGCGGAACCTCAGTGAGCCTCTCGCTGCGGGATCTTTTTCCCTAGTGGCTCCGCCACGAGGGAAAAAGCTGTCCTCGCGAGAGGCTCACTGAGAACCCGCCGGTGGTCACCTTGATTGCGTGGGCTATGTGCTTCGCACATACAGGCACGGCCTTCGGCCGCGAGGCAGGCGGGCTTCGCCGCCCTTCGCGGACTTCGCCGCCAAAAGCACGGCTTCGTTGGAAGGCGAGTGTGGGGTGAGGGGCTCGTTGTTGCGGGACTACGTGGTCTCTGCGCTGTTCGCGGGACGGCGGCGTTGCGGGAAGCGATTAAGTCAACCGTTTGAGTTTGGTGTTAGTGTGGCGCCTCGCCGACCACGATCATCGATGAGCTCGGTCATCGTTCGGTTGTTTCCCCAGCTCGAGCAGCGAGGAGTGCCATGGCCCCGACCGGTGCGCAGTTCACCTCCGAAGTCGCGGTGGTGATCGGAGTCGGTGGCATGGGACAGGCCATCGCCCGCCGCGAAGGGACCGGGCGCAGGCTCGTCCTGGCCGACTTCGACACCGCGTCCCTCGTGCGGTTCGCCGACGTGTTGCGCGGCGAAGGCTTCGACGTGACGACGACCGAAGTGGACGTCGCGGATCGCGAATCCGTCGCATCCGTGGCTGCGCTCGCGGAGGAGCTCGGCTCGGTCACCCGCGTTGCGCACACCGCGGGCGTCTCCCCCGCCCAAGCGTCCAAGGACGCCGTCCTCGCCGTCGACCTGCTCGGCACGGCGTTCGTGCTGGCGGAGTGGGAACGGGTCATCGCGCCCGGCGGCGCGGGTGTCGTGATCTCCAGCAGTTCCGGCTACTTCCCCCGCCTCAGCGCCGAGGACGAGCGCGCACTCGCCGTGACGCCGGTCGGCGAGCTGCTGGAGCTGCCCGTCGTGGCCGCCGTCGAGAGCTCGGAGTGGGCGTATCCGCTGTCCAAACGCGCCAACCAGCTGCGGGTGCAGGCCGCCGCCACCGCCTGGGGCGCTCGCGGCGCGCGGATCAACAGCATCAGTCCCGGCATCATCTCCACACCGATGGCACAACTGGAATCGGCAAGCGAACACGGCGACCGGATGCGCGCCATGATCGCGGCCTCCGGAACCGGACGGATCGGCACCACCACCGACATCGCCGACGCCGCGGCCTTCTTGCTGAGCCCGGCGGCATCGTTCATCACCGGCGTGGACCTGCTCGTCGACGGCGGTGTCGTGGCAGCGGGCCGGTAGTTCCGCACCACAGCGGCTCGCCGCACCCGGCCGGACGCTCGCGGTGCCGGGCCGGGGAACCGCCCCGGCCCGCCGCGAATCGTCAGCCGTTGACCACACCACTGGTCATGGCGTGGGCGCTGCCGAGGTAGTTGGACGGGTCGCAGAGCTCGTCGATCCGGTCGCCGCCGAGCTCGGCCAGCAGGTCCGGGTGGCGGCGGAGTTCGGTCGCCAGGTCGCGGCCGTGCTCGATGGCCTGGCTGCACGCGTCGTAGACGACCTCGTGCGCGCGTTGCCTGCCGAGCGCCGGGGCGACGGCCATCATCACCGCCTCAGCGACGATGAGCCCGCCGGTCAGCGCGGTGTTGGAGCGCATCCGGTCGACGTCGACCTCCAGGCCGCCGAGCAGGAACTCCGTCTGGTGCAACGATGCCGCCGCCAGCTGGAACGCCTCCGGGATGGTGGCCCACTCCAGGTGCCAGGGTCCGGTGGCCCGCTCGAAGTCCTGCATCATCGCGTCGAGCATGGTCGAAGCGCGGTCGCGCAGGAGTTTCGCGGCGGCGACCACGAGTTCGCTGGAAATCGGATTGCGCTTCTGCGGCATGGTGGAACTGGCGCCGCGACCGGGCACGAACGGTTCGGCGAGCTCCCCGAACTCCGACGAGCACATCATCATCACGTCCCAGCCGATCTTGCCCAGCGATCCGCCGATCGCGGCCAGCAGCGCGACGATCTCGTTGAGCCCGTCCCTGGCTACGTGCCAGGTGATCTCCGGGTCGCGCAGCCCGAGTTCGGTCGCGAGGGCGGCGCGCACGGCGAGCCCCTCCGGTCCCGTGCCGAGCGAGGCCAGCGTGCCCGCGGCGCCACCGAACTGGACCATGAGGTCGCGTTCGCGAGCCTGGGCGAGTCGCTCGGCGTGCCGGTCCAGCGCGGAGACCCAGACCGCGGCGCGGAACCCGAACGTCACCGGCAACGCGTGCTGCAGGTGGGTCCGGCCGGCCGTGACGGTGTCGGCGTGTTCGGCGGCCAGCCTGCGCAGCGCTTCCCGCACCCGGTCGAGGGAGGCGGCGACGAGGTCGAGCCCGTCGCGGCATTGCAGCATCGTGGCGGTGTCCATGATGTCCTGCGTGGTCGCGCCCCAATGCAGGTGACCGCCCGCTTCGCCGCACTGCTCGGCGAGCTGGCCGACCAGCGGGAGCACGGGGTAACCGACGTTCTCGGTGTCGGCGCGGAGCCGGTCGTGGTCGAGCGCGCCGGGGCGCACGGAGTCGGTGATGATCCGCGCCGCGTCGTGCGGCACGATGCCGACCTTCGCCTGCGCGCGGGCCAGTGCGGTTTCGGTCTCGGTCATCCGCGCCACGAACGACTCGTCGCTGAAGATCTCGCGCATCGGCGCGGTGGAGAACATCTCGCGGTAGAGGAACGAGTCGAAGACGGTGCTGCTCATGTGGTGCTCCCAGCGGTCGTGGAGGTGGTTTCGCCCGTCGTTCTCCCCGATTCGCCGCTCGCGGCAGCGGCGTCGTCGAGGTCCTCGGCTCGGTCGAGGACCGCGGGATCGGCCAGCACCGCGCGCAGCCGAGCCCGATCGAGGTCGCCGTTCCACCACGAGATCACCAGCGTCGCCACCACGTTGCCGAAGGTGTTGCAGGTGGACACGGCCATCGACATGACCCGGTAGACGCCGAACAGGACCGCGACTCCCTCGATCGGCAGGTATCCGGTGGCCGTCACCGTGGAGGCGAACACGACGAACGTGCCACCGGAGACCGTCGCCGCGCCCTTCGACGTCAGCAGCATGATCAGCAGCAGGCCCAGCTGCTGTTCGAAACCCATCGGGATGCCGTAGGCGTTGGCGAGGAACAGCGTGCACAGCGCCATGTAGATCGAGGTGCCGTCGAGGTTGAACGCGTACCCGGTGGGCATGACCAGGCCGACGGTCTGCTTCGACATGCCCATGCGCGGGAGCTTCTTGAGCAGTCCCGGCAGGCCCGCTTCGGAGGAAGCGGTACCGAGGACCAGCGTCAGCTCGGTGCGGACCGCGCGCAGCAGCCGCAGCACGTTCACCCCGATGGCGAGGCAGATGCCGCCGAGCACGATCAGGACGAACAGCGCGACGACGATCCAGTACTCGATCACCAGCTCGGCGAGCGCGAGCAGCATCGACGTCCCGTTGGTGCCGACCGAGTAGGCGATGGCGCCGAAGGTGCCGACCGGCGCCAAGCGCATGATCACGTTGATCATCGCGAAGAAGCCCTCGGAGGCCGTTTCCAGCATCTCGCCGAGCCGAGTGCGCACGGCGGGCGCGAGCGAGAGCAGGCCGATGCCGAACAGCACGGCGATGACCACGACCTGGAGCAGGTGCCCCGAGCTGAAGGCGCCTACGAAGTTGTCCGGCACGACCGTGGCGAGGAATCCTTCGTGCTCACCGGTTTCGGGCGTGCCGCTGGGCTGCCCGGCTCCGCGCAGCGCGCCCGCTCCGGTGCCGACTCCCGACAGGTTCGCCGCGAGCAGGCCCAGCAGCAGGGCGATGGTCGAGACGACTTCGAAGTAGATCAGCGCCAGCAGCCCGGTGCGCCCGGCTTTCTTGAGGTCACCGGCCGAAGCGAAGCCCAGCACGATCGTGAAGAACACCAGCGGCGCCACCGCGACCTTGATCAGGTCGAGGAAGGTGTCGCCGACGACTTCGAGGTGCGCCGAGAATCCGGGGAACACCGCGCCGACCGCGATGCCCAGGACGATCGAGATCAGCACCTGGTTGCCGACGCTCGCGTACCAGCGGGATCTGCGCCCCGGAGGCCCCTGGTCGCGGAGCTGCTCCGCTGACTTCATGCCTGCACCTCTTTGTGTCTAGACAGTTTGTGTCTAGACACAATCAAGTGCAGATGCGTCCGCTGTCAATGGCGGACCGCGAACCACTACTGCCCGGATCGGACCAGCGTCGTTCGGTAGCTGAAGCTCTCGCCGGGGTGCACGCCGACGGTCGCCTCGAACTGTTCGCCCGCCACGTCGAAGTAGCGCCGGACGAACTCCAGCGCCGGACTCCCCCGCTCCAGGCCGAGCGCCGCCGCGGGTTCGGCGGGCAGCGGAATCGCCCGGACCTGCTGCACCACGCGGTGCGTCGCCCTGCCGGTCCGCTCCGCCAGCAGCTCGCTGATCAACCGCGCGCTGCGGCCGAGATCGTCCGCGATGGCCGCCGCGTCCTCCGGCGCGAGATAGACCCGCGACCAGGAGACCGCGGTGCCGTCGGCCGCGCGGCGCACCGTGGTCAGCCTGGCGCGCACCGAACCGGCAGCGAACCCCGTCACCTCCGCGAGCGTCGCGTCGACGGTCACCTCGGCCGTCGCGGACACGTCGCGAACCGCGTCGCGGCCGTACTGGGTGAGTTCCTCCAAGCTGCCCAGCGAGGTGTCGAACCGCTCGACCGGCGTGAGCCGCTCGACCCTGGTGCCGTCCCCCTTGCGACGGGACACCAATCCCCAGGACTCGACCTCGCGCAGCGCATTGCGCAGGGTCTCGCGAGAGACCTCGAACCGGGCGGCCAGTTCGGGCTCCGGCGGGATCCGCTCGCCCAGCGGCCAGCCGCCCGCGGCGATGTCGGCCGCGAGCGCGCGGGCGATCCGCAGGTAGCGAGGCTCCTTCACAGTCGGCGATTCCACCCTCGCAGCCTCCCACACGACCGACTCCGGCTTCGGCCGTCGCAAGCGGGACGCTCGGCCTCGGCCAATTCATTCCACTGTGGACATGCAGGTGGCGGCAATCGCCGAATTGTGCGCACACCGGCGAGCGCAAGCCGAGTCGTTCCCAGAATTGCCGTTCACGGCTTTCGCGTTCAACGGCGGAACCACGGCCACCGCAATGCTGCACAAGGACGATTCTTCATACCGCGCGATGGCGGAATCTCCGTGCAGTGCCTGGCGAAAAAGGTCTAGACCCATTGACGTTGTGATCGGGTCACCATAGGTTTGCCGCCCGTCGGCAGCGGCGCCGACTTCGCCGCGCCGACCCCGTCCACAGCAGAACCCGGACCGAGCGCGGCGCGTTCCGGGAGCTCCTGACCACACCACATCCGGTCCCCGAACCGGACAGGTAGAGGAGAGAACCCTTGACGACCAGACCAATCCGATGGGCCGCACTGGCCGCCGGCCTGCTGGTACTGCCGTTCACCGGCACCGCTCCGGCCGAGGCCGCGCCCGGCGAACTCCGCTCCGCGCCGTACTACATGCCGCTGGACAACGCCCCGCAGGACATCACCGAGGCGATCGAGGCCAGCGGCCAGAAGGACTACATCTTCGCCTTCGTCCTCGCCCCCGCCGAAGGCGACTGCACCCCCACCTGGGACGGCAAGGCGGGCCAAGAGGTCGAGACCGACACCGCGGTCAAGGCGAAGGCCGACGCCGTGCGCGCGGCGGGCGGCGACCTGTCGGTGTCCTTCGGCGGCTACAACGGCATCGACCTCGGCGCGGCCTGCGCGGACTCCGCCGCGCTCGCGGGCGCTTACCAGCAGGTGATCGACAAGTACGGGCTCACCCACATCGACCTCGACGTCGAAGGCGACGACCTCGGTGACGTGCAGGGCGAGACCAAGCGCTTCGAAGCGATCAAAACCCTCAAGCAGAACAATCCCGAGCTGCACGTCACGCTGACGCTGCCCACCACCACCGTGGGGCTCAACGACGCGGGCAAGGCGGAGATCCAGCGGGCCAAGGACATCGGCGCCGAGATCGACCTGTACAAGGTCATGGACTTCGACTACGGCGGCCCCGCCGACGACATGGCCAACAGCGCCATCGGCGTGGCCGAAGCGGTGCACCAGCAGATCCGCGAGCTGCACCCCGAGCTCGACGACGCGGCCGCCTACGCCCGCACCGGCGTCATCCTCATGAACGGGCACACCGACCAGCCCAGCGAGCTGTTCACCCAGGACACCTTCCGCGCGGTCCTGGACTACGCGAAGCAGCACCAGCTCGGCAGGCTCTCGTACTGGTCGATGAACCGGGACCGGGTCTGCACCGAGGACGGCGGTTGGGCCGACGGCAAGTGCAGCAGCGTCGAGCAGCAGCCCTACGAGTTCACCCAGATCTTCGCCGAATACCAGTGACACCAGGAGAATCGCAGATGAAACCCCTGTCCAAGCTGTTGACGGCGGTCGTCGCCGGAACCCTGCTCCCGCTGTCCGCGGCGTCCGCGAACGCCGCCGAGCCGGCCCCGGCCGTCCCGCCCGCACCGGCGGCGCCGGCGGCCGAGATGAAGGTCGCGCCGTACATCGACATCACCCAGGACAAGCCCACGCTGGCCGAGGTCGCCGACGCCACCGGGCAGAAGAACTTCACGCTGGCCTTCGTGCTCGGCAGCGCCGCCGGGTGCACGCCGATGTGGGGCGGCGAGAAGGCGCTGGACGACCCGAGCATCCTCGGCCAGATCGAGGAACTCCGCGCGCAGGGCGGGGACGTCATGGTCGCCACCGGCGGCGCGATGGGACCGTACCTGGAGAGCGTGTGCGGCACCGCCGACGAACTCCTCGGCGCCTACGAGCAGATCCTCGACGCCACCGGGAGCAACCACCTCGACGTGGACGTCGAGGCGACCATCCCGCACGACGTCGTCAACGAGGCGCTGGCGAAGCTGCAGGCCGAACGCGGCACGAAGGTCAGCTACACGTTGCGGGTGCAGAGCGACGACACCGGGCTCGACCCGTACTCGTTGCAGGTGCTGCAGAGCGCGGCGGCGCACCAGGTCGACGTGCTGGTGAACCCGATGGCCATGGAGTTCGGCTCCACCAAGCCGTGGGGTGACGCGGTGATCGCCGCCTCCGAGAGCGTGCTGCGGCAGATGAAGGAGATCTGGCCCGACCTCAGCGACGCCGACCTGAAGGCTCGGCTGGGCGTGACACCGATGATCGGCCGCAACTACAACGGCAACATCTTCACGCAGGACAACGCCCGCCAGCTCCTGGACTGGGCGAACGCGAACCAGATCGGGCTGCTGTCGTTCTGGTCGGCGGGCCGGGACAACGGAAGCTGCCCCGGCGGCGCGGTGTCCCCGACGTGCAGCAGCATCGACCAGGCACCGTACGAGTTCACCAACATCATCAAGGACTTCGGCGCCTGACCGACCCGCACATCAAGCTGGATCGAATGCCCCCTTTGCCCGATTTCCAGGCAAAGGGGGCATTCACCTTGTGCCACGAGTGGAGTGAACGGCCCATGTGACCGGTTTTTCCGGCCAAAGGAGGCATTCACCTTCAGCGGGCCACGATCTTGTGATCTGTGTCTTGTCAGCGGCGGAGCCGATGAGCAGTGACCACCTAGAGCAAGCCGACCACCGGCGGGTTCTCAGCTGCTTCCGCGCCAGGACAGCAGCCCGGCCCCAGATTTCGCTGTGCATCGGACATGCATGAGAAATCGATCCCGCAGCGAGGAAGCCGCCGAGTGAACCCCTGCAGGCCGCTCAGTCCTCCGAAGTGGCGGGACCGGTGAATTGGGCCGTGTGCAGGCGTGCGTAGGTTCCGCCTGCGGCGAGGAGTTCGTCGTGCGAGCCCTGTTCGATGATCGCGCCGCCGTCCATCACCAGGATCGTGTCGGCATCGCGGATCGTGGACAGGCGGTGGGCGATGACGAACGCGGTGCGGCCGGTGCGCAACGTGGTCATGGCGCGCTGGATCAGCGCCTCGGTCCGCGTGTCCACGGAGCTCGTCGCCTCGTCGAGGATGAGGATCGACGGGTCGGCGAGGAACGCCCGCGCGATCGTGATCAGCTGCTTCTCCCCTGCGCTGACCCCGGTTCCCTCGTCGTCGAGGACGGTGTCGTAACCGTCGGGCAGGCGGCGGGCGAAGTGATCGACGTGGGCGGCCTTGGCTGCTTCGACGACCTCATCGCGGGTCGCGTTCTGCTTGCCGTAGGCGATGTTCTCCGCGATGGTGCCGCCGAACAGCCAGGTGTCCTGCAGGACCATCCCGGTCGCGGCCCGCAGCCGTTCCCGGGACATGGTGCGGGTGTCCACGCCGTCCAGGGTGATCCGGCCTGCGTTGATCTCGTAGAACCGCATCAACAGGTTGACCAGGGTGCTCTTGCCCGCTCCGGTGGGGCCGACGATGGCGACCGTGTGACCGGGCTCTGCGATCAGCGAGAGATCGTCGATCAGCGGTTCGTCCTCCTTGTAGCGGAACGCCACGTGTTCGAACGCGACCCGGCCGCGCGGACGCTCCGCACCCGGCACGTCGTCCGGGGAGACTTCCTGCTCGGGCGCGTCGAGGAGGCCGAAGACCCGCTCGGCGGAGGCCAGCCCGGACTGCACCAGGTTCGCCATGCTCGCCACCTGCGTCAGCGGCTGGCTGAACTGCCGGGAGTACTGCACGAACGCCTGCACGTCCCCGACCGACAACGCACCCGACGCGACCCGGAGCCCGCCGACCACGGCGACCAGCAGGTAGTTCAGGTTGCTCAGGAACATCATGCTCGGCTGGATCAGCCCCGACAGGAACTGGGCGCGGAAACCGGCCGTCGTCAGTTCCTCGTTGCGCGCACGGAACGTCTCCGCCGCGTCCTGCTGGCGACCGAAGGCCTTGATGGTGGCGTGCCCGGTGTACATCTCCTCGATGTGCCCGTTGAGCTCCCCGGTGCTCTTCCACTGGGCCGCGAACTGCGGCTGCGCCCGCTTGCCGATCCAGATCGTGATCAGCGCCGACAGCGGGATGCTCACCAGCGCGAACAACGCCAGCAGCCCGGAGATGGAGAACATCACCGCGAGCACGCCGAAGACGGTCAGCACTGACACGACCACCTGCGAGAGCGTCTGCTGCAGCGATTGGCCCACGTTGTCGATGTCGTTGGTGACCCGGCTGAGCACCTCGCCGCGGGACTGGCGGTCGAAGTGGCTCACCGGCAGCTTCGCGAGCTTGGCCTCCGCGTCGCGGCGCAACCGGCTCGCCGTGCGCTGCACGGCCCCGTTGGTGAGGCGGGCCTGCGCGATCCCGAACAGCCCGGAGCCTGCGTAGATCGCCAGCGCCACCAGCAGCACGGAACCCACCGCGGCGAAGTCCACGCCGTCGCCGCCGATGCCGCCCCCGACGATCAGGTCGGTGGCCTGCCCGAGGTACTTGGGTCCGAGGACGCTCAGCGTCACGCTCGCCACCGCCAGCAGCACCGCGCCGATCAGCAGCGGCCGCTCCGGTCCCAGCCGTCCGAGCAGCCGCCGCCCCGATGCCACAAAACCGGCGGGCTTGTTCGCGCTGGGCGGCCGCCCGGCGGCGTTCTCGGGCGGCCGGGTCCGGGCGGGGGCACTCATGCGGCTTCCTCTTCGGTCAGCTGGGACAGGACGATCTCCCGGTAGGTCTCGTTGCCGTCCATCAACTCCCGGTGCGTGCCCACGCCGACGAGCCGCCCCGCGTCGAGCACCAGGATGCGATCGGCGTCCCGGATCGTGCTGACGCGCTGGGCGACGATGACGACGGTCGCCTCGGCGGTCTCGCGCCGCAGCGCCGCGCGGACCTGGGCGTCGGTCGCGTAGTCCAGCGCGGAGAACGAGTCGTCGAACAGGTGGATCTCGGGGCGGCGCACCAGTGCCATGGCGATGGCGATCCGCTGGCGCTGACCACCGGAAACGTTGCCGCCGCCTTGGGAGATCGGGGCGTCGAGCCCACCGGGCATGCGGGTCACGAACTCGGCGGCCTGCGCGATCTCCAGCGCGTGCCAGAGGTCGTCGTCGGTGGCGTCGGGGTCGCCGTAGCGCAGGTTGCTCGCCACGGTGCCGGAGAACAGGTACGGGCGTTGCGGCACGAACGCGACGGTCCGCGTCAACGTCGCCGGGTCCAGTTCCCGCACGTCGACCCCGTCGATCAGGATCGAGCCGGTGGTCGCGTCGGACAGCCGGGGAATCAGGTTGATCAGGGTGCTCTTGCCGCTGCCGGTGCTGCCGATGATCGCCGTGGTCTCACCGGGACGGGCGTGGAACTCGATGCCTTGCAGCACCGGTTCCTCCGCGCCCGGGTAGCGGAATCCGACCTCGCGCAGCTCCAGGTGACCGCGCTCGCGGAGTTCCCGGACGGGGTGGTCCGGCGGGCGGACCGTGCTCTCGGTGTCGAGCACTTCCCGGATGCGTTCGGCGCACACCTCCGCGCGCGGGATCATCATGAACATGAACGTCGCCATCATCACTGCCATCAGGATCTGCATCAGGTAGCTCAGGAACGCGACGAGCGCGCCCACCTGCATCGCGCCGCTGTCGATGCGGCCGGCGGCGAACCAGGTGACGGCGACGCTGGACACGTTCACCACGATCATCACCGTCGGGAACATCAGCGCCATCAGGTTCCCGACGCGCAGTGCGGTGGAGGTCAGCTCGGCGTTCGCGGCGCCGAACCGGCGCTGCTCGTGGACGTCCTTGTTGAACGCGCGGATCACCTGCAACCCGTTGATCTGCTCGCGCAGGATGCGGTTGACCGTGTCGATGCGCACCTGCATAGAGCGGAACAGCGGGCGCAATCGGGCGACGAGCAGCGCGATGAGCACGCCCAGCAACGGCACGACCACCACGAGCAGGCCGGAGAGCACCGCGTCCTGCTGGAGCGCCAGCACGATCCCGCCGACGCACATGATCGGCGCCGTGATCATCAACGTGAAGGCGACCAGCACCAGCATCTGGATCTGCTGGACGTCGTTGGTCGTGCGCGTGATCAGCGACGGAGCCCCGAAATGCCCCACTTCGCGGGCCGAGAAGGTCTGCACCCGGTCGAACACCGAGGCGCGCAGATCACGACCGAGCGCCATCGCGGTCCGCGCCCCGAAACCGACCGCGCCGATCGCGCAGATCAACTGCACGGCCGCCACCGCGAGCATGACGCCACCGGTGCTCACGATGTGGCCTTGGTCGCCGGTGAGCACGCCGTTGTCGATGATGTCGGCGTTGAGCGCGGGCAGGTACAGCGTGGCGACCGTCTGGACCAGCTGAAGCACCACCAGCGCGGCGATCGGCAACGCGTAGGGACGCAGGTGGACCCGCAGTAAGGGAAGCAGCACGCGAACTCTCTATGGGATCTTCGCAGAATGATCTGCGCAGTGGGCCGGGTAGCGGAACCTCAGCGGCTCCCTCGCCGCGGGATCGATTTCTCAAATAGCCCTCTGGCCGGCGAAATCGCTGTCCTCGTGAGGAAGCCGCCGAGAACCCGCCGGTGGCCCATTCGCTCAGGTGGTCGCTGTTGAGCGGGTTCGCCGCTGACAAGACAGAGATCAAAAACCATCGTGCACGGACTCCTGCGGAGGTCGGGAGGCCTCCACGATCGGCGAAGGGCCGTCGGCCAGCTTAACCCGTGTTCCACGTGCGGTTAGGCCGTTCACCCCGGTTCGCCGCGCCACGGACGCGCCGCTCCGCGCAGGACTTCACAGCGTCGCCGCCAGCATCGTCACCGTCATCAGCACGAGCAGGCCCAGGTAGGACCGGGCGTAGAAGACGTCCGGGATCCGCGGCGGCCGCCTGCGCAACAGCACGATGACCGGCAGCGCACCGGCGAGCAACGCCGCAGCGGCACCGAGGTCCACCGAGCCCAGCAGGAACACGGCCGACGAGTGGTCCAGCGCCGGGCGTTCAACGAGGAACAGCACCGCCGCGGGCGCGGCGATGGCGAGGGTGAGCGGATTGGCCAGCGAGGTCGCCGTGCGCATGTCGTGGCCCGACCGGCGCATCACCGGGACCGTCAGCACACTTCCGCCGACGCCGAGGAACGCCGCCGTGGCACCGATCGGCAGGCCCGCCGCGGTGGAGATCGCCTTCGCCGGTCGCTGCGACCGCGCACCGTTGCGGAGGAATCCCGGCCGCAGCAGCAGATCAGCGATGGTGACCGTGAGGTAGCCGATGAAACCCCACTGCGTGACCGGCCCCGGCGCGTAGCGGGCCGCGAACGCTCCGACGGCACCGCCGAGGACGAGCAACGCGAAAAGCCCCCGGTTGCGGGAGAGCCGTGCCAGGACGTTCCGGTCGGTCGCCGCAGTGGCGACGCAGGCGTTGACGACCATGACGACGGTGGAGGTGGCGACGGCGACGTGAGCGGCGTCCGCGCCGAGGCCGGCGTCGACCCACACGATCACCGGGACGGTGACGAAACCGCCGCCGAATCCGAACAGCACCGTGGTCAGCCCGGTGAGCAGACCGATCCCGAGCAGCAGGAGGAGTTCCACGCGGCACAGTCCAGCAGCACGGAGTTTCGGCGAGCAATCGAAACTCAGCCGAATACCTTCGAGACTCGGCCCCTAGACTCGGTCGCCGTGAGGAACGTGCCGCTCGACGAGGTCGACTCCGTCGCCCGCGACGTGCTGCCCATCGGGACGGACTACGCGCCGGGGCGCCAGCTGGACTGGCACGTGCACCGCCGAGCTCAATTCCTCTACGGCGCGACGGGCGTGATGGTCGTGGAGACGGCGGACGGCACCTGGGCCGTGCCCGTGGAGCAGGCCGTGCTCATCCCACCCGGCACGCGGCATCGGGTCCGGATGCTCGGCGTCAGCACCGGCAGCCTCTACGTCGAACCGGATGCCGTCGCCTGGTGGCCGCGCTGCTGCACGGTCGTCGAGGTCACCCCGCTGCTGCGGGAACTGATCCTCGCGGCGGTCGAATTCCCCGCGGACTACGACCTCGCCGGGCGAGCAGGCGCGATCGCCGGGCTGCTGCTGCACGAGATCGCGGCGTTGAGCTCGCTGCCGCTGCACGTCGACCTGCCGAGCACGCCCGGACTCGCCGGGCTCTGCCGCGAATACCTCGCCGATCCCGACGTGCGGGTCACCAACGAGGTGTGGGCGCGCAGACTCGCGATGAGCGAACGCGCCTTCACCCGCCGCTTCCACCGCGAGCTCGGCGTCGGCCCGGCCGCTTGGCGAGCGCGTGCCCGGCTGGTCGCGGCGGTGCCGTTGCTGCCCGATCACACGATCACCGAGGTCGCCGCGCGCCTCGGCTACTCGACCGCGGCGTCGTTCACCGCCGCGTTCTCGCGCACCTTCGGCACCGCACCATCCACAATGGCCGGTCGGAGTGGTTCCTTCCGGCATGAGGTGGGCGGCTGATCAGGCGACCTCGCGGCGAGGTGATCGTCGCGTGAGATGAGCTTGTCCTCATCGAATGTTCACGAAGCGCTCAGCCGTGCCGACGATCGTTCATCTCATGGACGCCGAGCGGGATACCGAGCCGGTGCTCACCGGCGCGAAGACGACGCGGGTGAGCACGGACTACGCGACGAGGCCGATGCGCGCCGCCCGGCTCGCGCCGGAGCCGCAGTCGGGCAACGGCTGGGCGATCGTGTTCACCCTGGTCGCGCTCGGCGTGCTGGGCGCGTTGGCGCTCGTTCCGGGAACGCTGAGCGGGCCGGGTGAACTGGGCTGGGACGGGCTGGTGACGTTCCTGGTGTTCGCGGCGGCCGTCGGCGGCTGGATGAGTTCCCGGCTCGACGACACGTTCGTCGCGGTGGCCGCCGCGGTGCTGCTGGTCGTGCTCGGGGTGCTGGATTCCGAGGACGTGTTCGAACCGCTCGGCGAGGACCAGATCTGGTTGCTGATCGCGGCGTTCATCCTGGCCGCCGGGATCAACGCGACCGGGCTGCCGTCCCGGTTGTCGGTCGCGCTGGTGGCCCGCGCACGCACGCCGCGCGGCCTGTTCCACCTGATCACGGCCGCCCTGGTGACCACGGCACTGCTGGTGCCGAGCACGAGTGGGCGGGCCGCGCTGGTGCTGCCGTTCTACCTGACCCTGGCCACGGCGTTCGCGGCTCGGGAAAGGCTGGTCCGGGCGCTCGCCGTGCTGTTTCCGACCGTGGTGCTGCTGTCGGCGATCGCCAGCCTGGTCGGCGCGGGCGCGCACCTGGTGACCAGCGAGATCCTGGCAGGCACCGTCGGCGAGCGCATCGGCTTCGCGCAGTGGCTGTGGTGGGGCCTGCCGTTCGCGGTGGTCAGTTCGCATCTGGCCGCCGAGATCGTGCTGGCGCTGTTCACCGGCCGCTCCGACCGCCGCACCCCGCTGCGAGTCGACGCCGAATCGCTGCGTTCGCAGCTGAACGTTCCGGAGCGGATGCGGCGCGGCGAGATCCGCGCGGCGGCGCTGCTGGGTGTCGTGGTGGTGCTGTGGAGCACCGAGCCGCTGCACGGCCTGTCCCCCGCGCTCGTCGCGCTCGGCGGGGCGTTGCTGATCACCGCGCCACGGGCGGGCACCGTCGCTTTCGGTGCCGCGATCGCCGAAGTTCCCTGGTCGCTGCTGCTGTTCATGGCCGCCACCGGCGCGCTCGGAACCGGCTTGACCGAGTCGGGCGCGGCGAGTTGGGCCGTCCAGAACTTCCTCAGCGGGGCTTCACCACCGGCGGTGCTGGGCACCGTGGTGGCGTTGAGCGTCGCCGCGCACCTGCTGGTGCAGTCCCGGTCGGCGCGTTCCTCGGTGCTGATCCCCCTCGTCGTGCCCGCCGCCATCGCGGTCGGCATGAACCCGGTGGCCCTCGCGTTCGCGTCGACCGCCGCGGCGGGGTTCTGCCACACCATGCCGTCCTCGGCGAAACCGGTCGCGATGTTCGCCCGGATCGAGCAGGCGCCCACTTTCGCCCCGCGCGACCTGCTGAAGCTCTCCGCACTGCTCGGACCGGCCCTGACCGTGCTGGTCCTGCTGTTCGCCCAATTCATCTGGCCACTACTCGGTCTGCGTCTCTGAGGAGTCCTTTCAGGACGACCTTTCGATCGTCGTCCTGTCAGCGGCGAAGCCGAGGAGCAGTGACCGGCTTGAGCACGACGACCACCGGCGGGTTCTCAGCGGCTTCCTCGCGAGGGCAGCGATTTCGCCGTGCATCGGACATCGATCCCGCAGCGAGCAAGCCGCTGAGCGACCCACTGCGCAAGCCATTCCAAAAATCTACAACGTCCACGATGGAGGACAACATGTTCCGTTTTCTGGTCGCCCCCACTGGTTTCAAGGAGTGCTTGGACGCCGAGGCCGTTGCCGCGGGGATTCGCACCGGCATTCGACGGGTGGTTCCGGCGGCGATCGTCGACACCGTCCCGCTGATCGACGGCGGCGAGGGCTCCGCGCGCACGCTGGCCCGGTCGACCGGCGGCGAGCTGGTTCGAGCGACGGTCACCGGGCCGGTCGGCTCTCCCATCGACTCGCACTTCGCGCTGCTCGGCGGCGCCGAGTGGGGAACCGCGTTCGTGGAAGTGGCCGCGGCGGCAGGACTTTCCCTCGTGCCGCAAGGCGAACGCGACCCCGGTCGCACCACGAGCCGCGGTGTCGGCGAGCTGATCGCGGCGGCACTGGACGCCGGCGCCAAGAAGATCATCGTCGGCTGCGGGGATTCCGGGATCTGCGACGGCGGCGCGGGCGCGTTGCAGGCGCTCGGCGCGCGAGTCCTCGACGACTCCGACCGGGATCTCGCTCCCGGCGGCGCACTTCTGCGCCAGGCACGGCGGATCGACACCGACGACCTGGATCCCCGATTATCCGCAGTGGAGCTCGTCGTCGCGGTCAACCCGAAGAACGTGCTCAGCGGCCGGAACGGCGTCGCGCGCGTCTACGGTCCGCAAAAGGGCGCAGCACCGGAGCAGGTCGCGGAGTTGGCGGCGTCGATGCACCGCTGGGCGCAATTGCTGCACCAGCACAGCGGCATCGACTTCGCCGCGGTTCCCGGTGGCGGCGCCTCGGGCGGCGTCGGCGCCGGCCTCGCCGGTGTG
Source organism: Saccharopolyspora gloriosae (assembly GCF_022828475.1). Classification (GTDB taxonomy): domain Bacteria; phylum Actinomycetota; class Actinomycetes; order Mycobacteriales; family Pseudonocardiaceae; genus Saccharopolyspora_C; species Saccharopolyspora_C gloriosae_A. Next base: position 2,405,065 of record NZ_CP059557.1, on the reverse strand, counting down.
CTCGGCGCCCGGCTGGCCTCCCGGTTCGACGTCTTCCTCAAAAGCACCGACCTGGACCTGCGTCTGCGGGCCGCGGACCTGGTGATCACCGCGGAAGGTGCGATCGACGCTTCCACCGCACTGGGCAAGATCCCCGCCGAGGTCGCGCGACGCGCGAAGCTCCAAGGAAAACCGGTGGTCGCCTTGTGCGGCACCATCGGACCCGGCGCCGAAACCAGCTACGACACCGGAATCGACGCCTACACGGGCATCCTGACCGGCCCGGTGGCGCTCGCGGACGCGATCGCGAGCGCCCCCGAACTCCTGGCCGACGCCACCGCCCGCACCTTGCGCATGCTCCTGGTCGGCAGCACCCTCCGCCCGGCCGCGTAGTGCCGCGGAACGGGGCCTTTCCGGCGGCGGAGCCGTTGCGCGGTGACCATCCGAGCAACCGGCGCCGCCGCGGATCCTCAGCGGGCCGCGGACTTCGTCGCTGCTCGGCGGCGGGCCACGGCGATGGCGATGTCGAGGGCGTTCTGGCTGGACGTGGTGCTCGCGATGCCCTGGCCGGCGATGTCGAACGCGGTGCCGTGCGCGGGCGTGGCGATCACCACGGGCAGTCCGCCCTGCACCGTCACGCCTCCGTCGAAACCGAGCAGCTTGACCGCGATCTGCCCCTGGTCGTGGTACATCGTCACGATGCCGTCGTAGTTCTCCCGGGCCAGGAAGATCGTGTCCGACGGGAACGGTCCCGCCACGTTGATGCCCCGGGACTTCGCCTCGTTGACGCCGGGCCGGATGTGGTCGATCTCCTCCCGGCCGAACAGGCCGTTCTCGCCGTTGTGCGGGTTCAGCGCGCACACTCCGATTCGGGGCGCATCGATGCCGGAATCGTGCAGCAGCGAATGCAGCAGCTCGATCGCCGCGGTCACGTTCGGCGCGGTGACCCGCTGCGCCACCTCCTGCATGCTGATGTGGCTGGTGACTCGCGCCGTCCAGAGATCATTGATGATGTTGATCTCCGAGGTGGTGCCTTCGTAGCCGAGTTCCTTGGCGAACCAGCGGAGTTCGTCCTCCTCGTGCATCCCCGCCAAGTGCAGGCTCGTCTTGTTCAACGGGGTGAACACGATGCCGCCGATCTCGCCGTCAGCGGCCATCGACACCGCCCGGCGCAGCTGGTGCAGAGTCCGCGCACCGGCGGCCTCGGACACCTCGCGGAGCGGGATCGGGTCCGCGGGCGCCGAGTGGTCGTCGAGCAGCGTGACGACCCCGGGTTCCGGGACGGTGGCGAGCGGGATCTCCACTCCGGCGACGGCGGCGGCCGCGTCGAGCTCGGCGCGATCGGCCAGGACGTAGATCTCGGCGGCGGCGCTGTTGCGCGGATCGGCGAGCAGCTTCGCCGCCAGTTCCGGGCCGACACCCGCCGGGTCTCCCAAGGTCAGCGCGATCTTCGGGCGAATGGAGTCGTTCATCAAGGTGTCCTGTTCACTGGAGATCGGTGCGTCACCGGCTGGAAACCGCGCGCAGGTGGTCGTCGGCGAGTGCGAGCAGGGCGAGCATGCCCTCGACCTGCCAGGCCGCCCGGCCGACGAACAACCCACCGGTGCCGGGCACGGCCAACAAGGCGGCCGCGTTGTCCAAGTTGACCGAGCCGCCGTAGAGGACGGCCTCGATGTCGCCGCCGAACCGGTCATGCAGGGCCGCCATCACCGGCGCCACGTCAGCGGCCTTCGGCAGGCGGCCGTGTTCACCGATCGCCCACACCGGCTCGTAGGCCAGCAACACCGAGGACGGGTCGGCGCACCCGTCCAGTGCGGCCTCGGTTTGCGCCACGACGTGTTCGACGGAACGGCCCGCCGCCGCGACCTCGGCGTCCTCACCCACGCACACCAGCGGGATGAGGCCGTGCGCGAGGGTCGCGCGGACCTTGCGGTTGACGGTCTCGTCGGTCTCGGCGAAGTGCCTGCGCCGCTCGGCGTGCCCGATCTCCACGATGCGGGCGCCCGCATCGGCGACCTGGCCCACCGACAATTCTCCGGTCCACGCACCGGACTCCGCCCAGTGCGCGTTCTGGGCGCCCAGGAGGATCGGGGATTCCGGACCGAGCGCCTCGGCCACCTCGGGCAACGACGTGGCCGGGGGTACGACGAACGGCCGCACACCGCCCGGGTCCCTCGTCCGCCCCGCGCGCAGCGCGCGGGCGTAGGCGACGGCTTCCGCCCGGGTCTTGGTCATCTTGAAGCTGGTACCGAGCCAGAGCACGTCAACTCATCTCGCGGGAGGTGAGCGCGGTGACGTTCGCCGACGCCGCGTCGGGCACTCGCGGACCGGTCGCCCGCCCCGCGTGGTCGAGTCCGCTGCGCAAGATCATCGAGTGCCTCCCGAGGTGTTCAGCGGGTGCAACGCGGCGAGGGCGGTGACGACCAGGGCGAACGAGGTCGCTCCCGGGTCCGGTGTGCCGAGGCTGCGGTCGCCGTGGGTCCGGGATCGCCCGCGGCGAGCCGGAACGTCGGCGGTGGCGGCCGCGGCGGCGGTGGCGGATTCCGCCGCGCGCGCCAGCGCTCGCCCCGGAGTCTCCCCGGCCGCCGCCACCACGTCGGCGAACGGAACGGCGGCGTCGACCATCGTCTTGTCCCCCGGAATGGCCCCGCCGAGCCGCACGATCGCGTCGACCGCCCGGCCGACCGCCGCCCCGAGCAGCGTCCCGGTCACAGGTTCCTGATCGCCCAACTCCGCGCCGAGCGCGCTGATCGCACCGCCCCAGAGCGCGCCGGAGGTGCCGCCCGCGCTCTCCGACCAGGCCGCGGCGGCGCGGGCGAGGACCGTGCCCGCACCGGCCCCGGCGGCACGGGCGGACTCGGCCGCTTCGGCGGCCGCGAGCGAGCCTCGCCGCATGCCCAGGCCGTGATCACCGTCCCCGGCGACGGCATCGAGCCGCCCCAACCGTTGTTCGTGCTCCGCCAGCACATCCCGCGCGATCTCGAAGGCGGCGACGACGTGGGCGGCGGCGCGGCGGGAGTCGGCCGATCCGGCGACGACGGGCGGCGCGCCGGTGTCATCGAGGTCGTCGGTGCGGGCCGGGCGGGCGGGGAAACCGCCGCGCCGCAACGCCGGTGTTTCCACCGGGTCGGTCCACAGCTCGGCCAGTTCGTCGTCGAGCGCGGTCACCGACAGCGAGAGCCCGCTCATGCCGAGGCTGCTCATCTGGGTTCCCACCACGGGTTCCACCGGTTCCAGACCGGCATCGGCGAGGCGGCGGGCGATCCGGCCGTAGACGACGAACAGCTCCTCGCCGCCGACGCCGCCCATCCCGTTGAGCAGCACCGCGACCCGGCCGCCGCGCACCGACGCCAGTTCGCCGAGCACGCCGTCCACCAGCTGATCGGCGACTTCGGCGGCGGAGCCCAGCGGATGCTCGGACAGCCCCGGCTCACCGTGCACGCCGAGTCCCAGCGCCATCCGGCCGGGCGGCACCTCGAACAGCGGTTCCGCCGCGCCGGGCAACGTGCAACCGGAGAACGCCGCACCGAGCGAGCGGGTCGCCTCCACGGCCCGGCGCCCGACGCGTTCCACGTCGTCGAGTCCCATGCCCCGTTCGGCGGCCGCGCCCAGCAACTTGAACACCAGCAGGTCACCGGCGATCCCGCGGCGCAGCGCTGCCTGCTCGGCCGGTGCGGAGGCGACGTCGTCGACGACCGCCAGCACCCGCGTATCGATGCCCTCGGCGCGCAGTTGTTCCGCCGCCTGGCCGAAATGCAGCACGTCGCCCGCGTAGTTGCCGAATCCGAGCACCACGCCGCTGCCACCGGCGGCGCGGGCCACCGAGCACACCTGCGCCGCCGACGGGGAGGCGAAGACGTTCCCGCAGGCCGCGCCATGGGCCATGCCGGGACCGACCCAACCGGCGAAGGCCGGGTAGTGGCCGCTGCCGCCGCCGAGCACCACGGCCACCTGTCCCGTGGGCGTGCTGCTGGCACGCACCACTCCGCCGCGCACCGCGCGGACGTGCCGAGAGTGGGCGGCGACGAACCCGTTCAACGCGTCCGCCGCGTACTCCGCCGCGCCGTCGTGCAACGTCGTCATCAGCGCTCCCCCAGCTTCACGCGCAGCAAGCCGCGCAGGTAGTCGCGGTTTCGCGCCGACACGCTGAGCCCGTCGCCGCCGTAGTGCTCGACGCAGATCGGCCCGTTGAACCCGTTCTCCAGCGCGATCTCGATGGCGAGCCGGTAACTGATCACGCCCTGCTCCATCGGCGCGGGAACCGAGAAGTACGCGCCGGTGGCCGGGTCGTGATCGCGGTGGTAGTTCTTCACGTGCCAGTAGTTGGCGTGCGGCAAGGTCAGCTCCAACATCCGCGCCCAGTCCTCGACGGGGCGGTGCAGCCGCACGATGTTGCCGATGTCCGGGTTGAGCCCGACGTTGTCCAAGCCGATGTCGGTCACCAGCGCCACGGCGCCGTCGGCCGTGCCGAGGTAGGTGTCCTCGTACATCTCCAATGAGACCGCGATGCCTCGTTCGGCGGCGTGCTCACCGACTTCGCGGAAGCGCCGCACGCAGCGCGCGCGGGTCCGCTCGTCGCCGAGGGGGTCCCGCGGTCCCGGCTCCGTCCAGAACCAGAGCGCGGCGCGCTGGGCGGCGGTGAACGGGCGGTGCAGTCCGGCGCAGACCACCGGGATGTCGAGTTCGGCCGCCGCGTCGATCGTCCGGTGCAGGTAGGCCAGGTTCTCCTCGGCGGTCGCCGGGTCCGGGTCGATCGGGCTGCGCCGCACCACGGAGATCGCGGTGACGCCGAGCCCGGCACCGCGCAGCGCGGTGGCGAATTCCTCCCGCCGGTCCGGGGTCAGGTCTCCGGGGCGCAGCCAGCTGTCGGTGAGGTCGACGTGGTCGAAGCCCGCGGCGGCGATCTCGGCGAGCACCGCGCTCCACCGCGCGGCGGGGGCGTCCTGGACGACCGTCCCGTCACGCTGGACGCCCGGGAACTGCAGCAGTGCCGCACCGATCGGCCAGGTCTCTGCGGTGAACGCCATCGTTCGTCTCCCGAGGCTCGTTTTCGAAGATGCTATAGGATTCTTCCTGTAGCGACAAC